>CBDDEI010000001.1:0-52069 GCA_965226775.1 Dehalococcoidia bacterium
CCGGCGGCACCGGTCCCGGCGGCGAGGCGCGTCGTAAGGAGCTGGGCCTCACTCCAGAGCACGATGAGATGGTGCGCTTCTCCCTGCAGGCAAAGGGACTGCCCGCCACGGCCATGGACGCCTCCCAACAGGAAACCCTGAAGCGTCTGGTGAGCACTTACTTTGAGCACCTGGCAGAGCCCATCGTGGCCCAGTACACCGAACAATTTACGCCCAGCGCCATCGAGGCCACCACCTTCGCGTGGGCAGGCCCGCCAGAGCCCGGAGCGCCCCACTACTACCGCATCCAAGCGGACCGCATGCTCATCGAGTACGACTGCGTGCAGAACGGCGCCAACCACTCCCACAGCGTGCTTCGCGATCCGCAGGGCGACTTTGGCGAGGACATCCTGGCCCACCACTACGCCACTGAGCACCGCTAAGAGCCTGGTAAGCTATGCAAAAGGGCGGCCCTTTATGGGCCGCCCTTCATATCTCTTCTAAGTTCTGACAGACTACGCGCCTCACCGCCGCCAATTGCCGTGCGATGAACTCTTTCATGCGCAGGATCGCCCGGTCGTGCTCCATGCCTGGCTCCCGTGCAAAGCCGTGGGGTGCGCCTGGGAACCACTGTACTTCTATCTCGCCGCCACGCGCCCGATACTCGTCCTCAAACCGCCAGACCAAGTCTCGCGGGATGTTCCCGTCGGGGTACCCTTGCACAATCAGCGTGGGCGGCGTCTCCAACGCCTCTCCCTGCTCAAGCGCGAGGGTGGGATTGCCCTCATGCATGGCGTCTTCTGTCCCAAAGTACTGCAGGCTCCACTCCGGGATCTTATCCATCCCCCGGCCTGAAGCCACCAACGCCTTGTCATTAAGGTCAACGGTCTGACCGTATAAATAGCGGGCCCAGGGGTCCAGGACGGCCCACAACAGCATCTGATAGGCCAGGGTGGCATCCACGTCCGGCGCTTCCGGCAAGGGCAAGGCGCTGTAACGGGGATCGTGAGGTCGCATGGCGCTCATGATCATTGTGTGCCCGCCGCTGGAGGTGCCGTTCCCGCCCAGGAAGTCGGGCGATGCGTTCAACTCCGCGGCGTGGGCCTTTAACCAGCGCGTTGCCAGGCTCACGTCCCTGGATCTGCGCCGGATAGGGCGCGGCCCTGGAAGTGCGAAACTCCACCGACGCCACGACTAGACCCCGATTCCGCCAGCTCGGTATCGATGAGGGTGTTCTGCTTGCGGTCGCCCCCGTTCCACTGACCGCCGTGGACATCTATGAGCGCCGGGAATGGGCCTGCGCCTTGGGGCTGGTAGACCCGCAGCTCCCAGTCATTGCCTTGTTCGTCTTTACGATAGACCACATCGAAGATATTTACGTCGTACTTAGCTTTGGGATCGTATTTCACTATGGCTTGCGTCGCCATCGGGTCACCTCGTCAGCATCCATTTAGAATCGCCTCAGACTACTTCTTGGGCCAGCAGTTGTCAAACAAGGCAACGCGAAAAGGCCCAGGCTTTGTGCCTGGGCCCAGATGTGCGTTAGGAGCGGCTACGCAGTCACCGCCGCCAGTTGCCGCGCGATGAACGCCTTCATCTTACGCACCGCGCGGTCGTGCTCAAAGCTCTTCTCTCTGGCAAAGCCGTGGGGAGCGCCGGGAAACCACTCTACTTCAATGTGGCCGCCGCGGGCTTCGTACGCATCCTCAAAGTTCCAGACAATGTCCCGGGGCACGTTGCCGTCCGGATAACCCTGCACAATCTGGGTGGGCGGCAGCAGCATGTCTTCGCCTCGTTGTAAAGCCATCGTGGGGTTCCCTTCCTGCATGGCCTCTTCCGTGACAAAGTACTTAAAGCTGTTCTCAGGAATCTGTTCCATCTGCATGCCGGAGGACACCAACTTCTCGTCCTTCAGGTCAACGGTCAGTCCGTACTGGTAGCGGAACCAAGGGTCCAGCACTGCCCACAGCAGCATCTGGTAGGCGAGGCTAGCGTCCACGTCCGGCGCTTCCGGCAGCGGGAACGCGGCGTAGCGCGGGTCATTGGGACGCATCGCGCTCAACGCCATAGTGTGGCCGCCGCTGGAGGTGCCGTTCCCACCAAGGCCCTCAGCCGTCGCGTTGAGCTCTGCTGCGTGGGCTTTGAACCAGCGCGTCGCTAGGTTCACGTCCTGCACCTGCGCCGGGTACGGTGTAGTGTCCGACCTACGAAACTCGGGAGAGGCGACCACCAGCCCAGTCTCGGCCAACTCGGTATCGATAAGCGTGTTCTGCATCCGGTTAGCGTAGCGCCACTGCCCGCCGTGGACATCTATGAGCGCAGGGAACGGCCCTGGGCCCTGGGGCTGGTAGATGCGTAGCTCCCAGTCATTCCCCTGCTCGTCCTTGCGATAAACTACGTCAAAGACCTTCACTTCATAACTAGCGTTGGGGTCATACGACACTTTGGTCTGGGTGGCCATTGTGATCTCCTTAATAATGATGACAACGTTAAGTGTGTCCCAAGCCTACTTTTCTACAATCTGGTTGTCAATCAGTGGTCGAGGCACAGCGCAGCGTTCGCCTCCCAGCCTGCGGCAGCACGGATGGAGGCATTTCCGCCAAAGCCCTGCGTAAAAGCGCGTTAATTACACAAACGCTAATCGGTTGCTCTTGAATCCTAGCTCTGGTGACATTACAATTTCGCCATAGCTGTATCATGGCGACTTTTTGCCTTACAATGCTCTAGACTTGTTCGGGATGACGTGAGAGGAGACCGTTATGGCGCGCTATACCAAAGCTGAAGCGCAAGAATGGGCCTGGGAGGCCCTGCAGGGGCAGTGGACCACCATCATGACCCCCTTTAACCAGGACTATAACCTTGATGAAGAAGGTCTGCGAAAGAACGTCCAGTACATCCGTACCTTGGGTACCCGCGGCGGCGGTTGCACTTGGGGCATGGGCGAGTTCTGGAGCCTTACCCACGACGAGCGGGTGCGCGTCATGGACGTGGTTGCGGACGCTGCGGAAGGAAAGTGGCTCATTGCCGCGCACGTCACGGACACCTCACCGCAGGAGAGCATCTCCCTGTCGCAGCACGCGGAGTCCGCGGGCTTCGACCTGCTGATCATCGCTCCCCCCTACATCAACACCAAGACGGAAGAGCAGGTCATCGAGTACGTCCGCCACGTGGCAAACCACACCAACCTGGGCATTATGTTCTACAACTCGCCGCAGTTCGGCATTGTGATGAGTCCGGCGGGCCTACAACAGCTCTGCAATATCCCCAATGTGGTCGGCGTCAAGGAGGCCAGCTTCAACCAGCAGCTCTCCATAGAGACCCACCTCCTGCTGGGCAAGGACCATGTCATCAGCACCCCCGATGAGTGGATCTACTGGAAGGCCAAGGAGATTGGCTTCAAGCAGCAGGTCATGTTCGCCAACACCTCGGACTGGCGCTTCGACACGCCGGAGTGCAACTACTACGTGCAGTTCATCGAGCGCGCCTGCAAGGGTGAGTTGGACGAGGCCTTCTACGAGCGCCACCTCCGCCGCCTGAACGAGCTGTCCGATACTTGGTGGACCCGCATCCAGGACAAGCACAACGGCGCGCTGCCCGTCCCTATGGTCAAGTACTGGGGCGAGCTCATGGGCATGGCCGGCGGCCCCGTCCGTCCGCCGCTGCTCAACCTGACCCAGCCGGAGAAAGACCAGCTTAAGCTGGAGCTAGAGCCGCTGAAGCCCAGGCCGCCGCGCGTGCCGGTCTACGACCGCAAGCCGGAGCCCGAGCGCACTGCTTGGCTCACCGGCAACAATAACTTTGCCACCGGCATGCTGCTCATGGTCAGCGTCCAGAACCTGGGAGAGGCCCTGGAGGCCGAGCGTGGCGGCGCGGACGTGGTGGATGTGAAAAACCTCCAGGAAGCCCTGGTGGGTTCCGGCCACCCTAACCTGGTGCACCAAGTGCGCAGCCACATCCAACCAGAGAACCACGTGAGCGTGACCCTGGGCGTGGTCCCTGGCCAGCCCGGCACCGTAGCTATGGCCGTCTACGCGGCCGCCAAGCTAGACGCCACCTCCGTGAAGGTGGGCTTCTGCAACACCGATTATGAAACCGCCCTTGAAACGCTGAAGCAGTCCCGTGAAGCCTTAAAGGGCTCCAACACCAAGCTGGTGGGCTCCCTCTTTGCCGATAACCCCCTCTACGGCGGTCTGGACCCGCACCTCATGGTACGGCTGGCCACTGAGAGTGAATGCGACGGCTGGCTCATCGACACCCTGACCAAAGACGGCCGCAACCTCTTCGACTTCCTGACGGAGGAGGAGCTGCGGGAGATGGTCTTTGAGGGCAAGCAGCTGGGCCAAAGCACGGCCCTCTCCGGCCACCTGAAGATAGATGACCTGGACGAACTGGCCCGCATCAACCCAGACATCGTAGGCGTGCGGGGCGCGGTCTGCGCCTCCGGCGACCGCGACCGCACCGTCGCATGGGAGTCCGTGGCCGAGTTCAAGCGCCAGGTAGACCTCCGTAAGAGCGGCCAGATTGCCGTCCACAAGGACACTGTCGGCGCAGTCAACGGCAACGGCAATGGCGCCAGCGGCTGGACGGTCTTGGATGGGCGCGGCAAGAGCTGTGCCGGCATCCTCGCCGCACTCACCCAGCAGGTGGAGGCCGACCGCAATTCCATCGTAGAAACCATCCTGGGCGATGCCCTCAACATCTACGACGTGATGGTCTGGATCGATAAGGGCGGCCACCAGATGATCACCCGCCGCATGGAGAGTGATGGCAGCGTCCGTGTGCTCATCCAGCCTGGTGGAGGCGGCAACGGCCACTACGCCAGCGGTAACGGGAGTGGCGCACAGGCAGGTTCATCCGTCACCAAGTAACCCTTCCACAAACTAAGCGTACATATAGTAAAAGGGGGTCGCGTTAATAGAGCGCTCCCCTTTTTGCGTAAAACGGGTTAACTCTACGGAAAGAGGATGCTGATGGCTAAGTTCCCACGCAGCTCAGTGTCTCTACTCTTAGTCCTTGCTGCCGTCCTGGGCGCGGCCGCCCTCGCCTGCAACGCGCCCGCCGCGTCGCCGAGCGCACCGGACACGACGCAGACCGCCTCCGGCGATGTATCCCCAACGCCTGCACCTTCCTCCACTACCACGGCGGACACACAGACCGCCTCAGGGGACGTGCCTCCAACACCTTCCTCCCCGACCACGGTGGACACACAGACCACCTCTGGAGACGCGCCTCCAACACCCTTACCGTCCCCCCTGGCTACGGCAGAGACACAAATAGGGCTCACTCCCGCCGACCAGTTCACAATTGAAGAGTACGAGGTGCCTGGAGGATCGCGGCCCCACGACGTTGCGCCCGCGCCGGACGGCACAGTGTGGTACACCGCTCAAGGTTCCGGCGCGCTGGGACGCCTGGACCCCGTCAGCGGCTCGTCAATGCACTTCCCCCTCGGAGAGAACTCCGCTCCGCACGGCGTCATCGTGGGGCCGGACGGCGCAGCCTGGGTAACCGACAGCGGCCTCAACGCCATCGTCCGCGTAGACCCCGCCACCAACGAGGTTCGCACCTTCCCCCTACCTGCAGACCGCGGCAACGCCAACCTGAATACCGCCACGTTCGACGCCGGCGGAACCCTCTGGTTCACCGGACAGAACGGCATCTATGGCCGCCTAAACCCCAGCACCGGAGCGATGCAGGTCTACGATGCGCCCAAGGGCCGCGGTCCCTATGGCATCTCCACAACGCCGGACGGCAACGTGTACTACTCCTCCCTCGCAGGCAGCTACCTCGGACACATAGACTTGGACACGGGCGCGGTCACCGCCCTGGAACTGCCCACGGCCAACGCGGGCGCGCGCCGAGTGTGGTCCGACTCTAAAGGCGTGCTTTGGGTGAGCGAATGGAACGCGGGTCAGGTGGCCCGCTACGACCCGGCCACAGGCGAATGGGAGGAGTGGAAGCTCCCCGGCGACCGGCCGAGGGCCTACGCGGTGTACGTGGACGAAGAGGACGGCGTGTGGCTCACCGACTTCGGCGGTAACGCCATCACCCGTTTCAACCCAACCACTGAGCAGTTCGATGTCTTCACTCTGCCCAGCGACCGCGCCAGCGTGCGCCAGCTCCTGGGCCGCCCTGGCGAGATTTGGGGCGCAGAATCGGCACGAGACAAGCTGGTGGTTATCCGAAAAAAGTAACGCAAGGCTTGGGACTGCTCATCCCGTCCTGTCGCTTGTGTCGCTCCTCATGAACGCCTACACTAGGTGCTACTAAAAAAGGCACTCATTGGAGGCATCCGCACACTACCAGCGACGTACAGACAGAACTACCGCAAGCCCAAGCGCCCAACCCACCAAAGAGGTCTTGGTCTCTTTTGCCAGGCGTAGTACTATACCAATCCACACGATTTGCTCATAATAAGCGGCAATCCGCTATAATGGTTGGTAAGCATTATGTAGAGGAGAGGTCATGGTTACGAGAGTCCTTATCGTAGACGACGACCATGCTGTGTTAAGCGGCCTCAGGCGGGCCCTTGCCCTTGAAGGCTATGCGGTCCTCACCGCTGAAGACGGCGAAAGCGGCCTCACTACCGCCGATTCTGAGAAGCCGGACTTGGTGGTGCTGGATGTGATGCTGCCGGGCATTGACGGACTCACCGTCTGCCAGCGGCTGCGGAACATTTCATCTGCGCCCATCCTCATGCTCAGCGCAAAAGACACCACCACCGACCGAGTGGCGGGCCTTAACCAAGGCGCTGACGACTACTTAGTTAAGCCCTTTGCCCTGGACGAACTGCTCGCGCGAGTACGCGCTTTGTTGCGTCGCTCCCAGCCTGCAGAGCCCGCCGACTACCTTGAATTTGAGAATGTAGTCCTGGACCTCAAGACCAGAGAGGCCTCCCGCGGCGGCAAAACGCTCCGGCTCACACCCCGTGAATACGAGCTCTTACATTGCTTTATCAGGCACGCCAAGCAAGCCCTTACTCGGGAGCAGCTCTGCCAGCAAGTCTGGGGCTATGCCTTTGAAGGGGAGTCTAACTTCATTGACGTTGCGG
This sequence comes from Dehalococcoidia bacterium, assembly GCA_965226775.1. Classification (GTDB taxonomy): domain Bacteria; phylum Chloroflexota; class Dehalococcoidia; order SHYD01; family SHYD01; genus CBDDEI01. Next base: position 7,028 of record CBDDEI010000001.1, read on the forward strand.
TGAAGGAATTGCGGAAGAAGCTGGAGGCGGAACGCCAGTCCCGCATCATTCACACAATCCGCGGTTATGGTTATGCGTTACGGGATGGGTAAACCGTGTCCCTACGCCTACGGTTGGCGCTTGCCTACACCTTTCTCCTAGTCGTCCTGCTGGGTGTCTTTGGCGTAGTTCTCTACACCAACATGTACCGCAGCCTGCAGGCGGAGATGGACCGCCGCCTGGATGTGCGCGTAAGTCAGGTGCACACGGCTATCTTGCCCATTACTCGTACCTTCAGCACTATTGACCTCCGTACCGCGCAGCTAGACCTCTCCCCGGTAGACGACTTAGGGTCCCCCGGCCTCTATGTCCAAGTGTTGGACAGGACGGGAAAGGTAGTAGGTGTTTCCGCCAGCCTTCGCGGACAGGTTCTGACGACAGACCCCACCAGCTTTACCCGCGCCTGGAACAAGGAGCGGATGATTGAAAACGTGATGATAGACCACGATAGGGTCGTCCGTATCCTTAGCGCGCCCATCATGTCTGGTGAGATCGTCATTGGCGTGTTACAGGTCGGCCAGGCTCGCCAACCGCTCACGGAGGCCATGAACAATCTCCGTAATATCCTGCTTACTCTCGGCCTCCTCACCATGTTCCTGGGCGTGCTTGGCGGCGTATTCGTGATCTACCGCAGCCTCATCCCATTACGCACCATCGCCTCCCGTGCCGCCGCTATCGACGCCGAGCGAGACTTCAGCCAGCGCGTAGGCATTAACTTGCCCCAGGACGAGGTAGGTCAGCTAGCCACTACCATGGACCACTTGCTCGGGACGGTGGAGGAGACGTTACGCCACCATAGGGACTTTGTCGCAGACACCTCCCATGAGTTGCGGAACCCGCTGATGGCCATCCGCACGAACCTGGAGCTGCTCAACCGGGTAAAGGATGATGAGGCGCGGGCGGAGTGCCTGCGTGAAGCGCACCAGCAAGTGGCCCGCATGAGCCGCCTGGTGTCAGACCTGCTCCTCCTAGCCCGGATCGAGGCCAGTCAGATGCTGGAGCGGCGTCCTTTACGGCTGCGCCGCCTCATCAGCACTATCTCGGACGAGATGTCGCTGCTTGCGGATGGCAGAACCATTACTGTTAAAGAGCTGCAAGCGGCACAGGTGTTAGGCGACGAAGAGCGGATTGCTCAAGTCATCAAGAACCTGGTAGACAACGCTATCAAGAACACACCGGTGGGCGGCGCCATCTCCCTCTCTCTGCGCAAAGAGGACGGCTGGGCCCTCATCGCCGTTCAGGACACCGGCCAGGGCATAGCTCCAGAGCACCTGCCTCATATCTTCGAGCGGTTCTACCGGGTGGGCAACCAGAATGCCGCCGCCAGCGCGGGCACCGGCCTGGGCCTAGCTATCGTAAGGCACCTGGTGGAGGCTCAGGACGGTTGGGTGAAGGCGGAAAGCGTGCTTGGGCAGGGCAGCACCTTTACCATTGGGCTTCCCCTCTACGTCCGGTCCCAGCCCGAGCCTACAGAAGCCTCTAACAGAGAGGCGGAGGCAGATGCCGTTGGAGCTTAGCGCTAGCAGAGCAGTTCTTCACACCAGGCTAGTGCATTGCGTTGCCTGGCGTTTTGTCTCTAACGCCCCCTGATTGCTGGTGCCCCTTTATCTCTTGCTCATACTCAGTTAATATGGGGTTACCTTGTTTGCAAGGTTATTAGTGGAACGTTGCCCCAATCCCCGTTGAATCTCCCCCGTTTGTCGTCCCACTCAACATGCACTTGTGGTGCACTCAGAATAGAACATCCTAGGAGGTGAAGATGCGATCAGACAGAGATGATGCGCCGTTTCGGCCTAATGATCCTGAACGCGGTCCAGACTTAGATCAATTCATGAGCTCGCTAGGCGGCGGTGGCGGCGGTATCCTCCGGCGTCTGCCCCGCCTTGGTGGTATCGGCCCCGGCGTCATCCTGATAGTCATCGCGATCCTGTGGTTGGGCAGCGGCTTCTACCAGGTGGACCCGGCATCCCAGGCTATTGTCCGCATCTTCGGCGTCCCACAGCCGCCAGAGGGTGAAGGCTTGCACTGGCGTCCTCCGTCGCCCTTTGCACAGGTAGATGTAGTGAAAGTGCAGGAGATCCGCAGCATGGAGCTGGGCTTCCGCACCATCGATCCCGGCCCACCCGCCCGGTTCCAGCCGGTCCCCGTAGAAGCGCTGATGATTACCGGCGACACCAACATCGTGGACGTGGAGATGGTGGTGCAGTACCGGGTACGAGACCTTAATGATTTCCTCTTCAACGTAGCCGACCCCGGCGACGTCGCTCGGCAGATCCGCAACCGGCCTGACGGCCGCACCCTGCGCGACGCCACTGAAGCAGCGCTGCGGCAGATAGTCGGTAGCCGCACCCTAGACGACGCGCTCACCGTTGAACGCGCCGCTATAGAAGGCGAGACGATGGAGTTGCTCCAGCAACTGCTGGACATTTACTCCACCGGCATCAGCATAGAACGTATACAGCTCCAGATTGTAAAGCCACCGCAGCCCGTTGAGGCAGCGTTCTTGGACGTGGTTTCCGCCAGAGAAGAGAAGGAACAGCTCATCAACCAGGCACGCGCCTACGAGGCCGATATCATCCCAAAAGCCCAAGGCGAAGCAGAGCAAATGATTCGGGAGGCTGAGGCCTTCAAGGAGACTAGAGTTGCCCAGGCAGAGGGCGACTCCTCTCGCTTCCTCTCTATCCTGGCTGAGTACTCCCAGGCCAGAGACGTTACCCGCGCCAGGCTTTACCTGGAAGCTATGGAACGGATCTTGCCCAACATCCGCAAGTTTGTCATCACGCCCGATGCCAGCGGCGGTGTGTTGCAACTGTTGCCCTTGGAGGGTCAGGCATCCATCGGCGCCACTCGATCGGCGCCTGCGCCCGCGGCTCCGCCCGCAGCGCCGCCTCCTAGCGGCACTCAGACTCAGGGATCCGGAGGGTAACTCATGCGATTTAGCTTAATTGTCGTCGTCGTCATTTTAGTGCTAACTTTTATTGGCGTAAATCAGTTGCTCTTTTCCGTGGACACCACGGAGCAGGCCATCGTCACTCAGTTCGGCCAGTTCAAGCGGGCCGAACTAACCCCCGGCCTCAAATTCAAGTCACCCTTCATAGAGCAGGTGACCCGTTTTAGCAAGCGGTTGTTGCGGTATGACCTATCGCCTACCTCGCTGCTCACTAGTGATAAGAAAAACCTCATCATCGACGCCTACGCTCGCTACCGCATCGTCGACCCGTTGAAGACCTTCCAAACGGTGGGCGATGAACTGGGCGCAGATGCCCGGATAGGCTCCATCATCTCTAGCGAGCTACGCAAGAATGTGGCTTCCCATAGCCAGCAGGACATCATCGCCAGCACACGTGCTGAGTTGATGGCAAACATTACCGAGCTGGCCGCAATTGAGGCCAATACTTTCGGGATCGAAATCATAGACGTGCGCATCAAGCGCGCCGACTTCCCGGACGAGGTGGCCCAGAGCGTGTTCTCCCGAATGAATGCCGAGAGAAACCGTGAAGCCACCCAGTTCCGGGCGGAAGGCAGTGAGGAAGAGCTCAAGATCAAGGCAGAGGCGGACAAGCAGCGGGCAATCATTCTCGCAGAGGCCGGGAAGCAGTCTCAGATCATCCGTGGCGAAGGTGAGGCTGCAGCCATCAGTATCTTTGCCGAGGCCTATGGTCGGGATCCGGAGTTCTACTACTTCACCCGAACCCTGGAAGCCTACGGCCGTGCCCTTGCATCGGATACAACTGTAGTCCTCTCCGCGGACTCAGACCTCTTCCGCTACTTGGAGGACCCAGCAGGCGAAGAGTAGTTCCTGTAGCCCTTCCTTTAGACCGTTGAGCGCTGCCTCAGTGATGAGGCAGCGCTCTCTTTCTTAGGCCAGCGGCGTGAACTACATCCTTTACACATTTAGCAATCAGGTCAGCGCAAGCGGAACTGAGACAGCTACCAAATGGAGGTATCACACTATGGTCAGCATGAGCGATTTAGCCGCATCACTACTTTTGGCGAGCTTAAAGGCGAGCGGCGTCACCGAGGATCAGGGGCTACGCTTGGTGACTAACGAAGGAAGCCTGAGCATGGAGATAGACTCCGCGACTGACGATGATCGTGTCATCGAGCACGACGGCGCTAAGGTGCTCATCATAGGCAAAGACGTCGACGAGTTGCTTGGCAACATCCTCATCGATATTGAGGACACTCCCTCAGGGCCGCAACTCGTGGTCAAAGAGTCCGAATCCTAAGCCAAACGGCTCACTAGGGGGCCTAGCTAAGTCTGAGAGAGCCTCTCCAGCGCGTCAGCCGGCAGCGGCCCCCGCTCCACAGCGGCCAGAGCGTGCTCCAATTGCTCTACGCTGGAAAGGCCCACCAGCACAGTAGAGAGCTGGTTCGTACTCAGCGCAAAGCGGACGGCGGCCTCCGCCATATCCCCTGCAATCCCCTCTCCTACTAAGAATTGGAACCGCTCGGCAGCCTGAAGGTCTGCATCATAGTCTGCGCCGGTGCCTATGGGCGCTACGTTACCCGCGGCAATGGGATGGCGTTCAGGGCTGCCTGTGAGCGCCCCCGCCGCCAGAACCCGTATCCCCAGCGTGCCCATCCCCCGTTCCGCGGCGTGGTCTAGCAGCAACCCGTAGTCCTGATAAGCAAAGCCCTCAGCCGCCGCTCTCCCAGCGCTTGGGTTGAGCAGGTTGTAGCAGACCTGCACCGTGTACAGCGCTCCGGAATCCACCACCTCGTTGACCGCCTCGGTTTCACCCAGGCCGGTGAAGCCGTAGAAGCGAATCTTCCCCGCCTGCTGCAGCCTGGTAAAGGCAGGCACTACAATCGAGATAACATCGTCAGGACTCAGGTTGGCGTCTGTGCGGTCCCGTCCAATGGAGTTGTGGAGCTGGACAAGGTCGACTCGGTCACGTCCCAAGCGGCGCAAGCTTCCTTCCACCGACGCCATAAGCTCTCTGCCAACAAGGTCGATGTCTTCCGAGTGCACCCGCACCTTAGTGCCCACAAAAACTTCGCGTCCGGTCTCCTTCAACGCGCGCCCCAAGTTACGCTCGGACTCGCCGTTGCCGTACTGGGCAGCCGTGTCAAAGTAGTTGATGCCCGCATCGCAGGCGATATTGACGGCGCGTACCTGGTCGGCGTGGTCGCCGCGCACCATGAGGGCTCCCACGTTGCCGCACCCAAATCCAAGAGCAGAAACCTGCAGGCTGGTCTGTCCCAGCGGACGATATTCCATTGCGGTGCACCTCTTTGCGCCAAGTCTTCTAAACCAAGGTAGTTTCGCAGGTAGAGCAGCCAGCGCGCAAGGGGCGCAGACTAGACGTAGCAGTTTCAAGGCTCTACTATGGCGTCATGGCAATACCTACACAGCCTTTTGGCCGCACCGGGCACAGCAGCAGCCGTATCATCTTTGGGGCTGCCGCGCTCTCTAGAGTCACCCAAGACGTGGCTGACCGCACGCTGGACTTGCTGCTGGAGCATGGCATCAACCACATAGACGTGGCCGCTAGCTACGGCGAGGCAGAGTTGCGCCTAGCGCCCTGGCTGAAACGCTACCCGGACCAATTCTTTCTGGCTACCAAGACCAGCGAGCGCCGGGCACAGCCTGCCCTTGAGGAGCTGCAACGCTCTCTGGACCGTCTGGGCGTAGACCACGTAGACCTGTGGCAGTTCCACAACCTCTCGGATCCCATCCAGTGGGACACCGCCCTCAGCCCCGGCGGCGTCCTGGAGGCTGCGGTGGAGGCGCGAGAGCGGGGGCTGGTGCGAGCCATAGGGATCACCGGCCACGGCCTGCAGGTGGCGGCTACCCACCGTCGCAGCCTGCAGCGCTTCGACTTCGACTCAGTATTGCTCCCCTACAACTACTTAACTATGCAGACCCCCTACTACATAGAGAACTTTAATGGGCTGGTGGCTACCAGCATGGAGCGCAACATGGCGGTGCAGACCATAAAGTCCATCGCCTATCGTCCCTGGATGGGCCGCACCCGGACCGCCACCACCTGGTACCAGCCCCTGAACGACCCTGCAGACATAGCGCAGGCCATCCACTGGGCGCTGGGCCGCCAAGAGATCTTCGTCATCTCCGTTGGCGACGTGGAGCTATTGCCCCATGTGCTCAACGCCGCGGAGCGCTTTTCACAGGGCACCAGTGAAGAAGCAATGGCGGAGTTGGTGGCGCGCTTGACCATGGAGCCCCTCTTTGTCTAACTCCCCAGCGTCCTTCTGAACCCGTCCTGCTCTGGCCGATGAGCTCGCTGAAGGCGGGCGACTGACGGATCAGGGCAGCAAAGCTCGCGCGTCCGCCTGGGAGAAGAGGGGGAAGAGTAGTACTTTGGGCGAATCTTAGCTCTCTTGCGCCGCAACCGCCCTCTCTTCAACCCGCACCGAGCGCAGCAGCAGCCAGGATACCAGCAACAGGAGACCTCCGCCCAGGAGCACGGTGCGGAGCGTGCCAGTGGCATCCGCCATCAACCCCAGCATGGTCGCACCCAGCGGTTGCCCCATAGACCAGATCATGGTGCTCAGACCACTGAGCTCACCCATGCGACGCGCCGGAACAATCTCCGTGAACAGCGGGTAGGCGAGGGCGGTCGGAACCGCCTGGGCTATTCCTGCTACCGCCAGGGCCACCACGGCCTGCTCCTTGGTAGCGATCTGCGAACTCGCGATAATAATCAGGCCGAATACCAGCAGGCCCCAGACGCTCACGCGCATCTTGCCCAGTTTATCCCCCAACCAGCCAGCGGGCACTACCGCCACCAGCGTGCTGACGAACACCGCCAGAAGCAACAAGAAAGTCTCGTTCTCGGGAATGCCCAAGTCTTCGTGGCCAAATCGAGTAATAAAGGGCGTTACGCCGCCAATGCCCATCCAGAAAAAGAGGTAGCTCACCACGTATTTCGTAGCCTCTCGCATTGCGAGCAGGTCCCGGAGGTAGTCCAATGGTCGGAACTTAAGTGAGCCGCCATCTTCGCCCTCCGGGGTTGGTCCCTCCTGCACGGTGAGAAACGTAATCAAGAAGCCCAGGGCAAGGCCCACCGCCACGGCAACGAAGATCCCCCAGGGAGCGTCCTCCCAGAGCGCAGAAGAGAGCAGCAGCAGCCCCATGCCCGCAAGAAAGGCGCAGGCACGGTTGACGCCGTTCACCAGCCCGCGCTGCGCAGAAACCACGTTGTCCGGCAGCAGCACTTCGTAAGCGGTGACAGCCACTCCCAGAAAGATGGGGCCAACGAGAAAGATGGTAACGGTAAGCCAGGTATCGGGCCGGCCCATGAGGATAAGAAAGCCCAGCACCACAGGAATGATGCAGAGCATAAAAGGCTTGCGACGCCCGAACCGCCACCGCAACCGGTCGCTGACGCTACCTGCAATAGGGTTGAGGACACCTCCTATAAAGGAGCGCTCGTTCGCGAGAAAGCCGATGACTACGTTGGGTAGTCCGTAGGATGCTAAGAAGAGTCCGGCAACAGCGTTGAAGAAGGTATCGTGAACGCCTACCCCCGCGCGCGCAACGCTATAGAGCAGCATCCAGGCAACGGAGACACGTCGCATTACGAGGCGCTATCCAGCAGTTCAGCGAATGCGCACAGCTTGGCGGCGGCCTGCGACCGGATAGGCGGAAAGTGGCTAAAGCAGATAGTCTCCACATCCAACAGTGCGAGCTTCTGTATCGACTCCTTGGCCTGAACCATATCCACGCTGAACAGGCGAGACGGCAGCCCCAGCCGTCCCCAGTAGCAATTCAGTGCGTCTCCGACGATGATCAGACCAAGGTCCCGGAAGTAGAAACTAACGCTGCCCGGCGTGTGCCCTGGCGTATGAATGATCTCCATCCTTCCTAGCACGTCAAATGTGTCGCCGTCACTGAACGGAAGGTCTACCGGAACGGCCCTTGGTTCCAACACCGGGATAACAGGATGCGTAACCTGCGCCAGGAAGGGATGCACGAATGGGTTAGGGAAAGGATACTTCCCAGCCATATAGGGAGCCTCCAGCTCGTGCGCCCCCACCGCACCTCCACAGTTAGCCCTCAAATAGGGGAGACCTCCCATATGGTCAAGGTGGTAATGCGTAACGAAGAGGTAGCGCACCTGCTCGGGCGCTACTCCCTGGCTCCGGAGGTACTGCAAGATGAGATAGCCGCTTCCCTTAAGGCCGGCATCGATTATGGTGACGAAATCGCCCAGCACCAGATAGACGTCTGCGCCAAGAGCCGTGACTCTGTGCACCTTGGGCGCGACTTCCTGGCTTCTCAGTAACCTGACTAATCTGCTTGAACGCATGTCACTCACGCGCGGAACTTACTACGTCAACAACCACCCGTCAAGGCAGCCGAGCAAACGAGGGGCGGATCAGGGCGGGGCAGGCGCAGCCATCAACATTCCACTCATGGTGAGTCCACTCGTGTGAGGCAGCCCCCCACCTTCCCGCTCATGGTGAGCTTGTCGAATCCATGACCCCTCATCCTTCGACTAGCTCAGGACGAGCGGGGCTGCTCCCGCTTGTACTCAAAGCGACCCACTACCCGCAAGCGACGAGGGGCCATCAACCTTCCACTCGTGGTAGGGCAGGCGCAGCCATCAACGTTCCACTCGTGGTGAGGCAGCAGCCCCCACCTTCCCGCTCATGGTGAGCTTGTCGAATCCATGCGCCCCTCATCCTTCGACTAGCTCAGGACGAGCGGGGCTGCTCCCGCTTGTACTCTAAGCGACCCACTACCCGCAAACGAGGGAGTAGGGCAGGCGCAGCCATCAACGTTCCACTCGTGGTGAGGCAGCCCCGCACCTTCCCGCTCATGGTGAGCTTGTCGAATCCATGCGCCATTCATCCTTCGACTAGCTCAGGACGAGCGGGTATGCATCCCGCTTGAACTCAGCAAGTCAGCGTCAACCCACTACACGCAGTCATACTCGCCTCTCAGCCGGCTAAGTTGCCCCGTTATGCATAAACGCCATAGCGCGATGTAAATAAGTACGCTGCCCGGATGCCCGCGCAGCGTAGTAAGCCCGTCGTTAAGTAGCGCCCGCCTCGGTCAGTCGTGCCAGGCCATCTCCCCGGCGCGGATGGGCACGTCCAGCCAGTTTTCCGCCGGCGGCACGGGGCAGCTCCACCGTTCGTTGTAGGCGCAGTAGGGATTGTACGCATAGTTGAAATCAACCATTACCGACCCGTCCCCCATGCGGTGCGCTTCCAAGTAGCGGCCGGCCGGGTAGCTCTCCTGACCTGAGGTGGCATCCCGGAAGGGCACAAAGAACTGGTTGGGATCGTCCACACTGTAGAGGTGGATTGCCGTTTCTTTGCCATCCACGGTAAAGGTGACCACTCCCTCCCGGCGATAGCGTTGCACGCCGCCCGTGGAGGTCTGCATCTCTATTTCCGTCTGCTCTACGTTCTCATCCAACGTCCCGACAATACGCATTCCCGGGTTCTCCGGAAAGTACTTCAAACCCTCAAAGGAGAGCTTCTGGTTGGGCAACAGCGGCGACTGCGGATGTGTTTTGAACGACTGATCTTTTTGCTTACGAAACTCTTCTAACTCGGACATCTTGCCATTCCTCTTTTTGTGTTAGTCTAGCCAACTCCGTCCAGCGTTATCTTATCAATAATCGACAAGTCCTCTTCCGAGAGCTGCCACTCCTCTGCTCTGCAGTTCTCCACGACCTGCTCCGGACTCGTGGCCCCCGCGATGACGCTACAGACCTGGGGCCGCGTGAGGAGCCACGCCAAGGCCAGCTCTCCAACCGTATGGCCCCGCTCCTGGGCAAAGCCTTGTAGCGCCTCAACCAGCGTGAAATTGCGGTCGGTCAGGTTAGCAGAGAACGTGGGGTTGTTGTACCCCCGCACACCCTCCGGTATCGGCTCTCCCCGGCGATACTTGCCCGTAAGGAAGCCAGCCGCCAGGGGCGTATAGGGAATAATGCCCACGTTATAGGCTCGACATGCGGGGATGAAATCCTGCTCGATTCCGCGCGTCAGCAGATTATAGCGGGCTTCTACGGCGACCACTGGGGACAGCCCATAGGCTCGAGCCATCTCGCTGGCCTCCGCAAGCTGCCACGCTGCATAGTTGGATGCGCCCACGTAGCGGAGTTTGCCAGCCCGGACAAGGTCATCAAAAGTGCGCAGCATCTCCTCCATCCGGCCCTGTCCCGCCACGGGCAACTGTCCTTCAAAGAGGTCGATGTAGTCGGTGTTGAAGCGGCGCAGCGCCTGGTGCACGCCCTCGGTAATCCGTAGGCGGCCCATACCGCTCTCGTTGGGACCCGTGCCTATGGTGGGCCCGCCCACTAAACGTGCGCTGAGCACCACCTGGCTGCGACGGTCCGCGATGGCCTTCCCCACCACCTCCTGGGATGCGCCGCGGCCATACGCCGCAGACGCGTCGATAAAGTTGACGCCCATGTCCAGCGCCTGGTGGATAATGCGCGTGGACTGAGCAGCGTCCACTTGGGTGCCAAAGGTGGTGCCTCCCAGGCCAATGGCAGAGACCTGGAGCCCAGCATGCCCTAGACGACGGTATTCCACGCTACAACCTCTTCCTCATGTCTGGAGTGTCCTTCCGGAGCGTTAGCTGCCCCATTGTACCAGCATCTCCTACCAGATCATGCGCCATTTACGCCTGCAACAGGCTTCGCCCCCTTGTGTGAATTGGCGTCTAGGCGTATATATATGGTGACTTTATATGGTCAAGTACCCTTGGTCTGGCCCAGTGCCAAAAAGTAACACCGGTGAGGAGAGCGAGAGAGTAATGGCAATCAGAAGCTTACTGAAACTCCCTGTGGTTGGCTACGCTTCAGAAGCGGACTTCCTGAAGAACATAGATGCGATGGTAGCGCTCGCCAAGCAGCAGCAGGGCTTCATCAGCGTCGAGGTCTGGAAGTCTCACATGGATACCGACCCCATAGTCTACATGGTGGAGAGCGAATGGGAGACCAGAGCAGACATGGCGGCAATGGAGAACCATCCGGAGCATGACGAGGTTATGTCCGGCTACCCCCACGCCCCCATCCACCTGCGCTTGGTGCCCTGGGAAGCCCCACCCCCCGCATAACGCTTGTAAATACGCAAAGAGCGCCTGGCTATCAGGCGCTCTTTCTTTGTCCCCATAGACCACTTATGTTGACAGTGGCCCTAGTTAGCGCGATAAGCGTGCGCAGTACCAGTAGTGAAGAGAAGGGGTGACACTATGGAATACCGTCAGTTTGGCAACACAGACATGCAGATTTCTGTCATAGGATTCGGCGGCGGAGCAACGGCAGGCCTTTTCAGCCGGGGTGACCCCAAAGACCGCCGTGAGGTAGTAGCCCGCGCGCTCGACCTTGGCATCAACTATTTTGATACTGCTCCCGGCTATGACGCTACCCTCTCGGAGTCAGGTCTGGGCCAAGCCCTGGGCGAGCTTAAAGCGCGGCCGATTATCGGGACTAAGATCTCTTTCAAGCAGGAAGACCTGGAAGACATGGTCGCGGCAACCACCAAGTCCGTGGAAGGCAGCCTCCAACGCCTGGGCGTCGACACCATTGACCTGCTGCAGGTGCACAACAAGCTGAGCGTCACCCGGAGGCCAGAGTACCCCGCCGAACTCGCTGCGGACGAGGTGCTGGGCCCTGGCGGCGCACTAGAGGCCTTTGAGCAGCTACAGAAAGAGGGCAAAGTCCGCTACATAGGCATCAGCGGGATAGGCCAGACGCAGGCCATCCAGCGTGTCATAGACGAAGGGCGCTTCAACACCCAGCAGGCCTACTACACCATGCTCAATCCCAGCGCCGGCCAAGCCGTTCCGGCCGGTTTCCGCAACAACGACTACGGTCAAATCATTGACCGCGCCGCGGCGAAGGGAATGGGCACCCTTATCATCAGACCTCTGGCTGCCGGCGCGCTGGCGGGAGCACAGGAGCTGCACCCCCTGGCGGGCGGCTGGTCCCGCGGCGCTTGGTACGAAGTGGACGCCGACCGCGCCCGCGTGCGTGCCTTAGACTTCCTCCTAGACGAAGGCAGCGATGCGACCTTTGCCCAGGTAGCCATCCGTTTTGCGCTGGCAAAGAAGGAGGCTGCTGTAGTGGTCATTGGCTTCTCCAGCATGGAGCAGATGGAGGAGGCCGTGTCCTGTGTCGGCAAGCCTGGACTCAGCCAGGAGCAATTGGAAAAACTCCAGCACCATTACCACGCCGACTAATCGACGCTCCTTAAACGCAAGGCGGGGGCTCCCATTGAGATAGGAGCCCCCGCTTCTTGGTTCGTTCAGTGTGAGGGGTTAGAGGATGGCTATGGGATTGACCGGGCTGGCCGTCGCGTTGTTCAGCTTCAGCGGCGGGATGACCAGAAGGAACTCCCAGCGGTTGAGCCGTGCGCAGGCATCGCCCAACGCCTCGTAGTCTGCCCCATCAATGAGCCACATGCCCATCGCAGGGATGCCGATAGCGTGGATGGGGCGGGCCATCATGCCCTCATTCTTCGGCAGCCAGTCGTTGGCGGTATCGCAGGCCAGGACAGCCACGTCGCGCTCCTTCATCCAGGGCAGCAGTGCGCCGTCTGGGCCGGACTGCACGCCGGGCTTGTCGTTCCAGCCGTGCTCACGCTTGTGCCTGCCGTGGCCGGTGCGGACACACAGGATGTCGCCGGATTCTACTTTAACGCCCTGCTTGGCTTCTGCTTCTTCCAGGTCCTCCGGGTAGATGGCTGTGCCCGGCTCCAGATAATCAACGCCGCGCAGGCGGGGAATGTCCAGCAGCACACCGCGGGAAACAATGCCGTCGCCCGCAAGTGTCACGGCAGCCTTAGGATCTACGCCGCGAGAGCTAAGTGCGCTCGGGGCAAGCCCGTTATAGCCGCTGAGGGGCGCGTCCTTGGACTGCTTGAAGAAGTAGTGCCCCGGGCAGTCGATATGGGTAAGCGAAAGCCCGTGACAGTTCAAGATCACAATGTCTGAGCTACCGGACGGGCCAAGAAAGTCCTCGTCCGGCTCCATCGGCGGCATGTTGTTCATGTAGTGCCGCGGCTCCGGCCAGGCGTCATCCAGGTTGTGCTCGTAGAAACGGATGGGATAGGAACAGGAAACGGTGAGCCCTTCCTTAACCAGTGCGCTGGCTTGAAGCCGCTTCTCTGGAGTGATGAGGTTCAGCGTGCCCATGGTGTCGTCCTTGCCCCAACGACCCCAGTTGCTAAGCTCATCGAACCACTTGAATATCTGATCGTTTGACGGACTTTCTTTGGCCATGATGCCCTCCTATAGAATTATGAAATGCGTGACTAAGTGCGGCTGATTCCTGCAACATCCTACAGGATGGCGTCCTGCGCTTCAACTGACCGCTGTGTAACCACTAAGACCTCCGGAGGCGATGTCAACTGCTCTCAGTGGTTGCAGGGGCCTCTGCAGGGTTCTTCACATCTTTTACGGTTAAGAGCGCCATCGGGATCATGACGGAATAGATACCGGCAAGCAGCATGAAGGGGAAGCTGAAGCCCAGGGTGTCCGTGAGCCCGCCCACCGCCATGGGGCCAATGAGCTGGGCAAAGTGCTGCGCCATCCCCTGGATACCGTAAAACTGCCCCCGTGTCCCCCGCGGCGCAATGTCCATTGCATAGGACCGAGCGCCCACGTCGGCAAGGCTTGTCCCCATTCCCATCAGCAATGCCAGCGGAATGGACGCCCTACCCGCAATCGCAAACATGATCAACGCGGCTACGGACACCACTATGCCCGGAAAAATCCCGTAGCGAACGCCCCAGCGGTCCACAATCCGCCCTGCCGGGAAGGAGATCAGCAAGTTGCCCACGCTGATAGCGCTGATGATCAGCCCTACTTCCGCCTGAGAAAGCTCCAGCACGTGCCGAGAATACACGGGGATGATCACCTGGGTGATGCCGTTGCGGAACAGCGTGGTGGCAAACATCTCATAGATGCAGAAGAAGAAGCCGGTGGCAAAGATGGCTTTCAGCACAAGACCGCTTGGCAACAGGCTGGAACGTTTTGGCTGCTGCGGTGGCTGTTCCTGGCGCACGGGGGCTGCCTCAGGCTTCGTCGTCGCCTCTGTGGCAGGCTCAACGGCGTATTGTTTCGTCTCGCCCACCATGAGGATGAAGGTGATGAGGCAGATGAACTTAGTGAAGCCGTTGATGAAGAAGGGGATACGGATGGCGTTCGTGACACCCATAGACGGCGTCGCCCAGCCCCACACCAAGCCGCCCAGCAGCGGACCGATGATGTTCCCCATGTGGCTGAAGGACTGCCGCCCGCCAAAGATGGCGCCGCGGTCGCTGCGCGTAGAGATGTCTGCAATGATGACCTGGGAGCCGGTGCCGTAGATAGCCGTGCCAATGCCGGACATGAACCGGAACGAGGCGAGCTGCAGGATGTTGGTGGACGTCCCTTCCATGAAGGAGAAGATAGTGCGGATAACGATGCCGACGATGGTCACGCCACGTCGCCCCAGGCGGTCTATGAGCGGCCCAGCAACGTAGGATGCGATGAGGCTGCCGATGCCCGTTACGCCGGTTGCCATCCCCGCCACAGCCAGGATGGGGACAAGCTGATAGGAGAGCAACGGGAACAGCGGCACGGATGCGCCCAGGCCGAGTGCCCAGGTAAAGGACATGATATTCAGCCCAATGATGATTCTTCTTCTGGGCGCACCAACCGGTGTACTCACAGGCGCATCCTTTTCCGGGCACAAAACCTACATCCCAGGCAACCCGTACTTGGGTCGCCTGGGATGCAAAGGAGCTTAGCTAAGCTTGGTTGTCGTGGCTCGCATAAGCGAACAGTTGCTTACATATAGGAGGGGCACTGATGGCTCAGGGTGATCTCTGTATGCTCGGTGCTGGACTTGATGGCAGCCAGGATAACCTCTAAAGTCGCCATGCCCCACTCACCGCTCTGGTTCACCTTCTTGCCCTCGGTGATCGCCTCGTACACTTCGGTGATCTCCAGCATGCCGCCCTCGTGCCCGGCATCTGCCTCGACCTCGCGCTGGCCGTCGTCATCGTAAATCCAGAGTCCCTGGGGGGACTGCCGGATATCGCCGTGCTCGCAGCTGACGATGACGATGCCCACGTCCGAGCGGTAACGGGCCGTGCGGTTCCCCTCATCTTCCGCTGCGGGCTGCGAAGCGGCGGCATCACGCGCCCCGCCAAAGCGTCGGGCTTCCTTGGCTGTCACGTCATCGAAGGTGCCATCACGTAGCGCGCGGCGCACTTCGCCGGGGTTCGCCACGGTGCGGCGTACGCCTGCCCACGGCACCAGCTCTCCGGTGATGAAGTAGCCATAGCCGTTGTAGGTCACGTTGGCCGGCGTGCCGTCTTCAAATTCCAAGAAAGCGGTGTAATACCCGGGCGCTGGGCGCTCCGGCATCCACTGGCCTACGCTGGCCCGCACACTCCTCACCTTGCCGCCGCCCAGCAGGCGGATGGTGTCCAACTGGTGCGGCGCCTGACGGTAGATGATGCCGCCGCCCAGGGCAAGGTTTACCTCGTCTGGCAGACGGGGGAGCAGCATCCAGTCGGTGTACGCAAACACCTGGATAGCCTGCAGCTTGCCCAGCTCGCCGGAAGTGATGATCTTACGCATGGCCTGAATTGCGCCGTTAGTGCTGCCGGTGCGGCCGGAGACTAGGTGCACGTTGTTCTTCTTGGCGGCGTCGACCATCTTCTGTGCCTCGTCCAGAGAGTTGGCCATAGGTTTCTCTACGGAGACGTGCTTGCCGTGCTCTGCCGCCGTGACCACGTGCTCGCAGTGGAACTTGTTGGGCGTTGCCACCCAGACCAAGTCGATGTCCGGATCCTCGCACATCTTCTCCACGCTATCGTAGGTACGGCCTCCGTAGCGCTCTTTGAACGTGGTGAGCGCCTGCGGCCGCACATCAGCAGCGGCTATCAGCTCAACATTTGACGCGCGGCTCAACTCCTTCACCGTCCCCGCAGCAGCTACGCCTAGACCGGCAATGCCAACACGGAGCTTTGTTGTATTAGTAGTCATTTCCCCTCCCTTTGTCCTTTCACTAGATTTTTAGGGCTACTCCCAGAATTTGCTCTTGTGAAGATAGAGCTGCTGGCCTTCCTCCGACAACGCTTCTATTCCTGAGATATTAGACAGACGATCGGCGAATTTGATCATAACGCCCTCCTGAGAGTGCAATCTCGGAAAGGAGTGCCCGCGCTCATCTGGTCGTTCCTCGCGAGTTACTTCCATAACGAGGTTGGCTACTTTCCCTCCGAATTCCTCCAGGAGGTCCGTGTAGGTCGTCTCTGTATGCTCGACAGTATCATGGAGATAGCCTGCAGCTATGATAGCTTGGTCATCTGTAACTTGCCTCAGGATATGTACGACCTGTTGAGTATGCTCAAAGTACGGCCTGCCTGAAGCTTTCAACTGCCCTTCGTGCGCCTTCTCGGCGAATACCTCCGCCCGGCTAACTAGATCGGGATGGGCCATTCTTCCTCCTTAAAGGGCTGAGAGGGGAGTGTCCCCTCCCTACGAATCTCAATTGCTCTCCAAAGAAGTTTGGTATACAGCCCTTAGCAGCAAGGGCGGGTCTGATGAGCCGGATAGGGCGCTGGTGGCAGCGCTTTATGCAAAGCGCTGCCACCACCCTATAATTAACGTTACGTTAGGACTAGAAGTCGAGGGTGACTCGCTTCCCTTCCTCGTAGACCTTTTTGTAGTACTCCCAACCAGCATCAGCCTCGCTGCCTGCCTGCGGCGCACGGGCTAGGGATTCCTCGACGTCTTCCCAGGGTACGTCCGGAGCACACATGCCAGAGAGGGCTACCTGCCACTGCAGACGCGCCAGGTTCTCCAGCTGGATGGCCCGTACCGTCGCCTGCTCCACCGAGCGGCCACACACGACGTTGCCGTGGCCCTTGAGCAGCACCACGTCTTTACGACCCATCACCGCCAGCATCGCTCCCGCAATCTGCGGGTTGTGGATGAGCAGCGCTCGCGGGTACACGCCTATGCCGCCCCGCGCAAGCTGCGCGCCGCCGTTGTTCTGCGCGCCCACGATGGGCCGCAGCTCTATGCCGGCGTTGGCGCACAGCACCTGCGCCGGTGGGTGCGCATGGATTGCGCAGCCTACTTCTGGGCGCATCTTCATGATCGACGCGCCAATGTGGCGCTCCGGCGGGATCACGTAGTCATCGGTGGGCTCGGTGGGGATGCCGTCAAAGTCGATGCGATGTATCGCCGCCCTCATGACGTAGGCCGGCGACTGATCACCCAGGTTCCGGCAACGCGACAGAAAATCGTTGGCCCCCGGTACCCGTGTGAACACATGGCCGGTGGTATCGCCCATGGACCTGGTCATCACCAGGATGCGATGGGCAAGCACTACTTTATCTTTTAGTTCGTCTAATTGATCTGCCATAGTCTTGCTAACCTTCCTCAGCGTCATGCAAACGCTAGAAATCGATAGTGACGCGCTTCCCTTCTTCGTAGACCTTCTTGTAGTACTCCCAGTTGTAATCCTGTCCGCTGCCCTCTTGCGGTGGGCGGGCAATGCCCTCCTCCACGTCTTCCCAGGGCACGTCCGGAGCATACAGACCTGAGAGGGCTACCTGCCATTGCAAACGCGCCAGGTTCTCCAACTGGACGGCTCGCACCGTCGCCTGCTCCACCGAGCGGCCGCACACGACGTTGCCGTGGCCCTTTAGCAGCACCACGTCTTTACGACCCATCACCGCCAGCATCGCCCCCGCAATCTGCGGGTTGTGGATGAGCAGCGCTCGCGGGTACACGCCTATGCCGCCCCGCGCAAGCTGCGCACCGCTGCCATTCTGCGCGCCCACGATGGGCCGCAGCTCTATGCCAGCGTTGGCGCACAGCACCTGCGCCGGTGGGTGCGCATGGATTGCGCAGCCTACCTCTGGGCGCATCTTCATGATCGACGCGCCAATGTGGCGTTCCGGCGGGATCACGTAGTCATCGGTGGGCTCGGTAGGGATGCCGTCAAAGTCGATGCGGTGTATCGCCGCCCTCATGACGTAGCCCGGCGACTGATCCTCCATGTTCCGGCAACGAGACAGAAAATCGTTGGCCCCCGGCACCCGTGTGAACACGTGGCCAGTGAGGTCGCCCATAGACCTGGTCATCACCAGGATGCGATGGGCAAGCACTACTTTATCTTTTAGTTCGTCTAACTGGTCTGCCATAGAGTTACTTCTTCCTTCCCAGATTACGCTGTCCAGCGGCCTAGAGATGATGCCTTAGTACTGAATCATCCCGTCTGGAGAGCTCTCGTCGGGGAGGGGCTGCCCTTCACGCAGCATCTGCACGTAGTAATCCCAGCCGCCCGAGGTGCCGCGGGTGGGTGCGCCGCCCTGCGCCTGTGAGGCCTCTCGACCTCCGGCGCCGGATACGCTGTCGTCCCAGTCTTCCCAGGGAATCTCCCAGACCGGGTTGTTGCTGCGCTGCTGAACCGCAAGCTGCCAGCAAAGGCGGGCCAGGTTTTCAATACGGACCGCTTTGAGGGTGCAATCTTCGGTAGAAGTACCCGCCACCACGTTGCCGTGACCGTGCAGTAGGCAGACATCCTTGTTGCCCATAACCCGCAGCATCGCCTGGCCCAGCACATGGTTGACGATGGTCAGCGACCGCGGATAGGTGGCGATGCCAGGACGCGCTAGCTGGCTGCCCGCCCAGTTCTGGGAGCCCACAATGGCCTGCAGCTGTACGCCGGTGACGCTGCACAGCACCTGCGCCGGCGGATGCGCGTGGGCGACGCAGTTGATCTCGGGACGGGCATTCATGACCGTGAGGGCGATGAAGCGCTCGCCGGAAAGCCAGTAGCCGGGCGTCAGCGTTTCCGCGGGCTCGCCCGTCATCAGCTTAACGCGATGCATACTCCTGGGCGTCGCATAGGCAGGAGAAACATCTTCCTGATTATTGCGGCAGCGATATAAGAACTCGTCGCTGTCGGGAATGCGAGGCATAACGTGGCCGGTGGAGTCACCCATGGACCCCGTAAAGGTCAAAATGCGATGAGCTACGGCCGCTTTCCATTTTAGCTCTTCCAACGTATCTGCCATTAGAGACCTCCTCTACAATAACAACTCGCACAATCAACCCGCAGGGCTACTGCAAACTAGGAAGGACTGCTCATCTCGCCGCAGCCCTTCTAAACGTAAGATTACTCGGGATCAACAGGTATTCTTCGACCTACCTCGTACATCTTCTTGTAGTATTCCCAGGTCCAATTGTTTCCGCCGCCGCCGCCCTCATTACGAGAGATGGTCTCCTCAATGTCCTGCCAGGGAACCTCCGGCGCGGTACGGCCGGTTAGTGCAATCTCCCAGGTGAGGCGCGCCAGGTTTTCGATCTGTATAGCCCGTACCGTGGCCTCTTCGACGTTCCTGCCGGCCACCACGTTGCCGTGGCCCTTCAGCAGCACGATGTCTTTGCGACCCATGGCCGCCATCATTGCGCCGGCAACCTCTTTGTTGTGAATAAGGAGCGCCCGAGGATACACGGGAATGCCGCCGCGGGCTACCTGAGAGCCGCCGCCATTCTGCGCGCCCACAATGGGCCGGATGGGCACACCCGTGTTCACGCACAGCACCTGCGCCGGCGGATGCGCGTGGATCACGCAGCCCACCTCAGGCCGCATCCGAAAAACGGCCGCCCCAATGTGGCGCTCCGGCGGGATGGTCCAGCCGTCTACTGGCTCTGTGGGGATGCCGTCAAAGTTCATGCGATGTATCGCCTCTTGTTGCACGTAGCCGGGCGAAACATCGTAGTCGTTCCTGCAGCGAGCCATAAACTCATCGGCGCCGGGCACGCGTACAAAGACGTGGCCCGTGATGTCGCCCATGGACTCCAGCATGGTCAATATGCGGTGCGAAAGCACCTGCTTCTCTTTTAGTTCCTGTAGTGCGTCTGCCATAAAATACGCCTCCTCTTCCCTACGGTTGATGCCTAACGCACCTAGTACTGCGTGCGTCCAACGGTGCTTTCGGCGGGAATCAACGCCCCGGCTTGGAGCATCTGCACGTAATACTCCCAGGAAGCATTGGTCATCCGGCGCGGCCCACCGCCCTGGGCTTCAGAGGCCTCCCGCATGGGCAGCCCGGAGGTCATGTTGTCTACGTCTTCCCACGGGATAGTCCATGGGACATACTCGTCGTTGCGTTGCACCTTGGCAATCTCCCAGCAAAGTCTGGCAATGTTTTCCGTCTGGATGGCCCGTACCGTGGCCTCTTCTACGTTCCTGCCGGCTACCACGTTGCCGTGGGCTTTCAGCAGCACCACGTTCTTGTTGCTCATCATGGCAACCACCGCGCGAGCCAGCACATGGTTCACGATGGTCATGGTGCGGGGATAGACTGCGACTCCCTGACGCGCGACATCGTGCCCGCCCCAGTTCTGCGACCCGACGATAGGCTTGATTTCAACATCAGCCATGCTGCACAGCACCTGCGCCGGCGGATGCGCATGGATCACGCAGCCCACCTCCGGACGCGCCGTGAACACACCCACGCCTATGAAGCGCTCACCCGACATGGTGTACCCCGCTAGCAACGGCTCCGTGGCCTCACCCGAGGTGATGTCCACGCGATGCAGCGAGGTTTGGGTGATGAACGCTGGGGAAACATCGTTGTCGTCATTCCGACAGCGATAGTAGAACTCGTTCGTATCCGGGATTTTAAGCATCACGTGCCCGGTTATATCGCCCATAGACCCGGTCATCACCAGGATGCGGTGGGAGAGCACGCTTTTGCGCTTAATCTCTTCGATGGTATCGGCCATTCAAGACCTCCTCTTCACAACTTGCTGCTGTGCTATGCACACAGGCTCATGAACTCCCTGCCCCGTACTTTATACTGCTAGAAGCGGCGCGTTGCAACACGCGCCGCTTCTAGTAGCGCGCTAGCTCAATGTCAATGGCTTAGCTGTCTTGCCACGCCTCGTAGAAGTCGAACGGGCGGCGTGCTTGGCGCAGTTCCTTAAAAAAGTTGGGCCGACACGATTACTTTCGTGTCGGCCCAAGCCTATGCCGTATTAGAGTGCTGCGAGAGGACTACACCGGATCCTTCATACCTTCTTTAATCTGCTCTGCGTAGGTCCCCTGCGCAATCTCCAAGGTCTTGAGGTCGTTCTCTCGCACCATGACCTCGCCCAATTCCTGCGCTACCACTTCCGGATCGGAGGGCGTCACGCCACGGGCGTGCTCGGTGAAGAGCCTGCGCATGCCCACTACCACGGAGTCGGTGGAGGAGAGGTATTCGGGCTGGTCGTACTGCCCGTACATCTCCGCAAAGACGTCCTGGTTGCGGAAGTTGTAGTTCTTCATCCAGTTGCGCACGGGCCAGGTAGCGCCCTTCACTACCCGCGTCGCCAGGCTCGGCGGCTCAGCGTACCGCTCCACATTCAGGTACACCATGCGGGTCAGGCCTTCCTCTACCGGCACCGGCCAGCGAGTATCTCGGTACTTGTCATTGGTGCCCGCAGTGCGAGACATGCCGGGGAGGCAGGTGCCATTCCAGCGGTCCGGTACGTTCCGCGTCGGCTGGAAGTTGCCGGTCCGCTTCTCCCGCTGGCGCCTCGAACGCCGGTCGGCAATCCACGACCACAGCCGCCGCCAGCGGTGCAGGGGCCATACGCCCTTCACTCCAGGGTAGTACATCTGATAGGGAATCTTGCCATCTTCGTCGTAATAGTAGCGGTCCACCGGCGCCTTGGTCCCGTCCTGCTTGTAGTGGACGGCATGGTTGTCCACTATCTGGACACGATAGCCAAAGGGTGTCCGCGGTCGTCCGCCCAGCATGCCGCTCTGGAAGAGCACTGTGAGCGAGTTGCGATGGGTGAAGAATGCGTTGTGCGCATCCAGCGTATTTTCCAGGGTCAGGATCCAGTTGCACGGGATCATATAGAACGCAGGTCGGTAGATGTTGTTTGGCTCAAACATCTCCGGGGGAATATCCTCCCGCGGGTCAACCGGCTCGCCTTCACCCATCCACACAAACACTAGCCCAAGCAGGGTGATGGTCGGGAAGGCTCGGGCCTTCAGCTGCCCCACCATGCGTGAGTCGGGTCCCTCCGTTATGAAGGCCACACAATTGCCGTCGCCGTCAAAGGTTGCGCCGTGGTACGGGCAGGTCAGAAAACCCTTGAAGAAGCAGTCGCCGTTGGAGAGGTAAACGCCGCGGTGCGGGCAGACGTCTAGCAGCGCCTTCACTTCGCCGTCTTCGCCGCGGAAGAAGGCCAGGTCTTTGCCCAGCATGCGGAGCACCGTCGGCTTCTTAGAATCTATGTCTTTGGCCGGCATCGCCGGATACCAGTACTCTTGGTAACCTAGCGCGGGAATGCGGCTTCGTCGATCTCGAGGATCCGTGGGCTGCTTGAACTCCGGCGGCGCGTACCGGGGCTGCGTGCCCCTGGGCATATGCTTATAGCCACCCGGATAGCCGCCGATGATGCTCTGTATACCAGACAATAAAAACATGGCTGCTCCTCCTAGCGTGAACAACGTTGCGTTAGGAACTGTCTGCCAATCTTATACTGACCGACATATAGTATGTCAAGCACAGGCGCGACTCTATAGTAGGTAACACGGGATGAGTGAGCGCTCCGTGAGATTGTAGAGAAAGTCGCCACGCCTACGCAGCAGCATTTGTAGAGACAATGAGCTTATGCTACACTCCGACCACTTTGGATTTTGGAAGCCCAGCCAGGCACGATGGCTGAGGCAGTTCGACGAACACCTAAATAATTAGGAGGGAACTATGACAATGGAAAAGAAAGCGCTCGATCCCCTGGCCCGTGGCGCACGGCGCTTTGAGGGCAAGGTCTGCGTGGTTGCCGGCGCCGGTCAGGGCATTGGCCTGACCGCCGTTCGACGCCTGGCTACAGAAGGCGCAACCGTCGTGGTCGGCGACTGGGCCGAGGACATCGCTCAAAAGGCCGCCAAGGACGTTGAGAGCATCGGCGAAAAGGCCAGCGTCCATATTGGCGACTATCGCAGCTGGGACGGCTGCCATGACCTTATCAACCATACCGTGGAGAAGTGGGGCCGTATCGATTCTCTCATCGTCATCGTTGGCGGAACGGTCTGGAGCTATCCGTACCAGTACAATACCGAACAGCAGATTATCGAGACCGTCAACAAGAACTTCTACCCCACCATGTACTGCGTGCATGCCGCGTTGCCATACATGATTGAGCAGCACGAAAAGTCCAGCGATGGCGTTGGCGGCAACATCGTCACCCTGGCTACACACGCACTGGTTGGTCTGAACCGAGTGCCCTACGCCGCCTCCAAGGGCGGACTCATTGGCCTGACCCTCTCCTTGAGCAAGGAAGTTGGCCGCTACGGCATCCGGGTCAACTGTGTAGCCCCTTCTCAGAACGACGGCAAAGAGCAGGTCTACCGGCGAGACTACAACCTGGAGTTCGTCGCCAAGAGCGAAGTGCCCAAAGAGGCGGAGATCGCCCAGCCCGTGGACGAATCCGGCAACCGTCAGGAGCGTCCGTTGTCCCTCGGCCTGAACCGGCCCGCAATGGTGGAAGAAGTTGTCTCCGCGATCGCGTTCATGGCTTCCGACGATGCCGGCTACATCAGCGGTCAGGTGCTTTCTGTAGGCGGCGGCGAGACCTTCCCCTTCTAAGCAAAATTGTCAACTTATTGGATAGTTTGGTAATCTTGCATCATACGCGGACTACCAACTGTCTAACCTAACGAGCGGAGGACTCTCATGGCTGAACTAAAGATTTTCTCAGCGGATTCTCACGTCAGCGAGCCTGGCGACCTCTGGGAAAAGCGGATTGATAAGGAGTTCCGGTTCCGTGCTCCCCATATGAGACGGCTGGAGCGAGACGGCAAGATGCAGGACCTCTTCTTCTATGAAGGGTTCCCACCGCACCCGGTAGGCGTAGGTTTGGGCGCGGCCCAGCGCGTGGGCGCCCGTCCTGATGCGGCGATAGGCTCCACCTTCCGTGACGAGCAAAAGGGTTACAACGATGCCCTGCCCGGCGGCTGGAACCCTGAGGCCCGCCTCAAAGACCAGGACATTGACGGCGTGGAAGGCGAGCTACTCCATTGCACCATTGCCTTCCGCATGTTCTGGATGCGAGACGCCAAGCTCCAACGCGCCATCTTCCGGGCCTACAACGACTGGCTGGCAGAGTTCTGCAGCTACAGCCCCAACCGCCTCGTTGGCGTGCCTCTCATCTCGCTTTACGATGTAGATGAGGCGGTAAAGGAGCTGTATCGGGCGCACAAGATGGGCCTAAAGGGCGCAATGATCGGGCTTTCTCCGCCATCGTCTTGCCCGCCCTACTCCTCTACGGCCTACGACCCCTTCTGGGCAGCCATGCAGGAGGTAGATCAGCCCATAGTCCTTCACGAGATCACCGGCGGCGGCTTTGAGAGCCCCCTCTCACCCTCGTCCTACTGGGACGACAACTTCTCCCTCGGCCTGCTTATCCGGCCTCACGAGATCCAGAGGACGCTGGCCCAGCTCATCATGTCCGGTGTTTTTGAGCGTTTTCCTGCGCTAAAGACCATCTCCGCGGAGAACGGCACGGACTGGCTGCCCTACTACGTGCGGCGGCTTGAGCGCGCGGCTAGGGGACCCTTCTCCTTCCCCACCAAGCTCTCCCTCTCACCCATCGAGTACTTCCGGCGCAACGTCTGGTTCTCGTACATCAATGAACCGCATGCAGTGCGAGACCGGGATCTGCTGGGCGAAGAGAAGCTCATGTACGCCACGGACTACCCCCACAGCGCATCGGTGTGGCCCGAGTCCATGAAGCTGGTTGAGCGAGACCTCAGCGATTTCCCAGAGGCAGAGCGGGCGGCTCTCATTCGAGACAACGTTCGGAAGCTCTACAACCTCCCGGCGCCGGTGCTCGCCTAAGCGGAGTTCCCGCACACACCTTAACGAACGGCACTCAGAAGAGGTGGCCTCATACGAGGCCACCTCTTTACGCAACTTGGGTGCTTTCTCTGAAGGAGCAAGCTGGTCGTGTCTTATTTTCTCACGCTCGGAAAAGCCGCCGATTTCCCTGACGGCAAGATGCGCGCCTTCGACATAGGCGGCTACGAGATCGCCGTTGCCCACGTTGGCGAGAAATACTATGCCTTTCGGAACGCCTGCACCCACCAGCAGGAATACCTCACGGACGGCTTCCTCACCCGAAGCCATCAGATCATCTGCGCGTATCACGAGGCAGAGTTCGATCTGGCCTCGGGCGTCGTGCAAGCGGGTCCAGCCCTCTATCCGCTTCCCACCTTCCCGGTGCGCATTGAAGAAGACAACCTCCAAGTAGAGTGGCCCGGGGAGGTGCTTCAAGAGGCCATCAAAGAGGTAGACCACAGTGATGAAGACCGGTCTACCGAGTACGTCATGTAATGCTTGGACGAGGCCCTACTAGCACCGCGTCAGTAGAGGCTAGGTACTCCGGCTAGTCGTACCCCATTTTCCATTGCATGCGCCTGGTGCATGCGCCTGGCATCGTCTCTTTAGCCTCGCCCGTTAAACATGAAGAACGTATAAATAAAGCATGATTGACTTGTCACATCGCCGTCATCATTATTGGCAGAATTACTCACTCTATAGAGCATTACCTGAGCAAATCATGAGCTTCTAATGACTTGCTCATTATCTCGTCATCTTTTACACTTAGCGTTCAGAGAGGTTTCCGCTGGCAATTGCAGGCGGGATTAGTCTCCTATTGGCAAGATTCGCATATGTTGAGCGCCTTTGGGCTCAACACAGAAAGGAAAAGCAATGCGGTTAGTGAGCATACTGTTGCTGACAACTGGCTTATTCGCCTTAGCATGTGGCCAGGCGGCGGCACCAACTACACCCGCTGCACCTGCAGCATCCGACTCATCTGCTGCAGCACCCGCAGCTACGGCAGCACCCGCCTCATCTGCTGCCGCACCCGCTGCACCCGCTGCTACGGCAGCACCCGCCGCAGCAATGAAGGACGAGAAGGTCGTAGAGGTGCAGAAGCAAGCCGTTGAGAAGCTCGCCAAGCAAGCGGAGCAGCAAGCAGAGCTGAGCTGCGAGCCCGGCAAAGAGCACTGGCGCACTGACGGACCGCCCACCCGCGGCGGCATCCTCACCTGGGCCACCGGCGAGTTCTCCCACCTAGACCCCACCGGCGCCAGCCGAGCCGGCACCGGCCAGGGCCAAATCTTCAATAGCCTTATGGAGAAGCGCGGCTGCTTCTACGAGGACACCGTATTGAAGGGTAGCCTCGCAAAGTCCTGGGAATCCAAGGATGCACAGACCTGGACCGTGAAGCTGCGGGACGATGTACTCTGGCAGAACGTCCCCCCGGTCAACGGACGCAAGTTCACCTCCGCGGATGTCCTCTGGAACGCCAACTATCACGTCGCTGAGAAGACCCGCTATCGCAGCTACTTCGATGGCGTCGATGTCTCCGCTCCCGATGACTACACCGTCGTCTTCAAACTGAAGGCCCCCGACCCCGACTACATGTGGAAGTGCTGCTTCTACACCACCAAGCTCGTCGCCAACGAGGTCTTTGACGCCGACGGCGACTTCAAGTCCAATGCCGTCGGCACCGGCGCATGGATGGTCGACAAGATAGAGCTCAACTCCGAGGTCCGGCTCAAGCCACATCCGAAGTACTACGAGATGGGCAAAGACGGCAAGCCCCTCCCCTACATGGGTCAGGTACGCAATCTGGTCCTCCCCGACTACGCCTCGTGGGTCGCCGCCCTGCGGGCTGGCAAGCTGGATGTCCCCGGTTTCTCCGGCATCCTCGCCCAGGACGTCCCCTCCCTCAAGGAGTGCTGCCCCCAATTGCAGTTCGCCGTCCAGAACCGCCATTCCAACTCCTCCCTCTGGTTTAACCTCGACAAGGAGCCCTGGAACGACGTCCGTGTGCGCAAGGCTGCCCGGCTCTCCATCAACCGCGAGGACATCATATCCAGCTACGAGGGCCAGGCCGGCCACGCAGGCTATATGCCCCCTGGATTCAAGGAGTTCCTCCCCGCAGAAGACAAGCTGATCGAAATGTTTAAGCAGGACGTTCCCGCCGCCTTGGCGCTGATGAAAGAGGCCGGTTACGGCCCGGACAACCCCGTTACCGCCACCATCAGGACCGGCTCAACGTATGCAACCCAGGCCGAGGTCGTGCAGCAGCACCTCGCCGCCATCGGCATCAACTCCTCCGTTGAGGTCATTGGCCGAGGCTTCACTCCTATCCTTCAGGAGCACGCGAAGGAAGGCAACCTAGATCTGGGCTGGGGCAACCTTGGCAGCGTCTTCTTCCCAGGCTACTGGATGGGCGACGTGATCAGGACCGGCAGTTCCCAGAACTTCCCCGGCCTCAGCGATCCCAAGATAGACGAGCTGGCCGACGCACAGAGTCGAGAGACGGATCCTGCGAAACGGGCGCTGATATTCACCCAGATCCAGGAGCGCCTCTACGAGCTCATGCCATGGGTGCCTACCGTTGGCGGCCACTACCAGCGCGTGATTGGATGCCGCGTGAAGAACATGCCGCTCTACCAGCACAACCACAACTCCTACTTTGTGGTCACCGCCTGGCTGAACGACAACGGCTGTTAACTACCCACCTTCCTTCGTAAGGAAACGAGGCCTCGGAATCACTCCGGGGCCTCGTTGTTTGCTCAATCCCAAACGCAGAGAGGGGTGCGTATGGGTAGACGCATCCTTACCCTTCATGCTACTTTGTGACGCGGAACACGCAGGCCGCCTGAACCAAGTTTGTTAAGGCTATGGCCTGCAAGCGGACGCCTCCGTACACAAGAGGCATCCCTAGACTACAGATACTTGATTAGGAGACGCGAATGGCGGACTTTGTAAAGGTAGGCGAAACGAGCGAGATTGCACCGGGCCGAATGCAATACTATACGGTGAACAAGAAGGAGGTCTGCATCGCCAACATTGACGGCATGTTCTATGCGGTGGACGACCTCTGCTCTCACGCGGAGTGCAACATCTCGGACGGTGACATAGAGGGCGAGACCATTACTTGCCCCTGCCACGATAGCTCCTTTGATGTGCGGACAGGAGAACCCAACCACCCCCCCGCTACGGAGCCCCTTGCCACCTTTGAAGTAAAGATTGAGGGCAACGATATCCTGATCCTCATCTAAGTCCTCACAGAGCGCACACCATTCCATTGCGCTCCTATGAGGTAGGTGCAAGAGAGGCAGGCACGATGATCGTATCGGCCTCTCTGTTGATGTTTTACTGTTGTGGGTGGTACCTTCATGAGCATTGTGAGAACAACATCATGACATATTCATGGTAAAATCATGTTGCAAGGCTACTATTGGCCAACTTAACACTCACACGCGAGCGCGTTTAGGCGTAAAATCGTTGGCAACTGATTATGTACCGGTTGCCAAAATCTCTAGTAAGTGAAAGGAGCAATATATGCGATTTGTGAGCATACTGTTGCTGACAACTGGCCTATTGGCCTTAGCATGTACCCAGGCGGCGGCACCAACTACACCCGCTGCGCCTGCAGCATCCGACTCATCTGCTGCCGCACCCGCAGCTACGGCAGCACCCGCCTCATCTGCTGCCGCACCCGCTGCACCCGCTGCTACGGCAGCACCCGCCGCAGCAATGAAGGAGGAGAAGGTCGCAGAGGTCCAGAAGCAAGCCGTTGAGAAGCTCGCCAAGCAAGCGGAGCAGCAAACAGAGCTTAGCTGCGAGCCCGGCAAAGAGCACTGGCGCACCGACGGACCGCCCACCCGCGGCGGCATCCTCACTTGGGCCACCGGCGAGTTCTCCCACCTCGACCCCACCGGCGCCAGCCGGGCCGGCACCGGCCAGGGCCAAATCTTCAATAGCCTTATGGAGAAGCGCGGCTGCTTCTATGAGGACACCGTATTGAAGGGTAGCCTCGCAAAGTCCTGGGAATCCACGGACGCTCAGACCTGGACCGTGAAGCTGCGGGACGATGTACTCTGGCAGGACATCGCCCCGGTCAACGGACGCAAGTTCACCTCCGCGGATGTCCTCTGGAACGCCAACTATCACGTTGAAGAGAAGACCCGCTATCGCAGCTACTTCGATGGCGTCGATGTCTCCGCGCCGGATGACTACACCATCGTCTTCAAACTGAAGGCCCCCGACCCCGACTACATGTGGAAGTGCTGCTTCTACACCACCAAGCTCGTCGCCCACGAGGTCTTTGAGGCCGACGGCGACTTCAAGTCCAATGCCGTCGGCACCGGCGCATGGATGGTCGACAAGATAGAGCTCAACTCCGAGGTCCGGCTCAAGCCACATCCGAAGTACTACGAGATGGGCAAAGACGGCAAGGCCCTCCCCTACATGGGTCAGGTACGCAATCTGGTCCTCCCCGACTACGCCGCCTGGGTCGCCGCCCTGCGGGCAGGCAAGCTGGATGTCCCCGGTTTCTCCGGCATCCTCGCCCAGGACGTCCCCTCCCTCAAGGAGTGCTGCCCCCAATTGCAGTTCGCCGTCCAGAACCGCCATTCCAACTCCTCCCTCTGGTTTAACCTAGACAAGGAGCCTTGGAACGACGTCCGTGTGCGCAAGGCTGCCCGGCTCTCCATCAACCGCGAGGACATCATATCCAGCTACGAGGGCCAGGCCGGCCACGCAGGCTATATGCCCCCCGGATTCAAGGAGTTCCTGCCGCCACAAGAGAAGCTCATAGAGATGTTTAAGCAGGACGTTCCCGCCGCCTTGGCGCTGATGAAAGAGGCCGGCTACGGTCCCGACAACCCCGTTACCGCCACCATCAGGACCGGCTCAACGTATGCAACCCAGGCCGAGGTCGTGCAGCAGCACCTCGCCGCCATCGGCATCAACTCCTCCGTTGAGGTCATTGGCCGAGGCTTCACTCCTATCCTTCAGGAGCACGCGAAGGAAGGCAACCTAGATCTGGGCTGGGGCAACCTTGGCAGCGTCTTCTTCCCAGGCTACTGGATGGGCGACGTGATCAGGACCGGCAGTTCCCAGAACTTCCCCGGCCTCAGCGATTCCAAGATAGACGAGCTGGCCGACGCACAGAGTCGAGAGACGGATCCTGCGAAACGGGCGCTGATATTCACCCAGATCCAGGAGCGCCTCTACGAGCTCATGCCATGGGTGCCTACCGTTGGCGGCCACTACCAGCGCGTGATTGGATGCCGCGTGAAGAACATGCCGCTCTACCAGCACAACCACAACTCCTTCTTTGTGGTAACCGCCTGGCTGAACGACAACGGCTGTTAACCACCCACCTTCCTTCGTAAGGAAACGAGGCCTCGGAGTAACTCCGGGGCCTCGTTGTTTGTGCTTTGAGCAAGGCAGGCTTAACAGGAGCAACGGCTTGGTGTGGTAGACTAGAAGTGTTCTGCATTCATCCAAGCACGCAGGATGTGGCTCAACGAACCCATAAAGTGAGGAACTGACAATCAGGTTAGCGCCAAGAACCAAAGGGGCAGAGCCAGCGCCTCCCGGGTTGCACGCTCTCCAGCACAGCCCCGAACAGAGAATGGAAGGCGCATCGGGTTTTACGATGGCACAAGAAATAACACGACCACGAGTCGACCGCAAAGCGCGGCTGCAAATCCCTCCCCAAGACCTTATCAAGCAGGACCCAGCCCTGCGTCAATGTAATTGGAATGAAGTTGTCATAGGTTTCGAAGACAGCCAGGCAGCTATAGACGAAGCCACCCGCTGTATCCAGTGCCCCGACGCGCCCTGCATAAAAGCCTGCCCCGTCCAGAACGACATTCCCGGCGCGCTCTGGGAGATTGAGCAAGGCAACTACATTGAGGCCGCCAACATCTTCCGCCTTACCAGCACTATGCCGGAAGTGTGCGGCCGCGTATGCCCCCAGGAGCGCCTCTGCGAGGGTTCTTGCGTTGTTGCGCACGTTAAGAAAGTGCCGCCCAATCCGCCCGTAGCCATTGGCCGCCTTGAGGCTTTCACCACAGATTACCAGCGCACTACGGAGGGCTTCCCCATGCCTCCTAAAGCCGCTGCAACCGGCCACAAGATAGCGATAATCGGCGCCGGCCCCGCCGGCCTTACGGTGGCGGAGCACGTTACTGTGGCCGGGAACCAGGCAGTGATTTACGATAGCTGGCCCACTCCCGGCGGCATCCTGTACTACGGCATTCCCAACTTCAAACTGGACAAAGACATCGTTAACGAGAAGCTCAGCTACCTGGAAGCCCTGGGTGTGCAGTTCCTTTGCAACGCAACCCTGGGCAAAGACATCACTGTTGAATCCCTCCTTGAGGAGGGCTACGCAGCGGTCTATCTGGGCCACGGCGCTGGTGTTGCCAGGACCATGAATATCCCCGGCGAAGACCTGACTGGCATCTACCCCGCGACAGAGTTTCTTGTGCGGTGCAATCTGCCGGCGGAGGACCTCCCGGAAAAGCTCTCCAAGCCAGTCCAAGTACGCAAACGTGTGGTGGTCATTGGCGGCGGCGATACTTCTATGGACTGCGTTCGCACCGCCGTCCGTAGAGCAAAGGAGCAGGACGTAGACGCAACCGTTACCTGCCTCATCCGCACTATCGAAGAAGGGCTGCCCGGACGGGCTGCGGAGCGTCAGCACGCCTTGGAAGAGGGTGTGCAGTTCGAATACCTCACTGCTGCCACCCGGTTCATTCCGGATGCCGACGGGCGCGTCTCCTCTATCGAATGCGTCAAGACGGAGCTAGGCGATCAGGACCCTTCAGACCCAACCCACGTGCCGACACCAATAGCAGGCTCTGAGTTTGTTATAGAAGCGGATACTGTTGTCATAGCCGTTGGCTACCAGGGTGACGATGCGCTTGTCGAAAGTGCGGGGGTGGAGCACAACGACGGCCGCATCACAATCGACCCGGAGACTGGCATAACCAGCCGCCCTGGCGTCTTTGCCGGCGGCGACAGCGTCCGTGGTGCGGATCTGGTAGTTACCGCCGTGGCTCAAGCTCGCACCGCTGCGGAAGGCATCCTCAACTATCTGAAAGAGAAAACGCCCGTTACACAGTAGGCGCACAACCTTCGTACTACGTTAGAAACCCAGCCGTACTATGGCTGGGTTTCTTGAACGCTGCTCACCTACACTTAGTCAGTGGGACGTGAACCAGCCTCTGCCAACCGCTCGTTAGCACTAGCCAGCAGGTCAGCCGGTAGCGGACCTTTCAGCGCCGCCGCTATGTTGTCCTTCAGGTGGCCCACATCCTTTGTCCCGATGATCGTGCTGCCTAAGTCCGGGTTGGATAAGGTATACCGCACAACGAACTCCATACGGCTCATACCGTCCAGCAGGTCGTCCAGTTGCGCCGCTTCCCAGCGGTCCTTGGCGACGGTGCCCGGCTGCATATAGTACCGGCGCTGCTCCCAATCCGTGGGCTGGCCTCTTGATGCGCCCCCGCGCACCACAATGCCTGAACCCGCCGCGGCTGCCGCGTTCATAACGGCCTCGTGCTCACGCTCCAACGCAGAGTACGGGATCTGAAAGACATCAAAGGCGCCCATCTCCACCTGCTCAACCAGATTAGGGAGCGTACCAGACATGCCGATGAACCGCACCTTCCCCTCTTGCTGTAGCGCCACAACGGTATCCAGAGCCTCTCCTTCCAATTCTGCGCGGGGTAGGCTGCTGTGGAACTGCACTACATCCAAGTAGTCGGTCTTCATCAAGCGCAGGCTGTGCTCCACGCCCGCGCGAATGTTTGTAGCAGTATGTACATGCTTGCCGCGCTCACCTGGCACACAGCCGCACTTGGAGGCCAGGTAGTACTCTGAGCGCCGGTGAGCAATGTACATTCCAATGAACTCTTCGCTGCGGCCATAGTCAATGGAGGTGTCTATGTAATTGATGCCCTCGTCCAGCACCGCGTTCAGTATTAGTTTTGCCTGGTCATCGGTGATCTCTGGGCCGCCAAAGGGCACGCCGCGAAGCTCCATAGCGCCGTAGCCCAACGCGGTCACCTCCAGGCCGGTGCGGCCAAGGACTTTGCGAGACAGGTCGTTCATTTATTGCTCCTTCAACGTTACGGTAGGCTGGCTCTTTGATTGATTGGTTGATTGATAGATTGTAGGCTCGCCCACGTAACCTGTCGAGGCACTTAAGGAAGTCTATTCTAGGTCAGGAGTCGCTCCCACAGCGCCCGGGCTCTCGACCGCCTGCACCGGAGACTATCCTGACACCTTTCTGGGCTCATGGGCTTACCCGTGTCTCATGATATGTGGTACAACACAGGGAGTAAGTTAGTCTGTGCTCTCATCCCATTAGGCGGTGGTTCAGTCTGAGAGCCAGCACTGCACATAGCTAGAGAAAGGGGTTCACGGGGGCGCCCCTGAGAACTCCTCGTGTATTCAACCCCTAATAACTAAGCAGGTGTCCATGAAACCAGTCCAACCGATCACCCTCACTTCTCTGGAGCTCACCGCAGTGGTAGATGTACAGGGTGCGGAGTTGCACTCCCTCCGCACCGCAAGCGGCGTTGAGCTGCTCTGGCAGGGCAGCGCCGCCAGCTGGCCGGACCACGCGCCGGTGTTCTTTCCTGTCATTGGCCAGCTGGTGGGCGGCCTGTTCCGCCATGCCGGCAAAGAGTACCCCATGCCGGCCCATGGCTTCGCGCGGCATACGCGCTTTCAGGTGACGGAACAGACGAAGGACCGGTTAGTGCTGGAGCTTACCGATAATGAAGAAACCCGCGCGGCCTACCCCTTTGTATTCTCCCTTCGCGCTGAGTTTGAGCTAAACGGCCCCACCTTTACCCTCTCCTTAGTGCTGGAGAACCGGGACAAACTGCCCATCTTTGCGGATATAGGCTGGCACCCCGGCTTCAACTGGCCGCTGGAGCCGGAGCTCTCCAAATCGGACTACAAGGTGACGTTTGCCTATCCTGAGCCAGGGCCTATCCGCCGCGGCGTCGGTGACCCCATCATGCTTTTGCCAGACCCGCACCCTTCACCCATAGAGGGACGCATCCTCCAACCCACGGACGATCTCTTCAAGGAGGGACCTATTGTCTGGGACACACCGAACAGCCCATCAGTAACCTTTGGTGCGGCGGGCAAGCTTGGCTTGCAAATAGACTTCCCGGACAGCCCTAGCCTGGGTCTTTGGATGATCCCGGGCGAGCCCTTCCTAGTCATCGAGCCGTGGAAGGGCTATCCCTCCGCACCCGATTTTACCGGCCCCTTCCAGGACAAGCCCGAGACCTCCCGCATCTTCCCGGAGGCGCTGGACGCCTGGCGCTTCGGCGTGACGGTGCTGCCGATAACCCCGGAATAACCAAGAGCGTTCGCTATCACATAGCCGCGTTCTTCCCTCCCAGCCGAACGCCCGATGCAGGTGACCGTAGGGTTCACTGTTCCTGGGCGCTAAGCGGCCTGGTCATCGTGCTGCCTACCGTGCACCGTACTTATCACGCGGCTACTTAGGCGCGAAAAGGCGCGGGAGGCCTGGGCGTTGTTTCGTTAGCGCTGCGCTTACAGTGCGGGTTCCGGCGGTGTAGGTCGCCGTGCCAAGAAGAAGAGGCCGCTCGCGAGCAAACTCAGTACCACCATTGTTGTGAAGGTGATCTGGTAGCTGCCCGTCAGGTCGTGGATGAGCGCGCCGCTGAAGCCCGCCAGGGTGATAGAGGGCATCATGACCACGGATGCGTAGCCGGTGACCGCGCCCACAATCCTGCGGCCAAAGTAGTCGGCCCATACCTGCCCTTGCAGCGGCATGGTTGCGCCGGCGGCAACCCCAACAAAGAAGACCGTCACGTACATCTGCATCAGGTCCTGCGCCATCACAAAAGAGGCCATGACGACGGCGTAGCTGAAGGCAAAGGCGATCATTGCGCGGCGGATGCCTTGCCTAACCACGATGAAGGGCCACACCATTCTGGCTACCACGCAGCCAACGGAGTAGCTGGTAAGGATAAGTGCCGACGCAGCCGCGGTATACCCGTGGTCCAGCCCATAGGGCGCCAGGTGTACCAGCATCCCGCTGCCCGCAAACATGGTGCACATGAAGCCCAGCGCCACCAACCAGAACGCGGGTGTCCGCAACGCCTGCCCGCGCGTCCACCGGTCTTCCGGTCGCTCCTGCATGGCAATCGGCGCTCGCTCTTCCGCGGGCATGCCCTCCCTGCCTGCTACCGGCTCGCCATCGGGCAGCAGTCCCACGTCCTCAGGCCGTCGTCGCATGAAGATCCAGGACATGGGCGTCACAATAAGCATGGTGAGCACGCCCATGAACACCCAGATAAACCGCCAGTCAGTGAAGGTGAGCATCCATGCGGCCAGGGGCACAAACACCACTCCGGACAAGGGCGCGCCAACCGTAAAGGTTGCGAATGCGCCGGGACGCTTCTTAATGAACCAGTTGGCGATGGCGGTGCGAGGCCCAAGGTTGGTGAACGCCCGGGCAAACCCCAGCACGCCGCCGATGAGCAGATAGTACTGCCACGGCTCGTTCACCGTGCCTATTAGCAGGATTGCGATACCGCTCACCAGCGTGCTGCAGGTCATCATGAATCGCGGCCCATAGCGGTCGAAGAACGGGCCCACAATGCCCGCCCCAATGCTTGCTACTACTGTAGCCACGCTCATCGCCCCGTAAAGCAAGGAGCGGCTCCACCCCAACTCGTCCTGCATGGTTGCCACCAGAATGCTGAACACGTAGCCAGTGGAGCCGGCGCTGATCATGCCATTCAGCACGCCGGTAAAGACGATCCACCAGCCGGGGTAGATGCCTCTGAGTGTATCTAACGGTCTGACGAGGGGTGTGAGGAGCGCTGCCGCGTTCGCCATATTGAAGCAATTTTACACGCTTGCACTGCAAAAGGGCTAATCCAATACCGAGTATCGGCCTTAGTGCATTAAGCGAGCCGTGCCTGGTGCTCAGGACTCGCGCAACGGAGGCGCAAGCATGGTGGAGGTTGCTCATGGCGGGAGTGGGAGCGTTCGCCTAGGCCTGCGCGGTTTGACCATCCTCAGAGGCCAAGGGTACTGTAATGCTGTCCTGTTGGGGCTGCACGGAAGCCTTGGGCATCACCCAAATGGGAAGCTCCGCTGACAGGATGAATACTCAGCGGGGAGGCAGCGCGCAAGAACAATGAATATGTTAAAGCGGCCTGTAGCAGCCTTTCTAGTAGCGACGGCGGTTGCCGTGGCGCTCAACCTCATACTCACGCCGGTGTACCACGACGGGTCGCCGGAGTACCCTATCTGGCAGATCGTAAACTGGTTCATGGCGGTTGCGGTGATTAAGGCGCTGGTCGTGAGCTACCTGCGAAGGCGAGAAATGGGAAACAGGGAAGCCAGCACCCTTGAGCACGTGCAGACCAGCATGACCTACTACGGGGCCATCGTGCTGACCATGCTGTTCTTCTGGGGGTGGTTCTGGACGTTGAATCCCGCCAGCGAGACCGGGGATGCCGTAACCTCACACCTAATCTACTTTCCGCTCGTGGACGCGCTCTTCGTAGTAGTGGCCCTCGCCACCGGCACCCGTCTCTGGAACGAGGCAAGCGACTCAGCAGCGTAGGAATCGCTCAGTGCGCTCCACCGGAACTTGGGACGCACCTCTCCCCGGATGATCGGGGTTGGTGAGGCTCACAACGGAACCACGCGCATGAACTTACTCAATACACAATAGACACCATAAGCTCCGGTACTCTTGGGCAGTGGACGGGAAGCTGCCGGGCTAGCGAATCGGGTGTGGGGATGTATTGACTTCCCGATGTGAAGATACCTATGCTTGGCATCGGGATTTTGTAACATGGCGGGCAATCAGCCCCTTCCGGCCGTAAGGTATCGCCCTGCCAGCCTGGACCGGAAGCGTTGGAAGGGAACCGTTAGTGGCAGGTAGGGTCAGGGGCATGACTAAAGGGGGCCGCTATGACAGAAGGAAATGGAGAGGCACCGGGAATCTTCGGGCGATTCCTCCAGCCACTGACTGATGAGTTCTACTTGCTCTTCAGGCTTATCTTCGCAGGTTTGGTTGCGCTGCATGGCGCACAGAAAGCGTTCTTGCTATGGGGCTTTCCTGCAGAGGCGAATCCGAACGGGCTCGGCGCGCTGGTGGATCTTGCGGGCTGGGTAGAGCTAATTGCGGCAGTCCTTATCGGGTTCGGCATTCTGACCCGACTGGGGGCGGGCGCACTGGTTGTACTGACGACTGTCGCGTACTTTGGCGTACACGCTGCCCTCAGCCCGGTATGGCCTTGGCCGCATCTGTATCCTAATCCTCCCGACGGAGGCAATGCGTTCGTGGCCCACGGTGGCGAGGTTACAATCCTCTGGTTCATCTGCGCAGGCATCATCGGTGTCCTTGGCAGCCGCAAGTGGGGTATTGAGAAGCTCCTATTTAAAAAGGAGCTTCTGTAAGGATCCACCTACCACCCCCGTGCAGTACGGGGGCAACAGAGCGAAGGGCAAAGTCCAGTGCCACAGACCGGTAGCTACGACGCGATCGTGGTTGGCGCGGGGCCCAATGGCCTGGCAGCCGGAATAGCCATCGCGCAAACGGGGCGTTCGGTGCTGGTCGTGGAGGGGCAGGACACGGTCGGAGGGGGTGCCCGGTCCGCCGCCCTGACTTTGCCTGGATTCCTTCACGACGTGTGCTCGGCGGTCCACCCACTGGCAGTCGGCTCGCCATTCTTCTCTACGCTGCCGCTGTCCAGCCACGGCTTGGACTGGGTTCAGCCTCCCGCGCCGCTGGCGCATCCACTGGACGACGGCACGGCTGTAATGATGGAGCGCTCGGTCGAGGCGACTGCGGACGGCCTGGGGCCCGATGCGGCGTCGTACCGCGGGCTGTTTGGCCCTCTCGTGAGGGACTGGCCCAAGCTCACCGACGACCTCCTAGGCCCGCTGCGATTGCCGCGTCACCCGCTGGTGACCGCCCGCTTCGGACTCACCGGCCTGCGGTCGGCGCTGTCAGTGGCGCAATCCCGCTTTGGAGAGCGAACGGGCCAGGGCGCTGTTCGCCGGGCTGGCCGCACATTCCATACTGCCGCTCGAACGACCCGTCAGCGCCGCGTTCGGCCTCGTCCTGGGTGCTAGCGGTCATGCCGTCGGCTGGCCGATGCCGCGGGGCGGGGCCCAGCGAATAGCCGATGCCCTGGCCTCCCATCTGACCTCTCTCGGCGGTCGGATCGAGACGGGCAGGCCGGTGGAGCATCTGGAGGACCTGCCCGCCGCGGCGGTCACCCTTCTCGACATGACGCCCAAGCAAGTCCTCAAGGTCGCCGGGCAACGCCTGCCCGGCTTCTTTCGACGCAGGCTGGAGGCGTACCGCTACGGACCGGGGGTCTTCAAGATGGACTGGGCGCTGAGCGGTCCGGTGCCCTGGAGGGCCTCGGAGTGCGCGCGGGCTGGCACGGTGCATCTGGGAGGCACGATGGCCGAGGTCGCCCACGCCGAGCGTGAGGTGTGGCGCGGGAGTCACCCTGACCGGCCCTTCGTGCTGTTCTCCCAGCCGAGCCTCTTCGACCCGTCCCGGGCCCCCGGGGGCCAGCACACGGCATGGGCCTACTGCCACGTACCCAACGGGTCCGACTTCGACATGACTGACAGGATCGAGGCACAGGTGGAGCGTTTCGCGCCGGGGTTCCGCGAACGGATCCTTAAGAGAAGCGCTCGGCCGCCGGCAGCGATGGAAGAGTACAACCCAAACTACATTGGCGGCGACATCAACGGCGGCGTCCAGGACATCGGCCAACTCTTCTCTCGTCCCGCCCGCATGTTCAGCCCCTACTCCATCCCGTCGACCGACCTCTTCATCTGCTCCTCGTCGACGCCGCCCGGGGGCGGCGTGCACGGCATGTGCGGCTACTTCGCCGCCCGGGCCGCCCTCCGCCGCCTAGACCGCTGACTTCCCTACGGCAATCGCATCTGAACATCCGCCGCTTTCAAGACCACTCCCGCTCCATCGCCGCCTACGCGCAATGAATCAGGCCGCGTTAAGCGACACGCGGAAGCGCGCTCGGCTAAGGACTCGGTTCCTACAGGGCACTTCTCTACCGTTTAGCGTTGAACGGGGTCGAGTCGGTAGTTATTGCGTCGCCGCTCTCAATGCACCTGCGGCAAGGCGGCGACAGCGGCTTCGGGGCAGATGCCTACCCGGGCCACATGTGCGCCTGGGCTGAGGCGGCGACCGATACCCGGATGTCGTAGGTTGCCTGGGTCATGGCTTGACCGATGAGGTCAAGCTTGCTCACCTGCTCAATGCGGGCGGTCGCCCGGTCGCTCTCCTGCCTGGACAGCAGCTTGTCAAAGATATTGCAAGCGTCGGCCAGGGAGATGATCATCGCGTCGCGCGGGGCCGGTATATCGTCGCTGAATAGCACTTCCATGATGCGCAGCTTAACCTCGCGCTCAGCCGTGCCGTCAACGAGCGGATAGCGCCTGGAGCGGAAAACCCACAAGAAGGTGTCCTCCTGGCGTTCCAGAATGCCGAGCTCGACCAGGTGGGAGAGGGCAGCCTCGTGGATCGCGTTGGCGCGCCCCGCGGTACGTTCTACCCAGAAACGGGCGTTGTGCTTATCCCCGGCTGCTATATCGGCCAGCGTGGGGTCAAGCAGGTTGTCACCCAGGGGCGTGGCATCGAGCAGAATCAGATTATCTAGGTCGGTATCTATACGGTTCTCTATCGCTAGGTCCATCAGCACACCGCCGGCGATGGCATAGTCCAACGACCAGCTTGGCATACCTACGAACATCCCACCCTCGTCGCGGAGCAGGAGTAAAGTGATTTCCTCTGCTAGTCTCAGCATGATACTTGTCATCCTCCAGTAATGTGTTACCCAAGCCCCGTTACCGGACCTTGGCCATATGACGGCCGCGCCGGGCAGTTGGGCGTCATAGAATATTTAGTGGATCCTTGTAAGCCCGCCGGTCTGCCAAAGTGGGTGTCCGGGTGCTTCACTCGTTAATCTACCTAAGGTCGTCCAATCGACATCAGGTAAGTCCTCTATCCGGGATTCTCAACGGAATTCCCCATTTGGGTTGCGCCCAAACCTTCCGTGGGGCCCCAATTAGGATAGCGAGATTGTAGCCCTAGCCTCTAGAGCCCGTCAACCGCTTTAGGCTGAAGTGTAACCCTGCCACGTATAGCATGAGCAACTCTTGGAATCGCGCCGCCGCGGCCTGCTGAATTGGTGTCAGAGGACATATTGCGCCTTGTCGCTGGGCGCCTTCAAAGATGCATCACACCAAGATCGTCGCTTAAGGGAATTGGAGATCTCTCCCTGCATAGCCCGACCCTGTCTTCGCAATAATTGATATAGTAGCCCTAAGGATAGGTAGAGGATCGGCAGCCGTACGCCCGACGGTGTGTAGCCTACTGAGCTACGCCGCCCGGTGGGCTGACCCTGCCCAGGAGGAATTGCGTGTCTGCAAGAATTGCCGTCGTATTGGCTGGGTTGGCCGTGTTATTGTCTGCTTCGGCCCTGGCCGTCGCGGTCATAGCGCTAACCAACGATGCGCCCCCAGTGTACACACCGACCAAGGACGAGCCGGGCGCGTACACCAAATGGGTGGTGCAAGATGCCATCCAGCGCTACCAGCGGGACGGGTTGCAGGCAACCATGGAATACTACAGCAACCCTGAGCATGTTGACGGCCAGTGGTACGTGTTCATGATCAACGAAGAAGGCCGCACTTTTGTCCACTACAACCCTGAGCTCAGGAATCGCGACCCCAGCCTCCGCGTTGACTCGACTGGACGGTTCTATGGCGACGATCTGCTCGGAGCCACCGAAGATGGCCGGTGGGTCGACTACTTCATCAAGAATCCAGAGACGGGCGAGGATGACCAGAAGCACACGTGGATAGTTAAGCACGACGGTCTCTTGTTCGCCTCAGGCTGGTACGAACGGTAGCCCGCTCGCCCGGGGCGTAGCCGCCTCTTGTGCCTTACTCCTTACGGTAAGGGCTGCTCCCTCGGCGCACCACCCTGAACACCCGCTCCGCGACGACGTTGCTATCTTGCCGTCGCATCTTAGCCGTAGCTACGTGTCTGCTAGGCCTCGCCGGTATTTTTGTCGACCAGGTTACGCAACGCCTCGCCGTCCATCCGGAAGGTCCGCCATTCGTTTAGCACTACCGCCCCCAGTCCCTCGTAAAATCGGGCGGCGTTCTGATTCCAGTCCAGCGCCGCCCATTCGAACCGGCCGCACCCACGCTCCACAGCGATCCCTGCCACATGCCTGAGCAGCATTGTGCCTAACCCCTTCCGGCGATGCTCCGGCATCACGAAGATGTCCTCCAAATACATGCCGCGCCGCCCCAGAAACGTCGAGTAGGTGTGGAAGAAGACCGCAAACCCCACCGGATCGTCACCTAGAAACCCCAGCGCCACCTCTGCGTTAGGGTTCGGCCCAAACAACGATTCCCTAAGGCTGTCTTCCGTGGCCGCCACAGCGTGGCTCAGCCCCTCGAACTCCGCCAAGTCCCGAATGAACCGGAGGATCAAAGGCGCATCATCGGGCTTAGCGGGACGAATGTGGAACCTGTTGTTTGTCATCGTCATCGTTGAATCCACTTGTGCCCCTGCTGGCAAAAACCGGCGGGACAGAGGGTGTAACCAGCGTCTGGCTGAGGTCAAGTTTGTCATCGTCAACGTTCAATCCACCTGATAGGTGAACCCAATTGAAGAGCAAGAACTGCAGAGTAGCCGCCAAATTCATCAGCAGGCATCACAGATGAAGTGGCCTCAAAAAGCCTTGTCCTGGTGAGCAGTATTAAACCTTGCATGTAACCACGGAAGAATACTTCTTCAAATCCGGCCTGAAGGGGAGTGAGGACAAGCGCAAACAGGGCGAAAGGCAGGTATTCCCAGAGACTTGGCGCCCTAAAAGTCATCTCTACCTGGAGGATGAATCTCACTATCAGGAGGCCCATGAGGGAAATGAATAGTCCTACCCGCATGGCGTACAAGACCCGGCAGTCGAAAGATGTCCTGCCCGTGACTACTTGTGCCAACCTCTTCTTATGGCCTTCTACCGTATACTATATGGGGCTAGTATTCTTGGTTTTCCTCAGATATGGAGGTCTTACACATGATTCGTACTATTCTCTATGCGCTTTGGCTGCCTACTTGTTGCTCGGTCTGCGGGTTGGCTGCCTGATCCTATGACGTGCTGGTCTTATGCTGCCAGATTCGGCTTTACCTATGCCGCTTGAAGGTCCCGGCCTGATGGGCATCGTCATGTTGTTCGCGCTGGCATGGCCTGCCGCGATTCCACTTACACCTTGGCGATCCGGCGTCTGCATCGGCGCTCGCGTATCCTGGCATACGGTTGCGCCGTAGTGTTGGGGCTAGGGTCGGCTTGGACGGTCATCCTGGGCGGGCTGTTTGGGCCGATAGGCGTCGTCCTATACACACTCATAGCATCCCTCCCCGCTTGGATACTCCTGGGCATCCTCGTAAAATTCCAAGGGGGCATGGGGAGCCAGCCTTCCAGCGCCTAGCTATCACCTCAAAGCTCACGCTGACACCGGCATCCTAATCTTTCCCGTTGATGGGAATGGACTTGGCCCCTGCCTCCGTTGGGAGAAAGCAGGGGCCAAGGTGCGTTAGATGCCTTTCTGGCGGGATGGCCGTAAGGCCGGCGCTACGGCTTGGTGGCGATACCCTCGCCGAAGGCGAAGCCCCCGACGGCTCCGGGATGGCTCTTCCACTGGGCGAGGTGCACGCGCCACTCGTCAAATTGCTGTTGTGTCACCAGTCCAAAGGCCGTCGCCGCTGCGATGACCCTAGGCGCGAAGAACCAGTCGCCGACGAAGGCGTGAAGGAAAGCAACGTCTTCCGGAGTGCTGAAGACATCGAAGGACGCAGTCGCCCGGACGTTTGAGAACCCGGCCTCGATGAAGGTGTTCTTTAGGTCTTTCCCCATCTGTGGATGGCCGCCATTGCCTTCGAGAAGTCTTGCGAACACGCCCCATCCGGATCGGAGGCTGTCTGAGGTAGGCTCCATGAACGAGGATGCGACAATCATTTCACGGCTGGCAATGATGCCGCCGGGCTTCAAAACCCGCTTCACTTCGGCTAGGGCCGCCTTGGTATCCGGAACGTGCATGAGCACGGCATGGCAATGGGCCACGTCGAAGGAGTTGTCTTCAAAGGGAAGTTCAGTCACGCTGCCAACGTGGAACGTTACGTTGCCATGTCCACCCGCTTCGGCGGCAGAGCGGGCCAAGTCTATCTGCGATTCCTCTATATCGATGCCGTGCACCTCGCCGGGTTCCACTGCCCTGGCCAGACCGACCGAGATGGTCCCCGGTCCACAACCAAAGTCGAGGACGCGGAGGCCGGGCTTGAGATACGGGAGCAGATGTGCGGCGTGGGTCTCCAAGCTGCGACGGTTTAGCAGCTGCTGAAAGTCATCGCTGTAGCCCATGGTGTAGCCGGATGTTGGGGATGTCTCCTCAGCCATGGTCATGCG
Source organism: Dehalococcoidia bacterium (assembly GCA_965226775.1). Lineage (GTDB taxonomy): Bacteria > Chloroflexota > Dehalococcoidia > SHYD01 > SHYD01 > CBDDEI01. The sequence goes on from CBDDEI010000001.1 coordinate 50,419, forward strand.
CTCCTTTACGTGTCGGTTGTTCGTTCTATATGGAACGAGCAGGGCAGCGGGTGCTGGCCTAAGCTTACGCCCTTGCCCCTTCAGAGAGCATCACACTCGTTCTTCTTCGTCGTCCGACTTGTCCCCGTCCTGCCCTACTGCAGCCTTCACGCGCGGCTCTAGGGGCAGTTCGATTATCATCTCGGTGAACTCGCCGGGTTCGGTTTCCACGCGGATGGTGCCGCCATGCTCGCGCACGATGTCGTTGGAAATCGCAAGGCCTAGGCCAGTGCCTTGGCCGGTGGGCTTGGTGGTGAAGAACGGGTTGAATATCTTCTCCACCACTTCGGGCGGCATCCCGTTCCCATTGTCCCTGATGCGGATCACTATGTGGTTCTCCGTCCGCTTGGTAGAGAGCATGAGCGTCGGAGAGTAGGCGTCGGCGCCGCTTTCCGTTTCCATGCTGGCGCGCCGCTTTTCATCAGTTGCGTAACAGGCGTTCCCCACCATATTCAGGAATACGCGGCCCAAGTCCTGCGGAATAGCTTCTATTTCGCCGGCATCGGGGTCAAGGTCTTGCCTTATGTCCAGTTGGAAATCCGGGTCGCTCGCCCGTGCGCTATGGAAGGCAAGCCTGGCGAATTCGTCTACCAAAGAATTGATATTGGTGAGCTGCCACTCGGAGGAGCCTCTGCCCATCATGAGCATGTCGTGGACAATCCGGTTGGCGCGTTCCGTGTGCTGTCCGATGCGCTCGAGGTTGCCGGTGAGGTCATTAGAAATATCCTCGACGAGTCTCCGCTGGTTCTCGTTCATGTTGTTTCCGTCCTCCTCGAGAGCTTCCCGCAGTTCAACAAGGAGTTCCCCCGAGACCTCGGAGAAGTTCTTCACGAAGTTCAGGGGGTTTCTGATTTCATGGGCCACGCCGGCGGTGAGTTCGCCCAGCGCCGCCAGCTTCTCACGCATGACAATCTGGTCCTGCGCCCGGTGCAGTTCCCCAACGATACTCTCCAGTTCAGCGTTCTTCTCCTTCAACTCCTCCGCCAGTAACTCCACCAAGTTCAGGCGCTGAATCTCAAGGGCATGCTGGCGGAACACCTCCAAGGCCGCAGCCATGTCTGCCACCTCGTCCCGTCCGCCGATCTCTACCTGTGCCTCCAGGTTGCCTGCGGCCATACGGCGCATCCAATCTGACAACATCTCCAGACGGCGCAGCAGTACCCGACCAACGAAGACCCACGCAATGAGCACAGCGCCGACGACGCTGAATGCGCTGAGGCTCAGCAGAAGGGTACGGCCTGTTTGGGTTGCTTCCGTTGAGGCGAGTGTGGCTTCCTGAGCATTCGCGTGGGCCTCGCTCACCAAGCCATTGACCTCAGCTACAAGGGCGACGGATATGTCACGATTTTGCGCCAGCAGATCGCGTTGACTCGCTACTAGCCTAAGCTCCCGGTCAAGCAGATCGAATCCGCCCTGCTCTCCGATTCCTAACTCTACCAGCCTCCTCAGGAGCGGGCCGACTTCGGCACGCAGCGAAGAATCTTCGAGCGATGCCAGGCTCCGCTCAATGCGGCCGGCCGAGGATTCGAAACGCTCTCGCAGTGGCTCGAGGTGAGGGGCCTCCGAGACGCTGAAAGCGCTTTCCAAGAGGTGCGCAGCGATGCTGGCGTCT
>CBDDEI010000002.1:0-2364919 GCA_965226775.1 Dehalococcoidia bacterium
GCTGTCGTCGCTGCAGCCCCAGGTTGCTACCCAGCTGACCGCCACCCTGGCCGACCCCGACGACGCCAGTGGCAGCGAGACCTGGTTGTGGGAGCGTTCTCCGAACGGCGCCTCCGATTGGACCCTCATCAGTGGGGAAACTTCAGCCACCTATACGCCGGTTGCCGCCGCTGTGGGCGACTACCTGCGAGCCACCGCCTCCTACACCGATACAGTAGGGCCGGACAAGAGCGCCCAGGCGATCTCCGCCAACGCGGTGCAGGGGGCGCCGGGAAGGAACAAGCCGGTGCTCAGGGAGCACCCGACCGCGACGCGCAGCGTCTCGAGGAACACGCCCGCGGGCAGGAACATCGGCGCACCCTTCACGGCCACCGACGCTGACAACGACGCCCTGACCTACAGCCTGGGCGGCCCCGACGCGGTCCGCTTCGACCTTGACACGTCCTCCGGCCAGTTGCTGACCAAGGCTCCGCTGACCGGCATCCAGAGGACCAGCTACGAAGTCTTCGTGTCGGTCAGCGACGGCAAGGATGACGACGGCAGGCCTGAAGCTGACTCGCAGATCGACGCCACGACCGAGGTGACGATCAACGTCGGCGGCACCACCATAACCACCATAACCACCACCACCACCACCACCACATCGGGCGGCGGTGGCGGGGGCGGTGGCGGTGGCAGCGGCCGCGCTACCCCAACCCCAACGCCAACACCGAGCCCAACGCCTACGGCGACACCGACCCCAACCGGACCGCAGTTCTCCGGCCAGGTAGCCGCGGAGCCCAGCGTGACCGCAACGGTGGTTCCCGAGGGCACCACCTAGGCCTTAACGGCGGTGGAGACCTGCCAGGCGGCGTCTACCTGAACTTCCCGCCCACCGCCGTGGCCTTGCCGGTGCACGTGAGCGTCTCGGTGAGCAACACCGCGCCAGACGATGTGACAGCGCCCAGCGGCACTACCCTGCTGCCCTTGACCATCGACATTACGCCGGAAACTCCCATCATCCTGGGCACGCCGATGACCATCGAGATAAACCCCACGCCGGAACAACTGGGAGGCCGCAGGCGGTGACCTGAACAACCTCGCCGTGGGCGTGGTGACCCCCAACGGCATTGTGGTGCTGCCCGCGCAGGTGATGCACGGCAGGCTGGTGGTGACCATCGACCGCATCGCCCCCTTCGTCCTGTTGGCCATCACCGACCTCGGCCCAGTTCTGACCCAGCCGCCGATGGGCGATGCCTCGTCCATGGGGCCGCTGCTGCAGTGGACGCAACCACCGAAAACTACCTGGTTCCAGGTGCAGGTGATCCCCTTCAATGAGGACGGCCCCGGCATCAACCTGGTTATCGGCGACGGCGCACTGGTGCGCGGCGCGCAGTACCAGGTCCTAGGCCCCAACTTCGGCAGTACAGACCCCAACTACGTGATGCTGCCCGGCATGACCTACCTGTGGCGGGTACGCACTACCACGGTGCTGACGAACCCGACGGAGGCCGACTGGAGCGCGTGGGCGGTGAGCAGCTTCAAGACGCCGCCGGCCAGCAGCAGCACCATCACCCCGGTGGCGCCGCCGGCCTTACGGGGAGGTGAGCACGCTCACCCCGACGTTGACCTGGGCGAACTCCAACACCGCCGTGTTCTATTACGAGGTGCAGGTTAGCAGGGACTACGAGTTCGGGCCGAACGCCTTCCTCTACAGTGAGTACGTCCATGGCGGAGCCAGCACCCCGCCCAACAGCTACGTGGTGCCGGCAGCCTTCCCCCTAGAGGCGGGCGAGATCTACTACTGGCGCGTCCGGCCGCGGATTCAGGGCGACGGCGACCCGCTGCCGTGGAGCGCCACCTACGTGTTCCTGGCGCCGAGGATAGGGCGCGCAGGCTAGACCATCATCACGAACATAGGAGCGTAACGTAACCTATGCGTAAAAGAATCTTCACGAGCACGATTGCCGCGCTGGCCCTCTTTGTTGTTGTTGGCCTAGTTGCCGCCCTCGCGCCCTCTTTACATGGCCTAACCTGGCCCGCGCCCATTCCGTGGCGGGCGCCGCCCTGACCAGGCTGACGGTGAGCCCAGGGACGCTCACGCCGGCGTTCAGCCGCTCGGTGCATTACTACACGGTCCCCGTGGCCGATACCGTGACCCAGATCACCATTGAGGCCACGCCGGGCGGCGACGGCACGGTAGCCTATGCGGAGGCCGATGGGACGGCGCTCCCGGACGCCGATGCGAACACCCTGGGCACCAGGTCGACCTCTCCACGGACGGCAAGCGCATCAACGTGGAGGTGACCCATACCGACGCCGGGGAGGTGATGGAAGAGACCTACGGCGTGCTGGTGATCCGCGAGGGGCCGGCGGTACCGGACACGATCGTGCTGATGGCGCTGTACGACAGCACGAACGGCGAGGGCTGGACGACCAACACCAACTGGGGGAGCACTGTACCGATCGAGGACTGGCACGGCGTCAACACGGACGGCAACGGCCGCGTCACATACCTGGCCCTTTGGAATAACAACTTGCGCGGGACGTTGCCGGCCGAGTTGGGCAACCTCGACCAGTTGACGGAGCTGCCTCTGCAACGACAACCACTTGACCGGGAGCATTCCAGACCTGGGCCGCCTCACCAACCTGACGCTCCTGCGTATGTGGAACAACCAGTTGAGCGGAGCGATCCCGGCCTCGCTGAGCAAGCTCACCAACCTGAGATACCTGGAACTGCGGGAGAACCAGTTGACGGGGCCGATTCCAGACCTGAGCCAGTTGAGCAACACCAACCTGCAATTTCTTGACCTCCACGGCAACCAGTTGAGCGGGACTATCCCAAGCATGCGCGGCCTCACTAACCTGGAGGAGATGCACCTTCACGATAACCTTTTGAGCGGGCCGATCCCAGACCTGAGCAGCCTCACCAGCTTGACGCATCTGTACCTTAACAAGAACCAGTTGAGCGGGCCGATCCCGGCCTCGCTGGGACAGCCTCAATACCTGAGAACCTGAGAAATCCCGGACCTGAGCCGCCTCACCAGCCTATGGCTACCTTCAGCAGAACCAGTTGACGGGGAGATCCCGGCCTCGCTGGGCAGCCTCATCCAACCTGCTGCACCTGGACCTGTGGGGCAACCAGTTGAGCGGGGAGATCCCTGCCTCGCTGGGCAGCCTCACCACGCCTGCAATCGCCTGTATCCTTAATACAATAACCAGTTGAGCGGGGAGATCCCGGCCTCGCTGGGCAGCCTCACCAGCCTGTACGTTAGCTGTACCTTCAGGATCAACCAGTTGAGCGGGCCGATCCCGAGACCTGAGCAGCCTCACCAACCTGAATGAGCTGTTCCTGTGGGGCAACCAGTTGACAGGAGAAATCCCGGCTTCGCTGGGCAACCTCACTAACCTGCAATCCCTGATCCTTAACAATAACCAGTTGAGCGGAGAAATCCCGGACCTGAGCCGCCTCACCAACCTGTACTACCTGTACCTTCACCAGAACCAGTTGAGCGGGGAGATCCCTGCCTCGCTGGACAGCCTCACCCGCCTGCTGTACCTGTTCCTAAACGATAACCAGTTGAGCGGGACTATCCCAAGCATGCCCGGCCTCACCAACCTGCAGCAACTGTCTCTCAGTAGAAACCAGTTGAGCGGGACTATCCCAGACCTGAGCTTCCTCACCAGCTTGACGCGTCTTACTGCCTCTCAAAACCAGTTGGACGGGAGGATTCCGGCCTCGCTGAGCGACCTCGACAACCTGCAACAACTGACACTCGATCAGAACCAGTTGAGCGGGCCGATCCCAGACCTGAGCTTCCTCACAAACCTGACGCTCCTGCAGCTATCGGAAAACCAGTTGAGCGGGCCGATCCCAGACCTGCTGGGCTTCCTCACAAACCTGACGATCCTGCTAGCTATCGGAAAACCAGTTGAGCGGGGAGATCCCGGCCTCGCTGGGCAACCTCGCCAACCTAAAGATCGCTCGCTTCGCGAGCAATACGGATGCCGAAGGTAACCCTTCGTTGACCGGGTGCGTACCCGTCGGGTTGCGCTATCTTGTAACCGCCGATGAGTTTGCGCCGGGCGTCCCGGCCCACGACTTCATCGCAGTGGACGCGAACGGGGACGGCGACACCGATGACTTTGACGACACTCCCGGCCTGAACCTGCCGTTCTGCATGCTCAGCGCGCTGGAGTTCAGCGACGTGCCGACCCTCGTTCCGTCCTTCGCCAGCGGCACTGTAGCCTACACTGCCTCTGTGGCCACCACCGTGGCAGCTACGACGGTGACGGCGACGTTGAATGACGACGGCGACAGGCTGTCCATCAAGAAGGGCACGAACTCGTACACGAGCGGCGACGCGGTGCCCCTCGACGTGGGGTCGAACGAGATCACCATCGAGGTCACCCCACCGGACGCCGCCCTCCTCAAGCAGACCTACACGGTGCGGTTTCGCGCGCGGGTTCGGTGGCAGTCGGACCGGGCCGCGCTGATGGCGCTGTACAACAGCGCGGGCGGGACGGGCTGGACCGACAAGACCAACTGGGATAGCGCGGAGCCCCTCGACATGTGGTTCGGCGTCACTGACGCTCGGCAACGACCGCGTCACAGAGCTGGACCTTTCTGCCAATAACTTGCGCGGGACCCTGCCGGCCGACTTGGGCAGCCTCACCAGCCTGAACGCGCTGAACCTCAGCGAGAACCAGCTTGCGCGGGCAGATCCCGGACGTGCGCGGCCTCACCGATACTGACGAGCTTGAATCTCGGCGACAACCAGTTGAGCGGGACGATCCCGGACTGGCTGGGCAGCCTCACCGCTGAAGACCCTGAATCTCTGCGCGACAACCGGTTGACGGGGCCGATCCCGGAGGAGCTGGGCGACCTCGTCGCGCTGCAGAACCTCTACCTTGACGACAACCAGCTAAGTGGGGCGATCCCTGGCTGGCTGAGCGACCTCGACCAGCTACGGGACCTGTACCTTAACGGCAACCAGTTGAGCGGGTGCGTGCCCGACGGGTCGCGCGCTGGCTTGATCAACCATGACTTCATCGCGGTGGACGCGAACGGGGACGGCGACACCACTGACGCGGGCGACACCCCAGGCTTGCCGTTCTGCACGCTCAACTCGCTGGCGTTCAGCGGCGACGTGACCCTCAACCCGGAATTCACTAGTAGCACCACAACCTATACCGCCTCCGCGGCCCACGACGTAGCAACCACGACGGTGACGGCGCCCTTGAACAACTCCAGCAACACCGTGTCCATCATGAAGGGCACGGATACCCCCACGGAGACTAGCGTGCCCCTCGACGTGGGGTCGAACGTGATTACTATCGAAGTCACCAGGCCGGACGACCCCCTCACGCCGCACATCTACACCGTGACGGTGACGCGCCAGCCCAACACACCGCCGGCCTTCGACGAGGGCGCTGCCGCGACGCGCGGCGTGGCCGAAAACACGGGTACAGGCGTGGACATCGGCGACCCAGTCGCGGCCACCGACCCAGATAGCGGTGACACGCTCACCTACTCTCTGGATGCCGCCGGCGCGGAGTCCTTCGACATTGACGCGTCGTCCGGCCAGTTGCGGACCAAGGCCGCCCTCGACTACGAAACTGAGAACAGCTACTCCGTCACCATGTCCGTCAGCGACGGCAAGGATGCCGACGGTAACGCCGACGAGATGACCGACAACACGATCAGGGTGACGATTCTGGTCGCCAACGTGAACGAAGCCCCAGTGTTCCGCTCATCGAGACCGACCTCCACCATCCGTGGACGAGAACACGCCGGCGGGCGAGGACATCGGCGCTCCCGTTCACGGCCACCGACGACGATGACGACACCCTGACCTACTCCCTGGACGCATCACCAGCGCGGACTCCTTCGACATTGTCGCCGTCCGGCCAGTTGCAGACCAAGGCCGCCCTGGACTTCGAAGAAGGGGACACCAGCTACACCGTGACCGTAACCGCCGCGGACCCGTCCGGCGCGGAGACGGCCATCACGTCACCATCACCGTCACCAACATCAACGAAGACGGCACGGTCACGCTGTCGTCGACGCAGCCCATCGTTAGTACGCCAGCTCGTTCGCTACGCTGGACGATCCCGACCGCGTCTCTGGCAGCGTCACCTGGTCGTGGGAGAGTTCTCCGAACGGCGCCCCCGATTGGACCCCATCAGTGGGGCAACCACAGACTCCTATACGCCGGTTGCCGCGCGATGTGACCCGCTACCTGCGGGCCACCGCCTCCTACGACGATGGACTAGGGTCGGGCAAGAGCGCCCGGGCGGTCTCGGCCAATAGGGTGCGGCAGCGCCGACGGGGCGAATGCGCCCCCCAGTTCCCGCCGATCGAGACCGGTGCGCCACGACGTGGACGAGAACACAGTGGCGGGCGTGAACATCGGCGAACCCGTCGCGGCCACCGACCCCGAGGGCGACACCCTGACCTACTCCCTGGACGCTGCGACGGCGCGGACGTCCTTCGACATTGGCTCCATTACCGGCCAGTTGCGGACCAAGGCCGCCTGGACTTTGAAATAACCAGCTACAGCGTAACCGTAACCGCCACCGACACGGCGGCGACACCGATACCATCATCATCACCATCACCGTCAACAACCTCGAAGAACCCGGCACGGTAACGCTGTCGTCGCTGCAGCCCCTGGTCGCGATCCCGCTCACCGCTACGCTGGACGATCCCGACGACGTCAGTGGCAGCGTGACCTGGTCGTGGGAGCGTTCTCCGAACGGCACCTCCTCTTGGACCCCCATCAGTGGGGAAACTTCAGACACCTATACGCCGGTTGCCGCCGATGTGGGCGACTACCTGCGGGCCACTGCCTCCTACACCGATGGAGAAGGGCCGGGCAAGAGCGCCCAGGCGATCTCCGCCAACGCGGTGGAGGTGGCGCCGGGAAGGAACGCAGCCAGTGTTCACTGAGGGCGCCAGTACGCGACCCGCAGCGTCGCGAGGAACACGCCCGCGGGCAGGAACATCGGCGCACCCGTCTCGGCCACGGATGCTGACAACGACGCCCTGACCTACAGCCTGGGCGGCCCCGACAGGGCCGGCTTCGACCTTGACACGTCCTCCGGCCAGTTGCGGACCAAGGCCCCGCTGACCGGCATCCAGAGGACCAGCTACTCCGTCTTCGTGTCGGTCAGCGACGGCAAGGACGATGAGGGCATGCCTGAAGCTGCCCCGCAGATCGACACCACGACCGAGGTGACGATCAACGTCACCACCACCACCACCACCATCACCACCACCACCACAACTACAACGGGCGGCGGTGGCGGTGGCGGTGGGGGCCGCGGCCGCGCTACTCCAACCCCAACGCCAACACCGAGCCCAACGCCTACGGCGACACCAACCCCAACCGGACCGCAGTTCTCCGGCCAGATTGCCGCGGAGCCCAGCGTGACCGCAACGGTGGTTCCTGAGGGCACTACCCTGGGCCTTAACGGCGGCGGAGACCTGCCAGGCGGCGTCTACGTGAACTTCCCGCCCACCGCAGTGGCCTTGCCGGTGCACGTGAGCGTCTCGGTGAGCAACGAAGCACCGAGCGACGTGACTAGCGCCCAGCGGCACTACTCTGCTGCCCTTGACCATCGACATCACTCCGGCAACTCCCCTCACCCTGGGCGAGCCGCTGACCATCGAGATTAACCCCACACCGGAACTGCTGGAGGCCGCAGGCGGTGACCTGAACAACCTCGCCGTGGGCGTGGTGACCCCCAACGGCATTGTGGTGCTGCCCGACGAGGTAATGCACGGCAGGCTGGTGGTGACCACCGACCGCATCGCCCCCTTCGTCCTGTTGGCGGTCACGGACTCCCGGCCCAGTTCTGACGCAGCCGCCTATGGGCGATGCCTCGTCCATGGGGCCGCTGCTGCAGTGGACCCAACCGCCGAGCACTACCTGGTTCCAGGTGCAGGTGATCCCCTTCAACGAGGACGGCCCTGGCATCAACCTGGTTATCGGCGACGGCGCGCTGGTGCGGGCCGCGCAGTACCAGGTCCTGGGCCCCAACTTCGGCAGCGCTGACCCCAACTACGTGATGCTGCCCGGCATGACCTACCTCTGGCGGGTGCGCACTACCACGGTGCTGACGAACCCCACGGAGGCAGACTGGAGCGCGTGGGCGGTGAGCAGCTTCAAGACGCCGCCTGCCAGCAGCAGCACCATCACCCCGGTGGCGCCGCCGGCCTTCGGGGAGGTGAGCACGCTCACGCCGACGTTGACCTGGGCGAACTCCAACACCGCCGTGTTCTACTACGAGGTGCAGGTCAGCAAGGACTACGAGTTCGGGCCGAACGCCTTCCTCTACAGCGAGTACGTCCATGGCGGAGCCAGCACCCCGCCCAACAGCTACGTGGTGCCGGCAGCCTTCCCCCTAGAGGCAGGCGAGATCTACTACTGGCGCGTCCGGCCGCGGATTCAGGGCGACGGCGACCCGCTGCCGTGGAGCGCCACCTACGTGTTCCTGGCGCCGGGATAGGGCGCAGGCGAGCAGACGAGCACTGAGTGTTGTCGCGGCGCGCGGACACGATGATGCACTACCCCCGGCGCGACATTGCCCAGACCAGCATCTAAACAGAGGAGTGTAACCTAATGCGTAAACGCATCTTCACCAGCACGATTGCCGCGCTGGCCCTCTTTGCCGTTGTTGGCCTTGTTGCCGCCCTCGCTCTTGCATGGCCAAACCTGGCCCGCGCCCATTCCGTGGCGGGCGCCGCCCTGACCAGGCTGACGGTGAGCCCAGGGACGCTCACGCCGGCGTTCAGCCGCTCGGTGCATTACTACACGGTCCCCGTGGCCGATACCGTGACCCAGATCACCATTGAGGCCACGCCGGGCGGCGACGGCACGGTAGCCTATGCGGAGGCCGATGGGACGGCGCTCCCGGACGCCGATGCGAACACCCCTGGCCAGCAGGTAGACATCCCCACGGCCGGCAAGCGCATCAACGTGGAGGTGACCCATACCGACGCCGGGGAGGTGATGGAAGAGACCTACGGCGTGCTGGTGATCCGCGAGGGGCCGGCGGTACCGGACACGATCGTGCTGATGGCGCTGTACGACAGCACGAACGGCGAGGGCTGGACGACCAACACCAACTGGGGGAGCACTGAGCTCCTCAACACATGGGCGCGCGTCACCACGAACACCAACGGCCGCGTCACACACCTGGCCCTTGGTGCAAACAACTTGGTTGGGACCCTGCCGGCCGAATTGGGCAACCTCACCAGCCTGGAGCAACTGAAGCTCTAACGGCAACCAGTTGAGCGGGAACGATCCCCGCCTCGCTAGGCGACCTCACCAGCCTGACGCTCCTGTCTCTGTGGGGCAATCAGTTGACGGGGGAGATCCCTGAGGAGTTGGGCAGCTGCGCCGGCCTGGAGTACCTGTACCTGGGCGGTAACGAGTTGAGCGGGACTATCCCGGACTCGCTGGGCTTGACCTCCACGGCAACCTGTTGGAGCTGTCCCAAGTGGCGGCTCACGATTTGGAAGGACGGCTTCCGACCTCGCTGGGCAACCTCACCAACCTGACAAACCTGGACATCACCAGAAACAACAGTTGAGCGGGCCGATCCCGGACCTGAGCCGCCTCACCAGCCTGGAGGGGCTGTACCTTCAGGAGAACGCAGTTGACGGGTCGATCCCGGCCTACGCTGGGCAGCCTCACCAACCTGCAGGAACTGTTCCTGTGGGGCAACCAGTTGACAGGAGAAATCCCGGCTTCGCTGGGCAACCTCACCAGCCTGACGCATCTGTATCTCAGTAAAAACCAGTTGACGGGGGAGATCCCGGCCTCGCTGGGCAACCTCACCGAGCTGCGTTACTTGTACCTTGACGCCAACCAGTTGAGCGGGACGATTCCAGACCTGAGCCGCCTCACCAACCTGCAGCACCTGTATCTGTGGGGGAACCAGTTGGACGGGAGGATTCCGGACTCGCTGGGCAACCTCACTAACCTGCAGGACCTGTTCCTTAACAATAACCAGTTGAGCGGAGAGATCCCGGACCTGAGCCGCCTCACCAACCTGCAGCAACTGTCTCTGTGGGGGAACCAGTTGAGCGGGGAGATCCCTGACCTGCGCCGCCTCACCAGCCTGGTGTACCTGTTCCTAGACGATAACCAGTTGAGCGGGACTATCCCAAGCATGCGCGGCCTCACCAACCTGCAGCAACTGTCTCTCAATAGAAACCAGTTGAGCGGGCGAATCCCAGACCTGAGCTTCCTCACCAGCTTGACGCGTCTTACTGCCTCTCAAAACCAGTTGGACGGGAGGATTCCGGGCTGGGTGAGCGACTCGACAACCTGCAACAACTGACACTCGATCAGAACCAGTTGAGCGGGCCGATCCCAGACCTGCGCCACCTCAGAAACCTGACGGTCCTGCAGCTATCGGAAAACCAGTTGAGCGGGGAGATCCCGGCCTCGCTGGACAGCCTCACCAGCCTGCAACAACTGACACTCGATCAGAACCAGTTGAGCGGGCCGATCCCAGACCTGAGCCACCTCAGAAACCTGACGGTCCTGCAGCTATCGGAAAACCAGCTGAGTGGGGAGATCCCGTCCTCGCTGGGCAACCTCGCCAACCTAAAGATCGCTCGCTTCGCGAGCAATACGGATGCCGAAGGTAACCCTTCGTTGACCGGGTGCGTACCCGTCGGGTTGCGCTTTCTTGTAACCGCCGATGAGTTTGCGCCGGGCGTCCCGGTCCACGACTTCATCGCAGTGGACGCGAACGGGGACGGCGACACCGATGACTTTGACGACACCCCCGGCCTGAACCTGCCGTTCTGCATGCTCAGCACGCTGGAGTTCAGCGACGTGAGCCTCGTCACCGACCTTCGCCAGCGGCACTGTAGCCTACACTGCCTCTGTGGCCAACACCGTGGAAGCTACGACGGTGACGGCGACGTTGAATGACGACGGCGACAGGCTGTCCATCAAGAAGGGCACGAACTCGTACACGAGCGGCGACGAGGTGCCCCTCGACGTGGGGTCGAACGAGATCAGCATCGAGGTCACCCCACCGGACGCCGCCCTCCTCAAGCAGACCTACACGGTGCAGGTGTTTCGCGAGGGGTCGGTGGCAGTCGGACCGGGCCGCGTTGGTGGCGCTGTACAAGAGCGCGGGCGGGACGGGCTGGACCGACAAGACCAACTGGGATAGCGCGGAGCCCCTCGACACGTGGTTCGGCGTCACCCTGCTCGGCAACGGCCGCGTCACAGAGCTGAGACCTTTCTGCCAATAACTTGAGCGGGACCCTGCCAGCCGAGTTGGGCAGCCTCACCAGCCTGAACGCGCTGGACCTCAGCGAGAACCAATTGCGCGGGCAGATCCCGGACGTGCGCGGCCTCACCATACTGACGAGCTTGAATCTCGGCGACAACCAGTTGAGCGGGACGATCCCGGACTGGCTGGGCAGCCTCATCGCGCTGCAAGACCTGTCTCTGCGCGACAACCGGTTGACGGGGCCGATCCCGGAGGAGCTGGGCGACCTCGTCGCGCTGCAGAACCTCTACCTTGACGACAACCAGCTAAGTGGGGCGATCCCTGACTGGCTGAGCAACCTAAGCCTGCTACGGGACCTGTACCTTAACGGCAACCAGTTGAGCGGGTGCGTGCCCGACCAGTTGCGCGCTGGCTTGACCAACCATGACTTCATCGCGGTGGACGCGAACGGGGACGGCGACACCACTGACGCGGGCGACACCCCAGGCTTGCCGTTCTGCACGCTCAACTCGCTGGCGTTCAGCGGCGACGTGACCCTCAACCCGGAATTCACTAGTAGCACCACAACCTATACCGCCTCCGCGGCCCACGACGTAGAAATCACGACGGTAACGGCGCCCTTGAACAACTCCAGCAACACCGTGTCCATCATGAAGGGCACGGATACCCCCACGACTAGCGTGCCCCTCGACGTGGGGTCGAACGTGATTACTATCGAAGTCACCAGGCCGGACGACCCCCTCACGCCGCACGTCTACACCGTGACGGTGACGCGCCAGCCCAACACACCGCCGGCCTTCGACGAGGGCGCTGCCGCGACGCGCGGCGTGGCCGAAAACACGGGTACAGGCGTGGACATCGGCGACCCAGTCGCGGCCACCGACCCAGATAGCGGTGACACGCTCACCTACTCTCTGGATGCCGCCGGCGCGGAGTCCTTCGACATTGACGCGTCGTCCGGCCAGTTGCGGACCAAGGCCGCCCTCGACTACGAAACTGAGAACAGCTACTCCGTCACCATGTCCGTCAGCGACGGCAAGGATGCCGACGGTAACGCCGACGAGATGACCGACAACACGATCACGGTGACGATCCTCGTCAGCAACGTGAACGAAGCCCCAGTGTTCCTGTCGGCGCCCGACAGCCTCACCATCCGGGAGGACACGCCCGTGGGCGGGGACATCGGCGCCCCGTTCACGGCAACCGACGGCGACAACGACACCCTGACCTACTCCCTGGACGATACCGGCGCGGAGTCCTTCGACATCGACGCGTCGTCCGGCCAGTTGCGGACCAGGGTCGCCCTCGACTTCGAAGAAGGGGACACCAGCTACAGCTTGACCGTCACCGCTGCCGATCCGTCGAACGAGTCGGCCACCGTGGACGTCACCATCACCGTCACCAACATCAACGAAGACGGCACGGTCACGCTGTCGACGGTGCAGCCCCTGGTTAGTACACAGCTGTTCGCCACGCTGGCCGATCCTGACCGCGTCTCTGGCAGCGTCACCTGGTCGTGGGAGAGTTCTCCGAACAGGAGCTCCTGGACCCCCATCAACGGGGCCGACACAGACACCTACACGCCGGTTGACCGGCGATGTGGGCCGCTACCTGCGGGCCACTGCCTCCTACGACGATCAGGAGAGCGCGGGCAAGAGCGCCCGGGCGGTCTCGGCCAATCCCGTGCGGACGCCGACGCCCGGCAACAGCGCCCCCCAGTTCCCGCCGAGCGAGACCGGTGCGCGTAGCGTGACCGAAAACACGCCGGCGGGCACGGACATCGGCGCGGCGTCGCGGCCACGGACTCGAATAGCGGCGACACGCTCACCTACTCCCTGGAGCGGCAGCGACGCGGCCTCCTTCGACATTACGCTCCGCTACCGGCCAGTTGCGGACCAAGGCCGCCCTGGACTATGAAACGATCCCTCTTCACTTCGTAACTGTAACCGCCACCGACACGGCAGGCGGCAGCGACGACATCGGGATCACCATCACCGTCAACAACGTCGACGAACCCGGCACGGTAACGCTGTCGTCGCTGCAGCCCCTGGTCGCTATCGAGCTCACCGCCACGCTGGACGATCCCGACGACGTCAGTGGCAGCGAGACCTGGTCTGTGGGAGCGTTCTCCGGACGGCACCTCCGATTGGACCCCCATCAGTGGGGAAACTTCAGACACCTACACGCCGGTTGCCGCCGATGTGGGCGACTACCTGCGGGCCACTGCCTCCTACACTGATGGAGAAGGGGCGGCAAGAGCACCCAGGCGATCTCCGCCAACGCGGTGGAGGTGGCGCCGGGAAGGAATAAGCCGGTGTTCAGGGAGTACCCGACCGCAACGCGCAGCGTCCCGAGGAACACGCCCGCGGGCAGGAACATCGGCGCACCCGTCTCGGCCACCGACGCTGACAACGACGCCCTGACCTACAGCCTGGGCGGCCCCGACGGGAACCGGCTTCGACCTTGACACGTCCTCCGGCCAGTTGCTGACCAAGGCCCGCTGACCGGCATCCGGAGGACCAGCTACTCCGTCTTCGTGTCGGTCAGCGACGGCAAGGACGACGAGGGCATACCCTGAAGCTGCCCCGCAGATCGACACCACGACCCGGGTGACGATCAACGTCACCACCACCACTACCACCACCATCACCACCACCATCACCACAACTACAACGGGCGGCGGTGGCGGTGGCGGAGGCGGGCCGCGGCCGCGCTACCCCTACGCCAACCCCAACACCGAGCCCAACGCCTACGGCGACACCTACCCCTACCGGACCGCAGTTCTCCGGCCAGATTGCCGCGGAGTCCAGCGTGACCGCAACGGTGGTTCCTGAGGGCACCACCCTGGGCCTTAACGGCGGTGGAGACCTGCCAGGCGGCGTCTACGTGAACTTCCCGCCCACCGCAGTGGCCTTGCCAGTGCACGTGAGCGTCTCGGTGAGCAACGAAGCACCGAGCGACGTGACTGCGCCCAGCGGCACTACCCTGCTGCCCTTGACCATCAACATCACTCCACGGAAACTCCCCTCACCCTGGGCGAGCCGCTGACTATCGAGATCAACCCCACGCCGGAACTGCTGGAGGCCGCAGGCGGTGACCTGAACAACCTCGCCGTGGGCGTGGTGACCCCCCACGGCATTGTGGTGCTGCCCGACGCAGGTAATGCACGGCAGGCTGGTGGTGACCACCGACCGCATCGCCCCCTTCGTCCTGTTAGCCATCACGGACACCGGCCCAGTTCTGACGCAGCCGCCTATGGGCGATGCCTCGTCCATGGGGCCGCTGCTGCAGTGGACCCAACCGCCGAGGACTACCTGGTTCCAGGTGCAGGTGATCCCCTTCAATGAGGACGGCCCCGGCATCAACCTGGTTATCGGCGACGGCGCGCTGGTGCGGGCCGCGCAGTACCAGGTCCTGGGCCCCAACTTCGGCAGCGCTGACCCCAACTACGTGATGCTGCCCGACATGACCTACCTCTGGCGGGTGCGCACTACCACGGTGCTGACGAACCCCACGGAGGCAGACTGGAGCGCGTGGGCGGTGAGCAGCTTCAAGACGCCGCCAGCCAGCAGCAGCACCATCACGCCGGTGGCGCCGCCGGCCTTTGCGGAGGTGGGCACGCTCACCCCAACGTTGACCTGGGCGAACTCCAACACCGCCGTGTTCTACTACGAGGTGCAGGTAAGCAAGGACTACGAGTTCGGGCCGAACGCCTTCCTCTACAGTGAGTACGTCCATGGCGGAGCCAGCACCCCGCCCAACAGCTACGTGGTGCCGGCAGCCTTCCCCCTAGAGGCAGGCGAGATCTACTACTGGCGCGTCCGGCCGCGGATTCAGGGCGACGGCGACCCGCTGCCGTGGAGCGCCACCTACGTGTTCCTGGCGCCACCGGGATAGGGCGCAGGCGAGCAGACGAGCGTTGAGTTAGGAGCATAACGTTTACCATGCAAAAAAGAACCCGTACAAGCACGGTGGCCGCACTGGCCCTCTTTGCTGTTGTTGGCCTTGTTGCCGCCCTCGCGCCCTCCATTGCATGGCCTAACCTGGCCCGCGCCCACTCGCCGGGGGACGCCTCCCTCACCGCGCTGATGGTAACCGCGGGGGAGACGGCGCAGACGCTCACGCCGGCGTTCAGCAGCACGGTGACTGACTACACGGTCGCCGTGGCCAACAACGTGACCCAGATCACCATCGAGGCCACGGCGGACGGCGACGGCAGCGTGACCTATCAGAACACGGACGGGACGACGCTCACGGACGCCGACACGAGCGTCGACGGCCAGCAGGTGGACCTCCCCGCGGCGGGCGGCAAGCGCATCGACGTGGTGGTGACCCATGGGACGGATACGCAGACCTACACCGTGCTGGTGAGCCACGAGGGGACGTTCGACTCGGAAGACCCGTGTGCAGGAGGCGGCTACAATCCAACGCCGACGGCCGTCGCAGTGGACGCCGTCCCGATCGTGGTCGAGTCGACGACCGCGGACTACTTCGTGCTCTATGTGCGGGACTTGGTGGATCCGGCGTGGGAGGCACCGGTCTCGGTGACGCGGGGCGAAGCCGGTACGACATCCCTCACCGAGAACGTGGCGGCGCTGCCCAAGGAGCGCTACCGGGTGGAGAAGTACCTCATCGCCGACCCGGCCGATGTCGATGGTGACTGCATCGACGACCTCACCGAACTCACTAACCTAGGAAGCCAAAATCCGGTGAACGCCGCCGCTGGCATCGCACTCACCGACGGCGCTGTGGCCATTCCCGATGAGGAAACATTCACGGCGCTTTCGGAGGTCTTTGCATCCAGAAGCGGCGGCTGGACCCACGTTGTCAAGTTCTTCCTGGGTGACACGGACACCGACCGACCGCTTGTGTATTTCATGAACACCTCGAAGCACCTCATCCATCAGTCCTTCATAGATGCCGTAGGCCCT
Source organism: Dehalococcoidia bacterium (assembly GCA_965226775.1). Taxonomy (GTDB): domain Bacteria; phylum Chloroflexota; class Dehalococcoidia; order SHYD01; family SHYD01; genus CBDDEI01. Next base: position 16,176 of record CBDDEI010000002.1, read on the forward strand.
GAGTTGGGTAGGCACACCAAAGGGAAGCTAACCTATCACCCGGAACTCGTTGCCCCCGATGGAAGCCAGGGCCTCTACTACTTCTCGCCGAGCAACCTCATACTGCCCGCCTTCAGCCATGCGGAGCGCTCCTACACGCAGCTGGCTGCCAGCATGAGGTTGCTCGACGACAACCTGGCGGTCTATATCCCAAACCGTTGGCTTTCGAGAGTCCAGTCCGACCTGCAGTTCTTCAGGGCGTCTCGGATGCACCTTGTGTTCGACGAAGACCTCTTTTCCGAAACCGACTTTCAGGCGTTGAACCCAGGGGAGGGGTATGGCCGGTTGCGAGCCCTGGAGCCGGACGAACGGCCCCATCCGCGCGAAATCGTGCTCTACGAAGCGCTGCCTAACGAACTGCCTCGTGTGGCCGGCATCATCTCCACCGTGCCGCAGACGCCGCTGTCGCATGTCAACCTGCGCGCCGTTCAGGACGGCGTTCCCAACGCCTTCATCCGCGGCGCCCTCGACGAGGACGAGATCGACGATCTCATCGGCAGCTACGTACGCTATACGGTGACCGAGACCGGATACACCATCCGCGCCGCGACCAAGGCGGAAGTTGATGCCCACTACGCGTCGTCCCGGCCTACCCAGCCGCAAACGCCGGAACGCGACCTCTCGGTCACGGCGATCACGCCCCTCAGCCAGATCGGCTTCGACGACTGGGACGCGTTCGGCGTCAAGGCGGCCAACGTGGCCGTGCTGGGGACGCTCGATTTCCCGGAGGGGACCGTCCCCGACGGGTTCGCAATCCCGTTCTACTTCTACGACGAGTTCATGAAGCACAACGGGTTCTACACCCGCATCGAGACCATGCTGGCGGATTCTGACTTCCAGACGGACTTCGATACCCAAGAGTCTGAGCTCAAGAAGCTGCGCAAGGACATTGAGGACGCGGAGACGCCTGCGTGGATTATCGCGGCGATCGTGGAAATGAATGAGTCGTTTGCCGAGGGGGTCAACCGGCGCTACCGCTCCAGCACCAACAACGAGGACCTGCCCGGCTTCAACGGTGCGGGACTGTACGACTCCAAGTCCCAGAAGCCGTCGGAAGACGAGAAGGACCTCGCCAAGTCCCTCAAGGAAGTGTACGCCAGCCTGTGGAACTTCCGCGCCTTCATCGAACGCGACTTCCATCGTATCGACCACACCGCGGCCGCGATGGGGATTCTCGTTCATCCCAGCTACAAGGACGAAGAGGTCAACGGTGTCGCCGTTAGTTTCGACCCCGTCTACGACCAAGACGACGCCTACTACGTCAACTCCCAGGTGGGCGAGGACCTTGTCACTAATCCCGACGCGCTCTCGGTGCCGGAGGAAGTCCTGCTTCACAAGGCCCGTAGATACACCATCCTTAGCACCTCCAACCAGGCGCCGCCAGGGAGCCTCCTCATGAGCGACGACCAACTGAATCAGCTGCGCAGGCATCTCGCCGCGATCCACAAGAAGTTCACTGCGCTGTACAACCCCAGTCCCGATGAACCGTTCGCCATGGAAATCGAGTTCAAGATCACCAGCGACGATGTGCTGGCGATCAAGCAGGCTCGGCCCTGGGTCTTCGGCTCCGCAGAAACGGTAACCCCGCCGTCCACGAACCAGGCGCCCGTGTTCACAGAGGACGCCAATACAACCCGCAGCGTGGCCGAAACCACCGCCGCGGGCGTGAACATCGGCGCGCCGGTCGCAGCCACCGACGCTGATAACGACGCCCTGACCTACTCCCTGGATGCCACCGGCGCGGCGTCCTTCGACATTAGCTCCACTACGGGCCAGTTGCAGACCAAGGCCGACCTGGACCACGAAACCAAAAGCAGCTACACCGTCACCGTGTCAGTCCGCGACAGCAAGGACGGCAATGGCGACGCTGACGAGGTGACGGACGACATGATTACGGTGACGATTCAGGTCGCCAACCTGAACGAAGCCCCCGTGTTCACGCCCATCGCGCCCGGCCTCCACGACGTGGACGAGAACACGGTGGCGGGCGAGAACATCGGCGCTCCCGTCGCGGCCACCGACGACGATAACGACACGCTGACCTACTCCCTGGACGACAGCAGCCTGGCCACCTTCGACATTGTCGCCACTACGGGCCAGTTGCAGACCAAGGCCGCTCTGGACTATGAAACTGGGACCATCAGCTACACCGTGACCGTAACCGCCGTGGACCCATCCGGCGCGGACGACACCATCACCGTCACCATCACCGTCAACAACGTCGATGAAGCGGGGACGGTCACGCTGTCGTCGACACAGCCCATCGAGGGAACCCCGCTGACCGCTACTCTGGACGATCCCGACTTCGTCGTCAGTGGCAGCGCCACCTGGGCTTGGGCGGGTTCCCCGAACGGCAGCTCCTCCTCCTGGACCCCCATCAATGGGGCAACCTCAGCCAGCTACACGCCGGTTCCCGCCGATGTGGGCCGCTACCTGCGGGCCACCGCCTCCTACACCGATGGAGAAGGGTCGGGCAAGAGCGCCCAAAGGGTCTCGGCCAATAGGGTGCAGCCAGCGCCTGTGGAGCCGAATGAGCCGCCCGAGTTCCCGCTCACCGAGACCCGTGCGCGCGACGTGGACGAGAACACGCCGGCGGGCGAGGACATCGGCGAGCCCGTCGCGGCCACCGACCCCGAGGGCGACACCCTGACCTACTCCCTGGACACTGCCGGCGCGGAGTCCTTCGACATTGGCTCCACTACGGGCCAGTTGCAGACCAAGGCCGCCCTGAACTTTGAGACTACGCCCAGCTACAGCGTAACCGTAACCGCCACCGACACCGGCGCCGCCACCGATACCATCATCATCACCATCACCGTCAACAACCTCGAAGAACCCGGCACGGTAACGCTGTCGTCCCTGCAGCCCCTGGTCGCTATCCCGCTCACCACTACGCTGGACGATCCCGACGTCGTCAGTGGCAGTGTGACCTGGTCGTGGGAGCGTTCTCCGGACGGCACCTCCTCCTGGACCCTCATCAGTGGGGCAACCTCAGCCAGCTACACGCCGGTTCCCGCCGATGTGGACCGCTACCTGCGGGCCACCGCCTCCTACACCGATGGAGAAGGGTCGGGCAAGAGCGCCCAGGCTATCTCCGCTCACGCGGTGGAGCTGGCGCCGGGAAGGAACGCACCAGTGTTCACTGAGGGCGCCAGTACAACCCGCAGCATCCCGGAGAACACACCCGCGGGTAGGAACATCGGCGCACCCGTCTCGGCCACCGACCCCGACAACGACCTCCTAACCTACAGCCTGGGCGGCCCCGACGAGGAGTTCTTCGACATTGATGCGTCCTCCGGCCAGTTGCAGACCAAGACGGCCCTCGACTACGAGAGCAAGTCCAGCTACTCAGTCACCGTGTCGGTCAGCGACAGTAAGGACGCCGACGGCAACCCTGACACGACCACGACAGTACGATCGCGGTGACGATTCTTGTCACCACTGTCACCACCACAACCACCACCACAACGGGTGGCGGTGGCGGCGGAGGAGGAGGCCGCGGCCGCTCTACTCCAACGCCGAGCCCGACGCCTACACCGAGCCCAACGCCTACGGCGACACCTACCCCTACCGGACCGCAGTTCTCCGGCTTGATTGCCGCTGAGCCCAGCGTGACCGGGATGGTGGTCCCTGAGGGCGCAACCTTGGGCCTCAACGGCGGCGGAGACCTGCCAGGCGGCGTCTACCTGAACTTCCCGCCCACCGCAGTGGCCTTGCCAGTGCACGTGAGCGTCTCGGTGAGCAACGACCGCGCCAGCGATGTGGAAGCGCCCAGCGGCACTACCTTGCTGCCCTTGACCATCAACATCACTCCGGAAACTCCCCTCACCCTGGGCGAGCCGCTGACCATTGAGATAAACCCCACGCCGGAACAGCTGGAGGCCGCAGGCGGTGACCTGAACAACCTCGCCGTGGGCGTGGTGACTCCCAACGGCATTGTGGTGCTGCCCGCGAAGGTGATGCACGGCAGGCTGGTGGTGACCACCGACCGCATCGCCCCCTTCGTCCTGCTTGCCATCACGGACACCGGCCCAGTTCTGACCCAGCCGCCTATGGGCGATGCCTCGTCTATGGGCCCGCTGCTGCAGTGGACCCAACCGCCGCGCACTACCTGGTTCCAGGTGCAGGTGATCCCCTTCAACGAGGACGGCCCCGGCATCAACCTGGTTATCGGCGACGGCGCGCTGGTGCGCGGCGCGCAGTACCAGGTCCTGGGCCCCAACTTCGGCAGCGCTGACCCCAACTACGTGATGCTGCCCGATATGACCTACCTCTGGCGGGTGCGCACTACCACGGTGCTGACGAACCCGACGGAGGCAGACTGGAGCGCGTGGGCGGTGAGCAGCTTCAAGACGCCGCCTGCCAGCAGCAGCACCATCACCCCGGTGGCGCCGCCGGCCTTTGGGGAGGTGAGCACGCTCACCCCAACGTTGACCTGGGCGAACTCCAACACCGCCGTGTTCTATTACGAGGTGCAGGTCAGCAAGGACTACGAGTTCGGGCCGAACGCCTTCCTCTACAGTGAGTACGTCCACGGCGGAGCCAGCACCCCGCCCAACAGCTACGTGGTGCCGGCAGCCTTCCCCCTAGAGGCAGGCGAGATCTACTACTGGCGCGTCCGGCCGCGGATTCAGGGCGACGGCGACCCGCTGCCGTGGAGCGCCACCTACGTGTTCCTGGCGCCAGGATAGGGCGCAGACGAGCAGACGAGCAGACGAGTGTTGCCCCGGCGCGCGGACACGGTGCTGCACTACTTTCGGCTCAACATTGCCCAGACCACTATATAAACATAGGAGTGTAACCTGATGCGTAAAAGAATCTTCACGAGCACGATTGCCGCTCTGGCCCTCTTTGCCGTTGTTGGCCTTGTTGCCGCCCTCGCGCCCTCTATTGCATCGCTAAACCTGGCCCGCGCCCACTCCGTGACGGAGGCTGCCCTCACTGCGCTAACGGTGACCGCAGGGGGGACGACGCAGACGCTCTCCCCGGCGCTCAGCAGCACGGTGCATTACTACACGGTCCCCGTGGCCGATACTGTGACCCAGATCACCATTGCGGCCACGCCGTCCGGCGACGGCACGGTAGCCTATGAGGAGGCCGATGAGACGGCGCTCCCGGACGCCGACGCGAACACCCCCGGCCAGCAGGTAGACATCCCCACGGCCGGCAAGCGCATCAACGTAGTGGTAACCCATACCGACGCCGGGGTGATGATGGTAGAGACCTACGGCGTGCTGGTGATCCGCCATGGCCCGGCGGTACCGGACACGATCGTGCTCATGGCGCTGTACAACTACGCGGGCGGCGAGGACTGGACGAACAGCACCGACTGGGGGAGCACTGAGCCCCTCAACACCTGGTATGGCGTCAGCACGAACTCCGACGGCCGTGTCATACAGCTGGCCCTTAGTCAAAACAACTTGGTCGGAATCCTGCCGACCGCGTTGGGCAATCTCGACCAGATGACGACTCTGAATCTGTGGGGCAACCAGTTGAGCGGGACAATCCCAGACCTGACCCGCCTCACCAGCCTGCTGGAGCTGTGGTTGAGCGATAACGCGTTGAGCGGGACGATCCCAGCCTCGCTGAACAGCCTCACCACCCTGACGCAACTGCACCTGGACAACAACCAGTTGAGCGGGCCGATTCCAGACCTGAGCAGCCTCACCAGACTGAAGCAACTGTCCCTGCGGAACAATGAGCTGACGGGAGAGATCCCGGCTTGGCTGGGCGACCTCGCCGCCCTGGAGTTACTGTACCTGAAGAGCAACCAGTTGAGCGGGGACTTCCCAGAAGAGCTGGGCATGCTCAGCCAGCTGAAGGCCACACGCTTCGCGAGCAATAAGGACGCCGACGGCAACCCTACGTTGACCGGGTGCGTGCCCCATGGGTTGCGCTATCTCGTGGCCGCCGAGGAGTTTTCGGCGGGCTTCCCAGCCCAGGACTTCATCGCGGTGGACGCGAACGGGGACGGCGACACCGATGACCTTGACGATACTCCCGGCCTGAACCTGCCGTTCTGCATGCTGAGCGCGTTGGACCTCAGCGACGTGACCCTCGATCCGTCCTTTGCCAGCGGCACTGTGGCCTACACCGCCGATGTGGCCAACACCGTGGCAGCCACGACGGTGACGGCGACGTTGTACAACTTCGCTGACACCATCTCCATCATGAAGGGCGCGGACACCTACATGAGCGGAGACCCGGTGCCGCTCAACGTGGGGGAGAACGTGATCACCATCAAAGTCACCCCTGCGGACAGCACCCCTGTGCACACCTACGAGGTGACGATCAACGTCACCACCACAACCACCGCTACCGCCACCGCCACTGCCACTGCCACTGCCACTGCCACCGCCACTGTCACCACCACAACCACCACAACCACCACCACAACGGGTGGCGGTGGCGGAGGAGGCCGCGGGCGCGCTACTCCAACGCCAACGCCTACACCGAGCCCAACGCCTACGGCGACACCAACCCCAACCGGACCGCAGTTCTCCGGCAAGATTGCCGCGGAGCCCAGCGTGACCGCAACGGTGGTTCCCGAGGGCGCCACCCTAGGCCTTAACGGCGGTGGAGACCTGCCAGGCGGCGTCTACCTGAACTTCCCGCCCACCGCCGTGGCCTTGCCGGTGCACGTGAGCGTCTCGGTGAGCAACACCGCGCCAGACGATGTGACAGCGCCCAGCGGCACTACCCTGCTGCCCTTGACCATCGACATTACGCCGGAAACTCCCATCACCCTGGGCGAGCCGCTGACCATCGAGATTAACCCCACGCCGGAACAGCTGGAGGCCGCAGGCGGTGACCTGAACAAGCTCGCCGTGGGCGTGGTGACTCCCAACGGCATTGTGGTGCTGCCGACGCAAGTAATGCACGGCAGGCTGGTGGTGACCATCGACCGCCTCGCCCCCTTCGTCCTGTTGGCGGTCACGGATCCAGGCCCGGTCCTGAGCAGCCGCCTATGGGCGATGCCTCCTCCATGGGGCCGCTGCTGCAGTGGACCCAACCACCGAAAACTACCTGGTTCCAGGTGCAGGTGATCCCCTTCAATGAGGACGGCCCCGGCATCAACCTGGTTATTGGCGACGGCGCTCAAGTGCAGGCCGCGCAGTATCAGGTCCTGGGCCCCAATTTCGGCAGCGCTGACCCCAACTACGTGATGCTGCCCGGCATGACCTACCTCTGGCGGGTGCGCACGGCCACAGTGCTGACGAACCCCACGGAGGACGACTGGAGCGCGTGGGCGGTGAGCAGCTTCAAGACGCCGCCAGCCAGCAGCAGCACCATCACCCCGGTGGCGCCGCCGGCCTTTGCGGAGGTGGGCACGCTCACCCCAACGTTGACCTGGGCGAACTCCAACACCGCCGTGTTCTACTACGAGGTGCAGGTAAGCAGGGACTACGAGTTCGGGCCGAACGCCTTCCTCTACAGTGAGTACGTCCATGGCGGAGCCAGCACCCCGGCCAACAGCTACGTGATACCAGCAGCCTTCCCCCTAGAGGCAGGCGAGATCTACTACTGGCGGGTGCGGCCGCGGATTCAGGGCGACGGCGACCCGCTGCCGTGGAGCGCCACCTACGTGTTCCTGGCGCCACCGGGATAGGGCGCAGGCGAGCAGACGAGCGTTGAGTTAGGAACATAACGTTACTCCATGGGTAAAAGAATCTTCACAAGCACGGTGGCCGCACTCGCCCTCTTTGCGGTTGTTGGCCTTGTTGCCGCCCTCGCGCCCTCTATTGCATCGCTAAACCTGGCCCGCGCCCATACCGTGACGGAGGCTGCCCTGAGCGCGCTGACGGTAACCGCGGAGGAGACGGCGCAGACGCTCTCGCCGGCGTTCAGCAGCACGGTGACTGACTACACGGTCGCCGTGGCCGACACCGTGACCCAGATCACCATCGAAGGCACGGCGGACGGCGACGGCACTGTGGCCTATCAGAACACGGACGGGACGACGCTCACGGACGCCGACACGAGCGTCGACGGCCAGCAGGTGGACATCCCCGCGGCGGGCGACAAGTCCATCAACGTGGTGGTGACCCATACCGACAGCGGGACGGACGACGCAGACCTACGACCGTGCTGGTGAGCCGCGAGGGGACGGACGACACGTGCGACGGAATAGTCTACAACTCAACGCCGACGGCGGTGGAGGTGGACGCCGTCCCGATCGTGGTCGAGTCGACGACCGCGGACTACTTCGTGCTCTATGTGCGACCTGACCTGGAAGCTGATCGCGAAATCCCGGTCTCGGTGACGTTGGGAGAGGACGGCGAGACGACCCTGACGGATCAGCTCTCAGCTCTTCCTGTTGAGCACTACAGGGTGGAGAAATACCCCGTCGACGACCCTGGAGATGTTGACCTTGACTGCATCCACGACATCGATGAGCTTGCGGACATGGGAACTATGAACCCGTTCAACCGCGCCGCGCCGATTGACCCGGACGTCGCCAACCTGCGCCTCCGTAACGGCACTATCGCAATTCCCGATCGCGAGACCTTCGAACAGCTCTCTTACCAAGGTACCGATGTGTGGATCGATCGTCATCTCACCAATCTGGAGTTCGTCAAGTTCTTCCTCATCCTTATGAATACCGACCGGCCGGGGGTCTATTTCATGAACACGGTGATGCACCGGTGTCACTGCTATTTTGCCGCCGCTGTCGCTTTTCCATCCATCGGGGTGATGCGCGGCGAGATCGTGTACCACCCCAACATCGTTGCGCCTGACGGCTCGCTGGGCGTCTACCGCTTTGAGTTCGAGCCCAGGGATGCCTACCCCTTTGAGACTGTGCAATATGCTTATGAGGTGCTGGCCGCCAGCATGCCGCTGCTGGAGAACAACCTGGCCTACTACCCAATGCCCGCTGCCGCGCTGCCGCTCTACCACAGAGAGCGGGCGAGCTATGACAACTCGCGGGTCAATGTGTTGTTTGAAGAAGATATCTTTCCTGATGTCGCTTTCCTCTCCCTCAACAAGGGGACTGGGTACGGGTTGCTGCGGGTCATGTCACAGGATGAACGGCCTAATCCTCGCGATGTCGTGATCTATGAGTCGCTGCCCAACGAGTTATCCCGCGTCGCCGGCATCATCACCAGCGTACCCCAAACCCCACTCTCGCACGTCAACCTGCGCGCGATTCAGGATGGCGTCCCCAACGCCTTCATACGCGGCGCCCTCGACAAGCCCAAAATCGATGCGCTCATCGACCGCTACGTCCACTACACGGTGACCGCGACCGGATACACCATCCGAGCGGCCACTAGGACAGAAATCGACAATCATTTTGCGTCGTCTCGGCCCGCCCAGCCGCAGACGCCGCAACGGGACCTCTCGGTCACTGTGATCACTCCCCTTAGTCAGCTCGGCTTCGACGACTGGGATGCCTTCGGCGTAAAGGCGGCCAACGTGGCTGTCCTAGGAACGCTGGGGTTCCCGGATGGGACGGTCCCCGACGGGTTCGCGATCCCGTTCTACTTCTACGATGAGTTCATGAAGCACAACGACTTCTACACCCGCATCGAAACCATGCTGGCCGACTCCGACTTCCAGACGGACTACGGCACGCAGGAGGAAGAACTGAAGGAACTGCGCGATGCGATCAAGGACGGGACCACGCCGGACTGGATCATCACCGCGCTGGAGGAGATGCACGCGGAGTTCCCGGACGGGACTTCGCTGCGTTACCGGTCCAGCACGAACAACGAGGACCTGCCCGGGTTCAGCGGCGCTGGGCTGTACGACTCCAAGACCCAGGACCCCGACGAAACCGAGGAAGACGGGATTGACAAGTCGATCAAGGGAGTGTGGGCGAGCCTGTGGAACTTCCGCGCCTTCGTCGAACGCGACTTCCACCGCATCGACCACAACGCGACGTCGATGGGCGTCCTGGTGCACCCCAACTACTCGGACGAGCTGGCCAACGGCGTCGCCGTCAGCTTCGACCCTGTCTACGGCCGAGACGGCCACTACTACGTCAATAGCCAGCTAGGGGAAGACCTGGTCACCAATCCCGACGCACTCTCCCTGCCAGAGGAACTCCTATTGAGCCCGAATGAGGGGGGAGACGTAGTTCTTGCCACCTCGAACCAGGTGGCGCCGGGGCAACTCCTGATGAGTGACGCCCAACTGACACTGCTGCGCGCACACCTCCAAGTGATCCATGACGAGTTCAAGAAGCTGTACAAACCCGGACCCGATGAACCGTTCGCCATGGAGATCGAGTTCAAGATCACCAGCGAGAATATCCTGGCCATTAAACAGGCCCGCCCCTGGGTCTTCGGCGTCGCCTCGGCGGTGTTGCCAAACCGGGCGCCAGTGTTCACGGAGGGCGCGAGTACATACCGCATCGTGGCCGAAACCACCGCTTCGGGCGTGAACATAGGCGCGCCGGTCGCGGCCAGCGACCGAGATAGCGACGCGCTGACCTACTCCCTAAGCGGGGCCGACGCAGACTCCTTCGACATTGATGCGTCCTCCGGCCAGTTGCAGACCAAGACGGCCCTCGACTACGAGAGCAAGTCCAGCTACTCAGTCACCGTGTCGGTCCGCGACAGCAAGGACGACGAGGGCAACCCTGACACGACCACAGACAGTACGATCGCGGTGACGATTCTTGTCACCGAAGTCAACGAAGTCCCGGTGTTCCCGTCGGCGACGGCCACTCGCACGATCTCGGAGAACACGCCCGCGGGCGTGAACATCGGCGCACCGGTGGCGGCCACGGACCCGAACAGCGGCGACACTTTGACCTACTCCCTAGGCGGGACCGACGCAGACTCCTTCTACATTAATTTTACATCGGGCCACTTGCTGACCAAGACGGCCCTCGACTACGAGAGCAAGTCCAGCTACTCAGTCACCGTGTCGGTCCGCGACAGCAAGGGCGACGAGGGCAACCCTGACACGACCACGGACAGTACGATCGCGGTGACGATTCTTGTCACCGAAGTTACCAAAGTCACCAAAGTCCCGGTGTTTCCGTCAGCGACGGCCACTCGCACGATCCCGGAGAACACGCCCGCGGGTAGGAACATCGGCGCACCCGTCTCGGCCACGGACGCCGACAACGACCTCCTAACCTACAGCCTGGGCGGCCCCGACGAGGAGTTCTTCGACATTGATGCGTCCTCCGGCCAGTTGCAGACCAAGACGGCCCTCGACTACGAGAGCAAGTCCAGCTACTCAGTCACCGTGTCGGTACGCGACAGCAAGGACGACGAGGCTACAGCGACCACCGTGTCGGTCGCGCGACAGCAAGATCGCGATGACAACCCTGACTCGACCACGGACAGTACGATCGCGGTGACGATTCTTGTCACCGAAGTTACCGAAGTTACCGAAGTCCCGGCGTTCCCGTCAGCGACGGCCACTCGCACGATCCCGGAGAACACGCCCGCGGGTAGGAACATCGGCGCACCCGTCTCGGCCACCGACGCCGACAACGACCTCCTAACCTACAGCCTGGGCGGCCCCGACGAGGAGTTCTTCGACATTGATGCGTCCTCCGGCCAGTTGCAGACCAAGACGGCCCTCGACTACGAGAGCAAGTCCAGCTACTCAGTCACCGTGTCAGTCCGCGACAGCAAGGACGACGAGGGCAACCCTGACACGGCGATTGACGCCACGACCCGAGTGACAATCAACGTCACCACCTCCACCACCACTACAACGGGCGGCAGCCGCGGTGGCGGCGGGCGGTGGCGGCGGCAGCGGCCGCGCTACCCCAACCCCAACGCCTACACCGAGCCCAACGCCTACGGCGACACCAACCCCTACCGGACCGCAGTTCTCCGGCTTGATTGCCGCTGACCCCAGCGTGACCGCAACGGTGGTACCCGAGGGCACCACCCTGGGCCTCAACGGCGGTGGAGACCTGCCAGGCGGCGTCTACGTGAACTTCCCGCCCACCGCAGTGGCCTTGCCGGTGCACGTGAGCGTCTCGGTGAGCAACGAAGCACCGAGCGACGTAGTAGCGCCCAGCGGCACTACCTCTGCTGCCGCTCACCATCAACATCACCCGGAAACTCCCCTCATCCTGGGCGAGCCGCTGACTATTGAAATCAACCCCACGCCGGAACAGCTGGAGGCCGCAGGCGGTGACCTGAACAACCTCTCCGTGGGCGTGGTGACCCCCAACGGCATCAGTTGTGCTGCCCGCGCAGGTGCTGCACGGCAGGCTGGTGGTGACCACCGACCGCATCGCCCCCTTCGTCCTGCTTGCAGTCACGACCCCGGCCCGAGTTCTGACCCAGCCGCCTATGGGCGATGCCTCCTCCATGGGGCCGCTGCTGCAGTGGACCCAACCGCCGCGCACTACCTGGTTCCAGGTGCAGGTGATCCCCTTCAATGAGGACGGCCCCGGCATCAACCTGGTTATCGGCGACCGCGCGCTGGTGCGCGGCCGCGCAGTACCAGGTCCTGGGCCCCAACTTCGGCAGCGCTGACCCCAACTACGTGATGCTGCCCGATATGACCTACCTCTGGCGGGTGCGCACTACCACGGTGCTGACGAACCCCACGGAGGACGACTGGAGCGCGTGGGCAGTGAGCAGCTTCAAGACACCGCCAGCCAGCAGCAGCACCATCACCCCGGTGGCGCCGCCGGCCTTTGGGCAGGTGAGCACGCTCACCCCGACGTTGACCTGGGCGAACTCCAACACCGCCGTGTTCTATTACGAGGTGCAGGTTAGCAAGGACTACGCGTTCGGGCCGAACGCCTTCCTCTACAGTGAGTACGTCCATGGCGGAGCCAGCACCCCGCCCAACAGCTACGTGGTGCCGGAAGCCTTCCCGCTAGAGGCAGGCGAGATCTACTACTGGCGGGTCCGGCCGCGGATTCAGGGCGACGGCGACCCGCTGCCGTGGAGCGCCACCTACGTGTTCCTAGCGCCGGGCTAGGGCAGAGGCCGGCAGCCGCGCGTTGAGTAAGGAGGGGGCCTGATGGCCTCCTCCTTTCCTTGGTAGCGTTTTTGATGGGCAGATAAAGTAAGGTGAACTGCTGGTTAGCGGGCGAGCCTATGTACCCCAGCCGCAGGCCAGAAACTACACAGTAATTGTCACGATGGCGGCCTATGTGCACACATCATGTATACCTAAGGGCTGTATCATGGACTATATATAATCTAGGGATATTATTTAGGGCCATACAGGTGGAGTGAAATGAGAAAGCTCATTGTCCTGCTGACCATAGTTGCCCTTGAATCAAGCGTGATGACGGTCCTGGCCGGATGCGGATCGCCTACACCGACGGACCAGCCCGCTGCAGCGCCCACGGAGACCACATCCCCTCTCCTGAAACCCACCGCCACCGTAGCTACTCCTCTCGTGGATGACTCCGTGTCTACACCAACTCCCGCGTCGTCTGCCAGCGACGGGATTGAATTCACGCCCGTCGACTCATTCGGATCTTCCAAGAAACAGGACCCTATAACGGTTGCTGATCAGGATTCTCCCCAGAAGGATGGCCCCGGCGCTACCGGCCCTGTCCAGGGTGACCCCTACACCTGGCAGGACGGCGACAGGACCATGACGGTGATGCTTCAGGCAGACCTGGTAGTCGAGAAAGACTCCGGCGGATTGCCTCGTGACGTCGTTTCAGCCAACGAGGGTGGAACTAACGTTGTCAGGAGTGCGGATGCACAATCGAACAGTGCTACCCTGCCCGTCTTTCGCGCGGAGTCCGGCGCGCTGATGACCCTCCCCGGCAGCGTTCTGCTGGTGCTCAGCTCTGAATGGAGCCAGGCGGAAACGAACGCCTTTTTCTCCAACAATGGGATCAAGATGGACCGCGTGTCGGAGTTGGGCTACGTCGCTAACGGCTTCTTCGTTGAAACTGAACCAGGATTCCCCTCGCTGGACCTCGCCAACGCCCTGGCAGTGCAGGACGGTGTGGAAATCTCCAGCCCCAACTGGGGAAAAGAATCCACCCCGAAGTGATTGTTGCCCGTGCATACCACCGGTTGTTGTGACCCACTGTTCCCGTGAACGCTAACGTCTCTTCAGCGTCATCCATCCCATGACCAGGATGTTCAGTCCGGCCAGACTGCTGCCGGCGGCGGGATGTGCCCTGCTCTGCCTAGTGCTGGCCCTGAGCTACGCCAGCGCGCAGACTCCTCCTGCCGCGCCTACCATCGACTCTGTAACTTCTGGCGATACCTCACTTACCGTGGCCTGGACCGCTCCCGCCGGCGAGACCGGCATCACGGCCTACGACGTGCGTCACATCGAGACCAGCGCGGATGAGACGATGGACTCCAACTGGATCATCAAGGACAACGCCTGGACATCCAGCGCGCTGCAATATACCATCACCGGCTTGACCAACGGCACGGAGTACGACGTGCAGGTACGCGCGGTAAACTCTCACGGAGACGGGACCTGGTCAGACATCAAGACCGGTACGCCGGCACTCCCTGCTCCCATTATAGATTCCGTGCGTGCCGATGACCGAGCCGTGCTGGTTTCCTGGAGCGCACCCACCGGCATCACCACCGGAGTCTCGGCTTACGACGTGCGCTACATCGAGACCAGCGCTGATAAGACGATGGACTCCAACTGGACTGTGGAGGAGGACGCCTGGGAAGAGGGCGACGGCAGCCTGGCCTACGCCGTCACCGGCCTGACCAACGGCACGGAGTACGACGTGCAGGTGCGCGCGGTGGACGAAAAAGATGTCGACGGCGCCTGGTCGGCCACAACCAGCGCAACTCCCGCGGACCACGGCAACACCCAGGCAGCAGCCACTACCGTCTCTCCTGGCGCCAGAGTGTGGGGAGCCATTGACCCCGCCGACGATGAAGACTACTTCAGCTTTAGTGTGTCAAGGACAGCCGATTACTGGATATATACTTTAGGCGACCTGGATACCGTGGGTGAGCTGCTGGACGGTGACGGCATGTCCATCGACATCAGCGATAGAGGCTCCGTGCTGCCCAACCCGGACAACTTCTTCCTGTGGCAAAGACTCCAGTCCGGGACGTACTACATCAAGGTAACCGGCTACGGATCTACTGACGAACCATATGTCCTTAGGATCAGGGAGTTTAGGGACACAACTTCAAGGAGCAACGCGGCCACTCTGAATCTCAACGGCTCCGCAAGCGCCACCATAGACCCGGAAGACGACGAAGACTACTTCAAGCTGGAGCTTTCCGAGACAACGGAAGTTGCCATTCGCGCCTCCGGGTACCCAGACACCGTTGGTGAGCTGCAAAGGAGCAACGGCACGGTAATTGCCTCCAACGATGACGGCTTTCTCTCTGGCGGCTGGACGAACTTTCTCATCCGGGAGAGCCTAAACGCCGGGGTGTACTACGTCAAGGTCAGCTCTTTCGCAAGTAGTTCCGATGGTCCATACACAGTATATGCTACGGCTATAACCGAGCCGGGCAGCGCCATCGCCGACGCTCAGCCGCTGACCCTCGGCGGTACCGCAGGCGGAATCATAGACCCGGCCGGCGACGAGGATTACTTCAGCCTGACCCTCGAAGAGACAACGTACGTGATAATCGGTGGAGCGGGCGAAGTCGTTAATATCAGCGGCGATCTGACCGATGAAAACGACCTCGCTGCCCCGGTAGACTCAGTTCACTTTAACCACTTATTCTTCTTCCAGGGCAGATTGGACGCGGGCACATACTACTTGAAGGTGACGGGCAAGGACGCCACGGAAACAGGGCGTTACACCGTCAGGGCTATTGTGGAGAGCAGCTACACTTATTTTGTAAACCGCTGCTCCAACATCCCAACCAGCAGCAGCATCAACGACCCGCTCTACGGATGCCAGTGGCACCTGAAGAACAATGACCAGTTCCGCAACAGTGGTGGGCATGACATACGCGTCGAGGAGGTATGGCCCACCTACACAGGCTCCGGCATCAACGTGGCAGTGGTGGACGATGGAATGCACTACTGGCACGAGGACCTGACCGGCAATGTCCTCACCTCCTTCAATCACAACTATGACCCCGACCTGACCGACATCTACCATCCATTCGAGGACCACGGCACCGCGGTGGCCGGGCTCATCGCGGCGAAGGACAACAGCCTTGGCATGCGCGGCGTAGCCCCCGAGGCCAAGATATACGGTTACAATTATCTGGTGGTAGATACCGTGGCCAACGCGGCGGACGCAATGTCTCGCAACGCGGCGACCACGGCCATTTCCAACAACAGCTGGGGGCCTGGGGATTACGGTCGCCCGGAACCTGCCCCTGAGCTGTGGGAGACTGCGGTCAAGCATGGCGTCACCACCGGATACGACGGGAAAGGCGTCTTCTACGCCTGGGCTGCCGGCAACGGAGGAGACCGCGACGACTACTCCACTCTGGACGAGTTAGCGAACTTCTATGCCGTGACGGCCGTCTGCGCTGTCGGGCACGACGACATTAGAAGCGACTACTCGGAAGCAGGCGCAAACCTGTGGGTGTGCGGGCCGTCCAGCAGCGGGAGGGATGGCCAGCCCCGAATAGCCACCACCGATAACGGACACCGGTATAGGGGCAGTTTTGGCGGCACCAGCGCCGCCACTCCCATCGTATCCGGCGTCGTCGCGCTGGTGCGCGAGGCCAACAGCGCGTTGACGTGGCGGGACGTCAAGCTCATCCTGGCGGCCTCCGCCCGCAAGAACGACCCAGATAACACCGGCTGGGTGGAAGGCGCTTTCAAGTACGGGTCGAGCACGGACCGCTACAACTTCAACCACGAGTACGGCTTCGGCATGGTGGACGCCAAGGCAGCCACGGACCTGGCTCCGGGCTGGACCAACGTCCGCGACTTGAGGGAAATCACCTCCGAATCCGGCGTCATCAACCTGCCAATCCCCGACTTCCCGTCATCCGGTACGCCTACCACCGTAACCACCAACCTGACCATCGACCCGTTTGTGGAGTTCGTCGAGTTTGTGGAGGTCAACGCCCACTTCTTCCACGCTAACTTCCGGGACCTGACCGTTGAGCTGGTCTCGCCCTCAGGGACCGTTTCAACGCTGTCCACTACCGCCCTTAGATTCGGGTCGTTGACCTACAAGTTCCGCTTTGGTTCGGCCCGCCATCTGGGCGAGGACGCGGCCGGCGAGTGGACGTTGCGGATTAAAGACCTGGAAAGAGTTGATACAGGAGCTCTCAGGTCGTGGGGTCTCACCATTTACGGTCATGGCTTCGTTCCCGGCGAGCCTGAAATCGACGTTGTGACTCCGGGAGGAGGCACACTCGAAATTGACTGGAAAGCGCCGACCGACACAGGGGAAACGGCCATCACGTCCTACGACCTGCGCTATATCCGAGATGACGTCACCGACAGGAGCGATGACAACTGGTCTGTGGTGACGGGCGTGGGGACGCCGAGCAACCGGAGCTACACCATCACCGGACTGAGCGGCGGAGTTAAGTACGATTTCCAACTCCGCGCCCACAACGATTCCGGACACGGCCCCTGGTCCCTAGGGGAAGCTGACGAGCCCACCACGGTCAAGCCGGCCGCACCGGCCATTACCGACGTCACTCGCAGCGATAGGACACTGGCGGTCGTCTGGACGGCCCCCGCTGACACGGGTGGCGGGGTCACAGCCTACGACGTGCAGTACATCGAGACCAGCGAAGACGAGACGATGGAAGCCAACTGGACGGTACGGGACAACGCCTGGAGAAGCGGTGACCTTAGATATATCATCTCCAATCTCACAAACGCGACGGAGTACGACGTACAGGTGCGGGCCGTCAACTCCGCGGGGGATGGAGCATGGTCTGACACAGAGACCGGCACTCCGCTGCCGGACGACATACCCATAACGTTGCAGTGGGAAGAGACCTCTATTGAAGTGGCCGAGAACGCCGGGAGCATAGTCCTGAGGGCAGTAGTCACAACCACACTGGACGCGCCGCCGGAGGCTGACTTCACCTTCGATGTGACACTGACCACCACCGATAGCGGCACGACCCAAGGCGACGACTACACGGCTCCGCCTTCGTCCGCAACCTTTGTCGCGAGCGACTTCAGCCAGACCGACGTGAACGGCCAGCAGCGCTACCGCGCCACCAGGGATTTCACCGTGGCCATCATAGACGACACAGCGGATGAATCGAATGAATCATTCAGGGTAAGGCTGGCCTACCTGACTCCCGGCCTTACACATCTCCAGGGAGGCCCCTCTACCGCAGTCGTCACAATCCAGGACAACGAACACGTTCCAGTTACTCTCAGCTGGGAACAGCCGGATCTAACGGTCAGTGAGAACGCCGGAAACGCCACCCTGCGCGCTTACGCCATCACCACGGTGGACAAGCGGCCTGAAGACGGGTTCGCCTTCGACGCCTCCATCTATACGTCTGACGGCAGCGCGACCCAGCCCGGCGACTATACGCGGGTGGACGATACCGTCACTTTCAGCCGGACCGACTTCAGCCGGGTAACCATCAACGGCGAACGACGCTATCGCGCCGCAAAGCAAGTGCCGGTGCCCATTCAGGATGACACATCCGACGAAGACGAGGAGGACTTCACGGCAACCATTGAGTACGCGAATCCCGGCCCGCTTCACCTGCAGGGCGGACTAGCCACTATGAGCGTAAAGATCACCGACAATGACTTCGTACCCGTCACCATCAGCTGGGACCAGTCGTTCGTGAGCGTCGACGAGGATGCGACAACGGTCACCCTGCAGGCCAGGGCTACCACCACGTCGGACAAAATGCCGGAGAGCGGTTTCACCGTCGCGCTGTCCGCGGCGACGGCCGGCGACACCGCCACCCGAGGCTCGGACTATCGGAGGCTGACCAGCAACTTCCGCTTCAGCCAGGGCGACTTCACGCGCGTAGAGGTGGGGGGCCAATTCCGCTTCCAGGCAACCAAGGACATCAGCGTCTCCATCATCAATGACACCGCCGACGAGCCGGACGAGGACTTCACGGTAACCCTGAGCTACTCCAACCCAAGCCTCCCTCATCTACAGGGAGGTCCTGCCACTACGACGGTGACCATTACTGATAACGACCACGTGCCCGTGGTCCTGAGTTGGGAGCAGGCGGCGGTGACGGCCGAAGAAGCCACGAGTCCTGGGAGCACGCGCCCCGTCTCCCTGCGCGCAGTCGCCGTCACCACCAAGGACAAGATGCCGGAGAGCGGCTTCACCTTCGACGTAACCGTAGCCACCGCAGACGGCAGCGCAACCCAGCCCGCCGACTACCAGCAGTTGTCCGACACGGCGACCTTCAACCGGAGTGATTTCAGCCTGGCGACCATCAGCGGCCTGCGGCGTTACCGCGCGGTGAAGACCTTCACGGTATTAGTCACTCACGACACCCTCCAGGAACCCAACGAGACCTTCACGGTGACCCTGAACTACGCCGACCCCAGTCTGCCGTACCTGCAAGGTGGAAGGGACACGGCGACGGTGACCATCACCGACGATATATCATCTACCGTGGACTTGAGTACAACGGTATTCGGCTCGCCCTTCCGTGTCTCCCGGAGCGAGGAGTTGACCTACAACTACACCGTCAGTAACTCCGGCCCGGCTGCTTCGACAAACACGGTTGTGAGGAGCACGCTCAACCGGGGCGTGAGCTTCGTGTCGGCTACTCCCGCTGACAAGTGCGCCCACTCGGGAGGAGCGACCGGCGGCGTGGTCACCTGTACGTTTGACACCCTGGATGCGGGCGCAAGCGAGGCAGGCGAGATCGTGGTGCAGGTCGGGCCAGCGGCATCCGCGGACATCGCCATTACCTCCATAGCCACTGGCGGCGAGCTGGACCGCAGTCCGGGGGACAACACGGCCACCGCGTTCACCGAACTCCTTGCCCCGCCCGAGCAGGTGACGAATCTGTCACCTGCTCGGAGCGGCGTCGATTTCATCGAACTATCGTGGGCCACGCCCGTAGACAATGGCAGCCCCATCACCCGTTACGAGCTGGAACGCAAGGAGGCCGGCGAGAGCTATGTCCCCATCAATCCCGGACCTAGCGCCGCGGCTACAACGTACCTGGACAGCCAGGTGCCGGCTGGAACGACCTACACCTACCAGTTGCGCGCCGTCAACGCCGACGGCGACGCCGAATGGTCCAACGAGGCGACTGCAACCGCTAGGGAAACCCGGCCTCCACCTACTCCTGGGCCGCGCGGTGGCGGCGGAGGCGGTGGCGGAGGCCGCTCTGCCCAAACGCCGAGCCCAACGCCAACACCGAGCCCTACGCCGACGGCGACACCGACCCCTACCGGACCGCAGTTCTCCGGCTTGATTGCCGCGGAGCCCAGCGTGACTGCAACGGTGGTTCCCGAGGGCACCACCCTCGGCCTTAACGGCGGTGGAGACCTGCCAGGCGGCGTCTACGTGAACTTCCCACCCACCGCAGTGGCCTTACCGGTGCACGTCAGTGTCTCGGTGAGCAACGAAGCACCGAGCGACGTAGTAGCGCCCAGCGGTACTACCCTGCTGCCGCTCACCATCGACATCATCCCGGAAACGCCCCTCACCCTGGGCGAGCCGCTGACTATTGAGATAAACCCCACGCCAGAACAGCTGGAGGCCGCAGGCGGTGACCTGAACCACCTCGCCGTGGGCGTGGTAACTCCCAATGGCATAGTGGTGCTGCCCGTGCAGGTGCTGCACGGCAGGCTGGTGGTGACTATCGACCACCTCTCCACCTTCGTCCTGCTTGCAGTCACGGACCCCGGCCCGATCCTGACCCAGCCGCCGATGGGCGATGCCTCGTCTATGGGGCCGCTGCTGCAGTGGACCCAACCGCCGCGCACTACCTGGTTCCAGGTGCAGGTGATCCCCTTCAACGAGGACGGCCCCGGCATCAACCTGGTTATCGGCGATAGCGCGCAAGTGCGCGCCGCGCAGTACCAGGTCCTGGGCCCCAACTTCGGCAGTGCTGACCCCAATTACGTGATGCTACCCGATATGACCTACCTCTGGCGGGTGCGTACTGCCACGGTGCTGACGAACCCTGAGGAGGCAGACTGGAGCGCATGGGCAGTGAGCAGCTTCAAGACCCCACCGGCCAGCAGCAGCACCATCACCCCGGTGGCGCCGCCGGCCTTTGGGCAGGTGAGCACGCTTACGCCGACGTTGACCTGGGCGAACTCTAACACCGCCGTGTTCTACTACGAGGTGCAGGTAA
Source organism: Dehalococcoidia bacterium (assembly GCA_965226775.1). Taxonomy (GTDB): domain Bacteria; phylum Chloroflexota; class Dehalococcoidia; order SHYD01; family SHYD01; genus CBDDEI01. The sequence goes on from CBDDEI010000002.1 coordinate 37,346, forward strand.
GCAGGGACTACGCGTTCGGGCCAAACGCCTTCCTATATAATGAGTACGTGCATGGTGGAGCGAGCACCCCGACCAACAGCTACGTGGTACCGGCAGCCTTCCCGCTAGAGGCAGGCGAGATCTACTACTGGCGGGTGCGGCCGCGGATTCAGGGCGACGGCGACCCGCTGCCGTGGAGCGCCACCTACGTGTTCCTGGCGCCCGCCGGCCAGTAGGCCAGCCGACGAGCGTTGAGTAAGCAGGGGGCCTGATGGCCTCCTCCTTATGAGTCTCCCGCGCACAAGGAGAGGGCGGCGACACGCGGGTTTAGCGGCGTGCTTCCCAGTCTTTAGGTAATGTCCGTGTGGCAACAGGGGATCAAAATGAGTGGGCGCGGCGAGGGTACCCTGAAAAGATGTGACCGAGTCCAACTCATAGGGCCAAGCGCACCGGCGAAGGGAAACGCCCAGCAGTCAGTTCTGACCACTTTGCCGCGCGGGTAATTCGCGCCTCCCTCGTTGACCTGACCCAGGGTGGTTAGTAAATCTGTGTAAATAGAGCACTGCCTTGACCATTGATTTTGGTCAGGAGGTACTCGTATGGGGCTAGATGGGCCGCTGCTAGGACCGCTACAGCGGGCGAACCGGCTCTTGCCGCTGCCTTCGCCTGCGGAGCTATAGGCACTGCCATTCTACTCCCCGACGAATTTCGTCATTCCCCTGGCGCCCAAGCCGCCGATTCCTTTTGCGGAGATGAGAATAGCTGAGGCTGTTATTATCGGCGAGGCGCCTCTGCGACAACATGGCCGGGCTGTCAGGCGTGGCCAAGACAACCAAGTCGGTTGTGACTCGCTTTCAGCTCAGAGATTCAAGTCCCTCGAGGACTAGACGTGCTGCCTCCTCGACTTCGCCGTCCGAGTTAAATCTGCCGAAGCTGAAGCGTATGGAGGAGTCGGCCTGCACGGCGCTGAGGCCGAGGGCGCGGAGCACGTGAGAAGGCTCGGGAATGCCTGACGTGCAGGCTGCGCCCGTGGACGCCGCAACCCGTGGTTGGGGCGCCTATTAACTGATTGCAAGGCTTCTGCTTTAGTCAAGCAGGACCATCAAAGGGCAAGCAATTCCAGCGGGGGCAGTCAAATTCTTCAAAATAACGGCCGAAGCATCGACGAAGGCCTCGAATACACGTTGACTGAAGCTCTCCTGGATACCCCGGCTTTTTTGATTTGAAAGAGATTGGCGGAGAAGTACGAATCGTCTTCAATTATGATGCACCCGGCTTATCGGGTCATTAAAGATTCCTTTAACAAGGGAGCGGATAATCTTTCGTCTTCCAGTTTCTCGGCAACTGTTTTGCTGCTTCAGGCGTGGGCTGACTTCGAGAAGCTCCAGCCGGATGGGGCAGGGAAATATCAAGCCCAAGAAGTCCGAGAAGACGGGGGGCGGTTAGGTCGAGAAATCTTGGCTGCTGCCCGGGTCGATGCGAATGACTAGGATTGGGGATGAACTGATAGACCTCTTGAGTGGTGCTCGATCGGAAGCAACCATAGTTGCACCGTTTATGAAGGCCACAGCGGTAAAACGCCTCATACAGAATCTGGCACCCGGCGTGGCCCTATCCTGCATTACTAGATGGCACCCTCACGAGATCAAGTATGGGGTCAGTGACCTAGAGGTTTGGGATGTCTTGCAAGCACATCAACCTTCAAGCCTGTCCCTCATTCCCACCCTACACGCGAAGTTCTATAGGGCTGATGACCGTTATGCCATTGGCTCGGCGAACCTAACCAATGCAGCCTTGGGATGGTCGGCGCAGCCAAATGTCGAATTAATGATCTCAGGTGAGGTTGACCAGGTGTTAAGGGGCTGGGAGTCTTTTCTTCTGTCTCAAGCGACAAAGGTTGATGAGTCTCTAGTTCGGTTCTTTGAACGACTGGTTGATCATCTACCAAATGACGACTTTGTCTTTACCGAACATTACCCAGACACGGAAAGTTCCTTGGACGAGGAATATGACACTCCAAAACTCGAGGTCATGTCTTGGTTGCCAATGACGCGGTATCCCGAACAGTTGTACAAAGTCTACCTTGGGCACACAGAAGAATTGAGTGCGGGGGCACGGGAATCAGCGAAAATCGACCTGCTCGCATTGGCAGTTCCCAAGGGGCTGGGCGCAGACGGATTCGGAGTATCGGTGGCTGCTAGTTTGCTGCAAATGCCGGTTGTTCACCAGATAGATCAATTCCTTGCTCAGCCGCGTTCCTTCGGAGCGGTGCGAGACTTCCTCAGGGCGTTGCCCCAATATCCACAACACCGGGAGCCGAGTACCGACTGGCAAACTATGATGAGGTGGTTTCGGCATTTCCTACCTCAAAGATTCCATGTTTCGGTTCCCAATTACTCCGAAGTAATCTATAGGGTGGAATAGAACGCGCTACTATCCCAGCAGACAACGAAGGGCGATCTAGCGAAGTAGTTAGCTTTCTACGATGCCTCGAATTGCGGCGAAGAATCCTCACTCTCCTCTTTAACACGTGGTGGGCGCGCGGGCGAGAGCCCGTTCTAGAGCAAGTCGTGCTCGGGGACTGCCTGGTGAGATTCGAGCCCAGGTTGATAGCGACTTCCGCGCAGTGCATGATTTGGGAACGGCGCCTGGCCAGGTGGCCATCGTAGAGGCTGCACGGAGCCGAGGAGTGGCCTTCCCTGATGAATCCGGAAGCATCAAGGATACTTATGAACAAGCCTTCCGCTGCCTACTAGAGCACCCCGATGTCTTCGACTTGGCCCTTCGGTTCTGGGAAACCGATATCCTAAGCCAGACGCAGTAGGTGCGCCGGACGGGACTCCCGGTCGTCGAGCCCGATCTCAGCGATATTGCCATCAATGCCCTTCGCGTAAATCTGCAGAGCCACTTCCTTCAAATTGTCTTTCTCTACTCTCCAAGCAAAGAGCGTCTAGATACGAACTATCATGGGTCATACAAGGACATCCACGAACTGCAGCGGCTCTTCGCGTTCGCGATGCCAGACATCGGGTTGGACTCGATCCGCAACTCAAGCCGAGTCTACGACCTTGAACGCCTCAAGGAGCGGACCTTCGCCTGGGTATTCGAACCCTCATGGAACATCAAAAGGGTTGTGGTTAAGCGCCTCAGGTTATCCGTGCACAGGGCATCAACAGGCATATTACTTTGGCCGGTGACACTCGGCGCAAAGCTGATGTGGTCTACGATCTCCTCGATGACGCGTTCGCCTCCGGGCAAACGCTGAGGCTCAATCGGTACCGTGTGACCCAGGCCGAGATTAAGGTGGAGTTTGACAACAACTACCGTCGCCAGTCCCTCCCCTTCACGTTAACAGCCCCAGACAGGTCCTCCCTCGGCTTGGACGGAGAGGAGCGCAACATCCGGGAGATGCTGGTGCGTTCAGGGATCGAACAGAGCTGACGGACTTATGACTTTGCTAGATGTCTTGGGCGAGCTTCTGGAGCGAGCCGACGCGCCAGGCGAAGAGGCCGACCACTTTCTTGTTGACGACCTCGAGGAGTATCCCGAAGAGCACCTGGCGGCGCTTTCAACCTTCGGGCTATTGGTTCCCGGCACTCCGGCACGCACCGTTCTCTGTCCGGCCTGTTCCGACGAGCATTGGGAAGAACCGGAGCGCATGCCGGGAGCACACGCTCCTTGGTTCATCCGCTGCGGCATGTTTGGCCCACAAGCAATTGAACCAGCGCAACGTGAACGCCGACGCTTCGACTTCACTGCTCTAGCCAATCATCTAGCGGCGTTGCTGGAAAACGGGCACACCAGTGACCCGCTCATTCCTGGACGCCTTTGGCGGCTGGGCGAGGTCATGTGGGGGGTGCATCGGGCCATGTGTATTTGATGCGTGGGATCGCATGGAAAGACGGCCTGCACCAGCTAGAGCCGTACAGCCTGCGAGGCATACTCCTGTCCCCGCAACGACTCGCACCAAAGTCCACGGGCCCGGACTTGCATATTATTGCTGTGATGAATGTGCTGCACGTCACGTCGTCAGGACACCTTAGCCTCCGGAACGTCTCTTACGAAGCCGTCGAGGAGGCGCATGAGCTGTCTGGTGGTAGGCCTTCTATTCCTGGGGACGTCTGGAAGATGCTGAGCGAACAAGAACGGGTGATCCTGGAGCAGTTCCCAGCTTCTTCAGCGTCGATTGCCAGAGTGTTAGCAGACCGCGGCTATAAATGGAACACTCGTACAGTGCATTCAGCCAGAACGCGCCTGCGCCAGAGTCTAATACGGCGAGGCCTCGGTGCGGCACTCCCCGACGGACGGCCCTATTCAACCGGCAGAACGCGGCCCTCTGCCCGGTGATGTGAATACCTTGACAAGGTTCTTTGGAGACCAAACAGACGGCTTAGGAGGTCATTAGGCACGGATTTTCCTGAAAAACACCGCTTGACAGGAGAATCTTGTCAAGGTGCAGGCTTGAAGCAACTAGAGCTTCAAGCTTTTTTGATCGAAGGGATTCTCTATGACTGGCTCCGAACCAACCCAAGAACCGTCGGCCCTTGAAGAACAGCTGTCCTCCGAGCATCTTGCGGCACTGCTGCAGGGCTCGGGCCTATCCCAGGACGTCATCCGGGCCCGGGGCTACCGGACGTCATCCACGCGAGCCGAGATGAAGCGCCTGGGATTCTCTGATACCCAGGCAAGGGTGCCCGCTCTGCTCATCCCGGTCTACGGCGCCTCCGGCGATCTCGTGCTCTACCAAGCGCGGCCCGACACCCCCCACATCAAGGACGGCAAGCCTATCAAGTACGAGACGCCTCGGGGCAGCCGCATGGTGCTGGACGTACATCCCGCCGCCCGAGCCGCCCTGGCCAACCCGGAAACTCCCCTGTTCGTGACCGAAGGTATCAAATAGGGCGACTGCCTCGTCTCCCACGGTTGCTGCGCTGTGGCCCTCCTAGGGGTGTGAAACTGGCGGGGAACCAACGAACTCGGCGGTAAGACGGCGTTGCCGGACTGGGAAGCGGTCGCCCTCAACGGCCGACAGATCTATGTCATCTTTGACTCCGATGTCATGCTTAAACACCAGGTGCATGCGGCCCTCGCCCGGTTTAAGCCATTCCTCGAATCGCGCGGCGCCCGTGTCTTGCTCATCTATCTCCCCGTTGACCCCTCTGGCAAGAAGACCGGCGTCGATGACTACCTTGTTGCTGGCCATTCGATGGATGACCTGCAGGCCCTCGCCACGCCCACTCTACGCTCCCTCGCCCAAGAAGCAAATGAACACGACCAACCGTATCGTGCGACGGAGTCCGGGCTGTTATGGCACAAACCCACCCAAAACGGCGTCGTCGACGTACCGTTGACCAACTTTACCGCCCGCATTATCGGTGATGTGGCCGAGGACGACGGCGCGGAGGTACGCCGCCGCTTCGACATCGCGGCAACCCTACGCGGACGTTCCCACCACTTCTCCGTCCCGGCGAGCCAGTTCGCGAACATGGGGTGGTCTGTCGAGCAGCTGGGCGCCGGGGCCATCGTCTACCCCGGCTTCGGCCTCAAAGACCACGCCCGCACCGCGGTTCAACTCCTGAGCGGCGCTATTCCGGAGCGCCGCGTCTACACCCACACCGGTTGGCGGAAGGTCGACGATGGCTGGGTCTTCCTCCATGCCGGTGGGACTATTGGGTCGATTGGGACGGTTCTGGAGATAATAGTCAATCTACCCTCAGCACTCGCACGCTTTGCATTACCCAGCCCGCTCACTGGCGACGCACTGTGCGAGGCCGTCCGCGCCAGCCTTGCCCTCCTCGACGTTGCCCCGGACCAGGTGACGGTCCCGTGCTTGAGTGCCATCTACCGGGCGGTGCTCGGGAACATTGATTTCACTCTCCATCTGGCAGGACCCACAGGGGCGGGCAAGACGGAGCTCGCTGCTCTTGCCCAGCAGCACTTCGGTCCCACCATGGATAGCCGCCACCTCCCTGCGTCGTGGCTCAGCACCGGCAATGCCCTGGAAGGACTCGCATTTCTGGCCAAGGATGTCCTCCTGGTGGTCGATGACTTCGCCCCCACCGGTACCTCGAATGATGTCCAACGCTATCACAAGGAGGCGGACCGCCTCTTCCGCGGCCAGGGCAACCAGGCAGGGCGGGGTAGGATGCGATCAGATGGGAGCCTGCGCCCGGCGAAGCCGCCGCGCGGCTTGATCCTCAGCACCGGGGAAGATATCCCGCGCGGCCTGTCTCTCCGTGCCCGCGACCTCTTTCTGGAACTCGGTCCAAATGATCTGGACTGGCAGCGGTTAAGCGAGTGTCAGCAGGATGCGGCCAGTGGGCGTTATGCACTCATCATGGCGGGCTATCTCCAGTGGTTGGCCGCTGACTACGAGACGATCCAGAGCGCGCTACCTGCGGAGACCGCCGCCTTACGAGAGCTGGCGACGCGCGACCGCTCGCATCGCCGGACCCCGGGCATCATCGCCGACCTCGCCGTTGGTCTGCAGTATTTCCTCCGCTTCTCAGTCGAATGTGGAGCTATTACTGACGCAGAGGAACAGGCACTCTGGGAACGCTGCTGGACCGCACTGCTGGTTGCGGGTGCGGCCCAGGCTACCCACCACCAGGACGCCGAACCTACCGGGCGTTTCCTCCAGCTGCTGCGTGCTTGCTTAGGGAGCGGACGGGTGCACCTCGCCTCCATCGATGGCGACATACCTGAGAATCCCCAGGCTTGGGGCTGGCGAGAGGCGAGCGTGGGCATAGGAAACTCCGCGCAGGGAGAGTGGCATGCCCAAGGAAGACGGGTAGGCTGGGTAGAGGACGATGATCTTTACCTAGAGCCTGACGCCGCTTTCGCCGCCGTCCAGGAGATGGGCAACCAGGTCGGCGAGCCGCTGACCATCCTGTCCTAGACACTGAATAAGCGGCTGGCCGAACGCGGCCTCCTCCGCTCCCAGGACACGGAGCGCAATCGGCATACCGTCCGTCGCGTCTTAGAAGGGGGGCGGCGCACCGTTCTCCATCTGGCTGCCAACCTCTTCCTTGGAGAATCGGCCCAATCGTCCCTTTTGTCCCATTACAGTACGGACGGTGAAGAGGATGGGGCGATTCCAAGGGACGATTTTTCCACCGCGCCGCCGGAATCGACCCACAAAAACGGCCCACGGGAGCGGCCCGCGCTTCCTCAGGACACTGGGGCCGGGTCGATTGGGCCGATTGGGACGGTTCCTGAGCCTTCCGACGAGGTGGAACTCCGGATATGAACGCCCTAGGTATTGCGCAGGCCGTCCAGGAGCTGGGTGCCACCCTCGTGGTGGAGCATGGTCAGGTGGTTATCCGCAGCCACGGGCCGCTGCCCGAGCATCGCCGAGCTCAACCAGCGCATCGAAGCGGCGACTATGCAACAAGTTGACACCAACCAGGTCCGGATGGCCCTCTCCAACATCCACGCCATCTACGGCGAACTCCAGCCTTACGAGCGACGAGAGCTGGTGCACCTGGTCATTCACAGGGTGGAATTGAGTGCCAGCAAACTGGTCCTGGAGATCAACGGAGGCGTCTGCACTGTATTGGGTGAGACGCCTCTTATGGCTCACAATGGGTCCTTGGTTCGCCAGACACAAGACTGGCTCCCCGAGCTGGATTCGAACCAACAACATGCCGGTTAACAGCCGGCCGCTCTACCATTGAGCTATCGGGGAGCGCAAACAACCTACCTAGTATATCAGCCCCTGCCACTGCCTGGAAGAGTGCGCTCCTTATTCGTTGCTCTTCCTAGACACCCAGTGCTATAGTGAGCAAGACCCCTCGTGGTGAAGCGGTTGGTTTGAGAGGAGCGATTGTGGCGTTCGATTGGTTAACGCGTCGGAAAGAGCGCGACGAGAAAAAGGCGGCCTATAAAGACCGCATTCCTCCGGGACAGTCCATGACCGATAAGTGGCCTGTGCTCCACTACGGCGATATTCCTGATTTTAGGCCGCAGTTCTGGGACTTCTCCATCACCGGCCTGGTAGCTAACCCCCTCAAGTTCAGCTATCAGGAATTCATGGCGCTGCCCGCAATGCTGGATACCTCCGACATCCACTGCGTCACCGGCTGGAGCAAGTTTGATAACGGGTGGGAGGGCATCAGCGTCAAGGCCCTTCTCGACAAGGCTGGTCCCACCGCGGACGCACGCTACGTGGTTATTCAAGCCGAGGAAGGCTACACCACGAACCTCCCGCTGGACGACCTTCTGGACGACAACGTTCTCCTAGCCTACAAACACAATGGTCAAGACCTCACGCCCGAGCACGGCTGGCCACTCCGTCTAGTAGTGCCTAAGCTCTACTTCTGGAAAAGCGCCAAATGGGTGCGCGGCTTTGAGCTACTGGACCATGACGAGCGCGGTTTCTGGGAGAACTACGGCTACCATAATTACGGAAACCCTTGGAAAGAAGAGCGGTACTCTTGGCAGGAGGGCTAACTGCACAGCCTATGAGCAGCATCCGCGTACTCACCAGCCTCCAGGCAGTGGATAGCGATATTCGTTCCCATCGCACCGTTCAGGAAGAACTGCAGCGTCAACTTGATGATATTGAGCAGCTAGAGGCGCTCAAAGAGCAGGTCGCCGGCGTGCAAAGCGTCATCGCCGATCTGGAGAAAGAGCAGCGTGAGGCGGATGGTGAAGCTGAGGGTACTCGCGAGCAACTCCATGGTGTTGAAGCCAAGCTGTACAGCGGCTCGGTTCGCATTCCCAAGGAGTTGGTCGCGCTGCAGCAGGACGCGGCCATGATCAAGACCCGGCTAGAAGGCCAGGATGAGCGGGTGCTTGGACTCATGACGCGGCTGGAAGAGCAGCGCGGCATGTTAGAGGGACTCAAACAAGAGCTCGCCCAAGTAGAGGCGGAGCGCAGTGAGTTGGAGCGTAAGCTAGGAGCAGAGCTCTCGCAGCTGGCCAGTGAGCTAGACCAGCTAAATGTGCAACGACTTTCCTTAACTACTCAAGTCTCTAGCTCCGACCTCGCCCTCTATGAAAGCCTGCTCAATGCCAAGCAAGGAAGGGCCGTTGCCCGCATAGAGCGCGCCACCTGCCAGGGCTGCCGAATCAATCTTCCCACCACCGTCCAACATCGGGTGCGCTCAGCACAGATACTTACCCAGTGTCCTAGCTGCAGCCGCGTCCTTTATATGGACTAAGCAACGCTTTTCACTGAAACACGTTCTACGCAAGTAACAACGTAGGTATTGTATTTATTATGGAAGCAGTAGGTTATTTCCGCACCCGGCCCCAGGCAGCGCTGGACGAAACCGTCCCCACGCTGGACGAGGACGAACGCGCCTTTTCTAGCTTCTGCCAGGAGCACGGCTACTACCCCGTAGCCACCTTTGTAGATAAAGCCCCCAAGGAGCAGCGCGGCTATAAGCAGCTGTCCGAGTTCTTGCAGCAGGACGGCCACGGCTTCATGGTCGTGGTGGTGCACCGCCCAGAAGACCTAGCGGATAACGGCAAGGAGATCGCCAGGCGGCTTCTGGAGATTGAATACCGCGGCGCGCAGGTAATCGCCACGGAGCACCCAGATAAAGACATCCTAGCGCTTGCCATCACATTGTGGCGGCAACGCCGGGGAGGCGCCTCTCAAGCGGCTCGCACTATGGACGATACCCTTAGGAGCAAGGCGTTACGCGGCTACGGGCTGGGCAAGACCCCCTTTGGTTACACTATTGGCGCTGATGGTCGCTTAGAGATCGTTCCTGAAGAAGCCCGCGTGGTGCAGGAGATCTACCGGCTCTATCTAGAGGAGGGCATGGGGCTACGCCGCATTGCCCGCGATTTAAACGACGCTGCTACCAGCACCCGTCGCGGCAGCCGCTGGAGCGTGGTTACCGTGCGGGACATCCTGCGCAACCGCACCTACACCGGCACGTACATACGCTTCGGCATACGTGTGCCATCCAGCCATCCGGCCATCATCGCGCCGGACGTCTTCCGACAAGCGCTGCGGAAACGGGAGCAGCCCGCTCCACCCCGAGCGGATGGGCGAGAGTCTGCTTTTGCCCTCTCCGGCATGGCCTACTGCGGCGCGTGCAATGGCCGCATGATCGGCGTCAGCAGGCGCCAAAGCTGGGCGCGTAAGCGGGACGGTGGCCGCACCGTCGCCGAATATCGTTACTACCGCTGCGGCTCTCGGGTGAACCAGAGCGTCTGCGAATATCACACCTGGCGCGCTGATGCCCTCGAAACGGAAGTCCTCAAAACCCTGGCCCAGAACTTAGAGGCCACCAGTACCCCCGCGGAAGACGTCTCCCCTAGCGACCTCTTAGCCACGCTGCGCGGCCGCCTCCGTAGCCTTGACCTGCGCTTCCAGCGGCAACTCAACGCCGCAGGTAGGGGTGTGCTCTCCCCTGCCGACCTGCGCGAATCGGCTGTCGCGCTGGTGGAAGAGATTCAGTACTTGGAGCAACGCATCGAGGCCTTCCAACGCTTCCCTGACCCCACAAGCCAGCGGGAGCTTTGGCAACTGCAGCAGCGCCAGAGCCTGCGCACCCTGCAGAGCCGCTGGCCGGATCGGACGGCTCAGGAGCGCCGCCGCTACCTGAACGAGCTGGTGCGCCAGGTCGTTGTCTACGACGACCACGTAGACGTCTCCCTCCAAGCCTAGTCCAGCGCGTTTCCTTCTCTCTTAGCTCTTCCTGACGGACATCCCCCGCGTTTTCGCGTTCGGTTAGTCGCAGCTTTGACGGCTCCTACCACCCAGGGTAGACTACAGAGAGGGCAAGGAGACCGGGTGACCGCTTGCCACTGGCGAGAGGAAAGTCCGGACTCCACTAGGCAGGATGCTGGGTAACACCCAGGAGGGGAAACCCTACGGAAAGTGCCACAGAAACATACCGGTTGCTTAGGCGACTAAGGGTGAAATGGTGCGGTAAGAGCGCACCGCTCCAAGGGTGACCGCGGAGGCAGGGTAAACCCCATCCGGAGCAAGGTCGAATAGAGGGATATTACGGCGCCTGGCCGGTCCCCGGGTAGACCGCTTGAGCCCGCAGGTAACGGCGGGCCTAGAGAGATGGTCATCGATCCGCCTCTGGCGGATTACAGAATCCGGCTTATAGGTCTCCTTGCCTAAACCTCCTCTATCTGGGAGTTATGTACAGTAAATGACTCCCACTGCGCTTTCTTCCTCCAGACACCGCGGAATGCTCCTGATTGCCCTGTTCCCTACTCTTCGCCTGCTCCTCCGCAACGTTTGGCAATGCCTCCTCAGTGGGATCAGCGTAGCGGCGCAATCTTGCTACCCAGCTCGCGCAGAATAGCGACCGAGCAACATAAAGGGGGCGCTCACCAAAAGTGAGCGCCCCCTTTCCTATCTCTGTAGTGAATCTTTAGGGACACGTTCCGGCGGGGTCGATCCAGGCTTCGATAAGCCCTTCACGCTGATAGGTGTAGTGCTTGGGCTTCAGATTCCTGATTTTGCAAGAGTCCACTGGGGTGTAGAAGAGGCTTTGTACAGGGACAAAGGCCATAATTTCCCACAGACGCTCCTGCTGCTGCTCGATGAGTTCAGCGCGCTTTACAGGGTCCAGCTCTTTCTGCTGGGCATCTGCAAGGCTATCCACCTTTGCATCTTTTACCCGTGTAATGTTAGCCACGCTTTCCGAGTGGACAATGCCGCGCGCCCAGTAGGACGGGAAGAAGGTGGGGGCAAGCACGGCCCACGCAATCTCATAGTCGCCCTTGGCCACGATGCGAGAGGAGCCGCCGCCGCTGCCCACGCCCATATCTCGGATGTTAATCTCGGCGTCAATGCCCACAGTCTTAAAGTTCTCCAGCACTACGGCAGCGTCCTGTGCGTAGCTGCCCGTCGTGTGAATCTGGAACTTAAGGTCACCGGGCTGGTAGCCCGCCTCGGCCAGAAGCGCCTTTGCCTTCTCCGGGTCATGAGGGAACTTTTCCTTGAGTTTAGCGTCCTGCCAGGAGTACGAAACCGCCTGGGGAATAAAGCCCGATAAGGTAGCCCCGCCCTGGCGACTGCCCAGGGTAATGTCCTCGCGCTTGATGGCAAAGGAGATGGCCTGGCGCACTCTCACATCGTTGCCGGGCTTCTTCTCTCCGTGCACCCAGACGGCGTGAACGCTGCCCTGACGGGGGAGATACACCCGAAACTGATCGGAGAATTTCTCACGGAATTCATCAACTTCAAGCCTGTTGGCTGCAGAGCCGTAGTCGAGCTGTCCCGAGCGTACGGCAGCGCTGGTGGCCGCCCTGTCCGCTAGAGCGATGCTCCTCACCTCATCAATGTAAGGGAGGGCCAGGCCGTCCGCGCCCATGCGATAGTAGGCGGGGTTGCGCACTAATTTGGCGGACTGACCGGACCGGAACTCTTGCAACATGAAGGAGCCGGTACCAATGGCCCTCGATTTGAAGTCGCCATCCTGCTCAAAGACCTCATGTGCAAGCATGATGTTGGTATGGAACGCAAGCTGCTGAAGGAAGTCGGCATTCGGCTTATCCAGCTTCAGCTTAATGGTGTAGTGATCGGGCTCAGTGTGGCTGACGTCTGCCCAGAAGCTCCGGAGGACGCCCTGCTCAACCTGAAAATCGATGGTCCAGGCCACGTCTGACGAGACAAATTGGCGTCCGTTCACCGGCGACTTGTCATGCCACTTCACGTCGTCACGCAGATTCAGGGTCCAGCTCAGACCGTCCGCTGAGATTTCCCAGGACTTGGCCAAGGCAGGCTCGACCATATTGTCTTCCGCGTAGCAGATGCGGGGCCTGAGCAACATGTCGTAGACCTGGGGAATGGCTGAAAGCCCGACTGCCGAGCCCTTGGTGAAGTCGATGGTAGGAGAGCTACCAGACTGCGTCCAGGTGCCGCCTCTAATAGGCGCGCCTTCTGAGCGCCAGATCTCTTTGCCCGGCTCGCACGAGGCTGCTTCCTGCTCCTTGGGTAGCATGACCATCGTCTCGGTGTTATACTCGGCCATCTTGTCCATGGCTGGCATGCTCGCCTCTGGTGTGGCGGTTGGGCTGGTGCTGGAGCTGTCTGTGCCGCTGCTCGACGGCGCTGGCTGCGTGCTGCTTGCTGGCTCTGCAGATGGGCCGCATGCGACCAATCCCAGGCTGAGCAGCACGGCAAGAGATAGTATCCAATAGCTCTTCATATAAAACCTCCTGAGCTAGATCTTGCCGACTTGTCCCAACGTGTGTGTGGAAGAAAATCTGTGTCCTGCGACTGCCGCCGCACGACCTGCCCAAAGTGGGGAATAGTGAGGGCACTTAAGGCTAAAAGGAGTGGGAGCTACTCAATGCCCGTTTCACGCCTTGCGCTGGTGCGCGCGTTGCTATCCCTCTTCCCTCTTTCTGCTACATACACATCTACAAGCTAAGGATGCGGCAATAATAGCACAGGGATTGCCAAGTGCAAAGGCAGTCAACTCAGCGGTGTGCCCTAATCGGGCAATTCAACCGTGCTTGCGGAGAGCTTAGGCGGTGACTGCCTTCCCCAAGTACTTCTCTTCCCACTCCTCCAGCTCCGTGGTGAAGTAACGGACGCGCGTCTTCTTGTACTCTTTGGTGCTGAAAAGAACGGTGTAGTCGCCAACGCCGGTGGCCTCAGAGATGCTTTTTGCCACTGCGTGACAGTCCGCCACCTTGCGGCCATGGAGCATGGTGAAGATGTTGTACTGCCAGTCCTCGTACTTGGGGCGGAGGTAGCAGTGGCTCACCACGCTGAACGAGGCCATCTGCGGCCCGATCTCCATGACCTGATCCTCCGGGACGTTCCATACCGCCATGCCGTTGGCGGCGTAGCCAGCGCGCCGGTGATACAGGATGGCGGCAATGCGGCGCAGGTGGCCGGTGCCCTGGAGCTTGCGCGCCTCGTCTAGCAGTTGCTCTTCTGTCATGCCCAGGCGTTGCGCCGAGGCAAGCAACGGGCGCGATGTAAGCACGAGATCTTCCTGGAGCTCACGGATTACGCGAATATCGTCGGGAGTAATGGTATAGTCGCCGGCGGCGTCCCGCTTCTCGGAGGTGTAGACCGGCTCGGAGCGGCGGGTCAGGTCCTGGTCGCCGGTCATGTCCAGCTCCACGCCTATCTTATAGAGCCGCAGGGTTGGCAGGATGCGCGTGGTGGTTGCGCCGGTGAGCTCGTGAAGGCGGTCGACGGCGGTTTCCAGGTCGCTGGACGGCGGCGTGGCGAGGGTGTACCAGATATTAAAGCTGTGGTTGCGGCGATAGTTGTGGCTTACGCCGGGATGGGTGTTGATGATGGCCGCCGCCTGCTCCAGCCGCGCCGGTTCCACCGCGGTGGCTACCAGCGTGCTCTTGTAACCCAGCGCCCGCGTATCGAAGATGGCGCTAACCTGGCGGATGACCCTGTCCTTCTCCATCCGCCCCATGCGGGCGATGACCTCGGCCTCGGAGATTTCAAGCTGCTCGCCCAGGCGCGCAAAGGGCTGCGGATCCATGGGAAAGTGGCTCTGAATAATGTTGAGAAGCTGCTTATCGAGGTTATCCAGGTCTGGCATGGGGAGTCCTCTCCTGCGGTAGTTGCGTATTGCATGCCATTATACAGGGGATGGAAGTTGTTGTAACTTTGTATGAGCGCTAAAGCGTTTGACTTACCTGGTATCCGCAAAAGAAACGGCGCTCATGGGTGTTTCCGTTGCGGCTTGCCCCTTTGCCATCAAAGCCGCTTTTGGACGGCGTTCAGAGACCGCTACCTAAGACTGAGGACTACTACCGCATTGCACAAGCTAAGCCAAGCACAGGAAGCCGTTGCCGCATCGCTGATGGACGGCTGGCTGGTCTACGACTTTCGTCACAGCAACCCGCTGCTGTGGCAACTGCTCGGGGCGTCGCTGCATTCCACGCGGCGGGTGTTTCTGTGGCTGCCTCGCGAGGGTACGCCGTCGCTGCTGGTGCACCAGGTGGACGCCGGTCACTTCCCGCACGACGGTCTGGAGGTCTGCTCCTATCGCGACGGCGACGATCTGCTGCGGCAGTTGCGAGCGCTGCTTGCTGGCAAGGGGACGGTAGCTATGGAGTACTCGCCCATGGGTGCGCTGCCCACCCTTTCTCACGTGGACGGCGGCACGCTGGAGCTAGTGCGAAGTTTGGGCGTGATCGTGGAGTCGTCTGCAGAACTGGCCCAGCACGCGCTGTGTCGTCTCACGCCGGAAGAGCTCGCATCGCACCGGCGGGCGGCGGCGGCGCTGGGTGATATCGTGCTGGAGGCTTTCGACTACATTGCGCAGCAGGCCGGCGGTGGAATCCGGGAGCACCAGGTAGCCGGCTTCATCCGGGAGCGTTTTGCCGCTGCCGGGCTGGAGACGGACTCGGGGCCAATTGTGGCGGTGAACGGTCACGCGGGCGATCCCCACTATGAGCCGCAGGCGCCGGACTCGGCGGTGATAAGGGCGGGAGATTGGGTGCTCATTGACCTCTGGGCCAAGGAGCCGGGCGGCATCTACGGCGACATCACTTGGGTGGCCTGCCTCGGTGAGCCTTCCGCGGAGCAGCAACGCGTCTTTGACGTGGTCACCGGCGGTCGAGACGCCGCAGTAGCGTTCTTGCAGCAGGAGGCCGCGGGAGGGCGCTACGCCCCGGGCGCAGCCGCCGACGGGGTCGCACGAGAGTATATTCGTGCAGCAGGCTACGGAGAGCAGTTCACCCATCGCCTGGGCCACAGTCTGGGTGACGTGGTGCACGGCTACGGGGCAAACCTGGATGGTTACGAAACCCAGGAGCCGCGACGGCTGGTGCCGGGCCTAGCCTTCACCATCGAGCCGGGTGTGTACTTGCCGGCGTTCGGGGTACGCAGTGAGATAGACCTCTTTATGACGGAGCACGGTCCGGAGAGCACTACGGTTGTGCAGCGGGAAATCGTGCAGATACCTGTGAAATGAACAACTGGAGCACTTATGGTACGACGTAACGACGAACCAGAGGACGAAGGCTACATTCCCGACGAGGACGACCCTGACTACAAGCTGTCGGAGGCGGCGGGCTACGCTGGTTGGGAGCAGCCCAAACGGCAATGGTTGCGCCCGCTGCTGCTCGGCATTAGCCTGCTCATCCTCGCCTCTCTGCTTGCGCCCATGATCCTCGTTGTGCTGCGCTAGCAAAAGTTCACACAACCCTTGCCTTCAACCACCTTCAACTGCGTGCTGCTGCGCTTTGACGCGCCGCGCTCGCTACCCCTACACTTAGCTCCATCTATCTAAAGGAGCCTAAACACCAACACTATGAGCGTAGAAGATAAGCTGAAAGAGCTTGGCCTTACCCTGCCGGAGCCGCCGCGCCCGGTGGCAACCTATGACCCCGCCGCGCGAGCCGGGAACCTGCTGTTCATCAGCGGCCAGCTCCCCCTTGTCGATGGGCGGCTACAGAAGATGGGCAAGCTGGGCGGCCAGTTCACGCTGGACGAGGGCGCTGATGCTGCCAAACGCGCCACGCTGAACGCGCTGGCCGTCGCGAAGCAGAGCCTGGGGAGTCTGGACAACGTGCTGCAAGTAGTGCGACTGGGTGTGCACGTGGCCTCTGCCTCCGGCTTCACCGACCAGTCACGGGTGGCTAACGGCGCATCGGAGCTGCTCATTGCGGTGTTTGGGGACGCGGGACGCCACGCGCGCCTAGCCCTGGGCGCCTCAGAGCTCCCGCTGGGATCGCCGGTGGAGATAGAGCTTATCTTAGAGGTCAAGTAGCGCCGCCCCCAAAGGCGGGCACGCTCAGAATGACGTGGTGGGCATGCTAGGCGTCGCCGGGCTTGAGGTGAGGACGACGCAGCATCTGTAGCAGAACCAGGTTCACCGCCACAATGGCTGCAAAGGTGAACATGGCTATCTGATAGCTGCCAGTGTTGTCGTATACCAGTCCCGCAAAGAGAGGGCCGCTGATAGTTCCCAAAGTGTTTATGGGGGTCATTGCGCCCGCGATGGTGGCAAACGCGCGCCGTCCAAAGTAGTCTCCCCTTAGCGCAGACATGAGGGCAGCCGCACCACCGTACGCGGGGGCGTAGAGCACCAAGAAGATGCCCACCTGCCACACCTCCGTGGCGAACGCCAGCACCAGCACTCCTACAAGGAGCACCAGCAGGGCCGCCGTATAGACCACCTTCTTATCGAAGCGGTCCCCGATATACCCTAGCCCTATGCGCCCGATGATGCTCAGGATAGCCTGCGCGCTCAAGGCAAAGGCTGCTTCCAAGGGACTCCGCCCCATGTCGCTGAGCAGCGGCACAAGATGGAGCGTCACGGCGCTGGTGACCATCACTCGCATAGCGAACGAGAAGGCCAGCACCCAGAAAGCGGGCGTAGAGAGCGCCTGCCTGACAGTAAACTCTTCCTCCACAACGCGCGGTCTGGCGCGCGTGCGCTCGCTGTTGGCCGCGGTTGCGTCTTCCGCGGGTGCGGTCTCGCCATCCGGCAAGTAGCCGTAGTCTTCCGGACGGTGCCGCATCACGAAGGCGGCGGGTATGCCAACAATAAGCACCAGGAAGGCCGCAAAGACAGAGGCCTGCTCCCAGGAAGTGCGAGCCAATACCATGCCGATGACCGGCACCCACAGGCCCGCGCCAATGCCTACGCCCGCAGAGAGGATGCCCAGAGCCATTCCCCTACGGCGGATGAACCAGTTGGCAACAGCGGTGTTAGCGGCCATGCCGGTACCCAGCGAGCTGCCCAGAGTGATGCCTAGGACATAGATGGTATAGAAGAGAATAAGGGCGTCCCAGCCGGTGAAGGCGGTGATGTCTGCCACGCGAGACAACAGATAGAAGCCTACCGCAATCAAGGGCACGCCCAAGAGCATCATCTTGCGAGGCCCAAAGCGGTCCACCAGGAAGCCCTCCAGCGGGCCGATAAGGCCGCTCTCCAAGCGGGCCAGGGAGAGGGCGCCGGAGAGGGCCGCCCGGCTCCAGCCAAACTGGGTGGTGAGGGGGATAAAGAAGAGGCTGAGGCCGTAGGTATTGGTGGTGCCCACTACCGTCATGATGGCGGTGCCGGCGATGAGGATCCACCAGCCGTAGAAGATATTGGGAAGGAATGGGATCTTGCGGCGAACTGGGCCTGCCGCTGGGGCCTCTGATGATGCGGCGCTCACTCCACCTTCTCCAAAGGCGCAAAACTCAGCAGGAGTTTCTTGATCCCGGACTCGCCCTTAAAGGCGACGGTGACCAGGAAGTCGCTGCGGTCTGGCACGCAACTTAGCACGATGCCCTCCCCGAATTGCTTGTGGCGCACGTGGTCGCCGGCGCTGAAGCGCGCTGCAACCGCTTCCTCCTCGGACGGGGCAGCCTCGCGGGCAGGCGCGGCGCTGGCGGGGATGCGCGTGGGCTGCGGTCGGGGCACGGCGCGGGGCGTCGGCGGTGACAGCATCGGTTGCGACGAGGGCATGTTCGGTCGCCCGCCTTCGGTAAGGTGCGCGGGCAGGTCGCGCAGGAAGCGCGAGGGCGGGCTGTGCATCCGGTTGCCCGCAAAGCCGCGGCGGAACGCCCGCAGGAGATAGAGGCGCTGCTTGGCGCGGGTGAAGCCCACGTAGGCCAGGCGTCGCTCTTCCTCCATCTGGTTGGGGTTGTCAAAGGAGCGCATGTGGGGCAGCACCCCCTCTTCCAGGCCGGTGATGAACACCACCGGATACTCCAGCCCCTTGGCCTGATGCAGGGTGATGAGGGTGACCGAATCCTGTGACTCCTCAAGGCTGTCCAGGTCGGAGACGAGGGAGACGTTCTCCAAGAAACTGGTGAGCCCTTCTTCCGGCTCGGCATCGCTGAACTGCTGAGCTACGGTCTGAAGCTCCTGGATGTTCTCCCAGCGGTCCTCACCGTCTTCCTCATAGTTGTCCAGAAGGAAGCGGCGGTAGCCTACCCGCGCCAGCAGCAGCTCGAAGAAGGCATCCAGGCGCTGGGTCTCGGCAGCCTGTATCAGCTCGTTGAGCAGCCTCAAGAACTGCTGGAGTGCGCCGGTGGTCTTCGTCGTGAACTTTGGCTTATCCCCCAGGGCAGGAGGGCTCTCGGCAGCATCCGAATCATCGGCCGCAAGGAGCAACTGAAGTGCGGTATAACGGGGCACCCGGTGCGCCGCTGCCCAGCGGTTGAGCTCCTCCAGGGTGCGCTGGCCGATACCCCGGCCGGGCACGTTGATGACCCGCTGAAGGCTCACGTTATCAAAGGGGTTCATCGAGAGGCGCAGGTAGGCCAGGATGTCCTTCACTTCACGGCGCTCGTAGAAGCGGGTTGCGCCCACCAGCTTGTAGGGCGTACCGCTGCGCACCAGCGCCTCTTCCAGCGCGCGGGATTGGGCGTTGGTGCGGTACATAACGGCGCAGTCGCGCCAGTCATAGGTGCCGCGCACCACCAGCCGCTCCAGCTCCTGCGCCACGTAGTAGGCTTCTTCCTCCTCGTCGTAGCCCTCCCGCACGGTGATGGGAGAGCCGGCATCGTTCTCCGTCCAGAGCTGCACGTCCTTGCGCTGGCGGTTCACGGCTATCAGGTTGTGGGCGGCCTCTAGAATGGTCTTGGTGGAGCGATAGTTCTGCTCCAAGTGCACCACTGCCGCCTCGGGATAGTCTTGCTCAAAGTTGAGGATGTTGCGGATGTCCGCGGAACGCCAGGAGTAGATCGACTGATCAGGGTCACCCACCACGCAGATGTTGCGGTGCTGCTCCGCCAGCATGCGCGCCCAGACGTACTGGGCCACGTTGGTGTCCTGGAACTCGTCGATGAGCAGATGCAGGTAGCGTGACTGGTACTTCTCCAACACCGCCGGGTTCTCTCGCAACAGCAGCACGGTGCGCATGATGAGATCGTCAAAGTCCAGGGCTTTGGCCTCGGTAAGCGCGTGCTGATACTCCTCGTAGGCTCGCCGCACCACCTCCTCAAAGTAGCTCTGACTGCGATAGTCCTGGGGTTCCAGCAACTGGCTCTTAGCCTGGCTGATGGAGGAGAGCACGGAGCGAGGGCTGAAACGCTTGGTGTCTACTTCCAGGGTGATAAGACAACGCTTGATCACCTCCATCTGATCGTCGTCGTCATAGATGATGAAGCGACGGTCAAGGCCCACGTGGTCGGCCTCCGCCCGCAGCATGCGGGTGCACACAGCGTGGAAGGTGCCCATAGTCACGTCGTCCGCCATGGGGCCAATGAGGCTGCGCAGCCGTTCCTTCATCTCCCGGGCCGCCTTGTTGGTGAAGGTGACCGCCATGATGCGGTAGGGGTGGACGCCATCCTCCTGAATGATATGCGCAATGCGATGGGTGATGACGCGCGTCTTGCCGCTGCCGGGGCCCGCCAGGATAAGCAAAGGCCCGCCGGTGTGGGCCACCGCGCGGCGTTGCTCAGGGTTCAGGGCTGCAAGAATGTCCATGAGTGAGAGGCTCTAGGGGCATTATAATCCCACAGACGCCCCTCACCCTAGCCCTCTCCCAGAGGGAGAGGGGACCTAAAACTTTACGGCGAACTTAGAGGGGTCTTCACCGCACTTAGTTGTGAGGTTGTAGGCATTTCTAATCGTATCAGGAGTGTCCCAATTCAACGTGAGGTATAGTTGCTCCCCAGATGGCATCATGTTCAGTTTAGTAGGATTAGAGAAGTACCCCCTCTCCCTCTGGGAGAGGGTTGGGGTGAGGGAATGACCTACCGCGGCGGTCTGGCTAAAGCCACACTCTTAGAGCGAAGCCGCGCGTTGCGCATAGCTGGCACAGATGCAGAAACGTTGCTCTGGCGCTCTCTCCGCAGACGGCAGATGGCCGGCGTAAAATTCAGGCGGCAGCACCAGTATAGTGGCTACATTTTGGACTTCTTTTGCTCTGAGCGCAGTCTGGTTATTGAAGTGGATGGCGGGCAGCACGCTGTCAGCGAACAAGCTGAATACGACGTTGTTAGGACTCAGTATCTAGAGGCAAGCGGGTTGAGAGTAATCCGCTTTACCAATACGGAAGTGCTGAATGAGACCGAGGCTGTACTGAGTTTTATCTGGGATACAGTTACCTCGCTTCCCTCACCCTAGCCCTCTCCCAGAGGGAGAGGGGATCTAAAACTTTACGGCGAACTTGGAGGGGTCTTCACCGCACTTCGTTGTGAGATTGTAGGCATTTCTAATCGTATCAGGAGTGTCCCAATTCAACGTGAGGTATAGTTGCTCGCCAGATGACATCATGTTCAGTTTGACAGGATAAGAGAAGTACTCCCTCTCCCTCTGGGAGAGGGTTGGGGTGAGGGAATGACCTACCGCGGCGGTCTGGCTAAAGCCACACTCTTAGAGCGAAGCCGCGCGTTGCGCAGAGCTGGCACAGATGCAGAAACGTTGCTCTGGCGCTCTCTCCGCAGACGGCAGATGGCCGGCGTAAAGTTCCGGCGGCAGCACCAGTATAGTGGCTACATTTTGGACTTCTTTTGCTCTGAGCACAGTCTGGTTATTGAAGTGGATGGCGGGCAGCACGCTGTCAGCGAACAGGCAGAATACGACGTTGCTAGGACTCAGGATTTAGAGGCAAGCGGGTTGAGAGTAATCCGCTTTACCAATACGGAAGTGCTGAATGAGACCGAGGCTGTACTGAGTATTATCTGGGATGCAGTTACCTCGCTTCCCTCACCCTAGCCCTCTCCCAGAGGGAGAGGGGATCATAGTGTTGCAGCGCCTGGGAAAGCTTCCTGGTAATTCTGGTGTCCTGGGGCGCAACGCACTACAATAGGGCTTGCGTCACGAACAATGTAGGAGTGAGTACGTCACTATGGCTAAGTTTAACCAGGACGATAAGGTGCGCGTAGGAGGCTATTCCCGGCACCCTATCTGCGTCACCGGCTACGAGCTAGGCGCCGATTGCCGGCACATTATGGATGAAGAGGGCGTTGTTCAGGAGGTCACCGCTACGGCGATTTACCCCGATGAGGACGACCCCAGAAGCGGGGACCTGCAACCAAACTTGCTTTACAAGATCTACATCCCCTTGTCCGGCCCGGACCATGAATTGCACCTTATTCCGGAAGACTGGCTCATTACCGTCGAGCCGTAAAACCCCCGGCATGTGCTACACTCGTGCGGGCGTTATGCATGCCCGCACTGCTTTTTTGTCGAATGGAGGATAGGCGATTGTGGCCAAGTTCAATACAGGCGATAGCGTAGTCATCAATGAAAAAGGGGCCTTCCCCCTGTGCCTGGAGGGAGAGAAGGACAATATCTCTTGCAGCTACATCCTGGGACAGACCGGCATGGTCAAAGGGATGGCGGACACCACTGTTCCTGTGCCCGGGCGAGTTCCCGCCGGACAGACGCCGCCACCGCCGCGCGCCGTGTACATGATACAGATCTCCCTTGCCGGCCGGGATGACACGCACGACGTGCATCAGGTGCCGGAGGACTGGCTAGACGCCGCATCGTAGCAGCCGCTTCAATACGGCTCCTATCTTATGCTACGGTAGTATGGAAGTAGAGCACGCCGACGACCTAGTCAGCTTGCTAGAGACCATGAGCGCGATCCATTAGCTCAGAGAGGCGGGGACGATGGATTTAGGACTGAACGGTAAGATAGCCGTAGTGACAGGCAGCAGTGAAGGCATTGGCAAAGCGACTGCCACAGCCCTGTCGCAAGAGGGCGCGAAGGTAGCCATCTGCGCCCGCAGGCCGGACCAGCTTGAGAGCGCTGCCCAGGAGATCCGCTCGGCCAGCGGCGGCGAGGTGTTGGCCGTGCCCACGGACGTGATGCAGCCTGACCAACTCGAAGCCTTCTTGCAGCGCGTCATCGACACATGGGGCGGCATCGATATCTTAGTGAACAACGCGGGCACCGCCGCATCCGGCGCCTTTGAGTCCGTCTCGGATGAAACATGGAAGTCGGACATGGAGCTGAAGCTATTTGGCGCAATCCGCACCTCCCGTATCGCTATTCCCGTGATGCGCGCGCGCGGGGGCGGGCGCATTATCAACATCACCCAGATTCTGGGCAAGCAGCCCCCCGCCAACTCCGTCCCCACCTCCGTAACGCGTGCTGCGGGCATTGCGCTTACTAAGGAGCTCTCCAAAGAGCTGGCCAAGGACAAGATTCTGGTCAACACCATATGCGTGAACCTGGTGAAGAGCGGGCAGATGGCCCGCAGCGCCCAGCGCAACTACCCAGGGATGAGCGTAGAAGAAGGCTGGGCCGAGATGGGGAAGAGCGTGCCCCTTGGTCGTATGGCCGAGGCGGAAGAGGTGGCGAACGTTATCGCGTTCCTGGCCTCCGACCGCGCGTCCTACCTAACGGGCGCAGCCATCAATGTGGACGGAGGCGCCAGCGGCGCGGTCTAGCTGCTACAGCTAATTCTAAAAAGGTAGAAATTGGGGCGCTCGCTTAACACGAGCGCCCCTACTAATTGCCCTAACAGCAGTCACAGTCAGGACACGGACATTCCGGCCGCTTATTCATTGGGCACGCGGAGTAAGTCGAATCACCCCCCTCAGGGGGCAGAAGGGGCTAGTCCAAGGAATGGATAACGGACGGCAGCGCGGCCAGGCTGGGAATGACCAGTGTCGCAGCAGCCGAATCCACAGGCGTTGGACTCACCAGCACCACCCGCGCGCCGAGGCTCGCGGCCCACTGGACGGCATTCAAGCTGTCATCTACAACGATCGCATCCCTGGGTTCAACGCCTGCGTCTGCGAAGACCCGCTCGTAGTATTCAGGTCCAGCTTGTTTGAAGAAACCGACGAGGTCGGAACCGTAAAGGCGTCGGAAACAGTCGCGGATGCCCATGCCCTGCAGGTAGACTTCTAGTTCCCAGGAGTTTTCAGCCGACGCGCTGTAAATAGGGTAGCCACCCAAATGCAGCGCTCTCACCGTGTCCGCTGCGCCGGGGAATCCGCTCCGGGTCTTGGGGATGATAAAAGCCGATGCTCTCGCTTCAAGGTCTACGCACTCTTCCTCGGAGCGTTCGGGAACTCCTACGACGTTGCACATGCTGTTTACCCATGCCACCGCGTAGCTGCGCCAGAAGGCGCGGTAATCCGCAGCGGATGCCTCCCAGAGGTTTAACCACTCTGCGAACAAATGCTGGACGATTGCCTTCTTGTTCGCAGCGCTCCACTCAGCTGACGTGCCGCCAAGAATCGGAGGGTAGAATTCGCCCACCAGACGCGCCCACTGCTCCTGGCGCAACGAGTTGTCGTTCAGGACGCCGCCATCGTCTAGAAAAAGAGTGGGCCGCGTCATGCCCTAACGCCCGGCCTGTTCATTCGACTGCGGGATCGCTGGGGAGGGTGTCCTTGTTAACATGTTTCCGCGCGTAGACGGCCAGCGCCTTGCGGAGCACGGTGGCGGCCAATGTGGCGCTGTGGAGCTTGCTGGGTGGCAGCCCCCCTAGGGCGTCCAGCACATCCTGGTGGGTGAGCGCTTCCGCCTTCGCCAGATTCATACCCTGCAGAAGCTCGGAAAGCATGCTCCCTGCCGCGGTGGCTCCGGTGCAGCCTTGCACCTGTTGCTTAGCCTCTTGGATACGGCCGTCCTCTATCCTCAGGAAGAGGGTGAGCACGTCCCCGCAGACGGGGTTGCGGTCCACGGCAATGCCGTCAGGCTCCGGGATAGACCCCACGTTGCGCGGGCTGACGGCGTGGTCGAGGGTGAGTTCGGTGTAGCCGGAGTCGTGAGGAATGTTCATGATGTCAGATTCACTTGGGTGAAGTGGGTCGCTAGCCTTCCCTTTAGGAAATGCTCAATTTTTGCTTAATTTCACTTAATTCAAACCCAATGTTCAGAGCCTCCATAACGCCGACAACGCCACCACAATTAGAGCACTGAATGAACACGACACTGAAGTTAGAGCCGCGAGGTTCAGCAGGAACCATTTCGAAATTGGTATTGTCACATTTTACGCATGTGGATATCACTATGATTTTTTACCTGCCTTCGAGTAGTCGCTTATCAGAAGCAAGACCAATACGTTGCTGGTAGACCTGAGGTATCACGCCCGAGCGAGGGGAGAGAGGGAGCGCAGTCGTGCCACTATGTCCGGCAGGGTATGCAGGAGATAGTCCACGTCCTCCTCCGTGTTTGCTCGTCCCAGGGTGAGGCGCAGGCTGCCGTGGGCAATGTCTGTTTGCCGCCCCATGGCAGTGAGCACGTGAGACGGCTCCAGGGAGGCCGAGGTGCAGGCGCTGCCGCTGGAGGCCGCAATGCCCGCAAAGTCCAGCCCCAGCAGGATGGGCTCGCCCTCCACGCCTTCAAAGGAGAGGTTCACGTTGTTGGGGAGCCGCTGGGTGGGATGGCCGTTCAGGTGTACCCCGTCCACAACCTCCATGAGCCCGTTGGTGATCCTGTCCCGCATCAGGCTCAGGCGGTGGTTGCTCTCTTCCTGCTCTGCCACGGCAAGCTCCAGAGCCAACGCCGTACCCACAATCCCGGGGACATTCTCGGTGCCGGCGCGGCGGAAGCGCTCCTGTGCGCCGCCCTGCAACTGCGGCATGAAGGGCACGCCCCGTCGCACGTAGAGGACGCCCGTCCCTTTGGGGCCGTAGAACTTGTGCGAGGAGAGGCTGAGCATATCCACGCCCAAGCGGTCGACGTTGAGGTCGAGCGCACCTGCACCCTGGACGGCGTCTGTGTGCAGAACGATGTTTCTGCCACGCTGCTTGCTCTTGGCTCTGACCACCGCCGAAACTTCAGCGACGGGCTCGATAGTGCCGGTCTCATTGTTGGCGTACATCACGCTCACCACGGTGGTGCGGTCGGTGATGGCGGCTTCGAGCTCGTTGAGGTCGATAAGGCCGTGCACGTCCACTGGCAGATAGGTCACATCAAAGCCGAATTGCTCCAAGAACTGGCAGGTATGGAGCACGGCGTGGTGCTCTATAGCGGTAGTGATGATATGGTTGCCCAGCTGCCGGTTGGCAAAGGCTGCGCCCTTCAGCGCGGTGTTATCGGACTCGCTGCCGCCGCTGGTAAAGATGACCTCCGTGGGCCGGCACCCCAGCAGCCGTGCGACGGTAGCGCGGGATGCGTCCACGGCTCTGCGGGCTTCCTGGGCCAGGCTGTAGATGCTGGAGGGGTTGCCATACTTCTCGGAGAAGTAGGGCAGCATAACATCCAGGACCTCTTGCCGGACGGCCGTGGTGGCCGCGTGGTCAAAATAGACATACCGTTGGGACATGACGCTTCTTTCCTAGCTGCTGGTGAGGGTGGGAGATGAGAGCCTAATCCGCTGAACCTTTTCCTGCGTTCTTGTGTGCGTTCCAAATGTGAGTGAGTAAAGTATAGCCAGCGCGCCGTGTGGTGTACAGTTTGGAACCCTGAATTACTATTAGAATGAACCACGGCGACTGCGCTTCTTTGCTCCTTGTTTTGGCGTATCCCCTGCCGGGGCGGGCGAGCGCAGAGGGTGGTCCGGCTAGAGGTCGGAGCAGTCCCGCATGTAGCCGCAGTTGCGGCAGATGATCTTGCAATGAAGCTCGTAGGAGGGGCCGCTGCAAACGTCGCAAGGGCCGGCAGAAGGCCGTTGGGGCGACTGCGCTTGGGGGGTGGGCCGTGTTGGAGGCTGAGGTCGTGGTGTAGTCATCTCACCCTACTTTGCGATTTTCAGACAACGCCATGTGCGCCGCTTCTGTTGAGCCGTTATAGAGGGAACCGTATACTAGACTCTCATGAAGCGCATCGGTATCGTCATCGTTAATTTTAACGCCAAACCCCTGTTGGATGCATGTCTGGCCTCGGTTTACCGTTCCCAGGGCGTGGAGTTCGATGTGTCCGTAGTGGACAACGCCTCTGATGACGGCAGCGGTCAGATGGTGCGGGAGCGCTATCCACAAGCCACCGTCATTGAACGCGCCGATAACCGCGGGTTTGCGTATGCCAATAACCAAGCGTTGCGGGCCTGGGGCTTCACCGACGATGGCGCGGCTGAACCAGGCGACGGCTATCCCTACGTGCTGCTGCTGAACCCCGACACGGAGCTTCCTGCCGATGGCCTGGCGAAGGCAGTAGCGTACATGGACGCTCATCAGGACGTAGGGGTGGTAGGCGCAAAGCTGCTGAAGCCGGACGGCGCCCTCGATCTCGCCTGTCGCCGCAGCTTTCCCTCGCCCGGCGTTGCCTTCTACCGCATGGTGGGATTGAGCCGCCTCTTTCCTCACAGTAAGCGTTTCGGCCGCTACAACCTCACTTACTTGGATCCGGATGAGACTGCGGAGGTGGATGCCGTAGCCGGCGCATTCATGCTAGTGCGCGCCGAGGCCATCCGTCAGGCCGGCCTTCTGGACGAACGCTTCTTCATGTACGGGGAAGACCTGGACTGGGCGTTGCGGATGAAGCAGGTGGGCTGGAAAGTGGTCTACTATCCGGAAGTGGTAGTGCTGCACCACAAGGGCGGCAGCAGCCAACGCAACCGCAGCAAGGTGGTGACCTCCTTCTACCGCTCTATGCTCCTCTTTTACGAAAAGCACTACGCCAAAAGTGTGCTACTGCCCCTCCACTGGTGCATTCTGCTGGCTATCCACCTGCAAGGAGCGGGAGCGTTTATCCGGCATCTAATCGGCTCCGTGGGCAACCTCAACCCCAAGAGGCCGCGGACCAACCGCACCCGCACCTAGAGCGCAGGCTTGGAGCAACGCAGCTATGCCTAGAACACCGGTTACTTCACCAAGGACGCTCAACCATGGCGATGCACCGCGCCAGGGCGAAGTGGTAATTGCTCAGGAGTGGCCGTGCGCGGCGGGAGCGCAGTCATATCGAGAGAGCCAGGGCCATCCGGCTCGGTTGCGCCTGAGGTAGTCATGGCGTCTCCCTTGCTCTTTTTCCTCCTTTCCGTGGCGATGCTCATCGTAGATATAGTCACCCTTGGACTTGCGCTGCTCCTTGCCTTCGACCTGCGCTTTCATACGGATCTGTTCGCCATGCCGGTTGAAATGCACATTTGGAGCGAGTACTGGCCGCTAATCCTCCTGCAGTCTATGGTGTTCGGGTTGGTCTTTGCGGGACGAGGCATGTACCGTATTCAGCGCAATGCCTCCAAGGTGGACGAGCTGCAGCGGGTGTTCCTGAGCGTGCTTATTGCCGGAGGGCTGACCCTCGGCGTGATTGCTCTTGGGCCGAGGGAGATCCCCTTTTCTCGTCTAGTAGTGCTGATGGCTTGGATAAGCGCCGTCCCGATGCTGTGGATAGCGCGCATTGTCCAATACTGGCTCCACGGGCAATTCCGGCGCTTTGGCCTAGGCGTAGAGCGCGTGCTGGTGGTGGGTGATGGGCCGGTGGCTTACGCCGTGCTGGAAAAACTGCACCACGGCCCTGCCTGGGGTTACCAAGTAGCTGGCTACGTGTCCGGCCCTGTCGCGTCCGGACGCACCTCCCTCAATGGCAGCACTCTGTTGGGCACGCTAGAGGAGCTCGATACCGTGGTGGCGCACAACCGTATCACCGAGGTCATTGTTGCGGAGCCGAGCCTGGATCACCAGCATCTGTTAAACACGTTGGAGCGGCTCGACCCCAGGAACGTGACCGTGAAGGTGTTCCCAGACGAGTTCCAGCTTCTCTCCACCCAGGTGACCCTCAGCGACCTGAACGGCCTGCCCCTCATCAGCATCCGCGACGCTGCGCTGCAGGGGTGGCGCTCCATCGTTAAGCGCATAGTGGATGCGGTTGTGAGCGCGCTGGTGCTGGTGTTCCTCTCGCCGCTCCTGCTGCTGCTTGCGTTGCTCATCAAGCTGTCGTCGCCTACGGGGCCGGTCTTCTTTATGCAGGAGCGCATCGGTTTGGATGGACGTCACTTCTGGGTGATCAAGTTCCGCTCCATGCGTCCTGATGCGGAGGCCGGGAGCGGGCCGGTGTGGGCTACACGGAACGATCCCCGCGCGACGCCGGTGGGGAGATTCCTCCGCCGCTTCTCCCTGGACGAGCTTCCCCAGTTCATCAACGTGCTGCTGGGGGACATGAGCATTGTGGGCCCGCGCCCGGAACGCCCTGAGTTTGTGGAGGAGTTCCGGCAGCGCATCCCCAACTACTGGGCGCGGCACCGGCAGAAAGTGGGCCTCACCGGCTGGGCGCAGGTAAACGGCCTGCGCGGCGATACCAGCATTGAGGAACGTACCGCTTACGACCTGTGGTATGTTGAGAATTGGAGCCTCTGGCTAGACTTCAAAATCATGATACGAACTATCCCCGTTATTTTTAGGCACAGCAATGGCTAGGTTTGGCAAGACCTTTGGCGTAACCCTGCTGGTGGTCTTTGTGGCCGCGGTTTCGTGCAGCTTTGGCGCGTACCTGGGCTCGGCCTCCAGTAGCGGAACACTGCCTGGTCTGGGTGGCGACTCCATTGCGGTGATTTACGTGGAGGGAGCGATTCAAGGCGGCGAAGGCGGCGGCCTCTTCAGCTCCGACGGCGCGTACAGCGACAGAATCATCCGCTGGATAGGCCGCGCGCAGCAGGACCCCTCCGTGCGGGCGGTGGTGCTGCGGGTGGACAGCCCCGGCGGCGGTGTGACCGCCTCCGATGAGGTCTACAACGCACTGGTGAAGCTGAAGGCGGTGAAGCCCATCGTGGCCTCTTTTGGCAGCCTGGCGGCTTCGGGCGGTTATTACATCAGCGCGCCGGTCAATACCATCTTCGCTAACGAGACGTCTCTAACCGGCAGCATTGGCGTGATCACGGTAGTGCCCAATGCCCAGGGCCTCATGGAGAAGCTGGGCCTGGAGGTCTACACCATCACCAGCGGCGATCATAAGGACGACACCTCCGGCCTAAAGCCGCTGAGCGACTCGGCGCGGGGCATCCTGCAAAGCATCGTAGACGAGTCCTACCAACGTTTCGTCACCATAGTGAGCGAGGGCCGCGGCATTTCAGAAGCAACGGTCCGCGAGCTGGGGGACGGTCGTATCTATACCGGACGGCAGGCGTTGGAAGCGGGGCTAGTGGATGAGTTGGGAGACCTGCCAGAGGCGATAGATGCGGCGGCAGCGTTAGGTAACGTCCAGGGAGAGCCGCGGGTCATTCGTTATCGTAGCGGCGGGCTCTTCTCCGGCACGAGCGCGTCGCTCAAAGCGTGGTTGGGCTTGCCAGAGCTGCCCTTGCCGTCACTCGGGCAAGCGCCCTTCTCCCTGCAGTACCTCTACCTAGCCCCCTAGGGCACGCAGAGACTTCGGGGTGAGGATGGAGTGGAGGGTTGCGCCCCCCGGCTCAATGCCGCCCTGCAGCGAAAGGTGCACGCAAGCCCCCTTCTGCAGGTCGATGGTGATGCGATCAGCGTCGCCACTGAGCAAGTAAGCGATCAATTCATGCAGGTCCGGCTCGTGGCCAACCAGCGCGACGGCGTTGCTGCCGCCCTGCTCCCGTAGCACTGCCAGCACTTCTTCCGGACTGTGCCCCGGCTCTAGGGCTTCGCATGGCACCGGGGCGGGCCACCCGGTGTTTTTTTCCAGATAAACCGCCGTATCCCACGCGCGCACCAAGCGGCTGCTTAGGGTGGCCTGCACATCTTTGGCTACCTGCTTAAGGCCGTTGGCCGACTTCTTCCAGCGCTTCTCCCCTTCGGGCGTGAGCGGGCGCACCCTATCGTCGGGCCAGAGCGCGTCGTCCCTGTCGTACGCCACTGCGTGCCGAATGATGTAGAGGTCCACGACTAACTCACGCTCTTCTGAAGCGCCTGCGCAGACGTAGCCGTCATATCCTTCAGTATCACCTCAAGCTCTCCTCTTATCTCGGAAAAGACCTCGGCTATGCTGCCGCGGGCGTCCACAACGGTCATGTTGTGGTCCCTGGCCAGGATCTGGAACTCGCTTAGGAAGAGCTTTTTGTACTGGACAAAGTTCTGGAAGAGTTCGGGATTTCTGAGGAAGTCTTGGCCGGATTCCCAGTAGTCAAAGCCCTTGTTGCTCAGCACTCTAGGGATGAGGCTGTCTACATCAATGTCTAGATAGATGGTCTTGTCGGGTACGGGCGCAAAGCCATACAGGTTTTGCAGCCATTCAGGCGCAAGGCCGCGCACAATAGCCCGGGCCATGATGGAGTAGAAGTAGCGGTCCACTAAGGCAACTGCGCCCGCCCGCAGCGCAGGGATGATTTCCCGCTCCAACCGGTCACAGAAGTCTGTGGCATAGAACAGGTTGAGGGTAAGCGGGTCTAGGGTGTTGCCCTCTTTCGCCCGCTCTATGCCGCGGCCAGCCAACCTGGAGCGGGTAAGCCCGCTGGTCAGCACGGCGTGCCCTCTCAACTCCAGCCATTCGCTCAAAAGCGCAATCTGGGTGGTGCGACCGACACCGTCCACGCCCTCAATGACCACCAGCCGTCCGGGGAGGGGGTCTGTGGAAGTACCTGGAGGTGGCTTGCCGTAGAAGCGCAGGTCAGTCACTATGCATTCCTCGCTAGTTGGTTGCCCTAAATTCCGCTATAAGTAGCGACCCTGCAAGTTGGTTTCATGCAAGGCTTCCGTGACCCCAAAGGTATCGATTTTCATTGCGCCTTCCAGCATTGGCGCAACGATTTTGCGCATAAGCTCCTGCTGGTGTACTAGGGTTTCCGTTGCGTCCATGCGAATAAGTCCGTACTCATCAACAAGCTTGTCGTACTCCTCCTTAATAAGCCCCTGGAATAGCCTGAAGCTGGTGTAGACATCTGAGCTTAACCCTAAGTCCTGCCCGGCTTCATAGTGCTTAATAGTGGGCCGTCCGGACAGGATGCGGTTCATGGCTTCATCCAACGGAACATCAAAGTAGAAGGCTATGGTGGGCGGCATTGCGAAGGAGTAAAGACTCCTTAGCCAGGCGCGGTCCACGCCGCGGGCGGCGTCCCGAGCGTAGGCGGTGTAGACGTAGCGGTCTGCGAGCACCACGGCGCCGGCCTGCAGCGCCGGCAGGATCTGGGAGTGCATCCGGCTGGCAAAGTCTGCGGCGTGGATAAGACTGAAGGACATAGGGGAGAGAAGCTTCTGATCTTTCCCACGACGAGTGGTTGCCTTGACGATGGGCGAGGAGTTCCATTCGCTGAAAATAACCGGGTAGCCCTGGTTGATCAGCCATTTGTGGAGCAGGTCTAGCTGGGTGCTCTTGCCGGAGCCGTCTATCCCTTCCACCACAATAAGCTTGCCTGGAAGATCGCCTTCCCCAAGGTACCTGGGAGCAGGCTCATCCTCGGGCTCTTTGTGCTGCGCGAGGATGAGGGACGCGGTTTCAACAGCTTTTCCGGGGGCATAGGCTGGAAATGCCAAGAAAAAGAGATCCCTTAGCAAGCGCATAGTGTTAGCCCACCAAGTACGCCTGCGTAACGTTCAGAGAGGAGCCTGAGTTGTCGGTGATCAAGCAAGGGAACGTTTATCATTAAGGCATCTCCCACGCGCCTAACGGCTAAGTCTGCCAGTACGCCAGGGCCACAGCGCTTCTCCAGAGTGTCCGCTATGTCCAGCAGCGCGCCCAGACGGGTTACGGTTTCTTCATCTTCAGTAGTTAACAGCGGCCTATATGCTCTGATGTCGAATTTTCCATTATCCGCCCGACGGATGCTTGCAGAGAGCAAGGCGATGTCCTCATGAGAGAAACCGGCAAGGTCGGTCTCAGTGATTATGTCAGCAGCGTGATCGTGGCGGTTATAATAGTCTATGGCTCTGCCGATGTCCAGCACAGTAGTAGCGTAGGCAAGCATTTCTAAAGCGTTGGGAGAGATGGGGGCCGGCAAGGCCTCGGCAAGTGCGATGGCTATCTTGGTGCAACGCTCCGCGGTCATGCGGTTCCACCTGGTGAAGCGCCGCGTCAGCGCATCAATGGACGCATTCCGTGCCTCACGCGCCGACACGTGCACCAACTTTGCCCGCTCAAGCGCTAGGCCCTCACGTAACCCCTGGCCGGAGACTTTGATCTCGCTGGCATGGAGGACGTTAAGCAGGGTCAGTATGGTCAGCCCTCCTCCAACAATGGAATCCGTCCTGTCCGGATTGAGCCCGCCCATTTGGGCGCGCTCCTCCATCTCCTGCCCGGCCAACGTGTGCACGATGCGTAGCAGGCGCTGGCGGGTAACTGTGTAGCCATGCAATCGGGAGAGCGGATACTTGTGCCCTCTTCGGTCTATCTTGGCTAGGTTGCGTATTGTGCCGCCGGTGCCAACGAAAGATTCCCCTGCCCGTAAGCGGGGGACTCCCGCCTCTGTGAGCGTATCCTTGACGTAGCTTGTCAACTCCTCAATTTCAGCCCTTTCAGGAGGATCGCTGGTTAAATAGTGCGTGCTCAACCGAAGGGCGCCAAGGGGAAAGGACCAGCTATCAACCAGTTGACTCTTTCGGAAGCGGACTATCTGCATGCTGCCACCGCCGATGTCCACCAACATGCCGTTGTCTACTCCCAGACCGTGGATCGCGCCGTAGAAAGCGTACTCCGCCTCCTGTTTGCCGGAGATAATCTCAATCTCAAATCCAAGGTCACGTTGCAGTCGAGCGATGAACTCTTCACCATTCCTTGCTTCTCGGACGGCCGCGGTGCCTACAGCGATGATTCTGCCCGCTCCGGCATACTGCGCCACTGCACGGAAGTCTTGCAGGACAGAGAGGGTATAGTCTATGGCTTCTTGCGGAAAGACGCCCAACATATCGACAGATTCTACGAGACGGAGGGGGGCATGAACATCTTCCAAGAGCTCAAAATGGCCCCGCTCTGTGCGCTCTAACACCACCAACCGGCCGCTGTTGGAGCCTATGTCTATAACGGCAGTGATCTCCGGGCCGGCGTTGCTGGAGGGGTAGAGTTCTTGGACTAACTTGGTAGAAAAAGCGCTGCCTTTAGTACTCATGCCGCATCTGCTTTCGGATCTCCCAAATGGTGGGCGCGCAATAAAATGTCAACTCGGCTGTCCTCCGTAGGATAAGTAAAGATAAGAACGCGGCGTGTAAGTAATATGTTGCTGCTAATAAAACTATTAACTTAACGACTAGTATGTGTCAACGGATTACAAAGCGGTATCAGTAGTTGTAGTAAGCGGAATGGGATCATCGTAACAGGACGCTTGACCCTCACTCCCCTTTCCTGTAAAAAGAGGTTCGTCTCCCAACCTAAAGGAGTCCACCTTCATGATGCATCACCACGATAACACGTCCCCGTTCCAGCAGCCTGTTGCGCCCTTTGCGCTTACCCTGAGCGATGCGGCCTCTGCTCCGCTGCGCAAGATGGCCGGCACGTCCTCCCGCCAGACTCTTGCGGCGCGCGCCAAGCCTACCCACGAGCTAGCGGACCAATCTTTCTCCTTCACTTGGCGCCGGTGAAGCTCCCCCTGTATCAGATAGACGCCTTTGCCGATGCGCTCTTTGCCGGCAATCCGGCCGCGGTCTGCCCGCTGGAGACGTGGCTGCCAGACGCGACCATGCAGCGCATTGCGGGGGAGAACAATCTGGCAGAGACCGCCTTCTTTGTGCGGGACGGGGCGGACTACCACATCCGCTGGTTCACCCCCACTACGGAGGTAGACCTCTGCGGGCACGCAACTGTCGCCAGCGCCTACGTCCTGCGGCACTATCTGGGTGTACCAGATGCGCGGCTGCGTTTCTATTCCAAGGGCGGTGTGCTGGAAGTAACCCATGAAGACGGCTGGTACTTACTGAACTTTCCCACCGACAGCTTTGCGCCGGCGGAGACACCACCGGCATTCCTGCAGGGGCTGGGCGCGACGCCTACAGAAGCGTACAAGGGCCGCACCGACTACATGCTGGTCTACGAGCGTGAGGAGCAGATAGAAACGATGCGGCCGGACTTCGGGCTCATCGCGACGGTGCCTTCGCGTGGCGTGATAGTCACCGCGCCCTCTCGTGCGTTCGACTTCGTCTCGCGGTTCTTTGGCCCGCAGTCCGGCATCAACGAGGACTATGTCACCGGCTCCGCGCACACCACGCTGATCCCCTACTGGGCGCAGCGCCTCGGCAAGACCGAGCTCCTCGCCAAGCAGATCTCTTCCAGAGGCGGCGTGGTGAAGTGCCGCCTGCTGGGAGACCGGGTAGAAATTGGCGGGCAGGCGATTCCCTACCTAAAGGGAGAGATAGAGGTCTAACACAAAGCGGGTGGCTTGTAGCCACCCGCTGTTCATATCCTGAGTATCTTGGGGTGTTAAGAATCCAGCAGACTGGAGTGATACACGTCCTCAATCTTCAGCGGAGCCTTGAGGAGTCCCTGCTCCACCAGACCATTGATAGCCCGCTCCATGGTTGGCCGCATCGCTCGGAGGCCCAGTGGATACGGGTCCGGGCCAAAGGTCTCAGTGCCAAGCCCCGTAGCTTCGTCAATGCGCGCTTTGTCGCCCTCCTGCGCGTAGGCCATCTCCTTGGAGCGCACTAGCGCGTCGTAGAGCGACTGGGCGACCCAAGGGTGCTCCTGTAGCAGCCGGTTTTGGACAATAAAGTGGTGGTTGGGCTGGTGGACTCTGGTCTTGCGAAAGTACTCCGCAATCACTTGCTTCCCGGCGTCCGGCAGCAGGCGGCGCACCTCCGGGTTGTTCTGCGCTTTGTCCCGGGGCAGCGGCGACGCATCAAGCTCGCCCTTCATCAGCATCTCGTACTCGTCCCAATCTTCCCTCGGCCAGTGCACTTCCACGCCGATAGGCTGCTCCACGTCCAGGTAAAGCTCCAGCGCGTGGCTTTCGCCGCGCTTGCGGAAGCTGTACCAGGTGATGTCGCTGGCCTTGATGTCATACAGGTCTCTGAACACGTTGCGCATCCAGACGGCTTGGGTCATCTCAAAGTCTGGCACGCCTAGCCGTTTGCCTTTGAGCTCTTCAATGCTCTTGATGGGCGAGTCCGCGCGGACGTAGAGGCCGGCCCAGGCGTGGCCGCGGCTAAGGTAGGCAGGAATGGCGCTCCAATCCCATTTGCCGTTGCCGAACTGCTCTCGCCGTTCGAGGGCTATAAGGGTCTCAGAGATAGACATCTCCGAGATGTCGAGAATATCGTCGTGGAGGTTGCTGTAGTAAACGTTGTTAATCTGGCGTATCTCCAACTCCAGACCCTCAGCCTGCACCGCTCCCTCAAACAAAGGGACGGCGCGCGGGCTTACTCCAGCGAATGCCATAGTTAATTTCATGCGAACGGCTCTTTCTAGCTTGTTTAGATTTTGTCGGGAGCTACGATGTTCAGCGGCGGCGGTGGAAGATGCCAGCAGTCATGCACCGCGCGAGCAATGCCGGCACGAAGAGCGCGCCATTTAACATGCAGGCGTAGTGCGTTCGGCACAGGTGCACCGCGCCGGAGGTCACCCCCCGTTACGTGTGTGCAGCTTGAACGCTAGGCGTTCTTCTCCGCGGCCTCTCGATCTTTCT
Organism: Dehalococcoidia bacterium; assembly: GCA_965226775.1. Lineage (GTDB taxonomy): Bacteria > Chloroflexota > Dehalococcoidia > SHYD01 > SHYD01 > CBDDEI01. The sequence goes on from CBDDEI010000002.1 coordinate 73,527, forward strand.
TGGTCTGCTCAATTACTTTGGCGGTAAGGTGGCCCGGCACCTCTTCATAATGGCTGAATTCCATGGTGAAGCTGCCGCGGCCTTGGGAGATGGAGCGCAGGTCGGTGGCAAAACGCTGAAGTTCCGATAGTGGGGCCAGCGCTTCTATAACCGTCGTTCCATCTAATGGCGTCATGCCGGATACCTTGGCTCGCTTGGTGTTGAGATCGGAGATGGCGTCGCCCATGATGGCATCCGGCACCCGCACCTGCAAGCTCATCACCGGCTCCAAGAGGGTCGGGTGCGCTTTCTCAATGCCTAACTTCAGCGCCTGGGACCCAGCAATCTGGAAAGCCATGTCAGAAGAGTCCACAGGGTGATAGCTGCCGTCGTAGAGCGTGACCCTGATGTCCACCATGGGGAATTGGGCTAGCACGCCCTCGTGCACCGTGGACTGCACGCCCTTCTCCACCGCGGGGATGTAGTTCTTGGGCACGGAACCGCCCACCACACGGTCGGTGAACTCTACGCCGCTGCCCCGTGGCAATGGCTGCAGCTCAATGAGCACGTGACCGTATTGGCCGTGGCCGCCGGTCTGCTTCTTATGCTTGTATTCCGCCTTAGCGGACAAGGTGATGGTCTCTTTATAGGAAACACGGGGTAAACCTGCAGCTACATCTGCGCCAAACTTGCGCTTCATCTTCTCAATGGCAACGTCTACGTGAGACTCGCCAATACCGGCCATGATAGTCTCCGCAGTATCCGGGTCTTTGAACACCTGGAGCGTTAGGTCTTCCTCCACCAGGCGGCTCAAGCTGTTGCTCAACTTGTCCAGGTCCGCCTTAGTCTTGGCATGCACCGCCACCCGGAATAGGGGCATTGGGAAGGAGGTGGGCGGCAGCATGATGGGCTGCTCCTTGATGCAGAGGGTATCGTTAGTGGCGGTGTCTGTCAGCTTTGCCACCGCGCCCAGGTCGCCGGCGGTTACTTCCTGCACCGGCTCCTGGTTCTTGCCCCGCACCATCAGAAGCTGACCAACTCGCTCCAACTTGCCTTTATTGGCGTTCCACACCTGGGAATCGCTCTTTAGGGTGCCGTTGAACACTCTATAGAAGGAGAGCTTGCCCACGTAGGGATCGGCAGTGGACTTGAAGATGAAGGCGGCCAGTGCGCCATTGGGGTCGGAGGCGAGCTCTAGCTCTTTCCCGTCTTCTCCGGCGCTGGCCTTTACTGCCGGACGCCCCTCCGGGCCGGGGAGTAACGCGATGACGCTATCCATGAAAGCTCGGACGCCCACGTTCTGGGTAGCGGAGCCCACTACCACGGGGATGATGCTGCCCTGGGCCACGGCCTCTCGGAGCGCTGCGTGAAGCTCCTCGTCTGAGAGAGCCTCCCCTTCCAGGTACTTGGACAGCAGGTCGTCGTTGGTCTCTGCAATAGCCTCAATAAGCTTCTCACGATAGTCCGCCACCTCATCGCTCAGGTCGGCGGGAATGGCTTCCTCTGTGCCCTCTTGGCCCAGATAGGCCTTCTGATTGATAAGGTCTATCACGCCCTGGAAATTTGCTTGAGAGCCAACGGGTATCTGTACAGCCACGCAGTGGGAGCTTAGTTGCGCCTGGGCTTGCTCCAGCACCCGCTGAAAATCCGCGTTGTCCCGGTCAATCCGGTTAAACATGATCATTTTAGGGAGGCCAGCTTCCTCCGCATAACTCCACACCATCTCCGTGCCTACTTCAACGCCGGAGGCGGCACAGATAAGGATGACCGCAGTGTCTGCTACCGCTACGGCAGACTTCATCTCTCCAATAAAGTCTGCGTAGCCTGGCGCGTCCAACACGTTGATCTTGGAGTTCTGCCAAGCCACGGGGAGCAGCGAGGTGTTAATGCTAATCGTGCGCTTCTGCTCATCCGGGTCCCAGTCAGAGGTAGAGGTGCCGTCGTCCACCTTACCAAGGCGGTTGATGGCGCCCGAATCGAAGAGCATAGCCTCTGCAAGCGAAGTCTTACCAGCACCGCCGTGGGATAGCAGCACGATGTTGCGAATCTGGTCGGTACGATACTTTTGCATAGCAACCACCCTCTGGAAAATGTGGGCAAATTGTAGTCCATCAGGAGAGGCCTGGCAAATCGCCTCACTCCGCCGTCCTGTTGGGGGCTACGAGGGGTGGTCTCGGTAAGATGGCAGGGGCATAGGTTCCCCGGCAGCTCTGGTTAGGAGGATACCGCTGCCGGCCAAGAATGAGAGGATGAAGCTGAGCAAGATGAGGCCATCTACGGCCCAGGCCTCGGCAAAGAACCCGCCAATCCAGCCGCCGCTGAGTTGACCGATACCAAGGAGCACGGAGTAGAAGCCCATCATGCTGCCGCGCTCGCTCGGAAACTGCTCGGAAATTTCGGCCAGGTGGGCAAGGGCAGCCGGAGTGAACCCGCTGGAGACCAAGATGGTAACCACAATGCCAAGAAAAGAGAACGCCAGCAGCAACGAGTCATCACCGCCGCGCGGCGAGTGATTGAGCAGGTAGATGAAGACGCAAAAGGCACAGAGTCCCACGGAGGCTATGCCCATTATGGTTGTGGACCGCAGCCAGCCGAATAGAGGCATCCACCCTGCCGTCCCTACCACTACTGTAGCGCCCATGCCGGCGATCACCAGTCCCACTACTGTGCCGCTGTAGCCTCCCACTAGGAATTGGTCCGGGTTCACCGCCTGAGCCATCTGAAAACTGAGATGGGTGAACCAGATGCCAAGGACGGCATTTACCGCCAGCCACGGGGGTGTGAACCCCAGGATGGCTCTATGGCGGAGCAGGGACTGGTAGGTTTGCCAACCTCGGTATTGTCTGCCTTCTAGGCCTTCTCCCTGCACCAGCATGAATACACAGCTGGCAACTAAGAAGATCACCATAATTACTACAAAGGCTCCCACCTGCAGCCGGTCCCAGAGAAAACCACCTAAAGCGAATCCTAGGGCGATGCCGGCAATGGTCGCGACCTCAAAGACGGCCATTACTCTGCCCCGCAGTGCAGGGCGCTCAGATGTCATTGCAGCCAAGTAGCTGAGGACGGCAGGGATGGAGCTGGCGGAGGAGAGCCCAGTGAGCACTTTGGAAGCGACAAAGATGGGCAGCGCAGGGATAAGGGTAATAGGCAGCATGGCCCCGGCGCCCAGGAAGCCACCCAGCAAAAGGAAGGGCTTACGTCCCCGAACATCCGCCATTGCCCCAAAGACAGGCGCTCCCAGAAACTCAGCGCCGTAGAAGGCGAGGGCAAGCACGCCCAAAAAGGTAGCGGGAACTTCTGAGCCGGAGCGGTTGTGAAAACCCAGAAACAGGGCGATTGTTCCCAACGCAGCCGCAGCGGCAGCCCTGAGCAGAAGGTTGCCCAGAATGCACGCGGCTATGGACAGAGCGAACTTGGACAAGGTGATATTGCTATTGCCCTAGTGTGGTCATGTTAGCACGCTATCGTGCTCCTAAGTACGATTGTAACGCCTAATCCTCCACCTAGAATAATATTGACATTGAGGATTGGAAATTGCGAAATTTGGGGTAAGTTACGAAGGAAATTATCCTTGACAGCCCTAATTCCCTATGTTACCTTGAGCACCACTAGTCAGCAGGGCCTAGCTACTAAGTACTTGGGCCGCTAGCTCAAAGGTAGAGCAACTGACTCTTAATCAGTGGGTTGCAGGTTCGAGTCCTGCGCGGCTCACCGACCTTTTCTCCTGTACAGAGACTGTAGGACAGAGGATATGGGGGAGTGTCGGAATTGGTAGACGAGCATGACTTAGGATCATGTGCCGAAAGGCGTGGGGGTTCGAGTCCCCCCTTCCCCACCAGTTGGGAAGGGGGCGCAGTACAAAAATCTGGTGCTCACAGGGGCAAGGCGCTACTAAGGCTCCGAGAGAGTACTAAACCAAGGATAAGCAAACATGGGAACATTGCTTGAAGTACGCGACCTCAAGACCTATTTCTTTACGCAAGAGGGAATGGTTAAGGCCGTAGACGGTGTCTCCTTTGACCTGCAAGAGGGCGAGACCTTAGGGCTAGTGGGAGAGAGCGGTTGCGGCAAGAGCGTCAGCGCCATGAGCCTGATGCGCCTTATACCCGACCCTCCCGGTAAGATTGTGAGCGGTGAGGTTATCTTTGAGGGCAAGGACCTTGTGACCATGTCCGACGAAGAGATCCGCGCTATCCGCGGCAACCGCATTGCCATGATCTTCCAGGAGCCGATGACGTCACTTAACCCGGTGCTCACTATTGGCCGACAGCTTACAGAGGCCCTTGAGCTTCACCTCCACATGGATAAACGGGCCGCGCTCAACCGTGCCGCGGAACTGCTCCAGGCTGTGGGTATTCCTGATGCAGAGCGCCGCATTGACGACTACCCCCACCAGTTCAGTGGTGGTATGCGACAGCGCGTGATGATTGCCATGGGGATGAGTTGCAACCCGAAACTGCTCTTGGCCGATGAGCCGACTACCGCACTCGATGTGACCATTCAAGCGCAGGTGCTGGAAGTTATGCAGAAGCTAAGCCGTGATACGGGCGCGGCTACTATTATCATTACCCATAACCTGGGTGTGGTCGCCCGTTACGCACAACGGGTGAACGTGATGTACGCAGGACGCATCATAGAGCGAGCAGATGCCGCGGATCTCTATGCGCATCCGCTGCACCCCTATACACTGGGCCTGCTCGCTTCGGTGCCTCGTTTGGATGAGGCGCTGAGAGAGAAGCTCGATCCTATTGAAGGTTTGCCCCCTGACCTAATTAACCTGCCGCCGGGATGCCCGTTTATGCCCCGCTGTAAGTTTGCGAAGCCCATATGCATGGAAAAGTACCCGCCGTTGATGGAGGTCGCCAAAGACCATACCGCCGCGTGCTGGGTCGATGTTACAACCGGCGAGTTGAGGTGAACAATGGCTGACCAAGAACAAATCCTCCTAAATGTTGAAGGCCTCAAGGTCTATTTCCCCGTTACCAGAGGAATCGTCTTTGAGAGGAAAGTAGCTGATATTAAGGCAGTTGATGATATTAGCTTCTATATTCGCAAAGGGGAGACCCTTGGCTTGGTGGGCGAAAGCGGCTGCGGCAAGACCACTACTGGTCGAGCCATTCTCCAGCTTAGCAAGGCCACTGCCGGCACCATCAAATTCTGGGATGACGAGCGCGATGAGTACCTCGACCTGACCACTCTGAAGGGCGAGGAGCTCAGGCGTGTGCGCCGGCGCATCCAGATCATCTTCCAGGACCCGTACGGTTCTTTGAATCCCCGCATGTCCTGCGGCGGCATTGTTGGTGAGCCACTCAAGATCCACAACTTGGCTCGTGGGAAAGAGTACGATGAGCGAGTAGAAGAGCTGCTCACTATTGTGGGACTGCATCCCTACTTTGCCAGCAGGTACCCTCACGAGTTCTCCGGTGGTCAGCGGCAACGCATCGGCATTGCCCGGGCGCTGGCGTCCAACCCGTCGTTTGTCGTCTGCGACGAGCCCATCTCGGCACTGGACGTTTCGATTCAGGCGCAGATCATCAACCTACTGGAAGAGCTGCAGGATCGGTTTGGACTGACCTACCTCTTCATTGCCCACGACCTCGCTGTGGTGCGTCACATCAGTGACCGCATCGTCGTGATGTACCTGGGCAAGGTAGCAGAGATTGCCGACCGCACGGCGCTGTACGAGAACCCCTTGCACCCGTACACCAAGGCGCTGCTCTCTGCCGTGCCAATTCCTGACCCCTCCATTGAAACCAAACGAGAGCGCATCATTCTGCAGGGCGATGTGCCCAGCCCGCTGCGGCCGCCGCCAGGATGCGTGTTCAACACCCGTTGCCCCATCGCCATTGATGTATGCTCAGAAGTGATCCCCGAGCTTCGGAACGTCGGCGGCGAAGGTTCCGATGAGCATTGGATCGCCTGCCACCGGGTGTAGCCTTAAAAACAGTAATCGAAAGCCCTCCGCCTGAGCGGAGGGCTTTTTGTTGGGCGCATAATAGTACTAATGCAGCTGTCTTCTTCTCTAAGCCTTCGCCGCTGGCTCCTCTTCGCATCATGTTGCATCCTGCTGGTCGCCGCAACGGGATGCCAGACCGCGCAGCATGACGTGCGTATGCTCAAAGTGGGGTTGGTGACGCCGCTTTCCGGCCCCTACAACGCGGAGGGCACGCGGTGGCTTTTAGCGGCCAAGCTGGCAGTGGAGCAGTGGAACGCTACTCATGAGTATTCGCCTTATTGGATAGAGCTGGTTACTCACGATGAGACGGAGGGCCCGGACGTGGCGCGACGGCTGGCCTTGGATCCGGAAGTGCTGGGCGTCATTGGCTACACTGGCGGCGAGCTAAGTGTGCAGACCACTTCTACTTATTGGGCAGCAGCCCTCCCCTTACTCACGGTGGGACCTGTGGCCTACGACAGCCCAAAAAGCGGGCCGCCGCGCCTCCTGCGGCTCGCTGCCGACTATTCGGCTCAGGCGGAGGGCATCAGCGCATTCCTAGAGCTCCAGTTGCAGGCGAGCAGCGCCGCGCTGGTGACGGGCAGCGACCCCATGCATCGGAGATGGCTGCTGGACTTGGAACGTGCGCTAGCTACTAGGAGCGTGCGCACAGCAGTAATTGCGCCACTGCCTGCGGACTCCGCGGACTACCGTAGTGTGGCGCAACTGGTGTTGGGTGAAGAGGTGGGTGCGGTGGTAGTCGCAGCATCGCCGGCGGAGGTCCTCGATTTCCAGCGGGCGTATAGCCTCTTGGAAAGCCCGCCGCCTCTCATCTTCATCAATACTTCCAAGCCGGCCGTCACCACTGAGGCGCTATCCAGCGTGGAGCAGCTGTACTGGCTCACGAGTGCGGGCGCAGCCTTTGAGAAGCCAGAGCTGCCGCCCTTTGAGGAGCCCTCCCAGCAGCACTTGGGCGAAACCCTTAGCCCACAAGCGGCACTGGTTTACGACGGGGTGCTGCTCTTGTTGCAAGCATATCTGCGGGTCTTTGAGCAGGATGTGGAACCCACTAGGGACGCGGTCTGGATGGAGCTGCGCGAGGCCGGAACCTACTATGGGATCCTCAGAAGCTATCAGTTTGACGAGAGCGGCGGCCTAATTGAGCCGGTGACTTCGCTCTTGCAGGTCAGGGCTGATGGTGAATGCTGTGTGCTGGTTCCCCAGCTATCCGTGCAGCAGTGATCTAAAGCGGCCTTAACTGACCGCTGCCCCGGATAATCCACTTATAGGTAGTAAGCTCTTCCAGCCCCATGGGGCCGCGGGCGTGGAACTTCTGCGTGCTAATGCCTACCTCTGCGCCTAGGCCAAACTGCGCGCCGTCGGTGAACTGGGTGCTGGCATTCACGTAGACCGCTGCGGCGTCCACTTCCCGTAGGAAGCGTTGGGCCGCGCTGTAGTCCTCGGTAAGGATTGCTTCCGAATGCCCCGAACCGTAGCGCTCGATGTGCGACAGCGCGCCGTCCAAGTCGTCCACCACCTTGATGGCTGCCGTGAGGGCCAGGAACTCCTTACCCCAATCCTCCTCTGAAGCGGGTTGCACCGTTGCGCCCTCCGCGGAAGCGAGGATGTTCAGCGAAGAGGGATCGCAGTGGAGCTGGACACCCTCTGAAGCAAGCCGCTGTGCCAGAGAGGGCAGGAACGCATCCGCAACCTGTTGGTGCACCAGCAGCGTGTCCAACGCATTGCAAATAGTGGGACGCCGGCACTTAGCGTTCACCACAATCTCCAGCGCCTGCGCCAGGTCTGCGTCGCTATCAACATAGGTGTGGCAGACCCCGATGCCGCCGGCCACTACGGGCATTGCGGCGGTCTCCGCTACGTAGCGGATGAGATCCGCACCGCCGCGGGGAATCAGCAGATCGATGGACTCCTTCATCTGGAGCATCTTGGCTACCAGGCTGCGGTCGGAGTCGGAAATAAGTTGCACGGCTCCCTCGGGCACACCTGCGGCGTTGCACGCCTCCTGGATAACCGCTACCAGCGCGATGTTCGATTGCAGCGCTTCCGAGCCGCCACGCAGGATAGCCGCATTGCCCGACTTGAGGCAGAGCACGGCGATATCTACCGAAACATTTGGACGGCTCTCGTAGATGGAGCCGATAACGCCCAGGGGCACCCGTACCCGCCCGACTTCTAGGCCATTAGCCAGTGTACGTTGGTCCATCAGCCGGCCCACGGGATCCGGCAGGGCAGCCACGGTCCGCACGTCTTTCGCCATGTTCTCCAACCGCTGCGGGTTGAGGAGCAGCCGGTCCAGCATCGCCTCGGAGAGGCCGGTCTTTTGGGCCGCGGTGTAGTCCGCCGCGTTGGCGCGGAGTATAGCCTCCTGGTGAGCCAGCAGTCCCTGGGCTATGCCCTCCAACGCCCGGTTCTTCACCTCCGTGGAGAGGACGGCCAGCTTGCGGGAGGCCGCCTTAGCGGCGGCGCCCAGGGCAGCGAGGTCTATGGTTGTGGTAGCCATTATGCACTCTATCTTACCAGCTTCCACCGCTAATCGCCTATCCTTGCATGCGGCGGTTCTCCCTCACCCTAACCCTCTCCCAGAGGGAGAGGGGAGCGCATCCCCGCCCCTCGTAGTTCGACAAGCTCACTACGAACGGACTCGCCGTCGGCCCTCCACCGCTCCCCCCGCCCCTCGTCCGCTACCATGGTGAGCCATGGTGAGCCTTCCTTCGCTAATCGCCTATCCTTGCACGCGGCGGTTCTCCCTCACCCTAACCCTCTCCCAGAGGGAGAGGGGAGCGCGTCCCCGCCCCTCGTAGTTCGACAAGCTCACTACGAACGGACTCGCCGTCGGCCCTCCACCACTCCCCCCGTTCCGCTCATGGTGAGCCTTCCTTCGCTAATCGCCTATCCTTGCACGCGGCGGTTCTCCCTCACCCTAACCCTCTCCCAGAGGGAGAGGGGAGCGCATCCCGCCCCTCGTTCGACAAGCTCCTACGAACGGACCGCGCCCTCCACTCCCCCCGTTCCGCTCATGGTGAGCCTTCCTTCGCTAATCGCCTATCCTTGCGCTCTAACCCTCTCCCAGAGGGAGAGGGGAGCCTCCGCTACGAACGGACTCGCCGGCGGCCCCCCCCGCCAGCTCATGGTGAGCCTTCCACCGCTAATCGCCTATCCTTGCATGCGGCGGCTCTCCCTCACCCTAACCCTCTCCCAGAGGGAGAGGGGAGCGCATCCCCGCCGTCGGCCTCGACCGCGCCCCCCGCCCCGCTCATAGTGAGCCGCTCATGGTGAGCCTGTCGAATCCATGAGCGCCGCGCCCCCTGACTGCATCAAAGCCAACTTCCACAGGCAGAGGCAAGCGAGTCTCAAGACTGTTTGCTTAATACGCACAACCCGTTACTGGTAAGAATGCTAGACTTGGTGTGTGACAATTTGGCCGGAAGCGCTGAAGCAGCTCAGGAGGCCACCCCTACGCTTGGCGGGGCTGGTAGTCCCTCTGCTGGTTGTGTCCTGCGCCCTTACCGAGCCTCCTCCTCCGCCGCCACCGCCGGCTCCTATGGCCTTGGAAGCACTGGTAGCCGCCGGCGCTGATCCGAAGCATATCCCCTCACGCTCCCCGGTCGCCTTGGCAACACCCTCCGTACCCACCATACCTATCGTGGATGCGGGCGCTAATCCGACGTTAACCCCCGTACGCTCCCCTACCGCCTCAGCAACACCCTTCGTGCCCCCTACACCTACCGTCGTCCCCACAGCCACGCCGACACCCACGCCAACCGTGCCCGCGCTGAGCATCAATATGACGTTGCAAACGCCCGCTATTACCCAAGGTGGTGTGCAGGTAGTGCTCTTGACCAGCAATACCGCACTAACCAGCGTTAGCGGCGCCGTGGGGGAGCGGCCCCTGCTCTTCTGGAAGGAAGAGGAGCGCTGGTACGCACTGGTGGGCTTTCTCTCCGATGCCGCCTTGGGCGCACGTCAGGTGACCGTCACGGCAGAGGACGCTGCCGGTGGCTTGGCCACGGCAACCGCGGACTTTCAAGTGGTCGCAGGCGACTTTGTGGTGGAGGAGATCTGGCTGCCACCCGGGCAGGAAGGGCTTCTTGCGCCAGAAGTGCTGAATACGGAGTGGACCGCGCTCCTCAGCCTTACGAGCACAGTGACGCCGCAGCGACGCTGGACAGGAGCCTTCGTGCCACCCGTAGCGGGGGGTCTGAGCTCTTCCTACGGCACGCGGCGCTCCTACAATGGAGGCCCGCCGGAAAGCCCGCATCAGGGCACAGACTTTGCGGTGGACGTGGGCACCCAAGTGGTGGCTGCGAATGCCGGTATTGTGGTCTTTGCTGGCGTGTGGCAGGTCCGGGGCAACGCTATCGTCATCGATCACGGCATAGGAGTGTACAGCGGCGCTTATCATCTAAGTGAGCTGCTGGTCGAGGAAGGCCAGGAGGTCGCCAAGGGAGAGATTATCGGTCGCGTAGGCGCGTCGGGCATGGCGACCGGCCCGCACCTGCACTGGGACATGGTGGTGCAAGGAACGCATACCTCGCCTGTAGGCTGGATGGAGTTCGCTCTACCACTTCCAGCCGCTACGGCCGGTGGTATCGCGAACTAACAGCTCGCTGTTAGTATGTTACTAGGTTAAATCGAAACACTTAGAGAAGGAGGAGTCATGGAACCATATCTGAATGCCCTAGCGCTTTACGTGCACATCGGGGCCGGCATCGTCTGGATAGGGGTGTTGCTCTATATCAGGTTCTTGCTGCTACCATCCGTTGGCGCAATCCCACCGGAGGCGCGCGGGCCCATTATGATTGAGCTTGGCCCGCGGGGTGTGCGCTTTGCCATGCGCGCCGCTGAGATCACCCTTATCGCTGGCATAGTGATGATGTTCATCATGGGGCGGGCAACCCGGATGGAGCACTTTCTCACTACTCTGTGGGGGCAGGCGATTCTTGCAGGCTTCGTAGGCTCACTGGCAATCTACGTCGTGGGGCGACTAATAACCGCGCCCGTCACCCGCTTAATCGTTGATACGCTGCAGCAGATGGCCGCGGGCACAGCAAGAGAGGATGTGGCCGCCTACCTGCAAGCGTTGGCTGACCAGCAGAAACGCGCACTGAACCTGCAACTGGTCATAGCGGCCATTGTGGTGTTCACGATGGCGCTGGCGCGCTTCGCTTAAGCGATGGGGTGGAGATAGAGCAAGGACGAGCTTCTGCGTCGGTCGCCCGCTGCGACCTACTTAGCATGACGTAACTTAACCGCGTCTTCCGAACTCCCGCTCCAGGTGTGCTGAGCTAACATGGATCATGGTCGGGCGGCCATGAGGACAGGTCTGGGGTTGCTGGCAGCGCTCCAAGTCTTGCAGTAGCGCTTGCATCTCCGCGGGCGCCAGGGAATCACCCGCGCGCACGGCGCTATGGCAGGCGACCGTGGCCAGCACACCATTGAACCGGTCCTGGCCGTTATGCAGGCTGTCCAGCAGCTCCCGCACTACATCCGAGACCTCCGCAAGCCGCAGGCCGCGGGGCAGTGCGCGTACCAAGAGCTGTCGCTCCCCAAAGGACTCCAGTGCGAAGCCGTAGCGTTGGAGCTGGCTGCTGTCCTCTAGCACTAGGTGCAGGTCGTCTAGGGGCATCGTGACCAGGTGCGGCTCAATGAGTCCTTGGGAGTCCCAGCCATGCTCCTCAGCCTGACGGGCCACCTGCTCAAAGACCACCCGCTCGTGGGCGGCGTGCTGATCGATGAGGTACATGCCGTCAGGCCCCTCAGTGATGATATAGGTGCCGTTCATCTGCCCCACTACACGTAGCAGCGGCCAGGGGCGCGTGGCGGAAGTTGCAGCAGCCTCCTCTTGAGCTTGAGGCGCAGTTGGTGGAGTGAACAGCGTTGCTTGCGCGGGCGCAGCAGCCTCTGTTGAGGTTAAGGCAGGCGCTAGTGCCGGCGCGGGCGCTTGTTGCCCGCCGGGCGCGCTTGCCGCGATAGTGTGTCGCACTGCCCGCTGCACCGCCCTATAGACCTCGCCCTCATTGCGGAAGCGCACCTCCGTCTTACGAGGGTGGATGTTCACGTCTACCTCCTGCGACGGCACGGTGACGTGGAGAATGGAAATCGGATGCCTGCCTACCATGAGCGCGTTCTGGTAGGCCTCCTCAACGGCATGGGCCAGCGCGCGGTGCTGCACCCAACGCCCGTTCACATAGAGGCTCTGATGGGCGCGGGACGACCGCGTTAGCCCCGGCGGGCTGACCAGACCTGTGACCTCGATGTCCGAGGACTGAGCCGGCTCATCAGGAGGGAGGACCTTCACTAGCGCGGCCGCGGCCTCCGTGCCCAGCACCGCTGCGGCCGCGTTGCGCAGCTCGCCATCTCCGGGCGTCTGGAGCACCCGCTTGCCCTCGACGATCATGGTGAAGCTGACCGCGGGCCGGGCCAGGGCGTAGTGGGTCACGATGGTGACGCAGTGCCCGGCTTCGGTGGTATCCGAGCGAAGGAACTTGCGGCGCGCGGGGAAGTTAAGGAAGAGGTCTCGGATAGCGACCGTGGTGCCTTCCGGCGCGCCTTGAGGGCCGTGCCCCGCTTGTTTATCGTCCTTGAAGCGGACGTACGCGCCGCCCACCGCATTGTGCTGGCGAGAGAGGAAGGTGACATCCGCCACCGACGCGATGCTGGGGAGGGCTTCGCCGCGGAAGCCGAGGGTGCTTACATAGAGCAGGTCTGCTTCCGAAGCTATCTTGCTGGTGGCGTGGCGCTGGAAAGCCAGGGCAAGCTGCTCGGAGGGCAGGCCGACACCGTTGTCGCGCACGCGGATCAAGCCGCGGCCGCCTTCTACAATATCCACCCAGATGGCAGTGGCGCCGGCGTCGAGGGCGTTCTCCACTAGCTCCTTCACGGCGGAGGCAGGCCGCTCAATCACCTCACCAGCGGCGATCTTGGCGGCTACTTCTGGGGGGAGCACCTGTAGGGGCATAGCTTAACCTCACGAGTATTTTACCAGGAGTGGGCAGCCATTGGTGATATGCGCTCAAGTAATAAGCCGCGAGTTAGCAAACTCCAGGCTTGTAGACGTGGCGGCGCACTCTATCACGCGGGTGAGCTCAGTGGCGTCGTGCAGGTTCAGTTTCCCTTTGGAACGACTCATTGCTATAATCGCTGTGCCCATCATCCAGCAGATCAGGCCTCTGACGCTCCGTAGCGCTCGCGTGTAACTCTCGCCGTAGTAGGCCCTCTGCACGTGCGACGGCTGAGATGCAGATGATGAGCGCAATAGGTGTATCGGAGGTCGCTGAAGATGTACGAACGAATCTTGGTCCCTTTGGATGGTTCCCCTGTAGCAGAGCAAGTGCTCCCTCATGCAGAAGGGATAGCCAAGCAGTTCGGCTCCCAGATCACCCTGCTCCGGACGATTACTCCCCTTGAGAAGCTCGCGCTGCAGACTGCCGGCGGTGGAGCACTGTCCATGCCTGATGCTCCCGTAGCTATTGCCCAAGACATCCTGGAAGCTGAGCGGGAAGAGGCTATGGCCTATTTGCAGACCATGAAAGAGAATTTGCAGGCAATGGGCATAGCTGTGGACACCCTATTGCTTGAGCAGGACTCGGCCACAGGTATCACCGAGACTGCCGAGAGCAAGGACGTGTCCCTCATTGCTATGTGCACCCACGGCCGGGGCGGGCTGGGCCGGCTGATCTTTGGCAGCGTTACTGACGAAGTGCTGCGCAAAGAGCCGCACATTCCAATGCTGCTTATCCGCGGGGAAGGTTAACCGTTAGCGGGCTGAACCGCAGCGCGCACTTCCTATAATCCCGCGTAGCCTGACTGCGCCAGCGCTCCTCACGCATCTGAGCCGCGTTGAGCGTAGCAGGGCTATGCAATACTTTGGGGCGCGCAACGACAGCGTTCCGTACTGATCCGACAATTGTATGGGGGGCTTTTGGTGAGAGGTGCTTCGGGACGAATTCTAGCTGGATTTCTTGGTCTAGCTCTTCTCGTGGTGCTTTTCTTACCGCCGGCTCCAGGCTTGGCCTCAAGTCTTAGCGCTCCCAACGAAAACACACCCGCTGCCAATCTCATTACTCCCCCAGTCCCCGGCTTAGAACCTACTCCTGACGACATCCCCGGCATGCCTCCGCCAAGCCCCTACGTGTCTGTGCGATTTAAGGACGGCCAGGAACCGGCGGGCCTGGCGTTTGCGCAGCAGCGGTACGGCGCAACGCTCACCCGCCGCAATAACGATCTCAACATCGTCACGCTGAAGGCGCCCAAAGGTGTCACGTCAGCATTCCTAGCACAGCAGCTCTCACATAACCCGCGCGTCCTGTGGGCGGAGCCGGCTCAATGGCGGCGGCTGTTTGATGTCCCCGCTGCTCCGCTCATACCCGACGACCCGTTCTACGCCGACCACCAGGAGTGGTACTACGATGTGATGAACGTCCAGGACGCCTGGGAGCTAGAGACCGGGAAGCCGTCCGCGATCATTGCGGTGTTGGATAGCGGAGTGTCCTGCGACCATCCGGACCTCGCCGATGCTATCTGGGTGAATGCGGGTGAAATACCTGGCAATGGCATAGACGACGATGACAACGGCTACGTAGACGACGTCAACGGCTTTGACTTTGTGGGCGCAGGCATCGGCAGCGACGCCGAAACAGAGACCAACACCCCCGGAGACAGCGACCCCTGCATCAGAGTGGGCAATCCGTCCATGGGCAACGGCTTGGATGATGACAGAGATGGCTTTGCAGATAGTGGAGTAACCCACGGGACGTACGTTGCGGGTATTGTCGCGGGCAAAGGAAACAACGCAATCGGTGTAGCCGGCGCGTGCTGGGGCTGCAAGATTATGCCCGTGCGCATGGCAACCCCGGAGAAATGGCTTGTTTCGGCAGACAGCGCCGATGCCATTGTTTATGCGGCCAAGGCTGGAGCTAAGGTTATCAACCTTAGCTTTGGAGGGCCCAATGTGAGCGAGGCTGAAAGAAACGCCATCAGCTTGGCGGTGCATACCTACGGCGTGCTGGTTGTGGCGGCCTCCGGCAATGATTATCAGACACCTATTTCATATCCGGCCCGTTTACCAGAGGTCATGGCCGTGGGCTCCGCTGCGCGCACTAATACCAAAGCACGGGCTAGATTTAGCAACTGGGGTACCGGAACAGCTAGCAACCCCGCGGTAGATGTGGTTGCTCCAGGCATTGACCTTGCCACAACCGGCATGCTGAGTGTAGCCGACCAGAACGCTGGACATGGCAACGCAGGGGAGGCTACTTACCGGAACGCGAGCGGTACATCCTTCTCTGCTCCATTGGTGTCCGGTATAGCAGGGCTACTCTTGTCCCGCTACCCCGGAATCACGGCCCAGCAGGTAAGAGACGTCTTGAACCGCACCGCAGTCCCTCTGCCTGACGATCCTGCCGATAACCCAAATGCTGGCCCGAATTGGGCGGGCTCCGGTATGGTGAATGCACTGGCGGCCTTTAGAGCGGCTGCGGTGCTGCCCATTCCTACCCAAACGCCTACGCCGAGCGCCACGCCAAGCGCCACGCCTTCCGTCGGTCCGACGGCGTCTCCGACGGCATCAGTGAGCCCAACGGTTTCTGCCAGCGCGACGGTATCGCCAACAGTGTCCGCAACGGTCACACCCTCCGGTACGCCCTCGGACACTATCACGCCTACGCCGTTGCCGGCCAATAGCACTCCAGTGCCGATAAATCCGCCTTCGGGCACTGCACTCACCAGCATGGGGACAACCTTAGAATGGAACTTACCCATAGATGCTACGCAGTACCAAATCCAGGTGGTTCCCTTCAACAATGACGGGCCTGCCATCAACCTCATCCGTAACGTGGAGTCCTCCTATGTTATCCAGCCGCCCGTATTCGGCGTAGGTCCCTACGTAATGCTGCCTAGCATCACCTACATGTGGCGTGTGAGAAGCACCACGGCGACGGTCAGTGTGAATGAGTCGAGCGCTGGATGGGGGCCGTGGTCTCCGACATTCACTTTCAGGACGCGTCTTGCAGGTAGCGCAGGTATGGTGCCCGTAACGCCGCCTGAAAACGGCATTGTGAACTCGCTCATGCCGGTATTGCAATGGTCAAACACGGATCCCAACATCTTCTACTACGAAGTGCAGATAAGCAAAGACCCTACTTTTGGGGAAGATGGCGCCATAGCGATGGTCTACTGGGAGTTGCGTCATGGCGGAGCGACTTTACCGCAGAACAGCTATGCGGTGCCTGTTGAGTTCCCGCTGGAGCAGGACGTGAAGTACTTCTGGCGCATACGGCCGCGCATTCAGGGAGACGGAACACCAGTGCCCTGGTCTCGTAGCTTTAACTTCACCACCCGGCAATAGCGAACGCGCGGGCTTTCCTGGTATACTCTCACTAGAGGAGCTAACTGAGCAGTGCCTAGACGAACCCGCAGCAGACCAAGAATCATCAGCAGCCGTCCTGCCCACAGTCCTGAGGCAAACCCTCAAGCCAGGCGCAGCGCACCGGCCTCTACCGCTGTTGCGGTACGAAGCTCTGTGCAGTCACGCGTTGCCAGTGCCAACAGCGCCACTATACGGGAGTCCGTAGCGTTGACTGATTACAGCCACGTGTTCCGAGACATTGTCCGCATCGTTTCAACTGCTGGGTTCCTGGTTGCGATAATGGTAGTCGCTGCCTTCCTCTTATCCTAGCTACATACTCTTTAACTAACGAAAAAGCCGCAGCACCCAGTGCTGCGGCCTTGCTTTTACAGAATGGAGAGCGTTAGCGGGCCAAGACCGTTTCCGGAATAGTGACGCTGAGCACACGCTGCGGCAGCTCGCCGTCTTCCGTCAGATCGTGCGCTACGCTGTGGGTGGCTTCCGATGAGTGCGGCACCACTTTCCAGAACAGCTCCAGGTAGCGGTCCCAGTCCTGCAGAACGCGGGCAGCTTTAACGCTGTCGGTCCGCTCCAGGTGACGCTCTATGAGTGTACGCAAGCCCCGCTGCTCTTCAGGCCGAGTAACGCGCTCAAGACCAACCAGTTCGGGATTATAACGGCTGGGGAACTGACCTTCTTCGTCTAAGACAAAGGCAACACCGCCGGACATGCCAGCGCCAAAGTTGCGTCCGGTCTCTCCCAGCACAACGGTCACGCCGCCGGTCATGTACTCGCAGCAATGGTCGCCCACACCTTCTACAACGGCAGAAGCGCCGCTATTGCGCACGCAGAAGCGTTCCCCTGCCCGGCCTGCGGCGTAGAGGCTACCGCCGGTAGCTCCGTAGAGCACTGTGTTGCCTATGATCACATTGTCTGCTGCGGCGAAGGACGCTGTGGGCCCGGGGCGAACCACTATCTCGCCGCCGTGGAGGCCCTTGCCAACATAGTCGTTTGCTTCCCCAATAAGCTTAAAATAGAGGCCGGTGATACCGAATGCGCCAAAGCTTTGGCCTGCGCTGCCAGTGAAGGTAATGCGTAGGCTGCTGTTCTCCGGCAGTCCTTTATCTGTATAGAGGCGGGCGATGGCTCCCGACACTCGAGCGCCCACGGTGCGGTTGGCGTTGGTGATGGGATACTCCAGCTGCACGTGCTCCCGGCCTTCGATAGCCGGCGCCGCGTCCTGCATTATCTGGTCGTCCATAGGCGTATCGCCCCGGTCGTTGCGTTCTTGCATGCGGCGTCGAGGCAGTTTACCGGTAGGGTCGGCGTTTACCAGCAATGGGCTCAGGTCCAGGCCCATGGCCCGGGTGTTATTGGTCGGCGTCGACTGCATCAGCAATTCGGTTTGACCAATCACTTCGTTTAGACTGCGGTAACCCAGCTCGGCAAGCAGTTCGCGCACTTCTTCCGCGATATGAGTAAAGAAGCGGACGATCTCCTCTGCCGTGCCGGTAAACTTGGAGCGCAGGTCTGCCCGCTGGGTAGCAATGCCCACCGGGCAGGTGTTGAGGTGGCACTGGCGCGCCATCTGGCAGCCAAGCGCCACCAGGGCAATAGTGCCGAACCCGTACTCCTCTGCGCCCAACATGGCAGCAATGAGCACGTCCCGGCCGGTGCGGAAGCCGCCGTCTGTCCGGAGGGTAACGCGGCCGCGCAGGTTGTTTTGCACCAGCACCTGCTGCGTTTCCGCCAAGCCAAGCTCCCACGGCGTGCCCGCGTTTTTGATAGAGCTGAGGGGAGAAGCGCCGGTGCCGCCGGAATCGCCGCTTATGTGGACGGCGTCGGCGTAGCCCTTAGCCACGCCAGCAGCAATAGTGCCCACGCCGGCCTCAGAGACCAGCTTCACGCTAACCCTAGCTTGAGGATTAACAACCTTCAGGTCGTAAATAAGCTGGGCCAAGTCTTCAATACTGTAGATATCGTGATGTGGTGGCGGCGAGATTAAGCCCACCCCCGGCTGGGTGTACCGGATGGCCGCAATGTGATCCATAACCTTGTGGCCGGGGAGCTGGCCGCCCTCACCGGGCTTGGAACCCTGAGCCATCTTTATCTCCAGCTCATGGGCTGAGGCCAGATAGTCCGGCGTCACGCCAAAGCGGCCGGAGGCCACCTGCTTAATAGCGCTGTTGTAGGAACGGCCGTTAATGTCCCGGAAGCGCCAAGACTCTTCACCACCCTCACCCGTATCGCTCTTGCCGCCGATGAGGTTCATGCCCTCGGCAACAGTACGGTGCGCTTCTGGGCCAAGCGCGCCCAAAGACATGGCGCCGGTGACGAAGCGCTTGGTGATGGCTGCAACCGGCTCTACCTCATCAATGGGGATAGGTTGGCCGGGCTTGAATTCGAGCAGGCTGCGCAGATGGGTCGCTGCTTCGTTGGTTTCCACCAGATCCGTGTACTTGCGGAAGTCCTCTTTCTCATCGGTAAGGATGGCCTTATGCAGCACCCGCACCAGTTCTGGGTTGTACGCGTGGTACTCTCCATCTTTACGGAAGCGATAATAGCCCAGGTCGTCCAGCTTGGGCCGCATTTTGGGCGGAAGAGGGGGAAAGGCCAGTTGGTGCCGGCGGAGCACGTCTTCAGCCAATTCGTCGTAGCCAATGCCTTGGATGGCGGAAGGCGTGCCGGTGAAGCACTCGTCAATCACTTTGCTGTTCAGGCCAATGGCTTCAAATATCTGTGCGCCCTGGTAGCTGCTCACCGTAGAAATGCCCATCTTGGACATGATTTTTAGCAGGCCCTTGGTGGCATAGCCGCGGTAGTTGCTCAGGGCGTGCTCGAGGTCAAGGCTGCCGCCTTCGCCTTCATCGATCATTCCCTGGATGACCTGATGAATGAGGTACGGGTTGACGGCGCTGGCGCCGTAGCCTACCAGCGTAGCAAAGTGGTGCACTTCCCAAGCTGCGCCCGTCTCGGCAACGATACTGGCTCGCATGCGCTTGCCCTCACGGATGAGGTGGTGGTGCACCGCGCCCACAGCAAGGAGTATGGGTATGGCCGCATGATCATCGTTTACACCGCGGTCACTGAGAATGATGATGGACTTGCCCTGGTCGACGGCTGTGCTGGCGGCCTGACACACCGCGCGTAAGGCCAGCACCATGCCCTTTGCGCCTTCTGCCACGCGCCACAACACTGAGATAGTCTCCGACGCAAACTCTGGTAATGGGTGGAGGCGCAGCGCGTCCAACTCGTTGTCATAGAGGATGGGAGTGGAGAGCTGGATCAAGCGAGCGTGCTGGGACGCTTCCTCCGTGATGCTGCCTCGCGAACCAACCAGGGAGAAGGAAGACATGACCAGCTCTTCCCGCAGGGAGTCAATTGGCGGGTTGGTCACCTGGGCGAACTTTTGCTTGAAATAAGTGCTCAGCACGTGCGGTTTAGCGGAGAGCACGGATGGCGGAGTGTCGTTGCCCATGGAGCCTACGGGCTCCTTCTTCTCCAGGGTCATAGGCCGCAGCACAAGCTGCATCTCTTCAAAGGTAAAGCCAAAGGCTCGCTGCAGGGCAAGGTCACCTTCTTCATTGAGCACCAGGTGGCCGTTGCGCCCGGAGAGATATTCGTCAAAGGGGACAACGCTGCTGCGCAGCCACTCGCCGTAGGGATGCTGGTTGGCAAAGAACGCCTTCACCTCTTTGTCGTGCTGCACCATGCCGGTCCGCGTATCCACGGCGATCATCTGGCCTGGGCCTAGACGGCCTTTTGCCCGGATGTTGTGGTCATCCAGCGGCAACACGCCCACCTCAGATGCCATTGCGATGACGCCGTCTTCCGTGATCACATAGCGGGCCGGTCGCAGGCCGTTGCGGTCGAGTGTTGCGCCCACAATGGCGCCATCTGTGAAGGAGAGCGCGGCCGGGCCGTCCCAGGGCTCCATCAAGCAAGCGTGGTATTGGTAGAAGGCCCGCAGCGCGGGGTCCATGTTCGGCATGTTTTCCCAGGGCTCCGGCACCAGCATCATCATGACATGGCGGATGTCCCGTCCCGAGGCCACCAGGAAGTCGAGCACGTTGTCCAGCATGGCGGAGTCGCTGCCGCCTGGAGTAATGATGGGCTTCAGCGCCTCGATGTCGTCGCCCCAGATGGTGTCCTTCATCTCGGGCTCCCGTGCCCGCATCCAGTTGACGTTGCCCTGGAGGGTGTTTATCTCGCCGTTGTGGGCAAGGAACCGGAAGGGCTGGGCCAAGTACCAGTTGGGGAAGGTGTTAGTGCTATAGCGCTGGTGGAAGAGTGCGAGCCCGCTGGTGAACTCCGGGTCCGCCAGGTCTAGGTAGAACTGGGGCAACTGTGGCGCAACCAGCATACCTTTGTAGACCACCGTGCGGCTGGAGAAGGAGGGGAAATAGAGGTCGCTTAGGTCTGCTGAAGCCGCCAACTGCTCCATAGCCTTGCGCGCCAGGTAGAGCACCCGCTCAAAGTCTGGCAGGCTCACCTTGTCCCTAGCAACTATAATCTGCCGTACGTCCGGACAGGTCTCCTCAGCAATGCCGCCCAGGGCGCTCTTATCAATGGGGACAGCTCGCCAGCAAAGAGGCTCCAGGCCATAGTGCCGCAGGCAATCTTCGATAATGCGCACACTCTGGGCAGAGGCATCGGTGTCCTGCGGGAGGAAGACCATGCCGAGGGCCATGTCCTCGTGGGAGGGAGGCGTGCGTCCTGCCTCTACGAGCGCCTTCTCCATGAGGGCGTATGGCAGTTGCGCGGTGATCCCTGCGCCATCGCCGGTCTTGGCATCGCTGCCGATGGCGCCACGGTGGGTGAGGTTGATGACTGCCTGGACTGCCATCTGGACGATGGCGTGGCTCTTCTGCCCATCGATATTCGCTACGAAACCTGTACCACAGGCGTCATGCTCAAAGGAGGGGTGATAGAGCGTCTGAGGCCATTGCAGAGGGGCAACCCGTTTACTTGTGTTCATTTTCACAAACTTTGGCCCGTGGAAATATGAAAAATAGTAACATACCCCCTCTAGCTACGCAAGGCTTTGGAGGTATATATGTGAAGTAGAATAGGCCTGTTCCCAATGGGCGTGCGCTCACTATAATGGACGCAGAGTCCCATGAGCGAGGAGAATCTTCCCATAGACGTTTCCCCGTCCGCCGTAACCCCTCAGCGCGCTTCATCTATGGGAGAGAGCGCTCTCTTTACTGTGCTGCGCTCCCCCCGCGTCGTAGTGGCGCTGTTGGCCTTGGCCACGTTGCTGCTGGGGCTGTACCGCTTGGACTACGAGAGCTTGACCATCGATGAGGCGGATGTGGCGGTCTTTGCCCAGGAGCCGTTGAGCGCGCTGCTGGGCAAGCTGACCCAGCCCGGCGAGAACGGGCCGCTCTACCTGCTGCTGCTCCACGGTTGGATCCTTGTGGCCGGCCCCAGCGAGTTCTCGCTACGGCTCTTCTCCCTTGCGTTCACAGTCGCGACCGTCCCGCTGCTCTATCTGCTGGGCAACCGGCTGTTGGGGCCGCCGGGAGGGCTGTACGCATCATTGCTACTGCTGTGCTCCAGCTACGTCCACCAGTACAGTCAGATGGCAAAGATGTACACCATGATGCTGTTCCTGGCAGTGCTCAGCAGCTACCTGCTGCTGCGGGCGCTGGAGCAGCCCACCCTCCGGCGATGGCTCGGCTACACCGCGGCCGCATCCATTGCGCTGTACACCCACGTCTTCGGTGCGCTGCTCATCCCCTGGCACGGGCTGTTCGCGCTTGTGTTTATGGCCAAAACGCGGCGCTTCCAACGTGGCTGGCTGCTTTCACTGGCGCTGCTAACGCTGCCCTACCTACCCCTCGCGCTGCAACGCCTGAACGCACTGCGCGCGCCGGAAACGCTGACCCGCCAGTTCACCGGCCCCCAGGACCTGCCGGGGATGCTCGTGACGCTGGCCCGGGAGTACGGCACCCGCTGGGATAATGTGCCCTCGATCTATCTGGAGGCCAGTTTTGTGCTGCTAACCTTCGGAGGGTTGACCGCGCTCCTGCTGAACCGGGACCGCTGGCCGGAGGGCGCGCGGCCGCTGTGGTTCCTACTTATGGGCATCACCGTACCGGCGTTCATCACCTTCGTCTTCGTGCAACTGGGCGCGCCCCTCTTTTCATCCCGCTATCTCATCATCACCCTGCCGTGCTTCTTGCTGGTGTGGTCGGCGGCGCTGGTTGGGCTGGGACGGCGTAGCTGGGTGCTGCCCGTCGCGCTGCTCGTGCTCTTTGCAGGGGTGAACGGCGCGCGCTGGAGCCAGACGGCTATTGCGGGGCAGCGCTTCCACGAGGACTGGCGAGGTGCGGTGGCATTACTGCAGAGCAAGAGCACGCCGGAAGAGCCGGTGCTGGTGCTCCACGACCCTTCCTGGCGAGCGGTGCGCTACTACGCGCCGGGGCCGATTACCCTCGCGAGCTTAGAGGGCGGTCCCAACCAGCCGCCGGACCTCTCGAAGACGCCCGCGCTGCCCGAATCGGGCCGGGTGTGGCTGCTGGCAGCCTACTTTGACGTGGACGACCTGCCCACCGTAGAGGCGTGGCTGGAGTCTAAGGGACGGCTGGTGGAGAAGACGTGGCTCACCGGCGTGATGGTGAGCCAGTACGAGATGGGCGGAGGGGGATGAGCAACTCTGGGAGCAAGCTGGCCCTCTGACAATCACCAAAGCCCCCTCTTCCTGGTAGGAAGAGGGGGCTAATAAGCTCTTGGGGACATTCCTCAGACCCCCGCCAGAGGGAACTAGCCCCTCTGGACTCACCTAATGGAGCCTAGATGCTGCTGATCTCGTCTACTTCCTTGAGCTCTTCCGGGGTGAGCTTCCACTCCAGGGCCTTGGCGTTGGCCTCCACCTGCTCTGGCTTGGTCGCGCCGACGATGACCGTGCTGATGGTGGGCTGCGCCGCTACCCAGGCGATCGCCAGCTCAGCCAAGGTGTGGCCTCGCTTTGTGGCAAACTCCTCAAGCTGCTCCAGCATGGTCCAGTTGCGCCCGTCGTCATAGCGGCGGAGCATGGAGGGGTTGCGGCCCGCGCGAGAGTCCTCCGGCGGCGCGCTGCCCCGGCGGTACTTGCCAGTGAGAAAGCCCGCGGCCAGAGGATAGTAGGGCGTGGTGCCGACGCCGTAGGCCGCGCAGGCGGGGATGATCTCATCCTCTATGGTGCGGTCCAGGAGATTGTACTGAGGCTGGTTGCAGACGATGGGCGCGAAGTGATTAACCCGGGCCTGCCAGACGGCCTCCGCTATCTGCCAGGACTGGTAGTTAGAGCTGCCAATGTAGCGGATCTTGCCCGCTCGCACACAGTCATCCAGCACTCGAAGGGTCTCCTCCATGGGCGTGTTGCGGTCCCAGCGGTGGAGGTAGTAGAGGTCGATGTAGTCCGTATCCAGGCGTTGAAGGCTGGCGTCCACCGCCTCGATGAGGTGCTGGCGGGATGCGCCGCCCATGTTTGGGCCTTCTCCCGTACTTCCGAACCCCTTGGTGGCGAGAACGGCCTGCTGGCGGCGGCCCTTGAGCGCCTTGCCCAGGTATTGCTCCGCGGTGCCGCGCACGTAGACATCTGCGCAGTCCAGAAAATTGACTCCGATATCCAGGGCAGCGTGAATGACGCGGGCGGTGCCGGCCTCGTCCACGTCCCGGCCGAACATATTGCCGCCCATGCCCATAGCGGAAACCTGGAGGCCGGAGCGGCCTAAGTAGCGATATTCCATAATGCTCCTCGCTAGCTCGCGCGGGGCGAGCACTATGTGTGATTGACTCATGAGTCTAGCCTAGCATGAACCTCACGCAGACTTGCAAAGGAATCTAGTTTATCGTCTCTAAGGGCAAGAGTTGTATACAAAAGAAAAAAGCGAGGGGTTCCTTTTCCCCCTGCGATTGCCTCTGCCGCCTGGTCTAGTTTGCTTACAAGCATTCGGAGGATGTCCTTCATATTTGACGGACGTGCTATAGGCCCCTTCTTCTTTCTTTGGTGTGCCAAACCTCTGACCCAAACGACGCTTATATTTGCCGTCATAATCAGCGTTTCGTGCTGAGTCTTTGCTCTGTCGTCTTTAGTAATCCATACGTAATTGTTCTCGCCCATGTAGGGAATAAGCTCTTCATCTTTGATGCCCTTCGGGGCAAAGACGATTTGGAAACCGACATGTTCGAGTATCTCTCCAATCTTGGGTGGGAGGCACTCATCGTAACAAAAGGTTACGTTAGGCGACGTATTGCTCGAGTTTGCTTTCCCAAGCAATGGCCGACTCTACCTGGTTTGCTTCTAGTCCGTAGGCATCTGCAATCCTGGCAACCGGGTCTCCAGCTTCATGCAAAGCCCAGATAGTTTCTGTAGAAACTCGTGTCCCTTTGATACAAGGAGATCCAAAGGCCATCTTGGGGTCTAGACGTATTCCTTGAGTTGGCTCCCAAGCTATTGCTTCCTTACCTTCGTCAAAGCAGACGCCATGAATTGGAACCAAATAGTCACGGCTAAACGCAGGTTGCCACCTTGCAATAGCTATGGTATGTCGTGCTTTATGATTACTATTTCTGGGCCTAAGTGCCACACGGGCTCCATAGCAAAGGGGTGTGTCCACCCAAACTGTTGCTTTAAGTTGTCGTTTGCGGTTTTTATCTCCTTCGGTGAGAGACCGTGTGCCCGGAAGGCTGCGACCATCCGCATTGTGATGAGATCCAGGAAGGTGAGCGCTATTTCGTTGCCGCGCAAACCATGAAGGTACTCGCCTGAAAGTCCCTCACGCACCCAGCGAAACAAGTGCTGAGTAGTGAGGTCTATGCCAGTAGTGTCTTGAGGAGTAGTAGCGCGTATGAAATGGACGGCGTCTAGTATTGGGTAAACCCCTGCATAGGAAGGGCGCATAGCTTGCGTAACCATTTCTTCACCTCCTTCCTTGTGCGGTGTGAAGACCACTGATGAGCAGAAGGGCTGCTACTTATCCTAACTTAAGTGTATCTCACTGAGGCTAGCGCGCGTTTACTGCCAGATGTGGGCAATTATGGGCAAGTGTCGGGGTACTTGCAAGGTCCTACTCCACCGTCACCCGCTGGCCGGTCTCTGAGGATCGGACCATGGCTTCCAGCATGCGGTGCACTTTGGCGGCGTCTCCGAAGTTGGGGGAGATGTCTCGGCCCTCCCGGACCGCACCGGCAAAGCGGCTGAAGAGCTGGGCGATGTTGAAGGCGGAGTGCTCCTGCCCATACCCGGACACCCAGGTGTGACGGTCCGGCGTCTCTAGCTCATGCTCGGACTCCCCCGCATGCGCGCCGGTGAGGGTAATCTTCGAGAGTTCCAGCAGCCCCGGCGAAGTGGCCGCCAGCTTGCCCTCGCTGCCGTAGACCTCCAGCCGGAAGCCCGGCCCGCCGTGTGCCGTGTTGCTGGCCTGGAGCACACCCATGCCGCCGCTGTGGAGCCGCGCCGCCACGGCCACGTTATCTGGCGTGGTGACGGAAACGGTCTCGCCGGTGTCTTGCAGCTTCCACTCGTTGATCTGCGGCGCGACGAGGCCGCTGACTTCGGCGAGGTCGCCCAGGAGCCAGGTGAACCCATCGACAGAGTGGCCCATGCTTACGGAGAGGGTGCCCGCGCCGGACTCACGGCGCCCCTGGAACGCCGCTGCCGAGCTGCGGGGAGCGAACGCGCCGGCGCCCAGCATGGTGAGGGTGAAGGTCATGACCCTGCCCACGTAGCCCTCCGCCAGCAGCTCTTTCATGTGCAGCAGCGGCGGGGAGAAGCGCGCCTGGAGGCCCACCATGTTCCGCAGGCCCTTGGCGTTGGCAAGGTCTGACAGCTCCTGGGCCTGCTCCGAAGTGACGGTGAGAGGCCATTCGCTGTAGACGTGCTTGCCGGCCTCCAGCGCGGCCTTGGAGATCTCGTAGTGGAGGAGCACCCTAGTAACCACGCTGACGGCGTCGATGTTCGGGGACTGCACAAGGTCGTGGTAGTCGTGATAGTACTCGGCGACGCCATACTCCTTCGCGGCCTGTTCGGCGGTCTCCGGGTGGGCGGTACATACAGCCGCTAAGTCCACGTCCGTCAGCGTCTGATAGGCGGGTATATGGGCGCGGTAGCCCCAGCCGCGGCCGGGCGTTGCGCCTACCAATCCAACGCGTAGTGGTGTGTCTGCCATGTTGTTCTCCTTATCTAATTCCCTGCCCCTATTGTGGAGCCTTGCTTTTAAAGGCCCGCCCGCACAAAAAAGGAACCATATACCAATTGGCGTATAATTTCTATTGGGCGTACTGGTATGGTAAAAAAGTTGTTGACCCTGGTACTCCCGATCTCATCCTGTAATCCGCAAAGGATAGACTGGATAGTCAAGCTCATGACATGGACGCGTTTGATAGCAATATTGTTCAAGTATTTGCTTCGGCCAGCATCATCAAAGGCTGTTGACCCTGGTACCCTCGATCTCATCTTGGAGTCTGGGAAAGAGCGACTCCAAGCCCACGACATGGACGCTTCCGACGGATTGTCCAGGTATTTGCTTCGGCCAGCATCATCATTGGCCTTACTAGCTTCGCGGGAAAAACTGGTGGGGAAACCACGCAATATCACTAATACCTGCGCTCTTCTTCTACGTAATCGCTATCGTGTTATCTGCTTACGGAGCTCCTTGAAGGAGCCATTCCGCACCGACAAAATGTGGGAAACGCATCATGATGCAACCGTCTACGAGATCATGCGTTGGTGCATAACCTTGCGAACGATTACTCTCATAACCAGAAGATAATAGTGGCAAAGTCAAGGGCTACTGGTGATCGGCGCAACCGCCGCCGAAGCGCTTGCGGTAGGGCTCGCTTTACTGCTTGCCAGAATCCCTGACTTGAGCTCTTTAGGGCGCTCACCTGGATTCAGCGGCCTCCCGGGGGTGCCCCCCTTCCTTAGTCCCCGGATGTTCGGTACCGTTCTAGTCCCTGTCCTAGTCCCCGGAGGCGGTGATTGTGGATCAGTTCTAGGTGTTGGAACTTGCTCACCCATTTTGTTTGCCTCCTGCGATTCGCTTAACCGTCTTCTTTGTCATTGTTCATCTCCATATCCAATGGCTGCGTTGTAGCTACGCCTTCTGCCGTGCTCTTGGAGCGCGCTTGAACGTCACGCTTGTCTGCCCCATAGGCGGCACGTCAAGTTTGTGACCGTCCAGTAACTCTCCCACCGTCACG
Source organism: Dehalococcoidia bacterium (assembly GCA_965226775.1). Lineage (GTDB taxonomy): Bacteria > Chloroflexota > Dehalococcoidia > SHYD01 > SHYD01 > CBDDEI01. The sequence goes on from CBDDEI010000002.1 coordinate 101,000, forward strand.
ATCTGCAAACGCGAGTGCTGACCCCACAATGACGTGTAAAACCCTGCTGATGCCGCTTCTGTTCGCATTGCCGTGGGTTCGTTCATGGTCAGCAGGACGCCTATCTCCGCATCCTCGCGCTCAAGTACGCCGCGTAAGTCTCGGACGTAGGGAGCGTGCAACGCCCCAGCCTTAACCGATATTACTATTTGCCGGGTTGGTCCACTCCCTTCATGAAAGTAGATGCGGCCGTCGATGCCCTTATCCGCGCCCTTCTTGCCTTCGGTTGGGCGAGCTCCGATAAGACCGAGCGCCCACCACTGGAACTGATACGGATTGGTCTCTGCCAACTCTTGCGCGTCGGTCGGTGAGACAGGCTCACCAATGACTTTGTAGGTTTCGGTCACAGCAGCACCGTAAGTATCCTTCAATCGCTGCCGGATGAGAGTGATCGCCAAGTGTGTGAGATCTATCCCGATCCACTGGCGGTTGAGGAATTGAGCAGCATCAATCGTCGTTCCGCACCCACAGAACGGGTCTAAGATCACGTCACCTGGGTTACTACTGGCATTAACAATACGATCCAACAGTGCCCGTGGCTTCTGTGTTGGGTAGCCAAGCGCTTCCGCGCCAGCAACCTGCTCAATATCCTGCCAGTCGTTTGTGATCGTACGCCCAAGAGAATCTTGAATGTACTTTTTGTATTGTGGCACAGCCCCAGGTTTCAGTTGCACGACCAGACCATCGTCATACGCCTGTTGCATCCGCTTCCTAGTCCATCGCCAAACCCGCGTCACGCCTAGAAACTCATAAGTGAGATTAGGCCGGTTGTCATTAGGATTCAGTAAAGGCAGCAGCCGGTACCAACCACCAGCATCCTGGTGCCTATATGCCTTCTTCACGTAGGCTGGATCATGATCTCCATATAGCTTATTGAACGTATAAGTGTCCGTCTTTGTGTACCGAAGAATGACGTCACGGCAGTTTGGGAAATTGGTCGTAGAGAGACTCTTCGGGTTAGAGCGCCGCCATGTTATCTCGTTGCGAAAATACCGCGCCCCAAACACCGCATCTAAGAGCAGCTTCAGATAGTGGCTCGCCGTCGGATCGCAGTGCAGGTAGAGAGTGCCTGTGGGTTTGAGAACGCGCCGCAGCTCAACCAAGCGTGGGGCCATCATCGCGAGATAGGCGAGCATATCACTCTCGCCCAGCAGTGTGCGGAATGCCTGCATTGCGCGAGACACGTCACCTCCGCCTTCAACCACCTCTTGGTACGACCGCGCCGCGCCCTCGTCCCAGCGCCATGTGTCCTCAAACGCCTTAATCTGCGCCGCCGCCCGCGTCCCGTCACGTTCTGCAAACAGCACGTTGTAGTTAGAGTTTGAGTTAAACGGCGGGTCTAGGTAGATAAGATCAACGGACTCATCAGCGACGTATCGCTTGAGCACATCTAGATTGTCGCCGTAGTACAGCTCGTTCATGCAATTAAGTCCTGGTAGCGGTGCCGCTTCCCGTTCACGCCCCGCACAATCACCTGCCTCACCTGGCAGTCAGTCCTCATCTATTCAGCCGTGGTTGAGCAGGTCTTGGAGGAAGGGGCGCAGCTCCTGGGCAAGGTCGGGCCGCTGGAGGGCCAGGGAGACCGATGCCTTGATGTAGCTGGCCGGCGTGCCTACGTCAAAGCGCTGGCCGGTGAAGGCGCAGGCGTACATAGGTCCTTGGGCCAGCATCTGCTGGAGGGCGTCCGTGATCTGGAGCTCGCCGCCGGCGCCTGGCTGCAGCGCATCGATGATCGGAAAGACGTCCGGGGTGATGACATAGCGACCAACGATACCGAGGTCAGAGGGGGCGTCCTCCTGCTTGGGCTTCTCCACCATGCCCTTGATCTGGTACACGCCGCCGCCCAGGTCCTCCCCGTCGATGACGCCGTAGCGGCTGATGTTGGCCATAGGCACGTGCTCCACGGCGATCACGGGGCGCTGGTAGCGCTCGTAGACGGCAAGGATCTGTTTGGTCACCGGCGTCTCGCCCACAATAACATCGTCCGGGAAGTAGAGGACAAAGGGGCGTTCGCCGATGGCATGGCGGGCCTCCTTCACCGCGTGGGCAATGCCCAACTGCTCCTGCTGGCGCACGTAGGAGATGTGCATGGCATGGTTCATGTCGGTGATGCTGGCCAGGGCCTCCTTGTTGCCGCGGCGCTCTAGCAACGACTCCAGCTCCGGCACGCGGTCAAAGTAGTCTAGGATGGCATCCTTGCCCCGGGCCGTGACGATGACCGCGTCGGTGATGCCGGAGGCCGCGGCCTCCTCCACGCTGTACTGGATGACCGGGCGGTCTACAAGAGGCACCAGCTCTTTGGGGATGACTTTGGTGGCTGGCAGGAGGCGAGTCCCCCAGCCCGCTGCCAATATAACTGCTACAACATCACTCATGGGATCCCTCTGTCTTGCTAGCGCTTAGGGCTATTTCGTTATGCCCAAGCTCACTGCGTCTGGAACTAGAACCGGCGTCAAATGTCGGTCAGGGGTTTGCCGGTCATCGTTCCAATAGTGGCCATGAACTCCATGCTGCCCCGGTAGGGGATACGCCACCGCTCCAGCTCCTTCTCGCTAAGGCGGTCGCTTCTCAGCTGGTAGTAAGCCTCCTTGCCCTGCGCGCCCATGATGATGAGGATTACGCCGAGCATGAGGAGGGCAAAGGAGGTCACGAGGCCGATCATGAACCAGAGGGCGAGGCCTGCAATACCGGCCACTACGCCCCGGGCCATGAGGGTGCGGTTCGGCTCCCGCACGAGCTCCACAGAGCGTACCCAGATATAGGGAAGCTCTTCCAACTCTTCCGACGTGCGGGTCTGGTAGTACCAGATCACGCGGTGAGTGGTGGCGTAGAAGCGGTCTCTGCGGCCAACTATCTCTTCGCCTGGTGTGAGATGATCGATTAAGCTCAGCGTGCGCTCCGGTCAAGTGGAATCGTTTCAATGCCCCGCACGGGTCATGCTCTATATACTATCATCCTGTCCGCATTGTTAGGAGCAAGCGGCAGTCTCTTGGGCGAGATTTGACACTATCTGCCGCGCCTCCTTAGACTGCGATTGTTCTCCCCGCAAGGTTAGTACCGTCAGAGGTCAGCCGCAAGCGGACCCATTCTCATTAGATGTTAAAGGAGTGCCTCATGGCGCAAAAAATCCGGGTTGGTATCATTGGCGCAGGCAATTTCACCACGGGCCGGCTGCTCCCCAACTTAAAGAAGCTGCCCGACGTTGAGGTAACGATGGTGGCGAACCGCCGCCGCGAGACCGCAGAGAAGGTGGCGAGCCGGTTCGACATTCCCCACGTGGCGGAGAACTATCAGGAGGTGGTTGCGAGCGACGACGTAGACGCAGTGCTGATTGGCACGACGCCCTATCTCCATCACGACGCCGTCATCGCAGCGCTGGAAGCCAACAAGCATGTGCTCTGCCAGACGCGCATGGCCACCACCGTTGCGGAGGCCAAGGAGATGCTGGCGGCGGCAGAGGCAGCCAAGGCACGCGGCATCCGCTCCGCCCTCATGCCGGCAACCACCATGTACGAGGGCACCAAGTACGTCAAGCACCTCATCGACTCCGGCTATGTGGGCAAGGTGCGCCACGTGATGATCTTCAGCTTGAGCGATGCTCGCATAGACCTGAACTCGCCACGAGCCATCCGCACGCCGGACGTGTACGGAAAGTACAGCCCGCTACAGATAGGCCTCTTCTACGATGTGCTGGGCCGCTTCTTTGGCCCCGCCACCAGCGTAATCGCCCAACACGCCACCTATATTCCGGAGCGTCCTCGAACACCGGGCGGTCCTCTGGAGAAGAGTCCTTACCCGGATGAGATGACCATCGTCGCGGACACGGCGAGCGGCGCAGTGGTGATGAACTGCCAGAATTACATGGTGCTTCACCCGGAATCGCGCCTCGAGATCTACGGGTCGGAGGGGATCGCTCATCTACCGGATAAACGAAGAGCAGTTGCTCGGTGGACAGGTCGGTGACAAAGAGTTGAAACCTATGGACATCCCGCCAGAGCATCAGAATCCCTGGCTGGTGGAGGAGAACTTCATCAAACTCTGCCGCGGGGAGATTGAGGACACTGACTTCACGTTCTACGACGGTCTGAAGCACATGGAATACCAGGAGGCCACCTACCAGGCGGCCGTGGAAGGACGGCGGGTAGACCTGCCGAATTAAAGAGCCTATGCCCTACGTTGCTGCACTCTATCGCTATCCCGTCAAAGGACTGACGCCGGAGCCCCGTGAAGCGCTGACCATCAAGCCCGATGGCCGTGTGGAGGGAGACCGCGTCCTAGGCTTCCGCTTTGCCAACGTTGCCGGGGATGACTGGGGCACCAAGCACAACATGCTGGTGTTGATGAACACGCCGGGACTGGCGCGCCTAAACCTCTCCTTTGACTCCGAAGGCAACCGGCTGGCCCTCTCTGTGAACAGAGTAAAGCTGGTAGATGCAGTGCTGGACGAAGAAGGCCGCGCGCTCATCTGCGCAGCGGTGGCGGACTACGTGCAGCGGACCAGGGAGAACCCCTTGGCAGGCAACCCGGAGCGGCTGCCGCTGCGGCTCATTGGCGACGGGCAAACCGCAAAGTACCAGGACAGCAAGGATGGCTACGTGACCATGCACGGCCGCGGCAGTCTCATCGCGCTGGGGGCGGCGCTGAACGAGCTGGCCATAGACGAGGAGCGGTTCCGCTCCAACATCGTGCTGGACGATCTGGACGCGTGGGAGGAGATGACCTGGGCTGGGCGCAGGATACGCATCGGCCAGGTGGAGTTTCGACGTGCTGGAGCCGGCATGGACGCGGTGCATCGCCACCCACGCCAACCCTGAGGACGGGAGAGCGGCTTCGACATGGACGTCCTCTCCATGCTCACCAAGATGCAGACGCCCCAGTCCGCAGACCAGAACGCGCCGAAGCCCGAGCCCTCCTTTGCCGTGCTGATGACGCCGCGCGGCACGGGCGAGGTGCGCTTGGGCGACGAGGTACTCCTTGTTGTAGACGCGCCGGGTTAAGATCCCCCGAACAGGCGTAACGTATGGTAAACTAAACAAAAGCGTGATCTTCCATCGAATAAAAGAACGGGAGCGGGCTGGAATGGCCCGCCTTTTTGTGCCTTAGCACTGATAGGACTTATGCAAACATTGATCGCCGCCACAGACATTAGAAATGACCTGCGCAATGTGGCCATCATTGCCCACGTTGACCACGGCAAGACCACCCTGGTAGACCACCTGCTGCGCCAGGCCAATACCTTCCGCTCCAACCAGGTGGTGCAAGACCTGGCTATGGACTCTAACGATCTGGAGCGAGAGCGGGGTATGACCATCCTGGCCAAGCACACCGGCCTGGTGTGGCAGGGCACCCGCATAAATATCATCGATACACCGGGCCACGCCGACTTTTCCGGCGAGGTGGAGCGGGTCATCAACATGGCGGACGGCTGCCTGCTGCTCATCGACGCGGCGGAAGGGCCCATGCCCCAGACCCGCTACCTGCTAAAGCGGGCGCTGGCAACGGGGCTGCGCTGCATAGTCATCATCAACAAGTGCGATAGGCCGGACGCGCGTATTGCCGCGGTGGTGTCGGAGACCCAGGACCTCTTCCTGGAGCTTGCCACAGACTCGGAGCAACTGGACTTCCCCATCATTTACGCCATCGGTCGAGAAGGACGGGCCGGCTTCAGCCCGGACACCATCGGCTCCAACCTGGAGCCCCTCTTCACCACGATGCTGAACTCGATTCCCGCCCCAAGAGTGACGCTGGAAGGCCCGCTGCGGCTCCTGGTCACTAACCTGGACTACGACGACCATCTGGGAACGATTGCTGTGGGACGTGTTGCTCAGGGCGATATCAAAGTGGGCGCAGCGGTTGCCGTGCCCCAGGTCGACGAGGCTCCGACGCGGCATCAGATCAGCGCCCTTTTCGGCTTCGAGGGGTTGAAGCGTCTGCCCATTACAACGGCCTCTGCGGGAGATGTGGTGGCGATAGCCGGTGTCTCACCCGTACGCATCGGCCAGACCATCTCCAGCGCCCTGGACCCCGGTTCACTTCCTACGCTGCAGATTGAGGAGCCCACGGTGCGCATGACCTTCGGCGTGAACAGCAGCCCCTATGCGGGCCGTGAAGGCAGGTTTGTCACCTCACGCCAGCTGCGGGCGCGGCTCTGGAAAGAGCTAGAGGTTAATGTTGGGCTGCGGGTTGGCGAGACCGGCCTGGCCGACACCTTCCTCGTCTCCGGCCGCGGCGAGCTGCACCTCTCTATTCTCATTGAAACGCTGCGGCGGGAAGGCTACGAGCTGGAGGTCTCCCGACCCGAGGCCGTCACCCACTTAGAAGAGGGCGTAGAAGTGGAGCCGGTGGAGTGGTTGAGCGTGACTACACAGGAAGAGTACGTGGGCACGGTGACCGAGTACGTGGGCAGCCGCCTAGGACAACTCCAGAACGTTGCGCCGGACTCCCAGGGCGGTATGCGCCTGGAGTACCGCGTTCCCACACGCGGCCTCATTGGACTGCGGAACGCGCTGCTCACCGCGACGCGGGGCAACGTGGTCATCGCGAGCAGCCTGGAGGACTATCAACCCCTTTCCGGCGATCTGCGGCGGCAACGGACCGGCGCACTGGTGGCTTTCGAGAGGGGCGTGGCGACGACGTACGGGCTAAACAACGCCCAGGAGCGTGGTTCTACTTATGTGCTGCCCGGCACCGAGGTCTACGCGGGGATGATTGTGGGCTACCACGCCCGTGACAAGGATATTGCTATCAATATCTGCAAAGAGAAGAAGCAGACCAACATCCGCTCCTCCACCTCGGACATCGCGGTGAAGCTATCGCCGCCGGTGTTGCTGAGCATGGAGCAGATGATCGACTTCCTGGGGCCGGAAGACCTGTTGGAGGTCACCCCTGCAGCGCTGCGGCTACGGAAGCGCACGCTGACCGGCATCAGGTAGGGGTAAGCTCAGCCCCCTCCAAAACGAAGTGGGGGACCATTCCCCAAAGCCCTCTGGCAGAAGGGACACTCCCTTCTGCACTATCCTCTTCTAAGACGTAACTAGCCGTTTATTCCACAGGGAACGCCTCATCTAGCGCCGCTATTTGATCGGGCGTGAGGCTCCAGCCGGAGGCTGCTACGTCCTCGTCCACCCGCTCCACCTTGTCCGTCTTGGGGATGGCAATGACACAGGAGCGGGAGAGGCACCAGTTGAGGGCCACCTGGGCCGGCGTCTTGCCCGCTTCATGCGCGATGCGCTGGAGCGTATTCACCCCTGGGAACATGCTGGAGAAGAGCAGCTCTCCCTGAGCCAGAGGGCTGTAGGCGATGATGCTGATCTTCTGCGGCTCGTAGAAGGAGGCAAAGTCCGCCTCCGGCTCCCGCTGTGCCAGGCTGTACTCCACCTGGTTGGAGACAATGCGGTGCTTGGTGAGGGCCGCCTGAGCCTCCTCCACCTGCTGGCGGGAGAAGTTGCTCACACCTATGAAGCGCACCTTGCCCTCGTCCGCCAGCTTCTCCATAGCCCGCATGGTGTCTCCAATGGGAACCGTCGTGTCGGGCCAGTGCACTTGGTAGAGGTCGATAGTGTCGGTGCCCAATCGCTTGAGGCTGCTCTCCGCGGCCTTCAGAACGTCGCCATAGCCAAGGTGATCGCCTGAGACTTTGGTAGCCAGGAAGACTTTCTCGCGCAGTCCCCGAATCGCCTCGCCAACCACATCCTCCGTGCCGTAGACCTCCGCGGTGTCAATGAGCCATGCGCCCAGCTCTATGGCGCGTTGTAGAGGGGCCACACCGCCGCGGTAGCGCCATGTCCCCAGTCCAATCTCTGGCACCATCACACCGGTACCACCCAGTTCTCTTAGTTCCATCTTCTCATTCCTCATTCTCTGGCCGCGTAGGGTGCGGGAGTATCCTAGTTGTTGTCTAATTAAAGACAGAACGGCCCAGACTCTTGGGTCTGGGCCGTTGCATATGCGTTGGTTGCTTAGTAGCCAACCACCAGAGTGGTTACGCGGCTACTTAGACATTCTCCCACAGCTCGAAAGCTGCGCCAATGGGGGAGGCGTAAACCGGAATGTAGTCGATCTTCTGGCCCTTCTTGCCTTCCACCGCGCCGCCTGCGGAGATGTGACTGCAGGTCTCCCGGGTGCCGCCCTGGGGGCCGCCAAAGCCGGGCATGCCGGTGATCTGGGGGCCGGGCTCGCGCCACGCTTGGCTGGTGTCGCCTTCGGGGATCGTGTAGCTGTCGAAGAGCTGGGCAGCCAGCTTAGGGTTGCCATCAACCAGTGCGTCAACGATGCTCAGGTCGAACTTCTCGTCGATGTAAGCGCCCTTCATGCTGGGCGTGTGCCACATGCCGCCGGAGCCGACGATGGCAACTCGAGCGTTGGTGGGGGCTTCCTCGATAACCTCGCGGATAGCTTTGCCCAACTCATAGCAGCGGTTGCCGGTAGGCTGCGGAGCGTAGTAGCAGTTCAATAGAATGGGGACTACCGGGATGTCCCAGTCAGTCAAGGACTCGGCTGGGCGGAAGAAGGCGTGACCCATGCCGCGCACCGGGTTCGGGAGCTCCATGCTGAAGGCAGGGTCAAAGCCCTTGAGCATAAGACCGCGCAGAATGTCGACGGAGAGCTCCTTGTTGTTATTCAGGGTGCGCCAGGTCTCCGGCGTCTTCACCACGTGGCCGCTCTCATCGCGAGGTGCTCTGGCGTCCGCCTTGGAGGTGTAACCATCGTAATTCTCACCCACGTAGACGGCAAAAGTAGGGAAGTTCTCAAAACCAAAGCATTCCTTCTGGTCGTCGCCCAGGACCACCAGGGTGTCTATGTTGGCGTCTTTGATCTTCTGCTTTAGGAGCGCAAAGGAATCCTGAATGCGCTGGTGCTTTGCCTTGTTGACCTCAGCGGGATCGACCGGCATATCTTCACGGATAGGGCGACGCTTGCGCTGCTCATCCCACCAATCCAGACCGGAATAGCAGAATGGCGTGTGCGCTACGTTCATTACTTGAACTACTTGTGCCATTAGTTCCTCCTCACTCTTTGTTTGCTCTTTAAGAACCTGTACTAATTATAGAGTTCTGCTTACATGCGTCAAGAAAGGGCCATTTTAGAACCACTTAGCCTTATCCACAACGTTCTTCAGCGACTCGCCCTTATCGAAACGCATGCAGTTCTCCAGGAAGAGCTCAGAACGGCGGTCCTCCAGGTACGGTCCAGTCAGCGCCGAGTGGGGTGTCATCATGACGTTGGACATATCCCATAACGGATGCTCTGCGGGCAGCGGCTCTATATCATAGACGTCCAGGCCTGCCCCACCGACTTGACCGCTCTGGAGCGCGTCCACAAGGTCGTTGAGCACAACGGTTTGGCCGCGGCCAATGTTGATCACGACTGCGCCCTTCTTTAGGACGTCGAACTCCGGTTTGCCAAACATCCCCTTGGTGTCCGGCGTTAGGGGCACGGTGATAGCCAGGAAGTCGGCCTTGGGCAGAACGCTGTGCAAGGCATCCGGCCTGTGGAGCTCTGCGAAGCCGGGAGGCGCATCCGGGATGCGGGGGTCGACGCCAATGACCGTCATGCCGAACTCGTGGCATAGCCGGCCGGCCTCTGCTCCCACGCCGCCTACGCCCACGATAACCGCGGTGCTCTCCGGCAGGTGCCAGGTGGACCCACCGCGCTTGAAGATGTGCTGGTGCTGCTGCCAGGCATAGAAGGGCAGGCCGCGGGCAAAGGCCAGGACAAAGGACACAATGTGGTGGCCAATGTGGTCGTTATAGATACCGCGGGTGTTGGTAACCTCCACGTTGCTGTCTATCAGCGCTTGGTGGAAGTAGCTGGGGCTGGGATTGGCCAGCGGTGCGGAGATCCAACGCAGCTTCTTGGCGTGCTGGAAGAGTTCCGGCTCAATATCGCCAAAGGCGGCGTCTATCTCGCCAACAACCTTCATAGCCTCGTCCATAGAATTGGTGACGGTCACCTCAATACCGGGGATGAGCTTCTTTAGGCTCTCCGGCCAGTGGGGAAAGGAACGCCGCGCCGCAACGTTCTCCGGTTCCAAAATCAAAAGCTTGAATGCCATGAGCTTCCTCCTCAAGTGAGTGGATGTGAACTGGTACCCATACAGATAGATTGTCCCGCCGCTAGTATACGCCGTGCCTCTAAACCGACGCTAGCGTACTAAGCCGTTCGGCGCGCCTTGCTTGATGGGCAACGCGTACGCGTTAGTGATGCTGAAGCCGGGACAAGAATGCGGATGGGGAAGAGGGACCAGAAGCAAGCAGCGGTTGCACAGTGTGGCAGCCCGGGAGGGATTCGAACCCCCGACCATCTCCTTAGAAGGGAGCTGCTCTATCCTCTGAGCTACCGGGCCGCAGGAGCAATCTTAGTGCAGTGCCCCACTATGTTAACCACTAGAGACTAGGTTGGCCTAGTCAAAAGCCTAGAGTGGCTTAAAAACGAAAGGATGATGGCCGCGTCGTCTTTATCCTGTCATCTCCATCGCTTCGGCAACTTCAATTGTGCCGCCGTTTTCTAGGAACGGGCAGCAATTAGCCATTTCAAGAGCAGCATCCATGCCGTCGGCCTGCACAATTGAATATCCTAACAAGGGATTCGGCCCACCACCGTCTACTACGCCATCGGAGCTTACGGTCTTGGCGTTTCCCATGGGAGTGCCTGGGTTGACCATGGCATCGCCAAGGCCGCTGACCCAGCTGTGCCATGCCTCCATATGTTTGGCTCCCTCCTCAGGGGTCTCAGGCATTTTCCCACCGTGGTAGGCTAAGACGTAGTTAGACATAGTTTCTTTCTGCCGCGTAAGCCGCGACTTTCCTATTAGTTATGACTTAAAGTACGCATAGAATAACATAGGCTGAAGAGCCGGAACCCCTAACCTGTGGGATACGTTGCAACGGCAACTCCACCGCGCTGTCTAGGTGTACGTAAGAAAATAGCGCCGACTGCTAAGTATTGAGCAGCCGACGCTATTGGCGTTCCTAGATCACTCTCAGCTATGACTTGAGCAAGGTAACTAGGCGATGCTCGAAGAAGTCGTACTCCCACTCGGTTCCCGGCCACTGCTCCGCAGGAAGCCCGGACATTTCTTGTAACTCCAACACAAGCGGCTTGAAGTGGAGATGCACCTCTACTCTGCCATTATTGTCATCAACTTCAACAAGGGTGCCACTTCCTGGCGGGAAATTAGGATTTGCACTCTTTACGGTTACCTTAGCCTTATAATCTCGAGCCGTGTGACCCTGCGTCATGGTACCCTCCTTCTAAGTTCAGATTGACCAGCTAGTTTCCAATTTGCGCTCAATAATAGCACCTGAAATCTACACTCAGCCACTCTGAGTGTCAACTACAAAGTCTAAATGCGCTTCCATAGCGTGTACTTGCATAGCCTTCAGCTTTTGCTTGCGCAGCAGTAGCGTGGATGCCTATTATAGAGTATCTTTAGGTGTGGTGAGAAAACTTGCCATATTGGCAGGTTACGAGTATTCTAGGCGGCAAGTTTGCCTTAACTAATTAGGAGGTGATGGCATGGTTATAAAAGCGTTAGATACAGACGACCTGATTCGGCAGGACCGAGTCAAGGGAGCCATCTACACCGATCCAGACATCTTTACCCAGGAGATGGATAAAATCTTCCTGCGCAGTTGGGTATTCATTTGCCACGATAGCCAGGTTGCCCAGCCGGGCGATTACTACGCCACATGGCTAGGCACAGTACCGATTATCGTGTCCCGCGGTTCGGATGATAATCAGGTACACATTTTCTACAACCGCTGCCGGCACCGCGGCAACATCGTTTGCCAGTACGAGTCCGGCAACGCCAACTACTTCCGTTGCGCGTATCATGGCTGGACATACAGCAATCGCGGACGCGTTGCTGGAGTGCCTTACAAAGAAGCCTACGGTGACACCCTCAATTGGGATGAGATGGGGTTGATAGAGGTCGCCAAAGTCGGCGTCTATCAGGGCTTTGTCTTCGCTAGTGGTAGCGAGAACGTCCCGTCCCTTGAGGAGTGGATTGGTCCTGCGCACTACTACATAGACCTGTTCAACAATCAGGGCCCCGCCGGCATTTCGGCTAAAGCAGGCACGCAGAAGAGCCTGTACCGCGGCAACTGGAAGTTCCAGAACGAAAACGACGCAGACAACTACCACACCGACTTCACCCATGCTATTGGTGCAGTCCTGCGAGCAAAACGAGCTCAGCGAGAAGGCGTCGCCATCGGACGCACAGGCCAGCCCCCTGAGGCTATTGTGCGAGCGTTGGGCTATGGCCATTCCGCCAACCACCGCACCGGCGTCGTCGACAGCCGCGACCTATACGCACAGGCTAAAAACAATAGCCTTACCAAAGGATACGTAGAAACCTTGGAGCAGAGGGAGGGCTTAGAGAAAACCCGAGAGCTGCTAGGTAATGCCGGCAGCCCTGGCAACACCTTCCGAATGTGGCCCAACCTCGTAGTCATTGGGACCCAGCTACGCGTCACCCGGCCCCTGAATGTGGGTGTCTCGGAGAACTACTACCATCCTACCCTGCTCAAGGACGTGCCCGACGAGGTCAACGCCATTCGCCTGCGGTTCCACGAGCAAGGCTTTGGGCCCGCTGGTTTCACTTCACCTGATGACGTAGAAGTCTTCGCCCGCAATCAGATAGGCCTGCGCGCACGGGCTAACGACTGGCAGATCATGGCTCGCGGCCTCCACCGGGATCAGATGGCAGACGACGGCACGCTCTTTGGCCCAGTTAAAGACGAGACCGGTATGCGAAGCATCTACCAGGAGTGGAAGCGGCAGATGTCCGCCCCTGACTAATCAGGAAGACGCTGCACTAAGCTATACGGAGAGACAATCTATGGCTGTAGATACGCGTGAAATAGAGCAGTACCTGTACCGAGAGGCCTGGCTGCTGGACAGCCGGAAGTTCGACGAGTGGTTGGAACTGTACACCGAAGACGCCCTCTATTGGGTGCCGGCAAACGAATACGACATCGATCCGATGACCCACGTCTCGCTGATTTACGATGACCGCAGCCGTATGCAGGACAGGGTATGGAGCGTTCAGAGTGGTGTACGCTGGTCTCAAGACCCCCAATCTCGGACCCGTCATATCATTGGTAATGTGATGGTGCTGGAAGATAAAGGGGATGAACTGACGATCACCTCTAACTTTGTGATGTTCGAGATCCGGCGGGCACTCTATGGTGACCGCTACTTCTCTGGCCGCTTTGAGCATCACCTCCGGAAGGACGGCGATTCCTGGAAGATCGCACTGAAAAAGATTGAACTGTTGACCAACGACGCACCGGTTGAAAACTTGGTCATGATCATCTAAGAGAACTGAAGATGATTGCGGGCAGGGATGCATACCCTGCCCGCAATCATTTCTGCCCCATTTTTTTAGGGCAAGAAAGGAAGGAGGAGGGAAGATTCCGTGCCAATTGAAATGAACCAAGAAGCCCCAGATTTTGAGCTCTCAGGAACTGCTCCTATGGCTATCAGGTTGAGCGGTCTCCGTGGGAAAAATGTTGTGCTGGCCTTCTACGAAGTGGCCTTCAACGAGGAAGATACCACCGAGATGGAGGCCTTCCGAGAGTTGACTCCCGATTTTGATGCCGCCAATGCTAAAGTATTGGCGGTAAGCCAAGACCCAGTAGGGATCGCATCTGGCTTCGCAGCCTCCAACAACCTGGATTTCCCGCTCCTGTGTGATGATTATGACCACGCGGTCTGCGTGCTTTATGACGCGTGGCGCACGGATATGGGTTACGCCAGCGTTGATGGCGGCATGGCCAGACGGATGGTCTACATCATCGACAAGGACGGTATGATCCGAGGCATGGTTAGCAGCGATGTTCCGGCCGCGCAACAGCCGGAGGAAGCCCTTAAGCTGGTCCAAGCCTTAGCGTAGCGTAAGCAGCAACGGCCAACGCCACGGGGAGGGCAGGAACACCTGCTCGTTGACGGGTTCATCCCAGGAGTTGCCTACACTGTTATTCCCTCCAAGTCCGTCGGAAACAATACGCTTAAGTCAACAACGTTACCCGTCCTTACCTCATACGCGTTGCTAGTCAGAAAAGGAAAAGAGGGAGCCATGGACCTCAGAAACGAATATGCTCATGTACATGTTGAGCTGGACAACTCCGGAAACGGGCCGCGACTGCTTATCCGGGATGAGCGGCGAGGCCGAGAGATCTACCTAGATCCGCTGGAGTTGCAGACCTTGGCCTGGTGTGCTCATGAGGACTTAAAGCCCTTCTTGGACCCCAACCGCTGGGTAGATGAATGGGACGAGGGACTTGCCGCAGCTATTGAGGGCATCCGCTCAACCTAACCAATTCCAAGTACGTAACCTAAAGGGGCGCCCGTTAAACGGGCGCCCCTTGTTGTTCGTCTCCCTACTAAGCAGGAGCGAATTTACTATTCCGTCCAGGGATTCACAAAAACGCTGACAGGGCTGCCACCCTCGCCGCCGGAGACTAGACAAGCATCAGCGGTCTGGGACAGCGGGAACTGGTGGCTAATTTGCAACTCGAGCTCTCTGTCGTATCTGCCGGAAGCGATCCATTCGCCGGCCTGTCTCACAGAGTCGTGGTTGTGACCACGGGTCACCCGGATCGAACCGTACTTAGCAGACAGCATCTCAAAGGGGAAGTCGGGCACTGGCCGGCCCTGCATCACCATGGTGCCGCCGCCCCTGCCCCGCCGTAGCGCCTGAATCGCATTCATGGAAATGATCGCAGAATTGGCATCGGTCGCGTCTACCGCGCCATCTACGCCTTCTCCGTCTGTGTATTCCATGACCTTCTCAAGCAGGTCTTCCTTCCCAACGTCAATAATGTGGTCGGCGCCAATCTGCCTGGCTACCTCAAGGCGACGGGCATCGGCTGAGAGCCCGCTAATAATAATCTTTGAGGCGCCAAAAATCTTGGCAGCAAGCACGCAGCCCAGCCCTTTGGGTCCGGGGCCTTGGATGAGCAGGGTCTTACCTGGTTGTGTCTGTGGCTCTTTCACGCCCCATTGCACGCCGTTGGCCAGGGGTAGTATCAAGGCTGCTACCTCGGGTCGTACGGTCCGTGGCATCTTCTGGAAAGCCACGTTCAGCGGGAGGAAGAGGTACTGGGAGAAGCCGCCCCATAGCGCAGGGGCCCGGTCAATGCCGGTGGAGCCAAAATGAAAGTAATCCGTGTTATGAAGAGCGTACTCCTCATAGCAGCGTCGGTACTCGCCCATGAGGCAATACTCGCAATGGTAGCACGGGCTGTACTCTTCCATCGCCACGTAGTCGCCTTCTTCTACACCCCAGCGCTGGGCAAAGATCTTGCCTACCTTCACTAAGGTCCCGACGTTCTCATGACCAACAATTACAGGGCTGTCGCCGCGCAGCTCGCTCTTGTAGCCGTGGAAAGCGCCACACATCCCTGCAGCCTCTACTTTCAGTAGGGCGTTATCAGGGCCAATCTCAGGCATAGGAAATTCACGGATCTCCATGCTCTCCTTGCCTGTTTTTACTACCGCTAATGCTTGTTCAGCCATATAGGAACCCATCCTTTCTCGAGGTCTTCTTTAGGGGCTCATCGGTGTTGCCCAGGCGGGCAAAGGGTGCTGCGGGAACCGACCCCCCTACTTCTCTTTATTAAGTCCTTCCCGCTTGTCGCACAATCCACTAACACCGTGTCTGCGGTGCTGCGATAGTAGTCCTGCTGCTACTCCTTGTCAATACTGAGCGCACGGCCTCACGCTCAGGTTCAGCTTCATGCGGGAGATACTGCCGGCTAGGATGTGGAGAGACTACTGCTATGCAGGCTTACGGGCGCCTTGCAGACACTAGGGCGCGCTATTACCGCGCTACCGTGATGGTTCCTATCCTCGCTAAATCTTGGCAAGTAGCTTCGGCTGGCCTTGCCTGGACACGAGCAAGCTTGACCTAGAATCTGCATCCGTATAGGCTATCCCCAACCCCCCACGCTAGGAGCGCACAACACAGGCCCTATGGGAGCTTAATGACCGCGCCAACCCAGAACGAGTCCGCACCACTGCCACCCCCAAGGACTAGATTCATTGTTGGCATTAACATTATTTCTTTCTCCTGGTCCATTGGCCTAGGCGCGTCTATCCCCCTTATCCCCCTCTTCTCGTATCAGTTTGTCCCCAACTTAGCGCTGGCGGGGGTCGTCACGGCCATCGGTGGCGTCGGCAGCATGATTGCTTCCTACATCAGCGGCCCGATGATTGACCGTTGGGGACGACGAGGCGTGACCGCCTTTGGCATCGCGATGCGAATGGTCTTCTCTTTTGCGGAGGGACTTCCCCGGAACTACCAAGAGCTGGCCTTTTATCGCTTTATGTCTGCCATAGGCACTTCTATCTATGGGACAGGATCCCAGGTGATGCTTGCTGATATTTCAACCAGGCAGAACCGCGGCGCCGTACTGGGAGGCCGGCAAGTCTTCATGAACGTAGGCATGGCCATTGGCCCCGCCCTTGGTGGCTGGCTCTGGGGGATCACGGGAAGTATCCGTTACCCCTTCTTTTTCAACGGCTTCAGTAAGCTCGTTTGCCTCATCACCTTCTTTACGCTGATGGGCGAAACTAAAGACTTTGATAGGCCGGCGCCTTCAGCGAACGCAGCGGACAGTCAACCACGCATCAGGCTTTCTCGAACTGCCCTCTTGAAGGCCGTCTTTGTAACGGGTTTCTTCTATTGTATCTATCAGGCCTTTGCTACCACGCTCTTCCGGCAAGGGATCACTAATGTGATACTTCCGGTCTATACCAAGGAGATCCTGGACCTCTCTCAGACGGAAGTGGGCGCACTCATAAGTGCAATTAGCGTCGGAAACTTGATCATATCCTACCCCGCCGGCTATATTTCCGACCGTTTTGGGGTTCGCATAAGTATTCTTCCCGGTTTGGTGCTCTCCGTAGCCACCCTTGTGCTCTTTGCGGTCTCGGGTGGCGCATCCATTCCGCTCGCTATGGCTATGGGTATGGGCACCGGCCTTACGGAGGTTGGGTCCCGTGCCTTTGCAGTGGACATTGCGCCCAGAGAGACGCGCGGTCAGTTCTTTGGCATCCAGCTCGCGGTGGGGAACTTTGCCCAACTGTTGGGGCCCCTTGCCATTGGTACCGTCACCGATCAGCTGGGCTTTGGATTCCCCTTCTTCTTCCTAGCCGGCGTTTACGCGGTGATGATCCCGCTGTGCCTTATTAGTGTGCGCGATGCTCCTCGGGAGACCCCACAACCACAGGCAGGCGAGGCTCAGACACCATCCGGCCAGTAGCAGAACCTTCCCCTAACCGCATTATGGACAACATGGGCCTGAACGGTATTGAAGGGCGCCAACTGCCGCTGTGGAGAAGAGGCCCATGTTCGGCTTGACAGCGTGAAGGCCGAGTGAAATAATCGCCGAAAGCCTTCTAGAGGTATACAGACTAGCTGCAAGGAGTAGCTTGAAATGTTGAATAAAGAAGACAACCAAACGTTAACCAGAGTCGGGCCCGGCACGGTGATGGGTGATTTCCTCCGCCAGTATTGGCAGCCCATCCTCCTTACCGACGAGCTGCCAGAGCCAGACTGCGCTCCCCTTCGAGTACGTTTACTCGGCGAGGACCTGATTGCAGTCCGGACAAGTTCCGGGAAGGTAGGACTGCTGGGGAACCACTGTCCCCACCGGGGCGCATCCCTCTTCTTTGGTCGTAACGAGGAAGAAGGCCTGCGCTGCGTCTACCACGGCTGGAAGTACGACGTGGACGGCAACTGCGTTGACATGCCAAACGAACCGCCCGAGAGCAATTTCAAGCACAAGATTCAGCACACGGCGTATCCCTGTCAGGAACGGGCCGGCCTTATCTGGGCTTACCTCGGGCCGCAGAGTCCGCCACCAGCCATCCCGACCTAGAGTGGACCATGGTGCCAGACAGGCATCGTTACGTCTCCAAACGCTGGCAGGAGTCCAACTGGGCGCAGTCCATAGAAGGCGGCATAGATAATAGCCATGCGTCCTTCTTGCACAGCAAGCTACGCATCAATCCACAGCAGAGCGCTACTTCGTATATGTTCAACGACCGGCGTCCTCGCTTTGAGGCCGTTGATACCGATTACGGAACGATGATCGTTGCCCGCCGGGAAGCCGGTGATGACAAGTACTACTGGCGTGTCACCCAGTTCTACTTGCCCTTCTACTCGATGATCCCCGGCTTCGACCCCTCCGGCCTGAGTGACGGCCATGCTTGGGTGCCCATTGATGACGAGAATACGATGACGTGGAGCATTTCCTGGCACACGGACAGGCCGCTTACTGAGGAGGAGGTCACTGAACGGAAGACCTACCCAACCTCCGGTATTCATGTTGGCATCAATGGCGGCTTCAAGCCGGCAACCAGCGCTCCTGGCGGGGCTTGGCGCACGGCCCCCGATTTCTCCAACAACTTCCATCTGGACTACAACCTGCAGAAAACAGAGCAGTTCACCGGGATCATCAACTTTGGGATGCAAGATAGCGGCATCCAGGTAAGCATGGGCCCCATCTACGACCGCACGCATGAGCACCTAGGGTCCAGTGACACCGGCATAATCCGGGTACGCCGCCGCTGGCTCAGCTCTGCCCGCGCGCTACGGGAGCAAGGCACGCTGCCCCCTGCGGTCAATGATCCTGAGCTTTTCCGGGCACGAGCAGTGCCAATCGTGCTGCCAAAGGACGTGCCTTGGGCGGGTGCAACAGAAGAGTTGCGTAAATCCAAGGTCACGCCGCAGTCTCAATAGACTAGCCAGTTAAAACCAAAAGAGAGGTCATGGCTAAACCGTGACCTCTCTTTTGGTTGCTGTTGATCTGGCATTTCAAAAGTAATACGCTGTTTACACTACTCAGACCGTGAGAAGATAATCTCTAGACGACATCTAAGAAGGAGTTCCATCACTATGGCGGAAAAAGTAATGGCCTCGACGCTGATCGCGCCGAAGCAGTTCGAAGTGCGTGAGTACCCCATGCCAGAAATAGGCCCGGACGCCGGCCTGTTGAAGGTTGAAGCCTGCGGAGTATGCGGCAGCGATGTCCATCAGCAAACCCGCATGTTGGGTACGGCCCACATTTTAGGGCACGAGAACGTGGGCACCATTGTGAAGCTGGGCAGCGAGGCGGGGCGGAAGTGGGGCTTGGAAGAAGGCGACCGGGTCTGCCTAGAAGAGTACATGCCCTGCGGCCGTTGCGAGCTGTGCCGCTCCGGCGACTACCGCTTCTGCAAGCAGACCGACCCCATGCAGGGCGCTACGGCACTGTTCTACGGCACCACACCCGTTGACGTTGCACCCTCCTTGTGGGGCGGCTACAGCCAGTACATGTACCTGCACCCCAATGCAGTCATGCACAAGCTGCCTGCTGACCTGCCGGTGCACGAAGCCGTCCTCTTCCTGAGCCTTTCCAACGGGATTGAGTGGATGTATCGGTACGGCGAGGTCAAGCTAGGCGACACCGTTGTCATCCAGGGCCCGGGACAGATGGGCCTTTCGGCGGTGGTTACGGCAAAGGAAGCCGGCGCATCCAAGATCATCGTGAGCGGCCTAACACACGACGCTGAGCGCTTAGCGTTGGCAAAGCGGTTCGGCGCAACGGACACCATTGACGTCCAGACGGAAGACTTCAAAGAGAAAGTCATGGATATCACCAATGGCAAGGGCGTTAACGTGGTGGTGAACGTATCCGGCGCAGGCAAGAGCACGGTCCAGGAAGCCATCTCGGTTGCCGGACATCGCTGCAACATAGTCCTCGCAGCGCCGGGCGACGAAACGGTGCGGGTTGCCGGCTGGGGCCGGAAACGCATCGCCTTGAAAGCTGCCAACGGCCACTGCTACGATTCCATTGAGGATGCCATAAACCTCATTGCTTCCCACAAATACCCCCTGCACGAAATGTGCACCCATACCTTTGGGTTGGAGGACGCGGGCCTAGCCATAAAGACCGTCGCCGGAGACGGTGTACCTGGCGGTATCCATGTCTCCATTCTCCCCTGGTCAGAATAAAGCCGAAACAAGAGCAAGTAGCGCAGAAAAGGCCGGGCAATCGCTCGGCCTTTTCTGTACTGAGCGATGATGTTCCCAGGCGTTGGGCTAGCGCAAGTTGCGGCTCCATTCCATTGTGCGTATCATCTTCAACAGATCAAGAAGTGTTCATAGAAGGAGGGGCAGCCAATGCTTTCTGCAGCGGATAATGAGCTTGTAACCCGTATTGGCCCCGGTACTCCTATGGGAGACGTGATGCGCCGGTATTGGATCCCGGCCATGCTCTCAGAAGAGCTGCAGGAGCCTGATGGTATTCCAGTAAGGGTCCGGCTAGTGGGCGAAGACTTGATAGCGTTCCGAGATAGTGACGGCAAGATTGGCCTGCTTGGCAACCACTGCCCCCACCGGGGCGCAAGTCTCTTCTTTGGCCGCAACGAGGAATCCGGCCTGCGGTGTGTTTACCACGGCTGGAAGTATGATGTGAGCGGGGCATGTGTAGATATGCCCAACGAGCCCCCTGAAAGCAACTTTAAACACAAGATCCAACACACCGCCTATCCTTGCCAGGAAAAGGGCGGCGTGATCTGGGCCTATCTGGGCCCGCCAGAGAAGCAGCCGCCTCTGCCTGATTACGAGTGGATGCGCCTCCCTGAGGGTAGTTCCTATATTTCCAAGACCTTTGAGGATTGCAACTACTTACAGGCCATTGAGGGCGGTGTGGACTCTTCCCACTCCTCCTTCTTGCACCGCAACCTTACAGATACCGGCGAGGCTGGGGGTCTTCGGGGCTACCGTGCCCGTTCCACTGCGCCGCACCTGGAGGTAGTCCTGACGCCCTTTGGGTATACCTACGCCAGCATCCGCCATATTCCGGATGAAAGTGTGAACTTCACCCGTGTCTACCAGTTTGTGATGCCCTTTCAGCAGCAGCGCGCAGGGGCATACGGTAGAAGCACCCTGAAGCGCGAGACCGTTCAAGGTCATCTCTGGGTCCCCATAGATGACTACACGACCAACGTTTATAACTTCTTCTATCTGAAAGACGGAGAGGGGATAAGCCGTGAGACATGGATGGACTACGAGCGGGGAGCAGGCAGGGGTCAGGAAGAGTTTATTCCGGGAAGCTACAAGCTCCGGCGGAACAGAGGGAACGACTACTGGCTCGACCGCGAAGTCCAGCACACGGTGAATTACACCGGCATTATGGGCACCAATACTCAAGACTACGCCATCCAGGAGAACATGGGCCCGATCTATGATCGGACCAAGGAACATCTAGGGACGGCAGATTCGGCCATTATAGCTACGAGACGACTGCTGATTCAGGCCATCAAAGACGTGCGGGACGGCAGAGACCCTCTCGGCTCCAAAGGCGAGGCGAATAACGCTCGACCGGCCGAAGCGGTGCTGCCGATTGACGTTGCTTGGCCGGAGCACTTCAAGATTGAAATTGTAGCCCAACAGTAGTAGGTGGCGTGTCGTCACTTGAGTGTGAACACGAGCGCGCCCAGAGACAGCATTACATTAGCTGAATAAACGAAGGCGGTGGGTAAACCCACCGCCTTCGTTCTTGCTACCGCCTTATGTCCAAGGGCGACTTAGGGGTTTGGCTCTGCCCTTATTTGTCTATCCAGGCATTGGTCAGAGAGCCTTGCGACCTTAGGTCAGCGTGATGGTAGAAGTCATGCACGTACGGATGGGTGAAGATGTTCTGGTTCGCCCGGTACATGCCGTGGATGATGTTGTTCCCATTCGCATACCGTAAGATCTCTCGCAACAGCTCGCGCCGCTTGACTGGGTCAATTTCTTGCCGCTGGTCTACCAAGAGCTTGTTAATCTTAGGATCGTCGATGTTGGTGTAGTTGAATGATCCAGCTGGGTGTATAGCGAGGTGCAGCGACGCATCTACATCGGCCCGCTGGGCTTCACCCAAGAACATGATGTCTATCTGTCGGGCTCGCCGACGTTTCGTAAAGTCTGCTCTAGAAACAATGTCAAACTGGATGTTGATGCCGGCCTTCTTCAGCTGCGCTTGAATCAGCTCCGTGGGAGCCGTCGTCGACTCAGCCGCCTCTGGGTTATACAGCATAGGGATTTCTACCCCTGCCGTATAGCCCGACTCTTTCACCAGACGCTTCGCCTTCTCCAGGTCTTGGCACAGGATTGCTTTGATTTCTTCCTGCGTGAACAGGTCCGACCGGGTGTTGGCAAACATCAGCGCCCACTCGCCGTGGCCACCGCCGCCCACCTGGATGAGCTCATCCCGGTTCAGTGCACACGCTACCGCTTCACGCAGTTTCGGGTCACTGAAGATAGAATCTTTGAGCTGCAAGTACAGGCTACGGGGCGTAGACGTAAAGATGAACTCATTCGTGCCGGGAGCTAGTCGTCGAATCTCGTCCCACGTCTTCGCGTCTGTCGTGCCTACGTAGTAGTCTATCTGCTTCGAGGCCAAGGCAGCCTGACGAGTAGCCTCGTCTCTGACTACAACAAGATGGTATTCGTCTAGATACGGTTTCCCATCCTCATAGTAGGTGGGGTTCTTCTTCATCACCCATCTTGAGCCGCGCTGGCTCGCCTCGTGGTCTAGCTGGAAGGGACCAGAACCCACTGCCGTATCCTTGAAATGCCCCTCCGTGTCAAAGATCTCACGGGGCATAATCACGTTGTCCGACGAGGCCGCATAGGTTAGGAACGGCGCAAAGGAGTTCTCGAACTTCACCACTACGGTGCTGGCGTCGGGCGTTGTTACGCTCTCTAAGCCAGGGAACATCCATTTGAATTGTCCCCGCTCCAGGTCCTTGAACTCGTTGACTCGCGCCATGTACTCAAAGCTAAACTTCACGTCTGCTGCGGTCACTTCACGCCCGTTTACCGGCGGAAGATTTGCGAACTTCACGCCTTTCCGTATCTTAAACGTGTAGGTAGTGGCATCCGGGGACACTTCCCACTTTTCCGCAAGTGCTGGCTCGGCTATCACGTCGGTGAATCCTACGTCCGGCCCTAGTTTCATCTTCAGAACGGTAGTATAAGCAGGCTTAATCACGTAAGGGTTGGTGACAGATGAGCCTGTGTAGCTCATGTCAAAATCGTAGGGGTCGTCCTGCACTACGGCCCTGAAGGCGCCGCCGCTCTTGGGCTTCATCATCATGGCATCATCTTTTTTAGCAGGTGCTGCAGCTGCTGCAGGTGCTGCCGTCGCTGCTGGTGCCGCAGCTGCCGCAGCTGCCGCAGGTGCTGCCGTCGCTGCAGGTGCCGCAGCTGCCGCAGGTGCTGCCGTCGCTGCAGGTGCTGTCGTGCTGGAGCTCGTCCCACTGCTCGAAGCCGGGCTCGGCGCTGGCTCGACAGCTGCAGCACAGCTGATCAATAACAAACTAAATACGGCTGATAGTAAGCTCAGCCCTAACCGTTTTGGCGCCATCGTTACCTCCCTAGATTTCGCTATAATCTATACTACTCCGAAGGTTCGACTACAAACCTACCCTTGAGTTGTCGAATCATATCAATCGTAGGGGTAGGGGTCAAGACTTTAGCTATAACTGCTCCATATTAGAAGCTGGCCCGCAACGCGGTAGCGCCGGAGTATGGACTTGTGTGGCAACAGATGAACAAACGAAGGCGGTGGGTAAACCCACCGCCTTCGTTCTTGCTATCGCCTTATGTCCAAGAGGGACTTAGGGATTTGGATCCGCCCTTACTTGTCTATCCAGGCATTGATCATGGAGCCTTGCGTCCTTAGGTCAGCGTGATGGTAGAAGTCATGCACGTACGTATGGGTGAATATGTTCTGGTTCGCCCGGTACATGCCGTGGATAATGTTGTTCCCATTCGCATACCGTAAGATCTCCCGCAACAGCTCACGCCGCTTGACTGGGTCAACCTCTTGCCGCTGGTCTACCAAGAGCTTGTTAATCTTAGGATCGTCGACGTTGGTGTAGTTGAATGATCCATCAGGGTGAATGGCTAAGTGCAGCGACGCATCTACATCGGCCCGCTGGGCTTCACCCAAGAACATGATGTCTATCTGTCGGGCTCGCCGTCGTTTCGTAAAGTCTGCTCCAGAAACAACGTCAAACTGGATGTTGATGCCCGCCTTCTTCAGCTGCGCTTGAATCAACTCTGTAGGAGCCGTCGTTGCCTCAGCCGCCTCTGGGTTATACAGCATCGGGATAGCGACCCCTTCCGTATAACCCGACTCTTTCACCAGACGCTTCGCCTTCTCCAGGTCATGGCACAGGATCGCTTTGATCTCTTCCTGGGTGAAGAGGTCCGACCGGGTGTTGGCGAACATCAGCGCCCACTCGCCGCGACCACCACCGCCTACTTTGATCAGCTCATCCCGGTCCAGCGCACACGCTACTGCCTCACGCAGTTTGGGGTCGCTGAAAATGGAGTCATTGAGCTGCAAGTACAGGCTACGGGGCGTAGACGTAAAGATGAACTCATTCGTGCCAGGCGCTAGTCGTCGCACCTCGTCCCACGTCTTCGCATCCGTCGTGCCTATGTAGTAGTCTATCTGCTTCGAGGCAAACGCTGCCTGACGGGTTGCCTCGTCTCTGACTACCACAATGTGGTATTCGTCCAGATACGGCTTCCCATCCTCATAGTAGGTGGGGTTCTTCTTCATCACCCATTTCGAGCCCCGCTGGCTCGCATTTTGGTCTAGCAAGAAGGGGCCGGAACCCACTGCCGTATCCTTGAAATGCCCCTCTGCGTCAAAGATCTCTCGGGGCATAATCACGTTATCCGACGAGGCCGCATAGGTTAGGAACGGCGCAAAGGAGTTCTTGAACTTCACCACTACGGTGCTGGCGTCGGGCGTGGTCACGCTCTCTAAGCCAGGGAACATCCATCTGAACTGTCCCCGCGTTAGGTCCTTGTACTCGTTGACGCGCGCCATATACTCATAGCTAAACTTCACGTCCGCTGCGGTCACCTCACGCCCGTTTACCGGCGCGCTATTTGCGAACTTCACGCCTTTCCGTAGCTTAAAGGTGTAGGTAGTGGCATCGGGGGACACTTCCCACTTTTCCGCAAGCGCTGGCTCGGCTATCACGTCGGTGAACCCTACGTCCGGTCCCAGTTTCATCTTCAGAACGGTAGAATAGGCATTCTTAATCACGTAAGGATTGGTAGCGGATGAGCCTGTGTAGCTCATGTCAAAATCGTAGGGGTCATCGGTCACTACAGCCCTGAAGGCGCCGCCGCTCTTCGGCTTCATCATGACCTCAGCAGGTGCTGCCGTCGCTGCAGGTGCCGCAGGTGCTGCCGTCGGTGCTGCCGTCGCTGCAGGTGCCGCAGCTGCCGCAGGTGCTGCCGTCGCTGCAGGTGCCGCTGCTGCCGCAGGTGCTGCCGTCGCTGCAGGTGCTGCCGTACTTGAGCTCGTGTCGCTAGAACTCGACGCGGGGCTCGGCGCCGGCTCGACAGCTGCAGTACAGCTGATCAATAACAAACTAAAAATGGCTGATAGTATGCTCACTCCTAATCGTTTCGGCGTCATCGTAGCCTCCCTAGATTTCGCGATACTCTATCCTGCTCCGAAGGTTCGACTCAAACCTCTCTTAGAGTTGTCAAATAATATCAATCGTAGGGGTAAGGGTCAAGACTTTAGCTATAACTGCCCCATACGTGGATGCTGGCCCGCAACGCGGTAGCGCCGGAGCGTGGACATGCTTGGCAGCAGCTGAATAAACGAAGGCGGTGGGTAAACCCACCGCCTTCGTTCTTGCTATCGCCTTATGTCCAAGAGGGACTTAGGTGTTTGGCTCCACCCTTATTTGTCTAGCCAGGCATTGATCATGGAGCCTTGCGTCCTTAGGTCGGCGTGCTGGTAAAAGTCATGCACGTAAGTATGGGAGAATATGTTCTGGTTCGCCCGGTACATGCCGTGGATGATGTTGTTCCCATTCGCATACCGTAAGATCTCCCGCAACAGCTCGCGCCGCTTGACTGGGTCAATTTCTTGCCGCTGGTCTACCAAGAGCTTGTTAATCTTAGGATCGTCGATGTTAGTGTAGTTGAATGAACCAGCAGGGTGGATGGCGAGGTGCAGCGACGCATCTACATCGGCCCGCTGGGCTTCACCCAAGAACATGATGTCTATCTGTCGGGCTCGCCGTCGCTTCGTAAAGTCTGCTCCAGAAACAACGTCAAACTGGATGTTGATGCCGGCCTTCTTTAGCTGCGCTTGAATCAGCTCCGTGGGAGCCGTCGTTGCCTCAGCCGCCTCTGGGTTATACAGCATAGGGATGACGACCCCTTCCGTATAGCCCGACTCTTTCACGAGACGCTTCGCCTTCTCCAGGTCTTGGCACAGGATCGCTTTGATCTCTTCCTGGGTGAACAGGTCCGACCGGGTGTTGGCGAACATCAGCGCCCACTCGCCGCGGCCACCGCCGCCCACCTGGATGAGCTCATCCCGGTTCAGTGCACACGCTACCGCTTCACGCAGTTTGGGGTCGCTGAAGATAGAATCTTTGAGCTGCAAGTACAGGCTACGGGGTGTAGACGTAAAGATGAACTCATTCGTGCCGGGCGCTAGTCGTCGAACCTCGTCCCACGTCTTCGCATCCGTCGTGCCTACGTAGTAGTCTATCTGCTTAGAGGCAAACGCCGCCTGACGGGTTGCCTCGTCTTTGACTACCACAATGTGGTATTCGTCCAGATACGGCTTCCCATCCTCATAGTAGGTGGGGTTCTTCTTCATCACCCATTTCGAGCCCCGCTGGCTCGCATTTTGGTCTAGCAAGAAGGGGCCGGAACCCACTGCCGTATCCTTGAAATGCCCCTCTGCGTCAAAGATCTCTCGGGGCATAATCACGTTATCCGACGAGGCCGCATAGGTTAGGAACGGCGCAAAGGAGTTCTTGAACTTCACCACTACGGTGCTGGCGTCGGGCGTGGTCACGCTCTCTAAGCCAGGGAACATCCACTTGAATTGTCCCCGCGTTAGGTCCTTGTACTCGTTGACGCGCGCCATATACTCATAGCTAAACTTCACGTCCGCTGCGGTCACCTCACGCCCGTTTACCGGCGCGCTATTTGCGAACTTCACGCCTTTCCGTAGCTTAAAGGTGTAGGTAGTGGCATCCGGGGACACTTCCCACTTTTCCGCAAGCGCTGGCTCGGCTATCACGTCGGTGAACCCTACGTCCGGTCCCAGTTTCATCTTCAGAACGGTAGAATAGGCATTCTTAATCACGTAAGGATTGGTAGTGGATGAGCCTGTGTAGCTCATGTCAAAATCGTAGGGGTCGTCGGTCACTACAGCCTTGAAGGCGCCGCCGCTCTTCGGCTTCATCATCATGGCATCATCTTTTTTAGCAGGTGCTGCAGGTGCCGCAGGTGCTGCCGTCGCTGCAGGTGCCGCAGCTGCCGCAGGTGCCGCCGTCGCTGCTGGTGCCGCTGCTGCCGCAGGTGCTGCCGTCGCTGCAGGTGCTGCCGTACTTGAGCTCGTGTCGCTGGAACTCGACGCGGGGCTCGGCGCCGGCTCGACAGCTGCAGTACAGCTGATCAATAACAAACTAAATACGGCTGATAGTATGCTCAACCCTAACCGTTTTGGCGTCATTGTACCTCCAAAGGTATAGCGATATTCTCCCACTGTAGAAGGTTCGAAAGAAACCTCTACATGAACTCTACATGAGTTTTTGCATCATATCACAATCTTTGGGCATGAGGTCAAGACTTTAGCTATAACTGCCCCGTGCGAGGATGCTGGCCCGCAGCACAGAAACCCTGGCTCCAGCAAGGACGCGCACTCGTTGAAACACGGAGAAAAGGCTTGGCGCTCGTGGATTCTACAGGCTCACCACGAGCGCCAAGTTTCTTGCGGGAATTGATCCCTACCAGATTTCCCCTTACAACTACGCTATTGCTCGCAGCGCGTAGGGGGCCAAGTTTCGTAAAGCTACGGCATTGCTAGCACTTTGTGTTATCAAGCCATGCCGAAGAGAGGCCGGAGAGTTGCTGCGTGTACTCCGTAGAGGGCATGTTCTGCACATGGCAATCGTAGATACGGTAGTAGACTAAGCTCAATACCGGCACAAAGGGCGCAACCTCCAGCAGCCGGTTCTGGAGCTGATCCAAGAGCTGATTCCGTTTGACTGGGTCTAGCTCACGGCCTTGAGCCAAAGAGAGTCTATCTAGCTCGGAATCACACATCTGCGTAACGTTGCGGGAGTCCCCGCAGCGGACGAAGCCGCCCATCCAGCGGTCGGTGAAGATGGAGGCTGGTGAAACACCGGTCCAGGCTGCATCGTATTCCAGCCTACGGACAAAGCCCGCCGCAAAGCCCGGCACTACTTTAACATCAACCTCAACGCCAATCTTCTTGAGTTGTTCTTGTGTTACCTCACCGCCCTTATCCTGAGCGACACTTCCCATGGTCATTTCAAACTTCAGGGGATTGTCAGGGCCAAAGCCGGCCTTGGTCAAGTGCTCCTTGGCCTTATCCAAGTCTGTTTTAAAGGCCTCCTGCACTTTCTCCACTGGCCACGCATACTGAGTGATTGCGGTGGGTAGGTAGCCTGTACGTACGGCGCCGCCCTGATACCCTAGTTCCACAATCTCGTCTGAATTGGTGGCATAGAGCAGGGCCTTCCTCACATCTATATCGTCAAAGGGCTTCACTTTGTGGTTCACCCAGAGACCCCGGGGGATCGGGGCAATGTCCTGGTAGCCCTTGAGTGTAGCGTTGGATGCCATGATAGCGTCGAAGTCCCGCTTCAGGTATCCAGTGGTGGTGTTCAAGTTAAGCTGACCCGCTCGCATCGACGCGATCTCTGCGGCATAGTCTGAAAAGACGGGGAACTCTACGCTGTCGATGTAGGGGAGGGGCTTGCCATCGAAGCCGTTCTCACGCCAGTTAGGCGTGCGCTCCAACTCCATGTACTGGTTGTTCTTGAACTCCTTCATCATGTATGGACCGGTGCCAATGGCAACGGTTTTGAAATCTCCATACTGCTCTTTGACCTCGTGGGGCAACATGACCTGCAGCCGCTCACCGAGGACGTTGCCTAGGAAGTCTGGGTTTGGCTCCTTCAGGGTCAGGACTATGGTATTGTCATCCGGCTCCTGGTGGGAAACGTTGGTCCAGCTCGAGCGGAGTTGGCCACCAGACAACTGGTGTTCAATAGTGAAAGCCACGTCGGCAGAGGTGAACGGCCGTCCGTTAACTGGCGGCACGTTGTGCCACTTGGCCTTCTCATTGAGCTTAACTGTCCAGACGAGGCCATCTCCGGAAACAGTCCATGACTTGGCAAGACCCGGTACCATTACCGTGTCCTCATAGAAGCAGGCCCTAGTCTCCACTAGGTGTTCGTAGACCTGCACAGAGTTGTGGCCGCCACCTGGCGCACTGGTGTCTAAGTGGTTTGCGCCCCTAGAGCCGCCCGACTTTATGAAGGTGCCGCCACGCGTTGGAGTCCCATCGCTGCGCCAGTGCTCTTGACCAGGCGCGCACTCCCAGGTTGCCTTGCTCTTGTAATACTCAATTGCGGACAAAGACTGTTCTTCCGCTGCCGCGCCCGCTGTTGGTTCAGCCATCGCTGTCGGCTGAGCCTGCTGAGTCGTCTGCGATGACTCAGATGACTGAGACGACTGAGGCTGGGAAGGCTGGGAAGGCTCCGGCGCTGCGGACTGTGCACAAGCGGTGAATAACAGAAGCGCTACTATACTCATGGATAGCAGGGCGTAATAACGCACACGTCTACCCTCATCAATACTCATAACCACCCCTTCCAGCGCCGGAACGTACTTTCACGCTCTTGCGCACTCCCTTACCCCACCAATACCTAAGCGCCTGCCTACTAGCCTGCGCATTGAGTGGCTACATTATGACTAGTAGAGATGAGTATTTAGCTAGTTTTTAGTGATGAAATTATGAGTTATTGAGTTATGTAGAATCCGCCGCTGCTGCTTCTTCAGGCTGCGGTTGGCCCGTGCGGTAGCCCCAGAGCTCCGGAATTATCTTCACGATCATGGCGGAAAGAACTATGGCCATAATGCCGCCGCTGACCACGGAGAAAACGGCATTGCTCAAATCCGCCACTAGCCCAGCCCGCACCTGCGCAAGCTGGTTGGATGCCCCCACAAAGACAAAGTGCACCGCACTCACCCGGCCGCGCAGCGCGTCCGGCGTGCCCAACTGGATGACGACGGTCCGCATAACCACGCTAATTTGGTCGGTTACTCCTACTAGCCCATAGAGGACGCAGGAGAGCACAAAGTTAGTGGAAAGTCCGAAGGCAATTGTCGCGACGCAGAAGCCGAACACCGTGAGCACCATGGCCCTGCCCGCGGCTTGGATGGGCGGCAGGAAGATGAGCAATGTCGCCATCCCAAAGGAGCCTATAGCTATAGATGCGGTAAGCACCCCAAGGCCCACCGGCCCTACCACTAGTATGTCTTTTGCGTAGATAGGAAGCAGTGCGGTTGCCCCCGCAAACACCACGGCAAAGAGGTCCAGGATCATAGCTCCCAGCACGGCCTTTTTGTCCCGTACGAACTTCAGGCCTTCTTTTACCATCTCAATGCTCACCGTGCCGCGCGGCACTGTACCGTACGGTATGTGAACCAGAGCGATAAAGGCCACCGCCACAAGAATGAGCCCCAGGTGCACCCCATAGGCTTGCGCAATCCCAAAGGTAGCAATAACCACGCCGGCTACCATCGGTCCCGCTACCATCGCAAGCTGCTGCACTGTGGTGGATGCGGGCACGGCACGCTGGAAAAGCTCCGGCGGCACGAGCTGTGGAAGCACGCTCTGCCGCGCAGGGTTCTCAAAGGAGCCAATAAGCCCTTGCACCGCCACCAGCGCATAGACTAAGCCAGCGTTGAATGCGCCCTGGGCTGTCATTATCAAGAGGCTCAGGGTGGTTAAGAAGAGGAAAGCCTGCGACAACCCGAGGATGAGCCGGCGATCACGGGTGTCGGCTACGACGCCGCCGACAAGGCTCATGACGAAGGAGGGGATGAACCGAGCGACACCAAGGAAGGCGATCTGGAGCGCTGAACCGGTGGTGTCGTAGACCTGCCAGGTAAGCGCCGTAAGCTGCAGACTTTGCCCCATGCTGGCAGCAAACCTGCTGCACACATAGAGGAGAAAGTCTCGTTCTCGGAAGAGGTTGGAAGTATGTCCAGGTTGCATAGTAAAGGCTCTGCCATAATACAGGAAGCGTCTCGCTTTGTCTTAGTAGGCGCGTCTGCTTTCACTTCTTTCGTCGCTAGCTACTATACTTAAAAACGTTTCATGACCCGCCTACCGTATGCTTTGCTCCTCTGCCTCCTGGCTCTCGCGCTCTCCTGCGCCAGCCCCGGGGCCGCGCCTACAGCAACGCCACCCCCGGCGGCATCGCCCGCGGCATCACCTGCTGGAGTAGCCTCCGTGAGCCGTGCCGACATCCAGCGCTTCGAGCAAGAAGCCCGCGCGCTAGCTAAGACCAACGGCTGCGCTCAGGACGCCCAGTGCAAGGCCGCGCCTGTAGGCGCCAAGGCGTGCGGCGGGCCCCGCTACTGGCTGCCGTACTGCCCCTTAACCTCAGATGTCAACGCGCTCATGCGCAAACTTGCAGAATTGCAGGCAGCGGAGCACACTTTCAATCAAGAGAACGGCATCATGTCCGACTGCGCCTATGTTACCGAGCCGCCGCTCACATCAGTGAGCGGATCGTGTCAGGCGCACTAACAACCGGCGACACCGCGATATAGGAACATCCAATGCGATCAGGCGAGTGGGGTAGATCCGAGCGGCGGCGGGCGCGCCCCACCCAGCCGGTTGGCCCCACGCTGCGGCGCATTGCGGGACTACTCGACCCCTATCGGCTAACCCTGGCGGGCTACTTCGTGACCGTCGTCATCGCCTCTCTGGCAGGGCTTGGCCCTCCGCTCCTCATCAGGGAGATCATCGACCGCGCGCTGCCGCAGCAGGACGAGTCGCTGCTCAACCTCCTGGTGGCGGTCATCGTGGCCCTGGTGCTGCTCACTGCCGTCAATAGCACCCTCCAGTCTTACCTCAGCAACATCACCGCCCACAACGTGGTCTTTGACCTGCGCACCCGCATCTACCGACACCTCACCCGCATGTCCCTGCGCTGGTTCACGGCCAACCGCACGGGAGACGCCCTCTCCCGGGTCAGCAACGACGTGGGCGGGATTCAGGGCATCATCGCCGACACCCTGGGCAGCGTGGCGGGCAACATCATAACTGTGGTGAGCACTTTGGCCGTGATGGCAGCCATAGACTGGCGGCTTGCGCTCTTCTCTATCATTTTTGTGCCCGTCTTTCTCATCCCCGCCCAGCGCATCGGCAATATCCAACGCCAGCTAGTGAGCGAAACTCAGGAGCAGCTTGCCGGCCTCAACAATCAGATGCAGGAGACCCTCTCCGTCAGCGGCGCGCTCCTGGTAAAGACCTTTGGCCGGGAAGAGCAGGAGATGGGTACCTTCCAGGACACGGCCCGCACTATCAGAGACCTGAGCATGCGCAGAGCCATCATCGGACGGTGGTTCAACACGGCGCTCACCCTCTTTGGGTCGATTGCTCCGGCAGTGGTCTACTGGTACGGCGGCCACCAGATCATTGGCGAGCAGGCCTCTCTGGGCACCGTAGTGGCCCAGGCGACACTGTTAGCCCGCCTCTACAGCCCTATCACCAACCTGCTGAACGTCCACGTCTCCGTCCTCAGCTCCATCGCCCTCTTTGAGCGGATCTTTGCCTACATGGACCTGGATCAGGACATTATGGACGCGCCGGACGCTCGGCCTCTGGGACCGGTGCTGGGCAACGTCCGCTTCCAGAACGTGAGCTTCAGCTACTTGCAGGATGGGCACACTCTGGAAGACGTCACGTTTGAGGTGCCTGCAGGACGGTTTGCTGCGCTAGTGGGCCCAACCGGCGCAGGCAAGACTACCATCGCGTACCTCATCCCCCGCCTCTACGACGTGACCAGCGGGCAGGTCCTCATCGACGGTGAAGACGTGCGGGACGTGACCCTGAGCTCTCTGAGCGCGGCTATCGGCATGGTGAACCAGGAGCCCTTCCTGTTCCATGCTTCCGTACGCCAGAACTTGCAGTATGCCCGACCAGACGCCACTGACGACGAAATAGAAGCGTCCGCGCGCGCCGCCAACATCCACAACTTCATCGCAAGCCTCCCGGAAGGCTACGAGACCATAGTGGGCGAACGGGGCTACCGCCTCTCCGGCGGAGAAAAGCAGCGCCTAGCCATAGCCAGAGCCATCCTGAAAGACCCCGCTATCCTCATTCTGGACGAAGCTACTTCCAGCGTGGATAGCGCCACAGAGCGCAGTATCCAAGAGGCCATTGAGCAGCTTTCCCGCGGCCGCACCGTCATCGCCATCGCGCACCGGCTCTCCACCATCCTCTCGGCAGACATCATTCTGGTCATTGATAACGGACGGCTGGTGGATTCAGGCCGCCATGACGAGCTGCTGGCCCGCGGCGGCCTCTATGCCCAGCTCTACGCCCAACAGTTTCGCGTCTTTGAACCCGTTGGCGAGGTCTAGGCGTCAATTTTGGCGAGGAGGTCGCATGGGCGAACGGCGATGCACGCTCATGTTGGGTGATAATTTAGCTGGCAACGGCTTCGCAAAGCTTGCAATGACCTTGCTTGCAAACCCCTGCGCACTCTCGGTAGAATGGCGGACACATGGGGATTTACCATTGCACTAGGAGGATCCATGCACCGGTTTGACTATTACGCGCCCGCCACTATCGCTGAAGCCATCGACCTGCTCCATACCAAGGGGCCGGAGGGCAAAGTGCTGGCAGGCGGCACCGACCTCGTGCCGCAAATGAAAGAGCGCGACCGTCACCCCAAATACCTTGTCAGCCTCAAGAACATCGAGGCGCTCCAGGGCATTAGCTTTAGCGCGGAGCACGGCTTGCAGGTGGGCGCGGCTACCAAGTTCGGGGCGCTGCGGGACCACCCTATGGTTGGCCCACACTACCCTGCCATTCTGCAATCCGCAAAGATGATCGGCTCCTTGCAGACCCAGAACCTGGCCACTATCGGCGGCAACTTCTGCAACGCCGCCCCTTCTGCTGATGCTGCGCCCGCATTCATAGTGCTGGACGCAACGGTCACCATCCAGGGGCCCGGCGGGAGCCGCATGCTGCCCGCCAAGGACGTGATGCAAGGCCCCGGCCGCACGGCCCTAGCCTCGGATGAGCTCCTGACTGAGGTCACCGTACCCATCCCAGTGCCCCATGAGGCCAGCATGTACGCGCGCCATGTGCCGCGCCGGGAGCTGGACATTGCGGTGGCCGGCGTGGGCGTCTACCTCCGCATGGATGATGCCCACGAGCGCATCACTCACGCCCGGGTCTGCCTTTCTGCGGTTGCCCCGACTCCTCTACTTGCTACTGAGACAGAGGCCGCGCTAGTGGGCCAGGCGCCCTCCGAGGAGCTGTTCCGTCTTGCCGGCGAGATCGCGGCTAGGGAAGCCCAACCCATCGCCGACCAGCGGGGTTCCGTGGCCTTCCGCCGCTCGTTAGTGCGGGCGCTGACCGAACGAACACTGGCCAAGACCATACAAACCATAAGAGCGGCATAACTATGAGCAAGCAAGTCTTTCAATTACAGGTCAACGGCGTAGCCCACGACGTGTACGCGGAATCCAACCGCTGCCTTCACGACGTGATTCGGGAAGAAGTAGGCCACTCCGGCACCAAGGAGGGCTGCGGCACCGGCGATTGCGGCGCATGCACTCTCTGGATTAACGGCCAGCCAGTGACATCCTGCCTCATGCTGGTAGGCGAGGGCGAAGGCGCAGAGATCACCACCATTGAGGGACTGAGCCCCGATGGTGAACTGCATCCGTTGCAAAGAACCTTCGTAGAGTACGGTGCGCTCCAATGCGGCTATTGCATCCCGGGGCTGCTCATGTCTGCCGCCGCGCTGCTCAAATCTAACCCGTCGCCTACAGAAGAAGAGATCCGCCACGGCATTGCGGGCAACCTTTGTCGCTGCACCGGCTACACCAAGATCATCGAGGCCATCAAGGCCGCCAGTGGATAGATTCGCTCAATCCGATCCGTAGAAGCCTGCCACCGGAGGCAACGATTCAACAGGATCACCGTGAACGGCGATAACTCTACGTTGATGCTATAGCAAAGAGAGGCGTTATCATGGCTACTACTCCAACCTACCGTACTATCCACAAGCGACAACCGCGCCTAGAGGGTGTTGCCAAGGTCACCGGCAAGACCACCTACGTGGGCGACATCCAGCTCCGCGGCATGGTGCACGTAAAAGTGCTGCGCTCCCCTTATGCTCACGCCTTGATCAAGAAGCTGGATGCCAGCGCCGCTGCTGCCTACCCTGGCGTAGTGGGTGTGTTCACCGCCGCCGACCTGCCCGATCACCTTCCGAAGGACAGCGCCAACCGCCTCTACACGGCGTTTGCAGAGAAGGAGGTCATGTTCTACGGCCAGGCAGTTGCCGCGGTGGTTGCAGAAGACCCCTCGGTAGCGGAAGAAGCCTTGGACCTCATCCAGGTAGAGTACGAGGAGCTGCCGGCAGTTTTGGACATCCTGGACGCGCTCAAGCCCGATTCCTCGCCGGTGCGCAACTCTATGGCAGGCATTGACCGCTCAGAGCTGCAAGCCCACACCACAGTGAGCGATTCGGAGGAGGAGGCACCGGCAGCCTCTCCCAATATCACGCATCGCATGGTATGGAGCCGCGGGGACGTGGCTACCGCCATCAATGAAGCCGAGGTCGCCATTGAGAAGAGCTTCCAAGCCTCCTGGGTACATCAGGGCTATATCGAAACCATGGGCGCGATCGTAGACTGCGACCTAGACAACAATTACCGGGTCTGGGTTAGCACCCAGGGCGACTTCAACTCCCGCGAGAGCATCTCTCGTATCCTGGGCGTGCCGGAAAACAAGATCGTTGTGGAATACGTGGAGATGGGCGGCGGCTTCGGCGCAAAGATCCAGCCCTACGCGGCGGTCATTCCGGCCATCATTGCGCGTCTGCTGCACCGCCCGGTTAAGCACATCTACACACGCAGTGAAGACCTCCGCTCCGCCGACCCTGCGCCCCAGGCCTACTTTGACATCACTCTCACCGCGAAAAAGGACGGCACGGTGACCGGCCTCAAAGCCCGTGCCATCTACGACTCCGGCTCCTTCCCCGGTAGCCCCCTCATGGCGGGCGCTAACCTCCTGGGCGGATACTACAAGTTCCCCAACCTGGAGATAGAAGGCATTGAGGTCATCACCAACCGGGTCAGCCAGGGCGCGCTGCGCGCGCCGGGCACGCCCCAGGCCACCTTTGCCATAGAGTCCGCTATGGCTATGCTGGCGGACGAGCTGAAGATGGACCCGCTGGAGCTGCGCCTGAAGAACGTGGTAGAGCAGGGCGACCCCATGCCCAACGGCCGCAACTACGGCCGGATTGGCGGGCGCGAGGTGCTGGAGCGCCTCAAAGAGACCGAATTCTGGAAGAACCGCAACGACCGCACCGGACCAGAGGGCACAAAAGTTGGCGTAGGCATCGCGCTGGGCGGCTGGCTTGGCGGCGGCGCACCATCCAGCGCAGCCGTTCAACTGAACAGCGACGGCAGCGTATCCGTCCTGGTGGGCACCAACGATATCACCGGCATCCACACCTCCTATGCGCAGATAGCCGCCGAAGTCCTCAACCTGCCCATTGAGCAGGTGACCTTGCACCCCGGCAGCACTGCTGCGGCCCCCTTTGCCGGCACCAGCGCCGGCAGCAAATCCCTACGCACCGTGGGCCTTGCCGTCAAGATGGCGGCGGAAGATATTCGAGACCAGATGCTCAAAATTGTGGCGCAACGCCTTGAGTCCAAGCCAGAAGACCTGGAAATGGTGGACGGCGTTATCCGTGTGGCGAGCGACCATGAAAAAGCCCTCAGCTTTGAACTGCTGGGAACCCTTTCCACCGGCTTCGGCTCGCCGGTGCCGGTTATCATGGGCCAGGGCCGCTTGGGATCACCAGCCGCTGCTCCCGGCTTTGCGCTGCAGTGCGCAAAAGTGGCCGTGGACGAGGAGACCGGCCTAGTCACGATCTTGGAGGCCGTCTGCGTGCAGGACGTCGGCTTTGCCATCAACCCCCTCTCCGTAGAGGGCCAGATTCAGGGCGGCGTCGCTCAGGCGCTGGCTATCGGCTTTTCCGAGGAGATGCAGTGGGATGAAAAGGGTGTGCTCCGCAACCCTACTCTGTTGGACTACCGAATCCCCACGTCCCTAGACCTGCCGAATATCGAAGTAGCGCTGGTAGAGGTTCCTGTTGAGGGCGCAGGCCCATACGGGGCCAAGGGTGTGGGCGAGCCGCCCATTGCCGCGGGCGCAACGGCAGTAGTCAACGCCATTGCCGACGCGGTAGGCGCTCGGGTCACCACCGTTCCCGCTACCGCCGAACGAGTGCTGAACGCCCTGGGTAAGCTCTCAGAATAAGACGCCCCCTTTTAAGGGGGAACCAGCTTAAACGAAGGCGATCGCGGTTCTTACGTCGTCTCCCTCTGGTTACGCGTGGCTCCTTCATGATGACTCTTCCGCGGCTTAACTAAACCGCGGTACGGTCTCTGCGCGGCCTGGCATAGAAGAGCTTACTGCCCGCTTTGGCGCTATGTGGGCGCTTTTACCTTCCTGCTGGAGCGCTCTTCACACGGCGCTGTAAGCTGATGCGCCAGGAAATATGTGCTACACTAAGCATACTAACTTCTGAGTGTAGGGGGCCCGCGCGCTATGCAGAAAGGGAGTGACGTCGTGTTTCAGGACATGCCGTTAACAGTACTGACAGGCAATACCCATCCCTCTCTCGCCCAATCTGTTTGTGACTATCTCAACGTACCCTTGGGCGCCGCGGAAGTCTTCCAATTCAGCAACGACAATACGTTCGTCCGCATCATGGAGAACGTTCGCCACCACGATGTGTTCTTAGTGCAGCCCACCAGTGCGCCTGTGAACAACGGGCTCATGGAGCTCCTGATTATGACCGACGCGGTGAAACGGGCCTCCGCTGGCCGGGTCACCGCGGTAATCCCCTACTACGGCTATTCTCGTACCGATAAAAAGGATCAGCCCCGGGTTCCCATCACGGCGCGTCTCATTGCCGATCTGCTGCAAGTGGCTGGCGCCAACCGGGTGCTCACCGTTGACCTTCATGCAGGGCAGATCCAGGGCTTCTTCAACATCCCCGTTGACGAGCTCTCCGCCCTCTCCATCCTCACTCAGCACTTTATTAGACTAGACTTACGAGATCCTGTAGTGGTGGCAGCCGATATTGGCGGCGCAAAGAAGGCCCGGAACTTTGCAGAGCGGCTGAATGCGCCCTTTGCCGTTATAGAAAAGCGCCGCAGCCGGGCAAACGACGATTCTTCCGAAGCCCTGAGC
Organism: Dehalococcoidia bacterium; assembly: GCA_965226775.1. Lineage (GTDB taxonomy): Bacteria > Chloroflexota > Dehalococcoidia > SHYD01 > SHYD01 > CBDDEI01. Next base: position 139,414 of record CBDDEI010000002.1, read on the forward strand.
GTTATCGGTGACGTGCACGGCAGGACCGCAATCATTGTGGATGATGAGATAGACACCGCCGGCACACTGTTGGAAGCTGCCAGCACGCTGGGGAACTACGGGGTAGAAGCCGTGTACGCCTGCGCCACCCACGGGCTTTTCTCCGGCCCGGCTGTCGATAGGGTGAGCCGCAGCGCCCTGAAAGAGGTTGTAGTAACGGACACCGTCCCGCTGGGGCCCTCTAAGCAGAATCCTCGCATCACCACGCTCTCGATTGCCCCGCTCTTAGGGGAGGCTATCTACCGCATTCACACCGGGCAGTCTGTGGGAGCGCTCTTTGATGATCCCGTCATGCAGAGCTCTCTTTGAGCTTGCAGGCATCCCCCTAGTAACTCTTCCCCCTCCGCGCGGTACTATACTAAGTACAGAGACTCTATTTATTCCCCCAACATTTAGGTAAAAGCCATGTTTCAGTGGATAAACAAGATAATGGATTCCAACGAGCGAGAGATAAATCATCTCCGCCCCATCGTCGTGCAGGTCAACGCCCTGGAGCCCGAGTTCGAGCGCAAGTCTGACGCAGCGCTGCGGGAGCTTATGGAGCAATTCCGGGAGCAGTTAGCAGACGGCGCTACAACCCTGGACAAGATCCTGCCGGAGGTCTTTGCTGCAGTACGAGAGGCCGCTAAACGCGCGATAGGCCAGCGCCACTACGACGTGCAGCTTATGGGTGGCGTTACCCTTCACAGCGGCAAGATTGCCGAGATGAAGACAGGTGAAGGCAAGACCCTGGTGGCCACACTGCCGGTGGCTCTCAACGCCCTCTCTGGTGACGGCGTGCACGTAGTGACCGTGAATGACTACCTGGCCAAACGTGACACCCAGTGGATGGGCACTATCTACAGCCTGCTGGGCCTTTCCGTGGGCTGCATCCAGCACGATGCCGCCTTTATCTACGACGTAGAGTACAGCACGGAGGATCCCCTCTACATTCGGCTACGGCCTGTATCTCGCCGGGAGGCCTACGACGCGGATATTACCTACGGCACCAATAACGAGTTCGGCTTTGACTACCTCCGGGATAACATGGTGACAGACCTCTCCATGTGCGTGCAGCCGGACCTCAACTTTGCCATTGTGGACGAAGTAGACAACATCCTCATCGACGAAGCCCGCACGCCGCTCATCATCAGCGGGCAAGCTGAGGAGTCTGCCGAACAGTACCAGTCGGTGTCACGCCTGGTGCCGCAGCTCCACGAGCAAGACGACTACTTAGTGGACGAAAAAACAAAGTCGGTATCCCTCTCGGAGAGGGGCATCGCCAGCCTGGAACAGTGGCTCAGAATCCCCAACCTCTACGATTCCGAGCATTTCCAGATAACCCACTTTGTGGAAACGGCGCTGAAGGCCCACGTCCTCTACAAGAGAGACCGTGACTACATCGTGAGGAATGGCGAGGTCGTCATTGTAGACGAGTTCACCGGCAGGCAGATGCCAGGCCGACGCTGGTCGGACGGCCTGCACCAGGCGATAGAAGCCAAGGAGAACGTCAAAATCCAGCGGGAGAGCCTCACCCTGGCTACCATCACCTTCCAGAACTACTTCCGTCTCTATAACAAACTGGCCGGCATGACCGGCACGGCGGTCACGGAAGCAGAGGAGTTCCACAAGATCTACAAGCTGGAAGTTGTGGTCGTCCCCACTAATCAGCCGATGGTTAGGGGCGATCAATCAGACCTGGTCTACAAGAATGAGAAGGCCAAATTCCAAGCCGTAACGGAAGAGATCAAGGAACTTCATGAAAAGGGCCAACCCATCCTGGTTGGTACCGTATCCGTGGAGAAGTCGGAGTATCTCGGCGAGCTACTAAAACGTGTGGGTGTAGAGCACCAAGTCCTAAACGCAAAGTTCCACCAGCAAGAGGCCTCTATTGTGGCCCAAGCCGGCCGCTCTGGCACCGTAACCATCGCCACCAACATGGCGGGCCGCGGCACCGACATCGTGCTGGGCGGCAACCCGGATGGTCTGGCCTTCCAGGAAGCGCTGCATCGCAACATCGATCCAGAGGATGAAGAGGGGGAGTACCCCCGCATCCTTGCAGCGCTGCGGACGGAATCCGCGGAGGATCACAAGCGCGTGGTCAATGCGGGCGGGCTGCACATCATCGGCACCGAGCGGCATGAGGCCCGGCGCATCGATAACCAGCTCCGTGGCCGCGCAGGCCGCCAGGGCGATCCCGGTTCGTCTCGCTTCTACGTGTCCCTGGAAGACGACGTTATGCGTCGCTTTGGCGGCGACCGTATCCGGCAGTTCATGGACTGGGCCGGTCTAGAAGATGACGTGCCCATTGAGCATGCCCTGGTGAACAAATCCCTAGAAAACGCCCAGACTAAAGTGGAATCCCACAACTTTGATATCCGCAAGCACTTGGTGGACTACGACGACGTGATGAACACCCAGCGCACTTGGGTGTACCAGGAGCGTCACAAGATTCTAGAAGGCGCGGACCTCCGGAGCAACGTCCTAGAGATGGTCCACAGTGAGCTCACCTTCTTGATGAACACTTACCTCCAGGGGCGGGACAGTGAGGACTGGGACGTTGAGGGCCTCTTCATAGAGCTGGGCGGACTCCTTCCGGAAATCCCTGGGCTCACTGTTGATGATTTCCGCCTCATAACCCGAAGCGAGGCGGATGAGACCCTCCACACGCACGCCGATAGCGCCTACGAGGCACGGGAGGGTAATCTCGGCCCTGAGCACACTCGCCTGCTGGAACGCCTTGTGCTACTCCAGACCATCGATAATCTGTGGGTGAACCACCTGACCGCCATTGAAGAGATGCGCCAGGGCATCGGTCTGCGGGCCGTAGCCCAGACAGACCCGCTGGTGGCCTATAAGCGGGAAGCCTACCAGATGTATGAAGAGCTCAGGGAGAACATCCGCAGAACCGTAGCAAGGACTATCTATCGCGTAAGTCTCATCCAGCAGCAGCAAACCCCTGCTCCGGTGGCGCAAAACGTGCAGACCAACCAGAGCCAGAGAGCGCTCGGCCAAGGCGCCGCTGTTCCTGCCAGCCCCTTTGGCAGACAAGCGCAGCCCGCCCGACAGACGGCCCCCGCCACACCTGGTCAGGGCCGCAAGCTGGGCCGCAACGAGATATGCTGGTGCGGCAGCGGCAGGAAGTTCAAGCGCTGCCACGGCGCTTAGCTCCTACCCTCACCGATGCGGCACAACCCCCTGACCCCCAGCATTGAGTTCACTAGGAAGCTGGGCATTAAGCGTGGAGACACCGTAGCTGCCCTGGACGCGCCGCCCTTTATCGATATGCTCTCCCCCGCGCTCTACCTCATAGAGGTGGAGCTCCTAACTAGTTTGCAAGAGAACGTCACTCCCAACGTGGTGCTCTACTGGCCCCAAGACCCCGCAGAGATGGCGCAAACCTTTGTCGAACTACGGGCGCGCATCCATCCCGATGGCGCGGTCTGGACCGTCATCCCCAAGAAGCCGGTGGCAGACAGCCGCGGCCCCAAGGTCTACTTTGACGCGTTGCTGGCGGCAGCGCTGCCCACCGGCCTGGTGGACAACAAGACCCTGACCTTCTCCCAGGACGAATACGGCATCCGCTTCGTGATCCGCAAACAGCTACGTAAGCTAAAGCCCTGGGAACAGGAGTAGTAGCCCTCCAAAGCGTGCTGCGGTAGACTCTGTCTATGACGAACGCAGAGATCGCCAAGATATTCGAGAATATCGCCAAGCTCCTAGAGGTTCAGGGCGAGGTTGCCTTCAAGACCCGGGCCTACCAGCGGTTCGCCCACGACCTCAAGCGGATACCGGAACCGCTCCAGGAGTTCGCAGACGCCGGCGAGTTGCGCACCATCCCCGGCGTTGGCATTGAGATCGAAAAGAAGATCCTCGAGCTGCTGGCCACCGGCAAGCTCGACTTCTACGAGCGCCTGCTAGCTGATTTCCCGCCCCAGTTTCCGGAGATCCTGGGCGTGCCCGGCATCGGCGCAAAGCTTGCCGCACGGCTGTGGAAAGAGCTTGGCGTCAGCAGCCTAGCAGAGCTAGAGACCGCCCTGCAGAGCGGCGCAGTAGCCGCGCTGCCAAAAGTCGGCCCCAAGACCGCCGCGAAGCTGCTGGAAGAAGTGGAAGCCCTAATGCAACATAAGCAACAGGAGACCGCAGCGCCGTGACCACCAGCGCCGCCGGCGCTTCCACCACCGAGCCTATGCCCGGCGGAGACAAGGAGGCACTGCAATACCTCCATAGCTCTGTCGCGCAGGGCACCCACTGGTTCACCGCTCTCCTAGAAACCGTGGCCCTCTGGCAGTGTCCGGAGGAAACCTACCAAGAACGCACCTACTCCTATCTCATCGGCGGGGAAGCCTTCGACTGGCTGCTCTTGGCAGAACGCCTCTGCGAGGAGCTGGGAGACATCGTCCCCCACACGGAGAAGGAGGCCCTCCTCTTCTTTGGCCGCTTCCCCACAGACATCAGCCCCTGGGAGTTCCAGCGCATCATTGGGCGGTCCAAGTTTCGCAGCCATCTCAACTTCTGGTACGGCGTGCTGGTGGAGGAGGCGATCATACTTGCGATGGAGGAGCGCGTCGCGAAAGACCGGGCCTCCTCAGGCATCCGCGGCCAAGCGCCCGATCCCGACCTGCCCTTCCTCCGTATCTACGGCACTACTCAGGAAGAGCTACTGGCCCAGTACCAGCAAGCGCAGGGGCTGCCCAGAGTCAACGAGCTTTCACAGCGAGAGCTCCAAGCCTTCACTTACTGGTGCTTCAAGTACCGCCTAAACCATGAGGACCCCGCTAAGGTGGCTAGCGATACTCGCCTGGGGCTACAGCAGCTCCAGCGCATGCAGATAGGCAGGCTGCACACCGCTCCCTTCTAGGCCATTACCCAGAGCAAATCCATGCGGCAACGCTATCCCCTGGTCATCACCGTCGTCCTTACGGCCATCGCCTATCTCTTTGCAGGCAACATTCCGGCTGCGGCGGCCTTCGTCCTCGGCATGCTGGTGACCGCGGCCCTGGCCTTTGAGTGGAGCCCCCTAGCGTTCCTGGGCGAGGAGAGTTTTAGCAGAACTAAAGCCGGCATCAGCGCGGCCTCGTTGACAACGCTGGGGCTTACCTTCACCTCAGTCCTCATCGGAGATTTCGCTAACAACGACTACTTCTGGATAGCCATCATAGGCAATACGCTCATCTTACTGGGAACACTCTTTGCGCTGGCCATGATGCCCGTTGGCCGGCTGCAGCGGCCCTTGTACTTGTTCGGCATCGGCGCGCTGTGGGTGCTGGGGCTCGTTGCTCCGGCCTTGCTGCTCATCGGAATGATCGCCCTCTTCTTCCAGGAGACGTCCAGCGGCCAAGCCATGCTTAGCCATATTGGGGCCCTGCTCCTCCTTCTTCCCAGCGTCTATATGCTGGGCTACTGGCTGCCCCGCTGGCGGAGCCAAGATCCGCCCGAGGCCGCGTAGCCGCAAGCGTATTTCCTTCATGGTTCGACTCGCTCACCATGAGCGGGCGGGCGTTTGGGCGCGCAGGGCCACTCCGCCTCCCCAGATTGCTTCGTCGTTCCTTCGTCACTCCTCGCAAAGACGGGGGCGGGCTTTTGTCGTTGCGAGGAGGCGCAGCGCCGACGTGGCAATCTGGGGTGGGTTTGCGGGTGCAACCATTCCTCGTTCACCAACTTTCTCGCTTATCATTTACATAGGCTTTTTGTAGAAACTTACCTCCGCATCTTGAGTAAGTCCTCCTTCGCTCACTCAGGCTAAACGCTCGGCTCACCATGAGCGGGTGGGCGTTGGCACTGGGCCACTCCGCCTCCCCAGGTTGCTTCCTCGCTCCTTCGTCACTCCTCGCAAAGACGGGGGCGGGCGGGCGTTGCTCCTCACTGGGAGACCACAATAGGCTACGCCGTGCGCTCACAACGCTTCACGTATTAGGCACTACGCTCGTCTAGCACTTGATTTACCCGATGGGGTGGCGGTACAATTCCGCTCGTGATTTCGGCTGGGAGGTGGTTCACATGGAAGCAATAGCGTTCCCCCGCTGTCAGAAGTGTCAGACAGGCGATCTGGTTCCTCTATCCGACTTTGGCAGCCAGGGCGCTGCTATCCACTACAAGGCCTGGGTCTGCACCAATCCTGACTGCGGCTTCAACCTCAAGATCCGCAACGGCGACGTGTACGTGAATGAGCCCATCACCGCCGCCAACGGCCACAGCCCTCGCGTCAGATAACCGCCGTCTGCGCCGCCAGAGACCACCGCACTAGGCGCATCGTCCCGGGCAACCCCGCAGCCTGGCAGCAGCGCCTTCGCTACTTTTCCCGGAGCGCGTAGCTACATGGGCCCCACTGCTGATCCCCCAACCGGCGCCACTGCTCCCGCCTCACAGACCTCCGTGGCAGCACCGCTATCGCCCAACACCCGCCACCGCATCCTCAAGATAGCGCCCACCTCCTTCTTTGCCGACTATGGCTGCCACGTCCGCATCTACGAAGAGTGCCGCATCCTCCAGAAGCTGGGCCATCAGGTCACCATCTGCGCCTACCACACCGGCCGGGACCTGCCGGGCCTGGACATCCGCCGGGCCATGAACACGCCCTGGCAGCGCACCGTGACCGTCGGCTCCAACCTCCACAAGGTCTACTATGATGCCCTTCTCACCCTCAAGGTCGCCCAGGTGGCCAGGGAGGTGCGCCCCACCATCATCCACGCCCATCTCCACGAAGGCGCGCTCATTGGCTATCCCATCAGCCGCATGATGGGTGTGCCCTTGGTCTTCGACTTCCAGGGCAGCCTCACCAGCGAGATGCTGGACCACAAGTTCATCAGCGTGGACAGCGTGTTCTTCGGGCCGCTGCAGCGGCTGGAGCGGCTCATCAACGGCATGGCGGACGTTATCATCACCAGCTCTCGCAACGCCGAGACCCTCCTCATCAACGACTTCTCCTATCCCGTGGATAAGGTCATCAACCTGCCCGATAGCGTCGACACCGCGGTCTTCATGCCCCGCGCTTCGTTCGACGCCGCCGACCTGGCAGCCCTGCGGCAACGGCTGGGTATCCCCGCCGGTAAGCCGGTGGTAGCCTACCTGGGCCTCCTAGCCCAGTACCAGGGCACCGACAAGCTGCTGGAGGCCGCAGCCCGGCTCATCACGCAGGGAGTCTCAGCGCACTTCTTAGTGATGGGCTTCCCCGGAGAGGACGCCTACCGCGCCTTGGCGCAGCAACTGGGCGTAGCAGAGCACTGTACCTTCACCGGCGCTATCCCTTATGGGGACGCTCCCCGCTATTTGGCTCTTGCCGATGTTGCCGTTTCGCCCAAAGTATCCGAGACTGAAGGGAACGGGAAGCTGCTGAACTACATGGCTGCCGGACTGCCCACCGTGGCGTTCAACACCCCCGTGGCGCAGGAGATCCTGGGCGACCTAGGCGTTTACGCTCGCCCCGGCGATGGGGAGGACCTGGCGAATGTGCTGGGCGCGCTGCTCCAGGACGCAGACCAGTGGGCGCAGCGGGGCGCAGAGCTGCGAACTCGTGCTGAGGAGCAGTTCTCCTGGAACGCCACCGGGCAGCGGCTGGTGGAGATCTACCAGTATCTGACCGCCCCTCGCTAGTGGTGAGAAGCAACGCCCGCCCCGGTCTTTGCGAGAAGTGACGAAGGAACGACGAAGCAACCTGGGGTGGCGGGGCAGCCCCACACAGCAGCACACCACCGCTCGACGAAGCACCCTAAGAAGGCGAGGTCGCCCCACACAGCAGCCCGCCCTGTCTTTGCGAGGAGTGACGAAGGAACGACGAAGCAATCTGGGGAGGCGGGGCAGCCCCCACAGCAGCAACGCCCGCCCGCTCATGGTGAGCTTGTCGAACCATACTCAGCAGACTGCCGCTACCCTCCCATACTGTGCGAAGGGAGCCAGGAGCATATACTTAAGTCTTAACGGCGCCTCGCCACTCGACAGGCTGAGGTGAGAGACCAAATCAGCTTAAGTTAGGCCATCGCAAAAGCTATCTACCATGCATCTCTACACAAGACTACAAGAGCTGTACAACTACCGGGAGCTGGTCAAGAACCTGGTGGTGCGAGACCTTAAGCTCCGCTATCGCAGCTCCGTCCTGGGCTTCCTCTGGTGCCTGGTGAACCCCCTCCTCATGATGGGCGTCTTTACCCTGGTCTTTACGGTGCTCCTCACAAACAACAACATCGAGCACTTCCCCGTCTTCATCCTTATCGGCATCCTAGCGTGGAACCTCCACTCCACCGCGCTGGTGGGCTCCATCAACTCAGTGGTGGGCGGCGCACAGCTCATCCAGAAGGTCTACTTCCCCCGGGAAGTCCTCCCCATCGCCACGGTCCTCTCCAACACCGTAAACTTCCTGCTCTCCCTCATCGCGCTCTTTGCCTTGGTGCTCATCTTCCAAATACAGCTCACCGCTACCCTCATCTTCTTGCCCTTGGTCATCCTGGTGCAGGTGATTTTCACCGTGGGCATAGCCCTCTTTCTGTCTGCACTCAACGTCTTTTACCGGGACACTGCGTCCATTATGGAGACGATGATGCTGGCCTGGTTCTTCCTCACCCCCATCTTCTATCGCATAGAGGACGTGTTTCCTGCCTACAGCCGCCTGATGTACATCCTCAACCCACTGGCCTCCATAATCGCTGCCTATCGGGACATCCTGTACTATGGCACTATGAGCAACTTGGACTTCTTCTCCCGCACCGCCGTAACTGCGTTGGTAGTGCTGGTGCTGGGCTACCTCTTCTTCATCCGCTCCAGCCGATCCTTTAGTGAGGCGCTGTGACCGCCTCCATCCGCTTTGAGGGCGTTTCCAAGCGCTTCATCATCACCCATCAACGGCCCCAATCCTTTCAAGAGCTGCTGGTCGGCATGATGCACGGAGGCAACGGCCAGACCGAGGCGTTCTGGGCGCTGCAGGATGTGGACTTCACGGTGAATGCGGGCGAGACCTTCGCCATCGTGGGGCCGAACGGTTCCGGTAAGAGCACCATACTCAAGCTCATCGCGCGGGTGCAGGAGCCGACCGCCGGCCGCGTGCTGGTGGACGGCCGCGTGGTCGCAATGATCGAGCTAGGCGCGGGCTTCCACCCCGACCTCACCGGACGCGAGAACGTCTTCTTATGGGGCTCCATCATGGGCCTCTCGGAGCGCATCATGAACCAGCGCCTGGACGAGATCGTGGGCTTTGCGGAGCTTGAGCAATTCATAGACACTCCGGTGAAGCACTACTCCCTGGGCATGTACATGCGCCTGGGCTTTGCCACTGCCGTGCACATGGACGCGGATATCTTCCTTATGGACGAGGTGCTGGCCGTGGGCGACCAGGAGTTTCAGCAGAAGTGCCGGGTAGTCTGGGACGATCTGCAGCGGCAGGGCAAGACCCTCATCCTGGTATCCCATGACCTGGGCCAGGTGGAGCGCTTCAGCCAGCGCGCCATGCTCCTGGAGCACGGCCACGTCGTATCCTGCGGCCCTACGGAAGAGGTCGCCGCTGCGTACGCCGAGTCCTCGCGGCAGGGCTAGCCGCGCATGGACACCCTCCTTATCACCGGCAGCACCGGCCTTACCGCACGCAAAGTGCTGGAACAGGCCGTAGACCGCTACAACGTCGTCCTGCTGGGCCGTACGCCGCCGCCCGGAAGCGTTGCCCCCCACCGCTACCTCGAAGCAGACCTGACGGACGCCGCCTCGGTGCAGCGAGCGGTTGCGGAGGCCCGCCCTCAGGCCATCATCCATACTGCCGCCATGACCGACGTCGACCGCTGTGAGCGGGAGCCGGAGCTGGCCTGGGCGGTGAACGTGGACGGCACAGGCCATGTAGCTGAGGCCGCCCGCGCGGCCGGCGCGCACCTGGTCTTTGTCTCCACCGACTACGTCTTCTCCGGCGAGGCCGGTCCGTACAGTGAGACAGATGCCACAGACCCTCGCTCGGTCTACGGCAAGAGCAAGCTGGCCGCGGAGCAGGTGGTGCAGGAACGTTGCCCGGACGCGGCCATTGCCCGCACCAGCACCCTCTACGGCAACGCGCCGGGAGCACGCCGCAACTTTGTCGGCTGGCTGCTGGACTCAGCTCCAAGGGGGCGCTGAGCTCACCGTGGTCACAGACCAGGTGTCCTCGCCCACCTTGGCCGACAACCTGGCGGAGATGCTGCTGGCCCTCTCAGCCGCGCGCGCCTCGGGCGTCTACCACACCGTGGGCGGCGAGTGGCTCAGCCGCTACGAACTGGCCTACGCGGTCGCCGATTGCTTTGGCTACGATGCCGCGCACATCAAGGCGGGCCGCACCGCCGACCTGCGCCAGGACGCGCCCCGCCCTGCCCACTCGGGCCTCGTGGCCGAGAAGATCGCCCGGGACACCGGAGTCCGTCCTCTCACCCTGCGGGAAGGGTTGCTCGCGCTGCGCGGGCAGCTTGCGGAGGCGCGCCGGTGAGCCGCATCCTGGTGTGCGGCGTGCAGACCCTCTACGTACGCGGCGGCGCGGAGCTCCTGGTGGACACCCTGGCGGAACAACTGCGCGCCCGCGGCCACACTGTTGACCTGGTATCGCTCCCTTACACCGACGTCCCCCGCACCCAGATCCTCATGAGCTTCCTGGCCTGGCGCGCCCTTAACTTTCGCCAGATCCACGGCAACGCCATCGACCTGGTCATCGGCACCAAATTCCCCTCCTACGCCGTGCGGCACCCCAACAAGGTAGTCTGGCTCACGCACCAGCACCGCCAGGCCTACGAGCTCTATGGCACCCGCTACAGCGACATGCACAGCCGCCCGGACGGACGCTTCTTCGCCTGGCTGGTGCGCCGCCTGGACCGCTGGAGCCTAGGCGGGGCCAAGGGCCTCTTCACTATCTCCCAAAACACTGCCGACCGCTTAAAGAAGTACAACGGACTGAACGCCCGCGCCCTCTATCCGCCGCCCAAACTTGCGCCCCTGCTCCACTGCGAGGAGTACGGTGATTTTCTTCTGGCGGTAGGCCGCTTTGAGCCCATCAAGCGCTTCGACCTCATCCTGCGGGCGCTCGCCCAGACAACGTGCGGGGCGAAGTGCTATCTGGTAGGCGACGGCCTCCAACGGCGGGAGCTGGAGCGGATGTCCGCGGAGCTGGGCCTCGGCGACCGCGTGCGCTTCCTGGGCTCGGTGGACGACGCCACTCTGGTAGACCTCTACGCACGCTGCCTGGGTGTGATCTACCCCCCCTACGACGAAGACTACGGCTACGTGACCGTAGAGGCCTTTCTAGCCCGTAAGCCGGTCATCTCCACCCCAGACGCCGGGGGCGTGCTGGAGTTCCTGGACGACGGCAAGACCGGCTACGTGGCCGCGTCTGCCACGCCAGAGGCCCTGGCGGACGCCATAGAGCGGCTGTGGAGCGACCGTGACCGCGCGGCCGCCCTGGGCACGGCTGGCTACCAGCGGGTGCAGGGCATCTCCTGGGACCCCGTCATAGACGCGCTCACCAGCACGCTGTAGCGCCCACCTGCCACTACGAGGGACGCTGGTGCCAAAGCAGTCTGGGTGGGAGGCGACCTGGTATACATCCATCGCCCTCCGGGCCCTCCTCCTCTTCGCCCTCCTCTCCCTGCTGCTGGAGGCTTTGGCCGTTGCCGGACTCTTTCGTCCGCTCCCCATCGCGCTCACGACGCTGGCGGCCGTTGCGGTCGCTGTAGCGCTGCACCGCATGACGGGCAGCGCGCGCCCACAGGAGAACGCAGCGACTGGCGATAAATGGGCGGTCCTGGCCCTCGCGGGTGTGCTCATTGCCACCGCCGCAGTGCTATGGCCGCCCGCCCAGTTCGTCCTCGGCGGCCTCGACCCCGGCGCATACTTCAACGCAGGCGCATTGCTTGCCCAGGAAGGCGGCTTTGCTACCAAGGACGCCCTCCTTGCAGCCGCGCCCGAAGCCCGCAGTGCGCTCACCTCTGAGCCTGCCCGGGTCCCACGGGCACTTGCAGCCCGGCTTCTACTGGAACAACGCCTCAGGCGAGGTATCCGTCCAGTTTCCCTTCCTGCTTACCCTCTGGACCGGCTTGAGCATGCTAACAGCCGGCTCCACGGGCGCGCTGGCAGTCCCCGCGGCGGGAGGGCTGATGGCCCTTGTCTACTTCTATCTCTTCGGAAGGCGGCTGCTCAGCCCCTGGCCTGCCGTCCTGGCCGTTGGGCTGGTGGCCTCCAGCGGCGTGTTCCTGTGGCACAGCCGTAGCCACTACTCGGAGCCGTTGCTGCTGGCGCTCCTCTTTGGCGGACTGTGGGCGGGCCTACGATGGCAGGAGGACCGCGACACCCTCGCCGCCGCGACCGCGGGCCTGTGCCTGGGCTTGCTCCCCCTCATCAAGACCGAAGCCCTGCTGCTGGGGCCGTTGGCGGCAGTAGGCCTCCTCGCGCTTTCCTTCAGCAGCGCAGAGCGTCGCGGTTTAGCGTTCTTCCTTGCAGGCTACGTGCCGCCCAGCGTGCTCGCGCTGCTGGTGTACGCCACCCTGGCCTCGCCCGTCCTGGCCGACCAAGCCCCCAGAGCCTGGGGCTACCCCCTGGTCGCCGTGGCTGCTGCTGCAACCATCCTAGCCGCGCGCTGGGGCCTAAGCAGGCTCGCTACGGTACGCACGGCAGCGCCCATCATTGGCGGCGTGTTAGTGCTGCTGGCGGGCGCGGGCTGCGCTGCGCTGGCATCGGGTGCGCCTAGTGGGCCATCGCTGCTGCAAGCGTTGTGGGATGGCCTGTACCTCTCGCCCTTAGACGGCGCGCTGCTGGCAATGGCGCTCCTGGCATTCCTCTACATCAGGCCGCAACCACCCAGCACCGTCCAGCAGGTCGTCCTACTGGCGCTCCTTGCCGCCGCGGTGGTCTATCTCGCCCTCTTCTATCGCTACACCCTCACCGCAGACCAGCGGCCCCTCCACATGTGGGCCGACCGGCGTCTCCTACCGGTGGTCATACCGCTGCTTGCCCTGGCTCAGGCGTGGGTAGTCGCCCGGCTGCTCACACGGACGCGCAGCTGGGGGCGTGCTGTGCTAAGCGTGAGCATCGTTGCGCTCCTCCTGGCCGCCCGCGTGCCTGACCTAGCGCCCTTGCTCTCCACCCGCGAGTACACGGGCGCGCTGGCCGCGGTCGAGACCATCGCAGCGCAGACCGAACCCGATGCCATCATCCTCGCTGACAGCGATGCAAACGGCATCCGCTTCGCCGCGCCCCTGCGCTTCGTGGCAGATAGAGCGACCTACCTCAACTACGGGCAAGGCGAGCCGCTGCCGCTGGAGGCGCTGTCACAGCACGGACAGCGGCCCCTCTACTACCTCTCCTCCGCGCTCACCGACCCTACAGCAGTGCTGTCGGCCGCTAGCCATGAGGAGCTTGCCCGCTGGCGCTTCGATCTGCCGGAGCTGGAGCGGACGTCCCAACACCGGCCGCAGTGGGGCGGTATCTACCGAGCGGAGCTGACCCTCTACCGCTTAGCGCCCGCTGAGTAAGCGCCGGTCCAGATTATCGTCCTGCCTAAGCGAGATTAGGGTGAGCGCATAAATGGTAGACTGTGAGCACCGATCTAATGCATCGGCGCTGCCATGAACCTACGATTTCTCTTCGCCACTATCGGCTACCCCCCCTTTCTGGGCGGGGCGCAAACCTACGTGCGCCAGCTCTCCGAGAGCCTAGCTGCGGAGGGCCATCAGGTCACCGTGGTAACCACGAACGCTGCGGAAGTGGAGGCTATCTGGTCGCCGGCCAAGCAACGCCTTCCGGCAGGCGTAGAGTGCAGCAACGGGGTCACGGTGCACCGTCTCCCCCTGGCCTATCTGCCGGCCACGCCCGCCTCCTTCTACCTCCTGCGACGGCTCACGGTAACCCTGGCCGCTGCATCGGTCATCCCGCCCGCACTGCTGCACAGCCTAGCCCGATACACTCCCTGGCTGCCCGGCCTCCACGATGCCTTGGATGAGCTGGCAGGCTCCGTAGACGTCGTCCACGGCTTTGCTATCCCCTTTGAGTCCATCCTCGGCGCAGCCGCAGACTTCGCCGTGAAGCGGCGCGTGCCCTTCCTGCTAACCCCATTCCTGCACACCGGCCCGCTGGATAGCCCATCGGTGAGCCGCGGCTACGCCATGCCCCACCAGATAGCGCTGCTGCGCCAGGCCGACGCAGTGGTCGCGATGACCAAAGTGGAGGGCGCCTTCCTGGCGCAGCGCGGCGTATTGAGCGAGCGTCTCCACGTGATCCCCGCCGGCATCCCCCTCTCCGACTATCCCTGTGCAGAAGAATCCCCCGAATCTGGCCCGCCGGTCGTGCTCTTTCTGGGGGCAGCCACCTACGAGAAGGGCGCGCTCCACTTGGCCCAGGCCATGCAACGGCTGTGGTCGGAAGGCGTCACGGCACAGCTCGTGCTCCTGGGTACCGTGACGGAGCAGTTTCGCGGCTACTACCAGGCCCTTCCCGCCGTGGACAAGGCCCGCATCCGCCTCCAGGGCGTGGTGAGCGATAACGAGAAGCGGGAGTGGCTGCAACGGGCAACCCTCCTTGCGATGCCCTCCCGGGTCGATTCCTTTGGCCTAGTCTTTCTGGAAGCGTGGGCCTACCGCAAGCCCGTGGTGGGCGCAGACGCCGGCGGCATCCCCGCTGTAATCGATCACGGGACTAACGGCCTCCTCGCCCCTTTTGGCGACGTTGCCGCCATTGCCTCGTCCATCCGCCGCCTGCTGCAGCGTCCTGACGAGGCCAAGCGACTCGGGCAGGCGGGCCGGGAGAAGCTACAACGCGACTACGCATGGGAGGGGATCGTCCCTCGCCTTACTAACCTCTATGAAAAGGTGCTTACTCAATGAAGGTGTTGCATGTCCTCCATCAGTTCCTGCCCGATTACGTGGGCGGTACAGAAGTCTACGTGGCCGACCTGAGCCGCGGTCTAACTCGGCGGGGCCACCAGCAGGCCCTCTTCACCGGCGGCGATACGGAAACCCGCGGCGCGTGGGAAGGACTGCCCCTCACGCAAGTTGTGGGCGGCCTACACAGCCCCAAGGGGCTCACTTCCGGCTTCCTCGCGACCTTTGGCAGCGCCTCAACGGAGCAGGCCTACCAGGAGGTCCTGACGGCCTTCCGTCCCGATATCGTCCACGTCCACCATCTCCTGGGCCTCTCAGCCCGCCTCATTCGGCAGACCAAGGCCCTGGGCATCCCCGTGTGCTGTACTCTCCACGACTACTGGTTCATGTGCCCCAAGAGCCAGCTTATCGACCACAAGGGGGAGCCTTGCGACGGCCCCGCCGGCTTCAACTGCGCCCGCTGCGCAGCCCAGCGCTTGGGCGACGGCCCCTACGTTGCAGCGACGGTTCCGGCCGCGCCCCTCTTCTTGCTCCGAGAACGGGTGGTGCGCCGCGCCTACGCCGCCGCCGACCGCCTTCTTGCGCCCTCCCACTTCCTTGCCGGCCTGGCGGTGCAGCACGGCCTGCCCCAGGAGAAGCTGGAGGTAGTGGAGTTTGGGACTATGGCCGCGGCAGCGCTGGAACGCACGCCCAGAGATGCGGACAGCCGGCTGCAGGTCACCTACCTGGGCTCACTGGAGTGGAGCAAAGGCGTCCACGTGCTGGTGAAAGCCTTCCGCCAATTGCACCCTGACCAGGCAAGGCTAAGCATCGCGGGGGATACGAACACCTACCCGCCCTATGCCGGCAGCCTGCGTGGAGGCGCTGAGGGGTTCCCCATCGAGTTCCTGGGCGCGGTGCCCCATGACGATGTCCCGGCTCTCCTGGCCGACACCGATGTCCTTGTCGTGCCCTCGCTGTGGTATGAGAACGCGCCGCGCGTCATCGCGGAAGCTTACGCCGCGGGCGTGCCGGTGGTGGCCTCCCGCATCGGTGCGCTGGCCGAAAAAGTGAGCGAGGACGAGAACGGCCTCCTGTTCACGCCGGACAACGCCGCCGAGCTAGCGCAGACGCTGCAGCGGCTCATCGACGACCCCGCCTTGCTGGCGCGCCTTCAGGCCGGCGCAACGAATGCGCCCTCCTGGGACGCGCATCTGGACCACATGGAGCGGGTATACGGGGAGCTTACGGCTCTGCAGGCAGCTGGAACTCCGAGATGAACCTGAAGGCAAACATCGAGGTTAGCGAAGCCCCGCCCGCGGACCTCGGGCTAATCAGCGTGGTCATCCCCGCCTATAACGAAGAGGCGGCCATCGGCCACGACCTCCGGACGATCTTCGACACCATGGACGCCTCCGGCTACACCTACGAGGTGTTGGTGGTGGACGACGGCTCCACCGACGCCACTGCGGCTATCGTTGCTGAGTATCCCCGTGTGCGGCTGGTGCAGCACCCCGGCAACCTGGGCGTGGGCGCGGCCCGCACCACCGGCATGCGCCAGGCCGGCGGCGATATCATCGTGACTACAGACGGCGACGGCACCTATCCTAACCGACAAATACCCCGGCTGCTGGCTCTGCTGCACGACAACCACATGGTGGTGGGCGCGCGGGTGCGGGAGACGGGCACGTTGCGCTGGCTACGGGGCGCGGTCAAGGGCGGCATCCAGATGCTTGCCAGCTACCTCGCAGGCAGAAGCATCCCAGACCTCAACTCCGGGCTACGCTGCTACCGCAAGGCCATCGCGGCGCAGTTCATCCCGCGCTTCCCCCAGGGCCACTCCTGGGAGAGCACCATCACCCTCTGCTTCCTCACCGCGGGCTATCGCGTCGCGTTCCTGCCGGTGGAGTACTACCCGCGCCTGGGCGGACGCTCCTCTTTCCACCCCCTGCGAGATACCCTCATCTACCTGCGCCTGGTAGTGAAGACGGTCTTCTATTTCAACCCGTTGAAGTTCCTGGCGCCCCTCAGCCTTGCGCTGCTGCTCATGGGCGCACTGGCCCTATTGCCGTGCAATTAGGGCTCGCCTCGCTCTTCATCACCCTGGGCCTTGCTACCGGCGTTTTGGGCTTAGTCGCCAAGCGTAGAGTGCACCATGGCCTGCACCCCACCAACATAACTGAACCTGCGCCGGCCAAGAGTGTAACCGAGTAACGTATTGATAAGCGGCGTTAACTACCCCTATGAGGTGGGCGTGACCACACCCCCCGAACCATTACCGAGCGACGGCCCACAGCAAGACTCGCAGCTCTTGGAGCAGGTGTACCAAGAACATATCCAAGATGTTTATCGATTCCTGTACAAGCGGGTGGGCAATAAGGAGGATGCGGAGGACCTGTGTGCACAGGTCTTCCTAAAGGCGGTGCGCCATTTGGACCCCGCCTATTCAAAGCTAAGCATCCAAAGTTGGCTCTTCCAGCTTGCCCGGACGGCTCTGGCCGACTACTGGCGCCTGTACTACAAGAACCCCCGCGCGCCGCTAGAGCTGACGGCCGTTGAGGAGGTGGAGCCGTCGAACCCGGAGCGGGAGGACGCTACCGCAGAGATGCTCCGGCAGGTTATGAGCAGATTGCCAGAGCATTATCGTAAAGTGTTAACGCTGCGTTTTCTGGAGCGTCATTCAATCCGGGAAACGGCGGCGGAAATGAGCATCTCAGAAGCAAACGTAAAGGTGCTTCAGTTGCGGGCATTGCGGAAGGCTGCGGAAGTTGGGAAAGACCTGCTATGAACCTGTTCTCCTTTGTTGACCCGGTACAGCGTTACGTGGAGGCCCTGCTGGCAGGCAAACGTCCGCCCAGGGTACGCGTACGCTCCGCGGAGGATGCCGATGCGCTCAAGATGGCAGCCCGCCTGTGGGGCGAATCCAATCCCGCTGCCAGCGACCCTGACCCCGCCTTTGTGGCCGACCTCCGATACCGTATGCTCCAGGACAACGCGCCTGAGACTGCGCCCGCCACCGACCGCCGCGGCTTCATCGCAGCTGGTCTGTCAGCCGCCGCGTGCCTGGCCGCCGGACTTCTGGCTGGCATTGGCCTCGAACGTTTCACCTCAGCCAGTAATCTAGTGGCTCCACCCGTCGTTACGCAGCCGCGGCTTAGGATCCGGAATAGAGGCCGCTGGTTCCCCATCGCCCGCCTCTCGGAGCTTGGGGACAACGCCGTAGTGCGCTTTTCCGCGGGTGCGCTGGAGGGCAACCTTGTGCGTCGGGATGGCGAGGTCTTTGCCATCTCCGCTATCTGCTCCCACCTCCCTTGCACCCTGATCTACCAGCAGCAGGAGGATAACTTCCTTTGCCCTTGCCACAATACCCCCTTTAGCGTCTACGGCAAGAAGCTAGTGGAGCGCTCCTACAACGACCTCACCACCATAGAGGTCTCCGTAGAAGAGGGCGTAGTGCGCGTCTGGAGTGTCGACCCGCCAGCCGGGCCTCCTGAAAGCAGCGCCCAGTACACCGACTACTCGTAGGTGACCTGAGACGCTCCTCCCAGCCAGAGAGGGCAGCTCCCTCTCTGGACTCACCCATACCAAGTGCACATCCTCTCCCCAATCCGCTACAATCTCCTCAAAGACAGCGAAGGATTGGGAGGGACGCCACATGGATTACCGCTACTTAGGCAACTCAGGCCTGCAGGTCTCGGCCATCGGGCTGGGCACCAACACCGTCGGGCCGGACCTGGACGAGGAAGGCACCGCCGCGGTGCTCAACAGCCTGCTGGACAGCGGCATGAACTTTATCGACACCGCCAACGTCTACAGCAACGGTGTCTCGGAGAGCTACATCGGTAAGGCCTTGGCCACGTCCAAGAGGCGGCAACAGGCCCTCATTGCCACTAAGTGCGGCATTGCAGTAGGTGAGGGGCCAAACATGGGCGGCGCATCCCGCGCCCACATCTTCGAGGAAGTGCACGCAAGCCTCCAGCGTCTCCAGACCGACTACATCGACCTGCTGCAGATCCACCGTCCCGATCCCGATACACCCATTGAGGAGACGCTGCGCGCCCTCGACGACTTAGTGCGAGAGGGCAAGATCCGCTACGTGGGCAGCTCCAACTACGCCGGCTGGCAACTGGTGGAGGCCGCCTGGGCATCCCGCAACCATCACCTGGTCCCCTACGTCTCTGAGCAGCCCGCCTACAACCTGTTTAACCGTCGCGTGGAAGAGGAGATAGTACCCGCCTGCCTGGCCTACGGCATCGGCCTTATCCCCTACTTACCGCTGGCAGGCGGCGCCCTCACTGGTAAGTACCGCCGAGGCCAGGAGCGCCCCGCCGGCACCCGCGGCGCAAAGCGCCCCGGCAGCTTTGACCGCATGCTCACCGACCACACGTATGACGTTATCGAGAAGCTGGAGAGCTACGCCGCCGACCACGGCCACCCCTTGAGCGAGCTGGCCATTGCCTGGCTGCTGGCCAAGCCTACCGTAAGCGTAGTTATTGCGGGAGCCAGCCGAGTGGAGCAGGTGGAGGCCAACGCCAAAGCCGCCGAGTGGCATCTCACTCCCGCCGAGGTAGCGGAGATAGAGGAGCTAGCAGCGTAAGGGTAACCGCCGCTTTCTCCGGGGCAGTTCACAGCGCGGGCGGAGCGAGCGGGACAGGATCACCGCTAAAGCCCCTTCTTGAGCTAAGCGCAGTTGTGTGTGCGCCCATCAGGACAGAACGCGGGCGGCTAGCGCTTCCTCCTTGACCGAACCGGCCTCCAGCGTGAGCCGGTATGCGGTTGCGCCGGGCTGTGAGGCCACGACTTCCTGGACCTCGTGGTCTACAAAGCGCACCGCGGCGGCATCATCAAGGGCGATGCCCGGCTTGATCTCTTGCTTGAGCAAGAGGTCGTGGTAAGCGGGCCGGCGTGCGGCCTCAGAGCTAAAGTGGGGGCAACAGCTGCCAGGCAGCAGTCCCAAGCAGGGAACACCGCTCATGCGGTCTGCATAGGCGTCAGCTACGCCCTGTTCAAACCAACAGTTCGCCCCTGCGCTGGTCCCCGCGAGGACGATGCCCTCCGCCCACGCCTCACGCAGCAGTTCGGGGAGTCCCCAATCGCGCCAGACGGCAAGCATGCTCTTGGTGTTGCCGCCCCCAACGTAAATGACGTCTTGAGCCAGCAGATATGACCGTAGGTCGGGCGTTCGATCAAAGAAGCTGAGGTGAGAGGGCTGACAGGGCAACCCAGCGAACGCGCTATAAAACCGAACGATGTAGGAAGGCGCATCGCCGCTGGCAGTAGCCAAGAAGGCCACGGCCGGTTCTGGTTTACGGGCCTGCGCAAGAATGTAGCGGTCAATAGCCAGCCCTTCCGGGCCAGCCGAAAAGCCGCCTCCTCCGATAGCAATGATCTGCCGTGGTGGCATCGTCACACCTCCCTTAGCTACAACCGGGGCGCTCTAGGTCATCCGCCTGCGCTGCCGGGTTGATCCAGACTGCCTTCAGCATGCCATAGAAGAGCGTGTCCCTCCAGCGCTGTTAAAGAACTATTGCAGCCAAGCGCTGGCCCCACGGCGGCTGCCTTAGGCTGTCCTGCGGCGCTCCCGGAAAGACCCCAGCGATTGATTGAAAAAGGTAGAGAGCCTAACGTGTGCTAGGCTCTCATATTCGTTATAAGTGAGGAACTCCCCCATGCGCCTGCCGCGCGGGTACGCTCCTAGAATGGGTAAGCCTGACCACCGCCCACAGGCAGCACTTGGCCTGTAATGTAAGAAGCATCGTCTGAAAGCAGAAATGCAATAGCCGAAGCCTGCTCCTCAGGCAGCCCAGTTCTCCCCATAGGAACCTCACCTATCCGGCCTGCACGGTATCGGGCTTGCAGCGCTACTTCCTCCTCAGGCAGCTCCTCCGCCGGAGCCTGGAAGAGGCGCTCCCGCGGGATGCCCCTGTCCGGCCCAAATGTGCCGCTGGGGGCCACCACGTTGACGCGGACCCCGAACTCCGCCACCTCTCGACTGATGGACGTGGCAAGGGCGATGTTTCCCCCCTTACCTGCGGCGTAAGGGACGCGCAGTTTGCCCACCACGCCGTGGGTCGCAATGTTTACGATGGATCCGGAGCCCTGCTCCAACATGATTGGGAGCACCGCCCGGCAGCACCACATGGTCGTCCAAAAGTTAATGGCGAAGTCCCACTCTATCTCTTTGGGTTCCCACAGCCAGAACGACTTCTGGCGGGTGTTGCCGCCAGCAATGTTCGCGAGCCCGTCAATGCGCCCATACTCTTCCTTTGCCCGAGTCATCAGCCCGTCGGCGGTCTCCCAGGTAGTGAGGTCTCCTATGTATGAAATCGCGTTCGTGCCGAAGTCGCGTAGCTCGTCACGTACCGCGTTGGCAGATTTCTCCCCGGCATCTGTAACCACCACACCCGCTGCGCCCTCTTGCGCAACCCTGCGCGCGGTTGCGCTGCCAATCTGCCCGCCGCCTCCGGTGACGACAATAATCTTTCCCTCAAACCGCCTACCACCTGCTGCACGGGGCTCCAATACCTTCTCAGTTGTCAAAGTACGCTCCTTTGCAATGTCCTTATGAAGAAAAAGGACTAAGTCCGGCTGAAAGATGCGCCTAGCGAGGTTATTCGCTAGGCGCCGTAGGCGTGATCACGGAAAGCGGCGGCGACTATTCCACAATAGGCGTCACCCTCTCCCTTCACACTCAAGTAGATTGTCTAGGTACTAGCTTTAGCCCAATTTGCTCATATGTGTGGCGCTATCGTATCCCCGCCTAGTACGGTGGAGGGTAGCAGTCTAACCAAGTCTTCGATAGGCCAGGGGCCCTCTTTCTCGTAGTCGCGGTAGATGCCTCGCAGCTCCATGGGATGGCTGAAAACAGCGATCTTGCCTCCACCTGCTCTGAACACGAGACCGGTCACATTAGACGCCAAGTCTGAAGACAGGTAGACCAACATTGGTGGAACGTACTTCGGCTCCACTTTTAGCTCCACGTACTTCGCCCGTTTTTCGTTGCCAGCGTGGGCTGCGGCAACCTTCTTGGCTCGCTCGGACGTATCCTGCTCCCTGCCCTCCGAGGTGTTTGCAAAGGGCGAGATTGCGTTTACCGTGACCCCAAAGGGATACAGCTCCCACGCCAAGTCCCAGGTTATGCTGACGATTGCGCCCTTAGCGGCTGAGTAGACTACTCCTCCGTCAGGCGCCCGCCATTGATTGGAGGCGGTGTTAAGGATGCGACCGGAGCGCTGCTCCTTGAAAATGGGAACAGCATGCCTACACAGATTGAACGTACCTTTTACGTGGACGTCTATTACCGTGTCAAAGTCGTCCTCGTCGAGATCCTCAATGAAGCCGCTGCGAAACACGCCGGCGTTGTTCACTAGAATGTCCAAGCGTCCAAAGGCGTCCAGCGCGCGCTGTATGATCTGTTGCGACGCCTTGAAGTCGGCCACGGATTCATAGCTAGCCACCGCCTCGCCGCCCTTGGCGCGGATCTCCTCCACCACCTTATCTGCTACTTCTTGTGAACTCCCGCCACCCTGGCGACCCCCGCCCAAGTCGTTCACAACGACCCGAGCGCCCTCGGCCGCCAGGGCCAAGGCGTGCTCTCTGCCGACGCCTCTGCCCCCGCCTGTTACGATGGCGACCTTCCCTGCTAGTAGATCTCCCACCATACTCTCCTCAATACTTAGTACTTACGCTTACGCAAGCCCAAAGCTCTAGGCTCGTCAATGACGTGTTTTATCTGATGACAGCCTCCGGCGTAAGTGGCCGTTTAGGTAGCCCTATTTTTCCAGCCAGATTTCTTCAAAGTAACGGTTGTCCAGATGGGGGGCATATTTCCTCAGGTACGGCTGCCAAAAGGTAGTACTGTTGCGGCCGTAGAGGTTGACCAGTGGAGTCACTTGCGTGTTCACGTAAACGATCGCTTCTCGATGCAGCTCAAGCCGCTTGACCGGGTCTACCTCACTGCGCTGTTTGAGCAGTAGTTCGGTCAGTATGGGATCGTCTACCTCAGCATAGTTCGTTCGCAGACCGGGGTAGAAAGTCGGGAAGAGCACCCCATCCGGGTCGATGCGTGAGCGTATGGTAATCAGGTTCATCTGGAACTTGTGCTCTTGCCTGGTTTTGGCGCTCTCCAAGTAGGCGGTTCCCTTCAAGATTAAGTTGACGCCTACTTGCTTCAACTGTGCCTGCGCTAGCTCAGCCATGGAAATCCAGACTTGGCCGCTGCTAGTGGAGTACGTCAAATCAATGTCAACCCCGTTTTCGTACCCAGCCTCTATTAGGAGCTTCTTGGCCTCCGCGGGGTTGAAAGGCCGGATCTTCTTAACTTCCTCTTGGCTAAAGAGGTTGAAGAGCGGAACTTCCACGCCTAAGGACCACCGGCCAAGGCCTTGGCCGGGACCATTAATGAAGGCATCTGGATTGATGGCCAGCGAAATGGCTTTCCGAACACGGAAGTCTTCGGTTGGGCCTTTCTTCGTGAACATCCATAAAAAGTAACCGTTTCCTGGGTAGTCGTATCGGATCGCGTCTGGGATGCCGCTGGCAATGTCGGTGGCAGTCAATTCATCGACGGCAAGGATGTCCACCTGCTTCGTCTGGAAAGCGGCGTGGGCGGTGGCAGAATCCTTGACAATGATGCCCCGCACCTCGTCCAGATAGGGCTTTCCTGGATTCCAATAGGTTGGATTCTTCGAAAAGACCCAGACGCTGCCAGACTGCGTTGCGTCTCTATTCAGCTGATGCGCGCCTGTACCCACCTGGTTGTCCTTAAGGTGGCCGTCCGCATCATAAATCTCTCGGGGCATTATCGGGGTCAACCCAGAGGCTGCCCATTTTGGAAAGGGCGCGAAGCCCTGCTTAAAGCTGACCACTACGGTGTACGGATCAGGTGTCTCGATACCTGTCATTCCCTCAAATGCAAAGCCTTGCTGGCTCCTTGGCAGGTCCTTAAACTCACCAAAGCGGGCTAAGTACTCGTAGCTAAACTTCACATCACTAGAATTAAGCTCCCGGCCGTTTACCGGAGCCGTATCAGCCCACTTGACACCCTTGCGCAGCTTAAAAGTGAAGGATTTCGCGTCTGGGGAGGCCTTCCAGCTCTCTGCAAGCCTGGGTCCCAGATTACTGTGCCAGTAGTCAGCCTTCGCCCCGGGAGTGAACTTATAGGATAGCAGGCTGTCGTAGGCGATCTTGTTGCTATCGCCATTGGTGCCCGACTGACCGTTGTAGCTCACATCAAAGTCTTGGGGATCGTCGTTGTAGAGTATGTTGAGCGTTCCCCCAGGTATCGGCTGGCCAGCTATCGGCATTGCCTTTTCCGTCTTCGCCATAGCATCGTCCGTTTTTGCCATAGCATCGTCAGTTTTCGGCTGAGTTTGACTGGACGCAGCTGGCGCAGCTGGCGCCGGCTGTTCTGCTGTTGGCGCAGTACAAGCCAAGGCTAATAGACTCACCAACACTACTAAACTCGTAAGAGCACTGCCTATTCGTTTCAATTAATCCTCCTAAGACATTCGCGCTTTAGTAACTCTAGCTTGTAGATGCACCCGCTTGACCTTGCGAATGCCAAAACGATCTATCAAAAAGTTGGTGTTCGGTATCTGGTTGTGTGAGTAAAAGTGAGCGATGCGTTATGACCGCTCAAGAATCTTCTCTTTGATTTCCTCCACATTCGCGCTCTTCCTTGTTTCGGCAATTTCAAGCACCTGCTGTTCAACTTCCTGGGCGTTCAGCTCGCCTATGTCCTGCACTGCCAGCTCAGGCTCAGAGGGTTTGACTCCCCGCGCGTAGTCCGCTAAGAGCCTGCGGGTAGCAATCACAAACGTATCGGTGGACAACAGAAACTCTGGTTTATTGTACTGTCCGGTCATTTCAGCATAGATATCCTGGCTCCGGAAGTTGAAGTTCTTCACAAAGTTCCGTACGGGCCACGTTATGTGACTCGTAAAGCGCGTCCACGGGTTTGGTGGCGAGGAGTACCGCTCCACGTTCAGGTAGATCATGCGGGTGAGGCTCGCCTCTACGGGGACGGGCCAGCGGGTGTCCCTAAAGTTCGGGTTGGCTCCTGCGGTACGGGACATGCCGGGTAGACAGGTGCCATTCCACCGGTTGGCTTCATTTTGCACCGTGTTAAGTTGAGCCGCCTGGTTTTCACGATTGCGTTTCCTCTTCCTGTCCGCAATCCACGTCCAAAGCAGGCGCCAGCGGTGCAGGGGCCACACCCCTTTTACGCCCGGATAGTACATCTGGTAAGGAATGTCTCCATTTTCGTCATAGTAGTAGCGGTCAACCCTCGGCTTGGTCCCATCATTCTTGTACCACACGGCGTGGTCGTCGATGATCTGCGTCCTGTTGCCGAAGGGAGTGCGAGGGGAACTGATGGCCTTACCACCGCCGAAAAGGATGGTAATTGCGTTGCGATGGACAAAGCTGACGTGGGAGTCGTTGGTGTTCTCTAAAGTAAGTATCCAGTTGCAGGGGAACATCACGAAAGTAGGCCTATGGATATTGTTGGGCTCGAACATCTCCGGCGGGATGTCCTCTTTAGGGTCCACCGGCTCGCCTACGCCCATCCATACAAATACCATGCCCAAAAGCGTTACCGTGGGATAGGCACGCGCCTTCAGCTTGCCCACAGCTTGAGAGTCCGGCCCTTCAGAAATGAAAGCAACGCAGTTGCCCTCGCCATCATAGGTCGCGCCGTGGTACTTACACGTCAGGAACCCCTTGTAGAAGCTGTCGCCAAAGGAAAGATACACGCCGCGGTGGGGACAAACATCTTCCAGCGCCTTCACTTCGCCATCTTCACCATGAAAGAAGACCAGATCCTCGCCTAGCATCCTAAGCACTGATGGTTTCTTCCAACCGACATCATTAGCGGGCAAAGCGGGGTACCAGTATTCCTTGTGTCCTAGTGCTGGAATACGGCTGCGGCGGTCTCGAGGATCAGTTGGCTGTTGGAAAGGCGGGGGTTCCCATCTGCCTTGGGTACCACGCTCCATTTGCTTGTAGCCCCCGGGCCAGCTTCCAACAAACTCCTTCAACTCGTTCAGCAGCGACATCGGTTTTTCCTCCTCTTAACATGAACCTGCGCAACACCTAGCTGAAATAGTACCGATAGTTAATAACCGAGCTTGACATAGTAATGAAGAAAAAGGCAATATCCAATAACCTATGGAGTAGATAAGATATTCCTATCATAGTTATGTTGGCTTTTCGCCTGCTAGGAGGAGTGCCGCTATGCGTTCTTATTCCTTTAGCCTGCATCAATTAAAGACCTTCGCGACCATAGCTCATGAAGGGAGCTTTACCAAAGCCGCCGAAGTCCTTTCGCTATCCGAGCCATCGGTTTCTGAACACATTAAATCCCTGGAGCACGTATTGGGGATTAGCCTGTTTGACCGTTCACCAGCGAGGCCGGCCCGCCTGACCGAGGGTGGCTCCCGCCTCCTGACCGCGGTCGAGGAGGTCCTTGCCCGTTTGGAGGACGCTCTAGGGGAGCTCGAGTCACTCAAGCGAGGAGAGGAGGGCAGCGTCGCCTTGGGTTGCAGCCCGCTTTTCTACCAGGAGCTGTTTCCTAGGCTGCTCGCATCCTTTCGGTTGGAGTTTCCTGGCATTAACGTATCTACCAAGATAGGCATCGACGATACGTTGACGGAGTTACTAGGAAAGGGGCACATCGACCTCGCAGTCTCTAGCTCTCCCATCGGTGACCCTCATACCACTAGGCTGCGGTGGGCCGAACGGGACCTCGTCCTCGTGGGCCCTCCGGGGCATGCGCTAGAAGGCCAAACGCCCCACCCGTTCCATACACTGAGCAACGAGCCGCTCATAATGAACCCAACGAGACACAACAACTCGATCCGAGAGATTCTGGAGCAGAAGGCAGCAGAAGCAGGTGTTTCCCTGCAGTTTGGTTGGGAAGCCTCTGGGGCGGAAACGCAACTCAACGCAGTGCGCAGCGGTATGGGCATAACAGCCTTACCCTATTACGCCGTCTCCGCTCGCGCGTTGGGCAAGGAGGTGTCTATTCTATCCGTCGAGGGGTTTCCTATTCGTTCATCGTGGTATCTGGCTTGGTCTACGGGTGAGGTTTCTCCGGCCGCTAATACCCTCAAGAATCACTTAATGAGTAAGCGAGCAGAGATAGAATCGATTGCTCTGTACGGAGCCGTTGATTCTGCCACCGAGACCCCACTTCCGTTACGCCTCTAGACCCCCGCTGCCGGCTGCTGGCGCCGTAACGTAGCACTCACCTGCCTGTACCTATGACTATGATGCAGGATGCGCTGTTACGTGGTTACGAGTGGGGGAAACGCCGGAAGCGGAGCACGTCCACCTTGCGCGCACATCTGACTGTCATTCTGAGCCAAGCGAAGAATCCACTCTCGCAGCCGTAGCGGCTTAGCTTCTTCGGTACGCCTGCTGAGCAACGTCTAGGCTTACTGTTGCGTGGCAGTCGGAGTCTTGAGTAACGTCTAGGCTTACTGTTGCGTGGCAGTCGGAGTCTTGGCTGTCTCTCCTGGAGTCTAGGCTTACTGCAGCTGTCTCTCCTGGAGTCGTTGGCCGCCAAGCAAAAAAGAAGCAGATAATGGCGAGCATGGCCGAAATGCTGTAAGCCGAAAAAGGAATAAAGTAGCTCTTTCTTGCGTCATGAAGGAGCGCGGTAATAAACGGGCTAGAAGCCATAGCGGGCAATATGAGAAAACTGCTATACCCCGTCAGCGTTCCAACATAGCGCCGGCCAAAGTAGTCTGGCAGCACTTGTGCCTGCAATTGACCGTAGCCGCCTATTATCACCGCCTGCCAAAACGCCGCGAAGGCAACCCACACCAGCCCTGAAGTGAAGGTGAGCAGCACCATTGAAGCGCTGTAGCAAACAGCAAAAGCAACGAGGCAGCGGTGGACACCCAATTTGGTCACGAGCATGGCCCAGAGCGGTCTACCCATTAGGGCCACAAACGCGTACAGACTAAACAGCCCGGTAGCCTCGGCTTGTGACAGCCCTTTATCAAGCCAGAAAGGCACTAAGTGGACCAGGACGGTAGAAGAGGGGAAGGAGATAAGCAAGAAGCCCAAGATGAGCAACCAGAAAGCCTTGGTTTTCAGTGCCAGCTTCGGTGTCCAGGAATCGTCCCTCCGCTGTTCTGAGGCCTCAAAAGCGCTTTCGGCTGCTCCCGGGGCGGCTGCTCCGTCTGGGCGCAGGCCAAGCTCTTCCGGGTGCCTGCGGATGACCAGCCAGGCAAGCGGTGCAATCAAACACGCCTCTAGTAGGCCCATGGCGATCCAAACACTTCGCCAGCCCAGCGTCACAATCATCCAGGCCGCGATTGGCACTAACACTATGCCGGAGATAGGCGTGCCCGAGGTCAGAAGAGCAAAGGCTGTTGGACGCTTTCTAAGGAACCAATTTGCGGCAATGGTGCGCGGCCCAAGAATCTGCAAAGCAGGGCGAGTGATGGCTACGCCGAGCCCTAGAAGGACAAAGTATTGCCAAGGATGGGCGATGCCTCCCACGGCCGCAGCGCAAATGCCGCCAAAGCCCGCGCTTAACGCCATCATTACACGCGCCCCATATTTGTCGAAGAGCGGACCTAGAATGGGGGATATAAGGTTACCGGTCACAGTGCCAAGGGAAAGTGCTAAGTAGATAGTGGCCCGGTTCCACCCAAGGTCCTGTTCCATGGGCACCACGAGCGTGCTAAAAACATACCCCGCAGACCCCGAACCAACAATCTGCGCGAGCAGGCAAATAAGAACAATCCACCAGCCCCAATAAATCTTCATGCCCTCTTAGCACTTACCTAGCTCTAGGTAGCTATTAACCGCTCCTTGCCGCTACTCGCCATAAGACGCACTTCGCTCGTAGCTCGCATATAAAGAAGGCTCCTATTCCTTCCCCCTGTCTGGATAGTCGTGGGAGGGAACAGGAGCTCTGCCAATTCCACTGAGGTTCTGCAAATTACTGGGGATGGGATTTCCTCTAACCGCTTAGCAGACTACATGCGCCAGAGTGACATAGAGCTGGCTATAGTCTGTGTGGTTACAGAGTCCAGGCCCCGCTTAGTTGGCCTCCTCTACGTTTTAACGCCCGCCATCTCTCCTGCGGTAATGTATGCCTCGCCCAAGGATAGGCACTCCGTCTCCGTGGAGTTGAAGCGAATGGTATAGATAAACCGCTGACCACCACTCGGCTCCGGCTTAGCAATTTCATAGATCTCGGCCTTACCATGAGGACCTTCCACAGCGGTAACAAGGGTATCTGCCATGAGTAACCTCCGTATTATATTTAGCTTTTGCTGCTACAAAACCTTAGCAACCGTCTACGCGTTATAGCAAATCTTACTTCAATGCTGGTCGGTGATGTGCCCGTGATCAACAAGCCACTTGGTAAACTCAAGCTGCTCCTTGTTCAACGCGGGTAGAGAGGAGCGCAGCGGCGGTCGCGGCACGGGAACCGTTTCGCCTTCTTGCAGCAATTCCATTATGCGCCGCACCCGCAGCTCTTCTAGTTCCGCAATGATGTCTACCGCCCAGAAACCTTCTACTACGCAGTCGGGCAATTCCGGATATGAGGCGCGACGTTGCCACTCCCCATCAGGGCCTTCAAACGATTCGACTACCAACACGTAGGGGATAGCAAGATACTCTTCGAGAGTCATAGTCTGCTCC
The DNA here is from genome assembly GCA_965226775.1 of Dehalococcoidia bacterium. Taxonomy (GTDB): domain Bacteria; phylum Chloroflexota; class Dehalococcoidia; order SHYD01; family SHYD01; genus CBDDEI01. The sequence goes on from CBDDEI010000002.1 coordinate 168,882, forward strand.
TTGTATCCAACACTGCTTCAGCCTCTAGTTACCAGCAATCCTCATCCAGCGGAAGCAGAATTTGGATTCTGACGAATTATAACAATAGCCATTCAAGAAACCAACCTGGTGAAGCATCCTATCTCAGCTCATTGCGGCATACGCTACCTGAGCGCAGAGAACACGATCACAGCGCCTCCCAAGCCGGCACCTCGATGCGTTTCCCTTCATCCGACGAGCGTTCCAATGCTTGCAGCATCCTATACCGCTTCACGGCCCAGTTAAAGTCCGGGTCCATTCTCTTATTCTGCTGAATAGCCTCTGCAAAGCGCTGGTAGAGGCCCGCAATGTGCAGCGCCGAGGTATGCGGCACAGCTTCCGGCGCAGTAAACAACCGGCTAGGAACTTCCAAATCCTGCAGTTCCTGCTCCCCCTTGCGTACTCCCTGCAGCTGGTTGGGGATCAGGTGTCCCACAGTAGGGGAAGTCGCAATGATAGTGCCCTCGTCACCGTAAATCTCCAGGCGCCAGCCTGTCGCACCCGCCGCAACGTATGCCATATGTGCAGCAATACGTGCGCCGCTAGCCGTCAGGCCGTTGAACATCACATAGTCCGGGACATCCGCCTCAATGGACTCCCCAGTTTCCGCAAAGTTCCAGATGGGGACTTGTGTGCCAATCTGCGCGGAAACCTCGGTAAGTTCGCCAAAGATGGAGAAGAGCATGTCGGTAAGGTGGCCGCCCTGAATGGTCAAGATGTGATTGCCATTGGAACGCTGCGCCGCCCACGTGAGGCTGGGAGAGCGGTAGGCTGCACCCATAAACATGCGCGCATCTACGTAGAGCACCTTGCCCAGGTAGCCCTCAGCGATAAGCTCTCGAACCCGCTGCACCCATGCTGCGTATCGCCCCTGTAACCCAACCATAGAGTGAACGCCCTTCGCGTTGGCGGCAGCGGCCATCTCTTCGGCCTGTTCCGGGGTTATTGCCAGCGGCCACTCGCAATAGACGTGCTTGCCCTCCGCTATGGCTGCGTCTGCTACTTCCTTGTGCCACAAGACCCGGATGGCAACAGAAACAACATCGATGTCCGGGTGCCGGACCATCTCGTGGTAGTCCCAAAAGGCCAGGCGCGCGCCCACTGCAGCCGCCGACTCATGCGCGGTCTCTTCATGAGCGGTGCAGACGGCAACAAGTTCGTACTCTGGTAGGTTGAGCAGGGCAGGAACATGGCTGGCCATTCCCCACCCTCTGCCTACATGGGCGCCTACTAGACCAACTCGTATCTTGGGCTTCGTTGTCATTATTTGTTGTCCTTAGCCTGTTGTGTGGTTACGAAGAACTACCCCAGTCTCACGCTATTCTACTAGCCAATTAGCCACTCGCTCCCTCTGACGCTACAGGAGCTGGTGCTCTATTTTTTGGTGCGCCTGCCAGCAAGACGAGTAGTCCTCCTAAGAAGAAGGTGGCGGCAAAGAGCGCCCATACCGCCCAGTAGGAACCAGTGCTCTGGAAGAGGAACGCGGCGACAAGGGGGCCGCTAGCACTGGTAAAGATTATCGGCATTGAGGAAAACCCTCGGATGGTTCCTAAATAGCGGCGGCCATAGTAGTCCGCAAAGATGAGGTTCTGCAGCTGCGGACCAGGGCCATGAAAGAACCCGCCAACGAATGCCCAAAGAAAGAGGAGCGGCACACTTCTACCTATGAAAAGCAGGATGACCATAGCCACGCCCTCGCCAATATAGCTTATGGCGCAACTTATGCGCGCGGGAAACCACTCTGTGATAAAGCCCCACACAACCTTTGAGATAGTGGAGAAGATAAACCAGATGCTCCAAGCCACATTGGCCTCTGTGCCAAACCCCTGCTGGCCCTGAAGGTAGGGAATAGTGTGAATAAAATAGCCTGACGTTGGGAAGGTAGCAAAAACCATTGCCAGCAGGATGAACCAGAAGTCCCTTGAACGGAGCACTTGGCGTGGCGTCCAAGACTGCTCTTCGACTTGAGGCGTAGGTTGTGTCTCTGCGCCAACATTAGGGCTGTTGCTCGCCACAGGCCCCCCACCATCCGGGAGCAGGCCCATTGATTCAGGATCTCTACGCATAAAGAGGACTGAAGGCACACCAATGACAAATATGATGACCATACCTAAGATGGCTAGGCAGAGTCGCCAACCTACTAGCTCCAGCGTAGTGGTAACAATCACTACACCTACAAAGGAGCCCATAGAGATGCCAGTGGCTGCAAAGCCCAGCGCTCGCCCGCGCATGGTGACGAACCACTTAGCCACAATCACGCCGGTGGTCTGGGAGCCTACATTCTGGACAACGGTCACGCCAAGGACGCCGTAGAACAGGTAGAAATGCCAGGGTTCAACGGACTGGCCGGAGAGCATGATGGCAACGCCGCCAACAATAGCGCCTGCCGACATGAGTACCCTGCCGCCATATCTATCTATATACGGGCCAAGAATGGGACGCACCACGGCGCCTAGCAACGTAGAGATGGTAGTGGCAAGGATGATGGTAGCCTGGCTCCAACCCAATTCTCGTTGCATGGGCAGGAGCAGAATCCCGAGTGAGGGGGGAAGAATGCCAGTGGCAAGGTTAACCAAGCCGCAGACCGCGACTATAACCCAGCCGTAATAAAAGCGGGGGATACTAGGCGCGCTTATCATAGCTCCCGCATCCCCCGCTTTTTGCTTCTAGAAAACTAGCGTCTTGGGCTTCTATTACTTACTTCCAAGCGGCCGGATGAACGGGGCCCCCGGCTTTGTGTAATTCAGTCACGGCTTCCACCCAAGATTGCGTATCTGTGCGAAGCAAGACTGAAATAGGACGCATGTAGAAGGAGTCTGGGTTAGTGGCCCCTGGCGGCGGCGTACCACTTGCCCGCAACGCTTGGGCAGCTTGCATAAGCCTGCGCCGAATCGCTATCTGGCCGGTGTCTGAGGTGCCGAGGTGCTCCTTAGTCCGGTCATAAACGTAGCCCATGCTCTGCTGCATGCCGGAGTCCTGGGGCCATACGCCGGGCAGTCCAGTAAACCGGGTGCCGTTCGTCTGCGCTTCATAGTCCAAGTTGAAGTTGTTGTCGTTATCCCACTTGGGCCAGTACTGCCCATAAGGCTTAGCAGACGGCGGATAGAAGATGTCTTCAGACGCGTGTAGCCCTTCCAGGTTGTTAGGCGGACGCCGCAAGTGCTTCAACTCAGGTTCAGTCAGGGGGCGTTCCGCGTTGTAGGTCCAGCAGATGCAAATTGTGTGCTCATCATCCATAGGCACCCAGGCATGGCCAGACCAATTCGCATCATTACCACCGGAAGGAATGAGCGTATGGAAAGGTAAGGCAAAGGGATAGATACGCCAGTATGTGGTTTCTCCATCTCCTAAATCGCGGCGGCTGCCAATGAGCATGCCGTAATCTGTATCCGCTATTTCCCACTTAGGCGCCTTGTACTGCCGCGCAATCTCAAACCAGGTCCAGTCCTTGTCATAGGTACGCTTCGGGCGCAGTACATTGTCGACAAAATTCGGATCCTGATCGTTTAGCATCCCTTGGTGTAGGAAGCCGATGTGGGTGGAGTCGTACTCACCTTCAATCGGCTGCATGAAGTTGTTCTCTGCAATGCGAATGGAGTAGTGCACTTGGTCACGCGGCACTGTATTCCATTCAAAGTTAGGTAGTTCCGGCGGATTCTCTAAGGGGCCCATGTAGGTCCAGAGCATGCCGCTCCGCTCCCGAACGGGATAGGCGGTGTGCTGGATCTTGTGCTTGAAGTTGCTCTCCGGCGGCTCGTTGGGCATGTCTACGCACGCGCCGGTCACATCGTACTTCCAGCCGTGGTAGACGCAGCGCAGGCCGTCTTCTTCATTTCGTCCGAAGAAGAGGGAGGCGCCCCGGTGGGGGCAGTGGTTGCCCACCAGCCCCACCTGGCCGGAACTGGCGCGGAAAATGATGAGGTCTTCCCCTAACAGGCGCACCCGTTGCGGAGGGCCATTGGACTCAAGGTCATCGCTCAGATAGAACGGAATCCAATACTGACGCATCAGATCGCCCATAGGCGTGGCGGGGCTGATTTGGGTTAAAAGCTCATTCTGTTCTTTTGTGAGCATGGTTCACCTTCTTAAAACTACGCGCTTACGGGTGCTATTGACGACCCCTCGAATACACGCCTACCTAAACAGCTTGTTGTTGCCGGTCTTGTTTATGGGATAGAGATCATCCCAACTCTTTGCTTCCATAAAGGCGAGCCACCGGCTAAAGCGGGCTCGGGCTGGCTCTTCAGATGGCCCCTCCTTCATGGAGAATGTAGGCATCCGGTCATCTTTGTGACTACGACCAATCCCCATCTCAAAGTTGTAGGGCAACCGCTGAGCAATCGTGCCCAAGCTGGAAGGGAAAGCGTAATTCCAGTTCTCCATATCATCGGACTCAACCAGTCCTGTCGGACCGGAGACACGCAAGACCCAGTGTCGCTCCGCGTCTTTCACGTGCTTGGGAGCGTTCTTATCGATTTGGAATAGCCGCCAGTTTTCGCAGACGCCGACGCCATGCGGATGCCACGGGAGAATGCGCCAATTGTCGATTACAACGTTGGGGAAGATGGCAAAATGTCCGCCACCGTGACCGCCGCCTGGCAGCACCTCGTTAGCGTACTTCTCCGCCTTCTTGGCGTGAGTTTCCTTGTAGTATGCATCTACTTCGGGTTCCCACCAGCTTTCGGCGTATTCGGGCAGGCCGGGCTGATTGTACAGCTTAAAGTTTGCGCCGTGACCCAGATCGTGGCTGCCAATGGTGACGTCTTCCGCTGGGAACGGGACTCTGTTAACGCCCTGGTCCGAGCCGCCCTCGCCATCCGGGCCCAGCATTGCCGTTCGGACGGAGCGATGCGTCATAGCCGCATGAGTTCGATCCGCTGCAAAGCTGAAGGCGGCAAATTTCCAGTTGGTGGGGATACGCCACTTTATCGTTGGCTTGAACACTTCGATGCCGTTATCTTCGCCATCAGTGCTTTGCATGCAATGACGTAGGCTTGGGGCAAGCGCACCTATGTAGTCCAGGAAGGAGGGCGCTTTGGCATCCCAGGTAGCCCAGATGGAGCCATAGTAGTTCTCAAGCTGAGCGACCTCGTGGAGGCCCCACTTGCTCTTATCGAGCTCGCCGTTGTAAGCATCGGCAAAGTAGGCCACGCCCACCAGACGGCCGTCGGTATCGTAGCTCCAGCCGTGGAAGGGGCAGGTAAAGACGAGGGTGTTGCCGTCGTCGTAGCGGCAGACCTTCATGCCCTTGTGGCGGCAGGAGTTGAGGAAGGCGTGGATCTTCTTGTCTTTGCGGTCACGCACCATGATGACTTCTTCCTCGCCCATGCGGGTGATGACGAAGTCGCCAGGGTTCGGAACCTGGCTTTCATGGCCGATGAAGAGCCAGCAACGGGCATAGATCTGCTCCAACTCCTGCTGGTAGATGGCTTCGTTAACGTACATCTCTCTTGAAACAAGTCCCTTTTCGTAGTCGAAGAGCGACCTCAGTGGACGATCAAAGGTGTGCTGTAAAGTGACCATGCGTTATCCTCACTTTCTTCCTATGGCTTGGCTATGGCTGCTTTGAGCCCTTACCGCATCCGGTTGTTCAAAATGGCGGGATGAAGCGGTACGCCCGCCACTTGCATCTCCTTGATGCTATCAACCCAGGGCGCCGTATTGGGCAGGATAGTGGAAATCGGCCGCATGTAGTAGGCATTCGGAGTTGTGACTCCTGGCGGAGGTGTGCCGGTTTCACGCAGCGCGATAGCCGCGTTCGTCAGCCGCCTACGAATCTGGATCTGCCCGCTATCCGAAGTGCCGAGGTGCTCCTTAGTCCGGTCGTAAACAAAGCCCATGCTCTGCTGCATGCCGGAGTCCTGGGGCCAGGTGCCGGGTAGGCCGGAGAACCGAACACCCCTCTGCTGCGCCGAGTAGTCATAGTTAAAGTTGTTACTGTTGTCCCACTTGGGCCAGTACTGCCCGTAAGGCTTAGCGGAAGAGGGATGGAAGATGTCTCTTGAAGCGTGAAGCGCCTCCAGTCCATTGGCTGGCCGTTCGAGGTTTTGCCGCTCTTTCTCTGTGAGGGGGCGGAGCGCATGGAACGTCCAGCAGAGGCAGATGGTATGCTCGTCGTCCATTGGCACCCAGGCATGTCCCGACCACATGGGCTCTGGCCCGCCGCCAGGAATCAACGTGTGGAAGGGCATAGCAAAGGGATAGATCCGCCAATAGCTTTCGCCGTTCTCCAGGTCTCGCCGGCTGCCAACCAAGACGCCGTAGTCGGTATCGGCCGTCTCCCAGCGGGGAGCCTTGTAGCGGCGGCCTATTTCATTCCACGTCCAACCCTTCTCGTATTTGCCCTGAGGACGCAGCACGCTCTCGATAAAGCTCAAGTCTGACTGCTCGTTCTGGTTCCCCTGGTGCAGGAAGCCAATGTGGGTCGTGTCGTACTCGCCCTCAATGGGCTGCATGAAATTGTTGTCTGCAATGCGGATGGAATAGTGCACTTGGTCAGTCGGCACTGAGTTCCATTCAAAGTTAGGCAGTTCCGGCAGGTCCGCACTCTGACCCATATACGTCCAAAGAATCCCATTTCGTTCCTGGACGGGATACGCGGTGTGCTGGATCTTGTGCTTGAAGTTGCTCTCCGGCGGCTCGTTGGGCATGTCCACGCACGCGCCGCTCACATCGTACTTCCAGCCGTGGTAGACGCAACGCAGGCCGTCTTCTTCATTCCGTGCGAAGAAGAGGGAGGCGCCGCGGTGGGGACAGTGGTTGCCAACCAGGCCCACCTGGCCGGAAGTAGCCCGGAACACGATGAGGTCTTCCCCTAGCAGACGTACTCGCTGTGGCGGGCCATCGGCTTCCAGATCATTGCTCAAGTAGAAAGGTATCCAGTACTGGCGCATCAATTCACCCATAGGAGTGCTGGAACCTACCTGGGTTAGCAGTTCGTTCTGTTCCTTTGTGAGCATAATGTTGCCCCTTTCTTAACCGCTAGCTTCTTGCTTGATACGTGTCCGCCATCAGATGGCGGTTGAGCGTTGCCGATGACCTTCTGGCTTCCGGTGGAGAGTCGCTATCGTAACACCTCCCCTATCCCAACTTCTTTACACATACTATCGCCGCGCCTCTGGGTGAACCGGCCCCCCTGCTTTGTGCAGATCTTGTACCTGTTCAACCCACGCGCCTGTGGAGCTCGTAGGAAGGACTACGGAAATGGGGCGGTAATGATATGCGCCTGGATTCGCGGCGCTCGCTGGCGGAATACCATGCTCCCGCAACGCTCGTGCGGCGTTGAGCATACGACGCCGTATGGCAATTTGTCCGCTATCAGACGTGCCGAGGTGCTCTTTAGAGCGGTCGTAAATGAAACCCATGCTCTGCTGCATTCCCGAGTCTTGAGGCCAGAAGCCCGGTAGGCCGGAAAACCGGAGGCCCTTCTGCTGTGCTGCGTAGTCGAAGTTGAAGTTGTTGTCGTTATCCCACTTGGGCCAGTACTGCGCGTACGGCCTGGCTGTAACCGGGTGGAAGTTACCTTCGGAGGGATGCAGCGTTTCCAGCCCATCTCTCTGATACCTCATGCTTTCGATCTCCTGCTCGGTGAGATCACGGGTTGGGTGATAGGTCCACATCACGCAAATTGTATGCTCGTCGTCCATGGGTACCCAGGCATGGCCGGACCAAAGGGTATCAGGCCCGCCTGCCGGGATGCTCGTATGGAATGGCATGCCAAAGGGATAGATGCGCCAGTAGGTGTTCTCTTCATCGTCTAAGTCACGTCGGCTGCCAATGAGCACACCGTAGTCTGTCTCTGTCACTTCCCAGCGGGGGGTCTTGTGTTGCCGGGCAATAGAACCCCAGGTCCAGCTACCCTCCGATTTCCGGTTGGGGCGGAGCACTTTCTCCACAAAGTCTGGCTCTACCTCAGTGTTGTATGCGCCCTGGTGAAGAAACCCAATGTGGGTGCTGTCATATTCGCCTTCTATGGGCTGCATAAAATTGTTGTCTGCGATGCGGATAGAGTAGAAGGCCTGACTCGTGGGAACGGTATTCCACTCAAAGTTGGGCAACTCCGGTGGGTTCTCCTCCGGGCCCATATAGGTCCACAGCATGTTATTCCGCTCCTGTACGCGGTAGGCGGTATGCTGGATCTTGTGCTTAAAGTTGCTCTCCGGCGGCTCGTTCGGCATATCCACGCACGCGCCGCTCACATCGTACTTCCAGCCGTGGTAGACGCAGCGCAGGCCGTCTTCTTCATTCCGTCCGAAGAAGAGCGAAGCGCCGCGGTGCGGACAGTGGTTGCCCATCAGGCCCACTTGGCCAGAAGAAGCGCGGAACACGATGAGGTTTTCCCCCATCAAACGCACCCGCTGCGGGGGGCCATCGGCCTCCAGCGCTTTACTCAGGTAGAAAGGAATCCAGTACTGGCGAACAAGATCGCCCATAGGAGTTCCAGAGCCCACCTGGGTTAAGTACTCGTTTTGCTCTATGGTCAGCATTGCATCACTCCTTCATTAGCCGGCTGCTACGCTTACGTGACCCTCTCATTGAGCGTCTGCTATTGCTTGTTAGCTTTCTCGCGGGACTCTGGTCTGGTAATTGAGGAACGGCCCTCCAGCCCTGCGCAGATCTGCAATGGCATCAACCCAGTTCACTTCTGATTTCGGGATAATTGCCTCGGTGGGCCGGTGGAAGTAGACTTCTGGCTCCATTGCCCCGGGCGGAGGAGTCCCCTGCTCACGCAGGGTGCGCGCCGCATTAAGAAGCCGGCGGCGGATGGCTATCTGGCCGGTATCCGCAGTGCCTAAGTGCTCCTTAGTGCGGTCATAAACATAGCCCATACTCTGCTGCATACCAGAATCCTGAGGCCAAGTGCCCGGCAGACCAGAGTAGCGTATCTTCTTCTGAGCCTCATAATCAAGACCGTAGTTAGTGTCGTTGTCTAACCGGGGCCAGTACTGGCCGTAGGGCTTTGCGCTGGGCGGATGAAAAACATCTACAGTGGGATGCAACGCCTGCAGGCCATCCGTCCCATACTTCAGTGACTGTAGTTCTTCCTCATTCAGCGCGCGGTCTGGATTGTAGGAAAAGCACACGCATATGGTGCGCTGATCATCCATAGGCACCCAGGCGTGACCTTGTAGTTGGCCGCGATCTGCACTGGCAGCAATGGGAGTGTAGAAGGGCAGGGAGAAGGGATAGGTACGCCAGTAGTTATTCTCTTCATCCATTGGCCGAGATGCGCCAATAAGGAGGCCGTAAGGCATCTCCATCACGGAGAAGGTTGCATGAAGCCGCCGCAATCTAAAGAAGTTGCCCTGGAAAAACCCACCGTCTGTCTTTGCCATATCCTGCGGCGGGTCATTGAGCGTAGGGAACCTACGGTGCAGTATGCCGTTATGCGTATTGTCGTATTCACCCTCAACAGCTTGCATGAAGTTCTCATCTGCTATGCGGATGGAGTAGTACGCGTTCTCGGCAGGCACCATATTCCATTCGACATGGGGAAGGTCCGGCGGAGTCTCCAACGGGCCCAGGTAGGCCCACAGCAAGCCGTTGCGCTCCCGTACCGTGTAGGCGGTGTGCTGGATCTTGTGCTTGAAGTTGCTCTCCGGCGGCTCATTGGGCATATCCACACATGCGCCGCTGACGTCGTACTTCCAGCCGTGGTAGACGCAGCGCAGGCCGTCTTCTTCATTCCGTCCGAAGAAGAGCGAGGCGCCGCGATGCGGACAGTGGTTGCCCACCAGGCCCACCTGGCCGGAAGTAGCCCGGAACACGATGAGGTTTTCCCCAAGCAGGCGCACCCGCTGGGGCGGACCGTCTGCTTCTAGGTCTTTTGAGAGATAGAAGGGAACCCAATACTGGCGGACCAGATCACCCATCAGGGTATCCGGCCCTACCTGCGTTAAGGCTTGATTCTCTTCTTTGGTTAACATCTTTTGCTCCCTATCACATTAACCTTGCTTGGTTATTACTCAACTTTATGAAAAGAAACTTACAAAGATAGCTGCGCCAAAAGCTAAGTGTTACGTGAGGAGGCGACCGGGCTTAATAGGCACGCCGGCCTGAAGCAGCTCCTGAATAGACTCCATCCAGGAGGGATCATGGGTTGGCAGCAACGTAGACACCGGACGTATGGAGTACACAGATTTATCCTGCGAGCCGGGAGGCGGATCGCCGTGCTCCTGCAGCGCCCGGGCAGCGTTTATCATCCGCCGGCGGATAGCAATTTGGCCGGTGTCTGCCGTGCCCAGATGCTCCTTAGTGCGGTCGTAGATGAACCCCATACTCTGCTGCATGCCGGAGTCCTGAGGCCACACGCCCGGTAATCCGGAAAACCGAGCACCGCTCCGCTGCGCTGCGTAGTCGTAGTTGAAATCGTTATCATTATTCCACTTGGGCCAATAGCGCCCATAGGGCTTGGCGCTGGGCGGACCGTACGCATCCACAGAAGCATGGAGCGGTTCCAGCCCGCCGTATTGGAAGCGTGCCTGATCAAAGTCCACGTCGTTGAGTGGGCGGGTTGTGCTGTACGTCCAGCAAATACAGATGGTGTGTTCATCATCCATCGGGACCCAGGCATGCCCGCTCCAGACAGGATCATCGCCGCCGGCAGGAATTAAGGTGTGGAATGGCATGACGAATGGGTAGACGCGCCAGTAGGTGTTCTGGCCGTCATCTAAGTCCCTACGCGTCCCTACAAGAACGCCGTAATCCGTATTGGAGATCTCCCAGCGGGGCGCCTTAAAGACACGGGCGATGTCTCCCCACCCAACGCGCGTCGTCTCAGGATAAGGGTAACCGCGCTTAGGCCGCAGGACAGAGTCGAGGAACCCAGGGATATTGGATTGATTATCCTCACGGCGGAACGCTCCCTGATGCAGAAATCCTATGTGGCTGGAGTCGTACTCACCTTCAATAGGCTGCATAAAGTTATTGTCCGCAATGCGCATAGAGAGGATGAGATGGTCTTCTGGAACCATATTCCACTCTAGGTTTGGGAGCTCCGGTGGGTTCTCTTCCGGACCCATATACGTCCACAACATGCCATTCCGCTCCTGTACGCGGTAGGCGGTATGCTGAATCTTGTGCTTAAAGTTGCTCTCCGGCGGCTCATTGGGCATATCCACGCACGCGCCGCTCACATCGTACTTCCAGCCGTGGTAGACGCAGCGCAGGCCCTCTTCTTCATTCCGTCCGAAGAAGAGCGAGGCGCCGCGGTGGGGGCAGTGGTTGCCCACCAGGCCCACCTGGCCGGAAGTAGCCCGGAACACGATAAGATCCTCGCCCATTAGGCGCACCCGTTGCGGGGGGCCATCTGCTTCCAGGTCTGCCGAGAGATAGAAGGGCAGCCAGTAACGACGGACCATCTCTCCCATAGCTGTACCGGGACCTATTCTGGTGAGAAGCTCGTTATCTTCTTTGCTTAGCATGGCCTGCTCCTTGGCGTAGTGTAACAGCTACTAAGTATGTGGAGGTTAGGTACCCTCAACTTCTCGTAGAGGCACCTGGCGAGACATGTGAATCTCTTTACGCTCTCTTGCCGACTGCAGAATCCCTTGGCAGACCTCTAGAGTAGCCAACCCCCAGCGAGCATCGTGGACAAGGGGTTTGTTGTTGACCACTGCTTCGTAGATCTCATCGATAACGTCGCCACGACCGGGCTGGCCGCGGCCGGCCGTCAAGGGGAGGTCGCGCTTACCTTCGTTGTCATAGATAACAATGCCATCAGCAACCAAGCGCATGTCGCCTTTTTCACAGCTCACGATAGTGAGGCCAATTTCGCCCTGGAACATGTCGCCGGGGCCCATGCCCATGCTGGTACGGTTTGCACCGCCATACCCCATTGCGGCCAGCAGTGCGGTTTCTTCCGCCTGGCTCTTTGCGCCAGCCTCTAAGGCTTTCCGTGTCTTCGCATACCCTTGTGGCTGCTGGTATTGGAGACCATCACCAATCTTGATGCGGAACTCGTTGGAGTCAAAGTGGTCGTACCCGTTGTAGACCATAGTAGCGGCAGCTCCATCTTCAAACTCAAGGAACACCGCAGACGCGCCTTCTGTGGGGCGGTTGCTGTCCCACCTACCAGTTGCAGCACGCACGCTACGTACCATGCCGCCGCCAAGAAGGCGGACAGTATCAACCTGGTGGGGCACCTGATTGTAGATGATGCCGCCGCCCAGCGAGGTATCCAGCTCCTCGGGCCGACGCGGCCGGTAAAGGAAGGGCGTGTAAGCAGAGATGTTCACAAAGCCCAACTTGCCCAACTCTCCACTGGCGATGATCTCCCGCATTTTGCTAACAACCGGATTGTAGCTGGCGGTATGGCCGATGATCAGCTTGATGCCGGTGCGATCAACTGCCTCAATAATGGTTTCAGCGTCTTCTAAGGAAAGTGAAATGGGCTTCTCCAGGATCACGTGCTTACCATGCTCTGCCGCCATGACCGCATGCTGAGCGTGAAACTGATGGGGCGTCGAGATGTAGATAGCGTCTATGTCCGGATCAGCGCAAAGCGCCTCTGCGCTGTCGTAAGCCTTGCCGCCGTGCTCCCGGACGAATAGGTCACGAGCATCCTTCTTGAGCTCTGCGACCGCCGCCAGCTCCGTGCACGGATGCGTGCTGAGCGGCTGCATCATGCCGCTGCCCGCCCGGCCTAAACCTATGATTCCGAACTTGAGGACTCTTGTAGGGCTCTGATTAGTCGTCATCGTGCTCTCTTTCAGTTCGCAGTTCGTCTATGAAATCCTATATTCCAAGCTAAATGAGGTACTAGCCAAATATAGTGAACTAGGTTCTGTATTTTCAGGTATCGGTAATGATACCATTAACCATCAGAGCGTTGTCAAGAACGCTTGCTATACCGCTATACAGGGAGTGCTTATGACTGAAAGGGCTACGAGCGACGAAAAAGATATCTCAGCTGATCCCTTCCTAGACTGGGTTACCGGCCACTACCTGCTGGCTTTTCCGTGGGCCGACGCAAATGAAATCAGAGCCGTTAAGGCATATGTAGCGCTGGGACGAGCTTACAGGGCTGGAAGCAATGCTTTCGGAGAGTTTCTCGCCCAGTACAACCTTACGCCGGCGCATTATTCAGTTGTCCGTCTGCTCTATGTTGCAGATGGTAAGCGGATGGCCATGAGTGACATTGGCAAACTGATGAGCATTTCGACCACCGCCGTTACAAAACAGATCGACTGGTTAGCACGCCGAGAGTGGGTAACGCGTGAGGCTCATCCAACTGACCGCCGTGTAACGTATGCGCAGCTCACGGGGTCTGGAGAGGCCCGTCTCAATACCGTGATCCCTGGCGTTCTCCGGTTTTCTGACGAGCTCTGGAAGGACTTTAGTGTAGCTGACCAAGAACAACTCATCCGTCTGCTCTCGCGGTTCAGAGCCCATGCTGAGGGTGACTAGTCTGACTAGTGGTGCCGTCTAACGCAAACGCGGCACACCCCTTGAATCAAAGCCGTCATCTGTTCCTGTATTAAGGAAGGACCTGGCATTAGCCAGGTCCTTCCTATTCTCGATACTACGACGAGCGCTATTAGCAGTTGGTCTCGTCTTTCCACGCTTCCTTCATTCCGGTGAGGGCATTGTACCAGCCAATACCTGCCATATTCTTCAGCCTACAATGTTGATACCGGAAGTACGTACGGCTTCCTGTAGGGAAGTAGGGGGTCAATTCAAACACAACGTCCTGCATTGTGTTTAAGATCTCTCCGCGCTTCACAGGATCTAGCTCGGTCATCTGCTGTCGGGCCAACTTATCAACCTCGGGGAAATTGAACCCGCAGCAGTTCTGGAAGGAGTCGCTGAGTAGCTGAGTACCCATCCACCGGGATGCTCGGAACTCGCACGGAGACTGAGTTCCCCACATGGAGTCGTACTTGCCCTCTGCGAGCGCCCGCTGGTTTAAGTAGGAGCTACTGTTTAGTTCCAACAGCTCAATCTCGGCCTGTATGCCGACACGCTTCAGTTGCTGCTGAGCAACTTCTGTCCTGCGGCTGTCACCACCGGTCTCACCAGAATGGAGCTTAAATTTCAGAGGATTATCCGGGCCGTAGCCTGCCTCCGCAAGGAGACGCTTCGACTCGTCTAAATCAACCACAAACTTCTCTTTTACTTTGGAGATGGGCCAGGCGTAATTGGTGATTGCAACTGGAAGGAAGCCCGTGGGAACGCTTCCACCGTCCAGAGCGCCTTGGATCATCTCTTCTTGATCCAGGGCCAACGCAATGGCTTTCCTCACCCGTACATCGTCAAAAGGCTTTCGGTGTGGATTTATCCAGCCGCCCCAGGGACATCCTGTTACATCCTGCGAAAACCGAGCCTTAGGGTACTCTGCCTTCAGTGAATCAGCATCGGTCTTTAACACGGTCTGCAGGGCCGATCGGTCGATCTGCCCCGACCGAATGGCCGCAATCTCCGAAGCGTTGTCATCAACGTAGACAGTCCTGATGCTGTCCAGATAGGGCAGGGCCTTACCGTCTGCACCCATCTCTGGCCAGTCTGGATTCCTTACGAATTCCTTGAGAACGCCCCACTGAAACGTCTCAAGCATGAAGGGACCGGTGCCCACCATGTGCGTTTTAAAATCGCCATTCTCTTCAAAAACTTCCCTTGGCATGATCAGAAACCTACGGGCGCCAAGATTAGAAAGGAGGAAGTCTGGTTGCACTTCTTCAAGTGTAAGGATAACGGTTTGCGCGTCTGGTTCCTCATGAGTCATCTTGTCCCAAACACTGCGCTCCGCGCCCTCTGTAGCTATGAGGTCAATGGTCCAACCTATGTCTGCAGACGTGAAGGCACGTCCATTGACCGGCGGCTGGTTATGCCACTTGATGTCACTTCGGACTTTCAATGTCCATGTCAGTCCATCTGCTGAAACGTCCCAGGACTCCACCATGTCTGGCTCAACCGCGGTGTCCTCGTAGAAACAGGCCCGGGTTTGGAGCAACCGGCTATTCACTTGGTCAAGCGCCTGGCCGCCACGAAGGTGATCGTAGACAACAGGAGCGCCTCTAGACCTAGCGGCCCAAGTGAAGGTGCCGCCGCGTACGGGCGTGCCTGGGTCGCGCCACCACGCCTTATCCCCATCGCATTCACGCGATAGCTTCTCTTGGAGAATGTCTTTGACCGCTTCGGGTGCAGCTGTCGGCTCGGGCGCCGCTGTCGCTGCGGGTGCAGGAGCGGCGGCTGGACTGCTATCTGCCGCGCAGGCCACCCCAAGTAATCCTATGAGCATGACTACTGTGGCCCTTATCCACAATGAAAAGAAACTTCTACTCACTACCTACCTCCTGTGCTTCTGGCTGCTTGAACCCTACCACAAACTTGCTTAACTATAAAGAGTGGACTATTCATCTTGTTCCACAATCGTGCAGATGAACGACTTTAACAAAAAATCAACCATTTATCTAGCTCCCCAACCGCGCAGCCTGCTCGTATTCGATGAGTAGTAAATGTTGAAAGTATGGTGAAGCCGAGCATTTCGAAGGTCGCGCGTGCCGCCGTGCACCTCGTCCGGCGCCGTTTCCAGGATTTGGATTTCGCTTCTAGCAGCTAGGCGTCTGTGCGGCCCTAATCGCGTTGTCTGGGGTTTCGGGCGCTGGAAATGGCTGGCATTGTAAGTATGAGCGGAGTGGCTGCGGCTGCTACGATGCCCAGAATAAGCCATGCTGCCCGGTAGCTTCCTGTACGATCAACTACCCATCCGACAAAGAGGGGCCCAACGACATTATCAAAGAACGAGAACAGCTGAGTTAGCCCCTGAATTGTCCCCATTGCCTTTGTCCCGAAGTAGTCCGCCTGGAGTGCGGGACGCAGCGGGTTCGGTCCCCCGAACCCTATCGAATAGGCTATCGCGAAGAGAATCAGCCACAACAGAGAACTACCATTAGCAAGACAAAGCAGGCTCACTGCACTGAATAAGTAGCACACTCCCAGTAAAAGCCGCTTATCAAAATAGTCCCCTAGCCACCCCACGGTTAGGCGCCAGGGAAGTGACAAAAGCGGCAGTGATGAGGCAAGTATCAATGCCGTAGGAGTGGCCACGTTTTGTCTGAGTAGGCTTGGGACGAGTAGCGTCATTACCGGCGCAGTTCCGAGCCCAGCGAAAGTTATTGCACCGGCAAGATGCCAAAAGCTACGGCTACCAAGGGCCTGTCTCGCGGTAAAATCCTCGGCAACAGCAGTGGTGTCACGAGCCCTATTCCGAGTGGCCTGGTCCGGAGGTTCGGAAGCATCTGTTGTGGAAGGCGCATCGCTGCCCGGGAGCGCGGTGGGTGGCTCTGGACGATCCTTGACAACAAAAGTAAGCGGAATACAGATCAGTGTGGTCATGACGGCAAAGACACGCAGCGCCATGCGCCACCCTAAGCTATTGATTGCCAACCCCAAAAAAGGAATTGTTAGCCCTCCAAAGCCATTGAGTACGGTAAAAATGGAGAACGCGCGCGCTCTTCGATAAGTAAACCAACGGGCAATTGCAACGGTACCAGGCATGGGGTTGGACAGGCCGTTGCCCACTGCTAGAAAGACGAATGATCCATATAAAACGAACAAAGACTGCACATTACTTAGAATAGCCGCCCCGATCGCCGTGGACACCACACCTACGGTAATTATTCTGCGTGGTCCGAAACGATCTATAAGTACCCCGGCTATCGGCCCACCAAGATTGCGCATTGAAAACGCAAAAGCAAGGATAGAAGTACTCCATCCCAGTTCTCTCTGAATGGGATCGAATAGAGCGGTGAACCCGTAGTTCACCCAACTAGCGCCGAATAAAATAATGCTGCTACACGCCAGTAGGACCCACCAACCATAGAAGATTCCTGCGCCTAGCATATGTGCGTGTCCAGTACGTGTAGTCCTACAAGCCACGCTATCCAGGGAAGGCGTGGGACAGGACAGGCAGCAAGCGGCATAAACACCGCTTGCTGCCTACGCCTTGCCGCCTGTTTCCTTAGAATCCGTTCACTCGCTTCTCGCGAGCAATTACCTGCCAGCTCAGCAGGGCCAATAGGCTGGTGCCTTGTGTAGTGAGGTATAAAATTGTAGCTACAGCAAGAGCTGCGCTCTCCGGCAAGTTGTTCTACCACTCATGCCGCCTCTTGCGTGAACGCAGGATAGACTGGCAGAACACACTTATCACAAAGCGCAGCAGGCGTAAAAACAGGTCGAAGCGCCCTTGGTGCGCTTCGACCTGTTCAATTACTCTGGTATGCCGTAGAGATTAGCTGGATTCGCTTCGAGGATATTCCTAACTACTTCAGAAGATAGGTCACCTTTTTTCTTTAGGGTTAGTACGGCTTCTACCTCCGCAGAAACATCGGTGTGACCGTAATCCGTGCCGATTACCAGCGCTCGAGTACCGATATCAGGGTTTTCGACTAGCCGAGGGATGTCGTCCGTGGTATAGCATGCTACATAGAGACGGTACTCATGCAGTAGGTCTTCCGGTAGGTCCTTTGATTCAGCACGGCGCCGTAGGTCCTTTAACAACCAGGGAATCCACTCCGCGGCTGCCTCAAGGAACCCAATACGTAGTGTTGGAAACCGTAGCGGTAGTCCATTAGTAATTGTGCCGTGTAATACGCCCGCGACCGGGAAGACAAAGGGAAGGAAGCCGCGGCCAAAGGCGACATCCTTGCGAAGAAGTTCCGTCATCTCTGTGTTGCCGTTCCCTACATGAACGATAGCAGCCATGTTAAGCCGGACGACTTCTTCATAAAGTGGGTCGAAGTAACGGTCGTAGGTGGGCCTATCTCCCTCAAAAGGTCGCATGAAGACGCCAACAGCGCCGTTATCGTGAGCAAATCGAAGTTGGTCTAAGGCGTCAGACATGCTCAACAGCGGGAGGGGACAAACCCATCGCACGCGGTCGCGATAATTCTTAGTGAGGTCAGCGATCCACTGGTTGTATGCGCCGCAAAGTGCCACTTGAGTTGCTGCAACATCTGAGTAGGGCGATAGAAACATCGTAGGCTGGAGCACCTGCATATCCACGCCAAACTTATCCATATCAGCAATGCGCGCTTCCATATTCTCAAGCTCGAATGCGCCCTCAGTCGTGGCAACGTTACGCTCAGTCGGAATACCCAGCTCAAGGGCCCGCTGAGCGGTCACCACAGGTCGGATTCCGCTGGCGCCCGCGCCTAGCTGACGGATTTTGCCGTCAATCACTATGACTCGCTGACCCGTCTCCTCGTTCTTAAGTATGACAGGTTTGTATGCTTTATCGGAAGCGCTGACATACTCCCATGTTTTCTCAGTTTCAACTACATGAGCATCAGCATCTATCACTGCCACAATTGACCTCCCTCTGTTATCCCGGGCCCAATAGAACATTCAGGGCACTAAATCTTGGAGATGCCCCATTCTAAATTTTCGCCAATTAGTCTCCTATGCCGTAAAACTTACGGGGATTGTCAAACAATACCTTCTGGAGGATCTCCGGTGCGACCTTCCCGCTAGTTTGCAGGTTGCGAAGCGCCTCGATTTCGCTTGAGTTGTCGGTATGCCCATAGTCCGTGCCGATCATCAACCCGTCTTCCGCCCCTTGGCTTACGAGGTAAGGGATATCGTCATCAGTCTGACAAGACACGTACATCCGTGCATCTCGCATGATGTTTTCAGGGACGTCGTATCCAAAGGCGGGGAAGCGCCGCTTAACGTCATTAAGAATGTAGGGTAACCATGAAGCAGTACACTCAACTACCCCAAACCTCAGTTCGGGGAAGCGCTCCCATATCCCATTTAAGAGCCAACTGTGAAAGGCGCCGACAGTCTGCAGGGAAAGAGACCACACACCTGAGGGCATGCGGGCAGGACCGCTCAGGAACTCCGACACATACGGGTTAGAATTGCCCACATGCACTACGATGGGCATGTTAAGACGGCTCGCCTCTTCATAGAGAGGGAAAAAGTAGGAATCGTGAAGCAAGTATTCACCCTCAATGGCTCGTACAAAAATTGCACAAGCGCCGTTTTGCTTGGCAAACTGTAGTTGCTCAATGGCATGAGGAATGCTCAATAAAGGAAGCACCGCAGACCATCGTAAACGATTGTTGCTCCTTTTCCAGATGTCTGCCATCCAGCGATTCCAGCCCCAACAAATGGGAATCTCCACTTCAGGCCTATCCGCTACCCTGCGGATAAAGATGGTGGAGTGCAAGACCTGAATGTCCACACCCAATTCATCCATATGCTGCAAGCGAGCTTCTACGTTCTCTACTGAACGTGTTTCTTCAGTGGTAACTACATTCCGGCCTGATTTCTCAGTAAAGTCGTGTAGGCGCTCCTCCGTAAGTACTGCCCGGGCAAGGCCACGAACCTTTCCCTCTACCAGCCAGTAGGCGGTTGAAGCATTTTCAGAAGGCTTTACAAGACTTGGACGATATTTTTGATCTGCCTTGTCCATGAAATCCCACGTCAGCTCAGACTCGACCACATGGGCGTCAGCATCGATAGTAATCACTGCAGCACATCCTTTCAGACTTAAGGGAAGTTACACTTCCCACTCTCCCACTTAATTAACTCCCCCAACTCAACCTAAGAACTAAGCAGATAGGGACCAAGGAACAAGACACAAGTGAATTGGAGTCTCGGAAGATTTCTGATTGCCAACAAATACTCCTCCTTACTACAGGATTTCAAGAGCGCTACGCTCTGGGCAATCCTAGGCTGTTCAGGATAAGCCACCACTAATCGCGGGTAGAAATGTGACTTCGCTGTTCTCCCCAACAGATTCTGCCAAGCCCATCTCGCTTTCCCGTCCGTCAATAAAAGCCGCAATAAACGGTACTAGACGATCATCCTGGATGAGGCGGTCTCTGAAGCCGGGATAACGCTGCTCCAATGATGTGACCACCTGACGTACTGTGCTTCCTGGGACAGTTACGTGCTCAGCCCCTCCTGTCAGATCTTGCATTAGGCTTGGAATCCACACCACCGGCATGGGTTATTTGCCCTCAATCCGCTCTTGTTCCCAAAGCGCCTCAAGAACATCCCCAGGCGTCATAGGCATTTCCATCAAGCGAATGCCTACAGCAGCTTCTATAGCGCTTCCTATGGCTGCCAACGGAGCAATAATCGGTAGCTCCCCCACGCCCTTAGCCCCGTAAGGATGGTTGCCACCGGGAAACTCCAGCACAACTGTATCGATCATCGGGACATCCAGGCTTGTCGGCATCCGATAGTCAAGAAAACTGGAGTTGAGCATCTGGCCCTTACTATCAAAGAAGTAGCCTTCATGGAGTGCCCAGCCTATTCCTTGTACCGCGCCTCCTTGAATCTGTCCTTCCACGTAGCTCGGATGAATGGCCTGGCCAACGTCCTCGAGAGCGGTAAAGCGAGTCACTTGGACTTTGCCCGTCTCCGGGTCTACCTCAACATCCACGATGTTCACTGCGAAGGCTTCGCCGCCTCCGGTCGCCATGAGCGTAGCCTGTCCAGCGATAGGCCCACCCGTGGAGTTCAGTCTTGCGGCTAGCTCCTTAAACGTCATTCGGCGCTCAGGATTTTCTGTAGAACTGAAAACACCATCAGTAAAGTCAACAACGTCCTCGCTAGCTTCCCAGATCTTGGCGGCACGCCTGCGCATTTGCAGAACCACATCCTGTGCAGCTTGATAAGCAGAATGTCCCACTTTGAAAGCCGTACTGCTGCCTACGGTGGCTCCCGTAAACCCGATACTATCTGTATCTACTACAGTAGGATGCACGTCTTCCGCGGGTATTCCTAAGACTTCAGCGGCTTGCATAGCAGCTGCAGGGCGAGTCCCGCCTATATCCACAGAACCTTCAGTAAGACTCACCTGGCCATCAGCGTGCACACTGAGGAAGCAGCTACTCTGGCCGCCTCCGGTGTGCCAGCTAGCAAAGGCAACGCCTCTTCCTTGATTAGGACCCGTTAGGGGAGCAAGGTAATGAGGATGTTGAATAGCAGCTTCCAAAACAGCTATTGAAGAGCTATCTTCGTGACGAACACCATCCAGGCCGCGGTCACCTTCCTTTACCGCATTACGTATGCGGAACTCCAGAGGGTCCAGCTCGAGCCTTTTGGCAAGCTCGTCCATGACTTGTTCGATTCCGTAGGATGCTTGCGGGGCCCCAGGCGCCCGGTAGGGAGCAACCTTCGGTTTATTGACCACAACGTCGTAGCCGTCAATGAGGGCGTGTTCAAAATTGTAGAGAGCGATGGTATTCATACCCGCTCCTACAGGGGATCCCGGATAGGCACCAGCCTCGTAGGCTAGCATCATTGTAGCCGCGGTCAGCGTGCCATCCCTACGCGCCCCAATTTTTATCTGCATGTAGGACCCAGCCGCAGCTCCCGTGGCTTCAAAGTCTTCCTTCCGCGTCATGACCAGCTTAACCGGCCGGCCAGTTCGCTTTGAAAGGAGTGCCGCAACGGGCTCAATATATGCAGGAACCTTCCCGCCAAAGCCGCCGCCAATCTCCAAAGGCACAACTTTGATTTGGGAGGTGGGGTGTTTCAATACTTGAGCTACCTGATCACGAATCCGGAATGTGCCTTGGCTACTGCACCAAATAGTGATGAAGTCGTCTGAATTCCACATGGCGGTCGCATTATGCAGTTCAATGTAGCCTTGGTGGACAGTAGCTGTCTTAAACTCACGCTCAACGATAACATCCGCTTCCCTGAAGCCTTGTTCTACATCTCCGCGCTTTATTTGGAAGTGATTGGCGATATTACTGGACACGCCTGTATCCGTTTTTTGTCCTTGGCCTAACGTCCGAGTTGTAAGTAGTGGGTGAAGTAGAGGAGCACCATCGGCCATCGCCTCTTGAGCCGTCATAACGGGAGGCAAGACCTCGTAGTCCACTTTAATTAGCTTCACCGCTTCGTCGGCCGCATGAGCAGTAGTAGCTGCAACAGCGGCTACTGCATGACCCGTGTACAGGACTTTGTCTCTAGCCAATACGTTGCTTCCAGGAATGGTCGGGGGCACTACGCTTTCCCCTAAAGCCTCCTCGCGGCTTGCAGGAGCCTGCAGATCTTGACCAGTTACAATACCGCGAACGCCGGGAAAAGCGAGCGCGTCGCTTATGTCGATGGAGCGAATGATTGCGTGTGCGTATGGACTCCTTAGGATAGCCCCGAAGAGCGTTCCTGGAAGTTTGAAGTCGTGACCGTAGATGGCCTGACCAGTAACTTTTTCGGGACCATCGTGACGAATTGGACGAGTACCGACAACCTTAAGGCTACGCCTTTGGGTTATGGCCATTTTGTGCCTCCATAGCTTCCGCAGCTGTCATTACAGCGCGAATAATCTTGTCGTACCCGGTGCAGCGACAAAGGTTGCCCGCTAGCCAGTGACGCAGGCGTTCCTCTGTAGGATGAGGTTCCTGGTCGAGTAAGGCCTTTGATGCCATGATGAATCCTGGCGTACACACTCCACACTGCAGGGCAGCTT
This sequence comes from Dehalococcoidia bacterium, assembly GCA_965226775.1. Classification (GTDB taxonomy): domain Bacteria; phylum Chloroflexota; class Dehalococcoidia; order SHYD01; family SHYD01; genus CBDDEI01. The sequence continues at coordinate 191,335 of CBDDEI010000002.1, forward strand.
CTTCTAGAAAACTCCATTGCAGTGGGTGCACTGCTTGCGGAGTAGCAAGGCCTTCTATAGTCTGCACGTGCTTCCCTTGAATTTCAGCAGCCAGGACGAGACAGGAATCTACAAGCTGTCCATCAAGGATGACACTGCAGGCTCCACAATTCCCGTCGTTGCAACCTTCCTTAGTACCGGTCAACTCCAGGCCGTCACGTAGTACTTCCAGTAGGCTATGCCACGCTTCACAAAGAAACTCTACTTCTTCCTGGTTAATTGTTGCTTGAACTTGAATCTTCATATCCCACTCCCAGTGTGGGCCCTTCTAATAGCCCCTTCTAGCGCTCTTCTTGTCAGCACTCTAACCAAGTGCCTCCGCTGATCCGCAGTCCCTCTCATATCTGAAATCGGTCGAGAAGCAGCCATTGCCTCGTCAGCGGCTTCCCGTAGAGTTGCGTCATCAGCCGCACGACCCACCAGAGCCGTTTCTGCCTCCTTCACGTAAAGGGGGGTAGGAGCAACGGAGGCGAGTGCAACACGTGCCGCCACTATGGTTTTTCCATCCCCATTCAACGTCACGGATGCGCCTACGCCTGCCACAGCTATGTCCATTTCGTTTCGCGGAATGAAGCGCAAGTAGTGGCTTCCAGATTCTGGCGCCGGTAGTGGAATTCGTACGTGCACTAAAAGTTCACCATCCTCAAGCACGCTTCGGCCTGGCCCCACGCAGAAATCGCTCACTGGTATGGTCCGTATCCCACTAGGGCCTGCAATGGTACATTGAGCATCTAGCACTATTAGGGAAGGAATACAATCAGCGCTAGGGGCTGCATTACATAGGTTGCCCCCCACGCTCGCTCTGTTTTGTATCTGGATGCTGCCTATCATCGCTGCAGAATCAACAAGCGCTGGATAGTAGCGAGCGATTTCTGGGTGCTCGTACACACGCTGGCAAGAAACCGCTGCACCCAGAACTACGCCTTCCTCAGGGTTGAAGGAAAGCTCGTTCATTTCCGGGATCGGCTTTATGTCCACTATCCGATCGATCTCTCGCCGGTCTCCGCGTAGCTGAACCAGGATATCGGTGCCCCCCACAAGGGACCGAGCTCGTACATCCTTTTCGTTCAGCAGACCCACGGCCTCGTCTATGTTGTGTGCTGCCACATATTCAAATGGGTGCACTAGTTTCTCCTTAGTGCTTCAGATGAAGCGTATTGGGTTCGTTTGCCCATGCTCCTCGAAACGTCCTTTATCGAGATGCGTCCATTAGCCCATGTACGAGCCACCATCTACCGAAATAGTCTGTCCACTGATAAAGTCGCTAGCTGGGGACACGAGGAACAAGACGATGCCCGTTAGATCTTCAGGCACTTCTACGCGGCGGATAGCGCGGATTGCTACGCCGGAGAGCCGTCCAGAGGCAAGGCCAGTATCTATGGTTGACTGGTTCCTCTGGAGCACGTCCTGAGTGACTTCATCCTCACTCATGGTGCCGCCGGGAGCTACCCCGTTCACGGTGATATTAAACTTTCCAAGGTCTCTAGCTAGTCCTCTTGTTATCCCCACAACGGCAGCCTTTGAAACCATGTAGGGACCGAACGCCGACAGGCCCTGTAGAGCGGTCGTGGATGAAATATTGACAATCTTCCCGTAGTTTTGTTCCTTCATATAGGGAACAACCGCTTTGCAACAAAGGAATACACCACGGACGTTAACGTCCATTACTTTGTCCCAGTTGTCTACGGTCATGTCTTCTAGGCTGCCCGGAGGCGTGGGTATAGTCTTGAAGATAGCGGCGTTGTTCACTATGCCATCAATGCGTCCACCAAACCGGTCAGCCGCTTCTTTGGCCATGTTCATCACTTGGGCTTCATCAGAAACATCCGCCTTAAAGGGAACGGCCTGACCCTCGGTTTGCCGGATTTCCTCGGCCACCTGCTCCGCTGCGGGCCCGTCCTGATCGACGACCAAAATCCGTGCACCTTCTTCGGCCATCCCTTTGCTATACGCCTTACCGAGGCCGTGGCCGCCGCCAGTTACAATTATTACCCGATCCTGAAGCATTGCCATTTCCTAATCTCTCCTTATGAACTCGGACCAGTCAACTGCAAATCCCTGCTACCAGCCGCAGCGACTTCTTTACCCCATGTATGAGCCGCCATCAACAGCGACGGTTTGTCCACTAATGAAGTCGCTGGCGCCCGACATGAAGAACATTACTAAGCCCATGAGATCTTCGGACGTCTCTACGCGGCGGATAGCGCGGATTGCTATGCCGGAGAGCCGCCCGCTAAGCCCGGCATCTAGGGACTTCTGCTGTTGTTGGAGGATCTCGTCGGTTACTACGTCGTCACTCATGGTTCCGCCAGGGGCGACGCTGTTAACGGTGATGTTAAACTTGCCAAGGTCGCGTGCCAACCCGCGAGTAATGCCCACGACTGCGGCTTTCGACACCATGTAGGGACCAAAAGCACTGATACCTTGCAGAGCAGTGGTGGACGAAATGTTTACGATTTTGCCGTAGTTCTGAGCTTTCATGGTTGGGACAACGGCCTTGCAACAAAGAAAAACTCCTCTCACATTCACCGCCATCACCATGTCCCATACCTCGGGTGTAGTTTCCTCGAGGGGGCTTGACTGGAGCGCGAACTGAGGACTGCCTCCTTGTGGTACTGCCTTCATTACACCTGCATTGTTTACCAGGCCATCGATTCTGCCGCCAAACCGAGCGATAGCTTCCTTTGCCATAGCCTCTGTCTGAGCTTCATCTGAAATATCTACTTTCAGAGGGTAAGCTTCACCATTTGCCTTGCTTATCTCTTCAGCCACCCGTTCAGCGCCAGGGCCATCTATGTCTGTAACGAGCACGCGTGCCCCTTCCTTGGCCATGTTGATGGCGTAGACCCTCCCAAGACCATGACCGGCGCCGGTAACAATGATTACCCTATCTTGCAGCATTGGCATAGTTTTTTTCCTTTACGTATAGCGGCTAAGGCGCCTTTGGGTATAGGCAGAGCTATTCATTAACACTTGCTCAAATCCGGTCAACTATAGCCTCGCCAGACATCGAGGGACCCCCCTGGAAATGAGGGCTCCCGTTTTACAAACGACAGAGAACCAACACTTAGGTTAGGTAAGACTCCGTTTGCAACGCAGGGCATCATTGTCCAGAGGTGCCCCTCAACGCCATCCAAGAGCCCGTGCCGCTTTTTTACATCCAACTCCTCGCAATAGGCTCTCACCAACGTATCGATCTTGGTATCAGTGATTACCAGGAAGCTTGTCTTGCTTTGTACTTTTCTTTATACCGTATTCTCTAATCCCTAACATTTACTGGGATCGACCCATGCTTCTGCGCGCCAGGCTTGATGGAATCCTCCCCAAGAATGACTCCAGTTTTGAAGCTGACACGCGACGAGGTGATTGTATGAGTAGGCTTCTGTGGGAACATACGGCATCGTTTCCCAAAGGTACTCCTCCAGAGCGTCCAGGACCTCCAGCCGCTTCTCAAGATTTAGTTCTTTTGAATGGGCCGCGACGAACTCATCGAGTTTTGGATCCTTGATGCCGAGAAAGTTTTGGGGGCTATTTGAATCAAGGAAATCGCCCACCCAGAAGTTAGGTTGATGCGGACCAGCATAGGCCCCCCAAGCGAATTCAAACTCGTGCTTGTTGAGGACGGGGCTGAAGTTCACTCCATCGGAGAGCTCTATTGTGACATCAATGCCTACGGCTTTAAGGTGCTGCTGTACAACCGCAGCCTCTTGGCTGTAGCGTTCGACCGTAATCAGGGTTATTTTGAGTTCATTAGGCTTGAACCCGGCTTCAGCAATGAGTCGCTTTGATTCGTCGCGGTCTACCCGCCCGTATTCCCTAATCTTTTCTTGAGGCCATGCCCAAGTTGCTAGATAGGGTGGGAGGAAACTGGCATAGAGCGCTCCGCCCCTGCTTACAATCAGTTCCTCTCTGTCGATAGCAAATGAGACGGCCCGCCGCAGGCGCACATCCTCTGTAAACGCGTTCTTGTGGCGATGGTTGATATAGAAAGTATCCATCGCTTCAAAGGGTGTTCGAAGCCAAGTGGTCTTCGCCCACCTCTTCAGTACTGCTTCGGCATCAGACGGGAACAGTACGTTAATGTAGACCGTTTGTCCTGCTAGAAAGGCTGCTATCTCAGCCGCCCGGTCAGGGACGATGATGGTCTTGTGACCATCCAAGTAGGGCAAGGGCTTGTTGTCAACGCCCATATCCCAGTAGTCGGGGTTACGCTCAAGCACAGTAATCGTAGCCGGTCTGAAATCCTGCACCATAAAAGGCCCTGTGCCGATGGCTCGACTCTTGAAGTCGCCATCCGCGTCGTAGACCTCTTTGGGGAACATCAGATTGCGATAATCCGCTAGCCGGGCCATGAAATCGGCATCGGCTTCATCTATTTTCAGCACGACCGTTTTTCCATCCGGCACTTCGTAGTTGACATCCCTCCAAAACGCCCCGAGCAGTACGCCCTCACGCTTCTGGTGCTCAATTGAAAAAGCCACATCAGCACTGGTGAACTTGCGGCCGTTTACTGGGGGTTTGTTGTGCCAGCGCGCATCATCACGGAGCTTCATGGTAAGCGTCGTCCCATCTGGGGAGAATGACCACGACTCTGCTAGGCGAGGCTTTACGGTAAAGTCGTTGATAAAACAGCCCCTGAACTCAACCAACCCGTTATAAACTTGGTTGACGTCGCCATAGCGCGCAACGATCTTCGTGGGGTCTAAATGCTCGGCAGGGTTGCGTCCAGCAACCGTCGTAATCCCGCCCCGCACCGGCGGACCTTGGGAACGCCAAACCTCTTTGCCAAGCTCGCACTGCTGCTTATCCATGGCTGTTTCTGCTGGCAACTTTTGCTCAGCTATTTGGGTGGGCTGGGCGGTTTGGGTCGTTTGGCTAGGCTGGGTGGTTTCAGTCGTTTGGCTAGGCTGGGTGGTTTCAGTCGTTTGAGTGGGCTGAGTGGTTTCAGTCGTTTGGCTAGGCTGGGTGGTTTGAGTTTGCTGAGCAGGTTCAGCTTGAGGTTGACACGCCATAGACAGAACACTTATCACCAATATGCCTGTCAAGCTACTCAACGTTTTTGTAAGCATATTCCTCTCCTTACTCGTCCTTCCTCGCAAACAGCCGTTAGTAGGATTTGGCCACTCGAAGTTTTGCCGTGTTCTACATAACTCTGCCTACTCTTATAAGCCGTAAAAAGCTCTTGCGTTATCGTCCACGATCTTTTGATAGAGCTCAGGAGTGATGGTGTCTCTAGTCTGTGTATTCTGGAAGACTTCTACTTCTGCAGAAACATCAGTGTGGCCAAAGTCTGTGCCAATGAGCAGCTGGGTATCTCCTGAGTATTTTGCGATGTAATTGAAGTCGTCAGTGCTAAAGCATGACACCCAGACTCGGTAATCTTTGAAGATGTCTTCGGGCATATTTATCCGCTCTCCTCGACGCCTAAGATCGGTTATCGCGTAGGGGACCCAGCCGGCACCGGCCTCAATGCACCCCATGCGCAGTTTGGGGTGCCGCTCAAAGAGTCCGTTACAGATAGCGGCATGAACCGCACCCACGTTACCCAGCAGCAGGTTCCAGAAGGCCCCGGCGCCTCCCACACGTTTGGAAAGTGTTTCAGAAATGTAGCGGTTGGAACTTCCAACATGTACTCCAACGCACATGTCCAGCCGGCTGACCTCCTCGTACAGTGGGTCAAAGTAGGGGTCGTGGATGAGCATGTCGTACTCTACCGAGCGCATAAAGACCCCTACTGCGCCATTTTCTTTGGCATAGCGCAACTGCTCTATCGCATGGGGCATACTAAGAAGAGGTAAACAGGCCATCCAAGGAAGTCGACCTCCTGCGGACTTTGTTAACTCTGCCATCCAGCGATTCCAACCCCAGCATATGGGGATTTCCGCCTCTGGAAGGTCAGTAACTTGGCTGATAAAGATGGTGGTATACAAGATCTGGATGTCTATACCAAGGGTATCCATCGCTTGTAATCTTGCTTCCGAACTCTCCATCTCACGAGCAGCCTGGTCAGTATCAATACGACGTCCTGATGTCGCTGCGAACTCTTTGAAGAGGGTGTCGGTAAGGACAGGACGCGCTAAGCCGCAGATCTGATTGTTCACAACCCAATACTGAGATTTGTTGCCCTCCGGTGAGACGAGTCGAGGACGCCAACGAACGTCAGATTTGTCCATAAAATCCCATGTTCGATCGCTTTCAACCACATGGGCGTCAGAATCAATAATTGCCATGGCACGCCACCTCCTATAACTCGGCTGAGTTAGGGACATACTATGAAGGGCTGTTGACAAATGTCAACTAAACTTTAGGCTCCGCTTGCATATTCACTAAAATGCCCTAATATTTTAATATCCTAACTTATCAGCAGAATTTCTATGCGGAGAAATAATGACTAGCATCGCATTCCCCACAGCAGCGGCAGGGCCGTTCTACTCAGCTGATTACGATAGATATAGGTTTATTGAGCTATTGCTTGAGAAAGAACGAAAGTTAGCGGGTCTAACCCAGGAAGAGCTGGCAACCAAGTGTGGTTCTCCATACGTGAAGGCTTTTCACATTACAACTATGGAGAATCTAACAAAAACGATCAATGACAAGAGCAGGCGAGTCGACCGAGCTCGACTATTAATGGTTATATCTTGGGGGCTTAGGCTTCCCAAATGGAAGGTTGATCTGTTTCTAGAATTGTTTGATGGCACGCCGCTAAGCGAACCGGAGTTCGACCGATATCTCTTCCTATACGAGCATGAGGAAAAGCCCGCCACGGTAGCAGCTGTGCAGGATGGTGGTGAGCGGCTTAGGAGCAACTGGTTCAAGGCGACTCACGAGCTATTAGCCGACTGGCTATGGCCACATCGCGGTCCAGTTTCTGTGAATGTCTCAGTACATAGCGACCAGACGAACAACGACTTGGAGCGTGAGCGAGCAGTCCTGGAGCTAGAGTCCCGACCTGGCATGCACCTAGCTATACGGTCTGTGCCCCTACGATTCACTGTCCCTCCACCCCGGGATAAAGAGGAGTACGCTTTTCAGCTAGAAAAAGCGGACCCCTTCAGCACACAGCCAGGGGCTGACATAGAAGAACGTTTTGCTATCGAGCTAAAAAGGCACGAGACTTTTTACCACACGCTGAGGACTTATGGCTACATCTCTATCCATTCGATGCCAACAATAAAGCACTTGCTTCAACAGCAAGACGAATACAAGCGGCTGCTAGCACGGGAGCAATTGAGAAGATTGACAAGTTTGCTCTGGGAGTACGATGACTTCCATATCGGATTGGCAGACAACACACCTTTCTTGGAACTAAAAATAGTCGGTTTTGACTGGGCGATAATGGCAGGAGCGATTGACTCGTTATTTGAGCGAGCGAATTGGGGACCTAGGTTTGTTCAATGGAACGATCCTACTATTGTGCTGACGTTTGTAAGTGACTTCTGGGAAAACTTCTATAGGCTTCCCCCCAACGCCAGGGAGAAGGCGGCAGTGATCGATACATTATGCGAGATTGCTGAATTACCGCATCCCCGGAGTGCCGGTGGTGTGCTCCTCGAAAAGTGAGCCAAGCTCCATCGTCCGCAGTGGAACAGCTATGCTCAGCTACCTCCCACATGCGCGAGCAGGACTCGAGGTCCCTCAAGCACTGCAGCCGTTCGGGCAACCGAAGAGTGGGGGCAACGAACTCACGACGCTCAGCGGAAAGGCTAATGGGCACTGAATATCGCTATCGCGGAATTCTAGAACCTGTCAAAGTGAGGCGAAGTTTTACCATTGCGTACACTAAGCTCAGGCTGAGCGTGCCTGAGTCCTTACCAGCGGCTACCATCCTTCCCTGCCAGATCGTGTATGATTGCCGCGATTCTACACACGAGGTGACTCTTGGATGCACTAACTCTCCTTAAAGAACTAGCTACTACGGCAGACACTCAGCTCATGGCAGTGATGAAGCCCGTGACGCCGGAGCAGGGCGCGTGGAAGCTGCCTAACTCCAAGGCGAACACCATCACGTCAACCTTCCTCCATGCGTACAGCGGCTGCGACAACCTGATCGCCATCCTTATGGGCCAGCCTAGCCTTATGGAGCAGCGCTGGAAAGAGCGCATCCCGCTGCCCCGCGAGTGGTGGACCTTCGAGGCTCGCCCAGAGACCGACCTGCTGCTGGCCTATGCCGGCGATGTGACGGTGGTGGTCAACGCCTACCTGGACGACGTGCAGCACGAAACCCTGGACGATCTGTCAGAGACCCCGCGCGGCCCGCGCACCATCGGGTCACGCCTCTCGACCCTCCTGGTCACGCACAAGTTCCAGCACACCGGCGACATTTCTTCGTTGCTCGGCTGCCAAGGCCTTCAGGGCCTGCCGTAATAGCCAACGGTCACACTCACTAAAAGGTAAGGGCGTCATGTGGATGACGCCCTTCTTCTGTGCACTATCTGTCTACGTGGTTCACGTCTGTACGGGCGACGCCCTGGTAAAGCCGCTTAACGCCCCCGTGTACTGGTCCCAGCCAAGTTCCAGCAGGTTGTTGTGGCCCGCGCCCTTAATGATCTCCAGCCGCTTCTCCTGCATGGTCAAGGTGTTGAAAAAGTCCGTCACGCTGCTCTGGGAGACCAGTTCATCGTGGTCGCCGTAGATGAAGAGTGTGGGGATGCTTATAGTGCGCACCTTCTCCAGGTGCTGCCGCTCAAGGGTTTCGGCATCCTCGGTGCGGCCCGCTTCCCGCAGGTAGTTGAGCACACGCGTGGGGTAGCCCACACCGCTCTCGAGGATGAGCCCCGCGATGTCTTCCGGGTAGTGGGCGGCCAGCTCCACCGCGGAGTGAGAGCCCATAGAGCGCCCCATCACGTAGCGAGGCCCCGTGTAGTCGTGCGTGTCCAGCATGATCTTGAAGTTGGCAAAAATCTGGTGCGCATCGGTAATCATGGCCGGGTAGGAGGGGACGCCGGTGCTGAAGGCGTAGCCGCGGTAGCCCGCAAAGCAGACGTTGAGCCCTAGACGGCCATAGTGCTGGGCCAGGGAATCGTAGTCACAAACGGTCTCCCCGTTGCCGTGGAAGAAGAGCAGCGTAGGCCACGCTGGATTGCGCGGGTGCAGGCGGCAGCCCACTTCCACGTCGTCACCCACCGGCACCATAAGGTCCACCGCGCCCGGCTGCGCTTCGCTAAAGTCCTCCCGGGGGAAGAAGCCCTGGTAGGCGGCATCGGTGCCCGCAATGATGTCGTAGCGCGGCGGTTCAAACATGGTCTATAGCGTGCCGTCGTCCTTAAGGGTTGCGTGGTACGTGTGCCACATTACCCCGGGAAAGTCCTGTGCCTGGGTTCCTAGAGTGGCTCGCATAGAAGTACTGTATGGCGGCACTCTACGCTTCAGGAACCAACCCAGCCGCGGTCAGCTTGCGCTTAGCGTCCTCGTACAGCCCAGAGGATAGTGGGCCTCTTTGCGCCAGCTCCACGTTCTGCTTCAGGTGCTCCGGGTTCATGGTCCCTACAATAGTGGTGCTCAGGTCCGGGTGGCTCAGGGTGTAGCGCAGCATCATCTCCATGCGGGACACGCCTTCGTCTAGGAGCGAGTCCAAGCCGGAGCGCTGCCATGTGACCCAGCGGTCGCCTGCTTGCTTGTCGGGGCTGGGGGCGCCCTTGGCCACGCCGCCGCGGATCACGGTGCCCGCGCCGGCCTTGGCGGCTTCGCTTATCTGCTCTTCATGCTCCCGCTCCAACGCTGAGTAAGGTATCTGGAACACGTCGAACACGCCCATCTCGATATGGTCTTTGATATCCGGAAGGATAGCGGAGATGCCTATGAAGCGGATCTTACCCTGCTCCTTTAGCTTGACCAGCACGTCCACCACGTCTTCCTTCTCCAGCTCCTCCTGTGACGGGCTGGAGTGGAACTGCATCACGTCTATGCAGTCTGTTTTCATGCGCCGCAGGCTCTGCTCGATGCCGGCCTGCACGTTCTCTTTGGTGAACTCGTGGCCGGAGCGCTGCCCCGCAACCATCTCTGCGCCCACTTTGCAGCCGCACTTGCTCGCCAGGAAGTACTCCGACCGGCGCTGTGAGATGAACTGGCCGATGAGCTCTTCACTAACCCCGTAATCAATAGAAGTGTCGATGTAGTTGATGCCGGAGTCCAGCACCGTGTTCAGTATGGTGTCCGCTACCTCGGGCGTGATGGCTCGCCCGCGCGGTTCGCCACGCAGCTCCATAGCCCCAAAACCAAGGGTGGTCACTTCCAGGCCGGTACGGCCTAATGTCCGTTTGGGTAGATCAGGCATAATAACTCTCTTCCTTCTTTCTCTCTTACGCTAACAGTTGCAGTGTCCCACTAAAGAGCAAACCCTCTATCGGCAAGACAGACGCCACGAGAAGATAGCTCGCAAAGCGCTCCCAGCGGTAAAACGCAATCCCAAGAGTCGTGTTGGCTACCATTACCAGCGCGCCAATCGCGGGCAGTGCCAGCAGCAGCTCCCGCGGTCCGGTGCTATCCGCAATGCCTAGCGGCGTGACGTGGAGCGCCACCATCTCCGGCAAAGCGGGTATGAGCCAACTCTGATAGCCAAAGTGTACAACGTTCACTGCCAGTGCGAGCAAAAGCAGCGCCTGCAGGGGCCTATCCTGCCAGATGGGCGAGTCCCACACATGCCACCGGCGCACCCGCTCCTCTACTGTCGCCGTATGTGCCGCCATACGGCTAGGCTCGCGCAACCGGCGTATCTCATCGGCAAACACGGGAGGGTCCGGCACGGAGATGCCATACACGCGGACATCTGTAACCAGGTACAGAAGGTCGGCCGAAGCAGCGTGCGCGGAAAAAAGATGTACCTCTCGTAGCTCACCAGCCTCCTGCACAGAGCCGCGGCCCAAGTGGAAGCCGGGCCAGTGGATGCCGGAAGCCATGCGAGGCAGCGGAAACTCTGCGCCGGGAACCAACCCCAGCATGTCGCCCAGGGGAACCTCCAGCGTGTTGCCCGCCCACCGGATGACCAGGCGGTCCGATTCAAGCTGGTATACGAGCGTCCAGCAGCAGTAGGTCCAGTAGACAAAGGCCAACGCCAGCGCCAATAGCGCAAGGGCAAGGATACCTGCGGTGAAAGAGGCGAGCCCGATGGGTTCCTGGCTGATCCTCCAGAGCAGGAGCGCGCTTAGGAGCAGGTTGAGGATCGCGAGGCTCAGGCCAAAGACCAGTCCTCGTCCTCGGGTTGGGAGTACCGGCATAGGCTCCTAAACGTTTACGAGCTTATGCGCAGGGGTGCACCAGGCCTTATACTTGGCCACCTTGCCGCGGATAATATCGAAGTAGAACTTTTGCAGCTGACCCGTCACCGGGCCAATCTTCCCGTCACCCACATTGCGATGGTCCACTTCAAGCACCGGCGAGACGTGGGCCGCCGTGCCTGTCATGAAGCACTCGTCCGCAATGTACAGCTCGGAACGGTCTATGGGCCGCTCAATGATCTCCAGGCCCAGCTCTTCCCGAGCGATGGTCATAACGGTCTCTCGGGTGATGCCCACCAGGATGTTATCGGAAGGCGGCGGCGTAAAGAGCTGGTTGTGCCAGACGATGAAGATGTTCTCGCCGGAACCCTCGGATACATGGCCGTCCGCGTTGAGCATGATGGCCTCGTCGTAGCCGTGATCGGCGGCCTCGGTCTTGGCCAGCGCGCTGTTCACGTAGATGCCGGTCACCTTGGCCCGCGCCGGGATCATCGTGTCGTCCACCCGCCGCCAGGATGAGGTGCCGCAGCGTATGCCGGCCTCCACGTCCAGGTAGTTACCGAAGGGTGTGACAAAGAGCAGGAAATCGTCGTCGATGGCGTGCAGGCGGACGCCCACTACCTCAGCGCTCTTGTAGCCAAGAGGCCGCACGTAGATGTCCTCGCTGTACTCGCACATCTCCACCACCTTCACTGTCATGTCGCAGTACTCGTCAATGGTGTAGGGCAGGTCGATCCTCAGGATACGGCAGGAGCGTACAAAGCGTTCGAAGTGGTCTCGTACCCGGAAGAGATAGAGCTGCTTCTCTTCCTCGTTCCAGTTGCCACGGATGCCCTCGAATACGGCAGTGCCATAGTTGAATGCGTGGGTCATAATGCCGATTTTGGCGTCTGCCAGGGGCACGAACTGTTTTTGGAAATACGCGTAGGGGGTTGCCATTGGGCCGCTCCTTTTGGTGTACGTGGGCAGATTATATGTTGCCGCTCCGCTGCCTGGCAAGCAGGGAGGGGCGGACCGAACGCACAGGTGTTGTTCCTGCGCAAGGTTGGGGGGTATACTAGCCAAGTTACCTCCCACTACATCTCATCTGCAGGGAATAGTATTGAGCGCGCAAACTTCTACATCTCCCGCCCCCACCGAAGCACAAGCATCATCCTACCGCTGGGTCATGCTGTTGCTGATGTGCTTAGTCTACGGCTCCTTTGGCATGGTCAGCGCCTCTCTTGCGCCGCTGATTGCGCCCATTCTCCGAGACCTGGACATGACCCGAACGAGCATGGGCTTGGTGCTGGGCTCCTGGCAGTTCGTCTATCTCTTTGTGGCTATTCCTGCCGGCGCTGCCATCGACCGCTTTGGGCTGAAACGAGCGTTGCTGATTGGCATCTGCTTCGTTGCCCTCTCCCAGATCATCCGGGCTGGCGCCACGCATCAGTACATCCTTCTCGCTGCAGTAATGGTCTTTGGGCTAGGCGGGCCGTTCATCTCCGTAGGCGCGCCAAAGCTCACCTCCCTCTGGTTCCCCCAGAAAGAGGTAGGCTCTGCCCTGGGCATCTACACCGTGTCCCCATCCTTTGGCAGCATGATCGCCGTCGCCACCGCCAACAGCCTCCTGATGCCACTCTACGACAACAGCTGGCGCCTCACCCTTCTCAGCTTTGCAGGGATTGCCGTGATGGCGGCTATCATGTGGCTTCTCTTTGCCCGAGACCCTGAAGCCGGGCAGAGCAGCGCCCCTGCTTCTGGAGAAAAAGCGCCCACCATGTTCGCAGCCTTTGGCTATCTTATTAAGCTGCCTTTGGTACAGATAGTGCTGGTGATGGCGACGGGAACGTTTCTTTTCAACCACAGCTTTAACAACTGGCTGCCGGAGGTGCTGCGCACAGGCGGCATGACGCCTTCCAATGCCGGGTACTGGGCTTCCTTCCCGACCTTTGTTGCTATTTTTGCGGCCTTGATCATTCCAAGGTATACCTCCGATCGGTGGCTCACCCTGGTGCAAGTAGCGGTCTTTGGCCTATGGGGGCTCTCGTCCGTGCTCATTGCCTTCACCAAAGGCCTCCCGCTCTATTTTGGCCTGTTCCTGCTGGGCATGGGGCGCGGCGGCAGCTCTCCGTTGCTGATGCTGAACTTCCTGAAATCACCCAAGGTGGGGCCGAAGCTTATGGGCGCAGCGGGCGGTCTCTTCTTTACCGCAGGCGAGGTTGGCGGCGTGCTTGGCCCAACCCTCACCGGCATCTTCTCCGATGCTACCGGCGACTTTAGATTCGGCCTGCTTATGCTGGGCGGTGTGGCCGGTCTACTGGCGCTACTAGCCTTTGTCCTAGGCGCAGTAACCAGCTCGGAGAGGCGGGAAGCGGCGGCGGCAAACACTCAATCCTAATTGCTTAGCTAATCAAAAGAGCGGGGATGACCCCGCTCTTTTTTGTTGCTGTGTTCCTCTGGGCGCTAGCTGAGCTCCTTAAGCCTGTCCATCAGGCGTTGCAAACGCTCCTGCACCGCGGCCATGCGCGCTCGCTCCTTTGCCACCACCTCCGCCGGCGCGCGCTCCACAAAGCTAGCGTTGCTCAACTTGGCCTGGACTCGTCCCAACTCCTGCTGCTCCTGAGCCTGTTCCTTCTGCAATCGAGCAAGCTCCTCACCCGGGTCCACCAAGCCGGCCAGCGGCAGGTAGACCTCGCAGTGCTCCAGCACGATGGACACCGCCTGCTCCGGCCGCGTGGCCGAGTCTGGGAAGCACGCGATGCTCTCCAGCCGAGCCAAAGTGTTCACATGGTCTCGCTGCCGTTCCAGCGCGGCGATAACCTCCGGCCGTCCGAAGACCTGCGCCTGGATGAGGCGGCTGGGCGGCACGTTGCGCTCTGCCCGCGCGTTGCGGACGGCCCGCACCACCTCTATGGTCACGTCCACTTCCTCCTCCGCGTCCGCATCCAGCCGTGCCGGATCGCTCACCGGGTAGGGAGCGATGATGAGCGCTTCTGGCGCGCCCTCCGGCCATGCCAGGAAGCGCTTCAGCGACTGCCAGACCTCTTCCGTGACATAGGGCATGTAGGGGTGCAGCAGGCGCAGGCTGCCCTCCAGCACGTAGCAGAGCACCGGAGCCGGAGAAGGTCCAGCCGCATTTTCGCGTTGCCGCACCTTTGCCATCTCGATATACCAATCGCAGTACTCGTTCCACAGGAAGTCGTGGATCACTCGGCCTGCCTCGCCCAACTGGTGATGCACCAGCAGATCGTCCACCTGGGCCGCGATGCGGTGGTAGCGGCTGACGATCCAGCGGTCCTCCGTAGGCCGATCTGGATCCAGCGCCTCCCGCATGTCCACGGTCACGCCTTCCGGCAGTCCCGAGATAACGAAGCGGGCGGCGTTCCACAGCTTGTTAGCAAAGTTGCGGGCCGCCTCCAACCGGACGGGGTTCATTTTCATATCGTTGCCGGGGGTGCTGCCCGTGGCGAGGCTGAAGCGCAGCGCATCGGTGCCGTAGCTGGCAATGGTGTCCACCGGACTGATCACGTTGCCCTTGGACTTGCTCATCTTCTCGCCGTGCTCGTCCCGGATGAGTCCGTGGAGATAGACGGTGCGGAAGGGCGCCTCGTCGGTGTTCTGCAGGCCCATCATCACCATGCGGGCCACCCAGAAGAAGAGGATGTCGTACCCGGTGACCATCACACTGGTGGGATAGAAGGTCTTGAAGTCATCGGCTTCGTCCGGCCAGCCGAGAGTTGAGTGCGGCCACAACCCAGAACTGAACCAGGTATCCAGCACGTCCGGGTCCTGGAGCAGGTTGCCGCCGCCGCAGGTCGGGCACGCAGTCGGCGCCTCCACCTGCACGATAGCCCGCGCCCCGGAGTTTACGATGACACTGTCTGCGCGCTCCAGGACATCCGGCGCAATGCCTGCTGCTGCGAGCGCCTTGTAGCTCCCCTTGCGATGACTAGTGCCCTGGCCGTCCAGTACACCGTCGCCAAAGCGCAACTCGATAGCATCGCCATCGCAGTCGGTGCAGTACCACGCCGGGATACGGTGTCCCCACCAGAGCTGGCGGCTGATGCACCAGTCCCGGATATTCTCCAACCACTGGAAGTACACCTTCTCGAACCGCTCCGGCACGATGGTAATGTCGCCGGTCTCCACCGCCTGGGTAGCCTTCTCCGCCATATCCTGCACCTTGAGGAACCACTGCTCACTGACGATGGGCTCCACCACGGTGCGGCAGCGGTAGCAGTGCCCCACGGCGTGCACATAGTTGGGATCGATGTGGTCAAGGAGGCCCTGCGCCTCCAGGTCTCGCAGAATAGCCTGGCGCGCCTCCCCACGTTCCAGGCCGTCGTACGGCCCCGCCTCCGCGTTCATGTGCGCGTCCAGGTCCATCGCAACGATGATGGGAAGCTGGTGCCGCAACCCGACTTCGAAGTCCACAGGGTCGTGGCCCGGCGTGATCTTCAGCGCACCCGTGCCGAAAGCGGTGTCCACCGCCGCGTCCGCGACGACGGGGATGCGCCGCCCAATAAGGGGTAGCTCCACCGTCGCACCAATCAGGCCCTTGAAGCGGGGGTCATCCGGGTTCACCGCCACCGCCACGTCGCCGGGAATGGTCTCCGGCCGGGTAGTGGCCACGGTGACGTAGTCCGGGCCGGTGCGTTCGCCCTCCGGTAGCACGGGGTAGCGCACGTAGTAGAGCGCGCCGGCGTCCTCCTCGTGGTCGACCTCAAGGTCGGACAGCGCGGTGCCGCAGCGAGGGCACCAGTTGATGATACGGTTACCCCTATAGACAAGGCCCTGGTCGTAGTAGCTCACAAAGGAGGTCAGCACCGCTTTTGTGGGGCCGGGGTCCATGGTGAACCGCTCCCGAGACCAGTCGCAGGATGCGCCCAGCATCTTGTGCTGGTCCGTGATGATGTGGCGATACTTGTCCATCCACTCCCACATCCTCTCCAGGAAGCCCTCCCGGCCCAACTCCTGGCGCGTCTGACCCTGCTTGGCCAGCTCCTGCTCCATTACCCACTGCGCCGCGATGCTCGCGTGGTCTTCTCCCGGCAGCCAGAGCGTGGGTTCGCCGCGCATGCGGTGCCAACGCACCAGCGCGTCGGAGATGGTAGCGACCAGCGCATGGCCCAAGTGCAGCTCGCCGGTCACGTTGGGCGGCGGCATGATGATGCAGAAGGGCTCCTTGCCATTGTTCGCGCTGGGAGCAAACCAGCCGCGCTCTTCCCAGAAGGCGTAGAGGCGCTCCTCGACCTCCTTGGGGCTGTAAGCCTTTGCCATCTCTCGAGAGGATGAGGCGTTCGATGTCATGTCGGGTTGTTACCTTTCGGATTGATGCAGTGGAGAGCGGTTTTGAGCAAGAAAAAGCTCCGTCTTAGAGGACGGAGTGCGGGCGGCTATGCTCAGTGTTGAGTTAGGGGTTTGGTTTGACGGGCCGGCCGGACACGCTCCATCCTTGCGCCGGCCTCAGGGGCCGGCTAGGTTACTACTACGGGTACGGCCAAGACCGTGAGATAGTGTTTCATAGCACATTTTACACTAGCACAGGCACGGAAAGGGTGTCAAAGCTCTTGTGCTGGGCTGCTGGGGCGCGCGTGGGCGGGGAACACACAAACTCAATAGGTGCACGCGTAGTTGGTGGATTCTTCGGCCGCTTTGGCGTCCTCAGAATGACAATGGGCACGGATGGGGTGGTACAGCCGGCTCGCTGGCCGGATGGGGACGCGCGTGGGGGAGGAACACACAAACTCGATAGGTGCACGCGCAGTTGGTGGATTCTTCGGCCGCTCCGGCGTCCTCAGAATGACAGTTTGGAGTAAGGTTGTCTTATTAGTTGTGGGAGAGTGCTATGCCTGAGTTTCAGCCGGGCGACAAAGTGAAGATAGTTCCCCAGGGCAGCTTTGCGACCCAGTACGCCTTGTACATGGGCCGGACGGGCGAAGTGGAAGAAGCGGTGGGCGACGACATGCTCGGCGGCTTCAAGGACCTGCCGGAAGGCACCCGCGGCGGCTATGCCATTGTGTTAGCGCCGGATGGTGAATACACGGTCTTCCCGGAGGAGTGGCTGGCCCACGCCTGGTAGCCCGCCCCTACAACGCCAGCGCCAACTGTCCTCGGTTAGACGTGCGGGGCGGCAATACCCGTCGCTCCGGCAGGCGGTACGCCTGGCGCAGCGCCTCCACCTCCGCCAACACCTCCTTTGTGTAGGCCGATCCCTGATACCGCCCCTTGTAGAAGCGCAGGTACTGGGGTGAGATGTGCGGATAGAGCTCACGAAGCTGCGGCTGGTACCAATCCACTGAACCTGGCGTGAGCGACGTGACGTTGGGAGCAAGGAAGCGCGCACCGTGGTTGGCGGCAGCGTAGGCCAGGCCGGCGAGCTGCTCCGAGCCATCCGTCAAGTCCGGCAGTATGGGCGCAAGGGACACGCCTGCCTCCACACCGCCATTGACGAGCCGCTCAACGAGCTGCAACCGCCGTCGCGGTTCGGAGGCCTGGGGCTCCACGTGCTGCCAGTGGCGCTCCTCCAGGCTGCAGAGGCTCACCTGCACCTGCACCAGCCCTTCTTGCGAGAGTGCCCGTAGCAGCTCCAGGTCCCGGAGGATAAGGGTAGACTTGGTCAGAATGACGCAGGGCTGCCGCAGCCCCAAGAGCAGGAGCAGCGCCTGGCGCATCAGCTTGTACTTGAACTCGGAGAGCTGATAGGGGTCGCAGCCAACACCCAGTGCGATGGGCTCGCCGGCCCAGCCGGGCTGGGTCAGCTCCTGGCGCAGCACCTGCGGCCCGTTCACCTTGACCACAATGCGCTCCGTCATGTCCTCGCCGCTGCTGTGCCCTCGAAAGTTATGGGAGCCCAGGGCATAGCAGTACGCACAGGGATGGTTACAGCCCCGATAGAAATCCGCGGCCCAGCGCACCAGCAGCCCGGGCGCCACCACTTTTCTGAGCACCCGCCGGCTATACACCTCTTGGTAATTGATATCGGCCGTTGCCTGCCTCCACGTTGTTGTCCTTTGGTTATAGAATAGAATGTATGTTCTGTCAAGGCGGGGATTACTCGACTAATAGTGGTGAGGGGCTTAGAATAGGGGTTAAAATAGCAGTACAGGGTTGGGAGGAAGGCAATGCCATTGAATTTAGGCGGACCGGAACTTGTGGTCCTCCTGCTCATCGTCTTTGTGATATTCGGCGCGGGCAAACTGCCGGAAGTTGGCGGCGCAATAGGCCGCGGTATCAAAGAGTTCCGCAAAGCGCAGACCGACATAGAACAGGCGGCGGACCCGCCTAGCGAAGGCGAGAAACGCGCCTAAGGCTAGTCAGATTGCGCCCTCTTCCCGCACGGTGAGCTTGTAACGTGCGTGGGAGGGAATAAGGGCGCTGTTGAGCCGCACTACGCGGAGTAAGAACGCATACTGCGGCACGGTACGGGAGCCGTAGCATGCAGGCTATTGCGTTAGGAACACATGCGGCCTACCCCGGGCCCGGCAACGCCTGCACCGGCTGGCTTGTGGTTGAGGGTGAGACAAGAGTCCTGATTGACTGCGGGCCGGGTATCCTTTCGCACCTGCAGCGCTTCTATCCCCTGAACAGTCTCACGGCTGTGCTTCATCTCCCACATGCACGTGGACCACTTCCTGGATCTTCTTCCCCTGCGCTACGCCTACAAGTATGGCCTGGAACCGGCCCCAGAACCTGTAGCCGTCTACCTCCCTCCCAATGGTGAGGAATTGCTACGGAACATGGTGGCTCCACTGCACAGCGAGAGCGGCTACGATTACTTCAAGGACGTTTTCAAGCTCACAGAATACAGCCCCACCAAGCCTTTGGAGATAGCCCCCTTTACCCTCACCTTTGCCCCAACCACCCACTACGTGCCCGCTTGGGCCGTATCGATACAAAGCGATAGACGCCTGGTCTACACCGCGGACACAGCGCCGTGCCAAACGGTGGCTGAACTTGCGAAGGGGGCCGACCTGCTCATCACAGAAGCGACCTACCTATCCGTCAACGAGGAGGGAGGCGGCCGCCGGGGTCACTTAACGGCGCAGGAGGCCGGCGAGCTGGGCGCCTACGCGCAGGCGGCGCGTACCCTCATCACTCACACGTGGCCGCACCGCGACCCGAACCATATCCTCGCCCTTGCCCAACAAGCCTACTCAGGCTCCCTGGAGATGGCGCAAGTGGACACCCGCTACGACGTCTAACCCCGCTCTTCCGCCTCAAAGCGCCGGTACAGGTAGACAAACACATCTCGTGATACCGCGGCCGCAGGCACAACTATCAGCATGCCTACGAACCCTGCCAGCTCGCTGGCTAGCACAATCAGCACCATGATGAGCGCGGGAGGCAGGGACACCGCTCTTCCCTGCACTCTGGGCACCAGCAGCGTGTTCTCCACCATCTGCACCCCAATGTAAAGCAGCACCACCCATATCACCTGGGTGGGGTCTGTGGCCAGGACAACGAGGATGCCTGGGACAGCGCCTAGGATTGGCCCCAACACTGGGATGAGCTCCGTCACTCCACTTATGATGGCAAGCACGGGCGCAAAGGGCACGCCAAGCAAACTCAGCCCCACCCAGGCCATAATGCCTACGACAACGCCCAAGAAGAGCTGCCCCCGCACGTAGGATATCAATGTCTTGTCAACTATCGCCACGAGTTCGGACACAGCCTCTCGATGTCGAGCCGGTAGCAACCCTGCGATCAATTGGCTAGTCTTGCGCTGGTCCTTTAGGAGGTAGAAGAGCCACACAGGCACAGTGAGCAGGCCGAGGAGAATGCTGAAGGTCTGCGAGACGACCGCGATAGAGCCCCGCAGCGCTGCCTCAATCGCAGCGACAAAGTCGCTCCCTAGATCGGCCACTATCCCTTCTAGACGTCGCTGCACTTCCGGCGGAACACTGGTTTGGTAGCGTTTAACCAAGGCAGCTATGGTTGCCTGAGCTTCTTCCAGCAGGAGCGGCAACCCAAGGATAAAGTTGTTCGCTTGCCCGACGATCACCGGGAGCACAAAGACCCCAAGCAGAAACAGCGCTGCCAGGACAACGATGTACACCTGCCCCACAGCCAGCAGCCTCCGCCGGTCCTGGTTCCAGCTTTGCGGCAAAATCCCTTCCAATTTACGGACGAGGGGGCTCAGAACATACGCAATCATTAACCCTAGGAAGAACGGGAAGAGGGCGGCGCGCGCTTGGAACAAGATGAACAGCGCGAGGAGGATGGCGCAAATTACTAGCAGCAACCGATTGCGGCGCGCGGGCGAGCTAGTTAGGAATGTCTGCACGGGCTTAGCGGTTAGCGAGGTCGGCGGGTGTAACTACGCCGCGGAGCAGAAGCCCCCGAACGGGACTCTTGGCCGGGATCGGGCTCGCCCATGCGATAGTCAGGAGCCTCAATGGGGATCACCTGGCTCACTCTGGGATCGCCTAATCGGGACGCCAGCGCCTGGGATATCTGGGTGAAGCCGGACCGGTTCAGGCTGGTGGTGATTACCGTGGGCAGCCGTCCGTTGTAGCGATGGTTCAGCAACTGAAAGAGCTTCTCCTGGGCCCAGGGAGTGGTGCTCTGGGTGCCTAGGTCGTCCAAGATGAGCAAAGGCGCATTCCGCATCTTGTCAAAGAGCTCGTCATACGTGACCTGGCTCTCCGGCGCAAAGGTGGAACGCAGGTGGTCCAGGAGGTCCGGCACCACCAGGAAAGAGACCGGATTGCCCTGCTGCACCTGGTAATTGGCGATAGCGGCCGCTAGGTGGGTCTTGCCTGCGCCCACCGGCCCGGTGAGCACCAGCCAGTCTTGCGGCTCCCGGGCGAATTGGAGCGCCGATTGGTATGCTGCCTTCAACGTGTCCTGTTGGTTACGAGTGGCATTCATCCCACTCGTGTCGAAGCGTTGAAAGGTCATCTGGCTGAGCAGGTTCAGGGACAGCGCGCCGCGGTACTGCAGGAGTAGCTCCTCCTGCTGCTCCAGCACCCAAACCTGGGACATGGCCGTGTCCGTCACTCTGCTGGCTAACGGCCCCAGGGCTTCGACAGAAGTCGCCAGCGTGATGAACGTCGGTAGCTGCGTGTTGTAGCGGTGGTTCAGCAGTTGAAAGAGCTTCTCCTGGGCCCAGGGGGTAGTGCTCTGGGTCCCCAGGTCGTCCA
The DNA here is from genome assembly GCA_965226775.1 of Dehalococcoidia bacterium. Taxonomy (GTDB): domain Bacteria; phylum Chloroflexota; class Dehalococcoidia; order SHYD01; family SHYD01; genus CBDDEI01. Next base: position 212,714 of record CBDDEI010000002.1, read on the forward strand.
GCACAAGGAGGGGCACGTTGCGGACCTGCTCAAAAAGCTCGTCGTAGGTATCTGGGTTCTGCGGGGCAAAGGTCGCGCGCAGGTGGTCCAGGAGGTCCGGCACTACCATGAAGAGCACCTGCTCTCCCCGCGCAATGCGCGCATTGGCGACGGCTGCCGCGAGGTGGGTCTTACCGCTGCCGCCGGGGCCTTGGAGCACCATCCAGCCTTGAGGGTCCTCCGCGTAGGCTTTTGCCGCTTCCAACACCTTGCCAAACTGCTGCTGGTTTGCGGGCAGGCCGCTGCGTCCATAAGCTGAAATACTGTCGAAGGTCATGCGCACCAGGGGGCCCAGGTTGCTGTACCGTTGCAACCGGTCGACCCGGTGCTCCTCTAGCTCCTCTTCAAGGCACTGGCACTGAACGGCAAGGCCGTATTCGGGGTCTGTGTCGGGAAGCTGGGGGTACACAAAGCCAATCCCGCGGCAGCGGGGGCAATCCGGCCGTCCGGCGCCGGGAAGCGCGCCCCTCGCGCTAGGATTGCTCGCGTCGCCGGGCGGGGAGCCAGTCGGTGTAGTCCACCCGCTCCGTTTGAGAACGTCGTCCAACCGTTCCATCGTCTTTGCCTTCACTTTGCCAGCGCTCCAGGATCCGCTCCACGTAGCGCCAGCTCCGTTTATTCTGCTCCACTGCTATCTGAAAGGCTTCTTGCACCCAAGCGGCTGGATACTCCTGCTCCGCCTCTTGAAGCCGGTCTACGATGAGGGGCGATAACGTGCCGATACACTCCTCATAGAGGCTAAAGATGTCTCGCTCCGGCAACGCCACCGGCAGCGGCCGCGCGGGGCCTTTCTTGGATGCGCCCGCGGTAAGCCGGCCTTGCTGGATAGCCTCTGCCGCCCGCCGGTCCTGCTCCGTGTTCAGCAGCAAAAGCTGCGCGCCCTCGCCGGAAGCGGCGCTGAGAAACGTGCCCCGTTCTATTGCGGCCGCAAGTCCCCGCGTGATCGCGGCCTGCGCATCTCCGCCGGGCTCGCTGCGGCCAAGGGCGGCCACCAGCGCCCGGTCCTGCTGCAACTCCTGCGCAGAGACCGACCTCGGGTAGCCCCGCTTTGCGCTCAACAGCCGGAACAAGTGCAGCGTCACGTGCAACTCCGCAGCGTCCTGAATGGCGGGCAGCAGATCGCTGAAGAACACCCTGGGAATTGCTACGTAGTCGGGATGGGCGGGAAACCCTCGGAAGCTGCTCACAGGTCGGTGTGCTCTATCTCTGGACTAGCGAGGGTATAGAAGCGCGCGTTCTTCTTCTGGAAGAAGAGGTCGACCTGCCCCGTGGGGCCGTTGCGGTGCTTGGCGATGAAGATATTGGCGATGCCCTCCGGATACTTGCGCGTGGGAAAGCGCCGCTCCCATTCCTCCTCCGAATAGTACGCGTCGTCTCGGTAGATGAAGAGCACCACGTCCGCGTCCTGCTCGATGCTGCCGCTTTCCCGCAAGTCGGAGAGCTGGGGGATGTGCGGCTGGCGGGACTCCACGGCGCGGCTGAGCTGCGACAACGCCAGCACCGGCACGCGCAGCTCCCGGGCCAGCGCCTTCAGCGTTCGGGACACCTCGCTCATCTCCTGCACCCGGTTCTCCCCCCGCTGACCGCCGCGGCCGTCGTCAGTGCTACTGGCGCCAGAGATAAGCTGCAAGTAGTCCACAATAACCAGATCCAGTCCCACGTCGTAGTGCAGCCGGCGCGCTTTACTGCGCATCTCATACACGCTCATCATGGGCGAATCGTCAAGATAGATGGGCGCTTCAGAAAGGATGCTGGTGGCCTCCAGTACGCGCTCGTTCTCTTCGTCAGTCAAGTACTTGGGGTCTATGTGCCCTAAGCGGAGGCGCTGCACATCCACGCCCGCCTCACCGGAGAGTAGCCGCTCCACAAGCTGGTCTTTAGTCATTTCCAGGCTAAACACCGCCACCTTAGCGTGCTGGCGAATGGCGGCATGGTAGGCCACATTCATGGCAAGGCTGGTCTTGCCCAGACCGGGGCGAGCCGCCAGGATCACCAGGTCCGAGCGATGGAGACCGCCCAGCACCCGGTCCATGCGGTCGAACCCGCTGAGGATGCGCGCCACGGAAGTGCCATCCTCCTCCTCGCCGGAAGACTCCAGGTACTCGTCGATGACCTCTCGGATGTGCACAAAGTCGTGGGGAGAGCGCCCGCCGCGCAGGTGGAAGAGCAGATTCTCCGAGGTGTCGAGAATAGCATCGGCATCCGGCCCACCTTCGTAGGCTAGGGCGGCCATCTGGCCGGACACGGCGATGAGACGCCGGAGCATTGCCGTCTGACGCACTATATCTGCGTAGTGCTCCACAAAAACGGAGGTGGGCACGGCCATGATGAGGCCGTTGAGGAAGGCGTTGCCGCCCAATTCTTCAAAGCGGCCTTCAGAAGCAAGCTGGTGGCTGAGGGTAACCTGGTTAATCGGCTCCCGACGGTCGTACAGCGCGAGGCAGGACTGATACACCCAGCGATTACGCTCTCGATAAAAGTCGTCGGGCTTGAGGATCGCCGCGACTTTGAAGACAGCCTCTTCGTCGAGCATCAAGGAACCCAGCACCGACTCCTCAGCTTCGATGCTGTGAGGCGGGAGGCGTTCGGCCTGATACATAGCTGCCGCTATGGAGCGGGTGGTTCGGCGGCTTCGGGCTCTCCCTCTTCCTCTTCCGAGGTAGCCGGGGCCGGAGTTGGGGCCTCCTGCACTGGAGGCATTGCGGCAAGCTGGCCCTCTCCCACTTCTACGGTGACAGTGGCCGAATGCTCGCCGCTAATGCGCACTTCCACCTGGTAGACGCCAAGCCTGCGGATGGGGTCCGGCAGAATGACATTCCGGTGATCGATGGGTGCGCCGGTGAGGATGGCCAGTTGATCTGCGATGTGCGCGTTGGTCACCGAGCCGTACATGCGGCCGTTGGCGCCGGAGCGCGGAAGGATGGTCACCGTGACACCGCTAATCCGCTGGGCCAAGTTGGACGCTTCAGAAACCATGCGCACCTGCCGCTTCTCCCGGGCGAGGCGGTCCACTTCCAGCTGCTTCATCACACTGGCCGTAGCGGGAGTCGCCAGCCCGCGCGGCATCAGATAGTTCCGGCCGTAGCCGTCCTTCACCACCTTCACTTCGCCCGCGGTCGCTACCTTGGGCACGTCTTCAAGAAATACTACTCTCATTAGTCCTAGTTCCCCTCTACCTCACCTGGGCTGAAGTATACTCACTCACCATGAGTATAGAACATAAGTGCTGCCTCAGCAACGTACCTGTGCATTATAGCCTATTGGGAAACTGCGCGGGGAGATGAAATTTTCCCTGATTTTCTCCGCGATCTCCCTTATTGGGTGCGCAACCCTCCCGCGTCTGGCGTCAGCAGCTCCACGCGCGCCGCCAGAATGAAGTCGTTGGGCGAAAGGCCGCCCACGCTGTGGGTAGAGAGGTTGACCACGACCCGGCCCCAGCCAAGCTCGAGGTCCGGATGGTGATCCTGCTCCTCCGCTACATCCCCGATGCGATTGACGAAGGCCAAGGCATTGGCAAAGTTGTTGAAGCGGAAGGCCTTGTGCACCACCTTCCCATCCTCTACGGACCACCCCGGCAACGCGTCCATATACCCTGCGACTGCGTCCGTGGCCACCGGCGGCGTCCCCTCTGGGTACTCCTGGCACTGCCCCTTAGCCAGCTCTACGGTCTTCATCTCCATCTCACACCTCGCACAAAATGCTCTTAGTTATCGTACCGTTAGCGCCAAACGACGGTCAATGTCTGCTCAAGACTTAGCGTTACCTTCCGGCGCGTCGCTGCCCCGCTCCCGCAGATGCTCAAGCCACTCCTTGATCTTGGCCTCGTAGCCCTGATCGCCTGCCTCATAGTAGCGGCGGCCCGCAAGCTGCTCCGGCAGGTGCTCCTGCGCCGCGTAGTGCTCCTGGTAGTCGTGCGCGTACTTGTAGCCCTGGCCGTACCCCAGCCCGCGCATGAGCCCCGTGACCGCATTGCGGAGGTGCAGCGGCACCGGCACGTTGCCGTGCGCCCGCACGTCCTCCGCCGCCTTCAGATACGCCATGTAGACGGTATTGCTCTTGGGCGCAGTGGCAAGATAGACCGCGCACTCCGCCATGGGCAGGAAGCCCTCCGGCAGGCCGATAAAGTGCACTGCCTGTTGGCACGCGATGGCCACCACCAGCGCCTGGGGATCCGCTAGGCCCACGTCCTCCGCGGCCAGGATCACCATGCGCCGCACGATGAACAGCGGGTCCTCCCCGGACTGGATCATCCTTGCCAGCCAGTAGAGCGCGGCGTCCGGGTCCGACCCCCGCAGCGACTTAATGAAGGCCGAGATGGTGTCGTAGTGGGAGTCGCCGGACTTGTCGTACTGGAAGGCGCGGTGCTGCAGCACGTCCTCTAGCACTGCCAGCGGCACCACTCGTCCGTCGCCGGCCTCCGGCGTAGCGTTTGCTGCTACCTCCAGAGTGTTCAACGCCGACCGCGCGTCCCCGCCGGCCATATTCAAGAGATACTCCCGCGCCTCCGGCTCCAACCGTACGCGCAGCTTCCCAAGCCCCCGCTCTTCGTCCGTCAGCGCCTGGTCGATGATCGACGCGAGCTGCTCATCCGTCAGCTGTTGCAAGACGTACACCCTTGCTCGTGACAACAACGGGCCAATAACCTCGAAGGAGGGGTTCTCCGTGGTCGCGCCAATAAGGATGACGGTGCCCTCCTCCACGTAGGGGAGCACCGCGTCCTGCTGGGACTTGTTGAAGCGGTGGATCTCGTCGATGAAGAGGATGGTGCGCTGGCCCGTCTGCTTTAGGAGGTCGCTGGCCTCCTGCACGATCCTGCGGAGGTCGGCCACCCCTGCGGCCACGGCGCTCACAGGAGCAAAGTTCGCTTGGCTGCGCTGGGCAATGAGCCGCGCCAGGGTTGTTTTGCCGCAGCCCGGCGGCCCCCACAGCACCATCGACGGTATCTGGTCGCTCTCGATGCTGCGGCGCAGCGCGCGGTCCGCCCCCACCAGGTGCTCCTGCCCTACGAACTCATCCAGCGTGCGGGGACGCATACGCGCCGCCAGTGGAGCGTACTGGTTCTGCCGCTCCTCCCAGGCGTGATCAAAAAGAGACCGCGGGCGATCTGCCATCAGCCTCTAGTTTAGCGAGGGTTTGCTGCGCCCGCCAGTTAGCGCCAGACCGCCAGCAGCGCGCCCACGATGGCGTAGCCCACCAGATGGTAGCCGTTACTGAGCACGTAGAGGGTTACCGCGCGCCCCTCGAACAGCACGCCGCCCAGGCTGCTGGTGGCGACAAGGCCCAGACACAGCAGCGCGCCGGTGAGCGCCCCGCCGATGATGCTGTCCACACCGGAACCGCTGATAACCAGCGCTAGTACAAAGGAGGCGGCCAGCGCGCCGGCAAAGCTGAGGGCGTAGGCCCCGGCCATGCCGCCCTGTGCCTGGATCTCTTCCATGGACTTGCCCATGGCCACTAACCACGGCTTTGTAAAGAGCGGACCGTACCAGAGCGCGCCCAACACCGTCATAATCACTGTCCCTGCGCCCACTGCAAAATAATTCAGCTCCAGCATCTGCTTTAGTCCTTTCCGTTAACTAGTGTGCTGCATAGAACCCCGCCGTATGGGTGCGGTTACGCGAGAGAGCGGACGGCCCGGGCCAGCGCGTGGAACGCGGCTTCCCGCTCTACAAGCAGTGCGTTGTTGGCGGGACTGGTGGAGGGCACTACGAACACCCGCGTGAAGCCAAGGCGCTCCTTCTGCTGCCCGTAACCCACCGGCGGATGCCCAAAGAACGCCCGGTACACCCCCAGCCCGTTGAAGCATACCGTCTGGGGCTGGTAGCGCTCCAGCTTCTCCCGCAGCGCGTCACGGCCTGCCGCCAACATACCCGCGGGCAGGTCCGCCACCTGCGCCGATGGCGTTTTGCACAGATCCGTCAGCCCTATGCCATACCTAAGCAGGGTCGCATCCTCCTCGTAGCTCAGGAGGCGCGAGGTGAGTCCGGAGAGGTGCAGCATCCGGTAGAAGTAGTTCTGCCCGCCCGCGTAGTAATGGCCGGCGCGGGACGCCGGCAGGCTGGGGTTGTACCCCACGAACACAAGCTTGAGATCGAGCTCCAGGATGTCCGGCAAGCCGGGCAGCGACGGATCAAAGGGCGGACGGTTCCTCACTGCTTCAGACTCTCCTCCCTGACCCGCATAATGAGATCATGTGTGTCTTGACTGAGCACATATCCGACGGCTCTTCCTCTCCCAACCTTGTGCACTAAACCGCGCTCAATGAGGTCGTTGAAGTCATTCACAATCATCTGTCGCGACTTCCCAGACCATGCTCTATATGCATTATTGGTTACTTTTCCTTGAACAAACGCCTGGAACAGCACAGTCTGCTTTTCAGGAGACAGGCCTTGACCTGCGAATTCGGCCTTAATGCCATCTACAACTGCGATAGTCTGCTCAATCTCTGTGACAGCAGATCTTGCTTGCTCAACGTGAGCGGTGAGGTAGTACTCGACCCAGGGAGTGACATCGCGCGGTGGTCCGTAATGTGTTCCCAGCGCTTCAGCAAGCGCACTGTAATACCTCCTCGTATCACGGCCATAGTACGACTCCAGCGAGGCTAGTTCCTGGTTTCTGAATCCATCAGCATAAAGTACGAGTGACTCCACCACCCGAGCGGTACGACCATTGCCATCCATAAACGGGTGAATGGCTACGAGGTTCAGGTGTGCTAACCCAGCTCGTATCGGGGCTGGAAACTCAGCACCTATCCCATTCAACCAAGCTATGAAGTCTTCCATCAATTTGGGAACTTCTTGCTGCGCTGGTGGAAGGAAAAGTCTGCGCTGCGAGACCCTATCGACCACGTAGTTCTGTTCAGTCCGATATGTTCCCGGCGCATAGGCGCCTGGTAGCGACTTGGTTACCAGGTAGTGAATGGTCTTAACCATTTGCTCTGTGAGGTGACCGGCTTCGGAAGCATTTAGTGTTTGAATATATGCCAAGGCCTCTTTGTAGTTCTGCACTTCTTGAATCTGATCAGCGGGCGCAGAGACCGCTTGACCAGCAAGAAGGCTTTCGACTTGGGATAACGTCAGTGTATTGCCCTCTATGCGGGTGGAGTAGTGAATCGCCTCAGCTAACACGTGCCGCCGGAGCTGAACCGTATACTCTTCAGGTAATCGCGCATACGGGTCGAGTTTTGCGCGCGCCTCTTCCAGTAGCTCAAGCTGCTGCGAAACCTCAAATGTGAGAGAAAAGCGATCGTAAATCATTATCTTTAGACAATTATAATAGATAATCGTCTATATTAGACACTTTTATTGACTAGTATTTACAATTAGTGGGTCAAATCGTAAACCAGAATGAGCAACTAAGGCAACTCCGAGGAGCGGTCGTCTGCTACTTACCTCAATGCGGGGCGCACAACGGCTAGCCGCCCTTGTGCAGCAGCCGCCGGCTTCGAAGGTAGTCCACTAGGTCTCGCAGCATCCGCTTCTGCTCGGGTGAGAACGCCGACGAGTGATCGAGCACCGTGTCCACTAGGTCGGCCCAGCTCAACCAGCCGATGCGTCCATCCAGGCGAGCCAGCTCCTCCGCCGACCGATGTGGCAGGCGCGCCGCCCGGAAAGCTGCGTCGTCCCGGTAGCGCGGCAGCAGCGTCTCGTAGGCCATGGCCGGCGTCTCCAGGTTCGCGTGGGAGTAGTCATCCGTAGCAAGCAAGAAGTAAGGCTGCCGCGCTTCTCCGGCCAGGTCCAGCGCCGCATCCAGGCACCGTGCTATCTGGTCCCGCTGCGGGTCCCAGGCAGTTCTTTGTGAAAGATCACTCTTGTACTTCGCCTCCACTACGATGACCGCATCCTGAGTAGAGAGGCAAGCATCCAATTCGGTTACTCCCTCAAAAATGCCTTCCCCACGCTCAGGCGGACCCGACTCAATCGCCGCTCGCCAGCGGCCGAGTTCATGACTAACGCGAGCCAACCGGCGTTGCTCCTTATCAGGCTGTCTAACATCCTGATAAGACAGCCCATCCAGGTGCTCTAGCAGCCACAATAAACGGCCGCGCGACGGCGCAGCTTTTTTCCAGAGCTCTACCTGTACCTCAACCGGCTCCGCTATGGGAATAAATGAGGCTTTAGCAATGATGTGCGGGAGCCAGTCGGCAGCATTGAGGCGCGACAGCGTGCGGAACACACTCCAGGTAACGGCGTCCTCGCTATTTTTACTGACTAGATCGGTCAGCTTTTTACGCGCCGCTCCACTCTCACCTACAAAGAGCGGGCCACTGAAAATGGGGTCGTCCCAATCCAGGACTAGTTGTCCGCGGAGACGTGGGAGATACTCAGTGGCGGCAGGCATAGCGGCCCTCTACTGGTTAAAGTGCACGATGGTCACGCCCTCGCCGCCTTGGTCCTGGGGCGGCGTCTCAAAGGAGCGCACCAGCGGGTGCCCCGTCAGCAGCTCCCGCGCCGCGCGACGCATCACGCCGGTGCCCCGGCCGTGAATAATACGGGCGAAGGGCATCCCGGCCCGAGCCCCTTCCCGGCCCGGAACGCCTGATCAAGATACTCCTCAAGCTTGCCCAGCGCCTCTTCCACGCGCATCCCCCGCAGGTGGAGCTCCAGGTCAACCGCTTCCAAAGGCACGGATGGCCCGGCGTAAGTAACCCGCGCCGGCCTTCTTTCTGCAGGTGGAGCCGCGCCCTCCGCCGATTCGAGCTGGTCCGCCTGCACCGTAGCGCGGAAGGAGCCTAGCAGCACCTGCACCTCGCCCTCTGATGAGGGGCCGCTGACTACTTCTGCCGTCTGACCCAGGCCCTTCAGCCGCACCAGCGCGCCCGGCGTCAGCACGGGGGCCTCGGCAGCGGGCTGGGGGCGCCGACGACGGATGATGCGCTTCTCCAGGTTGGCGGCGCGTTGCTCCGTCTCTTGCAGCGCAGCGGCCGCGGCTACCAGCTCGTCACGGCGCTGCTCCTGCAACGCTCGCTGGATGTCCTGCTCCGCGCGGTGCAGCGTGCTCTCCATATCCTGCACTCGCCGCAGCAACTGCTGCTGAGCCTCCAGCACCATCCCCTCTTTGTCCCGTTGGATGCGATCGAGCATGGCCTGGCGTTCCTGCCGCAGGGCCAGGGCCTCCGTCAGGGTGAGCTCGGCTTCTGCACGCGCCTGGGATGCAGCGTCTCGCTCTTGCTGCAATTCCAGCAGGAGTTGGTCCACCTGCAACGACTCCGGCCCCATGAGGCCGCGCGCCGCGTCCAGCAGCGACTTTGGCAGGCCCAGACGTCCGGCGATGGCCAGTGCGTTGCTGCGCCCCGGCACGCCCACCGTGAGCCGGTACGTTGGCCCCAAGGTCTCGGCATCGAACTCCATAGAAGCGTTGCGCACCCCCGGCGTGGTGTGGGCGTAGGCTTTCAGGTCGCTGTGGTGCGTGGTGACAATAGTGGGCACGTTCTGCTCCAGCAGGTGCGAGAGCATGGCCCGGGCCAGGGCCGATCCCTCGGCGGGTTCGGTGCCGGCCCCCAGCTCATCCAGGAGCACCAGGCAGTCCTCGCTGAGGCGCTCCATAATGGCGATGATATTGCTCATGTGGGAGCTGAAGGTGGAGAGGGACTGCTCGATGCTCTGCTCGTCGCCTATATCGGCAAAGACCTCCCGGAACACCGGAAACGTGGTGCCTTCTCCTACCGGTGTGGGGATGCCCGCCTGGGCCATGAGCACCAGCAGGCCCACCGTCTTTAAGGCAACGGTCTTGCCGCCGGTGTTGGGCCCGGTGATGACCAGAATAGTGAAGTCTGAGCCCAGCTCAAGAGAGAGGGGGACTGCATCGCGGCGCAGCAGGGGATGGCGCGCCCGCTCCAGCTTCAGCACGCGGGACGGGTCGCTTTCCCGCCGGAAGCCCGGCGCGATGCCCCGTACCTGCACGCCATACTTGGCTTTTGCCAGAACGAGGTCGAGCTGGGCAAGGACGGTGATCATCGTCTCGATCTCCGGCGCGTAGTCGCCCACCAGAGTGCTCAGCTCCCGCAGGACGCGCTCCACCTCACGCTCTTCGGCAAGCTGCGACTCGCGCCACTTGTTGCCAAGCGCCACGGCGGCTATCGGCTCCATGAACACCGTAGCGCCGCTGGAGGAGAGGTCGTGGATAATGCCCTGGAACTCGCCGCGAAAGTCCGCCTTTACGGGCACTACGTAGCGGCCGTTGCGCAAAGTGACCAGCGGCTCCTGGAGCACGGTGCGGCTTCGCTCGGAAGAGAGGAGGTCGGTGAGATAGCTATTTAGACGGTCGTGGCTCTGGCGCACTTCCTTGCGCAGGCTGGCCAACAGCGCACTTGCCGTGTCCAGCACCTCGCCGCGGGGGCCGATGCTGCGGTTAACTTCCTCCGCGATGGCGCCGCACTCCGGCAGTTGCTCCACCAGCGCGCCCAGCAGGGGTAGCCGGTCGCCCAAGCTCTGCACGGTTCGCTGCGCCCGCATCATGCCTTCCACCGTGTCCCGCAGGTCCAGCAGCTGCGCCGGAGTCAGCAACCCGCCCAAGCGCGCGCCTTCCGCCGTTCCACGCATGTCGTGAATGCCGCCCAGGGCAAAGGCAGTGCGCAGCTCCAGCAGGGTGCCCGCCTCTTCCACAATGCGATGGCTCCGCACCACCTCGTCGTGGTCGGAGGAGGGCGTGATAGTGAGGGCAAGCTCGCGCCCGCCTGAGAACGAGGCGTGGGCCGCGATCTGTTCCCGGATCTTGGTGAACTCTAGGAGCTCCAGGACTTTCTGATTCAGTGCAAAACCTCCCTACTGCGTGCTTTCAGCATACGAGGGCTAGGAGAAGGGGACAAGGGCAGGAGTTGGGAAGGGGATCAGGGAGGAGCAGCTATTGCCGGACAAAGCGGTAGATGCCCTGGTTTTGGGAAAGGATGTAGACCTCCCCCGCCAGATCTTGCGCAAAGGAGGCTATCTGCAGGTTGGTGTCCAGGATCTCTTGGTTGCTGACGCTGCCATCCGATTGCTGCCACAGCGCCCAGACCTTCCCGGAGCAGTAGTCGGCATAGAGGTACGCCCCCTGCAACGAGGCCACGCGCTGGCCGCGGTAGACGAAGCCGCCGGTCACAGAGCAGCCGTCGCTGTGGGAGTACTCCGCCAGCGGCAGGATTAGCCCCGACTGGTCGCACCCCGACGATGGCTTGAAGCAGTGCCGCCCTTCCATCCGGTTCCAGCCGTAGTTGCCGCCCCGCTCAACGCGGTTGACCTCCTCCCACGCGTTCTGGCCCACGTCCGCCGCCCAGAGCTGGCCTGTGGCGCTATCAAAGCTGAACCGCCAGGGGTTGCGCATCCCATAGGCCCACACCTCCGGCCGCGCGCCTGGCACGCCCACAAAGGGGTTATCCGGCGGGATACTATAGCCATCGCGCACGCCCCGCACATCAATGCGCAGGATCTTCCCCAAGAGCGTGCCCAGGTTCTGCCCGTTGCCAGCGGGATCGCCGCCGCTGCCGCCGTCGCCGGGGCCAAGATAGAGATAGCCATCGGGGCCAAAGGCCAGTTGCCCGCCGTTGTGATTGCTGTAGGGCTGCGCGATCTCCATGATGACCGCCTCGGTGGCAGCGTCCGCGCGATCCGGATCGTCCGCCCGAGCGGCAAAGCGGGACACTACTGCGCGGCGCGGGTTGCCGGCGGAATAGTAGAGGTAGAAGTAGCGGTTCTCCTGAAAGTTGGGGTCTAGCGCAAGGCCCAGAAGCCCTTCTTCATTCCCCCTAGTGAGCACCTTGCTGCGAATATCCAGAAAGACCTCGGCCTGCTCACTTTCACGGAAGACGTAGATAATGCCTTGCTGTTCGGTGGCAAAGAAGCGGCCGCTGCCATCGTCCGGTTGCACCAGGTTGGTCAGCCGCTGGAAGGTGACTTCAGGGAAGACCCGCTCCACGCCGAGTTGGCCGGCGGGCGTCCTAAAGCTATAAACCCTGCTCCAAAGCAACGGGCTTCCGTCGCCCTGCACTCGGGGACGCACCCGCCAGAAGTACTGGCTATCACCGTCCAGGGGATACTCCTTACGCACCTGGTAGCTATTCAAGGGGTCGGTCGCGCCGCCGTGCACCAACTCCCAGTAGACGGGCACGTTAGAAGGCGCGCCGCCCGTGTTGAAGACCACGTCTTTGCTCAACTGCACTTCGTAGTAGAAGACGTTGGCATTGCCGTCTTCCCACCTAAGCAGCGGAGTTGCGCTGTTCACCACGCTTCCGCTGGCCGGTTGCAGCAGTCGGATGCTGCCGCTGGAGGCCGCGGGCGTGCGGAAGGTGCGCTGGGCCGCCGGACCGTAGGACCCGTCCCCAGGCGGAGCAAAGGAGCTGCTATCGCTCAACTGCACCCGCCAGGTGTAGGTCATGTCCGGCAGCAGCAGGTAGTTGCCCTCGCCCAGCACCGGCGGCTCAATGGTGAAGCTGGTGTCGATGTCTCGTACCAACGTGATAGCGGGGCCGTCGGGTGGGCCGCCCTCTGTCGAAGGGGCAGGGATGACCTCCAGGTAGTATTGCGTTGCGCCGGGCGGATTCAACCACCGTAGCGACACGCCAAACTCCTGAAGCTGTGCTCCATCCGCCGGCTCCAGGAGTTCCGGTGCGGCAATAGTTGCCTGCGCCCTGCTGCTCCCAGTTAAGGCAAGCAGCGCTACTACAGCCAGCGCAAGTAGCGCCAGCGCTCCAAGCACAAGCGAGATTAGACGATGCATAGCTTTTCTTGAGTTAAGGCGTAATTCTAATCATACAATCACAAATGGTTCACGCGTGCTTCATTAACCGCTGCTACTGTAAGAGTGCTTCTTAGGAATAAGGAGTCTAAAATAGTATACTGACCGCCTAACGTGGGAGCGGAAGAGGCCCTGTACAGGGCCTTTTCCGTGTCTGGCGATAGGCGGTTCGGCATTTTGAGGAAATGCGCACATAACGCGATGGCCCGGCGGGGAGCGCGGATCCCGCCGGGCCTCTGCCCGCGATAAGCGGAGGTGTAGGGAGTGGAAAGGGTCACTGCAATGCGGCTGGCGCCTCGCCGATGGTGATGGTCACGTTCACCGTCTCGCCATCGCGGATAACGGCGGCCGGCACCTGGTCGCCGGGTTTGTAGTGCACTAGGCTGTCCAGCAGTTCGTTGGTTGTGTACACCTCGTTGTTGCCAAAGGAGACGATGACATCACCGGCTTGCAGGCCTGCCTTATCGGAAGGGCCGCCGCTCACCACTTCACCAATCAGCGCGCCGTGTTCAACGTCCGGCTGGACGCTGTCATCGCTGAAGCGGCTGCCGGGTGGCCGAATGCTGACAAGGCGCACGCCCAGGAAGGGCTGGCCGCTGTTGGTCACTTTGCCGTCCTGCACTAGCTGCGGCGCAATGCGCTTGGCGGTATCGATGGGGATGGCGAAGCCGAGGCCTTGTGCAAACATGCCCAGGGGCGCTGCGACTAGCGTGTTGATGCCAATCACTTCGCCGCTCATATTGATGAGGGGGCCGCCTGAGTTGCCGGGGTGGATGGCCGCATCCGTCTGCACCATGGGCTGATGGTACGAGCCCGGGCCTTCGGAGACGGGCCGGTGCATGGCGCTTACCACGCCGCTGGTGACAGTGTGATGCAACCCGTAGGGATTGCCTATGGCAACTACCCGCTCGCCCACCTGCAGTGCGCTGGAGCTGCCCAGGCGCGCCACCGGCAGGTTTTCACCCTCAATCTTCACCACGGCCAGGTCAAAGCCCGCGTTGCTGCCCAGCACCTCGGCCTGGAAGTGGCGGCCGTCTTTCAGCGCGACGAGCAGACTCGTTGCATCCTCCACCACGTGGGCGTTGGTCAGGATTAGGCCGCTGGAATCGTAGATGAAGCCGGAGCCCAAACCGCTATCGGTCTGTATGCTGACCACTGCGGGGCTTGCCGACTTGGCGACGTCCACTAGAGTAGCCGCCTTTTGCGACGGCAGCGATCGTGCTGCTGCAGGGGCCGGCACTGTTGTGCTTCTGCAGGAGCCTCTTGCAACGGCACTGTGGGAGCCGGCTGTGCTGCTACAGGAGCCTCTTGCAACGGCAACACTGCAGGAGCCGGCTGTGCCTCTGCGTAGGCTGCGGGCAGAGCGTCCTGCACTTGGGGCGGCGCCGGGGCTTGAGCGGTAGCCAGCGCGTAACCGGAGATGCCGAAGATGCCGCCAATGCTGCCCGCTACGATCATCATGCTTAATAGCAGGGTGGCGGAGAGCCCTCCAAAGGTCCGGGCCGGACGGGCTGCGGTGCTTGATGCAGATTCACGCCGGGTTTCGTTAGGAGTAATGCTTTCTTGCGTATGGTCTTCCATGATACTCACCTTCCTGAGTGACCTCTCGGATCACCTTCGATGGATGGATAGCGTTTGGCTCTATCCAACTTCGATCTTACCGATAAGTTGTGAAGGAATTGTGAATGCTCTATGTAAAGATTGTTAATGAAAAGCCCGTTGCAAGTTGTTGCAAATCAGGCACGGTCTTATCTTTACCCAGGCGAGCTCCTGCGGTACAATTGACCTATAAGCGCGATTGTGAAAAATGCCGCGAAGAGGAGGCTCCCCCAGTGCAGTTACGTATCCCCGGCCCTACTCCTGTCCCCCCAGAGGTGCTCCAAGCGGGCGCACATCCTATGGTTAACCACCGTGGCCCCGAGTTCGCTGAACTGATTCGCAGCGTTACCAAGCGCATCAAAGCGTTCTTTGAGACGGAAAACGACCTCTTTCTGCTCACCAGTTCCGGCACCGGCGCCCTTGAGGCAACCGTAGTCAACAGCTTCTCACCGGGCGATAAAGTCCTGGCCGTCTCCATCGGCGAGTTTGGTGATCGCTTTGCAGAGATTGCGCGCATCTACGGCGCCGACGTCATCTCCCTGAAGTACGAGTCCGGAATGCCCGCCAACCCGGATGACATCCGCAAAGCTATCAAAGAGAACGCCGGTCTCAAGGGCGTGATGATTACCCACAACGAGACCTCCACCGGCGTCACCAATGACATCAAGTCCATTGCTGCGGTAGTCAAAGAGGCTGATCTGCTCTTCCTAGTGGACTCTGTCAGCGGCATCGGCTCCCTGCCGTACCCCGTAGACGAGTGGGGCGGCGACATCGTGTCTGCCGGCTCCCAGAAGGGCTGGATGGCCCCTCCTGGCATCGCGATGGTGAGTGTCAGCGCGAAAGCCTGGGAGGCGCAGAAAGAGGCCAAGATGCCTCGCCTCTACTTTGACTTGGCCTCCGCCAAGCGTTATCTAGAACGAGATCAGACCCCCTTCACGCCTGCTCTCTCCGTCCTCTACGCCATGGACAAAGGCTTAGACATACTGGAGGCAGAGGGCAAGGCACAGGTGCACGCCCGTCACGCCAAGATTGCCGGCATGATCCGGGAAGGCGTGAAGGCGCTGGGCCTTGAACTGCTGTGCGCCGACGAGCGCTACGCCTCCAACACCGTGACCGCCGTAAAGCTGCCCGAGGGAGTGAAGTCCGCCGACCTCCTCAAGATGGTCCGCACCGACCACGACATTGAACTGGCTACCGGCCAGGGCCCGCTGACCTCCTCCATCTTCCGCGTCGGCCATTTGGGCTGGATCACAGAGGAGGATGCCGGGGCAGTGCTTGATGCGCTCAAGGACGTGCTGCCCAAGCTCGGCCACAAAGTAGGGGCAACCGCAACCCGATGAGCTTCAAGGTCCTCGTCACCGACCCCATCGCCCAAGACGGCATCCAGATCCTCCAAGAGCGCGCCACGGTTGATGTGCGCCTCGGCCTAAAGGGCCAGGAGCTTCTTGACGCCATCAAGGACTATGAGGGCCTGGTAGTACGGAGCGAGACTAAAGTTACCGCAGAGGTCATCCAAGCCGGCACCAATCTTCAGGTTGTTGGACGGGCGGGTGTCGGCGTCGATAACATCGACGTTGAAGCCGCCACCCAGCAGGGCATCGTGGTGGTCTATGCGCCCACCGGCAACACCATCTCCGCCGCAGAGCTGACCATTGGGCTCATGCTTGCAATGGCCCGGAACATCCCCCAAGCCCACGGCACCCTCAAGGCCGGCCAGTGGCTTCGCACCGAGTACGTGGGCACGGAAGTACGCAACAAGACTCTAGGCGTGGTTGGCCTGGGCAGAGTTGGCTCAGGCGTGGCAAAGCGCGCCGTTGGTCTGGAGATGAAAGTCCTAGCCTTTGACCCCTTCGTTTCTTCCGACATGGCCCGGGTCATGGGCGTGGAAATAGGCACGATGGAAGAGGTGCTCCAGAACTCCGATTTTATTACCATCCATACTCCCCTGACCGATGCTACGCGCAGCCTCCTGGGCGCAAAGGAGCTTGCCATGTGCAAGCCGGGCGTGCGGCTGCTTAACGTCGCCCGCGGCGGCATCATCGATGAGCAGGCGTTGGCCGATGCGGTGGCCTCAGGCCACGTTGCCGGGGCCGCCGTGGACGTGTTCACAGAAGAGCCGGTGAAGGACAGTCCCCTCCTTCACAACGATAAGATCATAGTTACGCCTCATCTGGGCGCATCGACGGAAGAAGCGCAAACCAACGTGGCAGTGGACGTGGCCCACGAGGTCCTAGCGGTGCTGGAAGGCGCTCCTGTCCGCTATGCGGTAAACACCCCTATGGTGACCCCGGAGAGCCTGTCTGTGATAGCCCCCTTCGTTCCCGTGGCCGGCCAGTGCGGTCAGATCGTCACCCAGCTCTTTGAAGGCCAGTGGGACGAGATTCACATCACCTACGAGGGAGACCTCGCAGAGTATGACGTAAGCCCCCTCAAAGCAGCCGTAGTGGGCGGCATGCTCCGTTCTATCTCAGAGGAGCGTATTACTTTGGTAAACGCGTCCTTCATCGCCCAGAGCCGCGGCATCAGCATTATCGAGGAGCGCCGGCCCGCCCGCGAGAACTACACCAACCTGGTTACGGTAGCGGCGCACACCAGCAGCGGCATCACCAGCGTCTCCGGCACGCTCATGCGGGGTAAGGTGCACATTGTGGAGGTTAACGGCTCCTGGCTGGACATTGAGGCCGACGTCGCTCCCTACCTCCTCTTCTGCGACAACCTAGACCGACCCGGCCGCATTGGCGCGGTGGGAACTATCCTGGGCAACGCAGACGTGAACATCGCCTTCATGCAGGTGGGACGGAATCAGCCCAGGGGCGCGGCCTTGATGGTGCTCGGTCTGGACGAGCCTATCTCAGAAGACTTGGTGCAGCAGATCCACGCCATTGGCGACATTTTCTCTGTGAAGCAGGTGCAGATCTAAGCGCCGCAACCCAACATGGTCGCAGGGCAAGTCCTTGTGCCGCGCTCCACACAACACATTTGCCTGGCCTCTCCTCTCCGTGAACCCCTTAAGGCGTCTCCCTGTAGCCATCCATATCTATGAATGCATCCTTCCGTAGCCTGTACGTGTCCCTCGCCATTGGCCTAGCGCTGGCGTTTGTTATCCTAGCGGCAGCGGCTCTCCTGGGTCCGCAGCTCCTCTCGGGCAGCGCATCGCAAAGGGAGACCACTTTGGACTACCTTGGCACGCCGCTGGGGGCAGAACTCGCGAAGGACTTCCGCCTGACCGATCAGAAGGGACAGGCAGTGGGCCTCTCCGACTTCCGCGGCAAGGTGGTGCTGCTCACCTTCCTAGCCCCTGAATGCACCGACGTGTGCCCGCTGACCGCCCGCGAGTTCCTCTTTGCCAGCTCTGCTGTAGAGGAGGCCGGGCAGGAAGTAGCGTTAATAGCGGTCAATACTAACGTGCAAAGACCCGCTATCCCGGAGATGGCAGAGGCCAGCAAGAAGTGGGGTGTGGACGAGCTACCCAACTGGCACTACCTGACGGGCGGGCCGTTGGAGCTAGAGGGGGTGTGGAAAAGCTACAACATCTTCTCAGGTGTGCCCAAAGTGAACAAACCCCAAGAGATAGACCACACCTCCGGGGTCTACGTCATCGATCAGAGCAGCAGGCTGCGTTGGTTCGTCAGCGTACCCTTTGGCGAGCCGGGGTTCCGTCCCCTCAGTGAGATCCTGGTCCAGCGGGTACTTGAGCTACGGCGCTAACGGCGGGTAATTAGCCGTTTAGTAGATATGCTGTAAAACAACCTGTGGCGCAAACGATGCTACGATAAACGAGAGCACCCATGATCGAAATCAATATAGATCCCACTATGTTCACCCTTGGCCCGCTGGTCATCTCCTGGCACGGCTTCTTCAGCGCGTTCGGGCTGGCCATCGGCCTCTGGCTCGCAATGCGCCTCGCCGTAGAGCGGCGCATTGATGAGGCAATCAACACCCTTGCGTTGCCTGCGGTCATCGGCGGCATCTTGGGCGCACGGGTGCTCTTTGTCCTGGAAAACTGGTGGCTCTTCGCAGACCGGCCGCTGGCGGCCTTCGCCATCAATGAGGGCGGCATCTCCGTCTACGGCGCAGTCTTTGGCGGCAGCCTGGCCGCGTGGCTCGCCACCCGCTTTTTGCGACCGCCAGCGCCAGACACAGAGGAAGGCGATGCTGCGCCCAGTACGCGCAGTTTCCCTGTAGCCAAGCTAGCGGACCTCGCCGCTCTAGGCCTGATCTTCGGTCAGGGGCTCGGCCGCATCGGCGACATCATCAACGGCGAGCACCACGGCAAGGATGCCGTAGACTTCCCCCTCAGCGTCTCGTACACCCATCCCAACACCCTGGGCGAGCTGGGCGTGCCCGTCCACCTGGCTGTGGGCTATGAGATGGTCTACGACCTAGTAGTGGGCTTTGGGCTTATCTTGCTGCTGAAACACCAGCCCAAGGACGGCGTGGTCTACCTGGCCTACCTCTTCCTCTACGGCCTGGGCCGGCTGGTGATTGGCTTCTACCGAAGAGATACCCTGGTCATGGATGGCCTGGGCATGGCTCAGGTCATCGGCCTCATCACGATGCTGATCGTGCTCCCCTGGCTCATGTGGCACTTCCGTACGCGCCCACCCGACCGCGCCCAACGCCGCCGCGCCGGGCGGTAAGAGAAGAATCAGCTAGGCGTTACTTCGCGCGATGCGATCTGCTTAGATTCTTCTAGCTGTTTCTTTAGGCTCTCAGGGAGTTGAGCGTGACGAAACTCAATTGCTAACGGGACACGTCCTAGTTCCGCTTGTACTTTCTTATAGGTGGTGGATTTGGGGATGATACGGATCGTTGACAGCCGCCGACAGCATCGGTATCCTGAAAGCATACACCCCCTGCGATTTGCTGCATTAGCTTTTTCACTAGGGTGGCCATTGACGGCTTCAATCTCTACTACCGTGCCTTGCGGGGCACGCCGCATCGCTTAATGGCGAGGCTTCTGCCTGAAGGCTTTCGGCTACTTCACCGCCGATGCGACTCTACGCAGGCTCAGCGACAGCAGGCTTTTCTCCGTGCCTTACAGAACTCCCAGACCTGACCATCGCACCTCCTTGCGAAGACGAAACGGAGGCCGTTGGCGCGGCAGTCGGAAACCTTGACGCGCACCTCTACTTGACACCGAGGAGAAGGGCTCGGACGTCAATCTCGCGTCCTACCTACTGCTGCACGGCTTCGACGATGAGTACAGATGGCCATCGTACGTCTCCAACCATATCCGACCTCGAGCTTACCCCAGAATGGCGCGGATCAGACTGGAGAAGCAGGTCGGAGTCTTCGACCCAAGCGGTAAACGGAGCTTCGAGCTGCACAGCGCAGCCTCGTTCTGAGCGCCATTGCCTGTTTCCCGACACGCTCTCCGACGCGCAAGGCCCTATCACGAAGCCCGCCGGTTGGCAGGTGCGAAGAGAAATCATTGCGACTTTGCATCGGTTTAGCCATCAAAGCTACATTTACCACCCGAGCCCTCCATATCACGCGCCTTGATGAGGACTTCGGACCCATTCCTCTACTTCGTTCTTCCCGCGCCTTGATGAGGAGGCTTATCGATTCGTTGACGGGCGTGGGCACGCCGTGTTCCTGGCCCAGGCGCACCAGCGCGCCGTTCATGGCATCGATCTCCGTGCGCTTTCCGTGCTGTAGGTCGGCATACATAGACGAGTAATGCTTGGCCGTGGGCGGCAGCAACTGCTCGTACAGCACACGGGCAAACGCTTCCGGCGTCTCCCACAGCAACGGCGCGCCGGCAGCTCTCCCCACGGCAAACCCTTCTGCGATCATCTGCTCCATGAGCCGCCGCGTGCTTTCGTGCTCCGCCAACGCCCCGTAGGGCACGCTAAGCAACCCCGAGAGGGGGTTCAGCGCCACGTTGTAGAGCACTTTGCCCCAGATATACGCGAACACTTGCGGCGTGGCCTGGGACTTGATGCCGGCTGTGGTCAGCACCTCCGCTAGCTCCCGCATCCGTGGGGTCGGCTCCTCGCCTCTTTGGCTGCCCAGGAGCACGTCGCCGCCCCAGACGGTCACCACTACCCGGCCGGGGCGCTCCACGTCGACGCCGAAGATGACGCGCGCCGCCACGGTACGCTCGACGCCTACTGCCGCCTCGATAACCTCCAGGTTGCCCAGCCCGTTCTGCAGCGACACGACCAGCGTCTCCGGCCCAACAACGGGGAGCGCCTCCTGGATCGCCGACGCAGTGTCGTAAGACTTGGTGGTAAGGAGCACGACATCGAAGCTACTAGTAGGGAGCTGTGCTACGCTGGTGGCCGTCTCCAAGTTCGTAATCAGCTGCTCGCCCCACAGCCCGCCGATGGAGAGGCCCTGAGCGCGCACCGCCTCCATGTGAGCTGCCCTACCTACCAGCATCACCCGGTGCCCAGCCTTTGCCAGCAGCCCGCCGAACACGCTGCCGATGGCCCCTGCTCCTAAGACTAGAATATGCATGAGATCAAAGCCCTCACCCTAACCCCTGCCTACCGGCAGACAAGCTCTCCCATAGGGGGATGGGATTAAGACCGCAGCGCCTGGAAACGCTCCCAGAAGTCCGGGAAGGTCTTGCTGACACACGCGGGGTCTTTTATCCTCAGGCCTGGGAGCCCCAGGCCGGTGATCGCAAAGCTCATTGCCATGCGGTGGTCGTCGTAGGTCTCGACGTCCGCGGCGTGGACTGCGCCCGGGTGGATCGTTATCCCATCGGGGTGCTCGTCTGCCCGAGCGCCCAAGCGGCGTAGCTCCGCAGCCAGTGCGGCAATCCTATCGGTCTCGTGGCCTCGGATGTGCGCCACGTTCCGAATGGTCACCGTACCGTCGGCAAAGGGGGCTATAGCGGCAAGGGTCTGGACTACGTCCGGAATGTCGCCCATGTCCACCTCGATGCCGCGGAGCTGCCCCGTGCCGGCTACTTCGGTAAAATCTTCCCCTTGTGTCACGGTGCAACCCATGCGCTCCAGGATGCGGGCGAACTGCAGGTCACCCTGGGCGGAGCTTCTGCCTAAGTGCTGCACTCGCACTCTTCCTCCCGCCACGGCCGCTGCGGCAAAGAAGTAGGACGCGCCCGTCGCGTCGGGCTCTATGTCGTAGGTGCGGCCGGTGTAGCGCTGACCTCCCGGCACATGAAAGCGTTGGTAATCGTGGTACTCCATATCGGCGCCAAAGGCCCGGATTGTGCTGGCCGTCATGTCCAGATATGGCTTGGACACCAGGTCGCCGATGACGTCCAGCACGACTCCCTGCTGAGAAAGGGGAGCCGCCATGAGCACCGCCGTAAAATACTGGCTGCTGGTATCGCCGCGGATTGCGGCGCGCCCGCCGGGCAGTCCGTTGGCCTCAACCACTACAGGCGGACAGCCGGTGCCGTCGCGGGAATAGGCCCTGACCCCTAACTGGGTGAGCGCCTCTAATAGGGGCTGGATGGGACGCTGGTGCATGCGCTCGACGCCGTCCACGTTATACGTGCCGTGTCCAAGCGCCAGGAAGGCAGTGAGAAAACGGGCGGTTGTCCCGGAAGCGCCTATGAACAGATCAGCCTTATCTGCGGGAATGCGGCCGCCTGCGCCCTCCACTCGGAAGGTTGCTGCGGCTTCGTCCTGCTCCACGGGAATGCCCACCGCGCGCAGTGCAGCCGCCATATAGTCGGTATCGTCGCTGAAGAGCGCCTGCCGCAGTATCGATGCGCCCTCCGCCATCGCCGCGATGATCAGCGCACGGTTGGTATAGCTCTTGGAGCCGGGCAGCGTCACCTCCGCGTCTATGGGACGCTCCAAGGGCAGTATCTCCAGGACGGCTTCTTTTACCATGCTCTCGGCTCGCTCTTTGGTCGGATTGGCTCCACTTTCACCCCTCAGTATACTCACCACGCCAGATCTGCGCCTTAATACCTGCAAAACGTGGTGACACCATTAGGTCTCTATGCTATAAGTGAAAAGTGACACATGTCTTAGAGTTTATTTTTCTCCTTGCCGTCATCCTGGTAGCTGCAAAGCTGGGCGGCCTCCTCAGTTCCCGTCTGGGCCAGCCGGCCGTCTTGGGCGAACTCCTCGCCGGCGTCATTCTGGGCCCCACAGCCATAGACATTCTCCAGCTCTTTGACTCCCCGGTCTTGGCGGAGCTGTTGCATCACCTCTCAGAGCTTGGGGTGATAGTCCTCATGTTCATGGCAGGACTAGAGACCGACTTGGAAGACCTCAACCGCACTCGAGCGACCGCCATTATAGCCGGCGTTCTGGGTGTCGTGGTTCCCGTGCTCATGGCGCTGGGCGTCGGCGCCGCTTTTGCCCTGGACACGGAGCATGCCATCTTCCTGGGCCTCATCTTGGCGGCCACCAGCGTGAGTATCACTGCCCGCACCCTCATGGAGCTAGGCGTCCTGCGAGGCCGCGCGGGCATCTCCATTCTGGGCGCTGCGGTGGTGGACGACGTGCTGGTCATTCTCGCACTCTCCGGGTTCCTTGCTCTCGTTGCCGGCAGCAGCGACGAGAGCGGGGTAGAGGTGCTGGCTCTTATACTCGGGCGGATGCTGCTCTTCTTTGCTATCGCCATAGGCATAGGCTATAAGCTCTTGCCACTCATAGGACGGTGGGTCTCCGACTTGCCTATCAGCGAAAACATAGCCACTTTTGCCCTGGTGGTAATGCTCCTCTACTCCTGGCTAGCCGAGTACCTTGGCGGTGTGGCTCTTATCACCGGCTCTTTCCTGGCTGGTTTACTCCTGGCTCGCACCGATTTCCGCCGTACCATAGAGGAGAGGGTGCATGTCTTAGCCTACGCCTTCCTGGTCCCTATCTTCTTTATCAATATCGGCCTTACCGCCAACCTGCGCGCCTTTGACACCGGCGATCTGGTGCTGTTGGCGACTCTCATCGTCGTTGCCGTTGTCTCCAAGCTCCTCGGTTGCGGCGGAGGCGCCCTTCTCTCTGGCCTACCTTGGCGTGAGAGCCTACAGGTGGGTGCGGGCATGGTCTCCCGTGGAGAGGTGGGACTCATCGTCGCATCCGTGGGCGTCAGCGCCGGTCTCATTAGCAACGACCTGTTCTCAGTTTTTGTAGTGGTGGTGGTCATCACTACTCTCATGACTCCCTTCTTACTCAAAGCAGTCTTTTCTGGTTCACCCGTGGAGGCGCGTCATGGCTGATCTTGTCCTATTCATCACCCACGAGTCAGGGCTTGCGGAAGAGGTAGCCGACCAGTTGGAGGAGTTAGGCGTCTCCTGGACAGCCTCAATTGATCTCCTGAGCACTGTTGCCAATTTGGAACGCCTTACGCGTGACGACATGCCCCTCATGCCCTCGCTGCGGGATATTCTCGATTCGGAGGAAGCGCCGGGGAAGGCCGTGATGTGTGTCGTCGGCAGCAACCGAATGCGAGATATGGTGCTGCAGGCGTTGCGCGCCCGCCAGAGCGGTTCAGAGAAACCCTGGTGCATGGTGCTCTCCATGCCCCTGAGCGGTGTGTGGGGCCTCCCTCCCCAACGGGAAAGCTAGCCCGCCTCACATCATTCTGAGGCCTCGCCGAAGTGATGGCGAGGAATCGTGAGTTAGAGCGCTTCAGGCCCCGCCTCTTGTCATTCTGAGGGAGCGCAGCGACTGAAGAATCCAATCCCCTACGGCCGTCTCAGTGGATTCTTCGCTTCGCTCAGAATGACAAAGGGGAGTCAGAATGGCAAGGGGGAGACAAAGCCGCAGTACGTGAGTGTCGCGCAACTCAGCAAGCTGGTAGAGCGAGAGCAGCAAGCCGTCAAGCTCCCAGTCGATGACATCCTGGTGACCATCTAACACTTCGTATTGTCATTCTGAGGGAGCGCAGCGACTGAAGAATCCAATCCCCTACGGCTGTCTCAGTGGATTCTTCGCTCCGCTCAGAATGACAAGGGGGAGTCAGGATGACATGGGGGGCTGGGTGACAAGAGGGGCCGAACGACAGGGAGTCTGAACGGCAAGAGGGCTGAGTGACATCAAGTGGCTGAGCGACAAGAGCGTTTGGGTGACAAAAGGCGCTGGGTGCCGAATGGGTCAGAACATGCGCTGCTGGTCGGTCCTAGGGGGATAGCCCAGGTGCTCCCGTGCTGTGTCTGTGGCGCGGCGACCGCTGGGGGTGCGTTGCACAAACCCTATCTTCAACAAGAACGGCTCCACCACATCTGATAGCAGCCCTGATTCCTCGTTGAGCGTGGCTGCAATCGCCTCCAGGCCCACCGGCCCGCCCTGGTACTGCTCCAGCATCGTCGTTAGATACGCGCGGTCCATGCGATCCAGCCCTCGGCTGTCCACGCCCTCCCGGCTCAGCGCGGCATCCGCCACCTTCTGCGTTATACGACCGTCTCCCTGCACCTCCGCGTAGTCCCGCACCCGCCGCAGCAGGCGGTTCACTACGCGCGGCGTGCCACGGGCCCGGCGCGCCAGCTCCAGCGCCGCCTCGTTGTCGATAGCCGTCTCCAGCAGCCGCGCCGACCGCATCGCGACCTGCGCCAGCTCTTCGTCGCTATAGAAATCGAGGTGGGAGACGATGCCAAAGCGGTCTCGCAGCGGCGCGGAGAGCAGCCCTGCGCGCGTCGTCGCTCCTATCAGCGTGAAGTGCTCCAGGCGGTAGCGGAGGGAGCGCGCCTTGGGCCCCTGGCCCGTCACCAGGTCCACGCTAAAGTCCTCCATAGCGGAGTAGAGATACTCCTCCACGGTGTGGGAGAGGCGATGCACCTCATCAATGAAGATAACCTCGCCGCGCTCCAGGTTGGAGAGCAGGCCAACGATGTCGCCGGGCTTCTCCAGCGCCGGGCCGGAGGTGTGCATGATGGGCGCGCCCATCTCCTGAGAGATGATGTGGGCAAGGGTGGTCTTGCCCAGCCCCGGCGGGCCGTGAAAGAGGACGTGGTCCAGCGGCTCCTCCCGCCCACGCGCCGCGGTAATGGCGATGCGCAGGTTCTCCACCACCGCCTTCTGGCCGATGTACTCGTCCAAGATGCGGGGGCGCAGGCTCCACAGCAGCGCGCTCTCCGCGACCGCGACGGGCGCCTCGCCCTCATCCTCCGGGGGCTCCGGGCCGGTGATCAGCGGTTCACGTGGCATCTGGGTTGGTGGGTTCCTCTCGTATAAGCCCGCGGACGCCTGCCAGGTTAAGGGCGGCTATCCCCACGGTAACAAGGGTAAACATGAAAAGAAAGCTCCTAAAGGGCTGCACCGAGCTCGTCAGGGTTAGCACAAGCTCTACGAGGAACGCGCCCGTCATCGCGTAAATCCCCACCCGATAGGCTTGCCCGTAGCTCAGGGAAACACCCATCACTGTGGCTGCCAGGCGGACGAGCAGCGCCGCAAGGAGCAGGTACACAAGGCGGAGTGCGCCTCCAATGACCATCCCCATGAACACCAGCACCGTTAGGACCGGTGTGACAAACTTGGCGATGAGCTTGCCCGTATCGGCTACCTTGCGGACGCCCTCCTCGTCCACAGTGAAGCCCTCTACCCCGTCCAGAGGATAGGGAGTGATCTCTCCGTCGGAGTCTACAACAACGGCATCGCTCGTGAGCCAGAAATGGGTGTCGAAGCTTACAAACTGCTCCCTGCTGAAAGGGGTGGCCGTATCAATGACCAGCAGGTTGCGCTTGTTTTCGACATCTGCCGTCCCTAGCCGCCGTCGCACCGCAGCGAGAGCCTCGGCCTCGCGACGTTCGGTCTCAACGACCAGCAGATCATTCTCGCCTTCGTCATCTGCCGTTCTTACGCCCAAGTAATAGGGCTGTTGTAGATTGGTAGTGGTTACCTCGCCATCGCTGATGTGAACGGTCGCGCCCGGAGGGTAGCCTGCCATAACCTGGTCGATACCCTCCTCAATGTCGGACCCAAGCCCTGAAAACTGCGTGACACCCAGGTAGATGGCGTGTATGCCAGAGAGCAGGGCGATCAGCAGGAAGAAGTAGCCCACCGCCTTGCCGCTGGAGGACGTCAGGACGGCCGCGTAGTGGCTAGGGGAGTAGATGCTGTCCCTGACGGTCTGAAAGAAGCTAGTCATGCGCTACCTTTGTTTGCCTTACCGCCCGCGCTCGCTGCGGAACACCTCGCGGATCAGGGCTTGCTCGTCCCGCACGTCCGGCAGAAGCTCCAACGCGGCCTCAACCTTGGCTCGAGCGTCGGGGCGACGGTAGCCCAGGCTCACTAGCGCCTCGGTCACGCTATCGATCATCTCCTTCTGGTCGTCCGCCACCGCCTTCGGCACACTGTCGTAGCCCTCGTCTTGGAGCAGCGCCCACTGGGTCACCTTGCCCCGCAGCGTGGCCACCACTTTGTCGGCGGTGCGAGCGCCGATGCCGGGCAGCTTGCGCAGCGTCTCGGTGTCGCCATCCTCTATAGCCTGCGCGATGGTCGAGATAGAGAGCACTAGCGCGCTGGCCGCCTTGGACGGGCCGATGTCTTCCACCCCGATGAGCTGCTCAAAGAAGGACTTCTCGTGCTCCCGAGTGAAGCCGATGAGGATGGGCTTGGGGTTGCGTTCCGTGGCGTAGTAGTAGATCTCCAGCTCGATGGGCTGGCCCTCCGCGCCCTCCTCCTCCAGCGCCCGCTTGACGAAGTAGGGGAGCAGCACCTCATAGCCCACGCCGCTCACGTCCACCAGCACGCGCAGGTCCTCCCCGTACGTGCGCTTAAGTGTCCCCGAAAGATGCGCAATCAAGTCCGCACCCTAATCCTCTCCCCCTCGACTGGGGGAGAGCTAGAGTGGGGGTGGAAGGGTGCACCACCCTCACCCTAACCCTCTCCCAAAGGGAGAGGGAATAGCTTGCGTTGCGTATGGCTGTACCGAAAGAGAGGCGATCACGGCTGCACCTGAATCCTCTCCCCCTCGATGGGGGAGAGCTAGAGTGGGGGTGCAACGCCGCACCACCCTCACCCTCACCCTAACCCTCTCCCAGAGGGAGAGGGAATAGCTTGCGTACGCCGAATGATGCGCAATCACGGCCGCACCCTTATCCTCTCCCCCTCGACGGGGGAGAGCTAGAGTGGGGGTGAAATGCCGCACTCACCCTCACCCTAACCCTTGCCTACCCGCGGGCAGGCTCCCAGAGGGCGAAGGAACATTCTGTGCCGCCAGCGGCGAATGCAGAGCGTCCAGATGCGTGATGGCAATGGCCAGGGCATCGGTGGCGTCCAGAGGCGAGGGCACACGCGCCAAGCCCAGCCGGCGCGCCACCATGTGCTGCACCTGCTCCTTGCTCGCGTGGCCGTTGCCCACCAGCGCCAGCTTCACCGATGTCGGCGCGTAGCTGTGCACCGGCACGCCGGCGCGGGCCGCTGCCAGACAGACGACGCCGCGTGCGTGGGCCATCCATAGCGCACTGGTGGGGAAGCGATGCTGGCTGAACACCTCCTCCAGTGAGAGGGCGTCCGGACGGAACTGTACCAGGACTTCAGTCAGGGAATCATAGAGCTCGGAGAGGCGCGCCTCAAGGGGCAGCGAGGCCGCGCCGGGGCGGATGACGCCGGCCTCGACCAGCGCGAGGGTGCGGCCATGGCGAGCCACCACGCCGTAGCCGGTAACGTTCAGGCCGGGGTCAACGCCAAGAATAGGCATAAGGTTAAGCAATTAAATAGAACCTATGTGTTATCATAAGACTGCTCCTCCCCGAAAGCAAACTTAGCAAAAGGTGTTAGGCATGACTCAGATTTGGTTCACAGAGCCGCGTTTTGAAGATTCTACCTATGCGCAGCGACCAGAGAGCACTTTCGATTGGCTCCAGCGATCGACCATTCAACGCGCTCGGAATGCCGTCTGTTCCTCAACTACAATCTCAACAAACTCCCCCAAGAAGTAGCCAGTATTTTTTTCCAGAGACTTCGCACTAATTGGGAAGATAACTTCTTTGAGTTAATCGTCGCCAGAACTCTTCAAGAACAAGGCGCTGAGATTAGCTATGAGCCACCGACAGAACGTCAGAGGCATCCTGACTTTCTCGCGCGATTTCCTGAAGGAGACGTTATCGTTGAAGCTGTCGCGCCAAAATATAATGAGAGTGAATGGAAAGCGGTTACGGAATACCAACCCCTATTAGGCATTATGGAACAGTTAGTACCTCATGGATGGACGCTTTGGGTTCTTGAACTGCCAAATTTAGGTCCTTCCGCGTCAAAAATGGCATTCAAGAAGGCGGTAACCGCTATGCTGTCCAAATTACCTAGACTGGATACGGGTTCCGATGAGCAGATAGAATTCGTAGAACACTTGGACGCTGGCACTATAAGCTTCTACGCCTGGCGCGATCTGAAAGGAAACCAGAGGAAAATAAGTATCGAGCCAGCATTCAGCATGATGGATAACTCAGAAGGACGTATTCGTTACGCTGTTGCTAGGAAGCGCAGTCAAGCACGTGACTCGGACCACCCTGTTATTTTGGCAATACAAGCCGGGAGCACAACAGACGCTGAGCAGTTTGATATTGCACTATTTGGCAGGACTTTCGCCACTCTGAATCGTCTTCGCGTACAAACAGAAACGGGGTTCAGTCCTTCTGGTGTATTTGCTGCTAAGCGCGACGGTCCACCTACTTTTGCTGGAGTGCTCGCATTCTTTAATGTGGGATTTCGCGAGTTTCCGCCTCCCATGTTGTACGAACACCCCAGGTTCGGAGGCCAATTGCCGAAACCCATATTTGATCTCCATCGCCGAAGGTATGACCCCGTGCAAAGTCAGATTATCGACGTTCCGAGTGCTGAAACACTCGACCTTAGCGATCTAAAGTTTGTACAAAGTTGACGCTATCCTCTTCTGCTAAACTAGCTGGGTAATCAGCAAACCACTCTCCTGGAGCAGGCATGTCGGAATGGGTGAAGGTAGCGCAGTTCAGCGAACTGGCAGACAAAGAGATGAAAGCGGTGAGAGAAAAAGGCGAGCACATCGCCGTAGTGCAAGCGGAGGGGCAGGTCTATGCCTTTGAGGACTACTGCACCCACGCCTTCTGCTCCTTCACTCCCGGCGAGGTAGAGGAGGACGGAGAGGTGCTTTGTCTCTGCCACATGGCCAAGTTCAACTACAGCACCGGCGAGGTGATCTGGGGCCCCGCCTACATGCCCCTCAAGGTCTTCCCGGTGCGAGTTGAAGGCGACGACGTCTTTGTGGAGATCTAGCGTGCAAACTGTCATTCTGGGGGAATGCAACGACCGAAGAAACCACATCCCCAAAGACCTATGGAGAAGTGGATTCTTGGCTTCGCACGCCTAGGGCGGGCAGGCTCAGCATGACAAGCGAGAGACAATGCCAGACTACGTGAAAGTCGCGCAACTTAGCGAGCTGGTAGAGCGGGAACTGAAGGCCGTAAAGATCGGACGAGACGACGTTGCCGTGGTGCTGGTAGACGGCACGCTCTACGCCTTTGAGGACAACTGCCCCCACGCCTCGTGTAGCATTACCCCCGGCCTAGCTGAAGGGGATGAGGTCTATTGCATGTGCCAGCCGTTGGGAGTGGATTCTTCAGTCCGCTCCTTCAGAATGTACCGGCGCTCAAAGTAGACGTGGCGCCGTGGTGGAGGGTCCTGCCGGCCGCGGACTAAAGGTCTACTCCGTGATGCTCCAGGGCGATGACATCCTGTTAGCCATCTAACTCCGCCCATTGTCATTCTGAGCTAGCAGCGAAGAATCCACCCGTGTAGCCGTTGGGAGTGGATTCTTCAGTCCCTCCGCTCCTTCAGAATGACATTACGATCGGCGCTCAAAGTAGACGTGCTCTGCTTTTAGCGTTTCCCCCACTCGTAGCCACGCAAAGGAGTAGCGCGGCTCCCGCCGCCTGTCTGTTGGCGACCCCGGATTGAGGTAGAGCACATCCCCGCGCCGCTCGGCCAGCGGCTGGTGGCTGTGCCCAAACACCACGCAATCCACCGACCCCGCTGCGAACGCGCCCGCCGCGCGGGAGAAGGTGGTGCCGCCCGGGCCGTCGCCGTGCACCAATCCTATGCGAAACGCCCCCGCCGGCACTACGGCCTGCCGCGGCAACTCAGCGCAGAGCTCCGGGGTATCGTTGTTGCCCGCCACTGCGACCACCAGCGCGTGACCGCGCAGCTCCTCCAGCACGCCCCCCGTAGTCAGGTCGCCCGCGTGCAAAATGAGGTCGGCCTGGGGCAACACCGCCTGCACGGCCGCCGGCAGCACGCGGCCCCGGGAAGGCATGTGGGTGTCGGATAGGACCAGGATGTTCTTGAAAGACATGGCTGTGAAGCGAAAGCCCTTTAGCCCGGCGTTAAGCCTTCCAATGTCGGGAGGGCAGTGAGGAAGCTCTCCTGTGCGCTGCCGCCGGGAGTGGGGAACATCTTTCCAGGATTTAGAATCCCCTTGGGGTCCAGCACTGCCTTGATGTCCCGCATGACTTGCACGGCGTCCGCGCCCAGCGCCTCTTCCAGGAACTCTTTCTTTAGAGTGCCCACGCCGTGCTCGCCGGTGAGTGCGCCGCCAAGGGCCAGCGCCGCACGGAAGATGGCCGCAGCGGCGCGCTCCACCCGCTCCAGCTCCCCAGGGATGTTGAAGTCAAAGAGGATGTTGGGGTGCAGGTTACCGTCGCCGGCGTGGCCGAAGACGGGGATAACCAGACCGTGCTCCTGGCCGATGGCTTTGATGCGCTCCACCATCGCGGGCACCTGGCCGCGCGGTACCACGATGTCCTCGCCCAGCTTGTTGGGGCGGTAACGACCGAGCGCGCCGGAGATGGACCGGCGCGCCATCCACAGCGAGTCGCGGTGCGCGTCATCCCGGGCCACCTCCACCTGTTTCGCGCCATAGCGGCGGCACACCTCGCTGATGCGGGTTATCTCTGCCGACACCGCGTTGACGTCGTTGCCGTCCTGCTCAATGAGCAACAGCGCCTCGGCCTCCGTGTCTAACCCAATGTGCAGATACTCCTCCACCACGTGGATCGTCAGCCGGTCCATGATCTCCAGCGTGGCGGGCAGGATGCCCTCTGCCATCACACCTACCACGGCGTCGGTGGCTGCGGCAAGGGTTGGGAAATAGGCAACCGCCGCCCGGCGCGCTCGCGGCAACGGCAACAGCCGCAGGATGATCCGGGTCACCACGCCCAGGGTGCCCTCCGCGCCGATGATGAGCTGCGAGAGATTGTAGCCGGTGACGTTCTTGTAGAGCTTGCCGCCAAGCTGCATCACGCGGCCGTCCGCCAGCACCACGGTGAGGCCCAGGACGTAGTCCTTGGTCACGCCGTACTTGAGGCAATGGGGACCACCGGCGCAGCAGGCCACGTTGCCCCCCAGCGTGCTCTGGGCCATGCTGGACGGGTCCGGTGGATAGAACAGGCCCTCGGACTCCACCTGCGCTTGGAACTCGCCGTTGACCACGCCAGGCTCCACCACGGCGCAACCGTTCAGGTGGTCCACCTCCAGGATGCGGTTCATGCGAGTGAGCGCCAGCACGATGCCGCCGGTGAGGGGGATGGTGGCGCCGGACAGGTTGGTGCCCGCGCCCCGGGTGATGACCGGCAGACCCTCACGGTGCGCGATGCGCAGCACGCCCGACACTTCCTCCGTGCTCACAGGGGTGACCACCACGTCGGGCGGGCGCTGCGGGTAGGTGCCATCGTAGGAGTAGGCGATGAGCTCTGCGGGGCCGCTGTGCACCTGTTCGCGGCCCACTATGGCCCGCAGCTCATTAAGGATAGGTTCGGGGAGCATTAGTCACTCAACGCTTCTTCTCAACCGTTGCTGGATTCTCTTCATGCAAAAGCCCAATCAAGCGGGTTCGCAAGGGTATTGGAGCGGATCCGCTCCAAATCACGCTCAGGGAGCCTAATAGACCTCTGTCTAAACATAGCGCGCTACCGGTACGCCTGGTCCAGCACGTCTGCAATGTGCATCACCCGCATGGGCGCGCCGCTCTCCCGAAGCCCCTGGCCGAGCTGCACGTGGCAGCCCGGGTTGGCCGTCACGATAACCTCCGCCTCCGTGGCCTCCGCGTTGCGCAGCTTGCGCTCCCGTAGCCCCAAGGATGACTCCGGCTGCGTCAGGTTGTACATAGCCCCCGCGCCGCAGCACAGCGAGGGCTCTCGCATCTCGCGCAGCTCCAGGCCGGGTAGCAGCCGCAGCAGCGCTCGCGGCGCTTCCCGCACGCGCTGTGCGTTGGCCAGGTGACACGGTTCCTGATAGGTCACCCGCCAGGGCAGCGCTCGTTGCGGCGGCCGCGGGCCCAGCTCCATCAGGAACTCGGAGAAGTCTCGCACTTTGTTCGCAAAGGCCGCAGCCTTCGCCTCGTAGGAGGGATCGTCGGAAAGATAAGCGCCGTAGTGCTTCAGGGTGTTGCCGCAGCCTGCTGCGTTCACCACGATGGCATCGACCTGCGCCCGCTCGAAGGCATCGATGTTGCGGCGGGCCAGCTCGTGGGCGGTCGCCAGCTCGCCCCGGTGCGCGTGAAGCGACCCGCAGCAGCCTTGCCCCGCCGGCACGATGACCCGGCACCCGTTGGCCGCCAGCACTCGCGCCGTAGCCCTATCGGTCTCGCCAAAGACCGCGCTCATGTAGCACCCCGCCAGCAGCGCAACGGTGGCCCGGTGCTCGCCCACTGGCTCCCATACCTGTCCAGAGGGCACCAGCGGCTCCGACTCCACCGGCGGCAGCATCTCCACCAGCTCTGCTAGCCCAAGCGCCTGCTCCAGCCCCAGCGACCGCGCCAGGCGGCCCAGGCCGGTGCGCTGATAGACGCCGCCCAGAGTCACCGCGGCCCGGAGCACCTTCAAGTTGGGGAGCGCCCAACGCAGCAGCGCATTCATCACCCGCCCGTGCGCATAGCCTTTGGTCTCGCCTACCGCAGCGCGCAAGGACTGCCCAATGGGCTCCATGCGCACGCCCGCGGGGCAGATGGCGCTACAGGCGTCGCAGAGGATGCAGGTGTCCCAGTGGGCCACGAGGTCGTCCGTGATGTCCAGGTGGCCCTCCACCAGCGCCTTGGCCATCGCGATGCGCCCGCGCGGCCCCTCGTATTCCAGGAAGCTCTGCTGGTAGGTGGGGCAGACGGAGTTGCAGAGGCCGCAGCGCACACAGGCCTGCATGTTCGTGTACTGCGCGGCCATGCGTTGCTGGGGGATGGGCGGAAGGACGGGGTCAGCCATAACAGTTGTTCACAAGGTTGCATCTTTTCAGTAATCAGCGCAATGCGCTGCGGTTACACATCGAACCGCACACCCACAGGGTCAGGTGGCAAACTCCTCCTCCGCAAGGTCAAAGCGAGGAACGTGCATCAGTACTAGCATCGCAGCAACGTCTCCTGCGTTGTGATAGGCAAACCATACATCCTTAGGGACGATAAGGAGGTCCCCATACTCCAGAAGCGCTGCCTCCCCCGCCACTTCAAAAAGGACAGCTCCTTCAATGCACGTGTAGATCTTATCGCTCTTGTGCGAGCGTGCAGTGGCGTGATACGCCTTCGGAGGCACATTGATATATGCAACAGATGCCGGCTCAAACTGCTCTGGAGTAAGGTCTACAATCTCAAGCCCGTTGAAATCGAAGCCGGGTGTTGTTCGCCTCTTGGTAAGCATCATGGCGCATTACCTCCTCGTTGAATGGTCCGCGGTTGAGCCGCGCGCTCGCCGCGCACCACCAGGCTGATTCCTACAAGCACCGCCGCGCCGCCGACCACCACGCCTACGGGCGGCAGCTCGCCCAGCAACAGCACGGCCACGATTGCCGCGCCTACCGGCTCCGCCATGAATGCGGTGCTCACCGCCGCCGCGCTCAGGCGTCTCAGCGCCCAGTTGGCCGACGAGTGGCCCACCAACTGCGGCAGCAGCGCCAGCAGGAGTATCGCGCCGTAGGTTTGCCCAGAAAAGCCCGTGAGGGGCGCGCTCACGGCCACTGCGCCCGCGAGCAATATAACTGCGGCCAGCAGATAAGTGATAGCAACGTAGACTTGGAGCGGCGTCCGTACCAGCAAGCGGCGCCCCAGCAGCCAGTGTCCGGCCATGGCCGCTGCGCCCAGCAACGCCAGCCCATCACCCAGGAGCGCGCCCTCTGCGTAGCCCGCGTCGGCGTACGCAATGACAGCCGTGCCTGCCAGTGCAACCGCGATGCCCGCCACTGACCGCCAGGTGATGGAGTCGCCGCGCCACCGGCGTGGCACCAGCGCGAGCATAAGCGGCGTGGTTGTCACCAGCACTACAGAGCTGGCCACCGAGGTGTAGGAGAGGGAGGTGATCCAGAAGGCGAAGTGGAGCGCCAGGCACACCCCTGAAAGCAGGAGCAGCCCCGCATCTTGCTTAGATAACGTGAGCCCGCTCCGAGACCCACGCAACAGCCCAAGGGGCACCACCACCACCGATGCAATGCTCAGCCGGTACGCCCCGATGACCAACGGCGCGGCTTCCCCCGCCAACCGTACCAGCGACGCCGCCGGGAAGGTGGCTGCCACGCCTATGAAGAGGACTGTCCAGGCCAGCATCAAACCCGTCCTTCCGTCATTGCGGGAGCGTGGCCCAAGGGAAGCGCGTAGCTCGCAGGGAGCGCGAGACCGCGACGGGATCATAGGGGCGTCTGCTGGTCATGTCCGGTCTATCGTACCAAGTGCGTAAACTTTGTGAAATTATCTTGCATTACAAAGATGTTCACACTACAGTATCCGCAGGTAGGGTTAGAAACGCGATGCTGCCCATTGTGGTTGGGATTACCGGCGCCAGCGGCGCAGTGCTGGCCGAGCGCTGCGTTGAGGAGCTTACGGCTCGTGGCCGGGAGGCTCTCATAGTGTGCACAAACGCCGGCGCGGTGGTCTGGCAGCAGGAGCGCGGCCGCCCCTTCAAGGACTGGCTCCATGAGCGCTCCCTCAAGAGCTTTTCTATCAACGACATCGGCGCTCCCATTGCCAGCGGCACCTATCCCACCGGCGGCATGATAGTCATCCCCTGCAGTATGAACTCAGTAGCGGCCATCGCTCACGGGCTTTCCAGCAACCTATTGGAACGGGCCGCAGACGTCACGCTCAAGGAGGGCCGGCCTCTGGTGCTGGTGCCCCGTGAAACGCCTCTTTCCGTCATCCATCTCCGTAATCTGCTCTCCTTGGCAGAGCTTGGCGTGAAGGTGGTTCCGCCCATGCCGCCATTCTACGCCATGCCTCAACGCATCGAGGAGATTGTTGAGCATGCGGTGGCCCGCACCCTCGTCGCGTTGGGTGTGGACGATCAGATGCCCCTGCAGCACCAGTACGGAGTCGAGGTCGACTAGTGGCGACTGCTCCCTCCAGAGTGCGGCAGGTGACGGCCATGTTCGGGCGTATCGCCCCCAGCTACGACCTGATGAACCGCCTCCTGTCTCTGGGCCGGGACCAGCAGTGGCGCAAAGAGGCGGCTGCCCTGGCGATGCCGCCCGCAGGAGGGTTAGCTCTGGACGTGGCCAGCGGCACCGGCGACTTGGCCCTGGCAGTGGCTGCTCACGGCTGCACGGTGGTGGCCGCCGACCCCTGCGCGCCCATGGTCTCCCTTGGCCGCGAGAAGGTGCAGGCGCACCCATACGGCAGCAGCATCACCTTTGCCCTGGCGGACGCCCTTGCTCTGCCCTACGCCGATGACACTTTCGATTGCGTGACCGTGGCCTTTGGCGTACGCAACTTCGCCGATCCCCTCGCGGGGTTCCGGGAGATGCAGCGAGTGGTGAAGCCGGGCGGGCGCGTTGTCTGCCTGGAGCTCATGCCGCCCAGCACCGGACTCCTGGGCAAGGGATATCAACTATATCTCACCCAACTAGTGCCCCTGCTTGGCGGCGTTATGAGCGGCCACCCAGAGGCGTACCAGTACCTCTCCACATCAGTAATGGCCTTCCGCACACCGCAAGAGCTGGAAAGCATCATGCGCCAGGCCGGCTTCAGTAAGGTGTTCTATAAACGCCTCAATCTCAACACAATTGCATTGCACGTGGGTATTAAGTAAGAGGAGCCTGAATGCCAGAGATCGTTCCTGAAGTAGTGGTCATGCGGCTGCCGCTTTACGTGCGGGTTCTCGCGATGCTGGAAGCGTCGAAGCAGGAACTGGTTAGCTCCCAGACTCTCGGGACGCTACTCCAAGCAACGCCCGCACAGATCCGCAAAGACCTCAGCTACTTCGGACGGTTCGGCAAGCAAGGCCGGGGATATCGGGTCTCCCACCTGCTGCAGGAGCTGCAGCGCATCATGGGATTGGACCGGGAGTGGTCAATGGCCCTAGTGGGCGTGGGGCAGCTCGGACGAGCCATCCTCAGCTACGCCGGGTTTGTTCCCCAGGGCTTCCACATCAGCCAGGCCTTTGACGCCGATCCTGCAAAGATAGGCACTTCCGTAGGCAACATGGTTATCCAGGACTTGAAAACTCTGGAGGCCTTCACCGCTGCTCACCGCGTGGACATCGGTATCGTCGCCGTGCCTGCCGAGGTTTGCCAGAACGTGGTGGACTTGATGGTGCGCTCCGGCATACGGGCCATCCTCAACTACGCACCATACCAGGCGCAGGTGCCTCAAGGCGTCTGGGTTCGGGACATAGACCCGGTGGTAGGCTTGCAGAGCATGACCTACTACTTGAAGACGGTGGAGGCGCTGACGGAAGTGTCGTAGAGCGCTAGTACGTGGTGTAGCTGGCGGCCAGCATCTCTTCATCGGAGGGCATGTTGCGCAAGATGAGATCAAGGTACTCCAGCGCGTAGCCTGCGCCAATCGCCACGCAGCGCATGGGGTCGGGAGCCACGTAGCAGGGCACTCCGGTCTCCTGGGAAAGCAACTCATCCATCCGGCGCAACTGCGCGCCGCCGCCCGTAAGGACAATCCCCTGATCGATGACGTCCGAAGCGAGCTCCGGCGGCGTCCGCTCCAACACGGACTTCACTGCGGCCACCATCTGAGCCAGCGGTTCGCTGATAGCCTGACCAATCTCGGTAGAGGTCACTGTCAAAGTACGGGGCAGGCCCGTCACCTGGTCACGACCGCGCACCTGGCAGGTTAGATCCGGCTCTATAGGCAGCGCGCTGGCGACTTCCAGCTTTACCTCTTCCGCCATCCGCTCGCCGATGATCAGGTTGTGGCGACGCCGCACGTACGCGGCAATAGTGTCATCCAAGCGGTCGCCCGCAACCCGCACCGACTGGCTCACTACCAGACCGAACATGGATATTACTGCGGCCTCTGTGCGCCCGCCGCCGATGTCTACTACCATGTTTCCCCGCGGAGAGCCCACCGGGATCTGTGCGCCGATAGCTGCGGCAAGGGGCTCAGGCACCAGCCGCGCCGGGTGGCGCGCGCCGGCCTGCTCTGCCGCATCACGAACCGCGCGCTGCTCTACGCTGGTGGAACCTGCGGGGATGCAGATGACCACCTCCGGCTTGGAGAGCCTAAAGCGACCACAGACCTTGGCAATGAAATAGCGGAGCATAGCCTCCGTGATGGTGTAGTCCGCAATCACGCCCTCACGCATAGGGCGGATGATGGCAATGCCATCCGGCGCGCGGCCCATCATGCCCCGAGCCTCGTTGCCCACTGCCACAATGCGGTTCTCCCGAAC
The DNA here is from genome assembly GCA_965226775.1 of Dehalococcoidia bacterium. Lineage (GTDB taxonomy): Bacteria > Chloroflexota > Dehalococcoidia > SHYD01 > SHYD01 > CBDDEI01. The sequence continues at coordinate 250,560 of CBDDEI010000002.1, forward strand.
AGCCAGCGCCACCACCGACGGCTCGTTGATGACCACGCCCCGGCCTCTTTCATAGACCAGGACATTGGCCGTTCCCAGGTCAATACCTATGCGTTTGGTGAACATTAGTGCTCCCCTGGCCCGCCTATACGGCGCACCCGGGCCCCCAATCCTCGTAGTTTCTCGTCAAAGTGTTCGTAGCCGCGCTCTAGGTGCCAGATGTCGGACACCTCTGTGGTTCCGCTGGCCTGCAACCCCGCGAGCAGCAGCGCCGCCCCGCAACGGATGTCCAGCGCGCGCACGCCGGTTCCCACAAGCGGCGTGGGACCGGAGATGATGGCGGTAGTGCCCGCCACTACTATCTCCGCGCCCAGCTTCCGGAGCTCGCTCACGTAGAGCAGCCGGTTGTCGTAGACCCGCTCATAGATCATACTCACGCCCTTAGCTTGAGTGAGCAGTGTGCCCACCGCAGCCTGCAGGTCGGTGGCAAAGCCGGGATAGGGCAACGCCTGCACATTCACCGCGCCTATCTGCTGCCGGCAGCAGATTCGCATCTCATCATCTTCGGTAAATACGGCAACGCCCGCCTCTTGCAGCTTAGCCGTCAGGGCATCTAGGTGTTCGGGGTTCACGTCCTCCAAGGTTACGTCGCCGCCCGTGATCGCCGCTGCCACTGCAAAGGTCCCCGCCTCGATGCGGTCGGGGATGATCCGGTGCGTTACGCCGTGCAACGATGGCACGCCATCGATCTCGATAGTATTCGTCCCCGCCCCTGTGATACGTGCGCCCATTCCGTTCAACATATCAGCAAGACAGCCGATCTCAGGCTCTGCCGCCGCGTTCTTGATCGTGGTGTGGCCCTCAGCCAGTACCGCAGCCAGAAGCAGGTTCTCTGTGCCCATGTTGCTGGGGTAGTCCATAAAGATGCGCGCACCGTGTAGCTCTTCCGCTTGGGCCCAGTATTTGTCCTCTTTGCGGGAGAGCTTTGCCCCCAGAGCGCGGAAGCCGGCCAGGTGCACATCCAGAGGACGCTGGCCTATGACATCACCGCCGGGAGGGCAGGAACCGGCCTCGTGGAACCGCCCGAGGAGCGATCCCATGACCAGAAAGCTGGCCCGGTTCTTGACTACCAGGTCGCTGGGGGCTTCAACGGTGTGGATACTGGCTGCGTTGACGCGCAGTACGCCGGGCGCTGTCCACTCCGCAGAAGCGCCCAATGCGCGGAGCACCGCCACCATGATCGAGATATCTTCTATCTGGGGGATGTTCTCTAGGATACAGTCATCAGCGGTTAGGATGGCCGCCGCCAGCGCAGGCAAGGCTGCGTTCTTGGCTCCACTAATATGCACGCGTCCACTGAGCGGAATCCCTCCCTGAACAGCAAACCGCTCTTCCACGTGCCCTCCTGTATCCCAGAAGTAAAGGGGGCTAAGTACTTGTGCCGGAATCCATGGATGGTGAGCCGCCGCCGCGGCGTCGCGCGATGCGCAACCGGGTCTCCGCCCGACGCAGCGATGCCTCCGCCCGGATCATGTCCTCCAGGTTGGCGGGCCCCTGTGCTATCACTTCCTCGGCGCGCCTACGGGCGGTTTCTGCCCGGTTCACGTCGATCTCCTCGGCTCGCTCGGCCATGTCCGCCAGGATAATGACTCTCTCCGGATGCACTTCCAGGAAGCCACCGCCCACGGCAATGTCCAGTTCCTGAGTGCCTTTGCGAATATGCAGGTCTCCATAGCTAAGCACCGTCAACAGAGGTGCGTGATGCGGGAGCACACCCAACTCGCCTTGCGAGCCGGGCAGCGTCACCGCGTCCACTTCCTCTGAGTAGACGGAACGCTCAACGGTCACTACATCTAATTGGAACGGCATTGCTTACTCTGCTCTTAGTCTACCATCACTAGAGAAGTCTCGCGTCAACTCCCACTACCCTTGGGCCATGCGCTCTGCGTTCTCACGGGCCATCTCGATAGAACCTACCATGTAGAAGGCTTGCTCAGGCAGATCGTCGTGCATGCCTTCCAGGATCTCCTTGAAGCCCCGCACGTTGTCCTTAATCGACACGTACTCGCCGGAGCGGCCGGTGAACTGCTCCGCCACAAAGAAGGGCTGGGTGAGGAACCGCTGGATCTTGCGGGCACGGGCCACCGTAAGCTTGTCTTCGTCAGACAGCTCGTCAATGCCCAGGATAGCAATGATGTCCTGGAGGTCCTTGTAGCGCTGAAGCACCCGCTGCACGCCACGAGCAACATTGTAGTGTTCCTCGCCAACCACGTTGGGGTCGAGAATACGGGAGGAGGACACCAGCGGGTCCACCGCGGGGTAGAGCCCCTGCTCTGTCAGGGCACGCTCCAGAGCCACCACCGCGTCCAGGTGACCGAAGGTGGTGGCCACACCGGGGTCGGTGTAGTCGTCGGCGGGCACGTAGATAGCCTGGAAGGAGGTAATAGAGCCCTTCTTGGTGGAGGTAATGCGCTCCTCCAGGGTTCCCATCTCGGTCGCCAGCGTTGGCTGGTAACCCACGGCGGAGGGCATGCGGCCCAGGAGTGCGGACACTTCCATGCCTGCCAGGGTGTAGCGATAGATGTTATCGATGAAGAGGAGGACATCGCGGCCTTCCTCATCCCGGAAGTATTCAGCCATAGTGAGGCCCGTTAGCGCGATGCGGAGGCGCACGCCCGGCGGCTCGTTCATCTGCCCAAAGACCAGCGCGGTCTTGGACAGCACACCGGACTCTCGCATTTCGTTCCAGAGGTCGTTGCCTTCACGGGAGCGTTCGCCCACACCGGCAAACACGGAGAAACCGCCGTGCTCTTCTGCCAGGTTCCGGATGAGCTCCGTGTTAACCACGGTCTTGCCCACGCCGGCGCCGCCGAAGAGGCCGACTTTACCGCCTCGGGCAAGCGGCGCAATCAGGTCGATGACTTTGATGCCGGTCTCAAGCATCTGAGCTTGAGTTTCTTGCTCCTCGTAGGTGGGAGCAGGACGGTGGATAGGCCAATATCCCTTGGTCTCTACCCCTGCCTCGCTATCGATGGGCTGGCCCAGCACGTTAAAGAGACGCCCCAGGGTGCCGGGGCCAACGGGCACACTGATGGGAATGCCGGTGTCCACAGCCTTATCGCCGCGCTTCAGACCGTCGGTAATGTCCATGGCCAGGCAGCGCACCCAGTTGTTGCCTATATGCTGCTGTACCTCTGTCACCAGGAGCTTGCCCTCAGACTGAATCTCCACCGCGTTGAACAGCGCGGGGAGAGACTCCTCCGGAAACTCAATGTCGATGACGGTGCCAATAACCTGTACTACTCGTCCCTCTGCCATGGAATTGCTCCTTGAAATCTCTCCTAGAATCCGGGTTCAAGTGGGGCATCAGTCAGCAATTGCTTCAATGTATATTTGCCTGGCGCAAAATAAATTGTTCCTTCAACTTCGCGCTCATTCACTGCATTCATTTCAACTAACTTCTCTAGCGCAGAGTTAAATGCACGCTCTTGCGCATACCCCATTTCCCCGTAGTTAGATGGTGTATCTAGAGCTGCTCCAATCTCAGAACTATTGAATGCTTGCGTTTTGTTCTGATCAAGGAAGGTGTATATCTTCTCCATCCAGTCTTCAACAGTGCTGTCAATTCCAAGTTCGAATTGTTTTCGTGTGATTGGCATCTCATCCCCCAGAAGGCTGAAACCCTAGTCGCCTACGCACTACCCTATAGTAAGTATGCCCCTCTACTTGTTTGCTTTCGATCTTCTTTTCTGCTTCAAGCGATGCCAGAACTTCGCTCAGTTGGTCAATCGAGTATCCCAAGTCTGTCACAGTCTCTCTATAGATTTCATCTATTGTGTAAGCATTTCCTTCGTTCTTCTGCAGAAGGGCCAGTATCTCTCGCTCTGGAAGTATCTTTCCCTGCTCAAAGGAGCTATCGCTAATAGGCACATTTCTTAACCTGTGATGGCTGCTGCGCCGCCCACCAGGTCTAGAATCTCTTTGGTAATCATTTCCTGCCGCACTTTGTTATACGTTTGGGTCAACGACAGAATCATGTCCTTGGCGGCTTCGCTGGCGTTGCGCATGGCCACCATCTTGGCGGACTGCTCGCTGGCTATGTGCTCCAAGATGGCGTGGTAGACAAGCATCTCCACGTAGCGAGGCAGCAACGCCTCCAGCACCTCTTGGGGGTTCGGCTCGTAAATATAGTCCACCGCCTTGAAGCGGTTATCCTGGGCCTCCTCTTTAGGCTCCACGGGCAACAGCCGCTCGATAACGGGTCGCTGCACCACGGTATTGACGAAGAGGCTGTAGCCCAGATATACCTCGTCTATCTCTCCCTTGATGAAGTCGTCCATGATCACTTTGGAGATAGTCACCGTGTCCAGCAAGCCCGGCGCGTCTCCCAGGTCCGTGAACACCGCCTTGACGTCGCCGCGGCCACGCGCCATGAACTCTCGCCCGCGACGGCCGACCGCTACCACGCCCACCGGCACACTCTGCGACTGGATGAACTGGAAGCCGGCCCGGTTCATGTTGGAGTTCAGCGGCCCGCACAGGCCGCGATCCGCGGTGATGTGGATGTACGCAATGCGCTTTACGGGGCGCTTATCCAACAAGGGCTGGGGTTCTTCTCCTGCGTTGGGGAGCGCCGCCAGATGGCTAATAACCGTGGAGATCTGCTCCGCGTAGGGTCGGCCCTGCAGGCCGCGTAGCTGGGCGCGGCGCATCTTAGACGCCGCCACCATAGAGATAGCGTTGGTGATCTTTGCCGTGTTCTGGACGCTGCGGATGCGTCGCTTAATAAGTCTGATGCTTGGCATAGTTACTTCAGCGCAACGGTCTGGTAGTCTTCGATGGCTTTGCGGAGCTCCGCCTGAAGCTCATCCGGCAGGTTCTTTTGGGTATCACAGTTCTCCCGAACCGACTTCAGGATCTCCGGATGGGTGGTATCCATGAACTTGTGGTAGCCCGTCTCCCAGGCTGCAACCTTATCCACGGGCACATTGTCCAAGTAGCCGTTGACGCCGGCAAAGAGGATAGTCACCTGCTTCTCTACGGACAGGGGCACATACTGCGGCTGCTTCAGCACTTCAGAGAGGCGCTGGCCTCGCTCCAACTGGCGCCGCGTGGCCGGGTCGAGGTCGCTGGTGCCGAACTGGGCAAAGGCAGCTAGCTCTCGGAACTGGGCCAGGTCGAGGCGAAGGCGGCCCGCCACCTGGCGCACCGGACGCCGCTGAGCCGCGCCACCCACGCGGGATACCGAAAGACCCACGTTCACGGCGGGCCGGGTGCCTGCGTTGAAGAGGTCGGTTTCCAGATAAATCTGCCCGTCTGTGATGGAGATCACGTTGGTGGGCACGTACGCGGACACGTCGCCCGCCTGCGTCTCGATGATGGGCAGCGCAGTGATAGAGCCGCCGCCGTACTCCTCGGAGAGCTTGGCAGCCCGCTCCAGTAGACGGCTGTGCAGATAGAAGACATCGCCCGGGTAGGCTTCACGGCCGGGCGGTCGCCTTAGCAGCAGCGAGAGCTCTCGGTAGGCCCATGCGTGCTTAGAGAGGTCGTCATAGATGATAAGGGCTTCCTTGCCCTGCGACATGAACTCCTCCGCCATAGCGCAGCCGGCGTAGGGCGCCAGGTACTGCATAGCAGCGGAGTCTGAGGCGCTGGCGGAGACCACAATGGTGTGCTCCATAGCGCCATTCAGCTCAAGGGTAGCTACGGTCTGAGCAACCTTGGCGTTCTTTTGTCCAATGGCAACATAGATGCAGACCAGGTCGCCGCCCTTCTGGTTGATGATGGCATCCAGGCAGATGGCGGTTTTGCCCGTGGAGCGGTCGCCGATGATGAGCTGTCGCTGGCCCCGGCCTATGGGGATCATGCTGTCCACGGCCTTGATGCCGGTCTGCACCGGCGTGTCCACCGACTTACGGGTCACCACGTTGGGCGCCACGACCTCGATGGAGCGCAGGGTGGTGTTGGCCAGAGGCCCTTTGCCGTCTATGGCCTGCCCCAAGGCATTGACCACCCGGCCGATGAGGGCGTCACCAACCGGCACCTCTATGATGCGGCCGGTTAGGCGAACTTCATCGCCCTCTTTGATCTTAGTATAGTCACCCAGAATAATTGCGCCCACCGTCTCTTCTTCCAGGTTGAGGGCTAGGCCCAAGACCTCGCCGGGGAAGGCTAGGACCTCGTTGGCGCGGACGTCGGCCAGACCGTGGATGCGGGCAATACCATCGCTCACTTCTACCACCGTGCCGGTGTCTACAGCGGTGACAGACGTGCCGAATTTTTCGATCTGCTCTTTGAGAATTGCCGGAATGTCTTCTGCCCGGATGGTCATAGCGTTACTCCCTCTGAATCCTTACCTGCCCCTGTGGTGCGCAATGCTGGTTCTCTTGTTGTAGTAGTCCGATTAATACGCGCCGGAGAGTTGCCTACGAAGGCCCTCAAGACGCCCCTGGGTGCTGCCGTCAATGACCTTGTCCCCGATGCGGATGACCACGCCCCCGATGATGGAGGGATCTACTTCCATAGTCACGCTCACCTGTTTGCCGGTGTAGGCCTCCAGCCGTTGCTTCAGCGTCGCTTGGTCTGCAACCTCCAGCGGGATGGCCGTGGTCACCAGGACGTGCTCCACACCGCGCTGTTCATCCAGCAGCAACTGGAAAGCATCCGCCAAGTCGGGCAGGAGCTCAACGCGATGCTTCATCACGAGCAGCTTGGTGAGCTGGCGCGCCAAGAGGCTAACCTGATCCAGGTGCTCATCCACAAAGGAGAGCTTCTGGCTCTGGGCCACCTTGGGGCTTTCCATCAACTGGCGGAAGCCGTGATCCGCCGCGAGATTCGCGAGGAGGTGCATGTCCTGGGCCCATTCGTCCCACGACCCCTGCTCCTTTGCGATGCTCGCAATGGCCTGAGCGTAGCGTTTCGCGATGGCTGTTCCTGGCATCTCAGTTACCTGGCATGGGAATGGAAGCGGAGTAGCGCATAAGCAAGGCTACGGCCTAGTTCAAGCGGCTCTCTTCCAGAACATTCTGGATGAGACGCTCGTGCCTATCCTTATCTAAGGACTCGTTTATCACCTTCTCCGCGGCGACGATAGTCAAGTCAGCAAACTGGCTGCGAAGCTCCTGCAGCGCCTTGTCACGCTCCAATTGGAACTCGGCCCGGGCCCGGGCCAGCATGGCCTCGGAGTCTTTATGAGCGTCCGCCAGAATCTCCTGGCGTACTTGCTCCGCTGCCTTAGAGGCCTGCTCAATGATGGCCTGCCCCTCTTTGAGCGCGCTCTCCAGCTGCACCTGCATGTTGGCCTGCGCCTGCTGGGCTTCTTGCCGAGCGCGTTCCGCGGCTTCCAGACCTTCCTGAATCTTCCGGGCGCGCTCGTCCAGGGCGTTCAAGATGCGCGGCGTGAACCGCGACACGATGAACAAGACAATCAGGAAGCTGATTATCTGGGATAAGAAACCTGGAAGATTAATGCCAAGGGCTTCCAAGGCTACCCTCCTCTCGCAGTGACCTCTTGTTCCAAGCGTTCCTCACTAGACGAACTTCAGGATCAGAGCCACAACCAGCGCGTAAATGCCAATAGCTTCTGCAAAGGCCAGACCAAGAATCATGTTGGTCTGGATGGTACCGGCGGCCTCTGGGTTGCGGCCGATGGCTTCCATAGCCTTACCTGCCAGCAAGCCGATGCCGATGCCAGGGCCAATGGCGCCAAGACCAATTGCGAGAGCTGCTCCTAACAGCTTCATTGCTTCAGGTTCCATGAACCGACCTCCTATTGTGTTCCCTTACTAAAAACTGATGACAATACTAGTGATGCGCCGCGGCAGGCACTGCGCCAGGGTCTGCTGTGTCATGCTCACCGTGCCCCTCTTCCGCGTGGCCTTCGCCGTGGCTGGCCACCGCCATAGAGAGAAACACCGTAGTGAGCGCCGCAAACACAAACGCCTGGACCAACCCAACCAGGAGCTCCAGCCCGTAGAAGAGCGAGCTCAGCACCCACGGGACGAGGAATGCAATGACCGCTAATAGCACCTCACCGGCAAACATGTTACCAAAGAGTCGGAAGGTGAAACTGACCAATCGCACTAGCTCGCTGATAGTTTCAAGAATGCCTACAAATAGATCAATCAGGCCAAACCCAATCTGACCCTTGAGCAGCCGTCCAACGTTCACAAACTTGCTCAGGTAGCCAAAGAGGCCGTTGGCTCGGATGCCCCACATCTCTACCAAGATGAAGGAGATGACCGCCAGCGCCAGCGGGGTGTTCAGGTCTGTGTTCGCGCCGCGCAGGAAGGGCACCAGCACGCCCTCTATCGCACCCTCCGGGCCGTGATGGCCCTCCTCCAGCGGCTGCGTCCCCGGCATGATGACCGCCACCGGCCCAATGGACTGGAAGGGCACCGGCCTGTGCTCGCCCTCGGCGTGATGGATGACCCCAATTGTGCCGAATCCCGGTATCAGCGACAGCCACGCATTCGCCAGCACAAAGAAGAAAATGCCCGCGATGACCGGGAAAACGGGCCGTGCGTAGCGGTTCCCCACGATTCCCGATACAAAGGTGAAGAGATACTCCACCACTACCTCTATAACGCTCTGGAACCGGCCAGGGATCAGCGCCGGATTCCCCGCTGCGCGGAGGAAGATGAAGAAAAGCACCACAATGGTGAACCACCCTGCCAGGATGGTGTTGGTGAGGATAATCGATTGGTGGCCAAAGACAGGCAGAAAGAACTCGGCAATGTGCGCAATAGGCTCAGGCGCCACCTGCAACACGGGTAGGGGGCCGGAGAAGAAGAGCTTGCCCACTACAATAAGGACAAGTACTGCTATGACAATGACTATCTTGTTCACGGGTCGTTACCTAGTGCCCCTTTGAACTCCCACCATCTTCTGTGCCGGTTGCCTGCTTGAGCATCCGCATCATGCCGTAAAACGCAGCAATCAGTCCGAGCGCAAGTCCTGCGAGTAAGAATAACGGTGCTGTGCCAATCTGCTCGTCCAGCCAAACCCCACCCAGTATACCCAGCACTAGGCAAAGGGCAATATACCATCCCATCCCCAGCAGTTGCCAGACGCGCGGGTTCATCGTTCAGCCTGCGATCCGAGACTTTGTGAATAATAGCACATAGTTAAATGTAGGTGTCAATGCTTCGCGCACAAAATCACCCGTCTCTTTGAGCCTTTCTTCTGGCAAGGTAGGCCAGCGTTATCACCAGCGCCAGTGCAACCACCGCCATGATACCTATAGCATACAGTTTGGCAAGGCCCGTGGACAGGCTGAGGGCTAGCAGCCCCAGCACAAAGGAGCTCGCGTACATGCCCAGCACAATGTGCTGCTCTTTCCACCGCAACGCCAGCAGCCGATGATGCAGATGGCCCCGGTCGCCCCGGAACGGCGATTGGCCCGTGAGCATCCGCTGCACTATCACCCACCCGGCGTCGATGAGGGGGATGCCCAGCACCAGCAGCAGCGTGGCCGCCTTGGTGCCGCCGATTATTGCAAGCACGGCCAGTCCGTAGCCCAGGAACACGGACCCCGTAGTCCCCAGGGTGATCCTGGCAGGAAAGAAGTTGCTTGGCAGGAAGCCGAAGCACGCCCCCGCAAAGGCTAGGGAGAGCACTGCTATGGTCACCTGCCCAAGTATCCAACTATGGATGGCAAAAACCAGCGCCGCCACACCCACCACCCCCGTTGCCAGCCCGTCCACACCATCCAGAAAGTTCACGGTGTTCATCGCGCCCACAAGCCAGAAGATGGTCACGCCAATAGCCAGCCATTCAGGAAACACTATCAGCTCCGCAAAGGGGCCCAAACTCAGCGGGTTGGTGATCTTATCGATGAGGATGCCGCTCCACAACGCCAGCACCGCCGCGGCAACTTGGAACACTAACTGTGCGGCTGGCGGCAGCTCCCAACGGTCGTCTATGATGCCGCCTACCAGCACCAGCAGACCGCCGCCCAGTAGCCCCATCACGCGCCACTCCTCCTCGGGGGTCCGGCCTGTCAGCGTTGGGTACACCAGCCCGACCGCCAGCGCAAAGGCCGCATAGATGCCCAAACCGCCCAGACGCGGCTTCAGGTCGGGTGACCGCAGTGGCGAGGGGCGGTCTACAAAGTTGTACCGCAACGCCAGCCACCGCACTGCCGGAGTGAACAGCAGCGCGGCCACTAAGGCTATGGCGTAGGCAATCAGCAGAGGAATCACGATGTCAGATCATAACAAAAGCGCCCCTTATACGGGGCGCTTGCGCTGTTGCTTGGCAGGTTTTGGTTTGGCGGGGGCGCTGGACACGGGCCGCTACCCCTGGTCCGACCCCTTTTTTTCAAAGTCTTCCATGTCCAGACTATTGATGAAATCGGTAAAGGCAGAGAGCCGCTTACGCTCCTCCTCGTCAACTTGAACACCGAGCTCAGGTGTCTTGGCCTGGAATTTGCCCGTCTCCGGGTCCATGACGACGCCCGCTTTGGTGAGCACCGTTTCTTCAGCAAAGATCGGGGCTCGAGTGCGGACCGCCAATGCTAGCGCATCACTGGGGCGGGAATCGATCTCTACGTTCTTGTCCTCCACTTTCAGGAGCACCCGAGCGTAGAAGGTATCGTTGTTCAGGTCGTTGACCACCACCGACTCAACGTTCGCACCTAGCGCCGCGATCATCGAGTTCATGAGGTCGTGGGTCAAAGGACGCGCCACCGGCGTCTCCTGAAGCTGCACCACAATGGCATCGGCTTCCGGTGCGCCAATCCAGATGGGCAGGTAACGTTCGGCATCCTTCTCTTTCAGGATCACCACCCGCTGATAGTTCATTACGCTAACTCGAACGCTATCAACCGTCATTTCAACCATCTTGACACACTCCTTCAGGCACAAACGGTGTGAGTATTGTAGTCCTGGCGCTAGTCTCAGTCAAACGTATAGGCCCGTTAGTGAGCGCTCTGGAGTGCTATGGCTGCTCCAAAGCGACCCGACGGGCGGCCTTCCCGGCGCTCCGAGAAAAACTGATCGTTATTACAACTAGTACACATACGGAGCACCTCTATGTTTCCATCAGGCACGCCGGCCTCCAAAAGTTGCAGCCGGTTCAACTCCTGCACATCTAAGTAGCCGTGGCCCGGACGGCCGGGGCGCACCACCTGTTGCTCCCATTGGGGAAAGCGCTGGCGCACCGGCTCCAGCACCGGCCCGTCTACCTCATAGCAGCAGGGACCAATGGCTGGCGCTATGCCAACGCGCACGTCGGCCGGCTTTGTGCCGAAGGCGCGCGCCATCTCCGCGACCGTCTTGCCCGCCACGCCTGCGACGCTGCCGCGCCAGCCCGCGTGAGCTGCACCCACGACTCCTTGCGCCGGATCCTGCAGCAGCAGCAACGCGCAGTCCGCCGAAATGAGCAGCAGCGCCAGTCCTTGCGCTTGTGTCAGCGCCGCGTCCGCCTCTATGGGGGGACGGAGGTCGCCGTATACGCCCCGGCCTGCGTCCTGCTCACCGACTACTACTACGCTGTCGCCGTGCACCTGGCTTGGGCTGAACACCTGCTCCGGTTGAAGGCCCAGCTGCTGCAGGAAAATCCCGCGGTTCTGGGTCACGGCTTCCGGCGCATCTCCCACCCGGCGGCCAAGGTTTAGGCTGGCGAACGGCGGGGCGCTCACGCCACCGCGCCGCGTGGAAACGCCGTGGCGCACTGCATTGCCAAAGATCGCAAATCGCAACACTGAAGCGTTATCGTTGGAAGTCATAGATGGCCTTCGTCAAGGCATGCGGAACAAGTGCGTCCGACTGAGGCTGTACCCACCTGCCGCAAAAACCACTACCGACGCTATGAGCGTCACCTGGCTAATACCAATGAGGTCGGCTAAACCGCCCATGAAGAGAAGAGGCAGCACCGCCGCTGCGTTGGCAAAGGCGTATTGGGTAGCAAAGATACGGCCTCGGAGCTCAGGCGGCACCCGCTCTTGCACAAGGGTCTGCGCAGAGACGTTTACTAACGCGTAACCAATGCCCAGCACCAACGCCAAGGCCATGATGAAGAGGATCAACCCCGTCAGCGGAGAAAGATTGAACGGTCCAGAGGCGGCCATATAACCGGCCTCTCGTAACATTCTGCTAAGCTGGCCTGCCGCGCCCAAACCCAGGAGCACACCCGCAGTGAGAAAGACCGCATACGTTGCGATGCTCTCCTTGGGCCAGTGCCGCGCCAGCCGGTGGAGCACGGCGATCCCCACCAGCATACCGATGCCCGCGGGCGCCATCACGTAGACAGAATCATCGGCGCGGATCCCCAGTACACGGGCCATGTAGCCGGGCGCCAGCATACCGATCACCAGCACAAGAGAGTTCACCAAAATCAGATGCATCACTGAGAGCGAGACTGACTGGTCATGCACTAAGAGCCGCCAGCCCTCCCGCAATTCGTCCACCACAGGCCGCAGGATGCCGGCCTTGATGGATACGCTGATGCGCTGTCGGGCCGGCTCTTGCAGCGGGATGAGGGCAATGAGCACAGCGCAAAACACGTAGACTACCGCCAACAGCAGAAAGACGCCGTGCCCGGCTATCCCTTTCACCAGTAACGGCCCCACAAAGACGAACCCTACGAGCTGAGCGCCGCTGAGTGTCAGATTAAACAGCCCGTTGGCCAGGACAAGCTGCTTCTTGGCGACAATCGCGGGAATGGAGGCTATCTCTGCAGGAATGAAGAACTGGCTCACCGCTGAGTAGGCCAGGTTTACCACCAGCACCAGCAAGAAGTTCCGCGCCAGCAGCGCAAAGCTCGCTACGATAACAGCCCGCAGCAGGTTGGTAACCAGGAGGACCAGCTTCTTGGGCCAACGGTCTACAAAAACGCCGGCAGCGGGCCCAAAAAGCACGGAAGGAAAGATGAAAGAGAAAATGAGCAGGCCCAGCGCGGTGCTGGACCCCGTCCATTCCTCTACCTGCACCATCAGGATGTAGATGGTGGCGTTGAGCGCTACCAGACTGAGCGCTTGCGCGGCCCAAAGAAAAAGAAAGGAATGGTTTTGGAGGATACCAACAACGCTGTCCTGAGGTTCTTGCTCCGTACTCATACGTGTCATGTCAGGCGGAGGGCGGAGTAGGTTCCGGCTGGTGAAGGGACTCACTCTGGCTCACAATCGACCGCAGTCGGCGCTCCACTAGGCTTCTCTCCAGCAAGACGCGCCGCTGGCAGGTGTTGCATTGGAGACCAATATCAGCCCCCAACCGCACGATTGTCCAGGTGTCACCTCCACAGGGATGTTGCTTGCGCAGGCGCACCACATCCCCCATCAGAAACTCCACTACCATGCCGGTCTACTTCCAAGGCCATAGATAAACGTGTTTTGGGACAGGGGAAGCCGGAACGTGAGCCGTCTTTCTTACTGGCTACTGGCTGCTTGCGTCCTGCGAACCACCGATGGAGCGCACTGCGTTCATCGCATCTCGTAGGCGTTGCGCCTCATTCCGGGCCGCCGCTGCATAGTTCTCATTCCGGGAAGCATAAATAATCTGCCGGCCAACGTTAATAATAGCCCCTCTCCCAGTGCTGGTTACACCATTGCGTATGGATTGTTCCATATCTCCGCCTTGCGCGCCTACACCGGGGATGAGGATGACCTGGTCGGGGCAGATGCCCCGCACCTCTCGCAGCTCTTCCGGATAGGTTGCGCCAACCACCAGGCCCACGTTGCCGTAGGTGTTCCATGCCTTGCAGCGCTCCGCCACCACCTGGTAGAGCGGCCGCGCACCATTATTGCCCTGCACGATGAGCGACTGGAACTCCACCGCGCTGGGGTTAGAGGTGCGACAAAGCACAAAGACGCCCTTATCGCGATATGCCAGGAAAGGCTCCAAGCCATCGACTCCCATATACGGACCCACCGTCACCGCGTCGAAGCCCCAAACATCAAACATCGCTCGCGCGGACATAGCGGAGGTGTTGCCAAGATCGTGGCGCTTCACGTCCCCTATCACCGGAATGTGGGACGGGACCCAAGAGCGCACCTGCTCCAGGACGCCCAGCCCTTCCAGCCCCAACGCCTCGTAGAATGCCCAGTTTGGCTTGTATGCGCACACCAGGTCGGACGTGGCGTCTATGGTATTGCGGAGGAAGCGGGTGAGGTCGCGGTCACCCATCATGTCCAGGTCGACATCCAAGCCCACGCACAGCAGGCTCTCGTTCTGAGCCGTCGCGCCGTCAAGCTGTTCAAAGAAATTCATCGTGGGAGCATCCTTGCCGCTGGCCACAGCGCATCTACTACTGTTAAAAAGCCCTCTAGGTCTGCACTGGCGTAGAACGAAATGCCGCCTTGGCCGGGGCCAGGGTTGAGCAGGTCGTGACTCTCCAGCACACGGCCCACCTGTTGGGCAACGGGCATCGCGGTATTGATCACCGCCACATCCGGCCCGGCCACGGAGCGGATATCGTCCTCCAAGAAGCCGTAATGTGTGCAGCCAAGGACAATGGTATCTACGCCCTGCTCCTGCAACGGCTCGATATAGCGGCGGAGCAACGCCCTCACCGGGGCCGTGCCCACCTGGCCCTGCTCTACCAGTGAAACGAGGTCCGGGCACTGTTGAGAGATAATCTCCACGCCACTGGCAAACTCGCTCACCAGCTCTGCGAAGACCTGTGTTTGAAAGGTGGCCTCTGTGGCGAGCACGCCTACTTTAGCGGCCGCGGAGGTGGCGCTACCGGCTTTAACGCCGGGCACTACACCTACAAAGGGAACATCGTATGTTGCTCGCAGGTCTTGGAGAGCGACACTGGAGGCAGTATTGCACGCGCCTACAACCAGCTTCGCGCCCTTCTCGATGAGGAATCCCGCCGCGTCCAGCGCCAGCTTCCGCACCTCCTCTTCCGAGCGGTCGCCGTAGGGAAAGTACGCGCGATCGGCGTAGTAGAGGAGGGACTCTCGGGGAAGTATCTTGTGGACGGCGGCAGCAATAGAAAGCCCTCCCACGCCTGAGTCGAAGATGCCTATGGGTGCTGATTGGGCCGTCACTAGTGCCTCGCCAATTCCAGTCGATGATACCAGCGGCTTCTTAGGAGCGTCAAGAAACCCCCCGCGCCGTCAGTCCGTAGCAGGGGCGGTGATAGCAGATAGATAGCCCACCGTCCGCTCCACTGGGGTAACATACATGAACCCCACGCCGTGCTGATCCAGGTGGCCCGCCTTGGTCATGGCGTCAACCACCTGATCCAAGAGGAACTCTTCAACCACTATCAGTATTACTTCCTTCTCCGGCTGGATGGCTAGTCCCAGTAGTCCCAGGCGTTCCCGTACGCCCTGCCCTCGTCCCAGAAGCACGGTTGCTCCCGGCGCGCCCGCCTTCAACGCGGCCTGAACGCAGCCGTCCGCGCGGCCACGTTGGACAACGGTGGTGATGAGCTTGAGGGGGAGCCCCGCGGCGTCACTCGTGTTTGCCGATGTCATGCACTACCTCCTGCCTGCATATCAGGCCGCTGCCAATGCGGGATTGACGCGCCGCGTCCGGCCCACTGTTGAAACGATAAGCCCAAGCGTCAGCACCGAAAGAATAGGCCCGATGGACGCCAGCGCGAGCATTCCGAACCCTTCCGGCGCGTTCACCGTGATGCCGATGCCAAGTCCCAGGGCGAGCACCAGGGGCACCGTTATGGGCCCTGTGGTCACGCCTGCGCTGTCCCAAGCGATATTAATAAACTCTTCGTCGCTCACAAGCGTCACTATGGTAAGTAATGCGTAGGCTGGCAGCACCATATACTCCAACGGAATGTGAAAGATGATCTTAATCACTCCTGCCGCCAGCCCCATGCCAACTCCAAAGGCAACGGCATGCATGAGGAAGGGCTTTTTGAACGCTCCTGCGGTCACTTCTTCAACGGTGATGCCCATGGCATTGAGCGCAGGCTCGGCCAAGGTTGCGCCGTAGCCCAGAGCAAAGGCAAAGGCCACCGCAATCACCTTGCCCAGCGTAGGCCCGTAGATCGCTTCCGGCGGCGCGAAGGCCAGGGGGACGTGCCCCCCTACCTGCTGCCCCAACGGCACCAAGCCGGTGAACAGTCCCAGATTAAAGAGTCCCAAGCCTATGATACTGAAGATAACCCCTAAAATAATCTGGCTGGAATTGCTAACGTCCTCCCGCAGCAGGTACTTCTGGACCACGAACAGCAGCAACATGAGCGGCACCACTGCCTGCAGCGCGGTCTGGATGGAGGCGGCCAGCAGCCCTAACAGCGGTGGTGAAGAAGCGCCGGCAGCTGCGCTGCTCTGCGCCAGCACCGCAGCCTCTGACGGAACCGCATAGTTTCCACTGAAGAAGAGGAACAACGACATAGCCAGCACCGCGCTAATTGGCCACAGCGACGCCAGCGTCACGATACCGAAACAGTTCACCCCCGCATCCGACTTGTTAAGGACGGTAGACACACCCAACCCTAGCGCCAGCACCAGAGGCACCGTAACGGGCCCGGTGGTGACAGCGCCGGTGTCCCACGCCAGGGAGATAATCTGGCGGGTCTCCTCGTTGGCGGCGGCGATCACCGTAAGGGTAAGGGGAAGGAACAGACTGGGCAGCAGCAGCGTCCGCAAGCGCCAGTGGCGCACAAAGCGGTAGACTCCCAGCACCGTGGCTATCCCGACGCCGAAGCCGACGCTGCCCACCAGCAAGTGGGAGCTTCTGTTCAGCATCTCGTAGAGCAGGGGCGCATCCTGGGGCTTCACGTTTGCGCCGGCCGCTTTCAGGGTGCTGATGGCCGGCTCCGCAAACGTTGCGCCAACGCCCAGGACAAACGCAAAGCCTAGCACCAGGCTAATGGTCGCTTTTGCGGGCATAGTAGCGCCGATGCTCTCTCCCAGAGGCATAAGACCCAGCTTCAGCCCCTCCATGAAGAACATGAGGCCCAGGACCACTGCAGTTAGCCCAGCGGCAATGGCAAGGCCCCCGCTGACCGGCTGGTGCAGCACTATCACCTGGAAAACAAAGAGGAAGAGGGAGATGGGCAGCACGGCGGTTACCTGCGCCCACACGCGCTGCACGAAGTATGGTCCCAGAATAACCAGGACCAGCTTGGGAGTTATCGCTACTTCTCGAACAACTTCCTGGTAGTCCGTTTTTTCGGAAGTTTGCATACTCTCGCTAATGATATTGGGTTCGTGTTGTTAGAGGATGCCTTGCCCGATAGTGGTATAGGCGTTGAGCAGCTCGGTCTCTTTCTCGACCCGTTCCTCCAGGTCTTTCAACGCTTGCTGCTTGGGGATGACCTCGTCTTTCACAATGCTCTTAGTGATCTCTGGCTGCTGCAGCTCTTTCGCCGCCCGCGCCCGTACAATAGCCGCGGCAATCTCGCTGGTTTTCAGCATGGCCTGCCGCTGCAGCTCCGCCACCTGTTTCTGCTGTTCTTCGTAAAGACTACGCAACGCCGAAGCCTTGGGGCCGGGGGAAAGGCTGGCCCACTGGTGCTCCACGTCGTACTCATCCACCGTCGCGCTGGCAGCAGCCTGCGGAGTCGCCTCTTCCACCGTCGCGCTGGCAGCAGCCTCGGGAGTCGCCTCTCCCACCGTCGCGCTGGCAGCAGCCTCGGGAGTCGCCTCTTTCACTGTCGCGCTGGCGGCAGCTTCGGGAGTCGCCTCTTCCACCGTCGCGCTGGCAGTAGCCTCGGGAGTCGCCTCTCCCTCAGGGACTTGCTCTTCTACCATTGCCTCCACTCCTTCACTTGCTGGTTGCACATGTAAATCATAGTGTACATCGCCCATCCTGCGCTGCCGCAAGTTCTGATGGGTTATTCCGAGGAGCGCCACTCCTGGAACCATCGCGCCGCCCGGAGCGTGACGCTGGTGGGAATCAACCAGAGTGCCGTAACCATCAACCGGTTCCGCCAGCCCGTCACCACTACCCGCTTGCCTCGCATAAGCCCGCGATACCCAATCCGCGCCACCTCTCCCGAGCTCATGACAGCGCTCTTGAACGCGCGTGAGCCCTGCATCCCGGCGCGCTCCTGGAACCTCGACTCGGTGGGTCCGGGGCAGAGCGCGGTTGCGGTCACACCGCTGCCCTCCAGCTCGCTAGCCAGAGCCTCGGTAAAGCGTAATACATAGGCCTTGCTGGCGAAATAGACCGCCATCAACGGGCCGGGCAGATACGCAGCCGTGGAGGCCACATTCATGATACGACCGGACCTGCGACGCAGCATTGGCCCCAAGAAGAGCTTGGTTAGCTCCGTGAGGGCAACGATATTGACCTGCAGCAAGGCCACTTGTTTGGTCAGATCAACCTCCGCAAAGTAGCCAAAGTTCCCAAATCCGGCGTTGTTCACCAGCACGTCAACCTGAATGCCCTGCGTCTCCAGCTCGGCGTACAGCTCCGCAGCGGCGGTATGGGTCGAGAGGTCCTTGGGGATGGCCGTTACGTCCCCGTGGAACTCCATTGCGAGACGGTTCCGCGCCTCCTCCAGCGCGGGCCTGCCACTGGCGACAAGGATGATGCGGTACCCATCCTGGGCAAAGCAGCGCGCCAGTTCGTAGCCGATGCCGCTAGAGCCGCCGGTAATCAATGCGGTCGGACTTGCACTGTCGATCATCTTCTTCCTCTCAGGATGCTGGCCGTACGCGGTAGTGGTAGCCGTAAACAGGCTCAAACCCAAGCGTTCGGTACAGGTTTAAGGCAGGCTCGTTGTCCTGCTGTACCTGCAAGTACGCGTGCTTTGCGCCCTGGCGCTGGCCCCAAGCCAGTAAGTGCAGCGCCGCATCACGGCCAATGCCCTGGTTCCTTTTGCTCTGCCGCGTGACGAGGCTGAATAACCCAAGGTAGTCCTGCTCGACGACACCCATCCCCATACCAACGACCTCGCCTTCCTCACGAAGGACAAGGAAACCCGCCGACGTGGCAAGCCGGCTCATCATCTGCATGATCGTCGAAAAATGTCGTCGAGCGGAGCGCTCCAGCATGCAGTAAGCCGCAACCCACCCGCTCGTCACTTGGGGTAGCAACTCGACATCGGTGCGAGAGGGTGTCGGCAACTCACCTAGGTCCTTCATTAGCACCAGCGAATCAGCCTCAGCCACGTAGCCCAACCGGCCAAGCAGCCCGTCAATCGTTGCCGCCGGCGTCAGTTTGAAGACTGCCGGAAGGCCGCGATCGCGGTAAAGCCGCAGGCAGAGGCGCGCCTTCTCTTCGTCGTCATCCAGCGATGGGTAGAGCGGGTGCACTGAGTTCGCCCGTCGAGTATAGCCAGCAGCGAACCGCAACGCCCAGCCGTCGTACAGGATGGTTTCCAGGCTCGGCCAGGCATTCATGGACAGCTCCTCTAGCCGTCGTATGTAGCTGTCTGAGACCCCGACTGCGCGGGTGAAGGGCGCAGTCACTGAACTGCGTCGAAGACGGCTGCGAGGCGCTTCGGTGCAGTGCGGCGCCACGCATCGACAACCAGCTCCCGCATGATGTCGGGCTCAACCGAGGCAAGTTGCACCGTCACCCAGCCAAAGCGGCCGACATACGAAGACATCGAGAACGTGCTCGGATCCATGTCGATGAGCGCCTGCTGATCGACTGGGCTGGCCTTGACGCTGGCGGCAGGCGGGTCGCCGCTGGTAACAACGAAGATCTTATTCCGGACACGAAAGGTTAAGTCGCCCCACGTTTCGCGCTCCTCCGCCTCAGGCATGGAGAGCGCTAACGCCCGCAGCTCTTCAGAGGTCACTGCTTCAGCTCCAATCGCGGGGGCGGTACTGGATGGCCTCAGCCAGATGCATTGACGAGATCGCCTCCGCGCCCGCCAGGTCCGCGATGGTACGGGAGACCTTGAGGATACGGTGAAACGCCCTCGCCGAGAGCTGGAGCTGCTGCATCGCCGCGCGGAGGAGGGTCTGCGCGTCCGGCTCCACCGCGCAGTACTGGCGGACTTCAACTGCAGTCATATCGGCGTTTGCGCCCAGGCGCGTACCGGCAAAGCGTTGCCGTTGTAGCGTGCGGGCAGCATCTACACGCGCACGGATGGAGGTGGAGGGCTCACCGGCCGAGACGTCGGCCAGCTTGTCATACTCCACCCGCGGCACCTGCACAAAAATATCGATGCGGTCCATCAACGGCCCGCTAATCCGCTTCTGATAACGGTTCACAGCGCCGGAGCTGCAGGTGCACTCCTTCACCGGGTCGCCATAATAGCCGCACGGGCACGGGTTCATCGCCGCGATGAGCATGAAATTGGCGGGAAAACTCACCGAGCCGTTCGCCCGGCTGATGGTGACCACCCGGTCCTCCAATGGCTGGCGCAGCACTTCCAGGTCCGCCTGACCAAACTCGGGCAGCTCATCCAGAAAAAGGACGCCAAAGTGGCTCATGGTGATCTCTCCGGGCCGCGGGATACGGCCGCCACCCACTAGGCCGGCTTGAGAGATGGTGTAATGCGGCGCTCTGAAGGGTCGTTGGCGAATAATGGGAGTGTCGCCCGGCAGCATGCCGCTCACACTGTAGATCTTGGTCACTTCCAGCGCTTCCTCAGGGGTGAAGGGCGGCAGAATGGAAGGCAGACAGCGGGCCAAGAAAGTCTTGCCGCTCCCAGGCGGGCCGCTCATGACCAGGTTGTGCCCGCCCGCGGCCGCCACCTCCAGCGCACGCTTTACGTGTTCCTGCCCCTTCACGTGCTGAAAGTCCATACTGAACTCATCCTCCGCCGGCGCAGCCAGCACATCCTCATCAGTATGGAATGGCTCAATCTGGCGCTCGCCCCGCAGGTGCGCCACCAGATCAGCAAGCGTTGGGACGGGGTAGACCTCCGGGCCTTGCAGCAGCGCCGCCTCCCGCGCGTCTACCTCCGGCACAAAGACGCGACGAATGTGCTGCTCCTGCGCTAGGGCCACCATGGACAGGATGCCAGCGGTATGCCGCAGCGTCCCTTCTAATGAGAGCTCACCCAGGAAGAGGGCAGGCTCCTCCAACAGCGGCGCTTGTTCAGAGCTCATCAGTACGCCCACCGCGATGGGCAGGTCGTAGGCCGGGCCCTCCTTCTTGAGGTCGGCGGGGGCCAGATTCACGGTGATGCGCCGGGAAGGGAAGGTGCAGCCGGAGTTGCGGATGGCAAACCGCACCCGCTCCCTGGCTTCCTGCACCGCCGTGTCCGGCAGGCCCACGATCAAGAAGTTGGGCAGGCCGGGCGCCATGTCCACTTCAACCTGGACTAAGGCCCCTTCCAGCCCAACCACCGCGCTGGTGTGCACTTTAGCAAGCATTTTGGCAATCCATCACTAGGCGAAGCATAGCAGCGTAGCTAGTCGTGCCAAGAGAACCTAGCCAGCAAGAATACTTGACATTTAGTTTTACTACTTTACCATGTAAATATGGTATTACTATGACTGAAGGCATAGTATGGTCACCACTAAGCCGATAACTATTGCTGACGAAGTATGGATAGCCACAGCATTACTCCATCGTGAGCAGCCGGATCGTGCTGATTTTACCATCCACGAGATCCAGGAACGCGTCACCGCCACTAGCGGGAGTAGTCCGCGCTGGCATTTTGCCACACATCTATCTCCATTGCGTGGCCAAATCTCCAAACCCAGCCAGACTCTGCACCTTGCAACAACCAAAGTACTCGTCGTCTCTGGCGTCCGGGAGACCCATGTCACCCAGATAGGACCAAGGGACGGCAGCGTCCGGATGTAGAGGTCATCCCCTTGCGCTACCGTGACCTACTTACCTGGTACTTCACGGAGTATGCCGTTCAAGGGGGCTCTTCGAAACAGATCCAATTCTCGCTCTCAGAGGTCTTGGGAAAGGCTACTTGGGTGACGAACACCCTGACGATTACGTTCGACGCTTGAGACAGGGCTGGGAATGAGCAGAATCTTCTGGGACACAAACATCTTTGTAGAAGACTACCCCGTATTATCCACCCACGCCTTTGAGTTACGAGAGCGCATGTTAGAAAGAAATGACCAACTCTTTACTTCAACCATGACCCTTGGAGAATTACTCATAAAACCGCTAGAGGTAGGAGATAAAGACGGCGTTCTGAAATATCAAACGTTGCACTGGCACGGCCACCCATTGAGCTGGCGGGTAGCGCGCGTCAGTCGGAAGGAAGAAGGGGTGAAGCGGTGCGCTCTAGGCGGCGGCGCACATTGGCCCGGAGCATAAGGCCGCCCGACGCCATTCAACTAGCCTGTGCCTCAACGGCAGACATCGATCTCTTTATTACCAACGATGAGCGACTAAGCCAGAAGAACGTGCCCGGAATCCAGTTCTTAGTCTCGTTCGATAGTGCCTTTCTCTAACGGCTTCCTTCACTACACACCTCCCATGGGCCACAGCCGTCCTGTAGCCTCACCCTACTAGTACGTGGCCTGGCAACGCGTGGGAGTGACCGGACACACCAAAGAAAGCAGCGCCGCCACCCTTGAGCTGGCGGGTACTGCGCGTCAGTCGGAAGGAAGAACGGGTGAAGCAGTGCGCTCTAGGCGGCGGCGCACACTGGCCGGCACTTGGCCGTAGCGCTCCCGGAGCGTATTGCTGATAGGCTCGGCGCACGCCTCTGCTGCGGCAAGGAGCAGCGCGCCCGCTCCCGCAAAGTCACTCCGGTGGATGTTCTCCAGAGAAAGCGTGCCGTCGTCGCCCATATTGTGATAGTTGCCCAGAGGCAGGGCCACCCCGGTAGTGGTGTAGCCAAACGCGCTGAACATAGTAGCCTCGCAGGTGCCGCCGTTCATGAGCTGGCGCTGCACCTTGAACCCCTGGTCGGTCTCCCGCAGCCGGGCCCAGCCCGCGTGCAGGATCGCCTCGGCCTCTGCATGAAAGGTGCTGCGAAAATCGCCCACGCGGATAACCGGACCGCCGCCCTGCACCGCGCCGGGGAGGGTGCGGCTGGCCTCTACGGACACAATGAGCGTGCGCTTGGGTATGCGGCGGCTCCGCGCAACCAACGCCGCGCCTTGCAGGCCCACCTCCTCAGCGCGCGTGAAAACGCCGTAGAAGTCCGCCGGACCGCCGTGCTCCTGCAAACGGGCGAGGGTCGAGAGGGTGAGCGCACAGCCGCCCAGGTCGTCCACTGCTCGCAGGTGCAGGTAGTCACCACGCACCTCAAAGTCGGCCATCTCCCACACACCCCAATCGTCCGGCTCTAGTGCGCTCTCTGCCTGGATAGAGAGCGTGGTGCGCGCCGTCGCAGGATCAGTGGTGGCTTCAACTAAGCGGCCTGGAACGACCCCTGCTTTGCTCATGACCCGCAGCGCGGTGTTGGGCGTGAGATAGGGTACCAGCGCTGTGCCGCCGCCCAAGAGCAGCGCCTGGTGCTCACCACGGTCATGGGCGATCACCTCAAATGCTGGGTGATCCATGTGGGCCACCAACGCCACCGGGCGATGCGCCTGGCCCCGGACGTAATGGGCGATGATGTTGCCGTAACGGTCCACGTGATATGGGACGCCGAGGAGTGCTAGGTGCGCCTTGATAACGCCTGCGACTCCCTCCTCATGGAAGGGCGCTGCGGGATGGGCAGCCAGTTCTTGGAGCGTCTGCTCCGCGGCTATAGCGGGGTCAGCAGCAGCCATAGGGGCCTTTCTAGGGAGAGCGTTGCGCCTCCCTGGGCGTCTGATGATGCCCGGAGCGCCTAAATCACCTCACGCATCACGAGGAACAGATGATAGTAGAGCTTAGACACTTCCCGCAAGAGCTCGGAACCCTCTGCACTGGCATCGGGATGCATGTGCTTGAACAGTGAAAACTCCGTGTAGTGCTTGTCTGGGTAGCCTGCCAGCGCGTCTAAGAGCCGCCGGCTTTCCGTGTGCGGGATGTAGGTGTCGTTGCGGTCATGCATGATGAAGATCTGCGCCTCTAGCCGCTCCAAGGAGCCGTTAAGCGATAGCCGCTCGAAACGCTCTCGCATAGACTGCGGCAGCGCCTTATACAGCGCATCGTACCGCTCGGGATCGTCGTTCGTGACGATATCGTACACAGCCCGCGCCTCCTGGGAGAGGAACGTCAGCTCATAATCACTGAGCAGCGTGCCCCGCGCTACTACCTGCCCCATCATCGCCCGTTCTTCGGGGGAAGTCAGCGCTGCGCCGAACTGCTGCAACAACCACAGGTACGCATCGGCGTTCGGCTCCCATGTCTCCACGGTATCCCCAACTGCTATCTGATGTGTGGTCATCGCGCTGAGCAAGCTTCTCGCGGAGTAGTATCCAGCAAAGAAGTTCACAAACTTCACCTGGGCGCTGATACGCGGATCCGCCGCCGCCAGCAGCGATACCGATGACCCAACACAGTACCCAACAAAGCCAACCCGATCGGGATCGGTGTAAGCAGCATCTCGGAGATAGCTGAACGCGCCTACCAGCAGATCCACCTCTTGCAGGGTCAGCACCCCCTCCTGCAACTGCGCCGGCGCCGCCACCAGCACGACCACCCCTTCTCGGGCCAGCGCCCTCGCAAAGCGGTGGAGGGTTGAGTCCTCCATGTCCGGGTTGATGCCCAGGAACATGAGGATTGCGCCGTGCTGGTTATCGTCGTCAGGGCGGTAGAGCACGCCGTTGCCTGTGCCGCCGGAGTAGGGGAACTGGACGCGCTGCTCTAACGGCGCAGTTGTGAAACGCTCTAGCGGCTGTACGGGCGCGTTGGGCAGCACTTCCGGCAGCAGCAGCGCGGTGGCGATGGCCGCACGGCCTTCCCGGGTGACCATCAGGATCACGCTCATTGCCGTTAAGAGCAGCAAGAGTCCTATGAAGAGGTTTCTGAGAAAGGTCATAGTTCTACAGCTACTAAAGCCGCCTCTCCTTCACGATGGAAGCGTTCATGCGTATTACGTTGACAGGCGAGCAAGGCTGTCCATAAGATACGTCCGTGGGTGCGGGTGTAGCTCAGCTGGCAGAGCGCTTGCTTCCCAAGCAAGATGTCGAGGGTTCGAATCCCTTCACCCGCTCCAGGAGTCTTTGCTGTATATCATACAAGACCCCGCCTCAGCATGGAGCATCCAACCACCCAGTGATGCTCTCTTTGCTATCCCCAGTTCTAGCGGCGCACAAAGCGACCCTTCCTAAACAGTAGATGCACCCTTCCCTCGTCGCCTGGCAGCAACCTACTGACGCCGCAGCGGAGGCCTTCCGCCAGCTCAGCGCTATCGTCGCGGCCGCGCCTGATAGCGCGCTCAAGAGCATCGGGGTCACAGCGCCGACGGACGGCACGGGAAGGAGCGCTGTGGCCGCCAATCTGGCCGTAGCTCTGACCCAGAGCGGCAAGCGGGTAACCCTGGTGGACGGCGACTTGCGAATGCCCACGCTCCACACCCTCTTCGAGGCCGATAACACCGCCGGATTGAGCGCGGTCCTCCTTGGCAGCGCGGATGCCCGGGCTGCTCTCCGGGACAGCGGCATCCCGCAGCTTGCCCTGTTGCCCGCCGGACCCGCAACCCAGGACTCCCACCAACTCCTGGCCGGCCCAGCCAAAGCCACGCTGCTCCAATCCCTGACACAGCAGGCAGACTACGTTGTCCTGAACCTACCGCCGGTGCTCGGCCGCAGCGATGCGTTAGAGCTCGCGCCGTTACTGGATGGCGTGTTCCTGCTGTTGAGAGCGGGCTCCAGCAGCACAGCAGACGGGCAGAAGGCCGCAAGCCTGCTCCGGCAAGTGAACGTCAATGTTCTTGGCATTCTCCTGAGCAACGCCGCTCCGTGAGCCGGTCGTCTAGCTCCGCTGCCGCATCTCCTCCACTATCGCATCACCCTGGCTACCGTGTCCCGTAACCTCCCAACGTGGTTCTGGGGCTGGTCCGCAGCCGTCCTGGCGGCAGCAGCGCTACCCTACCTGCTCGCGTGGGCGCTGGCGCCTAACGGCTACCAGTTTACCGGCATGCTGGCGAACCCCCAGGACGGCTACTCCTATGTGGCCAAGATACGCCTGGCCGCCGAGGGCGGCTCGAGCGGCTGGAGCGGCTGGCTGCCCTACGCCATCCATGCCTATGGCGATGCCCCCATCTATCCGCAGTACGTGCTTTTGGGGAAGGTGAGCGCCGTCACTGGCGCACCGCCAGTTTTGGTCTATCATGGCGCAAGGGTTGCCGCCGCGGCGTTCCTGTTAGCCATGACCTTGCTCCTACTCAATCAACTTATCAAAAGCGAAGAGGCGCGCAAGACCGCGTTCATCTTTGCTGCGGTTGGGGGTGGCCTCACCTGGCTCACCGTGCCCTTTGGCGCGCTGGGATCAGACGTTACCATCCCCGAGTCGACGACCTTCGGCGGCAGCTTCGCTAACCCCCACTTCCCTATGGCAACCGGCCTGCTGTTCCTGGTGGCGATGGCAGCCCTCCGAGGCCCCCTCAGCAGCCCGCGCCTCGCCTTCACCGGCCTCCTCGCGAACCTCGCCGCCATCGCTATGCAGCCCTTCCTGTGGGTTACCCAGGTGGCGGTCGGCAGCGTATGGGCGGCGCTCATGATAGGCAAGGGGCGCACAACCCCCTCAGCCGTGCTGGCGCGCTGGCTATCGGCGGCTCTCCTCCTGGCCCCGTCGGCCCTCCTGCTGCTGCTTCTGGCGCGCGCGCTCTACGGAGACCCCGTCCTAGCCCAGTGGAGCGCGCAGAATGTGACGCTCTCGCCACCGCCTGCCACTTATCTCATTGGCTATGGCGCGCTGCTGCCTCCTGCGCTGGCGGGCCTGTGGACGCTGTGGCGCACACCGGACGAGGCGGGGTGCCCCCTCGCGCCGCGCTCTTCGTCATCGCGTGGGCTGTCGCCGGATGCGCGCTGCTCTACGCGCCCGCGCCCTTCCAGCGCCGCCTCAGTGAGGGCTTGCAGCTTCCCATCGCCGTCTTGGCCGCAGCCGGGATTCACAGTCCGCTGCTCGCCGCCCTGGGCGAAGCGTGGCGTAGGAGGACACGGCTGCTGGTTACGGCCATCGGGTGCGCGAGCATCTTCTGGCTCACCTACACCAGCGTGGCGGGCGCGCTCCTGCTGCGGGACGGCTTCTACTTGAGCGACGATGATGCCGCGGCCCTGACCTGGCTGACCGACAACGCTATCCGCGACGACCTGCTGCTGGCCGCGCCCGTCATCGGCAACGTCGCGCCGGTCTACGGTCCCGCCCGCGTCTACTGGGGCCATCCCTATGAGACGCCCACCGCGGCCTTGCGAGAAGCCGCCGTACGCCGCTTCTACCAGCCCGAGACTGCAACCGCCGAGCGCTGCCGCATCCTAACCGAAGGCGATGTTACTCTCATCTACGCGGGCCCAAACGAGGCGCGTCTAGGCGGCGCAAGGCTGGACGATCAGGCGCTGGGGCTGGCATCGGTCTACGAAAATTCGAGCGTCACCATCTATCAGCGCGCGTCCGCCTGCTAGATACGGACACTGGACACCGAGCCGTGACACTCCTGCGCGAGACCATTTTCACCAGCCGCTTGGCCGCACCGTTAGCCCTGGCAGCGCTCCCTGTCCTCTTCTTCTGGCGGCTCACCTTCCTGAGTGAGACCCTCTACTGGGGAACCCCCTTGCTCCAGTTCTACCCTTGGCGGTCTTTTGCTGTGCAGGAGTATCTCAGTGGACAGATACCACTCTGGAATCCTCACGTGGGCCTGGGCGCGCCCCTGGCGGCCAACCTCCAGAGCGCTGTCTTCTATCCCCTAAACTTGGTCTATCTCCTTATCCCCATTGAGCGAGCTATGACGGTCACGGTAGTGGGCCACATCGCGCTGGCCGGCCTCTTTTGCTACGGATTTGCCCGTCTTTTGGGGTTTAGCAAAGCCGGCGCATTCGTAACCGGGCTGACCTTTATGTTCAGCGGCTACGTGGTGGTAAGGGCGGGCTTCTTGAGCATGACCAGCGTGGTCGCGTGGCTCCCCGCGCTGCTCTGGAGCATCGAGGGCTTGCTCCGTGCTCATGCAGGTGGGCGTCGCAGCAGCGTTGCGTGCTGGCTGTGCGGCCTCGCGGCCATCACCGCGATGACGCTCTTGGCCGGCCACGCGCAGCTCGCGGCCTACAGTCTGGCGGCGGCGAGCGCGTACCTCCTTGCCCGCTCCTGGTCTCGCTGGGGGCAGATGGCGACTGCCGGCGCGGGCCTCGCGCTGGGCGCGGCGCTGGCGGCGGTGCAGCTTCTTCCGACGCTTGAGCTAGCGCGCTACTCGGAGCGCCAGTCCGGCGTGGCCTACGATGTAGCCACTAGCTCATCACTGTGGCCGGGGCAGCTTCTGGGCCTCCTCTTCCCCAGCTTCTTCGGCAGCCAGGCCGCCGGCGATTGGTGGGGGCCCGGACCCTTCTGGGACGGCGCGGTCTACGTGGGCGTCCTGCCTTTGCTGCTGGCCTGCTACGGACTACGCTTTGCGCCCAGGGGGCAGGCTTGGTTCTTCGGAGGACTGGCTCTCCTGGGCGCGTTCCTGGCGCTGGGACGATACAACCCGGTCTTCCCCTTCTTTTTCGACAACGTCCCCGGCATGAACCTCTTTCAAGGCCCGGCCCGCTTCTGGCTCTGGTGCACTCTTGCCGCGGCCATCCTGGCCGGCTATGGCTGGGAGGGCCTCCGGTCGCGCCTCAGTCCCGGCGGCTGGCGCTGTGGGCCCTGTTGCGGCGGCGGTCGGCCTAGGCGTCATCGGCGCATCCGCCGGCGCAAGCTTCGTACTGCCGCCCAGCACTGCGTTTGGCGCAGCGGCTATGGGCGGCGCTTGGCTCCTGGCGACGGGACTCCTCCTCAGTGTGCCGCGAGCGCGCTTCCCCCGTCTCTGGTCCGCGTACGCGCTCATGCTTATCCTCGCCGACCTCTCTATCTTCGGAATGCCCCTAAACACAACTACAAACGCGCAGCTCTATGAGTCGCCATCCAGCGCTGCGGCCCTTGCGCGGCGGACTGAAGCCGGCCTCGACCGCATCTACACGCCCGAGACTACTTATCAGTGGCTCCAGGAGCGCTACTTTAACTTGCGGGCCTTCCCTGCGGGCGACTGGCAGGACTTGCAGCGGCTGCGCGATGCGGCCATGCCCAACCTTGCCACCGCCGAGGGCCTGTACGAGGTCTACAACTACGACCCGCTCCGGCTGGAGCGCCCGCTCCTGGTCATGCGAGCCGCGGAGCCCAGGGATTCCAAAGCCCCCTGCTGGACATGCTGGGGGCGCGCTACATGCAGACGCCTGCGGAGCCGGCAGTGGATGCGGATAGAGAGGGGAACGCCTTGGTCGTCCCACAGAAGCGCGCACGTCCCCTCCCGCGGGCCTACGTGGTATCGCACGTCTTGAGCGTCCCCACCAAAGCCGCTGCCCTAGCAGCCATCTCTGACCCAGCCTTCGACCCCGCTGCGACGGCCTTCGTGGAGAGCGGGCATCCTGTGCCTGAGGGCCGGCCCGGCGCGCTCCAGGCAGCCCGCATCGTGGAGTACGGCCCCCAGCGCGTGGTTATTGAGACGCCGGCCGCGGACGCGCCTGGCCTCTTAGTCCTGTCCGACGCCTACTACCCCGGCTGGCGCGCAGAGATTGACGGCCGCGCCGCCGACATTCTTCCGACGAACGTGGCCCTGCGCGGTGTGCTGCTTGCCGGCGGACCCCACCGCGTTGTCTTCCAGTACGATCCCCGCAGCTTCAAGATAGGGCTCACCGTCACCACCCTCGCGCTTGTTCTGCTGACGGCCATCGCGGTCTGGGGCTTGCGCGCCTACCGCATGGAGCAGCCGGCATGACCATGGAAACATCTGCGGACACCCCAAGGAGCACAGGCGCGCCCCGCACACTGCTAGTCTTTGGGTTGCTGGCCTGGGTGGCAATAGTCACCGCGGCCTTCTACGCCGTCCACACTCCCATCTCACCGGCGATGGCTCAGGCCGGCCCGCTCTGGAGCACCCTCAGCGGTGGAGCCACTGCCGCTGCGCTGCTCCGCACTGCTCAAGACCTCGCAGCAGTCTTGGCGATAACTGTACTTGCGGTGGGCGCAGGTTCGCTCCTGCTGCAGCTCATCCTCCGCGGCCGCGTCATTGGCCACCTGGAGCGCTGGAGCTTCGGCGCGGCTCTGGGGCTTGGCCTGCTGGCCCACGCGTTCTTCCTGCTGGGGCTCGCGGGCGGGCTGCGTCCACTCCCCGCTTGGCTGCTCCTGGCCGTCTTTGCCGCGCTCGCCCTCGCCGGCTACATACGCTGGCCCTGGCCCCCGTGGTCGCGGGCGCCGGCCCGTCACGATGAGCCGCCGCTGGGGTTGCTGCCGCGCGTTGTGCAGGGCTTTCTCCTCATCGCGCTCCTCCTCACCCTCACCAGAGCTCTCGCGCCTCCCGTAGCCTGGGATAGCCACGTCTACCACCTCACCGCGCCGCTGCAGTACCTGGAGCAGGGAAAGATTACCGCGGGCATTGACGTGCCCCATTTCTACTTCCCCGCGCTGGTGGAGCAGCTCTACACGCTGGGCCTGCTACTGCGGGGGGACACTGTTGCCCAGCCGCTACACCTCGTCCTCGCTGCGGTCGGATTCCTCGCGCTCTTCGGATTCCTGCGGCAGCGCCACGGCGCGCGCGTCGCCTGGCTTGGGGCCGGCATACTCGCATCGTCCATCAGCCTGTGGTCCCTGGCTGGCTACGCCTACGTCGAGTGGGGCCTCCTGGCGTTCTGCACCCTTGCTTTCTGGGCGCTCCGCAACGCGCTCGACCAGGAGCGCGCGTCGTGGCTCCTCGTCTCCGGCATCTGCTTGGGCCTCGCCCTGGGCGTCAAGTACACTGCGGCCTTCGTGGCGCTGGGATTGGGGAGCTACCTCCTCTGGACAACCATCAGGCGTGACACCCTCTTTGCCAAGTCCTTCCCCAACTGGCAGCACCTGGGCCTCTGGATGCTCACGGTCGCCACGGTAGCCAGCCCTTGGTATCTGAAGAACCTGGCCTTCACCGGCAACCCCTTCTATCCCTTCTTCTTTGGCGGCCGGAACTGGGACGCCTGGCGCGACGCGTGGTTCACCCGCTGGGGCACGGGGCTGCTCCAGGAGCCCGTGCGGCTGCTCACCGCGCCCTGGGACCTGGGCGTCCTTGCCAGCGAGGGCAGCCTTCTCTACGACGTTTCCCTCTCGCCGCTCCTGCTCGGCTTCATGCCGCTGCTCCTGTTGCTGCGACGCGCCGCCGCCCCCTGGACGGCCTCGGCGCTGTGGGTGGCGCTGGTGGCCTACGGCGGCTGGCTCTTGGGCGCAGCTCAGTCGGAGTTGCTGCTCCAGGGCCGCTTGCTGCTGCCCGCGCTGCCCCTCTTAGCCGCCGCGCTGGCCGTGGCGCTGGCGGAGAGCCGTCGCCTCGCGCTTCCCTGGCTGCGGACATCCTTCCTGCTGGAAGCCACCCTCGTCCTTGTGCTCACCCTTCAGGGCCTCACCCTGGTCTCCCACTGGGCGGCCGATCCACCGTTGCCCTACCTCGCGGGCGCAGAGAGCCGCGAGGTCTATCTTGAGCGACACCTGGGCGCGCATTACCGTGCCCTCAACCACCTGAACCAGACCGTCTCACCGGAGGCCAGCGTCCTCTTCCTGTGGGAGCCGCGCACCTACCTCTGCCGCGTCCAGTGCCAGCCCGATGCGCTCCTCTACAACTGGCGAGACTTCCTCCGCCGCCATGAGGGGATCGACCCTGTCTACACCACGCTGCGGGAGCAGGGCTACACCCATATCCTGCTCAATGGCAGCGGGATGCGCTATTTCTCCACGCCGCCGCACGTGGAGCTGGGAGCGAGTCAGTTAGTGGACTTTGCCCGCTTCCAGTTGCGCTACCTGGAGCACGTGGCCGGCCCTACACTGGAGGAGATCCTGGCCGCGCCCAAGGGCGAGGTCGCCGGCCTTGAGTACACGCTGTATCACTTGCGGGACGCTGAGTAATGGCAATAGTGCAGCGCTGGTGGGTGTTGGGAGTGATCTGCGCGGCGGGACTGGCCCTGCGCTGGCCCAGCCCGGACCGTCAGCTGGAGTACGACGAGGTGGTCAGCCTGCTCTTTGCCCGCATGGACCTGGGGACGATGGTGCAGGCCACTGCGGCGGACACCATGCCGCCCCTCTACTACGCGCTGCTCCACTTCTGGCAACTGCCGGGCGAGAGCCTTTTCCACGCCCGTCTGCTCTCCGTGATCCTGGGCGTCCTCACCATCCCCCTGCTCTATCTCCTGGGCAAGCGCCTCCTGGACGAGGGCACAGCCCTGGCGGGCGCGGCGTTGCTGGCCCTTTCGCCCTTCCACGTCTTCTATAGCCACTACGCGCGCATGTACGCGCTGCTGACCCTGCTCTCCGTCCTGGCCGTGCTGGCGCTCATCGGCTGGCTACGCGGGGGCAGCCGTAAGGGATTGGTCATCGCGGTGCTGTCCACTATCGCGGCCCTCTACGTCCACAACCTCGCGGCGCTGCTGGTGCTGACCTTGAACCTGCTCTTCCTGCTGACCCGCAACCGTTGGCCGGAGCAGGGCGCGCCACGTCCGCTGCGAGACCTTATGATAGTAGACGTGGTATTGGCACTGGCATGGTTGCCCTGGCTCTCCGTGCTGCCCGGACAGCTCGACAAGATAGCCGCCGCCTTCTGGATCCAGCATCCTGGAGCGGCAGAGGTCGCGCGCTCCGCCATCGTGTACCACTTTCACTTACCGTTGCCCGATTTGTGGTTGCCTGTTGCGGCCTTCCTGGCCCTGCTGCTCGTCGCGATTACTGCGGCGGAGGTGCGCCGGGTATGGCTTGAGGAGCCGCCGCGCCGGGCCGGCCTCCTTGCGCTCATCACCTTAGCTTTGGCGCCGCCGGGCTTCATGTTCCTCCTGTCCCAGGCGCAACCCGTCTACGTGGAGCGGGGCATCCTCCTCTCGGCCTTGGCCTACTACCTCCTCCTCGCGCTGGCCCTGCGACGCCTGCCGCTGCGGCCTCTGGCCTGGGGCCTCACCGTCGTCTTTGGCCTGGCGCTGGGAGCGGCCCACGTCTACCAAGTGAGCTACGAGGCCTTCCCTCGCTCGCCCTTTGCCCAGGCGGCGGCCTACCTGGGCGGCGTAGTACAGCCCGGTGACCTGGTGCTCCACGATAACAAGCTGAGCTACTTCCCTACCTACTACCTTGCGCCGGAGCTGCCGCAAGCGTTCCTGGCCGACCCTCCCGGCTCGCCCAACGATACCCTCGCGCCCGGCACACAGCAGGCCCTTGGCCTCTACCCCGTCGCGCTGCCTGATGGCGTCGAGGGACGCTCCCGGGTGTGGCTGGTGGCCTTCGACCAGGCGCTGCAAGAGGGACGCGCCGCGGGCCAGCCACTGGCAAGCAAAGCCTGGCTGGACGACCGTTACACGAGGACAGACCAGGCTCAGGTGGGCGATCTGCGCCTCTATCTCTATACCTTGGAGCACTAAATGGAGCCACTAGAGCAGCCACAGCAACATACCGCCACGCTACGCGCCAGGGACTACCGTGTCCTAGTGGGCCTGGTCCTCTTCGCGTTCTTTCTCCGCATGCTGGTGGCTTCGCTGCTCCCCTTCCCCTCCCTGGACGACCCCGCGCTCTACTACACCACCGCGGCGCACTTGGCCGACGGCCGCGGCTTGGTGAGCGACGTCATCTGGAGCCACCTAGTTCCCTTTGACTCAGTGTCTCACCCCAGCAACGAGCATTGGATGCCCCTCACCGTGTTTGTTCTGGCGGCCGCGTTCGCCGTGGCCGGGACCAGCTTGTCCATCGCCCAAGCGGTCGGCGCGCTCTTGGGGGCGCTGGTCGCCTGCCTCGCATGGCTCATCGCGCGCGATGCCCTTGCCCCCACGGATGGCTGGCGCTGGCGCGCGCTCTTTGCCGGCGCGCTGGTAGCCCTGAATCCGCTGCTGGTCTACCAATCGGTGACGGTGGACAGCGCCGTCTACTTCACCCTGCTGGGCGGAGCGTGCCTCTGGCTGGCTGGCCGCACGCCCCAGGGCGCAACGCCGCATCCGCTGGTGGGCGCGCTGGCCGGCCTCTCCTACTTGGCCCGCAGCGAGGGCATTGTGCTGCTGGCGTTTATCGCCGCCCGTACTTGGAAGGACGCGCCGCCCGCGGAGCGCATCCGGCAACTTTCCGTGCTGATCCTTCCCGCCGCGCTGGTGATGGCGCCGTGGCTCCTTCGCAACACGCTGACCTTCGGCGCGCCGCTGCCCGTGCCAACCCTCGCCCTCGCGCTCCTTCCCGACTATCCCACCCTCTTTCACTACGGCCAGCCTAGCTACTGGGACGGCCTGCCGCCGCTCCCAATTGGCGAGATCGTCATATCTCGCATAGCAGGGCTGATACACAACCTCTTTATCCTGGTAGGCCAGGCCCTCTTCCCCTGGGCCTTCTTCCTGCCGGCGGGGCTCATCGCCTCTAGCCATCGCTCGCCGCTGGGCACGGCCACTGCTGCCATGGTGGCGCTATTCCTTGCCAGCGCGCTGCTCTTCCCTGTCCTCACACTCTCGGGCTCGTTCTATCACGCGGTGGGCGCAGTGCTTCCTGGACTCACGGTGGCCGGACTCCTGGGCGCGGAGCGCATCGGCCGCATCCTGGGAGGCCGCTTCTTCAGCGACCCCGAGTTCCTCTCCATGCTCAGCGTGGTGGCCGCCGCCGCCCTGACCATGGCCCAGCTCGGCCTCTTTGCCGGCTACGCTGCGGAATTGCACCACTCCTGGCAGCAGGAGTTCGGCGATGCTTCCGCCTGGCTCCAGGAGCGCGATGCCGGCGCGGTGCTTTCGACGCAGCCGCACAGCCTCAACTACGCGAGCGGCCTGCCCGCAGTGATGCTCCCCGCCAGCGACTCACCGGCTGTGGCCGAGCAGGTGGCCCGGAGGTACGGCGCGCGCTACGTGGTGGGCTTTGGACGCTTTGGACGCTACCCCGACGCGCTGGACAGCCCCGAGGGCGCAGCTTTCACCCAGGCCTACCGCAACGGCAACGTGTGGATCTACGAGCTGCAAGATGCCCCGTAACCAGGCCATGCTTGCGCTGCGGCCTCAGGCGCTCCTGGCTGCGGTGCTGCTCCTGGCCTTTGGTTTACGGGTGGTTACCCTCGGCCAGCAGAGCCTCTGGTACGACGAAGCCTTCAGCCTGCTCCTGGCGCGCTATGACTTAAGCGAGATCGTGGCGCGCACGTCTCTGGACACTATGCCGCCCCTCTATTACTGGCTGCTCCACCTCTGGGGCGCGGGTGCGCCGGTGGACTTCTCTCCTCGCTTGCTCTCCGCCATCGCGGGCACGCTGTCCGTGGCATTGGTCTACGCCGTGGGGCGGCAACTTATGGACTCAGGTGTGGGCCTCTGGGCGGCCCTCTTCACGGCGGTCGCGCCCTTCCAGGTCTTCTACGGCCAGGAGACCCGCATGTATGCGTTGTTGGGCCTCTGGAACCTCCTGGCTGCCTGGGGCTTCCTCCTAGGCTGGAAGGAGCAGCGACGCCTTGGCTGGGCGCTCTACGGCTTGGGCGCCGGCCTGGCCTTCTACACCCACGCGCTGGGAGGTCTGCCATCCCTGGCGCTCCTGGCTTGGGGCATGGCGGCTTCCGTCAACGCCCGCGAGCCTTCCCGGCTGCGCGCGCCCCTCATCGCACTCGTCGTGGCGGGCATCTGCTACCTGCCCTGGCTCACCGTGCTGCTGGGACAGGCGCGCGCCGTGTTGTCCTCCTTCTGGGCCAGTCCTCCCAGCGTTATCAGTCCCTTAGCGAGCCTTTACGTTTTCTTCCAGGGCCCCTTTGCCAACCCGGCGTGGATGCCCCTAGCCCTGACCGCCGTGCTTGCGCCCCTTGCCCTAACGGTCTACGCGCTCACCCGCCACCCCGGCCCCGACCCCGCAGACCTGAGCTTCCTCTGGGCGTGGCTGGCGCTCCCGTTGCTCGCCCTGCTTCTCTTCTCCCTCGTGCGTTCGGTCTACCTGGAACGGGTGGTCATCGGCGCGAGCTTTCCCGTCTACCTGCTCCTGGGCTGGGCCGCCGCCCGCCTTCAGCCGCGCGCGCTGGGCCTCGCGCTGGCCGCGGCGGTACTCTGCTCCGCCGGCGCGGGGCTGACCCTCTGGTTTACCGACGCCGCTTACGGCAAGCCGCCCCTGCGCGCGGCCGCCGCGGCGGTCAACGAGGCGTGGCAGGAGGGCTCGCCGGTCCTGCACACCAGCGACGGCAGCATGCTCCCCTTCCTCCTCTACGCGCCCGATCTCCCCAACACCCTCCTAGACGGCGACCCCGAACGCGCCGGCCGCACTGCCCGCGCCCGCAGCACTTACGAAGCCTTGGGTATCGTCCCGCTGTCTCTCGAAGAGGCTGTGGGCGACGCGACTGAGTTCTTCCTGGTCGTCGCGCTGGACCACAGCGTAGCCTTCCAGCGCGCCCTCGCCGACCGCATCGACCAGCGCTACCGGCGCGTCGCAGAACAGGACGTGGGCGGTATCACCGTGCGACGCTATCAGACCGGAGCCGGGCCATGACCCCCACGCCGGCCTTGCTGCAAAACCCGGCCCTCCGCAGCAGCCTCAGGTCGGCGGCGACGGCGTTCCTCATTTCCCGGGGCTTTGTGCTGGCCGCAGTGCTGGCAGCGCCTTTGCTGCTGGTGCAGGAGGTCTCACCGGACCTGGTCCCGCCGCCCTACCATACACCGGCCTTCTGGGTGGTAGACGCCCTAGCCCGTTGGGATGCCTGGCGTTATCTGAGCGTAGCCAGCATCGGCTACCGGGAGGGCTACCTGGGCGCAAACCCCCAGATCTTCCCCCTCTACCCTGCGCTCATGCGTCTACTGGGGGGCTGGTTTGGCGATGCAGGGCTTGCCTATGCCGGCTTCTTCATTGCCAACGGGGCCTTCTTTGCTGCACTAACGCTGCTCCATCTCCTGGTGCGGGAGCGCTACGACAAGGCGGTTGCGGATAGAAGCGTCCTCTACCTCGCCGTCTTCCCCACCTCCTTCTTCTTCAGCGCCCTCTACGCGGAATCGCTCTTCCTGCTGTTGAGCCTCGGCTGCTGCTACGCCTTGGAGCAGCGCCGCTGGGTGCTTTCCGGCGCGCTAGGCTTCTTGGCGGCGCTGACCCGCGCGCCGGGCGTTTTTCTCGTTATCGTGCTGCTCTGGGAGTTCCTCCGGCAGCCGGGCGGCCTGCGGCAAGCGAAACCGGCCCAGCTGCTCTCGCTCCTACTGCCGCCCGCCGGGCTATTGCTGTTCATGGGCGTCCTAGCCCAGCAGATAGGCGATCCGTTGGGCTTCGTGCGGGTGCAGACCCAGTGGGGCCGTGAACTGGAGCTGCCTACGGGCAACCTCACCAGCCTCATAGAGGCAGTCACCAGCGGTGGCGCGCAGTTTCCCACCTTTGGACTGCTCTTTCCTCTGACCCTAACCATCCTCTTCATTGCAGTGGGCCTCAAAGCGCTGGGCGGGCTGCCTTCTCTGTACCGGGTGTGGTTCTGGGTCTATTTGGGCGTCATCCTCTCTGCTCCCGCGGGCGCGGCCTTCCTGAGCGTCACCCGCTTCCTGGCGGTGGCCTTCCCGGCGTTCATCGGCCTGGCCCGCTGGGGAGACCGGCGCTGGTTCCACCTGGGCTACCTCACCCTTAGCCTCCTCTTCCTCACCTTCAGCACCATCCTCTTCTCACGTTGGTACTGGGTGGCATAAGGACGCTGGAATGAGCCTGGCTCCCGCGGCGCCCTCGACCGCTTTGCCCTTGCTGCGTCTGGGCTTGGCCCTCACCGCGGCGGTGGCCTTTGCTCTGGACGCCGAGCCCTTCCACCGTTACCTGCGGGCGGTAGCCATCACCCCGGAGCTGCTCCAGACGGAAGCGCCTCCCGGCTACCTGCGGGTCACGGCCTACACCCTCCTCGGCTTCGTCCTACTGCTCATCGCTGCGCAACGGCGTTTGGGAGCGCGTTCTCTCCACGTCGCCTTAGGCATCGGGTTTCTGCTCGTTCTGGTTCCCAACCTCCTAGCATCATTCAGCGCGCCTCACTACGGCGTGGACAGCGTCTCCTACACCCGCTACGCCACCGGCCTGCTGCTGGAGGGGAAGCACCCCTACGCCGATTTCGAAGCCGCCGAGGCGCTCCAACGCTACCCCGTCCGGGACACCGCGGTCACGTACACCAACGACGGCAGGCTGATGAACGTATTCAACTACCCGCCGGGGTCTTTCCTGATCCTCGCCCCCCTCTACGTTTTGGGCGACATCGACCCGCGCTGGCTCTACGGCCTCGCGTTCTTCTTTATCGCGGCGATGCTGCTCTGGCGCGCGCCTCCCTCGCTGCGACCGCTGGCGCTGGGCTTTCTCGGCTTCCACCAGTTCTTCGCATTGTGGGCCGTTCCTGGCGGCGTCGCCGAGCCCCTCTGGATGGCCCTGCTGCTGGTCGCGTGGCTGCTGCGCGATCGCCCAGTGCTGGGCGGCGCAGTCCTTGGGTTGGCGCTGGCGGTGAAGCAATTCGCCTGGTTCTTTTACCCTTACTACCTCATCATCGAGTACCGGGAGCGCGGCTTGCGGGCGGCTATTCAGGCAGGGGCCATTGGAGCAGGCGTCTTCGCGCTAGCCAACCTCCCCTTCCTGGTCACCGACCCCGCCGCGTGGCTGGAAGGCATAACCGCGCCCTTAACGCAGCCGCTGCCGCCCATTGGCATAGGCATCGCCCGCTGGGCCACCCTGGCCTTCCCGGACGTACCCAAGATGGCGTACACCTTGCTCCTAGGCGGCGGGATTATCGCAGCGCTGGGCGTCTTCTGGCGTTGGGGCGGGCGGTATCCGGCGCTCACCTTTGTGCTGCCCTGGCTGCCCCTCTGGTTCTCCTGGCGCTGTCTTTCGGCCTACTTCTACCTGATGCCCATCATGGTGCTCTTTGTCTTTTTTGAGCAGTGGCGCAAGGAGGATACGGCCGTGGCCGCCCAAAGTACGGCTCCCCTGCTCCTGCCGTTGTCGCTGCTCCTCGCCTCCCTGGTAGCGTTCGCACTGCACAGCACCTACCAGGCCTACTTCCTGTGGGAGCTGCTGGTGAACCAGGGGATGCCTCTGTCGCAGCTCCAGGACTTGGCGCTCTTGAGCATGCTCCTGACCACCCTAGGGCTGAGCCTTATCGTGACCGCAGCGATGGTGCGGGATCGCTCGCCCAGTGCCCTGCGCTTCTCCCTCTTCGGCAGCGGGCTGCTGCTGGCGCTGGTAACCCTGGCGGGTATTCAGAGTGCGCAGACCTACCAGGTGGACGCTGGACTCTCACCCCACTACGCTGCGGAGCTCCTACTGCGCGGCGAGAACCCCTACGAGGCATGGAACATGGAAGCCGCCGCGGCTCGTTTCAAGGTGCCGGAAGCGCTGCTGGTAACCGCTCCCTCTAAGGACGCCTTTGGCTATCCCGCGGGGTCTTTCCTACTCCCCGCGCCCCTTGTTGCCCTGGGCCTCCCGAACCTGCGCCTTCTCTATGGCTTTGCCCAGATAGCCCTGGTGGTGTTCGCCTTGGCGCGCGCGCCGCAAGCGCTCAAACCCATCACGCTTGCTGTGGCCACAACCATTGCGGGCCTGAGCTTCCTCTTTGCGGGCGAGGGCTACAACGACATCCTGCTGGCGTGGCTGCTGCTGGGCGCATGGCTCCTGCGCGACCGCCCGCTGCTGGGCAGCCTGGCGCTGGGATTAGGGCTGGCATTCAAGCAGGCGGCCTGGCCCTTCCTGCCCTTTTATCTCATTGTGTTGCACCGCCGTCACGGCCTCGCGCCCGCCCTCCGGGGAGCTGCCCTCTCTCTCGGACTCTTCCTGCTGCTGAACGCGCCCTGGGCGCTTACCGCTCCCGATGCGTGGGCCCGCGGACTGCTGGCTCCCGCCTCGGTGGCTACGCTCCCCATCCCGGCGCTGCTAGCCTTGACGGGCTTTGGTCTTGCCATCGCCGTCTTCTACCGCTGGCGCAGCCTCTGGGAGCGCGCTGCGCTGGCCCTGCCCTGGGCGCCGCTATGGTTCACTTGGGCCAGCCAGTTCAGCCTCTTCCACACGCTGCCCCTAGTCTTCCTGACCGCGGCCGTGTCCGACAACCGCGAGGAGGAAGTATGACCAGCGCGGGCTTCGCCTTCCGTGCGCTTCTTGGTAGCGCCGCCCTCTACCTGTTCGCGGCCTCGGCGTTTGCCGGCGCACTCGGCTACCCACTAGATGACGCCTGGATTCATCAGACGCTGGCGCGCAATCTGGTGGAGCGCGGCGAGTGGTCTATCAACCCCGGCACGCCCGCGGCCGTCTCCACCGCGCCGCTGTGGACGCTGCTGCTGACCCCGGCCTATCTGCTCCCCATCCCTCCGTTAGCCTGGACCTACCTTCTGGGAGGACTAGCCCTAGCCTGGGTTGCCTGGGAGACCTTTAAGCTAGCCACCCTCCTCTTTCCCGATGATGAGGAGTCGCCCGGCATGGCTGCGCTGCTGGTGCCCTGCGAATGGCACCTCATCTGGGCAGGCTTCTCCGGCATGGAAACGCCTCTCTTTGCCGCGCTCAGCCTTGCGGTGCTGCGGATGGGCCTGCAGCAAACTGCGCTCAACCTCCGGCACTGGGGCGTGCTGCTCACCCTGCTTGTCCTCACCCGCCCAGAAGGCTTGCTCCTAGGCGCACTCATTCTCGTGTGGCGGTTCTTCCGTCCGAGCGCGCCGGAAGGGTTGGTCGAAAGGCTGCGGCCGGTAATCCCCCTAGTCGTCGCGCTCCTGGCGCTGGGTGCCCTGAACCTCGCGTTGAGCGGCCAGCCTCTGCCCAGCACTCTTGTTGCGAAGAACGCCGCCTACGGCTTCGGCTTCGACCTCGCCGACTACGGGCGGTTCATTGCAGACGCTACGTTGGAGCTGTCCAGCGGCCTGCTCTTGCTGCTCATACCAGGCATCCTGTACACCATCTGGCGGCGACTCCCCGGCGGCCATAGCGACGGCTGGTTGCCGCTGCTGTGGGTAGTGGGCCTGATGGGCGCGTACGCCGTCTGGCTACCGGCGGTCTACCATCATGGCCGCTATCTTATGCCGTTGATGCCCCTGCTCCTCATCTATGGTGTCCAGGGCAGCCGCGCGCTGCTGCAAGCGCGCCCGTATCCGCTGCTTGCCGGCGTGGCCCCGTGGATCATGGCCGCTCTGGTTGCGATGTCCTGGCTGCGGGGCGCGGATATCTATCGAGAAAACGTGGCGTTCAGCCAAAAGCAGCAAGTGACCCTCGCCCGCTGGATTAGCCAGAATACGCCAGAGGACGCCCGCATCGCCGGCCACGACATCGGTGCACTGGGCTACTTTAGCCAGCGACCGATCATAGATATGGCGGGGCTAGCAACCCAGGAACTCACCAACAGCCCCAAAGACGTCGAGCGCATCCTGGCTGTGCTTCAGGAGCAGGGTGTCACGTATCTGCTGGTGCAGCCGAGCTGGTTCCCGTCCCTTTACGCGCGCCTCCAAGCCGAGCCTAACGTTGAGGTGGTTCAGGAGGGACCCAAGACCATTCACGGGCCGTCTTACAGCTTCCAAGTGCTGCATTTTGGGGAGGATTAGTCAAACGCTGCAGTAAGTGCGCCGCGTCTCTTGACGCAGGTTGGGGAGGTAGCTCTACAATAATCCATCGAGTTACGAGTATCAGGACCGGATAGCACATCTATACCCCCTGTATGATAAATGGAATTGTCCTTGTGCTTGGCGCTCGAAATCTATTGGAAGGGAGTAAGAGGGCTATGCATTCCCTACTACGAAGGGAAGAAGGACAAGGTCTAGTTGAGTACGGGTTGATCATCTTCCTGGTTGCAATCGTAGTGATTGCCATTCTGGTACTGCTCGGCCCGCAGATTGGCGCCATCTTCAGCGGCATTACCGCCTCTATCTAGCCAATGCGTGGTGATTGCCCGGCTAGTACTCCTTGGCGCACCAACTGGCTCCAAGTCCATTAACATCACCGCATCCATCTAGCCAATTTGATAGGTATTCAGAGGCGTCAGGTTCTACTCGTTAGTCCTGACGCCTCTGCTGTACTCACACACTTCTCTCATCGCCGGCATGAGCTCGCTGTGACCAGACACCCCTTCGCAATAACCGACCCTCCTTCACTGCTCCCCGAACCACGGATCAGCTCGACCGCCTGCACTCTATGAGCGTCACACCCGCACCCCAACCGCCTCCTAGCGCCAGCGCAGAGGGTCGCTTGTCCCAAGAGCACGCCAGCGCGCTGCCCCTCAAGTACATCGTTGGGTTAGCCGTAGCAGCCCTGGCGGTGCTCGTCCTGGCCGCCCTCGCTTTCCATGACCCCGGCTACATGGACGCCTACTACGCGTACCACGTGGCTGCCAACTTGGCCGCCGGCCGCGGCTTTACCGAGGACTTCATCTGGATCTACCTGACCAACCCGCCTTCCCTCTCGCATCCCAGCCATCTCTACTGGATGCCGCTAGCAAGCCTGCTAGCCTACCCCGCGCTCCTGCTCTCGGGCGAGCACTTTCGCGCGGCCCAAGCGCCCTTCCTGATCCTCAGCGCTGCGGCTGTCGTCACCACGGCGCTGCTCGCCCGGCAGCTGCTGCCCGGAACCTTCCGTCCTCTCGCGGCGGCGCTCCTCACCCTCTTTGCGGGCTACTACTTTGTCTACTGGCTGGCCGTGGATGCCTTTGGCGCGTTCACGCTGGCCGCACTCCTGGCATTTGTCGCGACGGCCGGCCTCCTGGAGGAAGACCGGCCACTATCTCGCACGGTCCTGCTGAGCGCGCTCTTGGGCCTTGCAACCGCCGCCGCCCACCTGGCGCGCGCAGACGGCCCGCTGCTGCTCGCCGCCTGCAGCCTTGTCCTCATCGCATCTCAGCGACGGCGCGCTCCCCAGACCTGGCTCCTTCCCCTAGGCATCGCGAGCGCCGCCTATCTGCTGGTGATGCTCCCCTGGTTTCTCCGCAACTTGGGCGTGAGCGGCGCACCCCTGCCCAGCGACGGCCTGCAGACCCTCTTCCTCCGCGAGTACAACGATATCTTTTCCTACGGGCTTGCCCTAGACCTCCAGCACTACCTGGGAGAGGGCTGGGCAGCTATCCTAAGCGGCAAAGCTGTGGCCGCGCTGCGGAACCTGGGCGTCCTCTTTGGGCTGCAATACTGGCTGGTACCCTTTGCCGCCATGGGCTGGTGGGCGCTACGCGGTCGTCCTGTTATGCGCGCGCCCTTGCTCTACGGCGCGTTGCTCTACGGCGTCATGACCCTCCTCTTCACCTACCCAAGCAGCCGCGGGGCCATGCTCCACTCCAGCGTTGCGCTGCTGCCTTGGTTGAGCATCGCCGCGGTGCGGGGCATTGAGGTTGCGGTCTACTGGGCCGCGGCTCGCCGGCCCCACTGGAAGCCCGCCCTCGCTACCCGCAACTTCACCCTTCTGGCTCTCGTGGCCGCCGTGGCCGCATCGGGCTACGCCTGGTACGACCAGGCCCGCGGCTGGAGCGAGCAGGCCCAGACCTATCAGTCGCTTGCGCCCGCCCTCAACGCCGACGACCCATCTGCCGTGCCTATGGTGCTTAATGCTCCCGCCTGGTGGTATGTATCCCGCCGCTCGGCTATGCTAACCCCCAGCAACGGCCCGGACGCCGCGCTGGCCGCAGCCGCCCGCTTTGGCGCGACCCATCTCATCCTCGAGCCGGCGCGACCCACCGCTTGGGAAGGCTTCGGCAAGGGCAGCGACCCGCGGTTCAGCCTGGTGTATGCTAGGGACAACTACGAGATCTATCGACTAAGCCCTGTACAAAAATAAACTGCATATAGCAATCCACAAGTATGACGAGTTCGCAATTTGTAAACCGCAGTCATGAGAGCATCCTCAATGACGTACTTGCGCGGTTATTCCGTGAAAGGTACGGACTACCTGCTGTAGCTGAAACACTCCGGCAACGCCAGCGGCCTGACATAGTGGCACGGCGAGTGGACGACGCGGTCATCGTTGAAGTTGAATTTGAGCCTGCAGATACAGTAGACGCAGATGCGCTCTCCCGGCTTGGAATGGAGATAGACGGGAAACCCGTACAGGTTGCATTCGCAGTTGCCATTCCTAATGCGCTGAGGACTACTGAACAGCAGCATTTACTAGAGCGTCTTGCTACAGCCTCTTTCAGATGGCAAGAGTGGCGTTCTGATGGCACTTCCGGACCAAAGGTGAGTGGAAATTCCGCTGATTTGGCTCAAGCGGTACGGGAAGCTGTAGCACCTGGTGGAAATCTAGAGCAAGCTGTTGCCCTCCTGGATGAAGGCACGCGCTTCGCGGGGGGCGCGCCTCTATTCCTCACCTGGCACGCTAA
This sequence comes from Dehalococcoidia bacterium, assembly GCA_965226775.1. Classification (GTDB taxonomy): domain Bacteria; phylum Chloroflexota; class Dehalococcoidia; order SHYD01; family SHYD01; genus CBDDEI01. Next base: position 294,630 of record CBDDEI010000002.1, read on the forward strand.
CCAGAATCGCCCGAATCTTTGGAACTGCTCCCAGCCTTGAAGTGGGCAATATGGCCTCGTTAATAATGACTAACGCTATGTTGTTTCAAGAGAGGCTTGCAAGCGCAGACGCTGATGTTCCCTCAGTTAACAGCGCTCGAGACGGAAACGGGATTTCGCGAACGAAGCTCATGGACGCATGGAGCATCATTCTCGAAAAGGATTACTGGCCCGTCTTTCACATGGCCCAAGCTATTGCTGAGAGCTTGTCAGACATTGAGGGGCCTGCCGTGTTATCAATGTGCGCTCTGACTTCTGAACGTTTACTGAGCACTGGCGCGGTGGGAAGGCACGACCTTGCTGGACGAATATTCAATAGGCTGATATCCGACCGTAAACTGCTCGCAGCATTCTATACAACAATCCCAGCCGCTACATTACTGGCTGGGCTCGCACTCTCACCAAAACGGTGGTCAACAATTAACTGGAGTGACGCCGAAGCAATAAATGACTTGCGGGTCGTTGACCCGGCCTGTGGCACAGGCACCTTGCTGATGGCAGCCTATCGTCAAATTGTCGATAACGTTCGTGCAGCTTCATATGGGAAGCTTGACGAATTGAACCTTCACAAATCTTTGATTGAGAATGTCCTGCATGGCGCTGATGTTGTCCAAGCAGCAATCCATCTGACTGCTTCAACGCTGGCAGCTATGTCGCCTTCCGTCCGCTTCAGCCAAATAAATCTCCACACGCTAAAAATTGGGATTGACCCAGACCTGCAAAGCATCAACCTGGGATCTTTGGATTGGCTTGAAGCAGGGGAGATACAATCCTTTTTCTCTGCCACAGGTGAGCAGGTTGCAGCAGCCAAGGGAATTACAGGAGCTCTCGTTGAAAGACCACGAGCAAACGTAGTGATTAGTAATCCACCATATACCCGCCGTGGTAGCGATGGGAGTGCTTCCGAAGAAATTTCTAGAGTTTTTGCACTCCCTATAGGTGACCCAGATTCCCAGGATCGTATAGCAAAGCGCACTGCTCAACTGATTCATGGCACAGGAGCTAGTCAAATAGCTGGGCACGCCTCCTCTTTTACCGTCTTGGCAGATAGGCTTGTTGTTCCAGGCGGCCGGATAGCCCTGGTACTCCCTGTGACCGCTATTGCAGGAGAATCTTGGTCTAGCATTAGAAAACTTATCTCCTCTCGTTACGAAGTGGAATTTGTGGTTTCATCACACGATGCGTCCTCTCCCGGTATGTCCTTCGATACAGGAATCGCTGAGATTCTGCTTGTAGCCCGTCGACATAATCAAGCGGAGATACCAACTAATCGCGGCTTATTCGTCAACATATCACGTGCTCCTACGCAGGTCACTGAAGCACTCGCATTATTAAATGCCCTTGAAGCGTCCGCTCAGGGATCGGTTCATCGGTCCGATGGGCCACCAGTTGGTGGTACACCGTTGATCGTTGGCGGCGAGCAATGGGGCGAAATAGTCAATGGGCCACTGGGTTCTGACTCCTGGACAGCAGCACGTTGGAGGAGAGCTTTAGTAGAGCAGTTTGCTTCAGCGTTGGAACGTGGAGAACTATGGTCAGCTGAAGGCACTCGGCTCTTAGAACGTATTCCTGTTGCACCTCTTCATGAAGTTGCCGTTATTGGGCCGCAAGATCGTCAGATTCGCGGCTCTCTTGGAGCTTTTGACGCTTATCCAGGTTGGGACTCACAGGCCCAGTTCCCCGCCATTTGGCGACAACAAGAATCAATTCATAGAACATTACAAACTGAGCCTAACGCACGATTGGTTCCGCAAACAGGTCGAGCTTATGCCAAACTTTGGGAACAGGCAGGCACACTTCACATTACTCGTGACGTTAGGTATAACTCACAACGGGTCGCTACCGTCCGAACGGCAAGGCGCGTTCTAGGCGTTCGTGCCTGGCACTCATTAAATGTCCGTGGTGAACCTGAAGCAACAAAGGCTCATCGTGAGATGGCTCTGGCGCTATGGTGTAACTCTACGCTGGGACTCCTACTCCACAGCAATCACGCTAACCGAGCTCAGGCTGGGCGTGGAACCGGGAGCAAGGGAATGCTTGAGTCCTTACAGACTTTAGACGTTCGCATACTCGCCCCTTGGCAGCTTGATGCGGCGGAAAGTATTTGGCGAGACATGGAAAACCGCGAATTTCAATCGTTCCATAGCTGCGCGATAGATCCCGCTCGTATCGAACTAGACAATCGCGTACTCCATGATTTATTAGGTTTTGGGCTAGAGAGTGAGACGACAGTCCAACGTTTGCGTCTCGCACTTGCAGAGGAGCCCTCAATCCATGGTTCTAAAGTGCCCCGTTTACCATGACGCAACCACCGCTGCCTTACACCCTTGACTCCCTGCGAGCTTTCTACGCCGGCCTCGGCCTGGCCCCGGAGGACGGGGATCTTGCCGCCGCGCTTGCGGCCATCAACGCGCTGCTGCAGAATGCCGCCAGCCTGGACGAGATAACGCCGCTGGAAGAAGACCCCGGTGCGGCGTTCCTTCCCTGGGCCGCGGACGCTCCCGAGCCCTAAGCCTATGCCTACCGAACTCTGGCAGCGCTCCATCGCAGATGCCGCCGACGCCATCCGTAGCGGGGAGGTCTCTCCCCTTCAGCTCACTGAGAGCTACCTGGAGCGCATCCAGCGCGTGGACGGCCGCTATCATGCCTACATCACCGTCATGGCAGACCAGGCCCGCGCCGCCGCCCAACAAGCAGAGGCAGAGCTTGCCAGCGGCCACTACCGCGGCCCCTTGCATGGCATCCCAGTTGCGGCAAAGGACCTCATCTACACCAAGGACGCGCCCACCTCTGCGGGCTCCACTATCTTCCGTGAGCACCGTCCCAGCTTTGACGCTACCATCATTCAACGGTTGCAGGACGCGGGGGCAATCCTCCTGGGCAAGACCAACCTCCACGAGTTCGCCTACGGCACCACCGGCGTTAACATCACCTACGGCACACCGGAGAACCCTTGGGGCGCGGGACGCCTTCCCGGCGGCTCCAGCAGCGGCTCCGCGGTGGCCCTGGCCGCGGGCCTCTGCGCGGGGGCTATCGGCAGCGACACCGGCGGCTCTATCCGCATACCCGCCAGCCTCTGCAGCGTGGTAGGCATTAAGCCCACCTACGGCCGGGTGAGCCGCTACGGCGTCTTTCCCCTCGCTTGGTCGCTAGACACACTCGGCCCTATGGCCCGCACGGTGGAGGATGCGGCGTTGCTCTTGAACGTCCTCGCCGGCCACGATCCTCTCGACCCTATGTCTGTAAATACCCCCGTGCCCGACTACCGCCGCGGCCTCCAGAACGGCGTGCGGGGCTTGCGTATTGGCGTACCCCGTGACTATTTCTTTAGCCGCATCGACCCCGAGGTCCGCGCCGCTGTGGATGAAGCCATCGCCACGCTAGAGGGCCTTGGCGCGCGGGTCACGGAGGTATCGCTCCCCCACCTCGACCACCTCACGCCTATCTATAGCCCCCTCATCCAGAGCGAGACCGCGGCCTTCCACCTGCCGCTGCTGCGGAAGCACTGGAACAGCTACTCTCCGCAGGTGCGGAGCCGCCTGCTGCCTGGGCTGGCCATCCCCGCCTCGGTCTATCTCAAGAGCCAGCGGGCCAAAAACGTCGCGCTGCGGGAGTACCGCGCGCTCATGCAGCAGGTTGACCTGCTGGTGACCCCCACGGAGCCGGTGGCCGCCCCGCGCGTGGACGCCACAGCAGTAGAATGGGAGGACGGCCCGGAGGAGATTATCCCTGCGCTGGGACGTTTCGCCCGGCCCTTCAACCTGCTGGGCGTGCCCGCTTGCTCGCTGCCCTGCGGCTTCACCCGCGAGGGGTTGCCCATCGGCCTGCAGCTTGCCGGACGCGCCTGGGACGAGGCGACAGTGTTGCGCGCCGCCTACACCTACGAGCAGGCGACGGAGTGGCACGAGAGAACACCTGAAATCAAGGAGCATTGAGCGTGGTTAGACCCAACCGGTACGAAGAGCTACTGCCCGCCGCGGCGCGGCAGCGCGCGGTGCGCCTCAAGAACGGCGAAGCCGCCTGGGACAAGCGAGACATGGACCAGATTGTCGGCGTGCTGGCCCACGCCAAGCTGGCCATCGTAAGCATGGAAGTATGGGCCGTCAGCGAGGACTCCGCCCTGGGGCGCATCCCCTTCCGCAACCCTGCCAACCCTATGGAGACCATCGAGCCGCTAGGACCCGCCGCGGATGGCCGACTGGTCTGGGGCGAGCTACCCACCCGCGACGGCCAGGAGACGGTGTTCCGCATGGGCGGTCACGATCACCCCGACCCCGGCGAGTCCTGGGAGGAGTTCGTCCTGGCCAAGGCCGACCTCGCCCGCACCATCGTCACCGAAGTCGACAAACGCGTCGTCCCCGCCGTCCGAGACAAGCTCTACTTTGAGCTCACAGCGGAGGAGAGCGAATCCAACGAAAGTACAACGAGCACTATATGAACGGGGTTATCATACATTGCCACAGCTAGAAGGAATAAAATATGATAATGATGCTATGGAGAGAATAATTCTGCCAGACGATTTGCCGGACGTGCCAGCCAACCTGGTCTATTCCGCTGCAAAACTACCACTCGTTGCTTGTGAAGCACGATTCAGCCCAATACTAAAGATTGCTGAAGTTCCTCCTAGTGATTATCAAGAAAGGATCCGTCATGTTTTCTCAGAGCTAGCTGAGGTTCAAGGACTGGAAGCTATTGCAAAGGAAGGTCTACCAGCACTAGAGATTACAGATCTAGGTAGGTCATGGGCTTTCAGCACAGCCAACGAAACAGTTACAGCTCACCTTAAAGCCGGAGCTTTATCACTACAGACTACGAAAAATGACCAAAGTACTCTCACTATCCAGAATTCAAAGACCGTTGGAACCTTGCTTACCAAGCATTGATAGACACGTATAAAATACCCATCGTAAAACGTTTAGGGCTTAGGTATGTGAACCAATTCGAACCACCGGGTTCTGGCAATTGGAGTGATTTTATCAATCCAGTACTATCCAGCGAAGTACAAGTCTTTGGAGAACAAGTTGTCCGTGCTTCAACACTTCTGACCTTACATGTTGATAAGTATCTGGTAAATGTCCGTCACGGCATAGGGAACGATAAGAAGTATGATCTAGATTTTGACATGTTCTCAGACGCAGATACAAATGTGGATAGCGTGCCCGCGTTAATCGATCATTTTCACAACGTGATTACTAGGCTTTTTAGATGGTCTATCACTGAACAGATGCATGCAGTATTGGAGCCAAAGCATGAATAACTATCAGCCAGCTGAACTATTGAAAGAGCCTGATTCTAGGTATGCGAAAAGGACCTTTGCAGAATGGGCTGACTTCGATGGCGGAACCGCGATCTATGTGAGAGGGGAGCGACTAACTGTATCTTTAGACAATCCAAATGCGACTCCAATTGAAGAGATCCGCCCAGTTACTCAGAAAGTTAGCATGGAGACGTTGAAGCTCCGCCTTATTGCCTTCCGTCTCATTGAGAACGTACCCTCTGAAATCTTGCCAGAGGTTGTAAATGAACTGCGTGAGTCAATTGAATACGAACAGCGCATGTTAGAAGAACGTTCGAGGCAAGTGCGCTACATTGCTTCTGAAACGAAGATGCTGCCAATCTTGAGCTAGCATCGGCAGTGTCCCCCCATCTTCTCCCGCCACATACTGGCCCTCTACGTCAGGGGGAGATCCTATCAGATTTTCCGGTGCCGTTGGTTCAATATACAGACGCTGCTTCAGAAGAGCCTGGAAAAGTTGGCGTAAGATTTTGCACCTATCCCTGGATAATTGTCCTAACTCAAGAATGTGATTTAGATCTAGATTACAAGGCGCGGAATCAAATAGCCGCTGTAGAGAACTCTCCCCCAGTTTCCAAAGACAAACTCCTTCTTGGCACTCTTCTTTGCGCGGGCTATCCACTTGACGCGGTTACAGCTGGAACGTATCGCGAAGGTGCCGGCAAAATGAAGAGAGAACATGCCGCCATGCTGGCACAGCACAGAATGGAACGGTTTGGTTTCGTAGATGCTTACGCAGGTCTGCTAGAGACACCAATAGTCTTTGACTTCAAACTGCACGTTACAGTCCCCCTTGAATATATTTACGCCACTCTTGAAGACAGCAGTAATATGCGAACCTTTTGCCTAAATATGCCTTGGCGGGAACAAATGTCATCGCGCTTTTTGTTCTATTTAAATCGCGTGGCCCTGCCAGAAGTAGACTAGCCTAGTCTCCAATCCTATTGCTATAGCTACCGTTCCATCCCCGCGTTCCTCACGCCGCGCCAGGCTGGCTAGTGCTAGCTGAAGCGGACTGAGTCTGTGATGCTTTAGCCCTCTCCAGAGGCGAATCATCTTCGGCGACAGGCCAATGCTACCCATCCAAATCTAGGTTGACCCCTTATCCCTTCTCACCTAGACTGAATCCTGTGGGGCTATAGCTCAACTGGGAGAGCGCAGCGTTCGCAATGCTGAGGTTAGGGGTTCGAGCCCCCTTAGCTCCACCAATTCAGCCGGATACTGCCTCGCTGCCATCAGCGGACTCGTTTAGTGGCTTGCCAGACAATCTGACCGTACCTCGCCTGGGGACACAGGACGAGCCTTGTCACACTGAGTCTTAGCACAGGGAGCACGGGATGACAGAACACCATCATGACCATGACTGGAAGTCCCAGGAGTACGTCGACCACTGGATCGGGCAAGACGTCACCCGCGACGAGGACAGGCAACAGCACCTGCGACGGATGGCTGCGCTACTTCCGTATGGGCCTGACGCGGAGATACGCGTGCTCGATGTTGGTGCCGGCTATGGAGCCGCAAGCCGGGCGGTACTGGAGACGTTCCCCAAAGCACACGTGCTCCTCCACGACTTCTCGGCTCCCATGCTGCAGCACGCACGACAACGCCTCGGAAGCTACGAGAACCGGATCTCCCAAGCAATGGCCGACCTCACAGACCCGGCGTGGGTGCAAGCCATTGGCGAGCCGGTAGATGGTGTGGTCTCCGCCATCGCCATCCACAACCTTCGCAACCCCGAGGCCGTCGCCCGTGTTTATGCCGACATTTTCACGATCGTGAAGCCAGGGGGCGCATTCCTCAACTGGGAGCTCGTATGGCCGGGCGATGCAGCCGGGGCGGCGAATGTACGGGCGGGGCTGGTGATGGAGCAATGGCGCAGGTTCGAAGAGGCCGGTGTCCAGCCATCCTTCGAAGCGTTGATCACTGAGCAAGCAGACCAAGGGGCCTCACGGCCCAGCGGACAGAGGGGCCAGAGGACGCGCGCTACGCTGGTAGACCACCTCAACTGGCTCCGCACCGCTGGATTCGACGAGGTTGAGTGCTTCTGGCGCGACGGCAGTCATGCCTTAATCGGCGGCTACCGCCGGAGTGCAACGTCTTAAAGACTAGTCAACAAACAGTCTCCCTACACCCCAGCAGATCAACGTCCCTCCCGGTGTCGCGGGCCGCGCGAATCCCTGCCAGCCCGCCCCGACAGCCGCCTGAGGCCCGTTCTTCACCAGCCTATTGAAGTGAACGCCATGGCCGGCAAGACGCCCAAGAGTCAACGAAGGCATCAATGGAGACCGTCCCCGAGAATGCAGGCAGGAAGCCGGTGCTCCTTTCAGGTGGCAACCCTCAGATTCCAAAGTTGAAAAGTTGTTCTACATGAATAGCAAGGTTCTCAAATGGCGTTTCGTCTTAGCTGTGGGAGCGCTCGTGCTCCTCGCGGCGGTTGCTGGCTGCGTCGGCGGCGCATCGCAGGCGCAGGACGATGTGGGGCCGCTGCGGCTTGGGGTGCTGCTGAACTTCAGCGAGGGCGCGCCGGCCAAGGCCAAGGACCGCCAACGGGCCTTTGACCTAGCGGTGAAGCACGTCAACCAGGGCGGCGGCGTGTTTGGGCGGCCCGTAGAGGTGGTGGTGGGAGACTCGACGCTGGACCCGGCGAAGGCGGTGGAGGCGGCGCGGCGTATGGTTGAAGTGGAGGGCGTTCACGCAATCGTCGGCCCCAGCTCCAGCGCCAACTCGCTGATGGTGGTGAAACAGGTGACCGGCCCAGCGAGGATCCCCATCGTCAGCCCCTCGGCAACCTCACCAATGCTCACGGCCGTGGAGGACAACGACTTCTTCTTCCGCACCACCCTCTCAGACAGCGCCCAGGGGCCCGTGCTGGCGCAAGTGACGCGGGAGCAGGGGTACGACAACGTGGGGCTGGTCTATCGCGACGACGCTTGGGGGCAGGGCCTCTTCAAGGCCTTCCAAGCCGCGTGGACGGGGCAATTGCTGGCCGTGGCGGTTGAACCAGGGCAGGACACCTACCTCCCCCAACTCCGGGAAACGGCGAAAGGGGGAGCGCAAGCCCTGGTGGTGATCACCTTTGAAACCGAGGCTGCGCAGATTCTTCGGGAAGCCCTCGAGCACGGATTGTACAACCAGTTCACCTTCGGCGACGCGCTGAAGAGTCCCGACCTGGCCATGGCCGTCGGCGGTGGGCGCCTGGCGGGGATGCGCGGCACGGCGGGGGCCGGGGCGGGTGGCCTAGCGACTCCGGCGGCGACGGCATGGGAAGCAGCCTTTTTGGCGGAGTACGGGAGCCTCCCAACCTTCTCCTACGTGCAGGAGACGTACGACGCCACGATTGCCCTGGCGCTGGCAGCCCAAGCGGCGGGCAGCGTGAACGGCGCGGCCATCCGCGACCAACTTCGCCGCGTTGGCGGAGGGCCCGGCGAGGCGACGCTACCGGGCCAGCAGGGGGTTGCCGATGCGCTGCGCGTCCTGTCGGAGGGCGGCGAGGTGGACTACGAGGGCGCCGCCAGCAGCTTGGACTGGGACGACAACGGCGACCTGCGCCAGGGCCACATCGGGATCTGGCGCTTCACAGAAGACGACCAGATTGAAGAACTAGGAGTGACCCCCTTCTCGCAGTAGCGCCGCTCGCCTTGTCATTCTGAGCACAGCGAAGAATCCACTCCACCGGCGCTCACACCTCAATAATCGGTGCTCCCCCAGCACACCCCACGCTCCTCACGCCGCGCCAGGCTGTCTAGTGCTTATTGTCCGTATGGGTGGGAAATGCGGGGTTCCATGATCTTCATTAGTGGTGAGGCCGTTAACCAACTAGTCGGTACGGCTGATTGGCTTTTCGTGATGGCTGACGTGATTATGACCATGGCGAGCATATTGATCTTCGTGTTGGTACGGCAGATAACATCAAATCAAGAAAAAAGCACAACAGTTTACAGAACCCATGCCAACGGCTAGCATCACTAGCACAGACCAGCCCTAGCTATTGGTCGATATACAATATGCGGAGATATACCTAGGAGGTTACTATGAGTTCCCCTTTCGCTCAGAAAGTGCTTTGTGTTCTTTATTCCGATCCAGTGGCAGGATTTCCTCCGGACTATGCCCGCGAAAGCATACCCACCCTCACCCAGTATCCAGACGGCCAGACTTTACCCTCACCAGCCTCCATAGACTTCACCCCTGGCCACCTTCTGGGATCTGTTTCGGGCGGGCTTGGGCTGGAGAGGTTCTTGACTGAACGGGGACATAGGTTCGTCGTAACGGCGGACAAGGATGGACCCGATTCCGTTTTCGAAAGAGAACTGCCCGATGCCGATATAGTCATCTCTCAACCCTTCTGGCCCGGGTACCTCACCGCCGAGCGCATTGAAAAGGCTCCGAACCTCAAATTAGCCATAACCGCTGGCATTGGGTCGGACCATGTCGACCTTCAGGCAGCCATCGGCAGGAACATCACTGTGTGTGAAGTGACTTGGTGCAACAGCACAAGCGTCGCGGAGCACGCGGTCATGCAGATGTTGGCGCTGGTCAGGGACTACATTCCCCAGTACGGTTGGGTGGTCAGGGGCGGTTGGAACATTGCGGACGCCGTTTCCAGGTCCTACGACATTGAGGGAATGGACGTGGGTGTAGTGGCGGCCGGCAGAATTGGCTTAGCGGTCCTAAGACGAATGAAGCCTTTCGACGTCACTCTCCACTACACCGACAGACATCGGCTTGCCACCGATGTCGAGCAAGAGCTTGGCCTGACGTTCCACGAAACCGTTGAGTCGCTGGTCAGTGTGTGTGATGTGGTCAGCATCCATTGTCCTCTCCATCCCGAGACTGAGCATATGTTCAACGATGCTCTGATTAGCAAGATGAAGCGCGGGTCCTATATCGTCAACACCGCACGCGGCAAAATCTGTGACCGGGACGCCATCGTCAGAGCTCTGGAAAGCGGCCAACTGGCAGGGTATGCGGGCGATGTTTGGTTCCCTCAGCCGCCTCCCAATGATCACCCCTGGAGGGCCATGCCCAACCACGCCATGACTCCCCACACCTCGGGCACTTCGCTTTCAGCCCAAGCCCGCTACGCAGCAGGAGTCCGTGAGATTCTGGAATGCTGGTTGGATGGACGGCCGATTAGGGAGGAGTACCTGATTGTCCAGGGAGGCGCCCTTGCTGGAACAGGAGCCCACTCATACAGCGAAGGGGATGCTACAGGCGGTTCGGGGGAAGCGGCAAAGTTCACAGCCGGCTAGGCAGACTGATCGAAGGAGGGCTCCACGCTTCAGTCGGGCTTTTCAACGCCCACTTATCGAGGGCCTCTAGGACGATATGCCCGCCGTATCCGTCGGCCGTCACCAGTCTTGAAGGAAGGGGGGTGAAGGAGCCATGACAATTACGCATGAACGAGCTCAGAGCATTGTTGAAGCGATAGATCCGCATCTGCAGGTTGTGTCTATGGCATCTACTATTGGAAGCTTCACAAACGATGCGCGAATCCTTGAGTGCCAGACGACTGCCGGGAGCCGAGTCTGCCTGGTCGCTAAGTTCTTGGTTGATAAATCCGCATTAGCTTCGCGGATTGCAGCAGTGTCGTTTCATGCCGCAATTCTCGCACGGGAGCATGGGGTACCAGTACCCGAGCCTTTGCTCCTTGACGAGACCGGAGAAGTCCTGGGAGTTCCTGGTGTCGTGTCGCGCTTTGTCCAAGGGAGACAAGTAGCAAATCCTAAGGATCCAGAGAGGTGGGCTGAGGACCTTGCCCGTCAGTTAGTCCAGATTCATTCAATCCGTCCAGGAGAGAGGGACAAACCGTTCTTATTTGATGGAAACCACGAAACCCTCTATTTCACCAGGGGCGAATACCCAACGCTAATGGCAGGTCATCCACTGTCTGCTGACATACTTGATGCTGTTCGGGAACTTCAATCAGCGCTTGTGCCAACGCCTCCCGCGCTGGTCCATCTAGACTATTGGCACGGCAACATTCTGTGGCGTCGCGGTCTGATTTCCGCTGTTCTGGATTGGGATTTTGCGGGATACGGGGACCCTTGCATTGATGTGGCTTACTTCAGAATGAACATGTACTTGAGAGGCATCAAGGATGCAGCGGACTATTTCTTGAAGGCTTATGAAAGGCAGTCTGGTGAGGTTGTGAAGAACCTTGGATTTAGAGAATTGGCTGCAGCTGCTCAATGCCTGCCGTCCATACTCTGGATACCTATGAGCAGAGAGATGGTAGGCCCGCCAATTACTGATGAACGCGCCATAGCTCAGTATGAGGAATTTGTCGCGGGCGCCTTGCAACGTGCTTATGAAGGGCGCTGAGCGCTCCAGGGAATCGCTGAAAACTGGGCGTATGCCAGACTTGATTGACCGTGATGGTTGTAGACGGCTGCGAGAAAATGTGCCAATGGGGTGATGTTAAAAGTTCTCAAATGGCGTTTCGTCTTAGCTGTGGGAGCGCTCGCGCTCCTCACGGCGGTTGCTGGCTGCGGCGGCACATCGCAGGCGCCGGACGACGTGGGGCCGCTGCGGCTTGGGGGGTGCTGCTCCACTTCAGCGAGGGCGCGCCGGGCAAGGCCCAGGACCGCCAACGGGCCGTGGAAGACTCGACGCTGGACCCGGCAAAGGCAGTGGAGGCGGCGCGGCGCATGGTTGAAGTGGAGGGCGTTCACGCAATCGTCGGCCCCAGCTCCAGCGCTAACTCGCTAATGGTGGTGGAACAGGTGACCGGCCCGGCGGGGATCCCTATCGTCAGCCCCTCGGCAACCTCACCAATCCTCACGGCCAGGGATGGTGTCTCCAATCCACTTGTGCGTCAATTCACAATTAGAGTGCCTGGAAAGTCCGCGGCAGCTCGCTTTTAGTTTATGAGTCTTGTTAGACTGGAATGCTGATTGGCATAGTCTGCCTTTTGTCACTGACGAGTGCGCAATAAAGGCAACAACCTCTTGGAAGAATAAGAGCCATTACTAGAGTTCTTCCATAATTCGAGGAAAGGGTGGACGATGCACGAACCATGATAGATGAACTTACAACTGCAGTTGCTTCCTTAAATCGCTATATCTCACAGAATAGGAACGTGGATGAATGGTATGTGAGGCGTCTCCTTCGGGATATTGTTGTACCTCGACTGGACGAAGTGTTCCGAGAGGTATTCGCTGAGATTGACAAGTTCCATGATCTTGGAAAAGACGCCAAGGAGGTTATTCACTATACCAGCCTCGACATGCTAGTCTCAGTCCTTCGTGATAAAGCTGAAGAGAAAGAGGCTTTCGTCCGTATGAACGACTCCTTTCATCTCAATGATCCAGAAGAGGGACAGTATCTAGCCCGCCGTATCGAAGCAATCGACCAGTCCGGATGGTTCGGAGAAAAGAAGGACCTTCACGCGTATATTGCCTCGTTTATCCTCCCTGACGAAAAGAAGGACCAAGAACTACGAGATGAGGACAACCTCAAGTATTGGCTTGCTTACGGACAACAAGGCAAAGGCTGCTCAATTAGGTTTCCTGTAAGCCACAATCGCTTTCGGCGGGTTCTCTACGGACAGCAGAAGGTGACTCGCACCTTGAAACGCCTGGACCTGACATCATTGTGGAATTCCTTGAAGCCCTTAGCAACTAACCGAAACCAAGAGGTTAGCCGCACCGCCAGAGATATGCTTTCGGAGCTAATCAGAAGGAACATCGCCCGAATCCTTTATCTGTACAAGGACGACGCCTACAAGTATGAACAGGAATGCAGAATGGTGAGGTCAGTCCTAGAAATCACTGATGAAGATATCTTTTTCGAGCCACTGAAAGAACGGGACTCGCCACATAACATAAGACACTACTATCATGATAGCGACCTAAGCATTGACCATATTCTGGTTACAGGAAGCTTAATCACATTAGGTCCCCTCGTTCCCCGTCCCTACAATGTGATGTATTACATCAACACGCTTTTGGGGAAAGCACACTTACGCGGGCCTAAGGTCAAGATCTCGAAAATACCTTACCAAGAACCTTGGCGATGAGCCTCGCAAATCCACCCCTAGGCCTAGTAGACATCGGAGTCGGTTCCTGAAGGTAGAATGGAGCTACCCTGTCACCCTGCATGCGATGCTCTCGGAATGAGCAATGGGCCTCGCACTGCATATTGATAGTCCTTAAGTCCGCTGTGACAAACTGATAGTCCTGCTGCTGTACAAGTGGCCACCAGTCTGGCGATAGAATATAGCGAATCATAAGATTAACTTCCATGGCGGCGACGCTCAAACTGAAGGGGAACACATTTTGATTTCTGTTCCGTTCTGACTCTGGCAAATTGCTAGTGTATGACGGATCGGAGAGAGAACCATCCAATTCCATAACGACGTTGCTTGAGTTGTATTGACCGCTGCACCGCAGACATTGGTGAAAAGGCGTGACAAGGTGAGCCCGCCAATGTGCTGAAAACAACTTGTCCTTAGACGTATCTGTTTCTACTGAAACTCCGCCGTCAATCACAGGAATCATATGAGCCTGAGCTATGTAGTTCAGCACATCACGTGGGAGTGGACGATCAACGCAGCTGAAGATGACATCGCAATCCAGGGCCGCACTATACGCCTCTTTGTCATGAATAGATTTTGGTAGTGCGATGATGTCAACGCTGTCCGCAGTAGCGTTCAGGCGTATTGCTTCGGAAGCGATTTGCACTTTTTGCTTACCTATGTCCCTAGTCGTCGCGTAGAGCAGTCTATCGAGGTTGTGTTCTTCAACCTCATCGGGATCGATTAAGGTAATGCGAGTGACGCCTATCCGGGCCACGGCCTCCGCGACAATCGATCCCACACTACCAAGGCCTACAATGCCAACCCTTAAACGTGCGATGGTGCTTTGCACGTCGCGGCCCCACGTATCGAAAGTTCTCCTGAGAACTTCTTTACGCTCAGGTGGAGGTTCTACTTGGTCGTTAAAGTAGATTTGGTAGGACTTCGAACTGACAACCCGAGTTTTAGCACACGAATTGCGCCGCATCCCTTTGCCATCTCGTTGCCAGAAACGAGAACTCCAGTAGCCGTCACTACCGATGGTCAGCCCGACCAGTGGGAAGCCTGTCGCTCCAGCTGGATAGGCCAAGACATCTCGCTCAGCCTCGACGTCAGCATCACTCATGCTCTGCCAACCTGGTCCGGGGTGGCTGTGCATAAAGGCCACACCCGCCTGTCTTTGACGAGCTGTGTTTATTGCCCGTGCTAAGTAATTAGGCTGGAAGCTGGCATTCCCGTGTAAGAGACGCTCGCCCTTTTGGGGGAGAAGAATCTCATACACAAGAGCCGTGTATCGTTGATTCCCGGTGGAAGGACGCCACAGGCCGAAGCACAAATCCTCCTGAAGGTCATTTCTCCTGTAGTGTTGCAGCAAGTGATCGCTTGAAGCAGAGTTCGCCTCCGCCGAAAGCGCCACCTCAAATTTCATACGTCCTTCCAAATTTTCCGTAGGTGTTCGTTGATGTAGCCGTACATATGCTTCGTCGGTAGCTGGTCCCAAAGCTGACCCGGCGGCCTGCTCATAGCCAACCATGCACATCCAGACACTTCGTAGGTTTGTCCCGGCCCCCCCCTACCATCGGCAATTGGAGGGCTAACGTGGAGCCAATGAGGGGGATATTCGGGGTACCCCTCATCTTGGAAGCTGACACCTACTAGAACTGGCGTACCCTTATGTGAGCCAGTTTCGATGGTGTAATTGAATGCTACTACGACTCCCATTCCGGAATCGAACGTCTGGGTTTCGTAACCAAGGGATTCTAATTCTTCTCGTACTCGGTTTGCACTATCGGACATTCCATTCCCTATGCCACGTCAGTTGCACCTTGAGGTATCGTTATGAACACTTTGTCTTCCTCAAAATTTACCCAGTCCTCGGGCTTATAGAGGTGCTTGTCCCCTTGGAGCAGATAATCCTCTGGCTTCCCGGCTCCGTGCCTTTTGCTATCTCCGTCGCCGCGTTTGTCTACATCGACTTTGATAAGAACTCCGTTCACCATGATCCGCTTTTGCACGACGTTACTTGCTTCAGCCACCACAGACCTCCTGCCAAGAGTGCAGACACTTTGAGGCTCGCTGCCACCAATACGTTCGCGACCCAGGTTTCGTACATTACGACCTCTTCAGATTCATAAGCCATAATACCACGAGGCCCTTCTTCAGAGCGAAGGCCCTGGTCTACCACCTAGGCCAGATGCATCCGCGGGCAGGTAGGGGGTCTGGTTGAGGGCCGGTGCATCTTAGCGTCTATATCCACCGCGGCGAATATCTCCAGCCACCGGGCTTGGTCTCCACTCATCTGCGGTGGGACTGGAAAGGGCAGGCGACGCAGGCCGAGCGTTCTAGGGGCCCGTAGCGGGCGGCCCAGAGCGGCTTGGTTCCCACTTGAAGAACCTTACGGCAATCACCAAACCGGCCAGTAGCCAGCCAACCAAGGCCATCAGATGGGCAAACTCAAAACCTGCGCCGGTTTCAAAGGGGTTAAAGGACGTGTGGAGGGCCAGCGCGAAGTGCCGGATGGGAAAGAGATCGGCGAAAGAGGTAAGCCATGGCGCGTCCCGCAAGGGGACAAACACGTCTGATATGAAGAGCAGCGGCAGGATGGAGGCTTGGACAATGGCCGGCGCCGCGTCGGCGTTGGGTATTAGCGCCGTGACGGCCAGGCCAAGAGTGCAGAAGGCCGCTGCCCCAATAATAAGGGTCACTAGAAAGGCGGGTATGGTGTTAGTAGGCGGGTCCACACCGTAGAAGAGCACCCCCGCGTAACGATGGCGGCCAGCAGCAGCGCCACCAATACGGAGTGGAGAACCTTCCCGAAGAGCAATGACCAAGCGGGCAGCGGTGTGCCGCGAACGCGCTTAAGCAATCCCGCGTCCCTGGAGAAGGCGACCCCCATGGCCACGTTGGTGTAGCAGGCGCCAATAACCGACATGGCTACTATGGCCGGCACGTAGAAGGTTGACGAGCTGATGGTCCCCCCTGGGACAGCTAGCTCACGGTTGCCGAAGAGCAGGTTAAAGATAACAAGGAACATGAGGGGAAAGACAAAGGTAAAGAAGGCCGCCGCAGGGTTGCGCCAGAAGGCGGTGTTCTCATACTTGACCTGCCTCAAAGCCAGGACAAAGGCGTTCATTGCTGCGTGTCTACCGCCTCTGAGGATTCGGCAAGCCGGACGAAGAGGTCTTCCAGCGATGGGCGGGATACCGACATCTCCTCCAGTTCAAGGCCCTGCTCCACGGCCCAACTCGTGAGCCGGTACAGGGTAGACGTAGGGGTGAAAGTCACGGCGGTGTATTGGCCGTTGGGTTCCCTGGGGCCAACAGTCAGGTCCTCTGGCAGCGGGGGCGCTCCGGCGGCTAGCTTGAAGCGTATGGTAGTCGCGCCGCTGTTCTGCAGCAGCTCGCTGGGAGTTCCTTGGGCGACAATCTCGCCATGCACCATAATTGCCGCCCGGTCGGCCAAATGCTCGGCCTCGTCCATGTAGTGCGTGGTGAGCACCACCGTCTTGCCCAGGTTCCGAAGGTTGCGAATCATTTCCCAGGCGCCGCGGCGAGCTGAGGGGTCAAACCCCGTAGTAGGCTCGTCAAGGAACAGCAGCTCCGGGTTACCAGAGAGTCCGATGGCGACGTCCAATCTTCTCTGCTGACCGGTGGAGAGTCGCCTCGCCCGGATACTTCGTTGCTCCGTCAGACCCGTAACGCTCAGAACCTCCTCCAAAGGCAGCGGGTTGGGGTAGTAGCCACGGAAGAGGTTCACGGTCTCCTCCACGTTCAGGTACGGTTGTACTCCCGTTGTCTGGAGGACTATGCCAATGCGCTCCTTCAGGCTGCGGTGGTTTCCACTTGGATCGTACCCCAGAACTGAAATATCCCCTGCGGTCCTGTCCAGGTAGCCCTCCAGTATCTCCATGGTTGTGGTCTTCCCCGCGCCGTTGGGCCCTAGGAGGGCAAAGACCTCTCCCATGGAAACTTGCAGGTCTATACCTCGCACGGCTTCCACCGTCCCGTAGGACTTGCGGAGGCCGCGAACCTCAATGGCCAAGGGGGCGGGGTGCGGAGTCTTGATAGTCAAAGCGGACGTAATGTTAAGGGGGATGGCAGACCTTGTCCAGCACATGCAGGCCGCAATTACGCCCCCGCGGCATGGACAAAATTGAGAACCTTCGTGTTGAGGTTCAGGCTGAGGCTAGAGGTTCAGGGTGATAGACGCTGCCTGGCGTTGACACCTCTAGGGTGGTTGCTACATTACTGGTGCTCAAGACCGCTACCTACGGTGGCGTTGGTTACTTACTAAGCCTAAGTAGTACAATAGGTAAGTTCCCGTACTACATATCAGCTAGGAGGGTGCAGCGATGTCTATGTCTTGGAAAACAATCGCCTTACTTTGTCTGCCGGCACTTCTGGTTCTTGCGTGCACTGCTGAGCCTGCGCCACCCGCTGCACCCGCTGCACCTGCTCCGACGAGCACGCCACCCCCTCCCCCGGAGCCTTTCGTGATTGGCGCAATGGACGCGCTCACCGGGGTTGCCGAGTCCTATGGAAACCCCATGATCCAGGCCAAGCAACTGGCTGTGGAGGAGATAAACGCTGCCGGCGGTATCAATGGCCGGGAGTTGAAGCTCATCGCAGAGGACTCCAAATGCGCCGCCCAGGACGCCATTACTGCCTACAACAAGTTGACCGATGTGGATGGCGTCAAGATCATCCTGGGCACCAGCTGCAGCGGCGCGATGCTCGGCGCGGCGCCTCTGGCCGAAAAGGAAGGCGTCATCCTCTTTTCCGCATCCGCCACCAGCCCTGACATCACCGTCGCGGGCGACTACATCTTCCGCACCGCCATCAACGACCTCCAGCTGGGCATTGACACCGGCAACACCCTCTGGGTTGATGGAGTGCGCAAAATCGCCACCATCACCGAGGCCACGGATTACGCAGAGGGCGCCCGCCGCACTTCCGTCGCTCAATTCGAGAAACTGGGCGGCTCGGTGTTAGCGGCGGAAGGCTACCCCTCTGAGGTTGTCGACTTCCGCAGCCAACTGACCAAATTGTTCAGCACTAACCCCGACGCACTGCTCGTGGCCGCTCAGGGCGAGATCTCCGGAGGCACTATCATCAAGCAGGCCCGCGAGCTGGGGTACGATGGTCCAATCTACTCCGAAAGCGTGCCTACGGCGCCGGCTCCCCTCGAACTCGCCGGTGACGCCGCCACCGGCCTGAAAGCCATTGTCCCCAACCCCGACCTCTCCAACGCCGCCGGCAAGGGGTTCCTGGAGAAGTTTAGCGCCCGCTACGGCATAGTTGCCCCATTGCCTTGGTTCATGGGTTCAGCTTACGACGACGTTTACATCGCCGCCGCGTGCCTAAAGCAGACCAACGACGACCAGGACGCCGACGGCTTCAGGGACTGCCTGTATAACAATACCTGGAGCGGAGCCATCGGTGACGAATACAGCTTCGACGAAAACGGCGACGTGGTTGGACTGTCAAATGTCGTTATCGAGGTGCTGCCCCTCGCCGAGCGGACTGAGGAGAATCTGGGCTACCGCGTACTGGGACTCGCTCCCACCCCGTAACCCTCTCAGTTTACTGCTGTGCTGAGTGCTCTGCGGGAGGTAGACACGCCTGCGACGGTTGCTGAAGCCAGCACCGACCGATTGGAGGCTCTGTGCAACAGGGGCCGGTGATCACCTGCCACAAGTGCGGACAAGAGAACACTCCCGGTTCGAACTTCTGTAACAGCTGCGGCCAGGATTTAACAGCTAAGGCACCGCGCACGCCCGCAGATCCGTCCGGCGCGGCGGCTGTCTGCCCACGCTGCCACCGCCCAAACGAGCCCCTATCGCAGTTCTGCTACAACTGTGGACTGCCCCTCAACGAAGAGGTCGGGTTTCGTCAGCCAACTCCAAGGCTCTCAGCACTCGCACAAGGGCCGCCCGCGGGCTTCTGGGCGCGGCTGGTTGCGTCATTCCTCGACTATTTGGTCGGATTGTCGATACTTTACTTCACTCTCCCTCTGTTCGGCACCTCTCTCTGGGAGTACGTGACCGCAGAAGAGATCCGCCCCGAAATTCTTATCGATATCACTAGCGGCTTACTCTACCAGACGCTTCTCGTGGGAGCATTCGCAACGACTGTTGGGAAGCGCACCCTGACCATGTACGTGCGCCGGCCCGACGGCTCGCGCGTCGGGTATAGACGCGCCCTTGGAAGGGAACTGGCCAAGTTCCTCTCGGCCATCACGTTTGGCATCGGCTTCCTGATGATTGCCTTTAGAAACGACAAGCGCGGATTGCATGACTTGATCGCCGACACCGTCGTAATCAAGCGCTGACGGCGTGAGCGCCCTTGGCGTCCTGGTCATTGCGTTCACACCAGGGCTGTTCTGGTTGTGGTTCTTCCTCCGGCTCGACCGCGTCCATCCGTCCCCACGCCACCTCATCGTGTCGAGCTTCCTCCTCGGCATGCTGTCGACTATCCCGGCAGCCATCATCGAATACTTTGTGCTCGACACTGTGGTTTTCGAGCCGGACGCGACACTTTCCGCCATAACCGTAGGCAAGCTTGCCATGGTTGGCCCAGTCGAGGAATGCAGCAAGTTTCTCGCCGTCCGTTTGGGCGCATACCGCTCCCGCTACTTCGACGAGCCGGCGGATGGCCTCGTATACAGCGCAGCAACGAGCCTCGGGTTCGCATCTCTGGAGAATGCTTCCTACGTATTGAAGTACGGCCCTGAGGTGATGCTCATTCGCGCTCCCCTCGCCACGGTTGCTCACCTGGTGTTTGGGAGCCTATGGGGTTACTCCCTTGGCCTGCGGCAACAAGGCCGCGGCCTCTGGGTCGTCGTCGCAGGCTTGGTCGGAGCCGCAGCCCTACACGACATGTTTAACTTCTCCCTCTTAACCCCCCTCATCACACCCGTGGCCGCCCCGCTCATCGTCCTGGCCGGCGGCCTCTGGTCATACAAGCGCTTCCAATGGGGGCAGCTTGTATCCCCGTTCCGCTACCAGCGCAACATCCCGCTGACCGCCTGCCAGAGCTGTGGGCAACCCATACGCATTGCCAGCGCCTACTGTCGGTTCTGCGGCAAACGCCAGTCAGTGGTCCGAGCAGCGCAGGTTATCTGTGGCAACTGCCGCCACGTCAACCGTCACGACGCCCGCTATTGCACAGGATGCGGCGACAAGCTCCTGAGGTAACCCAGCACGCCTTGCCGTCCCATGCTGGTAAGGCCCCGTGCATGCTGACGGCTGGTTCTATTTCCATGACTTTAGCTATCGCATAGCAGCGATTTTACGCACGCACGATTTACATCCCTGCCAACACTTTGTAAGCTCTCTAGGAACTATTGTCGAAACTCGTCAACATCCCGAGTTGGGTGGGCCTCGGCTAGGCTCTCCCTGCAGATGTCGGCTATTCCTATTGACGAAAGGTGATGCCAGCCTTGGATGAGATATGCTTGCACCAACTCCTCAAAGACCAGGCTGAGAAGACTCCGACCGAACTGGCGGTAGTAGGCCCGGAAGGGGAAAAGACTTACGCGCAGTTGGACCGTGAATCAGATGCTTTAGGCGCATACCTCCGCCGGCATGGGGTCCTAGCAGACGACCGGGTGGGTATCTATATGGAGACCTGCTCGGACTACATCCTCTCTTGCATCGGGGCTCTGAAAGCAGGCGGCGCATTCATGCCGCTGGCGCTGGAGTCACCAGATACGTTGCTCCAGACCATCTTGAAAGAAGCAAAGCCGAAGGTAATTATTACCAAAGAACGCTACTTCCCACGGTTGGCTTCCTACTCCGACGGCCACGTGTTGCGGATAGATACCGAGCACGTCTGGCAAGATATCCCCGTTGAACTCCAACCGCCAGCCATCTCTCCGCACAATCTAGCTTTTGTGCCGTACACCTCTGGCACTACCGGTGACCCCAAGGGAGTAATGCAGACCCACGGGGCCATGGTAGCCTCCTACTACGGGAGGTATAAGTTCAGCTCTTACCAGCCTGGAGACAGGGTCGCATGCAATATCTTCTTTACCTGGGAGTTCTTACGTCCGTTGCTGAAAGGTGGCACAGTCTACGTTATTCCGGATGATATCGTGCCCCTGCCCCGGTCCGTCATCAAATATATCTCCGAGAACCGCATCACCGAAGTGTTATTCACTCCGTCCCTTCTACAAGGGATCTTGAACTCGGCTGAGCCAGCGGTTCTGCGTGCTGCGTTTGAGTCCTTACGAGTTGTTTGGCTCAACGGGGAAGTGGTGGCTAGCAGCTTGAAGGAAAAGGCCCTGGCGGTATTTCCGTCTTCCACCCGCTTTTTCAATACCTACAGCATCAGCGAAGCCCATGACGTGTGCACGATAGACTTGACGTCTGCGCCGCCGGACGTAACGGGCATCTGTCCCGTTGGGCTTCCCATGGATGGAGTAACGACTCAAGTCTTACCGGAAGACGAAACTAAACTCTCCACGGGTGGAACCGGTGAGCTCTATATCGGTGGAGTGGGGATCGCCAGAGGCTACCTGGAAAGACCTGACTTGGACCAGCAGAAATTCGTAACCAGGGACGGTGAGCGGTACTACGCTACAGGTGACGTGGCCAAGATTGATCCCCAAGGGGTGGTCACGGTCATTGGCCGCAATGATTCGATGGTCAAAATCCGGGGATATACCGTTTATTTGGGCGCCATTGAGGAGACGCTAAAGAGGCGTTGCGCGGTGTTGGATAGCGCGGTCTTGCTTGAGTCCGACGGCGAGACTACCCCGCTGCTGGTAGCCTACGTGGTCCGTAAGCCCGGCGCTACTTGGCGGGTAGACCTACATAGCAGTACTAGCAGGGGCCTACGGAACCTTGTGGAGCGGTACCTGCCTCACTATATGGTGCCTAGCCAGTACGTGGAACTAGATGAACTGCCAATAGACCGGCAGACAGGCAAACTTGAGCGGAAAGCTTTAGCCAGGCCCCGTAGAAGCAAGGCTGACTCCCTAGACACAGTGATGCCCGCAGAACAGGCCTCGCAACCGCAAGGGCGGGTGTTGATGGGAACACTATGGGGCGAGGCGTTGGGCATTGAGGCCGGGGCGCTAAAGGATGATTGGGATTTCTTCGACCTCGGTGGAAACTCACTCTCAAGCCTTAGCTTGATCTTGGGTATCGAACAAGCATTTGGAGTCAAGCTGGATGGGACCGAAGTTTATGACTACCCGACAATAGATAAACTAGTAACCCATCTGGCCAATGGAGGGTCACCCAAGATGGCTGAATACTCACTGGCCGAAGACTCGCTCCTAGACCCGGCGGTGGTCCCTGCCGGAGGTGGTGGATCTGGCCGCCTTACCGAGGCCTCCAAGATATTGGTGACAGGCGCGACAGGTTTCCTAGGGGCACACCTTCTTGATGCGTTATTGCGCCACACGGACCCCTCTACGAAATTCTATTGCATAGCCAGGCCGACAGGCGGTCAGAACAGATCAAACCAACAACCGGGTTGTAGAGGCGCTAAGGTTCTACGAGTTAGCTGGACAAACGCTGCAAGACCGCATCGTTACTGTGACGGGCGACTTAACGCAGACTCGATTCGGGTTAGGCGACGATGAGTACCGTGAACTGGCAGAAGAAGTCGACCTGATCTTCCACTGCGCCGCATCGGTCAACTACGCCTATTCCTACCCAATCATCAAACCCCATACGGTGGATGGCACCATCGAAGTCATTAAATTTGCCTGTCACGCCAAAACCAAGCCGATGCAGTATATCTCCTCCAACGGCGTTTTCCCGGGGGGTGATGCTGCTCCCTACCTAGAGAACAGGGACATTGATGACTTTGTCGATAGGATGGAGGGAGGCTACAACCAGGCCAAATGGGTGGCTGAGCGGCTGGTGTGGTCTGCCGAGTCAAGGGGTCTGCCGGTCTGTATGTTTCGGCCAGGCAATATCGGCCATCACAGCGTTACCGGTGTGAATAATCCCAACGACTTCCTTACGTTGATAATCAAAGCCTGTTTGCGTGTGAACTGCGCTCCGGTAAAGGCAGGCTGGTTTTTCGAGATGACTCCTGTAGATTTCCTGTGCACCGCCATCGCCAAGATTGCCGATGCCCCCGGGCATTTTGGGAACGTCTATAACGTGGTCCAACAGGCCCCGGTGCCTGCAGACCACGTCTTCACCAACATGAGAGACCAGGGCTTGGTGGCAGACTTGGCGCCTTTGCCCGAGTGGCGGTTGAGGTTAGAGAGCGGCGGCGGACAGTGAAAACGACCTAGAATTGAAACTGTTGGCTCAAACTCTGGACTCCGTTGAGTCTTATCTAACCGATACCAGTGTCTACGACAACAGCAGGTTCAGCCAAGTCTTACGCCAATTGGGTCTCGCGCCGCCAGTAGTGGATGTGGACTACGTGACAAGGTTCCTGGGGGAACAGCGGCAATAAACCGCCAAATAGGGCTGACTGGCGCCTTCTCCCAGTGTTCTGCGTCGGTGGCATGATCCTCCAGCGGGCTAAAGCGGGCCGGAGGCACGGGCTAGGTCGCCATACAGGTGGGGCTTGCTCAGACATAGTAGTCCATAAGGCCAACTCAGTCCTCGGTGCAGCCCTGTCAACGAATGGGCACGCCCCTGAACTTTTGCTCTTGAAGCACTGTACGCGAGAGGCAACCAATGCTAACAGTGGGATCAAGTCAATCACCGCAGTCGAGAAACGAGAGGCTTCTGTGCTATTCAAGGTCTTCACCCATGACTAGATCGTTCCAGTCCGGAATGTCGCCCGCCTCGATAACGGATGTTATCCCCTGCCAACACAACTCTTGAGCGCGGCTGACGAACGCTGACTCGTCGAACGAAGACTTGGCCCTGTCACCTCTCAGACTCCCAGTATGTACGACATCGGAGCGCGCAGCGTAAATCTGCCGGAATTCCTCTCTAAGCTCCTGTCGTTCTGTCTTGCTCTTACCCAGGTGCCATGCAGCGTGGAGGGCGAACCTCATATTGACTTCACCTTGTGAATCGGGAACATAAAGAGACTCAAGAGCTATGCCGAGGTCAATAATCTGGTCAAGTGGATTATCCTCCGCCATAGACTTCGCCCAACGATCTATCGGTATGCGTAGCCTATTCCACGTCTCTGTTGGCACTTGAGTTAGTCCCCGATACAAGGTTGTAATGGTATCCACTTGAGCGGGACTGAGCTGCACCTTTGCGCCGAGACCGGAAACAGGCATGGACCCACTGTAACCGCTCGGACCTATGCCCCAAAGGGAACTCAAGTCAAAAATCTCGTAGTCCAACAGAGAGGTCCAGGCCATCACAGATTCAACATTGCAGCGACCAGCCACCGCCAGAGCCTGGCAGAGCGTGTTCAGGTTGGGGTCCGGAATCTCCTGACCTTTCAGTCTGATAGTAAAGTGTTTTTCTGGCCCCGATTCCAACGTATAAGGCCCTGCTGGCCTGTGGAAAACTGGAGAGACCTCGTATTCCACGCGGACCAAGGTCCTTCCCAAGAGATCGTTGAGGCTGATGGCATGTAGTCGGTCGGGTTCGGTGCTGACTAAGGGTAGGTGAGGTGGAAGTTCGGACGTCGATTCGGGCAGAGGCATGAGCGTTATCCCGTCAAACATCTCAACGGCCGCTGGGATACTTACGCCGGTCAGTAAGAAGAATCCATAGAAACTGCATGACGATTTCGTCGTGCACTCTACGAAGGCATGTGCGGCCTCAGATGGTCCATCCAATATTGCGCGTTTAAGGAGATTCTGTAGGACATCTTCGACTGGTGAACCGCTACCTAGGCCTCCGGCAAAGGCGATTGTTGCAGAGTATATCCTTCCGTCACGGACATGATTGCCTAGCTCCCGATTGACAAATCTCAATACCTTGTTCTTTACTTCGGTCTGGCTGATTTTGAGCCGGCATGAAGAGATCAAGGATCTAAGAGCAGGGTCGTAGACCGACCGACACCTTTGCAAGAACTGCCTAAATTGTACAGGACTCAATTGCTCAGATTGGCCATGCCGAATTGTCACGCTCTGCAACGCCTCTGACAACAGACTTTCGAGCTCCACTATCTTGCTCGTGTTCATTACGTTCCACCCCATAGGTCGGTAGCTCGCCACAGTCGATCCTGTGACAATACGACTACCATAGATTGCTTGTACCCTTGCATTCCATTCTAGCGGCCTCAACGTCCCAAGAGGAGCCATCCACGTAAACCACATCGCCCGTCCAACACAAAGGAGGTTGCCAGAAGGGCGCAATCGGTGGTCTTCTAGCACATCACACTCGTTACCGAAGCTGTCCCGCTGCTCCTCTGCCCCGATGTTCGCCTCATCGAGCGCGACCGCTTAGTCCAGGGGCATCCGAAGAGAGTGCAGATTGGAGGTCTTGTCGAGGGACAGTTCCTCATTCTTGGCTGTGTGGGGTGAGAAAGGCCCGACGCCCAGTGTCTCCCTCGCCTATCTGCTAAGAGAGCAGTTTTGAATTAACAACAGCCATGTGGGAGAGTGCAACACCAGTGGGCGTTCCCGCTCCACGTCTGCACTCTAAATTGACCGCCGCGCGGCCGGTGTCTGGCAGCAGCTTTCCCGTCAACCCAGGCCCATCCGACCGCCGAAAGGATGGCCGGATGGGCGATCGTGATCAAACATGCCGCTAAAGAAACCTGTGCCGCAGTGACTGGGCGGGGATACCGTGGAGTAGTGCGCCCTGCGCAAGTGGCTGCGGGGGCTGCCGTGATTCCGCAAGACTTTCAAAAAGCGCCGACTGAGGCTATCATAGGGTACGCATGCCTGGGTTGCAGAAGGCTGCGCGATACACAGCAGATTGCCGAATGGAGGACGATATGACTTCGAACCAAGATTGGTGGCCGAATCAGTTAAACCTGAAGAATCTCCGCAAGAACTCTCCCCTGTCAGATCCGATGGGCAAGGATTTCAGCTACGCTGAGGCGTTCAAGACCCTCGACCTTGATGAGCTGAAAAAGGACATTGAGCAGGTGATGACCACGTCGCAAGACTGGTGGCCTGCCGACTACGGCCACTATGGGCCGCTCTTCATCCGCATGACGTGGCACGCCGCAGGCACATACCGCATTAGCGACGGCCGCGGCGGTGGAGGCTCCGGCCACCAGCGGTTTGCGCCCCTCAACAGCTGGCCCGACAACGGGAACCTGGACAAGGCGCGCCGCTTGCTCTGGCCGGTCAAGCAGAAGTACGGCCAGAAGATCTCTTGGGCCGACCTGATCGTCTACGCCGGCAACTGTGCCCTGGAGTCTATGGGCTTCAAGACCTTTGGGTTCGCCTTCGGGCGCCCGGACGTCTGGGAGGCTGACGATACTAACTGGGGGTCTGAGGCCTCGTGGCTTGGAAGCGAGCGCCACAGCAGCGACGGAGAACTCCAGGGACCCTACGGCGCTGACCACATGGGGCTGATTTACGTGAACCCGGAAGGGCCGAACGGCAACCCGGACCCGAACGCTGCAGCAAAGTACATTCGCAATACCTTCGCCCGCATGGCGATGAACGACGAGGAGACGATTGCGCTTATTGCCGGCGGACACACATTCGGCAAGGCGCATGGCGCTGCCCCAGAGGCCCACTTGGGTCCCGAACCGGAGGGCAATAGCATAGAGGCGCAAGGCTTCGGCTGGATGAACAGCCACGGCAGCGGCAAAGGCAGCGATACGATCACCAGCGGCCTGGAAGGCGCCTGGACCACTAATCCGGTGAAGTGGGACCACAACTTCATGGAGAACCTGCACAATCACGAGTGGACGCTGACAAAGAGTCCCGCTGGTAAATCGCAGTTCACTCCTGTGAATGCATCAGAAGTAGCCACTGTGCCGGATGCTCACGATCCCTCGAAGAAGCACGCCACCTTTATGCTTACAACGGACCTCGCACTGAAGATGGACCCGGTCTACGCTCCGATTTCGAAGCGCTTCCTTGAGAACCCAGCGGATCTTGAAGACGCCTTCGCCAGAGCGTGGTTCAAACTGCTCCACCGAGACATGGGGCCTCGCAGTCGGTATCTAGGATCGCTGGCTCCTGCAGAGCAGCTGTTGTGGCAAGACCCTGTCCCCGACGTCGATCATGAGTTGATCGGGGAGCAGGATATCGCGGACCTCAAAGCTAAGGTTCTCGCCTCGGGATTGTCCGTTTCCCAACTGGTCTCGACCGCTTGGGCGTCGGCGGCAACGTTCCGCGGCACCGACAAGCGCGGTGGAGCAAACGGGGCACGCATCCGCCTCGCGCCGCAGAAAGACTGGGAAGTGAACAACCCGGCCGCGTTGGGGATGGTGCTGCAGGCGCTAGAGCAGATCCAGATGGAGTTCAACAGCTCGCAAACCGGCGGGAAGATGGTCTCTCTCGCTGACCTGATCGTTTTGGCCGGGTGCGCGGGCGTCGAGCAGGCTGCAATGAGCGCTGGACAGAACGTGCAGGTCCCATTCTCACCTGGGCGCACGGACGCGTCGCAGGAGTGGACCGACGTGGAGTCGTTTGCCGTGCTCAAACCCACCGCAGACGGGTTCCGCAACTACCTCCAGGGCGATAACCAAGAAGCAGCAGAAGCCTTGCTGGTGGAACGGGCTTGCATGCTAACGCTGACCGCTCCCGAGATGGCGGTGCTTGTTGGCGGCATGCGCGTTTTGGATGCAAACACCGGGCAGTCTAAACACGGCGTTTTCACCAATCGGCCTGGGATGTTGACCAATGACTACTTCGCGAATCTGCTGGACATGAACACCGAGTGGCAGGCGTCCTCCGCCTCTCAGGACGTGCTCGAGGGACGCGATCGCCAGACCGGTGATCTCAAGTGGACCGGCACCAGGGTAGACCTCGCCTTCGGTTCGAACTCCGAGCTCCGAGCCATCGCGGAGGTCTACGGATGTGACGATGCGCAGCAGGCGTTCGTGCAGGACTTCGTGGCCGCGTGGGACAAGGTGATGAATCTGGATCGCTTCGACCTCGCGTAAACTTAGCGAGGTGATCGTAGCGGTCGTCTCCTTTACATCCGAGAAATGAATGGTAGGGGCGGGTTTGAAAGCCCGCCCCTACCCTCGTTTAAACCAGAATTATCGGGGCTTCTGGGCTGCGCGTGTTGCCGCTGCTAAATGATGAAACCCGCCTATGCAGCGGTTGTGAAGAATAGCATAAGTAGGGCGCCTGCGTCGCCCTTAGACTGGTCGCCGTGTTCGGCGCCATTCGCTACGGGCAAGACCGTACTCAACCAGCAGAGTTGCGGGTCGGTACGGATGTCTGCTATATGAGCGATTGCTAGAATAGGTTTTAGGGCGCAGAACTGGTACCTTCCATCTTGGCTGAGTTAGCTCTGGGATCTTGTTGCCCGAATAGAACCCCAAGAACATAAAGTGCTGATCCAATGGGCTTGGGCCCGAGAATCCACGGTAACCCTTCGCTGCACAAGACAGGCTGCCATAGCACCCACAGCACGTAGGGGCGGGTTTGTAACCCGCTACCGTAGAACTAGAAGTACCTTCCATGCGCGTGTTCGGCGCTTTCGCTACGGGCAAGACCGTACTCAACCAGCAGAGCTACGGATGTCTGCTATATACGGATGTCTGCTATATTAACGCTTGCTAGAATAGGTTTTTGGGCCATGAACATACCGACTGACTACAAACCGGGTTACGAAAAGGCCCACGCGATCGCGCCCGATATCGCGGACAAATACATCGCACACACACACATTGGGGATCCATTGGCCGAAGCGATGACGGCAGACCTCGCAGAGCTTGGCGAAGAAGCGTCAACGAGACTCATCCAAGCGGCTATGGAAAACGAAGGTGAGAAGGCTCTGCGGGACGCGCCAGCCTCGCTGCGAAAATTCTTCAAAGAAGCGGAAACTCCGCCGGAATGGCTCGATTATGCAGCATTCGCCCCGGGTGTCCGCATGTTTCACAGGCACTCGTCGGTAGTCCTAGCGGCACTCGTCGCAGGCGTTCTGATAGAAGGCTTTACGACGAATATAGCAAAGTCCTTCTTCATCACCGGGCGGGTGCGTGACCAGGGCGTCAGGCGTTTGGGGCAAAATAACCGTCACATGACGGAGATATTCCTTCCCGGCGGCCTGTACAGGACCGGAGACGGTTGGAAACTTTCGGTCCGTATCAGGATACTTCATGCACGGTTAAGACACCTCCTAAATTCTTCGGAAGAGTGGAATACCGAAGCTTGGGGTGTGCCGATTAGCGCTGCGCATTTGGGTTACGCCATTTCCGCTTTTTCTGCAAGGCTGCTGTTGCACATGAAAACCTTGGGCGCTGACTACACTCCAGAAGAGCACGCGAGCTTCATGGCCATTTGGCGCTATTCAGGGCATTTGATGGGCATTCCTAAAACCATCCTTTTCCACGATGCCGATGAAGCACTGAGACTGTATGATATCGGCCACATATGCGAGCCTAGTGCCGAAACTGAATCGGTCGTCATGGCACACTCTTTGGTCAACTCAGCTCCGTTGATTGCTGGGAAGACAGATCCGGCCGCTCGCCGCGACTTAGCTGGGTACGTTTACCGCATTTCCCGCGGACTTATCGGAAGAGAGACTGCCGATTCACTGATGTACCCACCGCTCTCCTCCTTTGGAGCTGTCTGGTGGTTCAAGACGCAACGGCGTTATGGCAAGATCCTGAGTAAACTGTTTCCAGGCCGTTACGAAAACAGTAACTTCACCAGATTCACGTCCTTGCTCGATACTTCAACGTTCGACCAGAACGGAATCCGCTACACACTGCCCGACCACGTATACTCAGAAGAGTCCACCAGTTGGTGAAGTAGGCGACGCCACTTGACGGGCGATGGCGTCGCCGCTCCGTTCGTCGCCGGGTTGTCGCTCCGCCGGAACCACCAAGGGTCTCGCCTTCCGTAACACCTGGTGAGGCGGCGCACTGAGCGGCTGCCGTCGATTACCCCCGCCCGCGCCGGACGCCTCCGATGTACCCCTCTCGCCCGCCATCTGTAGGTAGGGCGTGGCCGACCTAATTGCCGCCCTCCGCGCGTCCACGTATGTGACTTTTTTTGTTGCTCTGAAGAACGTAGGGGCGGGTTTGAAACCCGCCCCTACTCCGCGTATGCAGCGGTTGTGTAGAATGGCATAAGCCGGGCGGCTGCTCCTGGATTGGCATGTCCGCTGCGTCTCTGGTAGACGCTGGCTCGGTAGCACACCACGAGCCCGGCCAAACTTAGTCCCACGTTCGAGGTTGCCCGGATGAACGCCAAACCCAAGACTGCGCTACTCTCCGCCATAGGCATCGGGATAGTCCTGCTGGCCGCCGCTGGTTGTCAGGACAGCCCTTCCCCGGAACCGGGCCAAGAGCTGCGTACGCGGCCCAACGCGTCGGTAAGCGGCTCCGTCACCTATCGGGAGCGGCTAGCCCTCACCCCTGGCGCAACGCTAGCAGTACAACTACGGGACGTATCTCTGCAGGACACCGCCTCCATACTCATCGCTGAGCAGGTCATACCCAACCCAGGCCAGGTGCCGATAGCGTTCAAGGTTGAATACAACAAGGACGACCTAAACCCGAGGAACACCTACTCCATAACCGCCCGGATAAGGGAATCCGATGGCCGTCTCGCCTTCACTAACGATACTGCTTATGAGGTGATTACCCGGGGCAACCCCAACAACGTGGATATGGTGCTAGTGCTGGTTGAGCCGCCTCCGGACCCTTCCAATAGTGGCGATAAGAGCGGCTCGAGCCGGCCAAAGTGGGTAGAGGTTCCAGTTCCAATTGTTGGAGCTAAGGTGCTGCAAGAGAACTCGGAATATCTGCTGCTGGTTACCTTTCATCAGTCCAGCATAGAGGGCTGTGTTCGACCCGGCGGCCAGGAGCTCAAGATGAAAGGCTCTGACATCATCGTCACGGTAACTCTAATGCAGCCGCCGCCCACTCCCTGGGCCATCCCCTGCGCCGAGGAGTTGCTGGAGGTGGAAACCATTGTGCCTCTGGGAGCGTCCTTCGCGCCGGGCAAAACCTACCGGGTGAAGGTTAATGGCCGCGTCACCACTGCCTTTACCTTGCTGGGGCCGGACTTTCCGCATTCGTTTATCGCCTTGTCGCCGATCCAGAGGGTGTCGGTAGTGACGCTAAAAGGCGCCCCGCTTCAATACGAGCTGCGCGTCGTCTCCGCTCTGCCTCTGGGCAGCAGGTGCTCCAAGTTCAACGGCTACGAAGTCCGGCGCGCCGACCCGACGAGGATAGAAGTAGACGTAACCCACCACGCGGTCGCCGACCGCGCTATCAGGTGCACTAAGGACTATCCGCTAGTGGAAACGTCCATACCCCTGGGTTCCGACTTTGAGCCGGGGCTGGAGTACACAGTAAGTGTAAACTCCGACAAGACCCAAACCTTTCTGGCCCGCTAGCGGTCACGGGCAACAGCCGCAGTGTGGCGGCAGGTGAGCGGTCGGTGGGCTGTGGTTAAGGCAGGGGGAACCGAATGGGCGAGCGGTCATGCGGGACCCCGCGGGGATGTCGGGGTTGCTCTCTCCTGGTTATCCCCAAGCAATGCGCTTTTTGTCTCCTACGCTGCAGGGCCCGGAGTACCTTGCCCGCACGGTCAGTCCTGGCCCCGTTGTTACCCCAGGCCAGCATCACCATCTTCGCTCTGGCAGCGGCCTTCAATACCCATTTCTTATTCCTTTTCCACACATGAGGCGGTTCTGGGCCCGCCTCGAACAGCTCGGCCAGCTTGGTCACTCGAAAGGGCAAGAGACTCGTCACACACAACTTCCCATACCCCTCTAGCTCAGCAAAGCGCTTGCACCAGGTAATCGTACTATCGTCTTTCGTTTCATCTGCAGTGGAGGGGTTGAGCATGATGAACGTGACGGCATGTCGTGACGGCCCGACCTTGCGTGTCAGCACATACCGATAGCGTTTATCGGGGGAGAAGACGGCTCCGTCTTTCGGCAGTTTGTATCTTCCCATGTGGGTGTCCCCTTGTACCTCGGTCCATGGAACAGATGACTACTCGCTAGGTTGGGCTGCGTCGCTTCATCGGAAGCCGGGTTGGGGGAGTAACCCTCACCGAGATCGAGCGTCGGGAGCGCGGTGTTGACAATACCCTGGCCATAGGCTTCCCTTAACCTCCCCCAATAAGGAAGACGATCAAGAATGGCAGCCCGAAGTAGGCTATCGCGATGTACGCAATG
The DNA here is from genome assembly GCA_965226775.1 of Dehalococcoidia bacterium. GTDB lineage: Bacteria > Chloroflexota > Dehalococcoidia > SHYD01 > SHYD01 > CBDDEI01. The sequence goes on from CBDDEI010000002.1 coordinate 327,144, forward strand.
GGCAGCAGCCGAACGCGTATCGCGGCCGATGCCATCCACTCAGCCAGCGTTAGTGGTATCTGTCGGATTCTAGGCACCGGGTAGATGAGCGCTATGCCGCACAGGTTGAACAGCAGGTGCGCCAATGACACGGTGACGGCGGCAAGATTTCCGGTAGACAGCGCCGCCAGGTTCGCCGTCATAGTAGTACCAACATTCGCCCCTAGCGTATAGGGAAAGACCTGCTTTAGCTTCAATACGCCTGTTCCAACTAGGGGAACTATCAGCGACGTAGTGATAGAACTGCTCTGTACAAGGAGCGTTACCACCACGCCAGACAGCATAGACCGTCCGTCATTCTTGAAGAGGTGTTCGTCTAAGACGGCCTCCACACGGGTAAGGACCAGGCTTCTTAGGATTCTTACAAGGCTAAACAGCATACCGAATGTCAACAGCACGGCCACCAGCAGCAACAGCGCACCGTTCTGACCCACCAGTTCTGCTAATGCGAGGATCACCGGCTTGGTCGCCTCTTTTATCGGGTTCCCGAGCGTCAGGCCCCCAATCCCTGCGAACGCGCCCGCAAGCACGGCCGACAGGCGCGAGAGGAAGCCTGTTGCCACCTCCAGCGGAAAGAGGACCGCTACTGCCATGAAGTTGAAGAGGTCGTGCACGGTCGCCGCGGCAAACGCTCGCCGGAATTCACCCGTCCGAGTGATGTGCCCCACCGAGACGATCATGCTCGTAATCGTCGTCCCAATGTTGGCGCCCATCACCATGAACACCGCGCCCCCCGTGGAGATCGCTCCTCCCGCGACCATCCCCACGATGATCGACGTGGTCGTTGACGAGCTTTGCACAAGGGACGTAGCGAGAATCCCGATGAATAACGCGAGCAGAGGCGACTCTGTTGCTGTAAGGATCTTTGTGGCGACTTCTGGGTCGAAGAGCTTAACCGAGTGGCCCATCCCTCCTATCCCAACGATGAAAAGGTAAAGACAGACCACGATGGCCAGGAGCTTGGCTATGACGAGCGAGTTAGCTCTCAATTATGTGACTACCTCCAGGACTTAAAACGTTTACATGAACTCATTTGAGTGCGGGTTCCTCCTGCCGCTGCGCTAGAGTCTACCTGGCATACGCCTAGCCGTCTATAGAGAATGCGGTCCGCTCTCTATCGGCGCGTGACCTCAGCAGGCCCACTCCCGCTGCCACGCTATGCAGCAAGCCGCGCCGTCGACGCCTTCGTGTGGTCCTTGACGCGATCGGCGAGGCGGCGGACCTCGCCAAGGATGTCTTCCGGCGTGCCGCTGAGGTCCAACGAGGCGACCTCTATCGTCTTGCCCGCGTGCTTGATCTTGTACTCGCCGGGTTCGTCCTCGCCGGCAGCGTAGACCAGCATACCCGAGGGCAGATCGGCCGCCGTGCAGTAAGCGAGCATCTGGTAGATGTCGGGGTGCACGAAGCCTTGCGGGTCAAGCTTCTTGTATTTCGCGTCGCCGACGAAGAGAGGCCGCGCGCCGTTCTTTCCCGGACTAGGAGTCCACCACGACAAGTCCGGCTGCATCAAGATGCGGCTGTCCTCGTCCAGCGTAAGCGTCTCCTCGTGTTTCCATTGGCGTTCGGCGAGACCGAGCACCTCGCCCAGCGCGACATAGAGGAACCGCTCGAATACCTTGTTCATGTCGATGAGAAAGGCCGCGCCGGCAACCTTGCCGTGAAGGAGCTCCAGGCTCGAATTTTCGATGATAAGCCGCGCCAGTTCCACAGCTGGGCGGTAGTGCTCGTCGAGCCGGGTGTAGCGAACTTCGGGCAGCGCCCCCCGCTGGTACGAGCCGAGCCCGACCGTTGCGAAGGCGGGCCGGAGGCGGCGGACCTCCTGCCTGGCGGCCTCGGAGCGAATGAAGGTGTGCCCCAGCAGGTGAATCGCGGTCTTGAGTAGCCGGTTCTTCTCGATGTCCTCGGTGTATTCGTCGTACGCCACCTCAATGGGCAGCGGGACGGCGAAGCGCCGCCCTATCTGGTCGCCGAAGCGGATGCGGCCTCGCACGGTGTTGAGCGCGTCCTCCTCCCGCCGGTAGCCCTGGAGCAGGCCGCGTTGGATGGCCTGCCGGGTGCGGTGAGCAAAGGCGAAAACGATCGCTTCAAGGCAGTCGTCGTCGCGGTCCAACACGACGGGATCCCTCCGCCAGTTCTTGGGGTCCATCGCGTAGGTGACCAGGAACATAACGCGGTCGATGGGGATCTTGGGCCGCACCACGACGGCGAGCTCACCGATGTTTATGGCGCCGATGTAGGACGTCGGCTTGAGGCGGTACGCGCCGTCTTCGTTGGGCGAGGGCGTAACCTCAATGTGCGCGTCGACGGTCAGCGCATGCAGCTGGTCTTTGTTGAGCCGGACGTTTCCTGGGTAAGACGCGTACTCTTCTAGCTTAAGCTCATGCATCGCCAGCGTTGTTCTCAGGTTGCCCGTTGTCCGCATCCGCCGCGCCTACAGGCTCCGCGCCGGCGGCACTCGGATTCGGGCGCCGTGCCATTAAGCTTCCCCTTCAACGTGTCATAGGCGAACTTATTGAGCTCGGCCTCGTCACCGAAGCACTGCTCCTCGATATAGGGGATGACCCCTTGCTCCCAGATAAAGCGAACCCGGTTTTCGTCGAGTGGCGTGTCTTTCTTCATGAAGTAGCTGGGGCCTATGCCCAGATGCCGATCTTTCAGCTCGTGGTTCGCCACATCAACGAGATCGGCCACCCACGTCGCCTCGGGATTGTTCTCTTTCAGCCAGCGGCCCAGCAGTCCTTGAATAGGGGGCTCATCTGGGAAGAAGCCAAAGAAATAGAAGCGGCGGCGCAGGGCCGCATCCACCAGCGCGATAGAGCGGTCCGTCGTGTTCATCGTGCCGATAACCCAGAGGTTCTTCGGCAGGCTGAACTGCTCGTTGCTGTATTGGAGCGTTATCTCCTCATCCCGGTACTCCAGAAGGAAGTAAAGCTCCCCGAGAACCTTGGCGACGTTGCCGCGGTTGATCTCGTCTATCACAAGAATGAAGGTGGCATCGGGCTTGGCCGCGGCCTCCTTGGCAATGCGCCGCAGCGGCCCTTCCGTGAGCTTGAACCCAGCCTGGCCACCCTCAGTGAGGGTGGGCCGGAACCCCTCGACGAAGTCCTCATAGGAATAGGATGGGTGGAACTGCACGATCCGGAAGTCGCCGCCGTGTGCTTTACACCACTCGGCGATGCGCTTAGCTACGTAGGTCTTGCCAGTGCCAGGCGGCCCCTGAAAGATCGCCTGTCGCTTGTCCTTCAACCCGTCGATGATCTTCTGCAGCTCGCGTGGCTCCCACAGAAGCTTCTTGGCCAACGCCTCTATATTGGATGGCGACCAAGGGTCGGTATCAGTAGAGGGGTCGGCTAGAGGGCGGCAATGTACCCTCTGGTGACTCAGTAGAGAAGCGTCGGGTCGTCGTCGTTGCCATCCACTGGACTCGCCGCGATCTTCCCGGATTGCCCAGACCAGCGACTGCGCGTCAAGACGGTGGCGCAACGTTAGCCCGCGCTCCTGCGCTTCCTCAATAAACCGGTCGAGGAAACCTAGCGCATGTTCATACAACGCTGCCTCGTCGGCCTGCTTCTCTGGTTGGCTGTATCCGGTAAGCGTCGTATGCTTCGTCAAATAGGGTCACCCTGAACGGCGGGTACTGCTGAACGTCTACTCCCATCAGCAGGACGGACGCTAGGTTCATCCGGGTCCCTTTACCGCTTATCACGGACTGAGGGAAAAGTTCACAAAAGCCGCGGATCCGCTCGGCAACGGACGAGGCGTCCTCCGCCCAAATCGCCTGCAGCGCCCGCAGCGCGTCGTTAGGGGACTTATCGATCCAATCATGGAGTTGCGCTAGCTGTACGTTGTAGATCAGATTGCTAATCGTGCCTCTTTTTACCAGGCTAGCCCAGTCGCCGGCGCCTGCAAAAACTGCTTCCCGCGCTTCCGCGAGCTTGCGGCCTATCTCAACTTTGTAGTCAATCTCTTCGCTTTCCAGTCGTCCGGTGTCAAAATACGCCTGGGCGCGTCTGACGAACTCATCCCGCGTTGGCTAGTGTTTTGGCTGTCCCACTGAGCACGGAGTTCGATGACTCATAGTAGAGTCATCGCTGCCCATACTGGGCCTCAAGCTTCAGTCGAATCTGCGCTAGTTTGCGGTCAACATCCTCCATCGGTTGTGTGACGTAGTCCGCGAACGCCTTGGCGATCTTTACTTTGTGTTCAACGGAGAGAATTCCCTCAAAGGTATCAGGAAAAACGAGATGGAGCAAGCTTCCCGTTGCGTGCGAGCTTTGTTGGTTGACTTTGCATCGTCTCGCTTCGGAAGTTCAGCCGCGTCACGAAATCTTTGAACTCCCACGGATTATTGAGTAGTGGCGCCGCTCATCCGGCCCCTGCTCCTTCCATTGCTCGCAGAACTCTATGAGGAACCCGACCTGATATGGACGGCCCGCGTGGAAAATCACTCCCGGATCGGCGATGCCCGGCGTCAGGGCGGCAACGAGGTCCGGCGGGATTTCTACGGGCGACGGCGACAATCCGAGCACCTCTTCGATCCTTTTCTGTTCGTCGGTGCTGCTCTTCGTGGAGACGATTAGGAAGTAAAAGTAAAGGGCCTCACCCAGCAGTTGGTAGACCTCCGGCGGGCTGTCTCTCAGTTGTCCCTGGAACTTCTCAAAGGAGCTAGCACTCCCTTCGTCCGGATGGTTCAGGAATCGCTCATGGAGTTCCCCTAGCCACTGGCGCGACCAGATTGGCTTGCCTGGCGTGAACAGCGAGTCGTCGGTCTGCAGCGCGCGTTCGACCCATGTGGCGGCCGCTGCGTAGACTCTCTCGACGCCGTTACCCTCTCTTTTCGTGCCCATTGTTCCTCTTCCGCTATCCTGTCTTGCCTCGAGTTCCCACTATAGCGTAGTTCGACATGGGAGGTGGTGGCGAAGAAGATCTAAGGGCTCCCCGCTAACCGCGAGGAGCTTCCGAGGACGGGCTAGCTGCCTACGGGGACAACCAGATGCCAGCCCTAGCAGGGAAGAGCGTCAGCGGAGAGTCGTAAGGGGAAGCGCCGTCTACCGGCCCGTCCCAGATGCAGGGGGGGTTTTACGGGCTGCCCGCGGGGCCGCCGTCTTCTATGACCAGCTTGCCTTCTTTGGAGCCCTTGCGGTAATCCTTTACCGCTTCCTGCAACGTCACCCAGCCCAGCGTGGCGCACTTAACCCGCACCGGGAACTTGCGCACGCCCTCCAGCACCTCCAGATCACCCAGCCCCTCTGTTGGGGCATCAGGCTCGGTCATGAAGGCGCGGAAGTCGTCGGCCAACGCCTCGGCGTCTTCTAGCGACTTGCCAAGGAGGGTGTCCGTCATCATAGAGGCGGAGGACTGGCTGATGGCGCAGCCCTTACCCATAAACCCCACGTCGGCAATCTTACCGTCTTTGACCAGCAGTTGCAGCGTAATCTGGTCGCCGCAGGAGGGGTTGAACCCCTCCGTGGCCACCGAGGCAGCATCCAGCGCGTGGTGATGCCGGGGGCTTTGGTAGTGGTCTAGGATAACTTCTTTATATAGAGCGTCCAGCGCGTCTAGGGACACGGCTAAAGTACTCCTGTGTAGCTTGTAGTGCTTCGACGAACTTGTCGATCTCTTCCTCAGTATTGTACAGGTAAAAGCTGGCGCGAGCAGAAGAGTCTACCCCCAGGCGGCGATGCAACGGCTGCGCACAGTGGTGGCCCGCTCGCACGGCAACGCCGAACTGGTCCAGCGCCGTGCCGATGTCGTGGGGATGGATGCCCTCCAGGCTAAAGGCCGCCACGCCGCCCTTGAGCGCCGGGTCGGCAGGTCCGTAGACCTTGAGGTTCTGGACATTCTTCAGCGCGTTCAGCGCATAGCGCGTGAGCTGGATTTCGTGCTCCCGCACCTGCTCCATGCCCAGGCTGCTCAGATACTCGATACCTTCCGCCCAGGCAATCGCGTCGGCGATGTTGGGTGTGCCCGCCTCAAAGCGATAGGGGGCGGTATTCCAGGTGGAGTAGTCTAGCTGCACCTCTCGGATCATCTCGCCGCCGCCCATAAAGGGCTCCAGCGTCTCCAGCAGCTCCTGCTTCACCCACAGTGCGCCCACGCCGGTGGGTCCCAGGGTCTTGTGGCCGGAGAATGCCAATAGGTCGCACCCCAGCGCCTCGACGTCCACCGGCAGGTGCGGCACGCTCTGTGCGCCGTCTATCAAGACGATGGCTCCCTGCTCGTGGGCCGCTTTGGCTATCTCCTCAACGGGATTGATGGTGCCCAGCACGTTAGACATGTGGGTAACGCTCACCACCCTGGTCTTGGGGCCCAGCAGCTTGTAGAAGGAGGCCATGTCCAGCAGCCCTTCCTCCGTGATGTCCACATGCCGCAGCACCGCGCCGGTCTGCTGCGCGATGATCTGCCACGGCACCAGGTTGCTGTGATGCTCCATCACCGTCAGCAGGACCTCGTCGCCTGGCTTCAGGTTGCGGCCGCCCCACGCGTAGGCAAACAGGTTGATGGCTTCCGTAGTGTTGCGCGTAAAGATAAGGTTTGCAGGATTCTCAGCGCCGATGAAATGCGCCACCACCCGGCGAGCCTGCTCGTAGCCTTCAGTGGCTTCCTCTGCTAGGGTGTGCACGCCCCGGTGCACGTTGGCGTTGTACTCACTGTAGTAGCGGCTCAGCGCGTCGATAACGCTGGCCGGTTTCTGGGAGGTAGCCGCGTTGTCTAAGTAGACCAGAGGTCTCCCGTGGACCTCTCGTTTTAGAATGGGGAAATCGCGCCGCACAGCGGCAATATCGTACATAGTGTCCTAGTCCTCCGGGAGGGCCACCTGGATCGTCTCACCCTCCACGCGCACCGGGTACGTGGCGACGCCGAACACCGCCGGGAACGCCCTCACGGCCCCTGTCTGGATATCGAAGCGAGCGCCATGGCGGGGGCATTCCACCTCGTGGCCGTCAAGCTCGCCGGAGCCCAGGGGCCCGCCGTCGTGGGTGCACACGTCCTGGAACGCGAACAGCTCGTCGCCCACTTTCGCCACTGCCACCGGCTGCATCCCTATGTAAAAGGTGCGGACAGTCCCGCTGGGGATATCAGAAAGCTGCGCCACGGTCACGTACTCGGCCACGTTAAGGGGTCGCCTCGTCAAGCTCGATGTCGAGGAGCGCCAGCTTCTGCACCACCAGGCCGGTCAGATGCTCCCGCACCGCGGGGATGGGGAGTTTGCCCAGCAGCGGCTCAAAAAAGGCCGCCACAATGAGCTGGTGCGCCTCGTCGTGAGAAAGGCCGCGGCTCATGAGATAGAAGAGCTGCGCATCATCCACCTGGCCGGCGGTAGCGCCGTGGCTGCACTTGTCCACGTCGCTGGCCTCAATCTCCAGCACAGGCACCGAGTCCGCCCTCGCGCCCTTGCTAAGGATGAGGTTGTGGTTCTGCTGGTTGGCGTTAGCGCTAGTGGCCCCGCGGCGCACTCGCACCGTGCCTTCGTAGGCAGCGCCGGAGCGATCTCGCAGCGCGCCTTTATAGAGGAGGTTGCTGCGGCTATGGTGCCCAATGTGATCTTGCAGGGTTCGGAAGTCGAAGTGCTGGCGAGCGGTCCCGATATAGAAGCCTTGCATGTCCGCCTCCGAGCCCGCTCCTTCCAGCAGCGCATCGAAATGCGCGCGCGTCACCGCGCCGCCGAGGGATGCGCTGAAGGCGTTGAGACGGCTGTCCCGGCCCAGGCTGGTGCGGGTGGTCGAGATGTCCCATACGTTCGACGACCACTGCTGAAGTCCTAGATAGTTGAGCTGCGCGCCGTCCTGCACGAAGAAGTCCGTGACGCTGCAATTCAGGCACTGCTCTTGCCGCTCTGTGGAGAGGCCGCCTTCCATGAAGGTGAGGCTAGCGCCTCGCTCCAGCACTACCAGCGTGCGTGGGAGCATTGCGCCCTGCTCGTCCAGCCAGCGCAGGTTGACGATAGGTGCGGCCACGTTGACGTTGGCGGGCACATAGATAAAGAGACCGCCGCTCCAGAATGCGCTGTTGAGGGCTGCAAACTTGTGGTAGGTAGGCAGCGTGCCCTTGAGGCCAAGGTAGGGCTTGACCAGCTCGCCGTGCTCACGCAGCGCCTGCTCCAGGGTAGTGACTAGCACACCCTTGCCCAGCTCATCCGAGCATTCCAGCACCGCGGCTTGTACGTTTCTCTGCACCGCAAGCGCTCCCAAGGTAGGGATAGCTTCCAGCCAAGGCTTGCCCTCCTCAGGCGTCTCCAACGCGTCAGAGCCCCAGGCTGGGTGCAGCGTGTCCAGTTGCAGCGGCGAGAAGTCGGTGCGCCGCCAGCCCTCATCGGTGCGGGCGGGCAGGGGCGTATCGTTGTAGACACGCAGGGCTTCTAGGCGACGCTCCCGTGCCCAGTCGGGCTCGTCCATCGCCTGTGAAAGGCGCCCTGCCGTCTCATTATTGAAGCCTTGCAGTGCAAGATCGGTCTTTTGTGTCATTCCTCTGTCATTCTAAGTCTCAATATTGTCGTTCTAAGCGACATTTGTCAGTCTGTGCGCCTTCTTAATTTTCCCTTACCTCCAGATAATGCGGTCAGAAATGCTTACCTTAGCTCCCATAACCACTTCATCGCCATTAGGATAGTGAACGGATACCAAGTAATCGTACATCCCTTTGCCTATGGATTTATTGGGGGAAGCGTCTTTGCTAAGACTCTTGGTCGACCTAACAAAATTCTCGCCTAGCTGCTTTGCTCGCTCTTTAGAGGTTCCGTGTTCCACAACAAGAGCTAGAGACAGGGTGCGCTCTCGCTGGCTAATAGCGGCATCAAGGACAGGAGAGACCATTTGCGTTCCGATGATTGTGCTTTTCTTTGTCTCAGAAATTGCTAACACTAGAGTAGGCGTGGAAGTAGCAACCCTATCAGTCTCCGGCCCACTGCTGGATTCTCCCCTCTCAATAGTAAAAAGCGTTCCCCAGTCGTAGTAACCTTTGTAGGCATCGAGAAAGAATGCTCCTGCCAAGACGAATGCTGCAATGGCTATGGCCTTAACCTTTGGTCCCAGTTTCTTTTGCTCCCCTTCATGTTTATGGCTATAGGATAGCGAGAAAGTAGGCGATTTATTCAGGACTTATTCACTTCCCCGTTACAAGGCGTAGAAGCTCAAATCACCTCTGCCAGTCGCCCTGAGCCACAACTCGTCATTTCGTGTGTCTTATTGTCAGCCTTGGCGTCTTTTTGTCTGTCTGAGCGTCCTATTGTCATTCTGAGCGAAGCGAAGAATCCACCCCCAGCGCCCGTACCACAGACTCGCCCTCACCCTTAGCGAGAGAGTACTCTAGCTACGAGTTGGGGAGACACCCAGACCCTCCGTCAGAGGGGAGCCTCTCAAGACTCCCCCAGACACATGTAATGCGCCTGAAATCTATCCGACGCTGCCAGCCATCTGGAGCTGGATGAGGCGGTTGAGCTCCACCGCGTACTCCATGGGAAGCTCTTTCACGATGGGCTCGATGAAGCCGTTAACGATGAGCGACGACGCATCCGTCTCGGACAGGCCCCGGCTCATCAGGTAGAACATCTGCTCCTCGTTCATGCGGCTAACCGTAGCCTCGTGAGCAATGCTGACGTCCTCCTCATCGATCTCCATCGTGGGGTAGGTGTCGGAGCGGGCCTCCTCGTCCAGCATCAGGGCATCGCAGCGCACAAAGGACTTCACGTCGTGTGCGCCCGGGTAGACCTTGACCAGGCCGCGATAGCTGGTGCGGCCGTCGTCCTTGCTGATGGACTTGGAGATGATAGTGGAGGAGGTGTTGGGCGCAACGTGCACCACCTTGCCGCCTGCGTCCTGGTGCTGGAGATGGCCGGCAAAGGCTACGGAGAGGATCTCTCCATGCGCGCCGGGCTCCATCAGGTAGACGCTGGGGTACTTCATAGTGAGCTTGCTGCCCAGGTTGCCGTCCACCCACTCCATGGTGGCGTCCTGATAGGCCGCAGCGCGCTTGGTCACCAGGTTGTACACGTTGTAAGACCAGTTCTGGATGGTAGTGTAGCGGACTCTCGCGCCCTTCTCTACGAAGATCTCTACCACTGCACTGTGCAGCGAGTCCGTCGAGTAGCTCGGGGCGGTGCAGCCTTCCACGTAGTGGATGTAGCTGCCCTCCTCCGCGATAATCAGCGTCCGCTCGAACTGGCCGGCGTTCTTCGCATTGATGCGGAAGTAGGCCTGGAGGGGAACCTCTACGCGCACGCCCTTGGGCACGAACACAAAGCTGCCGCCACTCCACACCGCGCTGTTCAACGCCGCAAACTTGTTGTCCGAAGGCGGGATCAACGTTCCAAAGTACTTCTTGAAGATCTCCGGATGCTCGCGTAAGCCGGTGTCCGTGTCCACAAAGATCACGCCCTGCTTGACCAGGTCCTCACGTAGGTTGTGGTACACCACCTCGGAGTCATACTGCGCGCCAACGCCCGCAAGGAACTTCTTCTCCGCCTCTGGGATGCCCAGCTTATCGAAGGTGTCCTTGATGTAGCTCGGCACGTCCTCCCAGGTTTCGCCCTGGCGTTCTGCCGGCTTGATGTAGTAATAGATTTCGTCAAAGTCGATGTTGGAGAGGTCGCCGCCCCAGGTGGGCATGGGCTTCTTGAAGAAGATCTCCAAGGCCTTGAGGCGGTGCTGGAGCATCCAGTCCGGCTCACCCTTCATGAGCGACATCTCTTCTACCATCTCCCGAGTAATGCCCTTCTTGGACTGGAAGACCGGCTTGTTCTCATCAGAGAAACCGTACTTATCCTTGTAGTTCTCCTGCATCGCCTCCAGGCTTGCAGAGTTGCGTGGCGTAGTCATAATCTTCCTCCTCGTTTCTTTAGACGATAGCTTCTTTGATGAGCCAGTCGTAGCCTCGCGCTTCAAGCTCGTGGGCTAGCTCTTTGCCGCCGGACCGTACAATCTTGCCGCCAACCAGGACGTGCACTGCGTGTGGTTGGATGTAGTTCAACATTCGCTGGTAGTGCGTGATGAGCAGCACTCCCATATTGGGGCCTGCCAGCCGGTTGATCCCTTCCGACACGATGCGCAGGGCATCGATGTCTAGGCCAGAATCGGTCTCATCCAGAATGGCCATCTCCGGCTCCAGCACCGCCATTTGCAGTATCTCGTTGCGCTTCTTCTCGCCGCCAGAGAAGTTCTCGTTCAGGTAACGTTCCGCAAAATAATCGTCCATCTCCAACTCCTTCATCTTCTTCTGAAGGAGTCGCCAGGACTCTATGGGGGTCACATCCTTGCCGGTGCGGGCTTTCAACGCCAGCCGCAGAAAGTTGTTCAAGCGCACCCCCGGTATCTCCGAGGGGTACTGGAAACCCAGGAAGAGGCCCATGCGCGCCCTGACATCGGCTGCGAGGGGGACTATGTCCTGGCCCTTGAAGTAGATGTGCCCTTGGGTTACCTCATACTTAAGGTGGCCCATCAGGGTGTTGGCCAAGGTGCTCTTGCCGGAGCCGTTAGGACCCATGATGGCGTGAATTTCGCCTTTGGGCACCTGCAGGTCCACGCCCTTCAGGATCTCTTTGCCCTCAACGGCAACGTGCAGATCCTCAATGGCCAGTGTTTCGGTATCGACGCTAGTGGTCATATGCTCCTGGGTACTCCTAGATGTCCGTCGCTAGTTAGCGACTTCGGTATGTTGTCCACGTAACGGGCCAACCAACGCTTCAGTCAGGAAGGTGGCGCCGTGCTCGCGGCACAGGTCGGACAGCGTCACCGAGTTCAGCGTCTCCGTCACCCGCGCTTGGAGCAGCACCCACACGTCCCGCGTGGTGCAGTCCGGCTTGTGCATGCCCATGCAGCAGGTCTGCTGGGTATCGCCCACAAACTCCAGGCATTGGACGGGGACAAAGGGCCCTTCGATGGCCTGGATGACTTCACCCACCGCAACGGCGTCAGGGTCACGCGCCAGCAGGTAGCCGCCGTGTACGCCACGTACGCTCTTCACCAATCCCTCGTTGCGCAGCGCGAGCATGACCTGCTCCAGGAAGTCCAGGGAGATCTTCTCTCGCTCCGATATCAAGCTCAGGGGCATAGGACCGCTGCCGAAGGCTCGGGCAAGCTGCACCATGGCCCGCACGCCGTATTCGCTTTTTGCTGAGACTTTCACTGCGCTATGCCTCTATTCTTGAGCAATTTGGTAGGAATTACATTATAGGATCCTGCCGCCTAGGTGTCAACACGCCTAGACTCGCTTTGGAACCTCGGCCCTCTGTTCCTTCCCCCTATTATGGGGGAAGGTTAGGATGGGGGTGCTATGCCCGCTGCACTGCATATCTGGACAATACATAAGATCACCGTCCGTGAAGTCGAGACCGCCCTGCACAACTTGCTCTACCAAAGGATATCTAATAGTGGGGGGCTTCAGCTGCGTTGAAATGCGGCTCGGTACTGAAGCGTTGGGGGACGACCCCCACCTTAATCCTCCCCCATCAAAGGGGGAGGAAATGACGCCGACTCTTACCCTCAACGGCGAGGCGTGAGCGCATATGCAGTGTAGGAACCCCTGCCCCTGTTCCTTCCCCCTCGTATGGGGGAAGGCTAGGATGGGGGTGCTTTGGCCCCGGAACTGCATTTCTGGACACACATACGGTCACCGTCCATGAAGTCGCGACCGCCCTGTACAACTTGCTCTACCAAAGGATATCTAAAAGTGGGAGGCTTCCGCTGCGTTGAAATGCGGCTCGGTACTGAAGCGTTGGGGGACGACCCCCACCTTAATCCTCCCCCATCAAAGGGGGAGGAAATGGCGCTGACACTTACCGTCAATGGCGAGACGGGTGCACCTATGCAGTGTAGGAACCTCGCCCCTCTGTTCCTTCCCCCTCCTATGGGGGAAGGTTAGGATGGGGGTGCTATGGTCCATGTAGGGGCGCGCAACCTGTGTCGTCATCCCACTTATTGGCCAAATGTTAGTAGGCAGGTTTTAGCATCTACAAAGCCCCTCTATGTCGCGTACAATAGCCGCACTACACAGCTAGAACAGGGGCAACAAGAGCGCGATGCGCATTCTATGTAAGATAGCTTTCACGGGCAAGCGGCTGGCCCCCGCCTTGCTGATCGGTTTTCTTCTGGGCTGCACCGCACCGGCCGTGCCAGCTGCACCCACTGCACCAGCTGCACCAGCGCCCCAGAGCGACGCCACCAACGACAGCGGCGCTAAGAAGGGCGGCGTCCTGACCGTCCTCATGAACCAGTCCGGCGACCCACCCTCCTTTGACCTGCACCAGGAGTCCGGCTCTGCCGCCATCGAAACTGCCGGCCCGGTCTATGAGAATCTCCTTTCCTTCGATCCCCTAGACCCCAAAGCCTTGGTGCCGGAGCTGGCGGACACGTGGGAGTTCTCCCAGGATGGCAGGTCCCTTACCTTCCGCCTCCATCCCGGTGTCTCCTTTCAGAACGGCAATAGCTTCACCGCCGCAGATGCCAAGTTCTCCCTGGAGCGCATTGCCAGCCCACCCAAGGGGCTGGTGAGCCCTCGCAAGTCCATATTGGCGGCTATCGAAGCCATCGAGGCGCCCGAAGAGCGCACCCTGCTCCTGCGCCTCAACCGGCCCAACCCGTCGCTGCTCTTCAACCTGGCCCAGGCCTGGATGGTCATGTACGACAAAGAGTGGCTGGAGGCCAATGGCCCGTTAGCTGCAGAGAGAGAAGTGATGGGCACCGGCCCCTTCCGCCTGAAAGAACATGTCACCGGCTCTCACGTCACCGTGGAGCGCAACCCGGACTACTGGCAGCCCGGCAAGCCTTACCTTGACGCCGTCAAGACCCTGAACGTGCCGGACTTCGGCACGCGCGTGGCCGCGTTCCGCACCGGCCAGGTGCACATCGAGCGATTCTATCCCAGGGACGCCAAAGAGCTGCAGAAGGAGCTTGGCGAGAAGATTCTCATGACCGTCCAACCCGCTCCCAGCTTCGGCGCACTCTACATGAATGCGGCCAACCCGCCCTTCGACAACCCCAAGCTGCGCGCCGCCATTAACCTGGCCATAGACCGCGACGCTGCGGTAGAAGTGCTGTCCCAAGGTGAAGGTCTCGTAGGCGGTTACCTCATGCCCGGCGGCGCGTGGAGCCTCTCGGAAGAAGAAGTGCGCAAGTTTCCCGGCTACGCCAAGGACAAGGCCACGGAGTTGGAGCAGGCCAAGGCGCTGCTGAAGGAGGCAGGGGTTGGCAGCGGCTTCTCCGTGGACATCATTTCCCGCAACGGCCGCAGCTTCATCGCCCTCTCGGTCTTTGTGCAAGACCAGCTCACCAAGCTGGGCATCACTTCCAAGGTGGTGCCGACGGAGACCGCCCCGGCCACAGAGCTCGCAAGGAAGGGCGATTTCCAGCTGCTCACCTGGGGCCATGAGTTCGCCCTGGACGACCCGGACACCGTCTACGGAGAGTTCTACATCTGCGGCGGCGCACGCAACTGGGCCGGCCTCTGCTCAACAGAGGCGGATGCCCTCTATGAGAAGCAGTCCCAGGAGGTAGATACCGCCAAGCGCAAGGCGCTGGTGCAGGAGATGGAGCGTAAGGCCGTGCCCGAGGCTATAAAGATAGTCACCCACTGGAACCGCCGCTTTGACGGCCAATGGGCCTTTGTGAAGGACTACCTACAGCATCCTTCGCCCTTCACCAACGTCCGTTATCGAGACGTGTGGCTGGACAAGTAGCCTGCTGGCGCTCCTGCCTACAGCGGGCATACCTTGACTAGCTTACCCATGCCCTACACTATCCGAGACGCCGCCCGCGACGACCTGCCGGCCATCGTCGCTATCTACAACGCCTCCATCCCCGGCCGCTTGGCCACCGCCGATACCGAGCCCGTGACCGTTGCCAGCCGGGAAGCCTGGTTCGCCGAGCACGCTCAGGGCGCGTACCCGCTGTGGGTCGCTGAAACGGAGGGTGTAGTCGCCGGATGGTTTAGCTTCCGCCCCTTCTACGGCAGGCCGGCCTACCGCCAGACCGCGGAGATCAGCGTCTACGTGGCGACGGATTGGCAGCGGAAAGGTGTAGGGGTGGCGCTGCTAGAAGATGCGCTGCGCCGTAGCCCTGCGCTGGGCCTGCGCAACCTGGTGGCCTTCGTGTTTGGCCACAACGCCGCGAGTCTGGCGCTGATGGAGCGCTACGACTTCGAACGTTGGGGGCTGCTCCCCGGTATCGCAGAGCTTGACGGCGTCCGCCGAGACCTGGTTATTCTCGGCCGTCCAATAACCGTGTCATAGCGAGGACTCGCCGGCGGCGTAGGACAGCGTATCAGGTGCGAACTAAAGCGGTGTGCCGTCTCCGGCGCTAAGCCTGGCGCACGGCCTCTTCCATGGACATGGTCTTCTGCTCGCCGGTCGCCATGTCCCGCAGCCGCACGGCGCTCGCCTCGACCTCATCATCGCCGATCATTGCCGCCCACGGCGCGCCCAAGGAGTTCGCGTTGCGAAGCTGGGCTCGCAGGCTGCGCTCGCCCAGGGCAAGGATGGTGTTCACTCCGGCCGCTCGGAGGTCGCTCGCCAGCCGTAGCGCCATCAGCCGTCCCGTTGCGCCTACGAACGCCACGTAGACCTGGGGCGAGGCCGCGTTGGGCGCCTCAATGCCCTGCTGCTTTAAGTTAATGATAATCCGCTCCATCCCAATGCCAAAGCCAATGCCGGGCGTGGGCTTGCCGCCCAGAGCCTCCACCAAGCCGTCGTAGCGGCCGCCTGCCCCCACGGTGCTCTGCGCGCTGCCCTCTTCCTGCGGCACAAACTCAAAGACGGTGCGGGTGTAGTAGTCCAGCCCGCGCACCAGGCGGTGCTCCAGCCGGTAGGGAACGCCCAGCACGTTCAGATGCCGCTGCACCGTGGTGAAGTGCGCCTGACAGTCCGTGCACAGGAAGTCCACCATCTTGGGCGCGCGAGCAATGCGGGCCTGGTCTGAGGGGCGTTTGCAGTCCAGCAGGCGCAGCGGGTTCTTATCAAAGCGCATCTGGCAGTCCTCGCAAATCTGGTCGGAGAAGGGTCGATAGTACTCCACCAGCGCCTTCAGGTAGCTGGGGCGGCACAGCGGGTCGCCTAGACTGTTCAGCAGCAGCCGCAGGTTCTTCAGCCCCAGAGCCTCATAAAACTGGTACGCCAGCGTGATGATCTCCGCGTCAATGGACGGGTCATCCTCGCCCAGCGCCTCGCAGCCAAACTGGTAGAACTGGCGGTAGCGCCCCGCTTGAGGACGCTCGTAGCGAAAGGACGGCGCAATGTAATAGAGCTTCACCGGCTGCGGCAGGTTGTGCATGCCGTGCTCTACATACGCTCGGCAGACGGGCGCGGTCCCCTCCGGCCGCAGCGTCAGGAGGTCTTTGCTGCGGTCCTCAAAGGTGTACATCTCCTTATCCACAATGTCCGTGCCCTCGCCAATGCCCCGCTGAAAGAGGCCGGCGGCCTCGAAGAGGGGCGTGTCCAGGCGCTGGTAACCATAGAGATGGCTCAGACGCTCCGCCTGCTGGACTACGTGATGCCAGTAGGGCTGGTCTGCGGGGAGAATATCGGCTGTGCCGCGGGGCGCTCGGTATTGCATAGCTCTGCTCGATTATAGGGCTTGTTGGGTAGCCGCTCTAGTGTAGCGTGTCCCCCAAGTTGCGCCAAGACATACGGACGGCTAAAGGTCTAACTCGCGACTCCATTTCAAGAGTTGCGCGTGGACTTCCTGGTCAGCGGCGGCAATCACTCCCCGTGCAGTGGTATTCCAGGGGTTGCCTGCAATATCGGAAGATACCACACAGCCGCTAGCTAGGCAGAGCGCGACCCCTGCGGCTAGATGGACTGCTCCTTCTGCGGCGTCATCTACGAACGCCGCAAGCCTGCCGGTCGCAACATAGGCAACCGCCAAACTGCTGCCAAGATGTGTAGGATAGAAGCGGTCTGAAAAAGCCGGAAGCAAGGCCATCTCAAAGCGTTCGGTAGTTCCTCGTGCCCAGGCGCGGTTTGCCGAAATCCAGGTCCACTAGTCCGCTCTGAGCGCTGGGAACGGCATGCTCCACCGCGCCTTCTCTACTGATAGCGACCTCCCCCGGCTTAGGCCCTGCCGCTGCAGCAAAAACCTCTCCTGTCACAGGATCGCACACCGCCCCCAGTACCGGCTTCCCGTCAACCACAAGTCCAACATTTACACAGAACATCCCAATGCCCGAGGAAAAATTCATTGTGCCGCACAGCGGATCCACGTACCAGGCGCGGCCGGCGGACGGCGTTTCAGCGCGATCCCACCCTGTCTCCTCTCCGTACACGGGCCATTTGCTCTCGCTGCGTCAGCACTTCACGGATCGCGGCCTCAGACGCCAGGTCTGCGGAGGTTGCGAAATCATGGAGGCCCTTGTGGATGCGCTCCAGGCCGCCTCGCCGAAACTGCGTTTTGAGGATGTCGCCCCCCGCCTTTGCGGCGGCAATCGCAACATCCAGCTCCGTTTCCAATGCTTGCTCGCTTCCTCTAGTAGTGTCAGTAGTGCCGTTGGGCAACAGTCGCTAGTGTACTCCCACTCTCTCCAGCTATGGCCAAGAGATTGCTCCTGCTTCACCTAACGGCTTATACTGAGCACAATTAAGCGACATAAACTGCGCAGGCGTACCGTGACCAACCTCTCCATAGAAACCGCGGCCATCCAGCCCAAGCTGCTCACCGTGGCCGACCTCAAGCGCCATGTGGGCGATTATCTGAGCCAAGAGCGGCTAGAGGTTATTGAGCGCGCCTACGAGTTCGCGGTGGAGTCGCATCAGGGCCAACTCCGCAAGTCCGGCGAGCCCTACGTCCAGCACCCGCTGCAAGCCGCTTGCCTGGTGGCAGACCTTCGCATGGACGCGTCCACCATCGTGGCGACGCTGCTGCACGATACGGTGGAGGACTGCGGCGTCTCCCTGGAGGAGCTCCAGAAGCGCTTCGGCCCGGAAGTCGCCGTCCTGGTAGACGGCGTCACCAAACTTAGCAAGATTGCCCTCTCCGAAACAGCCCTTCAGGACCAGCATCGTCCTGCCAACGCGGTCAGTCCGGAAGAGAACCTCCGCAAGATGCTCTTGGCGATGGCCGAGGATATCCGTGTGGTCATCATCAAGCTGGCAGACCGCCTCCACAACATGCGCACCCTCCAGGCCCTGCCGGCCGACCGGCGTCGCGCCATCGCCCGGGAAACCCTGGAGATCTACGCGCCCCTGGCCACGCGCCTGGGCATCTGGCAGTTCAAATGGGAGCTGGAAGACCTCTCCTTCCGCTACCTGGACCCTACCCAGCACAAAGAGATCAGCCAGATGCTGACCACCAGCCGCGCCACTCAGGAGGCCTACATTGAGCAGGTGAGTGGACTGCTTCAGGCGGAGCTAGATAAGGCGGCCGTTAAGGGCGAGGTCTCCGGCCGCGCCAAGCATATCTTCAGCATTGCCCAAAAGCGCCAAAAGTACGCCACCCAGGGCAAAAACCCGGCCGAGATCTACGACGTGCTGGCCCTGCGCGTCCTGGTAGAGAACCTCCAGGACTGCTATGGCGTCCTGGGCGTGGTACACAGCCTGTGGCATCCCCTCCCCGGTACCTTTGACGACTATATCTCTATGCCCAAGGAGAGCGGCTACCAATCGCTGCACACCACCGTGATGGCCCCCGGCGGCCACGCGCTGGAGGTGCAGATCCGCACGCGGGAGATGCACTACGTCTCCGAGTACGGCGTGGCCGCCCACTGGCGCTACAAAGAGGGCAGCGGCTCCGACCTGCGCGTCGAAGAGAAGCTCACCTGGCTGCGGCAACTCCTGGAGTGGCAGCGAGAGGTGCAAGGCGCGGAGGAGTTCGTGGAGTCGGTCAAGACCGATTTCTTCAACGACCGCGTCTTTGTCTTCACTCCCAAGGGTGAGATCAAGGACCTGCCTGCGGAGTCCACGCCCATCGACTTTGCCTACAGCGTGCACACGGAGTTGGGCCACCGCTGCGTGGGCGCAAAGGTGAACGGACGCCTCGTGCCCCTGGACCACACCCTCAAGACCGGCGACGTGGTGGACATCATGACCGGCAAGGGCGACCGCGGCCCCCGGCTGGACTGGCTTAACCCCAACCTCGGCTACATCAAGAGCGCCGCGGCCCGCGCCCGCATCCGGCAGTGGTTCCGCCGCCAGGCCCGGCCCGAGAACGTTGAGCGCGGGCAGGAGTTGGTGCGACGTGAGCTTACCCGTCTGGGCGTGACCCTCTCCGATCTGGAAGTCGCCAAGCTTTTCAAGTTCAACAAAGTGGACGATTTCTTTGCCGCCGTTGGCTACGGCGACGTGAACCCCGGCGCAATCAGCATCAAGCTGGCGGCTCAGCAGGAGCGGCCCATTCCTATGTCTACGCTCCCTGCGCCTATGCCCTCCACCACTACCCAGAGCATCCGCGTGCGCGGCGTGGGCGACCTGCTCACCCGTCTGGCCTCCTGTTGCCACCCGGTGCCGGGCGACGCCATTACCGGCTACGTGACACGCGCCCGCGGCGTCACCGTGCACCGCGCCGACTGTCCCAATATCCTCAATGAGGACGAGAAGGAGCGGCTCATCTCCGTAGAGTGGGGCGCCGCCAGCCAGCTCTTCTCCGTGCCCGTGCGCATCACCGCCATCGACCGGGTGGGCCTGCTGCGGGACATTGCCAGCACCGTCTCCTCTGAGAAGATCAACATCCTGCGCACCTACCAGGCGGCCCAGCAGGACGGCACTGCACAGTTCCTCCTCACGCTGGAAACCACCGGTATGAGCCAGCTCAGCCGCGTCATGGCCAAGATCGACTCCCTTGCAGGCGTCACCAGCGTTGTCCGTGTCCTAGACGGCAACGTCCCCGACTAGCACACGCTTCCGCCACCACCCGTAATTCTCGCTCCTAGCACAGCGTTGACAGCACGCGCCCTCTTGGGTTACACCTCTCCCATCGGCCCTGTTAGGTGAGCTAGGGCTGAAAGAGGATTCAACAAGCAATCACAAGGAGGATAGGACAATGGCAAAGCGTCAGAGTTTAGAGGTTCCCGGCATCGGCCACAGCAACCCCCTGCCTATGGGCAGCAAGATTGGCAACATGGTGTACAGCTCCGGCATCTTCGGCACCGATCCTGAGACCGGCAAGGTGCCGCCCACGGCAGAAGCCCAGGCGGAGCATGCCTTCAACAACATGCGGGCGCTCCTAGAGCAGGCCGGCGGCACACCCGACGACATCATCTACGTCACGGTCTACATGAAGGACCGCGCCCAGCGCAACGCCATCAACGCGCCCTGGCTCAAGATGTTCCCGGACGAGCACTCCCGCCCCGGCCGTCACGCCATAGAGAGCAACCTGCCGGAAGGCAACTTCTTGCAGCTCCAGTGTGTGGCAGTGCTTGGAGGCGGCGAGTAGTATACGGCAGGGCCATCTAGAGGCATCCCCCCAAGGCGCGGCAAAGGCCCTGCCTAATTCACGCCTATTGGGCTAACAATAGAAGACACGCACCTTCCGTACGGAAGGTGCGTGTTGCTGCCCCTAAACTAAGCGGTCAACGTAACCTCTAGCTTGACCATCGTCGCCGCCTCGTGCTTTACTGCATCCGCCCCCTACTTGTCAGAAACCGCAACCATGCTGAGGAGTAGCAACTCGTGACCAGAGCTAGTTGGTATACTGACCACCCACCGGCGTGCACCTGCGTTTCGTGCCAGGAGAAGCGGCTGCTTCTTCAGGATCACGGCGGCAAGATTGGCCGCAATGAAAAATGCCCGTGCGGCAGCGGCAAAAAGTACAAGAAATGCCACGGGGGATAACGCCCGCACCGGGAACACTCTCTATGCCCCGTTGGGCGTAGCCGGCGACTGCATTAAGAGGATAAATGGCAGAAGACCGGTCACAGGGAGTGCTCTCTAAGTACCAGTTCCTTTCCCTCTACGTCCCCGCGATCATGCTTTCGTTAGGGCAGAGCATGATCGCTCCGGTAATCCCCACCTTCGCCAGGTCCTTCAACGTTGGCCTCGGCCAGGCATCCCTGGTGTTCGTCGTCGGGCAGGTCGGGACGCTCTTCATCACCCTTCCCGCCGGCTACCTCCTGGATAAGGTTGGCCGCCGGCCGGTCCTGTTCACGGGGCCTATCCTCACCGCCATCGCCTCCTTCCTCACGCCCCTCTCCGGCAGCTTTTGGCAACTGCTCTTCTTACGCGGCGTTAGCGGTGCGGCCACGCAACTCTGGATGCAGGCCAGGCTCACCGTAATAGCGGATACTGCGGCCTACGACCAGCGCGGGCGGCAGATCAACTGGATGCAGGGCATGGCCCGAGCCGGCACCCTCTTTGGGCCGGCGTTAGGCGGCTTCCTGGCCGTTGCCTTTGGCCCAATCGTTCCCTTCTGGACCCACGGGGTACTAACGCTTATGGCCATCATCCCCAGCTTTATACTGATAAAAGAAAGCGCTCCGGGGCGCGGCCGCCAGAAAGAGGGTGAGCCGAAGGAAGAAGCGCAAGCGGAGCTCGGCTGGCGAGAACTGTTCTTGTTGATGCTCTCCACCCAGATCCTTGTAGTGCTGGCCGTGCAGTTCTGCGTCAACTGGGCGCGGGGCGGCAACGAGCACGGCGCGCTCAGCCTCTACGCGGTCTACGCCTACGGCATTGATGCAGGCCAGCTCGGCCTCCTGAATACCGCAGCCATCGTTGTGGGCCTTCCTGTCCCATTCATCACCGGCTGGCTTTGGGACAAGTACGGCAGGAAGGCTGTGTCGATCCCCGCTTGGACTGCCTACGGCTCGTCGCTCATCATCATTGCCGCTTCCTCCTTCTTCCCCGGCAGCTTGACCTTCTTTGTGGCGGCCTATCTCTTCACACAGCTCACTCAGGGGACCACCCAGGGCACCGGCCAGATCCTCGCCACAGACGTGGCTCCTGCTAACGCCCGTGGGCGCTTCTTTGCCGTCTGGCGGCTCATTGGCTCGGTGGGCGCAGCCGTTAGCCCCGGCATCTTTGGCTTCGTTGCAGAGCGCATCAGCTACGCGCTGGCCTTCATGAGCCTTGCGATCTTTGCCTTTGCCATCCCCATCCTTGTAGGCTTCTTCTTCAAGACCCCCCAGCGGCAGCAGGAGCCTGCGCCCTCTAGCCCATCCTAGACACCACTGCGAGGCGCGTTGCGCGCTCCCTGCCGTCGGCGTAGAATCTGCACGATTGCGAAACCCGCGGCCTCAGCGGCAATCGTGAGAACCGCCACGTGAGCCTAGCTTCCCGGATACCCCTACTGCGCGACATCGACCCCTTTTACGGATGGTGGATCATTGTCGCGTGCGTGGTCATCAACCACGTGGGTGCGGGCTTCATCGCCTACGGCTTCTCCGTCATCATCGATCCCATCCAAAAGGAGCTGGACTGGAGTACCGCGGCTATCGCCCTTGCCTTCTCCCTGCGCTCGGAAGTCCGCTCCCTGGGCTCACCGATTGCGGGCATCCTGGTAGACCGCTTTGGCGCACGGGCCATGATGGCGGTGGGCGTCCTGGTCATGGGCATCGGTTGCCTGGTGTTAAGCAACGTGAACACCCTCCTCGGCTTCTATCTCGCTTCCCTCATCATCTCGCCCGGCCACAGCCTGGCCAACCCCACCATAGCCGCGGTCATGGTGGCCAAGTGGTTTGTGCGGTGGCGCAGCCGGGCGCTCACCTTGCTCATGCTGGGCACCGGCCTCGGCGGTCTGAACGCGCCAACTATGGGGCTGCTTATCGTTCGCTTTGGATGGCGGGGCGCACTGCGCGTGCTGGCAGTGCTCATGTGGGTGGTGGGTTTGCCGCTGGCGGCGACCCTCAAAGACGACCCACAGCGCGCCGGAGTGCTGCCGGACGGCGACCGTGAGCAGCCATCGCCAGAGAGCGCGGGCGAACAGCGCGGCGCCGCGAACCGCATTAGCCCCAGCGAGGAGTTTACTTTGGGCAGGGCGCTCCGCAACCGGGCCTTCTGGCATCTGCTGGGCGCGTTCACCCTCATTGGTCTGGGGACCACGCCCATTATGACCCTGCTCGTCCCGGCGCTGCTGCGGGAGGGCTTCTCCCTGCAAGTCGCGGTGCTGGCCGCGGGCGCCATTCCGCTGGTCTCCCTCCCCGGACGCCTCTTCTTTGGCTGGTGGGGCGACTTCATAGACAAGAAGAAGCTCCTTGCCGCGTGCTTTACCCTCCAAGCGGCGGGCCTGCTCCTCCTGAGCGGCGTTAACTCAACCCCGCTGCTGATCCTCTTTGTGCTGATCTACGGCTCCGCATCCGGTGGGTCCAACCCGCTGCGCGTTGCCCTCCAAGCCGATTACTTTGGCACCAGAGCTATGGGCAGCATCCAGGGCATGCTCCAGAGCTCCGCCATCGTCGACGGCCTGATTGCGCCGGTGATAGTGGGCATCACCGTGGATATGCTGGGCACCTACCGCCCCGCGTGGTTCGTCCTGGGCCTCTGCACCTCGCTGGCGGGGCCGGTGCTCTTCACCATGCCGCGACCCTTTACTGTGCCTGCGCCGGTTACCACGCCCCAGGAGTAGACACCGGGGAAGCCCGTAGCCGTTCAGGCAGAGCGTGATGCGCTACGAGGCCGGGGTCTTCTAACCTACGTCCCCCTCTAGATTGCGGCGGCGGCATCCCGTTGAGGTCTCATTGCGACGTCCTCGAACGTTACTATTCGAGCGCTTCCTTTAGACCTGGGATATACTCAGCCCCCTTGGGGACGATGATAGACGAACCTTCAAAATCGCTGCCCATCGGCTCGTGGCGGCCCCCCAAACATTCGGCTAAAAAGGCCTCGGTGACCGCAAAAAAGGACAGGTTGTTTTCGGGGCGGGCAAATCCATGGCCTTCATCCGGGTAGAGCACGTAAGTTACCGGAATGTTCTTGTCCTGCATCTCTTGGACAATTTGCTCGGACTCAGCCTGTTTAACCCGGGGATCGTTGGCCCCCTGACCAATGAGCAATGGCTTGCTAATTCGGTCTACGTGAGTCAACGGAGAACGCTCGGCTAGGAACGCCCTGCCCTCCTCAGTTCGGTGGTCGCCGACCCGGGTGGCCCACATCTCGACTTGGGGCTCCCAATAAGGCGGTATGGTGTTGAGCAGGGTTACCAGGTTTGAGGGCCCAACAATGTCCACACCGCAAGCAAAAGTGTCGGGGGTAAAGGTTAGTCCCACTAGGGCCGCATAACCGCCGTAGCTTGCGCCCAGTATCGCTATCCTTTGGGGGTCGGCAATCCCTTGGTCTATAGCCCATTGCACCGCGTCGATCAAGTCGTCGTGCATCTTCCCCGCCCATTCCAAGTTGGCGGCGTTGATAAAGTTTTTGCCGAAACCGGTGGAACCCCGGAAATTCACACTCAAGACCGCGTATCCCCGGTTGGCCAGCAACTGGTACACCGGGTTGTATCCCCAATCGTCCCGTCCCCAGGGTCCGCCATGGACCAGCAGGGCGGTTGGCAAAGGATGGGAGGGAAGCTGCGTTCCATCCGGACCGCTCTCAAGGGGGAGCATGTAATAGCTCACCAATTCCAACCCATCGCGCGAAGTGATTACCGCCGGGTGCACCTTGGCTAACGGCAACCCCTCCAGCGCTTCCCGGTTGGTAAACAGGAACTGGGCTTCCTTGCTCGTCCGGTCATAAAGGTAGTATCTGACTGGGCCGTCATCCAGCAAATAGGCCGCCAGCCAGTAGTTATCGTCCAGAGTGCGGCTGATCACTTGAAGATCGCCATCGGCTATCGTTCCCAGAAACTCTAGGTCCGGAGAAATGGCGTCGTCCAAAATCCGCCATTCCTTGCGCATGTGGGTAAAGGCGACGGCTTGGATGGTCTTTTCCGTGGGGTGTACCATCGTGTCGCTGACATCGACCCTAGTGTCCTCGGCGAGAACGGCGCGTTCTTGGGTGTCGAGGTTGATGGCGATCAGGGCAGAAGTGTCCCGGCCTTGGCTGTCGGTCATGTACAGCACCCGGCCCTCCCGGTCGAGCCCTATGGGACCGGTGTTGAGACTATCCTCCATAGCGATATCGGCAAACAAATCCCACCCGCCGTTCTCGGTCTTGCTCAGAAGCTCGTTGCCCCCATCAGGGGCCGGCCGCGCGGCGAAGCGTACGTTGAAATCCTCATCGGTAATGAATCCGATGAATTGGTCATTCTCCTGAACAAGTTGTCTTTCCCCAGTGTTGATGTTGACCCGGTATAGTTCGTGGAACTGGGGATTGCGGTCATTCAAGGCTATCAGCAGTTCATCGGGGAACTTCGGGCTTACCGCCTCGATGCTGGCTTGCACGCCCTCAAGAGGGGCCAAGTCTCGAATATCTCCGGCAGTCAAATCGACCTGGTACACATGCCAATTCTCGTCGCCGTCCCGGTCCTGGATGTAAAAGACATGATTGTTGGTGTACGCCCATTCGTAGAACCGTATCCCGCGACCCGTTTCCCCAGTAACCGGCTTGGCCGCCGCGGGGTCGTCGGCCGGCCCGACCCAAACGTTGAGGGCCCCATCCACCGGGGCTAAATAGCTGAGGAAACGCCCGTCGGGGCTGAGTTGGGGCGAAGCCTTGTCCGGGTTGCCAAAAAGGAGCTTACGGGGGATGAGTGGCGTTATCATGAGTCTGTCCCTCCGGCGTTTGGATCATAAGTTGGGCTCTGTGTGCGGTCGGCCGCCTGGAAATTAAGCCTACATCCCTTTTCAACACCCTGCCAGGGATCAGTACACTACGCCTCGGAGAGCTGGAGCGGGGGTCTTCTTATGAGGATGCAGGCGTGGTGACCGTGCCAGGCCGGGTCTCTTTGAGCACCACTGCCACGATGAGCAAAATCAAGTAGCCCGCGATCACCATCGACAAGAACGCGTTGCCAAAGCCCGCGAACTGCGCTACCACCGCAAACAGCGCCGGCGATATCAGCGAGCCCATGTGCTGCACCGTGCGCCACACCCCCATGAAGCGGCCGATAGCATTGCGCGGCGCCATGTCGGACCCCAGCGTTTGCATCGTGCCATTGGTGGTGCTTTGCACTGCCTGCACAATACAGAACGTAATGACAAACCACGCGAAGGGCGCCTTGAAGAACGCGCCAATAGCCATGATCAGCAGCGCCGTGGCCAGCATCCCGAAGCCCGGCATGATCACTTTGCGCCGGCCCCAGCGGTCCATGAAGTAGCCCGTCATAAAGGGGATAGGCAGCGCCACCACTGCAGCCGCGGCGCTCACAAAACCCAGGGTGGTCGGCCCCACGCCGTACTCGTACACTGCGTACAGGTTGAAGTTCGCGCCTTCTCCACCGCGGCAGAGCGATGCAAATACCGTTACCAGGAAGAACCACCGCACCTGAGGCGTGAGCACCACCCGCAACTCCCGCCAGAACCCCTTTGACTCTGTTGGTTGGGCCCCTTCCGACGCTGCCAGTGGCTTGGCCTCTACTCCTTGGCCAATGAACATCACGGTAAGGAGTATCATCGGCAGCATCATCAGGCCGTGGAGCATGAAGGGGAACCACAGCCCCAGAGCGCCCGCCAGCAGACCGCCCAGCGCCGGCCCGCTTAGCTGGCCCACCCGCTGCAGTCCCAGCATCCAGCTAATCTGCCTCGCCCGCTGGTTGTCCGCCACCGTGGCGGTGATAATGGTCATGCGCGCCTGGAACCACATCTCGTTCGCTGCGCCCGCCAGGAAGCGGTAGATCAGCAGCTCCGGATAAGTGCGAGCAATCGCCATCAAAAACGCCGCGAGCGCAGTGGAACCCATGCCGCCAAGGAGCACCGCCCGGCGGCTCAGCTTGTCCAACGCCAACCCAGTGGGCAACGTGAACAGCCAACCCCCAAGCTGATACGTCACGAAGATCAGCGACGCCTCAGCCACGCCAATCTCAAAGGAGCGCGCGTACAGCGGCAGCACCGGATGCACCATGCCTTGCCCCAGATGCACCACCAACGCGGGCAGATACAGCGATGCTACCAGCGCCCAGGAAAGGGGCCCAGTGTCTCTCTTAGTCTCGGTCATCGTGCTAGCGTGCCGTCTCTTGGCAATGCATCCAGATTTCGATTACAGCTACAGCACTGCGATAAAGGACGCCTCGAAGAGCAGCCCGCCGCTGCCAAAGTCCCGGTAGACCACAATGCGCGCCGGGCGGTCATTGGTCTCCGGGAACATCTTCACCCACTCCTTGTTAATAGGCCCGCGGGCGTCCTCATTCTTGAAATACAGCGTCAGCTGGCCGATGTTGTCGGGCGTGCCGCCCGCCATCTCCAACATCTTCCCGATGTTTTCAAACATGGACTCAGCCTGCCGCTCGGCATCGGGGAAGTGCGTGTTGGTCGCCGGGTCCCGGCTGGGAGCTACCAGAGAAGAGAACACCATGTTTCCCAGCTTCACGCCGTCGGGGATGGGGGCGGGGCCCGCATCGTTCTGCCTGGTTCCGGATCCCTGAAGACGGAGTATCTGCCTTGCGCTCGCCATGACTCACCTCCCTATTTTAGTAATGGGCTATACTAGCACCAACGCGAGGCAAAATGGTAGCCAACCCTTTCCATAACCTCCCCCTGCTCCCTACCACTGTTGTCGGCAGCTACCCCCAGCCCGACTGGCTCATCGACCGCGAGCAACTCGCCCATCGCGTGCCGCCGCGCGTACCCGTCCGGGAGATCTGGCGCGTGCCGGAGCAGTTTCTGGAGCAGGCCCAGGATGACGCCACACGGCTCGCTATCCGCGACATGGAGCAGGCCGGCATCGATATCATCAGCGACGGCGAGTCCCGGCGGGAGAGCTACTCCAACCGCTTTGCCAATGCGCTGGAGGGCATCGACCTGGCTCACCCGGCCCAGGGCCTGAGCCGCCGCGGTCAGCCGGACGTGTTGCCGCGGGTCACCGGCCCCCTCAAGCGCCGCGGGCCCGTCCAGGTGCGGGACGTGGAGTTCCTGCGCGCCAACACAGACCGCCCCATCAAGATTACGGTGCCGGGGCCTTTCACCATGAGCCAGCAGGCCGTGGACAACCACTACGGCGATGAGCGCTGCATGGCGCTGGACTTTGCCGCCGCTGTGAACCAGGAGCTGCGGGACCTTGCTGCTGCGGGCGCAGACGTGGTGCAGATAGACGAGCCCTACCTCCAGGCCCGCTTGGAGCCAGCCCGGCGCTACGCGGTGGAGGCCATCAACTGCGCGCTGGAGGGCGTGCCGGCGGTCACCGCGCTGCACACCTGCTTTGGCTACGGCGCAATGGTCAAGGACAAG
The DNA here is from genome assembly GCA_965226775.1 of Dehalococcoidia bacterium. Classification (GTDB taxonomy): domain Bacteria; phylum Chloroflexota; class Dehalococcoidia; order SHYD01; family SHYD01; genus CBDDEI01. The sequence continues at coordinate 355,347 of CBDDEI010000002.1, forward strand.
CCCGCCAACCAGTACCCTTTCCTGGAAGAGCTGGCGGACGCCGCTGTCGACCAGATATCCATAGAGACGGCGCAACCTGAACTCGATCTCTCCGTGCTAGCCCGGATGGGGAGCAAGACGATGATCCTGGGCGTGCTCGACCTTAGCAAAGAGGAGGTCGAGCCGGTAGAGACCATCATCCGGCGGGTGCAGACAGCCCTCCGCTATATCCCCGCCGAGCGCCTGATAATCGCTCCGGACTGCGGTATGAAGTACCTGCCGCGCTGGTCGGCCCTCGGCAAGCTGCGAGCCATGACCCAGGCCGTGCAGCTTCTACGCCAGGAACTGGCTGCCCGGTAAGCCGGGCTTTGTTTATGCCGCACTTAGTTTCCAACCGACGCCTGCAGCTCGGCGCGCTGCTCGGTCTCGTCCTTGGCCTGTCCGCCCTCTTCATTGCGGACGCCCCTCCGGCGCATAGCGCCTCGCCGGCGCCCGATCTGCTCGCGCCTCTCGACCAAGCCCAGCTCGATCGCATTGGGGGCACGCTGGAGTGGTCGCTGCCTGCGGGCGCGACTCAGGTGCAGGTACGGGTCAACCCCTGGGAGTGATGACGGCCCGGCGCTGAACCTCATTCTGGGCGCGGTCGAATCCCTGCAGATACCCCAACCGCCCGAATGGCAGGGCCTCCTACCGGACATGACCTACACCTGGGCCGTCCGCGCCGCTGATGCGCCCGCATCTCTCCCAGCCGACCACTCTGCGTGGGGTCCCTGGGCCGAGCGCTCTTTCCGCACTCCCGCAGCGTCCAGCGCAACCATATCCCTGCACAAACCTCCGCGCGGCTCCACCGTGGCCTCCGTCACACCCACCCTATCCTGGATTGACCTCCGCACCGACGTGTTCTACTACGAGGTGCAGATAAGCCGCGATTCCTCCTTTGGGGAAGGTGTCTTAGGCCAATGGGCATCCATCCATTGGGGGATAGCTCAAACCAGCCAACCGGGCGACCCCACCGCCTACACCGTGCCGGCTGCTCAGCCCTTGGAAGACAACGCGCCCCACTACTGGCGCGTCCGGCCCCGCGTCCAGGGTGACGGCCAGCCGGTTCCGTGGACTTCACCCGGCTACTTTGAGCTGGTCACCGCAGCGGGACGAGTTGCGCCCACCCCTACACCTACATCTGCACCGCGCTCAGTGGCTGCGGGGAAGCTGGCCTTTGTTTCAGACCGGGACGGCAACACGGAGATATACACCGCACAGCCGGACGGCAGCGAGGTAAAACGCCTGACCGATGACCCGGACGTCGACCTGACGCCCCAGTGGTCGCCCAACGGCGACGCCCTCGCTTTCGGCTCCAACCGCACCGGCAAGTGGGAGATATACGTTGCCGATGACTCCGGCGTGAAGCGCCTGACGGACAACCAAGCGGGCTTGGCTCCTATAGCCTGGTCACCGGACGGCAGCAAGATTGCCTTCTGGCACTTTGTGGACGACTTCCCCAACACAGATATCTTTGTGATGAACCGTGACGGCAGTAACCTTACCCGCCTCACCGACAATCCATTCACGGACACCAGCCCCACGTGGTCGCCGGACGGCAAACAGATCGCGTTCGTCGCCACGAGAGACGGTAATACCGAGATCTACGTGATGAATAGTGACGGCAGCAATCAACGACGCCTGACCCACCACCGCGCCGCGGACAGCCGGCCCGCATGGTCACCCGACGGCACGAAGATCGCCTTTGTCTCCGAGCGCATCTTCTACCCCCAGCTCTACACCATAGAGGTGGCAACCGGCTTCCAGAGACGCGTCACCGCTACGTTGAGCGACAAGTACTCCCTGACGTGGTCCCCCACAGACCGGCTCATTGCTTACAGTTGCGGCTTCAGGGTCTGCGTGGTAGATGACGACGGGCGACCATCGCTCCGCTTTATCGCCCATTTTGGCTATAAGCCCCAGTGGTCACCCGATGGGGGTAAGATCGCTTACATCTGCTTTGAGGGGATCTGTATCCTGGATGCCGCAACAGGAAAGGAAACAGTCGTCCCGAACACCATGCCCGGCGATATAGGGGTAGCGTGGTCGCGCCGCTGAGCGGGCGACGCTGCGGAAGCTAGGCGATCTGGCTTAGGAACTGGTCTATCAGCGCCACGCGAGACGTGGCCTCCAGCGCCTCATAGTACGCCCGCGCTTCCCGGAAGTGTCGCCCCGCGCGGCCGCTGTCCCCCTGCGCGAGTTCAGCCTGGCCCAGCAAGAACGTCCCCCAGCCCAGCTCGTAGGCCTCGTCCGCTACTTCCAGGTAGGAAACACCTCGGCGGAAGGTCTGAATCGCATCCTCCAGCTTGGCCTCTGCCACCAGCACCAGCCCCAGCACTATGTTAGCCGTGCCCAGGGAGTAGGCGTCTTCAGTAGAGGCATTGGCAATGCTAAGCTCCGTGTAGCGGCGGGCCTCTTCAACAGCCTGCCCGCCCAGATAGGCTTGGGCCAGTGTGCGGCAGAGTTCCGGCAGGATGCCCTGCTGATCCGGCGCGCGGCAGAGCTCCACTGCGGCCAACAGACGGTCGCGCGCGGGCTCCCACTCGCCGGCCTCCACCTCTGCCTGAGCCATCAGCAACATAGAGCGCAGGAGGATACCCCGCTCGCCCGTGCCGTCGTTCAGCTCGATGCCCTGGCGGGCGTAGCCTTTGGCCTGCTCTACGTCGTCCCGCTCCAGCCCAATCTGCCCCAGCGCAACATACGCGGCGGCCATGGCCCTGCGGTCGTCAAGACCCCGGAAGATCTCCAGAGCCTCAGAGACTTGCGGGATGGCCGCGGAGACGCGCCCTTGCATGTGGTCAATGCGCCCGGCCGTTAGCAGGCTGGTAGCCACGCCGCGCTGGTCCCCCGCGAAACGGTAGGCAGCGGTGGCGCGGTCGATCTCCGCTTTGGCTTCCTCGCCTCTGCCCTGGTAGATGAGCGCCGTGCCCAGAAGCGTCTGACCCCTGGCCAGCACAAGCGGCGCGGAGGCGGCCTCGCTCAACGCGATGGCTTCCCGGCTCACCTCCTCCATCTCCGCAAGCCTGGCCTCGTCGGAAAAAATCTCGCTTTGGACCAGGAGCGCCTGCGCCCGGCCGGTCCCATCCCCCACAGAGTCGTAGAGGCGTAAGGCTTGCTGAACAGCGCGCCCTGCCTGATTGGTGTCGCCCATGATGCGGTTGATCTTGGCGCGGTGGCACATCGCAGTGGCTTGAAGGCCCGTGCGGCCCTCTGCTGCCGCGCGTGCCATGGCGGCTTGCAGGATGGCTAGGGCATCCTCGTACCGGCCATGCGACGCTAACTCTTCTGCGCTGCCAAGCTGCTGCTCTAGTTCAGGTTGTGTCAATCCAGTTCCTTTATGTTGTCTCTTACTGTTGCTCTACTGCAATAGTAGCACGACGAACTTCCCTAAGAGCGCGCCCTGGGCGGACAGGAGGAGCGCGTAGTGCTACCCTACTAAGCACCTTGCTAGCAGCGGCGCGGCGCGCCAGACAGCGGTGACTCGCGCCGTTATGAGCATGAATGAATGGATGGATGGATGGATTGTGAAAGATTACAGGAGTACGCCAGTGTTTCGCAGTGTGACCGGCTCCACTGAGGCTGCCCATTGACCCGCCATCGCGGCTGGTGGATCATCTTTGTCGCCTGGCTGGCGCTCATGCTCAATGGAGGCGCTACCACCTTTTTGTTCAACCTCATGGTAGGCCCAATGGAAGGAGATCTGGGCTGGAGCCGCTCAACCATCTACGGAGTTCTCACCGTGTCCGCCGTTATCGCAAGCCTCCTCTCCGCGCTCATGGGTCCGCTCTTCGATAAGCACGGCGGCCGCATGCTCATGACCATTAGCGCTATCATCGCAGGCGTCTCCTTCGGCCTCGTTAGCCAGGTGCAGGTACCCTGGCATTACTACCTCTGCATCGGGCTGGGCGTAGCAATCTCTCGCCCCGCGTTGCAGAACCTGGGGCCCCGGACGGTCATCTCTAACTGGTTCATTCGTAGACGCCCCCTGGCCTTTGGCATCTACAGCACCGGCAACCCGGCGGGGGGCGTCGTCCTAGTGGCGCCCTTCAGCTGGCTAATTGCAAACTTCGGCTGGCGCTGGGTCTGGGCGTGTATAGGCGGCGTGCAACTGTTCGTAGTCTCGCCCCTAGCCTGGCTCATTGTGCGGAGGCGGCCCGAGGACGTGGGCCTGGAGCCGGACGGCGAGCCTGCACCTCCACGCTCAGCGTCGGACCCGCCGGCAGTGCCCAGAGCGGTACCAGAAGACGCCTGGACACAAAGCCTGGCCCTCCGCACCAGCACCTTCTGGCGACTGGTGGCAGGCTCGCTCTTGATATCCTTCCCTGGCTCCACCATCTTCCTGCACATGGTGCCCTACATGCAGCTTCAGGGCATGTCCGCAACGATGGCCGCCACCTCCCTCAGTGGCTATGCCCTAGCCGCGGTCGCCGGCAGGCCCGTTTGGGGCTACATCATCGCCCGTTTTGGTGTGCACCGTGCGCAGACACTGTTCGCGCTCTGCTACGGTACCGCCATCTCCGCCTTTCTCCTCGCCAACCCGGGCATTAGCCTTACGGTAGCCACTTTTACCCTGGGCATGGTCATCGGCGGGCTAGGACAGCTACAGGCGCAGATCTGGCCGGACTACTTTGGCCGCCGCATTGTGGGCACGCTGACCGGCTACGTCACCATCCTCACCATGCCGGCGATGGCGGGCGGGCCCTGGCTGGCCGCCGTCGTGTATGACCGCACCGGGGGCTACGACACCCTCTTCTCTCTCTTTGCGGTCTTTTGCTTCATAGCCAGCCTTTTCTTCTTTCTGGCCAAGCGGCCCATCCCGCCGGGAGTGGCGGCGCTGGCCGCCTAAGCGTTATCCTGGGTGCATCTGGAGGTGTTATGTCCATCACTGCAATCGATATACAAGCGAGCGGCCCCCTCCTAGGCGGCCAGTCCTTCGGCGAGTGGGGGCCGTACGAGTACCTGAAGGGGAGCCTCTCCTTCGCCGTAGGCCCGGAGCATCCGGCTAACCAGCGGGTGTGCGATATCAGCCTCGCGCCCCGCGACTCGTCGGGTCGGGTGACCTTTACCGCCGACTTCTATCTGCTGAAGCCGGTGCAGCCCCGACCGGAGAACCGCCTCCTCTACGACGTGCTCAACCGCGGCAACAAAATAGCTCTCGCCCGCTTCAACAACTCGCCGCCGGCCGCGGACCCAGCGCAGGAGATCCCCCTAGGCGACGGCTACCTCATGCGCCAGGGCATCAGCGTGTTGTGGTCCGGCATCCAGTGCGACGTGCCGGACAGCCCAGGCACCCTGATGCAGTTCCAGGCTCCCGAAGCGCTGGAGAACGGCCAGCGCATCACCGGCCAGGCCTTCGTCCAGTACTGGCCTAACCGTCCCACCCAAGTGCAGCGGCTGGCCGATGCCATGCACCAGCCCCTGCCGGCGGCGGACGTTAACGATCCCGCCGCAACCCTCACCGTCCGTGAACACCACGATGCCCCGGCGGCGGTCATCGACCGCTCCGAGTGGCAGTTTGCCCGTGCTGCGGAGGGCGCAGTACTCCCCGATCCTAACTTCGTCTACCTCGCCAGCGGCTTCCAGCCCGGCAAGGTCTATGAGATCACCTACACCAGCATCGGGGCCAAGCTCACCGGCTTAGGGCTTGTCTCCATGCGGGACGCCGCCTCCTTCTTGAGGTACGGCAGCGGCAACGTCCCCAATCCCCTCGACGGCGCGGTGCGCCACGCCTACGGCTTCGGCCAGTCCATGAGCGGCCGCTTCGTCCGGGAGTTCCTCTACGAGGGCTTCAACCAGGACGAGGCCGACCGCCAAGTCTTCGACGGCCTCATGATCCACACCGGCAGCTCACGCCGCGGCGAGTTCAACTTCCGCTTCTCGCAGCCCTCCACCAACATCCTGCGCGCGCCCGGCAACCGCTTCCCCTTCACCTATACGGAGCAGGGCGACCCCGTCACCGGCCAGCACGATGGCCTGCTGGCTCGCGCCATCGCCAGCAACACGCTGCCCAAAGTCATCGCTATGAACTCCGGTATGGAGTACTGGTGGAGCGGCGCATCGCTCACCCATACCGACATTGCCGGCACAGTGGACGTGGACCCGCCCGAGGATGTGCGCATCTACTACATGAGCGGAACCCAGCACACCCCCGGCACGCTGCCGCTGAGGGATACCACACCTGACGGCTTCAAGGCGCTGCTGCCTTTGAACACCGTCGACTACAACCCGCTGGTGCGGGCCGCCCTAGCCAACCTTGACCGCTGGGTGTCGGATGGCACGCCGGCCCCGCCAAGCCAGCACCCTCGTCTGGATAACGCAACGGCAGCCACCAGGGAGAGCTTGGAAGCGCCGCTTACGAGCATCCCCGGTGTGCCCTTCCTGAGCGCCGTCCCCCCGCGGGCGCGCCTGGACTTTGGGCCTTCCCCAGACCAGCCCGCCTATCCTCCCGCAGAGGGCGAGCCCTACGCCGTCTTGGTCTCCGCCTTGGACGCCGATGGCAACGAGGTTGCGGGCGTACGCCTGCCGGATATCCTCGTCCCTCTCGCCACCTACCACGGCTGGAACATGCGCGCTGCGGAGATGGGCCAGCCCGGCCTTATGACCGCGGGCGCGCCCCTCTTTGGCTTCACCTTGCCCTTTCCGCGCACCAGCGAGGAGCGCGCCGCCACCGGCGACCCCCGCCAGCCCATTGCAGAGCGCTACGCCTCTAAGGAGGACTACCTTGCTCAGGTGCGCCAGGCCGCTGAAGCCATGGTGCAGCAGGGTTACCTGCTAGCAGAGGACGTAGACGGCTGCATCAAGGGCGCAGACCAGCGCTGGGATGCTTTTCTCGCATGGCAACCACCACCACGACACTGAGCACATGACAGAGGAGCGGCCGCAGGAGGAAACTCCTGGAGGCCCTGAACCACCGCCCTTAGCCGACGTCACGGAGGAGGGCCGGCGCTCCATGTACTCCATGGCCTATGCGCTTTCCATGCCGGAGCGGCTGGTTCGTGTCCTGGCTGCCGTCCTTGGCGGCGCGTTCTACCAGATCACGGAGGTTATCCTTCCTAACTGGCTGCGCGGCTCCCGCTTCTATCAAGCCACGGTCGCCCGAGGGGTGCGCATCATGGTGGAAATGGTGGGCGGTGTGCTTGGCGTGCTGGCGCCGGACAAGATGCCGGTGCAGCAGCTTGCCATGCGCAAAGCCGCAGGCAACGTGATGGAGATGGCCAGCCTCATCCAAGTGGGCTGGTCGCCCCTGTGGCTGCTGGCCGCCACCGCAGACATCACCGGCGGAACCCGCACCTACCTGCGGGCGCTGGAAGCGGAGCTAAAGCGGAACGGGCTCCTGGCTGAACACGCTAACGTCAGCTCCTTCGAGAACCTCTTGGATTCACTGGAAGGCACCTCCGCCGTCCTGGCAGATACTATCGATGTGCCGCCGCTCAGCGTAAGCGGCATTCGGGCTTCCTGGCATGAGCTGCGCCGCAACACGGACAAGCTCCCTGGCCCCGCAGACATGGCCTCCCTCTATACCCGCCTACAGCAGGCATCCAACACCAGCGGCGAGTCCCTTCTCTCCGTCTCCACTCTTGTGGCCGAGGGCGCGGTGCTGGCCGGCATCAAAGTGGGCAACACCTACGTCGTGGATTACTACAGGGAGGCGCTGGGCGCTATCAGCCGGGAGGGGTTCAACGTCTACGCCCGGCGGGTCAGCCGCCCCTACTTCACCATGGCGCAGCGGCACATGGACCCCGTTACCTTCTCCTACACCGACCGCGCTCTCCGGAAGCTCCGCAGCCTCTGGCCCGGCCGCTAACCGCGCGTCGCCCGCCTGCGCCGTGATACCATAGCCTGGTTACCCCGAGCAGCCCAGCATGTCAGAGACCCAACCCGACAACAGCAACCGCAGCGTCCTCAGCCGACAGCTCGTCCTCTCCCTCTACCTGCCGGCCATCATCATCTCGTTAGGCAACGGCCTTATCGCGCCGGTGCTGCCGGTCTACGCCAAGTCCTTCGATATAGGCTTCGGCCAGGCGGCCATGATCTTTGTGGCCTTCCAGGTAGGAGCGGTGCTCTTTACCTTCCCCACCGGCGTCCTCATGGACAAGCTGGGGCGTCGTCCCATCTTGCTGGCCGGCCCCTTCATCACCGCCATCTCCTCGTTTCTTGTTGCTACGGCCAGTTCCTACCCGCAGTTGCTCATCTACCGCTTTGCCGGCGGCGCCGCGGTGGAGATGTGGATGCAGGCCCGCCTGGCGGTTATCACAGAGTCAGCTCGGGCCAACCAGCGCGCCCGGCAGATAGTGTGGATGACCGGCCTGCAGCGGGTCGGCCTGTTGCTTGGCCCTACTATGGGCGGGCTGATGGCTATCTGGGATATTCGCGCGCCCTTCATACTCCACGGGCTCCTGATGCTCTTCATTGTCGTGCCCTGCTTTGCCTTGGTGCCGGAAACCCGCCGCGCCCGCAGTGAGGGCGAGGGCGAGGGGGCTGCAGCAAACCAGGGCGAGTGGTCGGCTCTCTTCAAGTACATCCTCACGCCCCAGATGCTCACCTTCTTCTGCATACAGTTCCTGGCTACCACTTCTCGCGGCGGCGAGACCGGCACCCTTAACCTCTATGCAGCCTTCGCCTACGGGGCATCACCTGCCGTTATCGGTCTCCTTAGCGGAGCGGGCGCGCTGGTGGCGTTTCCTGTCACCCTGGTTTCTGGCTACCTCATAGACCGCTACAGCCGCAAGGGCATCATCGCCCCTGCCTTCGCGCTTCTGGGCACTACGCTGGGCATCATCGCGCTAACCGCCTTCCTCAAGCTGCCCTTCCAGTACTATGTCGTCGCGTTCCTCATCTCCCACATGACCCTCGGCACCACCAACGGGACCATGCAAGTGCTTGGCTCAGACCGCTCACCCAACTTCGCCCGGGGCCGCTTCTTCGGCATCTGGCGCACGCTGACCCACTTGGGCGCGCTTACTTCGCCCGCGGCCTTCGCCTTTTGGGCGGAGAGCTTGGGATTCGGCTTCTCCTTCCTCTTCCTGGTGGGTACCTGCTATGCGGTGGCTTTCCTGGTTGCCATGGTGCTTAGGGAGCAGAAAGTGGAGCAAGCGACAGCCGGCACGCCATCCCCCAGCTAGCACCGCCGCCGCTCCCGCGGTTGCCAACACCTAGCGTGACGCCTATACTCGCCGCAACCTGCTCGCAAAGAGAAGGATAGTGGGAGGCAGCAGATGAACGCCGAGAACACGCCCCCGCGGGTCTCCTCCGGACTCCACAGCGTTGACCAGAGCCTTGACCCTGCTACACGCGCCCAGTTCCTGGGGGCTGAGGGCTCCAAGCCCGCGATGCAGTACGCCAAGCAGCGCAGCTTCGACCTGCTGGAGCTACAGCCTGGCGCGCACGTGCTGGACGTGGGCTGCGGCACCGGCGAGGACGTGGCGACTCTTGCGGCGATGGTTGGCCCGGACGGCCTCGCCGTAGGCATCGACACCGATCCGCACATGGTTGAGCTGGCGCAGCAGCGCGTCGCGGGCACGGGCCTGCCGGCGCAGTTCCGCGTGGCCGACATCTACGCGCTAGAGGATCCGGATGCCTCCTACGATGGCGTCCGCGCCGACCGCACCTTCCTCCACCTGGCTCACCCCGACCGCGCCCTGCTACAGATGGCCCGCATCCTCCGCTCCAACGGCCGCGTGGCGGTGCAGGACCGGGACATTGAAACCCGCACCATAGACGCGCCCGACCGCGCGCTTACCCGGCGCATCGTCAACTTCTGGTGTGATAGCTTCTTAGGCGGGTGGAACGGCCGTCAGCTGCAGCGCCTTTTCCGGGAAGCCGGCCTGGTGGACGTGACCATCGAGGCGGTGACCGTTATCGATACCGATTACGCGCCCTTCAACGCTCAGTACGACCTTAGCCGCATCGTCGCACGCGCCCAGGAGGCGGGAGTGGTCACGCCCCAAGAGGGCGCTGGCTGGCTCGCAGGTATTGAAGCGCAAGCCAGCCAGGGGAATTTCTTCAGTTCCGTCACGTCCTTTATTGTGGGCGGACGCAAGCCCTAACCACTACGTCCAGTGGGCGTAGGCCCAGCCGCCGCCGGTGCCCGCGGGCGTCCGCGGCGAAGGCACGTAGTCTACTAGCTCCATATCCAGGTGCTCCACCGCCGCAGAGGCGACCACCCAGTTCAGCGTCTCGGAGCTGGCGGACATGAGCTGCGGACGCGGCAGAGTCGAGAGGATCTCCCCGTTCTTCTCCTGCATCCCGCGCAGGGCCAGGCGGTCTAGGTCCTCGTTCAGCACAAAGTGGCTTAGTCCGCCGGAACCTACAACCATGACTCGCTTGTCGCTGTCCCACGCCTCCACCGCTTTGGCGATGGCCTTACCCAGCATATAGCTGCGCTTGGGCGAGGGCTGGTTGGGCGGGTAGCAGGTGTTCTGGATGATGGGGATAATGGGCACTGGCTTATTGTCCATCAACCGCCGTACCACAAAGGTGTAGCCGTGGCCTATGCCCTGGGGACGCGGCTCTGTCTCCCGCTTCCACCACACGTAGCCCGTCGGGCCAATGCTGCCGCCGTACTCTTCCTTCATGTAGCGCGAATGTGAAATGTCGAAGTCGTGGTCTACCAGGTATTCGATGAGGTGCAGGCCCAGGTCTGTGTCCACCGGCACGTCCATCGCCAGGTCACTGGCGCCTGGGTTCACCACTGGCGTTGCCACAGGCGCGGCCGCAGCCGCCGTTCCCGGAGTGGCGCGCGCCCGCCGGGGCCTGATGCTAAAGGTATCGCCCCAGTAGACGCTGAACATGGGCATGTTGTCCTCAAACATCATTTCGTCCTGGTCGTCGCTGATGACGATGGCAACGTCCGGCTTCACCTCAGCGATAACCTTAGCCAGCGCGTCTGCGCCGTGGTTCAGGCGGCGGTGGTTCTCGGTAAACCGCTCTATGCCGACCATGTGGTCGAAACGGCCGCCCGCTTCTTGCAACAGCTGCTCGTAGGGAGCCACGCTGCCATCGTGCTTGTGGGAGAGCAGTTCCTTCAGCCGCTTGTCGAAGTTCTCGCCGTGGGCCTCCCACTTATCCGGCGGGGTGTCTACCATGCCCGTATGAGATGTCCCAATGCCTAACACAATCTTTGCCATAATTCTCTCCTTTCACCCACCTCACGTCATGCTGAGGGAGGTCGCCTCAAATAGCAGGCCGAAGAACCGCGGCATACCGCAAGGGACGAGATTCTTCGCTTCGCTCAGAATGACATAATTGTGTCGCATAGTGTAGCGCATCCCCTGTTCTCGGTGCTAGTAAGCGCACTAAAGCTACGCCGCTACTAGCCGATCGCGTTAGTCAGCCGCCCGCACCGGCGCTTTCGGCGGCGTGGCCGCCAGTACTGCAACCGCGCTCATCATCAGCGCGAGAGTAAACACCCAGAACGCGCCATTGTAGCTTCCCGTCTGGTCCCAGACGAATGCGGCGAGCAGCGGTCCCAGCAGCCCGGAGGTGCGGCCAAAGGGGGCCATGAGACCCCGGATTGCCCCCAGGTTGGCGCTACCGTAGTAATCCGCCAGAATCTGCGCCTGCAGCGGCCCGAACGCGTTGCCTGAAAGCCCCCCCACCAGCGCAAACAGATAGGCCCGCCGGGGATCGTTGCTCAGGAGCAGGATGAGGAACCCCGTCGCCCGGCCCAGGCTGTTGCCCGCCAGGCAGTAACGCACCGGCACCCGCTCCGCCAGAAAGCCCCAGATGAGCTTGGAGCCTATGGCAAAGACCCGGTTCAGCGCCAGCACCAGGCTGGCCTGTTGCAGCGTGAACCCGCTGTCCAGAAAATACGCCGCCAAGTGATAGATCAGCGCGCTGGCCGCCACGCTCGCCAGGTTGAACGCCACAATCAACTTCCACAGCGACCCTTTGAAAAACGCCTCCCGCGCCGTCCACACCGCCGTTGTCTGCGCCGACCGCCTTTGCGCGGGGCTACCCTCTTCCTCCGGCACATCGCCTGCCTTGGGCGAGGACATGAACGCCGTGGACACCGGCAGCAGCACCATCGCGATGATCGTCCCTAGCACCATCCACGTCGCCTGCCAGCCCACCGCGGCGATGAGCAGCGCGGTCAGCGGCACCATGATGATGTTCCCGAAGTCCAGGCCCATGGCGGTGATGGCCAGCGCCCGCCCCCGCTGGCGCGTGAACCACTTGGCTACTACCGTCTCGGTGACCAGGGGCCCGCAGGCGCTGAGGCCCGCCGCGCCAGCCAGCGCGAAGACGATGTAGAAGGGGATGGGGTCCACGATCCTGCCGATGAGGAGATACCCCACCGACGCCACTGCCGCACCCGCTACCATAACGATGCGCGGGCCGTAACGGTCTGTGGCCGTCCCAATAATCGGTGACGTGCCCAGGTTGAGGATGCTCTGCGTAGTCACTGCGCCGGTGAGCAGCGTGCGGCTCCACTTCAAGCCTGCGCTCATCGGCTGCAAGAGCACGGAGAAGCTGCTGCCGCCCGCACCCAGCGCGATGGTCTCCGCAAGGCAACCCGCGGCGACTACTATCCAGCCGCGGTAGATCCGGCGCAGTCTCCCCGGCAGTGGCACGCTGGTCATCGTCTCACGTTGTTCTTAAAGCGCACAAATGCAGTATAGGAACCTCGGCCCTCTGTTCCTTCCCCCTCCTATGGGGGAAGGCTAGGATGGGGGTGCTATGGCCGCGGAACGGCATCCTCAAGGGTTTTCGCCAAGGCCATTAATTGGTCTTTGAGGCACGAGCCCGCTAGTACGTATCCGGACTCGCGTTGCGCCTACGACCCTACAGCTTGTGGCGCAGCCTCCGCGGCCGCGGCGCGGGCCACGTTCGCAGAGACGAAGCGCAGCACAAAGGTGAGGCCAACTAAGACCGCGCAGACGCTCGCGATGAAGAGGAGGCTGGCCTGGAAGCCACCCATCATGTCGGCCAGCAGGCCCACCATAAGCGGTCCGGTCACACCGCCCATCTCGCCCGCGGTGAAGTACATGCCGCCCGCCACGCCCATGTTCTTCGCCCCGACCTGCGGTGAGCGGGCGAAGAACAGCAGTAGCAGCGGGTTGGTGATCCCACGGCCAATGCCCAGCAGGAAGAGGCCGGCTAACAGCGATAGGCCCATTGTTAATCCCACCAGGAGGGCAGCAAACAACTGCGCCGCAAAGATGCCGATGAGCATGGGCACTTGGCGCTCCGGAGTAATGAACCGGGGCAGGGTCAGCGCGCCGGCTATGCCTACGAGCGTGGGCAGCGCCGCCCAGAAACCGGCCTCTGAGGGCGTCATGCCGCCGGTTCGCAGCACCTCAGGCAGCCAGTTGCCAAAGCCGTGGCCCACCATGAAGGTGCCGATGGCCATGACCAGCACTATCTGCACCAGCGGCAAGCGGATCAACACGCCGAACAGTTCCACGGTGGACAGCTGCGGCGCTTGCGACGGGCTGCCCGCTGGCATCGCGCGCTCTTCTCCGCGGGCAAAGATGAGCCACGCCACCGCGGCTGCGACAACGATAGCCGTGTAGCACAGCAGCGTAAGCCGCCAGCTATAGCCCGTCAGCGGCATCACCACACTGTTGGCGGTGGCCAGGGCAAAGATGCTGCCAATGGAGGGCGCCGCGGTGTAGATGCCCATAGCCATAGGGAGCTCTTTCTGGTTGAACCAGAGGGTGGTGAGCTTAGGACAGCCTACCGAGATGAACGGCCCACCCAGCCCGAAGACTGCGACCGCCAAGAGCATAGTGACATAATCCACGGCCACGACTCGGAACAGCTGGGAGAGCGCCACCAGGCAGATACCCACGAAGAGCGACCGCTTCAAGCCAAACTTGTCGATGGCCGTGCCCGCGGGCAACGCAACGAACAGGTAGATAAAGGGCCACGCGCCCAGGATGCTCCCCATGGCCGTGCGGCTCAGGTCCAGCTCCTCGGCCACAGGGGCAATTAGCGGCGCAAGAGAAGCGTTGACGATTGCAAAGGAGGCGTAAAGGAAGCAGGCCAGTCCCAGCATCACCCATCGGTAGGAGCTTTTTCCTCGGTTCTCGTCCTCTCCTACCGCGGAGGAGGCGCCGTGTGCGTGCATGGGCCGCCCTTCTTTTTACTCGGTTCGCACCGTCAAATGCGATGCAAGTATAGCCCTATCCTCCAACAGCAACAACAAAGGGCGGTGCGAAGGAATGACTCCCCACGTTCAGAAATCTCCGCTAGCACAGCACGCGCGGAGCAGGGTACAATGGGGAAAACCATCGCCTTACCCCCCAGTACCGACCGCGGGGTTGCACCAGAGGAGCGCTTATGGCCCTTCGACAAGACGCCGCCCAGACGGCTGTAGCCGTACCCCCCATCGTCAAAGAGCCCGAGGTCTACCTCATTTCCCGCCAGACGGTGGTCAACGATGAGCTGGACCGCTTCCTGCAGCAGGAGGGCTACACCTGGGACTACGCGGATCGCCTGCCCTGGCCCGCAGAGCTTGTAGTGGAGTCTGCCGGTCGCCTCTGCTACCTCTCCTTCGGCACAGGCCGCTCCACGCTTCCTGAATACGTCGCCAACATCTTGGCCTCTCGTCACGGATCGGTGCTGGAGCACGCCGTCTGGGGCTTCATCTTCACCGGCATTTCCCGCTCCCTCACCCACGAGCTGGTGCGGCACCGCGCCGGCACCGCCTACTCACAGCTCTCCCAGCGCTACGTGGACGAGGGCAAGGCCAAGTTTGTGATGCCGCCCGCCATCCAGGGCCATCCGGAGGAGGAAGCGCGCTGGACCCAGGAAGTGGCCGAGGACCTGGCTAACTACGTCGAGCGTGTGGAGCGGATGATGGCCTGGCCCCAGTTTCAGGAGATCAAGAGCCGCACAGAGCGACGCAAGCTGGTGCGCGAGGCCGCTCGAGCTAACCTGCCCAACGCCACCGAGACCATGATCTTTGTCACCGGCAACGCCCGCGCCTGGCGCAATATCATCGAACTGCGCGTCTCCAGCCACGCCGAAGCGGAGATCCGCCGGCTCCAGTACAAGGTGGCTCAGGTGCTGCTCAAAGAGGCGCCCCACATCTTCGGCGACTACGAGTTCGTCCAGCTCCCGGACGGCACCTACGAAGCCCGCACAGAAAACGTTAAGGTCTAGCCACTCTCCCAGCTGGCCGCTCCAGCACGTAGTTCCGGTCGCATCGCGTTGATGACGTAGGGCCAGAGATGGCCGCTCTAACCGAGAGAGCCGTCGAGAGAGCCAACTTGTCCACTATGTCTTCGTTATCCCACTTGGGGTTCTACACAGCTACTGGGCAGACCCCTATACTGGGCCTGTGCTATCTCCTTTGACGGGCCAGCCAAGCAACTTCCACCGCCTGCCCCAGTGACGCGCTACCTGCTGAAGCGGCTGGCTGCCATTCCCCTCACCGCGCTGGGGGCTTCCCTCCTCATCTTCCTGCTGCTACGGGCGCTCCCCGGCGATCCCGCCGTAACCATTGCCACCCGCGGCGGCGAGGGCGTCGCCAGCGCTCAGGAGATCGCGGCGGTGCGGGACCGCCTAGGCCTGGATCAGCCGCTGCCGCTGCAGTTTGCCGGCTACGTGGGTGGGTTGCTGCGGTTGGACGCCGGCGACTCGCTCAGGACCGGGAAGCCGGTGCTCCAAGAAATAGCGGCGCGGTTGCCAGTGACCGTCGAGCTTGCGCTGCTGGCGGTCATGATTTCGCTAGTCCTTGGCCTGCCCGTGGGAGTTGCGGCGGCGTTGCGCTACGGCTCGTGGGTGGACTATGCGCTGCGCGGCTTCGGCTTGGCGGGGCTCTCCTTGCCCAACTTCTGGCTGGGGACGCTGGCTATCCTTGGCCTTTCTCTCTGGCTCAACTGGATACCGCCCCTGGGCCGCACGAACTTCTTTGAAGACCCTGCCACACACCTGCAGCAAATACTCCTGCCCTCCCTCATTCTGGGCTACCGCTACTCTGCCATCATCGGGCGGTTGACCCGCTCCACGCTCCTGGACGTGCTCCACGAGGACTACATTCGCACCGCCCGGGCCAAGGGCGCGCCGGAACGCATCGTGGTGGTGCGCCATGCCTTGCGCAACGCCGCGCTGCCCCTGGTGAGCATCATCGGCGTGGAGGTAGGTGCGCTGCTAGCGGGCACGGTGGTGATTGAGAGCGTGTTCGCATTGCCCGGGATGGGCCGGCTGCTCCTGGATGCGGTGCGCTTCCGGGACTATCCCCTCGTCCAAACTATCGTGACACTGATGGCGCTGCTGGTGCTCTGCCTCAATCTTGTCCTAGACCTGGTCTACACATGGCTCAATCCGCGCGTGCGCTACGCCTAGTCCGCAGCTCTCCCGGCGGCGCGTTGGGGATGGCTTTCCTCGCGCTGCTGGTCGCTGCTGCATTGCTGGCTCCTTGGGTTGCGCCCCACAGCCCCTACACCCAGCGGCCCGACCAGGTGTTCCTGGCGCCGCAGTTCGCCGGAGGCCCCTTCTTCCTGGGCACCGACGCCTTTGGCCGGGATGTGTGGAGCCGCTTGCTCTGGGGCGCACGGGTCTCCGTCGGTGTCGCCTCTCTGGCAGTCGCGCTAGGAAGCACTACGGGCGGCCTCTTGGGGCTGGTCACGGGCTACGCGGGTGGACGCACCGACCTCTGGCTGCAGCGGGGCATTGATGTACTGCAAGCCCTGCCGGGGCTGGCGTTGGCGCTGGCCCTCTTAGCGGCGCTGGGGCCGGGTCTGCACAGCGCAGTCATCGCTATCGCGGCGGGACCGTTTGTAGCCGAACCTCCGCAGGCCCGCACCGTGCGCAGCGCCGTCCTGGCGACACGGGAGTTGCCCTACATCGAGGCAGCCCGAGCGCTGGGTGCTTCCGAGCCGCGGGTGCTCTTCCGCCACGTGCTCCCTTCTTGCCTAACGCCCTTCCTGGTGCTGGCAACTGCGGAGCTGGGGGTCGCCGTCCTCACGGAGGCTACGCTGAGCTTCTTGGGCTTGGGCCTGCCGCCGCCGGAGCCTTCTTGGGGCGCCATGCTGGGCAGTGCCCCGGAGACCGTCCGTCAGGCCCCCTGGCTGGCCCTGTTCCCGGGCGTGGCCATCAGCCTCACCGTCTTCGGCGCGAACCTCCTGGGCGACGCGCTGCGGGACGCGCTGGACCCGCGGCTGCGGAATCGCCCATCTTAATTGAGGCTCAGCGCCCCTCATTATCACTTATACTTAAGAGGAACCACCCGACTTACGGAGTCCGCCTTGCCTGACGAACCTGCACACAGCCCTTCCTACGCCTCCTCTGGCGTCGACCAGGCCAAGGAGGAGCAGGCGCTGCCCAGCCTCCTGGGCTGGCTGAACAAGACCTTCGACCTGCCCGGCGCGGTTGGCCGCCCTGTGTTGGAGAACGGCTTCTTTGCCGCCGTTCACGACCTCGGCAACAACCTCGGCCTTGCGGTGGGCACCGATGGCGTGGGCACCAAGCTCATGATTGCCGAAGCGCTGGACCGCTACGACACCGTGGGCATCGACGTTATCGCCATGAACGTCAACGACATCCTGTGCGTGGGCGCGCGCCCCTTTGCGCTGGTGGACTATCTGGCAGTACAGGCGGTGCGACCCGAGGTGTTAGAAGCGTTGGGCCGCGGCCTCTATGAAGGCGCAAAGCAAGCGGGCATTGCCATTGCAGGCGGGGAGATGGCCCAGGTGCCAGAGATGCTCCACGGCCAGCGGCCCGACAGCGGCTTCGACCTGGCGGCTACCGCCCTCGGCATCGTGCCCGTCTCCGCTATTATCGACGGCCGCGCCATCCAGGACGGCGACGTGGTGGTGGGCTACCGAAGCGCGGGCCTCCACAGCAACGGCTACACCTTAGCCCGCAAGCTGCTCCTATCTGGCGAGGGCCTATCCCTGAGCGACCATGTGCCGGCCCTAGGCTCCACCTTAGGCGACGAGTTGCTCGTGCCCACCCGCATCTACGTCAAGCCGGTGCTTGAGGCGTTGGAGCGATCAAGCGGCGGCATCAGCGGCCTGGCCCACATTACCGGCGGAGGGTTGCTGAACCTGCTGCGCCTCCGTACGGACTGCGGTTTTGAACTAGACGACCTGCCGCAGGCTCCGCCCATCTTCCCGCTCCTCCAAGCAGCCGGCGGCATGTCGCTCCAAGAGATGTACCCGGCCTTTAACATGGGCGTGGGCTTCTGCGCGGTGGCGCGTCCGGAGGCCGTTCCCGTGCTGCTTGAGACCGCCCGGTCCCACGGTTACGAGGCCCAGGTCATCGGCCACGCGCGGCGCGCGCTACAGGGGAAGGTTGCGCTGGTAAAAGAGCGGCTGATAGGGGAGGGGCACACCTTCCAGCCCGTGCCCTGAGACCCGAGTACGGTCAGTCGGGCAAATCGCCGAGAAGCGAGGTATGCTGTACCGTCTGGCCACCCCGCTGGTACATCCGAGGCACGCGGGCTGAGACGGCGCACAGCACCTCGTAGCCGATAGTCTGCGCATGAGCCGCCACCTCTTCCACCGGCAGCTCGGCGTCACCCTGCCGGCCGATGATCACGACCTCGTCGTGGGGCGCAACGTCCGGGATGTGGGTAACCTCCACCATGAACTGATCCATGCAGATACGGCCTCGTATGGGCGCGCGTTGGCCGCGTATCAGCACCTCGCCTTTGTTAGACAGCAGGCGCGGAATGCCGTCGGCGTAGCCACAGGGGATAAGCGCAATGCGGGCTTGTTTGCGGGCTGTCCAGGTGCGCCCGTAGCTGATGGTCTCGCCGGGGGCCACGTCGTGAATACGCACCACCGCAGCTTTTCATGGAGAGGGCCGGCCGTAGGTCCATGGGCCGGAGAAGGTTGCGGGAGGGATGGCAGCCGTAGAGCGCAATCCCCGGCCGCACCATCTCCAGCGCGAGCTCCGGTAGGTCTGAGACGGAAGCGCTGTTAGCTACGTGCCGTAGTAGCGGCGCTGGCGTTGGGGTTATTTGAGCAACCCCTTCCTGGAACGCCTTGTACTGCTGCAGGGTGTAGGTCTTGTCGGCTTCATCAGCCACCGCAAAGTGTGTGTAGACGCCTTCCAGCGCCAGTGCAGGCAGCTCAGCCAGCCGTTGGGTGAACGCGCCCACTTCGGCGGGCAGGACGCCAAAACGCCCCATTCCGGTATCTATTTTGAGGTGGAAGGGTATCTGTATCCCGGCCGCTTGGCCCAGCGCGCTGAGCGCGGTCGCCGTCTCCAGGGTGGTGATAGATGGCGTAAGGTGGTGCTCTACTACCTGCGGGGTCTCCCACGGTGGCAGGTAGCCAAGGAGCACGATGGGGGCGGTCACCCCCGCTTGCCGTAGCTGTACGCCCTCGTCCACACACGCGACGCCCAGATAAGACGCGCCCGCTTCCAAGGCCACCCTAGCCACAGGAACGCTCCCGTGTCCGTAGGCGTTGGCCTTTACCACCGCCATAATGCGGCTTTCTGGGCCGATCCGGCGGCGGACCTCCGCCAGGTTGTGGGCTATGGCGTCGAGGTCAATCTCCGTCCACAGGGGTCGTCCCTGTTGCACGGTCCTCCTCATCGCCCTCGTCGTGTTCGTGCTCATTGTGACTGCTGCTGCCGGGAAGCATCACCGATATCTCTTCTCGGGACTTCTTCTTGAGCGGGAGTGTGCGTAACGCCTCCGCATAGGCTGCCACTTCTGCCGAAGGAACAACTATGCCCATCACACCGGCTTCGTGGAGCGGGCTCAACGCTGCTACGCCCCAGGCTTCGGGCAGGACTACTATTACTGGCTTGCGGCTCAGGCCGATGATCCGGGTGCAAGCTAGCTGATCGTAGATGGAGAGGGGGCCCATTGTCTGCGGCTGGTAGATAACTGCCTCAATGGGCAGTTCTCCCACGCCTCTCACGATGGTGTCCGTCCACTCCGGATCGACCGTTAGCACGAGGTCGATGCCCTCTGCGGAGAGCGCTGCCGCAGGGGCGGCCGTATCGGTCAGCACGGCAAAGGCGGCTCCCGTCTTCGCCAGGCCCTCTATGGCAGTCTTCTCTGTGTCTGTTACTTGAGCGCCGAGCAGTGTCTTGTCCAACTTCTTGGCAGTGTCACCCTCTGCATCTTTGCTCACGTCCTCTTGCGCCGCGAGCACCGCGCCGGCGCCGGCCTCGCTGGCGGTAGCCGCCTCGTCGCCCAGCGCGCTAACTGCGGCCACTAGGAGCATTGGCGGCTGCGCTGAGGCAGCTGCCGCGGCAAAGCCAATGGGGCGTATGCCCCGATTCATAATATCTCTTAAACGATCCGCTAGCTTACCCACGCAGCTATGGTTCCTTCCTTACACAACAGTTTCTATCTCTTTGGGGAGTCTTCACGCATTATACATGAGGCTCTTCCTGTTCGCAGCTTTGCGGGTAGGGCGGGCCCGCGCTATGGGTCATATAGTTATGTTTAGTTCGTTTGACGAGCTATGCTAACAGACAGACAGAACGCGGTGATTTCGTAGATCGACCCCCGAAACCGCCTTGATCGGCCACCCACCCCTTGATAGCCTACTATCCCACAGACCCCGTTAATCCAACCCCCGTCTTCATCTATCCAGTCATACCAAGGGGACACAACAGAGTGTCCCGGGAAGCTGTAACTCACTACACTTCCCGTAAGGATCAACTTGACGCAAGCTTCACCAGAAGAAGTCTGGGCCACCGTTTTAGGGGAACTCCAACTCAACGTATCCCCCGCGAACTATAACACGTGGCTCAAAGACACCAGAGGCCTCGCAATCCAGGGCAATGCGCTGGTGGTCGGCGCGCCCTCCGCTTTTGCGACGGAATGGCTGCGGAAGCGGCTCTCCCCGCTGATCCATAAGACCGTTGCCCGGGTGCTTGGCTGGGATGCCAGCATCCGCTTCTCGGTGCTAGATGTGGACGGAGCGCTGACCACAGCAAGAGCCATGGCAGCAAACGCACAGACCGCGGACCTCGACGAGGACCATTCCTACACTGCTGCACCTGCGCGCACGAACAGCATGCAGCTGAACCCAAAGAATGTCTTCTCCACCTTCATTGTGGGCGGGTCCAACCAGCTTGCTTACGCTGCTGCGGTTGCGGCGGCAGAGAGCCCAGGGCGGAGCTACAACCCCCTCTTCCTCTACGGCGGAGTAGGCTTGGGCAAAACCCACCTCTTGCAAGCCATCGCGCATTCCTGCGCCGGTCAGGGACGGCACTTTCTCTACACCACTTCAGAGCAGTTCACCAACGAGTTCATCAACGCGTTACGGGAGCGGAAAACGGAAGAGTTCAGAGCCAAGTACCGCAAGGTAGACGTCCTCCTAATCGACGACATCCATTTCATTGCAGACAAAGAGCAAACCCAGGAGACGTTCTTTCATACGTTCAACGACCTGCACACGGCGAACCGCCAGATCGTTCTTACCAGCGATAGGCCGCCGCGCTCAATGCCTTTGCTAGAAGACCGCCTACGCTCCCGCTTTGAATGGGGCCTCATTGCTGATATCCAGCCGCCGGACGTAGAGATCCGGCTAGCAATCCTCCGAAGCAAAGCAGAAGAAAATGGCCTCCTCTTCCCAGACGAAGCCCTTGAGTTCATTGCACATAGATTCCAGCACAACATCCGGGAGCTAGAAGGCGCGCTTAACCGCGTTGCCGCCTACTGTGCTCTCCAGCATCTCACCCCCACCAAGGAGATGGCTGAACAGGCACTTGAAGAGCTCCTGCACAAGAACGATAGCAGCGCGCCCTCCGCGGTAGCTATCCTGGAAACTGTAGCTGCATACTACAAGCTCGCTCAAGAGGACCTGCTTGGCGCTAGCCGGGCACGGAAGATAGCCTACCCCCGGCAGATAGCGATGTACTTGCTCCGGGAGCACTCCAGGCTTTCCTTTATGCAAATCGGCCGTGTTCTTGGTAACCGGGACCACTCTACTATTCTGCACGGACATCAGAAGATAGCTCTACTTGCTGAAGAGCAGACATCTGTTAAGCGAACCATCGCGGATATCATCAGCCAACTTAATTCCCACTAGCCTCCGTCCCCATCCTAACCGCCAAAGAATGTGGATAAGTCCCTCTTTACGGTGGATAATCCGTGCCTATTGTGGATAACTCCTGCCTAAACTAATTGCTCGTTTTTCCACTAGTCGCGGTATAACTGTTATCCTTTATTAAAGATGAGTTCATATATAGATAAGTTGAAACTGATAATAAGAGAAGTTTGCGTGCTCTATGCGTGACCATATTTCGATAAGTGTACAAGCCGGTAAGGGAGGTGATGGCGCGCTCCATTTCCGGCGTGAGCGTTATCTACCAAAAGGTGGTCCGGATGGAGGTGATGGTGGCTCAGGTGGGTCTGTTGTCTTGATTGCAGACCAGCACGTTGAGGACTACAGTCACTTGCGGTCCTACATCATCTACACGGCCACAGATGGCAAGCCTGGTGGTGGAGAGGATAAGCACGGGGCAAAGGGGAAAGACGTAGAGCTTCGTATGCCTCTGGGCACCGCAGTCTTAGATAACGAGAATGGTCTAGAACTGGTTAAGTTAAGTGAGGTTGGAGAACGCTACCCCTTAGTGATAGGAGGGCGTGGTGGGAGAGGTAACGTGCACTTTGCCACCGCTATGCATAAGACGCCGCGCTTTGCAGAACAGGGTTTTCCCGGAGAAAGTGGCAACTACCGGCTGGACTTGGGTGACGGCGCAGACGTGGTCTTTGTAGGAGCGCCCAATGCGGGGAAATCGTCGCTGCTAGGCGCGTCCACTGGCGCTAGGCCTAAGATAGGCGCCTATCCCTTCACCACAGTCGAGCCAGAGGTAGGAGTGGTGGAGCGGGACTATGTGCAGCTCTTCCTCGAAGAAGCGCCAGGTCTCCCCTCCGAGGCAAAGGATGAGTCTAGTCTGGTGCAGGGTGTGCTTCGCCAGCTGCTTCGAGCCAAGGCGCTGGCGCTGGTGGTGAGCTGTGAAGGTGACGTGCTGGAGCAGGCGGCGTATTTCAAGGGACAGCTAGCAGTACTCGAGCCGCGCTTGGTGGATAAGATCGCCCGGGTCATCGTCTCTAAGGTGGATATCCTGGAAGACGGGGAGTTAAAGCGAGGGCCTAAGATTCTGGGACTGCCAGCCTCCTACGTCTCCGCCCTCAGCGGTGAGGGTATCGATGAGCTTGTTACCCTGCTCTTTGCGGATACTGCCGAGGCAAAAGCACAGAGCATGCGGGATGAGCCAGCCGAGGAAGAGGAAGGGCTGTTTGCTCCGCTGCCCAAGAGCATGGCTAAGGTTAGGCGCGAGGGCGACAGCTTCGTGCTAGAAGGGCCTACGATACCGGTTCTGGTAGTGCAGCGGGACGCTTCCCCGGAAGACCTAGCAATGTACGTGAGAGAGCGGCTACGGCGGTCCAACTGGCGGCGCGTCTTGGAGCGAGCTGGAGTGAAGGCCGGCGACAAGGTGTACGTTGGCGAGGTAGAAGTTGAATGGTAGTCCGCGGATTGGCGTCCTGGGCGGCTCCTTCGACCCGATCCATCTGGGGCATCTCATCATCGCAGAGGAGGCGGCGACCCGCCTCGGGCTGGACAGCGTAGTGTTTGTGCCTGCCTACAACCAGTGGCGTAAGGCGGAAGCCGGCGTAGCAGAGGCCGAGCACCGCCTGGCCATGACCCGCCTGGCGGTGGAGGATAACGCCCGGTTTTCCGCATCCCCTGTGGATATCAGGCGGGAGGGGCCGACGTATAGTGTGGATACATTGCGGGACGTAGGCGCGGAGGCTCCGGTGGATGCGGAGCTCTACTTTTTGCTAGGAGCAGACGCGCTCCAGGACCTACCGCACTGGAAGGAACCGCGGCGGCTGTCGGAAATGGCCCGCTTCGGCGTGTTCTCCCGAGAGGCTACGCCGCTGGATTGGGCAGAGCTGGAGCGCGCGATTCCCGGCCTCCGGGAGCGGACAACGCTGCTGGATATCCCCCTCATCGGCATAAGCTCTTCGGAGGTGCGTAAGCGCGTGGCGTCGGGGGAGTCGATCCGCTATTGGGTGCCGGACAAGGTCGCGGCGTACATCCAGCAGCACGATCTCTACAAGGAGGCCTCCGGCTAGCAGAAGGCGCATGGTACAATGAGGCCGTTCGCTTTATAAAGTACAGAGCTATGAGCACGATTACCGATCCTCCCAGCACACCGCAGCGCCTTCCTTCGTGGATACGGGCGCGCTTTCCCGGCGGCCCCAACTACCTGCACCTCAAGAATCTGCTGCGGGAGGAGGGCCTGCACACCGTTTGCGAGGAGGCCCGCTGCCCCAATATGGGGGAATGCTGGGAGTGGGGCACCGCTACCTTCCTGATCTTGGGCGACATCTGCACCCGGGCATGCGGCTACTGCGCCATTAAGACCGGCCTCCCGACCACGCTGGACCTGGCCGAGCCCAATCGGGTTGCCCAGACCGTGGAGAAGATGAAGCTGCGCCACGCAGTCATCACCTCCGTGGATAGGGACGACCTGCCCGACGGCGGCGCCGGCATCTTTGCCGCGACCATCCAGCAGATCCGGGCCAGGGTGCCGGGCTGCAATGTAGAAGTACTCATCCCAGACTTCAAAGGCTCGCGGGATGCGCTGGCCACCGTAATGGCTGCAAAGCCGGATATCTTGAACCACAACACGGAGACTGTGCCGCGGCTCTACCGCAAAGTCCGCTCAGGCGGCATCTACACCCGTGCGCTGGAGCTACTCCGCCGCGCCCGGGAGATCGAGCCCAAGGTAATCACCAAGACAGGCGTTATCGTTGGGCTAGGCGAAACCTGGGACGAGCTGCTGCAGGTGATGGACGACCTGCGCTCGATAGATGTTGATGTGCTGACCATCGGCCAGTACCTACGGCCCTCTCAGGACCATCTCCCCGTCGACCGTTTCTACACACCGGAAGAGTTCGTGCAGCTCAAGGTGGAGGGTCTAGCCCGCGGCTTCAAGCATGTGGAGTCTGGTCCCCTGGTTCGCTCCTCCTACCACGCCCACGAGCAAGTTCCCCACTAACCGCGCGCACATCCACGCAGGACTATTCATGGCAAGCAACGCGCTGCCTTCTGTGCTCCAGCGCCTAGTTGAGCGCACCGTCCCTCCCTCTGTCCGGAGCGCCACGCGCCTTAGGTTATTCCAGCGCGGCGAGATGATGCGGGAGCCTGGCGGCCGCGCGATGCCCTGGACTGGGGTAGAGGAGTTCGACTTGCGGCAGGTGGCGTTCTCCTGGAAGGCGCGCTTCCCCGTGAACCGCTTGGCATGGATCGTCATAGAGGACGCGTACGAGCAGGGGACGGGCTATTTTGAAGGTCGGCTGTGGGGACGCATCCGCCTCTTCCGGCAAACCGGCGCGGACTTTGAAGTGGGAGAGGTGATGCGCTACCTTGCCGAGCTAGCCTGGGCGCCTCCGGCCATCCTCGCCAACAAGGAGATCTCCTGGCAAGTGCTGGAGGATGGTCAGGTGGAGGCAGCTACGGAAGTCGGAGGCAAACGAGTAGCCGTACAGATGTGGCTGAATGACGCTGGCGACATCGTTGAGGTCTATGCGCCAGAGCGGCCGCGGGCTGAAGGCGAGCAGACGGTCCCCCGGCCGTGGGGCGGCACGTTCACCGGGCACAAGGAGCTGGGCGGCCTGTGGGTGCCCGCTCAGAGCGAGGTCTACTGGGAGCTGCCGGAAGGACGTTTTGTTTACTGGAGGGGCGAAGTGACGGGCCTTGAGCTCGCCTAGGCGCGCCCTGCCCAATCTCGACTTTCAACAGGGCGGCTCGTATACTGGGGCCGCCTCCTCCCAAGCTAAAACCACTGAGACTATTCTGAATCCTGAGAGTATATGTGAGCAGTGTAGCCGCACCTGAACCGGCAGCCGCCAAACGGCCGCGCTTCTTTTACGGCTGGGTAATCGTCGTTGTCGCGGGGTTAGGCGACTCTAGCGGCGTTCAGTGTAGGCAACGCAAGCTTCGGCGTCTTTCTCCGCCCAATGAGCGATGCGCTTGGGTGGAGCCGTACCCTGCTATCGGGCGCAGCGGCCATGCAGAGCCTCGCCAACGTCGTCATCGCGCCAATCCTGGGCCCACTGGTAGACCGCTACGATCCGCGCGTCTTCTTGGGAACTGGCTCTGTGATCGCCTGCTTGAGCTACGTGCTCATGAGCGGCGTTACCCAACCCTGGCAGTTCTATATCCTCTACATGTCCGCTACGGCGTTGGGGTTAAGGCAGGTGGGCGGGTTCGTCACGTCTATAGTGCTGTCCAAGTGGTTTATCCGTAACCGGGGCCGCGCCCTTGCCTACAGCTCCATGGGCAACCAGATCGGAGCCATCTTTGTGGTGCCTCTTGTGGCGTATCTGGTGGAGAACTTTGGCTGGCGGACTGCCTGGGCTACCCTTGGTCTAGGCATAGCAATAATCGTACTGCCGCCGGTGCTGATCTTCATGCGCCGCAGGCCGGAGGATATGGGCCTGCTCCCGGACGGTGATTCCCCGGAGGAGGCTGAGGGCGGCGCAACGCCCAAGGCATGGCCCAGGCCAAATCCAGAGCCCACGGTGCACTGGACCGTGCGGGACGCTCTACGGACGCCCACCACCTGGATGCTCATCGGCGCAAGCAACATGTGGTCGCTCACCGCGACCGCGCTGCTGGTGCACCAGTTGCCCTTCTTCACCGATATGGGGATGACCCTCCAAGAAGCGAGCTTTGTCGTCTCTTTCAACAACCTGGTCACCTTACTAGCAAAGTTTTTCTGGGGCTACGCGGCAGAGCGGGTGCCGGTGAGCTATTGCCTAAGCGCCTGCTTTGCGCTGCGGGCAACGGCCCTTCTCATCCTGCTCGTGGGCAGTGGTGTAGGGAGCATCTATGTCTTTGCTGTTGTGTCCGGCCTAGGTATTGCCTTTGGGCCGCTCAGTGCGCAGATATGGGCGGACTATTACGGCCGCACCTCTGTGGGCGCTATCCGGGGTGCCGCCGCGCCGTTCAATATCCTGTCTAGTCTTGGCGGGCCGGTCTTTGGGGCGGTGGCCTTTGACCTCACGGGCACATATAGAGGCGCGTTTGTCATTTTCTCCGCCGCAATGTATCTTGGCGCGACACTAATGTTTTTTGCCAAGCCGCCCGGTGAGCCGCCAGTCAGGGCTTCGAGCGCTGCTGCCGACCAAAGGGCTGCCACAGCCTGACCAGGGCGTGGCCCGGAGCTAAGGAGGTGTGAAAAGCTATCAAGTGCCTTTGCAACACATTGGTGGGAGTAGAACCTAAGGAGAGAGAAAGATGACAACCACAAGTTCTCGAGTTAGCCCAACGGACGAGCAGGTTATCAAATGGTACGACGAGCTGAGCAACTGGGGTCGTTGGGGCAAAGACGATCTCATGGGCACGCTGAACCTCATTACGCCGGAGAAGAGGCTCGAAGCTGCCGCGCTGGTTAAGGAGGGGATCAACGTATCCTGCGCCTATCCCATCCGCTTCAACGAGCACAATCTTGATGACGGGCACCCGGAGCCCCGCCACTACATGACGGGCACCCCGAACCCGAACCTGGCCCACGTGGGCAACAGCGGCAGCGGCGATATCGTAGTGCTGAACTGCCACGGCTTAACCCTGACGCACCTCGATTCACCCTGCCACTATATGTTTAAGCCCTCTATGGATAGGCCCCTCACCGGCTTCAACGGCTTGCTGCCGACCGATGTCAACGCCCGCGGCGCGGAGAAAGGCTCCGTCACCCTGGCAGGGAGCGGCATCGTCTCCCGCGGCGTCCTCCTGGACATTGCCCGGGCGAAGGGCGTCGACTGGCTGGAGCCAGGCACGCCCATCTTCCCTGAGGACCTGGAAGAGGCGGAAGCCAAACAAGGCGTGAAGGTAGGCGCCGGCGACATCCTGTGCATCCGCACCGGCCACGGCACCCGCAAGCGCAAAGAGGGCTGGAATAGCCGCCCCGGCGAGCAAGCCGGCCCCGACGGCGCCATGCTGCCCTGGCTACGGGAGCGCGACGTTGCTGTCTTGGCTTGTGATACCGCCAACGACTGGATTCCGAAGCGCGAAGGCATGATGGCCCGCCCAATCCACTGCGTCAGCATTCCCAGCATCGGCATGTGGCTGATTGACGGCGCGGACTACGAAGAGCTGGCTCCCCACTTAGCTCGCTTGAACCGCTGGGAGTACCTCCTTAGTCATCCCGCCGCTCAAGCTTAATGGCGGCACGGCCAGCCCGGTGAATCCTATCGCCATCCTCTAGGAGAGCGGTAAGAGCACGTACACCTAAACGGACACTGAAAGAGAGGAGCGGCAAGCATGGCGAAACTAGTGGGCACCTTTTTCCACTCGCATGGGGGCACCACCTCCATGCCTGGCGAACTGTGGCGCGAGCGCCGCATCACCCGGCCCATTCGAGAGGACACGCCTATTGAGGACGACGAGACCAACATTAAGAAGGCCAACCGCGTCCATGAGGGGTTCCGCGTCCTGCGAGAGAAAGTTGCTGAGCTCAAGGCCGACGTGCTGGTGGTCTTTAGTGACGACCAGTTGGAGTGTTTTGACTTCAATAACTACCCAGCCTTCTCCATCTACGTGGGCGATGAGTTCAAGAAAAGCCCTCGCACGACGGAGGGACCACAGATGGGGCGCCATGTGGAGCCAGGCTTCTCCTTCAAAGGCCACTCGGAGCTTGGCGTCGCCCTCCTCACCGGAGTCATGAAGCGGGGCTTCGATCCTGCGTTCAATATGGACATGCCCAAGCCGGATCGCGGCTTGGCGGGCGGCATCATCCGTACGGCGGAAGAGCTGACGGATTACGAGTTGCCCATTGTGCCCGTCATGATGAACGTCTACTTTGCGCCTCAACCTACGGCTATGCGCTGCTATCAGTTTGGCAAGGCCGTGCGGGAAGTGCTGGACGAGTTCCCCAGCGACCTGCGCGTGGGCGTGGTAGGCTCCGGCGGATTGTGGCACACGCCGGGCGCTGAAGGCGCGTGGCTGAACAAGGACTTTGACCTGAAGCTCCTGGACTACCTGAAGGTGGGCGACATCCGTGGCATGGCGGAGTGCTTCGACAGCTACGTCATCCCGTCTGACGACATTAGCCAGGACACCAGAACGCGCACACGCAATACCACGGGCATGCCCGCGCCGGGCGGCCCCGCGCTGGGCTCTCGGGAGACCTGCGCCTGGATTGCGACGGCTGGGGTGACCGATGGCCGGCCCACCACTATCGTGGACTACATCGATACCTGGGCCTCGCCTGTCGGCAACGCCTTCGCCTACTGCGACCAGGTGTGATCCTAGAGACAAGCAACAAAGAGCAGCCGAGCACTCGCTCGGCTGCTCTTGTGTTTGAGATAACCATGCCTGCGCAGCGCGAGGGCGGCGTTACCGGCTAGCCGAGGCTTCGCAAAAGGAGTTACTGTGCCTGGTTCCGGGTGATGATGCTTAGGCGCATGTTCCGCATTTCCGGGGAGAGGATGAGGATCGCCAGCCCGATGCAGAACGCCATGAAGGTAGTCACTGCGGCCACCGCCGGCGCACCGAAGTAATCCGCTGCAGTGCCCGAGATTATTGCTCCCAGCGGCACAAACAAGAAGGAGAGCTGGAGCACTGCGGCCATGCTTCCCCGCATGCGCTCCGGCGCCAGCAGCTGCAGCACCGCCGTGTTGGTGGTGGTGTAGAAGGGCTCGGCGATGCCAGCCAGCACCAGGAAGGGCGCGGCCAGCAGCATATTGCCGGTGAAGAGGGCCAGCAGCGCAAAAGTAGTTTCCGCGAGGCTGAAGACGAAGAGCGCGCCGAGTTGCAGCAGGCCCCGCCTGTCGATGTGACTCATCGACGCCACCAGCAACCCGCCGAACAGTCCGCCGAATCCCACGGACCCTGCCAGAATGCCTAGTCCTGCCGCGCCCGTATGGAAGGTGTCCTCCGCAAAGATGGGGAACAGGGCCATGTGCACCGGAATAATGAGCAGCGGCGAGATGATGCTCATTATCACCATTACCCGCGCCTCGGGGTTGGTGAGCACAAAACCGTAGCCGTCCCGCAGGCTCTGCCAGAAGGTAGGCCGTGATGTCACCTCCGGCCTTGCGGGCGCCCGGATGAGGAGGATCGAGACCAGCACGCCAAAGTAGGCCAGGCTTTGCAGGAAGTAGTTGTTGGCCGCGCCTAGAAAGACGATGATCCCGCCGCCGATAGCAGGGCCCACCGCGCGGGAGGTGCTGAACGCGAACCAGCTCAAGGCCACCGCGTTGGGGATTATCCGCCGCGGCACCAGCTCGAAGACGAAGGCTTGCCGAGCGGGCATGTTGAAGGTCTGGGCAACCCCCACAATTACCGTGAACACAAAGAGGTGCCACACCTGAATACTGCCCGTCGCCAGCAGGAAGGCCACCAGGAAGGTGCACAGCACAAGACCTATCTGGCTAATGGCAATGATACGGTTACGGTTGTAGCGGTCGCTTATGACGCCCGCTATTGAGGTTAAGAGGAGGGTAGGGACGATGCGTATGGCGTTGATGCCGCCCACGGCCTGCCCTGAGCCGGTAATGGTGTACACCACCCAGACCGTCGCAGTGGTCTGCATCCACCACGCCGCTGCGGTGAAGAGGTCGCCCAGCCAGAGCAGCCGGAAGTTGGGGTACCGGAACGCGTAGAAGGTCCCTATGTGCTCTTCTTCCGGCGGGGCCTCCTGCGGGGCTGCGGCGTCGTTAGATGCGTTGCGAGTCATGCTGCTCCACAGTGTACCGTAAGTCGCCGCTGCGGTGCAGGCGACCGTACATTAGATGTGAGGCGACCGCCTCTGGCAACGAACGAAGGATCGCTCAGAATGACGTGGGGCTAACGCCCCCACAGGCCGCGGCCGGCGTTCCGGGCGGTTCGCTCCAGGCGGGTGAACAGCTCTTGGTGCCGCACGTCCGGCGGGTAGGAGGAGCTGCGGGCGTAGCCCTCCTCCACCAGTACGGCGTTCACCATAACGCCGTCCACGTAGACGTAGCGCAGCAGCCGGCCGTAGCGGTCGGTCTCGCTCACGTCCTTCTCCAGTGTCACCACCTTCCCCTCCACCAGCGCTTTGTTGCGCTCCCAGGCCTCCTTACCGAAGTGCTCCACCGGCCGGCCCGGGGCCACCGTTTCCGGCGTGTCTATGCCGATGTAGCGGATGCGGTACTCGCCGCCGCCCGCCTGTACCACGATGGTGTCGCCGTCCACCGCGCGGCTCACGTACACCTGCCCGTTGGCAAGGTCGACGGGTTCGACAGGGAGCGCACCGGTGCGGGCGAAGACAACGGCGAGCACGGCCCCCGCCAGCAGCACTAGGGCGATGGTCCCCAGCGGTGAGCCGCGCGAGCGTCTACGGCGTCGCGTCATGGGGATCGGGGGGCGTTTCTTGGCCAAGGAGAGGCGGGCACGTCCATGAGCACCGTTATCTGGTCGCCCTGAACCTGCACTGGGTAGGTCTCCAGCTCGTCCAGGCCCTCGGGCCAGGTGGCGAGGCCGGAGCGCACGTCAAAGCGATAGCCGTGCATGCCGCAGTGGATCTCCGGCTCGGTGAGTAGCGACTGCCTGACGATCTCGCCGCCCATGTGCGGGCAGTAGGTGCTGAGGGCGTAGTAGCTGCCCCGCCAGTTGACCACGCAGATGTCCCAGTAGCCGGCCTGGACCTTGATCATGCGGTCCTCCGGCACCTCGTCTGTGGTGGCTACAGCAACGTATTCAGTGGCCATGCTGAGTGTGAGTATAGCAAAGCGCGCCTCAGCGCACCCAGGCGATGCCGCCCAGGGCCGGGGCGTCCAGGATGCGCCGCACTTCCCCCGTCTGCGGCTGCGCCAAGTAGAGGCCGAACTCTGCGCCAAAGGCGATCCACTTCCCGTCCGGCGACCACGCGGGCACGGGGCTATCCTCGCTCAGGTCCGTGAGACGGCGCAGGACGCTACCGTCCGGGGTGATGACCCAGAGGTCCCAAGGGATGCCGTGGGCCTCCGCGGTAGCTGGTTCCGGCCAAGTGAGCGGAATACCAGGCGCATTGGACGCGGCTGGCAGCGGCGCTGTACCCGGTCCGCCCACGGCTACGAAGGCGATCAGCGACCCGTCCGGCGAGAACCGCGGCGCTGCAATGGTCTCGAACAGCGACTCATCAAAGAGACGCTGCTTGTCTGAGCCATCGGCAGAGGCTACCCATATGCTCTCGTGCAGCGTCACGGGGTCGGGCGCTAGGTAGGCTAGTTGGCCCGTGGGGGAGACCGTGGGACTGTGGGCGTTTTCTATAACGGTTTGCTGACCGGAGCCGTTCACATCCGCGCGCTCTATCTGCCGATCGCCCATAGGGCTCCAGCGGCTGTAGAAGAGCTGCTGGCTATCCCCCGTCCAGGCTGGATGGAGCAGCGCCTCTCCGGGCACGCTGTAGGCCAGGACCTTGCGTCTATCCATGCCGTCGGGGTTCATGAGGAAGATGCTGGTGCCGCCGGGGGTCTGCTGGCTATCCCCCGGCTGGTACAGGCTGAAGGAGAGTTGCGCGCTATCGGGTGAGGCGGAGAGTCCGCCGGGGTAGGAGCCGTCGGGGAAGGTGAAGAGTTCCCTTGTTGCCGCGGACGCCAGGTCGAATGATTTGACCTTGGCCACGTCTAGGTAGATCAGCCGTCCACGCACCTCGCTGGGAGGTGGGGACAGGGGGATCAGCGTCGGCGCGAGGAGGGAGTCGTCCTGTGCAGGAGTGGATGTGGTGCATGCCAGCGTTGCGATGGCTAGCAGGAGGGAGCCTGCGAGCCGCATCATCGGCCGGCCTCCACCAGCGCCTCGACTGGCTCCGTCGCCCGGCTCTCAACCGGCGCAAAGCCGCGGATAAAGTTGATGGCGTGCCAGCGTTCCTCAAGGGTAAGCAGGTCGCGGTATGCGGGCATGGCGGTGCCCGGCACCCCGTTGGTCACCCAGTTAAAGAGCTCTCCGTCGGTGTGGCCTGCGGCCATGTGCACACGGAAGTCGGCAGGCGGCGGGTTGAGCGTCCCTGCGGCGGGCCCGTCGCCCCGGCCGCTGACGCCGTGGCATACCACGCACTGGTTGCGGTAAATCCCTTCCCCGATAGCCAGCGAATCTTGCGTTGGCGGGAAGGGATTCGTCATAGATACGTAGTCCATAACGCCGGGCTGGCTCACGGGCCGGACGATGAGATAGATACCCAAGCCGACCACCGCCAAGCTGACCAGCGTCAGCGACTGCCCCGTTGGCGAGCGCAGCCCGATGGCCCGCCCAAGGTAGATAAGCAGACCTACCCCGAGCAGCGCGAGGCCAAGGCCGGCAATTTGCAGCGCGCTGCCCCGGCTAGGGGCTGCGGCGGGCGTTCCCACACCTGAGGTGATCTCCTCGGCAGTGGTGGCAGAGACCTGCAACCGGAACGCTGTGCGCGCGTCGTCCTGTCCGGCGCGGCGCACCAGCACCTCAACCTGCCAGCGGCCTTCAACGCCCATGAAGGGTCCCTGGGCAGTGTAAGCGCCGTTGGGCTGCGGCTCCGCGGGTTGCGGAGTAGCGCCTAGTGGCTTGTCCAGATACGTGAACGTGAGCAGCACACGTTCAGCGTCGGCGACGATGTTGCCGCTGGAGTCGAGGACGGTGGTAGTGAAGGTGCTTGGCCCCGCCTTTGCGGGCAGGATCGCTAGTCCGATGGAGAGGTCCCTAGCGACGGCGTTCAACTCCAAGGGACGGCTGGCGAGGATCTGCTGATAGGTAGGCTTGCCGGGCGGCAGGCTAGTGAAGACGCCGGCGGCCAGCAAAACCAGAATGACCAATCCCGCCTCGATCCTTATGGTGCGGGCAAAGCGGCGGCCCAGCTGCTCTGCCGCGGCCACGCGGGCGTTGGCGACGGCTTGGGCCAGCCGCGGCCGGAGGACAACGAGGTTCACGGCGCCCAGCGTCAGCGCAGCAAATGCCAGCCCCAGCTTCACGACTAACGCCTGCCCGTAGAGCGTGCCGAGCAAAACCCCCGGTCCGCCGATGTGGGTCCACGACAGGTAGACGCCCGAGAGGAAGAGCAAGGCCACCGCGACTACGGCTACTGCGGAAAAGCGCGGGATCACTCTGGCAAGCAACGCGCCTCTACCTGAGGCGGAGAGGGGGCGCAAAGAGAAGGGGAGCACTGCGGCCAAGGCAACGAGTCCGCCCACCCAGGTAGCAACGGCGGCTTGATGCAACCAGTCCGCCGCTAATGCCAACGCCGTCAGGTCAGTCACCGCTGCGCTGTGGCTGGTAAGACTGGTGGTGAGCAAGACGCCGCCCCCTAAGCCAAGCCTAAGCAACGTGGTGCGAAGCCCGGCGTTGTCCTCAAGCCGAAAGATTGCTGCGCCCAAGCCCAACACTAGCGCGGCGCGGGTTAGCCATACCACGCCGTTGCGGGTGCCAAAGAGCAGTTGGCCCAGGGTGTCGAGCAACGACCCGCCTCCGCCGAGCTGCACCATCTGCCAGATCAGGGCGGCCAGAGTGGCAATCAGCAGCCAGATCCAGCTCCAACGGATGAGCAATTGGTAGGGCAGCTCTGCGCCCGCCAGCGCGCGGTTGCCCTCTTCTAGTGGGGCCACCGCCGGGCGCAAGACCAGGAGTTGGAAGAGCAACAGTCCAATCAACGCGCTGGCGGAGAGGTAGCCCAGCCAGCGGACTGCGGCCTCTACCGGCACAGCGGGAGTGAACTCTTGGGGGCGCGCGGAGCCGGTCTGGGGGAGGGCAACGCCGATGGAGAGGCTGAAGACGCCGCGGGTCACATGGCCGTCCAGCTTGGAGAGGGCCTTCCAAGACACAGTGTATGCGGCCTGCTCCAGCTGCTGGAGACCAATGATCATCGAGGTGTCGTCCTCGGGCAGCACGCGGCTGTCGCCCCGGTCAACCCGCTCACCCTTGGCGTTCAGCACCTGTACCTCGGAGAAGCCGGCCTCCAGCGGTTCGGTAAACCAGAGCTGAATCTGCGCCGGCGCTGTGTCCAGCACGGAGTTGGCCGGCGGCTCGGATCGCAGGAAGTTGGCGTGGGCTCGTGCGGTGTCTGCGTTTGCCAGAACGGTCAGCACAAGGGCTACGCCAACCAGGACGCCCAGAGCGTTAAGTCGTGAGGTGGTCACTTGTCTTGCTCTTGTTCCTTCTCTCGTTTGGCCTTGCGCACCGCCCTGATCACAATAAGAGCTAAGATCAGCCCCAGCACTAGGGCCACTAGGTCGTCTACGTTGCTGCCGTGGGCCAGGCCGGCCTGGGATGCTCCCGGCAGGGCGGGCATGAGCGGGCTCAGGGCAGCCAGGATCACGAGAGCCCTCACTGCCCATGCCCTGCCGGTTTTCATGATGCGTGTCCTGTTCTGGCGAAGGGAGCTATTCGCGTCCGTTAGTCGCTCCGTTTGCTGTTAACCATAGAAACTACACCGAGCACCAAGCCCAGCCCGCCGACACTGACCGCTGCGATGGCTAAGGTCAGGGCAGTAGACGCCGCCTCCGCGGCTGCCTGCGCGCGCAGGTCCGCCGCACGGGCAAGGGTCTGGTCGGCGGGGGCGGGGGCTGTTGCCTCAGAGGCCGTTGCTACGGCCGGGAATTGGATGGCCGACAAGGACTCAACCTCGCCAAAACCGCCGTCCGCAGAGTCAAAGGTCTGGTCAACAGCCTCGCCACCTAAGGCGCCGGTGATGTGGAAGCGGTAGTACCCTACCTGAGTAGGCACCACGTCGCTGGTGTAGTGTCCGGGTTGGTTGTGGACGCCGCGCAGTTCCAGCGGTTGGCTCTGACCGCCGAAGAGCACCGCGGCTTCAAGGGACTGCTGCGCGTCGGTGACGGGCTCCTTGGTTTCTCGGTCTGTAATCCGTAGGTCGAGGCCGTTCTTCTCGCCGGCAAAGGCAGGTTCGACAAACCAGCCGACTACAAAGTCGTACTTGCCGACCTGCCGCGGCTCGTGAGCTACGGCGACAGAGGGAAGCAGGAGCAGAGCCAAGGCAAGGGCGATCATGAGGCCGCCCAGGGGCTTCGAAATGCTGAGTTGCATGGATAGGCCTCCGTATAAAGAGTAATACGTCTAACACAGGTGTGGGGGTTCAGCTTCCAGGCGACGAGGCTTTGGGCCCGCCCGCAAGCTGCACCTGGTTAGGCTAGGCGAGGAGGAGGACTGGGGACATCGGTTGCAGGGAGAAGAGGCGTTCGCTGGGCTGCCGCGGTGAGCGCGGCTTCCAGAAAGACGGGCCTAAGGAGGCGCGGCCCAGCATCAAGAGCGGTTTCGCTGAGAAACGAAAGGACGGTGGCTGCAGGGCTGCTGCCGGGGAGGAAGAACAGCTGTGGCGTCTGCTCCGCTGGCCCGGACAGCCCTTGCGGCGGCTGGTTGGACGAGTGGTGGACATGATTGTGCTGGAAGGGATGGAGGTGCGACGCGAGGACGTCAGCCGGGGTCTGCACCGCGCCCAAGGTTACGTGGCCGTGTCCCGGTGTGCGCTCCACAAAGTGATGGTCCAGCGCGGGCAGCAGCATGGCGAGCAGCAAGCTCAGGAGAAGCACAAGGCATGCTGAGCTTATCCAGCTCCCACTCCGCGCAGGCGTTACCCACACGTTACTCATGGCTTCATGATACTACACGTAGCGCCTGCTACCGTGGTCTAGCGACCCAGCGCTTGACATAGTATTTGACCGCCCGTCAACCGGAAGCAAGAGGCCCCCGCATCACTGCGGGGGCCTCTTCACGTCTTAGCGCTGTGTCTGCGGCAGATGCCGGCTGCTTATTCTATGCCGAGGATATTCGCGATGTTCCCGCCCAGGATCTTCTGCTTGTCTTCATCTGCGAGGCCCTTGTCCTGGATATCGCTGGTGCTATTGGGGAGGTACTCCCATTCCGGATGGGGGAAGTCGGTACCTATGAAGTAGTTATCGCTGCCGTAGGCCGCTACCATCTGCTCAACCGGCTCTAGGTTCTCTACAGCGGTGAAGCAATGCTTCTTCATCAGCACGCTGGGTGGCGTCTGGGTACGTGCGCACTGCGGCTCAATGTAGAAGGAGCGATCTGCGCCCAGCATGGCGTAGTTGTACCAGCCCGCGCCCGCCTCGTAGAAGAGGAACTTCAGCTTAGGGAACTCGTCTACTACGCCGCCCAGGGTAAGGGCGGTAGCCGCAACGGCATATTCCAGGCCAAAGCCCAGGTAGGTGCCAATGTGCAGGCGGTGGAATCGATCCGTGCCAACCATGGGGTACGGCGTGGAGTGATCGATGATGGTGCCGGCGCACCCTTGCGGCGTCTGATGGACGATGCTAGTTATGCCTAGGTCACTAATCGCTTCCCAGAAGGGGTAGAGCTCGTAGGTGTCTAGGTTCTTGCCCATCCAGTTGCCGGCAATGTACACCAGTTTAATACCGGATTTGCTCACCCGCTCCAGCTCTTTGATAGAGCCTGGGATGTCGTCCCACGGGATGGTGGCCATGCCGATGTACCGGTCCGGGTACTTGGTCTGGATATCTATGGCGGCGTTGTTGTAGAGCTGCGCCATGGCGGAACGGAGCCACAGCGGCTTCTCCGTGTCCGGCTTGAGGGGCGCAGGGAGCACGGTCTGGGTGATGAGGATCTGCATGTCGAAGCCCATCTTGTCCATGGCCTCCAGACGTGCTTCCGCATCGGTTTCAGGGTTGCCGCCCTCAGCGCGAACGGGGCCGGCGATCGGCCTGCCGGAGCTGCCTTGCCGTCGCTGCAGTTCAGCGCGTGCGCCTCGGGGGTCGGCAAAGCGCCAGCCGTCCCTGTCCATCATATCAATGGCTTCATTTGCCTGCCCGCGTGGCAGGAATTCCCGGAGGTTCTTCCAATCGACGGTTAGATTGAAATGAGTATCAGCGTCGATCTTCTTGGTCTTGACTGCGGTTGCCATGACTACCACTCCTCTTCTGCAGCGTGTCGGCACTGCTCTACGCTAAACATAGTGCCCATACCCTTGCGGGGCGTTACGGGTGAGACCTTGCGATCTCATAGCTTTGCCAGGGTAGCGTACTGCCGCCTCTGGCGGAATGCACATAATGTTAGGAACTAGGGGGCTGCGTGTCAAACGCGTTTAACCTGCGCGCAAGGCATAGGCCTGCGGGGGGATAAGTCTCGGCTGTTCTCCTTCCGCTTCCTCCTAATATTCTATGTCGGCAAAGCGGTAACTCCTTGCTCGCGTCTTTCCTGTAGTAAGCAAATAGCCTTTGTTTACGAGGTCTGCGAGATCTCGGGAGGCTGTAATAGGTGTCGCGCCGGTGATCTCTATATAATCCGCTCTTGTTAGCTTGCCTAGTTGATTAACATACACCAGAGCATCGATCTGCCGATCATTGATTACCTTGAGTGCTTTATAGCTAGCTAACATCTCATGGATACGCTCAATTTTCCGGCGCCAATCGGTAAATCGCTGGACAACCTCTAGCCCGTCAGAATCCACGGCATTCACAAAGAATTCAATCCACGGAGTTGCGTCATACGTGACTGAAAACGCTGGCCCCAAAGTACGCTCAATCGCTGTCATATAGCGTCACGACGACTGAGGAACTGCGACTCTAGTGGAAGCAGCTTCTTGAAGCCGTAAGGCGACCGCTGGAGGATAAGTGCCGCCAAGGCCCGCGCTGTCCTCCCATTACCATCCCAGAACGGGTGAATAGCGACAAAATGGAGATGAGCTATTGCCGCTTTAACAACTGGGTGTGTGTCCTCATCTTCTCTCAACCACAGTGCGAAGCTCCTCATATGAGGACCCACATCACCTTGATTGGGAGGCGTGTAGTTATCACCAACCTTGTTCTCGCCTTTGCGGTAAACACCCGGTGTATCCAGCTCAGCATCGCCCTTTTTGAATTCCCTGTTGATCTGACTGATCACTTGTTCGTCTACGTTCAGTTCATCCAGATCGCTCAGGTAATCTATAAACTCGTACGCAGCTATCGCATTGAGATTGGCTCGCTCATCAGCAGTAATCTTAGCGGCGGCAGGGCGCTTCCTAACCAAATCTCCCACCGCTTCTTCATTGAGCTGTGCCCCCTCGATTCTTGTCGTTGCAGAGGCGCGGCGAATTGCCACTCCTCGGCGGAACCATACCTCATGCTTAGGCATGATTAGCGTATTGGTGACAAGCCATGCACTGCGCTCAATACTGTCTAACTGTGCCTGTGTTCGAGCGGTGCTGTTATATTGTGGCGTAAAGATAGTATCATTCATATCAATTTAGTAACTCATATAATATCTTTTCTGATATAAATCATACTATCAGTATCGCGCCTCTTGTCAAGTAAGGAACTATGCACACCGCGTTTGTTGCCCTTTCCCACAATAGGAAGTAGAATTTTGCAGAACCTGGCGTAGCTACGTACAGGGTGCCAATTACATGCGGTTACCTACGTAGCGCCAGAGGGTACCCCCGATAGTCGGGAAGGGGATCGCCGAGTATTTCTGAGGAGGGATAAAGACATGGGAGAAGAGATGCGTGGAGGTCAGCCGCTGGGGTTCCTGCGTGAAGAGAAGGGCACCGGTCGTCTGCTGAATCCAGTTAGTATCCTTAAAGCAACCGCCATCAATCACCTGTCCTATGGCGTCAAGGACTACGAAGAGACCCGGGACTGGTACATGGACATCTTTGGCATGGAGTGCGTCTACGACGACGGCGAACAGGCTTCCGTCGCATGTGGCACACCCCGCCGGGAGATCTACATCCGCAAGCGTGACAAGGCCCCTTTCATGGATCACTGGGCCCTCTCCATTGCAGACTTCAATGCAGAAGAGGTGCAGGCGGCCTTGATGAAGTGGGGCATTGACGGCGTGTCCTGGGATGGCGAA
The DNA here is from genome assembly GCA_965226775.1 of Dehalococcoidia bacterium. GTDB lineage: Bacteria > Chloroflexota > Dehalococcoidia > SHYD01 > SHYD01 > CBDDEI01. The sequence goes on from CBDDEI010000002.1 coordinate 395,039, forward strand.
TTTGCCTGGCATGCCAACGACGACAACGGTTTCCGCACCCAGATATGCGCTGAAATGGGCGTCTTTCCCGGCGCCGGCCGCCGTGGTTGGACAACTGAAGGCAGGGTTCCCAGCGGAGAGAAGGCCATGCGCGCCAGCAAGACCGGCTGGGTGGCCACTGCCATGAACCACATCTCATACGGTGTGCCCAACTACCAGCGCACCCGGGACTTCTACATCGACCTCTTTGGTATGCGTGTCGCCTTTGACGATGGCCTTAAGTGCGCCCTGAACTTCGGCCCGGAGCCGGAGGATTCCATCTACTTCGTGCCTCGCGCGGACGGCCCTATACTCGACCACATTGCCCTCTCCATCAAGGACTTCGATCTCAAGGAGACGGAAGAGACCTTGAAGAAGCTGGGCATGGAGTACCACGATGACGGCGACTCTGCCTGGACGATACTCGACCCTAACGGCTACCGAGTACAGGTTTGTGCAGAGACCGGCGTATACCCCGGCGCCGCCAGAGACCTTGCCCACCAGACCCGCGGCAAGTAGGCTCGGGGCCACACGTAGTAGCGTAATTCAGAGGAGTACAGAATGACCGCAACAGCCATTAGGAGCGATTACAAGCGGCTGCTTGAGCCGAGGTACATTTTCAAGGCCACGGCCGTTAACCACCTGTCCTACGGCGCGACCGACTACGCCAAGACCCGCGATTGGTACATGGACCTCTTTGGCATGACCAACACCTATGACGATGGCTCCAAGTGCGCGTTGTCCTTCGGCAACCCGCAGCGTGACCTCTACATTGTGCAGCGGCCTGAGGCCGGCATTGGTCACTGGGCCTTCTCCATCGCCAACTTTGACCCGAAGGCCGTGGAAGCGATATGCGAGCGCTATGGCATTCACACGCGCTATGACGGCGACTGGGCCTGGCACGTGGACGACAACAACGGCTACCTCACGCAGATCTGCGGAGAGATGGGCTGCTTCCCCGGCGCGGCGTCGGGCAAGCCCCGCCCGGAAGGCTCCACGCCCGCTGGTGAGAAGATGTGGCACCCCAGCAATACCGGCTGGTTTGCTAGCGCCATGAACCACGTCTCCTACCGGGTGCCGGACTACGCCGCGACCCGTGACTGGTACATCGACGTGCTGGGCATGCGCCTGGCCTTTGAAGACGGCATCAAGTGCGCCCTGAACTTTGGCCCGGAGCCGGAGGATTCCATCTACATCGTCCAGGGCGAAGGCCCTGCGGTGGACCACTTTGCCGTCTCCCTCTCCGACTTCGATCTGGGCAAGGTCGAGGAAGAGATCAAGAAGCAGGGCCTGAAGTACAGCGACGACGGCGACTCCGCTTGGACGCTCTACGACCCGGACGGCATTCGCGTCCAGGTCTGCGCGGAGAAGGGTGTCTATCCCGGCGCCGCCAGAGACCTCTTCCACCAGCTCAAGAAGTAACGGTTGAAGCACTAACAGCGTGCGCATTTACGTGTAGCGCAGGAGCAAGCAATAGCACAGATGCCCCACCGGTCGGAGCGTAGGCTCGCGGTGGGGCATCTCCCTTTTCAGGCGCAGCAAGCGGATTAGAAGAGGAGGATAGACATGGCACGACTTAGGAAGGATAACGGACGGCTGCTGCCGGACCGGAGCATCTTCAAGGCTACTGCAATCAATCACCTGGCATACGCGGCTACGGACTACACCAAGACCCGGGACTGGTTCATGGACCTCTTTGGGATGACCGTCACGTATGACGACGGCAAGCGCTGCTCCGTTGCCTGGGGCAATCCGCCCCACGAGCTCTACATCACGCAGCGGGAGGATGCTCCCGGCATCAACCACTGGGCCATCTCCATTGCGGACTTTGACGCCATTGCGGTCAAGGCCGTGCTGGAACGGTACGGTGTGCACGGCGTCCGCTATGATGGCGACTGGGCCTGGCACGCCGATGACCCCGACGATATTGTGACGCAGATCTGCGCGGAGGTGGGCTGCTTCCCCGGCGCAGGTCCCGGCAACCCTCGACCGGATCCCTGGCTTCTGCCCGCTGATCAGCTACATCGGGAAAGCAAGACCGGCTGGGTGGCCACCGCCATGAACCACATAGCCTACCGTGTGCCGGACTACAAGCGGACGCGTGACTGGTACATGGACATGTTCGGGATGAAGCTGGTCTTTGAGGACGGTATCAAGTGCGCCATCCGGTTTGGCGACCCGCCCAATGACGTGTACATCACCCAGGGCGCGGATGGCCCGGTCTTTGACCACATCGCCATCTCCATCGAAAACTTTGACCTTAAGCAGGTTGAAGAGGACATCAAGAAACTGGGTCTGAAGTACAGCGACGACGGCGATTCCGCCTGGACGCTCTACGACCCGGATGGCTACCGCATACAGGTGTGCGCAGAGACGGGCGTCTACCCCGGCGCCGGTCGAGACTTCTTCCACCAGATCAAGAAGTAGCCGCCAGCCCAAGTAGTGGGACGGCGTCCCTTGAACATAGCGAGCGACGCGCCTGCATTTGCAGGCGCGTCGCTTGTTAGGCTTCGCTGTAGCTGAGCCGCCGTCCCTAATGTTCTAGGCGCGGCTCAAGGTGAGCACTCGGTTTAGGCTTTGACCGAACACAGCGGGTGTAGCGTGGCGTAGGGCGGACGCACTAGGCCCCAATGCAGCGTTTCGCCAAGCACGCTCCCGCGGGATTGCAGCGGCACAGCCAGGTAATCGCGCACGGCTCGCTCGGCTCCGTTGTTGAGCCTCGTCACAAAGATGCCGCCACTATCCGTCAAACGATACCCCAACAGTTCGGTATCTTCTATGAGCGCGTGCCCGCTCCCGTGGGGGAGTATGCCGGACTCACGCATTTCGTCGAACAATGGGTTCTCAGGCAGCAACCCCGCCACACTCAGACTATCGCTAGAGGCGTTCCCCGTTCCTCGTACCAGGTACGCTGGGTCACTCGCCCTGCTCACTAAGATATGGTATGCCTCGGGATCGGTGACCGGATTGCAGCCTATGACGCAAGACGCCGGCGTGGTCAGCTCGTAGTGGCCGTCATCGGCGATGCGCCGGTCGGTGCGGAAAATCTCCTGGGCAATATGCCACCGCTTACGCGCTGCAAAGGCTGCACCCTCCCGAGCGATCTCCCAATACGTCTGCGCCGCGCCGCCGGTGATAGCCAAACAGGTCCCGAAGGGCGTATCCATAGGCACGGCTACTTCCTCAGCAAAGAGGCGTAGGCGGTCCCGATACTCGTCGGACGCCATGTGGGCCACGCCAATGTATGGGGGCAACGAGTGCGCTTCATGGTCAGCCACCTCGTAGACATTGGCAAAATGGTTCCCCGGTTGAATGCAGTTGGCGTCGATCTCCTGCCCTTCGACGTATCTGGGGCGCTGCTGCATGGCGGAGATGTTTTCCGCCAGGGAGACGGCATCCAGGGGGCGTTCAAGCCCAACCGTGACCATCCCACAGAAGTCGACGTCGGTTTCAGCAGGAATGAACTGTGGGCCTGCTGAAAGCGAGCCCCATCGCACCCGGGCAGCTTCCGGGACACAGAACTGGAACTTTTCCGTTGACGTCTGGATCGTTGCATCCGGCGGCTGAATGACCGTCGCCTCCTGAGGGAGGCCGAGCCTGCTTTGGACATAGTGCATCTTGGCCACAAACAACTGCGCGACCAGCGCACCGATTTGGCTCGTTGTGTCACCAACGCCCATGCTCACCACATGGGTCCCTGCCGCCTCCAGCAACTCGAGATAGCTCGACTTGGTCAGGCCATACGTGGCTAACCGGTCTTTACTTGCGTGCACAGGCAGACGGCTATTAACGCCTATCGGATCCCAAGAAACCGTCTTATGACTTACTGCCATCGATCCTCCTAATCAGCCTCCTGGAAGGCACCCTTCAGATTTTCCTCTCACAGAACCGCCGTATAAAAAGAAGCGGAGGCCAGGCCCTTCGCTTCTCAGGACACCTATTTCGCTTAAGTAGCAGAAACTGGCGCACCTGCCTGCTAGGCACATTCGTGCGCAGTAAGCAACAGTATAACCTACGAATAGGAGATTACTAGGGGGTACGCGCAATATCTTTAACTTTCCCCTACGGAGGTGTGCTTCGTAGCTGCTGCCAAGCTACGGGGTCCGCTTCCCGGAGCCTCCGTGCAAGGGAGCTGGGCAGCCCAACCAAGGCTGCGTTAGAGGTAGCGTACTGCTCTCGCCTCGAGAGGTAGCGGCACTCTTGGGAAAAGACCCAGGAAATTTGATACTATGAAGGCGGCAATGCCCCGGCCGCGCGGAGCGCCAGACTACCTGACAAGGGTTCTGTACGCGCCGCATCGTGTGTGTATTTCGACGCCACCGTAGCTCAGTGGTAGAGCAGCTGTTTCGTAAACAGCTGGTCGGGAGTTCGAATCTCCCCGGTGGCTCCATCTTTTGCTGGCAAACCGGCGGCTTCTCACGAGGGAGATCGCCTTCTGTTGTGCTTTTCTACCAATCCACCAGACGCATCCACGATGAGCGAACCACTCGAAGCTTCCGCAGATTCGTTGACACAGTTCAGCGAGATAGCGCGCGAGGGGCTATTGCTTAGCCTGCGCTTAGAGCGGCTGAAACAGCAGCAGCCGGCCCTAAGCGCACGGCCGACGAGAGCGGAGCGCCGCGCCTTTAGTCGTTGGCAAGCGAAGGTCGAGCGTATTCAACAGGACTACGAGCGCCTACAAGCGGCAATGCCCGAGACGCCAAGCCGTAAGGAAGAGCCATAAGTTGCCCAGGCCGCTAGGCAAGGATACTTATTGCAAGATCGAAGCAGCGGAGTAGAATGAGACAGCGCTTGGAAGGGTTACTAAAAGAAGGGTCACCAAAGGAAAGCTTGGAGGTAGAGACATGGCAGAGCAAGTAATAGCTGCAGTGATGACAGGCAAACAGAACATAGAGCTGAGGGAGTTCCCCATGCCGGATGTGGCTCCTGATGCGGCGCTCCTAAAGGTAGAAGCGGCAGGCATGTGCGCCGCCTACGAGATGTTTAACGGAGATATGTCAGCATACCTGGGACCCAACCCAGTGATTCTTGGGCACGAGAACGTAGGAACGCTTGTCAAAGTAGGCAAAATCTTCGGGCAACGTTGGGGCGTGGAAGAGGGAGACTACCTGGCGTTAGAGGAGTACAGCCCCTGCTACTACTGTGAGTATTGTCTCATGGGTGAATACAGGCGTTGTTACCAGGAGTACGCTCTCCACAATCCAGACTACTTTCACTTTGGTTCAACGGCGATTACGAGGGCGCCCGCGCTCTGGGGCGGCTACTCCCAATACCTCTACCTGCCGCTCAACGTCGCGTTTCAGAAAATGCCTCGGAGCGTTCGACCCGAGGTGGCGGCGCTCCTGTTACCCCTAGCCAATGGAGTGCAGTGGGGCTGCAAAGAGCCGCAGACCGGCCCTGGCAAGACGCTACTCGTTCAAGGCCCCGGGCCAAAGGGCTTGGGCTGCGTCTTGGCGGCGAGTATATTTGGCGCTTCTAAGATCATAATTAGTGGACTGACCAAGGACGCCCGGCGGCTCGAGGTTGCGAAGGCGCTGGGCGCCGACCACGTGATCGACGTGCAGAAAGAGGACCTCGTCGAAAAGGTGATGGAATATACGGACGGCGAGGGCGTTGACGGTACGGTTGATGCCACCACGTCCGAATCGCCCAAGGTTTCGCTAGACGCCCTCGAATGTCTGCGCCGCGGCCGCGGCGGCGGAATCATGGTCATGCAGGGTCGTTCTGTGCCCGACTTCCCCTTCCAGAAGCTCTCCGAGAAATACGGTGGCATCCGCTTCACCCGCGGCCACAACCACGATTCGGTGCGGATTGCGGGCGACTGGATCGCCTCGGGGAAATACACTAAAGAGCTGGAAATGCAGATCAGTCACCAGTTCCCGCTTTCTCAGACTGCCGAAGCCTGCCGGGTCTCCGGCGGAGAAGGCGGCGACCCTCTAAGCGTGATAGTAAATCCGTGGGCCAGCGAGTGACGCCTCTTAACAGCTAAAGCTAACAAGTTAACCCGTTAGCCCACATGACCACCTACCTGATCACCGGCGGGGCGGGCTTTATTGGCAGCAACTTTGCCCGCATGGTGCTGGAGCGGCATACGGACGCGCGTATCGTGGTGTACGACGCGCTTACGTATGCCGGCAACCCCGCTAACCTGAAAGACCTGTCGGAGCGCTTCCAGGGCCGCTACGCCTTCGTCCTAGGCGACATCGCGGACCGCGGCCAAGGTGGCCGTTACCTTCCGGGAGGTCATGCCGGACATCGTGGTGAACTTTGCTGCAGCCTCCCACGTGGACCGCTCCATCCTGGGCGCGGAGGACTTTGTGCACACGGGGGTGCTGGGCACCCAAGTTCTCCTGGATGCGGCCAAGGAGCACGGCGTCCGGCGCTACCTCCAGGTAAGCACGGACGAGGTCTACGGTGAGGTACTCACCGGCGCGTCGGCGGAGGACGCGCCCCTGGCCCCCCGCAACCCCTACGCGGCCGCTAAGGCCGGCGGCGACCTCCTGGCGCTGAGCTACCACCAGACCTACGGCCTGCCGGTCACCGTCACGCGTGGCTGCAACACCTATGGCCCCTACCACTATCCGGAGAAGCTCATCCCCCTCTTCATCACCAACGCTATGGAGGACATGCCGCTGCCCCTCTACGGCGACGGCAAGCAGGTGCGGGAGTGGATCTACGTCCTGGACCACTGCGCCGGCATCGACCATGCGCTGGAGCACGGCGAGCCGGGCGAGGTCTACAACATCGGCACGGGCGACGACCGCGAGAACATCGAGATTACCCGCGAGTTACTCCAGATCCTGGGCAAGCCGGAGAGTCTCATCCGCCCGGTGGAGGACCGGCCAGGCCACGACCGCCGCTACGCCATGGACTCCGCCAAGCTGCGCGCGTTGGGCTGGCGGCCGGAGTGGAGCTTTGAGGACGGCCTAGCCGCCACCGTGCGCTGGTACCAGGAGCGTCGTGACTGGTGGGAGCCCCTCAAAAACGGCGAGTACTGGGAGTACTACCAACGCCAGTACGGCCAGCGCCTCGCCTCCGGCTAAAGCGCCCTCCCTTGTCATTCTGAGCGGAGCGAAGAATCCAATTCTGTGAGCACATTCGTGGGGTGGCGGATTCTTCAGCCCACACGTTAGCCGTGCCCCTCAAAATAGCAACAGCGCTCTTAATGACGGTTGAGAATCATTAGGAAGAGGGGTAGGCTTCAGTCACCCTCACCCCCCGCCGCCCCAATTACGGGGGAGCAGAAAGTTCCTTCCCCCTTGATGGGGGAAGGTTAGGATGGGGGTGGATTTGCAAGCACCGCGCAAATAAAAACCGCCCAGGTAGGAACCCCGAGCTACGTGGTGCGCAAGAGAGCGTTACTCCTCCCGGCCAGCTTCTTCAGTCCTCGCCTCATTAGAGGCCTATGCCGCCTTGGAGTTGATGGCGCCTTATAACTCCTTTGAGAATCATTAGGAAGGGGGTACGCTGCAATCACCCCCATCCTAGCCTTCCCCCATCGAGGGGGAAGGGATTGTCCTCTCCGGCACAATGTGGGGTGATTTTGCAAGCAGCGTGACGGGGCGTGCTATGCGGAGCGCTGGGCGGACGATTCCGGCTCATCCTCCAGCAGCAAGTCCTTGCCGCTCACGGTGGCGTAGCTCATGGTGTAGAGCCGCGCGTATATCCCGCCCGATGCCATGAGCGGCGCGTGGTCCCCCGCTCCGCGATGCGCCCCCGCTCCAGTTCTCCCAGTTAGGGGGAAAAGAAAGTCCCTTCCCCCTCGATGGGGGAAGGTTAGGATGGGGGTGATTTCGCAAGCACCGCGCAAATAAAAACCGCCCAGGCAGGAACCCTGAACTATCTGGTGCGCAAGAGAGCGATACTCCTCCCAGCCAGCTTCTTCAGTCCTCGCATTTTTTGAGGTCTATGCCGCCCTAGCCCTAGAAGAACGCTTTATTGCAAAGCTCAGGGGGAGGGCGTAGTGCCTTGCGCGGTGAGCGCGGGCTGCAAGAACTGCAACACAGTATCCGTAGAGCCGACCGGTAGCCCTGTGGCTGCTGCCGGCGCGGAAGCCTCACCCGTGCCCTGACACTTCATCATCGTCTTGAACGTGCTTGCCGCGGCAACGCTGGCTTCCGGTGGCAAGCTCCTGGGGTCGACGCCGCTTGCCACCGCTTCAAAGAAGGCCCGCGCCGCCGGAAGATCGCCGCTGGGGTCGTCTGACGCGGGCTGCGCCGGTAGCAAGTCAAGTAGCGTTTCCGCGCTTGCAGAGCTTCCCTCCGCCGCCTTTGCCAGCGCAACGCTGATCACCTCCGGCGACAGGTCGCAGGGAGAGACCACTTTCTGGAGAGAGAACTGAGAGCTCACATAGTCTGAGAGGGGCGTCATCGCCGGCACGACTGTCTGGCCCCATTTGCTGCCTTTTAATTGCGTCTGCTGGCTGGTGCCCAGAAAGCCGGAGGCTAACGCCGTAGCGGTCCCCAAGATAAGTACCCCCGCGCCCACAGCTAGCGCCAGGCCTGCAATCCGGTTGGCCACCTGTATGATTGCGAACGGCGGGAAGAGCTTCTCGGCCAGGCCGGTGAGTATGGCCGACGCCAATCCCACCGCAATAGCAGTCAGTATGATCGCCACGACAAAAATGACGGGCTGATGCAGGAAGAACGGTAAGTCTATGCTCAGCGCTTCCATCAGGCTGTCAAACACCGGCGTGATCCTGCTCGCAACCTGCGGGGTTACGACGATGATTCCTACCACTACAAACGGGCCTACCAGGCCACGGCTGAACCCTTGCCACGCTAGAACGAGCAGCACCAAGCCCACTACTACATCAATTCCCGACATCTAACTCATCACCTTACCGGCAGCATTCTTTCCTTCTTGTACTGTGGGAAACCAGTGAAGAAACCCTACTGACAAAACGGATTCTCCCTACGTCTTGTTGCAACTAGCGAGCGTGAACTAGACCGATCGTTTTAGAAAAGATCCCCTCGCTTGCATCCATACTGCTGCTCCGCTACGCTACCTTCGTGGATGACCAAGCCCCTGCAAGAGCATAGCGTTATGTCGGCACTTGCCCAAGGACGTACTACTCAGGGCACCGCTCCTCGTTAGCAAGCGGGCACGTATGAGCGTCGCCCCTCCAGACGGCCCTTTATCAGAGCTGCCTGATCAGCTAGGCCCGCCGCCGGGCACGCCCAAGTTCCTGGCGGGCATGGTGGTGCTGCGCCACCGGAACTTCCGCCTGCTGTGGTTTGGGCAGGTGGCCGCGGGCATCGGCCAGCAGTTCCAGATGATCGCCATCGGCTGGCACATCTACGAGATCACCGGCTCCACCATCGCCCTCGGCCTCGTGGCCGTCTTCCGCTTCTTCCCCTTCATGACCTTCTCGCTGGTGGGCGGCGCTATGGCGGACGTGCTGGACCGTCGCAAGCTCCTCATGGTGACCCAGACGGCGCAGTCGCTCATCGCAGTCTTCCTCGTAAGCAGCGCGGTGTTCGGCATCAACGAGCCCTGGCCCATCTTTGTGGCGGCCTTCCTGGGCGGCATCTTCTCTTCTTTTGACGGCCCTGCCCGCCAGGCGCTCATCCCCAACCTGGTGCCACGTAGAGAGCTGGCCAACGCTCTTACCATGAACTCTCTGGTGCGGCACACTGCCAGCATCATCGGGCCGGGAATTGCCGGCGTCAGCCTGGCGACCGTTGGCACCGGCGCGACGTTTGCCGTGAACGCAGTCACCCACCTGGTGGTGGTAGGCGTGCTGATGGCGATGAACAACGTCCACGTGGTGCAGCCGCAGAGCACCACCAGCAACATCCAGCGGGTGAAGGACGGACTGATCTACGCCCGCGCGGAGCCGCTCATCCTGCTGCCCCTGGCCCTGGACTTCATCACCCGTGCGCTGGGCTCACCCCGGGCGGTGCTGCCCGCCTTTGCCAAGGACATCTTTGCCGTTGGACCGGTGGGCCTAGGCGTCCTCAGCACCTCCGGCGCGGTGGGCGGCATCATCGGCGGGGTGCTCCTGAGCCTGACGGTCAACGTGCCCAAGCCGGTGCTGCTGATGATGGCGATGTACTTCCTGGAAGGCCTCTTCAACGGCGGCTTTGGCGCAGCGCCTAATATGTACATGGCCTGGGTCTCGCTGTGCCTGGGCGGCGTCTGTAACGTGGTGGCGGAGGTCATCTTTGCGTCGGTAGTGCAGCTCCGCACGCCCGACCACCTGCGCGGCCGCACGACCGCGCTCACCAACATGCTCTCGCTGGGCGGGCCGCAAGCGGGCCAGTTCGAGACGGGGATGCTGGCCGCGGCCATTGGCCCGCGCGGCGCGGTGATGTTTAACGGCGTTAGTGGCGCCATCGTGACGATGGGCTTCACGCTGCTGCCGGGGCTGCGATCGCACTTGGGCACCGCCCGCATGACCGACCTGGTGACCAGCAAGGTCGACCCCGAACGGCGTGCGGAGGATGAGCAGGCAGCGCAGTAGAGAAACGCTTTACTGACTTAGAGAATCCTTAGGGGATACACTGCAGTCACCCCCATCCTAGCCTTCCCCCATCGAGGGGGAAGGAATTTTCTTCTCTACGGCTGCGAAGGGAGCTTCTTAAAAATGCTTTGTGTTTCTCCTGCTTTAGAGAGACGCGAAAGAGCGCGTTAGGGAAATGATGGTACGTGTAGCAGAGGTCACGGATCCTATCCAGCAGGCGTTGTTTGAAGTCTCTGCTGCCCTAGCCCTAGAGAAACGCTTTACTGACTTTGAGAACCATTAGGAAGCGGGGTACGCTTTGATCACCCCCCAACGCTTCCCATCTAAGGGAGAGAAAACCATTCCTTCCCCCTTGATGGGGGAAGGTTAGGATGGGGGTGATTTTGCAAGCACCGCGCGAATAAAAATCGCCCAGGGTGGGAACCCTGAGCTATCTGGTGTGCGAGAGAGGGATATTCTTCCCGGCCAGCTTCTTCAGTCCTCGCCTCATTTGAGGCCTATGCCGCCGTGGAGTTGATGGCGCCTTATAACTCCTTTGAGAACGATTGGGAAGAGGGGTGCGCTTCAGTCACCCCCATCCTAGCCTTCCCCCGTCGAGGGGGAAGGGATTGTGTTTTCCCCCTTGGTGGGGGTGGGTTTGCAAGCAGCGTGACGGGGCGTGCTATGCGGAGCGCTGGGCGGACGATTCCGGCTCGTCCTCCAGCAGCACGTCCCTGCTGCCCACAGTGGCGTAGCTCATGGTGTAGAGCCGCGCATACATCCCGCCCGATGCCATGAGCTGCGCGTGGTTCCCCTGCTCCGCGATGCGTCCCCGCTCCAGCACCACTATGCGATCAGCGTCACGGACGGTGGAGAGCCGGTGTGCAATAACGATGGAGGTGCGCCCCTCCAGCAACTGCTTCAGCGCCCGCTGAATGATCATCTCCGAGTGGGTATCCACGTTGGCCGTGGCCTCATCCAGGAGCAGCACTTTGGGGTCCGCTAGCACCGCGCGCGCAAAGCTCATGAGTTGCCGCTGGCCCACGCTCAGGTTGCCGCCGCGCTCGTGGAGCACCGTGTCGTAACCGTGCTCCAACCGCATGAGGAAGTCGTGGGCGCCCACCAGCCTGGCGGCTTCCTCCACCTCGGCATCGGTGGCATTCAAGCGGCCAAAGCGGATGTTCTCCCGCACGCTGCCGGTGAACAGGAAGGGGTCTTGCAGCACTAAACCTAGCTGACGGCGCAGGCTGCTCTGGGTCACGTCCCGCAGGTCGTGGCCGTCAATGGTGATAGAGCCATTGGTAATGTCATAGAAGCGGGTGAGCAGGTTGATAATCGTCGTCTTGCCGGCCCCCGTGGCGCCCACAAGCGCCAGCGTCTCGCCGGGCCTGATGTGCAGGTCCAGGTCGTTCAGCACCGGAACGTTTGGCAGGTAGTGGAAGTCCACGTGGTTGAAATCGATCTGTCCCTTGATGGCCGGCAGCTCGGTGGCGTCCGGCGCATCCTGCACGGTGATCTTGGAGTCCAGCACCTCAAAGATACGGACGCCGCCGACCATAGCCCGCTGGAACTGGGTGTACTGCAGAGTCAGCTCCCGGATAGGCTCAAAGAAGCGGGTGATGTAGAGGGTGAAAGTGACCAGCTCGCCCACGCCCATCTCACCGGCGAGCACCAAGCGGCCACCAAAGATAATGACCAGCGCTGTGGCGATAGCAGCCAGCATCTCCACTAGCGGCTGTACCGCCGCGGAAAGACGGCCGGCCCGCACGTTAGCCATGAAGTGGTTGTTATTGATGTGCTCAAACTCCTCGGCGTTACGGTCTTCTCGCGTCAGGCTCTGGATAACCCGGATGCCGCTAATGTTCTCCTGAAGGCCTGCATTCACGATCGCAATGGCCTGGCGCACCCGCATGTACGCAACTCGAGCCAGGCGCTGCCATATCAACATAGCCCCCAATAAGAGGGGCACCACGGAGAAGGTGATCAACGCAAGTTGGAAGTTCAGCGAGAAGAGCAGATAGAACACGATGCCCAGGCTGAGGATATCTTGCAGCACGTTGAAGAAGCCTGCTGTGAGCAGCTCCTGCAGCGCCAAGACATCATTCTGGACGCGGGACATGAGACGGCCCACCTCGTTGTCATTGAAGAAGCTGATGGAGAGCTTCTGCAGGTGGGCGAACATCTCCGTGCGGAGGTCGTGCAGGATGCTCTGTCCCACCCACGCCAGGGCCAGGGTCTGAGCGTACTGCGTTACCCAGGTGAGCGCACCATTCGCAATGAAGATGGCAGTGATGGTGGTGAGCCCCACCATATCGCCCTTATCGATGAAGTCGTCAATGGCGATGCCGATGATGCGAGGCCCAAGCGAGTGGCTGATGGAGTAGAGCACCGTGGCGATAAGGGCCAGGAGTACCAGCTTGCGCTGCGGGCGCGTATAGCCCGCCAGACGGCTCACTACCTGATGGTCGTAGGCCGCTCCCAGGGCGTCGTCTGAGTCCATGCCGTGGCCGTGGCCCCAGCCGCCGCCACCTCCCCAGCCGCCACCGCCTCCCCAACTCATACGCGCGCGCTCCTCACCTTACTTACGCTCAGTCCAGGACCGCGATGCCTTCGAGTTCGATGAGGTAGTCTGGCGATGCCAGCCCAGCGACCACCAGCAGCGTGCTTGCCGGCACGACCTCGCCCAGGTAGCGGGTGCGCGCCTCGGCGTAGGCATCCCGGAAGCGCCCATCCGTCAGGAAAACGGTGGTCTTTACCAGGTGCTGATAGCCGGCCCCGGCGCTCGCCAAGGCTTTGCCCAAGTTCTCCCATACCTGCGCGGCCTGCATTGCAAAGTCGCCGCGGCCTACCAGCTTCCCCTGGGCATCTACGGCCACTTGGCCGGCGACGTATACCGTGCTCCCAGCCTTTACTACTTGGGAGTAGGCAGGGGAATTGGTGAGCCCGGCGGGCTTGAATCGTTCAATCGGCATTGTTGCTCCTTAGATTGAGAAAGGGGTGTTAGCTTGCGATGGCGGCGGAAGTAGCCTGCCCCGCCTCTTCTTGGTCCCTTAGCTGGAGGTCGTAGATCTCCCGGTAGAGGCCGTTGCGTTCTAGCAGCTCGGCATGGGTCCCTTGCTCGCCGATGCGGCCGTCCTGGAGCACGAGTATCTGGTTTGCGTGCAGCACCGTGCGCAGCCGCTGCGCGATGACAAAGGTAGTGCGCCCCACCATCAGCTCGGAGAGGGCCTGCTGAATCAGGTACTCCGTCTCCATATCCACGCTGGAGGTGGAATCATCCAAGATAAGGATACGAGGGTCCATGAGCAATGTGCGGGCAATGGCCACGCGCTGCTTTTGGCCGCCGGAGAGGGTGATGCCTCGCTCGCCCACCCAGGTATCGTAGCCATCCGGCAGGCTCAGGATAAAGTCATGGATACGGGCGGTCTTAGCGGCCTCCTCTATCTGCTCCTGGGTTGCGCTCCGCGCGCCGTAGGCCAGGTTGTCCCGAATGGTAGCGGTGAAAAGGAACACGTCTTGGTGCACAATGCCCACGCTTTGCCGTAGGGAGGCGAAGGTCATGTCCCGCAGATCCACGCCATCGATTGTTATTGAACCGTCCGTTAAATCGTAGAAGCGGGGCAACAAGCTCACCACGGTGCTCTTGCCGCTGCCCGTTGCGCCCAGCAGCGCAACTACCTGACCCGGCTCCGCCACAAAGCTCACGTCCCGCAGCACGGCGCTTACGGCATCGTAGCCAAAGGAAACGCGATCAAAGGCCACGCGGCCCTGCACGTCCTCCAGCACTACTGCATCCGGCTTCTCCTTGATGGCGGATTCAGTGTCTAGAATCTCAAAAACCCGCTGCCCGGAGGAAACAGCCCTGGCAAAGGTGTTGGCTAACATGCCCAGGTTACGTACGGGCATAGCCAGCAGCGCAAGGGAGGCGTTGAACGCCACTAGGCCGCCCAGGCTCATGTTCCCGTCTATCACCTCTTTGCCGCCATACCAGAGGATGGCGGAAACAATCACCACCTGCATGAAAGACATCATGGAGGAGTTGAAGGACTGGATCTTGTTTGTGGTGTAGTTCAACAAGCGCACATCCTGGGCTTTTGCGCCGAACTTTTGCTCCTCAAAGCGGTCCCGCACAAAAGCCTTCACTACGCGAATGCCGGAAAGGTTTTCTTGCAGGATGGTTCCTAGGTCGGCAACGGCTTCCTGGATGGCCCGCCAGTTTCTCCGTAGCCGCAGGCTCACCGTCACCGCTCGGTAGCCCAGCAGAGGCAGTAACGCAAACACCAGCAGCGCCAGCCGCCAGTTGAGGAAAAAGAGCAGGGTGCAGGCAAAGAAGAACATGAGCATGAGCGCAGAAAAGCGCACGGTGCCCTGCATGATAAACATCCGCACGGACTCCACGTCCGCGGTAGCACGAGACATGAGCTGGCCCGTCTGCTGGCGATCGTGGTAGGCGTAGCTCAGGCGCTGCAGGCGATCGTAAATGGCATTGCGGATGTCGTAGGCAACTGCCTGAGATAAGTATTCGCCGAAGTAGCTCTGCCCGTAGGCGCACGCGCCGCGGACGATGCTCGCTCCCACTATCAGCAGCCCAGAGATGACGAGGAACTGGGTATCGCGGTTCGCAAGGCCAACGTCGACAGCGCCCTTAACCAGCCACGGCGCAACAACCGCAAAGCTAGCAGAGCCCATCACGCAGAAAAAGGTCAGTATGACTCTGCGCCAGTATTTCTTGAGAAAACGTAGTTCCCGGAGGAGAATGCCCATGCGTTCATAAACCTTTACGTAAACGTGATTATACCTGGGCAGCAGTGTGATTGACAAGGAAGGCGGGGAATGTCGGTGACCCAAAGTGAGACTGCTAAAGCTATAATGTAATAGTGAACCCTAGCTTACAGGTCTGGCCGAGCACGGCTGCAGAAGCTATTGCCCTTCAGAAACAGCTCGCGTCCGGCGTGCGCCAAACGCCCCTGACTGAGCCCGTGCGCTGGATTGCAGGCGCAGACGTGCACTATCCCGCGAAGGACCGTGCCCGCGCGGCTGCGGTGCTACTCCGCTGGCCTGACCTCGTAGTAGAGGAGATAGAAGTCGTGGAGGAGCCGGTGCCCTTCCCCTACATACCCGGCCTTCTTTCGTTCCGAGAAGCCCCAGCCCTGATCAGCGCGCTCAACCGCCTGCGGACACAGCCCGACCTCATCTTTGCGGACGCGCAGGGCCTGGCACACCCCCGGCGCTTTGGCGCGGCGTGCCATCTTGGCCTGCTGCTGGATACCCCGACCATCGGCTGTGCCAAGTCCCGCCTTTGCGGCGAGGCTGCGGAACCTGCTGAAGAGGCCGGCGCCTGGACCTCTTTGGAGGACAAGGGCGAGGGTATTGGCGCGGTGGTACGGACCAGGCTGCGCGTTAAACCGCTGTATATCTCAGTGGGCCATAGGATCACGCTGCAAGAGGCGGTGGACTGGGTGCTGGCCTGTGGCCGCGGCCTACGCCTCCCCGAGCCCAGCCGGTTGGCTCATCAGGCGGCTGGGGGAACTCTCATTCCGCAACCAGTGTAATTACTGTTAGGAGTCTGCTATGCAAGAGCTTAAAGGGCGCCTTGAAACGCTCCGGGACCGCATCTCATCCCTACTGGTGCGTCTTTGACATCACGACAAAAGAGCAACAAGTGATCCAACTGGAGCAGCAGGCCACCGCTGAGGGCCTCTGGGACGACCCGCAGGCCGCCCAGGCCATGTTGCGACGCCTGACAGCCACGCGGGACGATGTGACCACGTGGCGCACCTTTGAGCGCCGCACAAACGACGCGCTCGATCTCGTTGCGCTGGCCATGGAAGAGGAGAACGACGAACTGTCGGCCGAGCTCACCGAGGAAGCCGCTGAGCTGGAAAAGAGTCTGGATGCGCTCCAGTTCCGCCTCATGCTGCAAGGGCCCTACGACGAGGCGAACGCAGTCCTGGCCATCCACGCCGGGGCCGGCGGCACCGAAGCGCAGGACTGGGCGGAGATGCTGCTCAGGATGTACCTGCGCTGGGCGGAGCGCCACAACTACAGCGCAGAGGTGGTGGACATCTCTCCTGGTGAGGAAGCCGGTGTGAAGAGCGTTCTGGTTGAGATACAGGGCCATTACGCGTACGGCTATCTAAGGAGCGAAAAAGGAGTGCACCGCCTGGTGCGGCTCTCCCCGTACAACGCCGACCACGGCCGGCACACCTCCTTCGCGCTGGTGGAGGTGCTGCCGGAAGCGGCGGCGGTGGGAGACGTGGACATCGACTCCAAAGACCTGCGGATAGATGTGTACAAGGCCAGCAGCGCCGGCGGCCAGAACGTCCAGAAGAACTCCACCGCCATCCGCATCACCCATATCCCCACCGGGCTCGTTGTGAGCTGCCAGAACGAGCGCTCCCAGCTCCAGAACAAAGACATGGCTATGCGCATCCTGCTGGCTCGCCTCACGCAGAGGGAGCTGGAGAAACATCAGGAGGAGCAAGCCCGCATCAAGGGTGAGCACATCAGCGCAGGCTGGTCGAACCAGATCCGGAGCTACGTGCTCCACCCCTATAAGATGGTGAAGGATTTGCGCACGGAATATCAGACCAGCGCCACTCAAGACGTGCTGGAGGGGGACCTGGATGGGCTCATCCAGGCATACCTCACCGCCCATGTAGGAGATAACTAATATGCCTGCCATACGAATTTTGTTGTTTGCCTTAGCTCTAGGCCTCACCACCCAGTGGTCCTCAGCTGTTCATGCAGCAGACCCGATAGTGGCTGAAGTGACGGACATCGAGAACAACTTCCCCGACGAGGTGATCTTTAGGGCGAAAGCCAGCGCTACGGCCGGAGAAATAAAGGCGGTGACGGTGCGGTACGTCGTGGGGAGCGGGCCTGTGCAACGCTACGGCAATTTTGAGATAACGCCCAGCGCGCAAGTGCAGGGGGAGCACATCGTAAAGACCGCCGGGAGACACTTCATCGCCCCCGGGGCCGACTTCACCTACTGGCTGGAGGTGGAGGACACCGCCGGCAACATATTTGAGACGCCTAAGCAAGTCTTCTGGTATGGGGACACCAGGTTCCAGTGGAAGAACATAAACGAAGGTCCCGTCACGGTGTTCTACTACGGTAATGCTGATGATGTTGCCAAGAGTATCCTCACCGCTGCGCAAGATGTACAAGTCAAAACCGGCAGTATTCTGGGCGTGGAAGCCCGCCCATTCCGAGTGATGCTGTATAACAACCCCAGAGACCTTATTGGCGCGCAGCGGGAAGAACAGAGCGCCGTCCGCGCGCAAGAGATACTGCGGGTGGGCGTGGCCTACTCTGGCGAGGACTTGGTTCAGGTTCTCGCCGCCGGAGGCAGCCTAGGCGCAGGGGACACTGCACGGCACGAGATAGCGCACCTCTTTGTCCACTGGGCCGCGGGCGTCAGCGTCCCCACTTGGCTCAACGAAGGGCTTGCGGTCTGGTCACAGGACGACCCTGGTGAGGAGTACCTCAGGCTCCTTAGGCGTGGCATTACCTTTAACGAGTTGCTGCTCGTGGGCGGTCTGGATACCTTCCCCGGCCTTTCCGATGAAAACCTGCTCGCGTACGGGCAGTCTTACAGCGTGATCAGTTTTCTGGTGGATACCTACGGCAGAGAGAAGCTTGGCCAGGTGTTTGAGGCAATCCGCTCGGGAGAAGGGGCAGATGCCGGCATCAAGCGCATCTATGGCTACACGATGAACGAGCTAGACGCCGCCTGGCGAGTGTATGTGGGCGCCGGAACCCGCAGCTATGAGGAAGTGCTTCCCACACCCATCTCCATCCCTGTCATTGTGCCCATTGGCGCGGCTGCGGCACAAGCCAGCGGGTCCGGCAGCGGCTCCTCCGGCGATTCATCGCAGGCCAGTCCTGCCGCCCTGCCGCCGCTGTTGCCCATTGCGGGCGGCTTCATTGCCCTCGTAGTGGTGCTCTCCGCAGTGCTCGCCTTGGTGAAGCGCAAAGGCTAGCACCAACACTCCGTGGGGTAAGTAGCAAGCTCGCGCAGTATTTAGTCACCTAGCTGGCATAAAGCTAGTACTGAACACGCGAGCAATACTAAATTACCCACAAGGAGAGGTCTATGGCGTCTGGACCAGATAAAGTGTTTGATCCTCAGTCCGTAACGCTGACGGGCCATCTGGTGCGACTGGAGCCGATTGGGCTGGAGCATGCCGCGGATTTATACCTGGCGGGAGCGGATGAGTCGATATGGAAGTACTTATCGCGGCGGTCTTTCAGCAGCGTGGTGGATGCGGAGGGATGGATTAAGGACTGCGTGGCGCAGATGGTAGCCGGGATGAGAGTTCAGTTTGCGGTAATACATCTGGAGACGGCCAAGGCAGTGGGTTCAACGGGTTATCTGGACATTGACCGGACGCACCGAACACTGGAGATAGGTTGGACTTGGTACGGGATTGCGTGGCAACGGACAGGGGTGAATACCGAATGCAAGTACCTTCTGATGCGGCACTCATTTGAAGATATGGGGGCGCGGCGGGTGAGCTTCAAGACGGATAGCCGGAACGAGCGGTCGCGGCGGGCGATATTAAGGTTGGGAGCGGTGGAGGAAGGGATATTGCGGAATCACCGCATAGCGCGGGACGGGGTGGATCGGCATTCAGTCTTCTACAGTGTCATTGACAGCGAGTGGTCAGGTGTGAAAGAGCGGTTGGAAGGGATGATGCAGAGGTGAAGATGACAGCTTGTGGAAATACCAAAGGAAACGGTTTTCAGTTTACGGCAAAAGAATCAAGATTTGCTGGGAATGGCTTTGCAGCCTGATCAAAGGGAATGACAAGCAGAGCGCCCTTGTGCATTGCACAAGGGCGCTTTCTTTGCGTTGAATACTGGCTACTCTTCCGGGTGGAGGATCCCCAGGGCCCTGTAGATCTGAGGCATAACCATCATCTCCGGCAGGGCTCCGTCAAAAGATACTTTGTCGTTGATGACGGTCTTGGGTCACCGCGCGGATCTGGTACTGCTGCGCCAGGTCCGGGAACTCCGTTGCTTCAATTACCTCAGCCTTCACCCGGGCAGGGTTAGCCGCCGCCATCTGATGGGCAAGCCGGGCCGCCTGCGGACAGTACGTGCAGCTAGGTGTGACAGCCTGGCCGCCTGCGGACAGTACGTGCAGCTAGGCGTGAAGACCCGCAGGTGCAGGTCCTGCTCCAGCCCTTGCAGGAACTCGATAGTGTCGGTGGAGAGGTGAAGCTCGCCGGTGGAGAGGTCGATAATGTCCTCCACTAAGGTGGAGAACTCGAAGCCGGAGGGGACGCCCAAGAACCGAGCCGAGGCCACGCCATCCACGCTCAGCACTGCCGCGGGCACCCGGTCCACGTCGTACTCCTTCATCTTGTCCGTGTCCTGGCGATAGTCGTACACCTCCAGGTGGATCTTGTCGGAGAGTCCCGCAACAGCCTCGATGATCTCGTTGGCTTCGGCGCAGTACCTAGCTTCTCGCTCAAAGCCGGGGATCACGATGCTGGCCTCACGTAGGGTAAAGAGCACGATAGTAACGTCTTTAACCAGGTGCTGCTTGAAGTTTTCTTGTAGATAGGTTTCGTCTTCCGGTTTTAGCAGGGGCATTCAGACCTCAATCTAGCTAGCTAGTCCTTTATGGAACGAACGCCGCGAGTATAGCACAGCAGTCTTAGCTGACAGGCGGCTCTATCTGCCGCCAGACGTGATAGAGCCGGTGGAACGCGGTCAGATTGGCGGCTACGGCCACCAGCGCGACCGCCACCTCGGGAAACCCGGCGATCAAGCCCACACCCATCACTATGACGCGCTCCGGGCGAGTGAAGAAGCCCACGTCGCAGGAGATGCCCATGCCCTCCGCGCGTGCCTTGACGTAGCTGACCATGAAGGAGCCCATAAGCGCCGCCACGGTGACGGCAGTCCACAGTTGCCCGTTGGGCTGCGTCGCAAAGTAGGCGGCTAGGCCCACCAGCAGTACGGCTTCACCAAAGCGGTCGAGGCTGGAGTCGAGCACTGCGCCAAAACGTGTAGCCTGGCCTGTTGTCCGGGCGAGGGTGCCATCGAACATATCCAGTGCGCCGCCAATCAGGCCAACCCAGCCGGCCCACATCAGATAGCCAACCCCCGCCAGACCACCCGCCGCAACGCTTAGGATCAGCCCGAACCAGCTGAGCATGTTGGGAGTGATGCCTATCTGCGCCATGACCCGAACAATGGGGTTGAGCACCCGGCGCGGGAAGGCCGCGCGGATTTCGGCGAGCATTGCTACTCCTTCGTCTTGGACGCCGACCTGCGCCGCGGCAGCGAGGAAAGCAGCGTTCGCCAGCGGCTACGGCTCTGCTTGGCCCTTGCCTCCGCTAGCGGCGCAATGGGAGACGCGGAAATGGAGCGCTTGGTCTCCAGCAGCCGCTCGTAGTAGGAGAGCACCTGAGAGGCAACCCGCTTCCAGCCGTAGTTTTGGGCCGTCAAGATACCCCGCTGGCTCATGGCCTCCCGCAGACCGGCGTCCGCCAGAAGGTGCACCAGGGAGAGCGCCAGCTTCTCCTCGTCTTTGGGCGTAACCAGCATTCCCTCCTCTCCGTGGGTGATGACGCTGGCAAACCCTTCGATGTTGGAGGCGACCACCGGCGTGCCGCAGGCCAGCGCCTCCAGCAGCACAATGCCCTGGCTCTCCTGCCCCGTTGCCGGCGAGCAGAAGATATGGGCGCTGCGGTAGTAGCGCGGCAACTCGTCATAGGAAACGAAGCCGGCAAAGACCACGTCCTGCAGCCCCGCCCGCTTGATAGACTTTTCGTAGCCGGCGCGCAGCCCTCCATCCGGACCCACGATGATCAGCCGGGTGTTCGGCATCTCTTCCTTCAGGCGTGCGAAGGCGCGCACCAGATAACGCAGGCCTTTGCGCTTCTCAAAGCGCCCCACAAACAGGATGTTGAACTTGCCATCGTTGAACTCTGGCAGCGGCTCTACTTCCGGGTGGAAGTGGTCCAAATCAATGCCGTTGGTGATGATGTTGTAGTAGCCGGGGAAATAGCTGCTCACAAACTGCATGGCCGGTCGGGAGACGGAGATCTTGCCGTCCAGCCGCCGGAACCAGCGCTTCAACAGGCGTCGCGCGTAGAGATAGGCGATGCTGCTGTCACGGTGCGCGTGGAACGTCCCCACGTTTATCGCATTTGAGAAGCGGAGGAAGGTCAGCGGGAGCATGGGCATCAGCGGCTCCTGCAAATGCACGACGTCGAACTGCTCATCCTGGAGGATAGCCTTCACGCTGGAGGACAGACGCAGCGAGAGGGTGATGCGCGCAACGGAACCACTGGCGGGAACAGAGACAGGCCTACCGCACACAATAACGTCCGGTATGCCCAGCGTCTCCTGCGGCTGGGAGGACGGAGCAATAATCTTCACCTCGTGCCCGGCTTCAACAAAGTGCTCGTAGAGGTGTGTGATATGGCTCGTCACGCCGCCCGCATAGGCGATGTCGTAAGGAGATACCAGCGCTATCTTCATTCCTTGGGACGTTCCCCTTTGAGGAAAGATTTGATGGGCTCACTGAGCGCGCGGGTTGGCGCAACCACCAGACTGCGCACCTGCTGCAGCACAATCTCGCCGTACCCTATCTCAGACAACGCCACATCCTTCGCCTCGCCGCGGGTAGCCCGCTCAAGGATGGCCTGACGTAGCTCCTCGGGCGTTGTGCCTTCAAACTGGGTGAATGCGCTGCCCAGCACCGGCAAAAAGTGGGCGTCCGTTGAGCCCAACTCCGCTAAGTGGAGGGAGCTGTCGTTCAACTGCTGCACCCGCTCTCTGGTCACCTTGGCGGCCATGCTGGGATTGGCTACTTCCAGCCCATCGAAGTACACTCCGGGCGTTTGAGAGGCCATCACGCGCTCCATGGAGCTCTGCCCCACGCTAAAGGTAAGCCAGCTCATGGGATGGGGGATCACCGCCAGCCCGCCCTGGTCATGGATAGCCTGCAGCGTCGTCTCCAGCGATTGCAACCGCGCCACCGGGCGTTCCAGGAACAGCCCCAACAGATGACCCGACCGGGTGGTGATCTCTTCGCCAATGACGATCTGCGCACGGTAGCCGTGCTTCTGAGTGAGCTCTTGGGCCATGAAGGCCGCAGTGATGTCGTCGTGGTCGGTAATTGCCAGGACGTCTAGAAAGCCCTGTGCCTCCACGTAAGCCAGTAGCACGCCGACGTCCATCATGCCGTCGCTCAGACTGGTGTGGATGTGGAGGTCAGCCTGGCTCATCTCGTACGCTACTTCCGCGCCGCTGCGCTTTCGGTAGTTACGGGCGGCTCTTCGCTGTCCCAGACGTGCTCAAAGACGATCCATTGGTCTGGGTAAGCCGCGACCTGTCGTTCAAGGACGGTGGTCAGGCGTTGTACGTCCTGCCGAACCGCCTCCTCCGAGGTGTCGGCGCTCATGACGAATGGGGGCTCGACAATCAAGCGATAGCGGTGCTTAGGCAGGCGCAGCCCAAAGATGGGCACGATGGCCGCTCCCGTGCGGCGGGCCAGCTCTACGGCTCCTTGGGGGAGACGCGCCGGTGCGCCGAAGAAGTCCACGAGCGTGCCTTTACGCTGGAGATCCCTATCCAAGGCAACCGCGAGCACACCGCCCTCTCGCAGGGTTTTCATTGCCATACCCAGGCCGCGTCTGCCAACGGGCACAAGCTGTATCCCGTGGCTGCTCCGTAACGAACATACCAGGTCAAATAGGGCCTCCGGCTCCAGCGGCTCTACTAAGATGGTCACTGGGATATTCTGCTCTCTGCTTAACTGCACCAGTAGGTCAAAGTTGCCCAGGTGCCCCGTTGCGATAATAACCCCTTTTCCCTTGCTGTAAACCTCTAATAAGTGGTTTATGTCGAGGATCTCTACCCTGGGCGCAAGCACAGCAGGCGGGAGGGAAGGGAGACGAAAGAGGTCGACGTAGTTGTAGACCGAGGTGCGGAAGACGCCGCGGACTGCCCGGCGCAGCTCCTGTGACGACGCCTGAGCGCCTAATACGTGGCGCAGGTTGTCGGTCACCGCGCGCCGGGGTCCCGCCGCCACACGATAGGCGATCTCCCCAGTTAGCCAGGCGCCTCCGTAGACCAGCCATTGGGGCAGCCGTGGAAGCAGCGCCGCTGCAATACGGAAGAGATAGAGCTTGGCCATCTTGAGGCTTATTTAGGCGTGGATTCCGGCCACATCCGGCGGAACATGTACCACTGGTCGGGGTACTGGCGCACCCACACAGCAAAAATGTCCATGATCTGCTGAGTGAGCGCCCGTACGTCCTCCTGGTCGTCCCCTGTCGGCTCAAAGAGGATGCAGTCCCCCACGAGGGCGTGGAAGGTGTTGTCCGGCTCACGAACCATCGTCATGGGCACAACGCTGGCCCCAGTGCGTAACGCTAGGGTAGCGGCGCCGGCGGGTACGACCGTGGGTGCTCCAAAGAACTCCACGGTTACGCCTTGGTCTAGCGGTACCGGCCTGTCAATCAGGAGGCCCAACCCGTGGTTGCGGCGGAGCGCCCGCAGCGCGCGCAGACCTGACCCCTCAAACGGAATGATATGGGTACCCCAGCGCGCCCGTGAACCTTGCACCAGTCTATTTAAGCGTGGATTGGGAAAGGTGTCCACCACCACGCTGACTTCGTAGCCGTGGACACGTATTATTGCGCCGCCCATGTCCCAATTGCCCATGTGTATCCCTGCGTACACCGCACCTTTGCCGCGAGACATCGCCAGGTCCAGGGGCTCCCAGCTGTCGAACAGCACCGCACTTTCGATGTCTTCGCTGCTCATCGTGGGCATACGCAGGAATTCTACAAGGTAGCGCATGTAGTTGCGGAGCGCCTTGCGGGCAGCGGTGCGCACAGGCTCGTCCGCCGCATTCTTGCCGAGGACGCGGGCCATGTTAGCTATCATGTTGCCGCGCCCGCGGCGCCACAGCATAAAGGTGGCGTCTGCCGTCAGATCAGCTAGCTGGTAACCTATCGAAATCGGTAGGCGCTGGAGTAGAAAGCCGAATCCCCGAATGAGCCAATAGAGGATCACTCACCACCCTGAATGAACCGCTCCACGTTCTCACGCGCTTCGTCGTCGGTGTACTGCACCGGAGGCGACTTCATGAAGTAGGAGGAGGGTCCCAGTAGCGGCCCCTTCATCCCCCGCTCCATCGCGAGTTTGATGCAGCGGACGGCGTCTATCACCACACCGGCGGAGTTGGGGCTATCCCACACTTCCAGCTTGAGCTCCATGTTCAGAGGCACATCGCCAAAGGTGCGGCCCTCCATCCGGATGTAGCACCACTTACGGTCCTCCAACCACGGCACGTGATCGCTGGGACCAACGTGCACGTCGCCCGGGGCCAGCTCGTAATCCAGTTGGGAGGTAACGGCGTTGGTCTTGGAGATCTTCTTGGACTCCAGCCGCTCCCGCTCCAACATGTTCAGGAAGTCGGTGTTGCCGCCAAAGTTCAACTGATAGGTGCGCTCCAGCTTCACGCCGCGATCCTGGAAGAGGCGGGTGAGCACACGGTGGGTGATAGTGGCTCCAACCTGAGACTTGATGTCGTCGCCTATGATGGGCAGCCCGGCCTTCTCAAAGCGGTGGCCCCAGTTCTGCCTGTCATTGGCAATGAACACCGGGATGCAGTTGACGAAGCCGCAGCCGGCCGCCAAAATCTGCTCCACGTACCACTTGGTGGCGCTTTCACTGCCAACGGGGAGATAGTTGATAACCACGTCGGTCTTAGTGTCCTTCAAGATCTGGACGATGTCCGCCGTAGCGCCGGGGGCTTTAGTGATGACTTCCGAGAGGTACTTGCCCAAACCGTCGTGGGTCATCCCGCGTTCGATGCGCACACCCAGAGGCGGAACGTCCGTAAACTTTATGGTATTGTTGGGCTCGGCAAAGATGGCTTCCGAGAGGTCTCTACCAACTTTATTGATATCGATGTCAAAAGCGGCCACAAAATTGATGTCCCGAATATGGTAGCCGCCCAGATCGACGTGCATCAAGCCGGGGATAAAGTCATCGGGGTTGGCGTCGCGATAGTAGTGGACTCCTTGCACAAGGGAGGAGGCGCAATTGCCCACGCCGATAATCGCGACGTTGATGGGGCGGCGTTCTTCGCCCGACTGGCCGTTGCCGGACTGCGTATGTGCTGAGGCCGCAGGATGCCCCGCGGCAAGTCTGCTCTCTGTAGAGACCTGCACAAAATCGCTGGGGGCCAGGTCGACGCCCTGAGTGCGGGCTAGGTCCAGTAGCATGCTGTGCCAGCGGGCGGGGATGACGCCCGAAGACGCCCAGTGCTGTACCGTGCTGGGCCGCTTACCGATGAAGCGAGCCAGGGCCGTTTGACCGCCAAACTTACCAATAATATCCTGAGCAGGGTTCAAAGAATCGCCTCCATACCAACTTTATTAGTCAACAGACTACCAAAGATATTGGTGAATGACAAGGGGCTCACAACTATTTTGATTATCATTACCAACTTTATTAGTCAACGACCACCAAGATATTGGTGAATGACAAGGGACGCACCGCTATTTTGATTATCATTACCAACTTTATTAGTCAACAGACCACCAAGATATTGGTGAATGACAAGGGACGCACCGCTATTTTGATTATCATTACCAACTTTATTAGTCAACAGACTACCAAAGATATTGGTGAATGACAAAAGCCTACATTATTTTGAGTAGCATGATATGGTAATGGCGTAGTCGACTATGCGCAACTCCGTGAGATGACCATCCAAGAGCAAGCCCTACTGACCGTTGTCCTAGCCGCCACGTACCGCACCGCGCTGGTTGCTATGAACCTGTATTTGGGTTACCTATTGCAGATTGGGAGGCTCACAAAGCGCAACGCGCTGGCTATCGTCGGCATCGGCTTTATTGCTACAGGGATACTTGCCTGGCTGCTCATCAGCGCGGAAGTCTTGCCGGTTCTCGTAATCTTGTTCAGCCTGCTGCTTTCGGTAATCACTGTGCTGCCAGACTTGGGGCTGCTGTGGCTGTTTGAGCGGCTCTGGGGTGGCAACCTGCTGGAAGAGCGTACTAGAAATCTTCCCAGCAGACTTGTGCTCTGGCTTGGAGTAGCGTTTGGACTCTACGTTATCCCCATCGCGCTCATCGTGAGCGAGATCACAGCTTGGCCTCTGGTTATTGCCGCTATCGTAGTCAGCTACGCATCAGGCCTCTTGTTGATGCGCCTTATCCTGGAATTAAGGAGGCTGCAATGGCAGACCAACCCGACCGCTTAGAGCGCATGAAAGCCGCCCAGACCCGCGTAGATGCCCTCCAGGCACAGGGCGTGGCCATGAACTCCCAAGAGGCGCGGGCAGCGGTCAACGGCCTCATCACCCTTATCCGAAGCTCCTCTCCGGAAGAGCTGAAGGTCTTTGAAGCATGGAAGAAGGACCGGCCGCCCGCCAGTCCTACCGAGTGATAGGTCGGCCATGCCCTTTACCTACAGATGGCGGGGGAATAGGGCACATCGGAGGCGTCCGGCGCGGGCGGGGGTAATCGACGGCAGCCCTGTTCCTTTCCCCTCGCATGGGGGAAGGTTAGGATCGGGTGTAGTGATGCGGCTAATCTCTAAAGCGGTGGGGCACAACCCCCACCTTAATCCTCCCCCCTAAAAGGGGGAGGAAAGGACGTTAACGTCTACCGTAGCAGCGCAGTCATTTAGCGTCGGCGAACACGCTTGTCCCAGAATTCCCGCTAATTCTGGCTCAAACGAACGTAGGGGCGGGTTTCAAACCCGCCCCTACGTTCTTGAAGGCAACAAAAAAAGTCACGTACGTGGACGCGCGGAGGGCGGCAATCCTGCCTAGGCATCCTCGTGTGCCTCTAGGGCGCGCGCCCGTGCTATCCTAAAGCTATGGTTTACGACTTCCACACCCATACCGTCCTGAGCGATGGCGGTCTCTCTGCAGTTGAGCTGGCCCGCCGGGCCATTGTCAACGGCTACGAAGCCCTTGCCATCACCGACCACGCGGCGATGGGCTCCCTGGAGCGCATCCTGCGGGAGCTCACCATGGAATGTGACCTGATTCAGGAACAGTGGGGGCTTATAGCGCTGCCCGGCGTGGAGCTGACCCATGTGCCTGCCGCCGCCATTGGCGACGCGGCGGCGCGCGCCAAAGAGCTCGGGGCAAAGATCGTCATTGTGCATGGAGAGACGCCGGTGGAGCCGGTGGAGCCGGGCACGAACCGCGCCGCGCTCCTTTCGCCCCATGTAGACCTGCTGGCCCACCCCGGCCTGCTGACGCTGGAAGACGCCGCCCTAGCCGCGGAGCGCGGGACCTTTCTAGAAGTCTCTGCCCGCAGGGGACACAGCATAGGCAATGGCCACGTAGTGCGCGTGGCCATGCAAGCAGGAGCCGCCCTGGTTGTGGACTCAGATGCCCATGAACCAGAAGACCTTCTTACGGAGGTCTTCGCGGAAACCGTGGCTCTAGGAGCAGGCGTTGATAAGGCCGCGGTTAGCGAGGTGCTCCGGCGTAATCCTCACGCGCTCCTTCGGAAGCTGGGGTACTCCCCAGCGTAAAGGGTTGCTACGCTGATTAACCTTTGCCGATACGGAACACTTTGGTGCCGCATGTTGGGCAGGTACCCTGAGTGGCCGGCCGACCGTTCTTCAGAGTTACTTGTGATGGGTTTTGGATATCACGTGAGGCTCGGCATTTTACACAATAGGCCTGTGCCATCTCTATGTACCTCCATCTAACTAATAATTATGAATCCGAGGCGCTAACCGCCTGACGTAGATATTACTCGTGCCTGGCGCACTGTCAAGAGGGTTTGTACGAGTCAACGGGGCAGTTTCGGTTACTGCCCAGCTTTACAGCACCAACAAGCTATCCTTAGCCCACAAGCGTTACTATTTCGGCGGAAATGCCTTGAACGGATGCCACGCCAAGCCCGCCTCCTGACACTTCAACAGCGCGACTAGTGTTCCCGAAGGCCCGTACGCTGCGCAGCGCATGCCAAGTTCCGCTTCCCCATTACTGCTAAGCGACAACTCCTTCCCCTGCAACGCTTCCTCTGCCTGCGTCTGGCTTAGCTGCACAGAGGGCCAGTGACGCACGGGAAAATCTAGGGGCAGGAGCATAGCTAGTCCTTGTCCGGCGCTAAAGCCGTCTTGCGCCGCCTCCGCTGTAATGCGCTCGTCTTGAACAAATCTACCCACCCTTGTCCGCTCTAGGGCGCTTAGGTGTGCTCCGCAGCCAAGGGCCTGTCCCAGCTCATAGGCAATTGAGCGAATATAGGTGCCGGGACCACACTCCACCTCCAATAATGCGACGGGCGGTTCCCACGCAAGGAGTTCCAGGCGGAACACCTCCACTTGCCGCGGCTCCACCTCTACAGCAATGCCCTGCCGCGCAAGGCGATAGAGGCGCTCGCCGTCCCGCTTGAGCGCGCTGAAGCGCGGGGGGCGCTGCATTATGGAGCCCACGAACTGCCGGCTGGCGGCCTCCACCGCGGCACGGTCAAGGCCGGCGACCTCACGACGCGCGACCACTGTGCCGCTGGCATCGTAAGTATCCGTTTCTACGCCAAAGTACACCGAAGCGCGGTAGACCTTGGGAGGAGGGATGAACTCCAGAAGGCGAGTAGCGTAGCCCAGGCCGATGGGAAGGATGCCCTCAGCATCAGGGTCCAGCGTGCCGCCGTGGCCCACACGTCCCGCGCCGCTCCAGCGTCGGACCCATTGGACTACCTGGTTAGAGGTGGGCCCCTTAGGCTTCCAGAGGTTGAGAAACCCGTCCAGACTGGCGCTTGAGCGAGAGCCCACAGTAGAGGGGGAGCGGAAAGCCCGCTAGGTTAGCTCTTCTTTAGGCGCTGCCTCGCCTTGCAGCATGGAGAGGACGCGCGAGCCCCGTTCTATAGAGTCGTCCTGAACAAAGTTGAGGTCCGGCACGCGCCGAAGGTCCATCCTACCAAGCAACTCTCGTCGGAAGAAGCCCTTGGCCGCTTGCAGCCCCTCCATCAGTTGCTTGCGCGCTTCAGGAGTCCCCAACATACTCACGTAGATCTTAGCTTGCTGCAGGTCTGTCGAGGTCTCTACCTCGGTGATGCTCACCACACCCTGCTTTAAACGAGGGTCTTTGGCCGCGCGGATGAGGAGGCTTAACTCCTCTCTAATCAGCTCATTAATGCGCAGGACTCGCCGCCGCATGGGGCCCTCCTAGGGCAGCTAGGATTACTCTTTTGGGGGAAGAATCGGGAGACCGAGGCTAGCCGACCTCTGTGTGGAAGAACTCCAGGACATCGCCTTCCTGGAGCTGTTGGAAGGACTCCAGAGAAACACCGCACTCAAACCCTGTCGCGACCTCTCGAACATCGTCTTTGAAGCGCTTGAGGCTGTCCACTTTATCCGTGGCGAGTATGTTCCTCTGCCGGATAACCCGCACGGAATCGTTACGCAGGAGTTTGCCCTCCGTGACCGCACAGCCAACCACCATCTTTTGCCGTCCCATGGGAAACAGTTGCCGTACCGCAGCCCTGCCATCCACTACTTCAACGATGGTGGGCTCCAGCATACCGGTGAGCGCCTTCTCCACATCCTCAACCAGCGTGTAGATGACATTGTAGGAGCGAATCTCGACGTGCTCGACATCGGCCAGGCGACGCGCGCCCGGCTCCGGGTGGCTGTTGAAGCTCAGGATAATCCCCTTGGAGGCCAGCGCAAGCAGCACGTCAGCTTCGGTGACGCTGCCGGCTGCGGCGTGCAGCACGTTCACTCGCATCTTCTCATCCCCAATGCGTTGCAGGGAGGTTCGGATGGGCTCGATGCTGCCTTGGACGTCGGTCTTGAGCACCAGATTCAGCTCCTTGACCTGACCGCCTTGGGCTTTCGTGTAGAAATCCTGGAGTGATAGGGCATTCTGGGGGTTGTTCTCCCCCATTTGCCGCTCTCTGATGCGCTCTTCCGCTATTGTACGGGCGGTTCGCTCATCGGGCATCACTTTGAATATCTCGCCGGGGGAAGGCAGCACACTCAGGCCAAGGATTTTAGCGGGAGCAGCCGGCTCAGCGCGGCGTATCTGGTGATTGTGGTCGTCGTACATAGCTTTGATGCGGCCGTAGCTCTCACCCACTACTACGACATCGCCGACGCGTAGGGTGCCGGTCTGCACCAACAGGGTCGCCAGCGAGCCGCGCTGCGGATCCATCTGCGCCTCGATGACCGTTCCCTCCGCCCGGCGGTTGGGGTTAGCCTTCAGCTCCTCGATCTCAGCGACTAGGAGGATATTTTCCAAGAGATTCGGGATGCCCTCTTTTGTGCGGGCGGAAACGCCCACGCTGATCGTATCGCCGCCCCAATCTTCAACCAACAGGCTGTGCTCGGAGAGCTGCCGCTTGACGCGCTCTTGGTCCGCATCCGGCCGGTCAATCTTGTTGATGGCGACGATAACGGGGACGCCCGCGGCCTTTGCGTGGTCAATTGCTTCGATAGTCTGGGGCATAATGCCGTCGTCCGCGGCCACTACAATTACCGCCACGTCGGTCACATGGGCGCCGTGGGCGCGCATCGCGGTGAACGCCTCGTGACCGGGGGTGTCCAGAAAGGTAATCTTCTGGTGATCCACGTCAACCTGGTATGCGCCAATGTGTTGGGTGATGCCGCCGGCCTCGCCTGCGGTCACCTCTGTCGAACGGATGGCATCCAGCAGGCTGGTCTTGCCGTGGTCAACATGGCCCATAACGGCCACCACAGGGGGGCGCGTGCGTACGTTGGGGTCTTCTTCCTCAGCCCGCAACCGCTTGCGCAGGCCTTCGATTACGCGGCCCCGCGCCTCCGGGGTTGCTTCAAAGCCGTACTCCTTGGCCACCAGCGCGGCAGTGGCAAAGTCTATGGTTTGATTGATATTGGCCGTGACGCCATTTTTTAGGAGGGTTTTAATCACCTCAACGCCAGAGACATTCAGCCTATCGGCAGTGTCCCGCACGCTAAGCGCATCCGGCAGCGATACCGCCCGCAAGGCGGTTGTGGTAGTCTCCTGGCGCGCCGGTTGCGTGTTGGGTTCTCTTCGTTGTGAGCCACGTGTTGTCATGTAGATACCTTTTCCCTTGCCGGGCTAAGCGTCCTGTTTACCATCCTCTACAGGGAGGATGTGTTGTAATTGGTCTTCAAGCGTTGTCTGATCTTGTGCTGAGATAGTAGTGCGAAGCGCATGCCCCAAGCGGCCTTTGCGCATCCCCTCTTTCATGCAAGCAGGATCAAGGTGCAGGTAGGCCCCTCGCCCCTGCGACCTGCCCGTCTCGTCTAGCCGTACCGTCCCTTCCGGCGCTCGCACAATGCGGACCAGACCTCGCTTGGGTTGGGTGGAACGACACGCGACGCAAGTTCGCAGTGGAACGCGCTTGGGGCGCTGCCCCTGGGCGCCGTCGGAACGCGGGGACGCTTCAGCCATATAAGCCCCCTGCTGGCGTCACCTACCGGGTGGGCAAATGCACCGGCCCGGCGATATTCTCTAGCTCTTCTTCCGGCTCCGTCTCCTCGTAAGTACGCGGCCCACGGCGAGCCTTCTTGGGCTTTGCTGCGGTCGCAGCAGCGGCCTCGTCGACGGTGCGTTCCTTCTTGCCGCGGGTCTTCTTGGCAGCGCCGCGGGATTCGGGGAAGATCTCCTCAGCAAAGCGGATGCGGCCCGGAGCGTTTGCGGCGACAGGAGCTTCCTCCGGCGCACCGGCAATAGAGGCGTCGAGCACCTCAGTGGGCCCTTCAGACCTATCGGGTTCGCTCGCTCGCTCGGTAGTCTCCACCGCGGGGGCTTCCACCACTACGCTGGCTGCAGGAGCCTGCTGCTCTCCCACCGCCGCCACCTCTTCCACGGCAGCGGGCGCAAGGTCCGTCACTTCAGCAACAACCACCTCTTCAAGGGCCGTCTCAGCGCGGGCAGCCTGCGGCAGCGGCTCTTCCTGCTCCTGCTCTGCCACCGGCGGCTCTACCAGATGCTCGGCCTCGGCCAAGCTAGCGCTCTTGATGTCGATGCGCCAGCCGGTCAGTTTTGCGGCAAGGCGGGCGTTCTGCCCCTCTTTGCCGATAGCCAGAGAGAGCTGGCGGTCGGGCACCACCACGGTAGCGGTCTTCTCGTCCTCGTTAATAGAAACCGAGAGCACGGGGGCCGGACTCAACGCGTGGGCTACGTACACCGAAGCATCAGCGTACCACTCCACCACGTCGATCTTCTCGCCGTGCAGCTCGTTGATGATGTTCTGGATGCGGATGCCCCGCAAGCCAACACAAGCGCCGATGGCGTCCACGCCTTCCTGGCGGGCGGCAACGGCCACTTTGCTGCGATAACCGGGCTCACGGGCGATGGCTTTGATCTCCACCGTCCCGTTGAAGATCTCCGGCACTTCAAGCTCAAAGAGCCGCCGCACCAGGTTGCGATGGGTGCGCGAAACAACCACCTGGGGGCCTTTGCCGGAGCGGAACACTTCCATCATATAGACTTTGAGGCGCTGGCCAATGCGATAGTGCTCGGTCTTGACCTGCTCCGTAAGAGGCAGCACCGCCTCGGTCTTGCCCAGATCCATGATGATCTGCTTAGGCTCCACCCGGTGGATGATGCCGCTGACAATGTCGCCCTCTTTACCGACGAACTCGGTGAACACGACCTCACGCTCGGCCTCCCGCAGGCGCTGCATCACGACCTGCTTGGCGGTTTGCGCGGCGATACGCCCCGCAGTAGGGGGCACAGGAATCTCAATAGATACAACATCCCCTAGCTCCACTAGGGGATCGTACGTGTGCGCCTCATCAACGGTGAGTTCGGTCAACTCATCAGCAACCTCTTCCACCACCGTCTTCTGCGCGTATACATTCATATCGCCGGTGCCGGCATTCACCTTCACCGCGACATTCAGGCCCGCACCCTGACCCTCTTTCTTGAAGGCTGAAGCCAGAGCTAGCTCAACCGCCTCTAGTACAATCTCCTTTGGGAGATTCTTCTCTGCCGCTAGTTGCGTGATGGCTATGATGAAATCGTTTTTCATCGTCGCTCCTCCTTTTTCCCGGCGGAGGGGGCATATTAAGTTACTGCACTAATCAAAAAAGTGGGTGAGACCCACTTTTCGCCTAAGTGCCTGCTGCCCAAAATTATAGCACTGTAGACCTGCTTTTTCAATCGTTGCCCAGGCTGGCCCTGCGCCCAACCCGGAAATTATTTACACTTTTTTTGCAAACTCTTGCATATAATTCGCATTCCGGTTAAGGCCAAGAGCCCGCTCTTCTCCGGTTGAGCAAATAGACCGCTGCTAACACCGTATAGGAGATAACCAGCAGCAAGAGCGCGGTTTCTCCCGCCGCAGCATACTCGAGCGCCTGCACTTTATCGTATACATCGATGGAGGCAGTGCGGGTCACGCCTTGAATGTTGCCGCCGATCATGAGCACTACTCCAAACTCCCCCATGGTGTGGGCAAAGCTCAGGACCAGGCCCGTGATGATGCCCGTGCGGGAAAGGGGCAACGCCACCGCGTAGAAGCTGCGCAAGGGTGAAGCGCCCAGCGCCCGTGCTGCCTCCAGCAAGCGCATGTTCACCGCCCGGAAGGAGGTGACAAAGGGCTGTACGGCAAAGGGCAGGCTGTAGAATACCGAGGCCACCAGCAATCCCTCGAAGGTGAAAGCTAACTGCCCCCCGGTTACGCTCTTGAGCAGCTGCCCCAGACCGCTGTTAGGGCCCAGCACCGTGAGCAGATAGAACCCCAACACTGTGGGCGGCAGCACCAGCGGCAACGCCACAACCGACTCTATGAGAAAGGCCCAGCGCAGCTTTGTCCTTGCCAGCCACCAGGCGATAGGTATGCCCATCGCCAGCAAGACTAGCGACGTGAGCGCAGAGAGCCGCACCGAGAGGAGGATGGCGTCCCAGTTCATGCGCCTTCCCTCTCAGGTACTCCGTAGCCGTAGCGCTGCAGGACCTCCGCTGCCGTCGCGCTCTGCATGAACGCTTCGAATGCAGCCGCGGCGGTCGCGTGACGCGCTCCCGCGAGGACGACCACGGCCTGCTCGATGGGCGGGTGCGCCGGCTCCGGCACCTCCCAATAGTTGTCCTCGCCCTGCAACTCCGGCGCGCGCGCGACGGAGAGGGCCACGAGACCGGCATCCGCTGCGCCCAACTGGACAAACTGCAGCGTCTGGGAGATGTTCTCGCCGTACACTATGCGGCCGCGAGCCTGTTCGTACACCTGGTAGTGCTGCATGGCTGCTACCGCGGCTTGGCCGTAGGGCGCGACCTGGGGATTGGCGATGGCGATCTTCTGCACCCGCTCATCCAACAGCGCGGCCATCTGCAGAGACCCAACGTCCAACGGCGAATCCGAGCGCACCCACAGCGCAAGCCTTCCGGTGGCGTAGACACGTAGGCTGCCAGCTGCCGC
Source organism: Dehalococcoidia bacterium (assembly GCA_965226775.1). Taxonomy (GTDB): domain Bacteria; phylum Chloroflexota; class Dehalococcoidia; order SHYD01; family SHYD01; genus CBDDEI01. The sequence goes on from CBDDEI010000002.1 coordinate 429,899, forward strand.
CAGCCTGTCTGCTGCCAGCCGGCCTGGGTAAACAGTATCCGCAGCGTAGAAAAGGTCAAAGGGCGCGCCGTTTAGGATCTGGCTGTACAGCACGCCGGACGCGCCGTAGGTTGCCTTTACCGTGACACCGCTCGTCTGCTCAAAGAGGGGGATGAGCTCCTCAAACACAAAGCGCGCATTGGCCGCTACTGCAATGCTCACCTCCCCCGACGCTGTGGGTTGACCGCCGGCATCGTTGGGGAAGGGGGCAGCGCAGCCAAGCGTCGCCAGGACGCAGGCCGACGCGCAGAAGGCAAGCGCAAGGCGAACACACACGATGCCTCAATTCTACGCAGCGCGCTACAGTGGAGGCTTCGTGCACTATGCACAAGACTGGGCGGAGTGCGGCTATCCTATGGTATCGTTACCGAAAGGACGCTGGGCATGACGACAGAGGAACGGCTGCAAGAGCTCCTGAGCCACTACCAAGACCGGGGCGTCGCCTCCGCCTTCTGCCAGGACGTGCTCGGCACCCTGGTCGCCTATGACCGCACCCGCAACGCAGACCTGCTCCAGACGCTGCGCGTCTACTTCCACTGCAACGGCAACGCAGTTGAGAGCGCGGAGCGCCTTTTCCTCCATCGCAACAGCCTGCTCTACAGGCTCCAGCGCATCGAAGAGATTCTAGGCGTGGACTTGAAGGACTCCCAAACCCGCCTAACGCTGCATCTGGCCTTGGAGCTGGCAGAGCTATTGGAGACCGATCCCACTTCTGAGGAGAAAAAGCCATGAAGATGAGCGCCCGCAACCGCTTGCCCGGCGTAGTAACGCAGATCAAGATCGATGGGCTGTTGGCCCAAGTGGAGCTAAGGGTGGGCGATAACCACGTGGTTGCCCTGATCAGCGCGGAAGCGTGCCAGGAGTTGGGACTTGAGGTGGGCAGCCACGCCGCCGCCGTAGTGAAGGCGACTTCCGTAATGGTTATGAAGGACGACGAGCTGGCCTAGGGCAGCCTCTAGAACGTCAACGCGCTCGCTTGATGAGATAGAACGCACCGCCTGCTAAAGCCGCGCTGACAAGAAAGAAGACAACGTTGGGTAGCGCGCCCCCAGTGCTGGGGACCCCGCGCACTTCAACCGGAATCGGCTCATCAAAACGTGCCGTGCCCTGCGGCCCTGACACTTCCAGCTCATAGTGCCAGGAGCCTGGCTCCCGCACCTTGACGTCGGTACTGTAGTCGCCGGGGCCGGCAAATCGCCCCAGAGCCAGGATCACGCCTCCCTTTATCTCATTGGGGCTGATGGGCCAGAGAGAGACACGCACGTTTTCCACGGGCTCGCCCGTAGCTGCGTCGCACACCCGTACCAGCACCCGTATAGAGCCGATAGTGGGGTTCTTCGGCATGACACCGAAGATCACGCCGTAGGGGCCGACGACCCGCTCCGTTAGCGTAGGAAAGGGCGGCGTTTCACAAACTGCGGCCTGTGATGCCGCGCCCGGCCAGAGCAAGAGAAGCGCAACAAGAAGCGGGATGGCCGTCCACTTAACGCTACTCCGGTACATGTTCCTTCACATACGCCACCACCTCGGCCAGAGGAACCAGCGTAGGGTCTTTCTCGGTGCGGGCTTTCACCTCTGCCACGCTTTGCCCCACCGTGCGGGGGCTGACTGTTATCCGTAGCGGCACGCCCAGCAGGTCGGCATCGTTAAACTTGACGCCTGCCGACTCCGCCCGGTCATCAAAGAGGGTCTCCACGCCCGCGGCCTGCAGCGATTCGTACAGCTCCCAAGCTTTGGGGCTAACCTCTGGGTTGTCCAGGTTCAACCCCACCATGTGTACCTGGTAGGGCGCGATGGCAGGGGGCCACAGGATGCCGCGCTCGTCGTGGTTCTGCTCCGCCGCCGCGGCCAGGAGCCGGCCCACGCCAATGCCGTAGCAACCCATGATGATAGGATGCTCCGCGCCTTCGGCGTCGGTGTAGAGTGCGCCCAGCTTTTCGCTGTAAGTAGTGCCCAGCTTGAAGATATGGCCGACTTCTACGCCGCGGCGCATCTCCAGGGGCTGGCCGCACCGGGCGCACTGGTGACCCGGCCGCGCCAGCGCGATGTCTATGACCGCGTCAGCCGTGAAGTCTCTCGGATAGTTTGCATGCTTGAAGTGATAGTCGGCTTTGTTAGCCCCGACCACGAAGTTGCTGCCCATCTGCACGGAGTCGTCCGCGATGTGCTTCACGCCCTGCAGTCCTACCGCTGAAGCAGACCCCGCGACGATGCCCGCCGCGGCCACTTCGGCATCGGTAGCCAGTCGTAGGTTGGTAGCTTTCAGGTTATTCGAGAGCTTGACCTCGTTCACATCCAGGTCGCCGCGGATGCTTACGAGCACAAAGCCGCCATCGGCCATGTAGAAGACTGCCTTCACGGTTTGGGCCGGGGCGACATCCAGAAACGTTGCCACGTCCGCGATGGTCTTCTTGCCCGGCGTGTGTACCTCTTCCAGGGGCTGCTCCGCTCCCTGAACGCCCGCGGGTTTCACGAACTCCGCCTTCTCGGCGTTGGCCGCGTAGCCGCAGCCGCTGCACAGCAACACCTCGTCCTCACCGCTATCGGCCAGCAGCATGAACTCGTGGGAGCCTTTGCCGCCGATTGCGCCGCTGTCCGCCTCCACCATCACGGCGGGTAGGCCGCAGCGGGCAAAGATATTGATATACGCCTGCATCATCGAGTTATAGCTCTGGTCCAGCCCCGCCTCGTCCGCGTCAAAGCTGTAGGCGTCCTTCATGAAGAACTCCCGGACTCGGATGAGGCCGGCGCGGGGACGCGGCTCGTCCCGGAACTTGGTCTGGATCTGGTAAGGGATAAGCGGTAGGTCACGGTAGCTTTGTACATTCTGCTTCACCAGCAGCGTGATGACCTCCTCGTGCGTGGGGGCCAGCACCAGCTCCCGCTCGCGACGGTCCTGGAGGTGAAACAGCACGTCTCCCATGGTGGCGTCACGGCCCGACTCCTGCCAGAGCTCCCGAGGCTGCAGCACCGGCATGTTAAGCTCCTGGCAGCCCGCGGCGTCCATCTCCTCACGGATGATCTGCTCGATCCTGCGCAGGACGCGCCATCCGAGGGGGAGCATGCTGTACACACCCGCGGCGAGCTGGCTGATCATCCCCGCCCGCACCAGGAGCTGGTGGCTGATGGTCTCCGCTTCTGCGGGCGCTTGCCGCAGCGTCTTACCGAGTACTTTGGAATAGAGCATAGACACACGTCACTAAATTAGGATTTGGGGCGCGTTCCTTGAGTGTACACTACTGCATTGCCTCTGGGGTGCTTGTCCAGGGTGCCCGCGCTAGGCTGGGGCTCAGCTAATCGTCGTCGCCGTCCAGCAGGTCCAGGAACTCTTCCATGCTGAGGCCGGTGTGCCGGATGATGGCCCGCACGGTGCAGGGCTTGAGGGTGCGCTCGTCGTCGTCATCAATAAGTCCCTCATCCCTGGCGTAGTCCAGCAACACCTCCTCGTCCAGGATGGCGCGCTGGGCCAGCACCTCAGGATCGGCCACCTCTATCTCTGAGGTTTCGATTAAAGGCGGCAGGCCCTCTTCCTCGCGGTCGCTGATGCACTGATCGATCTCCGCCTGAATCATTGCCGGCGTCTCTTCAGGCAGCGCGTGGCCGTCCTCCAGCCAGGCCATGAGCCAGCTTTCCGCGGCCTCTTTCATGTTCTGCAGCGCTTCGTCCAGCGTGTCACCCTCAGTCACTGCGCCGGGCAGCGCCGGGCAGACCACGGTATAGCCGCGGTCCGATGCCGGAGAGAGCACTACAGTGAGTTTCATCGCTGCCGGCTTCTGGTGTTAAGAGCGTTTTCCGCCATCAGACATTGAGCTCTGAGTAGAGTTCAATGTCGTACAGCTCAATCGTGTACGGGTCCTCATCATTAACATGGTCTCTGTGTATCCTACGCACTGCTTCAGAAATCATCTCGTTGGTTTCTTCTGGCGGGCTGCCAGTGTTCTTTTCCACCCAGCCCTCCGCAGCATACTTTGCATTTACCAAAGCAGCCCCTACAGTGTCGGCTTCACCCATGCAACCCGGCAGCGCAGGACAAATGACTTTTTGCCAATGCCTTTCTTGGGGCAGGAGAATAAACGTGTATTTTGGATTCACCGTTATAACTTCTGAGCCTCCTCCATGAGTACTGTGAGCATTTCACTCTCCTCCACGGTACGGAAAATCTCACCATTTTTAAAGATCACGCCGCGGCCGTTGCCGCCGCCGGCCACGCCCAGGTCGGCGTCTTTCGCCTCACCCGGCCCGTTGACCACGCAGCCCATAACCGCGATCTTTATTTCTTTGTCCATCCCCCGCAGCTTATCTTGCACCGTATTCGCCAGGCCGATGAGGTCGAACTGCGCGCGGCCGCAGGCAGGGCAGGCTACAAGGGTTGGCCCCCGCTGGCGGATATTGGTCGCCCGCAGGATGTCATAGCAGGTATCGATCTCCTCCACTGGATCGGCGGAGAGGGAGCTGCGGATGGTATCGCCGATGCCCTCCATGAGCAGCGTACCGATGCCGATTGCGCTGCGGATGGCGCCGGGCTTGGGCGTGCCTGATTCAGTGACGCCCAGATGCATGGGATAGGGGACCATGCTGGCGATGCGGCGGTTGGCCTCGATCATGGCGTATACGTCAAAAGCCTTAAGGGATATCTTGATGTCCTGGAAGCCTTCCTGCTCCAGCAGCTTGCACTCTTCCAGGCCCGCTCGAACCATGCGGCGCACCAGCCATTCCCCCCGCAGACCGGGAGTAGCGCCCTCCGGCATCACCTCGTCGCCGCTAACGGGCGGGAGGCTACCCTCGTTCACGCCGATACGGATGGGAATGTGCGCGGCCTTGGCCGCGGCAACCACCTCGCGGATCTTCCGCTCGTCCTTAATGGTGCCCGGATTCAAGCGACAGCAGTCCACGCCGCCGTCGATTGCGATGAGCGCTAGGCGGTGATCAAAGTGGTGGTCGGTAATCAGCGGAATTGAGATGCGCTTCTTTATCTCCGGCACAGCCCTAGCCTGGGCCTCGTTCAAGCAGGAGACGCGAATGACCTCGCAGCCCGCCTCTTCCAAGCGATGGATCTGCGCCACGGTGGCGTCCACATCTGACGTGTCGGTAATGCACATGGACTGCACCATTACCGGCGCGCCTCCACCTATCTGCACCTTGCCTACGTGTACCGGGCGAGACTGGCGGCGCGGGCGCGGCCCCACGCTCTCTATGATGTCCGTTCCCCCAATGACATGTTCAGTGCTCATGGAAACAAGGTCTCCCCTCTTATTAGCCGTGCAACATCGTTAAAGGTGACAATCGCAATCAGGCCCATAAGGACTACAAATCCCATCAGGTGCACCAGGCTCTCCCGCTCCGGGGAGATGCGGCGCCCCCGCCTGGCCCACTCGATACCTACGAACAGGATCCGACCGCCATCCAACATGGGTATGGGCAAAATATTGAGGATGGCGAGGTTCATGCTCAGGAGCGCCATCCACTCCAGCAATGGTAGGACGCCGGCTCTGGCCACCTGTCCCGTTGCCTGGGCAATACCAACCGGCCCGGTCACAGCCGGCCCCTCAGAGCGGCTTACGATTGCGGAAAAAATACCGTTCTTGAACAAACTCAGCATGTCGAATGATCGGCGCGTCCCCAATGCCAGTGCTTCGATAGGGGAATACGAGACCTCCCTTACACTGCGTCCTGGCGCTGAAATCAGGACGCCCATAGGCCCCTCGCCTTCCGGCGGTTCCGCGCGAGGCGTCAAGGTAATGGACCGGGTAGCTCCGCCGCGCTGCACCTCCAGGGTCATCTCTTTGCCGAGGCTCTGCTCTACTAATCCCCTTACTTCTGAAAGGATGTTGACTCGCTGCCCGTTTACGGTGTGGAGCCGATCGCCTGCCTGAAGGCCCGCGGCAAAAGCAGGGGAGTTGGGCACTACCGCCTCTATGCGCACGGGTTCCTGGAAGGTAATGCCTGTTGGCCCTTGCCCAGCCGGAGGGGACCAGCGCGGCAGCACGTAGGCCGTTGCCTGGCGCCCATTCCGGTCGTACTGCAAGGCGATCTCGGAGCCCATGTTGAGCTGGAGGTTGTAGCTGAGGTCGCGGCGGTTCTCCACCGGCCGGTCGTTAACCTTTACGATGACGTCGCCCGGTTCAAGGCCGGCGCTGGCCGCCGGAGACCCCGGAGACACCACACCAATAGTCACCGGCTCCACTAGCACCTCGCGAGTGAGCAGGACGCTGATAGTGAGCAGGGCAATGGGCAGCACTGCGTTCATGAAAGAACCAGCAGCCAGGATGATCAGGCGCGTGTGCGCCGGCTTGCCCGCTAAGCTCCCCGCCTCTTCCGGATTCTCCTCACCCAACAGCTTCACAAAGCCGCCCAGCGGCAGGATGTTCAGTGAGTAGTCTGTGCCCTTAAAGCGGATGGCAAAGAGTCGCGGCGGGTAACCAAACCCGAACTCCTGCACAGTAACGCCGGCCATCTTGGCAGTAATAAAATGCCCCAGCTCGTGCACCAGCACCAGGAAAAAAAGAACGCCAAAGAAAGGGAGGAGTGTGGCTAGAAAATCTAACATAACGTATCAGCGTCCCACTACGGCTACGCGCTGCTCTACGCAGCGGCGCGCCCACTGGTCGGCCTCTAATATTTCTTCAAGACTCGGGTTTGCAATAACCTCGTGCTGCTCTACGGTATCGGCTACCGCGGCATAGATATCGGTAAAGCCCAGATGCCCCGCTAAGAACGCGGCAACGGCTGCATCGTCCGCAGCGCTCAACACCGCGGGCGCCGTTCCCCCCGTGTGCGCGATCTGCACGGCCAGGGCCAGGCAGGGATAGCGCGCCATGTCCACGGAGCCAAAGGTGAGTTCGCCAAGCGCCAACAAGTCCAGGGGCTTAGTTGCCGTGGGGAGACGTTCGGGGTAGGTGAGCGCGTACTGTAGCGGCACGCGCATGTCCGGCGTGCCCAGCTGCGCCTTGATAACCCCGTCGGGATATTCGACAAATGAATGCACAATGCTCTCCCTGTGCTGGAGCACCTCTATCTGCTCCCAAGGATAGCTAAAGAGCCAGTGGGCCTCCATCACTTCAAACCCCTTGTTCATTAGGGTAGCGGAGTCCACCGTGATCTTCTTGCCCATCTTCCAGGTGGGGTGCTGCAGCGCTTGCTCCGGAGAAACCTGGGCCAAGGCATCCAACGGGAGGTCTCGCAATGCGCCACCCGATGCGGTAAGCACTAAACGGCGTATCCTTGGCCAGGGTTCGCCTGGTTCACCCACCAGACACTGCCACAACGCGCTGTGCTCGCTGTCTACGGGGAGCAGCATGCCGCCGTTCTCATCAGCAGCCTGGCGCACCAGCGCGCCCGCCATCACAAAGACTTCTTTGTTAGCCAGGGCCACCATCTTCCCAGCTTGCAACGCCGCGAGCGCCGGGCCCAGTCCTACTTTGCCCACCGTGCCGATGACTACCAGGTCTGCTTCAGGCGCAACGGCCATCTCTTCTAAGGAGCAATACTCGACGGAAGGGCTACCGGGCGGGAGTGGCAATGGCACGTTCTCGCAGGCGACCAAGCGGGGGCGATAGCGTTGTACCTGCTGCGTCAGGAGGTCAACATTGCTGCCGCCTGCCAAGCCCACAACCTCGAAGTGGTCGTGCCCTGCCAAGAGCTCTAAGGTCTGGCGACCAATGGAGCCCGTTGACCCTAAGATAACTAGTCGCTTCATGACGGTGTCACAAACCACCGAACATAATAGTAGACGAGCGGCCCAACGAATACAAGACTGTCCATACGATCCAAGAGACCGCCGTGGCCCGGCATCAGGTTGCTCACATCCTTCACGCCTGCGGTCCGCTTTAACAACGATTCCGCGAGGTCGCCCGTTTGCGCCGCGAAGGAGATGGCCAACCCCAGGGCCCAGAAGCTCGCGCTTACCGGCAGGACAAGCACTTGCCCGATGAGCGGTACTCCCAGTGTGGTCAGCGCGACCGCGCCCAGCGCCCCCTCCCAGGTCTTGCCGGGACTCAGGCGCGGCGACAGTTTGTGGCGGCCAAAGAGCCTGCCCACGGCATAGGCGGCTGTATCGTTGATGAACGTGGCAGAGAACACCAGCAGCACCCACTCGAAGCCCTGCGGCATTTGGCGCAACGACACGAAGTGGCTGAGGAGCCACCCCACGTAGAGGACGCCGCCCAGTGTCCAGAACCAGCCCATGCCGGAGCCGCCGCTTTCGTAGCGCATCACCGACCACAGTAGACTCAGCAGCAGCGTGGCCAAGAGCACTGCGGGCAGCACGTCGTCGCTCACCGCAAACCGGGCTTCCAGCACCATGAGGGCCGCCCCCGCGTAGAGCAGCGGACGCCAGGGATCGCCGGCCGCAGCAACCGCTAGCCGGCCGAACTCCCACGCGGCTACCAGCGCAACCAGCAGCGCGGCTGCGGTGAACCAGGGATCGCCCGCCCAGGTTACGCCCAGGAGAATGGGCAGTCCCACCAGGGCCGTCGCCAGCCGTACGATTAGGTTGCTCGGCCCTGCTTGGGAAGGAACGCTACTCTGAATCGCGACCCCCAAAGCGCCGCTCTCGACGGCTATAGGCCAGGAGCGCCGCCTGAACGTCTCCCAGGTCGAAGTCCGGCCAGAGGGTGGGGGTACTGTAGTACTCGGCGTAGGCGGCCTGCCAGATGAGGAAATTGCTCAGACGCATCTCGCCGCCGGTGCGGATAATGAGGTCGGGGTCGGGGAGCTCGGAAGTATAGAGGTAGCGGTTAATGAGCGCGCTATCGATGGCTTCGGGCGGGATGCCATCCTGGACGATGCGCTGCACCGCCGAGACCAGCTCTTGCCGCCCCCCATAGTTGAACGCGATGTTCAAGATCATCTTCTGATTGTTACGGGTCAACTCCACGCCTCGTTGAATGGCCTCCCGAAGCTGCCGGGGGACGCGCTCCATTGAGCCCAGGTGGCGTACTTGCACGCCCGCCTCATGAAGCGATCCGGTTTCTTTATCAATGACCTCACGCAGCAGGCTAAATAATGCGCCTATCTCTGCCTGCGAACGGCCCCAGTTCTCTGCCGAGAAGGCGAAGAGGGTGAGATGCCGAATGCCGTAGTCGCCAAAGCCCTGGATGACGCGCCGGGCGTTCTGGGTGCCCGCGCGATGTCCTGCATTTGTGGGCAGGTGACGTTTACGCGCCCAGCGTCCGTTGCCGTCCATGATGATGGCAACGTGGTCTGGTAACGGTGTGATGGCCGGAAGGGCCTGCGCCTCTGCGGTAGCGAGTCCCTCCTGCCGGACTTCTGCCATCGACCGCTAGACCTCCAACAGCTCGGTTTCCTTGGTCTTGCCTACCTGCTCCAGTTCTACGACAGCACTGTCCAAAAGCTTCTGAAGCTGCTCGCTGGCTCTTGCCAGCTCATCCTCAGAGATCTCCTTGCGCTTTTCTGTGGCGCGGAGATCTTCCAGCGCATCACGGCGGACGTTACGGAGGGCTACTTTGCCGCCCTCCATGTGCTTTCGCACCAGCTTGACCAGGTCTTGCCGCCGCTCTTGGGTGAGCTGCGGGAACGCGAGGCGGATCACCGTGCCGTCGTTGCTGGGGTTGATCCCCAACTCCGAGGCCTGGATAGCCTTCTCAATAGCCGCTATCATGCCGCGCTCCCAAGGCTGGATAACCAACAACCGGGCTTCCGGCACGGAGACGCTGGCCATCTGGTCGATGGGCGTTGGGGTGCCGTAATAGTCCGCGCGGATGTTAGAGAGCACAGCATAGGAGGCCCGTCCGGTGCGCAACGTGTTTAGTTCACGCTCCTGGACCTGGATGGCTTTCTGCATCTTGTCTTCAGCAGTGTGAAGCGTATCTGCAATCATACATCCCTCCAAGAAGGGTTTTGATATTGGGAAAGAGTGCGGGGCTAGGCGGCGGAGTCGTCGGACACCAGGGTTCCGACCGTCTCTCCGGCAACCACCCGCTCAATGTTCCCCGGCGCCAGGGGATCAAAGACTACGATGGGTAGCTTGTGCTCCATGCAGAGCGAAAGGGCGGTGCTGTCCATCACGTCCAGCCGGCGGTTCAGTACCTCAAGGTAGGTGATCCGCTCGAACCGCTGCGCACCCGGGACCTTCTGCGGATCGGCGTCGTAAACGCCGTCCACTTTGTTCTTGCCGAGCAGCAGGATCTGCGCTCCAATCTCCAGCGCTCGCAACGCTGCGGCGGTGTCCGTCGTGAAGAAGGGATTACCGGTGCCGGCGGCAAACAAGACCACCCGACCCTTCTCCAGGTGCCGCATTGCCCGCCGGCGAATGTAGGGCTCCGCCACTGCCTGCACAGGGATGGCGGTCTGGGTGCGGACCACCGTCCCGTCCTGCTCTAGCGCGTCCTGCAACATAAGACTGTTAATGACGGTAGCCAGCATACCTGCGTAGTCTGCCGTGGCTCTGTCCATCACCGATGCATACTGGCTGCCCCGGAAAAAGTTTCCTCCGCCCATCACGACAGCCATTTCCGTGCCCGTCTTGCTGGCCGCCGACACGGCATCAGCCAGAAAGCGGACAACGTTCAGATCAATACCGGATTGCCCTTCTCCCTGTAGCGCTTCTCCGCTCAGCTTAAGCAGCACACGGCTATAGCTACGCTCGAGCACAACCCGTCCTTTACGCTACTCTGCGCCGAGCGCAAACCGGGCAAAGCGGCGCACCCGCACGTTCTCTCCGGTCTTGCGGACGGCGTCGTCCACTAGGTCTTTGATGGTTTTGCTAGGGTCTTTGATAAAGGGTTGCTCTAACAGGCACAGCTCTGTCACCTCACCCTCTTCGTCCTCGGGCTTTTCTTCAGCCGTGAGGTAGCGCGGTGCGCTTGCAGCCACCTGCATGGCCAAGTCATGGGCAAGGGCCTTAAAGTCGTCCGTGCGAGCCACGAAGTCTGTCTCGCAGTTCACTTCAACCATCGCGCCGATGCGGCCGCCGCCGTGCATGTAGGACTCCACCACGCCTTGGGAAGCCTCACGGTCGGCTCGTTTGGCCGCCTTGGCCGCACCCTGCTCTTGCAGGATAGCCAGGGCTTTCTGCATGTCTCCCCTGGATTCATCCAGCGCGTGGCGGCATTCCATCACGCCTGCGCCGGACGCCTCCCGGAGTTCTCGAACTTGGGTAGCGGATATCTCGGCCATTAAGTGCGCTCCTCCACTTTTGTCGCGGCCTCTGGAGCAGCGGAGGGCTCGGCTTCGGGCGCCGCAGCCGCTTCCATAGCAGCCGGGGCGGCATCGGTTTCGGCTACGGCTGTTTCAGCTACAGCTTCTGTTACCGCCGCGTCTGTTTCGGCTACGGCCTCTGTTACCGCCGCGTCTGTTTCGGCTACGGCCTCTGTTACCGCCGCGTCTGTTTCGGCTACGGCCTCTGCTACCGCCGCGTCTGTTTCTGTTACCGCCGCGTCTGTTTCGGCTACGGCCTCTGCTACCGCCGCGTCTGTTGCCGCTTCAGGTTCTGCGACCTCGGCCACGGCTTCTACTTCTGCCTCAGCTTCCGCCCCAGCGTCTGCAATGGCCTGCTCTTCAGTTGGGTCGTACACATGGCTTACGCCCATGTCTACAGCCTCTTCTTCGCCGTAGTACTCTCTCGCTGCCATACCTTCCAGCACGGCCTCTGCAATCTTGCCCGACACAAGCTTTACCGCTCGGATAGCGTCGTCGTTGCCGGGAATGGGGAAGTCCATCTCATAGGGATCGCAGTTGGTGTCGGCCAGCGCTACGATGGGGATGCCAAGGCGTAATGCCTCTTTCACCGCAATGCGTTCTTTTGGCGTATCGATGACGAAGAGTGCGCCGGGAAGACGGGTCATCTCTTTGATGCCGCCGAGCTGCCGGTTCAGCCGCTCGATCTCGTCGTCAAGCTTGAGCTGCTCTTTCTTGGGCAGCCGCTCCAGCTCTCCCTTGGCCTTGCGATCTTCCAACCGCACCAGGTAGTCGATGCGGGACTGGATGGTGGCAAAGTTGGTCAAGGTGCCGCCGAGCCAGCGCTGGCTCACGAAGTACATGCCGCAGCGCCCAGCCTCAGTCTCCACCGCTTCCTGGGCCTGCTTCTTGGTGCCCACGAAAAGGAGGGTTTCGCCACGGGCTACCAGGTCTCGCACAAAGTCGTACGCTTCCTGGAGTTTCACCACCGTTTGTTGGAGATCGATGATGTGGATGCCGTTGCGCTCGGTAAAGATGAAGGTCTTCATCTTTGGGTTCCAACGGCGGGTCTGGTGACCGAAGTGGACGCCTGCTTCCAGCAAGGACTTCATAGGGATAGGGCTACTAGATACCAATGCATTCCTCCGTCTGCTGTCCTTCCATTTCAAGAAGGGCTAAGGGGGCAGCCCCCGGATAGTCGCGGGCTCCAACCGGTCAGGTCTAGACCGCCCGACAAGTGTACCATAGGCCAGGTACGCGGGGAAGGGATGGAGGGCGCGTATTGATTCCCTGCACTTCGCCAGGATACGCGCTCGGCTCATCTTGAACGGAGCGCCTAACGCAGCTACTTCCGCTGGAAGACCATAAGGTAGTCGTAGACGCCTTCCCACTGAGGGATGGCGCATACTCTTCTTTGCGCTCCCACCAGTCTGCCAGCAGCTTGTGGAACCGCTGCTCGCCCGTGTGGCCGCCGTCGCCCTCTCCTACATACACCACGGTCCCTCCCTGGTACGCTTCCAGCGTCTGGGCGGGCCAGTCCTGGATGTCGGGCCAGCAGAGGAGCAGGGTGCGGCTATGCCCGTCCTCCTGCAGCGCCTCCACGCCAGACCTCTTCTCGACCGGGAAATGGATCGGCTCCAGCCGTGCTTCCACGCCCTCCGGGTTCTTATAGACCGTGGTCACAGGGTCGCACGCGCGCACGTCTACGCCCAACTCTGCGAGGAGCTTGGCCCAGTAGCCGGTGCCCGCGCCCACCTCCAGCACACCGTTGGGGCTCCACCGTTGGATGGCGCGGAGCGCGTCCTCATTGGGGATGCCAAAGGAGTACTGCTGCACCAGACGGTCCCGCGCCGCAAAGGGCAGCACGTCGTCGCTGATCTGGATCTTGTGGTCGCTGGCGCGCCACCGCTCCTTCTCTTCCTGGTAGCGGGTCATCACCGCAACGTACTCCACTAGGTAGGGATTGTGCTCCCTATCCCAGGGTGTGAGGGTAAGAACGGGGCGCTGGTAGAGCATTATCTTTCGCAGTAGGCTGCGTCAGCAGCGCTAAAGTGGCCTCAGTATAGGGCGGCAAGGCGCTCCCTTCAATGCATCTTGCACCTTGCACTTGCAATGCACAGGAAGAACCAACGTACTCTATTATGTAGGAAGACGAAATATGTGGTTTCGTTTAAACCCGGCATGCTCAGTTGGATCAAATCTGGGATATAGAGCGTTCTCTAAAAGAGACAAGTTGCTATCAATCAGTGAGTCAATCCCACTGCTTGGTAGCGGGCTTTGACAGAAGGGAGAACCCAGGGTAATTTGAGCTTAGGGGAGGGTGGTTTGGGTACGCTGTATCTTGTCTCAACGCCTATCGGAAACCTAGAAGACGTGACTATGCGGGCGCTGCGCGTCCTAAAAGAAGTCACGCTAATAGCTGCAGAAGACACGCGCACTACCCGGAAGCTCCTCACCCACTACGGCATAAGGAATCGCGTGGTCAGTTATCATCGGTACAGCGGCCCGGAGCGCGTCCGCGGCCTGCTGCGCACCCTGGAGCAAGAGGACGTAGCGGTGGTTTCGGACGCCGGCACGCCCTGCCTGAGCGATCCGGGCTATCCTTTGGTGCGGGCCGCTCTGGCCCACGGCATTACGGTAACGCCTATCCCCGGCCCTTCCGCCATCACCGCCGCGTTGACGTCCTCCGGCCTGCCCGCCGACCAGTTTCTCTTCTTGGGCTTTCTGCCGCGCCAGCGCGGGCCGCGCCAGAAGCTGTTAGCCACCCTCACCGAGGAACGCCGCAGCGCGGTGGCCCTGGAAGCGCCGCACCGTATCCGCAAGAGCCTGGAGGACATCGCGAGTGTGCTGCCCGCCCGACCGCTGGCGGTGTGCCGCGAGCTGACCAAGCAGTTCGAAGAGCTTTTCTACGGTGATGCGGAGGCGGCTTTAGACCACTTTCAGCAGCCCCGGGGCGAGTTCACGCTAGTGGTGGGCGGCTGCCACCTAGACGCCGCGACCCAGTGGGAGGACGCCGCAGAGATTACCCGCTATGCGGCAGCGGCGCGAGGATAACGCTCATGCATCTGGAACACCTGCTTCGCTCCTCCGACCTCACCGCCGAGGATGTGCGGGGCCTGCTACAACGGGCTAGCTCGTTCAAAGAGCGCCGAGACCCCACTCGATTTCCCGACTACGGGCTAGCTTTGATGTTTGAGAAGCCATCGCTGCGGACACGGGTGAGCTTTGAGATGGCCATGGTGCAGTTGGGCGGCCACAGCGTCTACCTCTCCCCGGACGACGTGGGCCTGGGCAAGCGGGAGAGCACCCGGGACGTGGCGCAGGTGTTAGGACGCTATGTGCACGCCATCGCAGCCCGCACCTTTGCCCAGGAGACCGTAGAGCAGCTTGCTGCCCACAGCGGCATCCCGGTCATCAATGCCCTCTCTGATGAAGACCACCCCTGCCAGGGCCTGGCCGATCTCCTCACTCTTTGGGAACGGTATGGACGCTTTAACGATCTCACGCTGGCTTACGTGGGCGACGGCAACAACTGCGCCAACAGCCTGCTGGCCCTCACCGCGACGATGGGCATTCACTTCCGCATCGCTTCCCCGCCGGGCTATCACCTCGACCCGGCCCGCGTGGCCGAAGCGCGGGCCGCGGCGGAGCGTTCCGGGGCCACGATTCTTGAGACCACAGAGCCGGAAGAGGCGGTCCGGAATGCCGACGCTATCTACACCGATGTTTGGACCAGCATGGGCCAGGAAGAGGAGCAGGAGGTACGCCGGCAGGTCTTTGGCCCCTATCAGATCAACGAAGCATTATTCAAAGCGGCCAAACCTACTGCTATGCTGCTGCACCCGCTGCCCGCTCACCACGGAGAGGAGGTCGCGGAGGGCGTGCTTTATCGACCCCACTCGGCGGTCTTTGACCAGGCCGAAAACCGCCTCCATGTCCAGAAAGCCATCCTCGCCACCCTTCTGGGCGGGCGCGACAACGCGGCCATCTAGGTAACTAGGTAACTAGGTTAGCTGAAGCTATGACTGAATTCCTTGATCCCTTGGGTCACCGTGACCGTCTCCGCAGAAGGCGCGGCGCTGCAAACTACAACAGTGGACTTCATGCGTATAATGCTCAATGTAGGGGACAAGGGCGCCGGCACGTACCAGATCACGCCTCAAGTCAGCATCCCAATAGGCATACGCTTGCTCAGACTCAACCCTGAAACCATTCCTGTAACTATCGAGACCATCGAGACCAGCGAGTAACAAATATGACGTCGACACCGGAATCAATAACGGAAACAGATCTTAGCGCGGCAACAGCCGCCAAACCCATCATTGCGATTGTGGGGCGGCCCAACGTGGGCAAGTCCACACTGTTCAACAGGCTGATAGGGCGGCGCAGCGCCATCGTCATGGATGAGCCGGGCACCACGCGTGATCGCGTCTACGGCGACATCGATTGGAACGGGAGCCTGATTACTATCGTAGACACGGGCGGCCTTGACCCTCTGGGCTCCGGCGACTTTGTCGAAGAGGTGCAACTGCAGGCGCATCAGGCGCTCCAAGAGGCGGACGCTATTCTCTTCCTGGTTGACGCGAAGTCCGGCGTGACGCCTGTCGATAACGACGTCGCCGACCTCCTCCGCAGGCAGGACCGCCCCGTATTGCTGGCCGTCAACAAGGTGGAGGGGCGTTCTCAAGAGGCAACCGTTCCCGAGTTCTACGCGCTGGGCCTGGGCGATCCCACTGCCATCAGCGCGTACCACGGCGACGGCATCCGCGACCTCATGGGCCAGCTCTTTGATATCCTCCCGCCTCAGCCAGCCTCCACGCCGCAGACAGACCTCGGCATACAGGTAGCCATCCTGGGACGGCCCAACGTGGGTAAGTCCATGCTGGTGAATGCCATCCTGGGCCAGGAGCGAGTGGTGGTCAGCCCTATCCCTGGCACCACAAGAGATGTTATCGACTCACCCTTTACGTATCAGAGCGTGCCCTTCACCCTTATCGACACCGCAGGCATCCGCCGCAGCGGCAGGGTGGACCGCGGCATTGAGCGGTATAGCGTTATGCGCGCGCTACGGGCAATTGGCCGGGCAGACATCGCCGTCCTCGTCATTGACACCGGCGAAGGACTCACCAGCCAGGATACCCATATTGCCGGCTACGCCAAGGAGAACTTCAAGGGCCTGGTGATAGCGGTCAACAAGTGGGACTTATCCAAAGAGATGGAACTAGAGCGGCAAGCCGTGGCAGAGATGCTGCAGCACCGCATGCCCTTCTTCCCGGACGCGCCCATCGTCTTCACTTCCGCCAAACTGCGGCAGGGCATCCCCGGATTGCTGAACCAGATCCTCACGGTGCATACGGCACGACAGATACGCGTGCCTACGCCTGTAGTCAATCAGTGTGTGCGGGATGCCTTCGTGAACCATCAGCCATCCACCATCCGCGGCAGGCAACTGAAGATCTTTTACGTCACCCAGGCGGAGGTCTCCCCACCCACGTTCGTGTTCTTTGTCAACGATCCCGCGCTGCTCCACTTCAGCTATCAGCGCTATCTGGAAAACCGCTTACGGGACGCCTTTGGGTTTGAAGGCACGGCCCTTCGCCTCGTCTTCAAGAGCAGGAACGAGGGCAAAGGGTGGAATACGGAGCGCTAATCCTGGCGGGATACCTGCTAGGCTCCTTTCCCACCGGCTATCTTGTTGGCAAAGCCCTAAAGAACAAGGATGTTCGGACGTACGGCAGCGGCAGGATAGGCGCGGCAAATGTGCTGCGCATCATGGGATTTGGCCCATTCGTTTTTGTGTTCTGCGTAGACTTTGCTAAGGGGTTTGCGCCTGCATGGGCAGCGGGGCAGCTCTTTGCGATTCCCTTCGCTCAGGAATCGATAGCCCTTGCGACGCTGGTGGGCCACAGCTGGTCTATCTTCATTGGCTTTTCCGGCGGCCGCGGCGTAGCCACTGGGCTGGGCGGACTCTACGCCATTATGCCGCAAGCGGCCGCCCTCTCCTCGATTGTGACCTGCGTGCTCATGCTCGCCACCCGCTACATCTCCCTGGGCGCAATCGTTGGCGCAGCAATGGTTACTCCCATCACACTGGTGTATATTGCCCTGGGGCTAGAGCAGCCTTTAATGCTCCTCTATGTTATCCCCGGCGGGGCATTGATAGTTGGCAGGCACTGGGACAACATCCAGCGTCTGGCAAGCGGCACAGAGCGCAAGCTTGGGGAACAGGTGGAAACAGATTAGCAAACGCTACAAGCCGTGAGCGCGCGCACCATCTTCTCCAGCGGCTACCTGACTGTCCGTCTTTTTCTGTCTTTTCTTGAGGCGGACGCGCCGCTGATGGAGTTCCGGCCCGCTGCAAACCATCGTGTTAGGAGCACTACTAAGCCGCATGACAACTGAATTGCCCGGCAAAGTCGCAGTCATTGGCACCACTAGCTGGGGAACCACCCTGGCTGTGGTGATAGCCAGAAAGGGGCTTCCTGTTGCGCTGTGGGCGCGCACGGCAGAGGAAGCCGCAGAAATGAACGCTGCCGGCGCTAATGAAAAGCGTCTCTCCGGCATTCCCTTTCCGCCCTCCCTCAGCGTTAGCGCGGACTTGGCGGCCGTACTGGACGGTGCACAGGTTGCCATCGTCGCCGTGCCGTCGCAGACCGTACGGACGAATATCCGGATCATGGCGCCGTATCTGCAAGCAGGCACTATCGTGGTGAGCGCAGCAAAGGGGCTGGAGCTGGGCAGCCGGCTCCGCATGTCGCAGGTCATGCGTGAAGAGCTTCCTGAGCAGATGCATGACCGTTGCGCCGTGCTCTCCGGCCCCAATATCTCATTGGAAATAGCGCAAGGGCTCCCTGCCGCTACGGTGATAGCTGCCGAGAACCTTGAGGTAGCTGCCGCCGCCCAGAACCTAGTGATGACGCCTCGCTTCCGGGTCTACACCAGCCAGGACGTAATAGGTGTAGAGCTTGGCGGCACGCTGAAGAACATCGTGGCTATGGGCGCAGGCTTGAACGATGGCTTGGGTTATGGGGCAAACACCAAAGCCGTTTCTATGACGAGAGGCTTGGCAGAGATTACCCGTCTGGGCGTAGCGGCAGGAGCCAACCCCTTCACCTTCCTGGGCTTGGCCGGTCTGGGCGACCTGGTAGTCACGTGTACCAGTCCGCACAGCCGTAACCGCCGTGTTGGGGAAGAGCTGACTAAAGGACGCCCGCTACAGGAGATCCTTGCGACGCTGGTCGGAACCGCCGAGGGTATCACCACCACCGTTGCCGCCAATGAGCTGTCCAAGGAGATGGGTGTCGAAATGCCCATCACGGAGGCAACCTATCGTGTGCTCTACGAGGGTCTGGACCCCCGACAGGCGATCGCCGAGCTGATGGCCCGGGAGCCCAAAAACGAGCTGGAAGGGCTCACTATCTAGCATGGCAGACGCAGAGCGCCCGTATCTCTCCGTGGTCATTCCGGTGTACAACGAAGCCCGCCACATTCGTGAGCTGCTGAAGCGAGTCAGGGCCGTCTCCATCGACAAAGAGATCATCTGCGTAGACGACTGCTCCACGGACGGCACCTGGGACCTCCTTCAAGAGGAGATGCAACAGCCGGGCACGCGCGTGTTTCACCACCCGCAGAACGGGGGCAAGGGCGCTGCCGTGCGCACCGGGCTGGAACAGGCGCGGGGCCAGGTGATCCTGGTGCAAGACGCCGATCTTGAGTACGACCCCCAAGATTACCCCACGCTCCTGGAGCCGCTGCAGCGGGGCGAGACCCAGGTGGTCTACGGCTCCCGCTTCCTAGGAGAACACAAAGACATGTCCCTGGCGCACAACCTGGGCAACCGCGGCCTCACCCTGGCGGCGAACGTGCTCTATGGCGCCAAGCTCACAGACCTTGAGACCTGCTACAAGGTCTTCACGGCGGAGGTCTGCTCCAAACTGCGCCTTGTGTCCCCGCGCTGGGGCTTTGATCCGGAGATCACGGCCAAAATCCGACGGATGGGCTACACTATCAAAGAAGTGCCAATCTCCTACCACGGCCGCTCCTATGAGGAGGGCAAAGGCATCCACTGGCAGGACGGGATCACCGTGTTCCTGACCCTGGTGCGATTCCGCTTCCTTCCGTAAAGGGAGCGGTGTCTAGACTTCTCATCACACTCTTCACTAAGCTCGTTCTGTGAACGACCCCGCCCTCAAGCCCTCCACCCCAGCGCACCGCGACTGACGCGCCCGCTGCGCCTGACGCGCCCGACGCACCTGACGCGCCACGCCTGACGCGCCCGCTGCGCCTGACGCACCCGACGCGCCTGCGCCTTGACGCACCTGACGCGCCCGCCCCGGTCGCCCCGGCCCGCCCGCGGTTCCATTGGTTGGGTTACATCCCTATCAGACCGGTCTTGAACTTCGTCCTGGACATCGCCGCGATCCTGGTGCTGGGAGGCATCATCGTCCTGTTCCACCCGGCCCTTGCGCTGGCCAACACCGGTCTCACCGACTACGACCTCTTCACCTATTTCCACCCGTCTTGGCATTACCGGGCCCTTGTCCTGGAAGCAGGGCGGCTCCCCCTCTGGGATCCCTATACGTTCACCGGCGTGCCCTTCCTGGCCAACATCCAGACCGGCGTGCTCTACCTGCCGAACCTGCTCATGGCCCCCCTGGAGGTTTCGCGGGCGCTGGCGCTCTCCTATCTGGGGCACCTCTGGCTAGCCGCAGCGGGGATGTACGTCATGCTGCGGCTTGGCACTGGCACGGGCGTGGTGGGCGGCCTCGCCGGCGGCATTGCATTTGGGCTAGGCGGCTTCCTGGCGGCACAGGCAGGGCACATCAACCAGGTGCAAGTAGCCAGCTGGTTGCCGCTGCTCACCCTGGGCATCCTCCAGACCTGCCGCCACGTGAGCATCCCCTGGACCGTGTTCACCGCCGTAGGGTTCTTCATGCTCATCACTGCGGGCCATCCGCAGGAGACATACCTGGCCGCAGTGGCGATAGGCCTGCTGGCGGTCTACGAGGGCACGCGCTGGGGCGTCCTGGCGGCGCGCCGCGAGCTGGGCAGGTTTCACCCGCAGCTGCAGCCCTTCGTCGCGCCGGTCCACTTTGTGCTGCGCACCACGCTGGGTGGCGCGCTCTGTGCGCTGGCGGCCGGCCTTGGTGTGCTCATGGCCGCGGTGCAGCTTCTGCCCACACTGGAGCTTATTAAGTTTGGCAGTCGGGAGGGCGGCCTCCCCATCGAGACCGCGGCTTCCTTCTCCTTGCCGCCGTGGGAGATGCTGCCGACCCTGCTGCCCACCTACCAGGACCAGCCCTTCAGCGAGTTCAACGCTTACTTGGGCGTAGTCGCGCTCAGCCTGGCGTGGCTGGCGCTAATGGGCTGGCGCACGCAAGGACACATCGCCTACTTTGCAGGCATCTCAGCCCTCGGCCTTTTCCTGGCCTTCGGCGGCTACAACCCGTACTATCCCTTCTTTTACGAGAACATACCGGGCATCGATCTCTTCCGTGTGCCCGCCCGCTGGCTCTTCCTCCCGGCCTTCGGCTTGGCCGCGCTGGCCGGCCTGGGCATGGACATCCTCTGGCGTAGGGAGCATCGCGCGCCAACTATGAACGCGGTGGGCCACGCGCTGGCCGGCGTCTTCCCGCCCATCTTCTGGGGCGCAGTAGTCTTCGTCGTCGCAGCCGCGGTCATTCCACCTCCACCCGAGCTGGCGGTGGCCATTTGGTTCGCTGGCGGGCTGACGGTGCTGACTATCTGCCTCTTTGGCTCCTTCCTGGTGCCGGGGAAATTCCTAACGCTTCCGCTCCTGCTCTTGCTCACTATGGAGCTATGGGTGGCCCACTTCCCGCTGCCCGTTGCCCATCCGGTGCCGGCGCAAGTCTACACGGCGATACGCCCCGGGCTGGCGCAGCTCATGCTCGATTCCAGCGTCCACCGCGTATTGAGCTTAGTTAGCCCCCGCTACGTGCCAGGTGACAGAGAGGAGATGCGGGAGAACCTGGGACGCACGCTTCCCGAAAAAGAGGTGGAAGAATACATCATTGCCACTAAGTACAAAGAGTCGTTCAACCCCAACATGGGTCTGCGTTTCGGGATTGCCGGGCTGGACGGCTACGACGGCGGCCTCCTTCCGTTGAAGGACTTCGCCGATCTCAAAGGGAAGATCCTCGCAAGCGGCGACGCTCGCCCGCCCGTGAGCGATGGGCCTGCCGGCGACATAGAGCTCATCCGCGACCGCTTCTACAGCCTGCCGGACCTGACCCTGTTAGCAAACCTCAACGTCAAATATGTGGTCATGGACCGCCTTTATGATAAGTGGGTGGATGGCTACTACGCCGACTTAGATGCGCCGCAGATGATCAAGCCATTTACGGAGTACGTGCTCAAGGATGATTCTTGGGATGCGGCCACCACCCTCTTTGTCTATTCTTATCTCTCAGTCCATTCAAGTGCGCCCCCCGGCGGCCCGGTGGCCCTTGTCTCCGTGACCGATGCGGAAGGCGAGGTCTACTCCTGGCCGCTGCGGTCCGGCATTGAGACGGCGAAGACCAACGACTCCCTCACCGTTGACGAGCCGGATGCCGGAAGAGTGGTGGGCACCAAGCGCGGCCATCCAGACCAGAACATCTTCCTGGCGCGCTTTGAACTAACGGAGCCGATGGTGCCGCAGAGTATTACTATCACCGACGTCGTGCCGGGGGGGGATCTCACCCTCGCCGCGCTGGTGCTGGCGGACACCCGCGTCGGAGCAAGCGTTAGCCCGCCCCTGGACCAGCGCCTCACGCGCATCTTCACCGGCGACGTGAAGATCTATCAGCTCGAGACGGCGCAGCCACGGGTGTATGTGGCCACCAACCCACGCTGGCTGCAGCCGCGCAAGGAGCAACTTAATGCGCTGCTGAACTTGGATCCGCATGACGTGTTCCTCGACCGGTTGGGCGAGATAGACATCGACGCGCTCGAACCTGGCACGTCGGGAACGGCTCGCATCCTCTCCCATAGACCGGAAGAAGTCGACGTGCTGGTGATCATGCCTGCGGAAGGCTACCTGGTGCTGCACGACAGCTACTATCCTGGCTGGCGGGCATGGGTGGACGGCGAGGAAACGGAGGTGCTGAGGGCCAACTACCTCTTCCGAGCAGTGGTGGTGCCCGAAGGAGTACACAAAGTGAAATTCCGCTACCTGCCAACTACACTGGCAGAGGGCTGGGTGCTTACCCAACTAGCGCTGGCTACGGCGGGTCTCCTGCTCATCGGAGATCTGGTCATCCGCACTATGAAGGTGACGGTCTGGACCGCCCGCTGGATATACCGCCGCCTCCTGTATCCGAGAATGCAGCGCAGTCCCCCCGAGGACTAGGGCTTATTCAAAGATGGTGGAGACCACCTCTTCCAGGCTTCGCTGCACGTCTCGCTCGTCACTCAACGCCCACACTACGGCCACCTGGCAGGCCCGGCGCGGCGGGATACCCTGACCTATGAGCCGCCCCGCATAGACGAGCAGGCGCGTGCTGACGCCCTCCTGCAGACCATGCTCTGTCAGGTTGCGTACCTTCTCCCCCAGCTTTGCCAGCTCTGCCGCAAAGTGCGCGTCCACACCGCTTTCGTGTGCGATGATCTCCGCTTCCGCATCCCTGGGCGGGTAGCTGAATTCCAGTGAGACGAACCGCTGGCGGGTGCTGTGCTTCAGGTCTTTGAGCACACTCTGGTAGCCGGGATTGTAAGAGATAACCAGGGCAAAGTCCGGATGGGCTTCCAGGATCTGCGACCGCTTCTCCACCGGCAAGATGCGCCGGTAGTCGGTGAGGGGATGGATGAGGACAGTGGTGTCTTTACGCGCTTCCACCACCTCGTCGAGATAGCAGATGGCGCCGGAGCGCACGGCCCGGGTCAGCGGCCCATCGATCCACTTTGTGGACTCGCCCTCCAGCAGATAGCGTCCAACTAGGTCGCTGGCGGTCAGGTCTTCGTGACAGGCAACCGTCACCAGGGGAAGACCGGCGCTCTCTCCTTCATCGCCCCGCACAACGGCCAGCTTGCGCCCCAAGTGCCACGCCATGTGCTCCACAAAGCGGGTCTTGCCGCAGCCGGTGGGGCCTTTCAGCAGAATAGGGATATGCTCAGTGAAGGCGGCTTCAAAGACCGCAACCTCGTCGCCCAGGGGCAGGTAGAAGGGCTCCTCCCTGGAGACGTACTCCTCCATGATGAGCGAGCTAGGGGCAACGTGCTGCTCTGTCATTCCACCCTCCTTGGTTCCGGTGCTGTTCTTTGTATGGTAGCCCAGGCGTGCGCCACCTGTTGCCGCACCTCTTCCGGGCTGCCGTTGGTATCGATGACGACGTCTGCGGCCCGCCGCCGCTCTTCCGGCGATAGCTGCGACTGGATGCGCTTGGCTACTTGCTCCGGCGTGAGTCCCCGCGACTGCTGCAGCCGCTCCGTCACCGTCTCCGGCGAAGCGTCGGTGACCCACACTGTGTCCGCCAGCGAACGGTGCCCCGTCTCCAGCAGCAGCGGCACCTCCAGCACTACGACCGCCGTCCCCGCTGCATCCAGCGCTGCAAGGCGCTCCTGTATTCTGCCATAAACCCAGGGATGGACAATCCCGTTGAGGCGCTGCAACGCTTCAGGCTGCTGGAACACCCGCTGCCCCAACGTGCGCCGGTCAATGCTCCCATCTGCATTGAGCACGTCCATTCCGAACGCGTCCACTATGGCTTGGCGCAGCGGTTCATCCTGCGCGTATCCCTCGTGGACGAGCTGGTCGGCGTCGATGACCGCTGCGCCAAGGGACGCCAGCTGCGCGGCCACCGTGCTCTTGCCGGTGCCAATACCGCCTGTCAGGCCGATGACGAGCATCTGTCGCGTCCATGCATGTCCGTCATCGGCTCACTATAGCTCTGCACGGCGGGATGAGTAAACATCCCCTTCGTTGACGCCTGCGGCCTGGCTGTGTATAGTGAAGCAAAATAACCTAAGTGAGAATACTCCGTGGCAAATACCCGTTCTGCGCTCAAACAGTGGCGCGTCAGCCTCAAGAAGCGTGCCCGCAACCGTGTAGCCCGCGGCTCAGCCCGCACCGTCATCACTAAGGCACGCCGCCTTATCAGGACTGCTGCAGCCTCAGAAGAAGCGGCGGCGACAGTGAAAGACGCCCTCCGGGCTCTGGATAAGGGCGCTCAAAAAGGCGTGGTGCATCCCAACAACGCCGCCCGCCGCAAGTCCCGCTTGATGAAGCAACTCAACGCAGCAGCTTCAGCTTCCTAGCAGCACCCAGTCTTTTTAATGCGTTAGACCCATAGAAGCGGAGTCGCGCCCACTCGCTATGGAACACCCCCCTAAAGTGTGCATCCCAGGCACGATTATGCTATACTAGACGTGATGACGCAGGCACAACCGCTAGGCGTATTTGCAACCCTGACGGAAGGGTTTTCCTCCCTCAATAAGCGTCTCTGGCTCCTCTTGGTGCCGATCCTTTTGGACCTGTTCTTAGCCTTTGGGCCGGGCGTATCCTTTGCTCTGCTGGTAGACGAAGCCAACCAGCTCTTCCCAGAACCAGCGGTTACTGAGACAGCCGCATCTGCCGAATCGCCGGAACTAATGCTTGATCGCATGAAGGCATCCAACATGCTCGGACTGCTGGCCTGGCAGCTTCCCAGCTTAGTCGCCACCACCGCAATCACGCCCTTCCCGTCCCTTAATGAAACGCCCGCCGTAGAGATAGCCGAACCCGTGACCTTCATGCTCTTTCTAGTAGCGCTCATGGCACTGGGTTTGCTCGGTGCTAGCGTCTACCTGAGCGGTATTGCGGAGAGTATCAAAGAAAAGGAAATAGATAGCTCAGTGATCTTCTCGGCTGCCGTTGACGGCTGGCTACGCTACATGAAGCTTGTGCTGCTGCTGCTCTTGTTCGCTGTTCCCTTCGCTCTAGTGGGAGCATTGCTCACCGGTGTGGCCGGCTTGCTTGGAGACGGAGCAGGCGCACTCGTCGGCGCACTCGTCTTTACCCTCGCCTTGGCTGCCTTCTTCTACCTCTCTTTTGTGGATGAGGCTATCTTTGCGACCTACGCCAAGCCTATGGAGGCTATCTGGGGCAGCATGCTCATCATCCGGACGCACTTCTGGTCAGCCGTGGGCTTGATAGTGCTCATCCAGGTCATCCTCATGGGTATGCCCTTAGCCCTGCGCTTGGTTGCAGAACATCCCATCGGCTTCTTTGGCGCAGTGGCGTTGCACGCCTATGTGGCGACAGGACTTGCCGCAGGTGCAATGCTCTTCTTCCGCCAACGTTATCTACTCTACTGGCACTCTCAAACACAGGAGGAACCCCCTCTTGCAACCGCATAATCACCGGGCCTCATTTCAGAAGCCCGAGACCATCCAGCCAGCACACAAGAGCGAGTAAGTATTTATGGCTACACAACTGAATCCCATCCCTGACGACAACGATTCCAACGCCTTAGAAGAGGCCGTAGAAGTGCTGGACTCCAGCACCTACACCGCGCAGGACATCCAGGTCCTGGAGGGGTTGGAGGCGGTACGTCGCCGCCCTGGCATGTACATCGGCAGCACGGACCAGCGCGGCCTCCATCACCTTGTCTACGAGATTGTGGATAACAGCATTGACGAGGCGATGGCCGGCTACTGCTCCGGTGTCACCGTCGTCATCCATGCGGATGGGAGCGTGATCGTCTCTGACGATGGCCGGGGCATCCCTGTGGACAAACATGCCACCACCGGCCTCTCTGCCGTAGAGACGGTGATGACCGTGCTCCACGCCGGCGCCAAGTTCGGCGGGCGCGGCTATAAGGTGTCGGGCGGCCTTCACGGCGTCGGCGCTTCCGTAGTAAACGCCCTCTCAGAGTGGATGTGGGTTGAGGTACGCCGTGACGGCAAACTCTACCGCCAGGAGTTCGTGCGAGGCAAGCGCTCCACCGACTTGATGGAGATCGGCCCGGCGGAAGGCAACGGCACCACCTCTGGCTTCCTGGCTGACGGCCAAGTTTTCCCAGAGTTGGATTACGACTTTGATACGTTGAGCAGCCGTTTCAGGGAGATGGCCTATCTCAATAAGGGCGTGCGGATTCGGCTCACTGATGAGCGGGACGACCGGGACGTGACCTACTATTTCGAGGGCGGTATCGCTAGCTTTGTGCGTCATCTGAACCACAAGCGCGCGGTGCTCCATCCCAAACCCCTCTTCGTAGAACGCGAGATAAACGGCACTATCATCGAGACGGCCCTGCAGTACAACGACGGCTATGCCGAGTCCACCTACAGCTTTGCCAACTGCATCAACACCATAGACGGCGGCACCCACCTCACGGGGTTCCGCGCTGCGCTTACCCGCGCCATCAACGACTCGCTGCGCAAGCAGAAGCTGCTGAAAGACGACGAATCCAACCTTACCGGCGAGGATGTTCGAGAAGGGTTGACTGCGGTTATCAGCGTGAAGCTCCCCGAGCCTCAGTTTGAGGGGCAGACCAAGACCCGTCTGGGCAACGCCGAGGTGAAGAACCAGGTGGAGTCCAGCGTCTATGAGCAGCTTACCCAGTACCTAGAGGAGCACCCGTCGGACGCACGCCACATTGCGGAGAAGTGCATCCTGGCCGCCCGCGCTCGCGAGGCCGCCCGCAAGGCGCGCGACCTCGTTATCCGCAAGGGCGTGCTGGAAGGCAGCGCCCTTCCCGGTAAACTGGCCGACTGCTCGGAGCGTGACCCCGAACACTGTGAGATCTACCTGGTGGAGGGTGAGTCCGCCGGTGGCTCCGCCAAGCAGGGACGTGACCGCCGCTTCCAGGCCATCCTGCCCTTAAAGGGCAAAATCCTCAACGTAGAGAAGGCCCGTCCGGACAAGATGCTCAACCATGAGGAGATCAGGGCCATCATCACCGCCTTGGGCGTAGGTGTGTATCCTACCGTGGATATAACCAAGCTCCGCTACGGCAAAGTGGTCATCATGACCGACGCCGACGTGGACGGCTCACACATCCGTACCCTGCTCCTGACCTTCTTCTTTCGGCAGATGGCGGAGGTGATTCAGGACGGACGCCTCTTCATTGCTCAGCCGCCGCTGTACAAGGTCGCAGGCTCGTGAGCAGATATGGGTGTACAGCGAAGCTGAAAAGGATCAGGCCCTCGCCCGCTTCAAGGGGAAGAACGTTGACCTCCAGCGCTACAAAGGTCTTGGCGAGATGAATCCGGATCAGCTCTGGGAGACCACCATGAACCCGTCGACGCGGACGCTGTTACGTGTGAACATTGAGGACGCAGCTCTGGCGGACGAAGTGTTCATCTCTCTCATGGGCGATGAGGTGTTGCCCCGCAGGCTCTTCATCCAGGCCCACGCCACTCAGGTCAAGAACCTGGACGTATAAGCAGCCACGTTATTCTGAGGAACGCAGCGGCGTAGTCTATCGGGCAAGCTAGCTAGCCGTTAAGCTCCGCAGACAACTTCTACTGGTCAACATGATAGACGGCGTCGAGATAAAGCCCCTGGTCCGCCACGCGGACGACCGCGGTTACCTAGCCGAACTGCTGCGCGCGGACGAGCCCATCTTCAGCGGCTTTGGGCAGGCTAATGTGACCATGACGTATCCGGGCGTGGTGAAGGCGTGGCACTACCACAAGGAGCAGGACGACCTGTGGGTCTGCGTGAAGGGCATGATCCGCGCCGCGCTGTACGACATGCGGGAGGGCTCCGCTACCCAGGGCCAGGTGCAGGAAGTGTATCTGGGGGACAACAACCCGGCGCTGCTCAAGATACCCATTGGCGTAGCGCACGGCTACAAGGTGGTGGGCAACGAGCCCGCCATCCTCATCTACTTTGTCACCACGCCCTACGACCGGGCCCACCCTGACGAGTTCCGCATCCCCTGGAACGACCCCAGCATCCCCTTCGACTGGTCGCTCCAGAACCGCTAGCGCTCCAGCGCGCTAGTCTCCCACCATGCCCCGCTCTACGCCGGCGTGCCGCAGGCGGTGGGCATAAGTGGGGGTCTTGTCATGCTGAAGGACTCGCCTTTAGCGAGGACTGAAGCATCCACATGAGAGTGGCCGCAATGGATTCTTCGCTGCACTCACAATGACAAGTCCCAGATGCAGCCTCCTATTAGCGACGGCCCGCGGTGCGGTGGGACGGTAGGAGGTACTTGAAGGACTCGCCTCTTAGGGACGCGTGTTCTGGCTGCTGAATAACGCCAGGACTGTTAGCACTTCTTCTTAGCTCCTGCTGGGTGATGGAGCCCATGTCTTTGGCCTCCTCCAGCAGCGTGGAGATGTTGGACGCGACCAGCAGCTCCATGTTCGCCTCCGCAAAGCCCTGCGCGGCGGCGTCCAGATTGTAGGTGAAGATTGCCACGGAATGGCTTACCACCGCTCCTGCTTCTCGCAAACCGTCGGCGGTGCTCAACGCGCTGCGGCCTGTGGTGACCAGGTCCTCCACTACTACTGCTCGCTGCTGTGGCTCTAGCACGCCTTCCATCCGCGGCCCCGGCCGTGCTCCTTGGGGGCGTCCCGCACGTAGACCATAGGCTTGTCCATGTACTCGGCCAGCCAGGCAGCGAAGGGGATGCCGGAAGTAGCCACGCCCGCCAGCACGTCAACCTCATCCAGGCCCACCTGGCTGGTGACCAGCTCCGCAAGGGCCTTCACAACCTCCCGACGCTCTTTGGGGTAGGACATCAGCAGACGGTTATCGCAGTAGATGGGGCTTTTGGCGCCGGAACTGTAGGTGAAGGGCTCTGCTACGCTGAGGCTCACCGCTCCCACGGAAAGAAGCAGGCGTGCGATGGCTTTGCTCTGGGGGCTAACGACGGTGTTGGACATGGGACATCCTCATTTACTGAAATGGTGGCACAACCCCTGAGCGCTGTCTGGAAGGCTGGCCGAAGGCTTTGCTAGCTGTTCAGCGACTGGTACAGCTCCCGTAAATCCGCGCCCGGGTCCTGGAGCTGCGCCTTGATGCCGCCCAGGTCAAATCGCTGGCGGATCATCCGCTGCATGGGGATGAAGCTCCGGGGGGAAGTGTTCACGGCCAGGTAGGCCCGCAGCCGGGCGTCTTTCAGATACATCACGATGAAGCTGTCCTCGTCCTTGTTGCCCCGCACCAGCAGCTCGTCGTAGTCTTTCTCCTCCCCCGCAAACTCGATGTGCAGGTTGAAGATGTCCGACCAGACATAGGAGAGGAGGTCGTAGGACTGCTGTTTGCCGGTCATGTTCTGGGCCGCCAGCAGCCCGGTGTACTCGGCGTGGCCCCAGTGCTCCACCCGGCGGCGCTTCTCAAAGATATGGTCGTAGTAGTTCGCCACGTCGCCCGCGGCATAAACGTCGGGGTTCGACGTCAGCATGTACTCATCCACCGCCACACCGTTGTCCACCTGGAGTCCCGCCGCTTCCGCCAGCTCCACGTTGGGCTCTATGCCTACGCCCACGCACACAAAGTCGCAGGGGATGACCGTGCCGCCCTCCATCGCCACGCCGGTGACCTGCTGCTGGCCGGTGAACCCCGTGGGGGTGACGCTGGCATGGATGGTGACGCCCTGGGCTCTGCAGCGGGTCTGGAAATAGGTCGCCAGGTCCTGATCCAGGAAGCGGCTCCAGATATGGGGGAGCGCCTCCAGCACAGTGACGTGCACGCCCTGCTTGGTGAGAGAGGCTGCGACCTCCATGCCGATGAAGCCGCCGCCGATGATTACGGCGCGTTTGCCCGGCGCAGCTTCGTCCCTGATCGCCTTGCTGTCCTTCTGCGATCGGAGGTAGTAGATGCTTTGCAGGTCTGAACCCCTAAGCTTGAGGCGGCGCGGCCGCCCGCCGGTGGCATAGAGCAGCTTGTCGTAAGACACCACTTCGCCGCTGGCCAGGATCACCGCTTTGCCTGCAAGGTCAATTTTTTCCACCGGCCTGCCTAGCTGGACGTCTACGTGGTGCTCCTGATAAAAGTCAGCGCTGTTCAGTAGTATCTTCTCGGCGTCCCATTCGCCCCGTAGGTACTCCTTGGACAGCGGCGGCCTGTCGTAGGGCAGCACGTTCTCGTCAGAGATCAGCGTAATCGTCGCGTCGTCTTCGGTACGACGGAGCATCTCCGCCGCCTTAGTTGCCGCCAGCCCGCCGCCTATCAGTACATACGATTGTGGCATGCCTACCGCCTATCTCTACTAAAGTGTTGGGTATCGCAAGACGCCTGCAAGACGCATTGTAGCAAATGCTGCGCCGCGGTCTACCCCACTGTGCCAGGATCCGCCGCATCGTATATGATCAGCGGAGTCATGACCTTGTCTTCAGCAACCAGTACCACCCGGCCCAACACGGACTGGATCTACAACGGCATCAGCCACTTGCAGCTCCAGCCCTCCCACCGCCTCTTCCGTTTGCCGGAGGGCGGCGCGGGCGTGGGCTACATTTCCCAGAGCGGATGCGCGCTAGTGCCAGGACCGCCTATAGCTCCGCGCACGGCATGGGCGGCCCTCGCGGGCGCATTTCAGGAGCACTGCGGCTCCCAGCAACTCAGCCCGGTCTATTGCGGCCTTGGCGAATGGGGACGGGACTTTTTTAGCGAACGAGGCTACAGCACCCTGAAGGTGGGCGACGAGGCGGTGGTGCCGTTGGAGCACATGACGCTGACCGGCCAGCCGTGGCGAGAGGTGCGCGCGGCCCTGAACCGCGCGCAACGTTACACGATCACCTTCCGTTGGCTGGAGCACTCAGAGCGCCCCGCTCGCAGCGGCGAACTGCACGCCATCTCCCAGGCGTGGCTTGCGCGTCAGGCGTGGCCGGAGCTGCGCTTTGGTTTGGGGAATCTGGCGTCCCTCCACGACGAGCACGCCCGCGTGGCTGTGGCGGAGGACGCCGCTGGCAAGCTCCTGGCCTTCACCACTTGGGTACCGGTGCCGGCACGCCACGGCTGGATGCTGGACCTGATGCGCTACCGCCCCAGCAGCATGGCCGGTCTGATGGACTTTCTCATTGCAAGAGCGCTGTTAGATTTCCGCGCACAGGGGTATCACGAGGCCTCGCTGGGCGGAGTACCCTGTTCCAACGTCGGCGACGCGCCTCAAGGCATGCTTCGCTGGGTGCTGGACGCTGCGTTCCAGCGATTGCGCCGTCCCTATAATCCGGGCTCGTTGCTCCACTTCAAGGACAAGTTCAACCCGGACTGGCAACCCCTCTACCTGGCTTGCGCGCCCCAACAGCTCCTGCCGGTAGCGCTGCTGGCGGTGGTTCAGGCGATGCTGCCCGCAGTACCGCTCCCACGGCTGCTCCTGGATGCGCTGTCCGGCTAAGGTACGCCCGCCTCAAAGTCAATGCCACGGCTGTGGATGCGCTGTCCGGCTAAGGTACGCCCGCCTCAAAGGGGGAGGAAACACCCCCGGCACGCAAAGTCAACGCCGAGGGGTGCGTGAATATGCAGCGTAGGAGCCTCGACCCCTAGTTCCTTCCCCCTCGTATGGGGGAAGGTTAGGATGGGGGTGCACTGGTCAATTGGCTCAAGGTGCGCCAGACCTGCGGATCCGCCTGCAAAAAGCGGATGAGCTGGCTGGTGGTGAGGCCCAACGCCCTGGCTGCAACGGCATAGCTGCCCTCCGCGGCCTGTAGCGCGTCCAGGGCAACGGCCACAATCAGCGGATAGACCGGGTTGCTTTGCTTTACGGATAACCTTCCCTGGTTTGTCCGCTGCGCCAGGAGCTCCGCTGGGAGCGCCGGGTCTTTGAGGTCGAAGCTCCGGCGAAGCTGCAGCGCCTGGGTCATCCGCAGCCGATGCAGCGCGCTGCGACGGTTCACCTCCCGCTCACGGGACTCTACCGCCCGCGCCGTCACTCCCGACGGTCTGTGCAGCAGGCGCACTGCCGTCTCCACCTTGTTGCGGTGCTGCCCGCCGGGGCCGGTCGCGCGGTAATAGGACTCCTCACAGTCGCGGAGGAGCGTGGCGTCGTCCTGCCGGAGCCAGCGGTCGCGGTCGTCAATCTCTTTCATAGTTAGGCGCAGCAGTTATAGATTTACTTCATTCAACAAGAACAACGTGATAAAATATGGCACAAGCTAGCCATGGTTGCTACTTCACCGCTTTCCCTGAACCCTCCCGACTTGTTCCCTGCTACTGCAGGGGTTCTGCCTTCCCAAATTCTGCAGCAACTCGTTGCTCAAAAAAGTATTGATGCAGATGAGCCGTTAGAAGAAGGCCAGATACAGCCATCAAGTATAGACCTCCGGCTCGGTAATCATGGCTACCAAGTCTCTGCTAGTTTTCTGCCCGGGCGTAACAAGGCGCTCCTATCTAGACTAGAGACCGTTAGTGAAGGCGTTATTGACCTTCAGCGGCCTCAGATTCTGTATCGAGGGAAAGCTTACGTCTTTCCGCTGATGGAAAGGCTGAACTTAGCTGGCACCAATGTGTGGGGGCGAGCTAACCCCAAAAGCACAACGGGGCGCCTAGACGTTTTTACTAGGCTTATCACCGATTATGCGACCCAGTTTGATTACATTGAGAAGGACTATTGCGGCGACCTCTACGTGGAGGTCGCACCCAGAAGCTTCGACATCTTAGTGCATGCAGGCACAAAGCTAAACCAACTGCGCTTAATACGAGGAGACTCTCGTCTCTCAGACAGGAACCTAGCTGCATCTCACAAGCAAGAGCCTGTTGCGTTCAGAGGAGACGGAACAAGTCTACCCAATCCAAAGTTTGAAGGCGGCCTCTGGCTCTCAGTTGATACGAAAGGCACTATCGCCGGGAACACTGTCGGCTACGTTGCCCGCTATCAGGAAAAGGCGATAGACCTAGACCGTATTAACTATTACGACCCTTGGGATTATTGGGACGAGGTAGTTCCAAACGCCGAGGGAATGATCCGCCTAAGACCCGATGCATTCTATATTCTGGCATCTAAGGAACGTGTGCGGGTTCCCGCGGAGCTAGCAGCCGAGATGGTGAGCTTTGACCCACTTATGGGTGAGTTCAGGGTGCACTATGCTGGATTCTTTGACCCCGGCTTTGGATTCGGTCAAGGAGATTTGACAGGTACGGTAGCAGTACTGGAAGTACGGTCTCACCACGTACCATTCTTACTAGAAGATGGGCAGTACGTTGCTCGGCTCAAGTATGAGCGACTCATGCAAGAGCCTAGCATCCTTTATGGCGTAGCGGCCGGTTCCTCATACGAAAGCCAGCAGTTACGCTTGAGCAAGCAGTTCAGAATCGCCTCCACTGTTCGCCAACCTGCTTTTGATTCTCTGCTCGAGCAGTGGCCGCCAACTATGGCTTAGCCAACACAACGGTATTCCCTTAAGCTCTATCGCCGCGGACCGCCTGGGGTCTGTGGGGCGGTAGTGGGCACTGTCATTCTGAGGGACTCGCCTCTAGCGAGGACGGAAGAATCCACCTACGGGCGCCCGCGGTGGATTCTTCGCTGCACTCAGAATGACAAGGGGTAGGGATGAGCGCATGGGTGAAAACAATAATGCAAGTGCGGGTAATTTTCCGGTCGCGCGCTCCGACGGCCTGGGGTCTTGGGGGCCGCCTCCCCAAGCTGGCTGCCACCGGCGTGCCGCAGGCGGTAGGGGGCACTGTCATTCTGAAGGACTTGCCTCTAGCGAGGACGGAAGAATCCACCTACGGGCGCCCGCGGTGGATTCTTCGCTGCACTCAGAATGACAGGGGGTAGGGATGAGCGCATGGGTGAAAACGACAATGCAAGGGGGGTAATTTTCCGGTCGCGCTCTCCGACGGCCCTAGCCAACACAGGCGGTCATTCTGGGGCCTCTAGCGAGGACAGAAGAATCCACCTACGGGCGCCGCAGTGGATTCTTCGCTGCACTCAGAATGACAAGGGGTAGGGGTGAGTGCATGGGTGCAAACGCTGCGGGCGGCCGCGGGCGGGTACAAGGCGGCACTGTCATTCTGAGGGACTTGCCTCTAGCGAGGACGGAAGAATCCACCTACGGGCGCCCGCGGTGGATTCTTCTGCACTCGCTAGGCACAAGGGGTCATGAATGATTTCCAGACTCAGCCGCATGTTAGTGACGGACCGCGGGGTGGGGCAAGGCGACACTGTCATTCTAGGCGAGGACGGAAGAATCCACCTGCGGTGGATTCTTCGCTGCACTCAGAATGCTGTTTGCGGAGCGGGGACGCGTTCCGCCACGGGGGTTGATGCTTAGGCCGGCTTAGTGCCGAAGGCGCAGTGGAACGGCCTCGCCGTCCAGGCGGGGAGGTTATCCCGCTCGATCCGCTCCAGGGCCGAACGCCACTCTTCCGCCTCCGCGCCCTTAAGGTCGGCTAGTGTGGACTCCGTGAGCGAACGTCCCCAGCCATCGGTGATGCGCGCGGCCGCCATCTGGGGCAGCAGGTGCAGATCCCCAAGCCCTGCGTCAGCGAGACGCTGGTAGAGGCTGGCATCGGCACAGCCCCGCTCCACGACCGAGCCATTGCCACCACCACCGCCTTCCAGCTTTTGCCGCAACGCCGCGGAGATGGGGAGCGACAGCCAGGACGAGCGATCAGCTGCTCGCACCACTGCAACCACCTTCCCGCCCGGCTTGGTGATGCGCACCATCTCTGCAATGGCGCGGTCGGCATCCACCTCCTCCAGCACGGTGCTGCACAGCACAAAGTCGTAGCCATCGTCCGGAAGCGGGATGGCTTCTGCGCTGCCTTCGTGAAACGCGATGTTTGGCCCCCACTCCTCGCGTTGAGCGAACCTGGCGACCTCTCGAAGAAAGAAGCGGTTGAAATCGAGCCCCGCGATGTGGCTTGTGGGGCCCAGCATTGCGACCACTTGCCGCAGCAACGCGCCCGAGCCGCAGCCCACTTCTATCAGGCTGTGTCCCGGACGCGCGCCTGCTTCCCGCAACATGCGCATGACCATGCTGCCGTAGCCGGAAGACGCCCGCCCGTAGTGGTTGGCTACGGGGTCGAGATGCTCGCCGCCCACCACGATGGTAGTGTAGCGGCCGTTCAGGCGCGGGAGCAGCGGCTCCCACTGAGAGGGCGCAAGGTCCAGCGGGAAGAGCACCAGGGGCGGGCCGGAGCCCTGCACCCGATAGGTGATGCCTGCAACCTCGCCCTCGCCCTCACCAAGCGCGGCGGGTGCGAGAGGCGTCGTGCTATCACTTGTCTCCAGGAAGTCCAGCAACGCGTCTCCAATTTCAGGGCGCTCGACGAGCAGGTCCGTCCACAGGAACTCTCGATAGTCGTCTAGGGGATGAACCGTAGTGTTGGCGCGCTTGAGGGCGTCGACTGCGGCCACCATCCGGGGGTTGCCTGCGCCGTAAACGCACAGGAAGGGACCGGCGTGCTGCGCGATGCCTGTGAGGCTCACGGCAGGTGTGCAGATGGAGGCAAGAGAGGCGATTTGTTCAGCGCACCGCTCTACGAGCCCTCCCAAGCTACGCGGTCCCCTGGGGCGTACCGCAAAGTGCGCTCGCTGCAGGCCAAGGGTCTGCAACAGCGTGACTATCCTGTCTTCTAAGGCCAATTCTGGCATGCTGTTCATGGTAAGACTATCCGTTCGTGTTTAGTGAGGGCCGGCTGCCCCGCTGAAGCGCTAGGCCGTGGGCTTGCGCCTACTTCGAGAACTTTTCGAGGTCCGATGCCACCATCATCTGCATAAGCTCTGGGAAGGCTGTCTTTGGTTCCCAGCCTAGTAGCTTCTTAGCCAAGGCATAGTTCCCTTTAAGCTGCTTTATCTCTGTGGGCCGGATTAGCTCCTCGTCTGTGACAACGTGCTTACGCCAGTCCAAGCCAACACAGTCAAACGCAATTTCGCAGGCTTGTTGAACCGAGTAGCTGGTGTTAGTCCCGATGACAAAATCACGGGGCTCGTCGTGCTGAACCATTGCAATCATTGCTGCCGCATACTCCTTGGCATAACCCCAATCGCGCTCAGCGTTCCAGCCACCCTAAGTGAAGCTGTCCGTTAGCATCTACCAGCGGTTCTCCACGTTCATCGGTAGGAGGATTCTCGACGCCGTTCTTAATACACGCCGCCGCCGCAGAGATTTTTCTGGTTACAAAATGAAGGCTGCGGCGCGGGCTTTCGTGGTTGAACAGGATGCCACACGTCACAAACAGGTTGTGCGCCTCGCGGTAGCAACGGGCCATCATGTGCGCGTAGGCTTTAGCGATTCCGTACGGATTGTTGGCATCTATTGGCGTGCCCTCATCTGCGGACTCACCTGCTATGTTCCCGTATATCTCGCGGCTCGTTGCCTGGTAGACCCGGGCGTTGGGAGCATACCTCCTCACCGCCTCAAGCACCCGCACAACACCGACTCCGGTCACATCCGCAGTGTAGAAGGGCTGCGACCAGCTGTCCGCGGGTACCGATTGCGCCGCTATGTTGTAGACCTCATCCGGCTCGTATTTCTGAACCGTCTCGGCAATGCTGGTGAAGTCCGAAAGTTCAACGGCTTCTATTTTGATTGAGCCGTACAAGTGAGCCAGGTTTTCTCTTGCATACGTGGTAGTGCGGCGAATGGTTCCTACCACCTCATAGCCTCTTTCGAGTAGTAGGTCGGCGAGATAGGAACCATCCTGAGACGATACTCCTATTATTAGCGCTCGCTTTGGCATTACCGTCCCATCCCTTCAGTATCAAAGCAGTCGAGTGGATAGAGGCTTCCGGCCGAGATCAGTAGCCGCTACCGAGAGGTCGCATTGAATCGTAGCCTGCTGCCCCGTCCGCCTACTGCGATGCGTCGCGGCAACAATGTCGGCCCCCGCATCCAACCCGTCTGCCAGCAGGAAAGAAGCGCCTCGTGAGCCCTATTGTGAAGAATCGTTCGCTCTTCTTCAAGAGGATAGGGGTAATGATACTAGCTGCAAGCCGGGCCGCTACTGTTGCCAAACGCTTTCCGGTGCGTCACCTGCTGTGAAAAGCGGCTCGTCTACGAAGCGCTGGGGGACGACCCCCACCTTAATCCTCCCCCATTAAAGGGGGGGAGATACCCAGGCACGCAAAGGCAACGGCTGGCGAGGCGTGAGCGCATATGCAGTGCAGGAACCCCGGCCCCTGTTCCTTCCCCCTCGTATGGGGGAAGGCTAGGATGGGGGTGCACTCGTCAATGGAGCGGTTCTGGCACACTACCTTAGTGAGCTTTGGTGAAGCAGCGGATCGGCGACGCGTTGGGGGACGACCCCCACCTTAATCCTCCCCCATTAAAGGGGGAGAAAACGCCCCTCACGTTTACCCTCAGCGGCGAGGTGTGAGCGCATATGCAGTGCAGGAACTACGGCCCTCAGCGCAAACTGCCAACTTGCGTTGACCCAGTCAGAACGTACGTCTTACTCTCTGTCAAGTCCTTCGGCTCGCGTCGCCTCAAGCGGGCGGCTGTTGCCGGAGGTGAGTCGCTGCTGGCGACAGGACAAGCCCAAAGATAAGGAGGGACGCTATGGCAGAGGAAACGGGTCCGCCCGGGGCGGCGGTTTCGGAGGAGGGTGGCGAGGTGGCTTCGGGAGCCTCGGTCAACCGTGCGACGGCAGACCCCGCGGCGCGGATTGAGGCGCTGGAGGCAGAGCTGGCAACTGCGCACGTTGAGCGGGAGGCGCTGCATGAGCAACTCGCCTCGGCGCAAGAAGCGCTTACGGTGAGCGCAGCGCATTACCGTGAGGCCGTGCTGGCAACCGCGCCGGAGGTGCCGCCGGAGCTCGTCGCGGGCGCATCGGTGGCGGAGGTAGACCGATCGCTGGCGGCGGCGCGGGAGACCGTAGCCGCAGTGCAGCGTCGCCTGGCCGAGCGCGTCGCGGCGGAGCGGGTGCCTGCGGGCGCACCCCCACGCGGCAGCGCAGACCTCTCAGCGCTCAGTCCCCGGGAGAAGATAGCCCTTGCCCTCAGCGCGGGGTAGTGTCCACCTCCGGTTAAGTGATTGATGCAGGGGGCACATCCCCCCACCCATTGCCAGCCGCCCTAAGCGACTGGAGTCCAGCTACGTAATTCACACACATAAGGAGTACACATGGCGCTAACCCTTACGGAGGCATCTAAGCTCTCCAACGATATCCTGCTCTCTGGAGTCATCGAGACGGTGGTCTATGACAGTCCCGTTCTCCAGGCGCTCCCCTTCATCGAGATTGTGGGCAACGGTCTCACCTACAACCGGGAGAACGCCGCCGCCACCGCCGCCTTCTATGAGGTGGGCGACGCCTGGTCGGAGTCCACGCCCACCTTCACCCAGATCACGGCCACCCTCAAGATCCTGGGCGGTGATGCCGACGTGGACAACTTCCTGCGGGCCACACGTAGCAACCTCCAGGACTTGGAGGCCGCGGTGGTCCAGCTCAAGGCGAAGGCGGTGCAGCAGAAGTTTGACGATGCCTTCATCAACGGCGATACCACGACTGACTCCAAGGCCTTTGACGGCGTCGACAAGGCGTGCGCGGCCGGCCAGACGGTCGCTATGGGGACCAACGGCGGCACCCTCACCCTGGATAAGCTGGATGAGACCATCGACAAGATCAAGGGCGGCAAGCCGGAGCTGTTGCTCATGTCCAAGCGGAGCCGCCGCAAGCTCACCAGCCTCAGCCGCGCCACCGGCAGCGGCATCCTGGAGAGCGACCGCAACCAGTTCGGTCAGATGGTGCAGTACTACGACGGCATCCCCGTAGGCGTCACTGAGTGGATCGCCGACAACAAGACGGTGGGCTCCAGCACAGATTGCTCCACCATCTACGCGCTCCAGGTGGGCGAGGGCGCGGTCACCGGGCTGACCAGCCCCGGCGGCCTGCAGGTGGAGCGGGTCGGCAGCCTGGAGTCCAAGGACGCCAGCCGGGTGCGGGTGAAGTGGTACGCGTCCGTTGCGCTCTTCAACACCCTCAAGCTGTCCAAACTCAGCGGTGTGCGGGGCTAGCAGCACTAACGTCACGCTGAGCGTCCTTCTTGTCATTCTGAGCGAAGCGAAGAATCCAAGTGGGGAGGTAGGTGGGCCTGGCGTTGTCCGTAGCCACCTACCTCCCACACCCACGGACGCCCGAGGCGGCGCTTGAATATGGAGCCATAGCGTGACGGCTCAGAAGCTAATCTAACATGCAAAAATTGCACTTTTTCCAAGAAAACATTGCGAGTTCGGCCACAACGGCGATGCCGCTGCTGCCCTATTGCTTCACGCCCACTGCCAGCAACGTCAGTGGCATCCGTGAGCCGGACGAGGGGGTATAGCCTATGCCATTCACGTTGAACCAGGCGCTCGAACAGGTGCGCCGAGAGTTGGGTGACACCGATGCGGCGAACGCCCGCTGGTCGGCGGATGACCTGGAGCAGCATCTGCGCCACGCACTGGAAGCGGTCTCCCTGGTGTTGCCCCGAGAAGAGCGGGCGGAGCTGCTGACCACCGCAGGATCGCGAGAGGTGAGCATCCAGACGCTGGCGGACCGCATTGCCGTGGAAGCGGTGGAGTATCCTGCCGGTAACTATCCCGCCACCTACACGGCTTCTCGGTCTGGGGTGATACCCTCAGCCTGCTTGTGGACGCCACACCCGGTGACGGCGAGCGTGTGCGGGTCTACTGGCGCGCCCTGCACACCATCGATCTTGCGGGGAGCACTGTGCCCCCTTGGGCGGAGCACCTCGTGGTGCAGGGCGCGGCGGGCTATGCGGCGCTGGAGTGGGCGAGCCTTGCTGCGAACCGGGTGAATGTGGGCGGCGAGGAGACCTGGCGGCGCTACCTGGAGTGGGGTAAGGAGCGTCTTGCAGCCTTCCACCAAGGACTGGATGGGGTGCGGCGTCGCCGGGGGCTGCAGCGCCACCAGCTGTACGTGCCCGCAACGGGCAGGCCCGGCCAGTCCACGGACGGGGGGCCTTAGATGCGCAGAATACCCAGGGCCCTCACCGCCGCGCAGCAGAGTCCCAGCGCAGAGCCCTACGTGCGTTTGCTGGTCTCCAATCGCATCGCGGGCGTGCCTCGCCTGCGGTGGACCCGGCTCTACACAGGGCTGGAAGAGGACTACTTCCACGCCGCTACGGCGCCGGGAGACGGCTCCCTCTTACGCGCCCGCACTACTAGCGGCGGGCAGCTCTACCTCCAGCGCGTCGCCGGCCCAGGCCAGGGCAGCGACTTCGCCACCTGGAGCAACGAAGGCAGCGTCTCGGACAGCGCCGGGGTTGCGCTGACCAGCCTCGGCAGCATGGCGCTGCTCTGCTACGTGGACGCTGACGATGTGACTATCAAGGTGCGGGAGAGTAGCGATAACGGCCAGAGCTTTGGCGGCGCAACGAGTGTGGTCACTGCCGGCGGGGCGATAAAGTGGCTGGCTGCGGGCGTCAACCCGTCGGGCGTGGTGGCCCTCTTTTACACCGTGGGCGCAACAGTGTACGCGGTCAAGCGCACGGCCGGCGTCTGGGGACAGCCGTCTGCGTGGACCAACACCGCGGCGAGCATCACCGGCTTGGGGTGCGCCTATCGCCTGGACTGGAACCTGGCCCTCACCGGGTCGGACGCCGCAGGTAACCAGTATCTCTGGACGCTCCTCTATGGGGACGGCTACGGTCAGAGCGCAAACACCTGGTCGGAGCTGAACGTGGTGGAGCCTGCCAGCAGCGGGTCGGAGGTTGGGTTCCAGGCGCCCTTTGTGGACTATATGGACGTGTATCGTGTCTTTGCCGTGCAGACATACGCAGGCGCGGTCTCCTACAGCCGTCCTTACTGGAGCGCTATGCCTGTATTTGGCGACTACGCCGACGGCTACTGGCGGGAGCCTGTCCCCTTTGACCTGACCTCCGGCTACGGCGTTGCGCTGGCGCACGGCAACGGGTACGGATGGCTCTCCACGCCCTTTGGCGTGTGGCAGGCCGCCCTTCCCGCAGCCTATGCGGACATCTCCGAGGACGTGCTAGCTCTGTCGTTCAGAGCAAACCCGACGGAGGGAAGCCTGAGCGTCACCCTGCGGAATGACGACGGCCGCTACAATGATGCCGCATACCAGGCTGACGGCAGCGCGCTGTTGAGCCTGGGGGAAGAGATTCAGGTTAGTCCTGGCTATCGGGCCGCCGGCCGCAACCTTTCAGCCCGCGGGCCGGCGTATTGGGTGGCTGGTTGGGAGCACCGCTCGGCCGGCGGGG
Organism: Dehalococcoidia bacterium; assembly: GCA_965226775.1. Lineage (GTDB taxonomy): Bacteria > Chloroflexota > Dehalococcoidia > SHYD01 > SHYD01 > CBDDEI01. Next base: position 471,109 of record CBDDEI010000002.1, read on the forward strand.
AAGCCACCGTGACGCTTCACGCCGTGGACGGCTGGGGACTCCTGGCCGGCTGGCGCGCCCGCAGGCAGTTCACCTGGGCAGCAGGAAGCCGGAACGTCTTTCAGATCATGGCCTTTATTCTGGCCCGCGTAGGCTTGCGGATCAGCGCGAACAGCACCAGCGATGCGTTAGGCGACCTGCAGCCTGCGTTCACTATCCAGCCGGGAGAGTCGGGCAAGTCGGCAGTGCTGCGTCTGCTGGACATGGCGCCGGACCGTCTCTTCTTTGAGGGCGGCATAGGCGTGCTGGTGCATCCTGAGGCTTCGGACAAGAGCGGCTACAGCTACGGCGGTAGCCATGCGCTCCTGGAGGCCAGCTATGTGACGCAGCCGTTGGCGGTGAACCAGGCCCAGGTGCATGGCAACGGCGTCTTTGCCGAGGCCTTCGATTGGGGGCAGATCGACCTCTTGGATGCCCGCGCCCGCCACGTGCTGGATCTCAACGTGGACGATGCCAGCAAGGCCACAGACCGGGCGCGCTACGAGCTGCGCCAGCAGGTGATGGACGCCCCCGCCGGGCACGTCCTGACGCCGGTGAACTGTGCCCAGCAGCTCTACGACGTCATCGATGTAACCGATGCGCGCTGCGGGCTTTCCGCCGCCAGACGGCGCGTGGTAAAGCTTACCTTAACCTACCAGCGCCACCCCCGCAGCCGTTACGACATGCGCTTAGACCTTGGCGGCGTGTAGGAGGTAGCAATGACAGAAACCAGACGGGGCACCCTAAAGAGCTTCGATACGGGCACGTTCAAAGCAACAGTGCAGGTGGCGGGCAGCCTCAGTGTGTGGCTGGACGATGTCCCGGTTAGCCGCGGCATCGCCGGCGCAGAGATGGTGGCAGGCCGCTCCGTGGCGCTTCTTTTCTTCGATCCCGCCAACCCGGAGGATGCGGTAGTGGTTGCGGTGTGGAGCTAAGGGCTAGCGCGGCGGGAACTTGGCTCGCTCGCTGCGGAGTTGCGCTAACCAGAGGGCAGCCTCCTCCGTGGTGACGCGGAGGGTTGCCCACAGCAGCGGCTCTTCCCAGTTGGAGAAGTAGGTTCCGGGGGCGACCATAGCGTAGTCGAAGTACACTTCCAGGGTGACATGCTCTCCTACTTTCCCTGCGTACTGAAAGGTAAGCCCAGGATGGGAGAACATCAGCCGATCATGGGCAACATCAGTGCGGGGGAGCTTCTCCACCCATTCGATGAGCCTGTCTATCTCCCACGTCAGTAGGCAAGGGCTGGTCTTCTGCCATGCCTGGTCGTGAATGCTTGCCTCAACGGAGACCAGCAGTCGGTTGGCGGCCTCGTCCTGCTCCCCGCGGCTAGCGCGGTTAGGGTACTGGTAGCCCTCCAGTGACAGCTGGAAGCTATTGCCGTCCGGTCCTGTCAGCATCATAGGGCCAGGGTATCCTTCCATTCACGCCACGCGGCATAGGCTTCCGGCAGAGCCACTCCAAACCGCTGCTGAAGCGCCATCATATCTTGAAAATCCTTTTCTTTGAGCTCATAAGCGGTATGGTCTGTAACCTGAAACCCGTGGTTAGGCATTTTCATATAGGGATGTCTTCACGGACGGCGACCGGCTTACTCAATCGGCGGCACGGATGCCCGCAGGTGCTGGGCGCCGCGCAAGTAGACGTGCGCCACCTGGTCCTGCCCCTTCTCCGTGTTCACATGAAGGAGCACCCGGATGCACATAGGGAGTGCGCCCGGCACCTCCATCTCAGCGCTGTCCATCAGCGCCACGTGCGCCCAGCCGATCTGCCGGGCAGCTGTCGCCGGGAAGGCAGCGTCGAGGTCGGGCGTGGCGGTAAAGAAGGCGCTGGCCACGTCCTCCACCCGGAAGTCGTTGGCTTCTAGGATCTGCTCCAGTAGCTCCCGCGTCGCAGCCAGAATGGCCGCGCTGGTGTTGGCCTCCGTCGTGGTTGCGCCTCGCACGCCCCGAATGCTCATCATCGCGGTCACGCTTTAGCGGGGGTCGCGCCGGCCAGTGTCGCTACGAAGGCTTGCACCGCCTCGGGCCGCTCGCCTGGCGCGCTCTTGTCGATGACGTCGATGAGGGCGCTGCCCACTACCGCCGTCTCGACGAGCTCACCTACCGCAGCCACGTGCTCCGGTGTGGAGATGCCGAACCCTACGGCCAGGGGCAGCTTGGTATGCTCCCGCACCCTCGCGATGAAATCCGGTAAGCCCTGGCGCAGCTGCGATCGAGCGCCGGTGACGCCGGCCAGGCTCACGCAGTAGATGAAGCCCTGGGCCACCTCTGCCACGCGGCGGAGACGTTCATCGGTGCTGGTAGGGGCAAGGAGAAAGATAAGGCTCAGTCCCGGCTAGCGGCTGCGCTCAGGAAGGGCCCCGCCTCTTCCGGGGGCAGGTCCACGCAGATAACGCCGTCTGCGCCCGCTTCCTTTGCCTGCTGGCAGAATGCGGGCAGCCCGAAGCTCAGGAAGGTGTTGTAGTAACCCATGAACAGCAGTGGGACGGTGACGCCCTTTGCTCGCACCGCCTTCGCCGCGAGTAAGCTGTCGCTTATGTGGACGCCCTGATCCAGAGCGGCGGCGCTCGCCCGCTGGATGGTTGCGCCGTCTGCCAGCGGGTCGCTAAAGGGAATGCCTAGCTCCACCATGCAGGCGCCGCCCGCCACGGCCGCGGCCACCAGGTCGGGAGTCTCCGCCAGGGTGGGGTAGCCAACGGTGAGGTAGGGCGCCAGGCCGGTGCGGCCCTCCGCGCTCAGCTTGTCGAAGCAGTCTGTTATGCGTCCCATATCAAATAATTGTCGGTTAGATTAGATTGGCTCAGACCTGTGGGGCCGTACTTCGGCCCCACGCGGCGTTGCTCGTGATCGTCTCCATTACTTTAGCGCTATCTGCTGTTCGCCTTCGGCCCGTTCTCCTATCACTCGCTCTACCACGCTCTTCATGAAGGAGTAGGGCTGTGCGCCAAAGAACAGGTACTTGCCCACGATGTAGGCGGGGATGGCGTTGATGCCTATCTCATTGGCGAGTTGCACCTGCTCCAGCACGGTCTGCTCAAAGCTCCGTGTCTCCAGTGCTTGCGCGAGCCCGTCCTGGTTCAGACCCACCTCCTTAGCTATGGAGAGGAGCACCTCTGTGTCCCCCAAGTTCTGGCTGTGCTCCCAGTAGGCTTTCAGGAGCGCCTCGTGATACTGGTCCACAAGCCCCTGGGACTTGGAGTACTCGGTGGCCTCCAACGCCAGACGGGTATAAGGCGTCTGCTCGGAGCGCTTCATGATAAGCCCCTCCTCCGCGGCCTGCTCACCCAGTTGGCCGGTTACCTGCTCGCCTGCTTTGGTCGGCGGTTCACCGGGGCGCTGCCGCCGCGGCGTACCCTCAGGGGGAATGTCCGGGCGCAGGAAAAACGGCCGCCACTCTATCGCGAGCGGCAACTCCTCGCCAACGCGCTCGATTCGTGACAGACCGATGTAACACCACGGGCAGATATAGTCTGAGAAGACTTGGACGGGGACCGGTTCGATGTTGCGTATAGTCATGGCGACTCCTAGCTTGTGTGTACAGCGCTGCGGTGCCTTTCGATAATACTTGCCCCACGGAGCACTGGCAAGCAAGCACGTTTTCCCACGTACGCCAGGTCGCCGCGCCGGCATGGTGAGCCTGTCGAACCACCATCCGTCTTTGCAGCTCCGCAGACGAAGCAATCAGCCGTCCTGGAGGAACGTCCCAAGCGCCAGGGGGCAACGTCGTAGGTTGACGCCCTGCCGCCTTCACGTCGAACCACCATCCGCCTTTGCGAGAAGGGCCGCAAGGAGCACCTCCCTTTGTCATTCTGAGCGCAGCGAAGAATCTGAGGAGGCAGGGCGGCCCGTCCGGTGTGGCGGGAACGTCCCTAGCGCATATCAAGGGGCAACGTCTGCCCCCTGGTTGCCACGTCGGCTGACGGCGTCATTGCGCTGCAGCTTTTTGCATTCTAGAGTAAGGTTGCGCGGGTTTACAGTGGGCAAACCACCCCCATCCTAACCTTCCCCCATAGGAGGGGGAAGGAATAGGGGGCCGGCGTTCATGTACTGCATATGCTTTAGCGCCTCGCTGTTCACGGTAAACGTGCGGGGCATTTCCTCCCCCTTCAACGGGGGAGGATTAAGGTGGGGGTCGTCCCCCAGCGCTTCAACGACGAGCCGCTATTCAACGCAGGAGACGCCCCAGTAGACGTCTGGCATCGGTGGGATTCAGACGTTGGTCTACCGGTCTTTGCCCCAAGCATAAGAAAAGCGGGCAGGTATTACCTGCCCGCTGCTACTTACAGTGAGTGTACGGAGGGCTTGTTAAGCTGCCCGGCTAGCAGCCGCAGCTCGGCTAGTGGCCCTGCCCTGAGAACGGAAACGGGACTGCAGTTCGAGTACGTGTTGTCCTGGGATTACATAGCCACACTGGAGGCACTTCACATCCAGCTCGCCCAGGAGCTTGTCCTCAAAGAGGTCTCCACCACATTTTGTGCACGCTTTTGGGTACCACATCGTTTTTTCCTAACTGTTTGTTGTTTGCCTTTGCGTTAGTTACAACACCTTCCGACACCAAAAGTAACGCTAGAATGCCTGTGCTGTTACGATCTCGGTTAGCTGGCTTTGATGGGGATCTGGTGCGGCCGAGACTCTACGGTCTTCTGCAGCTTCAGGGTCAGCACGCCGTCCTTGAACTCAGCGTCCGCATTCTCCGCGTTCACCGTCGCCGGCAGCGGGATGGTGCGAACCACATCGCCGTACCACACCTCGCGGTAGTGCCAGCGACGCTTGGGGTCGCTCTCCTGCTCTGCCTCGCTTGGGATGTGGGCCTGAATGGTCAGGTTACCCTTCTCCACGTTCAACTGTACCTGTGCGGGATCGATCCCCGGCAGATGCGCCTTCACCAGGAGCTCGTCCGCCGTCTCGTACATATCGATGGGCAGGACGTAGCGGGATGCGCCGTTGTTCCTCAGAGCGCGGGCGCTGCGGCCGAAAGCCTCGTCAAACATGCGGTCCATGGGGTTCCGCAACACGCCAAAGTGAGCCGATGGTTCCCAACGGGTAAGTGTCATGATAGGTCTCCTCCTATTGTGTGCTTTGTTGCAGGCACCTCACCTGCGCTACCAGCAGTATAAACATTGATATGAATCATGTCAAGATATATTTTCAGAACATATCAATAATTTTGTCTATATTGTGTTGCCTTTCTTAGGCTGGTTTGCTATACTGCTCCTGTAACTTCCATAGCTCTACGCAGGGAGTAATGTACGTGGAACAACGAACCTCAGAAGAACAAGCAGGTCTCTACATCATTAGCGTGGCGGCTAGGCTGTTGAGTATGCATCCCCAGACCCTGCGCAAGTACGAACGGGCGGGCTTTCTCTCCCCCAGCCGTACCGTAGGTATGCTGCGCCTCTACTCTGCGGAAGACCTGGCGCGGCTCCAGCTCATCAAGCACTTTGTGGAGGACATGAACCTCAACCTTGCCGGTGTGGAGATGGGTTTGGAGCTAGCCAAGATCCTGGGAAAACTCCAGTACGACCTGGAGACTACAGGTGACCCGGAGCAGTTGCGGGCAAAGATGCAGAAGGGATTGCAGCAAGCAGCTAAAACCCTGAAACTGGATGAAGTACAGCCGCCTACCGCGCCGCAGGCTACTATTACCATCGAGTTTTAAGAGGCTAGGTCGTTCTGGGGACCCACCCAGGTGGGGGCCAAGAATCCACCCTGCTAGTTGGAGATGGATGCTTCGCTTCACTCGGAACGGCGAAGATGAACAACAAACACCACTGGTGTGAGGAGAGCAAGATATGCCGAAAGTAATAGGAATTGACTTAGGGACCACCAACAGCTGTGTGGCCATAATGGAGGGCGGTGAGCCCACCGTCGTCCCTAACTCTGAGGGTGGGCGGGTGACCCCATCAGTGGTCGCCGTGTCCAAGACAGGCGAGCGTTTGGTCGGCCAGATCGCCAAGCGCCAGTCGGTCACCAACCCAGACAACACCGTCTATTCCGTAAAGCGGCTCATGGGCAGGAAGTTCAAAGACGACTCCGTGCAACGTGACCTGAAGCTGCTCTCCTATAAGATAGCGGAGGCCAACAACACCGATGCCTGGGTGCACATGCAAGGCAAGGACTACTCGCCGCCGGAGATCTCTGCCATGATCCTCCAGAAGATCAAGACGGATGTGGAATCCTACCTAGGCGAGCCGGTAAAAGAGGCCGTCATCACCGTGCCCGCCTACTTTAACGACGCCCAACGCCAGGCCACGCGTGACGCCGGCACCATCGCCGGGCTGGAGGTGCTCCGTATCATCAACGAACCCACCGCGGCCTCCTTGGCCTACGGTCTCGATAAGAAGACGGACGAGGTCATCGCCGTGTACGACCTCGGCGGCGGCACCTTCGACATCTCCATCCTGGAGCTGGGCGACGGCACTTTCCAGGTGCGCTCCACCAACGGCGACACTCACCTGGGCGGCGACGACTTTGACCAGCGCATTATTGACTGGCTGTGCGACGAGTTCAAAAAGGAGCAGGCTATTGACCTGCGCCAGGACCGCCTGGCCCTGCAGCGCCTGAAGGAGTCCGCAGAGAAGGCCAAGATAGAGCTCTCCTCCGTGGCGTCCACAGAGATTAACCTGCCCTTTATCACCGCCGACGCCTCCGGCCCCAAGCACTTAGCTATCAACCTGACTCGCTCCAAGCTGGAGCAACTGGTGGACGACCTAGTTGAGCAGACCGCCGGCCCCTGCAAGCAGGCCATTCAAGACGCCGGCGTGAACCTCAGCCAGATCAACGAGGTGGTTCTGGTGGGCGGCATGACCCGTATGCCCGCCGTGCACGAGAAGGTGAAGCAGCTCTTTGGCAAGGAGCCCCACAAGGGCGTGAACCCGGATGAGGTGGTGGCCATTGGCGCTGCCATCCAGGCCGGCGTGCTGAAGGGCGATGTGCAAGACGTGCTCCTGCTGGACGTCACGCCCCTGACCCTGGGCATCGAGACTTTGGGGTCGGTGGCCACGCCGCTCATCACGCGCAACACCACCATCCCCACCTCCAAGAGCCAGGTCTTCTCCACGGCGGCGGACAACCAGACCTCGGTGGAGATTCACGTGCTCCAGGGCGAGCGCACCATGGCCCAGGACAACAAGTCCCTCGGGCGCTTCATCTTGGACGGCGTCCTGACGGCGCCCCGCGGCGTTCCTCAGATTGAAGTCAGCTTTGACATAGACGCCAACGGCATCGTCTCGGTGCGGGCCCAGGACAAGGGCAGCGGCCGGGAGCAGAAGATCGTCATCCAAGCCTCCTCCGGCCTCAGCAAGGACGAGGTGGAGAAGATGCAGCGGGAGGCCGAACTCCACGCCACAGAGGACTCCCAGCGGCGCGAAGAGGTGGAGGTCCGCAACATGGCCGACTCCTTGGCCTACCAGGCGGAGCGCACCCTGACCGAGAACGCCGATAAGATCTCCGAGGAGCTCAAGGACGAGGTCACCGGCAAGATCGCCGCGGTGCGGTCAGCCCTCCAGAGCGGCTCGGTGGAGAGCATCCAGCTGGCCACCCAGGAGCTGAACGAGTCTCTGCAGAAGGTGAGCGCTGCGGTCTACCAGCAGCAGGAGGGCGCAGGCGCAGCCGCCGGCGGCGCTCCCAGCGATGACGCCACCCCCGACGAAGGCACCGTAGAAGGCGAGTACCGGGAAGTCTAAGCCCAAAGGCACCGCGCATGGACCGGCCGTTAGGCTCCGCTCATGGTGACACCGCCGGCACTGTTTATGGAGTGCCCTCCGGCCCCGCTCATGGTGAGCCTGTCGAATCCATGAGCCGTCCATAACCACCACTAACCGTAACGCAAACCGCCCGTGGGATATCCCACGGGCGGTTTAGTGCGTGCTAAAAGGGGGAGTGAAGAGGGGCGCACCCCTCTTCCAGGGGGCCTGGGGGGTGTCCCCCCAATGCTTACTTATTTCCGCTTCCCGGAAGGAGGGGCGAAGGTCCGCTCAACAGGAGGGTTGGCCCCTACAGCTTCAGCGCGAACCCCTCATCCACGCAATCGTGGTTCGCATGGTGAACGACAACCGCTTGAGCGCCAGCCACAACTCTCCCAGCTCCAACGAGACCATCCCAGCCTCCCGTGCCCTAGCAACCTCCTCTTCCATCAGGTCATGCAGCAGCCCAAACGCCGCGGTGTTCAGCTTAACGATGTAGTCGTTGTCCATGTATTTCTCACGGTCAAGATAATGCCAGTAGTAGTCGCAGAAAGGCATCTGATCCGCAAGCGATGCATTTTAGATCATTGAGCTGAACGAGTAGTGACATCATCCGAAGATACTTGAGTTTGGACATACAGCATGTTCTAGACATTGCTCCGTGAGAAGGGATATTGTGTAGTGCTTGAGACTGTTTGATGCTAGCTTCAGGGTTGTTGAAATGTCTTCAATTGCCTGATACCACAAAGTATGGCCTTCGCCGATCAATTGATGATTGTCTGGTTGTTCCTTCATTCAGAGATTGCACGGAGTTGAGGATACTCGCGCGCGGCTTGATCATTACACTAATCAAACGTCTACGAACAGCCATCTAAACAGTTCATCTTGTCCGTTGAGCTATTCCAAATGTTGTTCAGGATCCATAAAATGTGCGAATCCAACCATTTAATTCGTGACCGCCGCGGATGCTGCAATCATGATGAGGTTATCTCTCAACGAATACTGCCTGCAAGATTCTCACAGATCGTAAGCCCGCTCGCTTGTTGCCATATCCAGCTGTAAATTTGGTAGCTCCAATAGTGAATAAGCGAAATCCTTCTGGTCCAAATATGCGGTCAGTCCAGGTAAGGGCTTTGCGTTGAATATGGCCTGCCTAAATGCGTTTAAGCTCTTCTTGAGACGCTTCCCTATGCTCTATCATTTCTTGGTTTAGGAAATTGCGAAACGGCGATAGGTAACGCTCTCTTCTATGGAGTAATGCAAATACCCGGAGCGCCAATTCCCAAATGATGGCCATTCTCAATTGTCTGTCATTGTAGAGCTTCTCTTCCATAGAGCCAAGAAGTTATGGTCTTCACTCAGTTCACTTATCAACCTATTATATGAACCCCTGTATAAGCAATTCCTAAGCTCTTGAGCGTTTAGACTCATGGAGCCTTGGTTGAGTCTGGCAAACAGCTCATACTTCATCCTAGATTGTGCCCTCAGGAAGTAAGATCATACCAAGTGGAGTGTCCCAAAGCTTTTCGCGATCTTCCGCATTCAATTCTGGCATTACCTCAAACTAAGGGTGAGCGGGGCGAGAGTCTGGTAGTGGCTCTGTACCACGCCTTCGAGCAATTGAATCGGGTTCCAATCCACGGGATCTTAATCTGGCTCTAGACCAGAACAGGGTGAGCGGATGTTTTTGTCAATAGTGCCGCTTCTGCCTAAGAGCGATCTAAGTTCAGACGGAACTAAGTAGGGCTCGGAACTCTAAAACGTCTCAAGACGTTGGTGTCCGTTCAATGACTACCCATTGGCCCTTACGTTCTTCCGAGAGAAATCCCAGATGGAGGAGTTGGAAGTCGCAGAAGCAGTGACTCTAATTAGCGACTCGCTCAATGCTTGTTAAGTCCCAGACATAATGCCTCTGAAAATCAAAGGGCTCCAAGATAATCTCTTGAGACTCAAAATACTTTTGGTATAATTCCCGCACTGTGAAGTGCGCCTCTTCAGCGTTTAACGTCCTGTATTCAGTTGGAATGTTAAGTGGTGCGAAATCTTCGTCTTCTGCCCCCCAATCCTCGTAAGCCGTATTAGCCATAATTCCTCCTCGGCAAGCAGCATCAATAGACTGCTGACCTAAAGCGGCATATAATGTCATGGTCTCACAAGTTGCGCAAATCACGGGGTTAATGAGATTTGTGACTCAAAAAAGTCTGTCCCGCAAGGGACCGAATAGTTCTCCCGAAGCCAATCAGACCATTGTTGTCCCGAAGACCAATTGGGCAAGGCAATTCTCAATGGTATGCGGAACTGGTCTGAGTTAGCTCTGCAATGGTCACGCCTAGGACATAAGTTTAAGCTCTAGCTCGTCGTCCTCTAGGCGGCTTTGAACTCCAAAGTAGTTCTGGAGTCGTTCCCTATCTATGGTGAGCATCTGGGCCTCCGATTGCGGTATTGCCCGGGCTATCTTACACCCCCGGTTTGACCGGAGGGAAACCGCCCCCCTCACCCCGCGAGCGTGCCTGCTAGCAGCACGGTGATGAACGCAGCCACCGCAGCGGCGAACACCAGCGCTACCAGCGCCACCCGACGCTGCCAGCCCGCGCGTTCGGCGCTCGCGTAGGCGGCCAGCGCGGCCGCGGCCAGGCTCATGGAGAGGGGGTAGAGCAGCGGCGCCGCCAGGTTGCCCAGCGTTGGCACGGCGGTGACCAGGAGGATAACTGCGCCCAGCACCTGCGCCCACCAGCGTACGTTGCTCCCCTCTCGTTTGGCAGGCGCAGGACGGCGACTAACGCTCTCCCACACGGGGGGAGAGGACAGCTCGTCCTCCTCCTCTCCGAAGGCAGGCTCCCCTGGCGACATCGTGGCAGAGGGGACGGACGCCGGTCCTGCGGCCAGGGTGGCCAGCGCGCCGCCCAGCACCACGTAGCTCCCGAACAGCGCCGTGTACACTCCTGTATCCAGCAAGTACCCCAGCGCCACTGTGCCCGAGAAGATGCTCACAAACTCCGGCACGCCCGCGGCTTGGGCCGCCAGCCCTAGGGCTGCGCCCACCCACGAGGAGCGGTGGGTCATTGCCCGCAGCAGCAGGCCGCCCAGGAGCGCGCCGGCCAGAGGCAGCAAGGTGCCCAGCGCCGCCAGGGTGATGGTGGACGCGTCGCTGGTGGCGAGGCGCGGCAGCACTTGTAGCACGATGGCGCCGGGTGCCGCTGCGGCCAGGCAAGCAATGAAGAGTGCACTTAGCATTGTGAGGAACTCGCCTTTTGCATAAGAAGCGAAGCAGCCCTTGCCCAGAGGGTAGAACGAGTTTGTGGATTCTTCAGTCGCTGCGTTCTTTCAGAATGACAGACGTTTGGGACTACTCAAACCGGGCGAGGGAGAAGGGCTCCAGGGAGATGCCGGTCTGGCCGGTGGTGATGTGCTCCGCAATGAGCTGTCCGGTGATGGGACTGAGCAGGATACCGCTGCGAAAGTGGCCGGTAGCCACGGTCAGCCCCACGTAGCCGGGGACCGGCCCCATGATGGGCAGGCCGTCCGGCGTTCCCGGCCGCAGTCCAACGCTCATGCCGACCACCGACGCATCGCCCAGCTCCGGCAGCAGTTGCATCGCCACCGAGAGCAGCCAGCTTGCGCCCTGGGCCGTGCTGCGAGTATCGAAGCCCGCCTCTTCTTGGGTTGCGCCCACCAGGACAGTGCCGTCCACTTTTGGGGTTAGATAGCCGTGGTCGTAGAAGACGTTGGTGCGCAGGGGACGCGGCATGGTGTGCAGGCTGAGGATTTGTCCTCGCACCGGCCGCACCGGCAGGTGCACGCCCATGCCCGCTTGGCTGCTAGGCAGGTCTTCAATCAGCACGCTGCTCCAGGGGCCTGCGGCCAGCACCACGTGGTCTGCGGTGACGTGCGAGCTATCAGCCAGGCGCACGCCGGTGATGCGGTCGCCCATGTAGGTGAGTCCCACCACTTGCTGCCCCAGCAGGAAGCGCGTGCGGCCGGTTTGCGCCTCAGCGGCCTGCGCAAAGCCCAGAGTCAGCCGCGACGCCCGCACCTGGCGCTCGCCGGGAGTGAACAGCGCGCCCCGCGCATCCTGCGTCAGGCGTGGCTCTATCGACTGCACCTCCTCGGAGGTGAGCCAGTCTCCCTCCAGCGCCGGGCGTACTTTGGCGATAAGCCCGCGCAGCTCCCGCTCCTCGTCCTCGGTGAAGGCAAGGCGCAGGGTGCCGGCGGTGATGTACTCGGGGTCGATGCCGCTGGCCTCGTGGACGGCCTGCAACGTGTCCGGGAACGCCGCGAGGCTGGCGAGGCCAAGCTGGTACAGCGGTCCCGCTTCCAGCCGCTCGGCGACGGGGGTAAGCATCCCCGCCGCGACGCTGGACGCGCCCGCGCCAATGCCCTCCCGCTCAATGAGGATGCAGCTCACACCCTCCCGCGCAAGGTGGTAGGCAATGGAGGATCCAATGACACCCCCGCCCACGATGATTACGTCAGCTGCTGGCATGGCTCTAGCTACATCCTTCTGAGAAAAGTCGCCTTAAACGACCAACTATAGAATCCACAGCCTGTCTGGCTCCTTAATGTTAGAAAGAATCGCTCACTTAGAAAGAACCCGCCCATTTGCAACAGCCCCGCTTAATTGCAAAACACCGCTCATGGTGAGCCTGTCGAACCATCACCGCAGTGTTCCAGAACCGCTCTCTTGACCGTTGCACCCCCATCCTAACCTTCCCCCATACGAGGGGGAAGGAACAGGGGGCGGTGGTTCCTATACTGCATATTCACTCACGCCTCGCCGTTGCCTTTGCGTGCCGGGGGTATATCCTCCCCCTTTAATGGGGGAGGATTAAGGTGGGGGTCGTGCCCCAGCGCGTCGACGCTCCGCTGCTTCACCGAATCTAGTTCAGAACCATCACCGGTGTTAGCCGCTCGCGTTCGCACCCCCATCCTAACCTTGGCCCCCATACGAGGGGGAAGGAACAGGGGGCGGTGGTTCCTATACTGCATATTCACTCACGCCTCGCCGTTGCCTTTGCGTGCCGGGGGTACCATCCTCCCCCTTTAGATGGGGGAGGATTAAGGTGGGGGTCGTGCCCCACGCGCGCCGACTCTCCGCTGCTTCACCGATATCTAGTTCAGAACCATCACCGGCTGATTAGCTGCGCGTCGCGTTCGAGGACGAGAGATCCGCGCCTTGGCGATGCGCCCCTCATGAGTAGCTCTTAGACGTATGCTGCGTCCGTCTCGTAGCCCACTGTTACCGACGCCCCGCCTGCAGCGCCGCGAGCGCCGTGCTGCCGCCCCATGAACGGATCGAGCACCACCTCGCCCTCGTAGGTGTATGAAGCTGGATGAGGCCGCCGGCAGATTCTACTGGAAAGGGCGCTGGATGCCCCACGCGAGACGCCGACTCGCCCGTGAAGCGCCACACGCTCTTGGTGAACTCCAAGAAGTCGTCACGGCTGATGGTGCTGCGGCGTCCCTCCACCTTCGGTCGAGAGAAGCTCTGCTTGGAGAAAATGAGCACATATTCGTGGGTGTCCCGCAGCGTGGGGTTGCCCGCTGATTGCCAGGTGCCCCACGCCGTGGATGGGCTGGGACCCTTGTCCCACAGCACCTCACCACGCATCAGGAACCCTGCCTCCAGCATGTCTGCAATGATGAACGCGTGGAGCGGCAGATAGGGCCGCCGTCCCAAGTTCGCCACGTTCACGATTTCACGCCCGGCCGCCAGGCACCAGCGCCCGGTAGGTCTCCGCCCAGTTTACCTTCCTTGAGGAATGCCCGGTACTCCCCCAACGAGAGGTCGGCGTCGTAGTCCTTGCCCACGTTGTACAGGCGGCGAGGTCACCATCAGATGCACGCTCTTGTCCGGCAGCTCGCTCATCTCCTGCGCGCTCTTGTGCAAGATGCGGTGAAATGGCGGTGTCTGCAGCGCGTCAGCTCAACATAGTCCACGCGCTCTTCTTGCGGCAGGCCGTCGTGCAAGCGGCGCGCGTAGTAGGACGAGGCGTCGTGGGAGACCCTGCCCGCCGTGCCGAACGCGCTGGTGCGGGTCCCTCGCCGCTTGTGGTATTCTGACGATCGTTGGTAGTCATCTGGGTTAGTTCTGAGCTTTCACGCGGCTGGTCACGCGTTCACCTGAAGCTTGGAGCGCACGAACGCATCTAATTCCTGAAAGGAGGTCATGTGCGGGTGCGAGCACTCCTCGTGGGCAGACCCGAAGTGCGCCGTTTGGAAGCCGATCGCCCGCGCCGCGTCCAGCATCTCGATGCGGTCGTCCGCCAGCAGGCAGTCGGAGGCGGTGAGGCCGGTGTGCAGCAAGAGCAGCCCGAAGATAGCCCGGTCCGGCTTGCGCTTCCCCACGTCGCCGCTGATAATCCACGGGTCGATGAGCTCCTCCAGCCCGTAGCGCTGGCGATGCCGCAGCGAGAATTCCGCGGCGTCGTTGGAGAGGCAGGCCACCTGCAGCTTCAACACTCGCATCGATGCAAGGAAGTCCAGCAGCCCCGGTGTCAGCGAGTAGAGTTGCAGTGTTGCCTCAAACAGTTCATCCGCGGGAGTGCTGCCAAGGCCCACACGCTCCCAGAACTCAGGGTAGGAGCAATGCCCAAGCTGCACTTCAAAGTGCTGCTGCCAGATCGCTACTTCGGAAAGGGTGCATCCCTGCCCTTGCAAAAAGGGGATCAGTGGCTCCCGCACGCCGTGCTCGTCATAGATCACGCCGTATGCATCCAGCACCATCAGCCGCAGCGCCACTGTCGTACGATTTCCCTTACACTACGCCTGGGGAGCGTAGGTAAAAGACGAGATCAATGTCACCCGGCGAATGGCCGAATGCGGTGAGCGCAACCGCAGCCTCGGCGCGAAACTGCGTGCCGTGGTTGACTACGTGCGCAAACATGTGGCCGAGTGGCTGGGTGAACTCCTCCTCACGCCTCTGATACGTAACCATCCGCTCCATGTCTTCATCCTTGAGCGTGTTCAGGTATGCTGCTAGCTCCTCCTCTTGTTGCTCCCAGCGTTCCCGTAAGGAAGCGAATGTTGGCAGGTCTTGCACAGATAAGATGGTAGTTGGAGACTCTTCCCGGTACCTTGAGACCCAAAAGATTTCCGTTCCCAATGTGTGGGCCAACACGCCCGCAATGTTGCCCATGCTTAAGCCTGGAACAGGCTCCACATACTTCTCTGGGCTGAGTTCCGCGGCGCGGTCCAGGATGTGCGTGTTCGCCCAACGGTTGTAGCCAAACAGGAGCCGGAAGTAGTTGATGTCCATGGCACTACCCGCCCGTGACCACGTCGGCCAGCCGCTGCACCTGGTCTACGTCTGCGGCGCAGGGCCAGAGGAGTTGCTCGTCCATGCCCACGTCCTCATCCGCTTTGATGCGGTCTCGGATCTCCTGGGGCGTGCGCATCACTCCTTGCATCGGGTCGCTGAAGCGGCTGTAGTACGCCTGGCGATAGGCGAGGGCCTGCGCTTCTACGTCGTCGCCCAGGAAGTAGTAGCCGCCCGCCACAAAGCGCGGTTTGCCGGGCCGTCCCAGCGCCTGCCACGCCTCCGCGACGATGTCGTAGTTCTTCCTGGCGGCTTCCGGTCCGCTGCCACCTGAGATATAACCGTCGCCCCACTTGGCCGCTCGTTGCAAGGCTTGGGGCGCAGAGCCGCCAATGAGGAGGGGCGGGCCGCCTGCTCGCGCCGGTGGCGGGCCGATAGGCCCAACTTGCTCCGATAGTGCTTCGCCTGCCCAGATGCGCTTCATCGTGGCGAGCTCCTGCTCAAAGCGCTTGCCCCGGGTGTGCATAGCCGCGGGCGCAGCCAGGAAGTCGTCCTCCCTGCCGCCAACTGCGATGCCCAGGGTGAGCCGTCCGCCGGAGAGCGCGTCCAGGGTAGCCACCTGCTTGGCCAGGATGCCCACAGGGCGCAGCGTGGTGATAAGAATAGCGGTGAGCAAGGGGATGCGCGTGGTCACTGCCGCGGCGGCCGCCAGCGCGATGAGCGGCTCGTAGTTGGGGAAGACGATGCGGTCCAGGGTGCTCAGGCTGGAGAAGGGGCCCGCGTCTGCCCGCCGCGCCCACTCCAGCGTAACGTCTCTGGTGACACCGGGTATGGTTATGGGAGCTCCTATGCCAATGTCCATCGATCCTATCCTCCTCCTACCATGCGGACGATCTCCAAAGTATCACCGTCCTGCAAAATTACCTCACGATACTCCGACTTCAGGAGCACCTCGCCGTTGCATGCCACCGCCATGAAGGGGAGCACCAGATTATGAGCCTCCAGGTACTCCTGGACGGTCTGCGCCTGCTGCAGCGTCTTAGCCTCGCCATTCACGGTAAACGTCAGGGGCATTTCATTGACCATAGCACCCCCATCCTAACCTTCCCCCATGCGAGGGGGAAGGAACAGTGCGGAGGGAACCGTAGTTCCTGCACTGCATATACTGTCTCGCCTCGCCGTTGCCTTTGCGTACCGGGGCCATTTCCTCCCCCTTTAATGGGGGAGGACTAAGGTGGGGGTCGTCCCCCAACGCTTCAAAGATTCTCTGCTTCACCGAATCTAGCTCAAAATACACGTCATTGTTCCAGCACCGCTACATTAGCCATAGCCACCCCCATCCTAACCTTCCCCCATGCGAGGGGGAAGGAACCGAGGGCCGTGGTTCCTGCACTGCATATACTCTCACGCCTCGCCGTTGCCTTTGCGTACCGGGGACATTTCCTCCCCCTTTAATGGGGGAGGATTAAGGTGGGGGTCGTCCCCCAACGCTTCAAAGATTCGCTGCTTCACCGAATCTAGCTCAGAAAACACTTCATTGTTCCAGAACCGAAGGACTTGAAAGCCCTGGGATTCCAGCCAAGCGGTTCTAGCACCATCAGAAGCCTCATGCTCCAAATGTTGGCCGCCGTCTAATTCAATGACCAGCCGCTTTTCAAAGCAGGCGAAGTCTACGATATAGTTGCAAATCGGCGCTTGTCGTCTGAAGCGACCTCCCAGCTGTTTGAACCGCAGGTGCTGCCACAGCAAACGTTCTGCGTCGGTGAGATTACGGCGCAGGTTGCGTGCGTTTACATTGGGCATCGCCACCCCCATCCTAACCTTCCCCCATGCGAGGGGGAAGGAACTGAGGGCCGTGGTTCCTGCACTGCATATACGCTCACGCCTCGGCGGTGCCTTTGCGTACCGGGGATATTTCCTCCCCCTTAGATGGGGGAGGACTAAGGTGGGGGTCGTCCCCCAACGCTTCAAAGATTAGCCGCTTCACTGCACCCCCATCCTAACCTTCCCCCATGCGAGGGGGAAGGAACAACAGGCGGTGGTTCCTACACTGCATACGCTGTCTTGTCTCGCCGTTGACGGTGAACGTCAGCGTCCTTTCCTCCCCCTTTGATGGGGGAGGATTAAGGTGGGGGTCGTCCGCCAAGTTGGCTTTGAGTACCAGCGTCATTACTTAGCCTGGTCCTTCTCCATGTACTCGCGGATCTTCCGCTCTTCCCACGCTTTGCCTGGGAAGTTAGGAAACAAGAACACTCCTGCTCCGTGCACGCCCAAGCCGATGCCCCACCCGATGAGCGTCCAATAAAACCACGGCCCTCCCGGCGTCATGACATCCAGAATAAAGAGGCCAACATTGACCAGGAGATAGATCAGGGCGTGACCGTAAAAGCCTTTTTCGTCATCCACCCGCTTCTTGGCACGATGGTAACGTTCGCTCTCAGTGGTCATGGTTATCTTTTTCCTCCTCCTGTCTGGCCCAGCGCTGCCCAAAGCGCCTGCGCCGCATAGCGAGGGTCCTCCGCTTTCAGGATAGCCGTTATTACTGCTACGCCCGCTGCTCCTGAGCCCATCACCTGGACTGCCCGGGCGGCATCGACGCCACCGATGGCCAGCACCGGCACCGGCAAGGCCTCTTGGGTGTCTTCCCGCAGGCCGGCGACCAGAGATTGCAAGATGTCCCACCCCAGGGCCGGCTCGTCCGGATGCGATGGCGATGGAAACACCGACCCCAGTATCAGATAGTCCGCCCCCTTGGCGGCTGCGACCTTTGCCCCCTCCTCGGAGTGCACCGACCGCCCGATAAGCTTGTCCGGACCCAGCACCTTGCGCGCCGCCTCTACGCTGAGGCCATTCTCCGGAAGCTGCACGCCGTCTGCATCCAGCGCGTCCGCCACGTCCGCCCGGTCGTTGACGATGAGCAGCGCTCGGCCTGCAATGGCGCGCTGCAACTCAGCGCCCAGTTCAAACAGCTCTGCCGTGGGCAGGTCTTTCTCCCGGAGCTGCACCAGGTTCACGCCGCCTTCCACCGCTTCCGTAACAACGTGCACCAGCGCCCCTTCAGCCACCGCGTGGCGGTCCGTCACCAGCATGAGGGCAGGTCTGGGCAGCTGTACTCTAGACATGGGCGCGCATCCTAGTCATCGTCGTTCCTAACAACGCCTTGTCATTCTGAGTGAAGCGAATCCACTGCGGGCGCTCGTACTGTGGCTTCCACTTCCGTCCTCGCAAGAGGCGAGTCGTTCAGAATGACAGTGCCTCCAACCGGTGCCTTCTTCTGAGTGAAGCGAAGTCCCGCTCGTGCGAGAGGCGAGTCGAGTCGTTCAGAATGACAGTGCCTCCAACCGTCCCATCGCGCCTTGTCATTCTGAGTGAAGCGAAGAATCCACTGCGGGCGCTCGTACTGTGGCTTCTTCCGTCCTCGCGAGAGGCGAGTCGTTCAGAATGACAGTGCCTCCAACCGTCCCACCGCGCCTTGTCATTCTGAGTGACTGTGGGCGCTCGTGATAGCGAAGAATCCACTGCGGGCGCTCGTACTGTGGCTTCTTCCGTCCTCGCGAGAGGCGAGTCGTTCAGAATGACAGTGCCTCCAACCGTCCCACCGCGCCTTGTCATTCTGAGTGCAGCGAAGAATCCACTGCGTCCCAGCGCTCGTACTGTGGCTTCTCTAGTCCTCGCGAGAGGCGAGTCCCTCAGAGCGACAGTGCCCCTTACCGTCCCACCGCCTGCGGCACGCCTGCCGTGGGACTGCTGGCCGCTGCGGCGTCTTTGCGCGGGATACGGCCGGCGATGTACGCCTTGCGGCCTGCCTCCACGCCCTGTTTAAAGGCCTCCGCCATCAGGCCGGGGTCCTGTGCCTGCGCGATGGCCGTGTTCACCAGGCATGCGTCCGCGCCCACCTCCATCGCTAGTGATGCGTCTGAAGGAACGCCTAGTCCCGCGTCCACAACGACCGGCACGTGCGCCTGCTCGATGATGATACGGATCTCTTCCAGCGTCAGGATGCCCTGCCCGGAGCCGATGGGCGATCCCAGCGGCATCACCGTGGCGCAGCCGATCTCTTCCAGCCGTCTGGCCAGGATGGGGTCTGCGCCAATGTAGGGCAGCACTATAAAGCCCTCCTTGATGAGCATCTCCGCCGCCCGTAGCGTATCGATGGGGTCGGGCAGCAACGAGGCCGGGTCCGGCTGTACCTCCAGCTTGATCCAGGCGCTGCCGGTGACCTCCCGCGCCAGCCGCGCGGTGAACACGGCCTCTTCCGCAGTCTTTGCGCCCGCGGTGTTGGGCAGGATGACGTACTTGTCCCAATCTATATAGTCCAGCAGCGTCTTTTTCTGTGGGTCGCTCAGGTCCAGGCGGCGGATGGCTACCGTGATCATCTCCACGCCGGACGCCTCGATGGCCGCCGACTGCTCTTCCATAGAGCGGTACCGCCCCGTGCCGATGATCAGCCGGGTGTTGAACGTCCTACCTGCGATTATCAGTGGTTCGTCTTGCATAGGGCTATCCTCTTGCTAACTTCTGGCCTCTGCCGGCTCCAATTCAAGGGTGAGGGCAAATACGCTAACGTCTCTGCTCGGCGTGCACACACCACTAGTTGGTTGGCTGCGTGGTACGCGCGGGAGACGGTGGTCTTATAGTTGCCGTCCTCGTACGCCGTGCGTGCTGCCTTCAGGGAGCCGGCGCCTCGCTCCAACAGCCCACCTGACTGCATGGGTGTCCCTCCGGGTAGGCTTCCTGTGCGGCGTCAGTGTCGGAGAAGGGGAGCCAGCCACCGCTGGCCTTCAGCTCGCCCACCCCTTTGAGCGCCGTTTCCGACTTCTCTCTAACGTAGCGGCAGCCCTCGTCCCGATGGATGATGTAGCTCATGTTGGACGTGTCTACATTCACCCACACGGCAGCGGTTGTTGGCGCTTCTGGCATGGCCGTGATGGGAGCTTCAGGCGCAGCCACTTCCTCGGCCGGCTCCAGCGTGGCCGAAGAACCCTCCACCAATTCGTCATCTTTGGGGGACAGCAACTGGTCTGCCAGCATCTCCAGCTCTCGCTTACCGCGGAACGCGTTGCGGATGGCGATGTCGGCTAAGGATTGGGCCTCACGCTTGTTTAGCCACACTACGAATGCGGCGGTGCCTGCGGCTAGTACTATGACTGCTGGCAGCATTGGTTTACTCCTGCTGATAGATCTTGCCGCCCTTGGCAAGGAACTCTTTGGCCTTATCTTCCATGCCCTGGACGAGGGCCGTCTGGTCGTCCATACCGTGCTGCTCCGCGTAGTCTCGCACGTCCTGAGTAATGCGCATGCTGCAGAAGTGCGGCCCGCACATGGAGCAGAAATGGGACACTTTGGCCGCTTCCACTGGCAGCGTCTCGTCGTGATACTCCTGTGCAGTCACCGGGTCTAGGGCAAGGTTGAACTGGTCCTTCCAGCGGAACTCGAAGCGCGCTTTCGAGATGGTGTCGTCCCACTGTTGCGCGCCGGGGTGGCCCTTGGCCACGTCTGCCGCGTGGGCCGCAATCTTGTAAGTGATGACGCCGTCCTTCACATCCTGCCGGTCCGGCAAGCCCAGGTGCTCCTTGGGTGTTACGTAGCACAGCATAGCCGTGCCGTACCACCCAATCATCGCCGCGCCAATGGCGGAGGTGATGTGGTCGTAGCCTGGCGCTATGTCTGTGGTCAGCGGGCCCAAGGTATAGAAGGGCGCCTCGTGGCACACCTCTAGCTGCAGGTCCATGTTCTCTTTGATCTTGTGCAGCGGCACGTGGCCGGGCCCCTCGATCATCACCTGCACGTCGTACTCCCAGGCTATCTTGGTCAGTTCGCCCAGGGTCTGCAGCTCGCCGAACTGCGCCTCGTCGTTGGCGTCGGCGATAGAGCCGGGGCGGAGGCCGTCGCCCAGCGAGAATGATACGTCGTACTGGCGCATGATCTCGCACAGCTCGCGGAAGTGGGTGTAGAGGAAGTTCTCTTGATGGTGGGCAAGGCACCAGGCGGCCATGATAGAGCCGCCCCGGGAGACGATGCCCGTCACCCGCTTGGCAGTCAGGGGGACGTACCGCAGGAGCACGCCGGCGTGGATGGTGAAGTAGTCCACACCCTGCTCGCACTGCTCAATAATGGTGTCCCGGTAGACCTCCCAGCTCAGGTCCGCCACCACGCCGTTCACCTTCTCCAGCGCTTGGTAGATGGGCACGGTGCCGATGGGGACCGGCGAGTTGCGGATGATCCACTCCCGGGTGGTGTGGATGTTCTTGCCCGTGGAAAGGTCCATGACGGTGTCTGCTCCCCAGCGGGTGGACCACACCATCTTCTCCACCTCTTCGTCGATGGACGAGGCGACGGCGGAGTTGCCGATGTTGGCGTTTATCTTCACCAGGAACCCCCGGCCGATGATCATCGGCTCCGACTCCGGGTGATTAATGTTCGATGGGATGATGGCGCGCCCGCGCGCCACCTCGTCCCGCACGAATGCGGGGTCCAGGCCCTCTCGCAGCGCAATATACTCCATCTCCGGCGTCACGATGCCCTGCTTGGCGTAGCGCATCTGGCTCACCGATGCGTCGTTCTTGCTCCGCAGCAGCTTACGCTTCAGACCTGGGAACACATCCATGTTAGCCAGACTGTCCTTCAGGCCGTTGTCCAGCGGCTGCACCGCACGGCCCTCGTACTCCTCCACATCGCCGCGCTCCCGGACCCAGGCCGCGCGCAGGGCGGGCAGCCCCTCCCGCACGTTAGTGGCCGCGTCGGGGTCGGTGTAGGGGCCGCTGGTGTCGTACACCCGCAGCGGTGGGTTCTCCTCCGGGCCTTTGCGCCCCTGGGTAGGGGACAGCTCGATCTCCCGGAAGGGCACCCGCAGGTCTGGGCGGGAGCCGGTGACGTACACCTTGCGGCTGCCCGGGAACCCGGACTCGCTCATGTCCTTGATGGTCTTATCTATGGTCTGGGTCATGGTGTGCTCCGATACTCTGTTCATTCGTCATTCTGAGGAGCCTGAAGGGCGATGAATCAGCCATTAGCATGTGCCGAATTGGATTCTTCGCTTTGCCCGTTACGTTGCAATTGTCATTCTGAGGAGCCTGAAAGGCGACGAAGAATCCACCAGCGGGCATCCGAATTTGGATTCTATTCTTCGCTTGGCTCAGAACGACGGCTATGCATTGTAAACAAAACAGCCGCAAGCTCTGGTTGCTCGCGGCCTTCATTTTGATGTTGCCTACACCGCTTTCCTCCGCTCGCATTACCGAGATCAGGTCTCTGGGGTCCTCTATAAAGAGCTCTCAGCCGTTGCCAGCTCCCCCAGCGGTCTGCCATATTCAGTTCGTGCGGCCAGTGTACGTGGGCGGGAAGAGGTTGTCAAGTAGAACCGTACTTGATATTGAGTATGATAAATCATATACTACACCCAATGGGTGAATGTAATGAAAATTCACTTCCGATCACGTGACCTTCAGAAATGTTATGAGGAGGTGGCGCAAGCGAAGAGAAAGTGGGGGACACAGGTCGGCGAACGGTTCGTGATACGGGTGAGTTCATTGATAGCTGTAGAAGCTATAAATGAACTTTATAAGCTCCCGTCTATCCGATTTCATCAATTATCCGGGGACAGGGCAGGACAATATGCTCTGACTATCCATGCTCAATGGAGGCTCATTATTTCCTTAGATGACGATGGGTCAACCATTGTAATTGAGGAGGTCAGTAACCATTATGACTAATGTTGAACCAATGATTTACTCGGATTTCCCAGTGTCTCCTGGGGTTGTTCTGGCTGAAGAGTTAGAGGCGCGTGCCATGACCCAAAAGGAGTTAGCAGCTAGAACCGGACGTCCAGCTCAGGCAATAAATGAGATTGTGCAAGGGAAGAAAGCCATCACTTACGGTACAGCGCTAGCTCTTGAAAGAGTGTTAGGGGTACCCGCACACTTCTGGACGAATTTAGAGTCGCTGTACCAAATGACATTAGCTAAGTCCGATGACAAGAAGCGACTTGAGGAACAGATCCCATGGCTTTCTGATTTTCCTGTACGAGAACTTGAGAAACGCGGCTGGATAAAGGCAGGTAAGAACAATGCTGATAAGGTAGGAGCGCTTCTAGAGTTCTTAGGTATAGCTTCGTTCACTGATTCTTGGAGCGAGGCCGCGATAGGTTTCAGAATAACAGGCAAGGGAAGCTACTCCGCACCGGCTCTAGCAGTGTGGCTGAGAAAGGGTTTGTTGGATGGGTCTGCCATGGAAACAGCAACATACGGTGCCGGTTCGTTCCAAAAAGTTCTGCAACAAGCTCGAGGCCTAACTAACGAGCCGCCTGAAGTCTTCGCACCTAAACTGAAGGAACTGTGCGCTTCTGCTGGGGTTGCAGTCGTGTTCACGCGAGAATTGCCACGAGTAGGAACCAACGGCGTAGCCAGATGGCTGGCTGATGGCAAGGCAATGATTCAGCTAAACATAAAGGGCAAGTGGGCAGACATCTTTTGGTTTACGTTTTTTCACGAAGCGGGTCACTTAGTCCGTCAACCTAGGAACAAGATAACCGTCGATGGACTCAACGACAAGGGATCTCCTGTAGAGCAAGATGCAGATGAATTTGCCTCAGAAATGCTGATCGCTAGCAAGGATTGGGAGGAATTTCTCCGGTCAGGACCGTTTACTCCAATGTCGGTCCGTGACTTTGCTGCTGAGCAAGGAATTGCGCCTGGCATTGTGGTCGGCCGGCTCCAACACGAAAAAAAGGTAAGTTGGTCAAGTGCACTGAAGGATTTGAAGGTCCGGTTTACGTGGTCCGAGGATGAAGACACGTAAAAGAACTCCTCTGGCTGCTAGCAGTCAGAGGGTTGCCCTACGGGGGTTACCCAATAGAGCGGATGCAGCCCAATCATTACTAGTGTCCTACCCCAGTGCGCTCATCACGTCTGTGTGCGTGAAATCGTCGCCTTTGAAGAGCAGCGGCTCGTCGAGGTCCCTGGCAAGGGCGTAGGCAAAGCAATCGCCAAAGTTGAGCTGTGCCGGGTGCCCGCTGCCGCGCCCAAAGTCCCGGTACGCTTCTCTCGCCAGCCGCGCTTGGGCTTCGGTGAACGGCTCGATGATGAGGCCCATTGTCTTGCAGAAGTCATCAAAACGGCGGCTCAGAATAGGGTCGCCGCTTCCGTCAATTACCAAGCCCATCTCCACAAAAGTGGCGGCAGAGACCCGGCGGATGGGAGCGCGCTCTATTACCTCTGAGAACTCCCTCGCTTCCGGCTCGCCTTTAAGAATGGTAACGATTGCCGAAGTATCGAGGATCACTTTGGCAGGCCACGGTCGTCGTAGAGGAGATCGCCATGTTCCACGGACTTCCAGGGTTCCTTGAAACGCGGCGCGGTCTCATGGGCAATTGCCATCAAACGCTCTGCAAGACCCTGCTTGTGCTTAAGCCGTCGCACCTGCTCCAATCGCTCTCGAAGCGCCTGGGTGACCGCTACAGCCATGCTCTCGCCCGTCTCATTCGCTAGCTCCTGGGCCAGCTTGTGTGCTTCCTCATTCTTGATATTCAGACTCATACTCGTGGTAGCCTTTCTACCATATCTTGCTACCATTCTACCATACTAATAGGAGTACACCTGCGCATTCCTACCGCCGCTTCACCGCCACCAGCAGCATGGCGCAGCGCAGTGAGCGCCTACTTTTGTTGACGTTTAGTCAACAACCGGGCACTATATGGTTACTATGATTGCAACCACAAACAGTGCTAAGCCTCACTCGTGGCTTGAACTCATAGATCATGCATATGAGCGGGACAGAGTTTATTGATGGGGATGAACGCGCTGCCTGAAACAGTGGCAAAGCGGGATATTGAGATGTGGGTGAGATTGCTGGAGGACGATGGCGTACAACGACAAGGTTCAGCCGTACGTTGACGCTCTAAATCAGACACTAAACAAGACCGTCACCGACAGTCGCCTCGTTACTGTAGATTACGCTAGAGCTAACTACGAGGCGACCGTTTTTGTTATCGCTCGCTTTGAAGGTCGTGAAGTCCGTCCTTTAGAACTGCGTGGTGGTAAGTGGCGCACTTTCACAGCAAGTGGTTGAGGATGGCGAGAAGCACGTTCTAGAAGCCCGTGAGTCCGACGACGTTGCAGAAGCACACCACATCTTCCGATGGGAATACCTCAGAGAACCCCCAGCCCCTCAAGTCATCTTCACGTGCGTGGGCGGACTGAATAGAGTTCACTTTCCTCGGTTGAGTTTAGAGCAAATCCTGTGGCTCATAATCCGAATGGGATGGCGCTAGAGCACCGGTGGGAGCCAGGGTCACCAAGACTTTCTCAAGCGAACGAGAGAAACAGAGGAGTTCTTGTTACCCTTCCCTACCGCCGCTTCACCGCCACCAGCAGCATGGCGCCCAGCGCAGTGAGCGCTGTGATGGCAAGCTTGGTCTTGTCCACGATGGGCTGCACGGATACTCCCTCCGGGCCAATCACTATGGCCGCCACCGGGCGGCTGTGACTGAACCCGCCGCCGCCACCTCCGCCGCCCTCTTGGGGCTCCTGCCCTGGCGCGCTCTGGGACCCGCTGCCGTAGCCAAACCCCATGCCCATCATGCCCTCGCTGGCGCTGATCACGGTGTAGTCGCCGGCGGTCACCGGCGGGCTGAACACTGCCTCGGCCCGCGCCGCCGCGGCCAGAGTTTTCAGCGGCTCTAAGGACGGCTCTCCCGTCAACGTGGCCTGGGTGTCGTCTGCTTCAGTCATGGGTGTTCCACCTCTACTTGTTTCTGTTACTGCGTAATAGCGTCATCAGCACAAATGCGGCCACGCAGCCGGCCACCATGCCCGCTTGCGTGCGGCTTGTGGCGTCGGAGATGCCGGTGCGCTGGGACGCCTCCCCGCGGCGGCGCGTCACCACCGCCGTTGGGCGGTTCCACACCAATCCGCCGAAGGGAAGCCTCACTTCAAGCGCGCGGGACTCCAGCGTCAGCGTTGTATCGCCAATGACCTGGGATGCGGACTGGCGCCGCTCCCAGCGCACTATGTTGCCAATGTTCATGCTTCCTCCTTCAAGCCGGACTCCCTCTAGTATCGCGCCGCACCGCCCCCCGTCGTTCTGCGCCTGCCCGCCGCGGGCGAGTCCCTCAGCATGACGTGGGGAGCACGCATGGGTTTACCCTGAGCCTGCCGAAGGGCTATCCTGAGAGCATGACGCAGCCCTTCCCGCCCAAACCCTTGGGGCAGCTCTTGGCCGATGTCCCCATCCGCAGCCTGCAAGGCGACGCGACGGTCCTTGTTTCGCGCATCACTGCGGATAGCCGCACAATCGGCCCCGGCGACCTCTATGTTGCGCTACGCGGTGCCACCTTTGACGGGCATCGTTTCGTGCCGGAGGCCGTGGCGCGCGGCGCGGCCGCGGTCGTGGTCGGTGAGCCCGTGGACTCGGGCAGCGTCCCCCAGGTTCTCGTCGCTGATGCTCGCTACGCGCTGGCCCTCATGGCCGCCGCCTTCTTTGATCACCCCTCGCGCAAGCTGCGCCTTATCGGCGTCACTGGCACGGACGGCAAGACCAGCACTACCACCCTCACCGCGGCCATCCTGCGGGCCTCGGGCCGCCGCGTCGCCCATAGCACCACGGTCGAGTTCCACAACGGCGTCACCGCGCGGGCCAATCAGGCGGGCTACACCACGCCGCCCGCGCCCGCCATCCAGCGGGAGCTAGCCGATGCTGTGGCCGCAGGCGCGCAAGCCGCCGTGCTGGAGGTGAGCTCTCACGCTCTGGCTATAGATAGGGTGGCCGGCTGCGAGTTTGACGTGGCGGTGTTCACCAACCTGGCCCGGGAGCACCTGGACTTCCACGCTACTCTGGAGGAGTACCGGGCGGCCAAGCTCAAGCTCTTTGAGGGCCTGCAGGAGCGTCGCACCAAGCCCGGGACGCCCGTGGGCGTTGTGAACGGCGACGACGCCTCTGCCGGCTATTTCAGCGAAGCGTCCCCCGGCGTGGTGCGTTACGGCCTGGACGCCGCCGACCTGGACATCACCGCCCGAGACCTGGTCTGCGGGCCGGAGGGCTCCCGTTTCACCCTCTCCACGCCACAGGGCGAGGCCGTGGTCACAACCCGTCTCTTGGGCCGCTTCAACGTGCGCAACTGGCTGGCCGCGGCGGGCGCGTCCCTGGCCTGCGGCGCTACTCCGGCGGATGTGGCTAGGGCGGCGGAGCAGGTGGCTCCAGTGCCGGGCCGTATGGAACGGCTGGATGCCGGGCAGCCCTTCTCGGTTTACGTGGACTTTGCCCACACGCCTCAGGGGCTGGCGGCGGCCTTGGATTCGGTGCGGGAGCTGCATCCCGGCGGCCGCAGCATCGCGGTCTTCGGCCACGCCGGGCGTCGGGACAAGGACCACCGCCGCGGGCTGGTGGAGGCCGCGCGGGGCCGCTGCGACCTATTTATCCTGACAATGGATGACCCCTACGATGAGGACCCGATGCTCATCCTGGAGACGATGCGCCGCGAAGCCCTGGCAATGGGATGCGTGGACGGCGCTGACTTCCTGTGTGTCCTCGACCGTCGAGAGGCGTTCCAGCGCGCGCTTGAGCTCGCCAAGCCGGGCGATGCCGTGCTCCTAGCCGGCCGCGGCCATGAGACCACCATTCCCCTAGGCGCAGACACCCTCCCCTTTCACGACGCATCCGTGGCTCGTGAACTCCTGTCCGCCTCGTCATTCTGACTAAGGCGTCCTGCGACTACTGAAGGAGCCATATTGGCAAGACTTAGCCGTGCGTGGGCCGCCGCGGGGGTGGATTCTTCGCGGGGCTCAGAATGACAAGAGATGAAGGCATCTATCTTCTCAGATTGCCCGCTCCTTCCTTGCATCGTGGCTGCCTCTGAAGCTCCGTGCTAGACTGGAGAGACGCCAGTCTTTGGGCCGGCATTGATTCTTGTAAGGGATAAGCATGCTTCAGGTCACCGACCTCAATAAGGCCTTTGGGGCCGATGATATTCTCCACGGTCTTACGTTCCACATCTCGCCTAGAGACCGCGTCGGATTGGTAGCGGTTAACGGGGCGGGGAAGACTACGCTGCTGCGCATCATCGCGGGCGCGCTTGCTCCGGACACCGGGACCGTTGCGGTGCTCAAGGGTGTCCAGGTAGGCTACCTTGCTCAAGAAGGTCAGGGTACGCCGGGCAATACGGTGCGAGAGGAGCTGCTCAGCGGGCGGCGGGAACTCGTTCAAGTGCAGGCAGAGCTGACCTCGCTCCAAGAGGAGCTGGCGGCGCTCCCGCCCAATGACCCCCGGCTGACCGATCTCATCGAGCGCGCCGGCCTGCTGCAGCATCGTTTTGACGGCCTCCGCGGCTACGACGTCGAAACGGAGATCGGCATCGTGCTCCACGGTCTGGGGTTCTCTCAACAGGACGCCG
This sequence comes from Dehalococcoidia bacterium, assembly GCA_965226775.1. GTDB lineage: Bacteria > Chloroflexota > Dehalococcoidia > SHYD01 > SHYD01 > CBDDEI01. The sequence goes on from CBDDEI010000002.1 coordinate 499,450, forward strand.
ATCGGCTTGTGGATACCTTCAGCGGCGGCTGGCAGATGCGTATCGCTTTAGGACGGTTGCTGCTCCAGCGCCCCGATCTCCTGCTGCTGGACGAGCCGACCAACCACTTGGACATGACCGCGGTGGAGTGGCTGGAATCGTACCTTCGCAGATACCCCGGGGCGATCCTGATAGTGAGCCACGACCGCTATATCCTGGACCGGGTAACCACCCGCACGCTGGAACTCAGCAACGGCGTGCTGGAGGAGTATGCTGCCAATTACAGTGGTTTTGTGATAGAAAAAGCCCGCCGCCAGGAGGTTAAGGCACAGGCCTACGAGCGGCAGCAGGAGTATATCGGCCGGACGCAGGAGTGGATCGATCGCTTCCACGCCAAAGCCACCAAGGCGAGCCAAGCGAATGCTCGCCAGCATGCACTGGAACGCTTGGAGCGGGTAGCGGCTCCAGATGCCAACGATAAACAGATTGGACTTCGGTTTGATGCCGCGGCCCGTAGCGGCCGGGTGGTGCTGGAAGCGGAGGAGGTGCTCCGTTCCTTCGGCGCTTCTCCCGTGCTCAATCGAGTGAGTCTGATGGTAGAGCGCGGCGACCGCATCGCCTTAGTGGGATCCAACGGCGCGGGCAAGTCCACCTTGCTCCGTCTGCTGGCCAAGGTGGATGCGCCGGATGAAGGTGTGGTCAAGCTGGGGCACAACGTCCAGGCGGCCTACTTTGCGCAGCATCAGGCGGAGGCGCTGGATCCAGAAAAGACGGTCATGGAAGAAGCACAGCAGGGTAACCACCTCCCGCAGAGCCAGCTAAGAAACCTCTTAGGGCGGTTTCTGTTCAGCGGGGACGAGGTGTTCAAGCGTGTGGAAGTGCTTTCCGGAGGGGAACGCAGCCGCCTTGCCCTTGCAAAGTTGCTGATGCGTCCCTCAAACCTTCTGTTGCTGGACGAGCCGACTAACCACTTGGACATCCCGTCGCAGGAGGCGCTTGAACAAGCGCTCCTAGACTATCCGGGCGCTATCGTGCTGGCTTCCCACGATCACTATCTCATCGACCGCATTGCCACCAAAGTAGTCGTCGTTGGGAACGGCGATATCGATCTGCATTTGGGAAACTACACCCAGTACAAAGAGCGGCAGCTTGCACGAGAGCGTGCTGAGGCGCAAACCATGGTTGCCGCCGCACGAGCCCAGCGGAGAGAGGCCTCGCCGGCAAGAGCGAGAGCGGAGACTGCCGCCGCCCGTAAGCGCGTGGGTGACATAGAGGCCGCAGTCGCTGCGCTGGGCAGAGCCAGTAAGCCGAGTTGGCTGAGCTGGCGCAACCGGCTAGCCCACCCGGACGTCTACGCCGACCACGAGCAGGTGCTGGCGATTACCGCACGGCAGCAAGCATGCACAGAGCAATTGGAAGCCCATGGCTGTCGGCATGACAATCATTGCAATAAGGTGGGAGCAGGCCGCCGCGGAAGTCTCTGAGGGCTAGCGCTCCCTACCCGTAGCAGCGCAGCTCTAGCTGGGTGCCGTCTGGGTCCAACACATAGATGGACGCCCCGCGGCCGTGTGCGCCCCAGCGCATCGCCGGCTCGCCCAGCACCGTGACCCCCTTTGCCGTCAGGTCACGAGCCAACGCAGCCATATCCGTTGGCTCTATGACCATGCAGAAGTGATCCAGGTTGCGGGCGGTATCCGGTGTCGCCAGCGTCTCTTTGCCCGGTTGGATATCGATGAGCGTATCGCTGGTAATGCGCACAGAAGGGAAGCCAACGGCGCCTGCCCGGTATTCCTCCAGCCGCTCACCCTGCATACCCAGCACCCCAATATAGAACGCCAGGGAGCGCTCCACGTCTGCCACCCGTAGCACGATGTGGTCCATCTCGGTCACTTTGATAGAGGTCACATTGGTTGCCATGCGCGTTCCTCCTGACTAGGTTGCTGTGTGCTGTTGGACGAAGGCTAGTTTACCCGCGCAGCGCGCTCACTACCAGCAGCGCCCAGGCTAGAAGGAAGCATACGCCGCCCAGGGGGGTGATCGCGCCCAGCCAGCGGATGCCGGTGACGGAAAGCAGGTAGAGGCTGCCGGAGAAGATGATGGTGCCTATGACGAACAGCCAACCGGACGCGGTCAGCGTGCCACTGCTGCCCCGCACTGCCGTCAGCAATCCAACTGCCAGCAGCGCAAGGGCGTGGTACATCTGGTAGCGCACCCCCGTCTCGAAGATAGCGAGGGCGTCCGCAGCGAGGATGTTGCGCAGGCCGTGCGCCCCGAAAGCCCCCAGCGCAACGGCAAGGAAGGCAGAGGCGCTGCCTGCGGCGAAAAAGAGGCGGTCCACGCCAGTCTTCTAAGTGGTGGCTTCTGTGGCCGGAACGCTTTTGGGCTTGCTCTTACGCTCCGCCATGCGGCAGGCATAGAAGGCGGCGATGTGCGTTTCCAGCACGGCGTGTTTGTCGTGGGGCGTGAGTTGACGCAGCGTCGTCTGGAACATCTGGGTTGCCATGAGCGACTCTAACGAGTCCGCGGATTCCAGTATTTTAGCTTCTAGAAACCGTCTGTCCTGGTTGCAATGTTCAGCAAGGGCGTCAAAGTCGATCATGGCGTATTTTGCTCCACACTCGTGCTAAAAGGGTGCGGCTGGCCCGCTTAACGGTAACGGGTGTAACGATTGTGCGACCGGTACGCAGTAGAGCTTTTGCCGCTGGGACGCGCTGCCACCAGCTGACGCTCGGGATCCAACTCCGCTTTCGCCCAACGGGGCGGATTCGGTAGAATCTCGTCCGGGTGTCCCCAGCGTTTTCGCGTCATCGGCTTGTCTAACTCACGTTCCATCTGGCGCCACCTAGAGGCGTCTTCCGGGGTGATGAAGGTAATAGCTTCCCCCGATCTCCCCATGCGTCCCGTTCGTCCCGTGCGATGCGTAAACAGCTCCGCGGTCTCCGGTAGCTCGTAGTTTATCACTTGGCAGATGTCTATAATATCCAGGCCCCGGGCGGCCACGTTGGTTGCTACCAGGATACTGATCCTGCCGCTACGGAAGTCGGCCAACACCCGTTCTCGGGCGCTCTGGGAGAGGTTGCCCTGCAGGGCATCAACGGAATAGCCCATGCGGATCAGCTTATCAGCCAGCTTCCTAACGCCGTGCTTGGTCTTGCCAAAGACAAGGATGGGATCCATCTCCTGCTTGTCCAGCAATTCCCGCAGCGCATCAAACTTGGCGTTGGGGTCTATCTCGTAGACGGTGTGCTCAATCTCCGGCGGCGCTTGGAGACCGGAGTCTACCTGGAGCGTTACCGGGTTCGTGAGATGGCGAGCAGCGGTGGAGATCACCCACTGAGGAACCGTGGCTGATAGGAGCGCCGTCTGACGCTCCCGCGGTGTATGGGAAAGGATCTGCTCAACGCTGGGGCCAAAGCCCCGGTCCAGCATCTCGTCGCCTTCATCCAGCACAAAGATGCGCAAATTGCGTAGGGAAAGGGTGCGCTGCCGCAGGTGGTCCTGGACACGACCCGGCGTACCTATGATGATCTGCGGCCTGCTTACCAGTGCGCGACGCTCAGGCTCGAGGGCTCGGCCGCCGTAGAGCAGGATGGTGCGCAGACGGCGCGTCTCGGCCAGTGGTCGCACAACGGAAGCCACCTGCATTGCCAGCTCTCTGGTGGGAACCAGCACAATCGCCTGGGTGAGCTGAACGGTTGGGTCGCACAGTTCAGCTATCGGGATGGCGTATGCCAGCGTCTTGCCCGAGCCGGTTCTGGCCTGGCCGATGATGTCTCGGCCTTCCATCATGGCGGGGATGACTTGTTCTTGGATGGGGGTGGGGTTGGTGATCCCCATTGCGGCTACTGCCGCTTCTACTCCGGGGTGGAGGTTAAACTCAGTGAACGTGGTTGCCAGGGTGGTGGTCATTACGGGCGGCTCCCGTGCTGACGGCTTCCGTCACTGTTTAGGCGCAGGCTTTTCCTGCGAATGGAAATATACAGCATCTCGCGCTGACTCCTGAAGATGTTAGAGTTGGAACTCCCGGTCAGCGCGATAATAAAGAGCGAGGGGCAGGTGTTCGTAAGTACGAAGCACCTCAACTAGATAGCGAGCCGCCGAATAGATACCACTAGTTTTTAGTATACCATAACTAGGCACGCCTAGCGCTGTCCGCATTCCAGCTAAGGAAATGTGCCAGTTACCCCTTCGTTTCGCTTGCCCCGTTGCCGTTGAGCCGGGTCTCTATCTTGTCCAGGCGGTCCGTAGCTCCCGGTTCTCCTTCTGCACCTTCTCCAGGTCATCCCGCAGCCGCTTCACCTCGTCCGTGGTGTTGGCGCCGCGGCGGATACTGGAGATGGCTTCCCGTGCGCGCCGCTGTACACGGCCGTCCAGGTCGCTTTGCACCGCCCGGTCTAGCGCAGAGATAGCCTTGGCATCCTTCAGCTCTTCCAGCGCGCCAATTGCGCTGAGCTTCACCCGCAGCCAAGGGTCGCTCACCAGCTCTGTCAGGGTTTCCCTGGCCTCGTCCTTGGCCTTGTCCCCGGCGTTCTTGCTCAAGCGTGCCAGGGCGCTCACCGCCGTGCCCCGCGCCGGCTGCGGCTGTCCGTAGGCGCTGGCCTTGGCCACCATTGGGATGCTCTCTTCCTTGCCCAGTTCCGCATAGCCATCTAACGTGCTGGACAGGATGATGTCGTTCAGAGAGGGCTTGTCCATAGCCTTTTCCAGCACGGGCAGCGCCTTGTCCGACTTGGTCTTCCCCAGTGACCGGCTGATCTCTGCCTCCACGTAGTAGCTGGGATCGCCCTGCTCAGCGAGAGCTACCAGCGCGTCCACCGACGCCTCGTCCTTGTACTCACCGAGGGCGCGCACTACTGCCCGCCGCACCCTGGGGTGTGCCGCCCCGACGCCTTGCAGCAGGCCCTCCAGCGCGCTGGCGGAGTGGATAGCGGCTAATGATTGGGCCGCCGCCGACTGCACCGCCCAGAAAGAGTCCTGCAACAGGGCCTCTGTGAGCGCCTTGATGGACTCCGGGTTGTTCTGCTTGCTCAGTCCCTGCGCTGCTTCTACGCGTCCCCAGCCATCGGCGGAGTGCTGGAGCTGGTGGTGCAGCATGTCTTTGGAGCGGGTGAAGTCCAGCTTCTTGAGCACCCAGTTATCGGGATCGAAGCGCACGCTCAGGGGCTTCTGCTCCAGCGGGATATAGAAGACGTGCTCCTTCTCCGTAACCTCCACGCGGCGGGTCTCCGTGCCGCTGTCCGAAATGAAGGCCACGTCGATGGGCATGCGGAAGATGGGCGTGTTGTTGTCGGTGGATTGGGTCTGGTTTACGGTTAGTTTGGCGGCCTTCAGGGTGTCGTCCCAGGAATAGTCCATCTTGAACTCCGGATAGCCGGGCCGTAAGACCCACTGGTCAAAGAACCAGCCCATGCTGCGGCCTGTCGCCTCCTCCACCGCGCGTTGCAGATCACTGGTCACCACGTTCTGCTCCCGGTGCTTGGTAACGTAGTGGTGCATAGCCTTCCACCACGCATCTTCGCCCAAGACGTAGCGCAGCATGTGCAACACCAGCGCGCCCTTCTCGTAGAGGTGGCGGTCAAAGAGGTCGATGGGCGCGTGGTAGACGTTGGTGACGATGGGCCGGCGGTAGTGGCCGGGGTCCTCGCTGAAGTAGCTCTGCGACGTGCCGTACATCCAGTAGCGGAACTCGTCCTCGCCGTCGTGGTGCTGCTTGTAGAGCGCATCGAAGTAGGTGGCAAAACCCTCGTTGAGCCAGCCGTGGGCCCACTCCTGACAGGTGAGCAGGTCGCCGAACCACTGGTGGGCCAGCTCGTGGGCCACCAGCGAGTTGGCGTTGTTGTCCAGGAATGCCCGCTCGTCCATGAGCGCAGTATCGGTGAGGGTGGTGGCGGTGGTGTTCTCCATCCCGCCAAAGATAAAGTCCCCCACAAAGACCTGGGCGTACTTGTTGTAGGGGTAAGGCACACCTAGTTTGTCAGAGAAAAAGCTCACCATGTCCGGCGTGAGCTGAAGGGTGCGCTCGGCGTCCGCTTCCCGGCCCTTCTGCACGTAGTACTGGATGGGCACGCCGTTGGCATCCGCCGTGATCTCAGCGAAGTCGCCCACGGCCAGCATGATCAGATAGCAGGAGTGGCGGACTTCCTGGCGCCAGTGGTAGGTCTTGGTCTTGGCCGACGCATCCTGCATGGTGTTCACTAGCGCGCCGTTGGAGAGGGCATAGAAGGGCTCCGGCACGGTGACAATAATCTCGCTGGTGGACTTCTGGTGCGGGAAGTCGTGGCATGGGAACCAGTAGCGGGAGTCTTCATCCTCGCCCTGAGTCCACGCCTGCACCGGCTTGTTGGGGTAGGCCGCGTCCGGCCCGACGAAGTAGAGCCCCCGCCGCGGCTCCGACGAATAGTGGATGGCTAGGCTGAAAGGCTGGCCGGCAGGCAAGGCCGTGGGCAGCTTCACCCGCAGCTTCTCGCCCTCCGTCTCGTAGGAGACGTCACCATGCCCTTCTAGGGTCACCTGCTGGATGTCCAGTTCCACGGCGTCCAGGTCCAGCTCTGTCAGGCCGTTGTTGATGGGAGCTAGCGTTAGGGTGGCAATGCCCGCAATGCCCTTTCGCTCGAAGTCCAGGGCAATCTCCAGTTTGATGTGCTGCATGACCGCAACCTGGTCCGGCGGATAGTGCGGCGTGTCGCCGGGGAGTGCGTGGGACTTGTACTCGGCGGCCCCGGCGGTGAAGCGCTCGTCCAGGCGCAAGGCAGCGCCGCAGACGCCCAGTAAAGCTATCGTTTCTTCGTAGTCAGAGCTGAATTCAGGCATGGGGCACTCCTCGGGGCAGTGTGATTAGCTGGCTAATTATAGCGCACCGCGCCGCTAAAGTGGGATGCGTGGGTGAGCTGATCTGCGGAGGGAGCTAGATGTTGTAGAAGCCGACCGCCGGGTCGGCGTTGTGCGGCTTCTCTTTGACGGTGACGAAGGTGAACTGGTAGCCGAAGAACGCCATAGCTACGCCGAAGATCTTCGCCAGCCAGAAGCCGTCTATCTGCCCCGCCAGCAGGCTCGCGCCGAGGACTGAGAGCGTGGCAACCGGAGCGACGGCTAGGACGGCGCGCCCGCTCACGTTGCCAAGCCGGTAGTGCGCGTAGGCCCCGGCTATTGAGGTCATGCTGACCACCGCTAGGGTGATGCCCTGGGCCATGTGCTGCGGCATCCCGGCTCCCAGGCTCATAAAAGGCACCAGCACGATTGCGCCGCCAATGCCTAGGAAGCCAGCGAACACTCCCGTTACAAACCCCAGCAGGATCCAGAAGATGAAGGGTACGGTGATGCTGCCGGACGTAACAATGGCGAAGGGAAGGACGTCCTTGCTCAACATGGAGAACGCTACAAAGAAGAGAAAAATGCCAAAGGCCCGCTTAAGCTGTTGGGCTGGCAGCATGGACATCCAGGTTGCGCCAATGACTACACCGAAGATGCTGGGGATCACTAGCGCAGGGATGATGGTCATGGCTAGTGGCAGACTGAACTCAAACACGCCGTTCATGCCTTGAAAGCCGTAGGTGGCGGCGCCAAAGAGGGCAACGGGGATGATGATGGCGGGAGTGGTGCCCTGGGCCGTGTGCTGGCCCAGCCCTAACCAGGAGACCATAAGGGCTACCAGGATGGCGCCTCCGCCTATGCCGGTCAGCCCGCTGAAGAGGCCGGTGATGCCTCCGATACCGATGGCTATGAGCGTTTGCTTACCGGTGAAACCCATTGGCAGAGTCCTGTCTGGGTATGGTACGGCGCTATAGTAGCATGTTATATCTGCAACGGCGAATAAGCCCCTCCCCCTTGTTGGATGGGAAGCGTTAGTGAGGGGGTGACTCAGAACACGTGCCGTGTCCGCGCCGTTCAGAGGCATAGCGCGCTTTATCGTTGCAGCTGCCACCGCTCACTACCTGCCGCGGTAACCTATACTGCAACCAACGATTCTCCTAAGGAGCCGACCATGCCCCTTAATCAGATTGGCCAGATTGCCGTGCCGGTGCGCGATCTTGACCGCGCGGTGAGCCTTTACCGGGACGTCCTTGGCATGACCTTCCTCTTCCAAGCCCCGCCGCAGCTCGCGTTTTTCGATTGTGGAGGCGTTCGGCTCATGCTGGACGTGCCGGAGGATGCGGCGTTCCAGGGGCATAGCTCGGTGCTCTACTACAAAGTGCCGGACATGCAGCAGACCCACCAGGAACTGATGGGCAAGGGCGTAGTCTTTCTGCAGGATCCGCATCTGATTGCGAAGATGCCGGATCACGACCTGTGGATGGCCTTCTTCCAAGATCCGGAGGGCAACCTGCTGGGGCTAATGTGTGAGGTGCGCTCCTAGCCTACCCCCGCTCATGGTGAGCGAGTCGAACCATGAGCCGTCCTCGTAACGACTACCGCCCGCTGCCCCGCTGCGCCCGCCCGCCACACCCCGCCCCTCCTCGTAGTTCGACTAGCTCACTACGAGCGGCTGCGCCGTCCGCCCCCGCGCACCCACAACCCTCACCCTAGCCCTCTCCCAGAGGGAGAGGGGATTGCACAAGTCCCTTCCCCCTTGATGGGGGAAGGTTAGGATGGGGGTGAAGGAGCCAGGTCCCTGGCTTTTGGCTTGGGGAGACCCCTGGATTCCCGCGAGAGACGGAATAACGCAGGTTGTTCAGAGGTTCCCTAGGGCGAGCCTTGGATAGTGAGGGTGTACTCGGCCGGAAGCGTGGTGGCGGGCGCTAACGCTCCGATAATGATGATGGTCTGCTTGAGGCTCTCTCGGTAGCAGCAGACCCGGATCTCGCCCCTGCGCTGAGTGTCCAGGGAAAGCTCCTGCAGCGACACTGAATCGTCCTGGCTTATGCTCAGGATCTGCACTACGTAGTCCTGGGAGACCTCGTTGGTAGTGCGGAAGAAGCCCCGGGCGTCCCAGCCCTGTTCGCTCTCCGCATCGTCCCGAAAGCCAATCTGCGGCACCTCGATGTCGTCCAGTGCCAGACCGTCGTTGTTCACCGCTTCATCGGTTACGTATTCAAAGCGCACCAGCACCTTCTTCCCGGCGTAGGGGGTCAGGTCTATCTCCTCCTGCACCCACGCGGGATCGGGTGCGCCGCCGCTCTTGCCGGTAAACCCCGGCCCGTAGCTGTTGCCCAGCGGGTTGTCCAGTGAGGTATGCGTACCCTGCAGCAGCTTCCAGGTCTGGCCGTTGTCTGGCGATATCGTGATGTAGGCGTAGTCCCACCCCTCTTCTATATCGAACCAGGTCTTGAACCGAAGGGTGGCCTGCTGCACCTCTTCCAGGTTTAGCTCCCTGGTGAGCGAGGAATCAATGGAGTCGCCGCGGTTGCTCCACCAAAGGTAGCGGCCGCTCTGCGCCTGGGTGGGCAGCAGGTCCGTGGTGGGGCTGCCCTCAAAAGTGATGGTCGCGCTGCCTTGGGGCAACTGTGATTCGATGTAGCGCGCCGCGTATTGGGGGACCGTATCGCTGAAGCGAGCGCTGCCGTTAAGCTGCTTATCCGGCCTCACCTGCACGTCCAGGTCTGTGTACTGATATCTGGGGTCTGAAACTTTGCCGCCATAGTTCGCAACTACCCACGCCTTGAATACGTCAACAAAGCGTTCCTCATAGCCCAGTTGGGTCAGGTAGGCGTTAATGCCTGCAATGGAGTCCTCGGGCAGCAGCAGCAGGTGCCCAAGCTTCTCATAGCCTCCGTAGTGCTCGCTGAGGAAGCGGAGGAAGAGGTGTGCGCTGGCGTAATGCGCTCCGTTGCTGGAAGGCTCGTCCTCCCAGTGGGTTAGTTGCACCGCCGGTACCCTGCGTAAGAGTCGAGGAGAGAAGCTGCGGTAGCCGTTTAACTCCTCGGCAAGCGTGGAGAGCCCCTCGGTGATCCAGCTCTCCTCATTGGAGTCCCCGTGCCAGTGGAGGGCGTGCTGCAGCTCGTGAGCCACCACCATGTTGAAGGCATTGGAGCCGGGGCGTAGGCTACCCCCGTTGATATAGAGCATCAGGCGCTCGTTGCTGTAGGGATGGATGACCTTGGGGTACTCGTCTGGAGAGCTGTAGTAGCCTGCTGCCCCGCCAAAGCGGGTTATGAGGATGGTCAGGTGCCGGTCCCCGTCAAAGCCGCCCTTGATGGTGTCGCCAAAGCGGCTGATTTCAGTGGGATAGGTCCCCTCTTCAAAGACTTTGGCCGACTCCTCCAGCGCCTCCTGGTTCACGTTGATGGAATGGTCTACGTACCAGTACGCGTTAGGCGTCACCAGACGCAGCTCTGCGCTGACGGTGGAGCGGGTATAGCTCACCAGATCAGTGACGGTGAACTCATCCGTAGAGCCGGCTTGCCGCTCTGGCGGAGGCGTAGCACGTGCGGCGCGCGGCAGCGATGTTGCGGGCACGCCGCGCAGCCGCTCTGTCAGGTCGTAGTAGTCAACGTCCGGCGGGACGGGGATGGGTTCGTAGCTCGCGACGCTGGGGATGAACTGGGCCTCTGATTGAGGAGGCGGCACAGGGAAGGGCAACGTATCCTCATCGCTATCCTGGTTACAGGCTACCAGCGAGAGGAGGAGCACCCCCAGCAGAACGGCGCTAGTGCGCATAAAGCCCCCAAGGGCGGCTTTGGTTAAGAACCGCGTGCTGCTCCGGAGAGCGCCGGCTGCCGCGGCTCAAGCTGCGGCAGCTGTGTGTAGACTTGCGTGGTGGTTATGCTCGCGTGCCCCAGACACTCTTGGAGCTCTCTCAGGTTGAGCTTGCCGCTCTGAAGCATCACGGTAGCAAAGGTGTGACGCAGAATGTGCGGCGTGATCTCGCTTTTGATGCCGGCGGCCTTGGCGTAACCCTTCAGGATGAGCCAGAAGCCCTGGCGGGTCAGACGCTCGCCGCGGCGGTTCAGAAAGAGTGCTAGTTCATCTGGATGGCGCACAAGGCGGTCTCTGGCAGTAGTGACGTACTCCTGCAGCACGGCCATGACATCAGACTCCAAGGGGATTAGCCGCGGCTTGGCGCTCCTGCCCACACAGCGGACGTAGGGGAAATTGGCGTCCATGACCAAATCGTCTGTATTGAGCTTGATGAGCTCTGTTACCCGCACGCCGGTAGCGCAAAGCAGGCTCAGCATCGCCCAGTCCCTGCGTGACTCCGGGGAGTCTTTCCGCAGCGGTTGGGCAAGCAGTTCTGCCATCTCCGAGCTTAAGACGGTCTTGGGCAGCGCACGCCGGACACCGGGAGAGGAAAGCCCCTCCGTAGGATCGGCATGAACGTGGCCCTTCTCTTGCAGAAAATGGAAGAAGGACTTCACGGAGGCTATCTTACGGGCGACTGTTGCTTGAGAGTAGGTCTTGCTCTTCAGGTCGGTAATATACGCCTGGACGGTGGCCGATTTCACGGTATCCCAGGCTTCCCCATGCCCATTATGAACCTGAACCCCTTGCTCCAGAAGGAAGTCCTTCAGTTGCACTAGGTCGTTCCGGTACGCAGCAACTGTATTCGCAGAGAACGATTTCTCCCGCTGCAGATAGTCTAAAAAGTGTGTGACAGTGTCTTCCATCTCCCCTCACTTTGCATGTGATATCTCGCCTTATGCCCCAAGCGTGTGTCTATATTACCATAACCTACGAGGGTTGCGGGTCGTTACGGTCTTGCGGTTTCCAGCGTAAGTATGGTTTACGAGCAGCGGTTGCCTCGTCCAGCCGGCCGACGGGCGAATGATGCGGCGCGGACTGCACGGCCTCCGGGTTCGTTTCCGCTTCTGCCGCAATGGCGCGCATGGCCGCCACGAATGCGTCCAGCGTCTCCGGCGTCTCCGTTTCTGTGGGCTCGATCATCAGCGCCTCTTCCACGATGAGCGGGAAATAGATGGTGGGCGGATGGAATCCGTAGTCAATGAGCCGCTTGGCGATAGCCAGGGTGTTCACCCCCTTGGCCTTCTGCCTGGTGCCCATGAACACGACCTCGTGCATGCAGGGGCGGGGGTACTTCAACGCATAGAGGTCGGACAAGCGGACACGCAGGTAGTTGGCGTTCAGCACCGCATGCTCGGAGACCTCTTTCAGTCCCTCAGCGCCCAATGTGCGAATGTAGGAGTAGGCCCGCAGCAACACGCCGAAGTTGCCGTGGAACCCCCCGCTGGGCCCAATGGACTGAGGCGGTGTGCTGAAGTGGTACGCGGCTTCCGCTTCCGCGCCTGTGCCTGTGCGGGTGACCACGGGCGAGGGCAGGAACTCGGCGAGGAATGGCGCAACAATGACCGGTCCCGCGCCGGGGCCGCCGCCCCCGTGGGGTGTGCTGAACGTCTTGTGTAGGTTCAGGTGGAGGATATCGAAGTTCATAGCGCCCTGTCTGGCGTGGCCTAGCATGGCGTTCATGTTGGCCCCGTCGCCGTAGAGCAGCGCGCCGCATTCGTGGAGGGCCTGGGCAATCTCCAGAATGTTGGTGTCGAAGATGCCCAGGGTATTGGGCTGGGTGAGCATCATCGCAGCCACGTCCGGACCCAGCTCTGAGCGCAAGTGCTCCAGGTCACAGTTGCCGTCTTTGTCCGAGCGAATGGAGACAACGTCAAAGTCGGCCATAGCCGCGCTGGCGGGATTGGTGCCGTGCGCGGAGTCGGGCACCAGCACCTTGCGGCGGGCAGTATCCCCCCGGCTCAGGTGGTAAGCCCGCGTGATGAGCATGCCCGCCAGCTCCCCGTGTGCGCCGGCCAGGGGGGCCAGGCTGCATGTGCCCATGCCGGTGATCTCCGTAAGGAAGCCTTGTAGCTCGTAGAGCACCTGGAGCGCGCCCTGTACCGATTCCTCCGGCGCCAGGGGGTGCGCCCAAGCGAAGCCAGGCATCCGGGCCACCTCTTCGTGGCGGATGGGGTTGTACTTCATCGTGCAGGAGCCCAGCGGGTACATTCCGGTAGCAATGCTGTAGTTCAGGGTGCTCAGGTGGGTGAAATAACGCACCACCTCAACCTCGCTCACTTCCGGCAGGAGCAGCTCCTCCCGCAGTAGCGAGGCGTCGGGTAGCGGTGCTGCCGGCACGTCGCAGGCAGGCAGCCGCGTGGCGCGCCGTCCGGGGACGCTGTAGTCGTACAGCGTCCGCCCGATGGCGGGGTCGTGGCCGGCATCCACAGTGGTGCTCAAGGATGGGGTACTAGCCATTGGTCAGCCTGTGATCTTTCCCAGCTCCGCCACTAAGCGGTCCATCTCCGCCTTGCCGTTCAGCTCGGTGCAGCAGAGCAGCAGGCCGCGCTCCACCTGGTCGCTCACATCCAGCCCGCCGATGATGCCGGCGTCCTGCAGCCTGCGGTTCACCTCGCGGGGAGCCGTGGGGCAGTGCACGGTGAACTCGTAAAAGAAAGGGGCATCGTTTAGTAAGCGGTAGCCGGGCAACGCCGCAATGCGGTCAGCTAGATAATGCGCCTTGTGATAGCAGAGCGTCGCCACCTCCCGCAGGCCTTGGGGGCCAAGCGCGGCCAGGTAGACCGCCACGCCCAGGGCAATGAGCGCCTCGCTGGTGCAGATATTAGAGGTGGCGCGTTCGCGCCGGATGTGCTGCTCCCTAGTCTGGAGCGTGAGCACGTAGCCGGTGCGCCCCTGCGCGTCCGCGGTGCGTCCCACAATGCGTCCCGGCATCTGGCGCACGAACTGTTCCCGGCAGCAGAATGCGCCCACGTACGGCCCGCCGAAGATGGTGGGTTGCCCCAACTCCTGGCCCTCTGCCACCACGATGTCCGCGCCGAATGCGCCCGGCGGCTTGAGCATCCCCAGCGGCGTCAGCCCCGAGGCGACCACCAGCAGCGCGCCGGCCTGATGCGCCGCTTCCGCGTATTCCTCCAGGTCACGGATGTTCCCGAAGAAGTCCGGGTTCTGCACGATGATGCACGCGTAGCTCTCGTCCAGGCTGAGGCTTCCCGGTTGCTGCGTCTCCAGCGCAATGTTCTGGCCCGTGCAGTAGGTGTCCGTCACCGCTCGCCAGCGGGGGTTCACGGTAGCAAGTGCAGCCACCTTCTCACGGCCGGTGACGCGGCAGGCCATGAGCGCGGCCTCGGCCAGCGCGGTGGGGCCGTCGTACATGCCGGTGTTGGCCACCTCCATGCCGGTGAGGTAGCACATCATAGTCTGGAACTCAAAGGCGGCCTGCAGGGTGCCCTGGCTTATCTCCGGCTGGTAGGGCGTATACGCCGTGGCGAACTCGCTGCGGCCCATGATGTGGCCTACTACGCTGGGGACAAAGTGCCGGTACGCGCCCGCGCCCAAGAAGCACGGCAGCTGCGTGATGGCGAGATTCCGCTGCGCCAGACTACCAAGCTCCTGCTGGAGCTCTAGTTCGGTAAGCGGCTCAGGAAGATTAAGGGTGAACTCCTGGAGCGCCTGAGGAATGTCAGTAAAGAGTTGATCGGTAGAGTGAAGTCCTAGGGAGGCCAGTAATGTATCCCGCTCTGCCGACGTGTGGGGCACGTAGCCTGGCACTTACCCGTGCTCCTCTATGAGGCCTTGCAGGTAGCGCTGGTAGGCGGCGTAGTCCAGCAGTTGCTGTGCCTCGGCGGGATCGTCTAGCCGCACCCGGAGCAGCCATCCCGATTGGTGCGGGGACTGGTTGACAAGCTCGCTCTTCAGGGCTAGCTCTTCATTGGCCTCCAGCACCTCGCCGCTAACGGGAGAGAAGAGGTCGGACGCCGCTTTTACCGACTCGATCTCGCCGAACTTCTCGAACTGCTTGATCTTAGTGCCGGGCTTCGGGAGCTCCACAAATACGATGTCGCCCAGCTCGTTCGCCGCAAAGACGGTGATGCCCACCCACGCCTCGCCGGACGCATCGGTGGACAGCCACTCGTGCTCCTTGCTGAAGCGATAGCTAGTTGGATCGCCGGGAGGAGCTTGTTCTGCCATAGTGCCTTCGCTTATCTAGGTCTGCTTGTTGTCTGTGAAATAGGGAGGATTAGCCGTCGCCGTAGGTGGCCCGCTGCTCCTCTAGGAACAGGCAGCACTTGCGGTGCAAGGCTTGGTCTATGCGGCCCGTGGAGAGATAGTAGTTGAGCATCACTTCAAGGGTGAGCACAGAGTAAAGGCTGTAGCCCTGCTGACGCAGGCGAGCGGTTGCGCCTACGCCGCGGTCTACCAGCACCATAATGTCATGCACTTGCAGCCCCTCCTCCTTCAGCAGCGCGCCGGTCTCCAGCACGCTACCGCCGGTGGTGATGAGGTCGTCCAGCAGGATGACGGACTGGTCAGGCTCGTATGCGCCTTCCAGCAGGTGATTACGGTTATCCTCATCACGAGTATGCACGTAGATCATGGGCGTGTTAGTGGCCAGAGAGAATGCGGTCCCAATATGCAGCCCGCCGAACGGGATGCCGGCCACTAGGTCATAGGACTGGAAGCGAGGGTGGAGCCGTCCCTGGTCTGTAGCGTACTCATTAGCCAAAGTACGCGCCGCCCGACGCAGCACGCGGGGCCGGCTGATGATGCGGCGGACGTTGACGTGGACGGGGGAGTGCGTCGTGCTCCGGCCCAGGGTGAAGTCCCCGAAACGGACGGCGTGCAGATCCCAGAGGGCTCTGGCTAGCCAGAGGTTTTCGACTTCTTGAGTGCGGCGTTGCGCCACGTAGTTGCTCCTACTGCTGTCTGCTAAGCTTCCTGGACGCGTTGTCCTGCCTTACGCGTAGAGGGATAGCGATGCTTGTTTACGGATACTCGGTTTTGAGAGGAGGACTCGCCCGATAATACTAGCTTAGGGGTACGGGTGGGAGCAAGACCTTTCTTGCCTTCATGCGGTATATTCGTTCCGCTTTCCCCCTGCGCCTAATAGGGCGGAATAGACTTTATTACCGCCCGTTTCTTATGGCGCTCGCTTGTAAAAAGGCCGTTGCGCTACCCTGGCCGGCACCCGGTTGCCCCGGATGTCCACCTCTAGCTCCGTCCCCACCTTCGTCAACGCGGCGGGCACGTATCCCAGCCCAATGCCCTTCTCCAGGGTTGGGCTATGGCCGCCGCTGGTTGCCTGACCCACCACCTGCCCTAGCGAGAGAAGGTCGCAGTGGGACCGCGGCACCCCGCGCTGGGTGAGCTCAAAACCGATGAGCCGCGTGGCCGTTCCCGCGTCCTTGGCCTGCGCGATGGCCTCGCGGCCGATAAAGTCGCCATTATCCAGCGCCACCGTCCACAGCAGGCCCGCCTGGGCGGGATTGGTTTCCGGAGAGATGTCGTTGCCGTGGAGCGGGAAGCAGGCCTCCAGGCGCAGGGTATCCCGCGCGCCCAGGCCGCAGGGCGTCACACCCCGCTCGACCAGCGCCTGCCACAGCGATGGCGCATCGTCCGCCCCCAGAATCAGCTCAAAGCCAGTTTCACCGGTGTAGCCGGTGCGGGCAACGAACAGCGGCTGGCTCCGCCACAGGCTTTCGGTCCACTGGAACGCCTTGAGCTGCACCGCCTGGTTGGCGGCTCCAAGCAGGTCGTTTACGTGGGCGACCGCCTGCGGCCCCTGCAACGCAATCATGGCCGTGTCCGCCGTGCGGTTATCTATCGCCACCTGCTGGCCCGGCTGCGTCCACTGCGCCAGCCAGTCCAGCACCGCGGGGGTGTTGGCGGCGTTGCAGATGAGCAGATACTCGCCGTTGCCCAGGTTGTAGAGGATCACGTCGTCCAAGATGCCCCCAGCCTCAAGGCAGATCAGCGCGTAGCGGGCGTGCCCCGGGTCAATCTTGGAGACGTCGCAGGTAAGGACGCGCTGCAACAGGTCGCCGCAGTCGGCGCCGCTGAAGTAGAGCCGGCCCATGTGGGACACGTCGAAAATCCCGGCCTGCCGGCGCACGGCGTGGTGCTCCCCAATAATGCTCTCGTATTGCACGGGCATGTGCCATCCGGCAAACGGCACCATACGGCCGCCCAGGGCTAGGTGTTCCTGGTGGAGACAGGTGGTGAGCAGGTTCTCAGCCACGGGACTACGCCTGACGGATCTGCGGCAGACGAGCGACGGCAAAGGCGGCCATGCCCGCTACCAAAGCGCCGCCTGTGCCTACCGCCAGCGCTGCGCTGGTAACAGTGGCCACTGCGCCGCCCAGCATGCCGCCCAGGGGAACAAGGCTCCAGCACATGGTGTAGATGGCCATAATCCGCCCTCGCAGCTCGTTGGGGATATTGGCCTGGAGCAGGGTGGTGGCGGTGGTCATATAGAGCGAGTTCGTCAGACCGGCTATTACCATCAGCACCATGGATAGCACGAAGTTTTGGGATATCGCGAAGAACAGTAGACTTAGCCCGAACCCCATTGTTGAGGTGATCATCAGTCGCCCCTTGAACTGGTAGTTCCCTAGGGATGCGATGATAGTGCTGCCGGCCAGCGCGCCTATGCCCGACGCGCCCATTAACAGCCCGAATCCCTCAGCGCCGGTGTGGAGCACGTCCCGAGCGAACACGGGCATGAGAATGATGTAGGACATCCCGAAGATGGCGCCGAAGAAGGTCATGCCGACGAGGGCGAAGATAAATGGATGGTCCTTGATATAAGAGAGCCCCTCCATCATGCTCTTTGCCATGTTCTGCTTGTTGGCCGCAGACGCTTGGTGAATGATGTCCACCTTGATCATTGCCCAGATCATCGCCACCAGGCACAGAGCAATCACGAGGAAGCAGGTAGCGATGCCGAACACGCTGATGATCACTCCGCCGATGGCCGGACCCGCCACGCGCGTGATCTGCCAGCCCAAGGACTGCAGCGCGATCGCATTCATTAAGCTCTCCGGCTCAACTAGCTGCGGGATCATAGCGCTCCGGGCCGGCTGGTCAAAGGCTTGGAAAGCTCCCGTCAGGAACGACGCCACTATGATGTGCTCCACCCGTATCAGCCCCGCAAACGTGAGGTAGGCTACGGCCAGCGCGACGATTGCCGTCAGTATCTGCATGACGAGCACCAGCTTGCGCCTGTCCAGCATGTCCGCCATAAGGCCGCCAAATAGGGTGAGCACAATAGTGGGCGCCGCCATGCTGACGCCCACAAGGCCCAGGTATGCGGGAGAGTTGGTGAGGTCGTAGACCAGCCACCCGTTGGCTATGGTGGCCATCTGGACGCTCAGCGTGTAGCCAATGATGCCTATCCAGTAGTAGCGGTAGTTCTGATGGCGCAGCGCGGAGAACATCTGGAAGCGGCCCTGCCGCTTGGGCCTTAGCTCAGATGCGGAAGGAGGAGTAGGGGAAGATGAGGTGGTGCTCTGCATAGCTGTTAGCTCGGGGAACGCGCCCCATTATAGCACTCTGTCATACATTCATTCCGCATCACAAACATTTGTGTTAATTTTTTGATATCATTTAAGAATGTTAGAAATAGATGTTAGAAAGCGGAGTAAATTTAGTTATGCAGAACAAAATACTAATCAATATCCCGCACAACGTATCCAGCGATTGGCCGGAAAGAATCCAAAAAGCGATTCAAGCTCGCGAGGCAGGGAAAAAGGTTCGTGAAGGGAAACCTGTAGGTTTCAAACAGAATTATTTCGTTAGCTTAGGGGGACAGCTTAATCGTGACTCCTGACGAGCCTATTAGCTATACGCCTCTTTATGAAGCACAAAATGCCGCTCGATATGAGCGGCAAATGCTTATCAGTGAGTATGAAACTAACTATGATTGTTCTCTCATAGTCATATCCAGCCCGATATTCTCATATAGCGTGGTTTTTTTCGAGGAGCTTATTCATAATGCAAACCCTAAAAAAGACCTACACGTTATGCTTACGACTCCTGGTGGCGATGGAGAAACGGCCTTACGTTTAATCCGCGCAGCACAATCTAGGTGTAAATCTTTGAAAGTAGTAGTGCCCGATCAAGCCAAGAGTGCTGGTACAGTTTTTGCTTTAGGCGCTCATACGATAATAATGGGCGCCACAAGCGACTTGGGGCCAGTTGATCCTCAGTTCCAACTAGAAAGCCAATCAACCCTAGTCTCTGCAAAAGACATCATAGGGGCCGTAGAACACGCAACAGCTGAGATCCAAAAAGCACCTGAAACTTACCCACTTTGGGCGTCGATGTTAAGTAATGTCACTGCTCTAATGGTGCAGCAAGCCAGCTCAGCTCTTGCGAGGTCGAATACCCTGCTCAGGGATGCACTAGCGAGTAATCCTGATAGACAACCCTCTGAGGTCGAGCTGCTCGTCGTTAGCCTGACTGAGAAATTAATAGATGAACCCAGCACTCATACCGCAGTTTTCGGGCCCGATGAGGCTTCCGCTGCCGGTCTGCCTGTAGAGAAACTCGAACCAACGAGTGACCATTGGCGGGCTATTTGGAAACTTTGGACGCGATATGCATTGTTGGGGTCCACTATGGGCATCTATGAAGGCGGACGAGCCTCGCAGGTTTTCCCTCTAAGTTAATTCTAGCTGCCACAGAGTATGGCTATTATAGGCTCTGCTCTTACGCCCGCTGGGTGCCTTCCCGCGCGAATTGGTCGCGGCGCTCCAGTGTGGCCTTGCGCATCTCCATCGGTATGGGCTTGGCCCCGCCCAAACTCTCCGCGTACAGCGAGATCTGAGCAGCCTCCTCCAGCACAACGTTGGCGCGGGCCGCGCCCTGGGGGTCGGGGCCAAACGCCAGGACGCCGTGGTTCTCCAGCAGCACTGCCCGTTGCTCCTTACCGCCGGCCATCGCCGCCGCTATGTTCGCAATCGCTATCTGCGAGCCGCGCGGACCATAGTGAGCAATGGGAACATCCTCCGTCATGCCGCCGCGCACCATCGCTTCGTAGGAGCAGGCCAGCCCGCGCCCCGCTACTGCGAAGGCGGTGGCAAAGGGCGAGTGAGTGTGCACCACCGCGCCGGCTTCTGGATGGTGCTTGTACACCACCGCGTGCATGTGGACGATCTCCGCGTTGGAGGTGCTGAGCTCTCCCTGGAGCAGCTTCCCATCCAGGTCAACAAGTGCAAGCTGCTCCGGCTGCAGGTTGTCTAGGGAGCCGCCGCCGGTGATGAGCATAGAGTCGGTGTTGGGCACCCGGGCGCTAAAGTTCCCGTGGTGGCTGATGGGCATGATGCCGGACTGAGTGAGGGATCGGGACGCCGCCACAATGGCGTCTCGTAACGACTGCAAGGAATCACTGGTCATGAGCGCCTCCTGCCGCAAATCGCTTGCGGACTACGCTGCCCATTGTAGCAGCAGACCGCGAAGCCTGGGGGGACGACCCCCACGGCCCTCAGTTCCTTCCCCCTACCATGGGGGAAGGTTAGGATGGGGGTGCGCCGCCAAATGGACGGGGTATGGGTGCGCGACCAACGTCGTAACCCCACCGATGCCAAAGAAGCGTTGGTGGGGACGACCCGCACGTTTCCCGTCAACAGCGAGGCGCGAGAGCTTATGCAGTCTAGCAACCCCGGCCCTCAGTTCCTTCCCCCTTTCATGGGGGAAGGTTAGGATGGGGGTGCGATGCGTAATGTACGGGGTACGGGTGCTAGCGCACGAAGTTGAGAGAGGGCTGTACCTTGGGGATCCCTGTGCTGCTCTCCCGCATTACGGTCTTCAGCTCGGAGCGGGAGATATCCCAGGCTTTCAGGACAGGCTGCACCACGTCGGTCATGTACAGGCGGGCGGAGAACAGCCCCATGTCCACAATGGTGTTCAGGTACTCTTGCCAGTCCGGAATCAGGTCAATGGCGGGCATCTTGAATTGGCTGAGCACAATCTGGATGTCTTCCAGCGTCTTATCCCGGTCCTCTTCAATGAGCAGTTTCACGCCATCCTTGAAGAACTTGTGATGCGCGGCCTCGTCACGCCCGATGAAGTTGAGCGTTGCTACCAGCGCCTCGTCGTTCTCCTGGCGGGCTAGTTCCCGCAGCCGTCGATAGTTGAGCTGGGTCGCTAGCTCCTGCAGGGTGGTGTAGACCATCATCTGTGTGGGGGTGTTGAAGGGCATGTCCCACTCCTTTTCCAGGAGCGCATCCCCATACTCCCGTACCTGCTCCTGGGTCCGTTTGCCGGAGCGCACCAGCCACGTGTCCAGGGCGATGGAGTGCTTGGACTCTTCATAGCCCCAGTTGGCCTGGAACCAGGCGCGGCCGCGGCTCTTCCTTACCAGGTGCAGGATCTTGGAGGTGTAGTCGGGGAGATACATCTCTACCCCGGTAAAGCCTTCTACCAGATACGCAACTTTATCGCTGGTTTCTGGGTTGCACTTGTCCCAGGGGATGTCTTTATCGATATTCCAGCGGCGGCCGGCTTCTGCGTGGCGAAAGAAATCTAAATAAAGATCGTAGAAACGGTTCTCAAAAGTTACGAAAGACACTCTACCTTCCTAAATCGCCTCGTTGGCCGGCGCACTTCGTTCATGCGGCAATGAACTCGCTTATGTCCAGTTACCATCATACCCAATAAGCCCCAATTCCGTCTATGCCTAAATGCGCATTTTTCACAAACGGGGTTCATCGTAAGGCGTGTCCTGTCGCCAGGGCCGCGCCGCAAGCTGCTTCAGCTCCACCGGGATGCCTGCAACCAGCAGGTACGCCTCCGTGGCGATGGTCGCAAGCCGCTGGTTGGCGCCCCCCAGCAGGTCCCGGAACGCCCGCCCCGAGGCCGATTCCGGCACGAGACCCATGCCTACTTCATCACTGACGACGATGACTGAGCCCGCGCTGCCGCGATACCAGTCGTGGAAAGCGCCCAGCTCGGTGGCCAGCGCGCTCTCCGCTGCCGCTGCGTCCGGCTGATCTAGCCCCTGTGGTGAAGCCGACGCCAGCACGCTTGCCACCCACAACGTGACGCTGTCCAGAAGCACAACAGACGCCCGGTGCGCCTCCACCTCCAGCGCGTCAGCGATCTGTTCTGTCACCTCCAGCGTCCGCCACTCGCGGGGCCGCTGCGCCTGGTGCGCCGTAATGCGCGTCTGCATCTCCTCATCCTCCGCCCGAGCGGTGGCTACAAAGAGGCACTCACCGCCAATGTCTTGGGCCAGCTTCACGGCAAAGTCGCTCTTGCCGCTGCGTGCGCCGCCCAAGATAAGGATGAATCGCTTAGCGCTTATACGTCCACTCCGGTGATCTGGTAGACCTGGCGCATATCCAGGTTTGCCCGCACCTGCGCGGCCAGGCGGTCCAGCAGCGTGTCCAGGCTGGGCTGCTCCGGCAAGGGCAGGTCAGCGAGACCCTTGTGGCGCGCCACCGCGCGTAGGAAGGCCTGACGGAAGTCCGCCTCATCAAATAAGCCGTGCATATAGGTGCCCGCAATGGTGCCGTCCGGGCTCACCGCGCCGTCCGGCTCGTCGCAGGGGTTGCCGCCGCGCGAGCTGAGCCGGAACAGGGGCGCCACTGCGCTCAGCGTGGTGCTGACCCCGCTGTGGATCTCGTAGCCGCGGGCGGTGCTGCCGCTCGCGCCGCTCAACATGCCTGGGCTCGCTGCGGTTGCCCCCTCCACCTGCTCCGTGACCTTGCGCGCCTGGAACACCGTTTCTATGGGCAAGAGCCCCAGACCCGGGGCCTCCTTCCTCGCAGATTCCACGCGGTTTGGGTCTCTGATCACGTAGCCCAACATCTGATAGCCGCCGCAGACGCCCAGGATGGGCTTGTGCTCTCCGGCGCGCAGCATGAGCTGCTTGGCTAGGCCCCGCTTCCGCAACTGCAATAGGTCTTCGATAGTGGATTTACTGCCAGGGAGGATGACCAGGTCGGGGTCACCCAGCGCTGCGGGATCGCTCACGTAGCGGAGGTGCACTGCGGGCTCTGCGGCCAGCGCTTCAAAGTCGTTGGTGTTGGCAATGTGGGGCAGCCGGATCACCACGATGTCCAGCAGCGCTTCGTTGCCGCGGCCGTCGGCCTGGATAGCGTTGTCCAGCGCCACCGAGTCCTCTTCCGGCACACCGTGGTCGCGCAGGTAGGGCACCACGCCCAGGACCGGTGCGCCGGTGCGTTCTTGAATGAAGGTGAGGCCGTCGGTCAGCAGGCTCTTGTCGCCCCGGAACTTGTTGATGAGCAGGCCGCGCACCAGGGCGCGCTCCTCCGGCTCCAGCAGCTCTAGGGTGCCTACCAGGTGCGCAAACACGCCGCCGCGGTCAATGTCGCCCACCAGGATCACGGGCGCTTCGGTCTCCCGGGCCACCCGCATGTTCACAATGTCGTACTGCTTCAGGTTGATCTCCGCGGGGCTGCCTGCCCCCTCTAAGATCACCACGTCATGACTAGTCCGCAGCCGCTCCAGCGCATCGGTGACCACTGGCCACAGCTCCTGCTTGCGTTGGTAGTACTCCCGAGCGCTCAAGGTCTCGCTGGCCTTGCCCAGCACTACCACCTGGGACCGGGCCTCCGCCTGGGGCTTGAGGAGGATGGGGTTCATGTCTACGTGGGGCGCGACCTGTGCGGCGTGTGCCTGCACGGCCTGGGCCCGGCCAATCTCGCCGCCCTCCGCAGTCACAAACGCGTTGTTGGACATGTTCTGGGCCTTGAAGGGGGCCACCCCCAGGCCGTCCTGCCGGAAGATGCGGCACAGCGCGGCCACCAGCAAACTCTTGCCCACTGAAGAGGCCGTCCCCTGGAGCATCAGCAGTTTAGCGGTCACGCGCGCCGCCTCTTGCTGTCTGAGTCTGCTCGATGGCTGCTACCAGGCGGCGGCACTCCGGCAGCGTCCGCACGCCGATCCGCACGTACTGCGGCAGGCCAAAGGACGCGCAGTCTCGTACGTAGCAGCCCTCGTGCAGCAACGCGCGCTGGAAGGCCGCGCCGTCGCCGACCGGGATGAGCAAGAAATTGGTATGGGATGGCAGTGGCCCTAGCCCCAGACGGGTCAATGCCTCGATGAGATAGGCTTTCGCTTCCTGGACGCCGGCCAGCGAGCGCGTCACGTGATCCGGATCCCCAGCGCAGCCACGCCTGCCGCCTGCGCGAGCGCGTTGACAGTCCACGGCGGCTGTTGCGATTGCAGGGATGCCAGCGGCTCCGGCTGCCCCACGGCGTAGCCCAGGCGCAGGCCGGGGATGGCGCAGTCCTTGGTCATAGAGCGCACTACTAGTAGGTTGTGCGGCATTCCGAGAGAGATACAGGAGCGCTCCTCCTCCGGCTGGTCCATGAAAGAGAGATAGGCCTCGTCCACCAGGAACAGCGTTTCCTGGAACCGTTGGATGAGCGGAGCCAGGGCTGCCGGCGTTACAAACGTGCCGGTGGGGTTGTTGGGGTTACACAGGTAAGCCACCTGGGGCCGGTGTGCCGTCAGCAGAGCTTCCACCGCAGACAGGTCTATGGTGAATGCATCCTCAGCAGCCGCGTCATAGCCTATCACATCTGCGCCCGCGGCCTGGCTGGCCTGCGCGTATTCCCCGAACGTGGGGCCCACTACCAGCGCGCGGTCGCCGGGGGCCAGGTAGGCGCGAGCCGTCAGCCAGATAAGCTCCACCGCTCCGTTGCCTGCCAGTAGGTGGTCGGCGGGGACGCCCAGCGCGTCGCTCAAGGCGGCCCGCAGCTGTGTCGCCGCGGGGTCAGGATAGCGGGTGACGTCGGCCTCCCGCACCGCTGCCAGCGCGCGCGGCGATGGCCCGAAGGGGTTGGTGTTCACGCTGAAGTCCAGGATAGCGTCCGGGTCCAGACCGAGCGCGCGTAGCTCTTCTGCCGGCAAGCCGCCGTGAACCACCGGCGTTAGCGGGGCTCGCCGCGCCCGGTCAAGCTTGAACAAACTAGACATAAAGACCAACCGTTCCCAGGGCAGTCAACAGCACCGCCATTCCCACCGCGACGCTCTGGAGCCGCAGGCTGCGCTCCACGTCCCGGGTGGTGGGTTCCGGATAGCTTGCCCCCAGCTGATAGAAGCCCACCTTCTCCAGGCGCACACTTAGAGCGCCGGCCATTGCGCTCATAGTCCAGCCTGCGTTGGGGCTCTCGGTCACGCTATGGTCGCGCCACATGGTGCGCCAGGCACGGGCGACGCTGCCCCTGCCCGCGGCCGCGCAAACGGTCAGCAGCAGTCCGCTGGTGCGGGCGGGGATTAGGTTGAGCAGGTCGTCGAGGCGAGCGGCGGCTTTGCCCAGGTACTCGTAGCGGCCATGATAGCCCACCATGGCGTCCAGGGTGTTCACCACCCGGTAGCCCAGTGCGCCCAGCGGACCGAAGAGCACAAAGTAAAAGAGGGGCGCGGCCACGCTGTCCGTGAAGTTCTCCGCAGTGGACTCGATAGCCGCCGCCGCGACCTGTGGCGCGGTGAGCGCCGCGGTGTCGCGGCTCACTAGCTGACCCAGCTCCTGCCGCGCGGCCGGGAGGTCGGCGGCGGCCAGGGCGCTCCGCACTCCTGCGGCGGACGACCACAGCGCTCGGATCGAAAAGCTGGTCTTCAGCACCAGCGCGCCTGCCAGCACGTATCCTGCTGTGGAGTAGCTCTGCAGCCACTCCAGCGCGGCCCATGCCGGGAGCAGGAAGAGCGCCAGCAGCGCAGTCACTATGAGCGCGCCGTAGGCGAGTTGCCGGGCGTTGCCGGCCTGCGGGCTCCTTGCCAGCAGCCCTTCGATTGCCCGCCCCATCCACGCAACGGGGTGGAAGCGGTTGGACGGCTCCCCAAAGAGCAGGTCGAGGGCTACCGCCAGGCCCAGCATGACGAGCGCCTCTATTGCAGTCACTCGCCTTCACTCCAGGCGCTGCAAGCCGCCACTAAGCGCGGCGCAAGCTCCACGTTTGCGCCGAAGTGAAAATGCACATAGGATGCCAGAATGTTCATGTCTGTGAAGCCTTCCAGGCGTTCCGACGGGCCCTGCACCCTGAAGGCAGTGCGCTCTAACGGGAAGGCATGCTCCAACCGCGACCAGTGGAACTCGTGGGCGCGCACCTTCTCGCCGCGGGGGACCAGGAAGGAGGGCTGGCTGGACTCAACGGTGAGGTAGCCCAGGCCCACCCGGCGGCGTTCCATGACGCAGACGCCCGGGATAAGCCCCACCATAGTGTGGAGCTTGCCCTCAAAGTCCTTGATGCCCTCGCTGAGATACATAAGGCCGCCGCATTCGCCAAACACCGGCATCCCTGCGGCCGCCCGTCGCCGGATGTCCTCCATCAGCAGCCGGTTAGCCGTCAGCTCCTGGGCGTACACCTCCGGGAAGCCGCCGCCAATGTAGAGGCCGTGGATGGATTCTGCCAGCCGCTCGTCTGCCAGCGGGCTAAAGGGGACGAGCTCTGCCCCCCAGGCCTCCAGCAGGTCCAGATTGTCCTGGTAATAGAAGCTGAACGCGCTGTCCAGCGCCACTCCTATGCGCGGCCTGGGCTTTGGCGGAGTCTTTGGGAAAAGCCGGGTAGGCGCGGCTTCGACCGGCGGCGCACTCTGGGCGATCTCCCACAGCTTATCGATGTCGCAGTGTTCGTTGATAGCAGCGGTCAGCGCCTCTACCCGTTTGCCGGCGTCTGGGTCTTCGGGCGCGGGCACCAGCCCCAGGTGACGCTCGGCCAGATGGAATGCATCGCTCTTGGGCAGCGCGCCCAGCACCGGCAGACCGGTAGCGGCCTCGATGGCCTCGGTAACGATCTGGCGGTGGCGCTCGCCGGCGACCTGGTTGATGATGACGCCTTTCAGCGCGAGGGCAGGGTCAAAGCGTTGGAAACCCAGGACGGTGGCGGCGGCGCTTCGGCCCACCTTGCTGGCGTCCAGCACCAGCACTACCGGCGCTCCCAGCAGCTTGGCAATGTGGGCCGTGCTGCCAACCTCGCCCTCGCCGGTGCGGCCGTCATACAGCCCCATCATCCCCTCGATGACCGCCGCGTCGGCGTCGGCAGCGCTGCGGGCAAACAGCTCGCGCACCACGTTGTTGGGGAGGATCCAGCTATCCAGGTTGCGGGTCACCCGCTGCGCGGCCTGGTTTAAGTAGCTCGGGTCGATGTAGTCCGGCCCGCACTTGTAGGGCTGCACCTGTAGGCCCCTGGCTTGCAGCGCGCCAATAAGCCCCGCGGCAACCGTGGTCTTCCCCACGCCGCTGGTGACGCCGGCGATGACAATGCGAGGTGTGGCCGTGGTAGCCATGGCGCGTTAGGAGCCGACGGAGAGGTTGCGTACTCGAGGCAGGAAGGCGGCAACGGAGAGCGCCATGGTCGCCACCAGGAAGCCGCCAAAGCCGATGGCAAACTGTGCGCCCATGAACTCTGCGATGGTGCCGGAGATGGTGCCGCCCAGTGGCATGAGGCTCCAGGTAAGCCCGTAGATCCCCATCACACGGCCGCGGAACTCATCGGGAAGCTCCATCTGGAGCGTGGTGTTGATGGAGGTCTGGTAGAATTGCCCCGCCATGCCCATGAACAGCATGATAGCCAGGGATAACGGATACAAGGTGGACGTGGAAAAGACGATGATCAGCAGACCGAATGTGGTGGCTCCGAGGATAGCTTGCATCCCCTTGTTCCTGCTGCGGGCAAAGTAGGCCACTATCAGTGTGCCGCAGAGCGCACCCGCTCCGCCGGTGGACTGAAGGAAGCCGTATCCCGTAGAGCCAACTTTAAGCACGTCCCGTGCTATGACCGGCATAAGGATGGTGTAGGACGAGCCAAAGACGCTGTTGAAGAAGGTAAGGGCAATGAGGCTGTAAAAGATCTCATTGTGGCGGATGAAACTCAGCCCTTCCAAAATCTCCGTGAGCATGCCCTTCTCTCCCGGACGGGTGAGGGGCGCGTCCAGCTTGATGAAGAAGAGCAGGACCAGAAAGATGAGGTAGCCGCAGCCGCCTACAAAGAAGGCCGCCGCCGCGCCGGAGGTGGCAATGAGCACGCCTGTGATGGCGGGGCCCGTGAGCCGGGAGAGCTGCCACACCGTCCCGCTGATGGCCACCGCGTACGCCAAGTCCTTGCGCTCGATGAGGTGCGGGAGCATGGCCTGCCGGCTGGGCTGGTCGAAGGCCCTTGCGATGCCTGTAAGGAAACCGAAGACCAGGATGTGCCACACCTCGATGAAGCCGGTCCCCGCCAAGGCCGCGATGACGAAGAAGAGGACTGCCTGCACTAACTGCGCAACCGCAAGCAGCTTTTTCCGGTCGGTCCGGTCGGCCACCACGCCGCCGATAAACGTGAACGCGATAGTAGGGATGGCGTGGCTTAGCCCCGTCATGGCGATCATCAAGGGGGAATCCGTGAGCACCAGCACCAGCCAGTACAGGGCCACGTGCTGCATGTTCTGGGCCAGGACGGAGGTGAGTTGGCCTATCCAGTAGAGGCGGAAGTTGCGGTAGCGAAGGGCGGAAAACATGGCCCAACGGCTGCCGGGCTCTTCGGTGGGCCTCTCAGTGCGACTCCAGGACACGGTTGCTTCTTTCCTTAGCTCGGACGGCACGCGCTCGGTGGGCGTTCCGTCCAAGATGGCGACATGTTGGGGGGTGAGCTAAGCACCAGCATAAGCGTCTCCCCTGCCCGTGGTCAAGGATGAGCGGGCACAGGAGTTGACAATAATGCGTTCTGGGAGGCGAAGTCTCTTTGCCAGGGGTCGGGAAGTACCCCCGTTTGAAGTCATAACCCCTGAGGGGTTCCCCTGCCCTATGGCCGAGCTATCAACGCCAGCAGCGTCAGCGTCTGGATAGCCTCGTTAATGGCGCCGTAGGTGTCTCCTGTTAGGCCGGACAAACGCTGCTCCAGGAGGTAGGCTATCCCGCGCGTCGTCCCCCAGACCACCACCATCAGCAGGAGTCCCCACAGGCCGCCCAGGAGCAGCGCCGCGAGGCCCGCTGTTACCGTCGCGATGGCCATCGTTGCCGTTGTGCTCTGCCCGGCGTTAAAGGCGGAGCCCAGCCCCACTGAGCGAGCGTAAGGAAAGCTGCCGAGCGCGTAGGTCATGGCCCAGCGGCCGGTGGTGGTCATCAGCACCAGCGCTGCGCTGCGTTCATCGATAGGCAGCGCGGTCAGGGTGACGTACTGCACCAGCAGCGCGCTGACCACTCCTACCACGCCGTAGCTCCCTACGCGGCTGTCCCGCATGATCTCCAAGCGCCGTTCGGGGTCAGCGGCGCTGAACACACCGTCGCAGGTGTCGGCCAGCCCGTCCAAGTGGAGCCCGCCTGTGATGGCAATAAGGGCAACCAGCACCAGCGCGCTGGTGACGCTAGGGGGCAGAATGAGACGCAGCAGCAGGTCTAGGAGCACCAGTCCTACGCCAAGAAGAAGCCCTACTAGGGGAAAGTAGCCCGGCGCGCGGTGCATCTCGTCCGGCGTAGCCTCTCGGGAGCTGATGGGGATGATGGTGAGCAAGCGCAGTGCCGCCAGGATGGGCATCTATTGAGCGTCCTTTACTAGGAAGGGTAAGGCTGGTTGTGCTCCTGTTATCACGAGCAGGATAAGGCGTGTGTGGGCTCCTCGCAATGCCGAAAGGCGGCCGGCTCAGCGAGAGTGAGCGTGTGCTGCAATGCTACCGCACGTCTTCAGGCAGCGCTTCCGAGACGCCTGCCTCCGCAAAGGTCGCCATCTCGTTCAAGATACGCACCGCAGCATCCAGCAAGGGGAAGGCCAGCGCGGCCCCGCTGCCCTCGCCGAGCCGCAGGTTGAGGTCGAGGAGTGGCCGCAGCCGCAGCCGCCGTAGCGCCGCGCGATGCCCCGGCTCCACCGAGCGGTGGCTGGCGATGAGATACTCCCTGGCCGGGGGCGCAATGGCCGCCGCCACCAAGGCCGCGGCTCCCGTGATAAAGCCGTCCACCACTACCGGCACCCGGTGTGCTGCGCCGCCCAGCATCAGCCCAACCAGTCCGGCAATCTCCAGTCCGCCCACCTGCGCCAGCGTCCCATGGGGTCCGCCGGGTCCGGGCGGTGAAGCTCCAGCCCCTGCCGTAGCGCGGCTACTTTGCGGGCCACGCCCGCGCTATCCAGGCCGGTGCCGCGACCGGCCACCCGCTCCGGCGGCGCGCCGGTGAACACCGCAGTGAGCGCCGCTGCGGGCGTGGTGTTGCCGATGCCCATCTCTCCCACGCCTAGCACGTCCAGTCCTTGCGCCACTTCGCGGGCCGCCACCTCCAGCCCTACGAGAACGGCCTGCTCCGCCTGGTCCCGGGTCATGGCCGCGGTGCGGGTGAAGTCCTGGGTGCCCGGTGCGACTTTTGCCCGCACCAGCCCCGGGTGCTCCGGCAGCTCGCTGGCAACGCCCACGTCCACGACGACCACGCGCGCGCCCGCCTGCCGCGCCAGCACATTGATGGCCGCGCCGCCTCGCAGGAAGTTCAGCACCATCTGGGGAGTGACGTCCGAGGGGTAGGCGCTGACGCCCTGGGCGGTGACACCGTGGTCGCCGGCCATCACCACCACGGCTTTGCGTTCCAGCGGCGGGTTTAGGCTGCCGGTGATGCCCGCCAGGTGGACGGAGAGCGACTCCAGCCGCCCAAGCGCGCCCGCGGGTTTGGTGAGCTGCCCTTGCCGGGCG
Organism: Dehalococcoidia bacterium; assembly: GCA_965226775.1. Classification (GTDB taxonomy): domain Bacteria; phylum Chloroflexota; class Dehalococcoidia; order SHYD01; family SHYD01; genus CBDDEI01. The sequence goes on from CBDDEI010000002.1 coordinate 529,723, forward strand.
CGGGCCAACCGCATGGCCCCTCGGTCCAGAGGACGGATCTCCTGGATCGTGCTGGCGATGCGGGCGGCTGGGGAATCAGGCATCCACTCTATCCCGCAGTGTCATCGGCCTAGCGCCGCAGCGCGCGTTAAGAGAGCTGCGTTGCTCCAGATAGCGCACGTTATTGGTCTGCCTTTCCGGCACGTTCACAGGAGCGCTCGCGCCCCGCAAGTCGCTTGGGAGAGCCTGCCTGCTGGTAGGCAAGGGTAAGCGGGTATGGGGCGTCTTACGAGGTCGCCGGCACCGGCAGGTCGATGCGGTGGCCCGCAACGGCCTCTCGGAGTTGGGCCGCGGTCTTCTCGTCCGGCTCCACCAGGGGCAGCCGGGGCGCGCCCACGGAGAAGCCCACCTGGTTCAGCAGATACTTTACAGGGATAGGATTGGCCATGATGAACAGCGCATTCACCAGCGGCAGCAGCCGCGCGTGGATGGCCGCCGCGTGGGCCGTCTCGCCCGACAGGAACAGGTCGATCATCGACTTCACCTGCAGGCCGCACAGGTGGCTCGCCACGCTCACCACGCCGTAGCCGCCCAGCGCCAGGATGGGCAGCGTATCGCTGTCGTTGCCGCTCCACACCCGGAAGTCCGGCCCAACGCCCTGGATGACCTTGGTGATCTGGTCCAGATTGCCGCTGGCCTCCTTCACGCCTACGATGTTCTCGATTTCACTGAGGCGAATGGTGGTGGCCGCCTCCATGTTCCGCACCGTGCGGCTCGGGACGTTGTACAGGACGCACGGCTTGTCCGTAGCCGCGGCGATGGCCTTGAAGTGCTGGTAGAGCCCCTCCTGGGGCGGGTTGTTGTAATAGGGCACGGTGAGCAGGAAGGCGTCTGCAAAGCCCGCAGTGTCCGCCTCGTGCGTCAGGTGTACGCTCTCCGCGGTGTTGTAGGTAGTGGTGCCCGCGATGACCGTCGCACGGTCGCCTACGGCCTCCTTCACCGCTTGGTAGAGGCCCAGCTTCTCCTCGGCGCTCAGAGTGGGCGACTCTCCCGTGGTGCCGCTGACCACCAGCGCTTCCGTGCCGGAGGCCACTAGCCCCTGAGCCAGCCGTTTTACCTGGGCATAGTCCACCTGGCCTGCCCCGTCAAAGGGCGTGACCATTGCCGTTACCAGCCGTCCGATAGTTGTCATTGCCATAGCGGCCTCCACCGTTCCTCTTGCCAGCGTCGCCCCTCACGAGCACTTAGAGCTTGCGTACAACCTGCCCGTAAGCAGGGTTTATTCTACTACTCCTGATGCCATAGAGGTAAAGAGGCAATCCCAATCGTTAGATGGAAGCAAGAGGCGGCCTTCTAAATAAGGCCGCCCGCTAGTATCACCGAATCTACCTCGGAGCATCAGCAGCTTGTCTAAAGCACCAGAGTCCTTTGGTTCTTGTCAATAAACCGGACTAAAAGATCTTTTCGAGGGACTTCTTTTTTGTCTGCTTGAGCCAGCAGAGCTTGTAAGGTTCGTCCTGTTGCCGCGACTTGACCTTGATAAATGCCTACCCACTGTTTTTGATACTTGTCGATCATCCTGGGATGACGAGACGATAGAACTCGCGCGGCTTGTCTAAACTCCGACAATTCTTTTGCAACCACCTTAGGATCTCCGATGCGTTGCAAGGTTTCATCGGATATTATTGCTGCCATTAGTCCTTTCGCACCTCCTTCCTAATGTGGTCTATAAAACGCTATTAAGTATGCAATGTTTACTTTTAATAGTTTAGCAAACTTTCTATGCACGAACATAACCTCTTCCACCGCCAGCAGTACGCCTGACATGCAGCACTCCCGGCTCAACGTATCGTAGCGGCGGCGCAGCGTCTCATTTTAGTCTTTGCGGCGGTGAAGGCCCTGCTCCGCTGTCTTTGCGAGAAGCTCCGCAGAGCGCCGAAGCAATCTGGAGTGGCGGAGTGGCTCTGCGTGGTTCAACGACCAGTGCCCGCCAGCAGCCTCCGCATTATCCTTTGCGCTGCTAATGCTCATGGGTCTGGTGTGATGCGTTGGCGCTACAGCCCCAGCAGCTTGTCCAGACCTACCGCCATGCGGTCCAGCTTCATGACCTCTTTCACCGCCAGCAGCACGCCGGGCATGTAGCACTCCCGGCTCAACGTATCGTGGCGGAGGCGCAGCGTCTGCCCCGCGCTGCCCAGGAGCACCTCCTGGTGCGCCATCAGCCCCGGCATGCGTACGCTGTGCAGCGGCACGCCCTCTACCGCGCTCCCGCGGGAGTGGGGCAGCGTCTCCTTAGTTGTCTCTGCGGTGGTGAAGGCCTTGCCCCGCTCCTGGGCCATCATCTGCGCGGTCGCAATGGCGGTGCCGGAGGGCGCGTCCGCCTTGGCCTCGTGGTGCTGCTCGATGATCTCGGCGTAGTCAAAGAACCGTCCGGCGATGGCTGCCAGGCGCATGAGCACCACCGCGCCCAGCGCAAAGTTAGGCGCAACCACGCCGCCGAGCTGCGCATCCTGGCACAACGACACCAGCTCAGCCACGTCAGGCGCGCTCAGCCCGGAGGTGCCGATGACCGGCCGCACCCCGTGCGCAATAGCCACCTTGGCTGCTGCGACCGCGTAGGGGGCGCTGGTAAAGTCCACCAGCACATCCGGCTGCACGCGTTGCAGCAGGGGTTCTAGCTCGTTGGCCAGGGGTATGAGGCCGGAGCCGTCGGGTAGAGGGGAGGTAGGCTTCTTGCGCGTTGCGGGAAACGGCCGCCGCGGGGTCTGCGTCCGGGTCTTTGCAGAGCGCCAGCAGCGTCTCCTTGGCCATCTTGCCCGACGCTCCCGTGATCACCACTTTAATGACTGCCATGACCGCTCCTCCTCCCTACGCGCTGCTAGGGCCTTAAGTTTGGCTAATAGAGGCGATAGGCGTCAAGGGGGACTAAGCGATGTCAGCGTCCGCCTAGTGGCGGCTGGAGGGGCGAGAGGAAAGGAGCTAGGGCAGAGGAGCTGCAGCGATTGGGGGTGTGCTGCTTCCTTGCTTACGGGGTCCGATTGCGACGGGACGCCGGGCGTGGGCGATCATTGTGCTGGCGAGGAGGCCGTTCTGGCTCATCCGTCACCACCAGAGCCCTGCCGTCCACCTCGCGCCCGTTGAGCGCCTTAACGGCACGCACCCCCTCAGGGATATTCGGCATTTCCACATAGGCAAACCCTCGCGAACGCCCCACATAGCTGTCGGTCACGAACCGGACTGTAGTGACTTCGCCCTCGGCGCCAAAGAGGCGGCGCAGCGCTTCTTCCGTGGTCAGGGCAGAGAGATTACCAATGTGAACTCGCATCGTAGGCCTCCAAGCGACTAAAGGAGCTGAGGATCAGGGGATGCTCTTTGTGGGTGCCCACCCAGAGCGATCACTCAGACGTGTGTTTCAGGGTAGCACATTTGCGCCTCACAAGTTTGACATAGGTTGGCGCTAGAGCAAACACGCCTCAAAGGTTGTGCTCGCAGGACGTTGTAGGGGCCGCCCGGCTCGCTGCGGCTAGCCCTCAAGCTCCGCGGCTGCAACCGCGCCGTGTGCAGGACAACTTACATAACCCAGCTGCTGATTTGCGGTATAGTAGGTGCGCGTTATCTTTCAGTTAACTAGCGGAGGTCAAGCCGATGACGACTATGCAGCCCATCGTGATGTACAGCACCCAGTGGTGCCCCGACTGTCGTCGAGCAAAACAGTTCTTCAATGAGCGCGGCGTTCCCTACACCGCTATTGATATCGAAAACGACCCCGATGCCGCGCGCCGCGTGTTGGAGCTGAACGGCGGCATGAGTAGCGTACCCACCATTGTCTTTGGCGATGGCAGTGTGCTGGTAGAGCCCTCTAACCGTGAGCTAGCCCAGAAGCTCAACCTTTCCTAAGCCATTAGAGTAATCGCAGAAGGGCTAACTTTGAACACGAACAGTCCAGTTTCCGTTGTGGTCTATCGGATAACAGGCCGGCAGCTATTCTTCACGGTTCCGAATAGGGTTTGTGAAGAATGTGACCTTACCGTGGCCATTGCGCAGCAGGCTGTAGAGCATGCGGGCGTTGCAGATGCGCGCCTAACGGTTAAACCCTGGCTTAACTCATTCTTCGAACCGCTTATACGAGGGGGCTGGCACCCGCCTATCGTGACAGTGAACGGGCGGGTCATAACCCAGGGGATCGTCCCCAGCAAGCTCGCAGTTGAGGATGCGATACAAAAGGCAGCGGGTATCGCTACTCCTTCACCGCAATAATCAGCGTGTAACCCAACAAGCCACTGGCAACTGCGTCTAAAGCGCTACGGGCCAGTGATTGCCCCTGTGCCAGTTCCTCCCGGCTAATGGGAAGACTGGTGGTCATCTTCGTGAGGATCTCCCCGGCCATCAGCTTCAGTCCTATCTCCTTGACGAGGGTGGTTAGCACGTCGCTGTGGTCCTCAGTTACCGTCACACGCAACCCTGCCTGCGTCAGCACCGACACATAATCATCAACCGGACGGGCGTCCGCTATGCATGCGGCGTGCGCCAGCAGCGTCTGGAGTGGAGCGGGCAGCGGACCCGTGGTGTAGACATCGGTTAGTCCGACCTTCCCGCCGGGACGAAGCACCCTTGCGAACTCGGCCGCCGCCGCCGGCTTATCCGGGAACGTGCAGAATGCGCATTCACTAATGACGGCGTCCATCGCTCCGTCTCGAATCGGGATCTGCTCAGAGTCGCCGCGCAGAAAGTCCGCCCCGCCGCGCGCATTGAGGGAGACTGATCGCTCGTGGGCACGCGCTACATTTACCTCGCTAAAATCTACGCCCATAACCCTACAGCCAAAGCACTGGGTTAGGTGTAAAGCGCTGGTGCCGTTGCCGGAGGCTACATCCAGCACGTGCGAGGTCTGCTGCAACTGAAGCGCCTTGCCAAGCTGCTCCGTCAGCGCGACTCCTCCGGGATGTAGCGACTGCCCCAGCAGCAGCGTAGCCCAATCGCCCTCGTACAAGGCCGCACAGCACGCCTTGATCTCTGAAGATCTCTGAAGATGCCTGATTGTTGGAAAGCATGTGAGCGCCTACTTATTAAACGTAAATGTAAGCGGCTCGGTGCTGCCGCGATTCAGGGCTAGCTGTTGTTTTGCTTGCTCCCGGTACTCCAGGCTGTTGTAGGCGCAGAACGGTATCTGCTTGCCATCAGGCAACAGGATCTCCTTGCAGCATTTCATGACGTTTTTCTGATTGAATGTCCAGGGATCCATAAAGTCCTGGAACATCACTACAAAGAGGCGTTTGGTTAGTTCGCCGAGGTCAAGACCGCCGCTGGGTAACCCACAGGCAGCACAGGTTAGCGCAAAGTCCTGCGCCGTTTGATCCGTTCCCGGGATCGCCGACGTGGACCAGAGTGCGTTCACTGCGTCCTCCAGCTCCTTATCAAGCTGAAGCAGCGCTCTATTAGAGATGTAATCCAGGTAGTCATCCATCTGCAACAATCTAGTCAGAGGAGTCACCTGCTCACCGTCAACGTAAGCATAGGTGACAGAGTTGCACGTTGGGAAACAACACGGTATCGGAATGAAGTCGCTGTACTTGAACATGCCTTCGGTTTGTGCTTCCAGCAAACGCATCACGTCGGGGTTGGTCATGCGCTGCAGCGGATCGTGGGAGGGGGAACGGCCCGCGTGAAAGGCCGGCTGAAAGTTAACGCCGCGCACCGCCGGATGCTTGAGGGCGAATCGGATGATGTCACCTACCTCATGCTCGTTGACGCCGCGTTCAATCGCGGGCACAAGGATAACGTGACAGTCGATTGATGCCAGCCGGTCCAGCGCCCGCAGTTTCTCTTCAAGGATATCGGGGGCGGCCCGCAGCTGCCTGTACGTCTCACTGGCAAACCCGTCGAATTGGAGGTAGATCGCTGGCTTAACCTCAGCCAGTTGAGCTAAAAACGCATCGTCTTGGGCAATCCGCTTGCCGTTGGTGTTGAGCATGACATGCCGGATGTTGCGCGCCTTGGCTGCTTGCAGCATGGCGATAATATCAGGATGGATACTCGGCTCCCCTCCTGAAAACTGGACTACTTCCGCCGTGCCTTCCGTTGCCACAAAATTGTCCAGGATCGCCTCAACTTGCCCCAACGTAAGGTTGAACCCAGCCCCGGCGTTGGCAAAGCACAGCGGGCAGTCCATGTTGCAGGCGCTGTTCACCTCGATAATGCCCACACATGCGTGCTGCTGGTGGTCCGGACAGAGGCCGCAGTCGTGCGGGCAGCCCTCGACCACTGAAGTGGCGTGCGCTAACGGAATACTACCCGGCTTGTTAAACTTTGCCGATGCCGTATAGGCCTGTGCGTCCCCATAGACCAAAGACGTGAACTCACCGTGGTCTGGGCAGCGCTTATGCATGAATACCTTGTTGTCCCGAAGCAGTATCTGAGCGTCGATGACCTTGAGACATACAGGACAAACACTTCTTGTTAGCTCATGAAACACATACTCCTGGTTGCCCCTTTGGAGTGATGGCACTTGCATCTTCGTCTACTCCTTCCTATTTCGACGGTGAACGTCAGCGTCCTTTCCTCCCCCTTTAATGGGGGAGGACTAAGGTGGGGGTCGTGCCCCAACGATTCAGAGTGACCTGCCCCTACGATACGAGCCACTCATTTCCGAGCATCTGCTGTTGTTGATGGGCCGGTAAAGCTGCCCCGCACCTGCTTCGGGGTGCGATCGTTCAGGCTGATAGAGGGCCGTTAGAGACGGTACACCCGCTTGTAATTCAGTGTAAACCCTACACGGTTCAGGAGCACGTCCAGGCAACGGTAGCCAAAGCGCACTCGGGCAGACGCCCATGCTGCGGTTCCTCCCCGATCTCCCATCTGCTAACAATGAACACACCGTTGGAGGGCGTCTCGCTTTAAGGGTGAGTGGTGGCCACTTATGTTGCGGGCATCCGCGAACACTGAGCGGAGGGATAAGTTGATTCCTACAAATATCACTCAGGAGCATGTTTTATCAGTTATAGCTGAGATCGATATACAAGGTGTGCCCCCTAAACGATTATCTAGAAGCTGGTATCTGGAATATGAGGGCCGAAGCTACCCACCAAAGTACGTCATTTCAAAGGCAAATGTATTTGCCAATGGGTATGAACTTGTCTCAACAAGCAGCGGAGGCAAGTTGACTATCCACAGACCATCTATTAAGTATCTGCGAAGCCTCGGATTTACTGTGGAAAAGCAAATGTGAGCGAGACTAAGAGTACACATACCCAATAAAGCTTACTTAACTCTTTCAGATGGCACGACCTTTGAGGGCGAGTCCTTTGGCATGGGCGGTCGTGTCTCGGGAGAGGTGGTGTTCAACACCAGCATGATCGGCTACCAGGAGGTGCTCAGTTCCTCCGGCAGGCCTTTGGGCCACGCAAGATCCAACACCGCTAACTGCCCCCAGTCTCTGCCATCACACTGGACTAGTTCTCGGGAGCAGGTCACGGGACTACCTAGTCAGTGCGCCGCGTAACGCGGCATAGGATACCCGGTTCAACCGGGAGGAACTCGGAGGGAGTTCCTGGGCCAACCGACCTACCTCGAAGCGAAAGCCTAGGGGGAAAGCAGCATGTCGGTGAAGCGGCTACGGCCTGAAAGCGTTGTAGGGTCGGTTCCGCAAGGCCCGCGCGATACGGTGAAAGCTGGATTGCCTGAACCCCAGTCCCCAGAAGGTGTTTGTAGTCACCCGCCGGTAGAACGCTTGCAACCCGGCGCCACTCATTGCACTGGTCTAATGACTTGGCCGGTGCACCTTCGATGAGTGGGCGATGGCCGATGTGGTCTATACAAGGGGATGAACGGGGCACCTACAGTCGCGCTAGATACGTCCTATGTCGAAAGACGGAGGAGAAAGGGTTCGGCTTCTACTAAATCACGACTTTAGACATCGGGGTCGCGTCCCAGTTCAATCTGGGCGCAACGTAGGGCTATGGCGTCATCCAACAACTGGGAGTTCGTTCTCGCCAGTATCACGATGTCATCCCGGAGAATGGGGTCGGACATCCTGACCTTGTTCTCGGCTCGCTGCCTCGCACCCTCGTGAGGTGTTCTCACCTTGAATAGGTAGTACGCGAACACGAGGACTGCAACCGCAACCACACCGATGAACAGCGCATTCAGAAGCTGTAACACAACAATGGAGAACAGGGGAGCAACACGAGGGCTCGTGCTGAGAGAGCTATAGGAGGACCAGCCACCGGATACATAGGTTAGGTCATAAAACACCCAAAGTAGCAAAACTGCTGCAAGGATGACCACGACCACCACACCCAAGGCTATGAGTAGAGTCCTCATGCTACTTCTCATCGTGAGATCAATCTAGCCGAACCATACCCCCGAAGTCAAACGGAACGCGGGATTGCCTAATGGGGGAGACCCCTATGGCAACGGAGCCCTCATAGTAGTCCGAGCCGGGAAAAGCCCGGCACATGGCGAAGGAGGGCAGGTGGTTAAGACGAAACATGAAAGGGAGGTACTCGTGATGAGAACCGCCGAAACCGTACTGAACGTCATACGCAATCGCGGAGAACGAGGATTGCCGCTGGAGGATATCTATCGGCAACTGTACAACCGGGAACTCTATCTGCGGGCCTACGGTCGTCTCTACTCGAACCAGGGAGCGATGACCAAGGGAACCACCGCAGAGACCGTGGACGGAATGTCCCTGGCCAAAATCGACCGCATCATCGAAGCCTTGCGCTACGAGCGGTTCCGGTGGACGCCGGTGCGTCGGGTCAACCTTCCCAAACCTAATGGGGGAACCCGTCCTCTGGGCATACCGACGTGGACGGATAAGCTGCTACAAGAGGTCATCCGGATGATTCTGGAAGCCTACTACGACCCGCAGTTCTCCGACCGCTCTCACGGCTTCCGACCCGGCCGGGGGTGCCACACCGCGCTAGGCAACGTGGTCAACTACTGGGCCGGTACTCGCTGGTTCATCGAGGGCGATATCAAAGGGTGCTTCGACAACATCGACCATGATGTCCTGTTGTCGGTGCTCGGCGAGAAGCTCCACGACAACCGCTTCCTCAACCTGCTCAAGTACCTACTGAAAGCAGGCTACCTTGAGGATTGGACATATGGACACACGTTGAGCGGCACGCCGCAAGGCGGCGTGGTCAGTCCCATCCTCGCCAACATCTACCTAGACCGGTTGGACCAGTTCGTCGAAAACATGCTCATTCCAGCCCACACCCGAGGCAAAGCCCGAAGAGCCAACCGTCCGTGGAAGGCGTTGAGCGACCGCATTACGCGCCAAAGGAAAGTAGGAAATCACGCACTAGCTGCACAGTTGCGCAAGCAAATGCAGCAACTCCCTTCACGTGACCCCTACGACCCAGGCTACCGGCGGCTGCGATACGTCCGCTACGCAGACGATTTCGTGCTGGGCTATAGCGGGCCAAAGGCCGAAGCCGGGCAGATAAAGGAGTTCTTGGAGACGTTCCTGCGCGACACGCTCAAGCTAGAGCTATCCAGGGAGAAAACTCTCATAACCCACGCCACCAGCCAGGCGGCGAGGTTCCTCGGCTACGAACTCATCAACCAACAGGCCAACGACCAACTCGACTCCAACGGGAAGCGAAAAATCAATGGCCAAATTGGGTTGCGAGTTCCCGCCAAAGTCATCGAGCAACATTGCCGAGCCTACATGGGCAACGGCAAACCGACACACCGCACTGAACTCATACGTGATGATGACTACACCATCATGGACAGGTATCAGGCGGAATTTAGGGGAGTCATCCAGTACTATCTCCTAGCCCACAACGTCTCCCACTTCGGGAAGCTGCAATGGGTCATGGAGTGTTCGCTGGCCAGAACCCTTGCGAACAAGCACAAGACCTCAACTCGGAAAGTGTTTCGGCGCTACAAGAGCACCGCACGAACCGAACACGGGGAAAGGGCTTGCCTCAAGGTCGAAGTACAGCGGGGCGATGGGAGACGCCCACTGGTGGCACAGTTCGGTGGCATACCCCTGAAGCGGAACAGGCAGGCCGTCCTCGTAGACCGACAGCCTCAACGGTACAGGACTGAACGCAACGAGCTAATACAGAGGCTTCTAGCGGACACGTGCGAGATGTGCGGGTCAAAGGTGGACGTGGAAGTTCACCACATCCGCGCGCTCCGCGACCTGAACGTGAAAGGCCAAGGTGAAAAGCCCAAGTGGATACAGGTCATGGCGGCGCGGCGGCGCAAGACCCTTGTGGTCTGTCGCTCGTGTCACCTGAACGTTCACAACGGGCATTGGAATCCGCAAACGTAGAAACAACCACTGGAGAGCCGGATGCGGTGAAAGCCGCACGTCCGGTTCGGAGGGGGGCCGACGGAAAAGTGCTCCGCTAACGTAGAGTAACTCGCCGGCGGCCTACCCTACTCAAAGGCGACTCGCCTCCAGAGGGCGCTTGATGAAGGGGTCTTGCGCCTCCGGCACGCTTCTTAAGAACGACGGAAAGGGGCTGTATCGGAGCAAGATGCGCAATCTTTCCGCAGCTGTACTATAATCAGCACGCAAATAGCGACAGCGGCCCCGCAACGGGCCAGCAAAAGAAATCATGGGTACTAGTTTCTTGTAGGAGGAAAGGTCCATGGCTTTCAAGATCAACGACAAGGTTATGGTGACCGGCGGGCAGTACCAGGGCGCCACCGGCTTCGTTATGGAGATCAAGGATAACGAGTCGGCGGCGGGCGCAGACACGATACCGGACAAGTACTACGTGTACCTGAACAACTCCGGCGTCCAGACTTGGTATCCGGAGATGTGGCTGGCAGCAGGCTAGCCTAGCAGCTAAGGATGTTGAAAGCCCCCTCGCCTAGGCGAGGGGGCTTTTGCTATCTCTAAAAGTTGCGGGGTTATTCCGCGGGTGGAGTGAACCCGGAGCCTTGGTTACCGCCGTTACCACCGCCACCGCCAGGGCCGCCGCGATAGCCGCCGCCGCTGTTGCGCGGCCCGCCGCCGCCACGATTACCACCACCGCCGCCGCCGTTGCCGCCGCGATAGCCGCCGCCCCCGCCGTTACGAGGTCCGCCGCCACCACTGCCACCACCGCCACGATAACCACCGCCGCCACCACCACCACCGCCGGGGCGTCGGTCGCCGTAGCCACCGCCAGGAGGACGGTCGCCGCGATCACGGTAGCCGCCTTCAGCCATACCGCTGCCGCCTGGGGCCGCGCCGGCTTCTTCGGGCTCACGGGGCTCCCGCGGTTCGCCATTGCCGTCGCCCTCTAAGAGGGCTCGGCGGGAGAGGTTGATACGGCCCATGCGGTCAATCTCTATGACCTTCACCATGACCTCATCATCAATGTTTACCACATCCTCAACGCTGGGGACGTGGTAGTCGGCCAGCTCGCCAATGCGTACCAACCCTTCTTTGCCGGGGAGAATCTCCACAAAGGCGCCAAAGTTGGTGATGCGGGTGACCTTGCCGTTGTAGACGCCGCCCATCTCCACCTCTCGGGTGAGGGCTTCGATCATCTGGATGGCCTTCAGCGTCTGCTCTTCATTTACCGAACCGATGATCACCGTGCCGTCGTTCTCAACGTCGATGGTGACCTTGGCCTCTTCGGTGATCTGGCGGATAGTCTTGCCGCCTGGGCCGATGACAAAGCGAATCTTGTCGGGATCGATGTTCAGTTTGGTGAGGCGAGGAGCGTACTTGCTGATGGACTCCCGGCTGGTGGAGATAGTCTCCAGCATCTTGCCCAGGATGAACGCGCGTCCTTCCGTGGCCTTCCGCAGCGCGTCTTCCAGCACCTCAAAGGAAAGTCCGGCTATCTTGATGTCCATCTGCAGCGCAGTAACGCCTGCTTCGGTGCCGGCTACCTTAAAGTCCATGTCGCCCATAGCGTCTTCCAACCCGGCAATGTCCGTGAGGACGGCGTATTTGCCGCCTTCACCCATGATGAGGCCCATAGCCACACCGGCTACGGGAGCGCTGATAGGCACGCCTGCGTCCATGAGGGCCAGGCTGCTGCCGCACACGCTGCCCATAGAGGTGCTGCCGTTGGAGCTCAGCACGTCGGACACAATGCGGATGGTGTAAGGGAAGCCCTCTTCGTCCGGTAGGGTAGGCTGGATAGCCCGCTCTGCCAGCGCACCGTGGCCGATCTCGCGACGGCCTACGCCGCCCAGACGCCGTACCTCACCCACGCTGAAGGGTGGGAAGTTGTAATGGTGCATGAAGCGCTTGTGTTCTTCGGGAGAAATGTTGTCCAGCTTCTGCCCTTCGCCGGGAGTGCCCAAGGTGACTACGGAGAGCACCTGGGTCTGACCACGGGTGAAGAGGCCGGTGCCGTGGGTGCGGGGCAGTACGCCCGTCTCGCACCAGATGTGACGGATCTCGCTGGGAGCGCGGCCGTCTGCCCGGCGCTGCTCCTCTAGAATGCCCCGTCGCATCTCTTTCTTGATCTCCTGCTGAAAGACGGTCTTGATGTCATCAGCCGGAAACTCTTCGGAAAGGCTTTCGATAAGGCCGGTAGCCTGGGCGGTAATCTCTTCTTCTCGTTCGGATTTGCCCAGATTGGCTACCGCAGCCAGGATGTCGGTCTTCATGCGAGAAGCAATGGCCTGCACCGTCTCGGGGTCGATGACGTGTGGCTCAACCACGCGTTTCTCTTTCCCCGCTAGCTGGACCAGCTCCTGCTGCATGGCGATAATCTCTTGGTTGACCTCTTGGCCGAACTTGATGGCGTCCAGCATTTTGAGCTCCGGCACCTCTTTGGCGCCGGCCTCTACCATCATCACCGCATCGCTGGAGCCGGCCACTACCAAGTCAATGAGACTGTTCTCAATGTCGAGGAAGGTGGGGTTGACGGTGAACTCGCCGTCCACCAGACCCACGCGGACACCGCTGACGGGGCCGTTGAAGGGGATGCTTGAGAGAGCGAGCGCTGCGGACGCTCCGACGATGCCCAGCACGTCGGGATCGTTCTCCTGGTCCGCAGAGAGCACGGTCACAATGACCTGTACGTCGTAGCGGAAGCCTTTGGGGAACAGAGGCCGGATGGTGCGGTCTGTCAGTCGGCAGGCCAAGATGGCGTTGGTGGAGGGACGTCCCTCCCGTTTGATGAAGCCGCCGGGAATCTTTCCCGCGGCGTACATGCGCTCTTCGTAATCAACAGTGAGCGGAAAAAAGTCGGCCCCGACGCGGGGCTCGGGGCTCATGTTCGCAGAAACCAGAACGACGGAGTCGCCGTATTGGACGACTACTGCGCCGTCTGAGTTGCCCGCGAGCTTACCGGTCTCCATGCTCAGGGTTCGTCCCCCGAGAACGCGTTCGACTCGGTGCATCATATGTAGTTGTTCCTCCCAGGGTAGGTATGCGCGCGATGCAGAGGGGAGAGAAGGATACTGGGGAATGGCCGCAAGCCACCCCTGTGAGGGGCTTTTCCTTGGAGTGGTAAGATCACTACTTAGGGGCGGTGAGGCGAAACCGAAGGGTTAGCGGCGCAGACCCAAGCTCGCTATGAGCTTCTGATAACGGTCAACATCTTGGCGGTTGATGTATGCCAAATGCCGCCTCCTCTGCCCTACCAGGCTGGTAAGGGCCCGCCGGGTGTGGAAGTCATGCTTATTGCGGCGGAGATGATCCGTCAGCTGACTGATCCTGGCGGTGAAGATGGCTACTTGGACTTCTGAAGAACCAGTATCAGTCTCGTGGGCGTGATACTTGTCTATAATTTCCCGCTTTTGTTCTTTATCCATATCTTTTGCTTGACCGTTGCTGTCTGAGCGCCTAGGCGTCGCAACGCCTCTACTCTCTCTTTCTCTTGCTACTTTCCTGGGCAGTATAGCATAGCCCAGGCAGGGGAGCAAACAGCTTATTGCTCCCCAAACCCAACCAGGCGCGCCACCCAACCGCCAACGGCTCCTCCGCTGAGCGGTCCTAGGATGTACACCCAGAACCCGCCCTCCGGTCCCGGAAACGCGATTGGCCCCCAGCCCAGCAATAAGGCCACCACGCGCGGCCCAAGGTCACGGGCGGGGTTCCAACAGGCCATAGTGATGGGAGCAAAGATGCCGATGAGGAGTGCTACCGTTAGCCCAACAAAGAGGGGCGCTATGTTCCTAGAGGGAGCCGCGGCGTTAGCGCTGCTGGTGAGGGCAAACACTACGAAGACGAGGATGGCCGTCCCGAATGCCTCTACGGATGCAGCGTGCAGTGGCGATACTAGCGCGCGCGCCGCTTCGTCTGTGCCGAACATGGCGGGGTTGGGGAAGTAGTCACTCAGGATCATGGCGGAGCGTTCGCTGCCAGGCATTCCCCGCACGATTCCCTCTGCCTGCTCAAAGCGCAGCAGGAACGGGCCAAAGAAGAGAGCGGTGCTGAAGCCACCCAGCACGCCACCCAAGAGCTGCGCGCCAATGTAGGGGCCAAGCCTGCTCAGAGGGAACACACTGCGCCTATGGAGCGCAAAAGCCAGCGACACCGCGGGGTTGATGTGTGCGCCGGAGAGCGTCGCGGATGCGTAGATGGCTAGGGTCACTACTACGCCCCACAGGATGGCGACCTGCCAGAGTCCCGAGTACGCGTCGGTGAGCACCGCTGTTGCTACTACACTAGTGCCTAGGCCCACCAGCAGATACGTGCCGATAAGCTCTCCTAGCAGCGCCCGAGCAAGCGGTGGTTGGTTCATCTATGAATCCTTTGGTGCTACTCCCGGGTAGCACAATGTAGGGATTATGGCATAGGCCAGAGCTTTGCGTCACCGCCTTAGCATGGCAGTGCTAGCCGCGTTTAGTGACGTGCTATACTGGGCACGCTTGGACGTGAAGCCAAAAGAATGAGCAATAGGTAAGGTTCTATGCGTACCCTCCGTCTGGCCATGGCCCAGATAAATAGTACCGTGGGAGACCTGAAGGGGAACTCCCGCAAGATAGTTGAGGTCGTTCAACAAGCTCGGGATATGGGCGTAGATGTCATCGCATTTCCGGAGATGGCGCTGCCCGGCTACCCCGTGGAAGACCTGCTCCTCAAGTCGCAGTTCGTCAACGACAACATGCAAGCGTTGCAGGACATCCTCCCCGCTTGCAAGGGCATCACCGCGGTGGTGGGTTATATAGATAGGCAGACGGATATTTTCAACGCCGCCGCAGTTATCCATGATGGCGAGCTTAGGGGCGTTTACCACAAGCATTTTCTCCCCAACTACGGCGTCTTTGATGAGAACCGCTACTTCCAGGCGGGCACGGAAGCGCCTACGTTCGTGGTTCAGGGGGTGACCCTGGGCGTCACCATCTGTGAGGACATCTGGTACCCTAACGGCCCCGCGGCGCTTCAGGCCGCCGCCAACGCGGAGGTCATCGTCAACATCAACGCCTCGCCCTACCACGTGGAGAAGTGGCGCACGCGCGAGAAGATGCTGGCCACCCGTGCCATGGACTACGGCGTCATCGTCACCTACACCAACCTGGTGGGCGGCCAGGATGAGCTCGTCTTCGATGGCGGCAGCGTGGTCATCGACGAGCGGGGCGAGCTGTTAGCGCGCGGCAAGCGGTTCCAGGAAGACCTGGTGGTGGCAGACTTAGAGGTGGAGGGTGTCTTCCGCACCCGTCTGCACGATCCTCGCCGACGCAAGGAGCGGCTAGTGGTCAACGCGGAGAACGCTCCGACTACGTACCACCTTTCCGATGCTGCTCCCACGCAACGCCCGCCGCTGCCCGCCGCTGCGACCGAAGCTGAGCCCTCCCGCGGCGAAGAGGTCTACCGCGCCCTTACCCTTGGCCTGCAAGATTACGTGCAGAAGAGCGGCTTTCAGAAGGTGGCTCTGGGCCTCTCTGGCGGCATCGACTCCAGCATCACCGCAGCCATTGCCGCGGATGCCCTAGGCGGCGAGAACGTCGTCGGTGTGGCCATGCCTTCCCGCTTCAACTCAGAGGACAGCCTGATAGACGCCCGCATGCTCGCGGACAACCTGGGCATTCGCTTTTCCGTCATCCCTATCGAAGGGATATTTACGTCGTTCCTGCAGACCTTAGAGGAACCCTTTGCCGGCACTCAGCCCAACGTAGCGGAAGAGAACGTACAGGCCCGCATCCGCGGCAACCTGCTCATGGCGCTCTCCAACAAGTTCGGCTGGCTGGTCCTCACCACCGGCAACAAGAGCGAGACCGCTACCGGCTACACCACGTTGTACGGCGACATGGCCGGCGGCTTTGCCGTCGTTAAGGATGTGCCCAAGACCTTGGTCTACGAGATTGCTCGCTACCGCAACACCGCGGCCGGGCACGATCTGATTCCGGAGCGGGTCCTCACCAAAGCGCCCACCGCGGAGCTGCGCTTCAACCAGACGGACCAGGATACCTTGCCCCCTTACGAGCTCCTGGATAGGGTGCTCTTAGCCTACGTGGAGGAAGATCGCAGCTACGATGAGATGATAGCCTCCGGTCTCCCGGAAGCGGTGGTGCAGCAGGTGATCCGCCTGGTGGACAGCAACGAGTACAAGCGCCGCCAAGCGCCGCCGGGGATTAAGATCACACCCCGCGCCTTTGGCCGGGACCGCCGGCTCCCCATCGTCAATCGCTACAAGAGCTTCTAACTCCACCGAGGCTCCGGCATGCAGAGCGACCTCCTTTATCGTGTCCTAGAGGCGAGCCATGCCTTTGTGGCCCTGGGCAACGAGAGTTTTGTGGCTGAGGACGCAGCCTTTGTGCGTAACCGGGCCGTTCCCCAGGTGTGGGATGCCAACCACGTCTCCAACGTTCGGGCCCCCACGCCAGCCGGCTTCGACAGGCTCCTTGCTCGGATGGAAGAGGAGTTCTCTGGCTTCACCCACCGCAGCGTCGATGTCGATCCGCTTACGCCTGCCTTTGTAGAGGCCCGGCTGGTGATGGAGGGTTATAGCCCTCACTCGCTCCTGGCGATGGTGTTGGAAGGAGAGTTGGCGAAACCTGCGCCGCTCTGTGACATACGCCCGGTGGACTCCAGCGAAGGCTGGCAAGACTATGAAACCCTCTTCCGCGCCGACGCCCAGGGCTGGTTAGAACGGCCCGGCGGCGAGCACGCGTTTCCCGTAGCGGACGCGCTGCTGGAGATAAGACGGTTGAAAGAAAGGGCAGGCGTGCGCTTCTGGATCGCCTACGCGGAAGGTCGCCCGGCCAGCTATCTCTGTAATGCAGCGACGCCCAACGGCGTGGGCCAGGTGGAAGACCTGTTCACCCATCCGGACTACCGGCGTCGCGGCCTGGCTACGGCGCTCCTGGCGCATTGTGTGGCGGACTGCCGCGCCGCGGGCGCACGGGAGGTCTTTCTCTGGGCAGACCCGGACGACACTCCCAAGTTCTTGTACCAGTCACTGGGCTTTCAGCCGCTGGCTATCATTCGTGAATACTGGAAGCCTATTGAAACGGGGGCAACCTAGCACCCCCATCCTAGCCTTCCCCCATGGGAGGGGGAAGGAACAACAGGCGGTGGTTCCTAAATGCATATACCCTCACGCCTCAGCATTGCCTTTGTGCGCCGGGGCCATTTCCTCCCCCTTTGATGGGGGAGGACTAAGGTGGGGGTCATGCCGCACCGCGTAAAGCTGCGCCGCTTCCCTGCACCCCCATCCTAGCCTTCCCCCATGGGAGGGGGAAGGAACAACGGGCGGTGGTTCCTAAATGTGGTTCCTAAAGGCATAGCTGCGCCGCTTCACGCTTCCCCCATCAGCGGGAGGTGGTTCCAAAATGCGTATTTGCATTGCGCGCCGGGGCCATTTCCTCCCCCTTTGATGGGGGAGGATTAAGGTGGGGGTCATGCCCCCGCGTAAAGCTGCGCCGCTTCCCTGCACCCCCAACCTAGCCTTCCCCCATGCGAGGGGGAAGGAACGGGGGCGGCTGAATAGGTAAGGCCCTCGGAGTTATCCGGGGGCCTTGCGATTGACGTGACTAGTGGAAGCTTAGCGGATTGGAGCGCTGGTGTAGCTCTCCGCCTGAGTGCCGTCTACGGTAATGGCGTTCACCAGGCCAATCGCCGCTCGATTCGACTCAATCTCTATCGCGCCTGCGAAAGAACGGTCCTCGTCAAGAAAAAGTCCTGGGTGGTGGTTCACTTTGGAGTTGGGCGGCACGGCCTTGAAGCTAGGAGCGTGAATCAGGGTGCCGCTCTCGTCGTAATAGCGGATGGTAATGTCGGAAGGGAGTGTCTGGTCAGTGTTCATCACGGCCACATAAGTGCGCCACCCCTTCGCGTTGGTAGAAGGCGCCCAGCGAATATAGGGGAGAGACTGCTTCAGTGCGCCCCTAGCTGCGCCGGTGTAGGCCAGCGAGAGGTCGGTGGCAGAAGTAATGTTGGCGACCGCGACCACCGGGCCCGAGGCACGTACTACTGCGGTGCCGTTGAACTCGGGCGGGATGCCTGCGGAGCCTGGGTTCCAGCTCTGCTTCTGGAAGGGCTCGATAGTGGCGGTGGCGGAGCCCACCTGCGCGCCGTTGCTGCTGTAGAAGGTAATGGTAGCCGTTACCGCATTGCCCGAGGTGTTCTGTACGGAGATAAAGGTGGTCTGCCGCTGCGGTGCGTACTGATACAGGGCAGAGGGCAGGTAGATCTCTGAGCCAATGGCCGCCGAGCCTTCAAAGGAGACCGCTTTATTGCTGCTGAGATACGGTTGGTGTACCGCCGCCGCAACGCGTCCGCCGCGGGACTGCACCAGTGCCGCCCCGGTCCAGGGAGCCGGTAACCTTTGGCCGCTGGGCAAGTTGCCCGCATCGTAGAAATGAGAGGCGTTAGGCGGGATAGTATCGCGGAGAACAGCCGTCTCAATGCCGGTGAATCGCTCAAAGAACCGCACTACTACGGTAGCGGGAACGCTGTCCACGTTCTGCACGGCCAGTGTGCTGGTCTGGTCTGCGTAGTTGTGAGAAACCTCCGGCACGTAGACGGAGTCGGAGCCGCCGGAGAAGCCGTTGTAGATGGTCTGGTTCACATCGGGGTTGGTGACATCAAAGCCTACGAAGGACGCGCTCACGGGCTGGCTTGCGCTCACTACCGCAGAGCCTGCAAAGCCGTTGGGCAGACCGTCAATGGACTCGGTGTCGACAGACCTGCTTCCCTTCGCGGGGATGGTGTCGGGCAGAGAGTAGGACTTCACCAGCACGCCGGCTTGGCTGTAGAAGTTGACGACGGCGGTTGCAGGCGCAGCCCCGTCGTTCTGGATCACAATAGCGCCGGACCACTGCGCGGACGCGGCGCTCTGCAATGGCGCAGTTTCCAGGCCTGCTTGGGCGCGGCTCCAAAAGAATACCGTACTGGCGCCGACCAGTACGGTAACGGCAAGTATAAGTGCGCTGCGGCGAAGATGTTTCAGTGCTAGCACTACCCTTCTTCTTTTAACTAGAATGGGCCGGATGAGCGGCCGTTACGCTGCGGGTAAGAGCGCTGGATATGCAGGTTGCTCGTGAACCCTTAGAAAACCCTCAGCAAGTCGCTGCTTTGGTCGTCATCTACGGGGGATTGCGGCTCCATCACCGTGCGGTTGAGCCAGGAGACCCGCTCCAGCAGGAAGGGCTCAAACTGGTCGCCAATCTGCTTGGCGGCGCAGCCACAGAAGGGGCTGCAGCCAAGACCTTCGCCCAGAGAGATGCCCACATACATGAGGCCGCGATCCTCGTTGATCCGGTTGACCCAGACCTTCACGTCGTGCATCCGGTCGTCTTTCTGGTTGTCCAGAACGCTCTGTAGCTGACCGACGGCGGTCTCAGCCTCTTGCCACTTCTGCTCGTCGCGTGGTGCTTCTTTGGTTTCTTTGCGAGCCATGATTACTCCTTGCCGGCCGTATCGGTGCCGGTCTTCGCAACGTCTGTTATGGAAAAGTCTACTGCAATGTTGAACTCGGGTTCCACCGGCTCGTTGAGCGCTTCGACCTGTTCCACCCACGGGAGGTGCTTCTTCAGCGTGCGCTCGATGCCATGCTTGAGGGTGGCGATGGAAGAGGGGCAACCGGAGCAGCCGCCGTCCATGGTGATCCACAGTTTGCCCAGCCGCTCGTCCGCCTCCACCGGCGTGACTATGCCGCCGTGGGTAGCAATGTAGCTGCGGAGATACTTGTCAAAGACAAAGTTCGCTTCCTCAATGGGGTCGGTCAGGATTTCTACGGTGACCTTCTGGTCGGAAGCGCCCTCCAAGTGCTGGGTTGCCTGCCTCTGTGCCAGGAGCACGGGTGTCTCGGCGTCTCGCATGCCCAGGATCACCGTGGGCAACTGCTCTTCGTCAGGGCCGGTCTCGGCAAAGATGTCTACTACGTAGAGGCTCTTTGCGCCAAACTGCTCCGTCATTTCGTCTATCAAGCCTTGTAGGCCTTCTGATATCTGCATGATTTGTTCCTAGCACCCTAGCTTTGCCGTATTTTCATTCGTTTGGCTAGTATACGACATTCCGCATGAAAATGTGAAATATGCCCTCCCGCGCACTGCGTGGTTCCCCTGCTCCGCAATGCGCCCCCGCTCCAGTCATCCCTAGTTAGGGGGAGAAAACCATTCCTTCCCCCTTGATGGGGGAAGGTTAGGATGGGGGTGAATTTATAAGCACCTCACAAAAATCCCCCAGGACGGGAACCCTGAGCTACGTGCGCTACTCTGCCGCTACGGCGTCGCTCCGCTGCGGGGCAGGCTGTGGTTTCCCCGCCAGCCAGGTGAGCAGCGCTGACGCCAGCGCGCTGCCCGCGAAGAGTGAGAAGGCCAAGTCGTAGTTCCCCTGCACATCAAAGAGCCAGGCTGCCGATAGCGGTCCAAGCGCGTTCACCGTCAGCTGCGCCGGCAGCGAGTAACCGGCGATGGCTCCCACGTGCTTTCGCCCAAAGTACACCGCCCACATCACCGATATCATGGTGTGTATCCCGCCAAAGGAGATGCCGTACACCACCGCGAAGGCCATGCCCGTCCCAAAGGAAGTGGTGTTGATGAGCAGCGCCACACCTACTGCGGTGATGAGGAAGTCAATTGCCAGACAGACGCGCAAAGGGAACCGGTCCAAAAGCGCGCCCCAGACCAAGGAGGCCACTGCGCCAATGCCAAAAAAGATGCTGGCCACTGTCACCGCACGTGCGACGGAGAGCCCTACGTCCGTAAGGTAAGGATAGAGATGCAGATTGATGCCGGCGCCCGTAAAGGACGCAAAGGACGACGCGCCTAAAAGGCACCAGAAACTGCGGCTGCGCACCACTTGCCGGGGCGTCCAATCGGCATTGCTGGCGACGGGGACGGCTGGCTCCGCTGCCGGCGCACTGCCTGATCGGACTGGTGGCCGCGTTGCGCCGTCGGGCAGCAGGCCCAGGTCTTCGGGACGTCGTCGGAGAAAGAGCGCCGTGGGTGGCGCCGCCAGCACCAGCGTAAAGAGGCCGAGCATGAGCCAGGCGTAGCGCCAGTGCCACGTCGCGGTAATGTAGGCTGCCATTGCAGGCAACGCCGACTGGCCTATCAGGGTGCCCAGAGTCGAGGTCGCCATGGCCTTGCCCCGCTTCGCGTAGAACCAGTTGGCAATGATCGCCTGCCCAGCCAGGGCCGCGCCGCCCTGTACCACCGTGCGTCCCAGGCCGTACGTCGCAACAAACTGCAGCAACGACCCCTGGAGGAAGGTGAGGGAGAAGAGGCACGACCCGTAGACCAGTTGGCAGCAGGTGAGCACCACTCGGGTGCCGTAGCGGTCGATAACGGGGCCAAAGATTGGGCCTACAAGCCCGCCTGCAAAGGAGCCGAGGGTGATGGCCAGCGCCACCTCGGCCCGGCTCCAGCCGAAATCGTTGCCAAAGGGCTTCACGAACACCGCCAGCACCGGGTTGAACTCGCCCACCTGGGTGAAGTTCGCGACGGCTAGCACCGCGACGATCAGCCAGCCGTAGTAGAAGCGGACAGAAAAGCGTTGCAGCATTTTGTGAGTGTTTGCGGTGCCGGGCTTGTTGCGAGGATTGCCGTGCATGATTGTACTTAAGCCGCGCCCGACCTATATGGGCTTCTCGAGGCTCTTGTTCGTTGCAGTTACACTACAATAGCTAGCTGTAGCTGGCTATGCAAAAGCGCATCTTAAGCATGAACTACAAACCCTCACACCGCGCGTCTTTCAAGAGCGTCCTTGGTGGCCTCCCTCCTGGGCGTTTTGCTGGGAGGCTGCCAGCTCTTCGGCGATCCTGCGCCTGTCACCGCGCCCACGGTGGTTCCCCCACCTGCGCCGGCCACGCCGTCCGCCGCGCCGTCGCCCGCCGCGCAGCTGCAGCCGCAGCCGCAGCCGGTGCGTTTCCCTCAGGACGATGGTCCTCACAGCAGCCTCACCGAGTGGTGGTACTACAACGGCCACCTCGAGACGGCCTCGGGCGAAAACTATGGGTTCATCGCGGTGATCTTCAAGCGCCAGCCTGAACCGGACCGGGCGGGGTACGTCGCTCATGTAGCGGTCACGGATACCCAGCGCGGCAGCTTCCAGTTTAAGGAGTCGCTGAACGTTGCCGCCGTGCCGCTGGAACAGGGCGTCGGGTTCCGCCTCCAGGTCGGGCAGGCCACCCTGGAGGGTGTAGGCGGGACGGATCGCGTGGCTGGCGTGACCGAAGACTACGCGTTCGAGCTGGATTTGCAGACGGAGAAGCCCCCGACGCTGCAGGGACAGGATGGGTTCATCTCGGTTAGCCCGGAGGAGTGGTCGTACTACTACTCCCGAACGCGGATGCGGGCGCAGGGAACGTTGACGGCCTTCGGCCAGACGTCGCCGGTGACCGGGCTGGCGTGGATGGACCACCAGTGGGGCGACTTCACGCTGGAACGCGGCGGCGGCTGGGACTGGTTCGCGCTGATGCTGGACGACGGCAGCGATCTCATGGTTTCGATTATTCGAGACGAGGCACAGCGGGTAGTGCTCGCCTACGGCACACTGGTCGCCCCGGACGGCCAATCGGCCCATCTGGACGGCGTGGAGTTGCAGGTAGAAGCCACCGGCTCCTGGACCAGCCCGGCGACCAAGGGGGTCTACCCTATGGGATGGCGGGTGCTGGTGCCTTCTAGGGAGGTGGACATCACCGTTGAACCTGTGATAGAACAACAGGAAATGACTACCTGGGCCTCCGTTAACCGCGTATACTGGGAAGGACAAGTGACCATCAAGGGCCAACGCGCCGGCTCACCCGTGGCGGGTCGGGGCTATGTTGAGCTGACCGGCTACGCGCCGGCGACGCCTGCTACCCCCAGGTAAGCCCAGAACAAAACGTACGAGCATGCATGACTGAACGATACTCTTTACTGACCGTAATCCTCACCGCTGCTAAGCGCTACTTCACAGAAGGAATAGGGATGCTCCAACAAGACACCTCCCTTTTCTTACGCGTAGTGGCCATATTCTCGCTGCCGGCCCTCGCCTCTGCGGTCATCGCGGCGTTGTTGCCCATTGGCCTGCCCTGGAAGTACGCGTTGCTCTTCCTGCTCCAGAGCATCACTACCGTGGTTGCGCCGGTGGTGTTCATGATGGTGGTGGGCGCAGTGGCCAAGGGTACGACCATCACCCTGCGCCAGGCGTTTAAGCAGGGGTTGCCCTGGCTGCCGCGCTATGTATGGACAAACGTGCACACCAGCCTGATATTCTGGGCCCCAATGGGCCCCCTGTTCTTGCTGCACGGCTGGCTAAGCCCCGCTCCGGA
This sequence comes from Dehalococcoidia bacterium, assembly GCA_965226775.1. GTDB lineage: Bacteria > Chloroflexota > Dehalococcoidia > SHYD01 > SHYD01 > CBDDEI01. The sequence continues at coordinate 553,323 of CBDDEI010000002.1, forward strand.
CCGATGGAACCCGGAAACGCTCTTGCAACTGGGCGCGTGGAGCCTGGCGTTGGGCGGCATGGCTATCTTCCTCCACGCACACACACTGCTGGCGCCCTTTCTGGCGGTGCACAGCAACTTGCCCGGCAGTCTTGCAGCCTGGGAAGCATGGCGGCTCAGCCGGCGACACTTTCCGCTGGTGCTCACCACCTTTGTCATCGCCGCACTTCCGGCCGTAGTGCCCTTGGCGGTTGTGGTGGCGGTGCTCTTTACTTTCTATGGCTCACTGCCGGTCTTTGCATTGGCATTGCCCCACCTTACAGGCGTTGCGCTGCAATGTATCCGGCTGGTGCTCATCCCGGCAGTCTATATGCTCTACAAGGACCTATGGGAGCAGGAGTTGGCGCGCCGCAGGTTTGAAGGCGATCCGGATGTGCCTAGCCCTGTGCAGCGGCTGGTCTCCATCACCGGCAGTCTGCCCGCATTCCCCCTCGGGCGAGACTAATCAGCTAGGGCTTCTCCCGTGCGATTAGCCGTTGGGAGCGATGAGCGCTCCTCTCTCACAGACGCTGTTGTGGCAGAGCTGCGCGCCAGAGGCCATGAGTTGGAGCTGCACGGACATTTGACTGAGACGCCCCTCTCCTGGTCGGCGGTTGGCCGTCAGGTTGGACTGCAAGTGAGCAAGGGCGCTTGTGATCAGGGCCTGCTCTTCTGCTGGACCGGCACCGGCGTCAGCATAGCCGCGAACAAAGTCCCCGGTGTGCGAGCGGCCCTCTGCAACGATGCCGAGACCGCGCGCGGCGCTCGCGCCTGGAACGACGCCAACGTGCTCTGCTTGAGCCTCCGCACCCTGTCTGAGCCCGTCGCTCAGGAGATCCTTGACGCGTGGTTCAGCACCGCTGCCGAGCAGTCCGAGCAGGAAAACATCGCAGTGCTTGCACAGATAGAGGATGCCGCGCAGGCTGCTTCACCTCCGCAGGCGCGCTAGAGAACTCATTGCAATGGAGCAGCTTCTAGAAGGCCGGGCCGACGCCGCCACGTTCTGGTACATTCGGCCAATGGTTGAGGAGGACATTCCCCAGGTAGGGGTTCTTGAGCGGCAGGCGTTCCCTACGTTGCGCCCCTACACCTCCTTCAAACGAGAGCTGGCCAGTAAGCTCACCAGCTATCTGGTGGCATGCCGCTGGCAGCCGGAGGACGGGCCGCAGGCTCCCGGCTCGGAAGAGGTGCTGGGTTACGCAGGACTCTGGTTTATTATAGATGAGGCCCACCTCACCAGCATCGCCGTGGCGGAGGAGCACCGGCGTCAAGGCATTGGGAAGGGGTTGATCGTTGCCGCACTGGAGCAATCTCGAGCGCGGGAAGCCATCTTCCTAACGCTGGAGGTGCGTGCCAGCAACTGGGAAGCCCAGGCGCTCTACCAGCACTTTGGTTTTCACCGGGTGGGCATCCGCAAGGGCTACTACACCGACAACCGAGAAGATGCGTATCTGATGACGGTGGAGCACATTCAGGAGGCTGAGTGCGAGGCGCTGCTGGACAAAATGAAAGCGGTTCTCAGAGGGCCGCAGTAGTGCTGAACATGCCAACGGGCGCACTTATGCAGTATAGGGATCTCGGCCCCCTGTTCCTTCCCCCTCCTATGGGGGAAGGTTAGGATGGGGGTGCTATGGCCGCTGAATTGCCTATCTGGACAAAACAGAAGGTCACCGTCCGTGAAATGGCGACCGCCCTGCACAAATTGCTACACCACAAGATATTTAGAGGTGGGAGGCTTCAGTTGCGTTGAAAAGCGGCTCGTTACTGAAGCGTTGGGGGACGACCCCCACCTTAATCCTCCCCCATCGAAGGGGGAGGAAGTGATGCTGACACTTACTGTCAATGGCGAGACGGGCGCACTTATGCAGTATAAGAACCTTGGCCCCCTGTTCCTTCCCCCTCCTATGGGGGAAGGTTAGGATGGGGGTGCTATGGCCGCTGAATTGCCTATCTGGACAAAACATAAGGTCACCGTCCGTGAAATGGTGACCGCCCTGCACAATTTGCTACACCATAAGATATTTAGAGGTGGGAGGCTTCAGCTGCGTTGAAAAGCGGCTCGTTACTGAAGCGTTGGGGGACGACCCCCACCTTAATCCTCCCCCATCGAAGGGGGAGGAAGTGATGCTGACACTTACTGTCAATGGCGAGACGGGCGCACTTATGCAGTATAAGAACCTTGGCCCCCTGTTCCTTCCCCCTCCTATGGGGGAAGGTTAGGATGGGGGTGCTATGGCCGCTGAATTGCCTATCTGGACAAAACAGAAGGTCACCGTCCGTGAAATGGCGACCGCCCTGCACAAATTGCTGTACCACAAGATATTTAGAGGTGGGAGGCTTCAGATTGCGTTGAAAAGCGGCTCGTTACTGAAGCGTTGGGGGACGACCCCCACCTTAATCCTCCCCCATCGAAGGGGGAGGAAGTGATGCTGACACTTACTGTCAATGGCGAGACGGGCGCACTTATGCAGTATAAGAACCTTGGCCCCCTATTCCTTCCCCCTCCTATGGGGGAAGGTTAGGATGGGGGTGCTATGGCCGCTGAATTGCCTATCTGGACAAAACAGAAGGTCACCGTCCGTGAAGTCGAGACCACCCTGCACAATTTGCTATACTAACCTGCCGTGAGCCAAGAGATACACCAAACCAAAGCAGCCGGCTCCCGCGATTGGGCAATGATCCTCTTCGCCGGGCTAGTGGCCGTCCCCGGCATCGGCCTACGCGTGCTGCAGGAGGTTACCGGCTACCACCTGCCCCCCGTAGCCGCCGCCCTCATCTTTGGGCTGAGCATCCTGGGCGCAGCCTTCGTCATCAGCTGGACGGCGGAAGCTGCAGAGAAGGACATCCCCCAGGCGTTAGCGCTGGCAGTCCTAGCCCTCATCGCGGTGCTTCCTGAATATGCGGTAGACATCTACTTTGCCTGGCAGGCCCCCCATATTGAGGAGTACCGCCACTACGCGGTAGCCAACATGACCGGCGCAAACCGGCTTCTTATTGGGCTAGGCTGGCCCTTGGTCTTCTTTGTCTACTTCTTCAAGTTCCGCATGCCTAAGCTTGAAGTAGACCGAGGCCACGCGCTGGACGTACTGGTTTTGGCCATCGCCAGCATCTATTCCATGAGCATTGTGCTCAAGGGCTCCCTGGCGCTCGTCGACACCTTCTTCCTCTTTGCTCTATTTGGCGGCTACATCTTCTTGGCGGGCCGGCGGCCGATGGAGGAGCCGGCTCTCTACGGCCCGGCGGCGGCCATCGGCGGCTTATCAAAGAGGCCTCGGAGAATCGGGCTCATTATGCTGTTTGCCTACGCAGCCATAGCCATCTTTTCCGCGGCCGAGCCTTTCGCCGAGGGCCTGCTGGATATAGGCCACGAGTTCGGGATTGACTCCTTCATCCTGGTACAGTGGGTTGCGCCCCTGGCATCGGAAGCGCCGGAGCTTATCATCGCCTCCCTCTTCGTGCTCAGAGGCCGGCCTGGCGCGGCTATGGGCGCGCTCATCGCTTCTCTGGTGAATCAGTGGACGTTGCTAGTGGGTTGTGTGCCGCTGGCCTTCAGCATCTCCGGCGGCAGCTTAGAACCCATGACCTTTGATACCCGCCAAGCAACCGAGATCTTCTTAACAGGAGTGACCGCCGCGTTTGGAGTGGCGATCTTCTTGAGCCTGAGCATCTCCAAGTGGGAGGCGTTGACCCTTTTGGGGCTCTTCCTCAGCCAGCTAGCCTTCCCAGACCCCTCTATTCGTCAGGCCTATGCCTATCTGTACCTGGCGTTGACCGCCTTCTTGTTTGTGCGGCATCGTGCCGACTTGCAGAACTTGCTCCGGTCGGGCTCAGCAGTCATTAGAGAATCTCTGCAGGGCGTGCCTGCCTCGGAAGATCCTCAAAGCCCCCGTCCGTTAACCTAAACGCCCTACTGCTTCATTCCAGCAGCACCAAGAGATCGCCCATGTTCACCCGCTGCTCTCGGACTATGGGCAGCGCCTTTACGATGCCGTCCTGCGGCGAGCGGATCTCGTTATTCATCTTCATAGCTTCCAGCACCAAGAGTCGTTGGCCCTTGGCGACCGTCTCCCCCTGCTGCACAAAGACCTCCTTGACCAATCCGGGCATGGGGGCCTTTACCGGGAACGTGCCGTGGCGCTCCAGGGGGTGTTGCGCCCGGACCTCGGCCAGCACCGCTGCGGCGTGAGGCACCAGCTCTGCTACGAACTGCGCGCCGTCCACGATGATGGTGTTGCCGCTGTAAGCGTGCTCCGCGTAGAGCGGGTACGAGACACCGTCTACTCGCAGGGTAAAGTGAGCTTGCTCCGACTGCGCCCGTAGCTCCACTCGGTAGCGCTTGTCCCCAAGGGTAAGGGTGAAGCCGCCGCCCTGCTCCGGTTCTACCTCTACCTCGTGCAGGACGTCTGCGATGCGTATGAGGTGCTTCACGATCGGGTGGAGGGCCGTTGCCAGGAGGGGCCGGCGTCCTTGATGGGTCTTGTGGCAGACACCCACGGGCTGATGGGCAACCCGTGGCTTGCCGCAATCCAAGAGCTGATAGGTGAGCCCTGGGTTGCGGGCTTGGAAGGGTTGATGAGCTCCTCCTCCTGGGCCATGACGCCGGCGGCCAAGGTAGCCAGCAGGGCCAACGCTTCACCCGACGTCTCTAGCTCGCCCGCCTTCTCCGCGATGAAATCGGTGTTCAATCGGCCGGCGCGGAAGTCCTCGCTCCCTAGAGCAAAGAGATGGAAGGGGATGCTGGTCTTTACGCCCACGATGGTGTACTCCCGCAGCGCCCGTTCCATTCGTAAGATAGCGGTCTCCCTGTCCGGCCCCCACGCAATGAGCTTTGCCAGCAGCGAGTCGTAATAAGTGGTGATCTCCTGTCCCAAATAGAGGGAGGAGTCCACCCTGATGCCGGGGCCGGAGGGTTCGTGCAACGCCCGGATCACGCCGGCGGTGGGAAGAAAGTCGTTGTAGGGGTCCTCTGCCGTGATGCGGCACTCAATGGCCCAGCCGTGGAACGGCAGATTGTGGCCGTTCTCGTAGGAGAGGGGCTCTCCCATCGCCACCTTGAGCTGGTCCCGCACCAAGTCTGTGCCCGTGACCAGTTCCGTCACCGGATGCTCCACCTGAAGGCGGGTGTTGACCTCCAGGAAGTAGAAATTGCCCTCCTGGTCTAGCAGGAACTCTACAGTGCCCGCCCCGCGATAATTGGTCGCCAGCGCGGTCGAGCGAGCAGCCTCCGTAAGGCGCTCCCGCAGTGCGGGGTCGACCACGGTTGAAGGCGCTTCTTCGATGAGCTTCTGGTGGCGGCGCTGTATGGAGCACTCCCGCTCACCCAGAATGGCGATGGTGCCGTTGCCATCCGCCATTATTTGCATCTCAATGTGGCGCACCGGCGAGAGATATTTTTCCAAATAGATTGCGCCATTGCCGAAGGCCTGTTGCGCTTCACTCGCGGCCATGGCCAGCGCGTCCTCCAGCTCGAAGGGTTCCTGCACCACCCGCATGCCGCGTCCGCCGCCGCCGCCGGCTGCCTTGATGAGCACGGGGTAGCCGATGTTGTCGGCCATCGCGGAGGCCTCCGCGATGGAGGGGAGCGTCTCGCTGCCGGGCGCTACGGGCACGCCTGCCTGCTGCATGGCAATGCGCGCCTCCACTTTGTCCCCCAGCAGATGGATAGTCTCCGGCTTAGGGCCAATGAAGATAAGTCCGGCGTCCTCACACGCTTGGGCAAAGGAGGCGTTCTCGGAGAGGAAGCCGTAGCCGGGATGCAATGCGGTGGCTCCCGACATCCGGGCAATCTCGAGCAGTTTTGGGACGTTCAGGTAGCTCTCCGCGGCGGGCGCAGGGCCTAGCTCGTACGCTTCGTCGGCGTAGCGCACGTGGAGGGCGTTCCTATCGGCGGTGGAGTACACCGCAACGCAGGGAATGCCCATGTCCTTGCAGGCTCGTACGATGCGGAGGGCTATCTCGCCCCTGTTGGCGATGAGGACTTTGAAATCGGGCATAGTTGAATGACCGGTCTGGCGCGTAATCCGTCCAACTATAGCACAACACGGTGGCAGCGGAGCGTCCAGCCCTGCATGCTATACTCGCCCTTGTGCTAAAAGGGACGTCCCATGTTTGAAATAGTAATCAACGTTATGACGCCGGTACTCTTCATCGGCGCTCTGGGCTATGCGCTCCAAAAAGTGCTGCAACCACCCATCGGCAGCATCAACCAGCTGGTCTTCTATGTGCTGGCCCCCTGCCTCACGTTCTCCGCGTTAAAGCGAGTGGTGATGACCGGCGAGGAGATTGGTCAGATTGTGGTCTTTGGGCTGGTCTTTGTTGCGGTCATGTCTGCGCTGGGATTGGCTATCTCCGCACTGTTCCGCTGGGAGCGTGGTGTCTCCCGCGCGTTCATCATCTCGATGCTGCAGATAAACGGGAACTATGCCTACTCCGTCGCGCTGCTTGCGCTGGGCCTGCCAGGACTTGACCGGGCCGTCATCTTCAGCGTGATTCAGGGGACGGTAGCAGGAACCGTCTCAATCTTCTTTGCCTCCAACAGCAGCGCTAGCGTGGCGGCCTCTATCGTAGCGGTGTTCCGCAGGCCCAGCATCTATGCTACTGCCCTGGCCCTGGCGATGAAGTATCTGGACTTGTCCTTCCCCGACCCCGTTCACAACTCGATAGACATGCTGGGCACCGCGGCGATACCCATCGTCCTAGTGATTATGGGCATGCAGATAGGGTTGGGGTTCACCTGGGATGCGCCCGCCGCCACCATCACGGCCGTAGTAACCCGCTTGTTTGGCTCCGGCGTGCTGGCCTTTTTCCTCAGCGGGCTGTTTGGCATGAGCAGCCTCACCCGTCACGTGATGGTGCTCTACGCCGCTATGCCCACCGCTATCATGACCACGGTCATCGCCACGGAGTTCAATGCGCGCCCGCGCTTTGTAGCGGGAGTGGTGGTCATCACCACGGCGCTCAGCGTCGTAACGGTCTCGCTCTGGTTGACCGTCCTAAGCGTCGTGTTTCCTTAGGGAACCTCTGCATAAGTCCCTTCCCCCTTGATGGGGGAAGGTTAGGATGGGGGTGAATGGGCCAGGTCCCTAGCTGCTGGCTTGAGGAGACCGCCCTGGATTCCGTCTATCGCCGGAATGATGCAGGTTGTTCAGAGGCTTCTTAGGCGTTAGTCTTTGTGGAACTCGCGCGGCAGGATCAAGCGCGCTTCCTCCTCGTCCTGGCGCCGCACGCGCAACTCGTGGGGGACAAGCGCAACGTTTCCCCAGCCTGCGCCGGGGCCCAGGGGAACCAGCACGCTGGGGATGTTCTCATTGCGCAGGATGTCCGCCCAGAGCATCGCCTCCGCCTCGGTGCCGTACATTGCCACGCCCACGTCGGTCACGTCTCGAGGCGACTGTGCTTGGGGCAGCGGTTCTAGCTTGTCTACCAGGGTCGCGCCGCAAACACTGCAGAGCGGGGGCTCGGCAATGAATTCTCCTCGGCATATCGGACAAAACGGCATAGTGCTAGTTTACTGCAATTGCTAGTGTATTGTATTGAGCAAGCGATTGGCCGCCCCTATAATGGGGCTTGGGAAACACTTTCACCGCACCGCAGAGGACCATTTGTTTGAGACAACCGTAAAGATCCACGTACCTGCGACCACGGCCAATCTGGGGCCTGGTTTCGATTGCCTGGGCATGGCCCTAGACCTCTACGACGAAGTTACGCTTAGCTTAGACGAGCTGCCGAGAGACGGCACGCCATCCCCGGAGGATGAGCAGTACCTGGACCTAGTGATGATGGCCGCCAATCACTACTTTGCCTACCTGGGTAAGCCGGCTCCCGTACTGGAAGCAACGTGTAGCCGCACTATCCCGCTGGGCCGCGGGCTGGGCAGCAGCGCTGCTGCAATCGTGGCGGGGCTGCTGGCGGCGGACGAGCTCTCCGGATCATCGCAGAGCAAAGAAGTGCTCGCCAAGCTGGCAACGGAGTTGGAGGGACACCCGGACAACGCCGTGGCATGCATTAACGGCGGGCTGCAGCTGTGCGTCCTAGATGACGATGCGCTAGTGAGCATGGCACTGGAGACTCCTGCTGAGGTAGAGGTTGCCCTTTTTGTGCCGGACTTCGCGCTGCCAACCCATGAGACGCGGCAACTACTGCCGGAGTCCCTCAGCAGACAGGACGTGGTCTATCAGAGCAGCCGGACGGCGCTGCTGGCAGGCGCAATAGCCACAGGACGGCTTGAATATTTGCGCGTAGCCACTCAGGACCGGCTGCACCAGCCGGCCCGGAGCAAACTCTTTACCCAGATGAACGATCTCTTTGACGCCGCGCTGGAAGCAGGCGCACTCTGCGCGTATCTCTCCGGAGGCGGGCCCACAGTGGCGGCTTGGACGCGCGGCTCTGCCGACGGCGCGCGTGCGGCGCTGGCCTCCCGTGCGGAAGCTCTTGGGCTGAAGGGCACGGCTTACGCCACAAAACCCAGCACAAAAGGCGCGGTCGTTACCCCCATCGACTAGCTAGTTAGGAAAGACTGCATACTATGGCGCTCCTCGTCCAAAAATACGGCGGAAGCTCGGTTGCGGATGCCGATCGTATTCGCAACGTAGCCGGCCGCATCGGCCGCGCGCAGCAGGCGGGCAACCGCGTAGTCGCGGTGGTCTCCGCTATGGGTGACACCACCGACCAGCTTATCGAGCTTGCCCAGCAGCTCTCCTCCGCGCCGCCGCCGCGGGAGATGGACGTGCTGCTATCCACGGGAGAGCTGGTTTCCTGCACCCTCGTCACCATGGCGCTCCATGAGATGGGCCACAAGGCGATGAGCATGAGCGGGGGCCAGGCAGGCATCCGCACCAATACCGCCCATACGCGGGCGCTCATCACAGGGCTAGAGCCAGCCCGCATAGAGAAGGCGTTGGACGATGGGAATATCGTTATCGTCGCGGGGTTCCAGGGCATTGACGAAGATATGGATGTCACTACCCTGGGTCGCGGCGCATCAGACCTTACAGCCGTCGCCCTCGCCATCGGCTTGAAGGCGGATCGCTGCGAGATCTACACGGACGTGGAAGGCATCTACACCGCCGACCCTCGCCTGGTGCCGGAGGCCCGCAAGCTGCCGGAGATTGGCTTTGAGGAGATGCTGGAGCTGGCAAATTACGGCGCAAAAATGCAGCCCCGCTCCATAGAGCTGGCAACAGCCTTCAACCTACCCGTGCTGGTGTGCTCCAGCTTTGTGGACGCGCCCGGCACCCTGATCCACGGAGGAGCTGAGATGGAGAACCGCAACAAAGTCCGGGGCGTGACCGCGGACCGGAACGTCGCCAAGATCACGATTCTGGGTGTGCCGGACAGGCCGGGCATTGCCGCAGCCATCTTTGAGCCGCTGGCTCAGGAAGGCATAAGCGTGGACACCATTGTGCAGAACTCCAGCGTGGAGCGCATCACCGACCTCACCTTTACGGTTACCCGCACGGACCTCAAACGAGCTATGGAGATTACCGATCCCGTGGCCCAGAGCATTGGCGCGCGGGGCTGCGTAAGCGCATCAGACCTGGCAAAAGTCAGCGTGGTGGGCACGGGCATGCAGAACGCGCCCGGCTACGCCGCCACCATGTTCCGCTCCCTCTTCGAGGCTGGCATCAACATCGAAATGATCACCACCTCTGAGATCCGCATCACCTGCATCTTGGGTGAGGCTCAAGTGCCCGCCGCCGTGCGAGCACTACACACAGCCTTTGAGCTGGAGCAGATCCCAGAGCCGTAACTCCGCACCTCTGCAATAGGCCTATCTGAGAGAGAAAGAGGCCGCCGCTACTACTAGGAACACTTGTGCTGTAACTTCCTCAAAAGTGGTATCCTTGGGTATTGCAGCGTCCCCGCAACCCGTTTAACGTTGGGGTAGCAAATCCTCCCTCCCCTGGTGGGAGGGAGTTAGAGGGAGGGGGATGTGTGCTCCCCTCTTCACTCAGACGGTCATAGTTGAGCGGCTGATGGTTCGACAAGCTCACCATGAGCGGGGTACTACTCCGCTCGTCCTGAGCAGGTCGAAGGGTGAGCAGAGTAGTTTATCGGCCATGCAGCGGATATTGCAGCGTCCCCGCACTACCGTTTAACGTTGCGGTAGCAAGTTCTCTCTCCCTAGGTGGGAGAGAGTTAGAGGGAGGGGGATGTGTGCTCCCCACTTCACTTAGACGGTCATAGTTGAGCGGCTGATGGTTCCCTTCGTTCTGCTCAGGATAAACTTTCGGCTCACCATGAGCGGGGTACTCCCTCGCAATGAGCGGGGCAATCCTCGCACCACCGTTTAACGTTGCGGTAGCAAATCCTCCCTCCCCTGGTGGGAGGGAGTTAGAGGGAGGGGGATGTGTGCTCCCCTCTTCACTCAGACGGTCTTTGAGGTATCGGAATAAGCTAAACCGTGTCCTTTACACATCTCCACGTCCACTCTGAGTACTCCCTGCTGGATGGCCTCGGCCGCCTGCAAGGGCTGGCGCATCGAGCACGGGAGCTGGGCATGGAGGCCGTGGGTATCACCGACCACGGCGTCCTCTACGGCGCCATGCAGTTCTATACCGCCTGCCGCGATGCGGGCGTGAAGCCCATCCTGGGGATGGAGGGCTACATGGCCCCCGGCGACCATCGCAGCAAGACCGCGTCGGACCGGGACCCCTCGCACATCGTCCTCCTTGCCAAGAATGAGGCCGGCTGGCGCAACCTCATTAAGCTCTCCTCTAAAGCGCAGCTGGACGGTTTCTATTACAAGCCCCGCATGGACCGGGAGATGCTGGCCCAGCACAGCGAAGGGCTTATCGCCCTCTCCGGCTGCCTCAACGCAGAGGTGGCGAAGAACCTGCTGGCCGGCAACCAGGAAGAGGCGAATAACGCCGCTCGCTGGTACAAGGACGTCTTTGGCGACGATTACTACTTCGAGCTGCAGAACCATCCCATCCCCGAACTCACTCCGGTCAACGAGGGTCTGGTGCGTATGAGCAAGGAATTGGGCGTGCCGTTGGCGGCCACCAATGACAGCCACTACGTGCTGCAGTCGGAGAGCTACGCGCATGACGTGTTGCTCTGCATTCAGACCAACGCCAACATCTACGACGAAAAGCGCATGAAGTTCACCGGGGACTCCTTCTATCTCAAGAGCCCCCAGGAGATGGCCCTCCTCTTTCCGGACCACCCGGAAGCGCTGGAAAACACCATGCGCATTGCAGAGAAGTGCGATGTGACCCTGGAGTTTGGCAAGCTCTACCTGCCGGAGTACCAGACCCCCAACGGGCAGCGGCCGGAAGAGTATCTGGCGGACCTCTGCTGGGCCGGGCTGCGTAAGCGCTACGGCGAGGTCACGGAGCCCCTGGAGCGGCGGCTGCAGTATGAGCTGGAGGTCATAGAAAAGACCCAGTTCCCCAACTACTTCCTGGTGGTGTGGGACATTGTGCAGTACGCGCAGGAGCAGGGCATCCTCTACGGTGTGCGCGGCAGCGCCGCCGCCAGCCTGGTGCTCTACTGCCTTGGCATCACGGAGATAGACCCTCTGGGTAGCCGCTTGGTCTTTGAGCGCTTCCTGAACCTTGAGCGCAAAGAGATGCCAGACATAGACATGGACTTCCAGGACGACCGCCGTGACGAGATGATCACCTACGTGGCCCAGAAGTACGGCTACGATCACGTGGCGCAAATCATTACCTTTGGGACCCTGGGCGCAAAAGCCTCCATCCGTGACGTCACCCGAGCCCTCGGCCTCTCCTACGGCGATGGTGACCGCGTGGCGCGCCTCATCCCGCCTGCCCTGAACATGAGCCTGGACAGGGCACTGGAAGAGAGCAGTGAACTCGCCGCCCTCTATGAATCGGATGAGCCGCTCAAGCAACTCATCGATACGGCCAAGCAACTGGAGGGCACAGCCCGCCACGCCTCTACCCATGCCGCGGGCGTGGTCATCTCCAAAGAGCCGCTCATGGACCTTGTGCCGCTGCAGAACCCCAGCCGCGGCACCGAGCACAGTCTTTCCATGACCCAATGGCCTATGGAGGACGTGGCCCATGCCGGTCTGCTCAAGATGGACTTCCTGGGCCTCATCAACCTCAGCATCCTGGGCAAAGCCCGGGACCTGATTGCGCAGACCCAGAACGTGCAGATAGACCTGCAGAACCTGCCGCTGGACGATACCAAGACCTTTGACCTGCTCTCCGATGCGGAGACCACCGGCGTCTTCCAGCTAGAGTCTGCGGGCATGCGCCGCTATATCAAGGAGCTGCGGCCTCAGTCCATCGCAGAGCTGGCCGCTATGGTGGCCCTTTACCGTCCCGGGCCCATGCAGCACATTCCCACCTACATCGCTTCCAAGCACGGGCGCATGGAGGTGCACTTCCCGCACCCGGCGTTGGAGGAGATTCTGGAGGACACCTACGGGGTCATCGTCTATCAAGACCAGGTGTTGCTTATCCTCCAGCACTTCGCAGGTTACACCCTCGGCCAAGCCGACATCGTGCGCAAGGCTATGGGCAAGAAGATCACCGAGATGATGCAGGCGGAGCGAGAGCACTTTGTGGCGGGCGCTGTTAAGAAGGGGTTCCAGGAGTCGGAGGCCATTGAGATCTTCGACCTCATCGAGCCCTTCGCCGGCTACGCCTTCAACAAGGCGCATGCCACCAGCTATGCGCTCATCGCCTACCAGACCGCCTATCTCAAAGCCAACTACCCCGCAGAGTACATGTGCGCCTTCATGACCTGCTTTAAGGAGCTTCCGGAGAAGCTGGCCAGCGCCGTCAGCGAATGCACCCGCCTGGGCGTGGCAGTGCTGCCGCCGGACATCAACCGCAGCGGCGTGGACTTCACCGTAGAGCAACTGCCTGGGCCCGATGGCTCCACCAGACTGGCCGCGCGCTTTTGCCTCTCGGCCATCAAGAATGTGGGTGAAGGCGCGCTCAAGGGCGCTCTAGACGTGCGAAGCGAGTCCGGGCCTTATACCAGTCTTCAGGATTTCCTCCGCCGCGCGGACCTGCGCGGGCTGAACAAGCGCGCGTTGGAGTGCCTGATCAAGGCCGGCGCTTTGGACGCCTTCGGCCGGCGCGGCGCGCTGCTCCTGGTGCTCGACCAGCTGATGGCCACTGCACAGCGGCAGCAGCGGCTGAAGGAGACTGGTCAGACCACCATGTTCGACCTGTGGGGTGGAAGCGCGGAGACGCCGTTGCCGGAGGTGGAGCTGCCGGAAGGCGATGTGCCGGTGAAAGAGAAGTTGGCCTGGGAGCGGGAGCTCATGGGCGTCTATGTATCGGAGCATCCTTTTACCGCCGTTGCGCCCTACGCGGCAAAGGACACCACCGCGCTCTGCGGCCAGATAGATGAAGAGATGGTGGGGCAGAGCGTGGTCCTGGCGGGCATGGTCAACACCATACGGCCGCTGCTCACTAAGGACGGACGCAGTTTCCTGGCCGTGAACCTGGAAGACCTGGTGGGCTCCGTAGAGGTGACCGTCTGGCCCGAGGTTTACCAGCGCACTCAGGAGCTATGGAGTGAAGGAGAAGTGCTGCTTGTTCGAGGCAAAGTAACTGACCGCCGCGGCGCTATCCAGCTCTCCTGTGAGCAGGCGGAGCGCTACGCGCCGGCTCAGGGCGCGCCTCCTTATGAGGAGGATGGCGTCGAGGTAGCGCCGGCATTGCCGGTTGCCGCGCCCATAAGTGTGCCGCCGCCCGTCCCGGCAGCCCCCGAGCCTCCCGTGGAGGCCCTCACCTACGCGCCCTTACCGGAGGAGGACGAGTTAGCCCTCCCTGCCGGGGTTCGAGAAGAACGCCCCATTGTCCAGCCGTTGGAACCGCCGCCGCCGCCGGCAACCAATGCCCCCAGCAACGACAATGGCTCCACCAACGGGATGCGGTCTCCCAACGGCGACGGGCACGCTGCTCCGGCAAGGTCCGCCAATGGGAATGGCAACGGCCACAACAAAGGCCGCACCCTGAACATCCACCTATACGAAAGCCAGGACAATGACCGAGACCTCAACAAGTTCCAGGATATCCTGAGCGTGCTGGAGCGCCATCCCGGCAAAGATGTGGTCAAACTTACCGTATTTAGCAACGGCACCGCGGTGCCCTTGGAGCTCCCCGGCTTCCCCATCCAGCTCGATAAGCCGCTGCTGGCAGAGCTGGGCTCCCTGGTGGGTGAAGGCGCTCTCCAGGCGGAAGGCGTATAGCAGCTCACCGCTTCAGACTAATCGCAGTCAAAAGAAGAACACCCTGCCTGGCAGGGTGTTTGCGCGCGGGCCGGCCCCGCCGCCCCAGATTGCTTCGGCGCTCCTGGCGTCGCTTCTCGCAAAGACAGACGGCTGGGCAGCGGGCAGCGGGTGGTGGTCGTGGAGAGGACGGCTCATGGTTCGACCGGCTCACCATGAGCGGGGGGATGTGAGCGGAGCAGCAGCGCGGGGCGGACGGGGTGAGCGGTGGGGGACGGGCATCCCCTCTCCCTCTGGGAGAGGGTTAGGGTGAGGGAAACAGGCAGCGGACGGTGGTCGTGGTGTGCATGGCTCATGGTTCGACCGGCTCACCATGAGCGGGGGGATGTGAGCGGAGCAGCAGCGCGGGGCGGACGGGGTGAGCGGTGGGGGACGGGCATCCCCTCTCCCTCTGGGAGAGGGTTAGGGTGAGGGAAACAGGCAGCGGGTGGTGGTCGTGGAGAGGACGGCTCATGGTTCGACCGGCTCACCATGAGCGGGGGGATGTGAGCGGAGCAGCAGCGCGGGGCGGACGGGGTGAGCGGTGGGGGACGGGCATCCCCTCTCCCTCTGGGAGAGGGTTAGGGTGAGGGAAACAGGCAGCGGACGGTGGTCGTGGTGTGCACGGCTCATGGTTCGACCGGCTCACCATGAGCGGGGGGATGTGAGCGGAGCAGCAGCGCGGGGCGGACGGGGTGAGCGGTGGGGGACGGGCATCCCCTCTCCCTCTGGGAGAGGGTTAGGGTGAGGGAAACAGGCAGCGGGTGGTGGTCGTGGGGAGGACGGCTCATGGTTCGACCGGCTCACCATGAGCGGGGGGATGTGAGCGGAGCAGCAGCGCGGGGCGGACGGGGTGAGCGGTGGGGGACGGGCATCCCCTCTCCCTCTGGGAGAGGGTTAGGGTGAGGGAAACAGGCAGCGGACGGTGGTCGTGGTGTGCATGGCTCATGGTTCGACCGGCTCACCATGAGCGGATGCAATGGGCGAGCATTGACCGCTTCACACTGTCTAGATCAAGCTGACTTACGGCGGCCGCGCCGGCGTAGCGATGACGTCCGGTGCTGAAATCGCTGCCCCCGTTGGGGTGGCGGGTAGGATGGGGGTGGAGGTGGCCGTAGGTATAGGTGCTGGCGTCCCGGGAGGCGTAACCGTTGTGGCGGGTGAGGGCGAGGAAGCACTTGCGGCCGTGGGCGCGCTCGAGGGCGTGCCGGAGGCTCCGGGAGCGGCTTGGGGTGTGCCGGTGCCCGCGGGCGAGCCGGGCGCTCCGGGAGCGGCTTGGGGTGTGCCGGTGCCCGTGGGCGAGCCGGACGCTCCGGGGGAGCCCGTGGGTGTGACTGTAGGTGTTTGCGTTACCGTTTCCGTGGGCGCGGGCGTTACGGTGAAGGTAGGTGTCCTCGTCGGAGTCAGCGTAGAAATGGGTGTGGCCTGTCCCACCGCCGCTATCGAGGTTGCAGTAACCGCAACACCTGAGATGGCGCGCCGTGTTCGCACTATCTTGCCGGGGCCTGTGCCCCCTGAATGCGGCGTAAAGGGATTGAGGTTCCCGCCGGTCAGCTTTCCGTCTGTGTAGTTTACGGTGAGATGGCCCAGGAACTGCTGCCCCGGCTCAATTGTGCCCTGCACGCCGTCCACAAAGACGGGCGACTCGCCCGACAAGCCCTGCACCACCAGTTGATACTCGCCGGCCAGCCCGCCTTGGATCAGCACCGGATACTCGCCGCCTTCAGTCACGGGCAGCTCGAAGTAGCGCGTCCCGCCAAATGGGAGGCCAACGTCGCCGCCCGGCGCTTGGTTCACCTCCATGCCTGGCGCCAGGAACCCGGCGCTTAGTCCGATAGGATTGGTTGCGTAGGCCCAGATGGCCGGGCTCATGGTGAACCGCAGCCACTCCGAGGGCGCGTCAATGTTGAGCTGCTCTCCCGGCCCGGCGCCTACGGGGATAAGGGATTGCGTGCCGGGCGTAAGCTGCACCTCCTCGCCCCGAGCGCGCACCTGCGCCACGCCGCTGTAAACCTCCACCTGGGCGCGATTGCTCTGCCGCTCCACCGTGACCTTGATGGACGTGCCGCGCACTAGAACCACTGCTGCGGCCGTCTCAATCTGAAAGAGGGAAGATGCCACAAGGGAAGGGACATTGCTCCAGGTTACGCCGCTCTCCTGCTGCAAGGCGATTGCGGTAGCTAGCGGCTGGCTGGCACGTCCCTCCAGTAGGGAAGCAATGGTCACGCCAGTGGATGGCTCCAGGGTCATGGTAGTGCCGTCCACAAAGGTGATCACCGCGTAGCTCTCGCTGGAGGTGCGGATGGTGTCGCGCACCTGCAGCGCCATCCCGTCCTCCGCGTCTATAGGCTGCGGAGGTTCGCCGCGATGTATCCGTGCAGTGCCGCTCAGGAGTGTCAGGGTAGTGACCTCTGCCGTCTCCTGTAAGGGTGGCACTTCGACGGTTCGAGATAACAGGAGGAAGCCCACAATGGCCACTGCTATCACAAAGACGACGGCTATTGCCGTTTGGCCCATGGGCGCTTTGCTACTCTCTGCTCACGTATGTCATGGATGTGTCAGGCCCGCACAAAGCTCATCACTCCCACCTGCCGTACAGCGCCCTTAAGCTCGAGCATAGCCAGCGCGCTGCTTACTTCCGGCATCGGCAGGCCGCACCGGCGACCTACGTCGTCAATGTGAACGGGCTCGTGGGAGAGGTGTTGCAGCAGCAGGCTTTCCGCCGGTGTGGTGGCTACCGTTGCCTTCAATTCCAGCTGTTGCCCCAGGGTCGTGACGTTCAGCTCTTCCAGGATGTCCTCCGCGCGAGTCACCAGCTTGGCTCCCTCCTGGATCCAACGATGCGTCCCCTTGCTGCCCGGCGAGAAGATGCTGCCCGGCACGGCAAAGACTTCTCTGTCATACTCCAGGGCGTAGCGAATGGTGATGTGTGCGCCGCTCTCTTCGCCCGCTTCCACAATGAGTACGCCTAGACTCAGGCCGCTCATGATGCGGTTGCGGCGGGGAAAGTGCGACGCCTCCGGGCGTGTGCCTAGAGGATGCTCACTGATCAGCGCGCCGTGCTTCATGATCTCCTGCGCCAGGTTTAGGTGCTCCGGTGGGTAGACCGTATCCAACCCAGAGGCCATGATGGCCAGGGTGCGGCCGCCGGCCTCCAGCGCCGCGCGGTGAGCGGCGGCATCCACTCCCCGGGCCAGCCCGCTCACAATGGTTACGCCGCTGTGCACCAGTCCGGTAACGATAGTGTGGGTGGCCTCACGACCGTAGGCAGTGGCCTTGCGAGTGCCCACCACGGCGAGGGCTGTTTCGTCCTCGCGGGTTAACGTGCCCCGTACGTAAAGGAGGGGAGGAAGGTCGTAGGTTTCCCGCAGCAAGCGAGGATAGTGGTCGTCGTGCCAGGTGATGAGCTTAACGCCCACCTTGCCCAGCTGATCGAGTTCACGGTCTAGGTCAATGGTGGCTTTGCGGCGCTGTAGGGCATCCCGGGAACGGCGTTCCAGCGAGAGCACCTTTTCCAGTGCATCAGCGGGGGCAGACCACGCGTCCGCCAGTGAGCCGTAAGTCTGCTCTAAAAGGGCGATTCTCGCTCTTCCGATACCAGGAAGGCGGGAGAAACCCACCCAGTATTTGAGCTCTTGGTCGTCCATAGTAGTGGGCTAGGGCGAGGACCTTTCCCAGAGCGACTGGTAGCCCTCTCCTTCCACCGCGGCCTCTAGTTCTGCGCGCTCCAGCTCCAGTAGCTCTTGGAAGAGTTGCTTAAACTCCTCTCCCATCTCTGGGTAGCCGAAAGAGACGGCCTTATCGAGGATGTGGTTGAAGACTCCGGTGTCACGGAGGGCAGTCACGCTCTTGGGCCAGAAGAAGGTCATGATCTGGTCTGGAACTTCCAGGCCGGGGCGCAGGCGGCGCAGCTCGCGAAAGCGCTCTTCAGGGGAGCGGGAGCGGTTCACCAGCCGCACCATGGGCTTGGTGTATTGGTTGTGCCGGAAGTCCATCAGCATGCGTTTCCGCACCGTGGCCAGACGGACTAGCACAACGTCAGCGGTGTTGACTATATCGTTAACTTCCGCTAAGTCAACGGGGTAATCCATATCCATAGACATGGGCAGGCCTCGTCTCTAAATGGGCTATCTGTATCGTAACACAGGGGAACGTGCGTCACCAGTGCAGCGCGCTCTCCCCGTCATTCTGAGCAGCCGGCGGGGTCCGAGCATCTCGTCAGATTAGAGGATGACATTGGGATGCGTCAGCGGCTAAAGAGGATGTTTACCACATCCCCGTCCTGGAAGATGTAGGTCTTGCCTTCCGTGCGGGAGAAGCCGCGTTTCTTGGCCTCTGCCCAGCTTCCCGCTCCCAGAAGCTGCTCCCAGGAAAGGGTCTCGGAGCGGATGAAGCCCTTCTCCATATCTGAGTGGATCTTCCCGGCCGCGTGGGGCGCGGCAGTTCCCCGCGTGATGGTCCACGCCTTGGTCTCCTGCTCGCCGGCAGTGAAGAATGAGATAAAGTTCAGCAGGGCGTAGGAGACCTGGATAACGAACTCCAGGGGGCTGCGTTCCAGCCCCAAGCCGCTGCGCATCTCTGCCGCCTCGTCCGCCTCCATCTGGGCCAGTTCCATCTCCAGTTGCCCGCACACTGCGATGGTCTCCCGCCCAGCGCCGTGATAGCGCTCCCGGAAGTGCTGCTCCAGGGATGCCTGCTCGGGAATCTGCTCCTCCCCCACGTTCAGGATGACCAGCAGGGGTTTAGCGGTGAGCAAGGCCATATTCGCCAGGGCCAGGCGCTGCACGTCCGTGAGCGTCTGCTCTCGCACGGGGGTGCCGGCCTCCAGCTCAGCCTTTATCACTTTGAGCCATTCCGCCTCTACAGCGCGCGCCTCGCGCTCGGACGCGCTGGCAGACTTCATGCTCTCGACAAGGCGTTCGATGCGCCGTTCTATAAGCGAAGCGTCCGTGTAAGCCAGCTCCATGTCCATAGTGGCGATGTCCCGGTCGGGGTCCACCGGCCCGTGCGGGTGAGGCAGGCTGGGGTCGGAGAAGGTGCGGGCTACGTGGATGAGCGCGTCACAGCGTCCCAGCGCGTTGAGCAGCGGCCCCGCAATACCGTCCCCTTTGCCAAAGCGTTCTGAGGTGCTGCCAATGTCCAGGTACTGTACCTCGGCGTGGGTGATCTTTTTGGCTTTCACTAGGGTGGCCAGCCGATCAAGGCGGTCGTCTGGCACTTTGACCACGGCCACCAGCGGCTCCAGGCTGGTGCGGCCAAAGGCCGCGGTCTCTGCGTGGCCGCGAGAAAGCGCGTTGAAAAGGGTGGTCTTGCCGCTTTTGGCAAAACCGATGATGCCTAGTTCCATGAGTGCTACTGTCTGCTGTTACTTAAGTGCGTAGAGACTACCGTCGTAAGAAGTAAAAAAGATCATGTTGTTGGATATCGCCGGGCTAGAGTGGACCTTATCCTTGGCTGCAAAGGTCCATTGCGCTTTGCCTGTAGTTAAGTTAATTGCGTGCACCCTGCCGTCTCTGCCGCCGATATAAACTCTATCCTTAGTGACTGTAGGCGCGCCCAGAAGAGGCGTGCCGCCTTCGTATTCCCAGACTTTCTTGCCAGTTTCCGTATCATGAGCCTGGAGGCGACCCTTGTCCGTACCTACGTACACCCTACCGTTTGCAACCGCCGGCGCAGAAAGACCGCGGCCCGGTATTGCGCCGCCCCAGATCCTGCCCTTGTGGTGTGGCAACTCCGGCCACATACCCCAAATGAACAGCCGGACCTGGATGTTGTAAAGCTCCCAGTCTTTGAATGTGGAACGTTCAGTCAGGTCTACGGCAAAGAGCCGGTTTGGGCTTATGGTCATGTAGGCCGTTTCTCCAACCAACGCGGGCGAGGAGTTGGAGTTGCTGCCACCAAAGAAGCTGAATACCTCTTTGCCGGTTGCTTTGTCTACGGTATGCAGCCAGCCATCCCGGCCTAACACCACCACGTTATTTTCAGAGATGCTGGGCGAAGTGCTTATCCATGCCCCGGCGTCGAACTTCCAGCGCTGCACGCCGGTTGCGGCGTCCAGGGCGTAGAGGTGGCTATCTGCAGACCCCATGTAGAGCACGCCGTCCTGAATGACGGGCGCTGAGTAGTTGGGGTTGCCGGTACGAAACTCCCAGCGTCTCTCGCCGGTCTTCCGGTCGAACGCCACCATGTGACTATCCCGCAGCCCAACGTACACCATGTCCTCACCGAGCGCGGGGGCAGCGTCCACAGGGCCGGAAAGAGGAGATTCCCAGATTGTGCTGCCCGTTGCGGCGTCCAGCGCCATCAAGCGTTTGTCTCCTGTTGTGGTGTATACCACGCCGTCTGCTGCTGTGGGCGAAGAGAAGAAGGCCTCTTTGGTCTTTAACTGCCAGGCAAGCTCTCCCTTAATACTGCCGCTTATAACGGGCGCGTAGCCGCTGTTCTGCAGATCATGGCGGGGGAGTACCCACGATTGCGCCGCCACCGGCGAGGTTACGTTGCTGGTTAGCGGAGGCATGGGGGGCGTGTAATTGGAAAGGCCGTAGTTCACCGCAATAGCACCCACCAGAAACACTGCCAGTCCTATTTGCACTGCCCGCTCCCGCAACGGGTTGCGCGGCCGCGGCGCGCGGCGGAGGCGGTCGAGGATGGAGTCCTCGCCCCAGATAGGGCGGGCAACGCGCGTTTCTTGAGGGACAAAGATCCGCTCAGTCGCGGATGATAGCCCCCTGCGTGCCGGCGGCGCCCATACGGACGCAGGGGCAGCGACAAGGGGCGCTGGTTGAGCGCTTCCGCTCAGGATCGCTCGAAGCTCATAAGCAAAGACTGCTGGACTGGCCGGCCTAGCTGCTGAAAAGGGCGCCAGGGCCCGCAGGATAGCGCGATCAAACTCAGGTGGCACAGAAGGATTGATCTGGCTTGGCGGCAGCGCATCGTGGCGCATGGCCTTGGCGTACATAGTGGAAGTGGCTTCTGCGATATATGGCACCTCTCCTGTTAGGAGCCAGTAAGCCAGCACAGCCAGGCTGAACACTTCGGTCCGGGCGTCCGGCTCCCCGTCATCTGCGTACTCTGGAGCCATGAAAGAGGGCAGCGGCGAAGTGGTTGACGTGCGCATTAACGGGTGGATGCCTCTGCCCAGAGTAGCAAGGCCGACATCGGCCAGGGAGGCCATGCCGAGGATTGGGTCCCAGAAGATGTTGCTGGGCTTTAGGTTGGCGTGAGGCACACCCAGAGCCAGCAAGTGTTCCTGCGCTGCAGCCACGCTCTCAATAATCTGGACAACTGTCTCCGCTGAGCCGGGGGTTTTCCAGGAGTCTTCTAGAGAAGGCGCGTCTGCGTACTCTCTGGAGAACCAGCTCTGTTCCTCGGCGCGTTCTTCCAGCGGCTGCAGCACGCCAGGAAAGGGTGCGCTGCGCACACGCTCCATCTGCGCGGCAAAGCGAGCAAAGAGTTGGTGTTCTTGGGAGAAATAAGACCAAAGGACTTTGATAACGACCCGCTTACGGGTCTCCGTATCTTTTGCATAGAACGTAGTGGCAAGTCCATTACCTGCGAGCTGCTGCTCTAGCTGGTACTTGCCTAAGCGAACCCCAACTGACGCCATCATCCCTCCAACGACTGGCGGGGACTGTCCCGCCTCTTTCCTATTCTACCCGCGTTGACGTGGAACGCCAACCTGGCCAGCAAGTTGGGCAGCACACACCTGGTAGCGATACCAGGCCATGACAATGGCGAGCAGCAGTCCGAGGGGGCCATCACGGTAGCCTTGCAGGGCTAGATAGCGCCGGAAGAATTCCCGCACCGGTTGGGAGAAGAGGCTGCGTTGTTGCACGGCGACGCCTTGGGCAAGCAGGGAACGCGCCTCACGCTGTGCGTAAACGCGCTGGCGAGAGAAGAGGCTGCTGATGGAGGAGTAGTTGTGGTGCACCAGAGGCGTTTCCAGGTGGCCGGCGCTGCCCTGGATGTCCATTAGCTCATGGGGGTCCCGCGTCTCGTCGTAGCGTCCGCCGCCGCGGCGGACAAGCCGCAGCTGGTAGTCCGGCCACCAGCCGGCATGGCGGACCCAGCGGCCTAGCATTAGGTTGCGGCGGGGCACCCAATAGCCCTGATGCGCCGGCTGTTCCAGGGTGTGGACGATCTCTTGGGCAAGGGTCGGCTCTACACGCTCGTCCGCGTCCACAAACAGCACCCATTCGGTCGCGCATTGGTCTATGGCGTGGTTGCGTTGGCGGGCAAAGGTGTCGAAGGGCCGCGCCAGCACCCGTGCGCCTTCCTGCAGCGCAAGCTCGGCGGTGCCGTCCACGCTGCCCCCGTCGACTACCAATCGCTGGTCTGCCCAGGACAAGCTCTGGAGGCACGCCTGGATGTGGTGCGCTTCGTTTTGCGCGATGACGATGGCGGTGAGCGTAGCGGACATCTCGTTTAGCCCAGATTGCGCAGAAGACCCAGCGCATCCTTGTGTGCTTGCCTGCGCGCACGGAAGCTGCTGGGAGAAATCTCGCCCCGGAGGTAGCGCTGTGCCCAGCGCGCATGCTCTCCCCACAGGCCCAGGGCCATGATGAGCTTTGCCAGCACCCGGTAGAAGGGGTTGTAGTGCTTGCGGAAGAGGATTAGACGGCTGCGCCACAGCTCCAGGAAACTGCGCTCCGGTTCTTGGCGAGTGCTCTGCCCGCCGTAGTGCACCACCACCGCCTGTGGCAAGTAGAAGATGCGCCAGCCGTCCTGTTTGATACGCATGCACCAATCGATCTCTTCACAGTAGAGGAAGAAGTCCTCACTGAAGGCGCCCACCCGTCCTACTACCTCCCGTCGCACCATCATGCACGCGCCTAGCGGGTGGTCGATCTCGAAGGGACGGCGGTAGTCGAGGCGGGAGTAGCGTCCGTTGAGGGCGGAGTTCACCAGACGCTGGCTAAAGGGAAAATGGTCGAGCAACTCCATCCACAGCGAGGGAAAGTGGAACGCGCTGTGCTGCAAAGAACCGTCGGGATTGATGAGCTTGCCTGTTGCCACGCCCACCCTTGGGTAGCGATTGAGGAAGCGCATCAGCTCTGTGATGGCGTTCTGCCGCACCAGTGTGTCCGGATTGAGGAAGAAGAGGAAGCGCCCCTGGCTCACTGCAATGGCCTGGTTATTGGCCGCCGCAAAGCCGCGGTTGAAGTCGTTGGCAATGAGGCGCACTTCTGGGAAGCGGCGGAGTATGGCGGCGGCGCTGCTGTCTGTGGAAGCATTGTCCACCACGATGATCTCGTAGCCGCGGGAGATGGCCCGTGCGTCTACGGAGAGCCGTCCGCCCGCCGTAACTTGCTCCATGCACTCGATGACGGATGCGATGCACTGAAGCACCAGGTCTCGCGTGTTGTAGCTAACAATGATGATGGAAACGTCGACCACGTACCTATGCCGCCTTGTAGCGTTCTGCTATCTGTCCATGCTAGCAACGCCCATCGCCAAGAGCAACCATTGGCATGCCATCCGGAGCGGAGCAAAGGCTTGTGTAGGGTTTCCTGCGGCTGGGGACTGCCGATTCGCTCACGCCTCGGCGTTGCCTTTGCGTGCCGGGGGTATTGCCTCCCCCTTTCATGGGGGAGGATTAAGGTGGGGGTCGTGCCCCAACGCGTTAAAGATTAGCCGCATCACTGTACCCCCATCCTACCCTTCCCCCATGCGAGGGGGAAGGAACAGGGGCCGTGGTTCCTATGTTGCGTAGGTCTTCCACCCACTTAACTAAAAAACTCTCCCCCAATTAATTGGGGGAGAGTTGGCTAGCTGTTAGTACGTGCGGGCTAGGAGCGCTGCTCCAGCGGCACAAAGGGCACGTCCATAGGGCCGGTGTAGTAGGTGAGCGGCCGCAGGAGCTCGTTGTTCTTGTACTGCTCAATACACTGCAGGACCCAGCCGGGCACGCGGCCGATGGCAAAGATGGGCACAAACAACTCCTCCGGGATGCCTAGCAAGTAGTAGATTGCGCCTGCGTAGAAGTCCACGTTTACATAAATGCCGCGGTCCTGGTACTTCTCCATGCGCTTTTCAATCTGCTGGAGGATCTGGAACCACTGCGGCTCGCCCTTCTCGTTACCTAAGTCGCGGGCACGTTCACGCAGATGGCGGGCGCGCGGGTCTTCAACCTTGTACACCCTGTGGCCAAAGCCCATAATGCGCTCTCTTTTGGCAAAGCGATCATCTAGGTAGGCGTCCACGTTATCCGGACTGCCTATCTCTATGCACATCTCCATCACGGACTCCGCCGCGCCGCCGTGGGCTGGCCCCTTCAGCGTGCCTATAGCGGAGACGATGGCAGAGTGGAGGTCGGCCCAGGTAGAGGCTGTCACGCGTGCTGCAAATGCGGAGGCGTTGGAGCCGTGCTCGGCATGGAGCACAAAGTCTACGTCAAAAATATGGGTCTCTGCCTCAGAGGGCTCTCGGCCAAAGAGCATGTAGATGAAGTTGGCAGCCTGGCTAAGGTCGTCACGCGGAGCCAGCGGCTCCAGGCCGTTCTTGATGCGATAGTGCGCCGCCACAATGGTGGGCGCCTGAGCCGTCAACCGGATGCCCTTGCGGAGCACGGCGTCCAGGTACGGCTGCAGATCCTGGCGCTGGGGCTTTACCTCGGTTTCCTCATCGAAGGCGGAGAGTGCGGAGATGGCGCCGCGGAGCACATCCATGGGATGCGCATCTTTGGTTGCGCGGATAACGTCGATGACGGGTGCAGGGAGGGCTCGGCCGGCCTTGAGCTGTGCGTCTACACTGGCCAAGCTCCTGTTTGTTAGGAAGCTTGCTGTACAGCAGCAGATGGATAACTTCTTCGATGCTGGCGCCTTCTGCTAGGTCATGGATGCTGTAGCCGCGGTAGAGAAGCTTGCCAATATCACCATCTATAAAGCTTGAATCCGAGGTTGCAAAATAGACGCCCTTTAGGCCTTCTACAATCTCGGGTCGGTCTTCTACTTTTTGCACCTTAAACCTCCTCCCAAGGGTCCGCCACACATCCACCCAGTTCTAGAATTGCTGTGGGCGCGCTTTCTTCATACGCCACAACAAAGGATACACTTTTTTTACTCTCGCGCAAGCCTATTTAGACAGTTGACAGCGTCCAGCTTGCGACTGAAGATTAAGCACAATCAGAAGGGAGATTTTGCAATGAGCACTGATCCTCTAATAGAGCGACTCCAAAAGTTGGACACCTGTGCGTTGTCCGATGCCCTAGACCGGCTGAAACTGCCCGGCGTGGTGCTGGGCATGGGGCCCATGTGGAACTGCCCCCGCGTCGCCGGCCGGATTGTGACCGTGAAGCTGGTGCGCGTCACGGGTAACGAGACAGCCACGCGGCATTTGGGCACCGCCGCTGTGGTGGCCGCCAACCCAGGAGACGTCATTGTGGTGGAGCACCACGACCGCGCCGATTGCGCCGGTTGGGGCGGCATCCTCGCCAACGCCGCGGTGACCAAGGGCGTGGCTGGCGTCATCGTAGACGGCTCCGCGCGTGACATCGACGAGACGCGCGACGTGGGCCTGCCCCTCTACGCCCGCGCTGCCGTGCCCACCACCGCGCGCGGCCGCGTGGTGGAAGCCTCCACCAACGAGCCCATCACCGTGGGCGACGTCCCGGTCTCGCCCGGCGACGTGGTGCTGGTGGACTGGAGCGGCGCGGTCTTCCTGCCCGCAGATCGAGCGGAGGAGATTATCACCACCGCAGAGGAGCTGGCGGCGCGGGAAGCCCTGATGACTACGGACGTGCGCGCCGGCAAGCCGGTCACAGAGGTCATGGGCACCAACTACGAAACCATGCTGCAACAGCGCTAGAGCCAGCGGCATTCTGCAGGAGGTTGCCTGGGGCGACGGACTGAAGAGCCGCATCCTCTATCGTTTATGCAGATACGGATGCCTCACTGCGTTCAGAATGACCATAATCAGCTCGGCATGACGTCAGCTAGCACGCCCCAAGAGGCTCTCTTAGCCTGGTTCACACGGGAGGGGCGCGACCTCCCCTGGCGGCATACCCGTGACCCCTACGCCATCCTGGTAGCGGAGATCATGCTCCAGCAGACCCAGGTAGACCGGGTGCTGCCCAAGTATCAGGAGTTCCTGGCAGCCTTCCCCGCCGTCGCAGACCTGGCGGCGGCCCCTCGTGGCGAGGTGATCCGCCGCTGGTCGCCCCTGGGCTACAACCTGCGCGCGGTGCGCCTCCACGAGATTGCCCAGCAGGTGGTCTCGCGGTGGGACGGGCGCTTTCCCACTACTATAGAAGAGCTGCTCACCCTCAAGGGCATTGGGCCGTATACCGCGGGGGCAGTGGCCTGCTTTGCCTACGATCAGCCCGCGGTCTTCCTCGACACTAATCTGCGCCGCGTGCTGGGCCGCTGCTTTGCTGGCTTGCCGTATCCCCACACCAGCGACGACAAGGCGATCCTTGAAGCCGCCAGAGCCGCGCTTCCGCAGCACGATCCCTGGCGCTGGCACCAGGGCCTCATGGACCTGGGCGCGACCGTCTGCGGCTGGGCCAAGCCCGAATGTCCTCTGTGCCCGCTCTCCCAGTGGTGCCGGGCGCGCGAAGCGTTGCGCGCGGGGGCTGCTGATGCCGAGGCTAGTGGCGTGCGAGAGGAGCGTCCGGTCTACCGGACGCAGCCCAAGTATGCCGGCTCCCGGCGCTTCTATAGAGGCAAGGTGGTGGAGGTGTTGCGGGCGCTGCCGCCGGACGCTGCCATGCCACTGACGGCGCTGGGCCCAGCGCTCAAGCCCGACTTCTCGGAGGAGGAGCTGCCTTGGCTCACAGAGTTGGTGGCCGCTCTGGCCAAAGACGGCCTCGTCCGCTTAGAGGACGCCCAGGTGGCGCTGCCGTAGGGTACTGTTCTTAATCCGAGACCTGAAAAAGGATAAGGGCAGCTATTATTGCCTCTTGCTTTTCGAGAGGGCAGGTAACTGGTGGCTGGGTTTCACGGCGATTCCAAGCAGCAAGCCGAAGTAGTCCCAACCCTTCCTTCACGCCTGCAACCCAACGGGTTTTTGGCATAAAGCGGTAGTGTTGCTTAACCCAATTATGAATGCTTTTATATGTTGGCACGGCTTTGTCTCCGTTAGTGGCCGCCCTAGCTAAAGACGGCAGCGTCTGCTTAGGGGAGGCCCGAGTGGCGCTGTCGTAGGACTTGGCATAAGGAGTAGTGTGATGAATCTGTCGCAGATTGGTGAAATCATCGGAAGAACTGAATTTGCTACGTCCGTTTTCAACAGGGATGCTGCATCTATGGTTGCCTTAGCCTTGGAGATGTCGCAAAGAGCTGACAACGCACTGGCTGACGTAGCCTTGGAGATGTCGCAAAGAGCTGACAACTTACTGAAATTGGTACATATTCCTAGCGTTGTAGAGCTTTTAGCCCCTAGTTTCAAGCAATTTGAGTCGGTATTTGAACAGCTAAACAGTCGAATCGCGGAAGAACGCGAGGCATTCAGGGCTGCAGGTTGGCCGCTGTGCCCATCGATGCCGCAATCGCTTATTCATAATGTCGTAGGCAAATATCAGACGGGGCAAACTCGCTATGCCAGTGCTGCGGTGCTTGGGTACTATCGCAGGATGAACTGCGCCCACCTCAAAGTTGCTATAGATGAATGGCGCAGTAATCCACTATTCAATACCAGGATCACAATAATTGATGATGCATTTTGGGCCCATAAACAGGGGAAGTTCACCCTATCTATCCCTACGCTCATTCCCCTAATAGAAGGAATAATGTCGGATTACGTAGTTCGGAACCACCTAGCTGCTAGAATCGGAAAAATTACTGAAGTGTACAAGGCGGCATTGAACGATGCTCAGTACGATTTATTTGTTACCCGGGCTGTAGCAGAAACTTTGCGTTACCAACTTGCAAACAATTTTTACAACAGTACTGAGTTTGAGGATGAACTAAACCGTGCGCAAAGCGTAAGACGTATTAGTAGGCATACTGTACTCCACAGTATCAATTCTTCATACGCAAAGGAATCTGTTTCGTTAAGGTCCTTCTTACTTCTTGACGCATTATCGGTACTTAATGATGCAGTGGATCCCGAAGACACCCCCTAGTGGTTTACAGCCCTCGCTATAGTCCCTGGTTCGTGCACTAGGCAAGGTTCGGTAGCGCTGGCGGCGCAAAGGTCCCATCCGGGCCCGGCTCGTAGGCTAGCTCACCCACTACTGCGGTGGGGTTGATCTGGCCGTAAATGTGGGGGTAGGTTTCCCCGTTGCCCGCCTGCTCGGGACGCACTTCTGCGGTCAGCAGCGCAGGATCGATAACTAGCAGCGCCAAGTCGTGACGGCCGCGGAACACCCGGTTGGCTACGCCCGCCACCTGCTCCGGCGACGCGCACGCGTGTATGAAGCCTTCCGCTGCCAGGCTATCGCTCTGATAGGCGCCGGCGGCACGGCCCGCTTCCCACTGCGCTTTGTACGCGATGTGGAGGATCACCTAGCGGCTAGCCTAGGTCCTGCTGGGCTAGCCAGAGATGGATCTGTGCCTTCAGCAGCGCCCAGGTCAGGTCCTCGTTGGCCAGATCTTCAGGTGCAAGGTCTACGTAGCGTTTGCGCGACACGGGGAACTGCCAGAGGCTATAGACCCAGAAGCCCTGAATAGCATTGGAGGGGTCGTATTCCTCAAGGAGTATGCCCTCAGTGGCGTCGGACTCCCAAGCGGCCAGAAGGTCGCCTTGGCTTGCAATGGCTACGCCTTCCACCCAGCGGACGTTGCGCTCGTCGCCCTGCTTCCCCTTCATCAGTGAGAGCAGGTGCTGGGCGCGCTCGGCGTCGGTAGCGTTGGGCCCGGCGGCCCGGCCGGTGTGCAGCGCCACCCACTCCTCCGGCGGAAGCGCGGGGATGCGGACGCCGCCGTCGCTCGCAATTGCTAGTCCGTCGAATTGCCCCGAGGCTTGCGTTGCCTTCGCTATGGCGTTGTTGGTGAAGCCCTCGCTGGTCTCATCGGGCATGGAGATGCTTGGGTACTCCCGCAGCGGGACGGCCTGAAAGAAGTACTCGTCCAACAGGTCGGTGAGTTTGGCTTCTTTGGCTGGGTTGGTGGTGGCTATAAGAATGGGGTACGGCATAAGTCTCCGGTATCAAACGTAAGTTATATACGCTCATTAAGTTATAACGCTCATAGTGAGCCTGTCGAACTATGCGCAGGTGGGCTTCTACAGGCTCACCCCGAGGGCAGGTTGCCTCTGGCGACAGGACGAGCGAACCACTGCTCCTAGTATACGTCCTGGGATGCCTCGCAGTTAAGCTGCTAACGGAAGAGGTCACGCTCCGGCGGCATAACGAGCGCACGCGCCCCACCCTCACCAGGCTCGTAGCGGAAACCCCGCACAACGGCCGCCGGCACCCCCGACCGCTTCTCCATCACCAAGCCCGCCGCCGCCGCAACTTCATCAGCATAAGCCACCACGGTAGCGCGCAGCGGCCGGTCGTAAGCGTCCGCGCCGCCTCGATAGTCCACCACCGGGGCCATGCCCGCCAGGCCGATGGCTACCTCCGTGATGCCGTCACGCCAGGGCCGGCCAAAGGAGTCGGTGATAAGGACGGCCACTTGGAGGGCGGTGTATTCGTCGAAGGCCAGCCGCAACCGTTGGGCGGACGCATCCGGGTCTACGGGCAGCAGGCAGACCATGTTGTCGTCGGGCAGGTTGGAGTGGTCGACCCCTGCATTGGCGCACACCAGGCCGTGGTGCGTCTCCGCAATGATGAGTCCCCGATCCATCTTCACAATGCGCTTCGATTCCTGCAGCACTACCTCAACCACTCTGGGGTCCTTGTCGTGCTGTGACGCCAGGAACTCCGCGAAGGGGGATGGTGTGACGGTCCGCAGGTCGCGCATCCTGCCCTCCGCTTTAGACACCGCCTTCTGGGTCACCACAACGATGTCTCCGTCAAGCAGGGCAAGATTGCCGCTGTGCGCGGCCTGGAGGATGAGCTTTGCGAGGTCTGCGCCTTCTTCAATCTCTGGCATGCCCGTAACGGGCATGATACGGATGTCGCCTATGCCCCGTTGCGTCATGATTCCGTAATCCCGCTGAGGCGGAGGCCGCTCTGGACCCGGTAGCGGCGGTTCAGGCTAAGGAGCGCCGGTGTCAGCGCCTCCAGACTGTGGGCGTACTCCAGCCCGCCTACGTCAAAAGCGCGCGCACCCTCTAGTTCCGCCAGTAGCTCCAGCGCGGTAGTTTTGGCTTCAGCGCTATCTCCGCACAGCAGCACATCTTCCTCTAAGGGATGCTCTACGTCCTCCAGATGGCGCGCGCTCACGTGGTGGAGCGCAGCCACCACCTTCGCGTTGGGGAGCGCGAGCTGCACCTCTTGCGCCGCCGAACCTGCGGGCACGGACTGCAGCAGCGGCCGCCGGTCTTGAAAGATCATCGGCACGATAGTGGAGATAACGATGCGCTCTGCCATCTCTCCGGCAACCGGCGCCAGCGTGTCCTGCAAGCCGCTGTAGGGGATAGTCAGGAACACCACTGAAGAGGCCAGCACCGCGCCGCGATTTTCGTGCGGCGAGGCGAGTGTGCTGCCCAAGCGCTGGTTGATAGCATCCGCGGTCTGCTGCGCCCGCTCCAGTCTGCGCGAGCCGATAGCTACCGGATGGCCTGCCTGCGCGTAGCGTAGGGCTAGCGCCGCGCCCTCTGCGCCGGTGCCGCCCAAGAACCCTAGCGAGAGTGGCGTGGGCTTAAGCATCCTCACGTCGGGACGGGGGCAGGCGTTCTGAGTAGTACTTGGCCAGGAGATCGTCCAGCGCTTCACGCATGAGAGAGGCGTCGCTGCGGCCCGTCATATGGGAGAGCTCCCCCAGACGACGGAGCTGGCCGGGGCCAAAGTGGATGGTCTTGGGTTCCAGGCGCCCCGGTTGGGAAAAAGCGGTGCGCGCCCGCCCGTCTTGGCCCGGAAAAGGGCCGCGTGGGCATTGCGGATCAGTTCCCGCTCGTTGTCCGCCAGGTTGGGGTATGAAGCCACACCACCGCTCATGGTGATCTGGGTATGTACCGCGCCGTCTGAGGTCTTGAGTTGCAGCTCATTCGTATCAAAGGTTGCCCGGATCTTCTCGGTGGTCAGGAACGCCTCGTCCGCGGACATGTCAGGGATTATCAATAAGAAGGTGTCCCGGGAGTAGCGAGCACCGAAGATGCTCCTTTCAATAGCGTGAACGAAGAACGCTTTTGCGAATGATACGAAACCACACGTCGCTATGCAAGGAAGCAGCCCTTGGTGAAGCCGCTGGTAGACCTTCCTCGTATGGCGGAGAAAGCTCGCGCTATGCTGCGCAGCGCGCTGGAGGCCTTTGCCCAGCGGAATGTTGCCGCCGCTATAATCATTGCCAAGGAAGATGATATAGTGGATATCCTACATAACCAGGTCTACCATGAGCTTCTTCTTTATATGCTGCGAGACCCCATCACCATAGAGCGCGCCACGTACCTTATCTGGGTCTCCCACAACTTGGAGCGCATTGCAGACCGCGCCACCAACATCTGCGAGCAGACCGTCTACCTGGTTACCGGCAAGATGGAGGAGATAAACGTCTCTAAGTATTGATGCCTAGATTGTTGTCACTAGATGTCTCTCACGGGCGCTTCTCCTCTTCTGGCTGATTGGACCCGGAACGCCGCACTATGACTGCGCCCAATGAAAGCGTGGAAACCCAACAGGCGGTCCTGGCAGCATTTATAGATGCCGTGAATGGCCGTGAGGCAGCCGCGCTGGTTACCGTAGTTAAGGCAAACCACGCGGACGCGCCGCAACTTGGCGCAAAGCTTCTCCTCTGGAGCAACGGCAGGACGTTGGGCAGTCTTGGTCCGGCCTGGGACGCCCAGGTGCTGGAGGATGCCAAGGATGCCCTTATCCACGGCGAACCCCAGGCCTTTCTCTACCCCAAAACTTCGTCCCACACACGCGCCGCGGAGCAGGACGCGCTGTTCCAGGTCTACGTTGAGGTGGTGCGCCCCCCAACCCTGCTGGTGGTAGGAGCCGGGCATATCGGCGGCTACGTGGCGCAATTGGGAACACTAACCGGTTTCCGGGTAGTGGTCCTGGACGACCGAGCGGACTTCGCCAATGTGGAGCGGTTGCCGTATGTGGACGAAGTCATCTGCGACGATTTTGTCGAGACGCTGCGCCGTTTCCCGATAGCAGAAGACACCTACATCGTGGTCGTGACCCGAGGTCACAAGCAGGACGAGGCCTCGCTGCGAGAAGTGGTCGGTTCCGCAGCGGCGTACGTAGGGATGATTGGCAGCCGCCGCCGTGCCAGTGCGGTGCTCAAGCTGCTGCGAGACTCCGGGGTGCCCCAAGAGCATCTGGACCGGATACGGACGCCCATTGGGCTGGATATCCGTGCTGAGACGCCCGAGGAGATAGCCGTCAGCATAGTGGCGGAGCTTATTCTGGAACGCAGAGGCGGGACCGGCCAACCGCTGTCCCAGCTTGCAGCCATTAATTCCGGCGATTCATGAGCCCCTGTGCAGCCTTAAGGGAAAAGGCCCGAGAGGGCTTTTTTTGTTGCCTTGCGATACTGAGGAGACTATGCTTGCGCAGGATAAAAAGGATTGCCATATACTAAATATGGTATATAGAGTGATCTGAACACCTTATTTATTTACAGACAACGATGAGTAGTTTACACTTGCTTCGAGTTGTTGGGTTGCGAGGGGGCTACAGCGGACGCGCGGCTCCCGGAGGTGCTGGATGCGAATGAGAAAGCTGATAGGCTGGGTTGCGGCAGTGTCCGTGGCGGCGGCGCTGCTTGTGCCGTTCCAGGTGCTTGGTCCTACTCAGGTGGATGCACAGACTGGGGACTGGCCTATGTTCCGTCGCGGACCAGACCGCACCGGCTATGACTCGGATCAGAGCGCTGCAACTATTATTAATCCCACGCTAACGTGGTCGTTCGACATCCCCACCGGAGACCAGCTCTTTGCCTCGCCTAGTGTGGCGGACGGCAAGGTCTATATCGGCAGCCTCGACGGTAAAATGTACGCCGTCGAGGCGAACACAGGCGCGCAGCTATGGAGCTACACCACCGTTGCAGCCATTCGCTCCACTCCCGCCGTCTCTGGCGACTTAGTCTATTTTGGCAACAACAACGGCAACTTCTATGCCCTCGATAAGGAAACCGGGGATCGGCGCTGGAGCTACTTTGCCGGCAGTGGTATCGTCTCTTCTCCCGCGGTCGTAGGGAGCATAGTCTACTTCGGCACCTTGAACGGCTTGGTGATTGCATTGGACGCGAATACTGGCCGTCACGCCTGGACGTATCCTTACGCCGGCTCCGTTGTCTCCTCTCCGGTCCTTAGCGACGAAAAGATCTTCGTCGGCTCCACTAATGGCATTATCTACGGCATTGACCGGATCGACCGCATTGACCAACCAGCCGGCCTCATTCGCTGGACGCACCAGACCGGCGGGCCTGTACGCTCCTCTCCTGCGCTCTCTGGCAGCGTCATCTACCTCGGCTCTGACGACGGGTATGTTTATGCGCTGGACACCGTCTACGGCCAGCGGCGCTGGCGCTATCAGGTCACTACAGGCTCCACTGATATAGGTGTGCATTCCTCCCCTGCTATTGCGGATGGCGTAGTCTACGCCGCCGGCCTGGATGGATCAGTAGTTGCGGTGAACGCCAGTGACGGCAAAGAGGTTTGGCGGACGGATACCACTGGAGCTATCTACTCCTCGCCGGCAGTTGTAGGAGGCACCGTGCTCGTTGCCTCCTCAAACCAGCGGCTCTATGCATTTAGTACGGAAACCGGCGACATCCGCTGGACACAAAACATTGGCAAGAGCTATGCCTCTCCCGCAGTGGCTCACGGCAGTGTCTACGTGATGAACCAGACCGGTGAGGCGCGGGCTTACAGGATTGTGCAAGAGGCTGCAACACCAACTCCAACGGCAACCCAGACTGCAACACCCGCAGCGGCTACAGCAACTGCAGTCGCAACCGCAACCGCAACCACGCCTCCAGCCCAGGTAACCCCCGGCCACCGCCACCGCCACCGCCACGCCTACGGTTGCTCAGCCGGTCGATACGCCGGCGCTGGCGCCCGTTGGCGCATCTATCCCCGTAGGCGACAGGCCCTGGGGCGTAGGTGTGAACCCCACCTCCAAGTCTGTCTACGTAGCAAACGTGGGCGATGGCACGGTGACCGTGATAGATAGCGACAGTGACACGGTGCTGACCACCATCGATGTGGGAACAAGTCCCTCGGGCATCTGGGTGGACACAGTGGCCAACCTGGTCTACGTAACCAACCAGGGCAGCAACACCGTCTCCGTGATCAATGGCCGCACGAACGAAGTCATTGCGACGATTCCCGTAGGCACGCTGCCAATCGATATCGTAGGCAATCCCGCCACTAACCGGCTCTACGTAGTGAACCAGGGCGGCGGCTCCGTAAGCGTGATCCAAGCGACTACCGGCAGTGTCGTGGCTACTATCCCCGTTGGGGTGGGTCCTGCGGCTGTCACTATCGATACATCAGCTAACATTCTCTACGTGGCCAACCAGGGCAGCAATACTATCTCCGTCATCAACGGCTTCAGCAATGTGGAAGTGGCTACTATAAACGTGGGCAGCGAGCCGACGGGTATTGCCCTGAACCGCAACACGAAACGGCTCTACGCCGCTAACTACGGCAGGAACACCATCTCGGTCATCGATACCACTACCCACAAAGTCAGCGCAACCGTTTCCAGCGGGGCCGGCCCCAGGCGAGTAGCGGTGTTCGAGCGGATCAACCTGGTCTATGTGACCAACCATGACAGCAACAACGTAACGGTGATTGATGGGGAGACCAATGGCGTGCTGGGCACGCTTGCGGCCGGCGAGCGTCCCACCAGCGTGGCGGTAGACAGCGCCGGCACCCGGCTGTACGTGGTGAACACGGGCTCCGGCAGCCTCTCCGCCATCGCTATCGTGGCGTTGAAATCCCCTGCGCCCCAGGCTCCTGTTGACGGTACGGTGCTGCAAACCCCAGGTACCACCCTGGCCTGGGCGGAAGTGCCTGGGGCAACCCAGTATCATCTCCAGGTCATCCCCTATAACAATGATGGCCCGGGCATCAACATCATTAGGAACATAGAGTCCAGCTATACCATCCAGCCGCCACTGCGCGGCATAGGGAACTACGTGCTGCTGCCGGGCATGAGCTATAGCTGGCGCGTACGGGTTACCTACGCAGGAACGGCCATCGCAGAAGACAGCATACTGTGGGGCCCTTGGTCTAGAAGCGCAAGCTTCCGCACACCGGCGCCAAGGACCAGCTCCATCACGCTAGTGCAGCCCGCACCGGGCGCATATGTGCAGAGCCCGCTGCCAATCCTACGGTGGGCCGATAACGATGCCAACATCTTCTACTACGAGGTGCAAGTGAGCAAAGATCCCCAGTTTGGCAACAACGCCTTCCTTTACTGGGAGCTGCGTCACGGCGGTATCACCCAACCAACCAATAGCTACACCATTCCTGCTGCCTATCCGCTGGAAGCCGATACGGTTTACTACTGGCGAGTCCGCCCACGGGTCCAGGGTGACGGTATCCCTGTGGCGTGGACTCAGCCTGCCGCATTTAGGACGCCTTAACTTCCCTCCTCTCACCATTGCAGAACGGGCCTCTACTAGAGGCCCGTTCTGCTTTTACACTATTTTGTTGTACGTGAGGGGGTTTATTTAGACGCCTGCCTCACCCATATAGTTGGCTAGGTCGGCCACGCGGCAGGCATAGCCCCATTCGTTGTCGTACCAGGAGACCACCTTCACCATACGCTTCTCTAGCGAGATGGTGCTGGGGGCGTCCACAATGGAACTGAAGGGGTTGCCCTTAAAGTCGATGCTCACTAGCTCCTCCTCGCAGACATCCAGGATGCCGCGCAAGGCGTCGCCGGCGGCGGAGCGATAAGCGTCGTTCACATCATCAATGGAGACGTCCTTATCCAGCTCTGCCACAAAGTCCACAACGGAAACGGTGGGAGTGGGCACGCGGTACGCCATGCCGTGAATCTTGCCCACCAGCTCCGGCATCACTAGGGTAACCGCCCGAGCGGCGCCAGTGGTGGTCGGAATGATGCTCACCGCTGCGGAGCGCGCGCGTCGCAGGTCGCTATGCGCCTGGTCTAGGATGCGCTGGTCGTTGGTGTAAGAGTGGATGGTGGACATTAAGCCGCGCTGCATCCCAAAGCTATCGTGCAGCACTTTCACCACAGGGGCGATGCAGTTGGTGGTGCAGGATGCGTTGGATACCACGGTGTGCTCTTTGGGGTTGTACATGCGCTCGTTGACGCCTAGCACCAAGGTGATGTCTTCGTTGGTAGCCGGCGCGGAGATGATGATCTTTTTAGCGCCGCCCTCTAGGTGTGCGGCCGCCTTCTGGGCGTTGGTAAAGATGCCGGTAGACTCCACCACAATGTCTGCGCCTACTTGGCTCCAGGGAATCTTGGCGGGATCCCGCTCTGAGAACACGCGGACCATCATCCCATCAATGGTGATGTTGTTCTCGTCGTGCTCCACCTTGCCCGGGTAGACCCCATAGCTGGAGTCGTACTTGAAGAGGTGGGCGTTGGTCCTCGTATCGGTGAGGTCGTTGACGGCCACTACTTCGATATCGTCCTTGTGGTTTTCCATAGCGGCTCGCAAAACCTGGCGGCCAATGCGTCCGAACCCGTTAATGCCTACTCGGATGCTCATGCAACCTCCTACTCCTTTGAAGTTCTAGCCCCTTCCCCCGGAAGGCGGCCCTGGGTTCAACTGTAACTAAGTGCTCTGCTCGTATCCCATAGGAGTTACTAAAGCGAGTTTTATTATAGCCCACTCCTTTGCATTGTTGCCCACCATTAAGGCGACGTAGTGCGGACGAAGGCGGAGTCCCTCTCCCCAAGCGATGCTTCTGTGAGCCGCTCGGCAAAATCCTGCGGGAGGCTCTTGTTGGGAAGCTGGGCCAGACGCTCGTCCAGCAGCGTGACCGCGATGTAGTTGTGCTCCAGCGCCCACGATTCCGTGCCGCGGTGGCGGTCTATTTTGTCCCGGCCAAAAATAAGGTGATAGATGCTTCGGCCGCGACCGTCGTCCTCTTCTCGCACCTTGTCTGAGTAGCTCCCGTAGGAGTTCTTGGCAAGGTAGATGCCCTTTAGTTCGCTGGCGTGGCAGAAGGGGACGTTCACGTTGTACAGCGCGTCCTGGGGCGCCGTCTGCGCGGCCACCATCCCAGCGAGGGCGCTGGCCACGTCTGCCCCAACCTGGAAGAGTCCTCCGCCGCGATAGGGCGTCTGGTAAGCCGCGGACACCGCGATGGCCGTGATGCCCCGCAGCCGGGCGTGGAGCGCCGCGCCCACAGTGCCGGAGAGGAAGAGCTCGGTGCCGGTGTTGTGGCCGTGGTTCACGCCGGAGACCACCAGGTCCACCGGCTGGTCCTTCATCACCTGGGCCAGTCCAAGGATGACCGCATCGCCCGGCGTTCCCTCCACGGCATAGGTGTCCACGCCCTCCATGCTGAATGTTAGCTTGTGCATGTGGATGGCTTTGGCCAGGGAGATAGATGCGCCCACACCGCTCTGTTCCCGGTCCGGGGCCACAACCGTCACCCGGCCTACGCGCTGCATGGCTTCCACCAGCGTCCACAGGCCAGGGGCGTGAATGCCGTCGTCGTTCGTGATCAGAATGTTCATAAATGCGCTGCTATTTAGTCCTGTTTCTCAAGGATAACATTGTCTACGAGCCGCGCCTTGCTGAACTGGATGGCGCCGGAGACCAGCGCGCCTTCCTCTGTAACGTCCAGCTCTTTTAGTGTCTCCGGGTGGGCAATGCTCACATAGTCCAGCGTGGCCAGTTGGTGGCTGGAAATAACACCCATCATGGCAAAGCGCAGCTTATCCGCGCTGGTCTGCCCCATACTCCAAGCGTCCTGGGCCACCGTCAAAGCCCGGTAGAGCACCGGCGCAGCCGCCCGCTCCTCCGGCGTCAGGTAAGCGTTCCGGCTACTCATAGCCAGGCCGTCCGGTTCTCGCACCGTGGGGCAGATCACCAGCTCCACGGGCAGGTTCAAGTCTCGCACCAGCTTTTTGAGCACCACCACCTGCTGGGCGTCTTTCTGGCCGAAGTAGGCCCGGTTCGGCGCCATGATGTTGAAGAACTTCAGCACCACTGTGGCGACGCCCCGAAAGTGGCCGGGCCGCACGCGCCCTTCAAGCTGCTCTGAGACGCCCTGCGCCTCCACGTAGGTGCTGAACCCGGGCGGGTAGATCTCCTCCGCACTGGGCATGAACAGCAGGTCAACGCCCTCCTGCTCCAACAGCTCGATATCCCGCGCTTCGTCGCGAGGGTAGCGCTCATAGTCCTCGGAGGGGCCGAACTGGAGCGGGTTCACGAAGATCCATGCGGCGCAGGTATCGTTCTCGTCGCGGGCACGGCGCACCAGGGAGAGGTGGCCTTCGTGGAGGTAGCCCATAGTCGGCACCAGCCCCAGGCTGCCCTGGAGGGAGCGGCGGGCCTCTTGGTACTCGGCAATCGTGTGAATGATGCGCATTAGGTTAAGAGTTTGGCAGTAGTCGCGGATGTACAGTAGCAAATGCGCCTCCGCTTGTCATCGTAGTAAGGGGGCAGTGCGCCCTATTTCTAGGCAGTTCATGGATTCGACAAGCTCACCATGCACGCTTATGACTGGACTATATCGTCACCTTCATGACAGCCGTGCTCTGTCGCCCTATAATTGATGCATATGAGTGACCGAACGGTTCGAGTGAAAGTGCTGTTTTTTGCCTCTACGCGTGAGTTGGTGGGCCAGCAGAGCATTGAGGTGGGCCTGGAGGAAGGCGCGACCGTAGACGATCTGCTGAACCGCCTCCAGGGCTTCTACCCGAAGCTGCAGCAGTACGCGCCCTCGTTGATGACCGCCGTGAACACCGAGTACGTTACCCGCGGGGCCGTCCTGCGTCACGGCGATGAGGTAGCGC
Source organism: Dehalococcoidia bacterium (assembly GCA_965226775.1). Lineage (GTDB taxonomy): Bacteria > Chloroflexota > Dehalococcoidia > SHYD01 > SHYD01 > CBDDEI01. The sequence continues at coordinate 592,490 of CBDDEI010000002.1, forward strand.
TCATCCCGCCCGTTAGCGGAGGCTACTAGCCGTGCGCGTCCAGATCACCCAAGAGGTACTAGACCCGCGCTCCCTGGAGCAGGAGTTGGTCAGCCCGGCCAACGGCGCGGTGGTTACCTTTCAGGGCGTGGTGCGCAACAACGCGCAGGGCCGTACCGTGGCCTTCCTGGAGTACGACGCCTATGTCCCCATGGCCGAGAAAGTCCTGGCTCAGATAGTGGGAGAGGTGGCCGAGCGCTGGCAGATCCAGGAGATGGGCGTGTGGCATCGCACAGGACGCTTAGAGATAGGCGAGACCAGCCTGCTGGTGGTGGTGTGCTCGCCCCACCGGGCGGAGGCCTTCGACGCCATCCGCTACGCCGTGGACCGCATCAAAGCCATCGTTCCCATCTGGAAGAAGGAGACCGCGGAGGACGGCGAGAGCTGGGTGGAGGGCGACCTGCTCATCCCTACCGGAGAGCACACCCACACTCCGTAACGTCTGGCAATGGGCCAATGCCGGCCAAGCAACCTGCCGCTCATACTGAGCTTGTCGAAGTATCAGCGAATGCCTGCCAGCTTGCTTGCACACTACCCCAGCACGTAACCCCCCACTCCGTTGACTGAGCGCCATCCGCTAGGTACACTGAACGCAATCACTCTTGTAGAAAGGAGCCCAGGAAGATGCAAAAAGTAGTCCGCCGAGTCCTTCGGGAGTCCTGGGTTGCCCTGCTGTAGCGTGGTAGACGTTTTGCGGTAGCGTTGCCGGGGTGTCCCCGGCTTTTTTGTTACCATAAAACAGGAGAGATATCGTTGCCACAGGAAAACCTAAGCGACCACACGCGTCGCAGCATAAGCCAGTATCTAGGAACACACGGCCAGTTTGAGGAGCGCAAGCAGCTCAAGAAACAGCGAGCTGTAGAAAAAGCGACCAAGAAGAGCCGTCCAGCCCGCGCGCAGACGAGCCCTGTAGTCTGGGATGAAGAAGAAGAGGCGCCGGAGCCAATCCGAAAGGCTACGCGCCCGGCGCCCGTAGTAGAGAAGCCGCAGCCAGCGCCTGTAGCCGTCGCTACAGTAACGGAAGTACGCGGCCAGGACTGCCTCCTATCGCTGAACGGAGAAGTGCTCCGGGGGTTGCTGCCCCGCACCATGAGAGAAAGCGCTCTGGCCGTCGGCGATAGGGTAGAGGTAACGCTTGTGGAGCCGCAGCTTGCCAGGGTGCAGCGGGTGTTGCCGCGCCGCTCTGCGCTGCTGCGGGATGTACGGGAAGGTTCCCGACGCGGCGGGCGCTTTCATGCCCAGGTCATGGCGGCCAACATCGATCAGGCCGTCATCGTCTGCTCTCCCGCCGCGCCGCCGTTCCGCCCCGGCCTCATCGACCGCTACTTGGTGGCGGCTGCCCGCGACGAGCTACCCGCCGTCATCTGCCTCAATAAGAGCGACCTTGGCGTCTCCGAGCAGGTAGGGGAGTTCCTGCAGGGCTACGCCGCTCTGGGCGTAACCGTGCTGCGAGTCAGCGCCGCCACTGGCGAGGGTCTGTCTCTGCTAAAGGATGCCTTGACGGGCAGGACCAGCCTGCTCACCGGTCACTCCGGTGTGGGCAAAAGCTCCCTAGTCAACGCGCTCTGCCCGGGCTTAGAGCAGCGCGTGGGCGACATTACTGCCACAATGGCGGGTCGAGACAAGGGGCGTCATACCACCTCCGCAGCAACGTTGCTGCCCTTGCCGCTTGCCGGCGCCTTCCTAGTAGACTCACCGGGGGTGCGGGCCTACAGCATCCGTGGCATTGAGCGCGCCGCATTGGCCGAATGCTTCCCGGAAATCGCGGCACGGGCACGGGAGTGCGCGTTCCGAGACTGCATCCACCACGGAGAAGCGGGCTGTGAGGTGGGCTTGTTGGAGCAAGAGGGCGCATTCAGCGCCCAGCGGCTACGCTCTTATCGAGAGCTGTGGGCTGAGTTGGAGGAGTAAGGGGGTTATCCCTCGCGCAGCTTGAGGACGGCCATGAAGGCCTCCTGGGGGATCTCCACGGCGCCCATACGCTTCATGCGCCGCTTCCCCTCTGCCTGCTTCTCCAGCAGCTTGCGCTTGCGGCTAATGTCGCCGCCGTAGCATTTCGCTAGCACATTCTTCCGCATGGCCCGCACCGTCTCCCGTGCGACAACCCGGCCGTCGATGGCTGCCTGTATCGGCACGTCGAACATCTGGCGGGGGATGAGCGAGCGCAGTCGCTCCACCAGCCTGCGGCCCTCGAACTGCGCCTTGCTGTCCCGCGAGATCATGGATAAGGCGTCCACCGGCTGCTCGTTCACCAGCACGTCCAGCTTCACCAGCTTGGCTTTCCGGTACTCGGTGAACGCGTAGTCTAAGGAAGCGTAGCCCTGGGTACGAGACTTTAGGTCGTCGTAGAAGCCCACCAGCATCTCTGAGAGAGGCAGGAGGTAGCGGATGAGCACCCGCTGGTCTTCTGCCGCCGCGCTTGTGGACGTTCCCGAACTTGCGGGGCCGTCCATGTACTCCATGTGCTGGTAGATCCCGTCCCGGTTGGTCACCAGGTCCATGATTGTGCCCACAAAGCGGCTGGGCGTCATAATGTTGATCTCCATCCACGGCTCCCGGTGCTCCTGCACCTGCTGTGGCGGCGGCATGCGCGCCGGGTTGTCCACCGTGACCGTTGAGCCGTTGGTCAGCAGCAACTGATACTCCACACCCGGAGCAGTGATGATGAGGTTGAGGTCGTACTCCCGCTCCAAGCGTTCCTGCACCACCTCCATGTGGAGCAGGCCCAGGAAGCCGCAGCGGAAGCCGGGGCCCAGCGCCACCGAGTTCTCTGGCTCGTAGGACAGTGCAGCGTCGTTCAGCTTTAGCTTGTCCAGGGCGTCTCGTAACAGGGGAAAGTCACCGTTCTCTGAAGGATAGAGGCCGGCAAAGACCATGGGCTTGAGGATGTGATAGCCCGGCAGCGCCTCCTTAGCGGGGCGGTCGGTCTCCGTGATGGTGTCGCCCACCTGGGCCTCCCGCACGTTCTTCAGGCCGGTGGCAATGTAGCCCACCTGGCCCGGCGCAAGCTCATCTCCAGGCGAGAGGAAGGGAAGGAAGATGCCCACTTCCAGGGTTTCCACCATTGTGCCCGACATCATCATCAAGAGCCGCTGGTTGGCCTTAGCCGTGCCCTCCATCACCCGCACATAGGTGATTACGCCCTTGTAAGGGTCATACTTGGAATCGAAGATAAGGGCCCGCAGAGGCAGCTTCGGGTCGCCCGTGGGCCGCGGCACCTTGGCGACTATGGCTTCCAGGATCTCCGGAATGCCAATGCCTTCCTTGGCGGAGGCCAGGATGATCTCCTCCCGCCTGAAGCCCAGCACCCGCTGGATCTGCTGGATGGTTCCTTCCGGATCGGCGTTAGGGAGGTCTATCTTGTTGATGACGGGCACCAGCGCTAGGTCGTGCTCCAAAGCAAGGTATACGTTGGCGATGGTCTGCGCCTGGATGCCCTGGGTAGCGTCGATAACCAGGATGGCGCCCTCGCACGCTGCCAAGCTGCGGGACACCTCGTAGGAGAAGTCCACGTGGCCTGGCGTATCGATGAGGTTGAGCTGGTACTCCTCGCCGTCCTTGCCCTGGTAGCTCATCTGGACCGGCTGGAGCTTGATGGTGATGCCGCGCTCCCGCTCCAGGTCCATCTGGTCCAACACCTGCTCCGTCATCTGCCGGGCCGACAGGGTACCGGTGTGCTCCAAGAGGCGGTCGGCCAGTGTGGACTTTCCGTGGTCTATGTGGGCAATGATGCAGAAATTGCGGATGCGGGCCTGGTCCAAGATCACCTCAGGGGATTCGGGCGATGTTACGCCCGTACGTGATCATTGTACACGAAGGCCTTGCCGCCCGTGAGGAGCCTTTCCCCTCTCGTTGGGAGAGCTCTCCGAAGGCGACCCTCCGAACCGGACGTGCGACTTTCACCGCATCCGGCTCTCCAGTGTCTTTGCAAAGCGGTAGCGTCTAGGCTGTGTTGACGTTGCTATGCGGCGCAAGGGCCGGCCAGGAATCAGCCGACTTCTGGGTGCGCGCTCCATGAGGCGAAGGGCTGGCTGCTTGCCGGGAGAGTGACCTCCACTACCTGGCCGGGAGCCAGGTCGACCGGGGTCGTCGGGCCCAACTCGATTCCGTTCGAGAGGTGAACCTCGACTCTGACTCTGCTCAGCGTGGCCCCGGTGGTATTCTCCACCTTGCCCTTGAAGGCGTTGGCGGCCAAGTCGTACGACAGAACCAGCCGTGCTCCGGCTCGGACCTCGTCGAAGGTATCGCCGAGGGCGAACTGGGTACCGGATTCTTCACCGCCCTCGCCGGACTCCGACTCGCTGCCGGACTCTACTCTGAGCCGCTGCTATGCTCGCCGGATTCTGACTCGCTGATGGACTCTGAGCCGCTGCTATGCTCGCCGGATTCCGACCCATTGCCGGATTCCGAGCCGCTGTTGCAGCCGATGAGGGCGAGCACGAGGACGAAGCTAAACACAGCGAGGGTCATCGAGGAGTAACGCATTTTCCCCTTGCTTTTCCCAGATGGGACTGAACCGAATGGTATTAGTTTACCACCGTAGGGACACTACCTAATGTTTCGCAGTTTTGGCACTTTACTCGACGTGTGCGCTGTGCTTCAGCGGACGCCCGGTGTGGATGTCCATGGTGGCAGGGGGCGCAACGACCACCGCTTCTTCTATGCGCGCACTCTGGGCAATGCAGCCTAGCAGCGCGAGGGCGTGCGCCTGGGTCTTGCGCTGGAGAGGCCCGGACTCAACTCACGACACCTTCCTTCAGGCTGCCACAAGCGTTCCTAAGACAAATACGAGGCTAGGCTGTAGGCGCTAGAGAAGGGACCTAAGTAAACGTAGAGTCGAATCTACTCTCATCGCAAAAAACTCCCACCATGCGTGTCTCGGCCATCTTGTGCCCCGCTTGCCGGCGCTCAGAATGATCCAAAGGGGCGTGGGCGTCTGTCGTTGCGAGGAGGCCGCAGCCGACGTGGCAACCTGGAGTCGGGGTGGTGGTTCGCTTACCGCAGGCTCACCATGAGCTTATCCACGACTGGATGACTAGGGTTGTACTCTCGCATCGAGCGCTCTTGTAGGCACCGCGAGTGTGTGAGCTTGCAGCTTCACACGCGTGCCCGTAGACCTGACCCCTCCTCCCCAGATTGCTTCGGCGCTCCTAGCGTCGCTGCTCGCAAAGACAGGGCGACGGGTGTCGCGCAGCGCGGGCATGCGTTGGGTGGAGGGGGAAGTGGGGCCGCTCGTGGTGAGCTAGTCGAACCATGAGCAGCGGGGGGTGGATTCTTCCCACCTTGTGCTCCCGGCTACAGAACCTTACTCCGGCAACGTCAGGCTGCCGTCCGGCCGCAGCGGGAAGCCGGGGTTCCACGTCACTTCCCACACGTGGCCGTCGGGGTCCGCAAAGTAGCCCACATAGCCGCCCCAAGGCGTGTCCTCGCCGCGCTTCAGCACGTTGCCGCCAATAGCCGCCGCTAGGGCTAGGGCCTCGTCCACTTCCGCCTTGCTGCGCACGTTGTGTGCCAGAGCGATGCCCCCGAAGGCAGGCGGCGTGTCCGGGAGGTTGGCGTCACGAGTGAGCAGTTGCTGCGGGTAGAGGCCCAGCGTCGCGCCTCCGGTGTGGAAGAAAGCCACCTCGCCCGGAACGCTTGCGCCGGAGAGCGGCCATCCCAGGCCGTCCCGGTAGAAGCGCAGAGAACGCTCTAGGTCGCTCACTCCAAGGGTGATCAAGGTAATTCGTGGTTCCATAGCGTGCTCCTATTCGCGATGACTAACGCGGTACGGCCCAGCCCAGATTGCTTCGCTTCGCCCGCAACGGCTGTGGACTCACCTGCTCAAGCTCGGCGTCTTGAGCACAAAGCCCTCTCTTTCCTGGGGGAAATCGCCGTTCAGGGCAAAGGTGCGGCCCTGCTGCACGGAAGGGAAGCCGTAGCGGCCGCGCAGGTCGTCCACAGCCCGGTTCAGGCGGTGCTTCTTGATATAGTCTGGGTCGAACATGCGGAGCTGCGGCCCCATCTCCACCAGGTTCTCTGCGCCCACGCCTATAAGGCGCACCAACTGCCCCTTCTCTTGCAGCGCCACTTCCAGCAGCTCCTTGGCGGTCTGGAACAGCCCCTGTTGCGCATCCGTGGGGTCCGAGAGGGTGCGGTGACGGCTGATGGTGTCGAAGTCGCTGTAGCGGAGCTTCAGCACTGGCGAGCGGGTCTGCTTGCCCATCTTGCGCAGCTCCGCCGCCACCCGTTCGGAGAGATAGTAGAGCAGCGAGTGCAGCAGGCGGCGGTCCAGGGTGTCCTTGGTCAGCGTGGTGGAGCGGCTAACCGACTTCGCCTCCGCCGGCTCCGGCTGCAGCGATGCGCTGTCCTGGCCGTTGGCAAGGCGGAGCAGCACCTGGCCCATGACGCCCAGCATGTGCTTCAGGGTGTTAGGAGACATGGCGGCTAGCTGCCCGACGGTTTCTACGCCGTACTGCTTCAGCTTGACCTCCGTCTTCTCTCCCACCATGGGCAGCTCTCGGATGGGCAGGGGCGCCAGGAAAGCAGCCTCCTGTCCCGGCGGCACCACCACCAGGCCGTTCGGCTTCTCCCGCTCCGAGGCCACTTTAGCGACCACTCTGGATGTGGCGATGCCGACGGATGCGGTGATGCCCAGCTCCTCCTGAATGCGGCTCTGCATAACCTGAGCGGCCGCTTTGCTGGAGCCGTAGAAGGGCTCAAAGCCCGTCAGGTCTACCCAGGCTTCGTCCATACTGAAGGGCTCCACGTCTGGGCTGAAATCCCCCAGGATCGCCATGAACTGGTCGGAGACGGCCCGGTAGTGGTGGTAGCGGCCCGGCAGGAAGACGGCGTGCGGGGCGATGCGCTGGGCCTGTCCCAGGGGCATCGCTGTTTTCACTCCCAGCGCCCGCGCCTCGTAGGATGCAGCGGCCACCACGCCGCGCACGGTGCCGGGCACTGCGCCCACAATCACCGGCAGCCCCTTGAGCCGCGGGTCCATGGCCTGCTCCACGGAGGCAAAGAAGGCGTCTAGGTCTATGTGCAGGATTTGTCGGGGCATCGGCGCCCATCCTCCCATACTAGAACGAATGTTTTAGTACCCATAGGATACTCCAGAGGGCGGGGATGTCAAGAGGTCTCTGAGTGAGGTAATGAGGCAGTTTCGAGCAGGTGGTTGCCGCTCCTGGTGAGCCGAGGGTTTATCCTGAGCGCAGCCAAGAGAAGCCATGGGCGGAGCGCCCAACGCCGGCAAAGGAGGGAGGATTGCCCTTACCAGCCGCGCTCAATGTCCGCAAGGATCTCCAACGTGCCGGGCCCCATCCAGCGCCGCGCCTCCAGCAGCGCCTCCGGGCGGCTTTGCAGCGGCTCCAGCATAGAGACGGCGATGAGATTCACGATGTACTTGTCCTCGTGGGTTGCCAGGACTTCTACGAGATCGAAGGTGCGCCGCAGCAGAGGCTCGTGGTTTGCGGGGTTCCCGAGCAGCGCGCCCAGCCAGGGGACAAGGGCATCGCTAAAGAGGGCATGGGGGCCTTCTCGGACGTACGTGCCCCAGTCGGATGCGTCCCGTAGCTCCGGAAGCGCCTCAACGAGGTCGTAGCTCAGTGATTCGTAGGTAATCTCGGACATAGCGTATTCGCTTAACTCCAACGGTTGAATCTGCCTTCCTGCGACTGCTACAATAGCCTTCGCGCTGGGGACTCGTCTAGTGGTAGGACAGCGGATTCTGGATCCGTATGGCGAGGTTCGAATCCTCGGTCCCCAGCCAGCCTCTCCTAAGCACGCCAGCGTGCTACCATCCCCGGCCTTCCCTCATCTGCGTTGTTGGCGCGGGTGATCCGCTGAGCTTCCCCTGGACTCGGCCCTGCGCCGCCCCAGATTCTTCGCTTCGCTCAGAATGACAAAGGGGATTGCTCCTGCGTCACTCCGCTCATGGTGAGCCTGACGACACCATAAGCGGAGCGGGTGGGGTGGTACCGCTCGTAGTGAGCTTGTCGAACTATGAGCAGGGGGCGGTGCGCACCTGTCGCTGCGAGGAGGCGCATCCGCCGTGCTCCCCTCTCCCTCTGGGAGAGGGCTAGGGTGAGGGAGGCGATGGTTGCTCCATGCAGGGCCTTCCAGGTTTCTTACACCACGCCCTGGGACGCTACTTTCCCGCCAGTTTCATTGCGACGCCAGTTGATTAGGTGGTAACCTCCGAAGCGTAGGGGCGGCTGGTTGCTCATGTCCCTGCAGTCACAAAGCTAAGACACGGACCTCCTCGTAGCGATGGTTGATGGCCGAGAATAACCTTAGTTGGATAGCGAATTTCATTTGGGGCATCGCCGACGATGTCCTACGGGATCACTATGTCCGGGGCAAGTACCGGGACGTCATCCTGCCCATGACCGTCATCCGCCGCCTGGATGCCGTTCTGGAGCCGACGAAGGACGCGGTCCTCAGGATGCAGGCCCAGTTGGACGACGAAGGCATAACAAATAAGGACGCGGCTCTGCGCAATACCGCCGGGCAGGCTTTCTATAACTCCTCAGAGTTCACCCTGCGAAGCCTGCGTTCCGCTGTCCAAGCAACCCGCTTGCGCCACAACTTCGAGGTGTACCTGGACGGTTTTTCGCCCAACGTCCAGGATATCCTGGAAAAGTTCAAGTTCCGCAACCAAATTCCTACGCTGATGGACGCTGATATCCTCGGCAGTCTTATCGAGAAGTTCTTGGACAGTTCGGTCAACCTCAGCCCCCGCCCCGTGCTGAACGGGGACGGCTCCGTGCGTTTGGAGGGCCTAGACAACCACGGCATGGGCACGGTCTTCGAGGAGCTCATCCGCCGCTTCAGCGAGGATAATAACGAGGAGGCCGGCGAGCACTTTACGCCACGCGACGTGGTGCGCCTCATGGCCGACCTCATCCTGCTGCCAATCGCAGGGCAGGTGCAGTCTGCCACCTACCTTATGTATGACGGCGCGTGCGGCACCGGTGGGATGCTTACCGCGGCAGAGGAGCGGCTGCAAGAGCTTGCTGGTGAACACGGCAAACAGACGGCGATTCACCTGTATGGTCAGGAGACATTACCCGAGACCTACGCCATCACCAAGGCCGATCTCCTGCTGAAGGGTCAGGGCGATGAGGCCGAAAACTTTGTCCTCGGCTCCACCCTCTCGCAGGACGGCTTCCCCTCTCACCAGTTCGACTTCATGCTTTCTAATCCCCCATACGGCAAGAGCTGGAAGACCGACCTGGAGCGCATGGGTGGCAAGGGGAGCATGTTGGACCCGCGTTTCGTCATCGAGCATGACGGCGACCCTGAGCTTAGTCTCATCACCCGCTCCAGCGACGGCCAGATGATGTTTCTTGCCAATATGCTGAGCAAAATGAAGCAGAACACCCCGCTGGGCAGCCGCATCGCCGAGGTCCACAACGGCAGCTCCCTCTTCACCGGAGACGCCGGCCAGGGCGAGAGCAACATCCGCCGCTGGATCATCGAGAAGGACTGGCTGGAGGCCATCATCGCCCTACCCCTCAACATGTTCTACAACACCGGCATCGCCACCTACATCTGGGTGCTCACCAACCGCAAGCCCCAGCATCGCCGGGGCAAGGTGCAGCTCATAGACGCTACCCAGTGGTTCCAGCCGCTGCGCAAGAACCTGGGCAGCAAGAACTGCCAGCTGTCGCAGGAGGACATCCGGCGCATCTGCGATGTCTTCCTGGCCTTCCAGGAGACGGAGCAGTCCAAGATATTCCCCAACCAGGCCTTCGGCTACTGGAAGGTCACCGTGGAGCGGCCGTTGCGGCTGGCGGGCATCGACCCGGAACGCGCCTACGCCGCCAAGGAGATCAAGGCGCTGAGGGAGAAGGCCGCACGCGCGGAAGACGCGCCGCCGGTCATCCGCAAGGTACACAGGAGGGACGTGGAGCCCGACCCGCTGCGGGGCCTCTTCCCGGCCACCATAGACGGCAGGCCCGCCGTGGTCGAGTACGAGCCGGACACCGACCTGCGGGACACCGAGCAAATCCCCCTGCTGGAAGAGGGCGGCATCGACGCCTTTCTGCGCCGCGAGGCGCTGCCCTATGCCCCGGACGCCTGGTACGACCCGGCCAGCGTCAAGGTCGGCTACGAGATCAGCTTCACCCGCTACTTCTACAAGCCCCAGCCCCTGCGCCCGCTGGAGGAGATCCAGGCTGACATCCTTGCGCTTGAGCAGGAGACGGAGGGGCTACTGGGGGAGATTGTTACAGGGGCGTCCAATTATGACCGCTATAGAACGGATAAACGGACAAACTGTCGTCAACTAACGATTGCTACGGGAAGTCGCTGCCAATGTACGCTTACTGGCAAGTGGCAAATCTTCAGACATTACAGCCTGGTCGTCAGCATCGATAACTGGGTGGCTCATAAGAAGTTCGCTGCACGCCAAGTACACTCATACAGGAAGTTGGTACGGCCGATTGAACTTCAACCCTTAGCGGATAGTTCGCTCCTCGATTCGAGCTCCGACCAATCCTGCCAAGCGGCGTTGTCGCCACTCCCTGACTACTCACCAAAAGGAAATCTATGGCATCATCATGGAGTTCGCTGCCAGAGGGGATGGCAACAATCTGGACGCGTTGGACCTGGCGAGCGCTTACGTGATTTTCTCCAAACTAGGCTTTGACGCTGTCTTCAAGGAACCAGAAGAGGAGGAAGACGCTTCAAAATATGGTTGAGCAGCTCCTGATTGGGAGAGGAATGCGCAAGGGTAGATTATGACCGTTTGAAGTTGGCATTGGTGAAGATTTCGACGTAAAAGAAGTGGCCTCCCGGATTTTATTGCCCAGTGGTTGTCACTTCGCCTAGAGGTCAAACTGATCAAGAACGGCCCAGCGTGTTGAAGAGTCGTGGATGAAATCAACGCCGAGATGGCGTCGGCTCAAAGGGGTACGATCAACTGCTGTTCGTGGTCTATGATCTGGGGCACATAAGAGACGAGATGGAGTTCCGCTCAAGACTGACGAAAGTTGCTAAGAGTACGCCGTACTGGTGGTTAACATTGACGCCAATGCAGTCCTGGGGAAGAATGGAAGTACCAAGACTAGAGGCTAGTCTCCGGTGTAACGGATGATGGTGCGACTACAACCCTACCCCGCCTACAAGCCCTCCGGCGTCCCCTGGCTCGGCGATGTGCCAGAGCATTGGGAGGTGAAGAAGATCTTAAGAATTTAGCACGCTGCGATCATAAGTCGTTCTTAGATCGGGTGCTGGAATGATCAGGCGGGTCCCTTCGGGATATAACTTACAGCGGATGGTGATCCGAGGCAGACTTCAGGTGTAACATCAACGAAACCGTGATCGACCGGACATCTTGAGAAAAGGCTTCAACTACATAGTGAAGAGACCTTTAGCGGATTTCCGCCTTACGGGCAATTCCAACCAGGCAGGTGTACTCGCTGTCGTGTAGGAGAACAATCGGCGAGTTGGCGTCCTCAACCGCGCCTTGGCGAAACGTCCTTCACCCTTACATCAACCTGATCGTGGTACTGAAATCGTTCACGATGATTCAACGCCAGTTCTGTCGTGTATTGATCGCGTCAAGATAGTCTTGATCTGAGGGTGGACAACTCATGTTCTTGAGCAAGCAACAAGGGATCGAATTAGCCGCTCAACTGCTTGGTGCGTATCCAATCGTTCCTCTGCCCACCCCTCGCCGAGCAAGCCGCCATCGTCCGCTACCTGGACCACGCGGACAGGCGCATCCGGCGTTACCTCAGCGCCAAGCAGAAGCTCATCGCCCTGCTGCTGGAGGAGAAGCAGGCCATCATCAGCCAGGCCGTCACCCGTGGCCTCGACCCCAACGTCCCCCTCAAGCCCTCCGGCGTCGAGTGGCTGGGCGACGTGCCGGCGCATTGGGAGGTGCTACTGGAAACGGTGTCGTCATTCAGAAACCGTACTGTCAGTAGTCACCACAGGTTCCAGGGGTTGGTCGTACATACGGCTCTGACACAGGCACCTCTGTTGCATTCGAGTAAGGGACGAACTCGCCAATCGTTCACTACAACTACGGGACGACATGGTGAAGCCTTAAACCTACCGGAGACATCAGAAGTTACTCGAACGCGGCATCCAAGCGGGTGACCTGTGCGTTTCTAGTCAGCCTACATCGGGTCAATAGGACTCGCTCCTGAAGAAGGTCGACCGACAAGCCTATGTAAGCCAACACGTTGCTCGTTCAACCGTTGCCAGGAACGTCTTCTCGCATGGCTTGGCTACGTACTCCTCTCTTCGGTGGGGCAAACAACGGCCAGCTTAGCCATTTCATGGCGTTGAACAAAAGACGGCTCGCTTGACGATGTGAAGAACTACCAGATTCTCCTCCCACCCTTGGAGGAACAGATTGCCATCGTCGATTACCTCGACAAGGCCACCGCTGGCATCGATGCTACGCCATAGGGCGCGCCCGCCGCCAGATCGAGCTGCTGCGGGAGTACCGCACCCGGCTCATCGCCGACGTGGTGACCGGCAAGCTGGACGTGCGGGCGGCGGCGGCGCAACTGCCGGATGCAGCCCGACGACCAGGAGCCGTTGGACGAGGGCGACCCAACGGAGGACATGGACGGCGACCTTGAGGAGGCGGACGATGCGGCAGAGGAGGCGGTGGTGTGACCACGCCAGTACCGGACCAGCCCAAGATATATCACATCGTCCATGTGGACCGGCTGTCGTCTATCATTGCGGACCGCAGCATCTGGTGTGATGCGAAGATGGTGCAACGTAGTGGGACTGGCACCTCCATAGGAATGAGCAACATTAAGCTACGTCGGCTTCAAAACACCCTCACTAGCTATCCAGATCTGCATGTGGGCGATTGTGTGCCCTTTTATTTCTGCTATCGCTCCGTGATGCTCTACGTGATATCCATGCAAAACAATCCAGATCTGGACTACCACGGAGGGCAGGTGCCAATAGTCCATCTGGAGGCGGACTTACATCAAGTGGTTGCCTGGGCGGATGCTAGGAAGCGTCGCTGGGCTTTCACATCGTCCAACGCTGGATCAAACTACTTCGAGGACTACTCGGACCTGCACCAACTGAACAAGTTAGATTGGGATGCAATACAAGCCACTGAATGGCGTGACAGACGGGGTGAGAAGCAAGCAGAGCTCTTGATTGAAGACTCATTCCCCTGGGACATGGTCTCATGCGTAGGCGTTCATTCCGCTGGAATTCGTGATAAAGTGTTGGACAATATACAGGTGGCAGGACATCAGCCACCTGTTGAAATCAAGCCGGATTGGTATTACTGACCAATTGAGGAGGACGGCATGATTGGAGTATAAGACTGGCGACTTGTTCAATGAGGATGTCGAAGCCATAGTCAACAGTGTGAATTGCGTTGGTGTCATGGGGCGGGGGATTGCCCTCCAGTTCAAAAAGCTGTTCCCTGAAAACTTCAAAGCCTACGCGGCGGCGTGCAAACGGAATGAGGTCGTGCCCGGTCGAATGTTCACGTTCCAGACCGGTCAAATGACCAGTCCACAATACATCATCAACTTCCCTACCAAACGCGACTGGCGCGGCAAAAGTCGTATGGATGACATCGAATCCGGACTTGAGGCGCTTGCCAGTGAGGTCAGGAAGCGGAATATCCGATCAATCGCCATTCCCCCCCTGGGAAGCGACTTGGGAGGACTGAATTGGACTGAAGTGCGCTCCCGCATTACCGCGGCGCTGCAAGATCTCGATGATGTGGCAGTGATCGTGTTCGAAGCGGGCAGCGCACCAGCTGATGGCAGGCCTAACCGTTCTACTAACGTGCCAACGATGACAGCAGGTAGAGCGGCGCTTGTCAGCTTGATGCATCAATACTTAGGCGGTCTGCTCGACCCGTTTGTCACGCTCCTGGAAGTGCATAAGCTCATGTATTTTATGCAGCTGGCGGGGGAACCGCTAAAGCTGCAGTTCAAGCAGGCACACTATGGCCCGTATGCCGAAAATATGAGGCATGCGCTGCAGCGAATCGAAGGTCATCTCATAGCGGGATACAAGGATGGCAAAGACGCTCCGGACAAGCAAATCGAGCTGATCCCAGGTGCGATAGAGGACGCGAAAGCATTTCTCGAGGGCCATCCTGCGACCAGGCATCGCCTGAACAAGGTGTCTGATCTCGTTGAGGGCTTTGAATCGTCGTTCGGTTTGGAACTGCTGGCAACGGTGCATTGGGTCGCCGCCAAGCGTGTAGCTGCGACTGAAGACGAGGTTATCGCCGGCACGTATGCGTGGGGGAACCGGAAGAAGCAGTTCTCGGAACGGCAGATACGCCTGGCTATCCGTGTACTCAAAGAGAAAGGCTGGATCGCGGGTTCCCCTGCTGGAAGTAAGTGACCACTGACACCAGCGAGCACGGGCTGGAATCGATTATCGTCGCGTCGCTCACCGGGCTGCCGCTCTCTCTCGTTACAGGCACACCGGAAGCGGCCGAGAGGCAGGCGGCCTACGGCGGGGCAGGCTATGTGCTGGGCGACCCCAAGGACTACGACCGCGACTACGCGTTGGACTGGCCCAAGCTGCTAGCTTTCCTGCAGGCCACCCAACCCAAAGTGGTGGAACAGCTGGGGCTGGCTGAACCCGGACCCCAGCGTACCGGGTTCTTAGCCCGGGTGCAGGGCGAGATTACGAAGCGCGGCGTGGTCTCTGTGCTGCGGCGCGGCATCAAGCACGGCCCGGCCACCATTGATCTCTTCTACGGAAGCCCATCGCCCGCCAACGCCCGGGCGCAGGAGCAGTTCCAGGCCAACATCTTCAGCGTCACCCGCCAGCTTGCCTACAGCCGCGATGCAACAAAGCTGGCGCTGGATTTGGCGCTGTTTATCAACGGCCTGCCAGTAGCGACTCTCGAACTAAAGAACCGCCTGACCAAGCAAACGACGGACGACGCGGTACGGCAATATCGGACCGATCGGGACCCGCGCGAGCTGCTGTTCCTGTTCGGCCGCTGCTTGGCGCACTTCGCCGTCGACGACCAGGAGGTGCAGTTCTGCACCGAGCTTAAGGGGAAGGCTTCCTTGTTCCTCCCCTTTCAACAAAGGCAACAACGACGGCGCGGGCAACCCGCCCAACCCCGACGGGATCAAGACCGACTACCTGTGGCGGGAGGCGATGACTAGGCCCGGTCTTACCGACATCATCGAGAACTACGCGCAGGTGGTGGAGGGCAAGGACAACGGCTCCGGCAAGAAGTGGCGCAGCCAAATCTACCCCCGCTATCACCAGCTCAACGTGGTGCACAAGCTGCTCGCGGATGCCCGCGCCCACGGGCCAGGCCGCCGCTATCTCATCCAGCACTCGGCCGGCAGCGGCAAGAGCAACTCCATCGCTTGGCTGGCACACCAGCTGGCCGGGCTGGAGCAAGGAATCACCTCCACCTTCGACTCAGTGATCGTCGTAACCGACCGGAAGGTGCTCGATAAGCAGCTGCGGGATACGGTGCGGCTGTTCACCCAGGTTAGCTCCGTCGTGGGCCATGCCGAGAGCTCCGGCCACCTCCGCAAACTGCTTCAGGAGAGCAAGCGGATCATCATCACCACAGTGCAGAAGTTCCCGTTCATCCTGGACGCTATCGGCAACGAGCACCGAGGTCGCAAGTTCGCCATCATTATCGACGAAGCCCACTCAAGCCAGGGTGGCCGGACGTCTGCAGCCGTGTCCAGGGCGCTGGGAGAAGCCGGCACGGAGGAGGATGATGAGACCACCGAGGATAAGATCAACCAGCTGATGGAGAGCAAGAGGCTACTGCCCAACGCCAGCTACTTCGCTTTCACCGCCACACCCAAGAACAAGACGTTGGAGACCTTCGGCGATCCCTGGCCAGAAGGCGATGTGGTGAAGCATCGGCCCTTCCACAGCTATACCATGAAGCAGGCCATTCAGGAGGGCTTCATCCTAGATGTGCTGCAGCACTACACGCCGGTGAGTAGCTACTACCGCCTAGAGAAGACGGTTGAGGATGATCCGGAGTACGACATCAAACGCGCGAGTAAGAAGCTTCGCCACTACGTAGAGTCCAACGAGCACGCCATCCGTGAGAAGGCCGAGATCATGGTGGACCACTTCAACGATCACGTGCTGGCCAAACGCAGGATAGGCGGCGAAGCGCGGGCAATGGTAGTGACCAGCGGCATTGAGCGGGCCATTCAGTACTTCCACGCCTTCCGCGACTATCTCAAGGAGAGCAATAGCCCCTACAAGGCCATCGTCGCGTTCTCAGGGGAGCACGAGTACGGCGGAGAGAAGATGACCGAAGCTTCCCTAAACGGCTTTTCCAGCAACGCGATCCCAGAGCGCTTCCAGCAAGACCCCTACCGCTTTCTCATCTGCGCCGATAAGTTTCAGACGGGGTACGATGAGCCGCTGCTGCACACCATGTACGTGGACAAGCCACTATCGGGAATAAAGGCCGTGCAGACGCTCTCGCGGCTCAACCGGTCGCACCCTGTGAAGCACGACACCTGCGTGCTGGACTTCATGAACGATACAGATACCATCCAAGAAGCCTTTGAGCCCTACTACCGCACCACGATCCTCAGCGCCGAGACCGACCCGAACAAGTTGCACGACTTGCAGGACGCTCTAGAAGGTCACCATGTGTACGACACCGCGGACATTGACCTGTTGACCGAGCGCTACCTAAGCGGCTCCGACCGCAACGAGCTCGATCCCATCCTCGACAAGTCGGTCGCGGTCTACATCGATGAGCTGGACGAAGACGGCCAGGTGGACTTCAAGAGCAAGGCGAAGGCTTTCGTCCGAACCTACGGCTTCCTATCCTCCATTCTGCCGTGGAGCAATGCGGAGTGGGAGAAGCTCTCCATCTACCTGAACTTCCTTATCCCTAAGCTTCCGGCTCCAAAGGAAGAGGATTTGTCAAAGGGCATTCTGGAGTCCATCGACATGGACAGCTATCGGGTCGAGGTGAAGTCAGCTTTGGACATAGCTCTGGCGGATAAGGAAGGGGAGATTGACCCTGTTCCTACTAACGGCGGCGGCGGCAATGCTGAGCCGGAGTTAGATCGGCTCAGCAACATTCTCCGCTCTTTCAATGATCTCTTTGGCGATATTGAGTGGAAAGATACCGACAGGATAAAGAAAGTCATCTCTGAGGAGATCCCCGTTCGGGTCTCGGCTGACATAGCTTATCAAAACGCCATGCAATACTCCGATCGGCAGAACGCTCGAATTGAGCACGATAAGGCGCTGCAACGGGTCATTCTGGACCTGTTCTCTGATCATGCCGAGTTGTTCAAGCAGTATCAAGACAACGACTCGTTCAAGCGTAAGCTGGGCGAGGCGGTATTTGCTGAGACCTATGCCCAAGGCGCGACAGGGAACCGGCCGGTGCCATAACGCAGGGCTGACGCCGAACTCCCCGGGCCACATTTAGTGGCGTGCGTTTGCTGAATGGTGGCGCTACCGAATGAGGTCTCCCACAGGGAGAGGGCTAGGGTGAGGGAGGCGGTGGTTGCTCCTGCGTTGCTCCTCGCAAAGACAGGGCGGACGATTGGCGCTACTCTCCTGTCGCTTCTCGATAGGCTAGCGTCAACGCGTCAAGCACTTGGGGCGTGATGTTCCGAACGCTGTTCCCCTGCCCGATCTTAACCGGCGCGATCGCCTGCTCAACGGGTTCAATCGAGTTCGGGGCGAGCCGCTCGAACACCGACCGCCAAACCGAGAGGGATAGCTGCTGATTGTCGTTCCAGATGGTTACTAGGCCAGCGTTGTCTGGCATAATTCGAGGCAGGAGTGTGGGTCGTTCAGCGCCTGAGTAAGTGGACAGGCGCACATTCGGCAGCAAGGCCAACCGCTCCGCCCATGCAATCAACTCGTCGAACATCGTACGGGTCTCGCCGGTGGCGCCTTCCGTCGATACTCGAAACGCATCGGCGCCATCCGACAGGATTCCGCTGGATCCCGTGCGTCTCGGCCTGCCAGGCGTTGCGAGAGGCATCGTCGCGCTACTATCGGGTGCGACGCGTTGGGGTAAAGCACCTGCGCCCCATTCACCTCATAAACCTTGATCGTTATCAGGTCAATCGTTAGCGCCTGCACGGTTATGGTGTCCTAGGTAAGCTACGATCCTATCCAATTCGGCCGAAACTTCGTCCAACACGAGGACTAATCTGAAATTGCCTTGGTCTAGGAACTCTTGCATTGAAGCCGAGAATGAAGCAGCATCCACCGCCCCTTCCTGGTCCTGGGCCTGCACCGCATCGAGGATGGACCCGTAGCCTGCAGCCGCAAGGGATTTACGAAGGGGTCCCTGCTCAAGGCCTCGACGTCGAATCCCTGGAGGAACGCCGCGTACGCAATAACCTGCGCCACAACGGCTCTACGTGCCTCCGGGTTTCTGGCGAGCTTCACTTCGATGATAGTGGGTCGCCCGGACGACTCGACCGCATAGAATATCGGCGTAACCGGTCCCCAGCTGTATTTCAGAGCCCAAGACAGCGAGGCGGGGGGACCCCGCTAGCGGCAGAAGCTGAGGGTTCTTTTCTATGAGGCTGTGCAGCGTGGCTTCCTGTGGGAACGCCTGAGGCGAACCCAACTCCCACCCTTCTCCCCTGTTCGTCCAGATGCCGGTCATAGTTCCTCACCTCGTGTGTCGCCCTGCTCCGCGGCCTGCGCGCCCGGGCAATGTCCGGCCCGTCGGCCACCTGCCAGCCGACCCCGGCGAGCCAGTCTAGGGCGTGCGGCTTCAACAGCGGCTTCGGTGCTAGGGTGGTCATGGAGTTTCGGGGCCCTCACCCAACTGCGAAATGCGATTCTTGAGCTTCGTTGCGCAACCTCCGAGGTCAGTCCAGACAATATGGTATAGCCTGTATGGCGTCGGTATCGAATGCGTTTACTTCTCCAACATGACACGTGAAAATAATTCAGTCAAACCTTGCCCGTTCGCAAACCCGATTCGTAGCAACGCCAACACTCTAGCGCCATCAGTCCTTGAGTAATCAGTCTTGCACTGAGAAACCTTACGTTAGCAACGACGAACCTCAGCTATATTTCATCGTCAAGTTGATGTGTTCTTTTTAGTCGATTCGATTAACCAGCTTTGCATGGCGGGCTTCATGCCCTTCTCATGATCCGTCGTCATCGAACCACATGAGCTACAAATGATTGGGCCGCCATTAGCTACCTGTCTTCAAATGCGGGCATGGCCATCTACTGTCAAGCCTACGCGTGTCTGGTACTTTTCAGGATAAGCTGTAGCGGTCCAGCCCTTGTGTACTAATCCAGAAGTAATCGATTGCAGACCTTAGAGGTTCACTCAGCACGCTCCATGCAGCATCATCACTTTGGGGAAGTCTCAAATCGACTGTATCTGTTTGTCGGCAGAGCTCTCAGTCTATCGGCCCGCCGTGGACGGGTAAGGCATTTTTTGACTGCTCCTTCATCGGATAAGGTCCGGCGTGAATAGGAAGAGTCTCCCGACCGCCTTCATCAATGCCGTATGGTTGTCAGGCGAGCTCTCAACATCGGATTTAGTGAGGGTGCGTCATCTGCTCAGTAACTCCAGTGTTGGATGAATGCTGGAGAATGGAGCATAAGTGCCGATTCAAGACTGTGCTCCCATGATATAAAGTCCGTCTACAGCGCGATCGTTACGAAGTCCATCATAAAATGGCCAGTGAACTCTTCTGCGCTACAGATGATCCCAAATCAATCCGCAACGCTTGTCTGCTGGCTCTCTGGGTTAAGCGAGTTAGACCTCTCTAATCGCGTTCTGTGGACCTGATTCTTCGTGAGTAATGATGGATAACAGACCATCACCGTGCCGGCTGGTATCTAACCATTAAAGCCATAACTGACTGGTTGCAATCGTGTTCGTCATTGATCAAGCACTGCAAGTCCCGCAGGGAGGCTTCTGGGATCATGTACCGTGGATCCCAATAAGTCAAGCAGCTGTTGCGAAGCTAATCGCATGGTCGAATATTTCGGCTCGTTGCTCAGTATGTCGTTTACATACAGTTTCGACACATCCGTGGTCACTTGCGTACCAGTATCTACGATATCCAAAGGCACTGCGGCCATCCGGATGAGTACTGCACCTAAACCCGATGAAACGGGTACTTTCAACGCCAAGCTTAACTGAATTATGGAACGTTCGTAGGCAGAGCGCGTACTCCTATTTCTTGGTCGGTCCATTCACTAATGGTGCGTCGGTAAGCAGTGCCAGCAAAGCAGTCCATAGTGAGTACGCGCCAGAGATCTTGATTTTCTGCCAATGCCGTGGGGCTAATATTCTTGATGTGCTTCAAAGTGCTTAGAAATGGCCATCCATAGGTTTCAATTAGAAGCCTTGGATTCGGGGCGGTCAATTGCCTTTATATCAGCGTTTGGCTTAGTTCGACTAAGGCATCAGCACAGATGCCGGATTCTGTTCGTCAGTTTCATCCGTGTCATCATCCTCAACATGATGATTCTCGTTCACGAAAGAAACTCTCCCCCCACCTTACCTCCCCCAACACCAGCCGCGGCAGCAGCGCATCCCGCTGGGCAGGTCACTACTTCCAGCTTAGCAGATTCCATCTGCGCGCAGTCCGTTTTGGCGCTTAGCCAGACCTTGCGGCGTGGGAGAAAAACGGTCTAGCACCGTTGCACGACGCGCTTCACGCGCTCCACCCCGGCGCGCGGCTAAGCGTTGCCGGTTCTTGGCTGCCTCGTCAGACCCCAGAGAGGGATGCCGTTCGGCAACTTTAACTCGATCGTGACCTGGAAGCCGAACCGCTCGTAGTAGCCAAGGTTGTTTGGCTCGGACGTGTCGAGGAAGGCGGCCAACCCATCGCCGTCGATCCGTGCGAGCATCCGCTGCAGCAGCGCCGTTCCCGCGCCTGAGCGTTGCTGCGTAGGATCGACGCCGATGACGTTCAGGTACCAGTGGGGTTCAGGCGGCCCAAGCGCCGCGAGCAGGGGACCTAGCGAACGCCGCCGCCGGTAGACCGAAACGCCGAGCCGGAAGGGCGCTGCCCACAGACCGGACCGCACTAGCGTGAGGACGCTGTGCTTGCGGTGTCCCGGAGGCGCCCAGACCGCGACGCCCAGCGGAGGACTGCCCGGCTCCTCGTGGGCCACATGCACAACCGCGCCCGAGAGGAGGCTTGCGCGAATCATTGCGCCCCAGAGCCAGGGCAGCGTCGCGTGCCGTTGCGCGTCGTTCGGAAGGAGAAACCTGTAGCGAGGAGCGTTTGCGAATGCGTTGGTCAGCACACGCGCGGCCAAGGGGAACCTGGTCGGGGCGTATCGCGGACACGAGCGGCTCAGCCACAGCAGCTAACCAGCCAGCGCCGTAACGCTCCGATAGCCGGCGGCGAGGACGATCAGGGCGCGAAGCGGTGGACGACGGGGACATCCGCAACGTCCGTGACACTGGAATCGGTGTGGTGCGCTATCTGAACGGTGCCGGTGCCGCAGTCGCCGAATTCGTCACAGGAGATGGCCCCGATAACACCCATGAAGCCGGTGCCGCCGTTCAGCGCCTCCCGCAGCTTTGCCCGGTCGATGTACAGCGTATCTCCGTCGGCCACCGCGACCTCATCAATGGCGCGGAGGAGCATCGTGGCGGCGTCGTAGGCGTGGGCTAGGTAAGGGGTTGTGGGCGCCTCGCCGTACCGCTCGCGATAGTCAGAGACGAGGGCCTCGCCGCTCTTGCCGGTCGCCTCGTTGGTATTGTCGCTAGAGCCCAAGTCGGGTCCTGGGAGGTAGACGCCCTCCGACGCGGGAACGGCGAGAAATTCGGAGACCAGCAGGGCTGCGCCGCCGATAAGCTGGACGTCCTCAAGTCCAGCGACCTGGCCGATCTGCTGGACAATGTGGGCTGCCTTCTGCCTGGAAGAGCGGGAAGAAGAGAGCCTTCCGGACCTCCCGCCGCAATTTGGGTGAGGGTCGGGAACCATGTCCGTGTCGCCCCGGCTGATGGTGACATTGGTGACCGAGCCGCCCAGCTCCTCAAAGGCAGCGGCGAAGGCGGCAGTGAGGCCGGAGGTATACGGGTCGCGGTCGTGGATGGCGGCCATCTTGCGTAGGGCTAGCTCGGTGTACGCAAAATGCGCGACCGCCGCCGCCTGGTAGAGGTCGTTGTTGGAGGTGCGGTAGTAGCCAGGATGGTAGTTAGAACCGGCGTTGCCGCGGAGGTCGGAGGTCAGCGAGGGAGCGGTATTGGAGGAGGCGACCATCACTAGACCGGCCTCACTAAGGATTGGTGAAGCCGCGGTAGCGGCAACGGAGCAGGACGTGCCGATGACACCGACGACTTGAGGATCGCCGGCCACTGTACCGGCGGCGGCTTGGCCACCCTCCTCAGTGCAGAGAGAATCGAGGTCGGGGCCTGTCGAGACATCGTGCCCTTTGATAGGCCCGTAGTCCGCCACAGCCATCGCCACCCCGCGTTGCTGCGGGATGCCCAGGTCGCCAAGCCCTGTAAGGACCTGCATCGATCGTATCTGGATTGCCTCGCCCGGGGCCACTTCCACCGCGCCTAGGGGACCGGCCTCGAAATCCGGGCCTCCGCAGGAGATGACCCCCAGTGTGAGCGCCGCCAGCGGGGCAAGCCAACGTAACCGCCTCAGACCCAGCCGTCTGGTCAGGAGCAGTACGGAAGACCGGTCGACTTAGCCTAACGTGTGTGTTCATTACAAGCTCCTTCGGTCGCGGACCGCCCAAGTCTAGCCCGCGCATATACCACTGTCTACCTGGCGGTGGTAAGGCGAACAGCGCACGTAGGAGGAGGCGCGAGCCAGTAGGGGAGAGGGCAGCAGCCTCAGGTTGCGTGCGGGTAGAGAGGGAATGAACGCTGAGTTGAAACGACGCTACTGTATTTGTCGTTTAGGTTTATGAAGTAACGAAGAGGTCCTGTACACAAAATAGCTACGGGGCATCGAAGAGCTTTGCGGCAAGGCAAAGTAGGAGGCGACAGTTGGCGTTCACTGCACGTTTAGGGAGTGTAATGGGGAAGCCCGTGCGACTGGTAGTAGGGGTTTGGCTGGCATGTTTACTAGTCACAGCTTTGCTGGCGGCCTGTAGCGACGAGCCTGAAGAGACGCCAACACCGCAGACTGACTCAGCCACCAGTACCCCTGGGTTGGCAGCGGTCCCGCCAACAGCCTCATCCCCACTGGTGCCGGCACCCACGGCTACGCAAGCCCAGGCTACCGCGGGCGCTATCGTATCTAATCCAGTTCCGCCAACATCCGTGCCTGTGTCGGCGCCCACGGCAACGCCGGAGCAGGCTACCGTGGCCCCGCTTATACCCAATCCGGTTGGCCCGCCGACCGTGTCCGTGCCCGTGCCGGCGCCGTCGCCAGAACCCGCGGCAACGCAGGAGCAGGCTAGCGGCGGCGCAATACGTATGTTTGTTATCAATCGAGACTCCACCTGGAGGGACTTGTTCGACGCCTTCTCAGCAGACGAACAGTCATGCATTCGCAACGTACTGGGAGACGAGCAACTGGAGTTGGTGCTAAGCCAGCGCCTGATGTCTGAAGCCGCCTCAGAACAGTTGGATGCGAGGCTTCAGGACTGCCTCGCTCCGGAAACAGCCGCCGGGATAATTCTCTCCGCCTTTATTGGGCAGATGGAGGGCTTGCCCGCGGGAGGCCGAAGCCTGTATGCGAGGGTTGATAGCGGATGCGGACGCGGCGGTCATCGCCGACGGCACCCGGCCGGGCGCAGACGCTGCCGCCGCTAATGCTGCCTTTGAGTTCATTTTCGGCCTCTTTGTCTGTGCTCCTGGACAATTGCCGCCTGGCATCGCCGGTCCTCCCGCCGGCACACCTCAGGCCGATGGTCCGCAGCTCTGGCGCTACGGCACAGGAGGTTGGGTTGTGAATGCGCCGACTATCACTAACGGCGCGATCTATGTAGGTTCCGACGACCACTATGTGTACTCCCTGGACGCCCAGACTGGTGCGCTGCGGTGGCGTTTTGAGACGGGCGATGTCATACGGTCCTCGCCAACCGTGACCGGTGGAGCAGTGTACGTCGGGTCCAACGATAACCACGTGTACGCTCTGGATGCCGCCACGGGAGCGCTGCTGTGGAAGCACGACACCGGCGGCTGGGTACAGTACTCCCCCGTGGTCAGCGGTGGGAGGGTCTACCTCGGCGCGCGGTCGGATGGGGACTATAAGGTCCACGCCCTTGACGCGTTGTCCGGAGCGCAAGTGTGGGTCGCTGCAATGCCTTATCCCGTTGGCCCTGAGTTCACCGTCACGATTGCAGACGGAAAGCTCTACGCGCGCGGCGCGTTCGGCGAATTCCATGCCCTGGACGCAGCCACCGGGGAGCTGGTTTGGAGCTACGGCGCCGCCGGGATGGGAGCGGAATCCCCACCCGCAATCACCGGAGGAGTGGTGTACATGACGGCCGTCAATGCCGCCTACGCGCTGGACGAGGCGACTGGGGCGCAGCTCTGGAGCTTCGGTACGGAGCGGTTCCCCGCGAGGGACTTCCCGGCCGTCGTCTCAGAAGGCTCGTACTACTTCTCGCCCGACAATCACATTTACGCCCTAGACGTTGCGACGGGAGAACCCCGCTGGTCCTACGTTGCGGACACTATGATAGCCACCGTGCCGGTTGTCGCTGAAGGTATGGTCTACGTGAGTTCCGAATCCGGCTGGTTCTACGCCCTCGATGCTGCCACAGGCAGCCTCATCTGGAGCCGGGAGTCAGTGGCCCCGGGCCTGCGTGCGCCTATGGTGGTCGACGGTGTGCTGTATGCAGAGTCCGGCGATGGATACCTTAGGGCCCTGCGCGCGGCAACAGGTGAAGAGATCTGGCAGTTCCAGAAGGGCTACTTCGACGGTGTGCCGTCCTACACCGTCATCAACGGCATCGTGTACGTGGGTTCCTTGGGCGGCGAGGTGTATGCCTTCACTGCTCCAGGAGGAACCCCAACTGGGGAGAAGGTGCTCACCCTCCACTACTGGCAGGCCCCTTCTCTGCCTGGCCCGTACCTGTCGCCTGGCTTTAAAGACAGGGATGCTGGGGCAGTCACCCTGGAACCCCTGGCCAAATACGACCCAGACGGCAACATCGAGCCGGCGCTGGCCGCCCAGATCCCAACGCTGGAGAACGGTGGGTTTTCCCAGGACCTGAGGTCAATTACATGGAAGCTGCAGGAGGGCCTAAAGTGGTCGGATGGCAGCGATGTGACGGCCCACGACGTTGTCTTTACTTGGCGCTACTGTGTGGACGAAGATACGGGCTGCACGAGCGAGAGCTCCTTTGACGGCATCGCCTCCGTACAGGCCATCGATAATCTCACCGTCAAGATCACCTTCGACGCCCCCACGCCCTACCCGTACAACGCCTTCGTGGGCACTGGAACGCCCATCATCAGCAGTGCGCAGTTCGCTGGCTGCATCGGCGCGGCCGCCCGGAGCTGTACCGCGCAAAACATGACCCCGTTGGGTACCGGCCCTTATCGCATCATCGGTTTCTGGGCCAACCAGGAGGCCGTTTATGAGCGCAACCCCTTCTACCGGGGATCGACGCCCTACTTCGACCGGGTAGTCCTCAAGGGTGGCGGCGACGCGACTTCAGCCGCCCGCGCCGTCTTGGAAGGGGGCGAAGTCGATTACGCGTCGAACCTGCAAATAGAGCCGGTGACGCTTGCCAGGATGGAAGCGGCGGGACGGGGCAAAGTAGTCGTCGCCTTCACCAGCCTGCCGGAACGCATCATCGTCAACCAAACCAACCCGGCCCCATCCTTAGGGGGCAACCGCTCTGAGTATCTGGGTGGACAGAATCCTCACCCCTTCCTGTCCTTCAAGCCTATTCGTCAAGCCATGTCAATGGCTATTAATCGCAGCCTCATCTCGGAGCAGCTCTACGGCTTTGCAGCAAGGCCCACCTGCAATATCGTCACAGGCCCTCCGAATTACGCTTCGACCGCCAACGATGGGTGCCTGTCCCAAGACATCGCAGGCGCAAACCGGCTGCTGGATGGCAACGGCGTCCGCGATACCAACGGCGACGGCATCCGCGAGTACAACGGCGTTCCGCTGCGGATCGTCTACCAGACCTCGACCAATGCCGTCCGGCAGGCTACCCAAGACCCTCATTCGTGATTGGTGGCGTCTGATAGGCATAGAGCAGAACTGGTGCACCACGACGCCTCCCTCTTTTTCGGCGATGAGCCAGGCGTTCAGCATCGCTGCGCACGCTGACGTACGGATGTACGCCTCCGGTTCCGGCATAGACCAGCAGGAGACTTTGCAAACTCTCCCAACCCCAACTGGGCCTTCTCCAACACCGCCCGCTCGTGCAGCCCGCAGTACGATGCGTTCTTTGCCCAAGCCAGACCCGATGCGGGACGCGCTGGGTGAAGCATAACGACATATACGTACGCGAGATTCCCCTGGTTCGTTTCCGCCAGATAGGCATAGAGACGGCTGGGATAGACTGGTACGCTTCCAGTTCCGACGCCTAGACCCTCTTTTTCAGCAGGAGAAACGATGAGCCAGGGTCCAGCGCCATCGCTGCAAACAGGTCCCAACCCTTTGCCGAACGTACAGACTGGGCCTACTCCAACTCCGGTTCCGGCATCGTGCAACCCGCAGTACGATGGAGCTATCTTTGCGCAACTTTGCAACACACATCCCAACCCGGAAAACAACTGGGCCTTCTCCAGGACCGCCCGCTCTGGTGCAAGCAGCTTAGTACGATGCGTTCTACGTGCCAGAGCTGGAACAAACCGAGATTCGGCCCGATGCGTGGATAGGCGCTGCATCGTGAAGCGCCCTTAACCTGAACAGCTACGTGCGCGGCGTCCGCTATTAAACGGCTGAGAAGGTGTCTTGGACAGCGAGCTGTGGAATATCGCGGAGTGGCATTCCCCTGGTGGATAGGGGCAGCGTTTCCGCCCACCTGAACACCCTGCGCGGCGTCCGCATAAACGGCTGGGATAGCGAGCTGTGGAATATCGCCGAGTGGCACCGTTAGTAACCATCTGCCAGTAGTGGCGGCCCGACGGGCGAGAAAGCTATGACGGTTCCCCCTGAACCTGGCGGCTCCGACGGGCGAGCATAGCTTTGCGCCGTGGTTCCCCTTGAACCTAGCTCCGCCACGGATACCACAACTTGCGCCGTGACGTCCATTTCTATCTGACCATGGACTATCTACCAGGCGTTAGGGTTGTTTGACTAATGCTTACGGCTTTTCTCGTCCAGCAGAGGACGACGACTATCTGCCTTGCCAATAGCTTACGGCTTTTCGCTCCAGCAGAGGACGACGCTTGAGCTAGAAGCCATTAGTGGCAGCGCTGGAGGCTTTGCTCGATCGGAACAAGTTTGGTTCTCAAGAGCCCTTCGCCCGGAACAACCAGATAGACTTTCTGGAGGCAGGATGGGCGTATCGGATTGGCCAAGGGGACTTCCGTGATGTGGTCACCTCGGATGCTATCTTCGCGGTCGTTAACGGCGTGCCTCCCGACGAGGGGGTGATGGTAGAGCTGGGCATGCAACCCAATTTGGCGATTGCGCTGAAGAAGCCCATAGTTCTTGTTCTGGGCATGACGATCTCCGCCGCGTTGTCTGAAGAAGCCGAGCAGTACCCCCTGAACTTGATGCTCTTCACCGAGACGATCTCCGCCGCGTTGTCGAAGAGCTGAGCAGGACTACTACT
Organism: Dehalococcoidia bacterium; assembly: GCA_965226775.1. Classification (GTDB taxonomy): domain Bacteria; phylum Chloroflexota; class Dehalococcoidia; order SHYD01; family SHYD01; genus CBDDEI01. The sequence goes on from CBDDEI010000002.1 coordinate 620,156, forward strand.
ACACGTCAACTGGAGGATGATCGGACGCCTCGCACCAAAAGGCGCTGGCACGATGGGCCAGACTCCCCTGGCGGGACTACTACTGCACAAGTCCCTTCCCCCTTGATGGAGGAAGGATAGCCTCGCCCCAAAAGGCGCTGGCACGAATGGAGCCAAACGCCCCTAGCCGTTGGCTCTGCACAGACTGAGGAAGACCCAGCTCCCTTCCCCCTCTGGATTTGGGGGAGAGGTTAGGAATGGGGCACGTTGTTCAGAGGTTCCCTAGCCGAACAGCACGGCGTACCGCTCTACGGTGACCGTGCCCAGAAGTCCTTTTGTGAGCTTCAGGCACCATCCCTAGGTCGCCCTGACCTTGGTGTCCATGTCGCGACTTTGCAGTGGAGTCCGCTGACCTTGGTGTCCATGTCCATCCCAACTTCCTCACGCTTGCCCCTCCTCTTGCCTCTGTAGACCGTCAGCAACCCACGACGACCCATACAGGAACTGCACACGACCCCCTAGCGAACGGCCAGAACTCCTCATCTGCGCGACCACGGCAGAACTCCTCTTCTGCCGCGTTACCGCCCTCCCCCGGCGGTTCCCACCCCGTCCACCGCCACCCTCCCGCTGTTTGTGCAAGTAATCACAATCCGGTTCCCACCCCGTCCAAATGTGTGGTAATCACAATCCTAAAATGTAGGATGTTAATTTGACACTGTTTAGTGGTTCAAGTACTATCCGCGCACTCACGTTTTCGACATAACATAATGCTTAGGAGGTGGCAGCGCGCTTTTGCGATATTGCCGTAATTAGCATCTGTACAGCGGATGCGAAAGTAAGCAGGACTCATATGCCGATGCTGCGTGCTTCTACGCCCGGGGAACCCCTGGCAGGTTTCTTGGGCAAGCACAAGGGTTACCGTAAAGGAGAGTCAGCGATGAAGCGTTTCGTTTATGGCTTGCTAGTAGGAGGTCTAAGCCTTCTCGTGATGTCATGCGGCGCCACAGCAGAACCAGCAGGTTCTGGGACGACAGCGCCCGCCGTCTAGCGCCCCTGCACCAAGCACTCCCGCACCTAGCGAGCCCGCGTCTAGCGCGCCCGCCGTTAGCACACCCGCACCCAGCGCTCCCGCACCTAGTGCGCCTACGCCGAGCGCCCCTGCGCCGAGCGCGCCTGCGCCTAGTGCGCCTGCGCCGAGCGCCCCTGCGCCTAGTGCGCCTGCGCCGAGCGCTCCTAAGTCTGGTGGCACCTTTAATGTGCCAGTGACGGCTGACCCAAACGATTTCGATATGAGCTACACGGGGTCCAGCAATACCAACGGCAGCTTTAATCGTTATGGCTATTCCTCGGTGCTGCGTCTCCAAACTGGCCCTGAGATTGGCTATGGGCAGCAGGTGGTTGCGGCTAACCTGGCCGATAAATGGGAAGTTAGCCCGGACGCCAAGAGCTTCACGCTCATACTTCGGGACGGCCTTAAGTTCCACGATGTGCCGCCAGTGAATGGGCGCGCCTTGACCTCTGCCGACGTTAAGTGGAGCTATCGGTATATGGCCCGTGTGGACGAGTTCAAGGACTTGACGAGGGGACAGTTCAGATGGATGTTCGAGGGGCTGGATGAGATTCTAACTCCTGACCCCAAGACAGTCGTTGTGAAATTCAAAGATAGCTTTGCGCCGTTCCTCACCTACGCAGCATCGTCAGATAACGTGGTGATGGCCAAGGAAGTCTTCGAGACGGAAGGGCATTTCAAAGATACCCTGATAGGATCGGGTCCGCTCATCCCAGACATTGCCGACAGTCAGCAGGGCAGCCGGTGGGTCTTCAAAAAGAACCCCACCTACCATGAAGATGGAAAACCGTATGTAGACGAAGTGCGTCTGCTGGTCATACAAGACACCGCAACCCGGCAAGCAGCATTCCAGGCAAAGCAGGTAGACCTTTACTTGGCCGCCTCCGACGCGTTAGCCTGGGAGGAAGCCCGGCGCTCTGTTCCCAATGCCATAGAGTACGAATACATTGGCGCTCCGCAAAACTTGTACACTCACACCAAGCGGCCGCCCTTTGACAACTTCAAGGTTCGTGAGGCGCTCTCCCTTGCCTTCAACAGAGATGAAATCATCAAAGTGGTAGCGGCAGGCAAAGGGGAGTGGGCGCTATCCATGTCTAACCTGCGCACAGACCTCTTCACCCAGGAGGAGATTAAGTCCTTCATCAAGTACGACCCTGTAGAAGCCAAGAAGGTCCTAGCTGAGGCTGGCTATCCAGAGGGGTTCACCATCAAATTCATGTACAACGATGGCGGCAATGAGGCGTACAAGAAGACCGCAGAGTTGATCCAGGCCCAGATGAAGAAAGTAGGGATTAACTTTGTGTTTGATGTGGTTTCAGCAGCAGACTACACAAAGAGACGCCGGGCGCGAGACTTCAACATTAAGCTGACGGGAGAATCCACCAGGACCGACCTTGATGCCTTCTTCCATCTTTACGTGCACCCGGCGGGCGCCTTCAACTACATTGATGCCGACATACCTAAAGCCAATGAGTTAATCGTGGCCCAGCGCAGAGAAACAGACCCTGTCAAGCGGCGGGAGATCCTGAGAGAGCTGCTCCGCTACTTGAATGAGAACTTCTACTGGCTTACTACGTTCCGAACGAACCAGATCATCTTCATGCAGCCGTATGTGAAGGACCACTACCACAACGCGGACTACAGAACGGTGGGCTGGGTAGCAGACGTTTGGCTAGATAAGTAACCGCTTTGGGCATAGCCCCGGTGTAAACGGAAACTACGGCCTCATGCAATCCAGCATGAGGCCGTAGTCGCGCCTGGCTCCGGCGTTCCTTCGTTTCTCCTCGTAAAGACGGAACGCTGGCGACTGTCGTTGCGAGGAGGCGGGCAGCCGACGTGGCAATCTGGGGTGGGGTGGGTGCGACATCGCTCCCTGCCGGCGCGCCCCGGCTCATGCGTGGACGCGTGCCGCCCCCCCGCTCGTGGTGAGCCAGTCGAACCATGAGCGCGGGGAGTGGATTCTTCGCTGCACTCAGAATGACAAGACGGGGCGCGGTAGTGGACAGTGCAACGGGGGGTGGCCGATGGGGCAAGTCCCCTCTCCCTCTGGGAGAGGGCTAGGGTGAGGGATAGCCGCCCCTCATGGTGAGCCTGTCGCACCATGAGCGTAGCGGCAGCCGCAGGCTGAGCGTGTCGTCAGTCCGACAACCTGCCCTCCTGCCGCAAATATATCCGGGCCAGCCGCAGCTCGTCGTAGGTGACTTGCGGTTCGAGGAACTCCCAGACGGGTCTGAGGAAAGCACTGCCGCAAACACCAAAGGCCTCCTCTATCTTGTTGAGCTTTTCCGGTGCGGGCAGAAGGTGCTCCACGTCTAGGACTACTCCCTGATCGGCTATGCGTTCCAGGTGGCCGCAGATGGTAGTCTCCGACAGACCTCGTTGCTGGGCTATCTGGCTGATAGACAGTCCTTGGGACAGTAGTTCCCTGGTCGTATCGTAGGTGTCTCCCAGGCGACGCTCCCGCCGTTCTCGTTCCCGCCCTCCAGCCCGCTCACCCGGCTGTTGCCGGATCGGCGCGCTCTCTGTTCTATCCGGCAGGTTGTTCACCTCGGCATACCTTCGTATGACCTCCAAGAACTCCCTGCCGTACTGTTCCAGCTTCACCTCACCCACGCCGGGGGTGCGGGAGAATGCTTCCATGCTTTGGGGGAACGCCGCGGCCATGTGGCGGAGGGATACGTCGCCAAAGACTACGAATGGAGGAACATCCCGGGCGTCGGCCAGCCGCCTGCGCAGGGAACGCAGCTCCTCGAACAGGCGCTCATCGTATCCCATGGGCCCTGATGGACGACCGTCGCGGCTGGGTTTGGCGCCCGCACTGCCCGCGTCGGCTGGTTGTGGTCGAGGCAGGGTCAGGCTGTGGCCTTGTTTGAGAAACTCCCGCCCCTTAGGCGCAACGGCCAGGGTTGGAAACTCCCCCTCGTTCCGCACCAGCAGCCCCTGCGCCTGCAAGTGTCCGATGACTTCTCTCAGCTGAGAACGCCCGAAGTCTTTGGCGATGCCGTACACGCTCAATTGCTCGTGACCCAGCTCCAGGACGCGCTTCTCCCGGCTCCCGCTCAACACCTGAATGACGTGGTTTGCCCCGAACCGCTCGCCGGTGCGGATTACCGCCGAGAGAACTTTCCGGGTGATCTCCGTGGCGTCAAAATCCTCGCGGGATTCCAGGCAAACGTCGCATCCGCCGCAGTTTTCTTCGTTCCATTGCTCCCCGAAATACTCTAGGATGACCCGGCGGCGGCAGGTGGGCAATTGGGCAAACTCCATCATCTTGTCCAGCTTTTGCCGGGCGTTCTGCTGCTCTGCCGCGTTCTCCATCTGGTTGATGAAATAGTCCTGCTTGGCCTTGTCGCCATAGGAGTAGAAGAGGATGCACTCGCTGGGCAACCCGTCCCTGCCGGCCCGGCCCGTTTCCTGGTAGTAGCCCTCCAGGGACTTGGGCATGCTGTAATGCACCACTAGGCGAATGTCTGGCTTGTCTATGCCCATGCCAAAAGCGATGGTAGCGACAATGATGGGCACCCGGTCGCGGATGAAGTCTTCCTGGGTCTGGCGGCGCGTTTCGTTGTCCAACCCCGCGTGGTAGGGACGGGCCGGCAAGCCCCCAGTGTTCAGGTCCTCGGCGAGATCCTCCGTCTCCTGCCGGGAGGAGCAATAGATAATGGTGGACTGGCTCCGCCGCGCTTGGAGCAGCGACAACAGCTGCCTCCGGGAGTTCTCCTTGGGCCATACTGCATAGCTGAGGTTGGCCCGGTTGAAACTAGACTGAAAGACCTGGCCCCGCTCCAGGGAAAGCTGGCTGATGATGTCTTCCCGCACTCGTTCCGTGGCGGTGGCCGTCAGGGCAATCACCGGCACCTCTGGAAAGTCCTCACGCAGCTGCTGCAGGTTGCGGTAGTCGGGGCGAAACTCGTGGCCCCACTCGGAAATACAGTGGGCTTCGTCAATGGCAATGAGGCTCACCTCAATGCTGTGGAGGAACTGGCGGAACCCCGGCAGGGCCAGCCGCTCCGGGGCCACGTAGAGTAGCTTGACCTGCCCCCGCCGGACCTGTGTCTGCACATTCGCTATCTCCGACGAGGGTAGGGAGCTGTTGATGAAGCGGGCGGCGATGCCGTTGGCGTTCAGCGCGTCCACCTGGTCCTTCATCAGAGCAATCAGTGGCGAGATTACCAGGGTGATTCCGTCAAAGATCAGGGAGGGCAACTGGTAGCAGAGGGACTTGCCGCCGCCGGTGGGCATCAGCGCCAGGCTGTCCCGGCGGGCCAGTACGTTGCCAATGATCTCCTCCTGCAAAGCCCGAAAGCTGTCGTAGCCGAATCGGGACTTCAGGATTGTAAGCGGGGTAACGGTATTCTCCATAGGTCGATAACCCTTCCCATACGATAGTAACCCTCCTAGCCGAGGGAGGGGAGGCGCGAAGGTTATTTTACGCCCTACCCCAGCAGGGGTGAAGGGCGAGAACGGTCGATACGCTTAGGACGGCCTGTAGACGGCTCGGCTGTGTCTGTTACCATTATGCAGCATTGCGTTATAAGGCAAGGAGAGGTGGCACATATGGCAACGGTAACTGTTAGAAGCATGGATAAACTGCAACACCTGGTCAGCACGGAAGACCATGCGTGGGTAACGGATGAGCCAACGCCATTCGGTGATGGGCTTGGCCCAAATCCCTACGAAATGCTGCTGGCTGCGCTGGGCAGCTGTATCGCCATGACCCTGCGTTTGTACATCGACCGCAAGGGCTGGTCAGTGCGCGCGGTTTCAGTGGAGCTGAGCCATGAAAAGGTGCACGCCAGGGACTGTGAGGAATGTGAAGAGAAGGACGATGTCATGCTCGACCTTATCCGCACCTACGTCCTCATTGATGGTGATCTTGATGACGAGCAGACGGCCCGTTTGCTGGAGATAACCCACCGTTGTCCGGTGTCTCGTACGCTCTCAGGCGGCCCCAAAATCCTCGCAGAGCTGGATGTGACGCCGCGCTCGTAGGATGAGTGCATGACGAAGTGCCCCTGCGTAGTATGCGCGTGCTATAATAGGCCCGCTCAACAATACTAATAGCCGAACTCCTCTCAGGAGGAGACGGGGGAACCAATACACCAAAGCCGCCGAGTAGTGGCTAAGGTAGGGGTGAATCTCTGCTCACGCGGAGTAGGCGAGCTCCTTTGAGCCGAACCCGACAGCTAACCTCGTAAGCAATAGAAGGAGACGGCACCGTCAAACCAGAAAGTCCCCGGCCTACTTTCCCTACGCCGCTAGGCGACAGGCTCGATTGCTTATGGTACGAAAAACCTTAACCAGCCTCTTCACGCGTGGGAGACGGCCGCGCACGCCGCGCTCTGCCGCTCCTAAGGGCGCAAGTAAGGATAGCGTGCTCCTTGACCTGGTCCGCCGGGTTACTGGAGGCCGTCCGGTGATGCTGGCAAGCAACCGAGGTCCTGTAGAGTTCATCATGCAGAACGGGGAAACGCCAACCCCCAGCCGCGGCAGTGGCGGCGTGGTTTCTATCCTCAGCGGCCTCGCTAGGTCGGCCCCGCTGGCGTGGATTGCCTGCTCTATGGGAGAGGGCGATAGGTTTGTCGCAGAGAGTGCGCCGGATGGGCTCATACCATCGGGGTTGCCGGAGCATCAGTTGCAGCTCCGCTTTGTGCTCCCCTCCAAGGAGTCCTACGACAAGTACTACAACGTCTTTGCCAATCCCCTGCTCTGGTGCATTCAGCACTACATCTGGGACCTCACCTACGCCCCCACCATTAACGCAGCAACCTATGATGCGTGGGAGAACGGGTACCAGGGAGTCAACAAGCAGTTTGCCGACGCCATTCTGCGAGAGGTGAACAAGGCTCGTTCCCGTCCGCTGGTGCTGATCCATGACTATCATCTCTACTTGGTAGCGGGCTACGTGCGGCAGCAGGCGCCCAACGTCTTTATGCAGCACTTTATCCATATCCCCTGGCCCGACGCCCGCTACTGGCTGCTCCTGCCCGCCTTTATGCGTAAGGCGATTCTTGAAAGCCTCTGCCAGTGCGACATCGTTGGCTTTCAGACGCACAAGGACGCGCTCAACTTCCTGAACACGTGCGAGAATGACCTTGAGGGCGCGCGGGTAGATAACGATGCTCTTACCGTCCGCTGGCGTGGCCGCACCGTGCATGCCCGCGTCTATCCCGTCTCCATTGACACCGAGGAGCTCAAGCAAGTGGCTGAGTCTGAGGCGGCCGAGCAGTATAAAGAGGCCTTCCGCCAGGCGCACGGGAGCGCTCAGACTATCATGCGGGTCGACCGCCTGGAGCCCACCAAGAACATCCTGCGCGGCTTCATGGCGTATGACGCGCTGCTGTCCCGCCACCCGGAACTCGCCGGCAACGTGCGCTTCCTCGCCTTCCTGGTGCCATCGCGCACGGAGCTGAAGCTCTACCAGCAGTACACCGATGAGGTATTCGAGCTCGTGGAGCAGATCAACAACCGCCACGGCAACGACGCGTGGCAGCCCATCCAGGTGTTCTACGAGAACAACTTTGTCCAGGCCATTGCGGCCATGACGCTGTACGATGTGCTATTAGTGAACAGCTTGGTGGACGGTATGAACCTGGTGGCTAAGGAAGGGGCGACCGTCAACGCCAAGGATGGCGTGCTCGTCCTCTCAGAAGGTGCAGGCGCGCACGAGGAGCTTGGCCGCTACGCCCTCAGCGTCTCGCCCGCTGACGTCGAAGGTACGTTGGATGCCCTCTACACCGCGTTGACCATGCCCGTGCACCAGCGGGCCAGGCTAGCCGCTCGCCTGCGTGAGACGGTGGCGGCCAACGATCTCAACGCGTGGCTCATCCACCAGCTCAACGACATCCTCGCCCTCCGCTAGCCCCCGCTCCCCCAACCGCTCCCTCTCCAGAGGGAGAGAGCCAGGGTGAGGGAAGGCGCCTACCCCCTTGTCATTCTGAGAGCAGCGAAGAATCCACCCCCCCGCTGCCCGTTTCCCTCACCCTAACCCTCTCCCAGAGGGAGAGGGGATGCCCCCTCCACTCCCCGCTCATGGTGAGCCAGTCGAACCATAGCCGCCGACCTCTCACGAGTGGCTGCGAACCCTCAGCCCCTAGTCCTTTCCCAGGGGGGAGAGCGGTTGCACGCCACCTCGCACGACCCGTTGCCGCCGGCTGCCGTCTGTCGTTGCGAGAAGCAGACGCAGAGCGCCGAAGCAATCTGGGGCGGCGGGGCCGGCCCTGCGTGTGGAGCGAAGAATCCACCCCCCCCGCCGCTCATAGTTCGACTAGCTCACTACGAGCGGCCACCACCGCACGACCGCTCATGGTGAGCTAGTCGAACCATAGCCGTCCATACTCTTACCACGAGCGGCTGCTATCCCTCACCCTAGCCCTCTCCCAGGGGGAGAGGGAAGCGCGCCCCGCGCTAGCCCGCGCCGCGCCCCTCGTCTGTCGTTGCGAGAAGCTCTGCAGAGCGCCGAAGCAATCTGGGGCGGAGGGGCCGGCCTGCGAGTGGAAGGAACCCTCCGCTCATGGTTCGACTAGCCAGTCGAACCATACCCCTCCGCCGTGGTGAGCCAGTCGAACCATCACCTCAGCCAAGCGGTTGCAGCCCACCCCACGAACCTGCCACGCTCGGCGCCCGCACTTGCCGCTCCTCGCTCGCAGGCCGCGCATCGCCCGGTCATCGCGCACCCGCAGCCCACCCGTGCCCAGGTTGCCACGTCGGCTGCAGCGCCGCTAGCAATCCTCGCCAACGTACAGCATTCCCTCTCTCCTCGACCAGACGAGCGGTCCCCAGGGAGCTCAGGGAAGTCGCAGTCCGCGCATACCCCGCGCCGTGCGCCTGCAGCCACTGCAGGAACCCCCGCACCTCGGCCAAGCCCTCCAGCCGGTACGACGCCGCCTGCACAAGCACCTCCGGCATCTCCTCGCTCGCCACCGCCACGCCCGCGGCCCACTTGCCGCTCCCATCGCTCCAGCGTTCCAGGCCGCGCATCGCCGCCGCATCGGTATAGTCATCGCCAACGTACAGCGCAGCGTTGGGCGCACGCTCCTCCAGCAGCTCGAACGCCGCCGTGCCCTTGTCCACATCCAGCAGCGGCAGCAGCTCCACCATCCGGCGGCCTCGCTGCATCCGCAGCGGCAGCATCGCCACCACCTCGCCAGCCGCCGACAGCGTCGCCGCCTCCGCCTGAGCCACCTCCGGCGCATTACGGTAGTGCACCGCAAAGGTCAGCCCCTTCTCCTCGAAAGATAGTCCCGAGAGCCCCTGCAGCAGCTGCAACCCCTCAGCCGCAGGCCCGCCTGCTCGATAACCGCCGCGGCCTCCAGCGCCTGCGGATGCACCGACCGCTCCCCGTCCTGCCAGCGGTCCAGCCCGTGGGTTCCCACATACGTCGCGCCAGCCACGCCCACCCGCTGCGCCACGTCCTGCGCCGGCCGACCCGACACAAACGCCAGCAGCCCCAGGGCAGGGGCCAGCGCCACCAGCGCCTCCTTGCAGCCAGGGTCCACCCGCGCCCCCGAGGCAGAGCTCACAATGGGGCTAAGGGTGCCATCAAAATCCAGCAGCAGCGCCAGCCCCGCCAGCCCAAGCTGCCCCCGCAGCCCAGGCAGCGCCGTCAGCAAGTTGGGTAATGCGCCGCCCCGTGCTTCTCTTGTCCGCACACTCACTCACCCGCCATTGTACCGCACACCACCTCTCCCTCACCCCGTCCCCCCATTCTGAGCGCCGCGAAGAATCCACCCCCCGCTGCTGCCCGCTAACCCTCTCCCCGCCCCACCTCCCACCGCCCGTGCATCGTCGTGCACCACCCCTGTCGCGAGTTCGTAGGGGCGGGTTTCAAACCCGCCCCTACAGCTTCCCCTCCTCCACACCCCGTCCCCCACCGCCCGCGCCCCCTCGCTTGTCATTCTGAGCGAGCGAAGAATCCACCCCCCGCTGCGCCCGTTTCCCTCACCCTCACCCTCTCCCGACAGGCCCCACCGCCCACCGCCCGTGCATCGTCGTGCACCACCCCTGTCGCGAGTTCGTAGGGGCGGGTTTGAAACCCGCCCCCACCCACCCGCCCCCGTGCATTCCGTCCGCCCCCCCAGGGTCGCGAAGTCCCCCACCCCCGCGCCGTTGTCATTCTGAGCACCAGCGAAGAATCCACCCCCCGCGCGCCATGGTTCGACCAGCTCACCACGAGCGGCCACCCACCCCCCATCCAGCATTCCCTCTCCCCCTGGGAGAGGGCCAGGGTGAGGGAAGTCGCCCGCCCGCGCCGCGCCGACCCCGCCGCCCGCTTGTCATTCTGAGCGAGCGAAGAATCCACCCCCCGCGCGCTCATGGCTCGACCAGCTCACCACGAGCGGCCACCCACCCCCCACCCAGCATTCCCTCTCCCTCTGGGAGAGGGCCAGGGTGAGGGAATCCACCCCCCCGCGCCGCACATGGTTCGACCACCACCCCACGAGCGGCCACCCACCCCCCATCCAGCATTCCCTCTCCCTCTGGGAGAGGGCCAGGGTGAGGGAAGTGAGGGAACGTTCGAAGCCCCCCGCCGTATGGCGGGGGGCTTCGTCTAAGCGCTATCCGTTACCCCTTACTCCACTCAGTGCGAGAGGAGTGTGGGGCGAGGGGTGCTACTGCACCGACGAACATCTGGGCAGGAGTCCACGCAATGCCTGTCTCGGCGGAACCCAACGGGGTCGCCTGGACACGCTGCCGTGCTCGCCAGTAGTAGGAGCCGGCTGCAAGCGCTGCGGAATCAGGTACTGTCCAACTGCTCGGAGGAGTGGAAGCGCCAGCGTGGATCAGGTTCCAGTACACAGGTGCAACTGCGCCGGCCTCACCGAAGTTCGGGTCGGAGCTCAGCTGTATCTCGTAGTAGAACATGGCCGCATTGGCATCTTTCCACTGGAGGGTCGGGGTGGTGTCTGACGTGGCATCACCATTGATGGGCGCTAACTCCTGGATTGTTCCAGCGTTTGGCGCTGCAGTGGTGAAGGTGCGCGGGTCAGAGAACGGACCCCAACTGGAGTCGTCACTACCAATGGACGTGGTCGCACGAGTGGTGCGGACACGCCAGGTGTAGGTAGCGCCAGGCAGCATGATGTACGGGCCCACTCCGAAGGAAGGAGCCGGAACGCTGTAGTTGCTGATGGAGCTACCGTAAATCAGGTCAATGCCAGGGCCGTCGCCGTTGAGCGGGGTAACCTGTACCTGCACCTGCGTGGTGCCGGACGGGTTGTTCCAGCTCAGGTTAGTGCTCAGGCCAGGAAGCTGCGCATTGTTCAGCGGCAGGCTTGCGGTTGGCGCAGTGGGCGATCCCGTGGAGCCTACGCTGAAGCTCTGGACCGTTGACCACGGGCCAGGATTGGCCGCCAGGCCGTCAACATCAGTTTCACCTGTGTCGGCGGTGAACGCCCCTTATCGGCAGCTTCTACCCGGACACGCCACCAGTAGGTTGCGCCGTCACCAAGGTTGCCGGTCGTCAGCAAGGAGAACGGTACTTTGACGACTTTGGTCGAAATCAGCGACACAAAGCTCGGGTCAAGGGCGATCTCGATCGTGTAGCGCTGGGTGTCAGACCGTACTTGCTGCCAGTTAAAGGCTACGGGCTGGCCGTTGTCGCCGGTGTTCGTCGGCACGCTGCCGCCGGGTAGCGGAGACGTTAGGTTCACGCCGCTGTTGAAGGGATTGGAATTACTCCAGCTGCGGATCCTGTTGTTACCGTTAATCATCCAGAACTGGCCGTTGTAGTAGGCGTTGCCGCCATTCGCATCAAACGCGCCAGCGCCGTCATTATCGGAAGCTAACCAGTCAGCGGAATCCCTTCCGGAGAGGGGACTGTAGTGGCGGTCAAACTCGGCCGCTGTGGACCTCGAGGCGTAGATGGCATAGCCATCAGGCGAGCCCGCTGCCTCGAAGAGGAAGAGCTGCGAGTAAGGCTCGCCAGGCGACGAACCGAGGCCGCCGCCAACCTCTCCCCAGTTGCTGGTGCTGCTGAGGTCTTTCCGGAAGATGTCATCGTCCGATGCACCTTTATCCGGGGCAAAGTAAACGGTCATGTCTGTGGGGTAGAGGGGAGAGAACTCCACATCGCCCCAAGCATCTCTGCCGTTCGTGGAGCCGGAATCCCACGGGCCGGAGCTGCTGCCTACCTGAGTGAAGCTAGCGCCGCCGTCGCTGGACATCCAGACTTCGTAGTTGTCTGCGGTGCTGCGTACAGACACCAGCAGGGTGTTATCAGTCGCAAACTCGGGCGATACCGCAATGTCCATTACGTTGTTGCCCATGTCGGTGCTGGACATGTCCCACGTGAAGCCGCCGTCACTCGTTCGAATGACGTAGCCTTCGCTGGAACCAACAAACACCGTGCTGCTGCTGACTACTTTCATGGAGTGGATGAAGCCATCATCCGAAGGATCCGAGTCGGTGAGCGCAAAGTTGTTGCCGCCGTTGGTGGACCTAAGGACCTGCTGGTCGGACTGCCCTCCGCGGAGCAAGTAGCAGCCGCCATCAGCGCTAACGTTGGGCGAGCATTCAATCGCCGACACACCTTCGCTGCGGTTTACCCGCAGCCAGTCGCCGGAAGAACCCTCATTGTCGGTACGGAAGACGGAGGAATTGCTGCCATCGCTGAACACGCCAAAAAGGGTGGCGCCGTTCACCGCGTGCAGGTCCATGACCTCACCGTATGCCGTGTTGGTCAGTCCAGTGTCGCTCCAGGAGGAGCCGCCATTGGTGGACCGGTGCACGCCGCCATTAGCGTCGGCGGATGCGGCGTACAGGGTGCCGCCGCCGTCCATAGCCAGGATGGTTGCGCCGGTTATGTCGCCCAGATCCTGGTCGCCGTCTATATCCTCAGCATCCCGCCAGCGGTCGCCGCCGTTGGTGCTGCGGTAGGTGCGGCCCATTGCATCCGTGGCATACATGTTCGCGCATCGTCAAAGGTGCCAGTAGCCACCAGGCCCGTTATCGTCCCCCGAAGGAGCGTTCAGGTTCTGGAAGGTGCCGCTGCTCCGGAAGATGCCGCCGTTCTCAGCGATGTTCAGGGCCACCCAGTAGTTGTTCGCGGTGGACTCTATGTCTGAGGGCCAGACGATCGATGCGGAATCGCTAGGAGCGGCCCAGCCCGCGCCACTTCGCATTTCCCACTGGTGCACCTGGCGGTCCGTCCCCAGGTAAATGTGCCGTCGGGAACGTTGCCCGCGTTGCCGCGGTTGATCGTCGCGCGGTCCTGCCACTTACGGCAGAATGCCGCCGCGCACAACCCGCACGACGTTGGAAAGGCTGGTGTACCTGGGGGAGAAGGAGATGGCAAGCACTCTGCCCGTGGTGCCGCCAGTGCCGGCAGAAAAGCTGCGGTGCACCCTGCCGTTGTCAGTCGCCGTCAGCATCGGCAAAGCCGCGGCCGGTCCACCGAGCGTAAACATTGTCGGGACGGCTGATCTCCATTCAAGCCTACTGCGATGTCGCCGCCGTCATTGCCATCAAAGTTGGGGGCAATGTCAAAAGCGGAGGCCTGATTATCGGCCGGCGCTTTGGTAGCGTCCGTTAATGTACTGCTCGTCGTCCAACTGTTGCCATTGTTTGTGGAAACGGCAAGGTAGGAGTTTGCGTGAGTCCTCAGTTTCGCCTCAGTGGCCGTGTGTACGCGGTATTGCAAAGGGCTACAATGCTGCCGTCCTGGTCGTAATTCGGAGAGATCCGAAGGTCCATGACCATGCAGTCAGCCGCATCCGGCTGCCACAGCTGGCACGGCTGCACAATCACCGTTCCGGCATCATCTGGCACGGCTTCCACAGCCTCCTACTACCACTATGGAGATGGTTGCCTCCTGAGGACCATTCCAGGCCGCCATTGGTGGACCGGAAGACTTTGCTGCCTGCGGCCGCAAAGACGTCGCCATTGCTTGCGTCAGCAGCGGCAATCGCCGAGACCGTGCCGCCGCCCGCCGCGGGCGAGCTATTGCCGCCCCAAGACAGGGAACCGGCAGTAGCCGGGTTGGCCTGCTGCAGTGGTATGGGGCCCAGGGTGAGCGCCAACAGGCCGACGAGGCCGACGCCGCGGACTGCCCTGTCCGCCACTGCTCCTATGTTAATTTTGTTCAAGTGTAAATCCACTGTTCCTCCTGAATCGATTCCTGCCTTTGGAAGGCCCGCCCGTCTTTGTCATTCTGAGCTCAGCGAAGAATCTACTTCCCCGCTCCCCTCTTGTCATTCTGAGTGAAGCGAAGAATCCACTTCCCCGCTCCCCTCTTGTCATTCTGAGTGAAGCGAAGAATCCACCCGCGCCGCTCATGGTGAGTCCGTATTCCGCTCCGCTCATGGTGAGCTTGTCGAACCATCATGATGAGCCAGTCTAACCACCGGGCCTGCCTGCTTCCAGCAGGTAGGGGGTAGAAAATCTATCTTCTTCCCGCACCTTGTTGCGGGCCTGCCTACCGACCTGGTAGGGATGCCTACTCTATTTGTCATTCTGAGCGCAGCGAAGAATCCACTGATCCGCTCATGGTGAGCTAGTCGAACCATCCTGCTAAGCGCAGGGAAGAATCCACTGCCTAGTAGACCTTCCTACCGTCTGGTAGGATTGCCCGCCTTCAGGCGAGCTTGTCCGCCGGAGCGGACCTGCCTACTGCGAGGTAGGCTTGGGGGCAAACCGTGCCCCGCTGTGAGCACCCGCCTATAGCCTATGGAAGGTAGGTGCGGGGAAGCGTGCTTGTGAGTCTGGCCTCACCTCCTTTCGCTCTTGAGTCAGACTTGACCTGTAATGGTAATGTCGCCTGACCACTACTAAACATCTCTCACCATTGCTGCGTTCCTTAGGAAGAACACGGCGAACCCGTAACGGGTACGCACAGTAATCCCCTCGGGGGCAGACCTAGACAGAACTCCACAATGCAAAACGATAGGGCATGGGGGCTGTTACAGGCACGCAGTGCCCAGCGCCGCAACAATTTTAGGGAAAATTATCACTCCGAATATTCCCCCATCATCCCCGCTCCCTTTGTCATTCTGAGCGAAGCGAAGAATCCACCGTCCGCACTCCCTTTGTCATTCTGAGTGCAGCGAAGAATCCACTCCCCGCCCGCTCTTGGTGACCCCGACTTCCGCTCATGGTGAGCCTCCATGCTCCGTGCATGGTGAGCTAGTCGAACCATCACGCTGCGTCCGGTGCTCCGTGCATGGTGAGCTAGTCGAACCATCATGGTGCGTCCCGTGCTCCGCTCATGGTGAGCTTCCATCACGCTGCGTCCTCCGCTCATGGTGAGCAAGTCGAACCATCATAGAGACCCTGTCGAACCATCGACCATCGAAACATGCAAGCGCCCGCGCCGCCCGTCACTCAACCGCACCCCCGCCCGACCAGTGGTCGCCGGAAGCCGCCGAGCACGCTGCAACCAAGCAGCAAACAAGCGCCCGCAATCGCATCGCATACGGTGTTTACTATAAAGTTCCCCGCCCCGCGGGTCAAGAGGCAACCAGCTACGAAACAGCGTACCCGCGCCGCTGCTCCGCTCATGGTGAGCTAGTCGAACCATCGTGGTGCCACCCCAGCACGCGCGCCCATCAACCCTCACCCTAGCCCTCTCCCAGAGGGAGAGGGGACTGCCCCGATCCAACGTGTGTGCAACGCCCCCGCGCATCAGAGCAAGTCGAACCATCGTGGTGCGCCGTCCTCCGCGCATGGAGAGCGAAGGAAACCATCGTCTGCCCGCGGCGCCCCACTGCGCCCACCCCATCCGCACATGGTGAGCAAGTCGAACCATCCGTCCCCCCAGCACGTGCGCCCATCAACCCTCACCCTAGCCCTCTCCCAGAGGGAGAGGGGACTGCCCCGGTCCAACGTGTGTGCAACGCCCCCGCACATGGTGCTTCGCCCCCGAGAATTTATCCGCTGATGGTGAGCGAAGTCGAACCATCGTCTGCCCGCGGTGCCCCACTGCGCCCACCCCCCTCCGCACATGGTTCGACAGGCTCACCACGAGCGGGGCCAGAGGGAACCAGGGGAGCAGGCCGCCCCCTCCGCCCCACTTCCGCGTGGTGCCACCTCCCTCCGCTCGTGGTGAGCTAGTCGAACCACCGTCTGCCCGCGGTGCGACCCACTTCCGCGCATGGCGCCTCCTCCTCCCCCTCCGCTCATGGTGAGCTAGTCGAACCATCCGTCTGCCCGCCGCCCTCACCACGCCCGCCACCCTTCGCCAGCCGCTTCAATTCCCCCCAATCCCCGCGAATCAGAGCCTCCTTCTTAGCCCTCGACCACCCCTTAATCTGCCGTTCCGCCCCAAACGCCTCCTCACGAGACGAGAAGCTCTCCGAAAACACAAGCTCAAGCGGGCGGCGATCCTTGGTGTACCCAGCGATTTCCCCGCGCTGATGCGCCGCAAACCGGGCCTCTAAGTCATCCGTATGGCCCGCGTAATACGAACCATCAGCGCACCGTAGTATGTAAACAAAGAACGCCATCGTATTCGCCCCCTCTGCACAATGTGAATCCGCCGCCAGCCTGCCGCGCATGGTGTCTCCTACCCCGCCCGCTCATGGTGAGCTAGTCGAACCATCATAGTGCCCCCACCGCTCATGGTTCGACAGGCTCACCACGAGCGGGCCTCAGGGAAACCGAGCGAGGTGCTCAGGGGACCAGGAGCCGCCGCCAGCCTGGGTTACTGCCCCCCACCGCCATGGTGCCCCCCCGTGCATGGTGCTCCCCCGTGCATGGTGAGCAAGTCGAACCATCGTGGTGCCCTCTCCGCTCATGGTTCGACGGGCTCACCACGAGCGGGCCGCAGGTAAACCGAGCGGGGCCGCTGGGGACCAGGAGCCGCCGCCCGCCCCGGTTACTGCCCCGTCCCCCCGCACATGGTGCGCCCCCACCCGCATGGTGGCTCCCCCGTGCATGGTGAGCCTGTCGAACCATCATGGTGCCCCCCACCGCACATGGTTCGACAGGCTCACCACGAGCGGGCCGCAGGGAAACCAGCGGGGCCGCTGGGGACCAGGAGCCGCCGCCCGCCCGGGTTACTGCCCTGTCCCCCCCCACATGGAGCCCCCACCGCACATGGTTCGACAGGCTCACCACGAGCGGGCCGTAGGGAAACGGAGCGGGCCTCAGGGAAACCGAGCGGGGAGCAAGGGACACACGCGGGGCCCCTCTTCTCCCCTCTCCCTCTGGGAGAGGGCTAGGGTGAGGGAAGACGGCTCCTAGTTCGACAGGCTCACCACGCGCGGGGCGCAGGGAACTGCGAGCAGGCTGTAGGGACTAAGCGCGAGCGCGCGGAATCACGCGCGGGGCATGACCATAGGCGGGGCGAGCTAGCCCCCTTACCCCCCAGCAAACTCCCACTGCAGCCCGCCCTTCAGGAACTGCAGCAGCGCCGGCTTAGCGTCTGGAGCCAGCCCGAAGAAGAGGAGGAAGGTGTTGCTGCCCCCCGCGCTAAAGTTCGTGCCGTAGTTAATCCACAGCGTATTCGCGCGCATCGAATACGCCTGGCAGCAGTTCAGCGCGGGCAGGTAGTCCGGCGCGGCCGTCACCAGTTGGAAGTCGTTCAGGTTAATGCCCGCGTCGTCGGCCGAGAGATTGCGGATGGTCAGATACGCCACCAGAATGTTCGCCGGCGCGTCCGGTCCGCTGGGAGCAGTGGGGTCGTCCATCTCAGCCAGCGCAACGGTCTCCACCTTGTCCAGGGTGATGCGCCACTCCTTGGTCTCCAGCATCTCGCCGAGCGCAGCTGAGCGCGGCGGTATGGGTTCGCGAGTAGCGGTGGCAGCCGGCGTAGGCTCCTCGGGCGCTGGCGATGGCGCCGGAGCTTCGGGCGCACCGCCGCAGCCGATAGCTAACAGCAGCAGTCCGCCCGCTACCGTCTTTGCGAGCAGCCCCGCAGCGCGCCGAGCGTTCATCCTACCCAGAGCAAAGGGAACCATAAGATAAGTATTCCACATAGTCTAGTTTCCTATAGTAATGAAGTAAGTTCGTAATAAGCGTACTGCGTTTCACCAACCCCCCGCTCATCGTGACCCGCTGCTGGTGCACCCCCACCCGCCCGCTCATGGTGAGCTAGTCGAACCACGCAATGACAGCATTCCCTCTCCCTCTGGGAGAGTCAGGCCAGGGAGAGGGAAGACGCCCGACCACGCCCCGTCTTTGCGAGGAGAGACGAAGGAACGCCGAAGCAATCTGGGGAGATGGGGCGTCCCGTGCGGAGCAAAGGCAACCATGTTGCAAAACCTACCCCAAGCTACGGAGCAGGGCTTCAGCAGCCGCGTCGGCAGGGGTCAGGCTGTTCAGGTAACGCAGCCGCCTCTCCATATAGTGTTCCCGTGTGAAGTCCGTCAGCGCCCGGAGCTTCTCGGACGTCTCGCGTTCCGCTTCTGCATCCTTGGCCGCCATCTGTTTGGCGGGCACGCCCAGCCAGAGGGTGTGTGCGGGAAGCTCCAGAGGGCCGGGCACCACAGCGCCTGCGCCAACCACAGCGCCCGTTCGCACCAGCACGCTGCCGTACACTTGGGCGCCGTTGCCAATCAGCACACCGTCCTCCAACCGAGAGTCGTGCACCAGGCAATGGTGGGCCAGGGTGCAGCCGCGCCCAACGGCTATTTCTTCGTGGAGCACCGCGCCGTCCTGGATGTTGCTGTCCTCGCCAACGGTGATGGCGCCTGCATCGCCGCGCAGGACGGCGTTGAACCACACGCTGGCTCCCGCTGCGATAGTGACATCGCCAATGAGGGCCGCGGTAGGCGCTACAAAGGCGGAGGAGTGAACGGCCGGAGTCTTGCCGTCGACGCTGAAGAGCATAGGTGCGCTATTCGCCGATGGCCGCGGCTACCGCCTCCAGAGTCGCGGGCACCTCAACCACGTCTTGGGGCATGGTCAGGGCGGTGTCCGGGTCCTTGAGCCCGGAGCCGGTGATGACGCACACCACGCGCTTGCCGGCCAGCGGGTAACCCTGGCGGGAGAGCTTTCGCAGTCCCGCAAAGGAGGCCGCGGAGGCAGGCTCGCCAAAGATGCCCTCGGAGTGGGCCAGCCGGTGATAGGCCTCAAGGATTTCGTCGTCGGTCACGGTGTCGATAGCGCCGCCGGATTCGTCGCGCGCGGCCACGGCGAGGTTCCAGCTTGCCGGATTACCAATGCGGATGGCGGTGGCCACGGTCTCCGGGAGCAGCACAGGCTCTCCGCGGACAATGGGCGCGGCCCCTGCCGCCTCAAACCCCATCATCGCGGGCGTAGTGGTGCCATGTCCGGCGCTTGCATATTCGCGAAAGCCCATCCAGTACGCGGAGATGTTGGCGGCGTTGCCCACGGGAATGCAGAGTAGGTCCGGCGCATCGCCCAGGTCATCGACCAGCTCAAATGCCGCGGTCTTCTGGCCTTCCAGGCGATAGGGGTTCACTGAGTTCACCAGCGTTACGGGCAACGTGGTCACCAGCTCCCGAACGATGGAGAGCGCTGCATCAAAGTTGCCCTGCACCGCGATGACTTTTGCCCCGTGCATAACGGCCTGAGCCATTTTGCCCGCCGCGATGTTACCGCTGGGCACTACCACCAGCGTTGCCAGCCCAAAGCGCGCGCCGTAGGCTGCCGCAGAGGCGCTAGTGTTGCCGGTAGAAGCGCAGATGATCCGGCTGCTGCCATCTTCCACAGCCTTGGCTACGGCCATGACCATGCCGCGATCTTTGAAGGAGCCGGTGGGGTTGCAGCCTTCCAGTTTGAAGTACAGCTCCGCGCAGCCTACATCTTGGGCAAGGCGCGGCGCGGCCACTAACGGAGTGTCCCCTTCTCCTAAGGTTAGGATAGGTGTCTGCGGGCCGATGGGAAGAAAGGAGCCGTAGCGCTCTAATACGCCTGCGCGCACGCTAACTCCGAGGTGGGCGCGGCGTCCACGCGCTCAACTCTTTTACCTGCTGCTCCAACTCAGATATGGAGCGGCGGCGCTGCTGCTCCTCGCCGGTCTTGATGGCGGTGAACTGCTCCGCAAGGTCGGTGCGTAGCTGCCAGAATTGGTCTCGTATAAGGTCCATATGGTCGTTCAGCGCGGTTGCCTTGCCCTGAACCTGGAGTGTCAGCTGGCGTACGTCCTCTACACTGGATCTGTACTGCTCGTAAGACAGCTGCGTCTCTCCCACCATCCGGTCTAGGCGCTGGCGCTCTGTGCGATGCAATTCCCCTTGCTCATTCAAGGCTTGAGTAAGACGCTCCTCTACCTCTTGCATGGCGGCCCCCGATTCCAAACGATGCAGTAGGTCGGCGAGGTGTTGCATACGACCCTGGATGACCTCCTGCTGCGATTCGATATTCCGCTCGTTTTGCTGCACTTCCCCGAGCAGTTCAGTAAGGTGCCGGGTCTGACTCTGCTGCCCGGAGATGAGGGCGTTCAGCTCCTCATCCTTCTGCTCCAAGGTATTCATCGCCTGGGTCACCTGGAAGAGCTCTTCCTGGCGCCGGCGTCCGCCCTCATCAATAGCTTGGAGGCGCTCTTGGAGTGCGATCTTCTCTCGTTCCCAGGTCTCCAGCTTTTGGAGCATATCTATGCGGTCTTGGCGGTCGCGTTCACGTTCAGCTTGGTGCGCACGCTCGGCGGCGGCCTCTTGCTGCTGTATGTCTTCGTCATTTACTTGCGATCGTTCCAGGAGCTCCTGTGTACGGCGGAGCCCCTCTTCCAGGCTGGCGACACGCGTGCTATGGGCCATCATGGTATTCAGAGCCGTTTCCAGAGAGCTCACTCGGTTGCCAAAGGTCCAGATGGTGTTCTGTTGTTGCTCAAGTTGCTGCTGGATTTTGAACAGGGTGACCTTCTGCTGGTGTTGCTCTTCCTCCAGCCATTGCACCAAGTTCTCTGGCGCCGCAGCGCTGCTATTATCCGCCATACCTTCTCCTCAGCCCCTCCGTTAGCCTTCCACGCGCACCAGCGTGCCAATGCTGGCTACGCAGCTTAAGGTGGACAGCTCCTGAATGGCTTGTTGCACCGCGCCCTCTTGCGCGCGGTGTGTCATGAGCACTATCTCCGCCTGCTGGGCGGCATCGTCGGACTCCTTTTGAATGACGGAGGCGATGCTGATCTTCAGCCCGCCCAGCACCTGAGCGATCTGCCCCAGCACGCCCGACTCGTCACGGACGTTCATCCGCAAGTAATAGCGCGTCCAGGTCTGCTCTATCGCACGTACCTTGAGCGACGAAGGGTGCTGGGCTAATCGGGGCGGCGGGCTTCCGTGCTGTACCGCGCGGGCCAGCTCTACCAGGTTGGCGACCACTGCACTCGTAGTAGGCAGCGAGCCTGCTCCTCGCCCATAGAACATAACCCGTCCGGTCAGGTCGCCTTCTACCTCTACGGCATTGAACACGCCGTCCACCTTGGCCAGGATACGGTCCAGGGGGTAGAACGCTGGATGCACCCGCACCTCAATTGCGTCGTCCTCGCGCTTTGCTATAGCCAGGAGCTTGATGGCGTAGCCCAACTCTCGGGCATAGCGGAAGTCCTTGGCGGTAAGCTTGGTGATGCCTTCTTTGAAGACCTGCTCAGGAGAAACCGCCGTATGGAAAGCAAGGCTGGCCAGGATCGCCAGCTTGTACGACGCATCAATCCCCTCGATGTCGTTGGTAGGGTCCGCCTCTGCGTAGCCCAGGGCTTGGGCTTCACGGAGCGAGTCGGCAAAGTCCTGCTCACCGCTCGCCATGTTGGAGAGGATATAGTTGGTGGTGCCGTTGATAATGGCGTGCAGGGTCGAGATATCGTTGGCTAGGAGGCTCTCCCGGAAGGGCGCTATCAGTGGTATGCCGCCGCCCACGCTGGCTTCGTAGAGGAGGGAGGTGTTGTAGCGTTCAGCAAGGGAGAGGAGATGGGGTCCGTGCTTGGCTATGACCTCTTTGTTCGCGGTGATAACGTGCTTGCCGCGCCGCAGCGCCTCTTCCATAAGGTGAAGGGCCGGATCCTCACCCCCCATTAGCTCGATGACGATGCTGATCTCCGGGTCGGAAAGAATCACTTCTGGGTTCGTGGTGAAGCAGGCCTCCGGCAGGTCTACGTCCCGGGCCTTGCCCATGTCCCGCACCAGCACGCGCCGTAGCTCAATGGGACAGCCGATCTCCTGCGTAATATAGGCGGCTTTTTCTTGCAGCACTTTGGCTACGCCGCTCCCCACTACCCCCAGGCCCATCAGTCCGATGCTGACCTGGGTAGCCGGCGCGCTGGGTTGCCCGGCCCTTTCCTCCAAGCCTGAGGTCACTGGCGGTACTCTCTGGCTTTGTTCACCACCAAGGCATAGCGGTCGGAGTCAAAGTAGCTCTCCACCAGGTTGGCCAGCTTCTCTGTATCTATCCAGTCCTCTAAGGCGCGGTCTTTGAGTCGCTCTCTGGCTTCACCTTCCACCTTGCGAGCGTCTACGCGCTCCAGCACTTTCACCACCCACATCCCGGTAGCCATATGGAAGGTCTCACTGATCTCACCCACCGGAGTCGAAAAGGCAGCCTCGTCAAAAGCTTTGTCCTGGCCGCGCCGGGGAATCCAGCCCATTTCGCCGCGTTTATTCTGCAGATCGGAATCAATGCACACTTCCCTGCAAATAACGCCCCATTCCTCGCCCTGCTCCAGTCGCTCCAACACGGCTTCGATCGCGGGGGGATCCTCCACTTTCAGCGCCAGCACACGTACGTGTTCGGCCACAGTGGGCACGCGGTCACTAAGATGATCCCGAAGCTTATCCTTGCGCACCAACTCCCGGATGATGTCGCGGTATTCAGCATCGCTGAGCTTTAGCTGGGCCAAGCGCTGCTTGTAGATCTCTTGGAAGGAGCGCTCCAACTCCTCTTCCGTGATCTGTTCGCCTTCTTTGGGGACAGCGCCCAAGCGCTCGCGCAGCTCCTGGTGTATCTCTTCGTCGTTAACGGTAATGCCTTCTCTGGGAGAGGCTTGTTTAATCAGTTCAGTACGTTGGAAGTCCTGCAGCAACCGGAAGGGGTCTACGGAGTAGTCCACGTTGAGGCCGGTGAGCGCGCTTTCCTGCTCCAGGTAGCGGAGACGCTTGATGTAATCCGCAAGGGTGAACTGGGTGTCGTTGACCTTGACTATAACCTCCTGGAGCGGCTCCACAAAGGTTCTGTAATAGTTGTAGGCGGGAATAGCCGCCACAACTAGCAGCAGAGCCAGTCCTACTAGGATGGCGCTTTTGCCGAAACGGAAAGAGGAGGGACGGGTGCGCCGTCGCCTCCGGTCTTGCCCCTGGCCTTCTTCTGGGGATGGTGAAGAGGAATCTAAAGTCTCACGCATAGCTATACCGTCCTGTGGTCTCCCTTCGAAGGAGTACCGACGAGATAATAAGCTCCACCTACTATTTTATATAGGTTGGCTCTCTATATACAGTAGTGGCGCGGAGTCCTTTATGTTTCAGAAACTGCGGCGGTTTCTTGGACTACGGCGGTTTCTAGCGCCTCAGCAGGCAGCGCGGCCTCTGTTACCGCTACAGGCTCTCGTACGGGCTCTCGAGCTTCCCGCGCCTCGCGCGATTCTCGGAAGCCATAGGGCTCCCGGGGCGGGCGGCCAGCAAACCGGCTGGGCACCGGCACTCCGGTGGTGCGTACATGCTGCTGACTGAAGGGGAGCAGCGCAATGTGCCGGGCACGCTTGACAGCAATAGCTAGCCGTCGCTGATGGCGGGCGCACGTGCCCGTCTTCTTGCGTGGTTCAATAGTTCCCCGCTCCGAGAGATAACGCCCGAACATCTCTACCCGCTTGTAATCAATAGCTAGGTTCCTGTCCGCGCAGAAGGCGCACACGCGCCGGCGGTGGGTAAAGCGGGGTCGGCCCTCACGGGTGGGCCTGCTTGCGTTAGTCACAATAGCTGCTCCTCTATCTCACCTTCTTACGAGTTTAGAATGGTAAATCTTCCGGCTCTAAGTCCTGGTCCTCTGCAACGGGCGCTTCATCTCCCATACCGTCCGGCATTGCCGCGCCTTGACGGTCAAGGAAGATAACGTCCATGGCTACAATCTCTGTTCGGTAACGCCGCTGGCCGTCCTGACCCTCCCAAGAGCGGGTCTGCAACCGGCCCTCTACATATACCCGGCGTCCCTTGCCCAGGAACTGGTTGCACGTCTCCGCCAGCTTATTCCAGGCCACTACGCTGAACCACTCCGTCTCATCCCGCCGCTCACCGGCCGTGGGTTGGAACGAGCGGTTTACCGCAATGCGGAAGGAGGTCACCGGCGTCCCGTTGGCGGTGAAGCGCATCTCCGGGTCTGCTCCCAGGTTCCCGATGATCATTACCTTGTTCAGGTCTCGCGGCATTGGATGCTCTACCTAGATCAAGCTCGAATAGCTAGTCATCCCTACGGACTATGAGATGACGCAGGATGTTCTCGTTGATTTTGAGTTGGCTGTCCAAGTCCTTCGAGGCGGCGGGGTCCATCTGGAAGTGGGTAAGGATATACTGCCCCTCTCTGAACCGGCGAATGGGATAGGCCAAGCGGCGCTTGCCCCACATGTCCTGGTTCTCAATGCTGCCGCCGTGCTCGGTGATGAACTGGCTCAGCCGGTCTATTTCTGTAGGCATGGCGTCTTCCTGCACCTCAGGGCTAACCACCATGACGAGCTCGTAAGGTCGTAACAACTAAATTTCCTCCATGACAAATCGCTGGCACATTGTAGCACGCCCAGAAGCGCCGCTCAACCAGTTGCTCATTTCCATCATAGCGCACTACCCCGCTTATCGTGCGCTACCCCCGCACCTGGCGAGCCCGCCCTCGCCCTGTCTTTGCGAGAAGCTCCGCAGAGCGCCGAAGCAATCTGGGGAGGCATCGCACAGCTTGGGCCGGCCCGTCGTCGGAGCTAGTCGAGTAGCCAAGAGACGGCTTCCTTGCCAGACGAAAAAATCTTGCCTTCTCCATCGGCAATCATTTGGAGGCCCCCGTATTCACCATGGAATTGAGCTAGCTGGACTATTCGCTCTCCTCGAAGTCGTGCCACAGTCTTAATAGGGACATTAGAGATTTGTTTAGCTTGTTCATCACTGTGCGCGTGTCGAACGCATATAGAACCGGCACCTCTTCGGCTCCTATGAATACCACAGGAACTTGTAGTGGCTCCGGTTTATCTACCATAGCATTACCTACTAGGTTACGTGGAGCGCAGTCAATGAGTCCAAACACAAAACTTATACGCTGTCCCTAATGTCTCAAATTAGCATTTCGGCGCTGCGAAGACTCGTTCTAGGCGCGGCGGCGCGCTGCGGAGCGTGCTCCGTCATAAATGGTGAGATAGTCGAGAGCCTATCACGTAGGGGCTAACGCACACATCCTGAGTGCTGCTACGGAGTGTGGAGCTACACCCCCGGCAGCGCCGTCGCCGTCAGCTTGGACGCGTCCGGCTGCGTGGGGATGCCCGGCACCGGGAAGCCGGCGCACAGCTCCCGCGCCTCCTTGGCCACCTGGCTCAGGGCCTCCTCGTTGTCCATGTGATGGATAGTGATCGCGATGAGCTTGGCCACGATCTTCATCTCGCCGGGGCCAAAGCCGCGGGTCGTCACCGCCGCCGTGCCCACCCGCACGCCGCTGCTCACCCGAGGCGGCTTCGGATCGGCGGGGATCGTCGATCGGCTGACCGTGATGCCCACCCGGTCCAGCGCCTCTTCCACCGCCCGCCCGGTCAGGTCCTGCGGCCGCAGATCGATCACCAACAGGTGGTTGTCCGTCCCCCCGGAGAGCACCCGGATGCCGTTGGCCTGCAGCTCCTCCGCCAGGGTGCGGCAGTTATCCAGCACCTGCTGCTGATAGGTCACAAAGGAGGGTTCCGCCGCCTCCTTAAACGCAATGGCCTTGGCCGCGATGATGTGCATCAGCGGGCCGCCCTGGTTTTGCGGGAACACCGCTGCGTTGATGGCGTTGCCGTACTGGCTCTTAGCAAGGATAAGCCCGCTGCGCGGCCCCCGCAGCGTCTTGTGGGTGGTGCTGGTCACCACGTCTGCGTAGTCGCAGGGGTTGGGGTGCAGGCCCGCCGCCACAATGCCCGCAATGTGCGCCATGTCCACAAAGAAGAGCGCGCCCACCTCGTCCGCAATCGCGCGGATCTTGTCGAAGTGGATGATGCGAGGATACGCGCTCGCGCCCGCCAGGATCATCTTGGGGCGGTGCTCCTTGGCCTGGGCCGCCAGCGCATCGTAGTCTATCTGCTCCGTGTCCGGATGCACGCCGTACGAGACAAAGGTGTAGGTCTTGCCCGAGAAGTTGACCGGGCTGCCGTGGGTCAGATGGCCGCCGTGGTCCAGGCGCATCCCCATGATGGTATCGCCCGGCTGCAGCAGCGCCGCGTACGCCTCCATGTTGGCCTGGGAGCCGCTGTGGGGCTGCACGTTGGCATACTCCGCGTGAAATAACGCCTTGGCCCGCTCGATGGCGATGGTCTCCACCACGTCCACGTTCTCGCAGCCGCCGTAGTAGCGACGCCCCGGATAGCCCTCCGCGTACTTATTGGTGAGCACCGTGCCCGCCGCCTCCAGCACCGCCGCGCTGGCGTAGTTCTCGCTGGCAATCAGCTCCATCTTGTACCACTGGCGGGACTCCTCCGCCTGGATAGCCGCGGCAATCTCCGGGTCTACGGAAGACACATAGTTCATGACTCTGTCCTTATGGATAATGTGAGATAAGTAATGAGGGTGCGGGGTGCGCTGCTCCGCTCGCTAGTGTACCAGAGCGGAGCGCGGGCGGGGAAGACTTTGCTACGGTTAAGAGAATGGAGTAGCTTTTAGCGTAAACTTCTTACGTGTGAGGCTTATACACTAATGCAAGACGAATTACTACCCGGGATTGGCGAGTCCAAGCTTTACGACTTTGGCCAAGGATTTGCCACCGGCATGGTCGCAGCGGTGGACCCTCTATAAAGCGGAACTCCAGTCCATCTATTTAACAGCGACGCGACAACGCTGATGGTTCACTCGTTAGCTTCGTCACTCCAAGCTCCATCGAACCATGGCTCTGGATCTAGCCATGCAATCTGTAGTCAGGGCAAATTACCTGAAACCTGCGATTAAAGTTCACAGGCGTAATTGAATCGTTCCCTGAGAGGCAGTGGCTATAATGTTCAGCCGTAACGATTTACCAAAGCTATACGATTATTTTGAAAGCTGTATGTCTACGTTGTCACATTTAGCTTTTCAAGCTAATTGAGGCTGCTTCTCAAATGAGTTACATTGATAAATTAGTTAATGAGCCGTTCCCTAATACCAAGGAGAAAGGGGGATAGATTGTGGAAATGTCTGCTGAGAGATTATTAGAGAACTTGGCACCCAAGAAAAACTGGACTTGGTCCTTCCGTCTTTTCTAGGGGTCAAAAGTCCGAAAGGCAACAAATTATGGCACCGCTTCGTAGAACAAAAAGGTTTAGCCGGGATTCGATCATTCACCCCAAGACTTCTGATACTAATTGACCGAAAAAGGCAAAATGGGAAATGACAGAGACGTGCATTATTCTTCATTATAAGTTCTTTCGAGTCAACCTAAACGATGGTTATCCGCTCATTTCTATGGACGTGCATAAGTTATTACTTAGGAGTCGCCTTCTACATCAAAGGCATCCCGCGGTGGCTTTTGTTGAGCCCGTGAACAGTTTAAGAATTTGACAGCATAAAGGAACCTGAGTGTTCGATCGGTGGAACGTTTTACCTCCATCTCTTTCTCTTCGAGTACGGCGTTTGACAGTTCGGCTCTCCGTGAAAGCCAATCAATCAGGCTTAGTGTGCTTACCAGTATTAGACTAGCCGCGGAAGCTGTCCCTGTTGTTTGAGACCGCAAGATATTCTCGGTCATGGAGGTGTCCCACACTTATTAAAGCTCCTGCTGCTACAGGAACTCAAGAGCGACCGGTTCTTGTCAGCATGTTGAAGGAGTTCGCCTAAAGTGATGCCTTAAGCAGAGTCTGATTGGAGAACCGGGAACTGGCACGGAGTAATCGGAGATCACCTCATGAACCAACATTTGCCCACTTGTCGGGTTTTCTAGGCGGCGTGGGGAATTGAAAATGCTCAACAGAGGAATTCTAAGAATATACGCCATGCTGTGTAGCTGAAAAGCGTGACGCGGCTTCTTAATGTTTGAGAGATACTGTTGACCGCTATAGCTATTGAGCAAGGTAGCTGGGTAACATAAGTGGGACACCAAGCTCCTACAGGAAGGTCCCGTTTGAGAGCGATTGCCTTCTTGTTATTATCGACGCCATAGCGCCTTCAGATCTTACTGTGGTGCAAACTCTTGGACACGCTGCAAGAAGGGGACTCGCCCAAAATACCAAAAACCCACCCCCGAACTTCTCACGGCTGAATGGTATATCCTCGAAGCCCGCAATCGCTTCAAGGAGGGACTCATTGAGAGAGTTAGCCATAACGGTCTTGTCATAAGTGGCCAGCCGAGCACTTGAGATGTATGCGTCCCTAGCAGTCTGGGTATGTTCGCGCTCCTTTGGCTAAATCACGTTCCAATGGAACTGCTGTGATGAAGAATGGTGTGGCCGCTCCCGGAAGAACGATCGCGCGCTCTGCAAATTGAGCCTGAGATAGGCATGGTAGATTGCTCCTTTTAAGGTAATAGTCCTTACTCGGCTTGCTTCCTAGCCTGGGAAGGGAGACTGAGGGCCTCACCGCACGTAGCCGTCGTGGAGGCCGCCGTCTACGGTGAGGATGGCGCCGGTGGTGGCTTGCGAGCGGTCGGAGACCAGGAACAGCGCCGCCTCCGCCACGTCCTCGGCGGTCACGCTCACTTTCAGCATATTGCGCCCCTTGTAGAAGCTCGCCAGGTCGTCCATGGCGACGCCGTGGGCTTCGGCCCGGGCCTGGCCCCACTGGCCGGCCCAGAACCCCGACCCCTGGATGACGGCGTCGGGCGCCAGGCTGTTCACCCGGATGGCGTCGGCGGAGACCTCTTCCACCAGGCAGCGGGCCAGGTGGAGCACCGCGGCCTTGGCGGTGGCGTAGGCGCTGGCGTCCTTGGCGGCGGCCAGCCCGGCCTTGGAGGCCACAAAGAGCACGGAGCCGCCCAGGGGCTCGCCCGCCGCGGACCGCTGCCCTCGCATCACCCGAATGCCCTCCCGGGACGTAAGGAAATAGCCGGTGGTCAGGATGTCCAGGGTGCGGGACCAATCGGCCAGGGAGGTCTCCTGGATGGGCTTGGAGAAGCCCACGCCGGCGTTGCACACCAGGATGTCCAGCCCGCCGTACGCCCGCACGGTCTGGGACATGGCCTGCTGCAGGTCCGCCTCGCTGGTCACGTCGGCCCGCACGGCCAGCGCGACACCTTCCCCGTACGACGATGCCAGCTCCCCGCACAGCGACGCCGCGCTCTCCTCGTTGATGTCTGCGACCACCACCTGCGCGCCCGCCGCGGCAAAGCGCCGCGCGAGACCCGCGCCGATGCCGCTTGCGCCCCCCGTGATGAACGCGACCCGTCCCGCTAGCTCGCCCGGCCGCGGCTGCAAGGAGAGCTTGTACCGCTCCAGCGGCCAGTACTCCACCTGGAACGCCTCCGCTTCCGTGAGCGGCTGGAAGCGGTCCACCGCCTCCGCGTCCCGCATGATGGCGATGGCCCGGCGGTAGCACTCGGAGGCCGTCCGCGCCGTGCGCGCATCCCTCCCCGCCGCAATCACGCCGAGCCCCGGCGCCACCACTATGGTGGGCGTTGGGTCCAGCATCGAGTCCTCTGAGCCGCAGTGCGCCGCGTAGAAGCGGGCGTAGTTCTGCTGATAAGCCTCCAGCGCCGTCCGAGCCGCGGCCACGAGGGCGTCGGGCGTTGGCGCGGCGTCCACTACTAGCGGCAGCACCCGGGTGTAGAGCACGTGGTCGGGCAGCGCGAGGCCGGAGCGGGCCAGCGCCGGGCCGTCCTGGGAGCCGGCGAACTCCAGCGCTTCCGGCGAATCATCATAGTGCAGCGTCATCCGCTGGCCGGGCGGGCACAGCAGCCCCCGTAGGCCGGGCAACGCCGCTTCCGCAAGCGCGTGACGCTCATCCATGGGCCAGCGACGGGATGGCGACGCCCCCGAAGGATTTGCTCCCCTGCGCCCGGTCCGCGATGAACGCCTCGGCCTTGGTTCAGGAACTCGATGCTCTGCTGGTAGCACTCCTTGGCGTCCTCCGCCCAGGTGACCAGCCCGTGCTTCTGCAGCAGTGCGTAGCGCGCGTTGGGCCGAGCGGCAATGCGCTCGATGGCCGCCTTCGCCAGCCCGAACCCAGGCCGGTGGTAGGGCACCCACACTGCGGCGTCGCCCGTCAGCTCCCGCAGCAGCTCTTCGCCGCGTTCGGTGGTCGCCAAGGCCACCGAGACGTTCGCGTGCACGTGGTCGATGTGCGTGGCGGGCAGGAAGGCGTGCAGCAGCGTCTCGATGGAGGGACGCGGGCCGCCGGGGCGCAGCAGGCAGTGGCTCAGATACTCCACCATCGCCTCGTCCGTGAGCGCGCCACGGTCCCGCAGCGGTTGGAGGTCCTCCAGCCGCAGGTCGGCAAAGCCCGCAGGGGTGATGGTGGCCAGGTCTGCGCCGGTGCCCTTCACCGTGAGGGCCGGCGTCTCCCGGCCGCGGAAGTCGGTGACCGTGCGCTTAACGGAGGTGTTGCCGCCGCCGAAGTTCGAGAGGGTGGGGTCTGCGCCGAGGAGCCGGGATCGGTAGACCAGCAGGCCCAGGGCGTCCAGCCCCGCGGCCTCAGCGTCAGCCCAGCGGTCGGTGGTCATGTGATAGCCCCGTCATTGCGAGGAGTGGCGTGACGCAGCAATCTGGGGGGCGTTCCCCTCCATCGCTTCGCTGTGCTCGCAACGACTAGCGCTTGCCTAGTCCCGCCCCAGCGCGGGGACGGCGGCAGTCTCCAGCAGCTCGTTTGCCTTGTCAACAGAAGCGTTCTCGTGCACCACCGCCCGCAGCGCCTGGATCATAGCCACCGGCATCGGCGATTGCCACACGTTGCGTCCCATGTCCACGCCCTTCGCGCCCTGATCGATGGCGTCGCGCGCCATGACCAGCGCATCGCGCATGGTGTCCAGCTTCGGCCCGCCGGCAATGACCAGGGGCACGGGGCAGGACTCGGCCACT
Source organism: Dehalococcoidia bacterium (assembly GCA_965226775.1). Taxonomy (GTDB): domain Bacteria; phylum Chloroflexota; class Dehalococcoidia; order SHYD01; family SHYD01; genus CBDDEI01. The sequence continues at coordinate 651,223 of CBDDEI010000002.1, forward strand.
TTGTTGAAATCGTCGCAATAGTAGGTCTTCACGAAGGACGCGCCCAGCTCCGAGGCGATGCGGCACGCCAGCCCCAGATAGCGGGCGTCTCGCTTCTCCATCTCCCGGCCCACTGCGGTGACGGCAAGCACGGGCATGCCGTACTCCTGGGCTTCGTTGATAGCGTCGGAGAGGTTAATGAGGCTCTGGCGCTCGTACTCGCTGCCCACAAAGATGGAGACGGCCACGGCGCTGGCGTTCAGGCGTACCGCCTCCTTGATGGTGGTGGTCAGCGTCTCGTGGGCCAGGTCCGCGCCCACAATGCTGACCCCGCCGGAGATGCGCAGCACCAGCGGCGGCGAGAGCCGCGGATCGATGGAGGTGCGCGCCACGCCGCGTGTAATCATGAGCGCGTCCGCGTATGGCAGCAGCGGCGCGAGGGTCTCCCGCGGGACTTCCAGCTTGCTGGTGGGACCCAGGAAGTAACCGTGGTCCGCCGCCAGCATGACGGTGCGGGCAGTGTCCGGCTGTAAGATGCGAGAGAGGCGGTTCTCAAGTCCCCATTCCATGGCGCGCTCCTTGTGATAGAGGTGGTTAGATGTGCAGTAACGTCCGCATTATAGCCCATCCGTTTCTGTCGGTCTGCACCTTCTCTCGCTATAATAGGAAGCAGACGTGAGTAGCCGGCATAGGCGACTGCACTAGAAGGAAATTAGTCATGGAAATAAAAGAGTTAGGGCGCGTGGCGCTTTACGTGCGGGATCTGGCCCGCTCCGAGGAGTTCTATCGGGACAACCCCAGGCCATCGCGGCGCCCATCAGGCCCCCGGGCATCTAGGTAACTGTGATGGCAAATTATCCTATTCACCACCACCTTTCAGCTAACGGCATCCGGGTCCACGCCATCGAATGGGGCATCCCCCGCGCCGTCCGCGCGAGCGCCGGGCCGCCGGTAGTGCTCCTCCACGGCCTCACCAGTTGTGCCGAGACCTGGTCATTTGTCGCGCCTGCCCTGGCCGGGCTTGGTCACCGCGCCGTTGCGGTCGACCTGCGAGGCCACGGCGATACCGAGAAGCCGGACGCCGGCTACGACTACGACTCAGTGAGTAGCGACGTCATCGGGCTGATGGATGCGCTGTCTATCGACCGCGCAGTGGTGGTCGGACAGTCTTACGGCGCGGGTGTAGCCGCCGATGTGGCCGGACGCGCGCCTGACCGTGTGAGCCATGTGGCCTTTGTGGACGGCGGTTTCTTCCGCAACAGGGCGCCGGCGGAGATGACGGATGAGCAGCTTGAAGGGATGCTTGCGCCCATCGAGATCTACGCCACCCAGGAGAGCTATCTCAACGCTTGCTTCTCCTCCTTTCCGGGGCCCAGGACGCCGGAGCTGACCCGTATTTATCTGGCGAGCATCTACCACAACGAGGACGGCAGCGTGCGGGAGAAGTTGAGCCGGGAGCACCAGAAGCTCATCGCAAGGGAGATGGTACAGGGGCGCGGCCGTGACCGCTACCAGCAGATCGAATGTCCGGTGATGATCCTGCCCGCGCATAACTCCGCGCCCAGCGCGGCACAGCGCATGACGGAGAAGGTGACGCGGGTGGAGGAAGTGGCGGCGCTGCTCCCCAACGCCACCGTGCGCTGGGTGCAGGACACCGTGCACGATATCCAGCTCCACAAGCCGGACGAGGTGGTTGCAGGCATCCGCGCCCTCGCTGTAGGTGACTAGCCCTGCCTGAAAAATATACTGCACCTACATACAACGATGGCTACCAGAGTGCATACCATTGCCCGCACTGTGGTGCTTTTGCAGCTCAACGATGGTTTTTCATTTTTCTCAATCATGATTTAACCCCCAGATCATTTGAATCATTTAATCCAGAGACGGCATACCTACACGATGTGAGATGCAGCATGTGTTCACACTGCAGGAATCCCGCCATTTGGGTTAAAGAAATCCTTATTTTCCCACCTCATATCCAGGGTCCAGAACCGTCAGAAGATATGCCGGATGATGTCAAGGCGGATTTCACAGAAGCACGTCTCATTGTTCAGCTGTCTCCTAGAGGCGCAGCAGCGCTCCTCCGCCTTGCTCTTCAAAAGCTTATGCCACACCTTAAAGCGCAAGGAAATGATCTAAACGATCAAATTGGTGACCTGGTTAAGCACGGGCTTAATGTTGAAATTCAGCAGGCTTTAGATGCCTTAAGAGTTGTAGGCAATAATGCTGTTCATCCAGGAGAGCTTGATCTTCGTGACAATCCAGAAACGTGAACGCTCTTTTTGAAGTGCTGAATTTGATTGTTGAGCAAAGAATTACCCAACCAAAGAAAGTAGCTGCTATATACGACTCTTTGCCTACCGGAGCATTGAATGCCATAGAGCGGCGTGACAGTAAGAAGTGATGGTGAGCCTCCCCTCTCTAACAGAGGTTAGGGTTTCCTTCCCATGACTGGAGCGTCTGTCCACATCTACCCCGTTACCCCCGACCACTGGCCGGACATGGCCCGCTTATTCGAAGCACGCGGCGCTCCCCACTACTGCTGGTGCATGGTCTACCGCGCGCCAGATAATCCCCGGCTCTCGAACGATGAGAAGCGCGACCGCATGGCGGGGCTGGTGAGCGCCGGCACGCCGGTGGGCCTGCTGGCCTATGACGGCGACGAGCCCGTGGGGTGGTGCTCCGTTGCGCCGCGGGAGACGTATCTGCGCTTGGAACGTTCCCGCGTCATGCCCCGTATAGGTGACGCGCCCACCTGGGCTGTCCTGTGCTTCTTTGTCCGCCGCTCGCACCGGCAGGCTGGCGTGGGCCACGCGCTGCTGGCGGGCGCAGTAGAGTACGCGCGCAACCAGGGCGCGCAGGTCATCGAGGGGTATCCCTGGGACACGGCGGGCGTCTCATCCCGCCACCGGGGCCACTCGGCCCTGTTCCGCGCCGCCGGCTTCACGCAAGAGGGCAAGCGGTGGGTGTTGAGGGAGCGTTCTTAAATTCTAACGATCCAGAACGAGAAGCAGTTTCTGGACTAAGAATGGACCAGGCCTTCATCTCGCTATAAGATTGCCTGCAGTGTTAGGAGATAGTCTGTAGCACGATTTATGACACTTTGACGTCGATAATGCCAGCTGACTTAAAGGGCTTCGAAGAGCGTATTGGATGAAGCGGTAGAAGGCTTCCAGGACCAGTTAGAGAGTGCTAAAGACGAAAGCTGACCAATGATGGTTTTCAATTCTACCGCCTATTGGTTGGAAGGGTGAATCGCTTGCCTAATGGCAGTCAGAATTGCGTCTTCAAAGACCTTACGAGAAAATCCCTAATGGGCTGTCCTTCTCTACCTCCAACGGCGAACCTTGCCTATCACTGAGCCCGCTCTAGTATGGAGCTCTGACAGAACCAAGTTGCTTTGGCAAAAGTCAGCTCAATGAACTGGTAGCTTTATCAGGACTCGTAGCTGAGTCCTTAAAGCGCTTGCCTGGCGAGTTAGCCATTTTGATACTGAACTTGGGATCCTGTTGCTTCAATGTGAGAAGGAGCCCAGTTACCATGCTTCCCTCAATGGGCATCCTCCAAGTTCGTTTGAAAGGCTGCTGCCTTTGCCAACATGAATCGAGAAAATGCTTTAGCTGGGGCTGACTTGCCTTCCAAGTGCTCCATGTTGAATTTCTCTATTAGAGAGTTGCGAATAGCGTCCCATTATTACTATGGAGCAAATGCCTGGAAGCGTAGGCCGCTTCAAGGCTAGAGGTCCCGAACTCTCGCCTCTGATGAATGAAACCTAATCATCGATAAGCTAATTCACCAATGAGATAGCTTCAGCCCGATCCTAACGGCAAGGGCATGTCTCCTAAGCTGGAAGCTTACGCTCTCTAATGACCTTAAATCGACCTCATGTCTCAGCTATATAAGCCCTATGATTTCATCTTAAGAGTGGCTGATAGATCAAGCGGGGGGCTATTGCTAAACCTGGATTCAAGGAAACCTTCGGCATAGAGGTGCAGCCCTCTGGCCATGAAGCCAAAACCGAATCATCCATCTCTTCCAAAACGATAAGGATGGGTTGCTTAAGCCGATGGTGTTCGTCCAAGTCGTAAATTGCAGACGGCCTCGCGGAACACTTGCTTTCTAGCTCTTTAACCTTTGCAAGCACTTCATCCAAGGTGATTGATTGATGTGTGGAGGATAGTTGACTCATGTATTACACCATTGCTAGGAGGGATATGCACCTTTTGTAAGGCCTATTGTCTTGCAGATTGACCGCCAACGTCAAAGTCCTTCGTAGAATTCAGACTTTCCTTCCCTCACCCTAACCCTCTCCCAGAGGGCGAGGGAAGCACTTAGCCCTCCTCCTCTCGCCACCTAGCCAGCTCCGCGTCGGGGTCGGCCACGCCGAGCAGGTCCGCCGCGGTGTGGCGAGAGTGGATGCCCGCCGCCACCAGCGCCGTCTCATCGGCCACCAGGCGGCTGCGGTCTTGCGGCAGCACCGAGCCCCAATTGATGCCCAGTCGCACCGGCCCAAAGCGCTGATCCGTCTTTTGCTCCAGCACCCGCAGGATCATCTGGTTTCGTTGCCGGTAGGCCGCGCTCCTGATGAGCCGCTTGCGCTTCACCTTCTGCAACAACGGGTGCAGCTCCATCTCCAACGCCACGCCGGAGAGCGCTCGGCTGTTGTCGCCAAAGCTGGTGCGGGGCGCTTCCCCCAAGTCGTGGAGCGCCCGGTACAGCAGGTCGATGTAGCTGGTGTGCAGTTGCACGCCGCCGCCCTGCAGCAGATCCAGGAGGTATGCCTTAGCCCGCTCCGGCAGCTCCCACACCGCGCCTGGCTGCACTGCGATGTCCTGCGCGTCCTCCACGTTCTCCAGCACGGCAATGGGGTTGCCGGAAAGCTCGAGGATACTGGAAAGCTGGGTGAAGGCTCGGTTCAGCTCCCGGGCCGGCTCCATCAAGGGGGCCAGGTCCGACACCCCCCAGAACTGCTTGGCCTCCCTTAGGTTGGGGAAGACCACAAAGGGGATGAAGCCGTAAGGGTTGGCCTTGGACTCCAGCAGCTCCCCCTCCAGCCAGAGCTGGAAGGCGTCTGCCGTCCACACCTCCGTAACGGCGTAGCTCTGCTTCTGCTGCCGAGCGCCCCGCGTCCTGCCTGCGGCCAGCGCCTGCGCGCCGTACAGCGCTGCCGCTTCTTCTGCGCTCAACGCGTACCGGCTGGCCACGCGCCACAGCCGGCCGGGGTCGTCGCCCCACCACCAGACGTAGAGGCCCTGCACGTCCGGCGCGGTAACCCGCACCCGGCCTTGCGCCGGGTCCCAGGTCACTTTGAAGCAGCCGTCGCCCAGGATGGCGGTATCCACCTCCGTGTCGAAGTCCAACTGCGCCAGGCCGTTGGCATCGTAGACCTGCGCCAGCGCGCGCTCCGCCTTGGTCGCCGCCTCGGCTGCCTCCGGCGAGGTCTCCCACGCCTCCGCGGTGTAGGTCACCTCGCTCATAAGATAAGAGGTAGCCTTCTCGACGAGCACCTTGGCGTAGTTGAAGGTGAGACGGCGCTCCCTGCGCCACGCCCGGCCCTGCCACTGCGCGCCTCGGTAGAACTCCAGGTGTTCTCTGTAGCGCCGGAACCGTTCCTGATCCATGCGGGCGAGTTGCTGTGGAAAGGGTGCTGTTTGTTCCATAAAGAAGTTACTCCTCTTGTATCATCCCAACCCCCGCAAAGGGGTTTGAGGTAACCTACGGGTTCATCAATGAGTTCAGGGGGACTCCCCCGTGATGCCTATTGCTGACCCTGCCCTCGCATGCGGGCCACCGCACGGTGCACTGTGCGACGGCTCACGCCAAAGCGCTCCGCCAGCGCGTGGATGTCCGGCCCCCGCTCCAGGTACAGCCGGTAGATCTCCTTGTCCCGCTCCTCCTGCGCCTGCCGTCGCTCCTCCTCTGGCTCATCGTAGATGCACTTCGCCAGCGGACATCGCAGGCAGGAGGGTGATACCTCGCACCCGGTATCCGGGAAGTAATCCTCGCTCGGCTCCCGGTCCACCAGCGGCAGCCGGCGCTTCTTGCTGTAAAGCTCTGTTCGTAACCCTGTCATTGACCGTCCCCCACTTACGCATTGCTGTAACTCCGACCTCTCGCACTCCGGGGCTGGTACATACTCGCCGCCTCCAGGGTGAGCGCTAAGCTCATCAGGTAATCGTCATGGCCGTCCCGCTCCTTCACGTAGAATTGCATCCGTTGGTTGGATCGATACTCTCCTTGCGCCCGCTGCAACTGCCGCCACAGCTCCCCACACTCCTCGGTGCCGTCCGGCGCATACAGCTTCAGGCGATGCAGGTTGGCTGCCGCCAGCAGCGCGAAGCCCAGGCGTGACTTGCTCTCCGCACTGAACACAAAGGGGTGCGCTACGGCCGCGCCCAGCAGTCGCTGGAGCATGCTGGCGATGCCTTGGCCCAGGCCCGTGGCGTCTACTAGCACGCGACGGCAATGCCAGGTGCGCCCCAGTAGGCCCGACAGCTCGCCGATGAGCGACGCGTGGTCGCGGCCGCTCCAGCGCGCGTGTTCCACCACCTCGACTCGTGGCGCGGGCACCAGTGACGGCTCATCGCTGGGCATCACCCGCGCGATGGTCGCCACTGTGGCATCGTGTTCCCGCGCTCCTTCGCCCTCTCCCGCGCCGCCGCCAATATCGACGCCCGCCACGTAGACGGCGCCGTCGGGCGCGTGCAGCCGGGGGTGGTCACCCTGCAACCACGCCAGCTGTTGCGCGCTGAACAGCCCGAGGCCGCCGTGGAGCGGCTCCAGGCAGTACTGCGTGCGGAACAGGGGATGGTTGCTCCCCAACCGCGCCTCTTCGCCTGCTACGTAGACGCCATAGTTGGGGTTGTGTCGTGCCACTTCTTGCCAGTCGTAGTGGAAATGGCGTTGTATGCCATCCTTCCGCTCTAGCTCCAGGTTCACCTGTTTCTGCTGCTCCAGCAGCGACTCGCCGTCCCAGGGCGTGCCGTATAGCACGGTAGTGGCGTTGGCGCTGGCCCCCATGGGCCGGAACTCCTTCTGATACTTCTCCGGGTCCACGTCCTGGGCCTCGTCCACCTCCAGCAGCAGGTCGGCGGTCGCGCCCACCACGTTGGCCGACGGTTCCGCGCTGTAGAAGCGTTGCTGCGCCCGGCCCAGCCGCACCAGGTAGCCGTGCTCCGTGCGGACGTGGTCGCCGTAGCCCGCTTCCGACAAGCGAGCCCGCAGCCGCTCCATACTGATGAGCGCCTGAGGGGCAAAGGTGGGCGCGCACTTCACGCCGCTCCCGCCCTTGAGCATGTGGAGGGTCAGCAGCAAGGTCTCCAGCTGTGCCGAGAGTTCGTTCTTGCCTCCCTGCCGGGCGATCTCCACGGTGAAGGTAAGGCCGTTGCGGTTCAGCACGCTGTCCAGCACCGCCCGCCCGACCTCTACCTGGTACGGCCGCAATTTACGCATCACAGCCACGCACTACCCACGGCTCAATCCGTCCAGGGTGAGCGAATGATCCGATTGAGAAAAATGGTGAGTCAGGTGTTGATTGAAATGCTTCCACAAACCGGTCCTCATGCCATACCCGACCATTTCAACAGCAGCTGCGTCAGCACCGCGCCCGCCACTAAATAGAGCAGCCCGTTGATGCGGCTCCGCACCTCTGCCATCTCCCGCTCCAGTGCCGCCAAGCGCGCCGCCAGCTCTATCGCCGACACCACGGCGCTTGGAGCAGCAGCCGGAGCGTGATTGCCCGCCGCGCGCGACCGCTGTAGCAACGACCGCAGCGCGCGGGTGAACTCATCCACGGGAATCTTCCTCCGGCAGCAGCAACTCGCCGACACCCTTCAGCACACCCACCGCGCTCTGAAAGAGATCGTCCTCACTCTTGCCGCTGATGCGATAGCGCGCCGCCACCGCGCGCACTAACAGCTCCATGCCCCGCAGGATCACGGGCATGTCATCCGGGTGCTGTGCCAGGCTGCTGTACAGCTTCACCCGTAAGACCGCGATCTCCTCGTCCAGTCCCTCCACCGCTCGTGCGGGACCTAACGCCGCTTGCTCGGCTTCCTGGAGCGCGGTGGTGTAAAAGTCTCGAGCGACTTTACGGGTCCGCCGCCGTTTTACTGGATGGACTCGCTCCGGTTCCTTAGTCATGCGGCTCCTCGAGCAGTGCCAGGATCTCCGGCAGAGTGTCCGGCACCGCATCCTCCAAGGTTCGTAGCAGGCCCAACGCGAGCAACAGCGCCACCAGCTCCCATTGCTCCTGTTTGATAGCTTGTTCCAATGTGCTCATGCCTTGCCTCCTGTGAGTCGAACCAGCAGTCGCTGCACTACCGCCAGCGCAATCGCCAGGCTCCCTAACGCGACCATGCCTTGGGCTAGCGCAGCCGTTTCCGGCGACGGTTCAGCGCCGCGCCAGAGACTTACCCCGTGCACAACGCTCTGGGCCAACGTCCCGCCGCACACCAGCGCGAGAATGTTTGCGCTTCTGCGCCGCCGGTGTCCTAGGGGGCGGATCGTGGCAAAGTAGGCTGCGTTGCCCGCGCTGGCAAGCGTAGTGATAGCGTGTAAAATCAGCAGTCCTTCTGTCACCGTGCTCCTCTACTGGCCGGGCTGTCCCCGCCCTCATTCAGTACCGCCACTCAACAACTTCCTACCGCGGGGCAAGGCTCAGCCCGACCAGTGAAGTAAAAATAGAATAAACGTTCTAATTTAGTCAAGACAAATGGCACAGATGTAACCGTTGTCATTACGAGAAGAGTGGGGAGTGCGTCGGGCGTGGCAGCCACCCCCGCTCGTGGTGAGCTAGTCGAACCAGGAGCAGGTGCGCGGGCCTCTGTCATTGCGAGGACTCGCCCTAAGGCGAGGCCGTGGCAATCTGGGGCGGGGGAGGAGGCGTTGCCCGTAGCCTGCGCGTGGGACACTCCCCGACACCGTGCCTCCCCGCCTCCCCAGATTGCTTCGCTCCTGCGTCGCTCCTCGCAAAGACGGGCTCACCATGAGCGGAGCGGGCAGCGTACCCCCGCTCATGGTGAGCTAGTCGAACCAGGAGCAGGCGCTGGGCCTCTGTCGTTGCGAGGACTCACCCTAGGCGAGGCCGTGGCAATCTGGGGCGGGGAGGAGCGCCGTTGCCCGTTGGCCTGCGCGTGGGACTGCTCCCCGACACCGTGCCTCCCGGCCTCCCCAGATTCGCTTCGTCACTCCTGCGTCGCTCCTCGCATGGTTCGACGGGCTGCGGAGCGGAGCGGGCAGCCACCCCCGCTCATGGTGAGCTAGTCGAACCAGGAGCAGGCGCGCGGGCCTCTGTCGTTGCGAGGACTCGCCCTAGGCGAGGCCGTGGCAATCTGGGGCGGGGGAGGCGCCGTTGCCCGTTGGCCTGCGCGTGGGATGCTCCCCGACACCGTGCCTCCCCGCCTCCCCAGATTGCTTCGTCACTCCTGCGTCGCTCCTCGCAAAGACAGTGTGGAGCGGTATGGCAGCCACCCCCGCTCGTGGTGAGCTAGTCGAACCAGGAGCAGGACTCGCCCTGTAGGCGAGGCCGTGGCAATCTGGGGCGGGGGAGGAGGCGTTGTCCGTTGGCCTGCGCGTGGGATGCTCCCCGACACCGTGCCTCACCCACCTCACCGATTGCTTCGTCGAACTCCTGCGTCGCTCCTCGCAAAGACAGTGCTGGGGTGGTAGGGTGGCCAGCCCTCCGCAGCCAGCATCTTGCCTCCCGCACGCCTGCAGTGTAGAGTGCGTTGAGCAACAGCTTCGGTGGTCGAGCCTGCCGAGAGCACCGAGGCTTAATGAAAAGATGCGTTTAGCATGACCACTGCAAACCTGAACCGCTGCCCCTGGCCCGGCGCCGATCCCCTCATGCAGGCCTATCATGATCAGGAGTGGGGTGTGCCCGTCCATGACGACCGTAAACACTTCGAGTTCCTGGTGCTGGACGGCATGCAGGCAGGGTTAAGCTGGCAAACTATCCTCCGCAAGCGCGAGAACTTTCGTCGAGCCTTCGACGGCTTCGATCCCGCGGTTGTGGCCCGCTATGGAGATAGTGAGGTCGAGCGCCTCCTCTCCGACGCCGGGATTGTGCGCAACCGCCTCAAGGTCCACGCAGCCATAACAAACGCTCAGTGGCTGCAGGAAACCCAGGCGGAGTTCGGCTCCTTCGATGCTTATATCTGGCGCTTTGTAGATGGCCGCACCATCCTCCACCAGCGACGCGCACTTACCGACCTTCCCGCTACCTCTCCCGAGTCCGACGCCATGAGCAAGGACCTGGTGCGCCGCGGCTTCAAGTTCGTGGGCTCCACCATCTGCTACGCCTACATGCAGGCCGCGGGTATGATCAACGACCATGTGGTCGACTGCTTCCGCTACGATGAGCTGGCGCAGGCGGGAGCTCACTCGTGAACCGCCGCACCGACGACCTTTACGAGCGCGCTGGGCGGCTCCACGCCGTTCTTGGCGCAGCGCTAGGGGTGGACAGGAGCACAGCGCCCACACGACTGCGCGCTGACCTCAAGTGGTTGGAGTTCTTTCAGGAGTCTGGCGCGCCGGTCTCGGACGAGGACCTCGAGAGCCTGGCGGTGCCCCTTATCCAAGCCCTGGCAGACCTCCGGGAGGAAGCGGCCGCGTGGCTCACTACGCATGGACAGGACTCGGCCCAGGTGGACGCACTCATCGCGGCGCATGCGCCCGTAGCAATCCTCCAAGACCTGGCCTATCTCAATAGGTACGGCGCGCCTCCCAGAGATGGCGGGCTCTCCGGCAAAGCGCCCCGGCTTACGCACTTCCGCAGGATGATGCAGCCCGGTTCGGGGTCCCACAACACCTCGGTGACCTACGTCTTCGCCCCCTCCGGTGGGCCGCCGCTGGCCGGCGCAGGCTCGGAGCACACCACGGTCACCGCAGACGTGGTGGATAGCGATGGCGTGAAGCTGGGCGACCTGCGGGAGCTGGAGCTGGCTGCTTTGACCGAGTGGGAAGCATTCTTCCGCTCTCTGGGCGTGATCCACTAGTCGGGAGCAGCTCATGACCACTACGCCTGACCCGCCCGTCGAGTACCGTCTCCGCATCCGGGAGTTGCCCGCAGAGGAACGCCCGCGGGAGCGGCTGCGGGACTACGGCCCCGGCGCCCTCAGCAATGCCGAGCTCCTTGCCATCATCCTGCGCGTGGGCACGGCTACCGAGAACGCGGTGCGCTTGGCCGAGCGCCTGCTAGCCCACTTCGGCGGCCTGCCGGGTCTGTATCGTGCCAGCTTCAACGAGCTGCGCAACCAGCACGGCCTCGGCGAGGCTAAGGCGGCGCAGTTGCAGGCCGCGTTAGAGCTGGGCAAGCGCCTTCTCTCGATGTCTCCGGAGGATAGGGCCTCCGTGCGCTCACCACAGGACGTGGCTAACCTGGTACAGGGGGAGATGGCGTTGCTGGAGCAGGAGCACCTGCGGGTAGTGTTGCTGAACACCCGCAATCAGGTGTTGGGCATGCCGGAGCTGTATCGAGGCAGCGTGAACAGCGCGCAGGTGCGGGTGGCGGAGGTGCTGCGACCCGCGGTCCGGGAGAACTGCCCCGCGCTGGTCGTGGTCCACAACCATCCTTCCGGCGACCCTACGCCCAGCGGGCAGGACATCGCGCTGACTAAGGAGCTGGTGGCGGCCGGCAAGCTCCTCGACATCGAGGTCCTCGACCACATCGTCATTGGCCGCGGCCGCTTTGTCAGCCTCAAGGAAACCAACCAGGGGTTCTAGTCGCGGGGCCTCACGCGCCGCCGATGCGGCCTATGACGTGGAGTCCTCATCCAAAGACCGGGCCGCTCGAGCGACGGTAAGCATTGCAAGCGCGCGGCGATCCATTTCATCCAACCACTCGGGTTTATACTGGTCTGCTGCGCTGGCGCCTCCGCGGCTGGCTCCGGTCCCCGTAGCCGCATACTTAACGCCAAAGCTGTAGCGGGCGGCCTTCAAGAGCTCCTCCTCTGTGGTTACGCCCGCCTCCATGAGTTCCTCCACCGCCTTACGCATGGCGCCCTGGAGGAAATTGATAACAAAGGAGCGGCGATCTTTCAGGACCTTGATAGGCACCCACCCCAAGCTCTCAATGAACTCGGCTGCACTGTTCAGGGTCTCGTCCGAAGTGCGTTCACCGCGAATGATCTCGACGGCTCGCAAGGCGATAGGGGGCTCAAAGAAGTGGATACCGACCACCTGCTCGGGGTGCGCGCAGTGTTCGGCAATCTGGGTGGTCGGAATCCCCGATGCGTTGGTGCCGAGGATAGTGCCGGGCCGCGCCACCGCCTCCATTTGCGCGAAGGCGGCCTGCTTCATTTCAAGCCTTTCGGGCACGGCTTCTATCGCGAGGCCAGCCCCCGCAAGGCCCTCTTCCATGCTTGTGGTCGTGCGGATTTGGCCGAATGCGCGTTCCGCATCGGAGGCAGAGATCTCGTTAGCCCTAACGAGCACGTTGAGGTTGTGGCGGACTTTCAGGAGGCAGTTTTCAAAGAGGTCGGCTGAAACGTCGATGAGGTTGACCTTATACTCGCCTAGCGAACAGACGGTGGTAATGCCACTACCCATCCATCCTGCGCCCACAACTGCGACTTCGTCGATGCCCGGTACTTTAGCCATGAGAATCCCTCTCTAACTACCTACTTGAAGATCACGTGCGCATAACTAAGAGCGGTTTCGGCCGGCCGCTGCGGCAATGCACAATAACCTGCCATGCAGCTCGTCGCTTTCCATTAACTCCTCGACGCCATGCTAGCAACTCACGGCGGTCACCTCATGAGGAAAGTCTGCGGAGTAGATGAACGGCTCGTTGTCCACTAGCTTACTAGCAGAGGGCAAGGTCAGCTCCCCGGCCCCACCGCCGGGGAAGAAGCGGCTCTCTGCGATCCGCTTGGTGATGAAGTCGTCAGGGGTTCTAGTTGTGGGGCCTCACTCCCGCCGTAAAGCTGGCGGTAGAAGCCCAGATGTTGCTGCACCAGCCGCGCGTAGCGGCGGGTCTCCTTGTAGTCTATGTTCTCCACAAAGAGATCGGGGTCTAGGTTAGGGTTGCCGCCGCCCCATCGGTGTGCGTTGCTCCCGCCGCCGTTGTACGCCGCCAGCGCCACTACTGCGTGCCTAAAGGTCGCGAGCTGCTGCGAGAGATAGTAGCTCCCAAAGCGGATGCTCACCACCGGACGGTAGAGGTCGGTTACAGCAAAGTCGGTCACACCTAAGTGCGCTGCAATGCCCTCGCCGGTGCTGGGGATGACCTGAGTCAGGCCGCGCGCCTGAGCAACGGACGTGGCCCAGGGATTGAAGAGGCTCTCCTGGCGCATGAGGGCGTACATGAGGAATGGGTCCACGCCGTACTCCCGGGCTGCCCGTTCCACTTGCTGTGCGTAAGGAGCGGGATAGTGCACTTTTTGGAGCATGGGCGGCAGGTCTGCCGTGCGGGCGCTGGTGAGGTTTTGCAAGTACCCTATCGCGAGCATGGCCGGACCGTACTGCTCCCGTTCATAGAGTAGCGTTGCCAGCGCAAAGAGGGCCGCAGCATTCTCCTTGTGCTCCCGTACCGCCGTGCGATACTCCTCCGTCGCGACGCCCCACTGGCCCAGTTCGTAGAAGAGCTCCGCCCGCACGATGTTCCTGTGTGCTATCACTGCTGTCGGCGCCGACGTGATGGCGGCAGCGTCTACGTTGGGGAGCATTCCCCTCAGCCACAAGGCCGCCTCGGCCTCTTCCTCGGCGGTGATGGCCGTGTTTTCCAGTGAGGCAGCTGACTCTAGCCCCGCAGAAGCCCGTTGCTGGTCCAGAGACCGGAACGCGTAATAGCCGCCGGGATCGAGGAGCACCGCATCCTCATAGGCCCGCCGGGCGACTTGTTGATATCCCCACGCGTCCAGCGCCTTGCCCTTCCAGAATGCTGCCCGCGCGCCGGTCTCCCCTTCGGCTGTGCGTGCCACGTCGCCGTTCAGGAGGTCCACCACCGTTTGGTAGTCCCGCGCGCGGTAGCTGCTCAGTGCCTCCTCGATGAGAGCGTCCTGCGCTCGCTGCGATGCCGGGAAAAGCTCCCGGAACCGCTGGCGCGCCAGAGACGCCTCCTCGTACCGGCCCAGGTAGTCTAACAGCCAGCCATACTCCCATTGCGCATCCTGAGCCGCCTCGGAATAGGGGTAGTCCTCTACGATAGCGGCCAGTTCTTCCAGCGCTTGCTCGTTTGCCTCGTTGCGTTCATAGATAATGGCGGTTCGGTACCGGGCCCAGGGCGTCTCGATACCATATGGAAGCTCTTGTTGCTGGCGCTCGAAAGCTGTTAGTGCAAGGTCATTCTGGTAATGAAAGTAGTAGCTGCGGCCTATCTGGTAAGGGGTAAGCACGTAGTCCGCTGCCGCACCCAGTGTCTTCAGGGCTGTCAGGGCTTCTGCGGCGGCGGGGTAGGTTTGCACAATCTGCCCTAGCGTTTCGTGTAGCGCAGTCACGCGTCCAGCTTGCTGCTGCGCTTCCGCAAGTTGATTGAGCAAGCTTAGCTTTCGTCCGCCCGTCTCGTTAGCCACCAACGCTTGAAATTTGTCTGACGCCTGTGCATATGCGCCCGACCGCATGAGCGCTTGGCCGTGAAGCAGTTCCGCCTCTTTGCTCACCTGTAGTGAGGTAGGAGCGGCGTCAAAAAGTGCGAGCTCCTGCAACACCGCGTCGTCATCCGCGGTCCGGAGCAGCAGTACGGTGCGTCGCAGCCGTGCAAAGTCCTCTATCTCCGGGTGAGTGGTGATGAACTCTTTGAAGAGTCGTAGGGCTTCCTGATCCCGTCCGGTTATTGCAAGGCTCTCCGCCAGCCAGTAAGTGGTTAGGGCAGCGCGGGGGTGGGCGCTATATTGCGCTCGAATCGCGCGGAAGGCCTGTGTGGCGCTGTCATAATTGCCCTGCAGATACTCCACGATACCCAGTTGGTAGGCCGCTTCCACCGACTCCGGCCGGCCAATGTAAGACAAGAGGAGGATGCGGAAGGCCGCTGCTGCTTGCTCATAGTCTCCCAGCCGCTGCGCCTCTATCCCTTCCTCTAAGAATGCCCGTAGGTATTCGCGAGCGGGTGGTATGGTCGCGGTTGGTCTGGCCTCTGGCGTGGCGGCGAGGGTTAGCACAGGTGCCAACGCCTCAGCTACTACCGGCGGGGGCGTCGGCTGCCGCCCGCGTATAACCAAGCCCGCTGTGATGAGCACTGCAATCCCAACGATGAGCAGGATTGCTACTCGTATGGAGGTGCGTCGTAACAGCATACGTTCAGTCTACAGGGGAAGCGGCGGTGTGTCCTGCGCTGTTGCTGGAGACGCCGGAGGAACTGGATCAAGACACGCCTACGCGGCCCACTCCGCTCAGCATCGCAGGTGCTGGTAAAGAACCTACTGTCCCGGTGACAATGCGCGCCGTGGCAGGTAGGGGAAGTACTGTACGGAGCTCCCTCCCACTAGTACCTCTACACTCAGCGTCGCGGCGGTTACGTCGCTTGGCCCCTTGAAGATCACGGTTGCTTGGCGTGTGCCTGCAGGCAACCGCTGCGGGTAGATGTTCAGGATCACCTGTGCCGGCAGCGCATTGCCGCTGCTGGGGATGACCGCGAGCCACGAGGCCCCTTCTACTTCAGCCCGCCACTGAAGAGGCCCCGGTCCCGTGGCGCTGAAGAGCGTAACCGCTTGACTGGTGAGCACGCTTCCCGTCTGCGCCTGTACGCTTACGACACTGGGGTCGGTGTACAGCGTGCGGCAGGCGGCGGAATGCGTCTCCGACGGCGCGGCAATGGGTTCAGGCGTCATCCCAATGGCCGCACGGTCGGGGAGCGTGAGGGGCACGCCCTCCCACAGTGGCAGCTCATCTACTTCTGGCGGATGCGCCGCGTAGCCCCATACTATCTCCTGGTACGGATAGTCCAACCTGCTCTGTGAGCCATCGTACTCGGGCCGCGGCCAAGGATAGTCCGGGTTATTGGGGTTGTTCTTGAAATTGAACTGGTTGTACGCCCACACCGCGTAGTACCAGTGCTCCGCCACTGAAGGGTCGCGGTCCCCCACCACGGCATCCAGCAAGTCTCCTGTGTTCCATTTCTCCGCCAGAATGTTCGTGCCCCAGGCAATGTTGAAGCGATAGTCGCCGGCTATGCGCAGCTGCGTCTCCAGCGGCAACTCGTTAGGGTTACGCATGCCGGAGGTGATCTGCATGATGCCGTAGCCGCAAGACGCAGATTGCTTCGTCGAGCCGCTGGCGCCGACCGGTACTGAGCCCCACGCCTGCTCCCACATTCCTTCGGTGTAACCAATGGCTTTGAGGAGGAGGCAGGGAGCCGGTGCAGACACCAGCGATGTTGCGTCGGGGTAACCCATCTCCAGCTGCGGGAAGGTAGGATAGCCATCGCCCAACTGGGAGAGCGCAGTCTGCTCCATAGCCAGCGATACCTCCTGACTGGAAGCCTGGTACGCTTGAGCATCGTCGAGCGCGCACGCGTAGACCGATGGTGGCCCGACTGCCAAGAGTGCGCTCACCGACACGGCCAGCGCGGCCCAGAACCTGTGGCGCAGCTTTGTCAGCCTCATCGAGCCCATCCTGCAAAGGTTGTGTAGCCGTCTCCCGTCACTGCTATCGGGTTGGAGTCGCCCGGTTGCAGCACCACCAGTTGCTCGCTCGTCACCCGGTCCGGCCCATCGCCCGTAAGCAGGCGCGCGGCCAAGTAGCCGCCCCCAGGCGACCATGCCAGCGGCGCAACCAGCCCGCCCGGCACGCTTACCCCCGTGGCCTCCTGTACCGATTGCAACTGCAATGAGTGCCCGCTGGTTTGGGGCAGCAGGCCGCCCGCGGTGCCTAGAGTGATACTCTTGGCGTCCGAGCTCCAGGTAGGGCTAAAGCCGCCTGACGCTGCTTCCAACACGCGAGGTTCTGAGCCTGATAGCTCAGCCACCACGGTGCGGGTTGGCGGGCCGCCCGGCGGTAACAGCTCCGTGTAGAGCAACCGTCTGCCAGCTCCATCTAGCTGGAAGTCCCGAGCTACCCGGTTGCTGGCGTGCAGCGCGAGACTGCCTGTGCCTGCCGCGGGAGCGTAACGATAGACATCAGTGCCTTGCTGCGTGTAGACGGCGTAGTAGAAATCGGCCAGCTCCGTCGCCCAGCCGATGGCCTGGACGGTGAGCGCATCAGTCACTGCGACCAGCGGCGTGATCTTCCCACTGCGGGTGTCCACCGCGCGCAGCGCAAAGCCCTCTCCGGCGCGCTGCCGCACTGCTACGGCCGCGCCCTCCGGCGACCACACCGGCATGCCTTGCACATCTACGCCGCCCGTCAGCCGTCTTTGCTCTCCGCTCGAGAGGTTCAGCAGCCACAGCTCGCCCTCCCTGGATGGGTCACGGCTGCCTACAGGGAGTACTAGATAAGCCAGACGGTCACCCTGGGGCGAGACCCGTGCTCGCAGGCCGAACCCCGCTTGGTGCTGCACGCGCGTCAGCGTACGGCTATTCGTTGGGTCCGTTGCAGGCGCGGCGCGCAGCTCGCTCATACCCTCTTGGAGCACTGAGTACACGAGCAGAGGGGTACCTGTCTCGGAAAAAGGCTCGCCAAAAGAGGCAGCCCACGTCCGCGGGCTTTCGGGAAGCGCCAGCAGCCCGAGGAGCAGGACCACGTACAGCGCTTGCCGCAGCCGTGCTGCCACTGGCACTAGTGCTCCATGGATGGAGGAGCGGCGCGGGTTAGCTTTGCGCCTCATGTTTGCGGAGATGCCGGTAGATATAGATACCTAAGAGGGCTAGCAATGCAAGGATGATGGGGATATCGAAGGGCCGGGTGATCTCGCGCATCTCTTCCCAATGCTCACCCAGGATGTAACCGCCCATAGCGAGGGCCCAGCACCAGATTGTGGAGCCGGCCAGGGTCATCAGGGTGAACCTGCCTATGGGCACACGCACAATGCCCGCAGGAACGCTGATGATCGTCCGCACCAGCGGCACCATGCGGGAGAGGAAGATCACTCCGTCGCCGTACTTTTCGAACCATTGCCCTGCCGTTGCGATGTCCCCCGGCGTCACCAAAACATAGTGCCCAAAGCGCATGAGGATCGCCCGTCCCCACCAACGTCCGGCAGCGTATGCGATGAGGGAGCCTACGGTGCACCCCAGCCCGCCGTAGAGTCCGGCCACAAGGGTGTACTCCCAACCCAGGCCCTGTTCCTTAACGAGCATCCAACCGGCCAAGGGCATAATGGCTTCGCTAGGAATGGGAATGCATACACAGGTGCTCTCCAGCGCCATGAGGGCTACCACTCCGGGCCAGCCCATCGTGACATAGATCGTGCGCACCAACTCGATAAGCTGGAGCTCAAATGCCTCTAACAGGTGCCGGTTACCTCACTCGCGGCGGCGTTGTCGTGCTGGTCTGAGAAAGCTCTGGTTTTGGTTGGGCGCCTGCTTGGTCACTTTGGTCACTGGAGAGCAGGCTAAGGAACTGCTGCAGGATGCGAGCCGTTGCGCCCCAGATAATGTGGTCGTTGTAGCGGAAATAGGGCGTCGAGATGTTCACGTCTCGCCAGGCCATCGGCTCCGTGCTCAGGGCTTCTGGGCTTAACAGGTAGTCCAGGGAGATCTCCAGTACCTCCGCCACTTCCGTAGGCTGGGGCGTGAAGGCGTGTGGAGTTTTGAGTACTGCCACGTAGGGCGTGACAAGGAACTTGAAACGGGTTGCCCGCGCCTCCAATGCGCCCAGCACCTCCGTTTCCTCAGTGCGCAGACCTATCTCCTCGGCGCTCTCCCGTAGCGCAGTGTGCATAAGCGACTGGTCTACCGCCGGTTCGTGGCGACCGCCGGGGAAACAGACCTCACCCTTGTGGTTTGCTACCAGCTCCGTGCGCTTGGTCAGCACCACCCGGTAATCCTGATCGCGCGGGTAGAGCAGTACCAGCACCGCGGCCAGCTTGAAGTCGGGATCTTCGGCAACGGATGGGGCGGGCGTCTGAAGCGCGGCGCGCAGGTGATCGATAGAAAGACTACTCATGACACTTCACTCTCGTCATAGTACCCCGCGCAGGGGCGTTCCTCAAGCCAGGGGCCGCGGCGTCGCAGGTTGGCTAGGGTGTAGTAGCCGGAATGATGAGCTCTTCTCCCACCCTGAGGAGTGTGGGGTCCGTTATGTCGTTGGCAGCGACGATGGCCTCGACGGTCACCCCGAAGCTGGCCGCAATTGCGTTCACACTATCGCCAGCCTGCACCACGTAGCGCCGTGTGGTTAGGGTAGGTGTCGGCGCAAGCTGGGAAGCAGCCGTGGCCGTGGCCGGAATGATGAGCTCTTCTCCCACCCCGATGAGTGCGGGGTCTGTAATGTCGTTGGCATCGATGATGGCGTCGGCAGTCACCCCGAAGCTGGCCGCAATGGTGCTCAGATTATCGCCATCCTGCACCACGTAGCGTCGCGTGGTTCGGGTAGGTGTTGGCGCAAGCGCAGCCGTGGCCGGAATGATGAGCTCTGCGCCCACCCTAATGAGTGCGGGGTCTGCAATGTCGTTGGCAACGATGATGACCTCGACGGTCACCCCGAAGCTGGCCGCAATGGTGTTCAGATTATCGCCACTCTGCACCACGTAGCGCAGCGTGGTCGGGGTAGGTGTTGACGTAGGCGTAGGCAAGGGAGCAGGCGTGGCCGCGGCCGTAGGCGCAGCTGTAGCAGTGGCTGTAGCCGTAGCTGCCACGGTAGGCGCTGGTGTAGGCTCCACTGGCGTGACATCCAGTACGTTGGTTTCCGCCGCCGCCAGCGCCGCGAGGATCCGTGGCTCCGGTAAGGGAAACTGTGGCCAGGCCCACAGGTGCCAGCCGGCCAGCCCCAGTGCCACTACCAGCGTGCCCAGCACCCCACGGTACACCAGTCCGGAGGGATAGCCGCCCGGCAGGTCCCGGCATCGGTCACAGCGGCCCTCTCCGTGACGCGCGCAGAACCACTGCTGGCAGCTTTTGCACTGGTCTAAGGCTTCTTCAGAGCAGGCGTAGCAGTGCTGCATTAGCGTATTACCTCGCCGCGTAGTAAGCGGTAAGATGTAACAAGACACGTCTTTGTGATCATCTTGGCCATATTACTACGCTGGCTGCAACAGAGCACTGCGCGAACCACCCTCATCTTTGGGTTGTGGGCCGCCTTCTCGTTGGTAGCGTGTAATCTGCTTTCCCCCAGCGCGACGTCACCGCCTCCGCCTCCTCCAGCACCGTCACCGCAGTCTACGACGACGACTACGACGACGTCATTGTCGACACCGCTGCCCGTTTCCATCACCGTCACTGTACTCCCGGAGTTGACGCCGACCGTTACAACTAGTCCGGTTGCTAGCGCTAGCGTTACTGCTACCCCTTCTCCTACTGTGACCCCGACCTACGCGCCGATGCCCAAAGGCGAGGTGGTGCGAGGCGATGCCCTACGCCCAGTTATCGCGCTTACCTTTGACTGCGGGAGCGCCGACGGCCCCACGGCTACCATCCTGGACCTGTTGAAGCAGTACAACCTCCACATCACCTTCTTTGTCACCGGCCAGTACGCAGAGCGCTATCCGGCGCTGGTGAAGCGCATCGTTGCCGAGGGCCATGAGCTGGCCAACCACACCTACTCCCATCTCGATCTCACCACGCTCCCAGACGCAAAGGTGCGCTCAGAGCTGCTCAAGGCGGAAGCTGCATTCCAGCAGGCCGCCGGCCAAGATGGCAAACCCTGGATGCGGATGCCCTTTGGCGCACGGGATGGCCGTGTTCTGGGCATCATTACGCAGTTGGGCTATACCTCGGTCTATTGGACCATCGACTCTGGCGATTGGCGGGAAGAGGCAACCACCCAACGCGTGCGCGATAAAGTCCTCGGCAGTATTGAGAACGGCGGCATCGTGGTCCAGCATTGCAACGCCCCCCAGTCCGCAGAGGCGCTGCCGTCCATCCTGGAGGGCCTCAAGAGCAAAGGGCTCACCGTAGTTACCGTCTCCGCGCTCTTCGGGGTAAACCCCAGCGCCGCTGCGGCAGCAACTCCCACCGCCGCGCCGTCCGCCACTGCCTCTAGCACGCCATCAGTATCCGCTACGCCGGTGTCTTCTCCGTCTCCTGAGGCCAGCGCAACCGCTCTGCCTCACCCATTTCTCGCTCCCATGAGCAAGACCTATGCGCTCGAGCCCGACTACGAGCCTTCTGATCTGGTAGACGTGACGGAGGTGTTGACCGTCCGCAGCGAAACAAAACTGCGTGCAGCCGCGTACCAGGCGGTGAAGGAGATGCTGGCTGCCGCGGAAGAGGAAGATGTGCGCATTTACGTGCTCTCGGCCTACCGCTCCTACCAGAAGCAAGCGGAGGTTTACGAGGAAGTAGTGGAGCACATAGGGGAAGAGGAAGCGGCGCGTGTCTCCGCAAAGCCCGGCCACAGTGAGCACCAGTTGGGCACCACCATCGACTTCACTACACCGCGAGTAGACTATGATCTGGTGGAGAGCTTTGGAGCCACGCCGGAAGGGGAGTGGCTTGCCCAGAACGCGGGTCGCTTCGGCTTTGTGATGAGCTATCCCCAAGACAAGGAACAGGTTACCGGCTATGCTTATGAGCCGTGGCATTTCCGTTACGTGGGCGTGGATGTTGCCGCCGCGGTCGCCGAGAGTGGGCTTACCCTGTATGAATATCTGCTGGATAGGTAGTGCAACGGTGCAAGAACAAGTAGGAGGGATCGCTTAGTGGACTGTATTTTCTGCGCTATCGTCGCGGGACAGGCCCCGGCGACCATCCGCTATGAGGACGATAAGGTGCTTGTCATCGATAACATCCTCCACTGGGTGCCCGTCATGTTCTTGGCTATGCCTAAAACCCACATGAGCCAGGAAGAGCTCTGGCAGGATATGGGAGAAGTGGCGCGTGTAGCCGTGGAGATAGGCAGGCAGCACTGCCCCGACGGATTCCGCCTCCTCTCTAACTTTGGGCAGGACGCCCTCCAGACGCAAGAGCACGGCCATCTCCACATTCTGGGTGGGACACGCTTGGGATGGTATGCCCGTCCTGAGAGCCCGTAAGAACGATCCCCATGTCTCGTCGTACACGACATAACAAGATTGAGCTTGTCCCGCCAGGCATGCGGTTCACCCTCACCCTCACGGATATGGGCCACAATGGCGTCGCGCTGGGCCGCCACGAAGAGCAGGTTATCCTTGTGCCTTACGGCATCCCCGGCGAGACCGTGGAGGTAGAAGTAACCCGCAAGCACAAGGACTACCTGGAGGCGGAGATCGTCAGCATTCTCTCGCCCTCACCCGATCGCACAGAGCCGCCTTGCCCCTACTACGGAGAGTGCGGCGGCTGTCAGTGGCAGCACATCGCCTACCCCCGCCAGCTCGATCTCAAGCGGCAGGTGGTGCTGGATCAGCTCCGCCGCATCGGCAAGTTTACGGATGCGTCGGTGGAGCCTACTCTCACCGCGCCCTCGCCTTTCCGCTATCGCAACCATGCGCGCTTCACTATCAATAAAGAAGGGGGCATGGGCTTTGTCCGCCGCGGCACTCACCGCGTCATCCCGCTGGATGAGTGCCTGCTCCTGGACGATGGCATCAACGGCCTTATGAACCAGCTCCGGGGCTACTGCGCGGAAACCCGCCAGCTCTCTGTGCGCTACGGTTCTCACACCGGCGACTGGCTCGTCCAGCCCAAGATCAAGAACCCTGACCTTGCTCTGGAGACCGGCCAGCAGAGTTACAACGAGGAGATGTCCGGCCACAGTTTCCGGGTGGCCTCTCCCTCTTTCTTCCAGGTGAACACAGCGCAGGCCGAGCGCTTGGTGGAAGTAGTGCGGGGCTACTTGGCCCCAACCGGCTCGGAAGTGCTAGTGGACGCCTACGCAGGCGTCGGCACGTTTGCCGTGCTCCTGGCCGATTACGTGGGCAAGGTCATCGCCATTGAAGAGTCTGGCCCGGCAGTGCGGGACGGCCGCATCAACGCCCAGCAGAGCCCCAACGTGGAGTATCTCCAGGGCAAGGTAGAGGAGCTTCTCCCCGCGTTGGAGGAGCGGCCCCACGCGGTCCTTCTAGACCCGCCCCGCGCCGGCTGCCACGCCGACACCATGCGCGCCCTCCTGGACTTCCGTCCCCAGAAGCTGGTCTACGTCTCCTGCGAGCCCGCTACCCTTGCCCGCGACCTGCGCATCCTCTGCGACGGCGGCTTCCGCCTCATAACCGTCCAGCCTGTCGACCTCTTTCCTCAGACGTACCATATCGAAGCGGTGGCATTGCTGGAGCCGCAAGAGTAATATGGCCCTAATGTCTGGCACCATTGCCCTAGTGGGCGCAGGGGAGTTTCTGGAAGGCATGGCGGAGGTGGACAGCTACCTCCTTGCCCATGTTCCCGAACAGCCCGCGCGCGTGGCTATCCTACCCACCGCGGCAGGGCTGGAAGATCCCCGCGCTTGGACCGACATGGGTGTTCCCCACTTCCAACGCTTGGGCGCACAGGCTGAACCCGTCTTTGTCCGGGATCAGAAGGATGCCAACGATCCCGCTATGGCGGAGGCCGTCCGCAAGTCCAATTTTGTCTACCTCTCCGGCGGCAGCCCCGGCTATCTCCTACAGAGCTTGCAAGGCTCGGAAGTGTGGGCGGCCATCCAGGAAGTGTACGCAAAGGGCGGTGTGCTGGCTGGTTGCAGCGCCGGCGCTATGGTCTTGGGCGGCCAGACGCGCGTGGCGCGGGCTGGCGCTCGCTCCGGGCCTCCTGCGCCCCAGGACTGGGGGATGGCCCCAGGCCTCGGTCTGGTGCCCCAGGTGGTGGTTTCGCCCCACTTCAACCGCATGACGGAGGAGCGGCTGGAGTACCTCCTGGCTCAGGTGCCCGATGACCTCCTTATCCTTGGGGTGGACGAGCACACCGCCGCGGTGGGCGATGGCTCCCACTGGACGGTGATGGGCCGCGGCTCCGTCTTCTTCTCCGACCACAAGACGTCTACCCGTTACCTGCCCGGCCAACAGTTCAGTCTGTAATGCCGCCGGAACTCGTCCTTGCCTCCACCTCTCCCCGGCGGCTAGAGCTGCTGAATCACTTCGGCCTGCCCTTCTCTCTGTTTAGCCCCGACATCGACGAAACCCTTGAGGCCGGCCATGCGCCGGAGCTTGAAGTATTGCGTCTCGCCACGGAGAAGGCCGAAGCTGGCGGCGCTTCCAACAACAATGCCTACACTATTGGCGCGGATACCCTGGTCACCGTCTCGGGCCGCATCTTGGGCAAGCCCACCTCGCCGGAGGAGGCGTTGGATATGCTTCGCACCCTGCGTGACCGCCAGCACGAGGTTGTGACGGGCGTGGCCGTGGCCCACGAGGGTGCTGTGTGGAACGCCTGGCGCTTTACCCGCGTCCAGATGCGCCCCTATACAGAGGAGGAGCTACAGGCCTACGTGGGTTCCGGCGCAGCCATGGACAAAGCGGGAGCCTACGCCATCCAGGACGAAACCCTCCACCCCGTCGCTCGTCTGACGAACGACGTCTCCAATGGCAACGGCTGCTATTGCAATGTGGTAGGACTACCACTGGCAATGCTGGTCTATCTCCTGGACCTGGCAGGGTATCCGGTGGATCAGATTGCCTGCCCCGCACAGTGCGCTCGCTGCCCCGACTGGGACTAGCCGTTTCGTATGTTGCAGTCTTCCCTGCGGCGTCTCCTGGCCGAGCTTCCCCTGATTGACGCTCCTGCCCAAGACCAGCAGCTTGCGTCACAGTCGCCGATCCCGTGCTTCCAGTGCGGGGTGTGCTGTCAGAAGTGGCAGCCGCTCCTCAGCCCCCAGGAGCTGCGACGTTTGGCTGAAGCGCGCGGCCTCTCACCGCAAGTCTTCTCCCGTCGCTACACCCGAGCCTATCCGTTGCGGCGCGGCTGGCGGCAACTCAAGGCTACCGAGCGGGGGTGTATCTTCCTCGCATTCGAGGGGGAGCGTTCCCGCTGCAGCATCTACGCCGACCGGCCCCAGGTGTGCCAGGACTGGCAGGCCGGTCTAGACAAGCGGGAGTGCATCGAAGGGCTCCGCCAATGGGACCAGGACGCTTCGCTGACGCTGCAACGCCTCTACGAGCAACCTTCCGAGCGGCTCCAGTTCCAACAGGCCGCCTCGGCACTGCTTGCGAAGCAGACTTAAGCTCCGAATAGGATTTATTTTGAAAAAAATTTCACAAATAACGCTAAACCCCCTTCCGCGAGGGATAAAGATAAGCTACACTTTACCGCTGGTAGCCTAGTTGTGTTTGTACCTCTAGGAAGGCAAGCAGACACGGCCTGGGCGCAAATACACATGATGCAGATGCGTAACTAAGCACCTCTGGAGCCTTGTGGAACCCATTGATCCGCGAGCTATAACTGGGCAGGACTGGCTAGTTCTACCCTCCTTAGTGAGTTTCCTTTGGTTGCTCGTTATTTTTAACGTTGGTTTCGCCGGGAGCATGCTCTTAGCCCACATAGCGATACCCTCCCTTATCGAGACCACGCATTTGCCTGCGGGGGCGTCCAAGGCCCGCCCGGTGCTCACCGTTATCGGACTCCTTTCCCTTTCGGCGTCTGTAATAATGGTGGTTAGCTGGTTGGGATTGCTGCCCATTATCTATGATGTCTATCCAAAACTACTCATCTAAGCAATTGGAGCCAATCTGTGCCTAGCCGCCCGCCGTTAGTGGTTGGTGTGGTAGTAATCGTGGTGCTTCTTGTGGCGCTCGCGGGTGGCCAGGCCGTGGCCTCCCAGGTGAACGAGGGTCCTGAGCAGCCCATCGCTTTTAGCCACATTACTCACGCAAACGTAATGCAACTAGATTGCATCTTCTGCCACCGCAACGCGGAGGTGGGCCAGACCGCGAGCGTGCCTGCCGTGGAGCAGTGCATGTTCTGCCATAAGGTAGTGGAGGGGGCAACGCCCAGCCAGCAACTGGAGATCGATAAGGTGCAGGAGGCCTTTGCCAGCGGCAGTCCTATTGATTGGACCCGTGTGCATCGTGTACCTGACCACGTACGGTTTGTGCATGAAGCGCACATCACAGCCGGCGTCTCGTGCTCAGCTTGCCATGGCAACGTTCAGGATATGGCCACGGTGCGGCAAGTCCGCCCGCTCAAGATGGGCGATTGTGTTGCGTGCCATCGTGTTAATGATGCGCCAACCGACTGCACAACCTGTCATAAGTAGGACTATATGGACGTATCTAGACGACATTTCCTCCAGGTGACCGGCGCTTCCGCAGCGGGGGCCGTGCTTTTCAACGGCTGTATGGCTCCGGAGCAAGAGATGCTCATTCAGAGCCCGGTTATGCTGCCAGAGGATACCGTCAATAGCTTTGAGAACTTCTATGCCAGCGTCTGCCAGCAATGTGGCGCCGGTTGTGGTGTAGTGGTCCGCGTGGTAGAAGGCCGGGCCAAGAAGATTGAAGGCAACCCGGACCACCCGCTGAACCAGGGCAAGCTCTGCGCTCGCGGTCAGGCAGGCGTCCAGGCGCTCTATCACCCAGACCGCATTCGCACTCCGCTGCGCCGCACCGGGCCCCGTGGCTCAGGCCGCTTTGAGGTCATTAGCTGGGACACCGGCCTTGATGAGTTGGTTGGCCGTCTCAAAGCGCTCTCTGATGAGGGGATGAGCGACACGGTCGCAATGGTTACGGAGCCGCTGATGGGCCTCCAGGCGACTATTGCCCAGCGCTTTGCCGACACTTACGGTGCGGACTATCTGGTGCACCAGCCTATGGAAGACACCGTGCTCTACGCCTCCATGAGCCAGCTTTTTGGCGAAGACCGCATCCCGCATTTCGACATCGAACGCTCAAAATACGTGCTCTCTATCGGGGCTAACTTCCTGGAGCCCTGGATCTCCCAGGTACGCTACAACCGGGCCTACGGCGAGTTCCGCCAGGGCACCAGCGGCCAGCGCGGCTACCTCGTACAGGTGGAGCCGCGGCTTTCTATGACGGCAGCCAATGCAGACGAGTGGGTGCCCATTAACCCCGGCACCGAGGGCATCTTCGCCCTGGGAATCGCCTATGTGCTCGTCTCGGAGGGCCTGGCTAACCCTGAGGCAGCCAATGCCCTTACGGGCGGTGTGGGCGCTTCTGCTTTGAATGCCTACCGTCCAGAAGCGGCCGCGTCGCTGACCGGTATCTCTGCCGATCGCATCATCGGCATTGCGCGCAGCTTTGCAGAGCATCAGCCGGGCATTGCTCTTGGCGGGGCGGGCGCAGCCTCCCACTCCAACGGGCTCTTTAATCTCAATGCAATCTATGCGCTCAACTTCCTGGTCGGCAGCGTCGGCCGGCGTGGCGGCATCATGATGAACGGTGTGCCGCCGGTGTTTGAGTTCGCGGCACAGAAACACGCCTCGCCGCTCTCCACCTGGCAGCAGTTCACCCAGCGGATCGCCAGCAAGCAGCCCCGTCCGGTGAATGTCCTGATGGTGCACAACGCGAACCCGCTCTACGGTCTGCCTGTTGAGGTGGGTTTTGGCCAGGCGCTGCGCAATATACCCGTCATTGTCAGCTTCTCCAGCTTCATGGACGAGACCACGGCTATGGCTGACCTCATCCTGCCCGATCATGTTTATCTGGAGGCTTGGGGCGACGTCGTTCCCGAACCGGGCGCCGGCTACCAGGCCATTGGCTTTCAGCAGCCCGTCGTGAAGCCGGCCTTGAACACACGCTCTTTTATGGACGCCCTCCTGGCTGTAGGCGCAGACTTGGGCGGCCTTATGGAGAAGGTCTTGCCCTGGCCTACCTACCTGGACGCGATGCGCGCGTCAGCAGAGTCGCTCTACGACTTGGGTCGTGGTTCCGTGCGGGCCCCGGACTTTGAGCACTTCTGGAACGGCGCGCTGCAGCGAGGTGGCTGGTGGGATGCCGCCTCCACCCGTACCTCAAAGCCGCCTCTACCCGGCCCCCTGCCCCAGCAGCCGGTCATGCCTCGGTTTGCCGGGTCGGATGCGGATTACCCGTTCCACCTGAGCATTTTCCCGGGCGCTGGCATCAACGATGGCCGCGGCGCAAACCTGCCTTGGTTGCAGCTTACGCCGGACCCCACCAGCACCGTAAGCTGGCAGACCTGGGTGGAGCTAAACCCCAAAACTGCGGCATCTATGGGGATTGCGACCAACGATATTGTTATAGTTACCTCGCCCAGCGGCCAGTTGGAAGCGCCGGTGTACGTTTACCCGGCCATCCCGCCCAATGTGGTGGGCATCCCAGCCGGCCAGGGCCACACTTATTTTGGCCGCTATGCAGAGCAGCGCGGCGCCAACCCCCTCTCCATCCTCGCGCCGATGCAGGAGAGCGAGACGGGTGCGCTGGCGTGGAGTGCCACGAGGGTGCAGCTCACCAGGACAGGCCGCCAATACCGGCTGCCGAAGCTGGAGGGCGCGGTGCCCGCCGTTGAGCCCGACGATTACGATCTGGTTCAGATTGAGGACCTGCGTTCCGATTCTGAGGCGGGACACTAGGGGACAGATAGAGAGGACTCGAGTTATGGCAGAAGAACGTAAGTGGGGAATGGTTGTCGATGCTGACAAGTGCACCGGTTGTCAGGCCTGTGTCATCGCATGTCAGGCGGAGAACAATATCTTGCTGAGCACGGAAGACATCGTGCAGCAGAACCGCACCATGGCGTGGATTCGTATAGAGCGCTACTGGGAGGGCGAATACCCTGACATTAAAGCGCGCTTCCTGCCGGTCATGTGCCAGCACTGCGAAAACGCTCCCTGCGAGCCGGTGTGCCCGGTATATGCCACCTACCACAACGACGAGGGCTTGAACGTACAGGTGTATAACCGCTGCGTGGGCACGCGCTACTGCGCCAACAACTGCCCCTACCATGCCCGCTTCTTCAACTACTGGGAGCGGCATACCGATGCGCCTTTTAAAGAGATGATCCCCCTGAGCCAGACCATGGCAGAGCCCATGAACGAGTACCTGAATCCGGACGTCACGGTCCGCTCTAAGGGCATCATGGAGAAGTGCACCTTCTGTGTGCAGCGCATCCGCCGCGTCTCCCGCGACGCCGCGCGCGATGGCCATGAGCTTAGCGATGGCGATGTGCAGCCTGCTTGCGTGCAGTCCTGCCCTACCAGCGCACTCATCTTCGGCAACCTGCTCGACCCCAATAGCCAGGTTAGCCAAGCCGCTCATGGCGAGCGCACCTACACCCTGCTGGAGGATTTGGGAACCCTGCCTTCCGTAACCTACCTCAAAAAAGTGGATCCGAACGCATCAGGAACAAGTGCACCAGCACATTAATCCCCGGCCGCACCTTCCGGAGACGCCGGCAGAGCTAACCCGCGACTGGTTGGCGCGATTCCTCCAGCCGCGCGGCGTTACCATACTGGTCATCACCGGATTGCTGGTGGTGGCGGGTATAGTGGGCGTCTATCTCCGCTTGAGCGCCGGCATGAACCGGGCCGAGTGGGGCTTCTACGCCGCAACGGTGATGTTTTTGTTCTCTACCGCCCAGGGCGCTCCTATCCTTGCGGTCGCCACACGCCTTACTAAGGGCTACTGGCGTAAGCCGCTGGTGCGCGTGGCAGAACTGTTCACCATAACCGGCCTCCTGTCCTTGGTGCTCTTCATCCCTCTGTTGGCCGTGTTGCCGCCGCTGGAAGGTCGCGCCACGTTCTGGGTGTCATGGCCCGGGACGCCGCAGATTCCGCTTATCCTGGCTATCATTGGTCTTGTGGTATGCGGGCTCGGTCTGCTGTATGCCTCCGCACGCCCCGACCTGGCTGCGGTGCGAGACCTTGCGCCAGGCGGTCTTACGAGCTTGCAGGCTCGCCTTGCCGGCAAGTGGGGCGGCTCTACTCGCCAGTGGAAGGTACAATCCAACGCGATCACCTACCTCGGCGTCTCCTATCTCATGATGCTGGTCTTTGTGCACTTCCTCCTGAGCGTTGAGTTTGCTATCACCCTGGTGCCCGGTTGGCGTGACCCCATATTCCCGGCATTCCACGCCATCAGCGGTTTGCAAGCCGGTCTAGCCACACTGGTGCTGGGTCTGGGCTTCTTGCGCTACTTTGGCGGCTTCAAAGAGTATCTTGCCCTTGACCAGTTCTGGAATCCTGCCAAGCTCCTGCTGGCCTTCTCGCTACTGTGGTTCTACTTCTGGTGGTCTGGATTCATCGTCTTCTGGTATGGCCGCACCCCTGCGGAACAGGGCGTGTTGGAGCTTACCATCTTTGGGCCCTACTTTGTGCCCTTCCTGTTGGGACTGCTCTGCAACTTTGTGCTGCCGCTCATCCTGCTCGCCTACAACCCTATTAGAGTAAGCATCCCTGGACCGATATTAGCCTCCGGCGTGATCCTCTTTGGCAACTTCATGGATCGTGTGCGCATCTACGGCGGCTCCTTCTTAGTCGAGTCGGAAGGTCACATACTGGAACACATTCCAGCCACACACCTTCCCCAGCTTGCTGATTTCCTGGTGCTTGCCGGCGCAATTGGCGGCGTTGTCTTTCTCTTCGTGCTCGCAACGCGGATCATCCCGCCGATAGCGCTGTGGGAGCTTAAAGAAGGGCAATTACTTACTCGGACTAGAACTTTGCATAAAGCAGAAGTCATTGTTATTGGCAAACCCCAATAAGCCGGTGTACCTAAATAACGTTGTGGTCATAACAAGGTAGGAACGGAATGCAAGAACGGGTAGTGCTTAGCGAGGCTCAGGTAAATCATGGCCTCCTCAAGGATGTCATAGGGCTGCCTTCATGGTGGTTCCCTTCGGCTGCCTTTTTGGCGCTGATCCTAGGCGGCGGTCTCACAGCCCTCACCTTCATGCTCACCTTTGGGCTGGGCGTCACCGGCCTGAATCGGCCCATCTTCTGGGGCTTCATGATCGTGAACTTTGTGTTCTGGGTCGGTATCAGTCACGCCGGCGTGATGATCTCTTCCATCCTCCGCCTCTGTCAGGCGGAATGGCGCCGCCCCGTCACGCGCGCCGCAGAGGTGCTCACCGTCTTCTCCCTGGCCACCGCTGCCCTCTTCCCGCTCATCCACATGGGCCGTATGTGGCGCTTCTACTGGGTGTTCCCCTACGACTTTGACCGGATGCTATGGCCAAACGTGCGCTCCCCGCTTATCTGGGACCCCAGCGCTATCTTTACCTACCTTACGGGCGCAGCCCTCTTTGTCTACATCGCGCTGCTGCCGGACATGGGCATTCTGCGGGATCGCACTACGGGTTTCTGGCACAAGTTCTATGCCATCGTTTCCCTGGGCTGGCGCGGCAATCCCAGGCAGTTCAAGCTACAGTTTGTCCTTGGCATCCTGCTTTCGGCCCTCATCCTGCCGGTGTTCGTATCCGTCCATAGCATCGTGTCCTGGGACTTTGCCGTCTCTCTGGTGCCTGCCTGGCACGCTACGGTGTTTGCTCCCTACTTCGTTATCGGGGCCGTCCACTCCGGTGTATCGGCTGTGGTGACGATGATGGTGGTGTTGCGTTTTGCCTTTAAGTGGCATGACTTCATCACCCCCGACCATTTTGACGCCTTGGGCCGCTTGCTTATGGCGGTGGCTACGGCGTGGCTCTACTTCTTCTTGCTGGACGTGTTCTTTGGGATATACGGCGGGGAGAGCAAGGAGCTGGCAGTGATGAACCAGCGCATCTTTGAGTGGCCGTGGGGCCTGATGTTTCTCGTGATCCTCTTCCTAGGGTATGTGTTGCCTGTGGGCGCGTGGCTCTTCCGCAGCGTGCGCCGCAACATCGGCATGATGTTCGTGCTCTCGATTCTGGTGAATGTCTCCATGTGGCTGGAACGGCTCTGGCTCATTGTGCCAGGCATACAGAATAAAGAGCGCATGACCTTCAACTGGAACATCTATACACCTACCCTGGTGGAGATCATGCTCGTCGTCTCGTCCTTCGCCCTTGTGGGTCTGGGACTGCTCATCTTCTCTAAAGTGTTCCCGCTCATCCCAGTCTGGGAAGAGAAAGAGGGTCAAATTCTTCAGGAAGAAATTCAAATTGGCCGCCGGAGCGTTCCGGCTATTATCCGAGAGTGAGGCTGAGGTATGGCAAATCGTACCTTGCTAGGTGTTTATGAAGCCCCCGACGATGTGGCGGAGGGAGTGACTCGGCTGCGTGCAGCGGGGTTCACGGATGACGATTTCGACATCCTCTCCGGCACACCCTACCCGGAGGGCGCGTTTGGAGAGAAGCTGGTCAACCACAGGTTGTTCCGCTTTCCGCTCATTGGAGCCATCTGCGGGTTCTCGGTGGCATTGCTCATTACTGCGGGCACCCAGCTCTCCTACCCCTTGGTCACCGGCGGCAAGCCAATCCTGGCTATTCCGCCCATGTTGATCATCATATATGAAGGCACCATGTTGGGAGCCATCCTATTCACAGTCATTGGGCTCATCTTTGAGTCACGACTGCCCCGCTTCGACATTGGCGTCTATGATACGCGGATTACCGAGGGCTATATTGGCCTGCTGGTAGCGTGCCCGGAAGAACGCTTTGGTTATACCCAACAGCTCTTGCGGGAATCCGGCGCAGAAGACGTGAAAGACGATAGCGCTGCTCACTGACATGCAGAGTTTGTTGAAACACCTTCCCGGGCGCACTAAGCTGGGGCGACGCTTGCCCCTCTGGGTCTTGCCTGTCACGCTGGTGCTCCTTGCGCTGGCCTGCAACCGCGGCCCGTACACCATCGACTGGTTCCCCGAGATGCACTACCAGTCGTCCTTCCGGGCCCAGGAGCCGCCGCGGCTCTACCCGCCCGCGGGCTCAGTGCCCCGCACCGGCGCTGAGGTAGCCTTCGACTTTGCTGAGGCCGCTTCTTTAGTCAACCCCGTGGTTTACAACGCCGCCAACGCAGAGCGCGCCAGCAAGCTCTATCAGGTTAACTGCGCAGCGTGTCACGGTGCGGCGGGTCATGGCGATGGCTTGGTTGGTGAGAAGTTCCGTCTTGCTGGAGCAGCGCCGCCGATAGATTTCTCTCAGGACCGCACCAAGGACCGCTCAGAGGGAGAGCTCTGGTGGATCGTGACCAATGGCCTAGGCAACATGCCTGCCTGGAAACCGCTGCTTACGGTAGAGGAGCGCTGGCTCTTGGTTCACTACGCGAAGGCTGTTCAGTAGCCTTCCCGATTGTCCTCAACTCCAAGGTGGCATAGACCTCAAATGAGGCGAGGACAGAAGAAGCTGGCTGGGAGCAGTACCGCTCGCTTACGCTCCACGTAGCTCAGGGTTCCCACCCTGGGCGATTTTTATTCGCAAGCTGCTTAGAAATTCACCCCCACATTGTGGTGGAGAGGCCAATCCCTTCCCCCTCGATGGGGGAAGGCTAGGATGGGGGTGACTGAAGCGTACCCCTCTGCCCAAGGATTCTCAACGGAATTATAAAGCGTTCTCAACTCCAAGGCGGCATAAACCTCAAACGAGGCAAGGACAGAAGAAGCTGGCTGGGAGGAGTACCGCTCGCTTACGCACCACTTAGCTCAGGGTTCCCATGCAGTGGGCGATTTTTATTCGCAAGCTGCTCGCAAATTCACCCCCATCCTAACCTTCCCCCATCAAGGGGGAAGGAATGGTTTTCTCCCCCCTAGTTGGGAAGAGCTGGGGGGTGACTGAAGCGTACCCTTCTTCCTAATGATTCTCAAAGGCAGCTAAGCGTTTCTCTAGGGCTAGAGCAGCAGAGACTTCAAACAACGCCTGCTGGATAGGATCCGTGACCTCGACTACACGTACCTCATTTCCCTAACGCGCTCTTTTGCGTCTCAATAAAGCAAGCGAAACTCAAACATCTTGAAGAAGCTTCCTAGGCACAGTCGAGAAGAAAATCCCTTCCCCCTCGATGGGGGAAGGCTAGGATGGGGGTGACTGAAGCTACCCCTCTGCCCGCGCTTATCCCCCATCTCTAGGCGCCCCTAACCGCGTTTCTATCGCAGCCCGCGTCGGGATGGCGCTCAGTCCTCTCCCTTGGATCGAGAGACTTGCCGCCGCGCTGGCAAACTGACCGGCTTCCCCCACACTCCCTGTACGCGCGTACTCGCAGAGCAACGCAGCGGCAAACACGTCCCCTGCGCCGGTGGTGTCTACCACACGCGTAGGGTAGCTGGGCACATGCTCCCACCGCCCCTCATGCCATAGCTGCGCGCCCGCCGCGCCCCGCGTCACCGCCAGAATGGGCGCTTGCAGCAAGGCGGGCTGGTCTTCCAGGCTATTGGGGGGCAGGTCTTCTTCCGACAGCGCTACGAGCGTAGTGAAGCCAAGGGCTTGCTCTGCGTTGCGCCACCCAATCGCGCGAACGAGGCCCTGCGCATCGCGCGCACGCATCCAGCCCTGGGGACATACGCCGAGCACTGACGTTGGGAACAGGGCAGCCACTGCTGGGTCGACCTCCTGGGCCACAGGTGCCAGCAGGACGATAGGCGTGTTGCGCCATGCTGCCGGCACCGATGCGGCGTCCAGCGTCCTACATTCGCCGAACCAGCGCTGCTCACGGCCCGTAGCTGTAGCCTGATTGGAGAACGTTGTAGTGGCCGGCGCATCGGTGAGGTGGAGCGATACTTCTGGCAGCGCAGCAGCGATGTCTAACTGTGCGTGAGGGTTTGAGATGATAGCCGCCCGCAACCCGAGTCGCGCGGCGGTAACGGCTGCGTAGGCGGCAGCGCCACCCACTGTGTAGCCGGACGCAGTGCGATCTGCGGTGACCTGGCCGATGGCCAGGAAGTCGAGGGGTGGGAAGTTAGTGGCTGAGGGTTGCGTAGGCTAGCTAGGAGGGCCGCTTGGGAACCACGGTCACCTTGCGGTTCTCACCCTCGCCCACGCTCTGCGTAGCAACGTCCTGGTAGTCCTGCAGCGTCATGTGGATGATCCTGCGCTCAGAGGCGTTCATCGGCTCCAGGGTGACAGGCTGGCCGTTGCGCCTAACTCGGTCCGCCATGCGCTCGGCAAGGGTGCGCAGGGCCAGGTAGCGACGTGCTCGGTAGCCCTCCACGTCTACCACCACCAGAGCGGAGTTGCGGAGCTTGCGGTTGACCATCATGTTCACGACAAACTGAATCGAGGCCAGCGTTTGCCCACGCCGTCCTATCAGCAGTCCCAAGTCCCTACCGCGCACGTCGAAGGCAACGGTGATGTCGCTAGTGGCCGGGACGGGTATCGGAGGCGCGGTTTCTACTAAGGTGGCCCTGAACCCCAGGCCGCTCAAGATGCCTTCTAGTATCTCCCGGCCGGCCTTAGCTGCAGGTCGAGACTCGTTGCTGAACTGGACCTCCGGCGCGGCGGCCGGTTCGTCTTCCTCGTCTTCGTAGTCCTCGTCCTCGTCGTCATCGATAACGGGTCGTGAAGTTTGAGGGGATTGAGATGCGTAGGTGATGGCCGGCGGGCGAGGAGGGAAGTTCTCAGATGACATTCGGGAGCGTCCAACATCCAGTTTGGTCACGCGGACGCGGGCATCTTCCGCACCAACGCCCAGGATTCCGGCGCGTCCTTCGGTCAGGACAATAATTTCTACTTCAGAAAGCTTTGCGCCCAACTGTTGCAGGGCTAGGTCAACGGCCTCGTCTACTGAACCTGCGTTTACTTCTAGTGTTTCCATTCGTGCGCCTCGTCTGCGTGGGTTGTGTGCCGCCAGCTGCCGGCTCTACTAACGCCGGAGTTGCATCATCATCTGGAACGGCGAGGGTTACAGGAGCGGTCTTGGAGAACCAGGTGAGAGAGCCCCAGCCTGTGACATAGTACTGAATAACAATGCTAATAACGTTTGAGATAAGCCAGTATATAGCCAAACCGCTGGCAAAGGATACTGTAAAGAACCCGAACATCATGGGCATCATCCACTGCATAGTGGCGTTCATCTGCTTCTGACGCGGGTCTACTGAAGGCATAGTAGCCATCTTTTGCTGGATCCAGGCGCTTCCGCCGACCACTATTGGCAGCACAAACACAGGGTCTGGCAAGGCCAGGTCCAGCCACAAAAACTCGCTGTTGAGCGGCACCAGCGTCTGCGCAAACGAAAAGCCGGGGTAAAGGTGTCTGGAGAGCTCCATTAAGTCTTGAGGTGTGGCAGCCAGCGCTTTCAGAATCGACTGGTAGAGGCCAATCCAGATCGGCAACTGGACGAGTGTAGGGAGCGCACAGCCCAGGGGGTTGACGCCTTGTTCCTTGTACAAACGGATCTGCTCTTGGCTCAGCCGTTGGCGGTCGCCAGCGTAGCGTTTCTGGAGCTTTGCGAGTTCCGGTTGCAGGGTAGCGATCTGCCGGGCCGCCCTGAGCTGGCGGAGGGTAAGGGGCAGGAGGATGATGCGCATCGTGAAGGTGAACAGGATGACCGTTATTCCGAAGTTGTTGAAGGCAATGCCGTACAGCAGCAAGAGCCCGTTCAGCATGGGCTGAAAGACGACACTATTCCAGAGAATGGTAATGATTTCTGGCACAGCTAGCCCTCGATCCTATAGACCCACTTGGGAGTGCCGTTAGCGCTGTCCAGAGCGATCAATCGCTGGTTTAGCGGCACTACGTAGACGGTGGGAGCAGAGGCGTCCACTGCTGCGCCGGTGTAGATGGCCCCGTTCGGGTCGGTGGAGTAGGTCCACCGCTGCGTCCCTGTACTGGGATCCAGGCCGTATACTCGGCCGTCCTGCGCCGGGATAATAAGCACGTCTCCGGAAATAGTAGGCGCGGCGCTCACGGGCCCCGCAGTCTTGAAGGGCTCGGCCCAGCTCGGCTGCCCGGTTGAGGCGTCTACCGCGTACACTTCATTGGCAAGTGTCCCAAAGTACAGCGTGCCTTGCGCCAAGTAGGGGCTGCCCCAGACCCAGCTGTTGCTCTCGAACACCCAGCGCTGCGTTCCGCTAGAGGCGTCCACGGCGTAGAGCTTGTTGTCGCCGGAACCTATGTAGACGGTTCCGTTAGCGTACAGCGGCGCAGAAGCAATGGGCGCCTCCGACGTGAACTGCCATCTTAGCGATCCGTCGTCAACAGAAAGGGCGTACAGGCTGTGATCTAAGGACGCGATGTACGCGGTGCCTTCCAGGTCTAGCGTGACCCCTGCCCACACCTTGTGGTCCGTGCTGAAGCGCCACTTGAGTTGACCGTTGTTTGCGTCCAGTGCATACACATTGTGGTCTTCTGATCCGAAGATCACCGTCCCGCCGGCAACGGAGGGGGAACCGACTACACTGCCAATAGATCCCTCTACAGGGTACTCCCAGCGCTTTTGCCCGCTGGATGCATCTAAAGCCAGCATTTTCCCCTGACGCGGCCTCTCGTAGCTGTAGAGGCCGACGTAGAGGGAGCCATCGGAGAGGAGAGGCGTCGCGTATGCGGGGCCAAGGTTGCTGTCCTCATCTGTCGGATACTGCCACTCGCCGCTCGATATCGCAGGAAACGCATCGCCCCGGCTACGGGCGGTCAGGTCCAGTCCCATCACCTTACCGTTGGAGCCTACAAAATAAACCTTGCTCGCGGAAATAGCCGCGCCGCCCCAACCTTGGGGTTGACCGGTGCAACCGGCTACCAGAAGCGCTGCTATAAGCCAAAGGCCTAGCAGAAAGTGTGGTCTCTTGTGGTGAAGAGAGTGTGTTTGCGTATCAGTCGCCATAGTTACTAATCTTTGCCGTAACGCACTGGTTGCCTAACCGGAGCGCGGGATTTGTTATGGAACAGGATCAAACTCTTGCTGGTGGAAGGGGTGACAGCGTGCAATGCGTCGCAGGGTCATCCATCCGCCCCTCCATGCGCCGTAGCGGTCAACGGCCTCGTATCCATACTGGGAGCACGTAGGCTCAAAGCGGCATCGTGGCGGACTCAGCGGACTCCGAGTGCTCCTATACACGCCAATCACCCAGAGGAGCAGTGCGCGCGCCATCTACTCTTTACCCTGCTTCAGGACGCCCGCCCTACGGAAGGTGGATAGCAACGCGTCTTGCATGTCTGCAAAAGTGCTCTTTGCCACCGGCGGCCGGCCGCTGATTACAATGTCTACGCCCTGCTTCAGCGGAAGGGTCCGTACAACCTCTCTAAAGCGCCGCCGTATCAGATTCCGCATCACGGCCTTACCTAGCCGCTTGCTTACGGTAAATCCGATGCGCGTTGCGCCCTGCTGATTGTGATTGTACAGCACACGTACGCTGACGAGAGGGTGCCACCAAACACGCCCGTGGGAGAACACTCGCGCATAATCGCTAGAGCGTTTTAGCCGCGTCTCTGGTGGAAAACTGTTAGGCCGCCACCGGGTGAGTGGAGCCCCCCCGGAAATCAAGTGTCCGGTCAGGCCACTGAAAGGCGCTTCCGCCCCTGCCGGCGGCGAGCTTGTATAACGGCTCGTCCTCCGTGAGTGCGCATGCGAACCAGAAATCCTAGTGATCGCTTTCTGGGAATTCGTTTCGGTTGGTACGTTCGTTTTGGCACGGTGTCCTATCTTAGCTAAGGGGTAACATAGGGAATTATACCTAGACTTGGCCTTGAGCGTCAATTGAACTAGCCCTTTGGGAGTGGGTCACTTTGCGTTTTTGCTGGTGAATACACCCTCGCCCTGTGCTAGAAGAAGCCCGCCCGCCACAGGCAGGCGCCAGCCGCTCGTAGTGAGCTAGTCCAAGGGCTCCCGCTCATGGTGAGCTAGTCGAATCCATGTGGATTCGCTCCTAGTGAGCCTGTCCAAGGTGTTCGTAGGGGCGGGTTTGAAACCCGCCCCTACTGTCAACTATCCAAGGGACTTCCGCTCGTGGTGAGCCTGTCCAAGGGCTTCCGCTCGTGGTGAGCTAGTCGAATCCATGAGCAGAAAGTTGCCTGCCTTAGACTGACCCACTACTAACCCCTTGGATAGCTTGATCCTTCGGGACGTTTCCATTACAGTCTGTGTGCCTTGTTTAGTGGATAGTACCGGAATAGGAGGAGGTTATATGACAACCGAAGCAAAGACTCTTACACTCAAGACCGCTATAGGCAGTTATGGGCACACCGCCGCCTTGAAAGACGGAAGCGTGACAGCCAAGGGTGTTCAGCTCGACCACATTGAAGTGACGCCGATTACGAGCGCCTTTCGTCGCATGTGCCGCGCCGTGGAGTTCGACATCTGTGAGATGGCAATCACCACTTATCTGGCGGCAAAGGCCCACAACTTGCCCTTTACGGCGCTGCCGGTCTTTCCCGTCAGAGCGTTCCATCACGGGGGCGTGATCTACAACCAGAAGTCTGGCATCAAGACCCCCAAGGACTTAGAGGGCCGCAGAGTGGGCGTACGCGCATACACGGTAACCACCGGCGTGTGGGTCAGGGGCGTCCTCGCCACCGAGTATGGGGTCGACCTGGACAAGGTCACCTGGGTGATTGTGGATGAAGAGCACGTGGCCGAATTCATGGTGCCTTCAAACGTGGTCATGGAGCAGAAACCGCTCATGGACATGCTTGTTGCCGGCGAGATTGACGCCGCCATCGGCATTGGCGCTTCTGATTCACCAGACATCATGCCGCTGAACCCTGGCGCCCGTCAGGCCGAAGAGGAGTGGTACAAGCGCACGAACATCTTCCCTATCAACCACACGGTAGTGGTCAAGAACGATCTCCTAGCCGCAGAGCCGTGGCTGGCGGCGGAGCTCTATGCGGCCTTCAAAGAGGCCAAGGATGGCTTTGTGGCCCGCATCAGCGCCGAAGCAGATCCCTCTGCTGAGGCCAAAACGGTCCTGGCCCGGCGCGCGCTCGTCGGCCCAGACCCGTTGCCCTACGGTGTGGCGGCCAACAAGCCGGCTATCGATGCCATCATCCAGATGGCTACTGCTCAGCACATCCTCCCGCCTCAGTTTAGTGCGGAAGAGGTTTTTGTGCCCAGCACCGTGATGTTGGCCTAACCGCTGCCCCAAGCAACCGTAGTTACCAGAGAACAGAAACATCCCCCCGCCTTAGGCGGGGGGATGTTCGTTTTGTCTTGTTAGCCCCTCTGGGGGTCTAGCTTACTGCGATCCTCTGAGGCGTGGGTCCAGGATGTCTCGTATTGCGTCACCAAGCATGTTGAAGGCCAGCACTACGATGGTGATAGCAATACCTGGTGCGATAGCCATCCACGGAGCGGAGGACATATAAGTCCGGGCGCTGCCGCTAAGCATGGAGCCCCAGGTTGGGTTGGGCGGTGGTGGCCCAAGGCCCAGGAAGCTGAGGGAAGACTCTGCCAGGATAGCAGTACCCAAAGACACAGATATAAGCACAATCATGGGCGCCCAGCAGTTGGGGAGGATGTGCTGCAGCATGATCCGTTTATCGGAGGCTCCCATTGCTCGTGCCGCATCAATGTACTGGTTCTGCATGATAGTGAGGGCAGTGCCTCGCATAACGCGGGATCGTGTGGCTATGGGGTGTATCGCGATGGCCAGAATGACGTTCGTCAGCGACTGCCCCAGCGTCGCCACAATCACCATGGCCAGCACAAGGGATGGGAAGCTTAACAAACCGTCTATTACGCGGGACATGACCATGTCGTATTTACCGGCAAAGTAGGCAGAAGTCAGACCAACCAAGATACCAAGGAAGATGCTGATAAACACTGCCCCGAGGCTCACGGTGAGGGAGACCTGGGAGCCGTAGATCAAACGGCTTAGGATGTCCCGGCCCAACTCATCCGTCCCTAGGAGATGCTGCGCGCTAGGCGGGGTGAGCGCTACGTCCGTATCCACTTCAAGAGGGTCGTAAGGTGCGAAGACCGGCGCAAAGAGCGCCGTCGTCACAAGCCCAATAATGATGAAGGCAGAAGCGGTGCCTAAGTATTTCCTGCGCGCGAGGCGTATCAGGTTGTCGCGGAAGCCCGTCCTCTGCTTAATCCACTGTAGTTCAATAGCCCTACTTTCTACAGCTGCCATAGTAGCCTCCCTAATATCCCTACTTATACCGAATCCGGGGGTCAAACCACCCGTAGCTAATGTCCACAATCAGGTTAAGCATAATATAGATAGTCGCAAGGAACAGGATGTTTATCTGCAACTGTGGAATGTCACGGTGATTGATGGCGCTTAGGGTCAATTGACCAACACCGGGAAGAGAGAAGATGTTCTCTGTAATCACGGTGCCGCCCATGAGTGCGCCCAGCTGTGTTCCAGCGTAAGTAACCACTGGAATCATGGCGTTCTTAACAGCGTGAACCCACCAAACTCGTCGTGACGTAAGTCCCTTTGCGAAAGCAGTCCGGACGTAGTCTTGGCGGACCACCTCCAG
This sequence comes from Dehalococcoidia bacterium, assembly GCA_965226775.1. GTDB lineage: Bacteria > Chloroflexota > Dehalococcoidia > SHYD01 > SHYD01 > CBDDEI01. Next base: position 692,313 of record CBDDEI010000002.1, read on the forward strand.
CAGCGTGCTTCGGCTTACACGGACGATGCTAGCCGCAGATGAAGCCCCCAGGATAATTGCCGGGATCAGGAATTGCTGCATGTTCGTACCTGGGTCTTCGAACAGAGGCGCTACTCCACCTATAGGTGGGATCCAGCCGAAAGTGCCTGCAAAGAATACAATCACGATTGTGGCTATCCAGAAGTTAGGCATTGCTAGCAAGAGCACCGAGCCCAAGCGCGCAAGCTGGTCAAACGGTTTATCTTGGTTAGTAGCTGAAAAGACGCCTACTGGAACGCCTATGAGCATTTTGATGGCGAAAGCAAGGAGCGCCAACTCCAGCGTGATGGGAAGTCGGTCCGCTATTTCCTGAAGGACGGGCCGGCGTGTCCATAACGAGTCGCCTGCATCTAGAGTGACTACACCCTTCATCCACTCAAAGTATTGGATGTACATCGGCCGGTCATACCCAAGCGATTCGCGTAATTCGTCAATCTCTACATCAGTGAGTGAAGAATCCGCATACATCACGTCCAGAATGTCTCCAGGGACAATGCGGATCAGCGCAAAGGAGACAAAACTCACCACCAACAGCACTGGTAGGGTGGCTAAGAGCCGTTTTAACACATATTGCGTCATAGTACCTCCTTTGGGCCAGCCTCAGACCTAAGTTGTTATGAACTCTAGCTGATGAGTCCCTGGCGTTAATTTGTATCTGTGTACACTAGCATTCGTACGCTAGTTACATTCCAACAACTCCGATCCACAATCCGAGTGGAGTGGCTACATTCTATGAGTGACCCCTGCCCTTGTCAAGGGAAAAAGCAAACTCGTAGGAGTATGGAATAACCAGTAAAGTAAGCTCGTTTCAATGAGATATGCCTTAGTTTGGGCGTGACGGCGCATGACGAACGGTGGCAAGCATGGCTAACTTAGAAGCAGCGCGGGCGAGGCTCCTACGAGAGCTGGCAGGCACGATCGGTGACGAACGAGTCCTCGATGCCATAGCACAGGTGCCCCGCTCGCGCTTTGTCCCTGAGCCACACCGCGCAAAAGCGTACGATGACGCAGCGCTCCCCTTGGCCGTCGGCCAGACCATTTCCCAACCAACGATAGTTGCCATCATGACTCAAGCACTCGCGCTTACCGGCGAGGAACGCATATTAGAAGTGGGAACGGGAAGCGGCTACCAGGCGGCGCTTCTTAGTCGCCTCGCAAAATCCGTTGTCACGGTGGAGCGCCACGCCACGCTGCTACAAGCCGCGACCGAAGCGCTCCATGCCGTGGGTGCAGACAATGTGGAGGTTCATCTAACCACCGAAACCTTAGGTTGGCCCGCCGCTGCGCCCTACGATGCCATTATCGTCACCGCGGCGGCGCCCCAGGTGCCTCAGGCGCTGCTTGACCAGCTCCAAGACGGCGGGCGTCTGGTGATACCCGTCGGCCCCCGTGAACAGCAGGAGCTGCTCTTGGTGACCAAACAGAACAACCGCATCGAGCGTCGATCCCTCGGCCCCTGCCGCTTCGTGCCCCTCATTGGCGCGCAGGCCTGGCCCGCCTCTTAATGGCTATGAGGATGCGAGCGGGTCAGTCCGGCGCCTTATCACCACCGGGGATGCCATTCACCCACTCCGGGGCGTGCATCCGTTGGGACAGCCAGCCACGTAGCGCCTGGTTAAGCCACAGCGCGTCCAGATAGACCTCCGCCACTATGCTCTGGTCTTCCCAGTGGATATGCCCGTTGGGGACGTAAAGCACGGTTTTGCCCAGCAGAACCTCACTGCTGTAGCGGTGCATCGCATCGCCTAACGGTGTGCCGGGCGTAGGCGCCCAGACGTTGCTGATGCGCACACGTACCTGCGCCTGCCCATTATCTAGGACCAGGGTATCGCCGGTAAGGACTGAGGTGCAGATTCCTGAACGCATGTGACCTGTCTTCACGCTATCTTACCCCTAGGCGTATCGCGTGCCAACTGGGTGGCCTTAGGGTTACCCTTACTGCGCTGAATTAAGAGGAAGACAGCTACGGGGAGGGACGTGTGTTAGAAGTTGCAAGGACGCTGGGGTTGTTTGTGCTTGCGGGCTTGTGCGAGATTGGCGGCGGTTACCTGGTCTGGCAGTGGCTCAGATCCGGTCGAGAGGTATGGTTCGGGCTCTTTGGCGCAGGGGTACTGGTGCTTTACGGCATTGTGCCCACGTTGCAGACGGAACCAAACTTCGGGAGAGTCTACGCTGCTTACGGCGGAGTGTTTGTGCTCCTTGCCCTGGTCTGGGGCGCAGTGTGGGACCAGTGGTCGCCCGACCATTGGGACATCCTGGGTGCGGTGATCGTTTTTTTGGGCGTCTCGGTTATACTCTGGGGGCCAAGAAATTAATCTTAGGTTCATTGAGTTCACCCCTTGCTGAGTAGGATGCCCGTGCCTGATCCAACTATCCGCTACCCTATCGGCTCCCTAACGGTGCGTCTGGCCGCCGGCGAGGAGCTTCTCCCGCTCCCGACTCCTGAAGAGCCAACGCCGCCGCCCAGCAACGATGGTCCGCAGTTCTTCCACGGCGGTCCCTTCCGTACCGAGTCGGGTAGTGTCATCCCAGACCTGACCATCTGCTACGAGACCTGGGGTAGACCGGCCCCAGGACGCAGCAATGCCATCATCCTGTGCCATGAGCGCTCCGGTGACACCGCCAGCTGGGGCGCGTTTATAGGTGTCGGAAAGCTCTTCGACCCCGAGCGCCATTTCATCATTGCTATGGATGCGTTGGGTTCCGGGCGCACCACAAGGCCAAGCGCCAGTGGCCTGGGGATGGACTTCCCCCAGTACACCATCCGGGACATGGTTAGGGCGCAGTGCCTAATGGTCACCAAGGAGCTGGGCGTTACCCAACTGCGCAGCGTGGCGGGCGTTTCCATGGGCGCGTACATGGCCCTGGAGTGGGCGCTCATGTACCCGCCCTTCGTGCGCAACGCGGTCTGCGTGCTGCCCTCCGCCTTTGCCACGCCCCAGCTCCGTGCCGTGCATGAAGCGGTGCGCGAAGCCATAGCCCTCGACCCGGGCTGGCAAGGTGACCGCTCTACCATGCCACCGTATGCCAGCTTGGAAGCCGCCGCGCTAGTCGAGTTTCCCTGGGGCTACGGCGAGGAGTGGTACCTGCAATACCGAAGCGATGCCGCTTATGAGGAGAAGCTAGCCCAGGTGCGCCAGAAGGCTCACAATAACAACGCTCTGGACGTGTGGTACCAGACTGTCGCCTGCGACCTCCACGATGTCGCTATGCCCTACGGGCTCGGGCTGCCGGGTGCGTTGGAGCGGTTCCGCTCCCCCGTCTTGCTGCTCCCCTCCTCAACTGACGTCCTCATTCCGCCCAGCAACGCAGCGCTGCTCCAGGAGCTTTTGCCCAACGCCCAACTCGTCGATATTCCCTCCTACGCCGGGCACGCTGCAGGGTTGCTAGAGGTGGAGTTCGTCAGCCAGGCTATTCAGTCCTTCTGGGAAGGTCGCTAGCTGCTAAAGGGCTGGTAGCCAAGAAGGACCGCTACTCCGGAGAGCATGAAGTAGCCGCTTAGCGCCAGCAGGAAGAGCGCGCAGGACACGATCAGGCCCCGGTAGACCACATCCGAGAGGGCCCGCCGCCCGGCGGCGACAATAGCCGCCACAAAGGAGTACCACGTAAAGTCGGCGGTGATATGCCCTAGATAGAAGGCGGCTACACCCAGGAAACCCCACGTCATGGACGTCGAGAGGAAAGCTGCGCCCACTGTCGCCCACCAGAGCAGCCAGTAGGGGTTGGAGATGCTGGCCGTAACCCCCGCGATAATGGGGCCGCTTCTCGACTCCGTCCGCGCCGCTGCCACTTGCGCCGCTAGAGAGAGGGTGCGCACGGAACGGAACATCTTGCTGCTTATCCAAAGCAGAAAAAGCCCGCCTAGCAAGCCCACCATGCCGGGCACTATGCCTTGGCTCAGTAGAGGGCCAAGACCCATGACCAGCAAGATTACCGTGACAAGCTCCAGCAGGCTGTGCCCCAGCGCCACGCCCGGCCCGGCCCAGAAGCCGCGCTTGGCAACCTCTGCAATGTTTACCATGAGCAGCGGCCCCGGCGTCACTGCGCCGGAAAATCCCACCGCTAGCGACGTGCCAAAGAGAAGTACGAGTTCCATTAGACGTAACTTGCTACTGTTCTACCCTGATGCGCCCGTTTTCGTACACTAGTACCTGGCCTGGCTGCACCGCAAGACGCGCCGCCCAGTGGTCGTCACCTAGTAGCTCCGCCTCCGCGGGCAAGCCCTGTACCAAGGCAAAGACGCTGGGGTCGGTGAAGACGGCCCATTCCACACCCTCCGGCACGACGACTCGCTGTGTCTTGGCGCTCTGCGTATAGACCCGCGCCAGATGGGGATACTCGGGCAGATAGTAGCGGAAGCGTGTGTGGCTATCGTTGCTTAGCACCAGCACTTCTGGAGGCTCATACGTGCTTAGGTAGCTCAACGTAGCGCCGGTGGCGCGGTCGCTGGCGCGCAGGCCGGACAGCGTGAGCGGTTGCTCGAAGAGAAAGAAGAGGAAGGCGTTGGTCATGAGCACAAGCGCGAAGCCGCTGACGACCAGCGAGAGCGTCTGCTCGCTGCGCTGCTGCAACCAGCGGCTCCACCCACCGATGCCCAGTAGCAGGACCGGCGGAAGCAGGCTAAAGGCGTTGCCGGGGTCGCCAATGTGGACAAAGATGTAGAAGAGGCCCATAGGAGCGCCCCATGCCGCCAGGAACAGATAGAACCACAGATCTCTGCCCGCAGGCCGCTTCCAGATGAGCAACAACAGCCCAGTAACCACCACCAGCGCTTCGGCATAGAGCGCATAGAACAGGTAGGTCGCGCTAGCCTGCACGTTTACCATCAGCCCGCCGCTCCCCAGCGCCGCAGGCGCGTAGCTGACGCTATCGGCCCCTCCCAAGTAGGCGTTCACCGCCGCCAAGTAACTCCCTAAACCGCCCGACGCGTAGCTAACGTTAGCGGCCACGCTCAAGTGGGCGTTCAGCGTCGCCCAGTAACTCCCGGGACCGCCCGAGAGCAGCACGGTCGGGATGAGCCAGGCCAGCACGCCCACAACGGCGATAGCCAGCGCCGTCACTACGCGCAGCGGCGGCTGCCGCCAGCACGCTATGACCAGCAGCGGCAGCAGGAAGAGCGCTAAGTTGGGGTGAAAGCCCGTCCCAACGGCATAAGTCAGCGCGCAGGCGAACAGGCGAGGTCGCTCCAGAAAAGCGGTCTGGTAAGCAAAATACGCGGTCAGCGCACCAAATGCGGCCAGCGCAGGGTAGGCCAGCGCGACCTCTCCGTAGTACCAGAAGCTCACGCTGGCCGCTAAGAGCAGCCCTGCCGCCAATCCAGCGCTTTCTGAGAAGACAAGCGAGGCAAAGCGGTAGAGCGCCACTACCGCTACCACTTCCAGCAGCACGCTGACCGTGACCAGCGCGGCGTTGGCATCGCCAAAGATCAGGTTGAGCAGCGCGCCCAGGCCCACAAAGTAGGGGAAACCTGGCGGATAGGGTTGCTGCAACCCAACATTGAAGAGTTGGGTGCCCAGGGCAAAGTTGGCGGCGTCCCAGTTGTAGAGATAGCTAGTACGGAAGGGCCAGCGACTCAGCAGCACCAGAAATGCTAACAGGAGCGGCGCCCATACTCCCGATGAGATCAGTGGCAGGAGTGTTGTTCCGCCGGCACGCGGGGTGTTCTGGGATGCGGAGGATGCTTGCACCGGCTAGAGTTCTCTTGCCAGCGTTAGGCCCCAGACGGAGACTGCGCCCGCGGCAGTCAGCGCGTCTGCGCATGCGTTGAGGGTTGCCCCTGTGGTGCACACGTCGTCCACCACGGCCACGCGCCGTCCCGCTACCAGCTCTGCTCGCGCGGCAAACGCGCCGTTAACGTTCCGCGCTCGATGCGTCCTATCCCCCATACGCGCCTGCGGCTCGGTCCACACGGTGCGCTGTAGCGCTGCGGGCGTCACAGCAAGGCTTGCTGCCTCGCCCAGGGGGCGTGCGATCACTTCCGCCTGGTTGTAGCCGCGCTCCTTCAGGCGGCGCGGATGCAGGGGCACCGGCACGATGACGTCTACCGGAAGCGGGTGGTCAACCACAAATCGCGCGAGTAGGTCGCCCAACTCCTCACCTGCCGCCCGCAAGCCGCGATACTTTAAGCTCAGCACGGCCTCTCGCAGCGCACCCTCAAATGCGTAGGCGGTGCGCAAGCCCGCAAAGGCCGGCGGATGGTCTCTGCAAAATGCGCACTGACCCCCAGCCTTTGCAGGAAGGCCGCAGCGGTCGCACCAGGGCGGCTTGAGGGGTGTGGTCTTGTTCGCCAAGCATTCGTCGCATAGGTAGCCATTCTGCTTATTGCAGCTCACACAGGTGCGCGGGAACAGCACGTCCAGCGCCATAGTTCGCAATTGTCTGAGAGGAAGGGGAAGCATCTGCGGGAGTTGTGGGGGATTGGTTTAGGTGCCGCTGAATTCTAGCATATCGCCTATTTGGGTGTCCGTCGCCAGAATAGTGCCCGCCGGCAGCTCCACCACGCCTCGCGCATGGAAGTTTGCAGGGCCCACCCGGTTCGGCGCAATAGAAGATGCCGTCCCCAGCACTTTCCAGTCAGCGTCTACAAAGAGCGCGTCAAAGGGGAACTGCATGAAGAAGCTATGGATGCCCTTGCAGTGGTCAAGATACAGCCCCTGACCTTCAGCAAGCCCGGAGCGTCCCAGCAGGCCCTTGCTCCGTTGCCAGAAGTTTGAGGCTAGCTCCAACTCCGTTGCCAGAGACTTGCCCGTACGACTATTACGCAGCGTAGCCACCCATCCTGATAACCACCTTTGGCCGCTTAGGGCCGGGGATCACGAGCCACAGCGATGGCCTCATGAAGTAGTTATAGCATCCTTTTAGATGAGGTCAAGCGAAGCTGCTCAGGCGTACTGGAACCATTCCGGGTTCTGCGGGTACCTAGGGCTATGCTATGCTCGGCGCAGGTTACAGCGCAGAGATGTTTCAAGCTATGAAATCGTTCCTCTGGCGGGCCGTCCGCTCGCCTTTGCTATGGCTTATCGTGCTGCTGCTGGCGTGGGGCAGCGTCACCAGCGCTTCGGTCTTTGCAGTGCGGTCTGCTATGGAGACGCTGCAGGGCGTTACACGCGCCGGCCCTAGCGGTTTTGGCGGCGCTCCCACTGCCCTAGACGAGGTCACGACGTGCTGCCAGTTCGACCTCTTGGCCTGGGAAGCCAGGGGAATCGGCCGCTGGTTTCTCAATGCCATGCAACCTCAGGCCAGGCAAGGCGCCTCTGCCGATGCCATCCATGACCTTGAGCGCTTCTTTGCTCTCTCTCGTGCCCTCCAGTATGCAGAGTTTGCCCGGGACAACCCGAGCGCAGAGCAGACATCGGCCGCACAGCTAGCGGCGCAGCGGGCGGAGCAGGAAGCGCTGCGGCCAACGGCGCAAACAACCGTTATCAAATTGGTTGGTCAACAACTCAGCGCAGAGGGCTTGGGGACGTGGTTTCCTGGCAGCGGCTACGTGCCCTTCCCGCCGGTAGCCGTTTCCCTGGTGCCGCCTCCTAACGTGCTGGTTGTGTCTCCCCGTGACCGTATTTTCCTGGAGAGAAGCATCCTGTTGGCGCCTGCGCTGACCTTTGAGCAGGTCTTACAGATGGAATCCAATGCAGAGGCGCAGGGCTGGTCGGTCCTCGTGGAGCCCACCGGAGGCTATTCATCCTACCCAACTATCGTCTCCGACCGCGCCACGCTAGGGTACGCCTTGCAATCTGTGGCCCATGAGTGGTCGCACACCTACCTCTTCTTCCGCCCCCTCGGCTTCAACTACTTCCGCGATCCACAAATGCGGGTGATCAATGAAACCGTCGCCAATCTGATTGGTCGGGAGATAGGCCGCTCAATTAGGGAGGTCTACTACCCAAGGCCCGCTGCCCAACCTTCCACCGCCGCTCCTTCTGGGCGGGAAGCGCCCGCCTTCAACTTTCGCGCCGAGATGCGGGAGACCCGTCTGGAAGCCGAGCGCCTCCTGGCATTGGGCAACATAGAGGAGGCGGAGTCCTACATGGAGCAACGACGGCTTGTGCTCGTGGAGCATGGCTACCGCATCCGTAAGCTGAACCAGGCCTACTTTGCCTTCCACGGCAGCTATGCGGATGCTCCTAGCTCGGGTTCTGTTAGCCCAATCGCTCCGCAACTGATTGCCCTGCGGGAGCGCGCCGCCACCGTCAAGGAGTTTATCGAGACTGTGTCCAGTGTCTCCAGCCCCCAGGACTTCCAGGCATTGCTGGAGCGGGAGGGCCTTAGTCACATCACGGGCGTTCCGTAATTGCAGCAGCCTCCCTACAAAACGTCTACTAACCACACCTAATGCGCTGAACACCACGGCTTCCGCGCAAAGCCTGCGCTGCTGCCGCATGCCGCCCCGGTGGGTTGATGCTCTAGAACGGAGCAGAGTATGATGGGGGTAAGCAGAAGGCCTAGGGCCTTCTGCACTTAGTATCAGCGGATGGCACACACGTACACCACATGGCGACAAAAAAGCGCGACTTTTACGAAGTCTTAGAAATCGAGCGGACGGCCTCTGAGGAAGACATCAAGAAGGCCTTCCGACGCCTCGCGTTCCAGTACCACCCCGACCGCAACAAGGAGACCGACGCTGAAGCCCGCTTCAAGGAGATCAACGAGGCCTATGGGGTTCTCTCCGATCCTGAGAAGCGTTCCCGCTACGACCGCTATGGCACCGTAGATGGCGCAGAGACGGGCCGCGGCTTTGAAGGCTTCGAGGGCCGCGGCTTTGGCGACATCTTCGATGCCTTCTTCGGCGGCAGCTCAACCAGAACCCGCCAAGGGCCGCTCCAAGGCCAGGACCTCCAGTACCGGGTCACCCTTGACATGGAGGAAGCCATCTTTGGTGTGGAGAAGCAGCTTGATGTCCAGCGTCGTGAGCGGTGCGTCCAGTGCAGAGGTGCAGGCGCGGAGCCCGGCACGCAACCCGTCCGCTGCCAGGTCTGCAACGGTCGCGGCGAGGTGCGGCGAGTGCAGGAAAGCCTCTTTGGACAGTTTGTGAATGTGGCGACCTGTTCGACCTGTCAGGGTGAAGGCCAGCGTATTGGGTCGCCCTGCACTAAGTGCCGCGGCCGTGGGCATGAGGTGCAGTCCCGCCGTATCGGCGTCAAGATACCCCCAGGTGTGGACGAGGGTACTCAGGTGCGCGTTACCGGCGAGGGCGAAGCCGGCCTGCGCGGCGGGCCGCCCGGCAACCTCTATGTGATGATCTCCCTGCGTCCGCACAAGCTCTTCAGGCGTCGCGGCGACGATATCCTCTATACTTTGCCGATAAATGTGATATATGCGACCCTTGGCGGCACGGCCTCAGTGCCCACCCTGGACGGCCCCGACGAGTTGAAGATTCCCGCCGGCGCTCAGTTCGGCGAGCAATTTCGTCTCAAGGGCAAGGGTGTTCCCAACGTCCGCTCCGGCGTCCGCGGCGACCAGGTGGTGATGCTCAAGGTAGTGGTGCCGGATAAGCTCACGGATGAGCAGCGGAAACTCCTCTTGGCATTTTCCCGGACATTCCCTGGCGGGGAAGCCCTGCAAGATGAAGAGGACAAGGGCGTGTTGGACAAGCTCAAAGACTTCCTAGTCGGCTGATCCCCTCTGTCTGACCCACCTCCTCTTTCAGGAGCCTTTATGAGCCGCTGGTGGGAGTTTGTCATTACGGTGGCACCCGGCGCAGCAGATGAAGTAGCCGCGCTCCTCATGCCCCTAGCCTACGGCGGTGTTGTGCAAGAGCCCGCGCTGACCTTGGAGCCGGGGGAAGAGGGTTTCTCCTACGCCCAAGACCAGCCCACCGTCCTCAAGGCCTACCTCCCCGTAGAAGCAGGCGCTGGAGCGCGCCAAGAGCTGCTGACCACCCTCCAGACCGTCTTCCCGGACGCCAGTGTAGTCCACCGCGAGTTAGAGGCCCAAGAGTGGTCCAGCGCTTGGCGCGACTTCTTTCGAGTGCGGCGAGTTGGGCGCATCGTGGTGCAGCCTGAGTGGCTGACCTACACCCCGCGGCCCGATGACGTAGTGGTGCTTCTGGAGCCGGGCATGGCCTTTGGCACCGGCGACCATCAGACTACGCGAGCCTGCCTGCGCGCCTTACAGCAGCACATCAAGCCGGACGATCGTGTCATCGATCTGGGCACTGGCTCAGGGGTGCTGGCCATTGCGGCGGTGAAGCTGGGCGCGGCGGCGGTGCTTGCTCTGGATACGGATCCCCTCGCAATAAGCGCCACGCAGGAGAACTGCGCCCGCAACGGAGTGGAGCCTGCGGTGAACGCGCGGGTAGGCAGCATCGACCTGCCCGAAGTGGCCGCATGGGGCAAGGCCGACCTCCTCCTCGCGAATCTCAATAGCCAGCTCCATTTGGACATGGCTGAAGCTATCCTTCACTGTCTTAAACCCGGCGGCCTCGTCATCGCCAGCGGCATCGGTGCGGCCTCAGTCCGCCGCGTCACTGCCGCCTACCGACGCGCAGGCGCGTCCGCCATCGCCGTGCGCCGCCAGGGTGAGTGGCGCTCCCTCCTGATCTTTTGTGACGCACTCTCCTCCAAAGGAAAGAGGGTTGGGGTGAAGGAGTAGCCTCGTGGACCGCTTCTTCGTCGATCCCCTGCAGGTAACCGGCGATACTGTCACCTTCTCCCCGGACCAGGCGCGCCAGATGGCCCGTGTCCTTCGGTTGCGGCCTGGCCAGCAGGTGTACGCCCTTGACGATCAGGGGAGCTACTACCTGGTGGAGCTGCGGCGGGTGGCGCACATGGCCGCACACGGGATTATTTTGGAGCGGCTCGCTGCAGATACTGAGCCGCGGGTGCGGGTCACGCTGTGGCAGGCGCTTATGCGAGGCGCAAAATGGGAGTATGTGCTGCAGAAGGGCACCGAGGTAGGTATCGCAGCCTTTGCTCCCGTGGTAACCGAACGCTGCGTTGCCCTCTATGAGCCAGATCGCTGGGATGCTCGCCAGGAGCGCTGGGCGGCGGTCCTCCGCGAGGCCGCGGAGCAGTCGGGGCGAAGCCGCATCCCTGCGCTGCGTGCGCCGGTGTCTTGGGAAGAGGCGTGCCGCACGGGCGAAGGCTTGCGCCTGCTGCTGCACCCAAGCGCACAGAGCGTACCGCTAGAAGCCGCGCTCGCCGCACATGGTGACGCGACCACGGTGTCGCTATACGTTGGGCCGGAGGGCGGCTTTACTGAGGCAGAGGTTGCTCAGGCAGAGCAACTGGGAATAACCAGCGTTCGGTTGGGGCCGCGCATTCTGCGTACGGAGACCGCGGGCATGGTGGCCGCCGCAGCCCTCTTCTACGCCCTGGGCGATCTAAGCTGAGGCCTAGTCTGGGGGAAGGTCACGGGCGCGGACGCTGGTGAAGGGCGCTTTGCCGTTTGCCCCACTCATGTAGAGTGTTGCGCCCCCACCTAGCTGCTTGCTGGCTACTAGCTGCCTGAGCTCGGTGCTGCTGGGCTTGTGGTTGTACTCGGCCAGCTGCTCTTTCAGCTCTTCGCCAAACCAGCGCCGCTGGAGAAAGACTACGTACTTATCGGCCATAGGGCGTTAGGAAGCGGCTAAGCGGGCGGCTGCGGCTCTTCTGGGCTGGCTTCTGCTGGTGCTTCTTCAGCGCCTTCACCTGAGCCCACCGCCACTAAAGAAGGACGGATCACTCTGCCGCCTAGGATGTAGCCGCGCTGGAACTCTGCTATCACCACGCCCTCTTCCCCGGGCACGCGCTGCACTGCCTCGTGCTGGTTGGGGTCAAAGGGTTGGCCCATCGCTTCGATGGCCGCTACGCCTTGGTTCTCCAGGACGGCCTGCAGCTTGCGATAGATAAGGTGGACGCCTTCAATCCAAGTAAGCCCGGCCAGCTCCTTAGAGATGTTGCCCAAGGCCCGCTCAAGGTCGTCTATGACCGGGAGCAGGTGGACGATCAGCATGGCGCTGGCAAATTTGTCCACTTCTGTGCGCTCCTGCTCGGTGCGGCGCTTAAAGTTCGCAAAGTCTGCCGCCGTGCGTTGCCAGCTGGCATAGTAGCCCTCTGCTTTTTGGCGTTCTTCCTCTAGTTGTTGTTGCAACTCCTCCGGCGAGAGCGCCTCTGGGGTCGGAGTAGCCTGCTCTTCTTCTTGTGTCATAAGCCTTCTGTTAACGAGTAAGTTGATGATGTGTTGCGTGGTTAAGTGTAACGTTCCGCCAGGGAGCCGCTCATGAGCTGGGCAAAGTAGCGCACCGCGGCAATGGTCTTGTTGTAGGGCATCCGCGTGGGTCCCAGTATGGCCAGGGTGCCTTCCAGACCGCCGGGGATCCCGTAGGGCGCTACCACAAGGCTAAGGTCTTGCATCTCTAGTTTCGGATTCTCGTCACCAACGATTGCCCGCACCTCTTGCTCGGTCGAAACTGCGCTTAGGAGTGCGCCAAGGGTGCGGCGGTCTTCCAGCAACCCAACAAGGTCCACCACGCGCTCCGGCGAAGCGAACTCCGGCTGACTCAGCAGATGGCGTAGCCCGCCCGATTGCGCCAGCTCTAAGCGCTGGGCCTCCTCTTCCTGCACCATGCGGTTCATGTTCTGCGCCACATGTTCCTCGAATGGGTTAAGGATTGCTCCACCCAAGCGTTGTGTCATCTCGGGAGCGCTTGTACCTGCCACCAGTTCGTTCAAGTGCTGGGACGAGGCGTAAAGCTCATCCTGTGAGTAAGCCTCATCGGCATGAAAGAGCGCCTGGAGCACGCGGGCTTCTTGCAGCACTAGGACCATGAGTACCACGAACTCTTGGAGCCCCACCAACTCCAGCCGCTTTATCCGGACAGTGGGCGCTCGTGGAGAGGTGACTAGTGCCACCATGCTTACCAGTTGAGCCAGCAGCGCTGCGGAGAGATCGGTGAGCTGGCTCAACTCTCCCTCCCAGTCGCTGAATTGCTCCTGGATCTGCTTCCTGGTGGCGGGCTGCGGCGGGTCCTCCTCCATGAGGACCTGAATGTAATAGCGATACCCCTTATCAGAAGGGATACGGCCCGCGGAGGTGTACGGATGGACGATGTAACCCTCTTCCTCTAACGCCGCCATATCGTTGCGAATGGTGGCAGGGCTGACGCCGAGGGAGTGGTCTTTTGCGATGTGTTCCGAGCCGACCGGCATCGCGTTCGTCACGTAGTCGCCCACGATGATGCGCAGAATGGCGCCTTGCCTGACGGGGAGTAATCGTATGGGGTAGCTGTTCATCGATTGACTCATGGCTTACCTCGATTAGCACTCTGTTTATGAGAGTGCTAATCGAGGTTACTGTAGCATTAACCGTCTAGAGGGTCAAGTCATTGCCGTGGGTGTGCCCCTCTAGTATACTCACCCCGTATCTTATCCCCCGCCGCGGTGTTTTACATGGGTAGCACCGCAGCTGGCATGTGGTGACTCTTTGTATGAGGATGAGCTAGAGCTAGTAGAACGAGCAAAGGCGGACCCAGAGGCTTTTGGTCCTCTTTATGAGCGCTACGTAGGACGGGTCTACAGCTATCTTTATCATCGCACCAGCGACGTCTCCGATGCTGAAGACCTGACCGAGCGAGTCTTTATGCAGGCGCTTGCGCACCTATCGTCCTACACGTACCGAGGCCTCCCACTCTCCGTCTGGCTCTTTCGCATCGCCCACAATGTACTCGCTAACTGGTATCGTGACCACAAGCGCCGGCAGACGCTGTCTATCGATGACCAGGCAATCGCCGACCTCGAGCCTTCGGCTGGCATAGAGGAGGAGATTGAAGACGCAGCGCTCCTGCGGCGTGCAGTGGCTTCCCTCTCACCGGAACGGCAGCAGTTAATCCTGCTGAAGTATGTTGAGGAGTTGCCCCACGCAGAGATTGGCATGATTATGGGTAGAAGTGAAGGTGCGGTGAAAGCTCTGCTCCACAGAACCCTTAAGGCCCTGAAGAAGGAGCTGCAGGAAGAGTTCCAAGTGCAGCCCGGAAGTAAGAGGAGAGGTAGCAACTAAAATGGACGCTCTATCAGAAGACTGTCTAGCCCTGGAAGCAGGACTACGTCGTGCCTACCAGACCGTCGAGCCTGACCCTGCGTTTCAGGAGGCTCTATATCTTCGTTTGATGCAGACTGCAGCCCAGCCGGAAGCGCCCGTTGCCCATAGCCGCGCTGCCGGTGTGGTGGGCGCACTGGTAGGGGTTGCTGCCCTGTCGGTCGCCGGCGCGGCTGTAGTGCTCCTGCGCGGCCGCAAGGGCGCACCCATGTACTCTGCCGTACTTCAGAGCGGCTTTAGCGCTCTTAAAGGTCACTAGGACGCGTCCCAAGCTTGCAAAAACATATGTTAGGCGGGCATGCCCGCATTGTTGGGTGGGGGAAATACCTTCCCTCAACAGTGCTCACAAACTTCGATTTGGAGCAGCGCCTTCCCACCTCTGACGAGTGGATCACCACCCGGACAGGTATCAAAGAGCGCCGCCTGGCAGGCGACACTGAAACGCCCGCCACTATGGGCGTCATTGCAGCCAGAGAAGCCCTGGCTAATGCAGGTCTAGATAGCCAGGATGTCGACCTCATCATCGTCGCCACCTCCAGCCCGGAGCGCGTCTTGCCGGCAACAGCAGGCATCATCCAGCGTGAGCTTGGCCTCCGCAACGTCGGTGCTTTCGATATCAACGCGGCCTGCAGCGGCTTTGTCTACGGGCTGAGCATCGCCTCCCAGTTTGTAGCGGCCGGTGTGCATCGCAACGTCCTGGTCGTCGGGAGCGAGGTGTATTCTCGGCTCTTGGACTGGGAGGACCGGAGCACCTGCGTCCTCTTTGGTGACGGAGCCGGTGCGGCCGTAGTGCAGCAGTCTCAGGAACCCGGCGGCATCCTCTCCTGGGCCCTGGGCAACGAAAGCGATGGCGTGGACATGATCTATGTGCACGGCGTTGGCGCTGCATCTGCCGAAGCGGAAAGCTATCCTTATCTTGTGATGCAGGGCTCGTCGGTCTACAAGGCTGCCGTGCGGGCGCTGGTGGACTCTACCAAGCATGTGGCCAAGGAAGCAGGCTTGGAACTGGCGGACATCGATCTCCTTATTCCGCACCAAGCCAACCTGCGGATTATCCGCAGCGCCTCGGAGAGCTTGGGCATTCCCGATGACAAGGTCTTTGTGAATGTAGACCGTTATGGCAATACTGCGGCGGCGTCCATCCCCATTGCCCTCTGTGAGGCGGTAGAGATGGGCCGCCTGAAAAAAGGCGACCAAGTGGTGCTGACCACCGTGGGTGCGGGTATCTCCTGGGCGGCCATGGCTATGGAATGGCAACCCCAGTCTGCCTCCACGTCCGAATAAACGAACTCTTCCTCAGGAGCTACAGCATGCGAGAGAACGCATTCCCCCGGATTACCCTTGCCCAGGCGCTCTTGCCGAATCGCACCCTGCTTCAAGAGGTGCTGCTCATCCTGGCATTCAGCACCCTCATCGCCGTTTGCGCACGCATAACCATTCCTTTGCCCTTTACGCCGGTGCCCATCACGGGGCAGACCTTTGGCGTCTTGCTCACCGGCGCGGTCTTGGGCAGCCGCCGCGGCGCATTAAGCCTGGTCACCTACGTTGGCATCGGCGCACTTGGGATGCCGGTGTTCGCGCTGACGGGAGGTGTCGCCAGCCAGGGCTACTTAGCAGGCTTTATTCTGGCGGCCTTTGTGGTAGGCTTCTTAGCAGAGCGGGGATGGGACAAGAGCTACTGGCGCAGTGTAGTTGCCATGCTGGCAGGAAATGCCGTGCTCTATGTTCCAGGGCTTATCTGGCTCGCTAACTTTGTAGGCCCTGAGCAGGCCATCCCGCTGGGCCTTCTGCCCTTTATTCCCGGCGATCTTATTAAACTGCTCCTAGCCGCGGCTGCGTTGCCGTCCGTCTGGCGATTCATCCCCCGGCGCGACCTTGATGCAAGCTAACGCGCCAACCACGTTACCTGAGAGGAATGTATGGACATAACCTGGCTCGGCCACTCCGGCTTCCGCGTTCGAGGCAAGGAGGCCACCGTCATCATCGATCCGCCTCCCTTTGAAGGCAAACCCACCGCATCCCAAGAGGCCGATATGATGCTCCTCAGCCATCACCATAAAGGTCACGCTAACCGGGAGCTGGTAAAGGGTGAGCCCTTAGTCTTTGATGGCCCCGGCGAATATGAAAGTCAGGATGTGCCCATATTCGGCCTCAGCACTTTTCATGATGATGCCAAGGGAGAGCGCCTCGGCAAGAACGTTGTCTTTCGCATGGAGCTGGAAGCATTGGTCCTTTGCCACCTGGGCGACCTTGGCCACGGCCTCTCCTCGCAGCAGGTGGAGGACTTAGGCGCAGTGGACATCCTGCTGGTGCCCGTTGGCGGTGGCTCTACCATCAACGCGTCTAAGGCCGCTGAAATGGTGAAGCTCATTGGGCCCAAAGTTGTGGTGCCTATGCACTACCGTCAGGGAGAAGCTAGAGAAGACCTGGATACGGTAGACAAGTTCCTCAACGAGATGGGAGTGAAGGAGGTTGCCCCGCAACCCCGGCTCACCGTGAGCCGCTCCACGCTGCCTCAGGATACGCAGGTAGTGGTCCTGGAGGCGCGGCGCAGCTAGCTGGTTCTAGCGCATTCAAAAAGCCCTGTGCTTAACGGCACGGGGCTTTTTCGTGAGCGTTTTCTAGGGGTTATCTTGGCAGGGCTTGGAGCGGATCGAAGGCGACCCCATTATGGTGCATTTCAAAGTGCAGGTGTGGGCCGGTCACCCGACCGGTGGTCCCCACGTTCCCTATATGCTCTCTGAGTTCAACCCGCTGACCGGGTACGGCGAACGCCTTCGATAGGTGAGAGTACAGTGTTTGATAGCCGTTCTCGTGATCGATGATGAGGTAGTAGCCATAGCCCCAGTCTAGGTATTCCAGCTTCACCACTACGCCTGCTTCCGCTGCATAGACGGGCGTACCGTAGGCGGGAGAGATATCCAAACCGCGATGCGCAGCGCTGAACCAGGAGAAGATGGGGCCGGAAGTGGGCCACTGGAACTGAGTGCCCGGCAGCTGTGTCGCCGCCGGCGGTGTAGTGCCACCGTTGGGGGGTGTAGCCCCTACCGCGCGCTCGAATCGTACGACTGGCTTTACGCCGCCCGGCACCATAACCTTCTGGCCTATTCTTAAGGTATCGGGATCCGGTATCTCGTTGAACGGGTACGCGATGATATCGCTCGTGTTGACGTCGTAGCGCGTTGCAAGGCTGCTCAGCGTATCGTCTTTTCTTATGGTATGGAGGACGCCAGAGGTGGGCGGAATAGTGATCGTACTGCCCAGTTTGAGGCTATCGGGATTGGGGATATTGTTAGCCCAGATGAGGGTCATGGTGGTGAGATCAAATTTGGAGGCTATTTGGGAGAGCGTATCGTTGGGGACTACTATGTATTCACGAATGGTGGGAGCCAGGGGCTTGATTTCGACGGAAGCGAGTCTGAGGGTCACTTCTTTTTCTTCAGTTACCGGAATGGCCTGGGCTGCTTGGGCTTCCTGAGGTGCCGGGGCTAGCGGAAGAGCGGACTTCACTATGTAATTCGCTTTCCGCACCGGTGATTGCGAGAGGTCTGTAGACTGCTGCGTCTGCAATACCGGGCTGTCTGTGGCAGCAGACACCACGTTTTGGGGCTGATGCTGTGCAAACCCTAGCGCATCCGCATTGACGGCTATGAGCGCGACTCCTACTAGAAAGCCGTGTAGGGCGTAGCGATAAGGGGCATGGCTCGACTTGATAGAGTGCCACGCAGCCGAGGCAAAAAGAGAAGGACGTTTCGCAGTCTGTAGTCTGGGATCCACTAGTCGCTCTAGTTTTTCCCTTTGTTCATCCTGCCTCAGAACGTACCTCCGAACGGATCATGAACCTCTCGGTGGTTCACCCAGTTACATGTCCCTGTTGAGTGTTGATAAAAACTCAACATTGTCTTTTGTCTTTGACATCCGCTCCAGCACACGCTCCGTGGCTTCCGTCGGATTCTGCGCATTAGAGCCAAGCATGGCTACAACTCGTCTGAGAAGGTATACACGATTTAATGTAGCCTCGTCAAGCAGTAGTTCTTCCCGACGGGTGCCGCTGCGTTGAATGTCTAAGGCCGGCCACAGCCGTTTCTCCGCCAATCGGCGGTCCAAATGCAACTCCATGTTGCCCGTGCCCTTGAACTCTTCGTAGATCACGTCGTCCATGCGGCTGCCGGTATCGATAAGGCAGGTGGCGATGACGGTGAGGCTGCCGCCCTCTTCCGTATTGCGTGCGGCGCCAAAGAAACGCTTAGGCGGATACAGCGCAATCGGATCAATGCCGCCGGAGAGGGTACGACCGCTGGGCGGCATGCCCAGGTTATACGCGCGGGCCAGCCGGGTGAGGCTGTCCAAGAGGATGACTACGTGCTGGCCGCCTTCCACCAACCGTTTTGCCCGATCCAGCGCAATCTCTGCTACCCGGATATGGTCTTCAACCGGCTCGTCAAAGGTGGAGCTGATGACTTCGCCCCGGACGGAGCGCTTCATATCCGTTACCTCTTCTGGACGCTCGCCAATCAGACAGACCATGAGCTGGATGTCGCGGTAGTTAGCCACAATGCCATTGGCAATAGCCTTCAGCAGGAAGGTCTTGCCCGCTTTTGGCGGCGAAACGATGAGGCCGCGCTGGCCGCGTCCAATGGGGGAGATGAGGTTGACTAAGCGGGCGGAGATATTCTCAGGAGTGGTTTCTAGGTTGATGAGGACTTCGGGGAAGATGGGAGTCAGGCTTTCAAAGTAGGGCCGTCTACGAGCTACTTCCGGGTCAAGGCTGTTCACCGTCTCCACCCGGAGAAGTCCGTAATACTTCTCACCCTCCTTGGGTGGCCGGATCAGACCTGTCACTAGGTCGCCGGTGCGCAGGCCAAAGCGCCGTACTTGGGATTGGGAGACGTAGATGTCGTTGAGGCCGGGCAGCAGCGTATCGCCCCGCAAGAACCCGTAGCCATCGTCGACCGTCTCTAGGATGCCGCCGCTGAACAGGTCGCCGTTGGCCCTGCCTGCGCCGTCCTGCTCGGACTGAGCTTGCAGCAAGCGTGTCACCAGTTCCTGCTTCTTCAGGGTGCTGTAGCCGGAGATGCCGAGCTCTTTGGCAATCTCGAGCAGATCTTCTCTGCTCCTAGTCTCAAGTTCTGCTACGTTCACACGTACTCCTTGAAGGTCTTGAAAGGTGGTGCCGTGGGATGTGGTTTCTGTACTCACGATGTTTATTGCTTAGGTGCTTCTATATCAAGGCTAGATAGTGCTTGTCAAGCTGCATACGTTGATTCCGTTCTCCTCATGTTGTGTAGAGAGGTGGAATTCTCTCCTGCTAACGATTTAAGACGGCTGGTTCGTACCTGGTTGGTGCATCGAATAAAGCGTGGGCTTTTGTGCACAAGGAGAGGTTAAAGCAAGCTGGGCATAGCTTAATAAGCGGCTCGGATGAACTAAGCGCCCTCAACAAAAGAGAACTGCTCGCCTTCCCGCTTAGTAGTCATGGCCGCGGCAATAAAGTCCCTGAATAGAGGATGCGGCCTGGTTGGTCGTGACCTAAACTCCGGGTGGAACTGGGAGCCAAGCATCCAGGGATGGTCCTTCAGTTCTGCCATCTCCACCAGTGTGCCGTCCGGGGAGAGGCCGCTCAGCACCATCCCGTGCTGCTCCAGCAGGTCACGGTAGTCATTATTCACTTCAAAGCGGTGCCTATGCCGCTCATGGATTATAGCTTCTCCGTAGGCGCTGGCTGCCCGCGTGCCTGGCACTAGGCGGCAGGGATAGGAGCCCAGCCGCATTGTCCCGCCCATATCCGCCACGCCGCGCTGTTCCGGCATAAGATCGATAATTGGGTGCTGTACGTCTTTGATGAACTCGGTGGAGTTCACCTCGTTGGTGCACAGCGCATGCCGCCCGAACTCGATGACCATCATCTGGAAGCCCAGGCATAGGCCAAGATAGGGCACCTGGTTAGTTCGCGCATAGTGGGCTGCGACGCACATGCCCTCTACCCCGCGATATCCAAACCCGCCCGGCACCACGATCCCCTTCACGTGCGCCAGCAGCTCTTCCCCGCCTGCCTGCTCCAGCGCCTCCGAATCGATCCACTGTACGTCCGGCTCGAAGCCGTAGTACAGCGCCGCGTGGCGTAGCGATTCTGCAACGGAGAGATAGGCGTCCTTAAGCTGCACATACTTGCCCACGAGCGCGATGGGCACTTTCTCCATGGGCTGCTTGATCCGGGTTACCATGTCCCGCCACTTACCCATGCCGGGGCCTTTGCCCTCCAAGCCAAAGCGGTCGGTGATCACGTCGTCCAAGCCCAGGTCCTCCAGGATCTGCGGCACTTCGTAGACCGTCTGCACCGTGGGAACGGGAATCACCGCCCGGTTCTCCACGTCGCAGTGCAGTGCAATCTTATCTTTGATGTCTTCATCAACAGGATAATCGCTGCGGCAGAGGATCACGTCTGGCTGGATGCCTATACGACGCAATTCTTGCACGCTGTGCTGGGTTGGCTTTGTCTTTAGCTCTCCGGTAGCCATAATGTAGGGAAGATAAGTGACGTGTACGTACAGTACGTTATCTCGGCCTACCTCGTTACGCATTTGCCGTATGGCTTCTAAGAAAGGCAGGCCCTCAATGTCTCCTACCGTACCGCCTACCTCTACTATGAGCACCTCCGCCGCACTATCCTGCGCCAGCGTCTTGATGCGTCCCTTGATCTCGTTGGTCACGTGGGGGACTACTTGAATGGTGCCGCCTAGGAAATCACCACGGCGCTCCTTCTGGAGCACTGATCGATAAATCTGTCCGGTGGTGATGCTAGAGGCGCTGGTGAGGCTGATGTCGGTGAAGCGTTCATAGTGGCCCAAGTCTAGGTCGGTTTCGGCGCCATCCTCGGTCACAAAGACCTCGCCGTGCTGGTAGGGGGACATGGTTCCGGGGTCTACGTTGAGGTAGGGGTCTAACTTTTGGAGAGAGACGTTAATACCGCGGCTCTCAAGGATCCGGCCTATGGAGGCCACCGTGATACCTTTGCCTACTGAACTTACTACGCCACCAGTAACGAAGATAAACTTCGCCATAAGTTATAGTTCGGCCTTGCCTACACTCCTAGTGAGAACAGATACTGGGGAAGGGGGAAAAAAGAAGTGCTCTTTTTCAACATACCCGCTGCAAATCCCGTTGTCAAGCTAAGCAGGACGACTTAGGAGACAGCCACAATAACTCCGCCACCTAGCGGCCAGTCCTCGTACGCCGCCGGATCATCCTTCCCTCCCAAAGTTTTTCCAGCGTAGCTCGTTGGGGCGAAGCTCCTGACCGCCATATCCAGCCGCCGTCGTCACAGTCTTCTTCTGCAGTGCCCGCCCGTTGGGAGAGCCTTCGTATTGCCTACCGCTTGATGGGATGCAGGTCTCAATGTAGGCGTCCAGGCCATTGAGCATCTTCTGGATTTCTTTACTGTAGGGCCCTGCCAAGGTCCAGTATCTGCCCGCTCAAGTTGCCGGTAAGATCGAATCGTTGTGCTCACGATTCGGAATTTCCTAGTTTAAGGTCTGTCATTACCTAAAATAGCACTCAGAGCACGTCGAAGGCAACAAGACGTTCCTAGTCATACAATAGTGGCCCCCCAATTCACGTGCCGAGGTCACCCGCAGCGGCTCCGATACGAGCTACGAAGGCGTCCCACGCAGTCGTTGGGGAGACGGAGCGCGTGCACCATCCCACTTCCGACACCGCTGTTGAGGCTTACTTACTCACCCGCCGTTAGAGCCCCAGATAAGCGGCTCTCGCCATATCGCTTGCGCGGTATCGGCCTTGAATCCGCAAAAGGTCGTAGCCGATGATCCCGTTCACCATGAGCCGCGTCACAGTGCTGACCATATTGATCATCGCGCCCTCACCAAACGTCCCCATACTGCCAATATTCTCTTCCTCGAGTGCCCCTGCAGAATAGTAGCACCTATACAGCCCCCTTGACTCGATTTATACCGGCCCGGGAGGCGGCTAACCACATGCGTTCAGGAGCCAATTGTTGGTCGCCTACTGTAGAACACCGTTTGCCGCCGTTGCCTCCGTTACGTATGCAACTCTCTTTGGAGAATGAGCCGCAATGGCATTTAATCGCCCGACGATGGTATGGAGAGCCGATAGATGGCCTCGGTGGTGGTGGGTCCTAGTCGTAGCTGGATAGTGGTGTGGAGGTTGCCGTAGGAGCAGCGATTGTCGCTCGCGCTTCTGGCGTCGGTCGAAGTGCTTTATTGACATCACGCAGAGGACGAAGATGGGAACGTACAGCCCTCCCATGAGGCTTGTTCCGCATGAGCATACCGTGCCCACGAAATGCCAAGCTGGACGTCCCTCTCTGTACGCCATAAGGGTAGCCCGCCGGTGGCGCACAAAGAGGGGAGACAAATAGTGACTGCTGTGCAGCACCGCTACAGGTCATCAGTACGATGCGGGAAAGGCGCGGCCTACGTCAAGGTGTGTGTATTGCCAGCAACTAGGCACTGCTTGCTCAGTTCGGTTGTTGGCTTGCCTACTCACCCGCCGTTAGCCCAAAGCGCTCTGCCACCAGCCGGTAGGAGTTGGCCCTATCCGCAAAATCGTAGCAGTAGGTCACCATGCCTATGTCCTGCGTCCCGTAGCGCTCTCCTGCGTCCATGATGCCCTGGCGCACCGTCTCCGGCCCGCCCTCAATGAAATGCGACGTATAGGCCATGATGGTCGGCCCTAGCTCTGGGTGCTGCACCAGCGGGAACGCCTCCTCCGGCGATTCCAGCCCCTGACGACGCTCGCCGGTGCGGGTGCGCGCTACCTGTAGCCGCTTGCTTGAGCCGAGATAGCGAGCGCGCTCGTCGGTCTCGGCGCAGACCACCTGCAGCGTCACGTTGAACTTGGGCTCCTGGAGATAGGCTGAGGGACGGAACAGGGAACGGTATATCTCCGCTACCTGTGGGCCCTGGCCGCCGGCGTAGCCAAAGAAATCGGCAAAGGCAAAGGGCAACCCCAGCGATGCGGCCAGCTGCGCGCTGTAGTCGCTGGAGCCCAGCAGCCACACCTCCGGCAGGATCTCTGGCGCCACCGTCCCCGGCTGTGCGCTAATCCCCGCCATCGAGCCTTGTCCAGGGTTTGTCGAAGGATCCTGCGCCGCTTGCGTCCCGTGCAGAAAGCCCAGCAGGTCCGTGACCTGGCGCGGGAACTCATCTACGGGCGCCGGTTGCCGTGGGTACGCCAGCGCTACCGCGGTGCGGCGGTCGCTGCCGGGAGCGCGGCCCAGGCCGAGGTCTACGCGTCCGGGATAGAACGCGGACAGAAGGCGGAAGACCTCCGCCACCTTCAACGCCGAGTAGTGCGTGAGCATAACTCCCGCGCTCCCTACGTGGATGCGCTGGGTGTTTGCGGCTATCTGGCCTATCAGGATCTCCGGCGCGGTGCCGGCCACCGACTGGGAGCTGTGGTGCTCGGTCACCCAGTAGCGTTCGTAGCCGAACTCCTCCACGGCTTTTGCAAGCGCCACGCTCTCTTGGAGGGCCTCGGCGGCGGTCCCGCCCATCCGCATGGGCGATTGGTCTACTACACTCAGGGTGAACTCTGACATCTCGGCTCCTTGGCGCGGCATAAGTGCTGCGGCAGTCCCATCATAGCGCGGAGGTGGGAAGCGTCAAGGCGATGGATATTGACCCGCCCTCCTGCGCCTGGGTACTATGTGAAACGCAGAGCGACCTTCAAGGAGCCCGAAACATGGCGGATCAACCCGAAACAATTCTCGTAGTGGCAGCCCATCCCGACGATTGCGACGCCGGCTGCGGCGGTAGTTGCGCCCGCTGGGCTGCGGAGGGCTACCGGGTGGTCCTCTGTGTTGCCACCAACGGCGAGAAGGGTTCGGAGTTGCTGGAGATGACCTCCGCCAAGCTCGTTGAGCTCCGCGACGAGGAGCAGCGGGAAGCCGCTAAGCAGATGGGCATTTCAGAAGTCATCATCCTTCCCAACGCGGACGGTGAGCTGGAGGACACCACCGAGTTCAGGGGCCAGCTTGTCCGCCTCATTCGCAAGTACAAACCCTTCCGTGTGGTTACCCACAACCCCTTCCAGTGGCAGCACCGGGACCACCGCATGTCCGGGCAGGTGAGCTTAGACGCCACCTACCCCTACGCCCGGGACCGCCTCCACTTCCCAGAGCTGGAACAAGAAGGGCTGACACCCCACAAGGTGCGGGAGGTCTACCTCTTTGCCGGCTTTAATTCGGACAAGTACGACACGGAAGTAGACATCACCGACTTCCTGGACTCCAAGCTTAACGCGCTCGCCAGCCATGTGAGCCAGTTTGGTCCGCCGGAAGAGACCAAGCAGCGCTGGCGGGAGCGTTGGAGCGGTCGCATGAAAGACCAGGAGGGCCGCTTCTTTGAGCGCTTTATCAAAGTGGAGTTTCCGGTCTAACCCAGCCTCGCAAAAAGGAGTGGGATTGGGTAATCTTCGGCCGTCATCTCCGGGGCAACTGGCCCTCTTTGCCCTCATTCCGTTGGGGGTAGGGCTATTAGGGGTGCTTGGCCCTGCTACTCCCTTTGCGCTCTACCTGGGCATCCTCATGCTCGTGGTGGCGACGGCCGGCTATTTCGGGCGTCCTCAGAGCCGCACCGTTTACTGGCGAGGCCAGCAGATAGATATGTCCGACCAGCTGAACTGGTGGGGACAGCTCTACTACCGTATTTTCCGCAAATGATTGCCCTTATGCTGGTACAAAAATGATGAACAGCGAATCCCCCTGGACTAAGCGGGCAAAGATAGTCGCCACCCTTGGCCCGGCCACAGACAAACCGGAGCTGGTGGAGGCACTCATCCTGGCCGGCGTGAACGTCTTCCGCCTCAACTTCTCCCACGGCGGTCACGATGATCATGCGCAGCGCATCCAATGGATACGGGAGGCCTCCGCGCGGCTGGATCAGGCCATAGCCGTCATGCTGGACTTGCAGGGCCCAAAGATCCGTACCGGTCCGCTGGCCGGTGGCGGGCCGGTAGAGCTAAGGGACGGCGCTTTCATTACCATTACTACGGATCCTGTTGAAGGCACGGCTCAGGAGGTCAGCACCTCCTACCCTCATTTGCCTGCAGATGTGAACGAGGGAGACCCGCTCCTTATCTCGGACGGCCGCCTGGCGGTACGTGTCTACTCCGTTGCCGCACCTAAGGTGCATTGCGTGGTGGAGCGGGGCGGCATGTTGCGTGAGCGCCAGGGCATCAATATCCCCGGCGGTGCGCTCTCAATGCCGTCCATGACCGTGAAGGATGAAAAAGACCTTGCCTTTGGCCTCGACCTGGGCGTGGACTGCGTTGCCCTGAGCTATGTTCGCCGCGCGGCTGACTTACAGATGGCGCGGGACTTTATGCAGCGTCATGGCCGCATCGTGCCCCTCATCGTTAAAGTGGAGACGGCGCAGGCAGCCGAGCACTTAGAGGAAGTGGTAGCAGCCAGCGATGGCGTGATGGTGGCTAGGGGCGATCTGGGCGTAGAAGTGGGGCCGGAGCGAGTGCCCATACTGCAGAAACGGATGGTGCATCAGGCGCGTATCCTCGGCCTTCCCTGCATTATCGCTACGCAGATGCTGGAGTCACTGATGGAAGAGTCCATTCCCTCCCGAGCCGAGGTCTCCGATGTTGCCAACGCTGCCTGGGAGGGCGGCGATGCGCTGATGCTCTCCGGCGAGACGGCGGTAGGCAGGCACCCCGTCCTCGCGGTCGAAACCATGGCG
This sequence comes from Dehalococcoidia bacterium, assembly GCA_965226775.1. GTDB lineage: Bacteria > Chloroflexota > Dehalococcoidia > SHYD01 > SHYD01 > CBDDEI01. Next base: position 718,091 of record CBDDEI010000002.1, read on the forward strand.
CGCATCATAGCAGAGGCGGAGTCCTTTGTCCGGCCTTCCGATTTCCACGAGCAGATAGAGCTGCATCCTCAGGATGCTTCAAAGGATGCGCAGGCCATTAGCCATGCTGCCCATTCAATGGCCGATGATCTGGAAGTGCGGGCGATTGCGGGATTGACCCGCACGGGCCGGGTAGCGAACCTGCTTTCCGCCTACAGGCCTGGCGTGCCCATCTACGCCTTTACGCCCGATGAGCAGCTCTATCGTTGGATGGCGCTGCGATGGGGAGTGCTGCCCCTGCATTGCGAAGTACAGGAAAGCGCCGATACCATGCTCGCGCAGATGGAGGCGCAGTTGCTCAGCCGGGGTCTGGTTAAGTCGGGAGACACGGTGCTGGTGGTCGGCTCCATGCCCCTGCGTGCTGGCGTTCGCACCAACTTTCTCAAAGTGCACCCAATCGGGAACAGCGGCTAAACCGCCCGCGTTAGCCTGCGCGTTGCTGCGCCGTGCTGGGGTTCACCGCTCACAGGCTCCCGTAGATGTGCTCCGGCGTCACAAAGATGATGGTGCGCCGGTCGTTCCGCATAGCCCGCTCAAACTCCTCGGGTTCGCCCACCTTACGGCCAACCGCCTGCTGCACATTCTGTAGGAGAGGGAGCAACTCTTCCGGCGGAGTGTTGTCCCACCCAATGGCCACCGCAGGGCCCTCCACCGTCACGTAGCGCCGGTTGTCCGGCCTCACAATGGTCACGGTGCTGCGGCTGCCGTTCCGCACGTTCTTCACTTTGATCTGCTCTTCACGGCAGGTGTAGACCACCTTGCCGTCGTACGCGCCCGCGCTCACCACCGTCGCCTGCACTCTGCCGGACTTACCCACCGTAGTGACCACTCCCAGGTTGTTTGCCTGGAGAAAGGGCAGCGCCTCGTTGTAGTCCATTGATCAGACTCCTTCTATTCCTAGTGATGTCAGTTGAGTTAGCTTAGGACGCTGTTGATTCGGTCGGCGTCATCCGAGGCCGTATGAGGAACACCAGCGGCGCAGCCACTACGGACACCGCCAGGAACAGGAACAGCGACGTATGGTAGCTGCCCTGCACGTCGTAGATCCAGCCCATAATTACCGGGCCTATTATGCCCGATCCCAGCGCGCCCGCTTGAAACAACCCGAGAAGGCTCCCAAGCGACCGCCCGCCGAAGAGCTTGGCCATCAGCAGCGGCCGTATCGATACTACTGCCCCAAAGGGTATGCCGAACAGGATTGCATAGGGCATCACCATGAGCCACGAGTCCAGCGGCGCAGCTAGCAAGTACGCCCACGACGAGATATTCAGGATCACTATTATGCCCAGCACTATCCGCAGGTCCAGGATGTCCGTAAGCACTCCTGCGCCTATGCGTCCCACGCCGCTCACCAGAAACACCACCGCCACAATAGCCGCCGCCTCCGTGGAGCTGAGCCCCAGGTCATTCTGGAAATAGGGCACGTGATGCACGTGCATGCCGCTGGTGCCAAAGAAGAGGCTGGTGAAGAGCAACGTCAATACCCAGAACCGGTAGTCCCGCAGCGCCCCCGCTACCGTAAACTGCTCCTCTCTCGGCACTGGTCTTGAGGGTCTGGCGGAGTCGTTGGGCGAGGGTTGGGCCTCGCCGTCCGGCAGCAGTCCCATATCCTCAGGACGGTCTCGCACCACCAGGGAGAACGCCAGCAGCACCACCAAAGCAATGGCTCCGCCGGCCTGGACGCTAATTCTCCAGCCAAAAGTCTCCACGCTCCAGCTCAGGATCACTAAGATGAAGCCCGCAAGCGCCGGCCCGGAGGTGCCGATGCCTATCGCGGTGCCCCTGCGGCGGCTGAACCAGCGGGCAAGGAGCACTGCCCAGGACACACTGTGGGAAGTGCCGCTTGCCCCAATGGAAGCGAAGAAAAAGAAGATGTAGAAGGTTATCAAGTTCGAGGTGAAGCCCACCAACATCAGGCCTAAGGCGAGCATCCACGCAGACATCATGATGACGCGCCGCGGCCCCCACTTATCTATGGCGACTCCCACGACGGGCGCGGCAATGCCCGTCTCCACTTGCCGCATCGCAAACGCCCCGGAGAGCGCCGCGCGGCTCCACCCGAACTCCTGGATCAGCGGCAGAAAGAAGACCTGGAACCCCTGCCAGTAGAGGCCGGCGGTCAGAGTGTTGCTGAAAAAGCTGGCGGCTACCAGGTACCAGCCGTAGAAGATGCGGGGTTTGCGTCCTTGCTCGGCGGAGGGCGCAGTTTGGTCGGTTGTGGTCATAGTCGGCTTAGGGCGCCTTCGTCCTAGACTTAGGTTGCAACGGTCGGCTGGGTTCCCGCGGCGGCCGGCTCAGCGGGTCTGACGGGCACAGGTCCGGGCGGCCTGGCAAAATAGACCAGCATACCGCCAAAGAACAGCGAGGCTGCGTAGGCAAAGAAGCCGCCCTCGTAGCTGCCTGTTAGGTCAAAGACAAAGGCGGCGAAGAGCGGTCCTCCCAGGCTGCCAAAGATGTGGAAGGGCTGCAGCACGCCTCGGATTGCTCCCACCGACGCCCGGCCAAAGTAGTCGGGCCAGATTGCTGCGCTCAACGGCGCGTGGCCTTGCCCAATGCCGCTAAAGGTGCTGAATATCAGGATACGGGGGATGCCGGAGCCCAGCAGCAGCGTGAGAATAGACACAATGCGGAACGCAAAGCACGCCATCAGGCAGAGGCGTATCTGGAAGCGCTCGGCCATCAAGCCCCAGAAAGTCTTGGAGAAGATGGCGGTAAAGTGGTTCAAGGCCACGATAAGACTGGCTATTTGGACGCTATAACCCACATCAGTTAGATAGGGGAACTGGTGCACAATCATCCCAGACGCGGCCACGGAGTAGAGGTTAGCGGAGATAACCAGAAACCACGTAGAGCGGACTCGCAGCGCATCCTTCACGCCCCAGCGCGGCTCCTCTCGCCGTGGTGGTCGGGGCTGCTCTGCCGCCGCGTCGGCGCTTTGTGGGGGATCATCTTGTGGCGGCGGGTCGCCGTCCGGTCGCAGTCCAATGTCCTCCGGCGTGCGGCGCATAAAGATTGCCACCGGAGGAGTCAGTATGAGCACAATAAGCGTCCCCAGCGTGCCCCAGGCCGCCCTCCAACCGTTGTTCGCTACTAGCCAGGCAGTGAAGGGGATAATGAAAATTGCGCCAAAGTTATTGCCAATGGAGATCACCGCTAGGGCGCGGCCCCGCATGCGAATGAACCACTTGGAGACCAGCACGTTCGTCACCAGGATGCCTAGCTCGTTAAGGCCCAGTGCGGTGGCCGTCGTGTAGAGAATGTAGAACTGCCAGGGCTCGGTGATCCTGCCCATAAGGTTGTAGCTTATCGCGGCTATAACTGCGGCGGTGAGCATAATCCAGCGGGGGTCTCGCCGGTCGATGAGCGGCCCAACAATGGGAGAGATCATTACATTGCCCAGGCTCTGGAGCGTGGCTGCGCCGGTGAAGAGGGTGCGGCTCCATCCCAGGCTCTCACTCATCGGCCGGAGGAAGACGCCCAGGCTGTTGTTGCCTGCTCCAAAGGAGACGAAGTCTGTGAGGGCGGAGACTACGACGATGATCCAGCCGTAGTAGAAGCGGGGCTTCTTGGGCTGCACCGGCAAAGTCTCGGCTTGATTTGCAGTCGACATGGTTCCTCCCTTGGCGTAGCAGCTAGCATAGCACTTTGGGGGAGAATCGCCATATCCCCGCCTATCCGTTCCGTTGACAGACCTGAGCGGGAGTGCTACAAAACAACCACGCCTATATGAGGAGAACCAGCATGCTGAGCATAGAAGACAATGAGCTATTAACAAAGGTCGGCCCGGGCACACCCATGGGCAACCTCATGCGACGCTACTGGCAGCCCATTGCTGCTGCTAAGGAGCTGGAGGAGAACCCTACCAAACAGGTGCGCCTTATGGGTGAAGACCTGGTGCTCTACAGAGACAAAGCGGGCACCTACGGTATGATAGACCGCCACTGCGCGCACCGCCGCGCGGACCTCAGCTACGGTATGGTTGAGGAGTGCGGCCTCCGCTGCAACTACCACGGCTGGGCCTACGATGAAAAAGGCAACTGTATCAGCCAGCCTTTCGAGGAGATTGCCCATCCTGAGGCTAACTTCAAAGAGAAGATAAAGATTAAGGCCTACCCCATCAAGGAGAAGGCCGGTCTCCTCTGGGCCTACATGGGCCCTGACCCGGTGCCGGAGCTTTGGGACTGGGATATCTTCAACGAGATTGGTTACAAAAGCATCGTCTTCTCCCCATCCCCTGCAACTGGCTCCAGTGCGCGGAGAATGACATCGACCCCGTCCACTTTGAGTGGCTCCACGCCAACTGGACGCAGTACATGCGGGGTGAGCGTGATCCGGAGACCCGCCTGCCCACCCACCTCAAGATCGACTTTGAAGACTTTGAGTGGGGCATTGAGTACAAGCGGCTGGTCGAAGGGCAGGAGGAGTGGCAGATTGGCCGCGTGGCCCTGTGGCCCAACGCGCTCTACGTGACCCACTTCGAGTGGCGCGTGCCCCTGGACGACCACAATTCCCTGAGCGTCTGCTGGAACATCGACCGCCTGCCGGGCGATGAGCCCTTTGAGCAGCCCAGTGTCCCCTACTTCTGGTCGCCTATCACCGACCCGGTAACCGGACGCTGGATCACCTCCCATACCGTGAACCAGGACATTGTGGCCTGGGTAGGCCAGGGCACCGTCAGCGACCGCGAGAACGAGCACCTGGGCGCAAGCGATGAGGGAGTGATCATGCTGCGGCGGCAGTTCATGAATGACCTCAAGGCGATTGAGGAGGGCCGCGATCCTAAGGGCATCCTGAGAGACCCGGAGCGCAACCATTCGCTCTACCTGCCGCGCACCAATGGCACGCAAGTCCTCCGTGGCAACCTTGACGAGGGAGCCCCGCGCCGGTCCGTGCCCTCCGGCCTCTACTACGGCATGCCCCAGTGGATGGAGGAGGAGATCGCCCAGGCCCGCGCCGCACGCAGCGCCCAGCGTTAGTCCCTAAATAAACGCGCAACAAAAAGGGCCGTCCAGCATGCTGGACGGCCCAAATATTTACTTCGTTCTACCTTGGCGGGACCCCCGCCCTTGGATTGCCGACCTTGTGAGGTGTCAGCACCCCCCGCCCTTGGATTGCCAACCAAGTGAGAGGCGAGTTCGAAGGTTTGAGAGCCTCGGCTATGCGAGGCGTCATACCTCAACTTGCCATACGCAGTTTAGTTTCTGTATGGTGCGATCATGAATCATTTAGCACCTCCCCAAAAACATCCTAGCCTTTCGGCTGCGCCATTAGGCAAACAGATAGTAAACCCCTATTCCGTTATTGTCAAGCGAATGCGCATTTTTTGACGCCTGGTTTCTCCCGAAATCCCGAAATGCCCGATTCCCTTAACGCTATGCCGGGCCGCGAGACCCTCGTTGCCTTCTACGAGCAGCAGCTGGCTCGCTACGGCCCTGATGACGCTCGTTCGCTCCACTGGATCAGCAGCACCACGCAGCGCATCCGCTTCCAGGTGCTCTACGATCTGCTCCACACGTGGCGCGGCTGCTCCGTAGCGGACATCGGCTGCGGCTTGGGCGACCTCTGCGGCTTCCTGCAAGACCAGGGCCACCAGGCCTTCCCCCACCGGCCGTCTGCGACTCCAGCTCCCCGCGCGACTGCGCCCAGCCCCGTCTACTACGCGGGGTATGACATCTCCCCAAAGCTGGTGGAGGCCGCCGCCCAAAAGTATCCCCAGGGCCACTTCTTAGTACGGGACATCCTGGAGGAGGGCTTTGAGCAGCCCAGTGACTACGTGGTGGCTTCCGGTACGCTCAACATACGGGTGCCGGAGCATCCCAGCTTCTTCCGAGCCCTAGTGGCCGCGATGTATGCGGGATGCACCCAGGCGGTCGCCTTCAACTTTCTCGGTCCGCCCAGCTACTCGCCCATGAGCGAGAGCATCTACTACAGCGAGCAACCGGAGCAGGTGCTGGAGTTCTGCCGCACCCTGTCCCCCAACGTAGTCATCAACGAGGGCTATTTTCCCGGCGACTACACCATCGTCCTACGCAAACCCTAGCGAACCTCTGCACAAGTCCCTTTCCCCTTGATGGGGGAAGGTTAGGATGGGGGTGAAGGAGCCGAGTCCCTGGCTGTTGGCTTGGGGAGACCCCCTGGATTCCCGAGAGAGACGGAATGACGCCGGTTGTTCAGAGGTTCCCTAGCGCATCTAGAGGCCGGCGGTTCTACAAGTTTGTCCGCGCCGGCGTGACCGGCGTCGTGCTGCGTAGCTGCTAGTGGGACCGCGCCGGCACGCCGCCCGCTGGCATCTCGGTCTCGTGTTTCCGGAAGTCCGGGAACAGCGTACCCAACCCAAACATGAAGAAGACGACTATTACGCCGGCCAGGCTTACCGCAAACCGTGCGCCAACTACGTCTGCCAGGTAGCTAAGGGGTAGCACGCCTAGGGGCTCGATGGCGCTGGACATCATGCGCAGGCCCATCACCCGGCCACGCATGTCTGGAGTGGCGCTAAGCTGGAAGAGCGTGCTTTCAAGGGTGGTGTAGATAGCCGTCCCAGTGCCGAACACCCCAATACACACGATTGCAATGAGGAACACGGGAGAGTTGGCGAACATGACAAGGACAAGGCCTTCTAACGCACCTATCACCATCAGGGCCAGCGTCTTGCGCTTGATGCCTCCGCCAACAGCGGCTACCACCGATCCCGCTAGTGCGCCGGCCCCCAGCGCAGCCTGAAGCGTACCCAAGCCGCCGGCGCCTACGGCGAACACGGTGGCCCCTGCAAACACCGGCATCAACTGTCGTGAAGGGGAGACGCACATCGCCTTGCCAATTTCTGAACCCAGGAGGATGAGGAGGAAGCGCGTCCTTCTGGCAAACGCAAAGGCCGCTGCCAGGTCGCTGATGAAGGACTTTCCGCTGGGCGTTGGCGGCGGCGTCTGCGGATGCACCCGGAACATTGCAAAGAACGACCACAAGTGCATCCCAACGATGACAAAGTACGCGCCGCTCATGCCCACCCAGACCACCAGCAGGCCGCCCAATGCCGGCCCGCCGATACGCATGGTGTTTAGGGCAACGTAGTAGAGGCCGTACGCCCGCACAAACTGGTCGGGCCTCACCACCTCCGCAACGTAAGAGAGCCGAGCAGGCAAGGACAGTCCTACCCCCGTGCCGTGGATAATGGCTATGACCACCACGTGCCAGTATTCTGCATTGCCCGTGACCAAGAGCAGCCACATGATAAAGGCGTTCCCAGCCAGGAGGGCTTGCATCCAGATAAGCAGCGTACGCTTGGGGATACGGTCGGCCAGCGTGCCGCCTATTGCCCCGATGATCGCGTGAGGGAGCCCCTGGCTTATGATTACCAGCCCCAGCATCATGGCGGACTTGGTCATGTCATAGGCCAGCCAGCCGCGGGCTAGCTCTTCAATGCGCAGGCCCGTGTAGTAGCCAAAGGTGGCGAACCAGTACCATCGGAACACCGGATCGGACAAAATGCCGAAGGTATCGTAAAAGCTCCCTTTGGTGCGGGTGAACCAACCAGCCGGTTTAACCTCGTCAGGCGATTCCGGCATTTCTTGGGTCATTGAGACTCCTCTAGGGTGGTAAAACTGCCTTAGTATAGGACTCGTCTCAGGTCTTATCAAATCAGGGAGTTTACCCGTGTAGGCCCTTGCTTGCCACTAGGCGCCCAACGCGTACATAATCTAAAACACTTCCGGTAACAGTGACTCGGTAACGGTGACTCGGAGGTAGCTATGTGGACAGTTGAAGAGCGAATTCTGCGTTTGCAGCAGACCGTGACCGTTAACTCCGGCCAGAACGTAGCAGACACGTCCTTCTCCGGAGAGGTGGATGACCTGCTGAGCGCCTTCTATGACGACATCGGCGAGTTGCGCAACATCAGCCTCAGGAGCCTCTTTTACCTCTTCCTCCTTAAGACGCTCTACGTAGAGCGCAGAAGTAGCGATGCCTCGGTCTTGGACTATCTCACGGGGATGATGGCAGAGTTCCTCCATACAAGGGACCTCTTCCCACTCATCCAGGACAACCGGCGCTTAGGCTACCTGCTCTCTGATCTGATGCGCGAGATGGATATTGCGGCCCGCTTCCCCAACCTCTTTGAGGCCTATCGCAGACTGGGCGATTACTCGCTGTTTATTGCGGGCGTATTTCCCGCCAGCCTGCAACGACGCCGGCGCTGGGACCGCTGGCGCAAAGAGTACCGCACCAGCCCGGGCATCGATGTCAGCTATCACGTTAACAGCGGGAAGAACTACTACCGCATTGCTTCCGACCACGATATGGCTAGCGCCACGCAGCAGCGGGAGATGCTCCAGAAGCTCTCCAACCACTTTAATATCTACCGGGAAGCTATGCTGCATGCCAGTGAGCAGTACATTCTGGGCTTCGACATCAACCTGATAGCGGACAAGATGCTGGACAGCTTTAACCGCTACCGCCGCAGCGGCGATGCCGCGCATTTGGAGAACGCACGCAAATATGCAGCCATCCTCAAGGTAGACCGGGCCAGCTTCCCCAGCCTGTGGCGGTTGCGTCGCCGGCCCCGGGCGGCCATCCTTTAAGCACGGCAGGCAACAAAAAGCAGCCCCTCAATTTGAGGGGCTGCTTTGTTTCTCTAGGTTGTCTGTGAGGGGGCTGCTTTAGGAGTAGAGCGCAGCGTCGGCGTACTCGCTGTCCTTGTTCTGCTCCTTGGCAGCAGCAATCACTTCGCCATGCTGGGCGTTGAATGCGGCATCATCTATATTTCCAAAGTCCTTGTTGATCTGGATCCAGACGTCCTGCCCGTTTGGCAGAGACTCCTGCTCATTGTAAATGGCGTTGACCGGGCACTCTGGAACGCATGCACCGCAATCGATGCACTCCTCAGGATTGATAAAATATTGCGGCTGCTCATCATTCGTGATGATGCAGTCGACTGGGCAAACGGTGACGCAAGAAGCGTCCTTTACTCCGGCACACGTGTCGGTGATTACAAAAGACATAACCGAACTGTTCTCCTCCCCGTTTGGTTTTTAGGCGCTACCTATATTTTGTCTATATTGTGAGGCCACTACTAAGACCTCAGGTTAAGAGCCATGCAAGTTTAGCATAGTAATTACCGTTTGTGTAGTCCTTCACTATCCCCTCTTGGCATGTTTCCTAGCGGGTAATGCTGAGTTTTGCAGCCTCCACGCCGCTTGATGCGCACGTCTCGTCCTGCTCCCCGGAACCGCCGCCGCACCCAACTGCGCCTTCCAGCACGCCGTTGCGGTAGATGGGCACTGCGCCCTGACCAGGTACCAAGTCATCGCCGGCTGTGGCTAGAATTGCCCGCATAGTGGGGCTCTCCGTTGCCTGAGCCAGCAGCGCGCTGGGCCGGCTGAAGATCGCCGACGCCTTTGCTTTGCCTTGTGCGCCCAGCAGGCTGGAGAGCGATGCTCCGTCCATGCGGTTGACTACCAGCGGCCCACCGCCTACGTCAACAACCGCAACACTAATGCGAGCGCCGTACTCTGCTGCCTTTGCTACGGCGGTAGACGCGATGGTATTCGCCTCGGCGAGTGTTATCGACATGGAAGTACCTCCTCTGGGATACGTCTTGCTACGGTGTACAATGCTTCGTTCCTCGGTAGAGCCGCTCCAATGAACGCCGGTCCTGTTAGGGTGTCCTGCTGTGCCGAGGAAACGGCCCTGTGGCGGGTTAAGGTTACCCCCTAGCTGTGCAGCCGTCAATGCGTTCTATCTGGTGCATTCTGGTGCCCCTCATACGGCAGGTTCTGCGCCCAGCAACGCATCAAGATGCCGGCCGTTTTCCTCCAGGAGCGCCTTTAGGTGCTTCAATGCTTCGTCTCGTTTTTTGATTCACTCGGCTATTTTGGTGCTTATCCTTGTTCGTTGGTTCGCTCTTCATAGTAGGTGCGCTCGTATCTCATGACTCTTTTATTATAAGTCTTTTTGCGCGTCTCTGTTCTAGCAGCCCTCATAGACTCCATGAAGGATACTCGCGTAACGCAAGGAATCATCTCCTCGGAAGACCTTGACCTCAGCGCTTATTATCGGCTTGATGGATGCTCCGGATGAACCGGCGGAACGCCTCCGTGATTCTGCAACGCGGGAGTTTACTTTGGAATATGGTCGCGGCTGCGCAGGTGATTTTTTGAATAGTCAGCAACGTGGTAACATAGCGGCGTCGTAGCCCTTTTTCATTTATGTAGTGCATAATGCTTTCAGCACCTAGAATAGCAACAGCCTCTTTCCCCAGTCTTTCTGGGTGAAGGAGCACTGGCGGAAGATATTGCGCTACCTGGTGCTGAGCCCCCGAGATGATGGTGGGCTGCTACGGGCCTGTTAAGAGATCAAGCTCTTTGGTATACTAATGCACGGCCCGCGGGCCGCTTTCTTTGTGCAAAAACTCTAGGAGAATTCGTTTTATGCCAGCTATTGTGGTTGTGGGGGGACATTGGGGCGACGAAGGCAAGGGTAAAGTCATCGACCTGCTCTCCGAGCAGGCGGCGATGGTTGTTCGCTATAACGGCGGCCACAACGCCGGTCATACCGTTCGGAATCCCCTCGGCGAGTTCGCCATGCACATCATACCCTGCGGCATCTTTCACGAGTCCGCCGTTTGCGTCATTGGCAACGGCGTTGCCTTTAGCCCGCAGGCGTTCCTGAAAGAGCTGGCTGTTGTGCACGACGTGGGTGTTTCCACAGAGGGCCGTCTCTTCGTGAGCGATCAAGCCCACCTCATCATGCCGTACCACCCGCTGCAAGACCACCTGGACGAGATTGCGCGCGGTGAGAGTGCTATTGGCACCCTGCAGCTAGGCATTGGGCCGTTGTACACCGATAAAGCTGCCCGCATCGGCCTCCGCGTTGGCGACCTTCTGAACCCCGCGGTGTTCCGGGAGCAGTTGAGCTTCGCGCTGGAGCGCAAGAACCAGCTCATCACCAAGGTATACGACCATGAACCCCTAGAGCTGGAGCCTATATATGAGGAGTACCTGGAATACGGGAGGCAGCTTGCTCCCTATATCCGTGAAACCGGCAGCCTGGTCCGCGCCGCTATCAATGAGGACAAGCTCGTGTTGCTGGAGGGCGCGCAAGGAACATTGCTCGACCTTGAGCACGGCACCTATCCTTATGTTACGAGTTCGCTCACCAGTGCCGGCGGCGCCGGTATAGGCTCCGGCATACCGCCTACCAAGATCACCAAAGCGTTGGGAGTGTTCAAGGCCTACACCACGCGCGTCGGCGGCGGCCCACTGCCCACAGAGCTGTACGGCCAAGAAGGCGATGATTTGCGTGAGCGTGGTCACGAATACGGCACCACATCGGGCCGCGGACGACGCTGCGGCTGGTTCGATGCGGTGGCGGGTCGCTACAGCACCGAGGTCAACGACTTTACCAGCGTGGCGTTGGTGCGCTTAGACGTACTGGATATCTATCCCACTATCAAAATCTGCACCGGCTATGTGCTTGACGGCCGCGTGATCAATGAGTTCCCCACCAAACTGGACTCCCTGGAGCGTTGCACCCCGGTCTACGAGGAGGTTCCTGGCTGGCTCACCCCCACCTCAGAGGCTCGCCAATTCACGGAACTGCCAGCTGAAGCACAGCACTACGTGCGCCGGCTGGAAGCCCTATTGAAGACCTCAGTGGATGTGATTGGGGTAGGCCCCGGGCGGGAGCAGAGCATCTGTCTTCGCCCAGTGATCTAGCCGTTCTCTCTGCCGCCCTAGCGCACTGGCTCCACCTTATCGGCGCGGCCGTCTGGCTAGGCTCCCAGGTCACCTTGGTCTACGTCACTCTCCCCGGCCTCCGGCCCCTTGGTGAGTCGCCTCTGCGTCAGATAGTGCTGGCCACGATGGTGCGGCGCTTCAACCGCCTGGCTTGGGCCAGCCTCTTGCTAGCTATCCTTACCGGCCTGTGGCGCGCCGGCCCGTTGTTTGCTACACCTGCCGTGCTAACCACCACTCCCTTTGGGCAGGGTCTGTTGCTAAAGATGGCGTTGGTGGCTGCCCTCCTCGGCCTTACCGCAGTCCACTCCATGCTCATTGGCCCGCGGTTGCTGTCCCTTCTAGAGACCGACCCCGCTTCCGCGGGCGGTCTCTCGCGCTTGTCCCGGGTGGTCTCCGTGCTCACCTTCTTGTTGACCCTCGCGGTCTTTGGCGCTATGACACGCCTCAGCTTCGGCACCTTCTAGCGCCGCTCTATCCCAACGCCCTCAGGCAGCACAATCTGCCCCTCCGACTCGATGCCCAGCAGCACCGTCCTGCCCGCTCCGTGCAGTCGCGCGGCGTACGCCGCCAGCAGCGCGTCGGCCAGGTCGTGGTTGGGCTCGTAGGCTGTGCTGCTCAGCGATGGGAAGAGTTCGCCCAGCTTGCCCCACAGGAACGCGAGGCCTGCCGGCGTGGTCTTCTTGGGGAGCTTGCTTCCCCACAGGACCCGCTTGATGCCGTAGGGGTAGACCTCCAACGCCCGCACACCTTGCTCGGTCAGGGTGCGGCGCAGGCCGATGCCCCGGTAGACCATCGCTTTGATGATGGAGCGCCGGGTGGTCCAATAGCAGGGGATGCCGCGCTGGCGCAGCTCAACCTCACAGGCGCGGCGGCGGTCTTCCGTCGCCGCCGCACACTGGCCGCAGGCGCAGGGTTGCTCTAAGCAACGCCACCCTAGCGGGAGACCCAGCGGCGCGTCGATGGCGACTGCCCAGGGGTTGTGTCTCGCTACTAGCTCAAAAAGCTCCTGGTCGCTGCCAAGAAACCCTAAGCGCGGCGGCGCATCGTCATCGCTCAGGAGCGCGTAGGCGGAGGGCCGGCTCGCCCGGCTAGTAAGATCGATACCTAGATAGTCGTGGCTCACGGCTCGTCAGTAGGACGCTTGCGTCGCAGCGCGCCCGCCAGCAGCCCCAGCTCGTCTCTGCCCACCAGGGCTAGCGCCCCTATGTAGGTCAGCGCGCCCGCGGCTACCGTCAGTCCTAGGAGGAGGGTCAGGCTGACCGCGCTTGTCTGGATGCTCACACCCAGCAGCGCGTTTAAGAGCGTCAACACTGCGCCCATGGCCGCGGACGCCAGCAGTGTGCGCCCCAACGCGGCCCACACGCCCTCTAGGTGCCCTACGGCCCGCAGCGTAAGGATGCCCATCAGCGCGGCGTGGGCGCCCCACTGCGCTGAGTTGGCAATGGCCAGCGCGGGCATGCCCAAACGCTCCAGTAGCGCCAGGGCTACGACGAGATAGACGCCCACGCTCGCCACGCCTACCAGCACCGGTGTGAGGGTTTGGCGGCGCGCGTAATAGCCGTAGATGAGCATCTGGTCCAGCGCCGCAGCGGGGAGACCGGGCGCGTAGGCCAGGAAGGCCAGGGCGGTGCGCTGCGTTGCCACCCCATCAAATGCGCCGCGCTGAAACAGCAAGCGCACTATCGGCGTGCGTAGCAACGCCAGGCCGACTGTAGCGGGGACGATGGTTACCAGCGTTAGCTTCAGCGCCAGGGCAAGCGCATCCTTGTAAGCCGCCAGCGAGATTGCGGGATCGGCCTGCTGAGCAGCAAGCGTGTCCGGCCCCGCGACGGGCGGTTCTGTGCCTCCGGGGCTGTAGCGGGACATGATAGGCAGCGTGGCTGCGCCCACACCTGCGGCTACCAAGCCCAGTGGGAATTGCACCAACGTGGTCGCAAAGCCCAGCGCGGCCAGGCCGCCCTCGCCGGTGCGAGAGGCCAGCGCAGTGTCGATGGCAATGCCAACCATCGAGACCACCAGCCCCAGCGCAACGGGCAGATAGAGGCGCAGCACCTCCTTCACCTGGGGATGCCCCAGGGATAGCCGCACCTGATACGCCAGTCCACGGAAGGCGGGCGCTTGAATGAGCGTCTGGGCCAGCATGCCTGCTACCAGTCCCACCGCCAGGCTGGCAATGCCCAGAGTCTGGCTTAGGAACAATGCCCCGGTGAGCATGCCGCCGTTGTAGGCCAGGGCCGCCATTGCCGGCAGCGTAAAGCGCTCTGTGGCATAGAGCCGTGCAGTGAGCACGCTGGAGAGACACATGAAGACGAGCGCCGGCAGCAGCAGCCGCATGATGCCCGCCGCCTGTTCCCGCACGGGGCTGTCGTAGCCGGAGGCCAGCAGGTTCATCACCTGCGGCGCGAGGAGCCCCAGTAGGAGCGCCAGCGCCGCCGATACCAGCAGCTGCCCGTTGAACATGGTGCTGGCGACCACGCCCAGCTCCTCCTGCGACGCCTTGTCTTGCGCGTTGCTATAGCGCGAGAACACCGGCACCAGTGCGGCCGAGATCATCCCGCCCGCCAGCAGGTCGTAGAGCGTTAGGGGGACGCGGAACGCCACTCGGAACGCATCGGTGGCGGCGGTTGCGCCAAACAGGCCGGCGATGACCTGCTCCCGCGCCAGACCCAGGACGCGGCTGCCCACGTTGCCCAGGCCCACGATGAACGCGTTGCGGGCGACGCCCTCCTGGCTCATGTGCTATCGGTTGGGGGTGTGTTGAGTTGGATGATGCGGTCGATGATGGCGGTGGTAGAGCGTCCTTCCACCAGGGGCAGGATGACCACCTCGCCGCCGTGGGCGCGCACTGCCGCTGCCTCTGGTGGGGGCGATCCTTCGCCGTAGTCGCCGCCCTTAACGTACACCTGGGGCTGTAGCCCTTCCACCAGCGCGCCGGCCGTGTCCTCGGAGAAGAGCACCACGTAGTCCACGCAGCTCAGTCCGGCCAGCAGCTCTGCCCGTTCTTCTTCCGGCAGGATGGGCCGGCCGTCCCCCTTGCTGCGCTGGGCGGTAGCGTCCCGGTTCACGCCGACGACGAGGACGTCCCCCAGCGCGCGGGCCTGCTGGAGGTAACGCAGGTGGCCCACGTGCAGCAGATCGAAGTAGCCGTTGGTCAGCACAATGCGACGCCCCTCGGCCAGCAACGCACTGCGCAGGCCGGGCAGGTCGTCCATCCCGATGATCTGGCCCATGCTAGCCCGTCACGTTTCTGAATCCGTACAGCACTGCCAGCGCGATGGTGGCAACGCTCAGAAACTCCACTACGACCCGGGTGCTGAGCCGCTCGCTCAGATAGTTGTGGACGAGGCCCGCTAGCAAGTAGAAGCCTACCAGCAGCGCCAGGCCGGAGTAGATCTTGCCTAGGGGCACGTAGTACAGCCCGAAAGACAGCTCCGTCATCACCACCCCAACAACCAGTGCGTAGGCGATGTCCTGGTTCCGTCGAGCAGCATCCTCTCTAAACAGGATGACCGCTGTCAGTCCGCAGTAGCTGCCAATGAAGAGGCTTAGCGAATTGAGGCCGAGGTCGCTGGTCTGCAGCACCACCACGGTAAGGAACACCGAGAGATAGAGCAACAGAGTGGTGATTAGCCGGGCTAACGGGGCGTAGATGCCCGCGCCGTAAGCCAGGGTGTACTGGCAGCCTATGAGCGCCACTACTCCGAAACTGGTGACGCCCACGCCAATGATGGCTGGGATACCCCCTAGGAGCTGCTTGGTGAAAGCCATGCCCGCAAAGGCCAGGAGCACCGGCGGAATCCAGCTTATGGCGGCGGAAGCCCTGTGCTCGTAGGTGCGGTAGTTAGGATGGATCTGGAGCAAGAAATGAGTGCCGCCCGCAGTGATAACCAGGGCGAAGAACAGAACGATCCAAGCCAGCAGCCCGTCTAGGACGTACGCTAATACGAGGCCTGAGACAACTAGAGCGCTGACCAGACCATACCAGAGATAAAGGGGCCCTGGTGGCACGTAGGGATTGTAGCTTATGCCTGAACAGCCTCGCAATACCCGTCGAACCACGTAGGGTGAGTTCGGAATGGGAGCTACTCCCCCGCTCATGGTGAGCTAGTCGAACCATGAGCCGTCCACCATCACCACGCGCCCCCACACCCCTCACCCTAGCCCTCTCCCAGAGGGAGAGGGGTCTCCATAAATCCCTTCCCCCTCGATGGGGGAAGGTTAGAATGGGGGTGAAGGAGCCGGCCCCCCGACAGTTGCCTTGGAGTGGTCAGGAGGAGGGGTAGGGGGCAACGCCCCACCGGCCCCTCGCCCCCGCTCCTGGTGCGCTCGTGGTGCGCTCCCCCCGCTCATGGTGAGCTAGTCGAATCCATGAGGTCGAACTACGTTGGGTGCGTTCGGAAAGGAAGCTACCTTCCGCTCAAAGAGGGTCTTTGGGCGTCTCAGCCTCGCGCTATGTTAGACTCAAGCTATCCTGTTTTTCTCGGCACCTGTCCTATGTCCATAAAGGTTGTGTTCTTTGATATGTTGGGCACTCTTGTCCACTATGAGCCGGAGGCGGAAGACCTGCTCGTTGCCGCTGCGGAAGCCCGCGGCATCTCCATCACGCCGCGGGACGCGCATCGCGGCTTCATGGTTGCCGGCGAATGGTGGATGCGCCAGATGGGGGGACTGCCGCTAGCCGAGCGCCCGGCTGCGGAGCGTGACGCCCTCTACTCCGCCTTCGATGCTCGAGTGCTGAAGGCCGCCGGCGTTCTGGTGGAGGCTGCAACGGCGCGCGAGATAGTGGATACCCTCATGCAAACGAAGCACCGCCCAACCCTTGCTGTCTACCCGGAGGCCGCCCAGGCCCTCACCTCGCTGCAAGCCCAGGGCAAACAGTTGGGGATCATCTCAAACATCGGCAAGGAGCTTCCCGCTATTACGGAAGCGCTCGGCCTGAAGGACTACTTTACCTGGATAGTCGGCCCTGCGGTCGCGCCGGCCAGCAAGCCCGACCCGCGCATCTTCCAATGGGCTGCGGAGTACGCAGGTGTGGCCTCTAGCGAAGCCGCCCACGTGGGTGATCAAGTAGAGAACGATGTTCAGGGCGCCCGTGACGCCGGGCTCCTCCCCATCCTGGTCGACCGCTACGCGCTCTTTGACAGTGAAACGGCCGGCTTTATCTGCGTGGACGCTCTCCTCGCCGTCAGCGAGCACGTCTAAGCATTAGGGAACCTCTGCACAAGTCCCTTCCCCCTTGATGGGGGAAGGTTAGGATGGGGGTGAAGGAGCCGGGTCCCTGGCTGTTGGCTTGGGGAGACCCCCTGGCTGCCCGCGAGAGACGGAATGACGCAGGTTGTTCAGAAGTTCCTTAGTTTCCGCTCATCCGCCGGCCCAGAGTGAACATGAACAGGGCCAGCAACCCTATCCCCAGCACGCCCTCAATGGACGCGAGCAGCGCGGCCAGGTTCGTTGCCGGTTCCAGCCGCACAAAAGTCATCGTCGCCATAGAGGCAAAGCTGAATCCCAGATACCCCAGCGGGGAGACCGGCGCGCCTGGCGCTCAGGGCCAGCACCACGGGGCTGGGGCTTACCCAGTCAAGCAGAAAATAGAGCAACGCGAACCCGAACGCCGTCGCCAGCGCCCAGCTGCCAAGTTGCCAGGGGTTCTCCCCGTACTGGCAGAGGCTGTCCTGCAGCTTGTTTTCCAGGAAACGCTTGCGCTGCAGCGGCACACCTTGCTGTGGGATGAAGAAGAGCTTGAGGTAGAGCAGCCACTGCAAGAGACGGTTCGGCAACCACGCCGTCCGGAGAGAGCGCTCGGCGGCCAGCTCGTCCCGCACCCAGCGGCTACCCTCCTCCGAAGGAAAGGCCGCATGCCGCTCCATCCGCCGCTCTTTGCGGTAGGCCCAGGAGGCGTCGCCGTAGCGCCCCAGATCGAGGAAGTTGTGGCGCAGCGCCAGATAGACTTCTCGCGCCCTTAACCAGTCGTGCGCCAGCTCCTCGCCTACGCCCTTGCCGAACTGGTCCTGGGTGCAGGGCACGAACTCGATGTGCGTCCCGTAGAGGTGCGCCCCCTCCAAAGAGGGGAACTTGGCCCACAGGATGGTGCGGGAGAGCACTGCGCCGGTAAGATTTGCGCCGCGCAGGTCCGCCTCCTCCAGCGTGGCGTCTTCCAGGTACGCGCCGGAGAGGTCCGCCCCCCGTAGGTCTGCCCCCTCAAAGCAGGCATTCCGCAGGTCCGCCATCTGCAACCGCTGGCCCCCCAGCTTTGCCCGGCTCAGGGAGATACCCTTGGTCCACGGCTCAAACCAGCTGGGGCGGCGGCCTTCCCCGGTCCTGTAGCCCATCTGCTCCAGAATCTCCTCCAGCGCCTCTCCGCTCAGATTGATGCCGGTGAGATCGTGGCCGGTAAAGTCCGCGTTCTGTGCGCCGCCTCGGTCTTGCAGCAGGTCTAGGAACTGTTCCGTAGTGAAGTCAGACAATGCAACCTTCTTCTATCGTGCTATCTGGGGTGCTATCAGGTCGGGAAGCGGTGAGAGGTCGCGGATAATATGAGGGTGCTGGTTGGAGCTGTGTTTACCGTGGCGATCTATGAGCACGGCTTGGAGGCCCACGCGCAGCGCGCCTTCGATGTCCGGCTCAGGACTATCGCCGATCATCACCGCCTCAGCCGGCGCAATGCCCATCTGCGCGAACGCGTCCTCGTAGATCTTGGGGTGTGGTTTCCGATAGCCGCTGCGCGCGGAAGTCACCACAGTCTCAAAAAAGTCCGAAAGGCCAAGCCCTGCCACCAGCGCCGGCAAGTCCCACTCATGGTTGGAGATGATAGCCATCCGCAGGTTCCGCGCCCGCAGCGCCTCCAGTGTAGGCACGGCGTCGTCGTACACCCGGTACATCTCCGGCTCTGTGTCCAGCTCCAGAATGCGTGCGGCAATGGCCTCCAGCGGGCCTTCAATGCCGGCCCGGCGCAAGCGCTCTTGCAGTACCACCGTCTTGTGGCGGGCAAAGGTCTCGCCATCGGTGCTGATGGCTGGGTGCGCCGGACCTAGGGGCGTTGCGTACTCGTCCCAGCCGCCCTCGTCCGCCTTCCGTAGCTGCTCCGAGTTGCCGTCCACGCCGAACTCCTTGCAGGCGCGCGCATACAGCCAGTCCTGGGATGGGTGGACATAGGCCAGGGTTCCCCCAAGGTCAAAGAGGACGGTCGTAATGTTCTGCAAGGCGGTGTTGTGGTTTAGCTCTGTAGGAACGGTTCACACTGAGTGTAGCCAACTCTTTAAGCAGCGACAACCAGCCGTTCCCTAGAGAACCTCTGCACAAGTCCCTTCCCCCTTGATGGGGGAAGGTTAGGATGGGGGTGAAGACGGAATAACGCGGGTTGTTCAGCCTGGCTGTTGGCTTGAGGAGACCCCCAGGATTCCCGCGAGAGACGGAATCCCGCGAGAGACGGACGCAGGTTGTTCAGCCATTCCGTAGCAGGCACCTTTCCTGGAGAGTGCAGAAGAGGGAGGAACCTCGGGCCGCTCGCGGAGCACCCTCGTCCCGCTTATGGTGTAACTTCGCACCGCTCATGGTGAGCTAGTCGAATCCATGAGCCGCCGCCACGTAGCTATAGGTGTTAACTGAGGGCGCAGTTGTCTAGCAATACGCTCTCTGGGTACAATCAGTCTCGCCGATACCGTATGAAGACCGCAATATGACCAGCACTCCATCCAACCAGCCCGTCTGGGTCGTGGGCGTAGGCCCCGGCGACCCGGCCTACGTCACCCAGCGCGCCGCGTCGTTGATAGCAGACGCGGACCTAGTCGCGGGGTTTGCCTTGCCCTTGGAGACTGCCTCATTGTGGTTGCAAGGCGAGCGCATGCTCCTTGAGTACCGCAACCAGGAGGCCGCGCTGCGCACCTTGGGCGAGCGCGCCGCCGCCGGCCAGCGCTGCGTGGTGTGCGCTCAGGGCGATCCGAGTGTCTCCGCCGGGGAGCTGGTCAGCCGGGTGCAGGCGGTTTGGCCGCACGTGGAGGTGCTGCCGGGCATCAGCTCCATCTTGGTAGCCTGCGCAAGGGCGGGCCTGGCACTGGAAGAGAGCCTCTTTATCACCTTCCACAAGCGTGGCGACACCGCTCTGGACCAGGAGGAATTGCTGGCAGAGGCCCGCCGCGGCCGCCGCAACCTCATCGTGCTGCCCCGGCCCTGGGACTTCATGCCGAGCGCCATCGCGCAGTCCCTTGTCGCTGGCGGAGTGGATAGCGGCCGCTCGGTCAATGTCTACCAGCGCCTTACCCTGCCCGGGGAGTCCGCCTGCGAGCTTACCTTGGGCGAATTGGCCGGCGCTACTACCGAGTTTAGCGACCTTAGTATTATAGTGATCCCAAAAGTGACACAACGAGATTGATCCGTCTTAAGGAGGAGCCATGACCACACCACAAACAGGAATGCCGGAGGGGCTGAAGATTGGGGACCATGTCCCGGACTTCACGCTCCAGGCAGGTATGGGCGAGAATCACACGCTTAGCGACTACCAGCAACGGCGGAACATCGTGCTGGTGTTCTACGTCCTCGACTTCACCGGTGGCTGCGAGTCCGAGCTCGGCGCTTTGGAGCTTAATCTCGGCGAGATCCACGCGCGCGGCGGACAGGTGCTGAGCGTCAGTTGTGACGCTGCCCCCTCGCACCGGGCCTTCTCAGAGAAGCTGGGCGGGATCAGCTTCCCCATGCTTACCGACTTTCACCCCCACGGCAAAGTGAGCGAGCTCTACAGCGTATACAACGCCCAGCGCGGCGTCCCTATCCGCTCCGTGTTCATCATCGATAAGGAGGGCGTGCTCCGCTGGCAGAAGACCTTCCAGCCCGGTGACAGCATGGAGGATGTTAGTGACATTCTTGAAGAGCTTGATAAGCTAAAGTAACGCGGGTTCGACTGAGAAAGCCGTCGCCGTGTGCGGCGGCTTTTGTTTGTTGCGATGTCGCCGCCAGAGGGGTAGGGAGATACCCCCACGTGGGAGGTAGATGATGAAAGTCGCCGTCTTCAGCACCAAGAGCTACGGTCGCCGCTTCCTAGATGCTGCCTATTTTAACGGCGGGGGAATCGTGTCCCGCTCATGGTGAGCCCGTCGAATCCATGAGTAGTAGCACACCGCTAGTTAGCAGTGGAGGTGAGCTAGTCGTCCATGCGCGTAGGCAACAGTTAACAGCGGAGGCCTCTCGGCCCGCTCATGGTGAGCTAGTCGAATCCATGCGTAGTAGGCACACCGCTAGGAGTTAGCAGCGGAGACCTCTCAGCCCGCTCATGGTGAGCCAGTCGAATCCATGAGCAGCAGGTCCCCCCTAGCCCACCTTATCCCCTGGGTAGGGCGGAATAGTCAGCACCACGGGCAACCCCAGAGATGCCGCCGCCTCCTCAGCCTCGTAGATGGTGGTGTCTAAATAGCGCAACAAGAACACAATCCCCAGCCCGGCCAGCAGGCCCGCCATCGCCCGTAGCAGAATGTTCAGATAGTTGCGGCCCCCGGTGCTTGCAGAGGTCACTACCGGTGGATCGATGGTCACCGCAATCGGCGGCGCTACTCCCGGCTCTCCTATTACCTCGCTCATGCGGTTCTCCAGCGTCCGAACCACACCCTGCCCTATGCGTCCCGCCTCTTGGGCGCTGGCTGTGCTCACGACGATGGTCACGATCCGTGGCGCGCGCTCCCGTCGGGGCTGGCCCGCTATCGAGAACGGCACGGTGGGCACGGGGTCTAGCTCTTTCAGCACGGCGTCTCGGAACGCCTGGCTCCGCGTCACCTCGATAAAGTCATCCACGACGAATTCAGTAGCCACGAAGCGATAGTAGCGGTCGTAGGTGTAGAAGGGCGCCCGTGCCTGCTGCTCCGGCGGGATAGAGAGCAGGACCCGCAGAGTGGCCTGATAGCTCCCCTGGGCCAGCGGGCTCACTAGCCAGCTCAATAGCGCGGTAGCTATAGTTAGCCCCACCACTATCCACCAGCGGCGCATCACTATGCGTATGTAGCGTCTTAGTTCCACGTAGTTTGCCTACTCATACCGATAGGGGGTTCAGAGGGACACCACTATAAGGGCAGGGCGTTTGGAAGTGTTTTTCGCCATGTATGCATCCTATTTCACGTACTCTACCATAACCCCACTGCCCCAGCTCTCCGGCAGCGCGCGGTCTGTTACCTCCAGCACCGCCGCAATGCCCAGGTTGCTGAGCAGCTCCAGTGGCCCCCAGCGGGTGAGCAGCTTGCTCGCGGTCACTAGCGCCCGCAGCGGCAGCGACCGCTCTGCGTACTCGTTGTCATAGAGCTGCGACATCCGGCCGGCGTACATCACCATCCTGTAGGCCGCCAGCTCCCGCACCGGCGTAAACCCGGCCTGTCGGAACCGTTGGAAGGTGCCCGCCGGTGAATCCAGACCCTCGTGGCCCTCAGGGCCCAGGATACGCCGCCGGTAGAGTTCGGGATCATGCTTGGCATAGCTGGTGAGGGGATCGTTGCCCTCTGCCTCGATATAGTGCAGCGTCCGCCCGCCCGGCTTGAGCACCCGGTAGATCTCGCCGAGCACCTCGTCTTTGTGTTCATGGGGGATGTGCCCCAGCACGTCGGAGCTGACCACCAGGTCGAATGCCCCATCGCGGAAAGGGAAGTGGGTCAAGGAGCCTGCGGTCACGCTGTGATAGATGCTCTGCGCGCCCGCTACCGATGCCGCTGAGAGGTCGATGCCCGTCACCTGGCCGGCGCGGGTGAAGAGCTTCCAACCGGCGCCGCAGCCCAAGTCCAGCACGCGCGCGGCGCTGCTGCGCGGTAGCCGTTGCAGGAAGAAGCGCTGTTTGCGCACGAGCCAGTTTCGGAGCGACCCGTCCGAGTAGTCCGGCTCCGCCCATTTGCCCTCGTAGAAGTCCTGGCGGGAACCTTCATAGACCGTGGGGCCCTGATGCCGCACCGTCCGCCGGTGGTGCGAAGAGGGCGGTGCTGCAAGTGGAGGTTGCGGTTCCTGTTGGCTCACGCAAAAAGTGTAGCACAGCCCCCAATAACGTCCTTCCGGTGCGCCAAGAAGCGCGTGTGTTGAATGTTCTAGGTATGGAACCCGGCCAGGAGTGGGCCGGTGACTAGAGAAGCAGGCATGGGGGCCAGAGGCGGAACCGTGATTGAAGCGTCGAAGGTAGAACCACCCGCTCACGGTAGGGCGAGGGTGGAGTCATCGGAATCCCCGTCTCGGATGGGCAGAGAAGTCTCGCTAGGGCAGAATGCCGCACTCCCGAACAACTGGCATTCCCCGATGACGAGGCGACAACGAGCCGTTCCAGGCGTGCAGGCTGGACCTGTCAGCTTCTGATGGAGACGACAATGGCAACGACTACTCCACTCGTGACCGAGTCCTGAGTGCTCGCCAGCACGGCCCATCTGGTCATTTTGTCTGTTCGTCACCCGCTCGCTCAGAGTCAATTGACCATTTCCCAAATGGCCTTGACTTGCAGCACTACGTCATCCAGGACGCGCCCGTATTCCACCCGGGCTTCAGGTAGATTGGCACGTCGAAAGGCCCATTATCCCCCCCCAACTCGACCAGTGAGGGTACGTTGCCCCGAAGGTGGGCCGGCCTGATTGGGACGTCGTCACCAATCCACAGCCACAATGGGGTATCGCCACTGGTTGCCCACAGGCGGTAATTCACGCACAGGAACAAGTCGCCGGGGACCACTTCGCCAAGGTCGTTTCTAAATTGGAAATACCGCCCGTAACCATCCCTCTGCGGCGTGGCTCAAGCCTGAGCAAGGTGGACATCCAGCCATCCTTGACCCCACGTCCGTCAACCACATCGTCGATAGGCGATTAAGCCACCGGATCCTGCGGGGTAATGAGGGGCTGAATGCCTTGTTGATGGGATGGAAAGCCTCGTCGTCCTCCCGTTGCGCCAGTCCGCGGAGTTGTCGGATGTCCGAGGCAACCAGGGAATCGGGAGGCACAGCGGCGGCTAGGCGGTCTAGGAGTAGAGGCCAGCTTACCAGCAGCAGCCGCTTATCCTGCTTGTCTGGCCCCATCACCCTAGCTCTGTGCATCTGGTTGGATGTTTCGACCGCCTCCAGCTTGAAGCCATCCGGCCCGCTCTCCATCTGGCGTGTGATCTCGCCCCACAGTATCTCCAGCCTCGTGGTGGGAGCGATGAACAGCAGCACCCCCGGCCCTGCGTCCTCCAGTTGGTCGAAGTAGCTGCTGGCCTGGCCCTCAAGCAGGGTGGCCCAGAACTTCGACTCGACGAGCAGCCGCTTCCCGCCCCATTGGTCATAGCCCACCATGTCCGGGCGAGACCCGTCCTTGTACGTCACCTGCGTGTCGAAGCTGGCCAACGCGTCTAGCTGGTAGGACCCCTCTCCTTCCCTCAGCAGGAGGCCCAGCGCATCACGGCAGGCAGGGGATTTGTTCAGGATGAAGGCTAGGGCGTCGGTGGCCGTGTCCTCCACGCTACTGGTCAGGCGGGGCACCAAGTACGCGAGCAGGGTGGATTCTTGAGACATGGTGATTTTCCTCAGCAGTCCGCGTCTGGGTTCTGGTGGGCCGGGTTGGTCGGATAGTCCTCCGGCTTTCCCGTATCGCCGGGCTGAATCACGAAGTCCCGGCGGTCCCGATACAGGCGGGCGCGGTTAATCACGTTCTCACCATCGGGGTCGAAGCCGTCCCACTGGCTGTTGAACCAGTATTTGAAGTCACCTATGAAGAGGTACTTGTTGCTCATGCGGAAGAAGCGGCAGGCTACGCCCTCGCCGTCCTGGAAGCGGGCGTAGATGGCGTTCAGCAGTTCTCGCTGCCCGTCCTTCTCGCTGAGGACGTATTCATGGGGCCAAGTGTCCCGGTAGGTGACCGCCTCCCGCCAGGGGGCGCTGGCAATGAGTTCCGTCAGTTTCATTCTTTATCGATATTCCTCACGCGGGCTAGTGTCAACTTAATGATAGCGGATATCACAGACCAGCCGAAATGGGAACCGGACTTCCTTTTGGTGCTCTGAGCCTACAGGTCCAGAACGAACCTCAGGGCGAAGGTTCTCGATTTTGTCCAAGATGGTGGGCCTCGAAGGGCTTGTGAGAAACAGAGCGGCAACGGGCACGCGGCTCCCACTGACACTCAGGTTGTGCCCAAATGTGGAGCGCAGTATTCCCGGCGCAATGGGACACTGTGGCGCGCGCCACAGCGTGATATGATACTTGTAGGCTGAATCGCGGGGGCTGTCATGACTAGCGACGAACGGCATGTTTTGCGGGGTGTGGTGATGGCTCTGTCGACGGCTCAATACAAGAACCGGTCCCAAGAACATGGGACACGGTCCGTCTGCGTGCCAAGCAGGAGCACGGGCGGCCTTGGGCAGGGCTCGGGAACGGTACTGGAGTGTCCCGCACGGCGGAGCAAGCTCAAGCCGTCAAGCAGTGCATCGACGGCTTCTACATACTGCCGGCGGACGCCCAAGTCTCCTGCCAGCACAAGGCGAGGAAGAGGCTGAACGAGTCCCTTAGACGCCTAGAGGCCCAGGACGACGCTCGACTTGGCGTTCACCTTGCATCCCCGCCAAGTCCGTTTCCTACCGGAATGGACCGGCCCCACTACTACCATCACGCCGGGCGACTCCGTCAGGGTGATAGCGAGGCGGTTGAATGCTACGCTCAGCACGCTTAATATGATCGGGCAACCAGCTTATGACTTCATTATCGCGTGGAAAACCGATGAGGGCACGGCCACTGCCCATTCCGATTTTGAGTACGTCGATTGGGCCACACAGAGCAACAACGACTTGGCAGCGGCGTATGCGCTTCCGCGGGCTGAAGTTTGACTCGGACACTTCCGGCGCAGCGGCAGTATTCGCCACCGTGAGGTCCGGCGCCGCCCGTCGCAACTAGGAGATCTGACAATGCGCGCCCTAATCATAGTAATCCCGATCATCGCTCTTATCCTGTCAATTGCTGCCTGCCAGGGAGCCGCCGGGCCCGCTGGGGGGCAGGGCTCCTCAGGCGCACCCGGACCAGCCGGACCTCCAGGGCCCGCGGGCGCACCCGCCCTCGTGGATGAGGCCACCGTCGCGTCTCTCATTGAGCAGATACAGGAGCAGTTGGACACGGGTTATGCCACGGCGACCGTACCTCCCAAGTCGACGCCCGCCGACTACACCAAGTTCCTAGTAAGAGACGCCATCAGCAGGTACGAATCGGAAAGACTAGATGCCACCGTCGCCTACTACAACACCAAGGAGAGTGTTGACGGCCAGTGGTACGTCTTCATCATCGATGAGAACCAGACCATCGTCGCTCATGCCCCCAACCCCGACCTGGTGGGCAAGCACAGCTCCCAGGCTCTAGGACCCAACTCCTATCCCACCGGGTCCGCCGTCGCCGCCTCCGCCGACCAGGACGGCGCCTGGTTCGACTACACCTATGCCAATCCCGCCTCTGGCGTTGTGGAGACCAAGCACTCCTGGGTGGTGACCCACGACGGCATTACCTTCGGCTCCGGCTGGTACGAACGCGGCCCCGGCAAGTCCGACGCCCCCGCCTACACCAAGACCTTCGTGCAGCAGGCCACGAACCTCTACGTCGCCCTCGGCCTGGAGGAGACCGTCGCCTACTACAACACCAAGGAGAGTGTTGACGGCCAGTGGTACGTCTTCATCATCGATGAGAACCAGACCATCGTCGCTCATGCCCCCAACCCCGACCTGGTGGGCAAGCACAGCTCCCAGGCTCTGGGACCCAACTCCTATCCCACCGGGTCCGCCGTCGCCGCCTCCGCGGACCAGGACGGCGCCTGGTTCGACTACACCTATGCCAATCCCGCCTCTGGCGTTGTGGAGACCAAGCACTCCTGGATGGTGACCCACGACGGCATTACCTTCGGCTCCGGCTGGTACGAACGCGGCCCCGGCAAGTCCGACGCCCCCGCCTACACCAAGGCCTTCGTGCAGCAGGCCACGAACCTCTACGTCGCCCTCGGCCTGGAGGAAACCGTCGCCTACTACAACACCAAGGAGAGTGTTGACGGCCAGTGGTACGTCTTCATCATCGATGAGAACCAGACCATCATCGCTCATGCCCCCGACCCCGACCTGGTGGGCAAGCACGTTTCCCAGGCTCTGGGACCCAACTCCTACCCCACCGGGTCCGCCGTCGCCGCCTCCGCGGACCAGGACGGCGCCTGGTTCGACTACACCTATGCCAATCCCGCCTCTGGCGTTGTGGAGACCAAGCACTCCTGGATGGTGATCCACGACGGCATTACCTTCGGCTCCGGCTGGTACGAACGCGGCCCCGGCAAGTCCGACACCCCCGCCTACACCAGGGCCTTCGTGCAGCAGGCCATGAACCTCTACGTCGCCCTAGGCCTGGAGGAAACCGTCGCGTACTACAACACCAAGGAGAGCGTTGACGGCCAGTGGTACGTCTTCATCATCGACCCAGACGGCTACACGATAGCCCACCATAACCCTCAGCTTCGAGGGCGTGATCCCAGCCTCCGTGTGGACGCCACGGGGTATTTCTATGGCGACGACTTACAGAGCGCCACTGAGGCGGGTCATTGGGTGGACTATGTGTTGCTCAACTCGGAATCGGGCGAGAACCGTCAGAAGCACACTTGGATTGTGCGGCATGACGGACTGCTATTTGGGTCGGGCTGGTATGAGTAGTAGCAACCCGCCTCGAAACTAGGTAGCGTTCTACGATCCGGCCTTCATATTGAGACGGCCCACCGAAAAGCTCGCAATTCAGTCCCTTTAGGCCCACCTGAGAAGAATCGAACCGTTCATCGGGCCTGGTGATACATTCGGGTACCCGGGAACGACGTGACACACCCATTTGTGAGTCCGCTTTACCGACCTGGCTTGAATGGACCCAAATCGACCGCCCACGCGTACCTCAGGTTTCCGTGTCTATTGTGTCCATCGAATGAAAGTTCTTGATTTTGTCCAGTTGGGTGGACCTGAGACGGCACGCAGACGCAACCTACCTGAACTAGGGAACCACGTCCAGCTCTCCGGTGACGGAGCTACTCCAAGAAAAGATAGTGAGGGACAATGTGCTGTCCACCATGTTACCCATTAGGATTTCCTAACCAGCTTATACAGGCCTAGGGCAACCAAGCCACTGGATATCCCGGCAGCACCCGCGATGGCCCATGAGACGAGCAACGACAAGTCGTCGCTCAGTTGGCTCAACACGAGGCTGGTGACGATGGCGGTTGGTACGGTGAGGACCAATGTAGTTGTCATGTCCAGGGTTTTCACGTCCACCCTCCTGCCAGTAGTTGTCCGCCATGATAGCGCGCCAGAACTCGCTCTTCAACGAGGAGCCAGAACCGGAGTAGGCCAGCCTGCGGCTAATGCCGGACGTGGGCAGAGCCCTCGTGGTAGTCCGAGGTCAGCCCAACGCGTTGCCCCCGCTGCCTAACAGCGCTAAGACTAGCGAGAGCTACCCTTATTCAGTATCCTTTATGTATAAGCTAGCTATGAATGCCGACATAGGCGCATGAGCCAAGTACCGTCCCTCCATCAGGCCGTAGAAGATACGGGCAGTGATGTTGCGGCTGCATCCCGTCGGAATAGCCATCAACGCTACCAGCGTGCTTTGCGCTGGGTCCTCCAGGGCGCTGACCTAGTCCTCGTCGACCTCGCATTCGTCGTTGCGTACTATCTCCGCTACATTCAGGGCATCGGCGGCGACGTAGCGGATGAGAACTTTGTTCCCCTGGACGTCTACTTTCCGCTGCTGATTGGCCTCTCCATCACCCTGGTAGTGGTGTATCGTGTCACCGGGCTCTACCGCGCGCCCCTTAAGGGGCCGTTCCTGCAAGAGGTGTGGAGCATTGTCCTTAGCACCACCTTTGGCATCACCCTCCTTTTCGCGGGCGTCTACCTGTTCAGGGGCTTTGCCTACTCCCGAGGCCTCTTCCTCATTGCTTCCGTGCTCACCACTGCGCTGCTGGTCGGCTCACGCATTGTTGCCCGCGCCGTGCAGGGCGAGCTGCGCCGGCGCGGCGTCGGGGTTGAGCGTACCCTGGTCGTGGGCGGCGACCGCCTGGGCCTTACCGTGATGCACGTTCTGGCTACCGAGCCGGGGCTTGGTTACCATCTTGTAGGCTTTCTGCACGAAAGCGCTCGCATCAACCTGGGCCGCTTCACGTGCCTGGGCCTCATTAGCGACCTCCCCGATGTCCTCCGCCAGGCGCAGGTGGACACCGTCATCGTCACCCTGCCTGCCACCGACGAGTCCCGGCAGGTGCTGGCGGGCGTCACCAAGACCTGTGAGCAGGCGGACGTCCAGGTGCGAGTGGTTCCCGATCTCTTCGAGCTGAGCTTGAGCCTTAGTCCCGTAGACGTTGAGGACCTCCGCGGCATTCCCGTCATCGGCCTGCGGAAGACTACTATTAGCGGCTACAACCTCATGCTCAAGCGGGCTATGGATATCGTGGTAGCGGGACTCACCCTAGCGATCCTTTCGCCCCTCTGGCTGCTCATTGCCGTGGCGGTGAAGTTGGATTCGCCGGGGTCAATCTATTTCGCGCAGACTCGCTTGGGCAAAGACCGCCGGCCTTTCACGGCGCTCAAGTTCCGTTCCATGTACGTGGATGCGGAGGCTCGCCTGGCGGAGCTTACCGCGCAGAACGAAGCCACCGGCCCGCTGTTCAAGATGCGAGATGATCCTCGGGTCACCCGCGTGGGTCGCTGGCTGCGGCGCACCAGCCTGGATGAGCTAACGCAGCTCTGGAACGTCCTCCGCGGCGAGATGAGCCTGGTGGGCCCGCGGCCGCCGCTGCCGTCTGAGGTGGAGCAGTATCAGGAGTGGCATCTGAAGCGCCTAGCCGTTGCGCCCGGCATGACGGGCTTGTGGCAGGTCACTGGGCGGAGTGAGATTCCCTTCGAAGAGATGGTGCTCTCGGACCTCTACTACATCGAGAACTGGTCGCTGGGCCTGGACTTCCAGATCCTCCTCCGCACCATCCCCGCGGTCCTGACGGGACGCGGAGCATTCTAACCGTTACCCCTTCCCGCGCCTTCTGAGAGAGGGTCGGGGTGCGGGCACATGCTAATGCCTATCTACGGTAACCTCTGCACCCAGTTCTACGACCTCGATAAGCCCGAGCCCCCTTCCGATGCCCTTGCGTTCTATCTCCGCCATCTCGAAGCTGCGCAGGGCCCTGCTTTGGAAGCTATGTGCGGCTCTGGCCGGTTCCTCATCCCTCTCCTAGAGCGGGGTATCCAGATTGAGGGTATGGATGCCTCCGCCAGTATGCTGGAAGCGTGCAGAGCAAGAGGCGCGCAGAAAGGGCTTGCCCCAGGCATCTACCAGCAGCTCTTGCAGGAGCTGAGTCTCCCCCAGCGCTACGGGTGCGTTATCCTGCCCGGCGGCTCCTTTGGGTTCGTTGTGGAGGAAGAGGACGTGGCCGAGAGTCTAGTCCGTCTCTACCGGCACCTGCTGCCGGCAGGTCAGCTTGTCCTAGAAGTGCTTACACCTGCCGCTCGCGCAACCAGCCCCGGACGCTGGATCACCCGCCCGGACGGCGCTCGCATAGTAGAGAACACCCTCCACGCCCGCTACGATTCAGCCGCCAACCTCGAGCACTTTACCTTGGCCTACGAGTTGTTTAAGGGCGGTCGTATGGTGGAGGAGGAGCGTGAGGAATACACCCTACGCCACTACGAGCCTGAGGAGTTCGCGCTGCTGCTAGCTGCCGCCGGTTTTGCGGACATAGGGGTTACCCAAGCCTATGAAGATACGCCGCCGCAAGATGACGACATCCTCGTTGTCTTTACTTGCCGCAAGCCAGAGTAGGGGTCACTCCGTAGGGCGAAAGTCCTTGATCCGCAGCTGCAGCAGCCCGTTGCCGTCAAAGCGGTCCAACCCCATGCTGTAGGCCACGTCCAGCACCTCGCCCGCCCGCACGGCGCGGTCGCCCATGCCAAAGCCCACCGCCTTCCACACAGTACGGTTCTCGGCAAGCTTCAGCTCCAGGTGTGCCCCGCCGTTGCCAAAGACTCGGGTGTCCCGCACTTCCAGCTTGGCGCTCATAAAGAGCGGCTCCGGATGCCCCGCGCCGTAGGGGCCCAGACGGCTCAGCAGGCGCATCGTCTCGCCGGGGATGGCCCGGAGTGGTGTCACCGCGTCAATCGAAAGCACTGGCTCGTGGGGCGCCTCATAGAGCGCGATCTCCGCGAGGGCCGTCAGCCGCTCCCGTAGCTCAGGAATGCGGCCGGTGCGGATGGTGAAGCCCGCCGCTTGGGGGTGACCGCCGTACCGCTCAAAGAGGTCGCGGCACTGGGTTAGCAGCCCCACTATGGAAACCCCGGGAATGCTGCGCGCGCTGCCCCGGCTGTAGTCCGGCCCCTCGGTGATAGCAATGGCGGGGCGGAAGCGCTCCTCCGCCAGGCGGCTCGCCACAAGCCCGATGATCCCCGCAGGGTATTCCGCACTGGATACCACCAGCACCGGCGCATCTTCCGGCTGGTCTTCCAGAGCAGTCTGCGCCAGCGCCACCATTTCCCGGGTGAGCTGCTGGCGCGTCCGGTTTGTGCTCTCCAGTTGCTCGGCCAGGGCGGCGGCCTCTGTTTCGTCAACGGTTGTTAGCAGTTGGTAGCTGCTCATTGCGTGTTCCAGCCGGCCCATGGCGTTGATGCGCGGCGCGATGACAAAGCCCAGGTCTTCTGACTGTATCTGGCTCGCAGGCAGTCCCGCCCGTTTCAACAACGCCCGCAGGCCCATCCGTTTGCCTTCGCGAATCGCCGCCAGCCCCTGCTGCACAATCCAGCGATTCTCGTCCCGCAGCGGCGCAAGGTCTGCCACTGTGCCGATGGCTGCAAGGTCGTAGAACGCCTCGCTCACGGGGCGGCCTATCACCTGCTCCAGCGCTTGGAGCAGCTTTAGTGCGACCCCCACGCCGGAGAGGTCCGGGAACGGATAGCGGGCGTCCAGCCGGTGCGGGTTCACGATAGCCGCTGCGGCCGGCAACTGTGGCGGGATGGCGTGGTGGTCCATGACGATAACGCTCATCCCCAGCTCTCTGGCCCTGGCAATCTCCACCACCGCACTGGTGCCGGTGTCTACGGTGATGACCACCCGCACGCCTTCCCGCGCCAGCGCTTCCAAGGTGGGGATGTTCAGGCCGTAGCCCTCGTCCCGGTGCGGGATGTACGGTTGCGCAACACCTCCCAGCAGCCGTAGCCCCTCTACCAGCGTGGCGGTGCCGGTGATCCCGTCCGCGTCAAAGTCGCCGAAGACTACTACTGGTTCCCGGCCGCGGATTGCCGCCAATAGGCGGTCAACGGCCTGCTCCATATCGGGCAACGTAAAGGGGTCGTGCTGTGGGGCCGTCGCGTCCTCCAGCCACCACTGCGCTTCATCCGCGCTCTTGACGCCGCGCTGAAACAGGATCTGGGCGATGACGGGCGGGTAAGGGCCTAGCGCAAGGGTTGGATCGGGCGGGAGTGCAGGTGGGAGCAGCCAGCGGTAATCGGGCATATGCTTAGACCGTCATTGCGAGGAGGTGGCAGGAGCGACTGGCGAAGCAGTCTGGGGGCGGGAATAAGTAGCGGCTCTCAAATACATGGTTGCTCAGTAGCCTCATAAGCCGCCCGGTTCCCTTCAGCTATACGCAGGACAAGCGTTGCTCAGAATGACGTAGCTGCCGCTAGTGATTAAGTAGAAGTGGTTTATTCTCGATACTTCCGGAACGCCAGGCAGGTGTTGTGCCCGCCGAAGCCGAAGGAGTTGCTCAACGTTGCTTCGACGGTCATCTGGCGCGCCGTGTTGGGCACGTAGTCCAGGTCGCAGTTGGGATCGGGGTGCTCATAGTTGATGGTGGGAGCTACCACCTCGTTCTGGATGCTGAGGACGCAGATAGCCGCTTCCAGCGCGCCCGCCGCGCCCAGCAGGTGTCCTACCATCGATTTGGTGGAGCTCACCGCCAGCTTATACGCCTGCTCCCCGAACACCGTCTTGATCGCCTGCGTCTCCGCTGAGTCATTGAGCATTGTGGAGGTCCCGTGGGCATTGATGTAGCTGACCTCTTGTGGCGCAAGCTTGCCCCGTTGTAGGGCCAGCTTCATGGCCCGTACCGCGCCCTCGGCGTCCTCCGCAGGCTGGGTGATGTGATATGCGTCCGCCGTGGCACCGTAGGCCACCATCTCGGCAAGGATGGCCGCGCCGCGCTCTTGAGCGTGCTCCAGCGTCTCCAGCACCAACACGCATGCGCCCTCGCCCATGACAAAGCCGTCCCGCTCTGCGTCAAAGGGCCGGGAGGCCTGCTGTGGCGCGTCGTTGTTGGTAGAGAGGGCCCTTGCTGCGTTGAACGCCGCTACGCCAATGGGGCAGAGGGGCGCTTCCGCGCCGCCGGCCAGCATTACGCTCGCATCGCCCCGCATAATGGTCTCGTACGCCTGGCCCACCGCATCCGCGCCGCTGGAACAGGCGGAGACCGTGGCGTAGTTGGGCCCCTTGGCCCCCACGGCTATGGACACTTGGCCGGCAGCCATGTTGCAGATCATCATAGGCACCAGGAAGGGGCTTATGCGGCCCGGCCCGCGCCCATCCAGCACCGAGATCTGCTCCGAGAGGGTAGCGATGCCCCCGATGCCGCTGCCGATGATCACTCCCGCGGTAGGAGCCAGCTTGGCGTCTATAGTGAGGTCGGCGTGTTGCAGCGCCTCGTGGGCGGCGGAGATGGCGAACTGCACGAAGCGGTCGCTGCGACGCGCCTCCTTGCGGTCCATGTGCAGCGTGGGGTCAAAGCCCTTCACCTCCGCGCCAAAGGTGGTGTCAAAGCCTTCCAGGTCAAAGGTGGTGAGATGGTCTACGCCTGAGCGGCCCTGCACCAACCCGTCCCAGGTGGCAGAAGTGTTGAGGCCGAGCGGGGTGACCATGCCTAGGCCGGTGACGACCACGCGTTGTGTCATGGAGTGTTCTCCGTTATCCAGCTAAAACGAAAGAGGCGCGCCTAATGGGCTGCTGTGTGGCTTCTGCATGTCATTCTGTAAAGAGCCGCCTTTTGTGACGGTCGAAGTAGTGCGATCGCTTTCGATGGTCCCGGTTCCGAGAAGGGTAGCTGCCTACGAGGTCGCCAACACCTTCTGCGGGATAGCTGTGCCCATCTTTGCCGAGCGGCGGCTGATCATCTGGTACATGCGCTCATACAGCTTGTCCACCGGCCGCAAGCGATCGGTATACTTCTTGTACAGCTCCAGAGACTCCTGCATCGTCCAGCGCTTGTCGTAGTGAACCAGGCGTTTGCCGTTGTAGTACTGATAGGGGCGCATTTTCCCCTCGGGCAGTATATCTCCGTTCTCGTCCAGCGGTTGCAAGAGGTCCCAGTTGCTGGTGGCGGGAAGCGGTGTGAGCAGGTTGGCAGTCTGGTACTTCGTCACACTGGTGGCCCAGTCTGCCATTGCTAGAATCTTCTCTTCAGTGTCAAAAGGCAGGCCAATGATGGTCATGGCCACGTTAGTGAAGCCCCAACTGGCTAGCGCTCGCAGGTTGGTGTCAACTTCGCCGGGCTCTTGGCGCTTGTTCACTGCCTTTAGGTTATCGGCGTTGTTGGACTCTACCCCTATGTAGAGCATCTCCATGCCAATGTCCCGCAGCCCCTCGCACATCTCTGGGTCTTCTCCCAACTCGGCGCGGGTCTGACAGATGAGGAACATATTGTCGGCGTGGCCCTTCCACCCCTTCACGCGCTCCATGCGCTCTTTGTGGAACTTCACCGCGCGCTGCGCCGGGGGATGCAGGTCGTCGGTGACAAAGACCGCGAAGCGTCCATTGATGGGCGAGGTCGCGATGAGGCCGTCTGCAGCCAAGCGTTGGAGTTGCTCCAGCCGCTTCCATTCCACCTCACGCTTGACCATCCGGTAACCCAGGAACTGCTGGATAACCTCGCAGTAGGTGCAGTTCTCCGTGCAGCCGCGCACCGTCTCAAGGACGCCTGCGGCCCACGGAGTTTGGGGCGTAAGCCCCATTACCGCGCTATAGTCCGGCAGCTCTACGTAATCTGAGGCGAACGTGCGGCGCTGCTTCGTGTGCACTACCACGCCGTTCTCTTTGTAGGCAATGCCGCCGAGCTTGCTCAACTCTTTGGCCTGGTCTTCACCCTCAAAGGAGAGGAGCACATCTGCTATGGGCCCGATGACGTCCTCACCCTCGTGCTTCACGATGACGTCAAATTTGCCGTGCTCAATCGCTTCTTCCGGCAGCATACCCATGTGCGGGCCGCCGCCGATGATGCGGATGTTGGGAAAGTGCTTTTTTGCTGAACTGGCGATTTCATAGGCTCGAGGAATCTCATTGATGAGGCCGGTGACGCACAGGACGTCTACGCCCTGTAAGTCGTTGATGATGTCGAGTTGACCTACTTTGTCCTCGAACCAGATGCGGGTGTCGTAGACCCAACTGCCGAGGCGGTCGGCCCGTTCTTTGGCCTGATCAACGTACTGTTTGAGGGCAGCCGAGAGAAAGAGCATGCCCTGGCGAGGAATGGCCACATACTCAAAGTTGCCGCCGGCAGACTTAGGTTGCACAAAGACAACATTTTTAATCATACAGCGCCTCTCTCTTATAGAAACCTTTGCGTCACCCCAGGGCACTTAGGCTTTGTGCGCCTGGTGGGGTTGGACTAGAAAGTTCTTTCCTTACTTAAAAGAACACCGAATGAGAGGTGGAAGTTACTCGATATTTCAAGTGCAGCTACTATACCACAGACTCATCTTAGGTAGGAGGTTACAAAAACTCGTTGCCTTCCCCCTAATCTGCCCGCTACTATGATAGCGTCACTGGTAGGTAGAGGATTGATGGCAGTTTAGTATAGCCGCTCCAAACCATTAACTGGCCTTAATCGAGTGCTACAAAGTGGCGGCGCAGGATGCGTATAATAAGCTAAACCTCAGCTAAACTTAGACTCCCGCGAAAGGCAGCGCTACCCATGGTTGTTGACCGCTACAAAGGCTATTACGTTTACTCCCAGCGAGAGACTTTCTACCGCGTTCTGGACGGCAAGGAGAGCTTTAACGTCTTTGACGAGCGCACCGGTCTGCGGGCCTTCACCTTCACCGGGTTCTACAATCCCAAAGCCATGCTGCTTCCTGCCGATAAGGAGCAAGTGATAACCGCTATCATGGAGCCGGTATCTGCCGCCATCAGGGATAAGATCGACCGCGGTGATCTCACCGACGGCTTCCTCCACGTGGGACGCTCCAGGCAACCGGAGGGCACGGGCGCTAGTCCCGCCCCGGCGCCTGGGGATGCAGGCCAGTAAGGAGCGAGGGAAATGCGTATTGGAGCTCACGTCTCATCAGCCGGTACCTTAGACAAAGCCATCGATCGCGCCCAGGATATTGGCGCGGAGGCAGTCCAGATTTTCGGCTCGCCCCCCCAGAGCTGGATCTTCCGGTCCCATCCTCCTGAAGCCATAGACGCCTTTCGCCAAAAGGCCGGCGACTCCGGCTTGGCCGATGCGGTGTTCATGCACGGTGTGTATCTCATCAACTTGGCTACGGAGAACCCGGAGAACCTCAAGAAGGGCGTCGATTCTCTGACGCGTACCCTTACCCTAGCTGGCAAGATTGGAGCAAAGGGCGTCATCTTCCACGTGGGCAGTCACAAGGGCATCGGCTTCGACGCCGTCCTGCCCCAAGTAAAGGACGCGTTCCAGGAAGCGCTGGACAAGTCTGAGGGCGATGCTTGGCTTATTATCGAGAACAACGCAGGGCAGGGGCAGCAGGTGGGCGGCAACTTCCACGAGATCCACCGCATGATCGAAGCCGTGGACAGCCCCAGGGTGAAAGTCTGCCTGGACACGCAACACTCCTTCGCCTCCGGCTACAACGTCGGCACGGAAGAGGGGGTGGCGGAGACGATGAAGGAGTTCGAGGATGAGATCGGCTTCGAAAAACTGGTGGCCGTCCACGCCAACGATTCCAAGATCCCTCTGGCCGGCAGCAGAGACCGGCACGAGAACATTGGCGACGGCTTTATAGGCCGCGATGGGTTCATGAGCATCATGAGCCACCCCGCCTTCTGGGAAGTGCCCTTCTTGCTGGAAGTGCCTGGCATTGAGAACACCGGCCCCGACAAGGAGAACATCGGCAGGCTTAGGGCTATCTGGTCAGAAGTCCAGAAGAAGGACATGTAGCGCCTGCTTGAGCAAGCCGCAAGAACAGAAGGCCCCCAGCACATGCTGGGGGCCTTCTCCTACATATGGAATCTCTGCAGAAGTCCCTTCCCCCTTGATGGGGGAAGGTTAGGATGGGGGTGAAGGTGCCGGGTCCCTGGGTGTTGGCTTGGGGAGCCCCTCTGGATTCCCGCGAGAGACGGAATGACTCAGGTTGTTCAGAGGTTCCCTAGCGCAATCGTAAGCGCTTACAGATCCCGCAGCAGTGGGACACGCAGCAGTACATAGAGCGAGAACGCCAGCGCGGCCGTGCCCAGCACTACCACTGCAATGGGTGCGCTCCATATATCGGCCATCGCCCCGGCAAGAAAGCTGCCGAAGGGTTGCAGCCCCATTGTGATCATGTAGATACCCATCACGCGCCCGCGAAACTCTGGGGGAGTCGCGGCTTGGAGCAAGGTCGTATTCGTCGTCATGTAGCTCATCTGCGCCGCTCCGGCAAAAACCAGCACGATAAGACTCAGCAAGAAACTTTGGGACAGACCTAAGAGGATCAGCGTGATACTCATGCCGAGGAGCGCTCCAATCAGCACGCGACCCTTGTAGCGGATGTTGCCCATACTGGCTAACGAGAGGGTGCCTGCTAGCGCGCCTAGCCCCGGCGCGGAGACCATTAGCCCGAAGCCCTGTGGTCCTACGTGGAGGACATCCTCCGCAAACACCGGCAGCAACCCGATGTAGGACATCACAAGGACCGAGGGGATGAGCGCCAGGGCAACCAGCATGCGATGTGTCGGCTGGCTCAGCACATAGCTAATGCCCTCACGTAATTGGGACAAAACGCTTGTCTGCAGCCCGTTGCGCTCCAATGCGGGGACGCGCATAAACCATATCAGCAAGGAGACGGCGGCGTACGCAACGCACTGTACGTAGAAGTTACCCGCGGTGCCTATCACCACAATAAGCACGCCGGCGATGGATGGCCCGATGATGCCGGTTATGTTGAAGCCGGCAGAAGTGAGGGCAATGGCATTCATCAGCCCGTCTTTTGGCACCAGGCTGGGCACAACGGATTGCCTTACCGGCATGTTGAAGGCCCACCCCATGCCGGATACAAAGGCGAAGAGGAGGATATTCCACAGCGCTGCCTGGCCCGCAGCTATTACGGTGGCAAAGATGCCGGTTCCCACCAGCATGACCACCTGGGTAGCCAGCATGAGTTGCTTGCGGTCCATGCGGTCTGCGGCAACCCCCGCCACCGGTGCGAACATTGCCAGCGGCACGGAGCGGACGCCGTTCACGACGCCCAGCAGGAACGGAGACCCCGTTACCTCATAGGTGAGCCATCCCAGGGATACCTGTTGGATCCATTGGCCGGCGCTGGCAAACAGGGTGCCGATCCACAGGAGACGGTAGTCCCGGTATTGCAGCGCGGAAAAGGTGGCTATTCTAGGGCGCGGTGGATCGCCGTTTGGCGGCGCGTTCAGTTGGCCGTTCTGGCTGGGGGCTTCTGTAGGGGCGGCTTCTTGGTGCTTCAGCATGTGGGGACGACGTTTGCAAGTGTACGCTAAGTTTAACCTTTACGCAAACGTAAAGTATAGCCGCTTTAAGTGATTGCCTCTTGCAACCACGCCATCGGTCGTAGACAGGTGCGCGCAAAGTCGCGTTTGGCTCGTCGCATGAAGCGGGAGGAGACGCATTCTCTCCCCGTCGAGGGGGAGAGCTAGAGTGGGGGTGAAGCCAATACGCGTGTCATATGCCTAGCTATTGCGTGCGGGCGGCGGGTGGACACTCGCCCGTGAGTCCACTACAATCGCATACGTACCATTTAGTAAAAGTCCCCAGACGTGGGGCGATAGGTGTGAGGTTATGGAGATATTACTGGCGGGCTTTGTGCTCTTGGCCGTCTACATGCTTGAAGAGCATCGTATATCCCAGATTGTCGCGTGGATACAGGAGTTCATGGACTACTTGGAGCGTCAGCAGCAACAACAGCAGCAGCAGGGCTAGTCTGCCCCAGCGTCTCCTTGCCGCTCGGCGCGGCGACCTTTAGATCAATCCCCAACACCCTATCTAAGCCTGCCAGGTCTCTGTGCAGGCGTACCCCTCCCTCAGGAAACCGCGCTTTCGCCAGGGCCATTACCGCAGGCCCTTGATCCCAGCCAATCTCTAGCAGGATGGCCCCATCCGGGCGCAGGTAGCGCGGCGCGGCCTCCAGCAGCCGTCGCAGGTGGTCAAGTCCGTCCGTCCCTGCCGCCAGTGCTTCTTTGGGCTCCCACGCAAGCTCCGTGCCAACGCCGCACCATGCCGGAATCTGGTCATCCCGCAGATAGGGCAAGTTCGCCACCAGCAGGTCTACGGGATGTAGCAGCGGCTCCAGCAGGTCGCCTGCCAGGAAGCCGATGCGGTCGTTTACGTTGTGGGCTGCTGCGTTGCTCTGTGCTACCGCCAGCGCTTCGGTCGAGGCATCGGTGGCGTAGAGCGTGAGGTTAGGGTGATGCGCGGCCAGGCTTACCGCGATTGCGCCGCTGCCCGTCCCGATGTCCGCGGCGACCGCCTGCTCCCCGTGCTGTGCCAGCCAGGCTTGCGCCAGGTCTACGAGCAGCTCTGTCTCAGGTCTGGGAATGAGAACGTGCTCATTGACCTGGAACGCTAGGCCGTAGAACTCTTTGTGGCCGGTGAGGTAGGCTAGGGGTTCGCCTCTAAGGCGTCGTATCAGGAGGGTCTGAAGTCTCGCATCGGGCGCCGCGTCCAGGGGCTCCTGCCAGTGCAGGAAGAGGCCGGTGCGGGTCATGTCCGCAGCATGCATTGCCAGCACCTCCGCCTCTAAGCGGGCTTCTAGGCTCCCCGCCGCTTCCAGGCGTTGTGCGCACAGGATCACGGCCTCCCCAATCTGCATGTTAGACCGCCGGGGCTTTGAGCAGGCGCGCCTCTTGGTCGGTGCTGACGGCATCTATCATCGGGTCGAGTTCGCCGCCCAATATCCTGGGAAGGTTGTGGAAAGACATTTCGATGCGGTGGTCGGTCACCCGGTCCTGGGGATAGTTATACGTGCGGCTCTTCTCGGAGCGCTCGCCGCTGCCTACCTGCAACCGCCGCGCCTCGGTGACCTCCTGATCCTTCTTGGCCTGCTCCAGCGATAACAGCCGCGCCCGCAGCACGCCCATGGCCTTGGTGCGGTTCTTGAGCTGAGATCGCTCGTCCTGGCACACTACTACCAGCCCTGTGGGGATGTGGGTGATGCGCACGGCTGTGGCCACCTTGTTCACGTTCTGGCCGCCTGCACCGCCCGCATGAAAGATGTCGATACGCAGCTCCTCTTGGTTGACCGCAATCTCCAGCTCATCTGCCACAGGCAGCACCGCCACCGTTGCCGTAGACGTGTGGATGCGCCCGCTAGTCTCGGTGAGCGGCACGCGTTGCACCCGGTGTACGCCGCTCTCGTACTTGAGGCGGCTGAAGACGCCCTTGCCGCGTACTTCAAAGATGATCTCCTTGAAGCCGCCCAGTCCTGTTTCGCTGCTGCTGATTACTTCCGTCTGCCAGCGCTTGGTTTCTGCGTAGCGGGTGTACATGCGGAAGAGGTCGGCTGCAAACAGGCTCGCTTCCTCGCCGCCGGTGCCTCCCCGCACTTCCACAATGGCGTCTTTGGCGTCACGGGGGTCCCGGGGCGAAAGGAGCCGTTTCAGTGAGCCTTCGCTCTCTTCCAGTTTGGCCTCTAGCTGCTCCAACTCTTCCCTTGCCATGGCCCGCATGTCTTCATCTTGGCTTTCTTGGAGGAGCGCTTGGGTCTCTTTCTGGTCTTTGAGCGCGGTGCTGTACGCCTGGTACTCCGCTACCAGCTCCTCTAGCGACGACTGCTCTTTGGCCAGGTCTCGTGACCGCGCGGGATCCATCGCGATCTCCGGCTGCGCCATGAGCTCCTGGAGTTCCTGGTAGCGGGTTTCTCGCGCTTGTAGGCGTTCTATGACTTCTTGGGAAAACGGCATAGTTGAAGCTCTGTTAAGGTCTATCGAAAGAAATGATGTGCCAATTATAGCATGCTGCTCCCAGTCGGCTGGAAAGCGCAGGTTCTTTGAGCTTATCGAGAAGAACCGTCATACCTAACTAAGCGATTGACAGAGGTGCGCGTTGCCTAGAAAATGACCTTAGAGCGATCATAGCAACCGTATCCTACAACTATGCTCCAAACAGAAGGACAACCATGACCACTCGGCGCGCCCGCAGGCAATCATCAACACCTCCTCCCAAGCTACCGCTGATCACTCGATTCTTGCAGTGGGTTACCAGCTGGGAGGGCATCATCAGTCTAAGTGTGGTGGCGGTCCTGGTAGTGCTTGCCCAGGGTATGCTCAGCTTTACCCTACCGTTCGAGATCGGCAAGGAAGAGCCGCCACAGGACCGCTGGGGGTATATCAATGTCCCCAGAGGCTCCGATCCCAAGCTCGTCTTTATTGGCAATGTTGCCGGCGGCGCATCCCTTGAGGACAGCGGAGCAAGCCTGGCCATCCAATATGCATTGAATGAAGAGGGCGAGGTTGAAGGCACACAACCTGAGCTCCAAATAGTTGAAGATAGCTGCAATGCCGAGGCAGCCGTTGCCAAAGCCCAAGAGATAGTGGCCGATGCCGCCGTGGTGGGAGTGATCACCGAGGCTTGTACTGCCAGTACTCTTGCGGCAAGGGACGTCTTTGAAGAAGCGTACCTGCCCTATATCAGCATCTCTGAGCAGTCCCCATCATTGACCTTGGATGCGCCGTTGGTCACCTTCCGCGTGGCCGGCAGCGAGCTACTCCAAACGCGCAGTGCCGTAATCTACTCTAGGGACAGCCTGGGGACCAGTAAGGCGTTGATTTTGCACGAGGACAACCAGGATATGAAAGCGGTTGCTGATTCCTTCCGCGCACGCTATCGCGCCAGCGGGGGCGGCATCGTGGACATGCGGGTGCTTCCCGCTAGCAGCGGGGATTGGCAGAGCATCGTCACCCAGGCCAAGGACTTTGATGTGGACTTTGTGTACGCGCTTGCTCCGGGTCAACAGGCGGGCGGTCTCCTTTCGGCCCTCCGCGAGGGTGGATATGAGGGCGCTTATATGGTCCCCAACGCTACCTACAACGATCCTCAGTACCTGGCGACGGGGGATGCTGCTTTAGAAGGAACCTATGCCACTGTTACTCGGATAGCACGCTCCCCGCAATACCCCGCTTGGGAGGAAGCGTTTAAGAGCGAATTCCTCACTGTAGGGCCATCTGCGCCAGTGGCCTATGACGCCGCCCGCCACCTGCTCAATACGGTCATCGTAGCGGTGGAAGGTGGCACGGACGGTTCCCTGAAGCTTGGCCGAGAGTTCCTGGCCGGCTACTTCCGCGGCCTGCCTTACGCAGGTATAACCGGAACCCTGGCCTTTGACGCTAACGGCGACCGCGCAGACGTACTTATC
Organism: Dehalococcoidia bacterium; assembly: GCA_965226775.1. Classification (GTDB taxonomy): domain Bacteria; phylum Chloroflexota; class Dehalococcoidia; order SHYD01; family SHYD01; genus CBDDEI01. The sequence continues at coordinate 760,396 of CBDDEI010000002.1, forward strand.
GACATCATGAAGTACCAGGACGGTGCGTTTAGCCAGGTAGAGGGTAGCTAGGGAACCTCTGCACAAGTCCCTTCCCTCTTGATGGGGGAAGGTTAGGATGGGGGTGAAGGAGCCGGGTCCCCTGGCTGTTGGCTTGGGGAGACCCCCTGTATTCCCGTGAGAGACGGCATGACGCAGGTTGTTCTGAGGTTCCCTAGGGGCTGGAGTCCGGCGGGAATTCGCTTAGCACAATCGGCAGAAAAACATTGCCTAAGAGTTGCCCAATCCGTACGTAACCTGCCCCAATGAGGGTGTTGTGGCTCCCGTTGCCCGGCCCAAAAGCGCGCAGTCGTAGTTGTCTACGCACGTCTTCTAGCGACAGGTCGGGCCTGCTGCTCCGTAGCAGTGCGGCCGCGCCGGCAACGTGGGGCGTCGCCGCGGACGTCCCAAAGAACCCGCCTTGCCCGTACACCGTTGTGCTCACCTGATCCCCCGCTACCAGGTCCGGCTTGATACGCCCGTCCTTGGTGGGCCCTTGAGAGCTGTACGGCCGGCTCTCTAACGTCCCCGGCGCTACGGCGCCTACGGTAACAGCATATGGTGAGTCTCCGGGCACAACCAGACTTTCTGCAGTGACAAAATGCTCTAGTTCATAGTCTACGGTGACTACCAGGTCTAGCTTCACCCGCCGGTTCGCGCGGAAACGCTGAACCCCTATCCAGTAATCCCCAGCGGTGGCAGAGGTGAAGACGATGTGCTCTACGGGAGGGAAGCGCCCGTTTTGGAACGCAGTAGACTGAGCGACTACCGTATCGCCCCGGAACAGAAACAGGTCATAGTCTTGGGCCAGCGCATCCCAATCATCCCAGGTCAGGAATATCTCCACTCGGAAGACCCGCTCTTCTCCCGGGCGGCTGCTGCGCAGCGAGATGGTGTTGCCTTCGTCCGCATCGGCGAAGTTGTGGAAGCCATTGCCGTCAGGATCGGCGAACGTGCCCGTCCAGTGGGTCTCCGCATAGTTGCCCGCTGCCTGCACCCACAGGATGCCGCCGCGCTCGGCTTTCTCAACGATGCCGTTCAGGAGGCCGGTGCCGTCGCCGTAGGCAGTGCCCGGCCAGCCCACGGACGAGGAGATGACGTGTACGCCCTCAGCAATCAGCCAGTCCACCGCGTTGCCCAGCTCTACTTCAGACCCAAAGTTAACGAGGTACAGCGTAGCCTCGGGCGCAACGTCATGCACAACCTCCGCCGCCGCCGTCCCGTGAGCATCGCCGCCGCCGGTGATGTCGTTGTCGGTGCGGAATGAGCGCGCAATAACGTTTTCCGGCAGCTCAGAGCCCAGCTGGTTCCAGTACGTGTCAAAGCCAAGGTCGGCTATGGCTACTTTTGCGCCGGCCCCTCGGAACCCTGATTCATACCAGGCGTCCAGACCCATCATGGCGAGGCCTTCGCTCTTTATTCCCTGTTGGATGGCGGTAAGCGGACTGTGCATGTAGCGCACGCTTGGGTGTTGCGAGAGGGACTCCACTGCTTCTGGCGGCAGGAGCACCTGCAGCAGCGATTGATAGCGTGTCTCGACGACGCCTTGGTGTGCGACGACCTGCCGCGCCACTGCGTCTTCCATACCAGGCTCAGCCCATACCACGGCCTGAATACGCCCTGCCCTAGTGCGGAGTTCCGGAGCGGCGGCGGTTAGCTGCGCCATGGAGACGCCATCCTTGGTTTGCGCCAGCCGCGCCACGGTGCTAAGGCTTGCGTCCAGACGCTCCAATCCCTGCTTAGCAAACGTCAGGTCGCCACTAACGCGCTCCAATGACCGGGTCTGTGGAGGCCGGGAGGCGTCATCCATTTGCGGAGGTCTGGTAGCTGCTCCAGCTGCGGGCCGTGCAGCGGTGAAATCAAAGAGGATGCTGCCCAGTACAACAATGGAGAGCAGGATGCCGAATACGCGGTGTGGTCTTTTCAATAGAGGCTCAGTATTCTGGTAAATGTGTGCCTGTTAGCCTAGGCTGGTGCCCCTGGCATGGTAGACTCCCCTCTGGGCACTGTCAATGCATGACAGTGCCGCTTTCCGAGAGCAAGCCCGTGCCATGCGCATGCGCCGTTGCCCTAGGACAAGGCCGGTGGGATTAGCGCAAGAAGTGCGCCGCGAACGTTGCCCCGTTAGTGTTAGTATAGAGGCCAATGCAATTGGGGCGTTTATGCCCATTTATTTGGAGGTTTTACAATCCATGAAGCTAGTTGCTGAACAGCGGACTACGCTAGGCAAGAAGGTGAAGGCCCTTCGCCGCAGCGGCGTAGTTCCAGCCAATCTTTTTGGCAAGGGACTTGAGTCGGTCGCGCTCCAGCTACGGAGTGAGGACCTAAAGGACGTGATACGCAACACCGGTCGGAACGACATCTTAGACCTTGATATCCAGAGCGAAGGCAAGAGCGTGCGCTCTACCAACGTAATGGTACGGCGCATCCAGCGTGAGCCTATGAAGGGGCAGATCGTCCATGTCGACCTCTATCAGGTGAATATGGCTAACCCCATTGAAGTGGACGTTGCCGTGGAGCTGATTGGTGACGCCCCCGCAGTAACGGATAGGCTTGGCACCTTGCAGCGCGGTGTGGCAACCGTGCGGGTGCACGGCCTCCCGAATCAAGTGCCGTCTATGATAGAAGTGGACGTAAGCGGCTTGGTAGAGGCTTCACAGGGAATTAGAGCCGAAGAGCTAACGCTGCCCGAAGGCGTGACCCTCATTTCCGAACCTACCCAGGCAGTAGCCAACATTGTGGCTGTCCGGGGCCGCACTGCGGCTGAGGCTGAGGAGGCAGCGGCGGCTGAAGAGGCTGAGGCAGCATCCGCCGCTTCAACTGAGACGACAGCTGAGAGCGGGGACGGATCCGCTTCATAATACCTTTCACACCCTCCTCAGTCTGCCATTGAGGCCGACCAAGGTAGCAAAACCGCAGAATACAACAGCGCTAGGGGAAACCCTAGCGCTGTTTGCTGCTTTCTCGGTCTCGGTTTGGGTGCTTTATGGGAGCGCGATGCTCGCTAGCGCCTGATCTTGGCGCTACGTATCAAAGCCAAGGGTTCACGGTTACGCTGACGGGGTCCGTGACGCCGCCCTCGCCTCCGGCCGCCAGGCACGCTTGCGCCGTCTCTGCCAGGGAGAATTGATGGCTGGCCACCAGCTCGATGTTATGGCGGCCTGAAGCGATCCAGCCTGCCGCCTGCGCGACTGCTCGGTGGTTGTGGCCGCGCGCTACGTGCAGCGACGCGTACTTTGCGGCTAGTTTGGTTAAGGGAAAGTCCAAGGGAGGCTCCCCGGGCCCGGGTACCCGCAACCCATGCGGCAGCACCATTGCGCCACCCTTGCGCTTCAGGCTATCCAGCGCATTCCAGAGATTATCCCGGGTGGTAGACGCGGTGCAGTCCACGGCGCAGTCCACACCTTCACCGCCGGTGTACTCCATGACGCGCTCCAGCAGCGGCTCTTGCTCGACGTCTATCACGTGGTCTGCGCCCAGCGCCTTAGCAACCTCTAGGCGACGGGCGTCTGAGGAGAAGCCAGTCACGATGATCCGCTCTGCGCCGGAAAGTTTGGCGGCAATCACGCAGCCCAAGCCCTTGGGCCCAGGCCCTTGGATCAAGATACTGCGCCCCGGCCCAATCCCCGCTTCGAACACTGCCCATTGCACCCCGTTGGCCAGGGGCAGCAGGAACGCGGCGACTTCGGGGCGAACGGTGCGGGGCATTGGCTGCATGGCTACGTTCATGGGGAGGTAGAGATACTGAGAGTAGCCGCCCCAAAGGGAAGGAGTTTTGGTGATAGGAGTGGAGCCAAAGCGGGTTTGCTCCGGGTTGTGGAAGCTATCAACCTGGTAACAGAGGCGGTACTCTCCCTGCAGGCACCACTCGCAGTGGTAGCAGGGGATGTACTCTTCCAACGCCACGTAGTCGCCTTCCTCAACGCCCCAGCGCTCAGCGAAGAGGCGTCCCACCTTCACTAGCGTGCCGGCGTTCTCGTGGCCCAGGATTATGGGTTCGGTGCCGCCGCGTAGCTCCTGCGTAAAGCTGCGGTAGGACCCGCACATTCCCGCTGCCTCAACCTTGAGCAACGCGCGGTCCGGTGGAATGTCGGGCATTGGGAACTCCCGCACCTCTACCGAAGCCTGCCGGGTCTGCACTGCCGCGAGGACCATTTCTGACATAACTCTACTCGCCTTCCTTACCGCTCCCAAGAGATTCTGGAAGATTGTAGCATGCGCACCCCGCTCGCTACACGCTAAGGCGTGCCGGCCGGAGCCACCCGCGCCGTGCGGCATACGGCTGCCGCACTAAGGAGAGGTAGTTGGTTGCAGCTTGCGAAAGAGTTTGGTGCCGAAGGTGGGAGTCGAACCCACACGGGAGTTGCCCCCCAATGGTTTTTGAGACCATCGTGTCTGCCATTCCACCACTTCGGCTCAAAGCTAAATATAGCATTTTAGGGCTGCTAGATGGGCCGTTAGCTAAGTTTGCTAATCATCTGTAGCTAAGGCCTGTGTAATTTCTTCCTTTCGCTGAGACGGCGCTCCCACTACGACTGGGCATGGGCAGTTCCGAGACATACCGTTCCCTGCGTTTGGCATGGACATAGATAAGACAAGGGAGCGCGTGAGGACAATAATAAAAGCAGTGCTGCAGGAGTGGCTGGCTAGGTGAGTAGTTCCAGTCATCTTACTGGACGAAATTGCTGGAATCCAGCTAACTTAGACTGCTGGTTGTTCAGAGGTATGTTGTTGGTGTACTGTTGGCCCCCAATGGCAGATAAGTATGATATTCCAGACCTGATGGCATCGGATGGGAACAGCTACCACTTAGGTGGAAGGTTGAAGTTGGAGACCAAAGAGCGTTCGCCAATTGATAATCAGCTATCATCTGAGGCTGAATTATCAATTCTTCAACAGCAGCTTGACGAATTCAGGAAGGGTTTCGTTACCGTACAATTCAGGTCTATCAGCTTCACTTATAACTGTGTAGGCTTTGTCTTTGCATCAAGAAGAGCACAAATTGACACAAGCTTAGTGGAACGTATTCTGCATGAGGACAAATACGCCAGTATTGCAAGGCAGGATGTAGCTGCGGGTGATTTGGTACTCTACCGCAACCAGTCAGAGGAACCAACTCATATCGGTTTTGTAGTAAGAATAGAAAAGCTTGGTGATTTGAGCTTACCCTTCGTGGTTAGCAAATGGGGATTCCTCGGACCAGAATGTGTGCATAGTGAAAAGGATGTGCCCGCTACATTTGGAAGTCCGAGAGAGTATTATCGAGAGCGCCACCACATCCGGGGGGTCACCGTTGTTTAAAGACCTATTAACCAAAATCTCTTCCCCCGCATTCGGCTTGACCGCGTTTGCGCTGAGTAGCGAGCAGCAAGTCCTAGCGGCACTTGCTGATGAACCGGTGCTGCAAGAGATCGTTGCAGAGCTCAAGGGTGATTCTGACAAAGCCGTCGAAGTAGTTCACTATGCCCAACAGCTTGCCAAAGAGGGTAGTGATCCTAACTACAGACATCCTCATGATTCAGCATTGCTGTCGCTGCTCCTAGCGCTCCATCTTGCAGGGGACATTGTAATCAGGCCGCTTGCTGATGAAATAAGTACGCTGCCTAACGGCTGGTTTAGTCGCAAATTAGCTATGTGGGCGGTAGATCATTGCGCGCTTACTGGTAATACAAAAGCGTGGACAAATATAGGTGTCGCGGACGTCATTCACGGGCATGTGGCTGATTTCAGGTTGGTAGCTTCTCTTAGCGGCAAGTTATTTCAACAGTCTCAGCGTGCAACAATTAGTGGTGCGGGGGCTAAGCGTGTTGCTAGGATCAACTATCCATTCAAGGCTGAGGTTGCTGATAGTCCCGTTGCGGAAAGCTCTTACGCGTTATCAGTATGAGAGCATTATGGAGCATATTGTGCCAGTCAGCGTTAATCGACTATGACTCGAATAACGTAAGTTTGATCAATGTAGTTGACGAGGTCGCACTCGCGCCACCAGCGAACCTGAAGGTCGGCGATCTTGCTCGACTTCCGGTAGAATTGATGCTAGTGACGCTTTGGGCACGTGATGACCTGAGCATTCCGGAAACAGGAAAACAGCGCTTAAGAATTCTCGGACAAGATAGGGAGCCAGCTCCGCAGCAACCAGAGGGTGAGTTCGAGATTAACCTGCAATCTCATACACTTAATCGCCTGAGGACAAGCATTCAAGATTTGCCGTGGTTAGGAGCAGGAAGCTACTACTTTGTTAGTGAAGCGTTTGACGGCGAGAAGTGGGTACAGAAAGCAGAGTTTCCTCTCGAGGTTGATCTTCTAGAACCAGAAAGGCCAGAAGTGGACAGCGAAAGTTCAGACGCTTCATGAAAAATGCACAAAGTCCATTTTTAGCTAAGAGACTGTTGTGACATCCTGTTATTTCGAATCAACCCGTTTGCACAAGATTATGCCAGCCTGAATAACATAAAGAAAAAGCCCCGTCTGAAGACGGGGCTTTTTGACTCATGTTCGGCTAAGGTACTGCGCGGGCTGGGATGCGGTGCGCGGTAAGTCCGGGACGGCGTCGCGAGCTATTTCATTGCCCGCACGCCTAGGGAAAGTACGGAGCGCTTTGGGGGCGCTACGGCCCCGCTTCGCTGGTGAGCAGCGCGATAGGGAAGCTGCGGAGCGCCTGCGCTAGGGGCAACCCGCCGCCAGCATCTGTGTGACAGATCTCTCCGGTGAAGGCGTTGCGCCAGCGTCGCGGCGCATCCTGCGGCAGCGCGAGCGCGTCGTCCCGCCACACCCTGCGTCCTACCGGCGCACTGTTTGGCCGGACGAGCTTGCTTGTTAAGCGCGGTACCGCAACAAGGGCCCACGCAGCGCGGTCTTGCCGTGCAAAGGCAACCACCCGCTCGGGCTGCTGCGCTGCTGCCAGCGCCGTATACGCGCCCTCCTCGAACACGTTACGGAGCGCAGCGCGCACCTGTAGCGCCTTGTACGTCACGTAGAGCTTAATGCGTCCGTCCTGCCATGAAGGCCACAGGCGGCGCACCAGCCCCCGCCGGTCTTGCCGCTCTGCTGTTTGCAGTTCCTCCAGCAGTTGCTGTCGTAACCCATAGTCCACTGGGCGGCGGTTGTCCGGGTCCACCTGGCTAAAGTCCCACAGCTCCGTCCCTTGGTAGATGTCCGGCGCTCCTGGCGATGTTATCTTGAGCAGGAGCTGTCCCAGGGAGTTGAGCGCGCCGTAGGGACGCAGCCGCGCATGCAGGGCCAAGAAATCTGCCAGGAACGGGCTGTTGTTGTCTGGCGCAAGAACAGCCGCAATGAAATGATGGAGCGCGTCCTCGTACGCCTGGTTGGGCCAGGGCCAAGTCGTGTGTGCCTTGGCCTCCCGCACCGCCTTCAGCATGTAGTCCTGCAGCCGTTCTTGGAACGACGGTAACTCTGCAGCATCGAGCGGCCATGCGCCCAGCAGTGTCTGATAGAACAGCGATTCGATAGCAGCCTCCGGCGCCGCTTGCCCATCCACGCGCAACTTCTTGGGCGCGTTCCAGCGCTGCCACCGCCGTAGCCGCCGCAGCCAGGTCTCCGGCTGCTCCGAGAGCACGTTGATGCGGGCGCGCACGTCCTCGCTGCGCTTTGTGTCATGGGTGGAGGTGGTGTTCAGTGTGTGAGGCCACGCGGCCAGCCGCTCCTGGTTGAAGCGGTGGAATGCGACGACGGCGCCGGCAGACTGCGCGGGGTCTCCCCCCACGTCATTCAGAGAGATGAGCGGGTTGTAGAGATAGAGGGCAGTGTCCTCCAGGCCCTTCGCCATCACCGGCCCTGTTATCTGCTGCCACTGCTGCACAAAGGCCAGCCATTGAGTGCGTACCTCTTCGGAGGCGTCAGCTCCATAGTCCAGGGACAGCACTCGCTGCAAGAACGCGAGCGCGTTGGGATTGAGCCGGGGGTTGTGTTCTCGCACCGCGGCTAAGGTGCGTTCCAGGATCGCTCTGTCCTCCGGCGCGATAGACGGGCTGTTTGTGTAAGTGCGGTACACCGGCAGGCAGGCCGTAGTCTGATTCAGCGCCTGCCACAGGTCTTCCCGCGGGTTATCCCGGCCCAACGGGTGATTGCTTGCCAGCGCAAGCAGCTCGGTGAGCAACGTCTTCATCTCTCGTAAGAAGAGGAGGTCGAGCACCTGGAGCTTCTTCTGATAAACCACCTCTTGGAAACTCACTGCTGGCATCCCTTGGCAGCGAGAACCTGGCGCAGCCGCTCCGCGCCCTCGTCGTCCACAAAGACGCGGTTCACGGCGTTCAGGGTTGATGCGTAGCCGCCTGGTAGCCCGACACCGGCCACCCGGTGCGCAGCGCCTCGTCACCGCACAGAATCTTCTCCACAAGGGTGTACATTGGGCGACCTCCGCGCGTGCTCTCAACCGTGGATATGCGCCGCCAGCGCCGCAGAATGGCTGAGGCCCGCCTGCGAGAGCACTGCGGCATAGGAACGCGGACTGAGCGGCAGATGGTGCTCGCCGTACGCCGCGTAGAGGCCGTCCTCATCCAGAGCAAGCGATAGTTCGCCGCGCTCCAGCAGTTCGGGGTAAGGGGACCCAGGATGGGCAGCAGCAGGCTACCATTCGCCTCCGGCGCGTCCCACTCGATGTCGAAGTAGCGGGCATAAGGAGAATAGCGGCCGTATTCCAGCACGTCCCGCCACCAGGGGTTCTGCGTGCTGGCCGCCATGTGGTTGGGCACAATGTCTTGCAGAAGCCCCATCCCTTGCTTGCGCAGCGCACGCACTAAGGCATGGAATTCGGCAGCGCCGCCCAGCTCCGGGTTGATGCGCGTGGGATCCGTAACGTCATAGCCATGCGCGCTCCCGCGCTGCGCAGTAAACAGTGGCGACGCATACAGGTCGCTCACGCCCAGTGCGTGGAGGTACGGCGCCAGCTTTCGAGCGTCTTGAAAGGGGAAGGTGCGCTGCAGTTGCAGGCGGTAGGCGGCTACCGGCGTGCCGCTCTCAGCCATGATAGATCCTACGCAGAAACCCGATGCTGGTCAGTCTAGCCGCACCCGTAGCTTCTCTCCCAGTCCGCGGAACAGCTCTACCCAAGCCTGGGCTTCCGCATCGCCCGACTCCGCCTTCTTTTTTTGCACGGGGAAGACGGTGGTCAGCACGTGGTAGTAGCAGTTCTGAGCCTTCCAGCTGTGCTCCTGAGCAGGGATGAGGAGCCCCAGGTCAATGAGCGCGTCCAGTTTCTGCATAGTTGCGCGCTCCAATGGTTCCCTACCAAAGGCCTTAGCCTGCAGCTCTATGGCTTTGGTTAGCTCGTACTCGATGCCCACCATGTCGAGCTGAATACCCCAACCTGTCGCGTCTTCATATAGCTTCCGTATCTGCTCCACGTCCGGTTCCTCACTCGCGAGTGCGCGTTGCAGGTCGCTCTCTATCACCAGCTCTGCTGCGGTTCGCAGCGCCTTGGGCACAGGGGCGTCCATGTCGGAGAGGAAGCGGAGCAGCGGCGCATGAGTGTCGTAGATCTGCTGGTAGTTGCTCTGGGCCTCCTCCGTCATGAAGGAGGTGATCATGTTGAGGGCTTTGCGTTGCTGGTCTCGGAACAGCGACCGTACGGAATAGGTGGAGTCCCCAAAGTGTTTGTCCAGCACCCGGATAATGTCTGGGAAGTCGGCGCGCTCAAAGGTCTCCTGTAAGTCTTTGGTAAGGGCTTCATAGGCGTCTTCTCCCTGGAAAGGCCGAACGCCGCCACTCAGGTTGTGGTCTCCAATGTAGAGGACGGCAAAGGTCATCAGCTCGTGCTCGCGGGTGATCCGGGAGCGCACGGTAACCTTCCCAATGTGGAGCTTGGCCCGTCCAGCCGCTTGCTTCCGTAGGTCATCCTGGACAAAGTTGTAGCAGTAGATGTCCGTATCGTCCGAATATTCCTCAAAGAGCGTGCTCACAGCGTAGTGCCCTGCGACTTCTAGCAGCGTAATCTGCGCTGGTCGCACCATTCGCTCAAAGATAGTCCGGCCGTTGCCCAGCGCGGGCAGGTTGCTCTCGGCAGTTTCAAGCAGCTCCAAGAAGTGGGCTTCCAGTCCAATTTTGAATAGCTCCTCTGCAAGCTGTAGTGCCCTGCCGGCGTACTGGATCACCTGCACCGTTTCAATGCCGGAAAGCTCGTCAAAAAACCAGCCGCAGCTTGTATACATGAGCATAGCGTGGCGTTGGATTTCCAGCAGTTTCAGCGCGGTCACCTGCTCCGCTTCGCTTAGCTTATGGGTCGCGTGGTGTTGGAGGAACCGCTCCACGTTGGCCTCGGAGCGGTGAAGCACCACATCAATGTAGTCGTCCCGCGCGGCCCAGGGGTCTTTGAGCAGCTTACCGGCCTGCTCCTGGTAGAAGGGCGTGATGGAGTCTCGCAGCCAGTCCAGCGCTTCCCGCAGCGGCCCGCGCCAGCGCTGGCGCCAAACCGGCCTGCCGCTGTTGCAGCCGCAGTCGCTTCGCCATCGCTCAATGCCGTGGACGCAACTCCAGGAGGTCTGTTCAATTATCTCCACCTCGTAGGCTGGTGGGTACTCCTCCAGGTGCTCGCCGTAGTTGGTGATCTGCGCCAGGTCGTTCGACTCGATGTGGTTGAGTGCATAGCTGAGCGCCATATCGCCAAAACGGTGGTGGTGACCGTAGGTCTCTCCGTCCGTGGCGATGTGCATCAGTTGCGGCTCGTCTCCGTTCTCCGGCAACGCATTCAGCAGCCGGTCGGACAGCAATTCGCCCCGGGATAGCAGGCCCTCAAAGGCCACCGCTTGGGCGACGGGGCCATCGTAGAAATAGAGCACAATCGTTTTACCGGAGGGCAGGTGCTGCAGGTAGGATCTCACAGGGTCCACCTGCCCGCCTGCCACGTCCTGCCACGCTTCTTCACCAATCTTGCGGACACGTCCTGCCTGGGAAGGGGCGAGGATGGTGAATTTGATGCCCTGGTCTGCCAACTCCTCCAGCGAGGCAATGTCCACCGCCGTCTCAGGCAGCCACATACCTTCCGGCTTTCGGTTGAAGCGTTGCTCAAAGTCACGGATGCCCCAGCGCACTTGTGTATGCCTGTCCCTATCGTTGGCAAGGGGTAGGATCATGTGGTTGTAGGCTTGCGCTATGGCAGAACCGTGCCCGGAGAACCGTGTCTGGCTCATGCGGTCGGCATCTAGGATGGACTGGTAGGTCTCTGGTTGCTGCTGTTCCAGCCAAGCAAGCAGCGTAGGGCCAAAGTTAAAGCTTATCTTGGCGTAGTTGTTGGTGATGCCAATAATCTGCTCTTCCGCGTCCAGGATACGCGACACTGTGTTCGGCTCGTAGCACTGCGCGGTAATGCGCTCGTTCCAATCGTGATAGGGGTACGCGGAATCCTCCAACTCTACGGCTTCAAGCCAGGGGTTTTCTCGGGGTGGTTGGTAAAAGTGTCCGTGAATGCATAGAAAACGGGCCAATGTAGTCCTCTTTCACTGGGAAAAAAGTACCAGCTGGTAGCCATGCAGCGTATACGTGGCGTTCAGGGTGGTGTCTACAACTAAGGGAAGGCCGCTGCCTGTTCCCTGCCATTGCTCATCTGCCGAGTCCAGCAGCTTGCGCCACGTCCCCGGCGGCAACGGCAGCCGGCATTCCAGAGAAGTGCCGCTCAGATTATATACGATGCAGGCGGGCTTGCTAGGATGCTGATAGTGCAGGAGTATAGCCTCTTGGCTGGGAATCTGTTGCACAGCAATCTGCGGCGCTTGGGGATCCGCCAGGGGCAGCGTCTCCTTGCGGATGCGAATGAGCTCCTGATAGAAAGCGAGCAGTGCCTGGTGCTTTCCCTCCTCCCGCATCTGCCAGTGCAGCTTTGCGCTAAGGTAGGTGGCTCTAGCCTGGGGGTCCGGCGGCTCTCCCTGCCAATGGAAGGAAGCAAACTCCGCAGAGCGGCCCTTCCGAACGGCATTGATCAGGCTCCTTTTGGTATGGTGCACAAAGAAGGGGAAGGGGGCCTCCTCGCCATACTCCTCGCCCATGAAGAGCAATGGCGTGAACGGCGAAAGGAGCACTACCCCCGCGGCCAGCTTGAGCGCCTCATAAGACACCAGTGTGGTGAGCCGGTCCCCCATCATGCGATTGCCCACCTGATCGTGGTTCTGGCTGCACACCACGAGCTGGCTCGGCGCAATGTCATTGGGCGGCCGACCGTGACGCCGTTGCCGGTGTTCCGAGTACTGGCCGGTGAACGCGTAGCCCTGCGCCAGCGTCGCAGCGAGCTGCTCTACACTGCCGTAGTCCGAGTAGTAGCCCTGCGCCTCTTTAGTGAGCAGCGCGTGGAGGGCATGATGCAAGTCGTCACACCACTGGGCGTCCAAGCCGTAGCCTCCCCGTGCCCGCGGCTGCACCAAGCGGGGGTTGTTCAGGTCGCTCTCTGCAATGAGCTGGATGCGGCGGCCCAGGGCCTGAGCCCGCTCTTCCACGGCAATGCTCAGCTCCTCCAAGAAGTGCAACGCGCTGCTATCGTAAATGGCGTGCACCGCGTCCAGCCGCAGCGCGTCAATGTGCAGGTCGTCCGTCCAATAGAGCGCGTTCTCGATGAAATAGCGGCGCACCGCATCGCTCTGGGCGCCGTCAAAGTTGATGGCCTGCCCCCAGGGGACCGAATAGAGGTCGTTGAAATAGGGGCCGTAGGCCGGCAGGCAATTGCCCTCAGGGCCCAGGTGGTTGTACACCACGTCCAGCACTACCGCCAACCTTGCCTGGTGGCACGCATCCACTAGGCGCTTGAGTCCCTCTGGGCCGCCGTAGGAGTGCTGCGTAGCGTAGGGGAAGACGCCGTCGTAGCCCCAGTTGCGGTCGCCGGGGAACTGCGCTACGGGCATAATCTCGATCGCCGTCACCCCCAGCGCAACCAGGTCGGGCAAGCGCTCAATGGCTGCTTCAAAAGTGCCCTCGGCGGTGAACGTCCCAATGTGCAGCTCGTAGATGATCTGCTCTGCCATGGTGATACCGCTCCAGCCGCCGTCCCGCCAGGGGAAAGCAGGCTCCGTCACCTGGGATGGGCCGTGGACGCCCTGGGGCTGGAAGCGAGAGGCTGGGTCTGGGTACTCTTTGTCCCCATCCAAGCGAAAGCGGTACTGCGCGCCTGGCGTCACGCCTTCCACCGTTGCCTCGTAGTAGCCGTGGGCGCGCGGCTCCAGTGCCTCGTAGCGGTCGGGGGCATCCAGCAGGTGTACTTCCACTCGCGTGGCCAGGGGCGCCCACACCTGGAAGTGACAGCGGCCATCCCCCAGATAGCTAGCGCCCAGGCTTGGCGTTAGAGATGGGCGGCAAGGATTGCATACTCAAGAGCGGCGGCAGACAGTGTGTCTAGGTTTAGATTACTAGCTGAGCTAGCGATACTACGTTATGGCTTGCCGCGGTAGAACATGACGCTTAACGGCGGCAAGCTCAGCTTGAGGGAGTAGGGACGTCCGTGCACCTTAAGCGCCTGCGCCTCCATGCCCCCGAGATTGCCCATGCCGCTCCCGCCGTAGGCCGAGGCATCGCTGTTAAGCAGCTCTTGCCATAAGCCGCCCGCGGGCACGCCAATGCGGTAGCCGGTACGGGGCACGGGTGTGAAGTTGCACACGGCCAGCACCGGCGGGTCCGTCTTCTCACCCTTGCGCAGGAAGCTGATGACGCTGGATTCGGTATCGCTTGCGTCTATCCATTCGAAGCCGGCGGGGTCGCAGTCCAGCTTGTGTAGCGATGGCTCGCTACGGTAGAGCCGGTTCAAGTCGGACACCCAGCGCTGCATTTCGCGATGGGTCTCGTGGTCTAGCAGCTGCCAGGGGAGGCTTCCATCATGCTGCCACTCGTCCCACTGGCCTATCTCTGCCCCCATGAAAAGCAGCTTTTTGCCCGGTTGCCCGTACATGTAACCCAGGAGCAGCCGGAGGTTGGCAAACTTCTGCCACTCGTCACCGGGCATCTTAGACAGGAGCGATGCCTTACCGTGGACCACCTCGTCGTGCGAAATAGGAAGCACAAAGTTCTCGTGGAAGGCGTAGATCATGCGGAAAGTGAGTTCGCCGTGGTGGAATTTGCGGTGGATGGTCTCCTTAGCCATGAAGTCCAGGGTATCGTGCATCCAGCCCATGTCCCACTTCAGGCCAAAGCCCAGCCCGCCCAAGTAGTTCGGCTTGGACACCATGGGCCACGCGGTCGATTCCTCGGCAATAGTCTGGGTGCCAGGGAAGGACTTGTAGACCTCCTCGTTAAGCTGGCGCAGGAACGAGATGGCCTCTAGGTTCTCCCGGCCGCCGTGCTCGTTGGGCATCCATTCGCCCGCTTTTCTGGAGTAGTCCAGGTAGAGCATGGAGGCCACGGCGTCTACCCGCAGGCCGTCCGCGTGGTACTGCTCCATCCAGAAGTGGGCGCTGCTCAGGAGGAAGCTTCGCACCTCGTTGCGGCCATAGTTGAAGATGAAGCTCTTCCAGTCCGGATGGAAGCCACGCTCAGGGGACGAGTGCTCGTAGAGATGCGTTCCGTCAAAGTAGCCTAGACCGTGTTCGTCCGTAGGGAAGTGGGAAGGCACCCAGTCTAGGATCACGCCGATGTCGTTCTGATGGAGATAGTCCACTAAGTACTTGAAATCCTGAGGAGTGCCGAAGCGGCTAGTGGGCGCAAAGTACCCCGTGGTCTGGTAGCCCCACGAGCCGAAGAAAGGGTGCTCCATGACGGGCAGGAACTCTACGTGGGTGAAGCCTAGCTGCTTAATATAGTCCGCGAGCCGCGGCGCCAACTCTCTATAGCTCAGAGACCGGTCGTTATCCTCCGGCACGCGCATCCATGACCCTATGTGCATCTCATAGATAGAGATGGGTGCGCTAAGGCGGTTGGCCTGCTGTCGTTCTGCCATCCATGCCTTGTCGCCCCACGCATAGTCCAAGCTCCACACTTTTGAGGCCGTCAGCGGCGGCGTCTCTGCGTGCACCGCAAAGGGGTCGGCCTTGTCTGCTTCGTAGCCGTTGTAGCGGGAAGCCACGTGGAACTTGTAGGACGTCCCTTCTTCAATGCCGGCGATGAAGCCCTCCCAAATGCCCGACGCCTCCCGCGTGCGCAGTTGATGGCTGCCTTTATTCCAGCCGTTGAAGTTACCCATCACAGAGACTTGGGCTGCATCCGGCGCCCATACTGCAAAGTACGCGCCGCTCACCCCGTTGGCGGTGATGGGATGCGCGCCGAGCTTCTCGTAGAGCTGGGCATGCGTCCCCTCATTAAACAGGTAGAGGTCTTCTTTGGTTAGGAGACTGGTATCGTAAGAAACGGCTGCGCCGGCCATATACGTCTCGTTTCTGTGGGTTAATTCTTGAGCGGAGCAGCGCTGGGCGCGAGCGTCCGCCGTCGCAGCCCTGCTGACGCCGGCCCGCTCTGGCGTCGTGCTTCTTATCCGGGCAATCTCTTCAAGCGCCGCGACCACTTGCGGGAGGGTTCGGAAGGTCTCAAAGGGGTAGCGCGTCTTGCGTCGCCAGTTGGGACGCTCCAGAAAGGTGCTTGGGACGTTCTGCGGCCTGGTCTCTCCCCACAGGTCTTCCAAGTTCACCAGCAGCATCTCCGCGGGGCTTGCTGCCAGGTAAGCTAGGCAGGCCATCAGGATCTTCTGCTGGTCTACGTTATGATCAACATCATAACCCTTGCTTCCCAGGTACTTGCCCAGCGCAGAGAGCATCTGCACTCGCTCCTCCCTCGTTTCCGTCGCACCGGCATCGTCCAAGAGTCCTAGGTCCTTCCGGTCCACGATATCTCCAAACTGAAGGAAGGAGGCGAAGGGCGGCATGTCGTGGGTGTTGAGGCTGGCCATCGTCTGTGCAGGAACTTCAGGCAGCGGCTCCTCCGGAACCGGTTGGAGCTTCCGCTGCAGCACGTATAGTCCTTTGATGCCGTGACGGGCCATTGTCTGCGGGACAAAGCGAGGGATGGTACCTAGGTCCTCTCCCACAATGATGCTCTGATGCCGGTGCGCCTCTATCTTCAGGATGGCATACAGTTCGTCAGTTGGGTTGCGGACGTAGACGCCCTCCGATGCCTCCATGCCCGCCGGTATCCAGTAGAGGCGGTGGAGGCTCAACGCGTGATCGAGACGCAGGATCTTGCCGAACCCCAGGTGGTTGCGTAGACACTCAATCAGGTAGCTGTATCCCTGGACCCGTGATTGTTCCGGGTGCATGGGGAGGAACCCCCAGTTCTGTCCCTTAGTGTAGGTGTGGTCTGGCGGTGCGCCCGCGGACATGCCCTCTACAAAGGCGGAGCGTTCCCGCCACACGTCATAGCTGAGGCGATGGACGCCGATGGGGTAATCCAGATACAGACGAACGCTCTTTCGCTTGGCCTGGTCCGCGGCTGCCTCCATCTGTTCATGCGCAAGCCACTGCGCGTACACGTGGTAGCGCATCGCGTCGTTTGAGTAGTCGCTTGGGTTGAGTTGCCCCTCTCGCTGACGAGCGTCCCATTCCAGCCAGGACTGGCCCTTTAGTTCTCCCGCGGCTCGGAAGCGGGCATAGTCTTCTACTCTTGGGTGCTTTTCTACAAAGCCCTCAAAGGCATGCCTGCGCTCAAAGGACGTTGACGTGAAGAAGCTCCGGGAAAGCGCTTCCAGCACCTGGCGTTTTAGCAACATCTGAGGGCGATAGTCTACGTACTCTGTGGTGCGTAGGCGCCTTATCTCGTTCTGAACCTCGTTGGAGCTCAGCAGGCGTTGCGCTTCCTCACTCCGCGGTAGTTCCGGCGCATCATTGATGTTGATATAGAGCTCGTTCCAGAAGAGGCGGCTGGCCGGCGCATAAGGGCTGGGGTCAAAGGGCTCTGTTAAGTAGGAGGCCAGGAGCGGCAACATGCCCACAATGCCGCCTTTGACCTCTGCCACCCAGTTCACTAAGTCTTTGAGGTCGCTGTAGTCACCCCCGCCCCAGCTACTGGCGTTGTGGAGCGCATAGAGCGGTAGGAATACGCCCCACATGCGGTCTTCCTGCCCCGGCAACGGCTTGTAAGACTTGTCCGGAGCGGCAAGCACCTTAGCGTGGTAGACCCGGCCCCCTAGCTCCATAGAGAACTCGTGGTAGCCCATAGGCAGCGACATTGCTAGCGAGAGGCGTTTTGCCAGATAGCGGACGCCTTCTACCGCTTCGGCGCGGAGCGTAGGAGCGGCATCTAAGTCCTGGCTCCACTCCTTCACCGAGCCGTCTTCTAGGGTGAGGCTGCACCGGCTTCTGGACGCCGCCGCCCGTTCAGGAACGCGAGCCTCTATGTGCGCGGGCGCGTTGGCCCGTACTATCACCACTGGTTCAAGCACCGAGTTCCAGGTATGTTGCCTGCGTTCACGCAGCGCCAGGTCCGCATCCTCCATGCGCGCCACCGGCGCGCCGATGGCTTGGAGCACTCTGAGCAGCGCTTCCGGAGAGGCCGAGCGCCGGCGATGGAACACATCGTAGAAGGCGGTCTCAATGCCGTAGGCGCGGGCCAGCAGGCGGAGGGTAGCAAAAGTAGCGGAGGAACTGGTCACTACGCGGGAGATCCCAAGAGCTCAAGAATACCCAACAGCGGCACGTTTACCCTATCCGGGCGGCTGTTGAGCTCGTAGCCGACTTCATAAACGGCTTTTTCCAAGAGATAGGCGTTCAGGAGGATACGGGTATCGGTCTCATCCTTGGGGATGAAAGAAGCATCGCCCGCGGTTTCCAGGTAGCTCTTCAGGAAGGCATGGCTCACCCACTGGCGCCAGAAGCTAGCCCAGGTGTGTAGCGGTGTCAGCCCTTCTACAGGCCCCGTGCTCGTTTGCTCAAGCTCAGATGTGTATGCGGCATAGCTGAAGGAGCGGAGCATACCCGCCACGTCCCGCAGCGGTGACCGCTTGAGCCGGCGCTCTGAGATTGGCCGCGCTGGTTGGCCCTCAAAGTCGATGATCACGACATCTTTGCCGGTGTAGAGCACTTGCCCGAGGTGATAATCGCCGTGCACCCGGATACGGTTGGTAACGATTCGCCGCGCGATGAGCGCCCGGAAGTGGTTATTGATCTCCTCCTCCCGCAACAGCACTTCTTGGGCTTGCGGCAGCACATCTTCCGGCAACCGCCGCAACAGCGATCGGAGTAAGTCAAAGACCTGGTTGTTCTGGCTACGCATGGCCTGGTAGATAGAGCGCTGGTAGAACTCTGTGAATGGCTCCGGTGTGAAGTTCGGGTTTTCCTGTTCGTTTGCCAGGGTTTTGTGCATCTCCGCGGTGCGTTGTCCCACGAGTCGTGAAAACTCTAGCCCCAGCCCAATGAGCTCCACGGCTTGCGGTGGCGCTTCCTGGTCAAGGAGGTCTAGGAGCGGCGTCTTCAACGATTCTGCATCCGGAAGCGCTGGCTCCTGGGCCATTACCTCTTCAGAGTAGCGGCTCAGGGTACCCTGCGTGTACTGCCAGGCATCGCCCTGGTTCTCCACAAACTCCTGAAGGACCCCCAGCGTGGACGCCTCTCCGAGGCTACTGGTGCTTGTTGCCTGGCCCCGCAGGCGCTGCCAGATGCGCTCCAACGGTGTCGTGTCTCGGTGCCTATATTCGAGTGCGCCGTATACGCTCGCTATTTGCCCCAGTTTCCGCTGCTCGGTAAGGTAGCGGCCTATCTCTAGGTCTGGGTTTTCCCCCTCTTCCAAACGACGGAAGAGCTTCAGGATGTACTTGTCGCCGTACACCACGGAGGTGTTGCTCTGCTCCGCGCGGCTAATGCTGGGTTCCAACGGCGCTTCCTCGCTGTCCACCACGGTTTGCAGCGCGCGGGTGGATGTCGCAGTGACTTCGCTCAGCTCCGCGGAGAAACTTTGACGCTCCACTAAAGCCTCCAAGAGCGTGACGCTGAACTCCCGATCCAGCAGGGCGTCGTATAAAACACCCTCTTCGTCCTCACTTCTGCCGCGCACGCGTAGGCGGGCCACGCCTACACGGTCTTCCAGTATCTTGGCGGCCTGCTCACCGCTCGCGTAGGCCAGGGGAAGCACGTACCGCTCGGGCTCTCCATCCGAGTAGTCCACTTGCAGCACGGTTAAATACCCTAGAGGATTCGTCTGCGGGATAGGAATGGCGTCAATTATCTCCACGTTCAGCATCCGGCGGCCCTTGCCGCCAAACCAACGGCTGGCCCGCAGATAGTTGGGCAGGATGCTCTCCAGCGCGCCCTTGTCCTGGGGCCGCAGGATTGCATCCCAGGTTCCGGATACGGTGAGGAGCCTGACTACCGTCTGCTGCGTAACCAGGCCAATGGGCGATTCCCGCTGCTCAGCCACCAGAGAAAACCAGTAGAAGGTGTGCGGTCCCAGCGTCAAAAAGTAGGGTTCGTCTCCGATGTCCGGGAACGAGGTGCGCCCGAAGAGTTCCGTAGGCGTTGTGCCTTTGAACTCCGCGAGGTCCAGCGAGGAGTGTTGGGTGAAGCGAGAGAGGTTAGCTACAACCAGGATGGTCTCATCCTCAAAACGGCGTACAAAGGCCAGCACCTTGGGATTATCCATTTTCACGAACTCTGTGGTGCCCCGGCCAAAGGCTTGGTAGCGTTTGCGAAGCGCAATAACCCGCTTCATCCACCACAGAAGGGAGCTGGGGTTGTTCTGCTGCACCTCTACGTTCAACGCTTCATAGTGGTACTCAGCGTCAATGATTACCGGCAAGAAGAGCCGCTGGGGATTAGTGCGGGAGAACCCCGCGTTGCGGTCGCCACTCCAGTGCATGGGTGTGCGCAAGGCGTTCCGGTCGCCCAGGTAGAAGTTGTCGCCCATGCCCAGCTCATCGCCGTAGTACAGCACCGGCGTCCCCGGCAGCGAGAGCAGCAGCCCGTTAATCAGCTCAATCTTGCGGCGGTCGTTGCCCAGCAGCGGAGCCAGCCGCCGGCGGATGCCCAGGTTGATGCGCGCTTGGGAGTCGTAGGCGTACGACCGGTACATGTAGTCTCGCTCTTCGTCGGTGACCATCTCTAACGTGAGCTCATCATGGTTGCGCAGGAAAATGGCCCACTGAGCCTGCTCCGGGATGGCGGGTGTTTGTCGCAAGATGTCTATGAGGGGGAAGTTGTCCTCCATCCTGATAGCCATGAAGAGGCGCGGCATCAGGGGGAAGTGGAAGGCCATGTGGCTTTCGTCCCCCTCGCCAAAATAGGCCACCACGTCCTCCGGCCACTGGTTCGCCTCGGAGAGCAGCATGCGGTTCTTAAACTTGCCGTCGATATGGCTTCGCAGCTCTTTGAGGAAGGCGTGGGTTTCCGGCAAGTTCTCGCAGTCCGTCCCCTCCCGTTCGTAGAGGTAGGGGATGGCGTCAAGCCGCAGCCCGTCCACGCCCAACCCTAGCCAGAAGTCCACCGCCCGGAAGATTGCCCTCTTTACATAAGGGTTATCAAAATTGAGGTCTGGCTGGTGAGCGTAGAAGCGGTGCCAGTAGTACGCCTTGGCAACGGAATCCCATGCCCAGTTGGAGGTCTCAAAGTCTTTGAAGATAACGCGGCAGTCCGGGTAACGCTCCGGTGTATTGCTCCACACGTAGAGGTCGCGCCAGTGGTTGTTCGGCTTCGGTTGGCGGGCGCGCTGGAACGCCGGGTGCTGATCTGAGGTGTGGTTAATCACCAGCTCAATGATCACTCTAATGCCGCGGCGGTGTGCTTCCTCCAGGAACGTGGTGAAGTCGCTGAGCGTCCCGTACATGGGGTGGACATTCACGTAGTCGGAGATATCGTAGCCATCGTCCTTCAGGGGGGAGGGGAAGAAGGGGAGCAGCCAGATGGCGGTCACGCCCAGACCTTGGAGGTAGTCCAGCTTTTCCGTCAGTCCCCGGAAGTCGCCCACGCCGTCACCGTTACTGTCGTTGAAGGACCGCACGTGGAGCTCATAGATGACGGCATCTTTATACCAGAGGGCGTCGTCCTCTGCAGAAGTAATGATGGGTTCAGTGGGAGCAGTGGTGGTCACGGCGTAGCAACAACGCCAGTAGATGGGGGTAGCGGGGCAAGATGCAACACGTGAGCGGGCAGGATTTTGGGATCGAGCTTAACGTAGTTGCGAGCGCCACTCCACGTAAAGCGCTCGCCGGTTAGCAGGTCGTGTGCTTGATAGGTCACGTTTCCAGCAAGCCCCAACCTCTCCAGTGTGAGGTTCACCCAACCAGATTGAGTGTTCTTATAGTCTAGGTTTACCACTACGAGCACTACATCGCTGCGATTCTCATCAGCTTTACTATAACAGAGCAGTTGGTCGTTATCGATTTCATGAAAATGGAGGCTCCGCAGGTTCCGCAGCGCGGGGTGCTCCTTGCGGATGCGGTTTAGCTGGGCGATGAGGCCCTTCAGGCTGGCGGGTGCGCTTAGGTTCCAATGCCGCACCTGATACTTCTCCGAGTTTAGGTACTCCTCGCTTCCGTGCTCCGCGGCGTGTGCTCCATCAATTCATACGGAGGCCCGTACATGCCCCAGTTGGGCGCGAGGGTGGAAGCAAGCACTACTCTGCTCACGAACGCTGGTCTGCCGCCCCGCTGCAGGTACTCGTGCAGGATGTCCGGCGTATTCGTCCACACGTTGGGCCGGAAGAAGTCGCCCAGGCTCTGCTGGGCAAGCTCCGTGAAATACTCCGTAAGCTCAACCTTGGTGTTCTTCCAGGTGAAGTAGGTGTAGGAATGGGTGTAGCCCAGCTTGGCCAGGTAGTGCATGACCTTGGGACGGGTGAACGCCTCCGCCAGGAAGATGGTGTCCGCGTGCTGGGCTTTTATCTCCCCGATGGCCCACTCCCAGAAGCGGAGCGACTTGGTGTGTGGGTTATCTACGCGGAAGATGTGCACTCCCTGCTCAATCCAGAAAAGGAACACGCTTTTTAGCTCTTCCCATAAGCCGCGCCAGTCCTCACTCTCAAAGTCAAAGGGGAAGATGTCCTCATACTTTTTGGGCGGGTTCTCTGCGTACTGAATGGCGCCGTCCGGCCTGTGGCGGAACCACTGGGGATGCTCGTGCACATAAGGATGGTCTGGCGAGCACTGGAACGCGATGTCCAGCGCCACGTCTAGGCCCTGTTGCTTTGCTTCCTGCACCAAGTGACGGAAGTCTTCGAGCGTGCCCAGCTCTGGGTGGACGGACTTGTGGCCGCCTTCCGCAGCGCCGATGGCCCAGGGGCTGCCCGGATCGCTGGGCTTCACCGTTAGGGTGTTGTTGGGGCCCTTGCGGCTCGTGCTGCCGATGGGATGGATGGGCGGTAGATAGAGCACGTCGAACCCCATCTCACGCAGGTAGGGCAGTCTGGCTTCGCAGTCCTTAAAGGTGCCGGGACGCTTGGGGTCCGGAGAGGTCGAACGGGGGAACATCTCATACCAGGCGCTAAAGCTCGCCCGCTCTGGGTCGATAGTGACCTGTAGCTCGCGACCCAGAGCGGTGGCAAAGCGCCTCTCCTGGCAGCGGCTCATGGCAGCCCGTAGCGGCGCACCCAGCGCCATGCGACGCACTGCCGCAGTGTCGCCGCCCGTCTTCAGTGTCTCCGCCCAGGCGTTGAGCCTGCGGGCATCTGCGCTGCCGGCGCGGGCTGCTGCTTGCGAAACGTGCTCAGCGCCCATGAGCAGCTCTACCGAGACATCCAGCTTGGCGTCCACTTTCTTCTTGAGGTCCCGCTGCCAGGTGAGGAAGCGGTCCACCCACGCCTCGATGGTGAAGGTGTAGCTTTCCAGCATTGTCGGGCGGAACTCGCCCCGCCAGCGGTCGTTGTCAAAGTGGGTCATGGGTATATCAGCCCATTCCCCTTCTTTTGAGGGACGGTAGAGCAGCCGGGCGCTCAGCACGTCTTGGCCGTCGCAGAAGATGTCCGCCTCTACCGCCACCATCTCGCCCAGTGACCGCTTTGCAGGGAAGCGTCCGCCGTCTACCTCAGGGGTAACGCGCTCAATGATGACGCGAGTACGTCCTTCTTGCTGCATCGCCGTCTCTTCTCACGTCATGTTTCTTCGACTATCCGGCGCTCGGTTGCCGGATCGAACAGGTGCATCCGGCTTGTGTTGAGCGCCACGGAAAGCTCGTCGCCGGGCCGGGCTTCTACGCGGGGGTCTACCCGAGCGAGGAAGCTTAGGTTGCCGCTCAACAAATAGAGCAGCGTCTCATTGCCCAGCGCTTCCACAATATCAACCTTAGCGGTGCAGGCCACGGACGCGACATCTGGAGGGGCAGTTTGCGCAGTGTAAATGTCCTCAGGACGGATTCCCAAGACTATTTCTTTGCCTTGGTAGGGCTGGAGCTGCCGCGTCCAGGCGGGCGGCGCAGGTAGCCTAAGCTCCGAATGTATTGCGAACGCTAACCCTTCGCCCTGCGCTTCTACGGTGGCGTGAAGAAAGTTCATGGACGGACTCCCAATGAAGCCTGCCACAAAGATGTTGGCGGGGTGGGAGTATAACTCCTGAGGCGTCCCCACCTGCTGGATGATCCCCTCTCGCATTACCACGATGCGGGTTGCCATAGTCATAGCTTCGGTTTGGTCGTGGGTCACGTAGATGAAGGTGGTGCCAAGGCGGCGGTGGAGCTTGCTCAACTCCGCCCGGGTCTGCAGGCGCAGCTGCGCGTCCAAATTGGAAAGCGGCTCGTCTAGCAAGAAGACTGCAGGTTCCCGCACAATGGCCCGTCCCAGCGCCACGCGTTGCCGCTGCCCGCCGGAGAGCTGCCGCGGTTTGCGCGCTAGCAATTGCTGGATGCCCAACATCTCTGCGGCCTCTTGCACCCGTCGTTGTATCTCTGGTTTGGGCATTCCCCGCAGGGTCAGCCCAAAGGCCATGTTGTCGTACACCGACATGTGGGGGTAGAGGGCATAGGACTGGAACACCATCGCGATGTCCCGGTCCTTGGCCGCCACGTTGTTCACCTGTCGTTCGCCAATATAGATCGCACCGTCGCTGATCTCCTCCAGCCCGGCCAGCAGCCGCAGCACGGTGGACTTGCCGCAGCCGGAGGGGCCCACCAGCACCAGGAACTCCTTGTCCGGGATGTCCAGGGTGAAGTCGTTCACCGCCGGAACACTGCCGAAGCGTTTTACCACATGCTCGAATCGCACGCCAGCCATACCCGCTTATCCTTTCACTGCGCCCGCCAGAATGCCCTGAACAAAGTAGCGCTGCAGGCTGAAGAAAATGGCGAGGGGCAGGATCATAGAGAGAAACGCCGCTGCGGTCAGCAATTGATACTGCGAGCCGAATGAACTGACCAGGTTGGTGATGCGCAGCGTCATGGGCGCAAGGGTGGGATCGCCCAATAGAATGAGTGCGATGAGCAGGTCGTTCCATACCCACAGGAACTGGAAGATGCCCAGCGCCGCGATGGCCGGCATAGATAGGGGCAGCACGATGGTGAAGAACACCCGCAGATCAGAGGCCCCGTCAAGGTACGCCGACTCAAAAAGCTCCTTGGGCAGCGCGCCAAAGAAGTTGCGCAGCAGGTAGACCGCAAAGGGCAGGCCGTAGGCCGTGTGCGCCAGCCATACCGCCGGATAGCTGCTCGTCCCGAACAGACGCCCGCCTAACAGCGGCATCGGCACGTCCACCGTGAGCTGGGTGAACAGCCGCAGCACCGGGATGAGGGTCATCTGCAGCGGCACCACCAGCATCCCCACGATTGCCAGGAAGAGCAGGGTGCGTCCGGGGAACTCCATGCGGGCAAAGGCGTAGGCCGCAGAGGCCGCTACAAGGATGACCAGCAGCGTGCTAGGGATGGTGATGATTAGACTGTTCCGCAGCGCCTCTGCCATGCCTCGCTGGTTCATCACCGCCGAGTAGTTTTCTAGTGTGAACTGTTCCGGGTGTGCGAACGCCGTCCACCAGCCGGACGCCGCGATAGCCGAAGGGTCGCGGAAGGAGCTGGTCAGCAGCGCGATGGTGGGGAGGCTCCACGCTATTGCCACCAGGATGACCAGCAGGTGCAGCGGCACGCGGGATAGGGCGCCGGTGATCGCCTTGCCCATCACCCCGCGTCCTCCCGGTACTGAAACCGCTTGATGCTAATCAGCATGATGGGCACAACCCACAGCATGAGCACTACCGCAAGGGCGGCCCCCACGCCAAAGTTCTGCAGCACAAACGCCTCTTTGAAGAAGAGGGTTGCCACCACATCCGTCTCGAAGCGGCCGCCCGTCATCACCCACACTAGGTCGAACTTCTTGAGCGCCTGGATGACCAGGGTAGTCGCCACTACCACAATCGTCGGGGTCAGAATGGGTAGGGTAACGTAGCGGAAGGTCTGCCACTCGTTTGCGCCGTCCACCCGCGCCGCCTCCAGCACGTCTGCGGAGATGCCCTTGAGGCCCGCGGCAAGCACCACCGTCGCAAAGCCCGTCCACATCCAGACCCCCACCAGCACCAGCGAGATGTTGTTGATCTGGATGGGCCCCGGCAGGGTTTCCGGACCCCAATCCGTGAACCAGGTTTGGGGCGCGTTGGTGTTCTGAAGCCAGGCAGTGGGCTCTCCGCCTGCGGCGGTGACTACCGCGTTCACCGTGCCTATATCAGTGTTGAAATCGTACATGAACCGCCAGATGACGGACGCGGCCACAAAGGAGATGGCCATGGGGATGAATACGGATGAGGTAACCGCCGCTTCATAACGGACTTTGCCCGCCAGCACCGCCACGCCCAAGCCCAGGGGCACGGTAATGGCGGGGAACAGCAGCAGCCACAGGATATTGTTCATCAGCGCGCTATGGGTGTTCGCAATGAAGGGTTGGGGGTTCTCCAGGATGAAGCTGTAGTTCGCTAGTCCTATGAACGTCTCAGAGCGCGCATCCATAAGGCTGCGTCGCAGCGTGTCCAACATGGGGTAGACCAGGAATACAGCCAGCAAGACCAGCGTAGGCGCTAGCCAGAGCCATGGTACCCACCAACGTCGTCCAATCATAGGAGTTAAGTGTGTTACGAAGCGTGGGGAGTCCCCAGACGCACCGGGCGCCGGAGACTCCCCACTTTATGCGTGTGCGGGCTAGTTGCCCTACTCGCGCGCGGCTTCTATGCTCGCCAGAATCTTATCTAGGTCGCCGGGGCTGGCCAGGTACTGCGTGACACCCTCAAAGTAGGCCGTCTGCAGTGCGCCGCCAATGGCGTCATCCAGGTCAAAGCGGAAGACCTTGGCTTGCGTAAGCTGCTCTGCCTGAGCTTTGGCTACAGGATCAGGGTAGGCAGTGGTTGCGACCATTTTGTTCACGGAAGTAAAGCCGCCCTCGTCTACCCAAATCTTCTGTGCTTCGGCGCTGGCCAGATAGTTGAGCAGGGAGCAGGTCTCCGGCGATTCGTCGAATGCGTACACAAGGCTCGCGCCGCCGGTGATGCCGCCGCCGGGGAAGGTGAAGAAGTTGTAGTCTTCTACCGGCTTGGCGTTGGGGAACTGCTCTGTAATAAAGCCGCCCGCAAAGCCGCCAAGGTAGGTCATGGCCGCCTGAGGCGGGCTCATGAATGGCGGGAAGGTGGCATCCTGGAACCCGGTGGCGTTAACACCCTCAGCGCCGCCTTGGGAGGTGTAGCCCTCGGTCAGGACAATCTTGCCAAACTTCTGCCACGCGTCCTTCACTCTGGGGTCTGTGAAGGGGATTGTGCCGTCAATGACGCCGTCATAGACGGCCCCTCCGGCTTCGTTCAGCAGGATCTGCTGAATCCAGTCCGTGCCGGGCCAGCCGCTCGCGCCGCCGCTCTCAATGCCCACGGACCACGGTGCGACGCCTGCCGCTTTGGCCTTGTCGGACAGCGCAATGAGGTCGGCAAAGCTGCTGTCGGCGGTCAGGGGAGTAAGTCCCTTCTCCGCGAAGAGTTTGGGGTTGTACCAGATAGTCCCCTTGGTGTCGGCCTTCATGAAGAAGCCGTATAGTTCGCCGTCCACGGTTCCGAGGTCAACGAAACCTTGCGGGTACTCCGCCGTCACCATCTCGCCAACGCCACACTTGGACAGGGGGATAAGCCTGCCTTCTGCCGCAAACTGTCGGAAGAGGCCAACTTCTGCGGTGATGGCAATGTCTGGAGGATTATTACCCTCCACGCGCGTGGTGAGGGTAGGGGTAATGTCCCGGGTGCCTGTGAAATTCACCTTGGCGAGCGTATCCGTTTGCCACGGCTCTACCATCGCCTCAAAATTCGTGAGTTCGTCTCCGCCCCAGATACCAAGGATATCTACAGATGAGCCTATGGCCGGCTTTGGGGGACCCTGTTCGCCTATGAAGTTGCATGCAACCGCCCCTAATAGGACGCCTAATAAGGCGCCTATGGCAATTGTCTGCCAAGCTCTTTTCATAAGGGTTTCCTTTCGCTGTGTTCTTCTAGCCCTGTTCATGAGACTCATAGGCTAACGTACTTGCTGGTCGGCGAGGTACGTCTCATGGTGCCTCATCAGGGAACTACTGAATAGGTAGCTTGATCTTACTCATGTTCGCTCATTTGCTCAACCCTTAACTTGGTGGAGTAGTTCCGCACCGTTGGTTGACTGCCCGTGCAGCCGCGAGGATACTGGCCCATAGTACGCTCCTTCTCCCTGCACGAGAAGGCCGGATGCGGACTACACTGGCCAAACCTGGCGGGTTGTAGGCTTTACAGCGCTCATATTGGATTCAAGACGGAGGTGTCACATGGCGGAGATTGTCCTGGGACTGGGCGTTGCCCACAGCACTCAATTGAACATGCCGGTGGAGTTCTGGGAGCAGATGGGCCAGAACGACCAGCAGAGTCCGCGGCTCTTGGGAACGGACGGCAAGATGCACACCTACCAGGAGTTGCTGCAGACCGTGGGGCCCGAAGTGGCCCAGGGGTTTACCCCTGCCGAGCAGGTTGCACGCCACGCCCGCTGCCAAGAAGCTATTGCGCAAATTGCCGCACTAGTGCGCTCCGAGCCATTGGACGCCATCATTACCATCACGGACGACGAGCGCTGGCTGTTCACCGATGGCATGATGCCCGCTGCCTACCTGTATTGGGGCGATCCCGTCCACTATGCCCCGCGCATTCCGGATAATCCTACGCCTATGGGTGCTTCAACCCTGTGGGCTTATAGCATGGAGGCCGTGGACTTTCCCGGCGCTGCCGCATTGGGCGAACACGTCGTCACGGAGATGGCAGACCGGGGCTTTGATGTGGCTCAGGGCAAAGGCACGCCGCCGGGCGACAGTATTGGCCGGCCCTTTGGCTTTATCCACGCCCGTGTCTTTGACGGTAAGCCCGCTCCTGCGCCCATCCTCCCCTTCATCATCAACGCCAGCTATCTGCCCAACCTCCTCAGCACCCGCCGCTCGGTAGAGATGGGGGAGGCGTTGGCTCAGAGCATTCGCTCCTGGGACAGCAACGCACGGGTGGGCATCCTGGCCGTGGGCAACTTCAGCCACGTGGTCGTTGACGAGGTCATGGACCGCCGCCTGCAGACAGCTATCGAAGGCAAGGACCTGGCCGACCTCCGCGCGCTGCCTCGTGAGAACTTCCAGGGCGGGAACGGGCAGGCCAAGACCTGGATGATCGCCGCCGGCGCCATGCAGCACCTCAACGCCAAGTTCCTCGATCTCGTTTTCTGCTACCGCTCTCCCGGCGGCACCGGCTGCGCCATGCCCTTTGCCCACTGGAGCTAGCGAACCTCTGCACAAGTCCCTTCCCCCTTGATGGGGGAAGGTTAGGATGGGGGTGAAGAGCTCGGTCCCTGGCTGTTGGCTTGGGGAGACCCTCTGGATTTCCGCGAGAGACGGAATGACGCAGGTTGTTCAGAGGTTCCCTAGCGGACGAAAAGCGCGCGGCATTTGCCGCGCGCACGCTAAAGCAGGCGATACGCGTTAGTCAGACTGCGCCCAGCTCCTCCAACGCGTGTTTGATCTCGTCCACAGACGCCCCATCCTCAAGGGTGCTGACGTCGCCGGTGGTCTGGCCGGTGGCTACGGCGCGCAGCAGGCGACGCATTATCTTGCCGCTTCTGGTCTTGGGGAGGGCGCGCACAAAGTGGACGGCCTTTGGCGCAGCAAACGGGCCGATCGTCTCACGGATGCGCCGTATGATCTCCATTTTGAGCTCATCGGAGGGAGAGGTACCTCCGGTTAGGATGGCAAAGATGACTATCTCTTCGCCCTTAATGTCGTCTGGCACGCCAACCGCGGCCGCTTCTGCAATGCTCTGGTGCTCCACCGTGATGTTCTCCAGCTCCAAGCTGCCCAGACGGTGCCCCGCCACTTTGAGCACTTCGTCTGCTCGGCCTAACAGCCAGAAGTAGCCCTCTTCATCGCGGATAGCGTAGTCGCCGGCGTAGTAGGAGCCGGGAAAGCGCTCCCAGTAGGTCTTCTTGAAGGTCTCCTCGTCGTTGTACACCGTTTGGAGCATCCCCGGCCAGGGGCGCCGCAGCACCAAGAAGCCCCGTTCTCCATCAGGCGTGGGCGAACCGTCCTCATCGACCACTTCGGGCTCTACCCCCGGCATGGGCCGCGTGGCGGAACCTGGCTTGAGCAGCTGGGGCCCAATGCCAGGCGAGGGCGAGATCATGAAACCGCCCGTCTCCGTCTGCCACCAGGTGTCTACGATAGGGCAGCGCTCGCCGCCAATGTGCCGGTAGTACCACCACCAAGCCTCTGGGTTGATGGCCTCTCCCACCGAGCCCAGAAGCTCCAAGCTGCTTAGGTCGTGCTTCTGAGGCCACTGCTCCCCATGCACCATAAACATGCGGATAGCCGTGGGAGAGGTGTACAGCGTGGTCACGCCATACTTCTCTATGATGCTCCACCACCGGTCTATCTGGGGAGTGTCCGGGCTTCCCTCGTACATGACGACGCTGGCGCCATGAGCCAGCGGTGCGTAGACAATCGCCGTGTGGCCCGTGACCCAACCGGCATCGGCGGTGCACCAGTACACCGAATCGTCCCGGAGGTTGAAGGCCCACTGAAATACCGAATGGGTGTAGACCATATACCCGCCCGTACTGTGCACGATCCCTTTGGGTCTTCCGGTGGTTCCAGACGTGTACAGCACATACAGTGGATGCGTGGCTTCCACCGGCACAGGGGCTGTGTACTCCTCCGCCTGAGCCAGAAGGTCACTCAGCAGCAGGTCGCGGCCTTCACGCATAGTGACGTCGGTGCCGGTGCGCTGCACCATAATGCAATGCTCAATGGATGGTGTTGCTTCCAGCGCCCTGTCCACGATCTCCTTCAGCTCCAGGACACGCCCGCGCCGGTAGCCGCCGTCGCTGGTGATCACCACCTTAGCCTGCAGCATATCTATGCGGTCGGTGAGCGCCTGTGCACTGAAGCCGGAAAAGACCACGCTATGTACTGCCCCTATACGGGCGCAAGCCAGCATGAAGATAGCCATTTCCGGGATCATGGGTAGATAAATGACGACGCGATCGCCCTTCTCTACGCCCAGGTTACGGAGCACGGAGGCATACCGGTTCACCTCTCGATAGAGGGTGGCGTAACTCAGCACTTGGGTATCGCCCGGCTCCCCCTCCCAGTAGATGGCAACCTTATTCTTGCGCCAGGACTTGGCGTGACGGTCTACGCACTGGACGCTTGCATTGAGCTCTCCACCCACGAACCAGCGCGCAAAGGGCGGGTTCCAGTCCAGCACCTTGTCCCATGGCTTGGACCAGTCGAGGCGGCGGGCTTGCTCAGCCCAGAAACCCTCACTGTCCTCCATGGATTGGCGGTAGAGATCGTCGTAAGACCGGGTAGGCCAGATCTTCTCTTGCCTAATATCTTCAGCATCCATAAGCTCCCCCAGAATAGGTCATCAGTACCGGTAGTTTTTCTTACATACTGACCCAGTGCCAGCTATTGAGCGGAGGTTACTACCAGGAACGGGCTGATTGCAAATAGCCGCAAGCTGAGTGCAGCCGTGTGGCGTGCTTCAAGTTTACAGGGAGTAACGGAGCGATGGCAGCCCCTATTACCTGACATAACGCCCCGTTAGAGCAAAGGACGCATTCCGCGCCCAGCAGCATCCGCTCATACTGAGCTAGTCGAAGTATGCGCGGATGCAACAGCCGGCGTACTTCCCTCTCCCCCTGGGAGAGGGCTAGGGTGAGGGCGGCGGTCCTTGCCCCCGGTGAGCTTCTCGCATGGTTCGACTGGCCCACCATACGCTACAGCTTACGCGTAGGAGAGGATTGCAGGCCGGTGGGGTAAGAGAAGGAGAAGGACTTTTTGCGAGGTTTGCAGGACAGGGGCTTGGAAAAGGGGAAGGGCTGGAAGGAAGCTCTTAGTGTTCCTTTACGGCTGTTCAGGAGCCTTTTGCGGAGTTTTGGGCCACAGGGTATCGTATCCCTCTCCCGAAACAGCTTTGACGATCTCGTTGCGCTCTTCTTCCAGCAGCTGTGCGAAGGCGGCTTCACACTCCTGTGCCTGCGCGCGGTAGCCGGTGTCGTACCAGCGGTCCACAATAGCCTGCCATATGCCAAGCTCGCCCAGGCTAGCCACGTACTTGGGCCAGGTAAAGGTCACAATGTTTTTGGGGAGGGGAAACTCCGGCCGCAGCCGCTTCAGGTGCTGGAACCGCTCGGCTGCGGAGCTAGCGCGGGGCACCACCTTCACCATAGGCCCGGTGGCATCGTTGCAGCGGACGTCTAGGAGCAGGCGCTTGTCAAAAAGCGGGAAGCGGACAAGCATCACATCAGCGGTCCTAATGACCTGCATGATCTCAGCTACGTCCACAGAGTATTCGTTGTCCATCATAGGGCGGCGCTAGCTCCTTTGCTAGGCTTGAGGGATTGGGAACTTGTCATCACCATAACATGCGCTTAGCTGATATTTCAAGAAACGAGACCACTTACCCAGGCCGCTCACGTCTGGCAGCTTGGGCGGTACCGGCACTAAGGGCATTCAGGCGGGGTGAGGATGAGTTCCCTCAGGGAACTGTCATTCAGCACCTCGGCAAATCGTACTCGGCTCTCGTTGGTGCGGTAATCGGGGAGGGGAGATCTTCTAAAAGAACCGTCCCTGTTCAAGTACAGGTGGGACCCGGAACGCAGGTCGGTCAGAATGATAGGGGCTACAAAGATGGCGGGAGGCCTTGGCGGGCAAGGCAAGTGCCACACATGTATGTCTCCATCGACGACTCGCGTGTTGTTGCCGTAGTCAGTTGGGGTTTGGACTCTTCTCTCTTCCAAGGTAGGCGTGGGTGCAGGGGGAGGCTGTCTCGTGGGTTCAAGGATGGCCGTGTCGGTGGCCGGTGTGGGAGACACCGGTGCCTCAGCACACGCGAGGACTGTCAACAGTGAAAGGTTGACGGCCAGCCAGATAGCGATCCCAATGTTCGGATGTGACTTCACTTTTTCCAGGCCGCTCACGTCTGGCAGCTTGGGCAGTAGTGGGTGCCCCGGCCGCGGAACATCTTCTTTTCTATGATTGCGCCGCAGCGCGGGCAGGGCTTGCCGTTCCGCCTGAAGACGTTCACGCTGCCCTGGTGGGTGCCTGCAGTGCCGAAGGGATCAAAAAAGTCGCCCAGGGAGGTGCCGCCCATGCTGATCCCCTTCTCCAGCGCAGCGATGATGGAGCGATGCAGCTCGGCCAGCTCGTCGTCGCTGATCTCATCCGCCGGGCGCTCCGGGCGGATGCCCGCCATAAACAGCGATTCGTCAGCGTAGATGTTGCCTATGCCGGCCACCACCTCTTGGCTCAGAAGCAGCGGCTTGATGGGGGCGGAGCGTCCGGCCAGGCGCGTGCCCAATACCTCCGCCGTGAACTCGGGGTCCAGCGGTTCCGGGCCCAGGTGGCTTACCACCTGCTCTGCGTCGTCCACCAGCCACACGCCACCGAGGGTTCTGGGGTTGACCAGCCACAGTTCCGCCTCATTGTCCAGGAAGAAGCGGAGGCGGGTGTGCTTCACGGGGATGGGTTTGCCGCCGGCATACTGTTCGTCCGCGGGGTCTGCCCACATGAGCGCGCCGCCCATCATCAGGTGGACTACCAGCGCGCCTTGGTCCAGCCGGAAGAGGATAAACTTGCCCCGGCGTCCCAGCGCGGTCACGGCTCGTCCGGGCAGCTGCTCGGTCAGATCTTCGGGCGATGGCGCTCGCACCATGCGGGGGATGCCCACCTCCACGCCGGTAAAGCGTCGTCCCGTCACCTGGGGACGTAGCCCCCGTACCGTCGTTTCGACTTCAGGGAGCTCCGGCATCAGACTTGTACGGCCAGCAGCTCTTCTGCCCCTTCCTCAACTTCCCGGAGCACGCCCCAGTTCGCGCCTACTTTCACCTCCACCTTGACGGGAACGATCAGCTCCAGCGCGGTGGACATCATCTCCGGCACCAGGCGCTCCATCTCCTGCAGCTCTGCATCGGGCACTTCAAAGAGGAGTTCGTCGTGCACCTGAAGGATCATCTTGCTGCGCAGCTCACGGTCTTGCATCACCTTGTGCAGCTTGATCATCGCCACCTTGATAACGTCTGCGGCGGTGCCCTGCACGGGCATGTTGATGGCTACCCGCTCGGCGGCCTGGCGCACCTGAGCGTTTGCGTTGAGCAGTTCCGGCATGTACCGCCGGCGTCCCAACAGGGTCTCCACGTAGCCCTTCTCCTGCCCCTCTTTGAGGGTCTTCTTAATGTAGCCCTGGATGCCGGGGTAGCGGTCAAAATAGGTCTGGATGAAGGTGTCCGCTTCTGCGCGGCTCATCCCAGGGATAGCCTGCGACAGGCCGAAGCTGCTGAGTCCGTACACAATGCCGAAGTTCACCACCTTGGCGATGCGCCGGTGGTCCGACGTCACTTGCTCAGGCGCAACACCAAAGACGGTGGAGGCCGTGGCGTTGTGAATATCCTCGTCCGCCATGAAAGCGTCTATGAGCCCCTGGTCACGGGAAAGGTGCGCCAGCACTCGCAGCTCCACCTGTGAGTAGTCCGCAGACATGAGGTGGCTGCCCTCCGGCGCAACAAAGGCAGTGCGCACCTGGCGGCCAAGCTCGGTGCGTACGGGGATGTTCTGCAGGTTGGGATCATTGCTGGAGACGCGGCCGGTGGCAGCGCCCGTCTGGTTGAAGCTGGTATGCACCCGCTTGGTGTGGGGGTTCACCAGCGCAGGCAACGCATCGATGTAGGTGGACTTGAGCTTGGTTAGCTGGCGGTACTCCAGAATGTGCTCGACGATGGGGTGTGCGCCCCGCAGGCCGTCCAGCACGCTTTGGTCGGTAGAGTAGCCGCTCTTAGTGCGGCGTCCGTGGGGAAGGCCCAGCTCATCAAAGAGCACCTGACCCAACTGCTGGGTGGAGTTGAGGTTGAAATGATGGCCCACGCTGCTGTAGATGGCGCTCTCCAGCTCACCCATCTTTGCGCCTAAATCACGGGACATGGCGGCCAGCACACTAGTGTCCAGCGCGACGCCCCAGCGCTCCATCTGCACCAGCACCGGCACCAAGGGCATCTCCACGTTTGCGTAGAGGTCCCACAGTCCTTCTTTTTTCAGCGCTGGCTCAAAGGCGGCGCGCAGCCGCGCGGTCATGTCTGCGTCCGCCGCTGCGTAGGGCGCGGCCTGTTCTACGGGCACCACGTCCATGGTGATCTGCTTTGCTCCTGTGCCGATAAGCGCTGAGATCTGTGTCATCTCGATGCCCAGCTTGCTGAACGCCAGAGCTTTCAGGCCCAGGGCCTTCTCTCCCAGCAGCCACGCGGCCAGGATGGTATCTGATGCCAGCGGCTCCACGTGCAGCCCGTGCTCTTCCAGCACAATCATGTCGTAGTTGCCGTTGTGCGCCACTTTGGGCTTGTTGGGGTCGGAAAGGAGCGGGCCGAGCCGCTCACGCACCAGCTCCATCGGCAGGTTCTGCCCTAGTTTGTGCCCCGTCGGCAGATAGTAGGCTTCATTCGGCCCCGGCGAGAGCGCGATGCCCACCAGTTCGGCCTCCGTAGGCTGCAGGCTGGTGGTCTCGACGTCCACCACAATCCGCTCTGCCGCCGCCAGCCGCGCGACGACTTTGTCCAGCGCCTCCGGTGTGTCCACCACAGTGTAGACACCGTCCGGGGCCGCTTTGCTGGATGGGGCAGCTATGTCGCCGCCGACTTCGACTTCATCGGTGTGGAAGCTGAGCTGCTCGCCGGGCGCGGACCCTTCACTCTGAGCGGGCAACCGGGAAAGGAGGCTATTGAACTCCAGGTCCCGGAGCATAGTGACCACTTTGGCCCGCTGATAGCCCTTTGATGTGGCAGGCCTCTAGGTCCAGGGTAACGGGCACGTCCCGAACGATAGTGGCCAGGTGCTTGCTCTTGCGCGCGAGCTCCTCATTAGTGCGGAGCAACTCCTTCATACGAGGAGGCGTTACCTGGTCCAGATGCTCATAGATCCTTTCAACGGTGTCATATTCCTGCAGCAGCTTGGTGGCCGTCTTATCGCCTACGCCAGGCACGCCAGGGATGTTGTCGGAGGGATCACCCTTCAGCCCTTTCCAGTCGGGAACGCGTTCCGGAGGCACGCCGTAGCGCTCGTAGACCTTCTCCGGGTCGTAGAGGGTGGCCTCGGTCAGCGAGCGGCTGCCCGGATAGAGGACGCGCACCTGCGGGCCAATGAGCTGCATCGTGTCCGCATCGCCGGTGACGATGATAGTCTCCACGTTCTGCTTGCTGGCTTGGAGGCTGAGGGTGCCCAGGATATCGTCCGCCTCAAAGCCGTCCATCTCATAGGTCGGGATGTTGAAGGCGGCCAGCAGGTCCCGCACCCGGTCGAACTGGGGACGCAGGTCGTCCGGCATAGCGGCGCGGCCAGCCTTGTATTCGGTGTACAGCTCGTCCCGGAACGTGGGCGCGTGGGTGTCGAAGGTGCAGATGACGTGGGTGGGCTGGTACTCGTTCAGCACCTTGATGAGCATGCTGGCGAAGCCATAGACCGCGGCCACCGGCTCGCCGCTCTTGGTGGTCATGGCAACTCCGCTGCGGCCCGAGGCCGGGGCAAGGGCGTGGTAGGCGCGGTGCACCAGGGCGTGTCCGTCAATCAGGATAAGCAGCGGTGGTTTTGTGGTCATCTCGGCCCCCTTAACTCGTGAGCGTGGAAATTATAGCACCTCGCTCCACCTAAAATGAAAACGCCCGGCGGGGGCGACGCCGGGCGTTAAGAAGGAAGAATACGAAACTGATGCTAAGAAGACGATAAACTCACATTATTTTCTTCCCATCCGCTTCACTATAAGCCCGGTATATTTCCCCAGTGTTAAGGGTACGTTACATGCGAATGAATTCGGGGTGTCTGACTTGTTTCCGTAGCGTGATGCCGAGGTGAGCAAGGCGCGGTCAGCACGTGCTCAAATCGCCTCTGTTGGGGCGGCGGCTTGGGGGTTTGGGAACTTCTGCACAAGTCCCTTCCCTCTTGATGGGGGAAGGTTAGGATGGGGGTGAAGGAGCAGAGTCCCTGGCTGTTGGCTTGGGGAGACCCCTGGATTCCCGCGAGAGACGGAATGACGCAGGTTGTACGGAGGTTCCTTAGGAGAACTGCAGGAGGGCGGCCCGAGCCTGATCGTAGTCCAGCTCTGGCCCTGAGGCGAGTTGCTGCAGGTATTGGCTGCGGCGCTCCACCTCCTCTTTGAACTGCGGCGTGGCGGTATTTGCCCACTGGGCAAGCTGCTCCCAGGTCTGGGGAGAAGAAAAGAGCGTCCACTGGTCGTCGCGGGGGCTCCAAGCTACCAGGCTCTTGATGCCCAGACCGTCCGGGCCGAGGGAGGTGGGGTAGATCCAGGAGAGCGAGGTCACCCGTCGCTTCACCTCACCGTTGTCCTGGAACGCATGCTGCATTGCGACTAAGCGGAGGCTTTGCGCGAGGGTGTCGCCTGACACCGCGACGGGTGGGAGCACCAGCTGCCCTATCACATCGTCGATGGAGTTGGCGTGCATGGTGCCGGCAAAGCCGTACCCCTCTGCGCCCAGACGGAACACCCGGGCGGCCTGCTGCCCCCAGAGGTAACTCGGCATGTGGTCGCTAAACTCATTGATGAGCAGGTAGTCGGCGGCTGGGTCGATGCGCCCTTCAAAAGAGAAGTCTTCGTAGCGGCCGCGTAGAAAGAGCGGCGTGATCTCTTCTGGGAGGCAGGCGGTGAGCGCGGTGAGTGTGGTGGTCTTGCCGACGCCCCGCTGCATGCCGGCCACCATCATCAGCGACGCTTTTCTAAGAAGCAACGCCCAGAGGAGGGCGGCGGTCTGTGCGTCTAGGACGTGCTGCTGAAGCAGGCCTACCAGTGAACGCTCAGGTTTGCTGAGGTCGTTCCCGCCAGGACCCCACCAGTAACCGGGGAACCGATAGGTTTCCGGCATGGATTAGGCGCTCTTGCGTTTTTTCTGGCCCAGGTAGTCCACCAGCACGTACTCTCCCAGGTTGTCCGGCGCGGCGTAAAAGACGCGGCCGTGGTTGAGCTTTGCCATTTGTCCCACAAACTCCAAGAGGTAGTAGCTCTGTTCCAGCATAAACGTATTGATGGTGATCCCCTCTTTGGTGCAGCGCTGCACCTCCTTCAGGGTTTCCTCAATGGTACGGTGGGTAGGCGGGTAAGCAAAATAAGCGTAGCCATGCTCCAGGTGCGCGGTGGGTTCGCCGTCCGTCACCATGATGATCTGGCGTGTCCCGCCCTTGTGGCGGCTCAGGAACTGCCGTGAGAGCATGAGCGCGTGCTGCATGTTGGTGCCCGAAGAATCGTAGCTCCAGGTCACTTTGGGCAGCTCTTCGTGCTTGATCTCCGTGGCGTAGGCGGAGAAACCGATGACATAGAGGCTGTCCTGGGGGAACTGGCTCTTGATGAGGCTCTGGAGCGCAAGGGCTACCTTCTTGGCGGCCAGGAAGCGGCCGGTGTATCCCATGGAACGGCTCTGGTCCAGGAGCAGCACCGTTGAGCACTGGCTCATGTGCTCCGTGCGGTAGATCTCGAAGTCCTTGGGCTCGATGTTCACCGGCACGCCAGGACCCTGGCGCTCGATGGCGTTCCTCACCGTCCTCTCCAGGTCGATGAGGAAGGGGTCACCAAACTCGTAGAGTTTCGTCCCCTCGTCACGCTCGCCTTGCTGTCCGTGGCGCGGCAAGGCGTGGTTGCCGAGTCTGTCCTGCTTCAGCTTGTCGAACACATCACGTAGGGCCTTCTGCCCTAGCTTGCGGATGCCCCTGGGGGTCAGTTCCAGGCGGTTGCCCGTACGCTGCACGTAGCCGGCTTCTTCCAGCTTGTGGGCCAGCTCTCGCAGGTTCTCCAGCTGTTGCGCGGCATCGTCGCCCAGCAACTCCCGCAGCTGCTCAACGTCCGCGTCCGGAATCTCGTCGGGGCCGCGGACGCCCTTGAGGCTGCTCTCCATCTCCTCTAGCTTGGCCATCTCCTCCATCATGCGCATGGCTTCCTGCATAGTCAGGGGGTCATCGCCGCGGAAGGGGTAGCTTTGCGCCCGCTCCTGGGGGAACATCTGGCCAAGGTGGGAAGCCAGCTCGGAGAGCTCTCCCTCTAGGCCCATCTCTCCCATCATGGATTGCATCATATCTTGGAGCTGCTCCCGTTGCTCCGCATTGAGGGACTCCATGAGCGATTCCATCTGTTGCATGCGGTTTTGGAGTTGCTCCATCAGCTCTTCGAGTGACTGGGGTGGATTGGGGCCAAAGTTCTGCCCCCACTTGTCCATAAACTGCTGGAAGTTGGGATCGCGGCCCTGCTGCGAGTCTCGCAGCATCTGGTTCAGGTCTTGCAGCATCTCCCGTAGGCCCTGCATCTGCTCCTGCCCCATCTGCTGCATCCCCTGCGTCATATTCTGAAACAGGTTCTGGGCCATCTGCTGCTTTAGGCGGTCCATCAACTCGTCATACTTTTGCTTGGCGTCGTTGTCCCAGAAGTCGTACTCCTGGAGTTGCTGCATCGCGCCGCCCATACCTTCCGGAAGCTGGCTGAGAAAGTCTCGTTTCTCCTGGGCCATCTTTTCCATGAACTCCAGCAGCCGCGCCGCCTCTTCCGGATCGAGGTCTGGGCTGCCGGACTGCCCCGGTTGACTGGAGCTAGGCTGCCCCGAACCGCTCTGTTGGCCGCCCTGGGCGCCCTGCTTGCCGCGCCTGCCTTGCGATTGTTTGGAAGGTTGGCCGTTCTGATCTTGCTGGCCGTCTTGCCCCTCAGCGCCTTCTTGTCCGTCCTGCCCTTCCTCGCCTTGTTGGCCTGGCTGGTCGCTCTGGGAGGAGTCCTGAGCATCGTTGCGCGGGCCAGAACGCTGGCGAGCGTCTTCTAGCCGCCGCTCAATGCCCTCTCGCTCAAGCTTGAGGATCTCGTCTAGGGCTTTTTGTAGCTCGTCGACAGAGGCGCCGAGGTTGTAGTTATCCATTTGCTGTTGGCGCCGCTGCTGCAGCTGTCGGATGAGGTCTTGCATGCCCATGAGGTTCTGGCCCCGCATGCCCTGCTGCATCAGGCGTCGCAGCGCTTGGCGCAGGTCACCGCGGTCCAGCAGATCGTCGGAGAGCGCCGACATGATGTCGTCGGCGTCCAGGTCAACGCTCTGGCTGCCGTCCCAAGTTGTGTAGCGATACCGGTGCATAAGCAGACCTCGGTCTTGAACCTCCACAGGGGCAAAAAGCGCAGCGGGGAGAAACTAGCATTCATTATAACGCCACAGACACGCATGGTACTAATTGACGGGACGCGTGCTCTGCGAGCGGCGGAGGGAGTTGCTAGTACTGGCGTTTCCTAAAGCGCCGCTCCTCTCTCAATTCGGGCGTTTTGGGCACTGGTGCGACCGAGTAGCCATAGCTCTGCGCGATGGCTTCAGCGAGGAGCGACTGCTCCTGTGTAAGCGCAACGGCGACCCAGTCACCAAACGCGATGCCAGCACCCGTAGGCATGGTCATCGCCACGCCGCGCGCCAGCAGGTGCTCGCGCACCTCAGGCGGCAGCTTGAGCAGCACTTCGCCCTCTCCCAACGCAGCAAACATGCGTCCGCTGCTCAGGAAAACCCGCATGCCCAGCATCGCGCGGGCTTGCACCGGCCCCAGCGCCCACAGCTGCGCTTCTACCCATTCCTTAGGTGACTGGTCTTGCGGCATGGGGTTGATTCTGCCACGGCTTAGCCGCGATACGCAAAGAGCCGCTGCATTACACGGCGGCTCTTTGCGTGTTCAGGAGGGTAACGTGCTAGGCGGCTACGGGCCTTGCCGGAACAGGCAGCGCTTGCCCCAGGAAGGCCGCGCCGGTGGTTATCCGTCCTGCCGATAGCGGCCCTTGCAGCAGCTTGGCACAGAGATCGTTCCAGAGAGGAACCCCCTCCACAACGATGCGCGCACCCGTCGTCGCGACCAGCACCAGCAGGTCGCGAGCAAGCCCCACCATCTGCGCTGCAGACCACACATCGACGTTGCTGCCCAGGTAGAGCATGTCCGGCCGCTGGGCAATGAGGTGGTTTCTCGCCGCTGCGGTCAACGGGCTTCTTAAGCCCGATACGTAGGCCAGCGTGCGCCCCTCACCGCGTACGGTAACGGCCAAATGGCGCTGCGAGCCGTCCTTGAGGCTGCCGCACTGTAGCGGCGCGCTCATCACCTCTGCCTCCCCCAGCTGCAACCGGGCGCCCTCCGCCATCACGAGCCGCCGCCCCGTTGCGCCCAAGGGTAGGATGTGTTCCTGGAAGGCGCTCCAGTCCTGGAGCGTTTCGGGCGTCTTGATGTAGAGGGGCGTTTCACTGGGTAGCTGGGGCAGCAGGCCGAGGTCTACGTGCTGGTAGTCGGTGATGAGTACAGCATGCGCGCGCCGCACGGACGCGGCAAGGCGCTCTTCCGCCTCCTTGCGCAAGACGGCGTCCCGGCCCTGCGCGGTGCAGGTTAGGCCGGGGTTAAAGACAAGCCGCGTCTGCCCAAGGGTTACCTGGAGCGCGGCTGATTGATAGCTGCTGTTGTGGATGCCAAGGGGTAGCGCTTTCATTACGTTCTCCATTGCTCCGCCCGGGCCTTACGAGAGCCTGCCCCAGATGGGCGGGCCGACCACTATGAGGAAGCTCATCGCAGCCACCAGCATGGCGATGAAGAAGAGGAAGCTCGCGGCGGCCGCGGCCTCCGAGACGGTGCGACGGTCTACCTTCTGGCCGCGGAGGTTGTTGAAGGATGGCTGCGTGAGCGTGGCGCTCCGTGGAATGTACGTCCGGCCGTATGCCATGATCTGCTCCTTTCGGGTTGTGAGGCGCTGGCTGCTTACTGGGCCGGGGTTCCGGCCAGCGCTGCTTTTCGTTCCTGAACGGTCGCCGCGCGCCCGGGGGCGGCGGTGACGGGGCTGGGTGGCAGGCCGTCGTCGCGGGACGAGGCCAGGAGGGCCTTGGGGTCTCTGGGGACCAGGGTCTCCACCTCAAGGCTGTTGCCGTCTTGACGTCGCGCTTCCAGGAAGCGGTCGGGGAGTCCCAGGAAGCCGGCGGCGGTGGTCACCTGCTCCTTGGCCAGCAGATCCGCATACTGCCGGCGGAAATTGCGGTCGCGGGAGGAGTAGTGGTCGATGATCACCTGGCACCCGGTGTACTTCATGAGCATGTTCAGGTTGGCCTTCGCGGCTCGTAGGTCGTGCACCGTGAACGCGTCCGCGGTCTGTGGCACGGAGGTATAGAGCCGGTAGGTGGGCGCTCCGCTCAGGTAGAGATAGTCCGGACGCTGCTGCAGCAGCCACGCCTGCGCTGCCGGCGCAAGTGGCCCTTGCACGTCCGACCCGTGGACAAAGCAGCCCTCCTTGGAGCGCACCGCCACGGCCATCACCGCGCCGGCTTTAGCGCCGGGCTTGCCGTGGGGCAGCGGCCCCGAAAAGCTCAACGAGACGTCCCGCATGCCCACGGTGTTCTTGTCCGCCAGCGTGAACGGGCGGCCGGTGCGCTGCAAGCGGGGAAGAGGTCCTGTGCGCAGCGGTTCTCTGAGGGTGTTACGGGGCGCTTCAGGTAGAGCGCCGTAGACGAAAGGACGTAGGAGAGTAGGTTGACGTGGTCGTCATGGTAGTGGGTCAGCACCACCGCGTCGGCCTGACACAGCGCGCCCACAATCCGGTCCGTGGCCTCCTCCAGCGCCTCCCGCTCCGCTTTAGAGGGCGGCAGGCCGAAGCGATTGTCCGCTAACGTGACCCCCGGATCGATGACGATCCGGCAGCCGCCGGCTTCCACCAGCGTGGCCATGGAACGGACCCCTAATGAATCTGCGGCTAACGGTATGATGCGCATTCCCCTCACCTCTAGAATGTACGTTCTAAGTACAACCGTTCTAATAGTAGAACGCACATTCTATTGTGTCAAGGGGGGTTATCGCTAACTTTTACTGTTAAGCGCTCAGGTTCCGGATTTACTTTCTATCTCAGTAGAGAGGTGTACTACCGATTAAGCAATGATCTTCCGGAACCGTTTCAGCGGGGCTATATCCGCGTTGTGGTAGAATTTCGCCACAATTGGAGAAGGCAACGCATCGGATATGTAGTAACTGCATTCCATGTACTTGGGCCGAAGGAAGGCGAGGTACCAATATGGCCTCAGGACGAGAAGGGCTGACTACGTTCGGTATTCCTGTTCCTAAGCTTGAGTCATTCAATCCTGCCGTGGCTAAGTCGGCATATGATTCGGGCGGGGACATCCTTCGGGTATCTTGCAATGTCAATAAGGCTGCAACCTCAGTTGATCTAGACGGTGAAGTTTGGCTGCGTATCGATCCAGTCAATGGTGACGTGCTTGGTTTTGAGATAGAGGACTTCGAGGCAGTATTTCTCAAGAAGCATCCTGAAGTTGCACCAATGTGGAAAGAGATAAAGCAGTTGATGAAGCGCAAGGATGCAGTCCAGCAGCGGCAACTGTTCATAGCGCGTCTTCTCAAGACGCTAAGCACATTTCATCCCCCACAAGCAGGGTTTGTTTCTCCGTAACGCACCGTTTTGTTCCTTGCCTCCTGGCCCTGCACTGAAAGCAGGGCCAGTTGCATTTTGCGATGTCATTGCTCCCGGAGCCTGTACTTGACCGTAATAATTCCCTACAGGCTATAAGGGGGTTACAGGAAAAAATTAAGGGCAGTCCTGAGACTGCCCGTGTTAACTGCTTAAGCGCCTAGTGAGGATGCGTCCTAAGACGCGGAGATACCGGCTTCTAGCGTATTTCTATTAGGGCGACCGATAAATAGAGTCTCCTAGTTACAGAAGGGCAAGCGTTGAGGCTTTGATGTCCATGATCAGTTGGTATCGGGAAAGAATGTCTCTACCCAGCAATGAAGGCGGGTGATTGTCCGAGTACCCCTATATGCAACTCCAGCACTTCTAAGACGGTTTTGCCATTGGTATCCAGAAACGTTAGGCCAGCAACGTCTCGACCATATTTGGCAGTACCGCCAACTCCTCCCATGTCTGTGATGTTTGTCAGCTTTGTGGGATCTATACTCAGGCTCAGAGAGTCGGTAGCATGAATGCACGTGTTGTCGGCACCGGTGTCTATCAAAAAGAAAACCATGCCTCCTGCATTCAGACGAGGAATATAAACATACGCCCTGACCATCGGCCAGGGCGCAATTCCTTGGAGCGTAGTGCCCCTAGGTATGAATAAACCCGTAATCACAAGAGTAATGCCTTTTGGTAATCAGGGTCCAGGTATCCAAAAGTAACCTTACTAACGTCAATACCCTGCTCGCTTAGAAGTTGCAGTAACTCTTCCGGGCCCTTGGTCGGCCCCATAACGGTAGAATCTACAACAGCTATCCATTGCCGGGGATATTTCTCCGTGTATGTACCTCGAATCTTTTCTAGATACATGAGCTGCTTTTCAGCCAGCTCCTGCAGCTTATGCAAAGTCTTTGGCGTCTGCCCCGCCAAGGCTTCGCGCTTAGTTAGTTTCAAAGTCATCTCGTTCACCTCGCTCTCTTTACAGAGCCACGATGACCATATCTAATTGAGATAGCTGAATTGTATTGAAACTTTTGGTTCTGTCAATGTAGTGACATAACTACATGCATAGTATACATACGTAATTCATTGCACATCCAGCATCAGGGCGACCGATAGTAGTGGTCTCTACTCAATCCCCATCAGGCTGCGCCAGGTGAAGAGGAGCGCATTTGCCACTGCCCGCTCCTTGATGTCCGGCCGGTAGGGCAGGTAGATGCCGCTGCTGGTCACCTTCTGGCCCTCGGGCGTGGCAAGGCCAATGAACACCGTGCCCGGCGGCTTATCCTCCATAGGCTCGGGGCCGGCCACACCGGTGATGCCCACACCTACGTCCGCGTGGAGGCGCTCCCGCACCGCCTGCGCCATCGCCCCTGCCGTCTCAGGCGACACCGACCCGTACTCCTCGATGATCTTCGGGTCCACGCCGGACTCCGTCTTGACCTGATTGGTATAGGAAACAATCCCGCCCTTGAAATAGCTGGAGCTGCCGGGGATGTCTGTGATGGAGCTGGCCATCAGGCCGCCGGTGCAGGACTCCATAGTGGCCAGAGAGAGGCCCCGCTCCGCTAAGAGGTCGCCCACGGCCTTGGCGGGCGTCTCGTCGTCCACGCCCCAGATCGCCTTGCCCAGTACGTCTCGCACCTTGGGACCGAGGCCGTCTAGCAAACGGCGCGCCTCGTCCTGAGTGGACGCTTTAGCGGAAAGCCGCACGTGGACGCCGTCCAGCTTGGCGTACACCCCTATGGAGGGGTTGTCTGAGTGGAGCAGATCCCCCAGCATCTCGTCCACCATGGGTTCGCCAATGCCGTTGGTCTTGATGAGCTCCGAGAGGATCATGGTCCCGTCCGACCGCTCCAGCAGGCGCGGCTCCACTTGCTCTTCCCACATCAGGAACATCTCGGTGCGCACGCCCGGCATGCACACGATGATGCGGCCGTCCCTCTCCACCCACCAGCCGGGTGCGCTTCCCCGTGCGTTGGGCAGCGCCTTGGCCGAGGGGATGAGCCCCGCCTGTTTCACGGTGCGTTCCAGGAACTGGGTGCCGCGCCGCCGCGATCGCTCCCGCAGCG
Organism: Dehalococcoidia bacterium; assembly: GCA_965226775.1. Taxonomy (GTDB): domain Bacteria; phylum Chloroflexota; class Dehalococcoidia; order SHYD01; family SHYD01; genus CBDDEI01. Next base: position 805,246 of record CBDDEI010000002.1, read on the forward strand.
CCTCCTCCAGCGTGGGGTCGAGGGTCAGCGGCTCGTCCAGGAATTCTGCGATGGCCTCTCGCGTGAGGTCGTCCTCCGTGGGACCCAGCCCGCCGGTGGCGATAATGAGGTCTGAACGGTCCCAAGCGCGCCGGAACGTCTCCACGACGCGTGTCCTGTTATCTCCGACGGTCGAAATGAAGTTGAGGTCAATGCCCAACGCCGGCAGGTGGGTGGCTATCCACGCGGAGTTGGTGTCCACAATTTGTCCAAAGAGGATTTCAGTGCCTATGGAGAGGATCTCTGCCTTCATCTCGGGGTCCTTTGCATGCGAATTACTGCGGGGTGGGTTCGGCCTGATGATAGCCGCGATAGGGCTGAGAGGCAACCACCGCCTGCCGTCATCATGAGGGAGCGCAGCGACCGAAGAAGCGCAACCGCTGTCGTTGATTCCTGCTCGCTTAGCGAACCTCTGCGCAAGTCCCTTCCCCCTCGGATGGGGGAAGGTTAGGATGGGGGTGAAGGGCCTCGTCCCTGGCTGTTGGCTTGGGGAGACCCCCTGGGTTCCCGCGAGAGACGGAATGACGCAGGTTGTTCAGAGGTTCCTTAGCAGCGGCACCATACCTCACTCTCTCTCATCCCTTTATTAACCTTGACGTAAGCGGAAGGGTAGATTAGACTGAGGCCATCTTCGTAGTCTCCGCACGGGGGGTTTTGCTGTGAAAAAATCCTATTGGCGCATTGGCGAGGTGTCTGAACGCACCAGCCTGACACAGCGTACGCTACGCTACTACGAAGAAAAGGGCTTGCTAGATCCGCCTACCCGTATGGAGGGCGGTTTCCGTCTCTATTCCGACGACGATGTTCAGCGTATTGAGCACATTCTTCAGCTCAAGCAGTTGCTGGGCTTCTCCCTGGCCGAGATCAAGGAGATGGTCGACGCTGAAACGGTGCTGGGTGAGCTACGGGCGCAGTTCGAGCATGAGCCAGATGCGGTCGCACGCCTTGAGCGCACCAAGGAGGCCATCCGCGTGATCAAAGCGCAGGAGGGCCTCATCGATCAGAAGATAGAGAAGCTTCAGGGCATGCGGGCCCGTTGGCAGAAGCGGCTTCAGCACTACCGTGAACATTATGGCGAACTCATGAAAGAGCTGGAAAACCAGATTGCCGTTGTCCCCGTGGTGACAGGCCTGTTGTTCGTACTCTCAGAAACTACGCCGCTGATCACCCTGTGACCAGACCGCCCGCTGCCGTCTTAGACGCTGAAGTATCGGCGCCGCCCCCCAGGCGAGGGTTCCGGCTTTCGACCTTCTCGTCCCTCCGCTACCGGGACTATCGTCTTCTCTGGTTCACCGTGCTCTTCACCAGCGGTGGGCAGTGGATGCAGCAGATAGCCCTGGGCTGGCTCGCCTATGAGATGACGGGCTCGGCCTTCATGCTGGGCGCGATCAACGGCATGCGGGCCGTCCCCTTTCTGCTCCTCGGCCCCTGGGCTGGTGTTGCTGCCGACCGCATGGACCGCAAGCTGCTTATGATGATAAGCCAGTTCTGGGTCATGGCCTTAGCCATAATCATGACGGTGCTGGTGGTGTTCAACTGGGTCGAAGTGTGGCACCTCTTTGCGTTTACCCTCCTTAGCGGCGTTGGCTGGGTGTTCACCATGCCGGTGCGGCAGACCCTCATTCCCAGCTTTGTCCCACGGGAGGAGCTGGCTAACGCTGTGGCGCTGCAGTCCGCAGGGTTCAACTCCATGCGCATAGTTGGCCCTTCCGTCGCGGGCTTGCTGCTGGCTTCGGTGGGTTCTGCCGGAGCCTTCGGCGTCCAAGCCGGTCTCTACATCTTCATCCTCACCCTCACCGCCATGATCAACGTGCCCAATTTGCCGCCCCAACCGAACAAGCTCAGCCCGGTACGGTCGCTGATAGAGGGGTTCAAGTACATCCACGCTAACAGCGTAGTGTTGTGGCTTATCGTCCTTGCCCTTATCCCTATGATGTTCGCTTTCCCGCTACAGAGCCTTATGCCGGTCTTTGCACGAGACGTGCTGCTCGCCGGACCCAAGGGCTACGGGTTGCTGGTCTCCTTCATGGGGTTTGGCGCTCTTGTCGGCACGCTCATGGTTGCCTCCATTAGCGGCTATCAGCACAAAGGCCGTTTGCTGCTGATCAGCGCGACACTCCTAGGTGTGGCGATGATCCTCTTCTCCCGCTCTAGCTGGATGCCCCTCTCTCTGTTCTTGCTTGCGCTGGTAGGCGGTTGCCAGATGACCTACATGGCGATGAACAATACCCTGCTCCACCTCAACATTACGGACGAGGTGCGCGGCCGGGTGATGAGCATCTACATGCTGGACCAGGGGCTCACGCCCCTTGGCACGCTTTTTGCGGGCAGCACCGCCAGCCTCTTTGGCGCACCTGCAGCAACCACGGCGCTCGGATGCTCCTGCCTCTTCTTTTCTGCGTTGGCGCTGGCAAAAGTGGCGAAGGTGCGGCAGCTTTAGTGGCGTTGCAATGACTACAACTCCGCCATCCCCCAATCCTAGCGACCAGACAGCAGACGCGGCCCCTACCCTTACCGACGCACCGCCTGAGCGTCACGGCGCGCTCGCTGCGCTGGGCTACCACAATTTCCGCATGCTTTGGCTGGGTCAAATCGTCCAGTCGGAAGGCCAGTGGATGGAGCAGGTGGCGCGCGGTTGGCTGATCTGGGAGATGACCCACGACCCCTTCGTACTTGGCCTGTATGGTGCGTTGAGAAGCCTGCCCGCCTTCATGTTGGCGCTTCCCGCCGGCGTGCTCTCCGACCGCTTCAGCAAGGTCCTGGTGATCCAAGGTGCGCAGTTGTCCGCCTGTCTCATGGCGTTTATCTTTGCGGTGCTGGTACAGACCGGAATAATTGCGGTATGGATGGTCTTAGCCTTCGCTTTCCTAAACGGGACGGCTGAGATCATGCGGATGCCCGCACGGCAGGCCCTGCTCTCTAGTCTTGTGCCCAGGGGAACGATCCTTAACGCCGTGGCTATCAACGAGGTTGGCCAGTACACCATGCGCATCGGCGGCCCCATCCTCGCGGGCACGATCATGACCGCAGTCGGTGACCCCTGGATGGGCGTTGTTGCCGTGTTCTATCTTCGGAGCGCGCTCTACCTCTTTGCCGTTGTGGTTACCGCGATGATCCACTTACCCAAGAACTTCCAGCCGGCCAGCCGTTCACACACCATGATGCAGAATATGAGCGAGACCTTCGGCTATCTCCGCAGTAATCCGCTGTTGCTGGCCATAGTGCTCTTGGCCGTTGGGCCCGCTATGGTGGGCCAACCGTATCAATACCTCCTACCCATTTTTGCCCTGGAGATCTACGGTGTCGGGCCGGAAGGCTTGGGAGTACTGACCGCCGCTGCCGGCGCCGGCGCGCTACTGGGCGCGCTCCTCTTGGTGGCACTGGGGAACGTTCAGCGTATGGGTTTGGTGATGATGGGCAGCCTCTTTGCTTATGGCGGCTCGTTGCTCTTCTTTGGGTTTACCTCCAACTTCATGACTGCGCTGGTCGCGCTGTTATTTCTGGGGGCGTCTCAAGCCATGTTCCAGGCCATGCGGCAGACGCTCATTCAGCTTCTGGCAAAGGAAGAGCTGCGAGGGCGCGTCTTCAGCGTAGCGCAGCTGACCCGGGGCACCCTCTCGCCTATTGGAGCGCTGCTCGCGGGCGGCATTGCCAGCGCGCTGAGCGCGCCGATAGCGATGCTGGCCCTGGGAGGGTTCCTGCTGAGTGTCGCAACGGGCTACTCCATCTTCCAGGGCGATCTCCGTAAGCTGAGCTTCACCGCGGCACGGGAAGCGCACCAGGAATAAGGCGTGTTGCTCCCCTTCAATCCATCCCCACCTCCTCACTTCAATCCATCCCCACCCACACTCACTCCCCCCGCTCATGGTGAGCCCGTCGAACCATCCCCACCCACACTCTTAATCGCGCTCATCACTATCTCGTCTCGCCCTGTCGTTGCGAGGAGAGACGAAGGAACGACGAAGCAATCTGGGGCGGCGGGGCCGGCACGCCCAATGTGGAGCATCCCCACCCCCCACACTCCCCCCGCAGAAACCCATTAGATCTCCACGAAAGCGTTATGCCCGACCCTGACCAAGATCAGCAACGGCCGACCCGCAACCAAGAGGTGCGGACGGATGCGCCGGCGGCAGTACCCGACGCCCACGAGTTTCCTACTGATCACGCCGCACCGCGCGGCCGCCGTCTCTCCTCCTACGCCACCCGTGACCTAACCAGCGGCTCTATTCCCCGTAACCTCCTCCACTTGGGCTGGCCCCAGGTAGTTGATGGCAGCCTCAACTCCTTTGACCGCCTGGTGGACCTCTTCTGGGCGGGTCGCGGCGTGGGCATAACCGGTATTGCGAGCATCGGCATTGCCCAGAACTATATCCAGTTCCTGCGTTTGGGTCGTCAGGGCATGGACCTCAGCATCCGGGCCATGGTCGCCCGATCTATCGGCGCGGGAGACGTAGCGCTGGCTAACCATGTGGTGCATCAGGGCTTCACCCTAAACATCATCATCGCGTTCATCACTATCGTGCCCGGAGTTATCTTCACCGAGTTCCTCTTGGGGCTATTGGGCGCTAGCGATGCGCTCATCGCGACGGGCGTAGCCTACATGCAGGTGCTGTTCGTAGCATCGGCCGCACAGGGCATGCGGCAGATGACGGGCGCAACGCTCCAGGCCGCCGGTGATACCTTGACCCCTATGAAGAGCTCCATAGTAGGCCGCGTCATCGATTGGATTGGCATTCCTATCTTCATGTTCGGCTGGCTTGGGTTGCCCGCCTTTGGGCTGGTGGGCCTGGCTATCGTCAACGCCCTCTCGAACCTTGCGGGGTTTGGCATCAACAGCTACGGTCTCTTCACCGGCTCTTCCCGGCTGCCCTTCACTTTGCGGGGCTACGCTTGGGACCTGCCCCTTATGTGGCGGCTCATCAAGCTGGGCATCCCCGCCTCGGTCACTATGGCGGAGCGTTCGCTGGCGCAGCTATTCATCATCGGCATCGTCGCTACCTTCGGCGACTACGCGCTGGCAGCCTTTGCCCTCACCCGCCGGGTGGAGACTATCGTTAACCTGGGCAGCCAGGGCCTCGGCAACGCGGCGGGCGCAATCGCAGGCCAGAGCATCGGAGCGGGCAAGCCGCAGCGGGCCAAGGAGACCCTGGTGTGGGCCGTAGGGTATGTTTCTGTGCTGCGCATTGTCCTGGGCGCGGTGCTCTTCGCGTTCCCCGAGTTCTTCCTCTCCATCTTCAGCCAGGAACCGGAGCTGTTGTCCGTGGGCGCAGTGTGGCTCCGTATCTTGGTGGTTGGCTTTCTCTTCCAGGGCCCTATACAGGTCTTTCAGCAGACCTTCCAGATTGCCGGCGATACCTTCATGCCCATGGTCACCGTGCTGGCAACCATGTGGTTCGTGGAGATTCCCCTGGCCGCGGTGCTTTCCGGCGCTGCCTTGGACTGGTCTATCTTTGGGTGGTTGCTGCCAATACCGGTTATCGTGGGGCTTGGTCAGTATGGCGTCGCCTGGGCGCTCTCTTTTGGGATGCTGTCCCGGCTCCTGGTCTACATCCCCTACCTGGTCTGGGGCCCCTGGACCCGCAAGCGGATCTTTGCGGAGCAGCAGGCCACCGCCGGCGCGCCGCAGCAACCGAATCCGTGACCTATTGACGGCTCGTTGCGCACCCCGCGGCGCGTGCTACTCTAGAGTCGGTCACTCCTAACAACGCCGATCACCATTCCGACACCTTGTATGCTCCTAGGCCGTCTCTCTTCCTACGCTACCCGTGACCTAACCAGACGGCTCTATTCCCCGTAACCTCATCCGGTATCTAACTAGTAGAAAATGATTACGCCGAGCCTAGTCGTTGCGAACCCATATTGCTCAAGAGATTGCAGTCTATTCCCGGTTGTTAATTGCCAGTTTCCCCCAGTAAACTATGGCTACTCTGCCCTCGGAACCTCTGCACAAGTCCCTTCCCCCTTGATGGGGGAAGGTTAGGATGGGGGCGAAGGAGCCGGATCCCTGGCTGTTGGCTTGGGGAGCCCCCCTGGATTCCCGAGAGAGACGGAATGACGTAGGTTTTCAGAGGTTCCCTAGGGCACGCCAGCACACATAGCCCAATAGCATCAAAAACGGATTAGGAGGACTAACTAACGCCATGCCTGAAGTCACCGCACACCTCCAGGGCGCACCCTCTTGGGCCGAACTCGACACCAACGACGAAGCTGGCGCGCTTGCCTTCTACGGCGCTATCTTCGGTTGGGTAGACGACCCTCAGCCCATGACCGACACCTGGACCTACCACATGCAGCGGCTGAACGGACTAGAAGCCGCCGCCATCTACCAAATGAGTGAAGAGGAGGCGGGTCAGGGTATCCCGCCCCATTGGACCACCTACTTTACCGCCGAAGACGTTGACGCTATGGCCGAAAAGGCCCCTCAGCTTGGCGGCAGCGTCCTCTTCGGCCCCATGGATGTCTTTGAGGCGGGGCGCATGGTGATGCTCCAAGACCCCCAGGGCGCGGTCTTTGCCGTCTGGCAACCCAAGCAGCACATCGGTTGCCGCATCAAGCACGACCCCGGCGCCATGACCTGGAACGACCTCATGACTTCTGACTCCGATGCGGCCATCGGCTTCTACAACGGCCTTTTGGGCATCGAGCGGAGTCAGGGCTCAGGCGACATGGAATACACCATGATTAAAGTCGGCGACACCGATGTTGGCGGTGTAATGCAAATCACTCCCGATATGGGGCCGGTCCCGCCCTGTTGGACGGTCTACTTCGCCGTAGTCAACGTCGATGAGACCGTCGCCAAGGTCCAGTCCCTGGGCGGGGGCGTAGTGGTACCGGCCACCGACATCCCGGACGGCGCCCGATTCGCCGCCCTCACCGATCCTCAAGGCGCTTACTTCAGCATCTATCAAGGCGCTTAACAGCCGGGCGGGCGCCTTGTGGGCCTACAGTCCAAAGATCGTCTGCAGCAGCTTGGATCCCGCAAGCAACCTAGGGAACCTCTGCACAAGTCCCTTCCCCCCTTGACGGGGGAAGGTTAGGATGGGGGTGAAAGGGCCGGGACCCTAGCTGCTGGCTTGGGGAGACTGCCCTAGATTCCGTATAAGTCCCTTCCCCCTTGATGGGGGAAGGTTAGGATGGGGGTGAAGGGGCCGGGACCCTAGCTGCTGGCTTGGGGAGACTGCCCTAGATTCCGTCTTTCGCCTCGTCAAAGCGCTGCTCCTAAAGCCCAGCAAGGTCTGGGAGTTGCCCGCGGCAACGGTATACCGCCGCAGCCTCTTGGCGATGAAGTCCAAGCCAACTATACTTCTGATATCTTGTATGCCCTAGGCCGTCTGACCTATCGTCACCGCTGGCGATTCCTGCTCCTATGGGGGATCCTGCTGCTTTGGGGCCTTCTTTTCGCGCCCCAAACGGGCGGTATCCTCCAGCCCGGCGGGTTCAGCAACCCCGATAGCGAAGGAGGCAGGGGCCTGCGCCTGCTCCAGGAGGAGCTAGGAGCCAGCCCCAGCTCGCTGACCCTCGTCATATCCAGCGCCGACCACTTGGTGCGGGACGATGCCTATCAGGAGGAGCTGGCGCGGGTCATCCAACCGGTGATGGACCACCCGCTGGCGGAGAAGGCCATCTCCTACGCCACTACCGGCAACGACCGCTTCATCTCCCGGGACGGACACACGACGTACGTGGTCATCGGGCTGAACGCCTCGGTGCCGGAGGCTCAACGGCTGGTGCCGCTGCTGAAGGAGTTGCTCCCTTCCACCTGGCTGCAGGTGTGGGTGACGGGCGGCCCGGCGGCCTATGCAGACATGGAGCTGGTAAGCCACCGCGACCTGCAGCGGGCGGAGCTTATCTCCTTTCCCCTTGCGCTCCTCGCGCTCGTTATCGTGTTCCGGTCGGTGGTGGCTGCGGCGCTGCCGGTGCTGGTGGGCGGTACCGCGGTCCTTGTAAGCCTCGCCAGCCTCTTCTTCATCGGCCACGTCACAGAGCTCTCTATCTTCGTCCAGAACATCACCACTATGTTGGGATTGGGCATCAGCATCGACTATGCGCTGTTTATAGTCAGCCGTTACCGGGAGGAGCTGGACCGTGGCGACCCGGAGGAGGCCTGCGCACGCACCATCGCGACGGCCGGCCGGGCGGTGCTCGTCTCCGGTCTCACCGTGTGCGTCGGGCTGCTGGCCCTCCTAAGCTTCGATTACATGCTCCTCCGCTCCATCGGCATCGGAGGAGCGCTGGTGGCCGTTGTGGGCGTTGCGGCCAACCTCACCTTGTTGCCTGCTTTGCTTGCAGTAGTGGGCCGGCGTGTAGACCGCCTTGCGGTGCGCCCGCAGACCTCCAGCGCTCCCGGCCTGTGGAAAGGCGTAGCGCAGATGGTGGAGCGCCGCCCGCTTCTGGTGCTCGGCGTGCTCATGCCGTTGCTGCTCCTGCTGGGGCTGCCCTTCCTGCACGTGCGCCTGGGTGCGCCCGATGTCACCATGTTGCCTCCGTACGTGGAGTCGCGGCAGGGGTTCGATATGCTGCGCTCGGAGTTCGGCCACGGTGAGATTGCGCCTATGATCGCAGTCGTCGCCGCTCCGGAGAACATCTTGTCGCCGGAGCGCATCGGAGCGCTCTACGACTACACGCACGCTTTAGAGCAACTGCCCGGCGTCGTTCGTGTCGAAAGCATCGTCACACTGGACCCCACCATCACCAAGGGCCAGTACCAGCTCCTCTATGAGCAACCGGAGGAGATCACCGACCCCGCCTTCCGGCGCACGCTGGAGCTGCTGGCCCAGGGCAGGGTGGCCTTAGTCACCGTCATCACCCAGTTCGGCCCTGCCACCGCTGAGGCAAAGAGTCTGCTGCACCAGGTGCGGCGGGTTGCGCCGGGCGCAGACCTGGAAGTGTACGTGGGCGGCGCAGCCGCGGAGCTGAACGATGTGGTAGACGACCTCTACTCAACCTTCCCGCGCGCCCTGGCGTTCATCATGCTGGCGACGGCCTTTGCCCTCTTCCTGCAGTTCCGCTCCGTTGTTCTGCCGGTGAAGGCTATCTTCATGGATATCCTGAGCATCACCGCCAGCTACGGTGCGCTGGTGCTCATCTTCCAAGACGGGCACTTGAGCGGGCTGCTGCGGTTTACGCCGGAAGGGTACGTGGACGCTACCACGCCCATCGTCATGTTCTGCGTGCTCTTCGGTCTGAGCATGGACTACGAGGTATTCATGCTCAGCCGCATCCAGGAGAGCTACCAGCGTCTGGGCGATAACACCCGCGCCGTGGCGGAGGGTCTGGCGGAGACCGGCCACATCATCACCAGCGCCGCCTTGATCATCGTCATCGTCACCGCGTCCTTTGCTCTAGCAGACATCATTATCATCAAGGCCCTGGGCGTAGGCGTCGCGGTGGCCATCTTCCTGGACGCCACGGTGGTGCGGGCGCTTCTGGTGCCGGCCACCATGCACCTGCTGGGCCGCTGGAACTGGTGGGCCCCCCGCTGGCTGCGCTAGCCGGCCGCCAGCTTGACACAGCAGTGGCCGCATTTTAGGATGCGGTATCCGTTCGCAGGTGGAGCTTGATAAGTCTGAAGTCCCCAGGAGGTCGTGATGGCTAAAGCTCGTTGAAATTATTGGCGTAACCCACAATCCCAACTACCCGCGGCGCTTTGCCAACCCCGGCGAGGAAGACCCCGCCATCGCTACCATCCGGGAGGGCTTTGAGCAGATGCGGCAGAAGATGACCGCCGCTCGCCCAGACGTCCTCCTCTGCGTGGGCAACGACCACCTGAACCAGCTCTTCATGCACAACATGCCCGCCTTCATGATAGGAAAGGCGCCTCACACCCAGGGGCCTCCTAAGTGGGAGCAGGATATGGGTATGCCGCCGCTGCCCATGGTCAGCATTAACCAGGACTTCGCCAAGGGCATCGTTCGCGGCGGCTTCGATCACGGCGTAGACTTCGCCTTCTCCGACGAGCTGAACATAGACCACGCCATCACCATGCCCTACCACTATATAAGCCCCAGCCAGGACCTGCCCATCGTGCCCCTCCTGACCAACGTCATGTCCCATCCCATGCCGCCTGCCATGCGCTGCTTCCAGGTGGGCGAGGCCCTCCGCGCCATCATCGACGAGTGGCCCGGCGATATGCGAGTAGGCGTGCTGGCCAGCGGTCACCTGGCGGTGGAGATTGGCGGCCCCAAGGGCCGCGGTCGCTCTCCCGACCCCGACTTCGATGCGGCCAGCGTTGAGGCCATTGGCGCAGGCGATACAGAAGGCCTAATGCGCCTTGCCACCTTTGAGCGCATGGCCCAAGCGGGCAACTTCACCCCCGGTTTCCTGAACTTTGTGATGCTAACCGGCATAGCCCAGGGTAAGGCAGCCTCTCAGGCGGACCTCATCTCGTGTTCGGGCACCAATCCTGCGCCCTTCCTCACCTGGGACTTCTACCAGGAGGGCGTCCAATGAGCCGCTACGGCATGGACAAAGTGATCTGGGAAGTCACCCGCACCGAAGATGACTCCTCGCTTAACCGTTTCCTAGAAGATCCAGCGGCCTACGTGCAGAGCTACGATCTGACCGCCGAAGAGCAAGACGCGCTCGTTGCCCGGGATATCGGTACCCTCTACCGGCTGGGCGCGCACCCCTTCATGCTGCCGGGGTTCGCGATGAAAGTGACCGGCGTAGAGCCCCGTGACGCCGACCGCGTCTACCTGGAAGCCATCAAGGAGCACGGCTACCCCGACTTCAGCACCTAAGGAAGCTCTGCACAAGTCCCTTCCCCCTCGATGGGGGAAGGTTAGGATGGGGGTGAAGGAGCAGGATGAGTTATATCGAAGAACAGCTGATGCCAGGCGAGCGGCTGGTTTATAGAACCCGCTTGCACTGGTTTGTATTCGCTGGCCCGATACTCATACTCTCACTCGGCTTAGGAGTGCCGCAGATATCCCTCATCATTTTCATTGGTGTGTTGGTGTTGATTGGCGCTCTGAGTAATTATCTGACTACGGAGATAGGGGTGACAGATACGCGGGTTATCGGCAAGACTGGATTTCTTCGCACTATTTCGTTGGAGACCCAATTAGACGGAGTAGAAGGCATAGAAGTAGAGCAAGGCAGCATTGCTCGAATCGTCGGCTACGGCAAGGTGATTGTTCTGGCTACAGGCGGGGAGCAGACACCGTTTAGTGGAATAGCTCAACCTTTTGAACTGCGTCGCATTGTGAATCAGCAAATTGAGGAACGCGGCGCAATTTGACCTTTAGCCGAAGCCTATAGCACCGTCCATCTAGATTACGGAGAAGAGCGGCGCCATCGTTCTACGGCTCCTTGCGTGTGCCTGCGTAGCGTGTCTATACTTGTTACCGTTATCACAAAGTACAGCGCGGGCTGAATCTCCCCCCTATGGAGCAGTATGAAAGGTCTTGTCCTTAGCGGCGGCAGAGGCACTCGCCTGCGTCCCCTCACCTACACGGGCGCAAAGCAGCTAGTGCCCATCGCCAATAAGCCTGTGCTCTTCTACGTGCTGGAAGACCTGGTGGAAGCAGGGGTGACGGACATCGGTATAGTCATCGCGCCGGAGACGGGATACCAGATTAAAGCGGCAGTGGGGGATGGCAGCCAGTTCGGCGCATCCGTAAGCTATATCCCCCAAGCAGAGCCGCTGGGACTCTCCCACGCCGTCCGCATCGCAGAGCCCTACATAGGTGAAGATCCCTTCGTGATGTTCCTGGGCGATAACTTGGTGCGGGACGGTATCGCTCCCTTTGTGCAGGAGTTCCGCAAGGGCGAGGTAAACTCCCTCATCCTGCTGAAAGAAGTGCCCAACCCCCAGGACTTCGGCATTGTGGAGATGGAGGGGGACAAAGTGGTGCGGCTGGTCGAGAAGCCCAAAGAGCCCTGGTCCAACCTGGCGGTCATCGGCGTGTACATGTTCGACCACCACGTCTTTGAGGCGGCGAACAGCATAGAGCCCTCCCAACGCGGCGAGTTAGAGATAACCGACGCCATTCAGTACCTCATCGACCACGACTACAGTGTCGCCGCCCGGCATCTCACCGGCCACTGGACGGACACCGGCAAGATGGATGATATGCTGGAGGCCAGCCGCTGGGTGTTGGAGTTGTTGGAGCCTTGCAATAATGGCACGGTGGATGAGGACTCAACACTCAACGGCAAGGTGCTGGTGGAGCAAGGCGCACGGATAACGCATTCCGTAATACGCGGCCCTGCGCTCATTGGCCGGGACACCCTGGTGGAGAACAGCTACATAGGCCCCTTCACCTCTATCGACCATGATTGCGTCATCCGCAACAGCGAGATCGAGCGCAGCATTATCTTGGACTCCACTACTATCGAGACGCAGGGCCAGCGTGTGGAGGAAAGCCTTATCGGACGGCATGTCCAGATTCGTCCCTCTGCGCTCAAGCCTCCCGCGTACAAGCTGGTCATTGGCGACCACAGCAATATCAGCATCCCTTCCTGAGCCGGCCAGAGAATACCGTATACTTATCCATAGTTTTGCAGGACAAATGTAGCTAGTGGTCAATATTCTTCTCCTTGCCCCGGATGCGGATGAGCATCGCCGGCTTGCTCAAGAGCTTGCGCGACAGGAGCACGCAACGGTGCTCAAAGATGAGTTGCTCACCGCCATTTCTGCACTTGAAGAGGACCCCCCAGACCTCGTCTTAGTCAACCTTGTGGTCCCCATGTTCAGCGTCGCCGGCATAAGAGAGCTCCTAGAGGCGTGCAGCGGCAGCTCTCGGATCCCGGCAATTGCGCTGGTGTTGGAAGATCAGTTGAACCGCCAGGAGCTCGCCCTAGGCTTCGATGACTTTCAGCTCTACCCCGTCCGGATGAGCGAGCTCTCCGCCCGCATCCAGCAGACCATGCGTCGCGCCGGGAAGCTGCCCAGAGAGTCAGAGGACATCATTCAGTGTGGCGACCTAATGCTGGATACGCTGCGCTACGAGGTCTACGTAGCCGGGGCTTCGGTAGAGCTGACCTACAAGGAATACGAGCTGCTGCGCTTCTTGGCCTCCAATGCGGACAAGGTCTTCACCCGGGAGGTCTTACTGAACCGCGTGTGGGGTTACGACTACTACGGCGGCGCACGAACCGTGGATGTGCACATCCGGAGGCTGCGGAGCAAGATAGAAGACAAAGATCACTTATTTATTGAGACGGTCCGCAACGTTGGTTACCGCTTCCGCCCTAGCTCCTTCGAGGGCTAGAGTTGTAACACAACCGTAACAACAGTGAAACACTTCAGTAACAGCGTGTTTAGAAAATAGAATACGAGTAAGAGGGGTTCCTCTAGGTACCAGGCGTTAGCCGAAATCACGAGTACGAGCAGATAGAGAGGAGAATAGGATCATGTCTGAAACCGGACCATTAAAATTCACTTCCCCGCAAGAGGTTATTGACTATTGTCAGGGTGAAGGCATCCGTATTGCCGACCTCAAGTTTATTGACCTGCCCGGCACGTGGCAGCATCTCTCTATTCCCGTCACCGAGCTGGACGTTGATGCCTTTGAAAAAGGCGTCGGCTTTGATGGGTCCAGCATCCGCGGGTTCCAGCACATCCATGAAAGCGATATGCTGCTCAGTCCCGACCCAACCACTGCCTTTATGGACACTGCAACGAATATCCCGACCATCAGTCTTATCTGTACCATCAAGGACCCGATGACAGGAGGGAGCTACTCCCGTGACCCCAGGAACATCGCCCAGAAGGCCGAGGCGTATCTGAAGACCACCGGGATTGCGGAAAAAAGCTACTGGGGCCCTGAACTGGAGTTCTTCATCTTTGACAACATCCGCTTTGACCAGACCAGCAATAGCGGCTACTACTTCATAGATTCTGCCGAGGGCCAGTGGAACAGTGGTAGCGCAGACGGACCCAACCTGGGCTACAAGCCGCGCTACAAAGAAGGCTACTTCCCCGTCTCACCAACGGATACCCTGCAGGACATTCGCTCAGAAGCGTCCCTCAAGATGATGGATGCGGGTATCCATGTGGAGGCTCACCACCACGAGGTCGCCACCGGCGGTCAGGGTGAGATCGATATGCGGTTCGATAGCCTCACCAAGATGGCGGACCAGGTGATGCTCCTGAAGTACATCCTGAAGAACGTGGCCCATGCCCATGGCAAGACCGTCACATTCATGCCCAAACCCCTCTTCCAGGATAACGGGACGGGCATGCACGTCCACCAGAGCCTTTGGACGGGCGATACTCCCCTGTTCTTCGAAACCGGCGGCTATGCAAACCTGAGCGAGATGGCATTGTGGTACATTGGCGGACTGCTGAAGCATGCGCCTGCCATCCTGGCCTTTGCTGCGCCCGGCACCAACTCCTATCGGCGTTTGGTGCCGGGCTATGAAGCGCCTGTGAACCTGGCATTCTCCGCCCGGAACCGCAGCGCTGCGGTTCGTATCCCCATGTACTTTGACAGTCCCAAAGCCAAGCGGCTTGAGTTCCGCTGCCCGGATTGCACTAGCAACCCGTACTTGACCTTTGCTGCATGCCTTATGGCCGGCCTGGACGGTATCGAGAACAAGATCCACCCCGGTGAGCCTATGGAGATGGACATCTACGAGCTAGAGGGCGAGGAAGCCAAAAACATTCCGCAGGTGCCCGGTAGCCTGGAGGCCGCGCTGAACGCACTAGAGGCCGACAACGAGTTCCTCCTAAAGGGCGATGTCTTCACCAGTGACGTGATCGACACTTGGCTGAGCTACAAGCGGGAGCGTGAAGTGGACCCCGTCCGCCTCCGCCCGCATCCGTACGAGTTTGCCCTGTACTTCGACGCTTAACGGCGACAGCGTTAGCGCGGAAGCCCCGACCCCCGTCGGGGCTTCCGTGTCTAGCTCTGCTGCATACCCCAAAAGGCCGCACACACCGGCGCCACTACTTAGGAGAGGTTGAGGACTATGCCTGGAGAAGACCGGGACTTTGTAAGACGACGCGCCAAGGAGATGGACGTAAAGTTCATTAGACTTTGGTTTACGGATATCCTGGGCTCCCTCAAGAGCTTTGCTATTACCGTTGAGGAGTTGGAAAAGGCGCTGACCGAGGGCATGACCTTTGATGGAGCCTCCATTGAGGGATTCGCTCGGGATGTCGAACAAGACATGGTAGCAGTGCCGGACCCGAGCACCTTTGTCCTCCTGCCGTGGCGACCGCGGGAACAGAACGCTGTGGCCCGCATGTTCTGCGATATCTACACTCCGGACGGCAAACCTTTCATAGGCGATCCCCGCTACGTGCTCCGCCGCAATCTGGATCTGGCGCGTGAGATGGGCTTCACCTACTACGTGGGCCCGGAAATCGAACACTTCTACTTCCAGAGCGGGGAAGGCACACCGGTGCCCCTCGATCATGGCGGGTATTTTGACCTAACCCCCCTGGACGTTGCCAGCGACCTGCGCCGCGAGACGGTGCTCGAGCTGGAAGAGATGGGCATTGGCGTGGAGTTCAGCCACCATGAGGCAGCCTACAGCCAGCATGAGATAGACCTTCGCTACACCGACGCCCTCACTATGGCCGATAACATCATGACCTACCGGTTGGTGGTGAAAGAAGTTGCGCTCCGCCATAACGTCTACGCGTCCTTTATGCCCAAACCCCTCGCTGGACTAAACGGCAGCGGCTTGCATCTCTACCTCTCCCTCTTCTCCAAGGGCGAGAACGTTTTCTCCTCCAAAGACTTAGAGGACAACCTGTCACCTATAGGACGCCAGTTCATCGCCGGATTGCTGGAGCATGCGCCGGCCATTACGGCTGTCACGAACCAGTGGGTTAACTCCTACAAAAGGCTGGTGCCCGGCTTTGAGGCGCCGGTCTACCTCTCCTGGGCCTTGAAGAACCGTTCAGACCTCGTCCGCGTGCCGGAGTACAAGGTGGAGAAGGCGGATTCGGCTCGTGTGGAATATCGTGCGCCAGACCCCGCCTGTAACCCCTATCTAGCGTTCTCCGTCATCCTGGCTGCCGGCCTAGACGGCGTTCGTCGTAAGCTCAGCCCGCCGGCGCCGGTCGTGACCAACTTAGCGCACATGACTCCGCAGGAGCGGGCGGAAATGGGTATTGGCGTCCTGCCAACCAGCTTGGAAGTGGCGCTTGCCAACATGAAAGAGAGCTCCCTGGTGCGGGAGACCTTGGGCGACCACGTCTTCGAGAGCTTTCTGCGCAACAAGGGCATTGAGTGGGAGAGTTATCGCAGCCAGGTCACTGACTACGAGCTGAAGCGGTATCTCCCAATCCTGTAATCAGGCACACAACGTATGCAATAAAGGGGGCCTAGTCAGGCTCCCCTTTACGTCTCCTAGCTATCTGCCAGATAACCCAGCAGCAGAGGGCGTAGCCCACGAGAACGGGCAGCGCCATCACGAGGTTGTGCGCAGCCAGCAGCGCGAGCAGCGCTCCCGCCACCATAGTTGTGGCAAGCCAGGCGAATAGCTCCGCCCAGGCAAAGCTCGTGGGCTTGCGCGGCGGCGGCTGCCCGGCCGAACGGGATGTAACGCGCCCCCTGCCGTAGCCGGCCACCCGAGACCCTTTGTTTCTGACCACTCGTTACCTGCCCTCCGCCGCGCCTAGCTTGCTGCGGGCGCGCGTGCCGCTTGCCTGGTGTTCTTGGAGCCGCTGGTGCACGTACGCCATAAAGGTCTCGCGGAAGCGCCCCACATCAAACTGCTGTGCGGCTAGGTGTATTGCGGCGCTGTCCCATTGCTGCTGCTCGGCTCTCTGGACGGCCTCGGCCAGCGACGCCGGTGTTGCTTCGTGGAAGAAGACGCCGGTAACGCCCTCCTCAACCGTATCCAGCGCGCCCCCTGCAGCGTAGGCAATGACCGGCCTGCCCGATGCCTGTGCTTCCATGGGCGCAATGCCAAAATCCTCCGCTCCCGGGAAGATGAAAGCCTTGCACGTTGCCATAAGCTCACGCAAACGTTCCTGGGAGACCCATCCCTCAAACTGCACCGTTGGTCCCGCTTGCGCCTGCAGTGCAGCCCGATCGCGGCCTTCTCCCACCACCAGCAGCGGCAGGCCCAGCTGAGTGAAGGCCCGGACCGCAAGGTCTATACGCTTGTACGGAATGAGACGCGACGCCACAAGATAGAAGTCGCCTGTGTTTGCTGCCGGCTGGAAGTCGCTGGTGTGCACGGGCGGGTAGATGACCGCTGCCTCCCTGCCGTAGTGCCGCGCAATGCGCTCCCGCACCGCTTGGGAGATGGCGACAAAGTGGTCGACCTGCCGCACCGAACGCTGGTCCCACCACCGCAACGGCCGTACCACCGCCGAGGCTAGGAGCCGCGCCGGCGGGTTCATCTCCTCCCGGGCCAGGTAGCTGTCCAAATCCCAGAGGAAGCGCGGCGGCGTTAAGCAGTAGTTGATATTGCAGGTCTGCGGCTTTGTGGGCACGCCGTGACAAAACCCGCTGCTGTTGCTGATGACTAGGTCGTAGCTAGAGAGGTCAAAGGATTGAAAAGCAAAGGGATAGAAGGGGAGGAAGGGCTGGTGGTGCCGGCGCGCCAGCGGGACGCGCTGCAAGAAGGAGGTGCGGATGTCCCAGGAGCGATAGAAATCCGGAAGTGTCTCCGGTGCGTAGAAGCTGGTGTAGATTGGGGCGTCGGGAAACAGATCGTGGAGCACTTCCAGCACTCGTTCGGCTCCCCCGTACTGGTTGAGCCAGTCGTGGACTAGGGCTACCCGCATCGCTTTGTCACTTGCCGGTGCTGCTCTCTCAGAACGCTTCCTTGAGCGCGAGTCTATCATGCGGTCACGTCGCACACAACAACCGCCCTCCCATAGCACTCTGAGTTTGCCCGCCTTCGGCGAGGAGCCACTTCCCTCGAGCGCGCTTGCTCTGCATCTTTCAGAGGCGTATGCTATCAGAACAAACGTTTTAATAAGGAGGAGAGATGGCTACTGCTTTGGTGGAGGAGATTCGACCCAAGTCTGTCCTGAATCAGGTGCAGAACGAGATTTTTAACTTTCGCTGGACCATCAATCCGTACCGCGGGTGCCAGCACTCCTGCGTCTACTGCTTTGCCCGCAACACCCATTCCTATTATGGCTACAACACCGGCGATGACTTCAACAACCGGGTGGTGGTGAAAATGGACGCTGAGTCCGTCCTGCGCAAAGAGCTGCAGCGGCCAAGCTGGAAGCGAGAGTTGGTGCTGCTGGGCGCATCCGTCGACCCCTGGCAGCCGCTGGAAGCAAAGTACAAGATCACTCGGGGCATCTTGCGGGCGCTGCGGGACTTCAGCAACCCGCTGGCTATTCTCACCAAGTCCACGCTCATCCTGCGCGACCGCGATTACCTGGCCGACCTAGCTCAGGTTGCCCCGGTGCGGGTGAACTTTAGCGTCGGCACGTTGGATGAGACGGTGTGGAAGACGGCGGAGCCCGGTACGCCGCACCCTATGAAGCGCATAGAAGTGATGGGCAGGCTGGTGGAGGCCGGCGTGCCCGCTGGCGTGATGCTCGCTCCCGTCATGCCCGGCCTCAGCGATTCAGACGAGAGCATTGAGGGCGTAATCCGGGCGGTCGCGGAGCACGGCGGCCAGTGGGTGAACCCAGTCGTGCTCCACCTGCGGCCCGGCACCAAGGAGTGGTTCACGCCTTGGCTGGAGGAGATGTTCCCGGACCTACTGGCCTCCTACCGCATGCTCTACCCCGGCACCTACGCCTACGCGCCTCAGGAATTTCAGGAGCGCATCACCGCAAGGGTGGCCTACTTTCAGGATAAGTGGCGCATTAAGTCGCCGCCGATCGTGATGGAAAGCCCCAAAGGGCAACTCGCTATGGCGCTGTGAGGTAGCCCCCTATGAAACCTCTGCCCAAGTCCCTTCCCCCTTGATGGGGGAAGGTTAGGATGTGGGAGATCGGGAGGAGGGGTAGGGGGTGGCAACGCCCCTCCGGCACCTCGCCTACGCTCATGGTGAGCGAGTCGAACCATGAGCCCCACCTTCACTACGCGCACCCACAACCCTCATGGGGGAAGGTTAGGATGGGGGTGAAGGAGCCGGGTCCCTGGCCGTTGGCTTGGGGAGACCCCCTGGATTCCCGCGAGAGACGGAATGACGCAGGTTGTTCAGAGGTTCCCTCTCGCTATTTCTCCATCCGCGACTCAAATCGAGCCTTTACCATCGCCGCCATCTCTGTATCGACAGCTTTGGGCCAGGTGCGTTTGAGCGGGTCCCGCACGTTAAAGGAGAACCGTCCTATCTGCTCGATCTCCATCTCTGCGGTCTCGCCGTCCTGCAGCGGGCCAATGCCCTGGTGGTTGGTGCCCAGGAAGATGGCATCGCCTGGACGCATCTTCATGATCGAGCTCGCAAACTCCACGCACTCGGGAATCTGGTAGGCCATATCGTCCGTGCCGTAGTCGTGGCGAGGCTGGCCGTCCACCCAGAAGCGCACGCGAATGTTGTGGGGGTCCGGCACCTCATCCTTGGTGACCAGGCAGGGGCCCATGGGCGCAAAGGTGTCATAAGACTTGCCCACAAAGGGGTTCATTCCCCACGTGCCCCGAGCGGAGACGTCTACGCCGCAGGTGTAACCAAAGACGTGATCCATGGCCTGGTCTTTGGGGATGTCCTTCCCCTCTTTGCCAATGACGGCCACCAGTTCCGCCTCATGGTGGCAGACGCGGAACTCTTGGGCCGGGAGCACACAGGTCCCGCCTGGGTCCAGCACCGCCTCGGAAGACTTGAGGAAGAACCAGATAGGATCCGGCTTCGCCTTCGTGAACTCCAGATAGTTAACACCCATCGCTACAATCTTGCCTGGCCTTGGCAGCGGAGCATGCAGCTGCACGCCGCTCAACGGGGTCTCCGTGCCGGTGCGCAACGCCTGCTCTAACGCCGGCATAAGCGCGTCGTAGTGGGTGATGATACCCTCCATGGTCTCCTGGCCGTTGCGGCCAATCACCTCGCTGACTGCATCGCTGATATCGACCACACCCTCGCCCTTCAGCAGACCGGGTCGGTAGTCGTTGTACAAAACAAACTTCATGATCCCACCTCCTCATCGAGCGGATCTCTACGCTCGGCTGGGGCAATCGTAGAGAAGGCGTCCAGTGGTGTCAAGACAGCGCAGCGCTTGCACAGGCCGCCCGCTCTACCACAAGATGTAGCAAAATAGTTGTATAATTTCCCATATATTGTATAATGCAGCACGTAGGATTAAGGAAGAGGGGTGCGGTAAAGAGCTGCGGTACTTGACGCTAAGGGCGAATTCTTGCTATAGTTTGGCTAATAAGTTCTTAGTCCCCTGTTCGGATAGTGTTCCCCCGTTACGTAGTTACGTAAGTTCAGACCCGTAGTCTATCCAAGAACAGGGGCTATTTGTTTATCGGTGCTGGTAAAAGGAGGGCGCGGGATATGTTCGAATCCGAGTACAAACCGCTACGCCGGGCCTACGGCTTTGATGAAGTTGCCTTGGTGCCCGGCGATGTCACAATCAATCCCGATCTAGTAGACACAAAGCTCACCATTAGAGATCACGTGTGGGATATTCCCATTATCGCGTCGGCTATGGACGCAGTAGTGGGTCCTACGTTTGCGGCTGCGCTGCACCGCCACGGCGGACTAGCAGTCATGAACTTAGAAGGGGTCCAATCGCGGTATGAGGACCCCGATTCTGTCCTTAAGGAAATTTCAGAAGCTCCCGACGATCAAGTCACTGCCCTCCTCCAAAAATTCTACGCGGAGCCCATGAAAGACCATTTGGTGCAGCAACGCATCAAAGAGGTTAAGGACGCCGGCGCGTTCTGTGCAGTATCCATGACCCCCGCCAGCACCAAGCGACTCGCGCCTATGGCTGTTGAGGCAGGAGCCGATGCTATTGTGGTGCAGTCTACGGTCACTACCGCCAGACATCACTCCAAGAGCATCCAAGGCCTCCGTTTTGACGAACTCATGAGGATGGTGGACGTCCCGGTCATCGTGGGCAACACGGTGGGCTACCAAGCTACCCTGGAGCTGATGGAGACCGGCATTGATGCAGTGCTGGTGGGCGTTGGCCCCGGCGCTGCCTGCACGTCCCGAGAAGTGCTGGGCATTGGCGTTCCTCAGATTACGGCGACCATCGACTGCGCCGCCGCCCGCGATGCCTTTCAGAAGTCCACCGGCCGCTACGTGCCCATCGTCTCCGATGGGGGCATCCGTACCGGCGGCGACCTGTGCAAAGCCTTTGCTGCCGGCGCAGACGCGGTGATGCTCGGTTCCAGCTTCGTCCGGGTTGAGGAAGCCCCCGGCCGCGGCACGGAGTGGGGCATGGCTACACCGCACGCTTCGCTGCCTCGGGGCACTCGCATCAAGCTTGGTGTGAACACTACCCTTGAGCGGCTCCTGTTTGGCCCCACGTCCCGCACCGATGGCACCGAGAACCTTGTGGGTGCGCTGCGGATTGGGATGGGGATGTGCGGAGCGGAGAACATCAGAGAGATGCATGAGACGGAGATGATAGTAGCCCCTTCTATCAAGACCGAGGGCAAGCTCTACCAGATGCTACAAAACTAGCAAACAACCGGATAGCTAAACAGCCAGGGAGCTAACTCCCTGGCTGTTCTTTTGTGCGAAAGAATGCTTCAGCGCAATCAGCCGTTGGCGCAGGCATTGGCCAGCACTACCAGCAGGACAATCACTAGCACAAAGCCAAGCAACAGGCCAACAATAGGGGCCATAAGGGTGAACACCACCTTGATGACCACCAACGTCTCCGGCGGCGCTTCTATGAAGTTGCGGATGGGACCAGGTAGGAAACGTTTCCAGCTTTTAGGACGCTGGGGTGGCTTCCCGTCTTCGTTCGTATAAAAGAAACCCATGTTAATGCTTATCCTCGGTTCTGCTCACAGCAAAAGTTTCCTAGAGAGCGGCCTTGGCTCTTTCAGCCAGCGTCTTTGTCATGCTGGGCACCGCGGCTACTTCTTCCAGGGTAGCAGCTTTAATAGCGGCCAGTGATCCAAAGTGCCGCAGCAGCGCGCGCTTCCGCTTGGGGCCGATGCCTACGATGCTGTCCAGCTCAGACTCCACTGCCGCTTTGCTGCGCACCTGCCGGTGATAGGTGATGGCGAAGCGATGGGCCTCGTCTCGAATGCGCTGCAGCAGGTAGAGCCCTTGTGAGCCTTTGGGCGGCAGCACCGATTCGGAGACGTGGGGCAGGAACACTTCCTCCTGTTGCTTGGCCAGTGAGCAGATGGGGATGACGTGCGCCTCCAGCTCTCGCATGACCTCCGTGGCCGCGTTCAGGTGCCCCCGGCCTCCGTCGATGATCACGAGGTCGGGCAAGTGGCTCCACTGCTCTTTGGCGCTGGTGGGTGCGCCCGGCTCCAGGCCGTCTCCCTCATCTTCGTCATCGCCTCCGTCGTCTTGAAAATAGGTCTTTAAGTCCTCTTTTGCCCGCTTAAAGCGGCGGCGGAGCACCTCCTGCATCATGCTGTAGTCGTCGGATCCGGCGATAGTCTTGATGCGGAAGCGCCGGTAGGAGCTGGCCTTGGGCCGCCCGTCTTCAAAGACCACCATACTCCCCACCGCGGAGGTGCCGGAGATGGTGGAAATGTCGTAGCACTCCATGCGGCGCGGCAGCTTTGGCAAGTCGAGCAAGTCCTGGAGCTCGGTAAGGGCGGCAGCGGTCTTGCCGGTGTCTGCCAGCCAGCGCACGTGGAGCTGCTGCAACGTCTGGCGGGCATTCTCCTCAACCAGGGCTATCAGCTGTTTCTTCTCGCCTTGGCGGGGGACCTGGAGCTCCAGGCGTCCGTTGCGCTGTGCTTTCAGCCAGCCGACCAGCGCATCGGCATCCACCACAGGATGCTGTAGCAGGATGGTGGGCGGAATGCTCGGCACCGAGGTGTAGTACTGCGTGAGGAAAGAGGTCATGATGGCGTTGGGCGCCTCATCCTGGGTGCCCTCCAGCACAAAGTGCTCCCGGCCAAAGAGCTTGCCGTCTCTTATCTGGAAGACCTGCACGCAGCATTGGCCCACATCTTGAGCAAAAGCAACGGCATCTAGGTTGCGGCGGTGAATGGAGACCATCTTCTGGCGCTCCACCACCCGCTCAACGGAGCGGATCTGGTCGCGGATAAAGGCCGCACGCTCATACTCCAGCGTGTCCACGGCCTCCATCATCTTCTTACGCAGCTCCTTCACCACCTGCTCTTGCTTGCCATCGAGGAACAGCAAAACCTGCTGGATGACCGCGGCATACTCATCTTTGTTGACTGCTCCGATGCACGGGCCCAGGCAGCGATGAATATGGAAGTCCAGACACGGCCGGTCGTCCGTCCCCGTGATGAGCTTATTGCAGGAGCGATAAGGGAACAGCTTCTTCACCAGGGCCATGGTCTGGCGGACGGAGCCGGAGTTGGTATAGGGGCCAAAATAGCGCGCGCCGTCTTGCTCCACCCGGCGCGTGATGAGCACCTGCGGCCAGTCCTCCTGCACGGTGACTTTAAGATAGGGGTAGGTCTTATCGTCCCGCAGACGGACGTTGAAGCGGGGCTTGTGCTTCTTGATGAGGTTGCTTTCCAGCAGCAGCGCCTCCGCCTCGGAGTCGGCAACGATGTACTCAAGCTCGGCAATACTGGCCACCAGCTTGCGCGTCTTAGGGCTGAGGCTACTCGGGCTCGCAAAATACGAGCGCACACGGTCTCGGAGCTTGCTGGCTTTCCCAACGTACAGCAAGTTGCCCTTGCCGTCCCGCATCATGTAGACGCCAGGCAGCTCCGGCAGAGCTTGAACCCGAGAACGTAGCGCTTGTCTTCTATCAGTGGTCATAACAGAGCTTGCGGGCTAGTTGACTAGGGCCTTGAAGGTTTCTCCCTGAGGCTTCTTTGGAGGCCTCTATTGTAGCATGGGGTTGTCAAATAGAGCGCATGCCAGGCTGCCGCAACGACAGACGACCGCGCTGCTTCTTGGGAGGCCTCTATTGTAGCATGGGGTTGTCAAAGCGAGCGCATGCCTGACCAATCATGGTGAGCCTGTCGCCGAACGACAGACGACCGCGCTGCTCACTCCGCTCCGCTCATGGTGAGCCTGTCGAACCACGCTGCCGCGCCCCCTTTGTCATCCTGTGCCTGCCTACCGCAGGCAGGCACAGCAAAGAATCCACCCGTTGTGAGTAGCGACGCCAGGAGCACCCCCCGTCGCCGAAGGAACGACGAAGCAATCTAGGGTGTGGCACGTCCGGTGTGGCGCATCGCCCCCCGCCATAGTTCGACTAGCTCACTACGAGCGGCCCCTGGCCCCACCTCCGCCGTCCGCCCCGCGCTGCTCACTCCGCTCCGCTCATGGTGAGCCTGTCGAACCACGCTGCCGCGCCCCCTTTGTCATCCTGTGCCTGCCTACCGCAGGCAGGCACAGCAAAGAATCCACCCCCCGCCGTACTGTCGTTGTGAGTAGCGACGCCAGGAGCACCCCCCGTCTTTGCGAGGAGAGACGAAGGAACGACGAAGCAATCTGGGGTGGCGGGGGTGGCACGTCCGGTGTGGCGCATCGCCCCCCGCTCATAGTTCGACTAGCTCACTACGAGCGGCCCCTGGCCCCACCTCCGCCGTCCGCCCCGCGCTGCTCACTCCGCTCCGCTCATGGTGAGCCTGTCGAACCATAGCGGCCGTCCTCTCGATGGCGCGCATTCTGCAAGGCCACGTCCGCCGCGGACAGCTCCATCACTGCGGCCCGCACCTCCGTCTGCCAAGGTTCCCTTCCGCCGCGGACAGCTGGCGCGCACCATTGCGGCCCGCAAGGTTCCCTTTACCATGCAGCAGCCCATGCTAGGGAACCTCTGCACAAGTCCCTTCCCCCTTGATGGGGGAAGGTTAGGATGGGGGTGAAGGAGCCGGGTTCTTGGCTGTTGGCTTGGGGAGACCCCTTGGATTCCCGCGAGAGACGGAATGACGCAGGTTGTTCAGAGGTCCCTAGTGGATTGGTTGCACGCGCTGTAGGCCAGCCTCTACAATCGGGAGCGTGCGTGTTGCGCACTCTCGCTTACAAATTCACTCGTTTGCGGACCATTAGGAGCCTGGGATGTCTTCAACCCCACCACGCTTTTACGTGAAATACACTTTCTACAAGGTGCTTCCGGAATGGTGGCAGCTCCCGCCAGGGGAACGGAGCACCGCCGCGCTGCAGTTCCAGAAAACGGCGGAGTCGTTCAGCGAGGGACAGTTCCTGCGCTCGTACAACCTCCAGGGAATGCGCGGAGACGTGGACTTCTTGCTCTGGCAGGTGACGCGGGAGTTGGAGCACATCCAGGACTTCGCCACTAGGGTGGCTTCCACGGGTCTGGGGCATTACCTCACCACCCCCCACTCCTATCTGGCGATGACGCGTCAGTCGCAGTACATTGATGAGCACCGCCACGAAGGCCAGGAAGGCAACGGCGGTGTGACGCGGCCCGTCGGCTCCAAGTACCTCATCGTCTACCCCTTCTGGAAGACGCGCCCCTGGTATCTCCTCTCTAAGGAGGAGCGGCAGGAGATGATGAACGCCCACTTCAAGATTGGCCACCAGTTCCCCTCGGTTAAGATAAACACCGGCTACTCCTTTGGCCTGGACGACCAGGAGTTTGTGGTGGCCTTTGAGACCGATGCCCCCGGCGACTTCCTCGACCTGGTTGCGGCGCTACGGGAGACCGAAACCAGCCTCTACACCCTGCGAGACACGCCTATCTTTACCTGCATCAACATGGGCCTGAAGGACATTCTGGGCGGTCTCTCCACTTAGAGCGATTGCGCCATGCCATTAACCTGCGCAGATAGCTGCCGTGACTACTAACGGTCCGATAGTCCTGGGCGTCGACCTCGGCGGCACAAAGACGCGTATTGCGCTGGTCAGCCGGAGTAGAGGCCTCCTCAACGCAGAGACGCGTCCTACTCCCGGCGGTCATGGCCCGGAGCCGGTGCTGCTGTTGATAAAGGAGATGTGCCTCTCCCTAGCGAGCTATGAGGGCGGCAAGCTGCAAGACGTGCGCGGCGTAGGCTTGGGCGCGCCTGGCCCCCTGGACCGGCGTAAGGGCGTAGTCTCCATTATGCCTAACCTGCCCGGTTGGGAAGGCTTTCCCCTGCAGGCGCGTCTGGTTGAAACGCTGGATATTCCCGCCGCGGTGATTAACGATGGCGATGCCGCTGCGCTGGGCGAGCACCGTTACGGCGCAGGCCGCGGCGTCCAGAACCTGGTTTACGTCACGCTGGGCACAGGGGTAGGCGGCGGGTTCATCGTGCAGGGGCAGCCCTATGGCGGCGCAGCGGGCGCGGCTGCGGAGATTGGGCACATGCTTCTGGATCCCAGCGGCCCCATTTGCGGCTGCGGCCACTACGGCTGCCTGGAAGCCTTCAGCTCCGGCAGCGGCATGGAGCGCCAAGCGGCGCAGCTTCTGGCGGATGGCACGCCGACCGCTCTAGCGGAGATCGTGGCCGCCAACGGAGGCGTCCTCACTATGAGACAGATAGAAACTGCAGCTCGCCAGGGCGATGCTACAAGCAAGCAGCTCTTTGATCAGGCGGCGTTGCGGTTGGCCCAGGGCCTGGTGACGCTGGTGCACCTAATGAATCCCGAAGTGGTGATCTTTGGCGGCGGGTTGCTGGCAATACGAGACCTCCTCATCGATCCCGCCGTGCATTTGGCGCAGGATAGGCTGCTCCAGCAGCACCTACGCGGCCTCCGCTTTAACTACGCGCAGCTCGAAGAAGATGCAGGCGTCCTAGGGGCAGCCGCCCTTGCGTTGGACGCCTTTGGCCAGTAGCCGTTCTTCCGAACAACTTCCTCCCAAACGTAGCCCTCAGGCCGTACCGCCGCGTAATTGACTAGAGTTAAATGACTATCCCATCGTGGCCGCCAGGCGCGGGCGGTGACCCAGTGTACGCCCCTGGCGTTGACGGAGATTGAGCAGTTTGGCTAAAAATTGCTGAGTTCTGTTCGCAGGGGCTGGTTTCCGCATACGTCCTATCTGAACACCCCAAGCCCCAATATAAGCCATTTCTACTACTTGAATTGGTCGCCCTTAGGTCACTATGTACGCTAGGAATCCACCCGGCGGACCTCTCTCGTGACCCGACGCCTTCTTGACGGAAATATTTTGACATCGTGGTCAACAAGAATGTACTTTGTGAATCTCGAGTTCATCAAACCCGCCCCTACCACTATTCCCGTCTTCCCGGTAAAGGCCGAGACCGCATAATCAGGGACGCCCTTGCGCGACGTACGCGTACATCCATCGCTGGCAAATTTCCGCGCGGGCGGTGACCCAGTGCCCCCTGGCAGTTGACGGAGCCGGGTTTGCAGTCGCTGGGAAATTATTCCCGGCAGAAACGTAGGGGCGGGTTTCATGCGCGAACCCGCCCCTACCATTGTCTACATCCCTGTCCCATCTTCCCGGTAAAGACCCTACGGCAGTTCTTTAATCTGCACCTGAGGGAGCAGGCGCGCCACCTCTTCTTTGGAGCCGGGCGTGGTGCCGGCGGTCTGCGCTGTTGCAGCGCCTGCTGCTGTGCCCTCCCGCAAGCCTTCCACTAAGGGGCGGTCTCCCGCCAGCGCGACGGCCAAGCCCGCCACCAGCGCATCGCCGGAACCAACGCTGCTGTTAAGCTCGATCTCCGGCGGTACCGCCAGCCATGCCCCGTCTTTGGTAGCGTATACCGCGCCGTTGCCGCCCATAGAGATGATCACGATGGTTGATCGGGTTGCTGCAAGCTCACGCGCGGCATCAGTCACTGCTTCCAAGTTGGGCAACATGCGCCCAAGGAGTCGTTGCGCCTCCGGACGGTTAGGCTTGATGAGCGTTGGCTCGGCCTCCAAACCCAGCCGTAGTGGCTCCCCGTCGGCGTCCAGGATGGTCTTGCTCCCGGCGGCCTTGGCGAGCTCGATGTAGCGGGCGTAGGTGTCCTCCGGCATGCCTCTTGGGAGGCTTCCCGCCAGCACCAGCACGCTTCCCGCCTGCAACCAGAACGTGAGGACCTCGTCCAACCGTGCGACAGATTCCTCGTCCACTCTGAGGCCGCGGCCGTTGTAGTTGGTGAGGACGCCCGTGCTTTCGTCGATGAGGGCAACGTTCAGGCGCGTCTGACCGGGCACGTGCACAAAGTGGTACTGAACGCCTTCGTTATCCAGCGCCTTCTCAGCCAGCAGCCCAATCTCTCCTGCCAGAAAGCCAAAGGCGATGGTGGGCCAGCCAAGGCGGTGCACCATGCGGGAGACGTTGATCCCCTTGCCCGCGGGGTCCAGGTAGACCTCCCGGACACGGTTCACTTCGCCCAGGGTGACTTCGCTGACCACCATGGTCTGGTCTACCGCCGGATTGAGGGTTAGCGTAATAATCATCTACCCTCCTCCATCCTCTTTAACGATGTCTAGTAGGCTGTGTACCACTCCGGACCGACGTCGGCCAGTGTTCGGGGATCATCTGTCCATTTCTTCCACCAGGGTTTGCCGAACTCGCCGGCAATGTCACGCAGCTTGCGGATCCGGTCGACGCCGGTAGTGGTGAGCCAGCGGCGGCGTTCATCCGCGTCAGAAATGGTGATGGCCTCGTCCCAGATAGCCCGGCCTCCCAGGAAGCCCGACGAGCCCGCCTGGCTTGCGATCTTCACCTGTAGGGCAAATTCGTCAAAGGTTACGCCGCCGCTAAGCAGCACCCACGGTGTGACGGAGGCGGCGTCCAGCTCGTCGCAGACAGCCCGCAGCTTGCCTTCGTCCTTCTCGTAGCGTAGGTTCACTGGGAACTCTGCCTTCAACACCTCAATCCCAAGCGGGGTTAGGTGCTGCGCAGCCTCAATAACTTGGCCTGGTTTGTGGCTGGCAAAGACGGCGGGGTCCTTCTCCTCTTCCGTTGCCGGATAGGTCAAGGGTTCCACCAAGAAGGGGATGTCTGCTTCGGCGCAGTCCTTTGCCACCTGCGTGATGACGTTCCGCTGGTACGCGGCGTTCTCAGTTAGGTCGCCGCGATAGTAGAGGAGGATCTTGACGGCGGTGGCGCCCATACGCTTCACCTTATCTGGCCCCCAGTTCTCCAGCAGCGTGTTCAGCCGTCCCCACTGGTCACTCTCGTAACCGGACTCCTCCACGCTCACCAGGAGCGATGTTTGGCCCGACAGCGCGCCGCCGGCAATGGCTTGGGCTGCGCCAAAGAGAGGGTCCAGCAAGATGGCTGTAGACTCCGGGCCTAGGTACTCCGCCAAGTCTTGCTTGTAGCGCACCATCGTCTCGTAGCTCACCGACTTGGGGTCTTCCCGGTTAATCTCCCGCTTCAGGGAGTCCCGGTGGTCCATAGCGCACATCACAAAGATGCCGTCGCTGTTAGAGAGTTGCTGAAGCCCCCTCAGTTTTCCTATGGTCAGTTTCTTGTCCATATCCTTGGCCTTTCTGCGGCTAGTTCTTGCCCTGCGGCGTCGTGGGACGTCGTGAGGTGCCGCCGTACGTCACCGGCATGGGGCCGATGCCTGCGAGATCGATGTCTAAGAGCGTAGGACCTGGTTGCGCCAGCGCCCAGGAGATGGCTGCAGAGAAGTCGTCTTTGGTGGGCACTTTCCTGGCTGCGACGCCCATGCCCTGAGCCACGGCCGCAAAGTCCACCGGCTCCAGGTCTGTGGCGATGTGCCGTCCTCCAAAGTTATTGGTCTGATAGTTGCGCAAGATACCGTATCCCCGGTCGTTGAAAACCAGGCAGGTTACCTTGAGGTTGTACTGGGCCGCTGTGGAAAGCTCCGCCAGGTTGAGCATAAAGCCGCCGTCTCCGGCGATGAGCGCCACGCGGCGTTCCGGCTGCCCAACGGCTGCGCCCAACGCTAACGGCAACCCCGGCCCAATGGCTACGCTGGTGGAATGGATAGAGGTGTGTGGCTCGTAGACCTCCAAGAGCCGGTTGCCCCACGTGTACGCGGGGATAGTGGCGTCCTTTACCATGATGGCGTCCCGGGGCAGCGCCGCCCTGAGCGCGTCCATCACTTCCGCCTGCGGGCCCACGTTGGCGCGCTGGATGGCTCGTCCCTCTTCCCGCGCCTGCGTTACGCGAAGCCCCCATCCTTCATCGGTAGAGACGCGTTCGCCCAGACTCTCTAGTAGGTCTTTGAGCACGCCCTTGGCATCGCCCACTAACCCTACAGCGGCGGGGTAGTTGCGTCCAATCTCGTCAGGGTCAATGTTTATGTGGATGATGCTCTTTGGTAGGGGGAGCTTCCAATTCTGGGTGTTGGGTCCCTGAAAACGAGTGCCCACGGCAAGGAGCACGTCTGCCTCCGCAAGCAGGGCTTGGACCGCCGGTTCCAGGCTCAGGTTGCCCACGCAAAGCGGGTCCTCCTCTGAGATGACTCCCCTTCCCGTAGCGCTGGTGAGGACGCCCGTACCCAATGCCCGCGCCATGGAGAGCACTTCCGCGCCGGCGTCTGCTGCCACTGCGCCGCCGCCCGCCCACAACAGCGGTCTGCGCGCATGCATCAGCAGCTCCTTAGCTTCCAGCATCAGGCCGGGCTCTGGCCGCGGCGGTGGGTACGCTGTGACGCTGGGGATGGCTGCTTCCGCTTCGAAGTACTGGGTGTCTATGGGTACTTCCAGGGCTACCGGACGCCGCCGCCCGCGCAAGGCCTGGGAGATCGCCTCGCTGAGCAGGCGGGGGATCTCCTCGGTGCTGCCGGCCTGCTCGGCCCATTTCGTCGTCGTGCGGAGCATGGTGAGCTGGTCTTTTGCCTCGTGGAGGAAGCCCTTCTCTTTGCCAATGAACGGCCGCTCGACGTTTCCAGTGAGGTGCAGCACCGGCGAGTTGGCCCAGTACGCCTCTACCATTGCACCCATGCCGTTGGCCGCGCCGGGGCCGGTGCTGGTGAGCGCGACGCCTAGCTTGCCCGTTGCCCGAGCGTAGCCGTCGGCCATGGAGACGGCGCCTTGTTCGTGCCGCACCATAATGGGACGGATGCCGCCCTGACGGGCGATAGCGTCGTAAATAGGAATGTTATGGACGCTGATGATGCCGAAGATAGTATCGACGCCAGCGCTTTTGAGAGTCGCTACAACGAGGTCGCCGCCGGTTGTTGACATAGGGCGCTCCTTTGCTTGAAGGCGAAGTCAGACTGATAGTATTTTACGCTAGAAGAAGGGTAGCGCGCGGTCTGGGAAGCCGCAGAGCCCGCTACGACGACACTACGCTGGGCGGGGTTGTTTCTCACACGTGGGCAGGGTATCATGCCCACACTATTTACAGGTTCTCAGTGAGAACGTCAACGGAGGAGGATTGCCATGATTGTTGATACTCATTTACATCCCATAGCTGACGACACCACCAAGTACCCCATTGCGCCTCTGGGCGGACAGCAGTCCGCGTGGTCTGTAGGGGTGCACATGACCGGCGATGAGATAGTGGAGCACATAAAGCACGCGGGTGTGGACAAGGTCACGCTGGTGCAGGCATCCACCGTCCACGGCTACGACAACACCTACACCGCCGAATGCGTCGCCAAGCTGCCCGACTACTTTGTAGGGGTGTGCTGCATCGATCCACAGGTCCCGGACGCGGCAGATACCCTGAGCCACTGGGTGAAGGACAAGGGGCTGCGCGGTGTGCGACTGTTCACTACAGGCAGCACCCTTGGTGAGAGCGATTGGTTCGATAAGCCGCACCTCGACCCCTTCTGGAGAATGGCGCGAGACCTGGGGATCCCCGTAAACGCACAGGTGCGCGGCGGCGGCCTCGGCATGGTGCGCAACGTGGCTTCCCGCTTCCCGGAAGTGCCCCTTATCCTGGACCACATGGCTGGGCCCAAGCTTGAGGACGGCCCGCCCTATGAGGCCGCTAAGAGCCTCTTCGACATGGCGGAGATTCCCACCATCTACCTGAAGTTCAGCACAAGCGGCATCCACGAGTCCGGCAAAGGGAAGTCCACTTCCCAGGAGTTCTTCCAGAAGCTGGTGGATGTATTTGGGCCCAATCGCATCATGTGGGGCTCCAACTTCCCAGGCACTAAGGGGTCGGCAGAGGAACCCTACAAGGACCTTGCGGATTTGCTGCTCAACACCCTCTCCTTCTTGTCTCCGGAAGAGCGGGACACCATTACGGGCGGCACGGCAGCGAGCTTATACCCGGATCTGATGAAGTAGGCTCAGTAGCCGCAACCTTAGGCTCGCCCCTAGCGCGAACCATACCAACGCCACAAAGCGAACCCTCCTGGCATCTGCCAGGAGGGTTCGTATTAGTGTTTGCTTGCTCTGTGCCGTTACGCAGGCACTGCCGCGGCTTCGGTCCGCTGCTCGCCGGCGGCGGGTGTTCGCCTGCGCGTGCGCCGGCGTGGTGTGGTCTGGCCACTGCTCTGGCCGCTGCTCTGGTCGCTGCTCTGGCCGCTGCTCTGGTCGCTGCTCTGACCGCTGCTCTGGCCACTGCTCCGGCTACGGCTCTGGCCACGGCTCTTGCCCCACCAGAGTCCTTGGAAGAAAGACTTATCCAGGGGGTGACGCACGTCAGCTATCTCCAGCAGGTCACGTGAGGCGTGGCTCTCCATATACGCCACCTCTATGTGCTTGCCCCGGTTCTTCACCGTTTGGAGGGCGTAACCAAAGTCACCGTCGCCGCTCACCAGAATGGCTGTATCGTAGAGCTCGGCCCAGCAGTATTGGAGCAGGTCTGTGGCCAGCATGATGTCCACACCCTTCTCTACCGGTCCGGTCTGGGACATCTTCAGACTACCTAGCCTGACCTCCAGATACGGCATGGCGCGGAGGATATTAAAGAATTCTAGCTGCTCCCGCGCGCCGTCCGGATTTCGAGTGGTGTCCTGCTGCAGATTGTAGTAATAGACACGGAATAGCTTGCGCGGGCCAATGAGCTTTAGTGCAAACTCATGAAAGTTGAGATCGGTACGGCCTATGTTGTCCCGTAGCGCATGATATAGATTGCTGCCATCAATGAAGATGGCGACGCGTTCTTCCACGGTTCCTCCTGTTGACATAATATCCTATGCGGAACCCTTGCTCTCGTAGAGCCCGCGCAGGTAATCGAGAACCCCACCGTGGCTACTTTCGTGCAGCACGATCTGACGCAGATAGAAGCCCCGCGTCATTTGTGGACGGTCCGGGCGGACCGGTTGCTCCAGGGTGGTCAAGTCCAGCACGTCCAGGATCCGGAACGAATCCTCCCGCACCACCGTAAGGTAGCGGAGCATCTCATCCAGCGGCGGGTAGCGGAACTCCCTAACTTGTTGGGTGGTCCAGCTATTGCCCACTTCTTGGGGAGTGTCCGTCAGCGGTAGGTCGTAGGTTTTGTCCAGTCCCATCTGGGCCCAGAGCGGGGGCGTACTGGGGTCAAACCAGCGGTGAAAAAAGCGGTCTTCTGTGCGGCCAATGTGGAGCAAAAGGAAACTGATGGGGTTGGCTTCGGGGCCAGGATACCAGAGATAGGCATCTTCCGGAGTGTCCTCTAAGCTGCGTAGCGTTTCAGTACGCACCTGCATCATAGAGGTCTTCACAAACTCACGTAGGTCCAACCAGGCTTCCTTCCATGTTCACTAATGGGGTCTTTTTCATAGTAGGCGAGCGAAGCTGAAAAGGCAATCATGACTGGAGATCGCGGCTGCGCTGGGGCGGCCAGAAGACGCGCCATCCCCGCGCAATGATCAGGTTGCCAGCGACCGCGCCGAACTCGCGGCTGTCCGTGCTGAATGGGGGCGCATCGCCCAGGAGGAAGTAGTGGTCTGGCGGCAAGGAGTCGGCTGCAAAGGGAGTGGGTGCAGCGGGCGCATCCTCCGGCGCGGTGCGCAGAGCGCCGTTGATCCAGCACCCGTCCTCGCCCACCCGTACTGCATCGCCCGGCACGCCCGCGAGGCGTTTGATGAGGGTACGCGTGGGTGTCCGCGGATCGCGCACCAGCACGATGTCGTCGTGCTGCGGAGGGCGCAGCCGATACGCAAGAGTGTCGAAGAGTGCGTATTCGTTGGGGAGCAGCGTGGGCGACATGCTCCAGCCTACTACGTGAACCCTTGCGCAGAAGATAAGAGCCAGCAGCGGGTACACTCCCGGCAAGGCGTTGAGTCCCCGCAAAAGGTGGTTAGCCAGGCTACGATCACCTGGCGGTGGCTGTGAGGGAATGTGCTGCATCTTGTAATCTAATCGCCGCTAAAGTAAGCTAGGCAGCGCAAACTAGGTGAGGAGGAAGCATGCTAGCTCATCTCTTTGGAGTTACTAATCGGTTGTTTGGAGCAACGCACGGATACGCCCATTGTGACATTCCCTGTGGCATCTACGATCCCCACGCCGCGCAGATTGCTGCGCTGACGGTGATCCGGATGAACCAGCTTATCGCCGGAATGTCCGATCCCGCGACCACTGGCGATAAGGCTGCGATGGATACGTATGCCAACACGATGACCCGCTACATCGCCACGAAGGAGTCCCATGCGGAGTTGGTGAAGAAGGAAGTCACCATCATTATGGGCGACTACTTCCGGCAGGAGCACGTAGATAAGTACCCCGACCTTATGGCCACCGCGTGGAGCATCCTGAAGCTGTCTTCTCGCAACAAGCAGAACGCGGATGCGGATGCTGCAAATGAGTTGCTGGCAGCGGTGCACAAGTTCTCGGAGACCTTCTGGGACTCCAAGGGCGTTGCTACCAAGATGCAGCCATCCAATCAGACCGTTGGCGGTGAGCTGGTCGTTCCCGCTAACTAATCGCTGCTGCAGAGCGCTCTATCCGTTCCAGCACTCCTTCTAGGAGCGGCTGCCAGCGGCTCTGACGTCCCAGCGAAATAATACGCAGCTGGTTATTGCCAGGCTGCACCCCAGGTAGATTTTCCAAAGGCCGCCGGTCAATCCGGCGGCCTTCCTGCATCCGGATCACCATCATGTCGTCGTTGCGCTCAATGCTCGCGACCCCTGCGGCTACGGCCAGCAGCTTCACGCGCACGATGTACAGCAGGTTCTCCACCACTGCGGGCGGCCTGCCAAAGCGGTCTTGGAGCTCCTGGGCAAGCTCCTCCAGCACCTCAGACTCTCGGAGTGTGGCCAAGCGACGGTACAGCTCTAGCCGTACGTCCAAGTCCTGCACGTAGTCTTCCGGCAGGTAGGCGGTCAGTTTGAGGTTTACTACGGCCTGTGGCGTAGGCAGCGCGGTAGCGGCTACCGGCCTGCCTTCCAGCTCTGCCTTGGCCGTTTCCACCGCGGCGGCCAGGATGCGGCAGTAGAGGTCAAAGCCCACTGCTCCCACTTGGCCGCTCTGCTCCACCCCTAGCAGGTTGCCGGCCCCCCGTATCTCCAGGTCTTTCATTGCAATGAAGTAGCCTGCCCCTAAGTCTGTCGCCTCGAACACCGCCTGGAGCCGCTTCTGGGCGCGCTCCGTGAGGGCCTTGTTGCGGGGGTAGAGGAGGTAGGCGTACGCGCGATGCGTCCCTCGGCCGACGCGTCCTCGTAGCTGGTAGAGCTGCGCCAGCCCCAGCTTATCGGCATCGTTGATGATGATAGTGTTCACGTTCGGCAGGTCCAGCCCTGATTCGATGATTGTGGAGCACACCAGCACGTCCAGCTGCCCAGCGCTGAACTCCCGCATGGTTCGCTCCAGCCCCTCTTCCGACATCTGGCCGTGGGCCACGCCTACGCTCGCTTCGGGTATAAGGTCGCGCAGCTTGAAGGCCTGCTGGGCAATGCTCTGCACCCGGTTGTGGACAAAGAAGACCTGTCCCCCGCGTTCTAGCTCCCGCAGCACGGCGTGGCGGATGATCTCCTCGTTGTAATCCATCACGTAGGTCTTGATGGGCAGACGCTCCTCCGGCGGTGTCTCCATCGCGCTCATGTCCCGCACGCCTACCAGCGCCATGTACAGCGTGCGGGGAATGGGCGTGGCGGTGAGGGTGAGCACGTCTACCTCTTGCCGCAAGCGCTTGAAGTGCTCCTTGTGCAGCACCCCGAAACGTTGCTCCTCGTCCACGACGACCAGCCCTAGGTTCTTGAACAGCACATCCTTCTGAAGCAGCCGGTGCGTACCGATAAGGATATCCACGCTGCCTTCATGGAGCGCACCAAGCACCTGGCGCTGCTCTTCCTCGGAGCGGAACCTGCTGAGCACCTCTACCTTCACAGGGAACGCGCTCAGGCGTTGAGTAACGGTCTGGTAGTGCTGCTGCGCAAGCACGGTGGTGGGCACCAGCATCGCCACCTGCGCCCCTTCCTGTACCGCTTTGAAGGCGGCTCGTATTGCCACCTCGGTCTTGCCGTACCCTACGTCGCCGCAGACCAGACGGTCCATGGGCTGGGTCTGCTCCATATCCGACTTCACGTCCTGCACCGCTTGGAGCTGGTCGGGCGTCTCCAGGTAAGGGAAGGATGCCTCTAGCTCCTGCTGCCAGAGGGTGTCCGGGGAGAAGGCGGTCCCCACGGTCACTTGCCGGGCGGCCATCGTCCCCAGCAGCTCTTTTGCGTGCAATTGCGCCGCCTTGTGCACCCGCTCCTTTGCCCGTTCCCACTCCTGGGTGCCCAGGCGGTTCAGCGCCGGCGCGTGGTCTCCGGGGCCGATGTAGCGCGCCACCCGGTCCACTTGCTCCGTGGGCACGTACAGCCGTCCGCCGTCCGCATATTCCAGCAGCAGATACTCCTTCGCCACGTCCGGCGCATCCTCAAGCGTCACCGTCGCTACGAACCTCCCGATGCCGTGTTCGATGTGCACCACCAGGTCACCGGCGTGGATACCCATCAGCGGGTTCTCCTGGCGGGTACGACGCTTTGTCCCCTGGCGACGCTGCTGCTTCACAAAGCCAAAGATCTCAGCGTCGGTAAGCAGCGCCAGGGCCGAGCGTTCCCCCTCCGGACGTGCGGGATCAGCGGGGAGCTTCCAACCGCCCGGCAGCGATCCCTGAATGAGCGCGACGCTTCCCGGTTCGGGCAGCGCGTCCATGCGCTCCTTGGGCTGTACGTAGACCTCCCGCTCGGTGAGTAGCTCCGCCAGCCGCTGACTCTGGTGCGACACAATAACCACGCGGCTGCCCTGGCGCACCTCACGTTCCATCTCTGTGAGGAAGCCCTGCAACCGGCCGCCAAAGCTGGGCGCTGGCTCCAGACCTAGCTCATCGTCATCCTCGCCGCCCCAGCGGCGTAGCTCAACGGAGCGCAGTTGCTCGCGAAGCCGTATCTCTAGCTGCTCCCATGCCTCATACGCCTCAGGGAAATTGGCTGGGAGCGTCCTTTGTTTTATCCGGCCGTCGCGCAAATCCGTAGCTTCTGTGCTTAGCTGATGCAGGATGAGGGGGAGGTCCTGCGGCTCTTCTAGAACTGCAACGCTGTGCTGCGGTAGGTAGTCCAGCAGAGAGCCGCTGCTGAACAAGGGGAACAGCAGCCACGGATGCTCCACGGCGCCGCCCTCGCTGAGTTGCGCCAGGTCCCGTTCCAGCAGGCTGCGCGCATCCGGGGCGCAATCATCCAGCGTAAGGGCAGGCGGAGCCGGGCTCCAGGGCTGGCCCAGCACTTCTCTGGCAGGCGGCACGCTCACCGCTGCTAGCTCCTCTTCCGACCGCTGCGTGACCGGATCGAAGCTGCGGATGGTGTCGATGTCATCGCCCCAGAGGTCCAGGCGGAAGGGCTCCGAGCGGTGCGTTGGGTAGCAATCTAGGATGCCGCCGCGCCGGGCGAACTGGCCGGGCCGCTCCACCGTCGCCACTTGCTGGTAGCCGGCCATGAGCAGGTTGGCGGTAAGACGGTCGATAGCCACTCTTTGGCCGGGGGCTAGGTGCGTGGTAGCGGCAGCAAAGGCCTCCGGCGTTGGCGTGCCCAGTGCCAGGCTGCCGACGCTCGTCACCACGATGGGCGGCTGCCCACCGCCTGCATGCAGCGCAGATAACGCCTGGAGGACACTGAGTCGTTGTTGTAGCAGACGCAGGTCCGGCTCTAGTTGCTCATAGGGGAGCACGTCGGGCTCGGGAAAGAGGAGCACTGGTATGTCGGGAGCAACCCAGATCTGGAGCTGTTCCGCCAGCGCGTTAGCCCGCGCGCCGGTGGGGGTGACCACCAGTAAAGGCGCATCGAGCGTGGTCTGCAAGAGGGTGAGCAGCGCGGGTTTTGCCTCCTCCAGCGCGAAGGCGCGTGCTACCCTCCGGTTATCCAGCTCTTGGAGGAGACGTTGATAGCCGGGAAGGCCCTGGAGGGTTGGGAGCAAGGCTGATAAGGACATGCTCAATACGTAAGAAAAGTATAGCACGCACGCCTGGCGCGCAGGCCGCGGCTGTCTTAGACTTTACACCCCGTTCACCGCTATCTATACTAGCCATAGAAAACAACCATAAAAGTAGCGATTATCCTTCTCCCTTCTTAAACAGGGGCAAGGGCCTAGTATGGCAGGAATATGGCCCGCTCTTACGCATTAGACGAGTACTTAGAAGCTGTATATATTCTGACCACTGAAGGAGTGCCGGTCATCGGCGCTCGGGTGGCGGATTTTGTGGGTGTACGCGCCCCCTCCGTTACGGAAGCGCTGCACCGCCTTGAAAAGGCAGAGCTTATCACCCAAGACGACCACCACGTTGTCTCCCTTACCCCTACCGGCGAGGCACGCGCCGCGAGCATGATGCGTCGTCACCGCCTCGCAGAGCGCTGGCTGACCGATGTCCTTGGTCTAGACTGGGCGAAGGCCGATACCGAGGCCAATAAGCTAGCCCATGCCTTCTCGGATGAGGTGGCCGACCGTCTCTCCGCGGAGATGGGTTATCCAGAAACCTGCCCCCACGGCAATCCCATACCGGGTAATTCCACCGGAAACATGGCAAGCGGTATGCGCTTGGATGAAGTGCCTATTGGCGAGTCCGCGGTCATACATCGAGTAGTTGAGCACGCGGAAGTGGACCTCAAGCTGTTGCAATATCTGTGGGGACACGGCATCCTCCCAGGGGCGCGCTTGACCGTAGTGGACAGGATACCCGGAGCAGGAGCCATTACGGTAAAGCTGGGCAAGGGGGAGATTACTCTGGGCATCGGCGCCGCATCAAAAATAGAAGTGGAGAACGGGTCGCCCCAGCCAATTGCGACCCTTTAAGAGAGACCAAAAGAGGAACCAGAGACAATGCCAATTTACGAGTATCGCTGCGGATTATGTGAGCGTCAGTTCGAGGTTCGTCAGGGCTTCAACGACGATCCCATTACCAATTGTCACGAGTGTGGCTCCGCAGTGCAGCGAGTAATCCAACCGGCGGGTATCGTCTTCAAGGGCAGCGGCTGGTACGCTACGGAAAGCCGGCGCGCTTCCAAGCATAGTCTAGGTTCCGACGCTCAAGAGCATTCCAACGATGGCGACCACAGCGACAGCCAGGGCGAATCGGGCAGCAGTAGTGACGCGTCCTCGTCGTCATCCTCGCCTGAGTCTTCAAGTAAAGATTCAAGCAAAGAACCTGCGACCACCTCTCCCTCAACTACCTCTAACTCCAACTCCAACGCTAACTCGGGTTCGCACTAATCACGCTATCCCTAGCCACTGCGTATAGCGCGCGTGAAAGCTCTAGTGCAGCGGGTGCTCTCTGCCCAAGTGCACGTAGAAGAGGAGCTTACAGGGGCTATTGGCCCCGGTTTGTTAGTCTTCCTTGGGGTTGAGAAGGGTGATACGGAGAATGAGGCCATTTATCTAGCTAACCGTACAGCGCATCTGCGTGTCTTTTCCGATGACGCCGGCCGCTTCAACCGTTCCCTCAAGGACGAGCTAGGGTCGGTTCTTGTAGTGAGCCAGTTTACGCTGATGGCAGACACGCGCCGGGGACATCGCCCCAGCTTTACCGATGCGGCTCCGCCGGAAGTTGCGGCGCCTCTGGTGGATCGCTATGCGGATGCATTGCGGGTAGAAGGCGTAGAAGTTGCGACCGGCAGGTTCGGCGCACACATGCGAGTATCCTTGGAAAATGACGGTCCGGTGACCATACTACTGGAGAGCAAGAAGCGAGAATGAGTTCAAGAAAAAGTAACAGCACAGGCCCCCGCAAGCGCACTCGGTTTCTGCGTCTAGGCGGGATACTTTTAGGGGCGCTGGCGGTGGGCGCAGCCGTAGAAGCGGCTATGCTCTCCCTACAGGCGGCCCACAGCGTAGTGCACCCGCGCCGGACGAGGGATGACAAGTCTCCCGCGGACTTTGGGCTGGCTTACGAGTCGGTAGAGTTTTACAGCACCGATGGTATCCTGCTCCGCGGCTGGTTCATCCCAGGCGGCGAGGCGGCCGTCATCATGGCCCACGGCCACGGCGGTAGCAAAGCCTCCATGCTACCTCGCGCCAACGCTTTGCGGCGAGTGGCCGGTTATTCCGTGCTCCTCTTCGACTTCCGGGCGTCCGGAGAAAGCGAGGGCTCGCAAGCAACGCTGGGCTACCGGGAGCAAAACGATGTCCTGGGCGCAATAGCCTATCTCCAGTCTCGGCCAGAGGTGGACCCAGAGCGCATCGGTGCGTTGGGTTCCTCTATGGGCGCAGCCGCGCTCCTCATGCTGGGTGAGAAGGCCCACGTTCTGCGGGCTATTGTCGCGGACTCCGCCTTTGCCGATGCGGGAAATTTGATCGATAACGTCGACCGCTGGTTCAGGTTACCGCCCTTCTTCTTCTCTCGGACTATCCCCTGGGCAGTCGAGCGGTGGGTCTCACTGCGGGCGTCGGACGTGGTGCCCCAGGCCGCGGTAGGCAGAATTGCGCCTACGGCAGTGTTCATCATCCACGGCGCGGAAGATGATGGCGTGAGCGTGAGCGATGCGTACGCGCTACTGGAGGCTGCTCAGGAGCCAAAGGAGCTGTGGATAGTGCCGGAAGCCGGCCACGGCCTAGGCTCGGAAGTCGCCCAGGAAGAGTACCGGGACAGAGTGCTCAGTTTTTTTGAGCGTTACTTGGGAACGTGCTTGAGAACCTCTGCACAAGTCCCTTCCCCCTTGATGGAGGAAGGTTAGGATGGGGGTGAAGGAGCCGTGTCCCTGGCTGTTGGCTTGGGGAGACCCCCTGGATTCCCGCGAGAGACGGAATGACGCAAGTTGTTCAGAGGTTCCCTAGCCCAGCGGGCCTAGCTGCTTACGTGGTATTCCAGCTCTAAGCTGATATCCAGCGCCTTGTAGGAATGCGTCAGCGCTCCTGAAGAAATAAGGTTCACCCCGGTCTCCGCCACTGCCCGCACTTTGTCTGCAGTAATCCCCCCGGAAGCCTCAACCTGTGCCCGCCCATTTATCAGCTTCACGGCTTCTGCCATCTCTTCTACGGACATATTGTCCAGCAGGATCCACTCTGCGCCGGACGATAAGGCCTCTTCCACCTGATCCATGTTAGCCACCTCTACCTCTACCTGAAGCAGGTGAGGGACGTTGCGCCGGGCCTGATGTACGGCCTCCACTAGGGAAACCCCCGCCTTTGCCAGCGCCTCCAGGTGGTTGTCCTTGATGAGAACGCCATCGCTCAAGTTCTGGCGGTGGTTGTAGCCGCCACCCACGCGGACCGCATACTTCTCCAGCGCGCGTAGGCCGGGTGTCGTTTTACGAGTCTCGGTGATGCGCACGGGGAGGTCTCGTACCGCCGCCACCATCTTGGCGGTCTCCGTAGCCACGCCGCTGAGCCGCTGCATGTAGTTCAGCGCCACCCGTTCCGCCTTGAGAATAGTGGTTGCGGGGCCGGCCACTTCTCCGATAATCATGCCGGGGGTGATCGCACTGCCGTCTTCTAGGAAGACCTTCATCTCGATGGAGGGGTCCAGGCGCTGAAAAACCGCCTTCGCCACGGGCAAGCCTGCCAGTACGCCCTCTCCCTTGACTACAAATGAGCCGCTTGCGCGCCAGCCGGGCTGGATCAGGTAGTCGGTTGTGACGTCGCCTGCGCTCAAGTCTTCCATGAAAGAGGTATCCACCAACCGCTCCAGTTCGCTGGGCAGGAGGGGGAAGGGTACTGAGGGTTGCCGTTGTGTCATCTGTGCACGTCCTCTATGGATTTGGGTCGGAGCGGTCCATGTGGCTGTTAGCGGTCTTGATGGCCTCCACCGCCGCCATGGGGCTCAGCCGTGCGGTATTGATGGTGACGTCGTAGAGCGCGGGATTGGTCCAGTTGACCTTGTAGTAGGTCTGAAAATAGTCGGCGCGGGCCTTGTCGTCGTCCCGTACCTGCTGCTCTGCAACTTCCGCGGAGCAGTTCATGATCTCCGCCAACCGTTGGGATCTGATGCGCACCGGAGCGCAGATAAGC
Source organism: Dehalococcoidia bacterium (assembly GCA_965226775.1). GTDB lineage: Bacteria > Chloroflexota > Dehalococcoidia > SHYD01 > SHYD01 > CBDDEI01. Next base: position 847,405 of record CBDDEI010000002.1, read on the forward strand.
ACCCGCAGCACGCTGGGCATATCCCGCAGGATCACGGAACCGCCATAGGCCAGGATCACCGAGTCCGTCTCCTCTGCGGTCTTGCGCACCACCTGCTCCAACAGATCGCGATAGCTGTCAGAGGTCATGCCTAGGTTGAAGCCCCCTGCGGTCACCAAGCCCCCCACCGGCATCTCGACCAGGGGGTCTGTGGAGACGGACTGGTTCCCAAGGTACTCCAGCATGCGCTCCATGAAGCTCGGTACGCGCTCTACCTGACGGATGGTGTCCGGGGAGACGCCTGCCGCGTTTGCAGCCGCTTCGAGGATCTGCCGTTCGATAAGCTGGATACCAAGCGCATGGGCAACATCGGCGGCAATGAGGTCACCACCGCTGCCTATCTGACGGGCGATTGTAACTACCGTGTGCGCCATGGGTCACCTCCCTAACGGCTCGCTTCGAAGCGATGGGCTATTGTGGTACGGATTGTAGTGTGCGCGCAAGGGGGATTCGGGAGAGGCAGCCGCCAGGGATTAGAATGGCTCGCTGCGGAAGACGATGTGCCGCAGCCAGTGCTCCTGCGGTGTGGGGAAGTCTGTGCGGTAGTGTGCCCCGCGACTCTCCTCCCGCGCCAGCGCACCCGTTGCCATGAGCCTGGAGATGAGCACAATGTTTGCCAGCTCGTGCGAGCCGCGGTCTGAGGGCGATGCCAACCCTGTCTGCCATCGCTCCAACGTCCGCTCTGCTTCCTGCAGGGCTTCACCAGAGCGCAGGATACCTACCTTGCTCCAAAGTAGGTCTTGGAGGCCCGCCAGCGTTGGTTCTAGCTCGCTTGGCGGTGCATCTGGAGTGAGCGGCATGTGCTTCAAGAGGTCTGTGGGGGTGATCACCGGCGCATTAGTGGGGGCATCCGCTAACGATTGCGCAATCACACGTTTGCCAAATACCAGCACCTCCATCAGGGAGTTGCTAGCCAGCCGGTTGGCCCCGTGCACACCGGTGCAGGCGCACTCTCCGCAGGCATAGAAGTGCGGGATGGTAGTCTCGCCCCACGTGTTGGTCTTCACGCCGCCCATCATATAGTGCGCCGCGGGGGCAACCGGGATCAGGTCTTTGGTCAAGTCCAGCCCGTGGGAGAGGCAGAAGCGGAAGATCTGCGGGAAGCGGGTTGTAACGGTCTGGGCCGGCAAATGAGTCACGTCCAGGTACACGTGGTCGGTCTTGGTCTGGTGGAGCTGGTCCCAGATGGCCCGGGAGACGATGTCCCGCGGCGCAAGCTCGGCCTGGAAGTGATACTTGTCCATGAAGCGTTCGCCGTGGACGTTCCGCAGATAGCCGCCCTCGCCGCGTACCGCCTCCGAGATAAGGAAGGTAGGCACGCCCGGCAACGTGAGGGCGGTGGGGTGGAACTGGAAGAACTCCATATTAGTCACGGCTGCACCGGCCCGATACGCCAAGGCCACACCGTCGCCGGTGGCTACCTCCGGGTTGGTGGTGAACTTGAAGAGCCGCCCAGCGCCGCCGGTGGCGAGGATGATGTTTCGGCCCTCGTATTGCTGGAGGCTGTGGGTGCGCGTGTCCATGGCTTCCACGCCCGTTGCGACACCCTTTTCGCAGAGGAGCTGCGTAGCCTGGGAGAACTCCAGAATCGTGATATTGCCCAGCCTGGCGAGGCCGCTGAGAGTCAGCTCGATGTGCTCGCCCGTAGCATCGCCGCCTGCGTGGAGGATGCGCCGCGCGCTGTGCGCAGCCTCCTGGGTAAGCGCAACCTCACCGTGGATGGTGTCGAAGGGCACGCCAAAGCGGATGAGGTCGTTCACGCGGTCGGGCGCTTCTTCCGTCAGGATGCGCACCGCCTCCGGATCGCAGAGACCTGCGCCCGCGGTCATGGTGTCCTGGAAGTGCAACCGGGGCGAGTCGTCTGCCCCAACGGCGGCGGCAATGCCGCCCTGCGCGTAGCGGGTGTTGCTATCGTCTACGCTGCCCTTGGTGAGGATGAGCACCCTTCCGTGCTGCTGGGCCAGGAGTGCGGTGTACAGCCCCGCAATGACCCGATCCGATGATGATGTAGTCGTACAAATTGTTCGCACGATCCGATGATGATGTAGTCATACACAGGTGCGGCGGACATGGCTATTGCTTAGTGCGCTGATTGCTTGGACAGGTTACGCAATGGTCAGCATTCGGTCCAGCGCTATACGGGCGTAGTGGGCGGTCTCTGGCTCTACCACGAGCCTATTGAGCGGTCTATTGGCCACATTGCCCTGCTCCAGCTCTTCCAGCACCCAGCAGAGGTAAGCCGGGTGGATGCGGTACATCGTTGAGCAGGGGCAGACCACCGGGTCCAGACAGAAGACCGTCTTATCCGGGTTCTCCCGCGCCAAGCGGCTGACCAGGTTGATCTCGGTGCCCACGGCCCAAGCGCTCCCCGGTGCCGCATCCGTAATCATCCTAACGATGTACTCAGTAGAGCCATTGAAATCGGCAGCCTGCACCACTTCCAGCGTGCATTCGGGGTGCACCAGCACGTTGACGCCGGGGTAGTTGGTTCTGGCCGTCTCCACCTGCTGCTTGGTGAACCGCATGTGGACGGAGCACCAGCCGCGCCACAGGATGACGCGCGCCTTAGCCAGCTCTTCCGGCGTGTGGCCGCCCAGCGGCTGGTCTGGATCCCACACCAACATCTCGTCTAGCGGGATGCCCAGCTTAACGCCGGTGTTGCGTCCCAGGTGCTGGTCGGGGAAGAAGAGCACCCGCTCGCCGCGCTGGAACGCCCAGGTCACAACCGCGGGCGCATTGGATGAAGTACATACAATGCCTTCATTTTGGCCACAGAAGGCCTTTAGGCTGGCCGTTGAGTTCATATAGGTGACAGGTACAGTCTTCTCCGCAAGACCTAGCTGCTGCAACTGCTCCCAGCAGTCCATCACGTCGTCCGGGTCCGCCATGTCTGCCATGGTGCAGCCGGCGGCCATGTTGGGGAGGATCACCTGCTGGTGCGGGGCGCTGAGCACGTCTGCGGCCTCCGCCATGAAATGCACGCCGCAGAAGACGATAAAATCCGACTGCTGCTCTTTGGCCCACTGCGCCAGCTTGAAGGAATCGCCCTTTAGGTCGGCAAACTGGATGATGTCTTCCCGTTGGTAGTGGTGACCCAGCACAATAGCCTTGCCCGCCAGTCTGGCTTTGGCCTGGTTGATGCGGTCCACTAGCGCCTTACCGCCCAGTCCCCAGTAGGCCTCGGGGATGTCTTTCTGCCATAGGAGGAAGCCCGGCTCATTGGTGAGAGGCTCCGTCTCCAGGCTGACCGCAATCTCGCAGCCGATGTTGTCTATCTGCCACTTTAGGTTGGTGTCAACAAACTGTAGATTCGTCATGGCTGCTCGCTTTCTAGTCTACCGCTATAAGCTCGCCTTGGAGCGACCAGGGCGACGTGGCGACAATGCGAACGGTTGCCAGTGCGCCCACCATATCGGTGGCCGTTGCAGGGAAATGGACCAGCTTGTTGGTGCGGGTGCGCCCTCCCCAGCGATCGTCCTTGCGCTGCTCCACTAGCACGGTGGTCTCCTGACCTAGAAGCCCCGCATTGATGTCCCGGGCAATGGTTTCCTGTAGCTCCTCAACACGGTGGAGCCGTTCCCGCTTCACCTCTAGGGGAATGCTGTCCTCCATAGTGCGGGTAGCGATGGTGCCGGCGCGCTCAGAGTAGGCAGCAACGTGCACCACGTCGAAGCGCATCTCTTCCATGATGTCCAGAGTACGCTGGAACTGCGCTTCAGTCTCGTCGCAGAATCCGACGATAACGTCGGTGCTCAAGGAGCCGCCCGGTATGCCGTCTTTAATGCGCAGAATGCGGTCGCGGTATTGCCCGATGGTATAGCCGCGGTGCATGGTTGCCAGGATAGTGTCGTCGCCAGCCTGCACGGGGATGTTGATATGCTCGCACACCTTGTCTAGCCCGGCCACCGCCTCTATGAGCTTGTCGGTGACACCCAGGGGATAGGAAGTCAGAAACCGGATGCGCTCCAAGCCCCGCACATCGTTTACAGCAACCAGCAGGTCGGCAAGGTCTGGGCCTCCCGCTATGTCTTTGCCATAGGAGTCCACCTTTTGCCCCAGCAGAGTAACCTCTCGCACGCCCCTGGCGACCAGGGTCTCTACCTCCTCAACGATCTCAGGTAGAGGACGGCTCAGTTCTCTGCCCCGGCGGTAGGGGACGATGCAGAAGGTGCAGAAGTTGTCGCAGCCGTGAATGATCGAGACAAAGGCGGTGGGTCCGGTGACCGGCAGGGAGAAGGCATCTGGAGTGCAACCTTCGCGCTCAGCGAGATTCTGGGTGACGTCCAGGAGCGGAAGATAGTCCTGGGGACGCATGAACACGTCCACCTGGGGGAAGCGGCGCTCTAGCTCGTCGGTGCGAGGCCCTACCAAGCAGCCCATGAGGGCGAGGACTTGCTGCTGCTGACGGCCTTTCGCTCTGGGACGGAGGGCGTGGATCTTGTTGGTGACGCGATCCTCCGCGTGCTGCCGAACCACGCAACTGTTGACCACCAAGACGTCCGCCTGGTCAGGCGAAGATGTTGGCCTATGTCCCTGGGCCTCCAGATGGGCCGCTAGCCGTTCGGAATCGGCCACGTTCATCTGGCACCCAACGGTCCAAATGTAGTATGTGCCCATCTAGCTCAACTGTTAGGAGAAATGTATCCCCGTATCCTTACCTCACCACGCCGTTGGAGAATGGATGTTTAGAAAGAAGGAGCAAAGCGGCGGAGGGAATGGGATTCGAACCCATGACCCCAGTTACCCAGGGTAAGCGCTTAGCAGGCGCCCGCACTCGGCCACTATGCGATCCCTCCTCGTATCGCTGAGTAGGCTTATTCTAGCACGGCGGTCTTGTGCCTACAAGACGGATACGAGCAGCGCGCCGCAACGGAGCAACTGCGCGAGTACTTTTGGGCAGGAGTACAAGCTGGCAGGAACGATATATTTCGAGGTATTATGAGGTATAAGGGTGACATAAGTAACCGCGCCCGTCTTTAGGGTTTGCGCGTACTGCATACTAAGTAGAGAAGAGGTTTCAAGGGAAGCTCTTTGCGAGAGCATCTGGTTGGGGTTTCTTCATCTATTCATATCCCGTATCTGTGTTATTCATAAGCGCGTTCTTATCGCAGAGTTATTCACTATTCATCCTGACTACTGATTTGTTCATAAAGGTCTTATTTCGATGTCGTCTTTTCTCATTTTGCGGTTAGCCGGCCGGTTGGTCGGCATGGTAGTGGTTGCCCTCGCGGTAATTCGGCTCAGTCAGTATGTGCTTGACGCGGTGCCTATCCGGCCGCCCCAAGAACAGGAATGGCTCATCATCATTGGCCTCGCGGGCTCTGCCCTTGGTTTCTTGATCACGCCGCTGGTCGCCCTCCGGCTCTATGTGTGGGTGCGTGACCAGATTAGGCGTGCCCCTGCCTCCTCGGTACTTGCGGGGACTATCGGCCTCACTATCGGCCTCGGCATCTCCGTGCTCCTGGCCTTTCCCCTCTCTATGCTGCCCGGAGAGCTGGGCAACTGGCTTCCCTTAGTCATGGCGTGTGTCCTGGGCTACGTGGGCGTTTCCATCATGGTGCTGCGCCAGCAGGATATGCTCCAGGCCTTCAACAGCTTCCTGCCCTTCAGCACAGCGGTCGTTGCCCAGGGCGCGGCGACGCCCAACCAGCTGGTGTTGGATACCAGCGCCGTCATCGATGGCCGGATTGCGGACATCAGCCAGACCGGGTTCATTCAAGGCACCTTGGTCTTGCCTCACTTTGTGCTGGACGAGCTCCGACATGTCGCCGATTCCTCCGACCCGCTGCGGCGCAATCGCGGCCGGCGCGGCCTGGAAATCCTGAATCGCCTCCAGAAGGACGCCAGCATCCCCGTCATCATTTCGGACGTGGACTTTGATGACATGGTGGAGGTAGATGCAAAGCTCATCCGCCTTGCCAAGACCTTGCATGCCCCCATCATCACCAACGACTTCAACCTTAACCGGGTAGCGGAGCTGCAGGGCGTGCGTGCGCTGAATATCAATGAGCTAACCAACGCCGTGAAGTCGGTAGTGCTCCCCGGTGAAGAGCTAGAGGTACGGGTCATCCAGGAAGGCAAAGAGATGGGCCAGGGAGTGGGGTTCTTGGAGGATGGCACAATGGTGGTGGTGGAGAACGGCCGCAGGTTGATGGGGCAGGAGACAGGGGTGGTGGCCACCCGGGTGCTCCAGACGGTGGCCGGCCGCATGATCTTCGCGCAGCCTCGGGGCGAGTAAGCCATGCCTCTAGAAACCCCGACGGGGCCGCAACGCGTAGGCGTCGTGATCCCTGCCGCGGGACTAAGCCGGCGCATGGGAGGAGTGGACAAAGTCTTTGCGACCGTCCTCGGGCGTTCGTTGCTATCTTGGACAATAGACGCATTCGACCAGTCTCCCGTGATAGATGAGATCGTCATCGCCATAGACCGCCATCACATTCAAGAAGGCCGCGCGCTGGTTGCAGCAGGAGGGTGGTCCAAGGTCTCCCAGGTGTGCCGCGGCGGCCTGCGGCGGCAGGACTCGGTACGAGAGGCGCTGTGGCGGCTTGCGCCCTGCGACTGGGTACTGGTGCATGACGGCGCTCGTCCCTGTGTAAGCCAGGATCTGATCCGCCAAGCGTTGATGGAGGCTCAGGAGTGGGGCGCTGCGGTCCCCGCGCTGCCGGTGACCGATACCATCAAGCGCACCGATGATGCTGGGGTGGTGACGGAAACCGTTGCCCGAGAGGGCCTGTGGGCGGTGCAAACGCCCCAAGCCTTTAGCTATCCTCTGCTCTGGGCCGCCCACCAGAATAGCCAGGACGCCACCGATGATGCGGCGCTGGTGGAGCGCCTTGGCAAGCCGGTGCGGCTCTTTCCCGGCGCCAGCGCAAACATCAAGGTGACGGTGCGGAAGACCTGGCGCACGTAGAAGCCTACCTCCGGACGGTTGCGCCGTCGCTGCGGCGGCAAGGGCAGTGACCGTGCGCGTAGGCGTGGGGTACGATGTGCACCGCCTGGCCGCGGGCAACGCCTTCATGCTGGGTGGTGTGCCTATCGACTACCCCATGGGGCCGGTTGCGCACAGCGATGGTGATACGCTCATCCATGCCGTGATCGACGCCCTCCTTGGCGCGGCCGCGTTGGGCGACATAGGCGCGCACTTCCCCGACAGTGACCCGCTGTGGCGAGGAAGCGCCGGCGTTGTGCTCTTGGAACACACCTGTCGTATGATAGAAAACAACGGGTACACGGTAGGCAACGTGGATGCTACTATTGTGTTGGAACGGCCCAAGTTGGCGTCCTACGTGCCGAAAATGCGCCAGACATTGGCGGACACTATGAAGATTGAGGTTGATAGGGTTAGCGTAAAGGCCAAGACCAACGAAGGGCTGGACGCCGCAGGCAGAGGACAGGCAGTCGCCGTCCATGCTGTCGCGCTGCTAGAGCATTCGTAAGTGCAACCATCTATGTCTACACAACCAAGTCACAAAAACAGACCCTTAAACGTTCCAAGCTTGCGGAAGCCTTGGGATAGCTATTGCTCCTGTTCTTAGGGGCGGCTCGCCTAGGCGGGTCGTCCCCAACCAGTGGAACGACTTTACAGGAGCAAGAACATGGGGCTATTGAGAGAATTAAAACGAGACATAGACGTCGTATTTGAACGTGATCCAGCATCATCTAATCTGGCTGAGGTGTTGCTGACCACCCCTGGATTGCACGCCAGGGAAATCCATCGCTTTTCCCACACCCTCTGGAACTGGCGTGTTCCCGTTCTTCCTAGAGTAATTGCGCACTTTTCCCGCTTTGTCACCGGCGTCGAGATCCACCCCGGCGCGCGCATCGGCTCCGGCCTCTTCATCGACCACGGTAGCGGCATCGTTATCGGCGAGACCTCGGAGATTGGCGACAACGTCTCAATCTTCCAGGGCGTGACTCTTGGCGGCACCAGCACCCTCCGCACCAAGCGGCATCCAACCCTTGAAGACAACGTGGTGGTAGGTGCAGGCGCAAAGGTCATCGGCGCGGTGATCATAGGCGAGAACGTGAAGATTGGCGCAGGCTCCGTGGTAGTCACCTCTGTGCCGGCTAACGCCACGGTCGTCGGCGTGCCCGGCAGGGTGGTTGCCATCCGCAACCCGGACGACGCCACCCTTGAGCGGCTCCCTGACCCGGAGTGGGACTTCATGCAGGGCATGCTCCACCGGCTGGAAGATCTGGAAGCTCGCCTCACTGCCCTGGAAGCCCACGTGCACGCGGACAACGGCGCTCCTACCTCTAGCCGCCCAGAGCTGACGGCAGAGCCCGTTCCTGAGGAACGCCAGTGAATCTATGGAATACCATCACGGGCCGGCGTGAGGAGTTCAAACCTCAGGGCGACCCGATAAAGTTCTATGTCTGTGGCGTTACCCCGTACGACGAAGCCCATATAGGCCATGCGATGAGCTACATCATCTTTGATGTAGCTCGCCGTTATCTGGAGCACCGAGGTTACAAGGTAAACCACGTCCAGAACTTTACGGACGTGGACGACAAGATTCTAGCAAGAGCGGAGCAGCATCAGGTCCCACCCTTAGAGCTTTCCGCTAGCTATATCGAGGCCTTCCTTGCGGACATGGACTCGCTGAACATCCAGCGGGCGGACGTCTACCCCAGAGTCAGCCAGGAGATCCCCGCCATCGTGGAGCTTATCCAGCGCTTGGTGGACCGCGGCTACGCTTACGAGAGCCACAACGACGTGTATTTCCGCGTGCAACGCTTTGAAGGCTACGGCCGCTTGAGTCATCGCACCCTGGACGGGATGATGGCCGGCGCGCGCATAGAGGTGGACGCGACGAAAGAGCACCCCATGGACTTTGCGCTGTGGAAAGCGGCCAAGCCTGGCGAGCTCTCCTGGGATAGCGCCTGGGGTGAGGGCCGGCCCGGCTGGCACATCGAATGCTCAGCTATGTCTATGAAGTACCTTGGCGCAACGCTGGATATTCACGGAGGCGGGCAGGACCTGGTCTTCCCGCACCATGAGAACGAGATTGCTCAGTCCGAATGCGCTACGGGAGAGGCGCCCTTTGTGCGCCACTGGCTTCACAACGGCCTCCTTCGCCTGGGGGAAGAGAAGATGAGCAAGTCTCTGGGCAACTTAGTGACTATTAAGGAGGTCCTGGCCTCCCATACCGCAGACGCGCTGCGTATGTTCGTGCTCACTTCTCAGTACCGCAGCCCGCTCACCTACTCCGAAGAGGCGCTGGAAGCTGCCGAGAAGGGTGTGGACCGGCTGCGAGAGTCCCTGCGCCCCGAAACCGCCGATGCCGGAGCCGCACTGCTGGATGCGGGCCAGTACCGGCAGCGTTTCAACGATGCTATGGATGACGATCTGAATTCGGCCCAGGCCATTGCGGCGCTCTTCGACCTCGCCCGGGAGATTAACCGCGCCCGCACCGGGAGTAACGTGGCGGCGGCGCAGCTCCAGCTTCGGGAGATGGCCGCTGTCCTCGGGTTCACGTTAGAGGCCGCGGATAACGGCGCAGTTGGGAACGCCGGGCCGTTCATCGACCTGCTCATCGAGGTGCGTAACGAGCTGCGCAAGAAGAAGGAGTTCGGGCTTTCTGACCGCATCCGGGACCAGCTCTCGGAACGGGGCGTCACGCTGGAGGACTCGGCGACAGGAACCACCTGGCGAGCAGAGGGGTGAATGCGCTCCACGCCTTCCCCGCTCACCCTGAGCCTGTCGAAGGGCGAGCCGCTGATGGTTCGACAAGCTCACCACGAGCGGAGGATTACTTCCCTCCGAGCTTTAGTGCTGCGCTCCCCAAAAGGCATGGGGGAGTTTCCAAGTTCCCCGCTCACCCTGAGTGTCGAAGGGCGGGCCGCATGGTTTGACAAGCTCACCACGAGCGGAGGATTTCCCACCGAGCTTGCCGGAGATTAACGGGAAGGTCGGGGCAGCCGAAAAGGCACGGGAAAGTTTCCAAGTACCACCTCCCCGCTCACCCTGAGCCTGTCGAAGGGCGAGCCGCCCATGGTTCGACAAGCTCACCACGAGCGGAGGATTTCCCACCGAGCTTGCTAGTGCGGAGATTAACGGGAAGGTTGGGGCAGCCGAAAAGGCACGGGAAAGTTTCCAAGTACCACCTCCCCGCGCACCCTGAGCCTGTCGAAGGGCGGGCCGCTGATGGTTCGACAAGCTCACCACGAGCGGAGGATTTCCCACCGAGCTTGCTAGTGCGGAGAGTAACGGGAAGGTTGGGGCAGCCGAAAAGGCACGGGAAAGTTTCCAAGTACCACCTCCCCGCTCACCCTGAGCCTGTCGAAGGGCGAGCCGCTGATGGTTCGACTAGCTCACCATGAGCGGAGCATTACTTCCCCCCGTATTTTGAGTGTCGCGCAACCCCTTCCCTTGACCCTCCTATGGGCGCATGCTACACTCAATAACAGAAGCCCTTGCTAGTTATCTAGTAAGGGTTTGCGCACTCTTGTAAACAAATTACGGGCATACATTACAAGCATCAAGCCCACGTAGCTCAGTTGGTAGAGCACGTTCTTGGTAAGAACGGGGTCACCAGTTCGAATCTGGTCGTGGGCTCCACGAGGAGGAGAAACCATCCATGGCACGGAAGAAGTTTGAGCGAACAAAGCCGCACGTCAACGTAGGGACCATCGGCCATATCGACCACGGTAAGACTACGCTTACCGCCGCTATCACAAAAGTCCTTTCGCTAAAGAATGGGGCACTGTTCCGTGCATTCGATTCCATCGACAACGCTCCAGAGGAGCGGGCCCGTGGCATTACAATTGCCATTGCCCACGTCGAGTATGAGACCGACAATCGCCACTATGCCCACGTAGACTGCCCCGGCCATGCGGACTACATCAAGAACATGATTACCGGCGCAGCTCAAATGGACGGCGCAATTCTGGTGGTTGCGGCTGATGACGGCCCAATGCCCCAGACCCGTGAGCACCTCCTGCTGGCACGCCAGGTAGAAGTCCCCAGCATGGTCGTGTTCATGAACAAAGTAGACCTCAACCCTGATGAAGAGCTTCTAGAGCTTGTGGATCTTGAGCTCCGAGAGCTCCTGACCAAGAACGGCTTCCCCGGTGACGATGTTCCCATTGTCCGTGGGACAGCCCGTGCAGCCCTAGAGAGCACCAGCACTGACATCTCGGCGCCGGAATACGCCTGTATCCTGGAGCTGATGGAAGCAGTTGATTCCTACATCCCAACTCCGGAGCGCTCCAAGGACAAGCCCTTCCTGATGCCCATTGAAGACGTATTCGGCATTAAGGGCCGCGGCACCGTGGTTACCGGACGTGTGGAGCGCGGTACGGTCAAGGTGGGTGAAGAGGTCGAGATTATCGGCTTTGAAACCACCCGTAAGTCCGTGGTCACCGGCGTGGAGATGTTCCACAAGCTGCTGGATGCGGGCGAGGCCGGCGACAACTTAGGCTGCCTCCTCCGCGGCATCGACCGTGAAGACGTAGTGCGTGGTCAAGTCTTGGCCAAGCCCAGCAGCGTGAAGCCCCTCACCAAGTTCAACGCAGAGGTATACGTGCTGAACAAGGAAGAGGGTGGACGCCATACCCCCTTCTTCAACGGCTACCGGCCGCAGTTCTACCTGCGCACCACCGATGTGACCGGCACTGCCAACCTGCCGGAGGGTGTGGAGATGGTGATGCCTGGCGACAACATCCAGATGAGTATCGAGCTCATCAGTCCCATTGCTATTGAAGAAGGTCTGCGCTTTGCTATCCGCGAGGGCGGCCGTACCGTTGGCGCAGGCGTTATTACCAAGATCAACGAGTAAGCGCAGGAAGATACTCTTTCCTGGATAGGTACAGAGACTAATGGCAAAGAAGACAGAAGCGAGAATCGTTATCCACTTGGCGTGCACTGAGTGTCGCGAGCGGACGTACACGTCGTCAAAGAATCGGCGGAACGACCCCGATCGCATTGAGCTCAGCAAGTACTGCCCCAGGTGCAGGACGCGTCGCGCGCACCGAGAAGTGCGTTAGCCATGCAGAGCCCCCCTCGGGCGGTCCGTGGTGACGCCCGGCAAAGCCGCCGCCTTGCGGTCCCAGACAGAGGGCGCACTTCGCCCATACAGTTTGTTCGGGACACCTACGGCGAGTTGCAGAAGGTTGTCTGGCCAACCAGGCCGCAGACGGCGCACCTCACCATGGTGGTTATCGCGGTATCGCTGTCTGTTGGCGGACTCTTGGGCGTCATAGATTGGGTGTTTTCACAGATAGTGCGGCAGTTCCTCGTCTCATTTTAGGTACAAAGATTCTTAAGGGTCACTATGACAATGAATGGGCAAGACGCCCAAGACACCGCTGTAGCAACCACAGACGCCCTCATGGACGAACCTGAGGATGGGCGTTCGTGGTATGTGATCCACACCTACTCGGGCTATGAGAACCGGGTAAAGGCCAATCTTGAGCACCGTATTAAGACTATGGATATGGAGCACAAGATATTCCAGGTAGTGGTTCCTACAGAAGACGAGATAGTAGTCAAAAGCGGGCAGCGGCGTACTGTCGCCCGTAAGGTGTTCCCTGGCTACGTGTTGGTGCAGATGCTGCTGGATGAGAGCAGTTGGTACGTGGTGCGCAACACCTCCGGCGTAACCGGCTTTGTGGGCACCGGCGCTGAACCCACGCCCTTGGAGCAAGCGGAAGTTGACCAGATCATCAAGCAGATGAGCGCAGAAGCGCCTCGTGTGAAAGTTGGCTTTGTCAGCGGCCAGTCGGTGCGAATTGTTGACGGTCCCTTCACCGACTTCATCGGCACCGTAGACAACATCAACAAGGAAAAGGGCAAAGTGCGGGTGCTGGTCTCTTTCTTTGGAAGAGAAACGCCTGTAGAGCTAGACTTTTTGCAGGTAGAACGGCTATAACTAACAGTGTTGCTCAAACACACAGGTGCAGTGTCTTGCACCTTTTGTGTGTCTGAGGGCGAACAATAAAGAAAAGTAGTACAACAAGTGGCACGTAAAGTAAGAGCAATCGTTAAACTGCATATCCAGGCCGGTAAGGCTACCCCGGCGCCGCCCATTGGGCCGGCCCTTGGTCAGCACGGCGTGAACATTATGCAGTTCGTCAAGGAATACAATGAGCGGACGGCTTCTCAGTCGGGCTCTGTGATTCCTGTAGAGCTTACCGTCTTTGAGGACCGCTCCTTCACATTTGTTACCAAGACATCTCCCGTAACAGACTTGGTGAAGCGATCACTCGGCTTGGACAAGGGCAGCGCCAACCCAAAGACGACCAAAGTAGGCACCATATCTCACGATAAAGTGCGGGAGATAGCCCAACTTAAGATGAAAGATCTCAACGCCAACGATATGGATGCAGCCATTCGCATCGTTGAAGGAACCGCCCGCAGCATGGGCGTTAGTGTGGAGTAGTAGAAGCCATGAAGAAGCGGGGCAAACGGTTCGAAGAAGCCGTAAAACTGATTGATTTCGATAAGACCTACACGCCGGAAGAGGGCATAGGCCTAGCTAAGAAAGCGGCTACTGCTAAGTTTGATGAAACGGTAGAGCTCCACCTGCGCATGGGCGTAGACCCCCGGCACGCAGACCAGCAGGTCCGTGGCATCGCGCTCCTGCCCAACGGCCTGGGCAAGGAGATCCGTGTGCTGGTCTTTGCTCAGGGCGAAGCGGTTCGCATTGCCGAGGAGGCCGGCGCAGAGTTCGTAGGTGAGGATGACCTCATCAAGCGTGTTGAGGATGGCTGGCTAGATTTCGATGTTGCGATCGCCACTCCCGAAGTGATGGGCAAGATTGGCCGGTTGGGCCGATTCCTTGGCCGGCGCGGCCTCATGCCGAACCCCCGCTCAGGCACCGTAGTCCCAGCTGGCGACTTGCCGCGCGCGATTCAGGAAGCCCGCAAGGGTCGTGTAGAGTTCAGGGTGGACCGCACCTCGCTGATTCACGTGGGATTTGGCAAAGCGAGCTTTGAAGAGGAGCGGCTAGTGGAGAACTTGGCGTCGTTGGTGGGCGCCATCGTACGCGCAAAGCCCACTGGCGCTAAGGGAACATACATCCGTGGCGCTTCTGTAACCACTACCATGGGGCCCGGCATCCATCTGGACCTAACCCCCACCTTGGAGCTTGCAGCTAAGTCTGAGGCATAGACAGTTAGGACACTATCAGTCATACTACAGCCACAATTACATAAGAAACGCCGTAGACCGCAGGCGCCCACAGGGCATAAAGGGTAACCACCTGCCGAGGCAAGAGGATTGAATTACAGTGGATTCTGTAAGCTCTTGCGTTCGCGGCAAGAGCATTTTTTGTTTTAGAGGAGTGACTAAAGCCAGTGCCAACAGCACAAAAAGAAGAAACAGTAAAGCAACTGCAAGAGCTGCTGTCTGAGGCTACCGTGACTATTGCCGCAGACTATCGCGGATTAAAGGTAAGAGAGTTGATGGCGCTCAGGCGAAAGCTCGGCGAAAGTGGCATCCAGTTCCACATAGTCAAGAACTCGCTGACGAACATTGCCGCCAAGAACCTTGGGCGGGATGCTATGGGCGAACTGCTGGTTGGCCCTACGGCCATCGCAGTAGGCTACGGAGATCAGGTAGAGGCTACCAAGTCTTTGCTTGAGTATGTGCGAGCCAGCCGGTTAAACCTCTCCGTGCGCGGCGCGCTGCTGGATGATCGCGTACTCAGCGCAGAGTCGCTGCAAGCCTTTGCTACCTTACCCCCCAAACAGGTGTTGCTGGCTCAGGTTCTGGGCGGGATGCAGGCACCCATCAGCGGGCTGGCCTCAGTGTTGAATCAGATGCTTTCGAGCATCGTGTATGTCTTGGATGCTCGGGCCAAACAGCTGGCCGAATAATTTAGCTTGTACTCAGCACAAAGAACAACAGACAAGGAGAATCTATTATGGCATTGACAAAAGATGAAATGATTACCGCTATCAAGGGGATGACGGTTCTAGAGCTGGCAGAGTTGGTCAAGGCGCTTGAGGAAGAGTTCGGCGTGAGCGCTTCTGCACCCATGGCCATGGCAGCCATGCCCGCCGCCGGCGCAGCCAGCGCCGCAGAGCCGGAGGAGGAGCAGACAGAGTTCACCGTGGTGCTGGCCAATGTTGGCGCCAACAAGATCAACGTTATCAAGGCCGTCCGGGAAATTACCGCCCTCGGCCTAAAGGAAGCGAAAGATCTGGTGGAAGCTGCCCCTGCCAACCTTAAGGAGAACGTGGCGAAGGACGAGGCTACGGCTCTAAAGACCAAGATGGAAGAAATTGGCGCAATGGTGGAGATTAAGTAACCACTTGCGTGACTGTATCAATACCAGTCGCGCCGCCTAGTTAAAGCAGTAAGTAAACAGCCCCGCATTTGCGGGGCTGTTGCGCGTCTTTTCATTGTTCTTGGCTGAGCGCTGGCGCTTCTATCCTTTTGCCAAGTGCGGCGTTTGCTAGCCGTGTTATGGCGTAGGCGTTGGAGGTGTATCCTCCCTTGTGGTCCTGCGGCGGGTGCGTGTTGGCCGTGGTGTAGCATCTGCCTCGGCTGCCGCCCCGGCTGCTGCTGTTGCAGGAGCCTCTGCCTCGGCTACCGCTCCGGCCTCTGTCGCTGCAGGAGCATCCGTCTCGGCTACCGCTCCGGCTTCTGCCGCTGCAGGAGCATCCGTCTCGGCTGCCGCACCGGCCTTTGCTGCTGCAGGAGCCTCTTCGGTAGTCCTACGACGACGGGTAGGGCGGGCTGCTGCAGCGGGGGTTTCAGCCTCCGCACCAGCTTGGGTTGAGGGAGCTGCCGTAGCCGTTGCCGTAGCAGCCGCCACCGGGCGCTGGCGCGGCCTGGTGGTGCGGGCAGGCGCTGCAGCGGCCTCCGTAACCGAGCTCTCGTTCACCCCGCTGGATGGGCGAGCAGGAGTCCGAACGGCCGCTACCCCGCTCGCTTTGCGGCGGAGTTCAAGCTTTTTGGCTCTTACCCTATGCTTATGTTGCGCTACTTTTTTGCGCTTGTTCACATTTCCTCCGGAGACTATTTGCCATTTAGACGTTCTGGCTGCGGACAGTTAGGCCAGGTTATACCGCATTTGGCTACTGCTCGTGCAGTGGGAAGCTGGTGGAGGGGGCAGGATTCGAACCTGCGTAGCCCGTAAGGGCGACAGATTTACAGTCTGTTGGTATTAACCGCTCACCCACCCCTCCAAGTAAGTTGTGCGTAGCCTGTGCTCCTTGCTTCTTGGTTGACATGCGCTTACCGCGTATCAACCACCGCTGGGAATCGCCGTTACACTGCGATAGCAATGCGCCACAAGTAACGTACGGCAGAGCCCGAGAGGGGAGTCGAACCCCTAGCCTACCGATTACAAATCGGTTGCGCTGCCATTGCGCCACTCGGGCGAGGAAACTCCCCTCTAACGCAGAGCACGCTTCAGTATAGGTTCCGCTAGACCGCTGGTCAAGGGAAGGGAGCTCCGTCTATACGTACTCTGAGCTATCTTCTAGACAGCGCGCGTCCTCTGCCAACCTAAGCTATTCTCCTTTATAATAGAAGCTATAGAGAACGTCTATAACTGGAGCGCAAGGCGGAGGGGCAGCATGGAAATAGCGCAACTGGAAACCTTTCTGCAGGTGGCGGAGCATGGCAGCCTGAGCCGCGCCGCAGAAGTTCTTGGTCTTACGCAGCCTACCCTCAGCGCGCGAGTTCAGGCGCTGGAACGAGACCTGGGACACCAGCTCTTTGAGCGGCGCGGCAGAGGGTTGCGCCTCACTGAGGCCGGCCGGGCATTGCTCCCCTACGCAGAACGCACGTTACTCGCGTTGCATGAAGGCTGGGAAGCGGTGTCCCTTAGCAGTCACCCCTCTCGCGGCAGGTTGCGCATTGGCACGGCTAGGGTTATCGGCGCGTACGCGTTGCCCGGCATATTGGCCGGTTTCCGGGCAGAGTACCCAGGCATTGAGCTGACGATCCTTACCGGTCGCTCCCACGAAGTGTTGCAGATGGTGCTGAACCAGGAGGTGCACGTTGGGCTGGGACGCGCGCTGTCGCACGCGGAAGTGGAGGCGGTCTATCTCTACGAGGAAGAGATCGTGTTTGTCACCCACCCAGACCACCCGCTGGCGCGGCGCGGCTCTGCAGCTATATCCGAGATCGCGCTGGAGCCCCTTATCCTCTACGACAAAGACTCTACCTACTATGTGCTCATCACCCGTGTGTGTAGGGAGGCGGGCATCCTCCCGCGGGTGACTATGAACCTAGATAGTGTTGAGGCTACCAAGAAGATGATTGAAGGAGGGCTGGGCGTTTCCTTCCTTCCCTACAGCGCCATCCAGTCGGAGCTGGCCACCGGCACATTGGTCTGGGTTCCCCTTTCCGAGGGGCACATGGTAACGCTGCCCACCTCGGCTATGGTGCTCAAGACGTCACTGGGGAACCCGGTAGTAGAAACCTTCCTTGGCGCGCTGCGCGGCTACCATCACCCGTCGCCTGCGCAGCACCAGGAAGTCACTTAGGGAACCTCTGCTCAAGTCCCTTCCCCCTTGATGGGGGAAGGCTAGGATGGGGGTGATCGGGGCGAGGGGTAGGGGTGGCAACGCCCCTCCGGCACCTTCACCACGCGCCCCCACAACCCTCACCCTAGCCCTCTCCCAGAGGGAGAGGGGACTGTTCAGATCCCTTCCCCCTTAATGGGGGAAGGTTAGGATGGGGGTGATCGGGGGGAGGGGTAGGAGTAGCAACGCCCTTCCGGCACCTCGCCTCCGCTCATGGTGAGCGAGTCGAACCATGAGCCGTCCACCTTCACCACGCGCCCCCACAACCCTCACCCTAGCCCTCTCCCAGAGGGAGAGGGGATTGTTCAGATTCCTTCCCCCTTGATGGGGGAAGGTTAGGATGGGGGTGAAGGAGCCGGGTCCCTGGCTGTTGGTTTGGGAGACCCCCTGGATTCCCGCGAGAGAAGGAATGACGCAGGTAGCTCAGAGGTTCCTTAGCCTTGGTTAGTAGGGAGGACGTAGAGCACCGTCCTACCAGACGGCGTGTTTCTGCACCTCATCCCGCGTCCAGTCATCTGCGGTATAGATGTCCTCTAATGTCGGCTCAGCGATGGCCTGGTGGGAAGAGAGCACCCGTTGGACGAGCTTGGGGATTTCTTGCAGACCAATCTGTTGGGTCAGGAAACTCCAGACCGCCATCTCATTGGCGGCATTGAGCACGGTGGGCGCCGTGCCTCCTCTACGGCCTGCTTCTAATGCGCTGGCCAAGCATGGGTAGGTCTCGCCGTCCGCGGCATGGAAGGAGAGGTGACCCACGGCGGCTAGGTCCAAAGGAGGCAGCTCTTCATTAGACCACCGCTGCGGGTGGGAGAGAGCATACTGCAGGGGCAGAAACAGTGTTGGCTGGGTCAGTATGGCCTTCACAGAACCATCGGCAAACTCCACCATGGCCCGGATCAGCCCTTGCGGATGGATCAGCACCTCGATAGCGTCATAGGGGATATCGAACAGCCGGTTGGCTTCGATAGCCTGCATCCCCACGTTCATGAGCGTTAGCGCATCAATGCGTGCCTTCTTGCCGACCTGACTGCCGGGTTGCGACACGGGGTCGGTGCGGGCGGTGTGCAGCGTGAGGGGCAGCCGGGAGGGCATAGGCTCTCCCGTAGTGGTTAGGATGACCCGCTTCACGGAGCCTGGCTCGCCTGCTAACGCCTGCCAAATGCCGCTTAAGGCTGGGTCAACCGGATAGAGGGCGGTTTTCTGACGCCTGGCTGCGTCCATAATCAGGCTGCCGGCCATCACCATGACCTCTTTGTTGGCCAGCACCACGGTCTTTCCTGCCTGGATAGCGGCCAGGGTGACCGGAAGTCCGGCCGGCGCGCTCACTGTTGCAATAACCACTACGTCTGCCTCGGAAGCGGTGGCCATCTCTTCCATCGTCATCATTTTGCGGGTGGCTAATATGTCCGGAGGGTCGGGGAGGACGTCACGAGAGTAGGAAATTAGCTGTGGCTGGAACTCCTCTACCTGTTGAGCAAGAAGGCGATGGTTGGTGTGGGCGGCCAGCCCTATTACCTGAATCTGGTCTGGGAATGTACGGGCAACGCTTAGGGCTTGCTGCCCAACGGCGCCTGTAGAGCCCAATACTACTATGCGCTTCATAATGATACGCGGTTCCTCTATTTTTTCTTAGTGGAATGGAGCTAACACATAATACTGTACCGTCCTTCAAAGCGAAAGACAGACCGCCTTGCCTTCGCAGTGTCTCCTCTGTAGGATACGTCGGTAAAGCGCCGTGAGTAGAGGTTGGCCTTGGCTGTTTATCTAAATGAAGAAGCCATCGAATCGATCATCAAGATGGACGAAGCCGTCGATTTTGTTGAACAGAGTTTTCGCTTCCAAGGAGAAGGGCTTGCCGTCAACAAAGACCGGCAACGCTTGCGGTCGCCCAAACACACCATGCAAGTGATGGCCGCCACGGCTGCGCCTATGGAAGTAGCCGGACTTAAGATCTATAGCGGCAGCAGTAACCATGTGCTGCTGTACAGCACCAAAGACGGATCCCTGCTTTCTGTGATGGATGCTCGCAAGTTGAGCCAGGTGCGGACAGGCGCAGCGAGCGGCGTGGCCACCAAGTACCTTGCGCCGGAATCTGCGTCTACGGTGGGTATTCTGGGCACGGGCCACCAGGCGGAAGGGCAGTTGGAGGCAATATGCGCTGTCCGCAACGTGCAGCAGGTCCGGGCGTACAGCAGGTCTGCGGAGCGCCGCAACGCCTTTGCTGATGCGATGAGCCGGCAGCTAGGCGTAGAAGTGGTCCCGGTAGAGCAGCCGCAGCAGGCAGTGGAGGGCGCAGACATTCTGGTCACCATCACCAACTCATCCCAGCCCGTGCTTCTGGGGGAGTGGTTGCACCCTGGCGTTCATATCAACGCGGCAGGCGGCAACTCTTTGCTCCGCCAGGAGCTGGACGTGGAGGCGGTGCGACGCGCGGACCTTATCTATACCGACTCCCTTTCACAGTCCAAGTTGGAGTCTGCCGACCTGTTCCAGGCTGCCGAACGCGGCGCTATCACCTGGGAGCAGGTGGAGGAGCTAGGAAAGGTTGTCAGCGGACGCTCGCCCGGAAGAACCAGCCCACAGCAGATTACCCTCTTTGAATCCCACGGCATTGCGCTGTGGGACATCGCAGTCGCATCCCTTCTCTACTCTCGTGCCATTGAGATGCAAGTGGGCGTAGAGCTCCCCTTCTAGCCTGCTTCTGCGGGCTTGCCCCGCGCTCTAATAGCGGAACCCAGACGCCTCGGACGCTGCAAACGCCCGAGGCGCATTCGCGCATTGCCTTAGGCGTGAAATCTTCCCGTAACCTGGTGTTAATGGGCCTGAAATAGAGATGACATGACCGCGTAACATCCTCTTTTTATCATCAACACAGGAGGAAAAAGGGACTAACAGCCATCGGCTGAAGCACGTTACAACCGTAACAAGGATGTAACACTCTTGTAACAGTCGTGACATACGGTTTCTTTACTCTCAACAGTGAGCCGTTCCTTGCCATCAAATGGTTATTGGTGGCCTGGAATCGCTAGAGTATATCTTTAGGAGGTGTGGGATATTATGTTTGATACGGGGGATACGGCCTGGTTGATGGCTTCCTCTGCGCTGGTGTTGCTGATGACGCCGGGCCTGGCGTTCTTCTACGGAGGGCTCGCACGCGGGCGCAACTCCGTCAACACCATCATGTTCTGCTTCATGACCATGGCCGTTGCCAGCCTGGTCTGGGTGTTCTGGGGCTACAGCCTTGCGTTTGGCGCTGGCAACGCATTCATAGGGGACTTTTCCGCTCTTGCCCTAGCGGGTATCGGCATAGAAGATGGTGAGGGCATCCCCACGTTACTGTTTGTGACGTTCCAGATGATGTTCGCTATCATCACTCCGGCGCTTATTACCGGCGCTATCATTGAGCGGTTTAAGTTCACCACCTATCTGGTCTTCCTAGTGCTCTGGCTTACCTTTGTGTACGCGCCAATCTGTCACTGGGTGTGGGCCGAAAACGGCTGGTTGTTCGGCTTGGGCGCTCTTGACTTTGCTGGCGGCACTGTCGTGCACATCAATGCAGGCATCGCAGCCCTAGTGGCGGCTCTCCTGGTGGGCAAGCGCAAGCAGCCCGGTCTGGAGCCGCATAACGTGCCCTTCGTCATCCTTGGCGCTGGCCTCCTATGGTTCGGCTGGTTTGGCTTCAACGCTGGTTCGGCTCTGGCCTCCTCGGGGCAGGCAGTGAGCGCGTTCCTCGTGACCAACACTGCCGCCGCCGCCGCCGCCCTCACCTGGGGCATCATCTCCCAGGCGCAGAACAGGCGCATTAGCGCCGTAGGCGTTGCGACAGGCGCCATAGCGGGCCTGGTTGCCATCACCCCGGCGGCTGGCTTTGTGAACGTGGTTGGTGCAACTGCCATCGGCGTTGGCGCAGGCGTCCTATGCTATCTGGCCGTCGTGCTTCGACCCAAGACTGGCCTGGATGACTCCCTAGACGTTTTCAGTGTCCATGGCATTGGCGGCATCTGGGGCTCGCTGGCTACTGGCATCTTCGCAATAGAAGCCATCGGCGGCACTGCTGGACTGCTTGAAGGCAACGCCCCACAGTTCGTGACCCAGGTCATTGGTGTAGCGGCGACCCTGGCCTACTCCGGCGTCGTGACTTTCATCATCCTGAAGGTTCTGGATCTGGTCATGGGCCTGCGCTCGCCCGAAGCTTCTGAAGGCCAAGGTCTCGACCTTACTACTCACGGTGAGCGGGCCTACGTTCAGGATGGAGCAGACTAGTTCCATTGAGAAAGCGTACAATCACACTGCTTTAGTAGAAGCAGCGTAGGAGAGAAAGAAGGGGGTACCATGCTTAGCATCGAAGCTATCGTCAGGCCGGAAAACATTAACCCCGTTACTCAAGCCCTTGTGGAAGCGGGCTGTCAGGGCTTCTACTACGTAAACGTGACTGGCCAGGGCCAGCAGCAAGGTGTAGAAGTGTTTGTGGGTCGCGGCGGCATCATGGCACAGCGGTCCTCCTTGCCTAAGACGCTCATTCGCACCGTTGTGGCTGATGACATGAAAGACAAAGTCATCGCCGCCATCATCGGGGCCGCACGCAGCGAGGGCGATGGCGCAATTGGCGACGGCAAGATCTTTGTGTCGCAGGTAATGGACGCCGTTCGGGTGAGAACGGGAGAGCAAGGCCCATCCGCCATTTAAGCGCCTGCGCCAAGACGTCCAACAACAGCATAGAAAGAGGAGCCGCATTGCGGCTCCTCTTTGCGTTCACTTTTCTTGAAAGAAGCTAAGGAACCTCTGCACAAGTCCCTTCCCCCTTGATGGGGGAAGGTTAGGATGGGGGAGATCGGGAGGAGGGGTAGGGCGTGGCAACGCCGCTCCGGCACCTCGCCTATGCTCATGGTGAGCTCCCACCCTCGCTCATGGTGAGCGAGTCGAACCATGAGCCGTCCACCTTCACCACGCGCGCGCAACCCTCACCCTAGCCCTCTCCCAGAGGGAGAGGGGACTGTTTAAGTCCCTTCCCCCTTGATGGGGGAAGGTTAGGATGGGGGAGATCGGGAGGAGGGGTAAGGGGTGGCAACGCCCCTCCGGCACCTCGCCTACGCTCATGGCGAGCTCCCACCCTACGCTCAGGGTGAGCTCGTCGAACCATGAGCCGTCCACCTTCACCATGCGCACCCACAACCCTCACCCTAGCCCTCTCCCAGAGGGAGAGGGGACTGTTTAAGTCCCTTCCCCCTTGATGGGGGAAGGTTAGGATGGGGGAGATCGGGAGGAGGGGTAAGGGGTGGCAACGCCCCTCCGGCACCTCGCCTACGCTCCTGGTGAGCTCCCACCCTACGCTCATGGCGAGCGAGTCGAACCATGAGCCGTCCACCTTCACCACGCGCACCCACAACCCTCACCCCTCACCCTAGCCCTCTCCCAGAGGGAGAGGGGACTGTTTAAGTCTCTTCCCCCTTGATGGGGGAAGGTTAGGATGGGGGTGAAGGAGCCGGGTCCCTGGCTGTTGGCTTGGGGAGACCCCCTGGATTCCCGCGAGAGACAGAATGACGCAGGTTGTTCAGAGGTTCCCTAAGCTTTGCTGAGCTCTTTAGGGAGGGCAAACTGGGCACGCTCTTTCGCCGTCTCTACTAGGGTAATCTCTGCTGCACCCAGCGCTTGGAAGTGACTCACGGCTTCCTGCACCAGGAATTCGGGTGTTGAAGCGCCGGAAGTGAGTCCCACTGTTTCCACGCCAACCAGCCACTCCGCCTTTACCTCGCTCACGTTGTTCACAAGGTGGGCGGGCACGCCGTATTGCTCGGCCACTTCTTGCAGCCGTTGGGAGTTGGAGCTGTTGGAGCCGCCCAGCACTAGGATGAGGTCTGCCTCCTCCGTTAGCTTCTTGACCGCGAATTGCCGGTTCTGGGTGGCATAGCAGATGTCCTCTTCGCGGGGAAATTGGAGTTCGGGGAAACGCTTTTGCAGCGTTTGGACGATGGCTGTGGCGTCGTCGACACTCAGGGTTGTCTGAGTAAGCAGCGCAACCCGAGCGCCGTCGGGCACCTCCACCGTTTCGGCCTCCGCCACGTTGCCAACCAGTGTGGTCTGCTCTGGAGCCTCTCCCATAGTGCCCACTACCTCGTCGTGGCCCTCGTGACCCACAAGCAGGATGTGGAAGCCGCCCCTGGCAAAGCGGAGTGCCTCGGTATGCACCTTTGTCACCAGCGGACAGGTGGCGTCGATGACCTGGAGCGAGCGCCCATCAGCCTCAGTACGCACCGCGGGGCTGACGCCGTGAGCGCTGTAGATAGCCCGCGCGCCTGCCGGCACCTCCGAGAGGTCGTTCACAAAGACTGCCCCCTTTGTTCGCAGCTCTGCGACAACGTAGGGGTTGTGCACAATCTCGTGGTAGACATACACCGGCGAGCCGTAGGTGCTCAGGGCCAGCCGCACGATCTCAATGGCCCGATCTACTCCGGCGCAGAAACCGCGGGGAGAGGCCAGGACAATTCGCTTAAGCATTCCACAATTGTAGCAGAGGACGCTTGAATAATAGAAGATGCTAGAAGGTAGTTAACTGCATTGTGTTTACTCTTGTGCCACCGTACAATACCCACCGTTACCACATGGCGCTCCAAGCCCAGTTTCCTGATACGATTGAGTCTACGCTGACAGAAGCTCTCCATGCCCCTCGGAGTTGATATCGGCGGAACCTTCACCGACTTTGTGCTGCTGGCAGATGGCCAGCTGACCATACACAAAGCCCCGACCACTCCTCGCGACCACGCTCAGGCGTTCATGGATGGCCTGGCCCATCTAGGCGGCGCAGAGACCGCGGGGCCCATCATCCACGGCACTACGGTCGTCACCAATACGCTCCTGGAACGCAGCGGCGCTCGGACTGCTCTGGTCGCAACGCAAGGCTTCAAAGACATCCTCACCATTGGCCGCCAAACCCGGCCTTCCCTCTACGCACTGGAACCGCAGCGGCCTCCTGCCCTCATCCCGCCGGAGCGCTGTTTTGAGGTGCCAGAGCGGCTAGACGCCACCGGCGCAGTGGTGCAGCCCTTGGATACGGAGGCCGTGCACGCGCTGGTTAAGGAACTGCAGGCCCAGGAGGTCTCCTCCGTTGCAGTCTGTCTCCTCTTCTCTTTCCTCAACCCAGAGCACGAGCGCGCCGTTGCAGCCGCGCTGGAAGGGGCGGGCTTTGCCGTCTCTGCCTCGCACCAAGTGTTGCCGGAGTTCCGTGAGTACGAGCGCGCCAGCGCCACTGCCGTTAACGCCTACGTCGGGCCGGTGCTCCAGGACTACCTCACCCACTTGGAGGAGCGATTGCCGTCCCAGAAGGTGCCCCTGCGGGTCATGCAGTCCAACGGCGGTATTGTGATGGCTAAGGCCGCCAAAGCCGCTCCGCTGCGGACGGTCCTCTCAGGCCCCGCGGCCGGTGTGGTGGGCGCAGCCTACGTGGCGGGAGTGTCCGGTCTCTTTGATCTGGTGACCTTTGATATGGGCGGCACCTCTACCGACGTCTCTCTGGTGCCGGGCCGCTTACGAGAGACTACGGAATCGGAGGTGGCGGGCGTTCCCCTACGCGTGCCCATGCTGGACGTGCACACCGTTGGCGCGGGCGGCGGCTCCATCGCTCGGGTGGATGGCGGCGGCGCACTGCGAGTGGGTCCCCAGAGTGCGGGCGCAGACCCCGGCCCTGCCTGCTACGGTAGCTCCGACCAAGCCACCGTGACCGATGCCCAGGTAGTGCTGGGCCGTATCCTGCCGGAACACTTCTTGGGAGGGCAGATGCCCTTACAGGCGGAGCGTTCCCACCAGGCCCTCCAGGTGTTGGGCAGTCAGCTAGGCTTGGATGCCGCGGCCGCTGCCGCAGGTGTCCTAAGGGTAGCGAACGTCGAGATGGAGAAGGCGCTCCGGGTTATCTCTATCGAACGGGGGCAGGACCCTCGTACCTTCACCCTGGTAGCCTTCGGCGGCGCTGGACCGCTCCACGCCTGCGATCTGGCCGTGAGCGTGGGCATGCGCCGGGTGCTGGTGCCGCGTGCGCCGGGCGTGCTCTCCGCGCTGGGGTTGCTCACCGCCGACGTGATGAAGGACTTCTCGGTTACGGTGATGCGCCCACTGCCCCAGGAGGTAGACGATGCCTTTGTGCGGGAGATTGCTGCGGGTTTCCGTGATCTCTCGGCGCGCGGTTGGGACGAGATGAGCGCTGAGGGCTTCAACCGGGACAACGTGCAGGTGCTCACTGCGCTGGATATGCGCTACGCCGGCCAGTCCTATGAGCTCGTCGTTCCTTTCGATGACCTGTCTACCAGCAACCTGGCTGGCCGCTTCCACGCTACTCACAAGGAGCGCTTTGGCTACAACATGCCCAACGAGCCCATCGAGGTGGTGAACCTGCGGCTGAAGCTGCTGGGCAAGGTGCAGCGGCCCGCATTGCTCAGAGAGCAGCCCGGCCCAGCCGATCCCTCGGACGCCTCCCTGGGTGCGCGCACCGTGTGGTTCGACGGTCCCTGCGAGACCGCCATCTACGATAGGGAGCGGCTCCACGCCGGCAACGCGCTGCAAGGGCCGGCTATCATCGTGCAGATGGACGCCACTACCGCTGTGCCGCCCGGCTGGCGCGGCCGCATCGACACCGTGGGCAACCTCATCCTGGAGCGGACCGCGTGACCCCTCGGCTCATCGTCATCCGCGGGCCGTCGGGCGCGGGCAAGAGCATCACCGCCCGCTTGCCGGGACGCGTGGCCCTGCTCCTTGCCGCACGGAAGGAGGCCGCCGGTGCCCCTTGATCCCATTGAACTGACCGTTTTCTCCAGCCTCTTGGCCTCCATTCCCGAGGAGATGGGCGTAACGTTGGGGCGCACCGCCTACTCCTCCCAACATCAAGGAGCGTCGGGACTTCTCCTGCGCGCTCTTTGACAACGACGGCAGGCTGGTGGCCCAGGCGGCGCATATCCCCGTTCACCTAGGCGCGATGCCAGAGGCGGTGCGCGTGGCGCGGCAGCGGACATCCTTCGTCCCCGGCGACCTAGTTATCTTCAACGATCCCTATCTGGGCGGCACCCACCTGCCGGACGTCACTATGGTTTCGGCGGTCTTCCAGGGCGAGGAGGCGGCGCGAGAGCTGGTCGGCTATCTCGCCAGCCGCGCCCACCAAGCAGACATCGGCGGTATGTCCCCCGGCTCCATGCCCCTCTCTACGGAGCTCTTCCAGGAAGGGCTCATCATCCCGCCCATAAAGCTGGTCTCCGCCGGCCAGGTGGATCAGGCGGTGCTGGACCTCATCTATCGCAACGTGCGGACGCCTGTGGAACGTGCCGGCGATTTTGCGGCGCAGATGGCCGCGCACCGTACCGGCGAGGCGCGGGTGAGGAGCTGGCCGCGCGCTACGGCATTGCCAAGCTGCGAGACGCTATGGCCTCGGTCATGGACTACAGCGAGGCCGCGACCCGCGCCTCGCTGCAGAAGATCCCCGCCGGTGAGTATGTGTTTGAGGACGCCTTAGACGACGACGGCATTGCGCCTGACCGGGTGCCAATCAAGGTGCGTGTGACCGCAGGCGAAGGCGCGCTGACCGCCGACTTCACCGGCAGCGCGGGCGAGCAGCGCGGCTCGGTGAATGCAGTGCTGGCGGTAACGCACTCCGCGGTCTACTACGTCGTGCGCTGCCTCACTGGAGAAGAGGTGCCCGTAAATGACGGCTGTTTCCGGCCTGTCCAGGTCATTGCGCCTGAGGGTTGTGTGCTCAATGCGCGCCCTCCTCGGGCCGTCGCTGCCGGGAACGTGGAGACCTCTCAGCGCATTGTGGACGTGCTCTTTGGCGCGCTGGCCCAGGCGCTCCCGGACCGCATTCCCGCAGCAAGCTCCGGCAGCATGAATAACGTGACCATTGGTGGGACCGCGCCGGACGGTCGCCCCTTTGTGTACTATGAGACTATCGGCGGCGGCGCGGGCGCAGGTCCTAACGGCCCCGGCCTCTCCGGCGTGCACACACACATGACCAACACCCAGAACACACCCATAGAAGCCCTGGAGTTCGCCTACCCCTTCCGCGTGGTAGAGTACAGAATCGCAGAGGGCACGGGCGGCGCTGGCGAGCGGCGCGGCGGCGACGGACTGCGCCGTGTCTATCAGTTCCTCTCTCCCGCAACGGTGACGGTTATCTCAGACCGACGTGTCACGTCGCCTTACGGGCTGTCTGGCGGCGCTCCAGGGGCTTCGGGCGTTAACCGGCTGGCCGCCCAGGGAGGCGCGCCGTCACCCTTGCCCGGCAAGGCGCGGGTAGAGGTCAACGCCGGCGACCTTCTAGAGATCACCACGCCTGCCGGCGGCGGCTGGGGCAGCTAGCCCCCTGTATTTATGGACAAACTGGAGAACAGTGACTTATGGCGGTTGTAGAAGAGCTTCTGGCAGCGGCTAAGCAGGTAGCAGCAGAGGCGGACGTTTATCACGTCAGCTTTGAGGAGACCCCGGTAGCATTTGAGGGCAACCAGCTCAAGAGCATCCTCACCCGCCAGAGCGAGGGGATTGCCCTCCGCCTGGTGAAGGACGGGCGCATCGGTTTCGCCTCGGCTATGGGCGCGCAGAGCTGGCAGGAGATCCTGGACCATGCGCTGGAGACCGCCCAGTTCGGCGCGGAGGCCCGCTTCCATCTTCCCGGCGCTGCGGCCTTTCCCGTGCTCTCCGTCTACGACGCTGCCGTTTCCGAGTACCCCCTAGACCGTATGGTGGAGTCGGGCCAGCGCGCCATCGACCTAGTCCTCGCGGCCAACTCTGAGATCGTGTGTGATGCCACCCTGGTCAAGCGTGTGACCGACCTCAGATTGCTGAACACGGCCGGCTTCGATGCCACCTACCGCAAGACCGGCTACACCGCCCGCATTGAGGGCACGCTGGTACGGGGCACCGATATGCTCTTTGTGGGGGATAGGCTTGTTTCCTGCTCGCCAATCCCTACCCTGGATGACCTGGCTGCGGAAACCGTGCGCCAACTGGAGCTGGCAAGAGATACGGTGCCCGCACCCCAGGGCCAGGTGCCTGTAGTGTTTACGCCGCGCGGCTTTGCCCAGGCGTTTATGCCGGCCCTTTCCCAGGGGTTCAGCGGCCGCACCGTAGCCCAGAAAGCCTCACCCCTGACCGAGAAGCTGGGCCAGCTTGCCTTCGACAAGCGGCTGACCCTCATCGACGATCCCACCCAGCCAATGGCGCCGGGCAGCCGGCCTTTCGACGACGAAGGCGTGCCCAGCCAGCGCCTCGCGCTCATTGAGCAGGGGATGCTCCAAGCCTTCTTCTACGATCTCCAGTCCGCCGGCTTGGCGGGAGCAGCCTCCACCGGCAGCGCGCAACGCGGCGTAGGAACGCTCCCCGCGCCCGGCCTCAGCACGCTCATGGTGCAGCCTGGGCAGGGCTCCTTTGAAGAGCTGTTGGCCGATATTCAGGAAGGGTTGGTAGTAGAAGAGATGCTGGGCGCTACACAGGGGAACGTCCTGGGCGGCGACTTCGGCGGCAACGTCCTCCTCGGCTACAAAGTCGAGCGGGGGCGCATTGTTGGGCGGGTGAAGGACACCATGGTCGCGGGCAACGTCTACACTATCCTGGGCGACCTGGCCGGCCTTGGCGGGGAGCCGCGCTGGGTCGGTGGGTCTGTCTTCGCTCCCCCAATCGTTACCCTGCAAGCTACGGTCTCAACCAAAGCGTAAGCGGCCAACCCAGGTTGCTGCACAAGTCCCTTCCCCCTTGATGGGGGAAGGTTAGGATGGGGGAGATCGGGAGGAGAAGTAGGGGGTGGCAACGCCCCTCCGGCACCTCGCCTACGCTCATGGTGAGCTCCCACCCCCCGCTCATGGTGAGCGAGTCGAACCATGAGCCGTCCACCTTCACCACGCGCACCCACCCCCCTCACCCTAGCCCTCTCCCAGAGGGAGAGGGGACTGCTCAAGTCCCTTCCCCCTTGATGGGGGAAGGTTAGGATGGGGGTGAAGGAGCCGAGTCCCTGGCTGTTGGCGTGGGGAGACTCCCTGGATTCCCGCGAGAGACGGAATGACGCAGGTTGTTCAGAGGTTCCCTAGTGTTTAGCTTCAAAACGCTGTGGTATCATTAGTGCGAGTTATGGCTACTGCAGAAACCTTACAAGAGCTATTTGATCCCCAGGAGCCGCTGAATTCTACCAAGCTGCTCTCCCTCTCCGGCATCACACGGGAGGAGGCGCTGGAGGTGGAGGAGTTCTGGTTTGATGCTCCTCCGGCTCGCCGTACCGCGCTGCTGGACCAGATGCTGACCCTTACCGAAGACAACCCGGAGGCGGACTTCACGGAAGTGCTACGGCTGGCGATGGACGATGAAGACCCAATCCTCCGCATCTCCGCCATAGATGGCCTCTGGGAGTGCAACGAACGGTGGTTGCTGGAAAAGCTCATCGGCTATGCCAAGGCCGAGGAGGACCAAGAGGTGCGGGCTGCGGCTACCCTGGCGCTAGGCAAGTTCGTGCTGTTGGGCGCCTTTGAAGAGATCCGCGAGGACCTTGCCGAGCGGGTAGAAGAGACACTGCACACACTACTTGAGGAGGAGACACAACCGCTGCTCATTCGCCGGCGCGCTATCGAAGCCATCAGCCAGGGCCAAAACGAATCGTTGCACGACATTATCCGGGACGCGTACCACAGCGAGGAGAAGGAGCTGAAGCTCGGGGCGCTGTACGCCATGGGCCAGGCTTGTGACGAAGGCTGGTTGCCAGTGTTGCTCGCTGAGATGAAAAGTCCCGATTTCGCTCTGCGCTTTGAGGCAGCCCGTGCTGCCGGAGAGCTGGAAGACGTGCGCGCAATTCCCAGCCTCATTGAAATGACTAACGACTCCGATGCGGAGATCCAAGGAATAGCCATTGATGCGCTTGGACATATCGGCGGCGCTACGGCCAAAGAGGCGCTGCGGGATCTCACCACCTCGTCTGATCTCCAGGTGAAAGAAGCCGCTCAGGACGCGTTGGAAGAGCTTACTTCGGGGGAAGACCCCCTTACCTTTAAGTAGGGCCACCATGACTGAAGACGAACCTGAATCATTGCTGCCACTCTGGGCGCAGGTTTTAGCCGGGGCATAGGAAGCTGTGCAGAGACGTTGCTAAAGCACCCGCACCTAGACGTTAACGCCATCAGGGCGCAGTTCCCTATTACTCAAAATATTACCTATCTCAATACAGGCTGGTCTGGCCCATCCCCTATTGCCGTAGTAGCCGCCGCAACCGACCTCCTGAAGCTCTTGTCGGAAGAGGGCCCCACTACGCCCTGGGTGTTGCAACTGCTGAACGAAACCGAAACGGCCGCCCGCGTCGCCTTTGCTCGACTGCTGGCTGCTCCTGCCGACACCATAACGCTCACCAGCAACACCACCCATGGACTGAACATGGTGCTCAGCGGCATGACCTGGCACGCCGGTGATGAGGTGGTGACCACGAATCAGGAGCACCCCTCCGGCCTGGTGCCCCTCTATCAGTTTCGTGAGCAGCGGGGTATGGGAGTAGGCATCGTGTCGCTCTCTGCGGTGGATGATGAAGCGGCAATCCTCGCCAAGCTGGAAGCAGCCATAACGCCCCGCACGCGTCTCTTGCTCCTGAGCCACATCCTCTTTACAAACGGCCTGCGCCTGCCAATCGCCGCAATTAACGCCATGGCGCACCGCCACAACGTGCAGGTGCTGGTGGACGGCGCACAGACGGCTGGGCATATCCCCTTGGACGTTGTGGCATGGGACTGCGATTACTATGCGGTGCCGGCGCACAAGTGGCTCATGGGGCCGGGAGGCGTCGGTGCGCTCTACATTCGCAAGGAACTGCTGCCTGGTCTTGTGCCCGCCCACGTTACCTTGCACGGCGCGCTGTCCTACGACGCTGCCGGCAACTTCACCCCCGCGCCGGAGAGCGCCAAGAAGTTCGAGCTCACTACCAGCAATGGAGCCCTCTTGGCGAGCGCGGTCGCGGCCATCGCGTTTATAGAGGAACAGGGGTTGGAAGCCATTCAGGCAAGGTGGGAAGAGCTGACGGCGTACACCCGAAGTGGACTGGAGGGTGTTCCCGGCGTCACGGTGACAAGCCCTTCCGCGGGGCCTACTGCCAGCGCGCTGGTCACCTTCACTGTAGACGGTTGGGAGCCTCAACCGTTGGTGCAAGCCCTTTGGGAGCGGGGCAATATTGTGGCGCGCTTTGTTCAGGAGCCGCCAAACATCAGAGTATCCCTGGCGCTTTTTAACAACGAGCAGGAAGTAGATCACCTACTAGCAACACTGCGTACAATTGTGTCTGAGAATAGGGCAGGGTAGAAGGAGTCACCATGGAAAGTATGTCTGCGTTGGTCTTCCACGAGCCTGGGCGCATC
Organism: Dehalococcoidia bacterium; assembly: GCA_965226775.1. Classification (GTDB taxonomy): domain Bacteria; phylum Chloroflexota; class Dehalococcoidia; order SHYD01; family SHYD01; genus CBDDEI01. The sequence continues at coordinate 879,276 of CBDDEI010000002.1, forward strand.
AGCCTGGAAGAGCGGCCTATCCCGGAAGTGGGCATTGATGATGTGCTAGTGCAGGTTGGCGCGGCCTCGGTCTGCGCCTCCGACATCCGGGTCTACAAGGGCGAGAAGTACGCCAAACCCGGCGTCATCCCCGGCCATGAGATGACCGGAGAGGTTGTTAAGGTGGGAGAGCACGTGGACGAGGTTCAGATGGGCGATCGTGTGGTAGTCTGCCCCATCATTGCGTGCGGCGAGTGCTACTTCTGCCTGCTGGGCCGGCGCAACCGCTGCCTCAAGCGTATCACGCTGGGCTACGAGGAAGACGGCGGCTTTGCGCAGTACCTCCGGGCGCCGGGCGAGCTGGTGCACCTTGGTCACATGATAAAGATAGACCCCAGCCTGGACTATGAGCTGGCAGTGATGACCGAGCCTCTAGCCTGTGTCCTGAACTCCTTGGAAACCTGCCGTCTCCGTCCCGGCGATGTGGTGTTCGTCATCGGCGCGGGGCCAATGGGCCTAGCCCACCTGCTGCTGGCTAAGGCGCTAGGCGCGTCGAAAGTGATCATGAGCGATCCCATGCCGGAGCGCCGCGCGGCCGCCGAGGCTATGGGCGCAACGCTCTGCATCGACCCCACGCGCCACAGCGTGCGACAAGAGGTGCTCGCGGCAACGGGCGGTATGGGCGCAGACGTGGGGATTCTTTCCGTGGGTGCAGGGGATGCAATTGAAGAGGGGATACAGGCAATGCGAAAGCAAGGCTTCTTCAATCTCTTCGGCGGGTTCCCCCCCGGCACCCAGACAGCCCTCGACCCTAACAAGATCCACTACGAAGAGCTATTTGTGACGGGCACTCAGAACGCTACCACGGATCAGTACGTGCGCACTGCCAAGCTGCTGACCGTTATGCCGGAAGCCCGGCAGCTTATTACTCACCGGTTTGGGCAGGAGGATGCGCCAAAGGCATACGCAGCCCGCTTAGACCTGTCCGCCTTGAAGACGGTGGTGCTTTACTGAAGCGGGAGGAGTTGGGTGGCGTCCTGACCAAGGATGATGCGAATGTCTACGGAGTCGCCGTTGAAGTTGTCCATAGTCCTTATGCGGTCCCGCGGCAGTCGTAGGAAGGACGCCAGCAAGTTGGCGGTGTAGTTCTTTCCGGACAGGGTCTGAATCTCAGTCCTAGTGAATGGCCCGCCGGAGGCATCGCCAATAGAGACATTGAGGAACCCAGACTGTTGGAGCTGCTGAGCGGTCTTGCTTGCGAGGCCGCTCGTTTCGGTCCCGTTCAGTATTTCGATATATGCCGCCTCTTGCTCTTTGCGGGGGTCAAAGAAGACATCTGCAATGAGTAGCTCAATCTGACTGCGGTTGGGGAGTAGGACGTCTGCGCCGTCTGATGTCAAGGCAGGGGTTATATAATCAAGCTCCAGCGTATAGCTAGAGATGTCTTCCCGCTTCACGTCCCTGCCTATATTCGCCAAGTTGATGAGTTCGGTCAAAGAAATGTCCGTCTCAATTGTGTTGCTGAACTCGGTCCAGAGCGTGGGTATATTAGGGACCATGTTCAAGTTGAGCAGCTTATCCCGTATTGCCAAGAGCACCTGTTGCTGGCGGCGCATCCGTCCAAAGTCGGAGTCGCTGTGTCGGGAACGGACGTACTGGAGGGCTGTTTCCCCATCAAGCTCTTGCACCCCGTCCGGAATATAGATGGTCATTACCTCGTCATCATCAGTGGGGTACTGGTTATCTAGCAATGGTGTCGGAACGTCTACGATTATGCCGTCCAGTGTCTCCACAAGCTGGACAAAGCCCTCAAAGCCAACAAGCACGTAATAATGGATGCGCACGCCTAGGTTGTATTGGACAGTGTCCTTTACTAGCGCCGCCCCTCCGCCAGGATAGCTGTAGATCTGGCCGTAGAAGTTGGCGGTGTTGATTCTATCGTGTATTACGCGGTCGGTGGCATAAGGAATAGGCACCCAAAGGTCTCGGGGGATGCTCAACATGCTGGCCGTTTTGCTGTAGGGATCCATGGTCAGCAGCATCAGCGCGTCGGTGCGGGTGGGTTCGTGATCTGCTTCCGTAGGGCGGCGGTCTACCCCCAGCACCAAGATATTGACTCGTTCCTGGTTGCCCCAATTGGGTGCGCTTATGGAATCTTGGGGTAGGAGCGGGAGCGGCAGCAGGTCCCTGCCAGATTGCGAGCCTAGATTGGGCCAGCCAACGAGATACGAAAGTGTGAACGCGCCAGATATAAATCCTCCGAGCACAAAGGCAGTAATGCCGGCGCGGAGAAGGAAGCGCTTGAAGGGAGATTGGGCTTGCCGGTCTCCGGTTAGCCCGTTGGACGAGTCTGCCATGTTGATTGCCACCCTGATTTTAGCATAGCACAGCAGCCGCTATTTCGTTGGAAATGGGCCGGATTTGCACGTTCGTTGTCGACTGCTTCCCCCCTTGTCATTCTGAGCTTGCCTACCGCAGGCAGGCGGAGCGAAGAATTTACCCCCCACGCCATCCACACACGAGCCACGCCGCGCGCCTCGCAGCGACCCCCCCCAAACCCTCCCCTCTCCCCCTGGGAGAGGGCCAGGGAGAGGGAAAGCGCCGCGCCGTCCCCCCCGCAACCACCATTCCCCCCTTGTCATTCTGAGCGGAGCGAAGAATCCACTGCGCGCGCCCGTATGTGGATTCTTCAGTCCTCGCTAGGCGACTCCTTCAGAATGTAGATGTCAGGTAATTCGCTGACAGAATGCGGAGCGAAGAATCCACGTTGGCTACTTCCGCTTTACCGTTCCCCCGGCGCTGGAAAGATAGGGCTAGTTTAGCTTGGCCACCACAGGGAGCTTGATGAGCACGGCCACAGCTGCCAGGACCGTGAGGCAACCTGTGACCGCCAGGGCTGTGGGCACGCTTGTGACACTACCCAGCGCACCCGTAGCCAGGCTACCCGCACTGCCAACGCCCCAGATCAGCATCAGGCTGCTCAACACTCTCCCCCGCATCTCTTCGTTCACATAGGTCTGAATCAAGGTGTTGGCCAGGGTTATGAATCCGCCGTTGGTCAGCCCCAACACTAGCATGGTTGCAATTGCGCCCTCCAGCGTGGTCATGAAGGAGAAGCCCACTAGAAGGAATCCCGCCGCAAAGCATCCAAACATCATTATGCGGCCCTTATGACGGAGACGCACCGCAACAGCCAGCACGACGTTTGCAAGGACGGCGCCAAGCCCTTGGAAGGTGAGCAGTAAACCAAACACGGAGGCGTTGCCTTGTAGTGTATCCGAGGCGAACGCGGGGAGCAGCGCCTGCAAAGGTGACTGGCTCAGCGCAGCATTCAGCGTCGCTAGGAGAATGAGACCAAGCATGGTGGGATTCGTACGGATGTAGGCAACACCGCCCGTAAATGACCGCCAGGGGTGCTCTTGAACTTGGTTCCTTGTTACGGGCGGCAGGAAGCCGCGTAGGCGCCGGTAGCAGAAGATGGCGCAGGTGTGCAGCAACGCCGTGATGAAGAAACAGCTCCGCGCGCCTAAGGCCGCGATGAGCCAGCCCGAAATGGCAGGGCCAACCACGATGCTGGTGCTCCATACCCCCATCGTGACGGCCACAGCCTGGGGCAGCGCGTTGCGGTGCACTATTAGCGGGATGAGCGACTGCCGGCTGGGCACCTCTGTGGCTAGGGAAGCTCCCCACACAATGGCGAACGCGATGACGTGCCATACTCCCGCTAGCCCTGCAGACAACAGCAGTGCCAAGAGCACTCCCGCTGCCACGCCAATGGAGCGGGCAATAGTGATGAGCCATATCCGGTCCACGCGGTCGGCTAGCACGCCGCCGGGGAAGGAGAACACCACAACGGACATTCCCCACCCAAAAGCCATCAGCCCCACGTAGAAAGGGGAGCCCGTTAGCTCTTGCACCACCCAGCGCTGCGCCACCTCCATGATCCAAACCCCCAGCGCAAAGCACACCAGACCGGCAAAAAACCAGCGGAAGCCGGGGTACACAAACGCATTGTTGGACGTGGAAGTAGCGGGTTCGTATGCGGCAGAAGGAGGGAGGATGGCAGGAGCCTCGTCGGAGATGCTGGTCATGCCCGCCCGCCGTCCAGGAGGTGCAGGCGGAACCACTCCGCAGCCAGACCGCAGACCGTCTCCAGGTGCTCCTCACTTCGGTAGCCGTGGTCGGCATCAGGGATGAGTGCCAGGTCTGCGACGGCGCTTGCAGCGTGCTGCATGTAGCGGTGAGCGTCCTGCGCCGGAACCTCAGTGTCTGCCTCACCCTGAATGATGCGGAGCGGCGCCTGTAGCTCTTGCAGCGCCCCCACTACGCCAAGGTTGGCGGCATCTTCCATGAATCCATAGCCCAAGAAGAGGCCGCATCCGGGCGGGTCCATCTCTATCTGCCCCTCCGTCTTCCAGTGCGCCAGCGCATCCGCTCCTAACAAGAGGGAGAAGCGTTCATGCAGGTCGAAGACTGCGGAGAGGGTGACCACTGCGGCTACTTCCGGGCGGCGGGCCGCAGTGAGCGCAGCCACTAGGCCGCCTACGCTGTGCCCGCTAATGCCCATAGCGTGTTCCGTCCACCTGGGGCAATCCCCCCAGGAAGTCCAGCGCATCTTCGGCATCTTCCACCTCGTGGCTGACCGTGAGGTTGCGGAACTCGCCCTCGGACTCGCCGACGTTGTTGCTCAGGTCGATGCGCAGCACGGCAATCCCCGCCTCAGCAATGGCGCCGGCAATAGCGCGGAGGTGCCGCTCGCTGCGGGTGCCGCGGAAGCCGTGGAGCAGCAGGACGCCCGGCGCGACGCCCTCGCTAGGACGGAAGGTGCCGACGATCTGCTGGCCGTAGCGATTGGTGAATGCCACGGTCTCTTCTTCCACGGGCGGGGAGCTTGGTCTAACTGGGGTACTCTAGCGCAAACACACGGGCTGCCGCGCTAGTCATCGTGATGTTCCGTTGGGTTGAGGAGCAGGTGGGTGAAGTGTCCCCATTTCTCCAGGAACCGGTAGAAATTCTTTTTGCTCAGCTTGTCCCGCTCATCCTCGTCCATGCTGTACCAGCCGCGATGCTCGTGCTGGATGAGGGGCAGGCCCTGGAGCATCACGTTGCGGAACCCCTGGTTCTTAAGCGCTATGGAGAAATCCAGGTCAAGGTTGCGATAGAAGCGGAACTTTTCATCCAGCAGTCCTACGGTGTTCAGCACCTCCCGCCGGAAAGCCAGGCAGTAGCCCTCTACGGCGTCCACGTCGCCCGGGTCCGCCGATTCGAACTGCCGCATGTCGCCGGAGGTCACGCCCCAGCCGCCCGTTGCGCCAACCGACGCGTCCTCCAGCGTGGCCGCGATGGCCGATAGCGCGTCGCCCGTGAACTCTATGCTCGTATCCAAGATCAGGATAAGCTCGCCGCGGCTCATGCGCAGCCCCATGTTCCTGCCAGGCCCTTCGCCCACGGGATGGTCCGTATGGACTACCTTCACCCGGGAGTCCTGCATTGCAAGCTCGTCCGCCCACTGGCCTGCGCCATCTGTGGAAGAGCTGTCTACCACGATGATCTCCATTGGCTGGTCGGAGCAGTGCTTCAGGATGCTTTCCACGCAACGGACTACGTCGTCCCTGTAGTTGTGGGCCAGGATATTGATAGAGAACTTGCAGGTGTCCATTTTCTGTAGCTGTGAGGGGATATCCTCTGAGGAAGAGATGGTGCCCACAAGCTTGTCTGGAGTCAGGCCCGGGTCTTGAGGCAGCGCCAGCGTCCCGGTCTCCTGATCCATTAAGGCATAGTCGGCTGCGTTCACCTGGTCTCGAAGCGTATCCGCTTCCGTATAGGCAGCGGCCTCGCGCTTGCCGGCGCGCGCTTCCACCAGTTGCCGCACGTTCACTGGTAGCGCTACTGGCTCCTTGGCGACCTCTGCCAGCCCAAGGCCCAGGATCGTGTCGAACTCAGTGATAAGCTGCAGCTTCACCGCGCTCGGCAGCGACGACCCCGTTACCTTCCACAGCTCGGCCAGCGCCGCCGGGACGTTGAGGTCGGCGTAGACGTTGCTCCAGAACCGCTCCCGGACCGGTGCGGCAATCGCCTCCATCGCCTCGGGCGAGAGCTCTGTGGCCGACCGCGCCCACTGGCGTATCGAGGTGCGCAGGTGCGCCAGCGCGTGCTGTGCGCCCCGCAGCGCCGTAAAGGTGAAGTTGAGCCGCGTCCGGTAGTGTGCCGTTGCGCAGAGATAACGGAAGGCCAGCGCCTCAAAACCGCGCTCTTCCAGCTCCGAGATGGTGTAGGAGTTGCCGGTGGACTTTGCCATCTTCAGGCCATCGGCCAGGAGGTGTTGGCCGTGCACCCAGTAGCGCACGTACTGCCCTTCGAACGCGCCCTCACTCTGGGCCAGCTCGTCCTCGTGATGGGGGAAGATATTGTCCACGCCGCCGGTGTGGAGGTCCTGCTGCGGGCCTAGATAGCGCGTGGACATAGCGGTGCACTCGATATGCCAGCCGGGGAAGCCATCGCCCCAAGGGCTGGGCCACTTCACCATGCGGCCGGGCTCGGCGGCCTTCCACAGAGCAAAGTCCGTCTGGTTGCGCTTCAGCGGGTCTACTTCCACCCGCACGCCCTGGAGCAGGTTGTCCAACTGGTTGCCGGAAAGCCGACCGTAGTTGGGGTACTTGGAGACATCGAAGTAGACGTTACCTTCCACCGCGTAGCCGTAGCCCTGCTCCACCAGCTTCTCCGTCACCTCGATCATTTCGGTCACGTGGTCGGTGGCTCTGGGGAAGACCTGCGCGGGAAGGATGTTCAGCTTGAGCTCATCCTCCAGGAAGGCGTTGGTGTAGAACATGGCGATCTCATCCAGGGTCTTCCCCTCGGACAGCGCCGCCGCAATCATCTTGTCTTCGCCCCGTTCCACCATGTCCTGGCGCATGTGGCCCACATCCGTGATGTTCTTGATGTGAGTGACCTCGTTGCCCTCGTGCAGCAGCGTCCGCCTGATCCAGTCCGCCATCATGTACGACCGCATATTGCCAATGTGAGCGTAGCGGTACACCGTGGGGCCACAGGTGTACATGGAGACTTTGCCCTGGTTCAGGGGAACAATCTCGTCCTTTTGACGAGTGAGGGTGTTATACAGGCGCAACATGAGGGATCCTTTCCGGCCGTGTCCAGAAAGCCGGACTACGCCGTTGGGTGCTGCTGCTCACCACAAAGTGAAAGCTTGCCATAACAAAAGGCGTCTCCCTAGGTGGAGGCAGACAATAATAGCATATTGCGCCTGTAACTTTGTAGCTAACGGGAGGGATTGTAGCCGGTCTCGTTTGAAAAAGGCAATCACGCCTTGTCTTAAGGTCGGTAATACTGCGTGTGTTAATTAGTGAGCGTTCGTATGAGAGGAAGCGATTACTACGGTTATTGCCAGCCATGATGCTTCTATGGATATGAAGCATCTGTTTGGGCTCCCATTGATTCAAAGGGCGACTTATAGAATGATGCGGCTATCATATATCCAGATTTACCTTATCTATTGTTTACCCGCCTCAAGCTCTTTGATACAATCACTTCCGATCCTATCATGAACGGTTTCAATAACCGTATGCTTACTTTGTAAATAGGGGGGTGAGCTTGATGACTGAGCAAATGGACGCAACTACGAAGCGAGAGAGAAGTCCTGAGTATCCAGCCTTCGACCTTGAAGAAGCCTTGATCATAAGGCTCGGGTTCTGTACAAGGCCGAAAAGCGTAACGCTGCACCCATAGCAGCTACTTTCAAGCATTGGGACTATTCTCCCATGGAGCGGCGCTGGACAGGGCGCTGTTGCTACATTAGATAAGTTTGGCCTTGTGAGCTACTGAAGGTAGTAGGCGACAATCGAAAAATAAAGCTGAGTGAAGAGGCATTCAAAATCCTGGTGGATGAACGCCCTGATTCACCTGACCGCCTCCAACTCATTCGAGAAGCCGCCTTATTGCCAGCTATCCACTCAGATTTGTGGAAAATGTACGGAGCCGATCTACCTTCCGAGGACACCCTGCCCGGTTTGGGTTACGGACACGAGGTTTCAGTGAACTCGCCGCTAACGAGCTTATGAGAGAATACCGGCGAACATTGGCCTTTGCTAAACAAGAAAGAAACGCTACACTGCCGTGAAGATAATCAAGATAATAAACTCGATCCAGACGAATCAAACGGAGACGGCCAAAATGAACACCGTCGCCGGGAGCAAGGAATGACTGTGCTTAGTCTACAGGTTAGTGATCGACTTGTAGAGATAGCCGTTGCGGGTGGCCCATTAACCAAGAGTGAACTCGCAATTCTTTAGTAAGTACCTAGAGCTTCAAAAGCTAGTCGCTCCAGGTGAGACGGTAGAGTTAGCTGAGTCGAAGCTGGCCAATGATGCCTGAAGTCCCCTTAACTGTAAAGGAAGTCTGTCAGGAACTGACTATATGGGATGGGGATGTGCAGGTCTCTGAACTAACCGGACACCGGACTGCGACGCGCAGCTACACGTGGTCGCACGCGGTGGAAGCCCTCGAAGCGCAGGCAGTGTTGTCGCGGTGCAGTACGAGGGGCCAGTTGACTCGCCTGAAAAAGCAGAAAGGGCGTCTATTGTAGGAGAGTTGCTAGTAATGGCTGAACCACGCAAGAGAGTGATTGTCTTCATAGACGGTAATAACCTTTACCATCGGCTCAAAGAGAATGACTGGAAGACATCCCTCAAGATATGGGATCACTCTCAAAGCGCGTGGCCGGTGACCGAGAACTTGTCAAAATACATTACTACAACTCACCACCACTCAGGCGGCAAGGGGCATACGTTAAACGAGCAATGAGTTTCTTGCTGAGGTTAGCCGCGTACCCAACCTTGAGCTGCATTTGCTCGGTTGCGCACAAGCTGTCACCAAAAGCGATGAAAATGGACCGTATCATCGCGTTTGTAGAGAAAGGCGCTGATACTGCACTAACTACTGACGTAGTGAATCTTGAGGGCTCAGGATGAGTACGCATACAGCGATCATCATTTCTAACGATAGTGACTACGAACCGGCTGCTCGGTTAGTCAAAGAGACCTACAGCAAGGAAGTTGAGGTGGTGTACCTAAGGGCTTTTGCGGGCAGTAGGCCTTTCGCTATGGAAAAGGTAGCAACTATGCGTGTTTTTAGGCAAAGTCTGCTAAAGGAACACGATTACGACCCAAAAGAAATGGGCGAACTAGGCAGCAGGGCAAAAAGAGAGGAGAGCGGGGATAACAAGAGGGAGGCTGTTACGCCTCCCTCCGTTGCTCATAGATACTTTATTCTCTATGAGGCGGCAATACATATTTTTATTACATGCATAAGATACTAAATGGCTGGCAGGATGTCAAGAGGTTTTCTATCACCTTGTCTCTAGACCAACTTAGGACACTACCCGACGGATTGCAACCGGCTCATTGCGGCCCCACCAGAAGGTCGGTAGTATACCCACTAGAAGTGACCTAGCCCAGCGCAAAGGAGCGACAGCATGTACGTCCAGTACGAGAAATTCCTGGTGACTATGGGTATGCAGAAGCCCGCCGAAGATCGCGTGCCGGAGGTGCTGGCTGTCCAAAAGTCCACGCCGGGATTTCGGTCTGCCCACTTTATGCGCGGGCTGGGGCACTTGACCCACTATCTAGCGGTGCGGGTCTGGGAGAGCCGGGAGGCGCAGTTGGGTTTCGCCCAAAGTCCTGGCTTTGCCGAGTTCAACCGCAAGCGGCCGCCCAATCTCTATGCCGCGCCCCCTGATATGAGCTACTACGATGTGGCCCACGAAGAGTTGGGCAAGGCGTCACAAGTCTTCGCATGGTGCCAGGAGTTCCACCTCGAGCACGGCAAGGCTCGCGCCTGGGAGGAGTATGCACCCCTGCTCCATCCGGCGCTGCGTAGCTCGGCCGGTTTCGGGGGCGTGCAGGACCTCCGCTACTGGGGCAACGGTGAGGAATTCGTTCGAGTCAGCTACTGGGAGAGCCAGGAAGCGCTACTCGCCTTCTTAGCCACCCCGGAGAGCCTCCAGTGGGGTAGTGAGATGCCCAAGGACTTGCTGCACAAGAAACCTACAGGCGTGCTCTACCAAGTTGTGCATTCCGGCAGAGCAGCGGAGTAGCGTGACCGGCTGGCGCCAGGCTCTGGCCACGCCGCCGCGGCTGGGCTTTGCGCGATAAACTTAGCCCTACTATTCGTCACTCCTCTCGTCGCCATCGTCGATGACTGCGTTGCCCTCATCGCCGGTTGTGTCGTCGAAAACCACGCGTGTCTTCTTGCCGCCGTGAATCTGCGGCTCCCGTGCCAGCTTGCGGCGCAACAGGTCGACCGGCCCGCCTGCCTCGCATAGCGACTCCGGCAGGTAGAGCACGTCTACTAGCAGGCGGCGGTCGAGCTCCGCGCGTGCCGGGTCTTTGTCAATCTGGTCGAACGGAAGGAAGCGCAGGTTCCGTAGATGCTCGAATGCAGCTTTGGCGGCGCTATGCTGCGCTTGAGTCAGCGCCCGAGTGTCAAGCGTTGGGATATTCGGTATACCAGTGACCGTAGTAGTCCCCCGCCCTGATTGCGTCTTGTTGGACCTCCACCAGTGCAGCAGCAGTCCTAGCGTCGAGTTGCACCAGAGCGCGAAGGCGTACTCGTGCTCCGTGTTTTCAAAGATGACGGAGGGCCAGGCCCGCCCGCCGATACACGGGCGTTCCGTCGTTGCCACGATCAGCGACTGAGAGTTGAACTGCAAGTCGCGGTTGTAGTGAACTCGGGCCACCGTCTTCCAGACACTGGCCGCCTTTTCCTGTTGACCTGGCTTAACTTCTCCATCCATATCTGGAGCTACAACCAACTGTCGTTCACGTTTTGCGTCGTGTGCCCAAAGGATTGGATATGTTGGGTACGACCATCTAGAAAGCGGGCGTAAAGAGAATGGGCCACGTGCAGTGCCGTCAGGCTGGTTCCAGTAAATGTCCGCATGATAGGGACCTCTACCCGCGGTCTGTCCTATAGGAACGATTGGTAGCCCGATGGCCTCAAGGCTGGGTGATCCTAGTTGAAAAAGCATCCCTCGTTCTAGATTCCAGGCAACCTGCGCAGTATCTTCATCAAAAATGCCAACCAATGGCCACGGCCCTGATTCAGGAAGCGGTGCGTCAAGCATGACGCCATAATTCTGTTCTCCAACGGAGATACCGCTCAGACCCTCCAAACGCTCAACATGCCGCAACTGACCAGACTCACGAATCCGCGCAATCTCGGCAGCTAGCAATTCCGCTTCGCCTGTCGACCGAACACCTCGACGCAGCACCACAAAAGTGGCCCGCTTCTCCGTCTGATGTTCCCCACGTCGGGCAATTAGCAAACATTCTGCCATGCCGGTTTCGGCGGAAAAGGACGAAGCATAAGACCCTGCTCCAGAGATTGTCACAACGGTGATATCTCTGCACTGGCTGCCTATGGCCTTACGCGCTTTCTCCCATTCCATCCCGCTGACTGCGCTGAGCGGCAACACAAGCGCAATCGTCCCATCGGTACGCGTTTTCCGTAGCGCAAGATCGAGGAAGTCTGCGGCAAGCCCGGCGTTGCCAGTGCCAATCGGAGCACCCTCTCTCAGTCTCACAAGAGAATCCTGCATACGCTTTTGCGTTGCTCTATCGGTTTCAAATGCAGCGAACGCAGGGTTTCCAGCACCAACCTTCTCGCCTTCCATACCAGTCGGGCGTATGAACGGCGGGTTCATAATCACGAGGTCGAACTTGGCGTGGCCAACTTTGGACACGAGGTCGCGCACATCCTCCGGGGCGCGGCCCCCAGCCGACACCGCAGCAGCGGTATCCAGCAGCGACGGTTGTACGTGCTCCGCCAGCAGGTCCAAGGAGCCGACCGCAATGCTCCCATCCCTCTGTTTGCCATAAGGCATGGATAGAAGGCACTCGCCATCGAACGGGGTGTCGGGATGGCTTCCGGCAAGCATCGCTGCGGTTAGGTGCACTGCGATGTTGAGCACATCGAGGCCGACTAAGCCATTTCGCATCATCGGCCCATGCAGTTTGCGCGGGTCTCCGCCGTGTAACTCATGCAGAAGCGACAGTCGCTGATACGCCGTCGACAGCAGTGTGCCTGTTCCGCAGGCAAAGTCGCCGATCTGGATGCTAGCTAGCGTCTCGCCATCTCCCCAATCTGCCCCGCCCGGCGGCCTATTCGCCGGCAAGGCAATGGCAGCGAGTAGCGCCGCCGCCTCGGGGCGAGTGTAATACGTCGCAAGAAACTTTCGGTCGGCAATGAGCTTTTGAAACACGATACCGGTGAGGTCGTGTGAGCGTGTCACGCCACCGGCGACTAGTCTCTGGCTCGTTTGCCAGAGCGAGTTCAGCACGTCGTTGGCTGTCGCCGTCGGCATTAGTTTCAGCATCTCTCTGGCTGACCAGAAGATCGGCCAGTAGTTAACGGATAGAACCCGCTCCCACTCTTGGCTAAGCTCCCCTGGAGAGAAGAGGCCGCCGGAACGAAAGGATTCGACTAGGCGAACTCCGCGACTGGAACCACCCTCGGCCGACGGCACTTTGAACTCGGCCTCGGCAAGGGATTCGTGAAAAACGAGGGCGTTGGCGATGACCGTCATCGCCATGCGTCGTGTCTGGCCTCCGCTGTCGTCCCCTTGGCCCAGTACGCTTGCGACTTGTGCACCTAGTTCACTTCCGTATGTATGTCGACTTGTGAACGCCTCAGCGGCAAGCCTCACGCCGTTCTCAAGTTCTGCGGCAAGCGCTTCGATTCTTGGCGCAGGAACAGCGGCACGATGCACAAGCATCGCCAAGTCGCGCACGCCGCCGCTTATCCAGCCACCCGATGGTAGACGATCATTCAGACCATCGATGCCTCGGGTGTAGAGCGCGTATTCCAACGCTCGTGTGCTATCTATCGCATCCCGGAGCGCAGCGCCGTCTAGTGAGTGAAGGTTCGGCGGGTACACAAGAGCAATCGCTGTTTCTATCTGACGACCGGTTGTGGCAACCGTGCGGCCTAACCGTGCAATAGCATCGGCCTCAGCGCTCGTATGATTACTACGTTCAGCCTCAATAACTACGGGCCATCCGCTCGCTTCCTCGATAAGGAGGTCGGGGCGGCCCCCGTCTACGAGCACATGTCCCGTCTGCTCGCTTCGCGTCTTCCAACTACGGCGCAACCGACCCAGGACTTCGCCCAAGGCGACGTTTAGCGTATGTTCATGCGTGGCGTTGACCATGATTGCATTTTAGCCTATTCGGTCCCCGTAATGGGGTAGGTTCCCGTTATGGTTATCTCTGGCCTAGCAACCTATCCTTTATATATAGTGATGTTAGATTCATAATCTTCTTGACTTGAGGAAAAGCCGCGCCGGTGCGGCTTCAGGTAGTCGCTAGACCAACAAGGACGTAACAAGGGAAGATGCCGGGAAGAGCCGCCGCGCCAAAGTCGGGCAGAGAGCTGGAGGATGCCGTTACCCTGCTTGCCCAGGGGTTGGGTCTGGACGTGCGCCGCCAGGTCAAGGTGGGCCGGCGACTCTGGGGCCAGGAGCGTCGCATCGACCTCATCCTCACCGAGCAGTCCCAGCGCAAGAGCATCGGCATCGAGTGCAAGTACCAGGCCGTCAGCGGCAGCGCCGACGAGAAGATTCCCGCTACCATCACCGACATTGCAGCCTGGCCTATCCCTGGCCTGGTGGTCTTCTCCGGCGCAGGCTTCTCATCAAACATGCGCTCCTATCTCATCTCCACCGGCCGGGCGGTAGAGCTGCCGGACCTTGACCCCTGGCTGCGCCTTTTCTTCGGACTGCCCTTAGACTAATGACATGGTAGAGGCAACTAGGCAGCGCAAGACCTCCGAGAGGATAATCACCCGCCGGGTTGATGCGGGCGTAACCCCCCGGCCCTTCGTCAAGTGGGCAGGCGGCAAGGGGCAACTGCTCCCGCACCTCCAACCCTTCCTGCCCGCCCGCTACTCAGTCGCTACGTGGAGCCCTTCCTGGGCGGAGGCGCTGTCTTCTTCCACCTCCAGCCCTCTCGAAAGGCGCTGCTCGGCGACTCCAACCCGGAGCTGATGGAAGCGTTCCACGTGGTGCGAGAGGATGTCCACGCGCTTATTCAGCGTTGGACCGCCACGCGCCCCACGTGCTAGACAGCGACTACTACTACGCATGCTCCGCAGCGCCGCGCCCAACGACCCCGTAGCGCGCGCCGCCTCGGTTTATCTATCTGAACAAGACCTGCTACAACGGCCTCTATCGGGTGAACCGCCAGGGAGCGTTCAACGTGCCCTTTGGACGCTACAAGCGACCCCCTGGACTGTACGATGCGGAGAATCTTCTGGCTGCCAGCAGGTTGCTCCAGGGCGCAGACCTCCACCAGCAGGACTCAAAGATTGCCGAGACTATGGCTTAGAGCGCCGGCGAGGGTGATTTGGTCTACCTGGACCCGCCCTACGATCTCCCCTCTCGGCCACCGCCAACTTTACGGGCTACACCCGCGCCAGCTTCGGCAGAGAGGCTCAGGAGCGGCTGGCGGACGCGTTCCGTGCGGCGGCGGCTCCGCGGCGCGCGGGTGCTGCTCAATAACTCGGATACGCCCCTGGTGCGGGAGCTTTACCGGGACTTTGCCATTGCAGAGGTGCCCGGCCTGCTTGCGCGCCATCAACTCGGATCCCAAGAAGCGCAAGGGCGTCACAGAGCTCCAGTTCATCGTTACCAGCTACCCCAAACCGCGCCGGTAAGAAGCTCCTCCGCAGGCGCTGGGGGTACTCCACAGGGGTGGGTGAACCGCCTATGTCATTCTGAGCGGAGCGAAGAATCCACCTAATCCTGTCGTTGCGAGGCGCGCCAGCGACGAAGCAATCTGGGGAGGAGGGGCCGGCCAGGCGTTGCCCCCCAGCAACCACAAATCCCCCCCCGCAGCGAAGAATCCACGCCCCCGCGCGTCCTGTCATTGCGAGGAGGCATCGACGAAGCAACCTGGGGAGGAGGGGCCGGCCAAGCGTGGTCCTCCAGCAACCCCCTTCCTTCGAGCTATTTCGCCAGCGAGTACACCACTGAGAGCTGCAGGCTTAGCTCTGTCTCCCCGGCGCTGATCGAGCTGGAGCTCTTCGCTTCTGCCGCAAAAACTCCGAACGACGGTGAGATTGGCGATGGCACCGAGCCTTCCTGCACGTAGGTCACCTCACCTAGCGTGACACCGGTCAACTTCGCTATCTGGTCGGCCTTGGCTTTGGCGTCCTCAAGCGCGAGCTCCCGCAGCTGGGAATCCAGCGCATCCGGATCGTCGACTTGGAGCTGGACGTTCTGTACCCGCGCGGCATCCCCGCCGGCAGCGGTCATGTCGATGAGCACCTGCTCTACCCGGTCGATGGGGGACACCCGGGCGTTCACAAAGTTGGCCACCCGGTAGCCGGTGACATCCCGCTCGCCGGTGATGGATCGCTCCTGGGCGTAGATGGGGTAGATGCTGAAGTTCACTGTCTGCAGGTCCTTGTCCTCCAAGCCGGCGGTTCGCAGCGCATCAAGCACCTTCTCCATCGTATCGCTTGCCTCGCTGTACGCCTCTCCCACTGTGGGGGCTGAGACTTCTATGCCGAGCCTCAGTACTACTACGTCCGGCACGACACTCATCTTGCCCAGCCCTGTCACCGCGATGCCCTCCGGCTGCGACGTGGTCGACACCGTCGTCGGCGATGTGTTCTCCAGGCACGCCGTGAGCAGCAGCGCCGCGCCAATCAGCGCCAGCGGCGCCAGCAATGTCCGCCACAGTTGCCCGTTGCCTTTCCAGAGTCTTTGCATGTGTCTAGCCCCCTTTCCGATTAGTCACTCAGCCTAACGATAGAAGGGAGGAGCTACGCCCCTCCCTTCTAGTATAGCTGCGTAGTCCCTTACTTGTAGCGGGGGAACACCTTGCGGGTGACGTCCTCAAAGACGTTCATCTTATCCTGCTCTTTGATGCCGGGGATGGTCTCTATGACGGGCTTCAGGTCGTCCAGCATCTTGCCGGTCGCCGGGTCCTTGTACGTGCCGGTGCCGGGGTTCTCCGTGCCGAACATGCAGCGGTCGCTGCCCACGATGCGGAACAGCAGCTCGATGCCCTCCTGGTTGTAGAGCACCGTATCGAAGTAGAACTTCTTGAGCTGCGCATCAAACCCGCCTTCGTTCTCAAAGTGGCGGCCAAAGAAGGCGCGGTAGCGGCCCACCTGGTAGGGGATTGCGCCGCCGCCGTGGCTCACGATGATCTTCAGGTCGGGGAACTTGTCAAAGACCCGGCTGGAGATCATGGAGATGATGCAGCGGCTCTCCGTGGTGATGAAGTAGTTGCTGTAGGTGTCCCAGGGGTCCTTGCAGGAACCCGAGTGGATCAGCGCGGGGATGTCCATAGCCACCATCTTCTCGTACAGCGGGAACCAGTACTCGTCGCCCATGCCGGGGCTGGGCATGCCGTCGCCCTCGTGGGGGTCGGGGTTGATCATGATGCCCACAAAGCCCATGTCGTTGATACAGCGGTCAATCTCTTCGAAGGTGTTGGTGATGGGCACGTCCGCGCACTGCGGCAGGCCCGCCACGCCTCGATAGCGGTCCGAGAGCTTGGTGGAGATAGCGATGGCGTCGTTGCAAGCCTGCACCCACCACTGCACCATCTTCTCCGGCTTCTCCGAGTGCATGAGCTGGAAAGGCCGCGGGGAGAGGAACTGGGCGTCCGTGCCCACCTTGTCCAGGTTGTTCTCCAGATGGTTCTTCACCAGCGGAGCCATGTTGTCTTCCGAGATGCCGGGGTTGCCCTTGCCGTGCGCAGCGCGAGAGGCCAGCAGGCCCGACTTGTACGCGTACAGCGATGGCGGCGCATTAGTGTGTCCGTGCATATCAATAATCATAAGAGTCCTCCTTCACGCAGTAGTCGGCGTCATGATAGTTGTCAGAGGCAGGAGCGGTCAATCAGAGGTGAGGCCACCCGTCCCCATTGTCATTCTGAGCAAAGCGAAGAATCCACGCCCCCCGCGCGTCCTGTCGTTGCGAGGAGGCATCGACGAAGCAACCTGGGGAGGAGGGGCCGGCCTGGCGTTGCCCCCCAGCAACCACCAATCCACCTGTCGTTGCGAGGAGGCATCGACGAAGCAATCTGGGGAGGAGGGGCCGGCGAGGCGTTGCCCCCAGCAACCACCAACCCCCTGTCGTAGCGCGGAGGCCAGCGACGAAGCAATCTGGGGAGGAGTGGCCGGCCTAGCGCTGTCTTCAGCCGCCCATCAGTCCTAGCAGCATACTGCGCGGCCAATACTGGATGACCAATACCGCATGCAGTCGGACGGAGTTGGGGGATTATAAATGGGTTTAGTAAGGATGGGAAAAGGGGCTATATGTAGCATGGAAACTCAACGAAAGACAGAAGATAGCCGCTAATCGTAGCTTTAAGGTAGTGTCTCGACCTTAGGTCTTTAGTGGTATGATGCGCTAACCTTGGAAATGAGGTAGCCTCTTGAGCGATAATTCCGCCATTGAATGGACGGATGCAACCTGGAATCCCGTAACAGGCTGTGACCAGATTTCCCCAGGCTGTGCACATTGTTACGCAAAGCGCTTTGCTGAGAGATTTAAGGGGACACCTGGCCACCCGTTTGAAGCCGGGTTTGCCGTCACACTCAGGGCCGAACGGCTGCAACAGCCGTTTAGCTGGAAGAGACCGCGCCGTATTTTTGTAAACAGTATGTCCGACCTATTCCATCCCACTATCCCAAGCACCTATATTAGAGAAGTCTTTCGAGTCATGGAGGAGGCCTATTGGCACACTTTCCAAATATTAACTAAGCGGTCTGACCGCCTATTGGAAGAAGCATCCTCCCTCCCTTGGCCTGGCAATGTCTGGATGGGAGTTTCCGTAGAGAATAATCGGTGGCGTACGCGGGTTGATGACTTGCGACGTATACCTGCAGAGGTTAAGTTTCTCTCGTGTGAACCACTGTTGGGTCCACTGCAATTAAACCTAGCGCAAATAGACTGGGTCGTAGTTGGTGGAGAATCGGGAACCAAAGCCAGGCCTATGAGAGCAGAATGGGCACGTTCTGTTAGGGATCAGTGCCTATCAGCGGGTGTCCCCTTTTTCTTCAAGCAATGGGGAAATCATGACGAGCAAGGTCGACCCGGTCAGAAGAAGAAAAATGGCAGGCTGTTGGATTCACAGCTCTGGGATGAGATGCCCGACCACCGAGCTACAAGGAGAAATCTAAGCGTGATTGACCACTTGCAGCGGGTTGTTTGAGAACCCAATCCATTATATTTTTTGCAGCAGCTTTTTTGCTGGCCAGTATCAGGTAATAAAGTTTCTTATTATCCTGTGTTCTAATAAGCCTGTCGTCTTCAGTAGTGTACTGAAATCCAAGCTCAAATAATCTCCGCTTATAAAGGTCTAACAACGCTCGCTCGCGGGCTGGCCGGTCATTCGCAACATAGTACTCATCTGTCCCAAAGTAATCTCGAGCCTTTGAGCTTTCAAGATTGCGGTTAATACTCATACCCAGTGGGAAATTTATTAGCAATTCGACTTGCCACTGCGAGATTGCCTCCACTGTGTTCCACTTTGGCTCGATTCCTTCAGTATCCAAGAACACAAGTGTTGGGGAGCGTTTTGAAATCTTGTTCATAAGACGCGGTAGAATTTCATTAACATCTCCATAGAGGACCTCTGCACGATTAGCAGCGCCCATCTTTTCAACGTGCTCCCTTAATTCATCAGCGAGGCTAGGGTCTTTCTCGATAAAGAAGAGCTTACTAAAGGTCACGTTTTTTTCCGCTTTTTCTGCTCTCGCTTTGAGCGCAATCAAAGGTGAGCCATCAGTTAGCTGTTGGCTTTCGCGCAGGCGGTTTTGTCCTGGGCCAGCGAATGCATCGACGTACACTCTCTCACTGGCTTTGGTTGTGGCTCTAAGATAACCAGGGAGGTATAGCTCTAATATTTTGAGCTTGTCCCTTGTCCAATCCCCAACGTCTCGTGGCATATAATATGAGTGTAGCAAAAGAATCTCCCCCTGCCACCGTCCGTTGCCCCAACGCCCACCCAACGCCTACCCAAGACTCCCATGGCAGAACGCGCCCTCCGTCGCCGCGGCGGCCAGCCGAACAACCAGAACGCCCGCAAGGAGGGTGTCTACAGTCGCTTCCTGCCCGCCAGCCGGGCGGAGGAACACCAGGAGCTTACTAAGGTGTATGGCCTCTATGAGGAGATAGCGCTGGTTCGCATGTTTATCCGGGACATCCTCGTCGCCATTGAACTCCTCAACCGCCTCATCTCAACTAACTCCCGCATCTGGCACTGATGTGCCCCGTCGTTGTGAGGAATAGTAATGACGAAGCAACCTGGGAGGGCAGAGTGGCCTAGCATACATTTATCACCAACCATCCCCCTAACCCCCTTCCTGCCAGGAAGGGGGCAGAAAAAGAGAACTGGGGGGACACCCCCCAAAGCCCCCTGGCAGAAGGGCTGCGCCCCTCTGCACTCCCCGCGCCCACGTCCTGTCGTTGCGAGGCGCGCAGCGACGAAGCAATCTGGGGTATCGGTGCCGGCCCGGCGTTGCCCTCCAGCAACCACCAACCCCCTTGTCATTCTGAGTGGAGCGAAGAATCCACCTACAAACGCATGATTCGATTCCCATTCGTCCCCCAAAACAAATCCCGCCACACTACCCCTTTGCGCGCCAATTTACGCCTAAACGTGCCTGTTAAACCCTATTCGTTTCCGCATTCGTTTGCCAGAAAAACTTTTTATCAAGCCACACAAAAAGGAGCGGGCCGTATGGCCCGCTCCTTCGCTATGCGTTGGTGTCTGTGTCCCCGCTCATGGTGAGCCTGTCGAATCCATGAATGGGGAGTATCGTTTACGCCGTGGCCCCCACGGGGGCTTGCTGGCGGGTGAAGGTCAGCCCTTCCTCCGCTACGTCCACCAGGATGGTATCGCCCTCCTGGTAGTGGCCGGCCAGCAGGTCCTTGCTGATGGGGTTCTCCACGAATCGCTGGACGGTGCGGCGCAGCGGTCGAGCGCCAAAGTTGCGGTCGTAGCCCTCCTTGGCCAGCCAGGCCTTGGCAGCCTCGGTGAGCTGGATGCTGATGTGGTGCTCGTCCAACCGGCTGAGCACGGCGGCCACCTGCATGTCCACTATCTGTGCAATCTGCTCCTCCGACAGCGGGTGGAAGATGATGATCTCGTCGATGCGGTTGAGGAACTCGGGCCGGAAGGCCTGCTTCAGGGCCTGCTCCACGGCGGCTCGCAGGCGGCGCTCCTCGTCCTTGTCCTGGCGGTTGGCGGCAAAGCCCAGGATCTCCCGGTTCAGGTCGCCGGTGCCCAGGTTGCTGGTCATGATGAGGATCGTGTTGCGGAAGTCCACAGTGCGGCCGTGGCCGTCGGTAAGGCGGCCGTCCTCCAGGATCTGCAGCAGCACGTTGAAGACGTCCGGGTGGGCCTTCTCCACCTCATCAAAGAGGATGACCCGGTAGGGGCGACGCCGCACGGACTCCGTGAGCTGCCCGCCCTCTTCGTAGCCGATGTAGCCGGGCGGCGAGCCGATGAGCCGGCTGACGGTGTGCTTCTCCATGTACTCCGACATGTCTATGCGCACCATGGCCTCCTCATCATCGAAGAGGTACTCCGCCAGCGACCGCGCCAGCTCCGTCTTGCCCACGCCGGTGGGGCCCAGGAAGATGAAGCTGCCGATGGGCCGCTTGGGGTCCTTGAGGCCCGCCCGGGCGCGGCGGATGGCGTCGGAGATGGCAGAGATGGCCTCTTCCTGGCCGATAACCCGCTCGTGCAGACGCTCCTCCATGTGGAGCAAGCGCTCGCCCTCGCCTTCCAGCATGCGGGTCACGGGGATGCCGGTCCATTGGGCCACCAGGCCCGCTACGTCCTCCGTGTCCACGGTGTTGTCTATGTGCTTATCGCTCACCCACTGAGTGCGGGCGGATTGGTACTCGCCCTCTATGCTCATGCGCTCGCTCTTGAGCTGGGCGGCCTTCTCATACTCCTGGCGTTGCGCTGCCGCCTCCTCTTCATCCAAAAGCTGCTTGATATGCTGCTCCATCTGCTTGAGGTCTGTGGGCAGGTCTTCTGCATCGATGCGGAGCTTGGCCGCCGCCTCGTCGATGAGGTCGATGGCTTTGTCCGGCAGGTGGCGGTCCGGGATGTAGCGGTGGCTCAGTTTGACCGCCGACTCGACCGCGGCGTCGGTGATGGTGACCTTGTGGTGCGCCTCGTAGCGAGGTCGCACGCCCTTCACCATCTCCACGGCGACGGCGGGCTCCGGCTCATCCACCCATACGGGCTGGAAGCGCCGCTCCAGGGCTGAATCCTTCTCGATGCGCTCACGGTACTCGTCGGGCGTGGTAGCGCCCACCGCCTGGAGTTCGCCCCGGGCCAGGGCCGGCTTCAGCATGTTGCTGGCGTCCAGTGCGCCTTCCGCTGCGCCCGCGCCTACCACGGTGTGTAGCTCGTCTATGAAGAGGATAATCTCGCCGGAAGCCCGTATGACTTCGTCTATCACGGCCTTCAGCCGCTCTTCGAACTCGCCGCGGAACTTGCTGCCGGCGACCAGCGCGCCCATGGTGAGCGCGATGACTTTGCGGTCGCGGAGCTGCTCCGGTACGTCGCCGGAGACGATCCTCTGCGCTAGCCCCTCAGCAATGGCGGTTTTGCCGACGCCCGCCTCGCCAACGATGACGGGGTTGTTCTTGGTGCGCCGGGTGAGGATCTGCATCACTCGCCGCACCTCCATGTCACGGCCGATGACCGGGTCCAGCTTGCCGTTCTTGGCGAGCTCGGTGAGGTTTGTGCTGTACTTCTCCAGCGCGCGGTACTTGCCCTCCGCGCGGGGGTCGTCTACACGTGCGCCGCCGCGGATGCCCTGCAACGCCACGTAAATCTTCTCCTGCTCTACGCCGAACTCCTTGAGGATGCCAGCGGACAGTCCGCCGCGCTCCGCAGCGATGGCGATGAGCAGGTGCTCGGTGCCGATGTAATCGTCCTTGAGCCGGGTGGCCTCAGCGGCGGCGCTCTGGAACAGGGTGGCGACGCGCGGTGTGGCGTAGATCTGTGTGCTCTCGTAGGCCATTTTGGGGGCAGCGTCCAAGGTTGTCTCCACCCGCTGGCGGACGGACGCGACGCCCACGCCGAGCTTCTCCAAGATCTGGCCGGTGAGGCCGTCCTGCTGCTCCAGCAGCGCGAGGAAGACGTGCTCCACGTCCCACTGGCTGTGGCGGAAGCGTTGCACTACGGTTTGGGAGATGCCCAGGACTTCCTGTGCCGATTCTGTAAATCTATCCGGTCTCATTACCATGACGGTCCTCCTCTCTATGTGAGCGCTATGCGTTTAAGCGTACAGGGGTTTGCTGTTGTTTCTTCTGTCTAAGCTGGGCCACTTCCTGAGCCAGGGCGTCCCGCTCCGCTTCTAGCTGGATGAGACGCTCCCGCATGCGGAGAATGACCTCCGCGCCGGCCAGGTTCACACCAAGCTCCTCCATGAGGCGCTTGACCTGCGTCAGCCGCTCGATGTCCTGCTGTGAGTAGAGGCGGATGTTGCCTCTGGAGCGGGAGGGCTCGATAAGGCCGACGCGCTCGTAGTAGCGGAGGGTTTGGACGTGCATACCCAGGAGCTTGGCGGCTACACTAATGACATAACACGGTTCGTTAGATTGTTGGTTCATAGCCCTATGTCCTTCTTAGAGCGCGTCCCTCAACGCCTCAACCAGATGCTTTTGTTCCGGTGTGAGGTTGGTGGGCAACTGCACCTTTACTTTCAAGAAGAGGTCGCCGGCCTTGTCGCCGCCCGGCATACCCAAACCGTTTAGCTTGATGGCCTTGCCGTTCTGCGTCTCCGGTGCAATGCGCAGCGCGATAGTGCTGCCCTTAAGGGTGACAAAGTGGACCTCTCCGCCCAGGATGGCCGTTGTGAATGGCACCGGCACCTCTGCATGGAGGTCATTGCCTTTGCGTTCAAAGCGGTCATTGGGGTGAATGGAGACCACCAAGAAGAGATCGCCCTTCTGTCCCCCTGAGACGCCAATCTGGCCTTCCCCGGCCACACGGATTCGGGCGCCGTCGTTGACGCCCGCCGGGATCTTCACTTCCAGGCGACGGGGGCGGGTCTGCACACCCAGGCCGTTGCATACGGCGCAGACGGCGTTGCCGATGCGTCCGGTGCCGCGACAGGTGGCGCAGGGCTCTTCGCTCTCTAGTTGGAGGGTTCGGCTAGCCCCGTTGTACGCTTCCTCCACCGTGATGGACGCGCGCTGCTCAACGTCACTGCCGCGGCGCGAATGTGACTGACGCCTGCCGCCAAAGATGCCGCCGAAGAGATCACCCAAGTCTACGTCGCCGCCGAAGCCAGAGGGCTGCTGCTGGGAATACCCGCGCTGCCTGCCGCCGCGGCCTGTCCATGCATGCTGAAACTGGTCGGCTTGCTCCCACTGATGGCCGTAGCGGTCGTAGTTCTTCCGCTTCTCGGCGTCGGAAAGCACTTCGTGCGCCGTGTTAACCTCTTTGAAGCGGGCTTCGGCATCCTTATCGTTGGGGTTGACGTCCGGGTGGTACTTGCGGGCAAGGCGACGGTACGCCTGCTTGATCTCTCTTTCAGAGGCCGTGCGGCTGACGCCTAATATGCTGTAGAAATCTTTTTCTGCCATGACTAGCTAGACCTGCAAACACTATATAACTTGATAATACTATTGTCAAGGTTCCTGTGAAAAGTGTATCAAGGACTTGGCTCGCGCTTGCCTTTAAACCCATGTAACCTTGTAGGCAATTACGGCGTAGTTTTTAGCAACCAATCGCAGTGGCTTGTTCAGACGTAGGAATAGGAATATGAGGGTAGAGCGTACCGCATGAGTGACCTAAAGCAATACCTAATAGACGAGTTTGTAGACGATTATATGGAAGCCCGGATGAACCGCAGGGACGTGCTGAAGCGCATTGCCGGCATCACGGGCAGTATGACTGCTGCGGTGGCGATCCTGGCGGCGTGCGGGCCAGCTCCCGTCGCAATCCTCGAAGCTCCTCCTACAAGCGCACCCGCTCCCACAGCCACATCCGCGCCCGCGCCGACTTCCGCTCCTACGTTAGCCGGCCCCAATGTCAGCCCCAATGATCCGGACATTGTGGCCGAGGAGGTGCAATTCCCTGCTCCTGACGGCAGCATGCTGATAGGCTATGCGGCCCGTCCAAAGGGCAACGGCCCCTTCCCGCTGGTGCTCGTCTGTCACGAAAACCGCGGCTTGCTTGAGCACATCAAAGACGTGACGCGCCGCGCCGCTAAGTCCGGCTATGCGTCGCTGGCCGTGGATCTGCTGTCCCGGGAGGGCGGCACCGGTAAGGTTGCCGATGCCAGCCAGGTGCCCGGCCTTTTGAGCAACCAGCCCATGGAGCAGCACGTTACGGACTTCCAGGCGGGATTGCAGTACCTCCAGAGCCAGTCCTACGCGCAGAAAGACCGGGTGGGCATGGTGGGATTCTGCTTTGGCGGTAACGTGACCTGGCGTGTTGCGCTAGAGACGCCGGAAGTGCTGGCGGCGGTCCCCTTCTACGGGCCGGTGCCTACGCTGGACAACGTTTCAAACATGAACGCAGCGGTGCTGGGCATCTATGGCGAGCAGGATAGACGAGTGAACAGGGGCATTCCGGATGCGGAATCCAAGATGCAGGCGGCCGGTAAGGTCTACGAGAAGATCATCTACCCCGGCGCAAACCACGCCTTCCATAATGACACGAGCTCGCGCTACAACCAGGAAGCGGCTACCGATGCCTGGGCCAGGACCATCGGCTGGTTCGATAAATACTTACGCTCGTAACTCCCCCCTCCTAGTCGTCAGACAGGGTCGCCATAGGCGATCCTGTCTGCATAAGCGAGGGATGGCGACTAGACGATGAGGTTCCCGCCGCATTGGCTGCAGAACTTGTTGCTCAAAGGGTTCAGGGCAGTGCAATGCTGGCAGCTCCGCTGGGGCACGGGCGGTGAGGCCGCGGGTTTGGTTTCATCCATGAACTCACTGGTGAAAGAGGTGGCGATGGCGCGCATGTCCCGGACAAAGGTGCCGAGGCCGCGGGCAAGCTCTGGCATACGGCTGGGGCCGAAGACCATGAGGACCACTACCATGACGAGCACGAGTTCAGGGATGCCTATATCCAGAGGCACGGGCTATTCCTTGTTATCAATGTCTCTTGCTACTCTACACCAGGCGCGGCAGGCTCACCAGCCATAGTGAGCGCGTGGCTGACAGCCTAGCGCAGCGTTCTGTATAATCGCGTCGAGAGCTTCGTTTAATCTGGTGTCGCCTGAGGAGGATCTAATGACGCAGTCTTTGCAGTACCCCAATCCGGACATTTTGGTTACGCCTGCCTGGCTTATGGGGCAACTTTCCCAACCTAATGTGAAGGTGTTGGATGCACGTCCAGCCCAGGAGTACGCTGCCGGCCACATTGCTGGGGCTATTCCGATCCCTGCCCGGATCTTCAAGGCAGAGAACTCTTTGGAAGCCTGTAGCCCCGAGGAATTTGCCCGAGTGGCCGGAGAGCTAGGCGTGCTCCCTGGCGATATGGTGGTGGCCTATGACGGCGGCGGCACCTCGGCGGCGCGCTTGTGGTGGGCCTTCTGTCGCTTTGGGCATCCGCAGGTGCGCTACCTCCACGGCGGGGCACGCCAGTGGGAAGCGGCCGGCTATGCTTATTCTACGGATCCCGTGACGGTTGAACCAACCACGTACACCCTTGGTGACCAGATACCCTTCCTGGAATGCTCGCTGCGAGAGGCGGAAGCGTCGGTTGGGCGGGAAGGCGTGCAGTTTTGGGACGTGCGCAGTGATGGTGAGTACACGGGCCAGGATGCACGGAACAACCCCGCCGACCGCGCAGGGCATATTCCGGGAGCCGTCAATATGGAGTGGACAGATCTCACGGACACGTCAACGGGCTTGTTCAAATCGCCGGAAGAGATGCAACGCTTGCTGAGCTCAAAGGGGCTTTCGCCTGAGAAAGAGGTCATCACGTACTGCCAGGGTGGCGGACGCGCGGCCCATGCGTCCATGGCGCTTACGTTGATGGGTTTCAAGGGCGCGCGCAACTTTGACGGCTCCTACGGCGCTTGGGCCAGCGAGTCTAATGGGCCGGTGGAACGCTAGGCGAAAGCGCGAGGCAAAGCGATTACGCACGTTTGGCTTGGCGTAGGGTTGTGCTGACCGTATACTTAGAGTACGACCTATGAACCCTCGGTATGAAACGCCAGGCAGTCCAGAGCCAGACGACTCTGGACTGCCCCAGAGCCAAGAAACCCCTCCGATAACCGACGACGCAGCGCGGGCTAATGCCGCGCGTGAAGAAGTTCCCGACGAGGAGTGGCTGGAGTTCGAGGAGGAGGAGGAGGACGACGACGTTGTCGAGCGGGAGGACTCGGCTGCTAAGCGCAACAAGAGCATCCTTCGTGAAGTTGCGGAGACGCTGCTCCTGGCATTCTTCATTTACTTTGCCGTTCGCTCGGTGGTGCAAAACTTCAAGGTTGAAGGTTCCAGCATGGAGCCATCGCTGCATCACGGGGAGTATCTGCTAGTAAACAAAGCGGCGTACATGAGCCTGAGCCTCAGCATGCTGCAGCAGCCCTTTGCTTGGATAGCAGGCGCAGAGCCACCCGCCGAGACAGATGCCCTCCGCCCGTTAGGCACGCCACAACGAGGAGACATAGTCGTGTTCCACTACCCACGGGACCCAAGCAGGGATTTCATCAAACGGGTGGTGGCGCTTCCCGGCGAGATAATAGAGGTGCGCGCTGGCATAGTCTACGTGAACAATGGGCTGCTGGAAGAGCCCTACGTGCTGGAGAACCCCTCCTATAGCCGTCCACCGGAGGTGGTGCCGGACGATGAGTACTTTGTGCTGGGTGATAACCGCAACAACAGCAGTGACTCTCACGTATGGGGGCCAGTGCCCTTAAGTAAGATTGTGGGCAAGGCCTGGCTGACCTACTGGCCAGTGCAGGACTGGGGAAGCATCGGAGGTACTCCTGTCTTGGCGGGTGAGCGCGAAGGTTAAAGTAACTCTTGAGCAATAATTCATTAACTTTCGTCAAAATAGGGTAAGACTCCTCTTTACAGAGAAGTATTTTACACATACGGTGGTAGTAGCACTCTGACACTTTGAAAAGACGCAATAGCGGAGCGTAGCAACTGCATCCGGATATTAATGGAGGCCGATTAGTTATGAAGCGAGCATTTCTATTGTTGATTTTGCTCTTACCGGTAGCACTTGCCTGCAGTGAGGAAACACCGCCCCCCGCCACTTTTGCGCCTATTATTATTGACGCAACACCAACGCGTCCCGCACTCCGACCTACTTCTACGCCACCACCTCCTCCTACTACTACAACTACAACTACAACTACAACTACTGCTCCTGCTGCGGTTACCGTAACCACATATGTTGTAGGAAACACGGATGGTGAGGGCGTCTTCATACGCAACACGCCCGATTTGGAGGATAAGGTAAAGGCCTGGCCAGACGGCACGGAGATGGTGGAAGTTGGACCGCCACGGTCTTTGGGGCAGACTATCTGGAACAACGTGCGTGACCCAGATGGGACCGTTGGGTGGGTGCCTGCCCAATACCTGGTCAAGGCGGAGCAGTAAGTCTAACCCGCTCGACTTACGTGCTAGGACGGCAGGGAGCCTGTCCTATCGGTAGCTGTGCTCACTAGCGTTCACCCTGATAGCTAGTAGTTTCAAGAACAAGTCACGAATACCCCGTCTTGAGAGACGGGGTATTTCCATGCCTAGTTGGGGTCTATTAGCGAAGGGTTATGGGGACTCCGTTAACATCCACCGTGCCGGTACTGTTGGGTTATGGTCTGAGGTTTCCACGCCGTAAACAGTCCTAAGGGAGGGCTGCTTCTCTGTCCCGCACGGGAGCTGGGCCGGGTGGCTTGGCCATGAGCATGATTACTGCGCCAATAAGGAGTCCAGCGATGCAGACGATGAATGCGCCTTCGTAGCTGCCCGTAACGTCGAAAGTGCGTGCAGCGAAAAGACCGCCACCCAGACTGGCAAAAACGTTGAAGGGCGCCACTATGCCCCGTATGGAGCCAACCGAGGCACGCCCGTAGTAGTCGGCCCACATTTGGGCTGTCAGAGGGGCGAAGGCGATGGCGAAACCGGCAATAACCGCGTAGAAGTAGACGCGCTCGATTCCAGTACCCAGCACGAGGAACCCGATCCCGACAGCCCGGAGGAGGTAGCAGGCCGTCAAACAGTAGCGTGGCGGGACACGCTCGGCAACGAACCCCCAGATTGCCTTACCAAAGATAGTTACCAGGTTGTTGAGGGCCACGACAAAGCTGGCTGCTTGAAGGGATAGGCCACTGTCCATGAAGTACGGGAGCTGGTGCACTAGGAACACCGAGGCAGACAATGACCACGTATTATTGGCCGCTATCAGCAGCCAGGTAGTACGAGTTCGCAGAGCGTCCCGCGGCCCCCAGTGCGGCTCCGCTATCAGTGGCGCTACGGGCTGCGCCGCCCGCTCGCCGGTTTTGGGCGCGGCTGCAGGAGTAGCGTACGGTGGGTCGCCATCGGGCCGTAGCCCCATATCTTCAGGCATGCGGCGCATGAAGAGGCTGATCGGAGGCAGTAGGACGATGGCAAGGCCAACGCCAAGCACTTGCCATGCCGCGCGCCACCCTAAGTTCGCCACAAGATAGGCGACCAAGGGGACTACGAACAGCGCGCCCACCTGGTTGCTCAGCGAGGTTAGCGCGATGGCCCGACCTCGCATACGCACGAACCACTTAGAGACCACCACGTTCGTTACAAAGCTGCCAACCTCGTGCAGACCCAAGGCAGTGGCGGCGGTGTAGAGGACGTAGAATTGCCACGGCTCCGTGATTCCCCCCATGAGGGCATAGGCGATGGCTGCGATGACGGTCCCTGTCACCATGATGAAGCGAGGGTCAAACCGGTCTACCAGGTGTCCAAGGAGGGGCGAGATGAGCGCGTTCACCAGGCTTTGAGCGCTTGGTGCGCCCGCGAGCACAGTGCGGCTCCATCCCAGACCCTCGCTCATAGGACGGAGGAAGACGCCGAAGCTGACTGCGCCCGCGCTGAAGGAAACGAGGTCGGCTAAGGAGGAAACGCCTACAATGACCCAGCCGTAAAAGAATCTGGGCCTTGTTGGAGTCTTGTCGGGCTTAGCTGCTATTTCTTCTCGCATGCAAGGCGTTCCTGTTGCCTAATCAACCGCTATGGGTGCGCGGCGCGTCGTCCGCTAGTCCAACGCAGGTAGGCGTCGCCACGACGCGTGTGCTGCTACAAGCGCGCGGTAGGCTAAGATGGTGGACCAATTAAGTCAGAGCAGAGCATAAGATAACTTCCCGACGACCACCGGCGGAGGTCGTGGATTTCTCCGCTAGGACCATGCCTATTTTAGGCCGGTGACTATGCAGCAAAGCTGCGGCGCATTGCTCGATTCGTGCAGTATCCGCGGCCAGTCTCAAGCAGATGATAACAGCAACGCCTACTCGCAAGTGTATGGTGATATGGACTTGGAATAAAGCGCTGTTGTTGGGACTACGCGTGCCTGGTGTTGGCGCGCTCTTACAGACCTATTGATAGTGGTAGAGTCGCGACAGAACCTGCATTGGAGGAGATACCATGCCAAAAGCTAACAGCCTCTCCCCGGGCGCCGTTGCGATGCTCCAGGAGCGCCAATTTGCCCATATGGTTACGTTGATGCCGGATGGCGCACCGCAAGCTACCGTTGTCTGGATCGACGTTGAGCCTGATGGTGGGCACGTGCTCGTAAACAGTTCGGTGAACCGCCTCAAGACCAGGAATCTGCGGCGCGATCCAAGGGTCTCGGTGAGCGTGCTCGATACTCAAAACTCCCGGCGCTTTGTGACTCTACGCGGTGAAGTGGTCGAAATCCGCAAAGAAGGCGCGCCAGAGCACTATCGGTCCCTCGGTCTCAAGTACAACGGTCGTGAGCCTACTACGCAAGACCTGGATGACCGCCTGATACTGCGGATTAAGCCGGACCACGTGGCGGAGCAAGGTACATAACGAACTCAACTGCCTGCGCAGGTGGGCGATTGTGAAATACCGCACCTCCATAAGGGGCCGGCTAATTGGTCACGACCGCTCGTTTTAGCGCATGCGCCCGGCGCGGAGGGAGTAGAGCATTCCCGCTAGTCTACGCCAAAGCAAGCTGTAAGCACGGGCGAGATGGCGAAGGAGCCATCACACAAAGGTCGCAGCACACCCACGCGGCTATCTTGCCTCAGCTTGGGATACGCCTTAAAGTGGTAAGCGTACGTCCGAGCCACAGTTCCCCCGCAGTTCCCTGTAATAGCGCTAGCCACGTGACGCTTGCACAGGACCGAGAAGCGGCGCAGGAACTGGCCGGGCGCTGAGCAGTTAGGCGCTGCAGCAACATACAGGCACCTGAGGGTCGCCAGGGGCAGACGACTCCCCCACTTTATGCACACGTGGGCCGGTAGCTCAGCGGTAGAGCAACGGACTTTTAATCCGTGGGTCGTGGGTTCGAAACCCACCCGGCTCATTTATCCTCCAAGGCCTCACACAGCTGAATAGCTCTGGATAGCCTTCAGCACGCAGAGGCAGACCCCCTTAAGGCTATGGGCAATTCTTCCCAACGCGCTAGGTAGAAGGTGTTTGCTCGGTCGCGGCGGGCGTTGGTTTTCTCGTCTCGGGGCCAAAGAAACCGAGCACCGGAACAGCCACCAGCAAGCAGATGCTCACCGCTACAAAGCTCTTGGCAGTCCCCGACATCTGCGCATAGGTTCCGAGGGCCAGGGGTACCGCAATGCCTCCCAGGCTGGTGAGTAGCTGCCAGGCGCCCAGGAAAGCGCCCCGTCGGTCCCTGGGCGCTAGGTCCATTGCCAGAACTTGCGATGTTCCCAGCGACATTCCATCGCCTATGCCCAGGATGATGATGGCTACCAGGACACTCAAGTAGTCATTGACGCCCGCCATCATGTAGCTGGCGAGGGAGAGAATAGCCAGCCCAGGCAGCAGCGTGGCTTTCCTGCCCCAGCGGTCCATCACCACCCCATTCGGGACTGAAATGAGGAAGGTTGCAAGCCCCGCAATGGTAATCATCTGCCCGATTTCCAGAGTGGTAAAGTTCGCGGCGGTTGTTGCGTGAATGGGGAACAGGACTTCAAACGCGCCTGCACCGCTCACCATGTTAATGACCAGGGTGGCAAATAGCACAGCCAGCACCGGGCGATTGATAAAACCTACTATATCCCTAGGGTTGGGGAATACCGAGCGCCTGCCTCCCGCCGGAGCTGTCGTGGACTCCTGAGGACGGCTCTCTCGGATAATGAAGAGGAAGATAAGGAATGCAATCATCTTGCCGGCCGCGTTGAGGAGGAATATGGAGCGCAAACCGAAACGGGCGCCCAGTAGTCCGGCGAGGACAGGGCCCGTGAGATTTCCGAGCCGTTGAGAAGAGGTGCGGAGGGCAACGGCCCGCCCGCGGTTAGACTCTTCGCTCACGTCTGCCACCACGATTGTGCTGCCCGTGATCCATATCGCCAGACCCACCGAGCCCAACAATTCAAGCATCAGGAACTGGAAGTAACTCCCCGAAAAAAAGGCGAGAAAGCTTGAGAGGGCACGCGTAGCCAGCCCTGCCATGATCACGGGCCGTCTGCCCCAGCGGTCTGCAAGTGTGCCTGCTAGGGGCGCGGCTACAAGTCTGGCCACAGGCCCTGTGGTGTTTATCACGGCAATCAGAAAAAGGGAGGCACCAAAGGAGCGAGAGAAGAGCGGTCGTGCAAAAGTGTTTCCCCCCGCGCCTATGGCGCTCACAAAGAAGGCGAAGAAGAGGGGAAACTCCTTAAGGATCAGGTCCCGCATGGGTGGTCGCCTTTCGCGGCATCGGCATTATATTGCGTACACTAACAAGGCGAGTTGCCTCGTTAGTCGTAGAAGGCATCAAGTAGACGCCGAGCGTCCACTGCCTCTGTCCAGCGAAGGCGGGCAGGCCCCACAACTGTGTCTACGTTGCGGCAGCTTTTCTGTGCTGAGGCAGGTCGAATAAGTGCGGCGCCTGCTAAGAAGACCGCCGTGCCCCAGTAGGCACGGCGGTCTTTGTCCTCAAAGTGAAAAAGGGAGCTGAGACTAACGAGAGCGTTCCCGCTGCATCTCCATCTGTCGGAGCAGCTCCGGGCGGACACTGTAGTACAGGTATGGGAACTCTTCATGGGCCACGTCTTCAAAGAAGTAGCGGAAGCCCGGGGCAATCCGCAGCATTTCCGAGAAGCCATCGCTCTCATTGAAGTGCTGATGTTTGGTCTGCGGTCCCTGTACGTGTACTAGGGAGCCCTTTTTCCAGGGCACCTTAATGTTGTCTTCAACCAGGGCGTAGCCTGTGCCTTCCAGCATGTAAAGGAATGCCTCCATGTGGGCGTGGACGCCGCTGGCCTCGTGGGCGTAGTCCCGCATGATGCCGCTGATTTCCAACTCCTTGGGCTTAAAGCCGTTCACCTGGCGACGGATAGACATGAAGCCTGGGCCCGGCGCATGGTGTGCATTAGCGGGCATTCGGATGCCGAGTTGGGTTTCCATGCCGCCCTGGATCCCCTGATTGATGGGCTTGTTGGGGTCCATCTTCTGCAGCACATCTATCTCTGCGGGGCTTAGCTGCACACCGCCGCGGCCGCTGCTATTCTCTCCGCCGCCGGACCAGGGCGCTTGCTCAATGGTCATGCAGATGCGCCGCTCGCCGCCCTCTTCAAAACCATCGGGAGAGACGGGCACTGATGGTATCGTGGCAACCTTGCCCCAGTTTTCTAGTTGCGTGAAGCGAGCGACTCCGGCGAAGAATTCGAGGTGAGGCGCCATGGCGGAGAAGTACCGCAAGGTTGTGTCGCCAGTGTTGAAGTGCTGGTGCTCTGCGCCAAAGGGGATAACCAGGGTGGAGTTCTTTCCCCAGTTGTAGCGCCGGCCATTGACTATGGTGCAGCCATTGCCCTCAACAACATGGATGGTCTCTTCACCGTGCTTGTGCTTGCCCGTTTTGTGGCCGGGTTCAATCTCGGCGACCATGGTAGTGGTGCCCCAGGTGCGGAACCCGGTTTCTGGCGCGCCCAGCAGGCCGATTTTCTGGTCCTGCTGCGTCTCCATCCATTCGATCTCCTCTTCATGGATGACCACACGGGCATCCTTGCGCTCTTGTTCCGCCTTATTCCACATGTCTAGCCAATTATCGTAAAACGTTGCCATTGCGCCTCCTCTGAATTAGTCCTACCGTCTTACAGGTGGGCTGGGTATCTCAAACGATACTGGGCCCCCTCGCTAAAGTGTGCCTAGTATACTTAAGTTGAGTTTAAATGACTACCTGGCTACGTTGATAGCCAGGTCACGGCGATGACGCCCCGCGTGTGGAAGTCTGCTAGGGTATGTAAGGATGGCACGGTTAACCAGCCAAGTGGGAGCGGCCGGCTATTGCTCTTAGGAGAGCGGAGCACATCCCTGATGACCTGATGAACTGAACCTTAATGTTGCCAGGGAGACGCCGAATTGTGGGTTATCCGGCGTCTCCCTGGTGAATGGTCAGACGTGTTTCTTACCGCGAGCGCTCCCGCTCCATCTCGAGCTGGCGCAGCAGATCAGGCCGAACGCTGTAGTACAAGTACGGGAACTCTTCGTGGGCCACATCTTCAAAGAAGTAGCGGAAGCCCGGAGCAATACGCAACATTTCCGAGTAGTCTTCGCTCTCATTGAAGTGCTGATGCTTGGTCTGTGGACCCTGCACGTGTACTAGGGAGCCCTTTTTCCAGGGCACCTTTACGCTATCTTCAATCAGGGCGTAGCCTTCGCCCTCTAGCATGTAAAGGAATGCCTCCATGTGGGCGTGGACGCCGCTAGCCGTTTTGGCGTAGTCCCGCATGATGCTGCTGATCTCGATCTCTTTGGCTCTGAAGCCGTTGCTCTGCTGACGGATGGACATGAAACTTGGCCCCGGAGCATGGTGGCCGCCGGGAGGGAGCTTTACGTTTTGGTAGCCTGCCTGGGTCCCCAAGTTGATGGGCTTGTCCTCCATCTGTTTCAGCACCTCCAGCTCTTCCTGGGTGAGCTTAGGGGCGCTGTTGCGGCCTCCGCCTTCACCAGCGGTGCTCCAGATAGCTTGCTCTATGGTCATGCAAATGCGGCGTCCGCCATCGTCAAATCCGTCGGCGGACAGGGGTACTGCAGGGATCCGGTCGGTCTTGCCCCAGTTCGCCAGTTGGGTGAACCGGGCCACGCCTGCAAAGAATTCTAGGTGAGGCGCCATGGCGGAGAAGTACCGCAAGGTTGTGTCGCCCGTGTTGAAATGCTGATGCTCTGCGCCAAAGGGGATAACCAGAGTGGAGTTCTTGCCCCAGTTGTAGCGCTTGCCGTTGACCACGCTGCAGCCGGAGCCTTCTATAATATGGATGGCCTCTTCGCCGTGCTTGTGCATGCCAGTGTGGTGTCCTGGCTCTATCTCGGCAACCATGGTGGTGGTGCCCCAGGTGCGGAAGCCGGTCTCAGGCGCGCCCAGTAGGCCGCTCGTGGAGTCCTGCTGCGTTTCTACCCACTCGATCTCTTCTTCGTGGATAACTTTGCGCGCTTCTTTGCGCTCCATTTCTTCCTTGTCCCACATGCCTAACCAGTCATCGTAGAATGTCGCCATACACCTCTCCTTAGTGAAGGTTCTAAGCCTTTAGTTCTCTTCAGCACTAGAACAATGCTAGCTTCTAGCGTGCTTCAAAGGCACTATACGCAGCCCCTAAAATAGGTGTCAAGATTGTGAAGAAAAGCACAGGCTATGTCCCCGCTACCTGAAACGCTTGCGCATCACGCGCCATCCCCTGTTTTGTGGTCGGTTGACAATCGTCAAGGCCAGAGCTACCATCCCAAGGTACGTCACTACTAATAAGCCGGTGCTCATCAATGACATGCTGCGCTGCGCTAAGCTAACTATAGAAGGGGGTCTCCGTAATGCCACTTAAGGACCCGCATGATCATGGTCACGACCATGAGGAGATGAGCATCTTCCGTAAGCTTAATCCAATGGATATTACTGAAAATATCAGCAACCTGCGAGGTGATGACTACCGCTTAATCTTCCGAAAAGTCTACCGGATTGTGCGGCACCAGTTTGCTAACAACGTCCACCACGGCATCCGTGGCTTTGTATTCTGGGGCGATGTAGGGGTGGGGAAGACCGTAATGGTCAAAGCCCTTGCGCATGAACTTGGTGTACCGCTTCTCTTTGTGGATGGCTCGGACATTGCCCGCCCTCGTTATGGTGAGAGCGAGCAGCTCATTTCGGAGCTATTTTCGTCACACGCAGGGGGTCAGCGGATCATCCTTATCGATGATGCTGAGAGCGTCTTCCCGAGGCGTGACTGGGTGAAGGGCGAGGCTTGGCATATCGCGCAGAACAACGTGCTCTTCCACGAGTTGGACCAGTTGGATACGGCAAACGTTTCAGTCATCCTTACAACGAACCAGTTTGAGTTGATGGATAAAGCGCTTATCAGCCGCCTACTGGAGCTACCCTTCCCGCTGCCTGCCCGGGAAACGATGGTGCAGGTAGCTAAGGACCGCTGCGACGAGCTTATGGTGCCGTGGCAGCCGGTAGCCAGTGTCCTGGAGCTTTCCGACCAGCATAAGAATATCCGAGACGTTGAAAAACTAGTGCTGGAATACTACGTAGAGCAGGCGATAGAAGGCGACTAACAAGGTCTTCTATGCTGTCGGTTTCCTAAGTTAAATAGAGCCACAAAGGGAGAGGCGAGGTTTTACCCGTCTCTCCCTTCCTTTACTGCTCCACTGTTCACAGCTCAACGAACGCTTGACGCCTGCGGACACGCGCCGAAAGGCGCAGCGTGGTACACAACAACTATACGAGAAGCCCCGGCTTGCCGGGGCTTCTCGTTGCTACTGACTCAGTTGATGGCTATTTGTCTAGCCAAAGAGTGTCCATGAAGCCCTGGGTGCGACGGTCAGCAGTTTGGAAGAAGTTCTTCACGTACGGGTGAGAGTAGACTGCCTGATTTATCCGGTATGTGGGTATAGCATAAGCCTCCTCGTTGATCGTCTTGAAGATGTCCCTCAGAATCACAAGGCGCTTAGCTGGGTCCTTCTCACGGCGCTGGTCGACGATCTTTGCATCGATCTCGGGAAAAGCTATTTGGTTGTAGTTGGAGCGTCCCTTGGAGTGCACCGCCAGGAAGAGGGCAGCGTCAATGTCCGTCCGGGAGGCTTCGCTGAGCCAGAAGATTTGGCCATCAAAGGCGCGGCGCCGCTTGGTCATCTCTGCGGTGGGTAGGGGATTTAGGACTATGTTGATCCCCACCTTTTTGAGCTGTGCTTGAACCAGCTCCGCCGGCTTAGTAGAGGCTATGGAATTCCCGGAGTAAATCATCTCGGCTTCTACCCCATTGGGGTAGCCGGCTTCTTTGACCAGCCGTTTTGCTTCTTCTGGGTCGAATCTTGCAATGGCCCGCTTCTCTTCCTCAGTGAACAGGTCATTACGGGTGTTGGTGAAGGCAAGGGCAATGGAGCCTTTCCCGCCTGCTGCGGACTTGACTAGCTCGTCCCGGTCAATGCCCAGAGAAAGGGCCTTCCTTAGCGTCAGGTTGTCGAAGGGTGCCTCAGTGAAGTTCAGCGCCATAATGGCCGGGGTTCCGGAGAGCTCTTGGCCTACAGAGGTAGGAACGGCCCTCTGTATTTCATCCCACACTGAGGGGTCACGTCCGCCCACAATGTAGTCTACCTGCTTGGTAGTGTAGGCAGCCAGCCTAGTGGCATCCTCACGGATGATGATGAGGTTTACCGTGTCCACATAGGGCTTACCTTTTTCAAAGTAGGTGGGATTCTTCTGCAGGACCCATTTTGAGCCCTGCTGGCTAGCGTCCTGATCGAGCTGGTATGGGCCAGTGCCCGCGATGGTGTCAGTAAAGCTGCCATCCGCGTCATAGATCTCATGGGGTATGATTGGAGAGTCTGACGAGGCCATGTAGGTTAGGAAGGGCGCAAAAACATCCTTGAACTGTATCACTACCTTATAGGGGTCCGGCGTGGTAACGCTCTGAAGACCTTCATAGAAGTAGGTATAGCGACTGGGCCCTAGCTCCTTGTCCTGGTCAAAAGGCGACAGGCGGGCGGTATACTCGATGGTCCATTTCACATCTGCCGAGGTCAACTCACGGCCGTTAACCGGGGGCCTATTGGCGAATTTGACTCCCCTGCGGAGATTCAATGTGTAGGTTTTCCCGTCACCGCTCACTTGCCAGCTCTCGGCTAGACTGGGCTCGATCTCCTGTGAGGTATACGGCACGTCCGGTCCCTTCTTGAACCGGAGTAGGGATGAGTATGACTCTTTGATGACATAGGGGTTCGCGTTCGAAGAGCCCCTTCGAGTCATATCGAAGTCAAATGGGTCGTCGGTAACCGGAACATTGAAGATACCGCCGGATTTAGGCATAGCCATAGCAGGCATTGCTGCCTCTTTCTTTGCCATCTCCGTTTCGGGTTTTGCCTCGGTGGTGGTGCTCGAAGAACTGGTTGTTGCTTCCGTCGAGCTGCTCGATGTGCTCGAAGAACTGCTCGGTGTTGCAGGTGCTGCAGGTGCTGGTTGCTCAGCAGCAGCACATGCCATTGTTAGGAAGCCAATGGTCAGAATTGCCGTGCCTCTTACTAGCTGTGCAATGCTCATCGTCTCCTCCTTTGTGGAATGCCGTACTAGCCGTATCATATCGTGTTTTGCCGCAAAGTGATACGTCAAAGTTGAAGGGGGTAATCCAGGCTACTTTCTACGAGCTGACGCTCATAATCGCCTCACCGCTTAACGATGCCTGGACAATACCTACCTTGAGTTATGGCAAGCCTAACCGCCGATCCAGTGTATTTCAAGCATATATTATGAGTTTTAGATGAGTGTTTGGTGTTTTAGGCATTACGTGAGCGTCGCACAAGCCTACATAAGGGACACTAGGGACACTATCTTTGGAGCGCACCGTTCTGCCCTTGGCGATTTCCCGCGGCTCAACAGCGGACGGACATCTGATTCCGCAAGTTGAGGGTTTGGCTCCCGCGACCAGCCAGCTAGTGCGAGGTTAGAACCAGAGGCCCCTGGAACTTGGTTCCAGGGGCCTCTGGTTGTGCTAGTCACTCAGGGGTGGCGGAGGCCTTTAGAGGGCACGCCTCCCACGCTTCTTATTTCGCCGACTCGACTCGCATAGAGTTCCAGTCATCGGACACCATCATTTCGCCCCAGCGCTTGTAGAACATGCGGGTGTTCCAGTCGCTGAGGGTGTGCGCCCAAAGACCGGGCAGACCGAACTTGGTCGGGCCGTGGATGATGTCGTCGGAGAGCCGGAGCTGCATGTTCAGGTTCATCTTGCGCGTCATGTGACCCTTGCTGGCCTGGGTTAGGTTGTACCAGTTCTCCATGTCATCCTTCTGGGTCATGCCGCCTGGGCCGTACCAGTGCTCGTAGTAGCGAGCCATGCCCTCTTTGACCTCAGGAGGAGCGGCCTTGTCTACCAGGAAGTAGGACCACATCTCCGTCTCCGCGGGACCTTGAGGATGGAGGATGCGGATGACCCGACCGAACCAGCCCATGTTGGGGAAAACGTGGGGGCCTTCATCCAGATAGGCGAATTTGCCCAGGTTCTTTTTGCGAAGTTCGTGCTTCTCTCGGAAGTACTCCTTTATGGCAGGCCAGTCATCATACATGCCGTTGTCCCGCCAATGAGACTCAGAGTCCTTGTCTGATGGTATCCGGAGCGCCGTGGTGTGCCCCTCAGGGAAGGCCACCTGCATGGTACTCCTGAAGGAGCTGCCCAAGTCGGATGGGTCGGCGTTCTGCTGTGTCTGACCGCCACCTGCGCCTCTCCCCATAGCGACCGCGATGGAGCGGTGGGTGATCCAGCCGTGGGTGCTGTCGTTGTCCGGCATGGGGACTTTCCAGTTCATGCCGATGCGCCATTTCATAAGGCCGGTGATCTCAGCGCCATCGTCTGAGCCATCGGAATCACAGAAGGGGGGCTTCAGGTACATTTCGCAGCCGCCGAGGAAGTCCAGGAAATCAGGAGCGTCCTTATCCCAGCAGGCCCAGATGGAGCCCTGGAAGAGGGCCACGCGGGCGGAGATAAGCCCCCAGTCGCCCTTGGGCATCTCGTCGTAGCCGCCGTCCACTTTGGGGAGGGTGACCAATGCGCCGGTGCTGTCGTACACCCAGCCGTGGAAGGTGCACTGGAAGCCGAAGGCGTTGCCGGAGTCGTAGCGGCAGACCATGTTGCCGCGGTGCCGGCAGGAGTTCAGGAGCACGTGGACCTGGTTCTTGCGGTCACGGGTAACGATGACCTTTTCTTCGCCCATGCGAGAGATGATGAAATCGCCGAGATTGGGGATCTGGCTGGTATGGCCTACGAACAGCCAGGTGCGGGCGAATATCTGCTCCAGCTCCTGCTCGTAGATGTCCCGGTCGCAGAAGATCTCGGGGTTCATTTTGCCCCCGTCAAAGTCAACGAGCCTCGACACCGTGCGGTCAATCGATGCTACCATTGCAACCCTCCTTTGTTTGGGTTAACTCGCTTGCTGCATCCATATAAGGTAGATCCCTAGTGCATCCTCTTGTAGCACCGCGAGGTGGGTATGTCAAATAAGGGTCTATTTGGGTGGTGACGGGTTCTGCGCAGTAGTGCTACTCTATTGAAGTTAGAGCGACAGTATTCCCAACATTCTTCGGTTTTTCTTCAGTAAAGTCGGGGGCATTTAGTACACAAGAGGTTATAATGCTATCTGCGCGTCTCCAAGATAGGAGCGCTAGCAGAGCAAACAGGAAGCATGAACGGAATGCAACGGCTGGCCCTTGCCGCAACAACGGCCACCTACTTCATTATTGTAATGGGCGCAACGGTGCGCGTGACGGGCTCCGGGCTGGGATGTCCGGACTGGCCGCTATGTCACGGAAGCCTCATACCGCCGCTGGAGCTCACTGCACTTATTGAATACTTTCACCGCTTAGTGGCGGCCATTGGGTCGCCGCTTATTTTAGCGGTTGTCTTTGGCGCGTGGCGCACACGCCGGCACATACGGTCGGTAGTGGGTCCGGCTGCGGTGCTGCCGCTGCTCCTGGCCACACAGATTGGGCTGGGCGCGATCACGGTGCTGCTGGAGTTGCCGCCTTGGATTGTGCTGGTACACCTCTCGGTTGCGCTCATGATCCTCGGACTGCTGGTAGTGATAAGTGTGTTCTCTGGGGATACCCCAGGGGTCAGCAATCCCGCCGCACTCAAGCGTGTGGCAATGCTCTCCAGCCTAAGCGCAGTCGCGCTCTTCTTGCTCCTGCTGACCGGCGGCGCGGTGCGCGCCGCTGGCGCAACCTGGGCATGCGCCGGCTTCCCCGGCTGCGATGGCACACTCTTTCCCTTTGGGCGTGATCCGCTAACGGACCTGCAGCTCTTCCACCGTACGATGTCCTATGGTGTGTTGGTGCTGCTGGCATTCACTTTGGTGCGTGCCTGGCAAGCTAAGTCAATTGCCCCAGAGCTAGGCGCAGCTGTCCTTGCGGTGCTGGGTGCAGGAGTCTTCCAGTTTGTCGTAGGGGCAAATATGGTCTCTTTGGGCGCACCGCCGCTGTTACGCGGCCTGCACGTCGCCGGGGCGTCTGCAGTGTGGGTGAGCGTAGTGCTCCTGGCGAGCCTGGCAGTCCGCAGCGCATCGGCTCCTCCGCTGCCGGCTGGAGCAGAGGACAGGACGGCCGCGGGCAACCGCGGGGTGGGCGACCTTGCTTCGGCCTACCTGGTAATGATGAAGCCCAATATCATCTCGCTGCTCTTGGTTACCACGCTGGCGTCCATGCTGGTGGCGGCCCGAGGATTTCCTCCCTTCCATCTAGTGGTGGCGACGCTGCTAGGCGGCGCGCTGGCTGCGGGCGCGGCCAACACCTTCAACTGTTATATGGATAGAGACATCGACGGTGTGATGCAGCGGACGAGTCACCGTCCTATTCCGGCAGGAATTGTGACGCCGCGGCAGGCGCTAACCTTTGGGTTCGCACTGGCTATCCTTGCAATGCTGTTGCTGGGACTAATCGTGAACTGGCTGGCGGCCGCGCTATCGCTAGGCGGTCTGTTGTACTACGTCTTTGTATACACGTGGTGGCTGAAGCGATCGACGCCGAGTAACATCGTGCTGGGCGGAGCCGCCGGCGCCGTGCCACCGTTGGTAGGTTGGGCTGCCGTGACGGGGGAGGTGAGTGTCCTGGCGGTCTACCTGTTTGCCGTGATCTTCTTCTGGACGCCGCCTCATTTCTGGGCGCTGGCGCTGCTCATCCGCCGGGAGTACGAGCGAGCTGCAATACCCATGTTGCCCGTAGTGAGCGGTGAAGCCGAGACGCGGCGGCAGATCGTGTTTTATTCGCTATGGCTGGTGGCCTTCACCCTGCTGGTGGTGTTCATCCAGGAAGTAGGGCTGATCTACATTACGTCGGCGCTCTTGCTGGGCGGACTCTTTATCTACTATGCCGCACGGCTGTTCAGGGAGGCTACCTCTGCCGCAGCTAGGGGGATGTTCCGATACTCCATTCTGTACTTGGCTTTCTTATTTTTTGCACTGGTCATAGATAGGTGGAGGCTCTAGGGCCTCTCAGATCGAGGAAGTATTTTGACGTTCTACAGGCACAAATTGTTATTGACCCGCACTATGCCCTCTGTTAGAATAGACTCCGCTGCCACACTATGAGAAAATTTGCACAATCTCTGTTTATTTTCTGAGTAAGTTATGCCATCTTTATTTGCGCGCTTACGTCCTAGCCATACATTAATTGCCTCCTTCGGGATCCTGGCAGGCTTAGTCCTGCTCCAGGTGAGCTGTAGTCCTAATGATCCGCAGAACACCTTGGCCACGGTCGGTGAAGTTGGCAAAAGGCAACAAGACCTCTTCTGGCTGATCTTTTGGTTGGCCGCAGCGGTTTTCTTTCTGGTTGAAGGCCTACTGCTATTTACCATCCTGAGATATCGCAGCAAGCCAGGGCAAGGTATTCCGGTACAGACCCACGGCAACACCCGGCTAGAGATTGGCTGGACCATTGCGCCTACACTGCTGCTCTGCGCCGTTGCCGTTCCCACCGTGGCGACTACCTTTGACAACGCCCGCGTGCCGGACGTAGGCATGAATGTCAGGGTAGTGGGCCACCAGTGGTGGTGGGAGTTTGAGTACCCAGGCGTAGGCGTTGTGACGGCCAGCGATCTGCACATCCCCGTAGGTGAGGAGATAAGCCTACACATTGAGTCAACCGATGTTATCCATAGCTTCTGGGTCCCCAAACTAGCCGGCAAGATTGACGCTATCCCAAGCCGCGTCAACACTATGTGGCTGAAGGGGGATGAGCCTGGCACATATCTAGGCCAGTGCGTTGAGCTGTGCGGCATACAGCATGCCAACATGCGCTTCAGGGTCATTGTGCAGCCTAGAGCTGAGTTTGACGCGTGGGTTGCGCAACAGAAGTCGGTACCGGGGCCGCCCTCGGACCGGGTAGCGGAGGGCGCGGCAGTGTTCGCCAACCCAACAAACCAGTGCATTGTGTGTCACACTATTGAAGGCACGTCAGGCGTGGGCAAGGTTGGACCGAACCTTACGCATTTCGGTAGTCGACAGACGCTGGCTGGTGGCATGATAGAGCACACACCGGAGAACCTCTTTGAGTGGCTGGACGACCCGGATAAGATGAAGCCTGGGAATCTTATGTCGGAGCAATTCAAGAACTCTAATATCGACTTGAGTTATGAGCAGATTACGGCGCTTGTGGCCTATCTGCAGAGCTTGAGGTGAGGTAAATGGTAGCCACAACGGGATCCCTAGCCGGAATTGTAAAGCGCCCCAGCACCTACGAAGGATTTGTTGGGTGGCTTACTACCGTCGATCATAAGCGCATAGGTGTGCTGTACGGCGTCAGCGCGTTCATGTTCTTCCTGCTCGGAGGCTTGGAGGCGATGGTTCTGCGTGTGCAGCTTGCATCGCCAAATAGCACAATAGTCGATCCAGAGACGTTCAACCAGCTGTTTACCATGCACGGCACCACGATGATCTTCCTTGTAGTGATGCCCATGAGCGCTGCCTTCTTTAACTTTATTATTCCCTTGATGATTGGCGCGAGAGATGTGGCGTTCCCGCGATTGAATGCCTTTAGCTACTGGGTATTCATCTCGGGCGGCTTATTTTTAAACAGCAGCTTCATCTTTGGCGGTGCTCCGAACGCCGGGTGGTTTGGCTACGCTAACCTCACGTCTAAGGCGTTCAACCCGGGACACGGCATAGACTTCTGGTTAATAGGTCTGCTTATTCTGGGCACGTCCTCAATGGCAGCCGCCTTCAACTTTATTGTGACGATTCTGAATATGCGGGCGCCAGGGATGAGCATGATGCGCATGCCGCTCTTTGTCTGGATGACCCTGGTAGTATCATTCTTGCTGGTCTTTGCTTTCCCCGTGATTACGGTAGCGCTCCTTGAGCTGGGTTTTGACCGGTTCTTTGGTGGCAACTTCTTTAATCCCGATAGAGGTGGCGACCCGGTGCTCTGGCAGCACCTGTTCTGGCTCTTTGGTCATCCAGAGGTCTACATCCTCATCTTGCCCGCGATGGGCATAGTGTCTGAGGTGCTGCCTACATTTTCCCGCAAGCCGTTGTTTGGCTACGCGGTAGTGGTGTTCTCTGGCATCGCAATCGGGTTCATGGGCTGGGGCGTGTGGGCGCACCACATGTTTACCGTAGGGCTGGGACCTGTGGCGAACTCCGTGTTTGCAGTTACTACGATGCTCATTGCTGTGCCAACGGGCGTGAAGATATTCAACTGGATTGGCACCATGTGGGGCGGGGCAATAAGCTTTAAGACTCCTATGCTCTTTTCACTGGGCTTTGTGTCTATGTTCATCATTGGCGGGTTGAGCGGGGTAACCCACGCAGCCCCGCCTGCAGACTACCAGCAACAGGATACCTACTACATTGTGGCGCACTTCCACTACGTGCTGTTCGGCGGGTCCATCTTCGGCCTGTTCTCCGGCATCTACTACTGGTGGCCAAAGCTTACCGGCCGGCTCTTGGGTGAGACGATTGGCAAGTGGCATTTCTGGCTAATGTTTATCGGCTTCAACGTGACCTTTGCGCCAATGCATATCCTGGGGCTCAATGGTATGCCCAGACGTATCTATACCTACCCGTCTGGCATGGGCTGGGATTTCTGGAATATGGTGCAGACGCTGGGTTCGTTCATCATCGTTGCTTCTATCATCTTGTTCTTGGTTAATGTGTTCTACAGTTGGGGCAAGGGTAAAGAGTCCGGGAATGACCCGTGGGATGGCCGCACCCTGGAGTGGTCGATTGCTTCGCCGCCGCCCGAGTACAATTTTGCCACCGTGCCGACAGTTTATGGTCGGGACCCCTATTGGTCGGAGAAATATCCGGAGAGCGGGCATGGCGAAGCCCACGAGCCGGTGGCGCACCATGCAGAGGCAGAGTCGAGCCATGAGGAGGGAGGCGGGCACGGTATCCATATGCCGTCGCCGTCCTACCTACCTATGTTTGTGGCGATGGGACAGTTGTGCCTCCTTGCCGGCCTCATTGCAGGGCTCTGGGTGAGCGCACTTGGCGCACTGGTTATGCTTGGCGGCATCTACGCATGGTGCTCTGAGCCCGTTGCAGAGTAGCAAAACAAGGGAGTAGTTAACGTTGCACGA
This sequence comes from Dehalococcoidia bacterium, assembly GCA_965226775.1. Lineage (GTDB taxonomy): Bacteria > Chloroflexota > Dehalococcoidia > SHYD01 > SHYD01 > CBDDEI01. The sequence continues at coordinate 923,991 of CBDDEI010000002.1, forward strand.
AGCATCGGCCCCAAGTCATGCGGTGAGTGAGCCCACCAGCACTGGGTTGGATCACCGCAAACTGGTTATGTGGACCTTTTTAGGGTCTGATTGCCTGTTCTTTGGTTCGCTCATTTCTACCTACATGATCTATCGCGGGCGCAGCTTGGCTGCACCGCTGCCGCACGATGTGTTTGATATTCCGTACACCTCCGTTAGCGCCTTTGTGCTGCTCATGAGCAGCCTTACCATGGTGCTGGCGCTGGCTGCAATCCAACGAGGCGATCACCGAGGGCTGCGTATTTGGTTAGTGGCCACTTCACTGCTGGGCACCGTCTTCTTGGGCGGCCAGTTTTACGAGTTCACCTCTTTTGTGGTGGAGGGGCTGGATCCCAGCGTAAACCTCTTTGGGACTACCTTCTTTGTGCTCACTGGCTTCCACGGCGCCCACGTAACCCTTGGGGTTCTCATGCTGCTCTCCCTGTTCGTGATATCGCTGCGTGGCGGGCTGCCTACAGGAGAGAGTCTCACCGTAGAACTGGTAGGTCTCTACTGGCACTTTGTAGACATTGTTTGGATCGTTATCTTTACGCTGGTTTACTTGATTCCTGCCCCCCTTCCCGGTGGGGGCGGCTAAAGAACCGGCAAACTACCAGGGGTAGAATCGTATGGACACCACAGCAGAACAGCACGACCAGTCTCACCCACAGCCGCTTGAATACATCAAGATAGCGACTATCTTGGCGGTGATCACCGCCGTAGAGGTTGTTACTTACTATGTAACGGCTATTGGGGATATGCTGGTGCCGATCTTGTTGGTGCTCTCCACCATCAAGTTTGCAATGGTTGTGATGTGGTTCATGCACCTGAAGTTCGATAACAAGCTGTTCTCTGTGCTTTTTATTGGCGGTCTGGCGCTAGCGGGTCTGGTGCTTCTTGCCTTGCTCCTGCTATTCATCCTTTCCGGCAACATGGCGGGCACCCAGCCGGTTGTTCCGCTGGAGCACTAGCACGCGGGGATAGCCCCGCTCTTTCCAAGCCATGGACTGGCACCTCCACCTAGACGTCATCCTCCTTTGCAGCGTGTTGCTGGGAGGGTATCTGTTAGCGCTCTGGGAGCTGCGGCCTGCACCCCGCTGGCTAAATCCTATCGAGGCGCGCCACGTGGGGCTGTTTAGCGCTGGTGTCCTGGTCATTTTCCTGGCAGAAGGCACGCCGCTGCACGAGCTGAGCGAGATCTATTTGTTCAGCGCCCATATGGTGCAGCACATGCTGCTTACTTTTTTAGTGCCGCCCCTTTTGCTGCTGGGTATGCCGTCCTGGCTGCTGCGTCCTCTCACGTATCACCCCTGGGTATTTGCGGTAGCCCGGTTCTTCACCAAGCCGATAGTGGCTATCGTGCTATTCAATCTTACGATGGCGTTTTGGCATGTCCCTGCACTTTATGAAGCCACCTTGCAAAACCATAACCTGCATATCTTCAACCACTTTATCTATCTGTTCACCGGAGTGCTGCTCTGGTGGCCGGTGTTCAGCCCGATGCCGGAGCTGCCACGAATCAGCTATCCGGCGCAGATGATGTATCTGTTTATTCAATCGCTAGTGCCTGCCATTCTGGCCTCTGTAATCACCTTCTCGGATACAGTTGTCTACCCGCTTTACGCCGTTGCGCCACGGGTGTGGGATATGAGCCCACTAATGGACCAGCAGATTGGCGGGCTTATTATGAAGATTGCCGGTGGACTGGCTCTGTGGCTAGTGGCCGGGTCTATCTTCTTCATTTGGTTTAACCACGAGGAACGAGAGCCGGAACGGTCCTGGGACTAGCAGATGTGCGCGGTCGCAGCGCAAGAAATGAGGAAAAGCCATGACGATTGAACCAATCCCACTACCACCCTTTACACTCCAGTTGCTGGGTGGCGCAGCCGCTGTTTTTGTGGTTTGCGCGTTCATTCTGATAACTTTCCGGTCAGATAGGCCCATTGGCGCCATTGGTTCGGCGCTGCTTCCCTTTGCCATCCCTGCAGGCGTAACTGCATTTATTGTGCTAATAGTGGCAAGTATTGGGGTAGCGCTGCTTCTAGTTGGGAAGGTAATAGCCGTCCCCTTGGCGATGGTGCTAGCGGTGATAGTGCTAGTAGTGTGTAGTCTGATGGCGCGGTCCGGGAGCGCTAGTACGAGCACACAAGCCCAGCACTAAACTGCGCCGTCTCGAGATAGCTGCTCGAGAGCCTCGGCTACACTTAACAGCAGGAATAACAAGGAGAGGGCGCTTAGCGCCCTCTCCTTTGCGTCCGATGATGCTTTAGGTGTGTGTTGAAATAGTAAGATCGATGCCCTTGCTTAGGCGTCGGTCTTACTCATCCTCTATGTCGTGGTCCCGGAGAAAGTCTACGGCGTCCTGGATGGTGACGATCTTCTCGGCGTCTTCGTCGGAGATCTCCAGGCTCTTGTCCTTCGTGCTGAACTCCTCTTCCATGGACATGATGAGCTCTACGAGGTCCAGGGAGTCTGCGTTCAGGTCATCCACAAAGGAAGCGCTGGGGATGACTTCTCCTTCGTCAACGCCAAGCTGCTCCACGACGATACCCTTGACTCGCTCAAATACAGTTGCCACTATGCCAAACCTCCGTTGTTTCTCTTACGTTTATTGTGCCCTATGAGGGCGCTTTTGATGATGTAAGCCCGAGTACTTTGGCAGCTACACTGCCCAGAACCCCGTTCACAAAGCCAGGCGAACCGTCACTGCCAAACCGCTTAGCCAGGTCCACCGACTCGTTGATGATGGCTTTAGGCGGAGCAGTTAGCTTTGCGTGGGTGGGGACAAGTCCTCTTAGCTCAACAATGGCGATGCGCAGGACGGTGCGATCGACAATAGCTATCTGGTCGACAGGCCACTGGGGGGCTATCTCACTGATCAAGCCGTCTATCTCCTGCCGGTGGGCATCCACCGCCGCTACAAGGTTGCGGGTGTAGTCATGCGCTTGAAGTGGCAGGGGGTACTCCTCCAGAAGTCGCTCTAGGGACTCCGCAGCGGAGTGTCCGCTAAGGTCGGCCTCGTAGAGCGCTTGTAGCGCCAGGGTGCGGGCTCGCTGTCGTTGTCCTGCCATGCGTTATAATACTCGACTTCTGGGCCGTCTATGCCGCTTTGGCTGCTTCGAGAGAGGCGAGGTCGCCCAGGTTCCAGGTGCTGGCCTCGGGAGCTATCCGCTTCACTAGGCCGGTGAGCACGCGTCCAGGCCCAATCTCGACGAAATCGGTGACGCCACTGGCCACCATGTACTCGATAGATGCAGCCCATTGTACGGGCGCACAAACCTGGTCGTGCAGCTCACGCTTGATATCCTGCGTTGACGCGATTGCCGTGGCCGTAGCGTTGGCTACGATGGGTACGGCGGCGTCTCGCAACGTGACGGCTTCCAGCGCCTTGGCCATGCCTGTTTGCGCGGGCGCCATGAGCCGGGAGTGAAACGCGCCGCTTACTTCCAAGGGAACAACGCGCCGCGCGCCCCGCTCCTGAGCGAGCGCGTTTGCCCTGGCAATAGCATCGCTAGGGCCACTGATAACCACCTGCTCCGGGGAGTTGATGTTCGCTATCTGGACGCCGGTTTCGCTGCAGACGGCTTCCAAGGCTGCGAGCTCCATGCCCAAGACAGCGCTCATCGCACCGCTGGAAGCCTGACCTGCCTCCTCCATGAGGCTGGCGCGGCGTTGGACAAGGGTGAGGGCCTGCGCAAAGGAGAGGCTACCCGCAGCAAGGATGGCGGTGTATTCGCCAAGGCTGTGGCCTGCAAGCAACTTGGGCGCTTTTGTGATGGGGGGGACGCCCAACTCCTGAGCCACCTTCAGGCAGACGTAGCTGACCACAAAGATAGCGGGCTGGGTGTGCACGGTCTGCCGTAGCTGCTCCTCTGGCCCCTCAAAGCACACCTGGCTTAGGGAATAACCCAGTACAGCATCCGCTTCCTCAAAGATTGCCTGAGCGGTGCTGTAGCGTTGGAAGAGATCCTGGCCCATGCCCACTTTTTGAGCGCCCTGTCCAGGAAAGAGATAGGCCGTTGTTCCCATTGGCCCAGCTAACTCTAGAATTGGGAGCCCGGCTCGCCCCGCACTGGAATCTCTACGGCAATTCGGTCTTTGTAGAAGCCGCAGTTGGGGCAGGCGTGGTGGGTCTGGTAGTAGTTGCGGCACCGCGGGCAGCGGGCAAGCGAGGACACAGCTATGTGGGTGTGGCTGCGACGATTGCCGCGGCGGCGTCCGCTAAGTTTTCTTTTTGGCAGTGCGCCCATAGTCTTCTGTTTCCTTTTCCTGCATGGCGCACTTTTGCGCGCTCGTATTGCGTTATTGTAGCAGCTTTTTTAGGCTTTCCCAGCGTGGATCCACCGATTCACCGTGGGAACTGCATGGCCCTTGGTTCAAATTCTGTCCGCACTCTTGGCAGAGACCGGCGCAACCCTCAGTGCAGAGCGGCTTCATAGGTCTAGCCAGTAAGATAGCTTGCCGCACTGCCTCCGTCAAATCCAGCACGTGGTCGTTGCCGATGGTGAAGAGGTCGTCGTCCTCCTCAGGCGGCGGCAGAGGAAGCCCCGTTGCTACATCCACTACAGGGACGAACTCGTCCTCTATTTCCAGCGTAAGCGCCTGACGGTATTCTTCAAGGCACCGGCCGCACTCTTGCATCTCGCTGGTGGAGAGCTTGGCCGTGATCAGAAGCCCGCGCTGCGTCCGCAGCATATGAACCCTTCCCACTACCTGCGGGGGTTCGCCGTCAGTCCAAGGGACAAGCGAGGTTTCTTCTACTTGGTACTCTCGCTCGGCTCCCGTGAGTTCTTTGAGCAGCGTCGTAACGTTATACAGCATGGCACACTACCGAGAAAAGAGAGTTACCCTCCATTATAAGGGCGGCATGCTCCTGGGACAACGCATAGTCCGGGACAAAACGCGCTATCCGAGAAGCGGGCAGGCTACATAGCGCACTGTTGCCAGTGTTCAGAACACTGCAAGCGGCTCAAGGTTGCGCCGCACCGCGGATTTCATGCAAAGACCCTAGGCTATTTTCAGTAGCGTAGGCCTCCAAGCCGTCCAGCATAGCTAGAGAAGCCGTAGGGTCTACGAACGTTACCGTGCCGACCTGTACCGCGCTTGCGCCCGCCATAATGAACTCCAAAGCATCGTTGGTGGTGGCGATGCCGCCGCTGCCGATGATAGGGATAGACACGGCCTGTGCGGCTCGGTAGACGTGATAGAGGGCGATGGGCTTGATAGCTGGGCCGGAGAGCCCTGCAACGCCCCGAGGCATGACGGTACTGCGGCTTTCTACATCAATAGCCAGGCCGTAGAGGGTGTTGGCCACGGTGACGGCGTCTGCGCCCGCATCCTCTACGGCCTGGGCCTCGTCGCGGATGTCGGCGACGTTGGGGGTGAGCTTTACGATGACGGGGAGGGTGGTGGCGCGCCGCACCCGCTGGGTGACCGCGGCGGCCATGGCGGGGTTGCTGCCGAACTCCACGCCGCCCTGGTCCGCGTTAGGGCAGCTGAGGTTCACCTCCAGTCCCGCGATGCCCGGAACATCCTCCAAGGCAGCGGCTAAGCGGTCGAACTCCTCCAGCGTCTCGGCGGCTATGTTGACGATGACGGGAACCTGCCAGCCGGCCCAGATGGGCGCTTTGTCTCTGAGCAGCCTGCGCAGGCCGATGTTTTGGAGGCCGATGGAGTTGAGCATCCCTGCCGGCGTCTCTGCAATACGAGGCTGCCGGTTGCCCCTACGCGGCCGCAGGGTGACGCCCGTGCTAACGATTGCGCCCAAGCGCTGGATGTCCACCAGGGACGCGTACTCAGTTCCGTAGCCAAAGGTGCCGGAAGCCACCAGGACAGGGTTCCTAAGGTGAAGCCCTGTCTTGTGGTGAGGCGCGAGTTCAACGGAGAGGTCGGGAGCCATAGCACCCTTAGTATACGAGGCAAGAGGCAGAGTGAGGAGTGCGCCAAGAAGGACTTTATTCAGCCCGCTAAATGTGGTTGTGCGGGCTAGACCTATGGGTTATAAGGTGAGTGATGTCTTTTATCGGAGTCCTCTTTTGTATCAGCTAGGGTGGTTTTCCACGGCCCGGGGACCGGGCTCTCGTGAGTTGCTGCGCGCCGCCTGGGAGGCGATCCAGCGAGGCGAGCTTGAGGCTCAGATAGCCTACGTTTTCTGCAACCGGGAACGTGGCGAGTCTCCGGAGACGGATGCATTCCTAGACCAAGTAGAGAGCTACGGCGTCCCGCTGGTAACCCTATCCTTCAGCAAGTTCCGGCGCGAGCACGAAGGGCGCGGGATGGGCTTCGATGGCAGCACCTTTGCTCCTTGGCGAGAAAGCTATGACAAGGCCGCGGCGAACGCGTTGCGGGGCTACTCTGCCGAACTGGCGGTGCTGGCTGGGTACATGCTGGTAATGTCACCAGCGCTAGGCCAAGCGTTCCCATTTATCAATATGCATCCAGCAGCGCCGGGGGGGCCCGTAGGAACCTGGCAGCAGGTCATCTGGCAGCTTATTGACCAGCGGGCGGCAGAGTCCGGTATTTTCATGCACGCTGCCACGCCCGAGCTAGACCTAGGGCCCGTGGCGACCTACTGCCGCTACTCGCTGCGGACGCCGGCGCTGGAGCCGCTGTGGGCGGCCCTAGGCGATGCGTCCAGTAAGGCAATCCAAGCTGCCCAGGGCGAGGAGCATCCGCTGTTCAAGGCGATCCGGCAAGAGGGAGCCACGCGGGAGCTACCGTTCATCCTGGCGACGCTGAAGGCCTTCTGCAGCAGCGGCCTGGCGGTGCGGGACTATCAGGTGATCGACAACGCGGGACGTGCGGTTACCGCAATGGATCTGACCGAGCAAGTGGAGACGGCGCTGGGAGTGTGGCCGAAGGCGTAGGGAGGGCTTTGCGGGGCGGCCTAGAAGATAACGCGCAAGAGGCTCAGGAGACCAATAACGCAGAAGAGCACGCCCAAGAGGGGGAAGAGCACCTTGGGAACGCCCTCCTGCTCACTTGTATATTTAGCGCGCCAGAGCAGACGGTTAATCTTGGCGGTGCCGGCGCTTAAGAAATCACGAAAGATGATGAGGGCTAGCCCCATCGTCAGAGTGTACATACCGTAGAGTAGATCGTCCATGGGGATGAGCTATAGGGCAGGGTGAGCCAGGACTAAGCGGGCGCTTCCTCGACCTCGTCGTCTAGGCTCTCTTGCTGGCGGTGGCTTCGGGTGACCAGGAGCGGCGGTTTGCGGTGAGTGATGGTTTCCGCACCCACAATGCACTTTTCGATGTCGCCGCGGGAGGGTATCTCGTACATGATGTCCAGCAGGGTCTCTTCTATGATGGCCCGCAGGCCGCGAGCGCCGGTCTTGTGCTCCAGGGCAGCGGCGGCGGCAGCTTGGAGACCCTCTTCCGTCACGGAGAGCTCCACCTGATCCATAGAGAAGAGGCGCTGGTACTGCTTCACCAGGGCGTTCTTAGGCTCCACCAACACGCGAACTAGGGCTTCGACACTCAGCTGATCCAGCGCCGCCACGGTGGTAAGACGTCCCACGAACTCAGGGATAAGACCGTACTCCAGCAGATCCTCCGGCGTTACCTGCGCCAGGAGCGTTCGGACATCCTCATCCTCTTGGTTTGCCGGGGCTGCCTTGAAGCCGAGGGCAGAGGTGCCGAGCCGGCGGCGGACGATGTTTTCCAGCCCTTCGAATGCGCCGCCGCAGATAAAGAGCACGTTAGCGGTGTTGAGCTGCAGAAAGTCCTGATGGGGATGCTTGCGCCCGCCCTGAGGCGGCACGTTGGCAATACAGCCCTCTATGATCTTCAGAAGCGCCTGTTGCACACCCTCTCCGGAAACGTCCCGTGTGATGGAGGGGTTAGCGCTCTTGCGGGTAATCTTATCGATCTCGTCTATGTAGATGATGCCGCGCTCCGCGCGGGAGACATCAAAGTCTGCCGCTTGAATGAGGCGGAGCAGGATATTCTCCACGTCCTCGCCAACGTAGCCGGCTTCGGTGAGCGAAGTGGCATCGGCTATGCAGAAAGGCACATCCAGGATGCGGGCGAGGGTTCGGGCAAGTAGCGTCTTGCCGGAGCCAGTGGGTCCCAGGAGGAGGATGTTGCTCTTTTCTAGTTCTACATCAGTGCCTGGCATGGGACCGCCGGAGTTGATGCGCTTGTAGTGGTTGTATACCGCGACACTGAGCACCTTTTTGGCGCGCTCTTGGCCGATGACGTAGTCACTCAGCATCTCGTAGATGCGCTTTGGAGTAGGGGTGCTCGGCGCGTCTGCGGTACTGGGCGCGTCCTTGCCGGACTCCTCGTTGACGATCTCACGGCAAAGCTCTACGCACTCGTCGCAGATATAGACCGCGCCAGGACCGGCGATGAGCCGCCTTACCTGGTCTTGGCCCTTACCGCAGAAAGAGCAGTGGTATTGAAGTCTATTGCTTCTGCTTGCGGGCATCTACTTCCGGCCTCCAGCTACCAGTATGCAACGCTCCCTTATTATTGACGTTACGATGCTGGGTTACCGCGAGGGGTCAGCAGCTCGTCGACGATGCCATACTCTTTGGCCTGGTTGGCGGACATGTAGAAGTCACGGTCTGAGTCATGGACAATGCGGTCCATGGGCTGGCCGGTGCGCTCCGCGAGAATGCCCCGAATCATCTCCTGGTTGCGGAGGATCTCTCTGGCAGCAATCTCGATGTCAGAAGCCTCACCGCTTGCGCCGCCCCTGGCCTGGTGCATGTGCATGGTGGAGTTTGGTAGGGCATAACGCTTGCCCTTTGCGCCGGAGCAGAGGAGCACCGTAGCCATGCTAGCCGACATACCCACACAGATGGTGGAAACGTCCGGGCGGATAAGCTGCATCGTATCGTAGACAGCGAGGCCGGCAGAAATGACGCCGCCGGGGCTGTGGATGTAGAGGTGAACGTCTTTATCCGGCTCCTCACGCTCCAGATAGAGGAGCTGGGCGATGATGAGGTTGGCTACCTGATCATCAATAGGTGTGCCCAGGAAGATAATGCGCTCCCGCAGCAGCAAGGAGTAGATATCGAACGCGCGCTCACCGCGTGCGCCTGACTCAATGACCATAGGGATAACATTTTGGAACCGTTGTGCTTCGTCCATGCGCTTAGTCCTTCTTTGCTCGACTTGTTCTTGTACGAGTCTGTTTGCTCTGCTTGGGAGAGTCTGCCGCTGTTTCTTCGTCTTCTTTAGTGGTTTTCTTGGCTGGAGTCTTTGCCTCCGCATCGGCTTCAACCTCGACGGTCTGAGTAGTAAGGTCGATGATGCGCTCCATCGTCTTGCGCCGGATCAGGGTGCTCTGAAGGGAGGTACGGCGCTCCGGGAGATTGAACCAACCCCGTAGCGTCTCCCCTTGCTCACCGGCGTTGGTGAGGAGGCTCTCTATCTCGGCATCAATATCTTCCTCTGATACCTCAATCTCTTCAAGTTCGGTGACTTTTTCCAAGACCAGGGAGCGGAGCACACGCTTAGCAGCTTCTTCCCTGTAGCTCTCTACGAACTCTTCAGGACTCTTGCCGACGGAAGCCAGGTAGCTGTCCACGCGGCCCTGAGCGTCGCGGGGGATTGAGTTGTCCGTCTGCATCAGGTGCTCTATCTCATGCTCTACCAGGATATCGGGATACTCCACCGTAGCGGTCTCTACCAGGGAGTCCAGGATCTCTACCTCCAGCGCGTCCCGCTTCTCGCGCTCAGCGCGGGTTTTGAGATCGGTTCGGATCTGGTCTTTGAGTGCGTCAAGGGTTTCGTAGCCGTTGCCCACGGTCTTGGCGAACTCATCGTTCAGTTCGAAGGTCTGCGGCCGTTGGGCTTCCAGGATGCTTACTTCAAACTGAATAGTCTTGCCTGCGAGGGGGGTGTCCTCATATTCCTCAGGCACAACTAGGTCAAACTCTTTGGTGTCGCCCTTCTTCGTTCCGAGAAGCTGCTCCAGGAAGCCTGGAACGGGATCTTCCGAGTCTTCGCCAAGGGAGAGGCTAACGCTGTCACGCTCGACAAAGGTCGGACGATTCTCGCCGTCAATGACGTGGCTGTCTAGCTTGATAGTCACTTTATCCGTTCGAGTGAGGGGGTCCTCGGTGTCCTCCCAGGGGGCGTAGCCGGCCCGGAGCTGCTCCAACACTTCGTTCACCTGCTCATCCTGCACTTCGTCTGTTTCCAGGGTGAAGGTGAGGTTCTTGTAATCGCCGACCCCTACGGAGGGCTCGACGGCAACGGTTGCTTTGAAGGAGACGGAAGGCTCGGTTTGGATGAGCTCGATTTCAGGGTGGCCGATAGCGGGAATGGTTTCATCTTTTAGCGCTTGCTCATAGGCTTCTGGGACTAGGATTTCCAGCGCTTCATGCAGAAGGGCTTCGTGTCCAAGATGACGTTCTAGCAGCGCTCGCGGGGCCTTTCCCTTGCGGAAGCCTGGGATCTGGGTGCGGTTCACTAAACGGCGGTAGGCCCGCTGTAAAGTTTGCTCCAGGATTTCGGGTTCTACCTCTACCTGGAGCGCGACTTGACTCTTTTCCAGTTTTTCAGTGGTGACTTTCAAATTAACTACCTCGCTGTTAGCAAGTATAGCATGAGAGATTTACATCTGAGAAGCAAGGCGGCTGGCCTGAGGCGCGGCCATGCTATAATGAGAGCACTTTTAACAAGGGTGACAGCTTACGTCTGAGCATGCAACCGAGATGACACAAGCGCGCGAAGCAGCGGCATGGCCGCTGCTTTCCTTTCAGACGATAGTGGTCAAGTTGGGCACGAACCTGCTGACCGCAGGCACGGATCGCCTGGACACTGAGGTGATGGCAACCCTGGTTGGGCAAGTAGCCCAGCTACACCAGCAGGGCAGAGCGATGATCCTAGTCTCCTCCGGGGCGGTAGCGGCAGGCCGGCACCGCCTGGGCGAGGCTGCCAAGCTGCCGCGAGAGAGCGCGCGTCAGGCCTGGGCGGCTGTAGGCCAGAGCATCCTTATGGATGCTTACGACCAGCTCTTCCGCAGCCACGGCATCACCGTAGCCCAAGCGTTGGTGAGCCGCGGCGAACTTCAGAACCGCCTGAGTTACCTGAACGCGCGCAACACCCTGCGCTCCTTGCTGGAGCTGGGGGTAGTCCCCATTGTGAACGAGAACGATGTAATTGCCGTTGAGGAGATTGCTGGGGCAACCTTTGGCGACAACGATAACCTCTCGGCGCTCATTGCCAACCTGGTGGATGCTGACGTGCTGATGCTCCTCACCGACGTCAACGGCCTCTACACCGCCAACCCTGTCGAGGACCCCGCCGCACAGCACGTGCCTTTAGTGAGGCGCGTTGATGTGTCTGTGGAGCGCATGGCGGGAAAGACGGTAGCGGCGCGCAGCCGCGGTGGGATGCCGACCAAGATTCAGGCGGCCAAGATGGCAACGGCTTCCGGAGTAGCGGTAATCATCGCGGACGGCCAGGAGCCGGAAGTGCTGTCACGGCTGGCCGCAGGCGAGAATGTGGGCACCCTCTTCCTTCCCACAGCCAGCAAGGTAGAGAGCCGCAAACGCTGGATGGTGTCCGGCCTCTCCCGCCGAGGCGCACTAGCGGTGGACGATGGCGCAGCGACGGCGCTGCGGTCCGGGAACCGGAGCCTGCTCCCCGCGGGGGTCAAGACGGTTGAAGGGCCGTTCCAACGTGGAGACATTGTCTCCATTAAGGACGGCGCTGGGCATGAGATTGCCTGCGGCTTAGTGAACTACGGCGCTCAAGAGTTGCAGCAACTGAAGGGGCTGCGCTCTACGGAGATTGAAGGCGTCTTGGGGTATTCCTTTGGGGACGAGGTAGTACACAGGAACAACCTGGCGCTTCTCTAGCTAGACCTGTCCCGTTCCTCTTTTTCCTGCTCTGTGCTCTGTTCCTGTGCCATTTCGCTAGGCCGCGCAAAAGTTCTTGGGATTGATGACATCCGGCCCGGATCGTTGTCGAGGCTGGGCACGATGATATTGCCCCCAGACTCTTTGCTCTGGCTGTTGCCGCTGCTTGGGGGCTGCCTGTCCTGGTAAATAGGCTGGGTAAAGGTCACCCGCACGTTGTGTAGCTTCAGTCCCCACTGCCCTTCCACCTGAGTCCGGACCGCTTGCGTTATACTCTCCGCACTGTGGACAAGCTGCGTATCCTGATCAGCGTGCATCTCTACGTGCACATCTAAGCCGTTGTGGTGAGAGGTTACAGTAGGACGGACGGCCTGCAGCCCGGTGCGCTCCTCCAATTGCTGCTTGAGGCCCAGCATCAGCGCTGCAATGGTAACGGCAGCGGTGCCGCCGTGGACGTTATCCACAGTCACCATAGTGGGCTCCTGCGGGAAGAGCTCCCCAACAAGGACTAGGAGGGAGACGGCCCCTGCGCTGACGCCTAACGCGGTGATCAGCCCCTGGAGGACGGAGGGTTGCAGTCGTAGCATGGTAGAGAAGCTACGGAAGATCTCGGCGAGCTCTCTTGGGAAGACCCAGATGGAGAGGACAGCCGCCATCCAGAAGAGGGCGCTGCCCAGCGCTAGAATGATAAGTAGAAAACGGTTAAACGTGTTCATGCAGAAAGCTCTCCCCACAATTCCTGGGATGTTGCCCTAACAAAGCTAATGGTTTGGATTGTGCCCACCAGCTCCGGGGAGCCGGCGGCAGTCGCGTGCAGGTAGGTATCGGTCAGGCCGCGGAGGGTAGCAGAAGCGCCGTCTAGAGCGGGCGCGGCCTCTTCCCAGAGAACCGGCCGCGTCGTTCCCACCGCGTGTGCTAGGAAGCGTTCCCTGCTCGCTGCTGAAAGGTGGAGGAGCCGCTGCAGGCGAGCCTCTTTTACAGGATCAGCAACCTGAGCGGGCAGGCGAGCGGCGAGGGTGGAGGGCCGCGGTGAGTAGGGGAAGATGTGCATGTCGGCATAACCCAGGGCTTCACAGCGGCGGTAGGTCGTCTCAAAATCGTCATCGGTTTCGCCGGGGAAGCCTACCAGGACATCGGTAGTGATAGAGGCGTCCGGGTAGCGTATCCTAATGCGCTCCACTGCCTCCTCGTACTGCCGGGCGGTGTAGCGGCGGCGCATAGCGTGCAGCACAGGGTCTGCTCCGCTCTGCAGCGGCAGGTGGAAGTGCCGGCACAGGCGGGGGTCCTGCCACTGCTCCAGGAGCTCTGCTGTCATGTCTTGCGGCTGGAGGGAGGACACACGGATGCGGGGGATAGCAGTCTCATCCAGAATGCGTTGCAAGAGGTCGGCCAGGGGGTTTCCCTCCGTGGCCTGGTCCCGCTGGTCAGGCCCCATGCGACGGGGTCCGGTAAGCTCGATGCCGAAGTCGCCGAGCTGAGTGCCCGTGAGGACTACTTCCTGGAAGCCCGAGGCAGCACGCTCGTTGATATCGGCGATGATGCGCTCAGGCGGGAAAAAACGGGAAACGCCTCTGGTTTTGGGGATGATGCAATAAGAGCAGTAGTCGTTGCAGCCCTCTTGGATTTTGAGGAAGGTGCGCACTCGAGATGCTGCTGCCGTCGGCCGTGGCGGCAGGTCGTCCTCAACCAGGGGAAGGCTGCTGAGGAGCTGCCGCTCCTGGAGCGCTTCTTGCACTTGTGCCACTAAACGCGGCTTATCCGTATTCCCCAGGACGAGGTCTACCTCAGGCATAGCCAGCAGGTCCTTGGAAGAACGTTCAGGGTAGCAGCCGGTAGCGACCACGTAGGACGCGGGGTTGCGGCGCTTGGCTGCACGCAGTCGCTGGCGGGCCTTGCGGTCTGCTACATGGGTAACCGTGCAGGTGTTGACGACGTAGATGTCGGATGGAGCATCGGGCGTCACCACGATGAAGCCGGCTTTGGCAAAGTCCCGGGCGAGCAGTTCGCTATCCGCGAGGTTGAGCTTGCACCCCAACGTCTCCAGGGCGACCCGGAGCGGGGGGGACTGCGAGGGGGCGCTGTGCGCCACAGGACGGTGTGGCTGCTAGCCCAAGAGGGTTTGGGCCTGCAGCCGAGCCCTTCTTACGATAATGCTACCGATGACGCCCAGGAGGGCGTAGGGCGCCAGGTTAAAGAACGCCGCAACAACGGGGGAGTTGCTGGTTGCGCCGGCGGCGTTGCCTGCAGCAATAGCAGCGAAGGAGAGGAGGAGGCCGTAGGTTGCGCCGATCACCCAAATGCTCTCCATATCCGCGCCTGCGAGAGCGTGGAAGGCCCGAACTCTATTGAGTAGCTCTATACGCTTAAGCGCTCGATCGCAATCCGCCATGCTGGGCTCCTTACTTAATCCTGAGCCGGGTCGCTCAGCCCCGCGAAGGGCAACAGGTGACGCACACCAGTCTAGTAGCGTGTCTCTAAGCCGTCAACGAACAAGAGGCCGCAGCTGTTTCACTTCCGGCGGACCGGCTAGCCAGGCGCAAGGCAGCGGACGAGCGATGGTGGGAAGGGGAGTCTTTAAGGAGAGAGTATTTGGAGACGATTGAAGATAGTCTTAAGACGTAAAGTCGCAAGCGCGACTGGGAGGGATAATGCGTAGCCCTCATTGCTCGTTTCGACTACGTTGAGGACCGGCGCAGCGAGGAACGCTAGAGCGGTTTCAATCTCCTCTACCGTGAACTGCCCCAAACCACTGCCTTCTAGCCTTCCCTTAAGTTCAGTAACCGTTCGATGACCTGAATCCAATGCTTGAAGCAAGGCTGAAATTGTAGCAATTTTGCGCTCTGCTTCCTGCCACTTATCTTCCAAGGGAGCAAGTGCTGTGGTTTCAATCAATCCAGGGGTAAAAAGTGAGCGGAAGGACTGAGGGGCGATAGGAAAAGCCTTGTTACTCTTAAGTAGTTGAATAAGCAAAGGAACGTCTAGTAGAGCTACTCCCTCAGACGCTGCATCCTCGATTACAGCTCTATCAAACCTAATACCCGTAACCACTGCGATTTTAGTATTTTCCTGTGTAGCGTGACGCTTAATACGCGTGAAGTTGACTTGTGAGATAGACCCCGAAGAAGTTGACTTACACTCTACAATTGCACGAAACGGCTGCCGGACAAGAATATCTGTGCTTCCCGGCCCACCCAACAGCTTTGCTTCCAATCCCAACTCATTCATCGCGTGTTCCACAGCTCTTTCAAAGCGAACAAAGTGAGCTGAATCTTGCGACACTTCTAGAAGGACATCAGGAAGCTCCTCTGGATTCTGCAGTGCCAGCTCTTCTTGGACCAAGGCCTGTCGCCTATTCTTCAGCAGGGGTATATGTTCCCCAAGGGAAGGTGTCTGCGATTGCTGGAGTTCCTTCGGTGTGAAGTCGTAGTAATTGCGGAAGCTACTTACATCTGTTTGACCTTTACCTGGGATTCGCAGGAACCATCTGCCCTTAACTTGTGTCGCTAAGATTTTCCATTGAGTGGAATTCGGTTTTACTCCCGCAACCATCTCTAAAAAGACTGAGATAGGTAGCACAATTACATTATCCTCTGCCCCACAGATGAACAGAATGAATGTATTTTGGTTGGTGAATCTCGCAAGATCATCAGCTTCAACGCCGAAGAAATAAGTATTGCGAGGATGTAGTTTTGAGTACCGGAAATAGAGAATGGCCTGAGAATTTAGGGCATAAAAGCTCTGGCCGTGTAGACGGACGGGTTCATAGTACTGGCGTAAGACGCTGAGGAGATTTTCCTTTGGGTAGTTTGGCATAGGCTAGCCATCAACCGCGTTGGTTTGGCTAAGCCTTTACCAGTAGCTCACGCATGGTGACGTGCTCTGTTGCATTACCATCACCATATTGTTCAGGGTAACAGCTGTAGTCAAAATGGAATCTACCGCTATCCCCTCGTGGCAACCACAGCCACAGTGATTTGCAAACTCCATTACTAACTGAGGATGCTATGGCCGTTTGGACAGGGACAAGGAAACGCGCCAGGCACTTTGTCTTGCTCTTCTAGTGTTACCTGGCACTTGCCTAGTTCAAATTTCTCGTATAACAATTCTTCATACTCTGATAATGACATTCTAAACTCCATTTCAGTTATTTGCCCTGCTGATTCCTTCTCTCCAAGATAACCTCACAGACTTGTAGCAACTGTGTTCTAATTTGTCAAATATATAATACAATCGTTAAACCACAAAATACCGTTATTTACTATCGTTTTGTGCCTAAATGCGCTATAATAGAGCGTGTTCGCCGCTTGTAAATGCCCCCACAAAACGATGGACGATTCTCCGAGATACTTCTCTCAAAATGCGCCGTCGCGCGCCTGTAATCATTTCGCAGGAGCACTGTTATGACCGAAGCCTTTGACCGCATCCGTCCCGTAAGGATCGAAGAAGAGATGCGGGGCTCTTATCTGGACTACGCCATGAGCGTCATCGTAGCCAGAGCCCTGCCGGATGTGCGTGACGGACTGAAGCCGGTCCACCGCCGCATCCTCTACGCCATGGATGAGCTGGGGCTGCAGCCTAACCGTCCCTTCAAGAAGAGCGCTCGTATCGTCGGCGAGGTGCTGGGCAAGTACCACCCCCACGGCGACGCGCCGGTGTACGACAGCTTGGTGCGCATGGCGCAGAACTTCTCTATGCGCTACCCGCTGGTGGACGGACAGGGCAACTTTGGCAGCGTGGACAACGACCCTCCCGCAGCCATGCGCTACACCGAGGCCCGGTTGGCAGGCATTGCCCAGGAAATGCTGACAGACATTGAGCGGGACACGGTCGACTTTGCGCTGAACTTTGACGACTCGCTCCGGGAGCCGATGGTGCTGCCGGCGCGCATCCCCAATCTTCTCATCAACGGCAGCTCCGGCATTGCGGTGGGCATGGCGACCAACATCCCGCCGCACAACCTGGTGGAAGTCTGCGACGCCATCGTCTATCTGATTGAGAACCCGGAAGCTACGGTTTCAGAGCTTTCGGAGATTGTAAGAGGGCCGGACTTCCCCACCGGCGGCACTATCCTGGGCAGGGAGGGCATCTTACAGGCCTACGCCAGCGGCAAGGGCCGGGTGGTCGTCCAAGCCAAGGCCCACATTGAGGAGACCGCTCGCAGCGGCCGCTATCAGATCATCGTCACAGAGCTGCCCTTCCAGGTGAACAAGGCGGCGATGGTGGAGCGGGTAGCGGACCTGGTGCGGGAGAAGAAGCTGGAGGGCATCAGCGACCTGCGGGACGAGTCCGATCGCCAGGGTATGCGGGTGGTGTTTGAGCTAAAACGAGAGGCTCAGCCACGGCAGGTGCTCAACTCGCTCTATAAGCACACTGCGCTCCAGAGCACCTTCTTTATGAATATGCTAGCGCTGGTGGACGGGCAGCCCAAAGTGCTAGGACTCAAGGAGTTGGTGCAGCACTTTGTGGACTTCCGGCGCACCGTCATTCGGCGTCGCTCTGAATTTGACCTGAAGAAGGCCAAGGACCGTGCGCATATCTTAGAGGGCCTCAAGATCGCCGTAGATAACATGGATGCGGTCATCCGAACGATTCGAGGGTCGCAGACGGTGGAGACTGCGCGTACCAACTTGATGCAGCAGTTCACGCTTACGGAAATCCAGTCCAACGCCATTCTGGACATGCAGCTCCGGCGGCTTACCCTCTTGGAGCGCAATAAGATTGAGGAAGAGCTGGCTGAGGTGCTGCAGAACATCGCGTATCTGGAAGACCTGCTGGCCAACCCCGTGAAGATAGACTTCCTCATCAAGGAGGAGTCGGCCGACCTTAAGAAGAAGTACGGCAATAGCCGGCGCTCCGTGATCAATGCAGAGGAAGCGACCGAGCTGACCGCCGAGGACCTGGTGCCCCATCAGGAAGTGGTGGTGACCCTGAGCCAGCGTGGCTACATCAAACGGGTGCCCTCGGAGACGTACCGTCGCCAGCACCGCGGCGGCCTGGGCATCCAGGCGATGACCATGCGAGAGAAGGACGCGCCCTACCGCCTGCTAGTGGCAGACACCCACGACGATCTCCTGGTCTTCACCGATAAGGGCAAGGTGTACCGGCTGCGTTGTTGGGATGTGCCGGAGGGCACACGGCAGAGCCGGGGCGTGCCTCTGGTGCATCTGGTCAGCCTGATGCAGGACGAGCAAGTCACCGAGATTGTTCGTGTTGAGAACTTTGAGAACTCCGACTTTATGGTCATGGCAACGCGTTTGGGCGAAGTGAAGAAGACGCCGCTCAAGGCGTTCATACAGGTGCGCAGCAACGGCCTAGTGGCCATGAACCTGGAACCAGGCGATGCGCTCATCGCGGCGAAGCCGGTGGCGGAGGATGGCGAGGTCATCATGGTGACCGCGGGAGCACAGTCGGCGCGGTTTGCGGTGAAGCAACTGCGGGCGGCCTCCCGACAGAGCGGCGGCGTCCGGGGCATCCGCCTCGATCCGGGCGACACGTTGGTGGCGATGGACGTAGTCATCGAGAATGCCGACCTGCTGGTGGTCAGCGAGATGGGCTTCGGCAAGCGCACACCGCTCTCCGAGTGGCAGACCAAGAACCGCGGCATCGGCGGCGTCTTAGCTATGCGTCTAACGGACCGCAACGGCCCGGTGGTGACGGCACGCGTGGTGCTGCCGTTGCAGGACATAATGGTCATCTCTGCCAGCGGCGATATGCTCCGCACGGTGGTGGACAGCGTGTCACGCATCGGGCGCGGCACTCAGGGCGTCACCATTAAACGGGTGGAGCCGGGCGACCCCATTGTGGCGGTAACGGTGTTCAATGGGATGGTGGCCATGGGCGCATCTCAGAATGCGTTGCCCCCCTCCGAAGACTCAGAACAGGCGCCGGATGACGCGAGCGGTACGCAGGGCACAGGCCGAGGCCGACGCCGAACCCAGGTGGAGCCGGTGGAAGGTCAGGCAGTGATGGAGCTGCTGACGCCGGACGAGGAACCCGAGGATGCTGGGGATATGGAGCCGGACCTGGATATCGAGGACGAAGACCTAGACGGCGACGAGCCTGAGGACGCGAGCTAAGGAAACTCACTCATCCTTGCCCTCTCCCAAACAGAGAGGGGACTAATGATTGAGCAGGCGGACGAAGACCTCGTTGGCGAGGAGCCTGCCGCGGGGCGTGAGGCGCATCAGCGTCTCGTTCTGCTCCAGCAGTCCTATCTCCACTAGCTCTTGCAGCACATCCCGGTAGCGGTCGCGCATGTCTACACCGTGGCGCGCCTGGATGGCGTCGAAGCGCATCCCCTCGTTCAGGCGCAGGCCCAGGATGAGCGAATCGTCCAGCGCCATGCCGTCGTCCACCGGGTAGAGGTCGGCGATGGGGCTGGCGTTTCGGATGGCCGCTTCCGTGTGGTCGCTATCACCGGCGGCCCGCGCTTCACCAGAGCCAGTATGCTCGCTCAACCGCTCTATGTACTCCTGCGGCAGGAGTATGTCGCTGAAGCGGTAGCCGCCGAAGCAGGAGTGCGCGCCCGCGCCTAGGCCCACGTAGTGTAGGTTGCGCCAGTAGGTGAGGTTGTGGAGGCACTCCTGACCAGGCGCGGCCCAATTGGAGATTTCGTACTGATGGTAGCCGTCGGCGGTCAGAGCCGCGTCCGCGGCAAGGTACTGGTCCGCAGCCAGATCAGGGTCGGGGAGTGGAACCGTGCCCTGCGCTACCCACTTCCCCAGGGGTGTCCCCTCCTCGATGGTCAGTGCATAGAGGGAGAGGTGGTCAACCTGGAGCGCCAGCGTCTGTAGAAGCGATGCCTCCCA
This sequence comes from Dehalococcoidia bacterium, assembly GCA_965226775.1. GTDB lineage: Bacteria > Chloroflexota > Dehalococcoidia > SHYD01 > SHYD01 > CBDDEI01. The sequence continues at coordinate 943,638 of CBDDEI010000002.1, forward strand.
GGACGCCAGCGGCTGCTCCGGCAGGCCGTAGATGAGGTCAAGGTTCAGGCGCTGGAACCCCGCAGTGCGCGCCTTCCGCACCGCGTCCTCTATGTCCCCAACCGAATGTTGCCGTCCCAGCCAGGTGAGCTCCGCGGGCTGAAAGCTCTGTGCGCCGTAGCTCAAGCGGTTGACACCCGCGCGCCGGTAGCGCTCTAAGCTCTCCAATGTCACCGTGCCGGGGTTGGCCTCCATAGTGACCTCTGCGTCGGGAGTGATGGTGAGGCGCGCGCGGCAGCGGGCAAGGAAACCCTCGACTTGCTCCGGCGAGAGGAGGCTGGGCGTGCCGCCGCCGAAGAAGATGGTGCGCACCTCCCACTCGGTCAGCAGGCCGGCCCAGTTGTCCAGCTCCTGCTCCAAGGCAGCCAGGTAGGGCGGTATGAGATGATCCAGGCCGGCGTAGGTGTTGAAGTCACAGTAGTGGCACTTGTGGCGGCAGAAAGGGATGTGGATGTAGAGGGAAAGAGGCTGCATTGCCTCTCTATGTTAACGGAGGGGCGTTGTCGTTGTCATCGTGGAATGAGTCTTCCTCCTGCCCTATCTCGTCCCAACGAGGCACGTATCACGTATACTGAAGTTATTCCCGCGGCGCGGCAGCGCAGAGCGCAAGACCGTAAGAGAAGAGAGGTATCCCTGTGCTTAAGACTCATACTTGTGGCGAGATCCACCCATCCCATCATGGCCAGCAAGTGACCCTTGCAGGCTGGGTGCATCGTCGCAGGGACCACGGCGGGCTGGTGTTCATCGATCTGCGAGACCGGATGGGCCTGACCCAGGTGGTGTTTAACCCCGCGAGGGTGCCGGAAACCCACACCCTGGCGCGGGAGCTGCGCAACGAATACGTGATCCAGGTGCGGGGCGAGGCGATGCGCCGCCCGGCTGGCACGGAGAACCCGGAGATGCCTACGGGCGACATGGAAGTGCTAGCCGACGAGTTGGTTATCCTGAACCCGTCCAAGACGCCCCCTTTCTATATCAACGAGGACGTGGATGTAGACGAGAACCTTCGCTTGAAGTACCGCTATCTTGACCTGCGCCGCCCGGAGATGCAGCAGAAGATGATCCTGCGGCACAAGGTGGTGAAGTATATCCGGGACTTTCTGGATGCCCGCGGCTTTCTGGAGATTGAAACGCCTATCCTCTTCAAGAGCACGCCGGAAGGTGCGCGCGACTACTTGGTGCCCTCCCGCATCCACGAGGGGAAGTTCTACGCTCTGCCGCAATCGCCACAGCAGTTGAAGCAGCTCCTGATGGTGGCAGGCTACGAGAAGTACTTCCAGATTGCGCGCTGCTTCCGAGACGAGGACCAGCGAGGCGACCGCCAGCCCGAGTTCACGCAGCTTGACTTGGAGATGAGCTGGGTGGACCAGAACGACATCCTAGACCTGACGGAAGAGCTCTTTACTACTCTGGTGCAGACCGTTGTGCCAGACATCAAAGTTATCACGCCCTGGCCGCGGCTCACCTATCAGGAGTGTCTGCAGCGCTTTGGCAGCGATAAGCCTGACCTCCGCTTTGGTCTGGAGATAAAGGACATAGAGCCGGCGGTCAAGGATTCAGAGTTCGAGGTGTTCAAACGGGCGCTGAGCGGCGGCGGCTGTGTGCGCGCGCTGGCTGCGCCGGGCTGCGCCGGCTACTCCCGCCGCCAGATAGACGATCTGGCTGAGCTGGCGCGCTCCTTCGGCGCGGGCGGACTGGTGACCATTGCATTGGGCAGCGGCGAATCGGACGGGAGCCTGGACACGCTGACTATGGAGCAGGTGCGGTCGTCGGCGCAACGCTTCCTGACCATAGAGCAGGTGCGGGGCATCGCCGAGCTAACCGGGGCCAAGATGGGCGACCTCATCCTGGTAGTCGCTGGGCCGGTAGCCACCACCCAGACGACGCTTGGCAACCTGCGCACCGAGATGGGCAAGCGGCTGGAGCTGGCCGACCCCAAGGTGATGGCTTTTGCCCGAGTGACCGATTTCCCCCTAGTGGAGTGGGATGAGGCAGACCAGCGCTGGGATGCCGCCCACCATCCCTTTACGCGACCGCACGTGGAGGACATGCACCTGCTGGACAACGACCCCGGCGCGGTGCGGGCCGAAGCCTACGACATGGTGTGCAACGGCTACGAGGTAGCCAGCGGCAGCATCCGCATCCATGACCAGGAGCTGCAGCAGAAGGTGTTCCAGCTGCTGGGCTACAGCCGGGAAGAGACACAGGAGCGGTTTGGGCACATGCTGGAGGCCTTCGAGTTCGGCGCTCCGCCCCACGGCGGCATTGCTCCCGGCATCGACCGGATTGTGATGCTGCTAACGGGCGCGCCCAACATCCGGGAGGTCATCGCGTTCCCCAAGAACCAGAGCGCCATGGACATGATGACCGATGCGCCGTCCGTAGTGGACGAGCGCCAGCTGCGGGACCTACACATTGCGGTGCGGTAGGGGCGGGTTTCAAACCCGCCCGAATCGTCCCTACATCGCCGTTGGGTGTTGGGGCTGGTAGATAGCAATCTCTCCGCCACCGGGCAGTTTAGCGTGGACGACGAGTCCGTAGCCCTGATCGGTTACGGGGCCGGTGAACTCGACGCCCTTGCCCGTCAGCTCTGCAACCGTCGCGTGGACGTCATCGCACGTGAAGGAGAGTTCGTGGTGGGTGTCGTCCGATGGGTGAACGCCTAGCTCCCCGGGCGGCAATGCGAATATCAGCCACCCTTCACCGGCGTCCACCGCGGGGAAGCCGAGGACGTCTCGGAAGAAGGCGCGGAGCTGCGCCGCTTCCGGCGTATAGAGCAGGGCGTGCATTCCTGTAATCATGAGAGCTATCCTTTCTATGGTCGGGGCGGGTGCCCTTACAGACGCGTTATGGGTCTAGTGAGTCCCAGCAGGAGTCGCAGCGTCCCCCTTGCATCGGCTTGTAGCGCGAGCCGGTCGGCAGATCTGGTTTGCTCGAAGGGCTGCCATCGAAGCGCGCTAAGATTACTGCCCAGACTCGCCCCACCGTGCCGGCCACGCGGCTCCCTAAAACCCACGGTCTCGTAGTTTTTGGTACAGTCATCGTTCCTGGCCTCCGGGCTGGCCTGCGTCGCCGACTCCGGCTTAGTGAGACGCACCAGCCGAGCGGCTTGAGCCTGTTGCCGCTTACGCCACCCCCCTTACTACTATCATAACGTGGGATCGCGTCCAAGACGTAGTGAGACGCACCATCTTGAGCAATTGCCCCAGAAACTCACGGGAACTTGATGGATGTGCTCGACGAGCGGGTTCCCGTGCAGAAACAGCCTACCACCCCCGCCGCAATATCGCTCAAGGCCGGCGTTACGCCACCCCCTCCCTTACGAGTTGCGGACGTTGTGCCAGACACCCCGCGGCCTACAAAGCGGAGACAGACGCTGCAGTAGGCAAGTATAATAAGAGAGTTCCCCAAAAGGGCGGAGGCTGAGCGGTTGGCTATTCAGTAAGCAAGAGAAGAAACCGCTGTTGCCCTTTGTGATTTCGGGCCCATAGCTCAGTGGCAGAGCGGTCGGCTCATAACCGATTACGGGGTCCCGCAATTACTTGTTCTTGCCACTGGCTTCAGAACAGCACCTCACAAGGTCATGTTTTGACGCTGCACTATTGGGCAGAGCAATGTCACGAATACTACGGGTCGTTCCGGTTGAAGCACAGCTTCGTCAACCGAGAACAGATTGGTCGTAGGTTCGAACCCTACTGCGGCCCACCACTATGGGCCGACTGGCACAGGTGACTCTTGATGGTACCGTGTGAAGATCGCGGTGTAATGAAGTTGGAGAGGGCTTTCCCTGGTGCAGAGTGCGGATATTCATCGATTGAGAGGAAGGTAACGAGAAATGTCTGAGCAGACGTCGGTGGGGGCCTGAGGGGCCACCGGAGGAGGCATACAGCCGCGTGACCAACGCTGAGCGCTTTCGGCCGTTGCATCCAACCATGCTGGATGATTATCGGCCGGCTAGAGAACTAGAGAACGGTTTCGAAGTCGAGCGTACAGAAGGGTACGGTCTCGACGAGGAACTGGAGAGGGGCTTTGGCCTTGCCCGTCCGTGTGTCAGACTCAGCCCCAGGGACCCTGATGCCGCACCCATCGCCGTGGTGTTTTCTGCCTTCCCTGGTCTTCATGTCCTGTTTGGCAGGTGGCACACGGAGTCTTTTCCAATCTGTGGCTGCGATGCGTGCGATGAGTCAGCAGAAGACCAGATCGAACGGCTCAACGAGATGGTCGACGACACCACCGCCGGGAGGTTTCGCGAGACTATCAAACGTCCCCTGATACCCTTTATAGGATATGGTTGGAGGGAAGCGAAGTTCTGGTCGCCTGAACGGAGCTCCTCAGGTGGAGGTCGCGTCGACGGTCTCCTCGCGCATCGGATGTCCGGCGGTCGTCGTCGACTGGACTTGGACTGGAAGCCGTGGCATCGCCGATAGACAGCTAGCAGTTCCCCCAAAAGTTGTTTACAGTATGGAAACCGCCGCCGTGGGCAGGAATGAACTGAGCTGGGGTCTCTTCAGCAGCCGGAGGCAGTATGCAAGACAGTAAGGACAGGGTTCAGTGGATATATTCCTCCACCTCCAACCAGGAGTTGCAGGAGCGCTACGACCAGTGGGCCGCCGAATACGACAAAGACTTGGCCGAAGAGTTCGCCTGGAACGCCCCGCAGACCTCAGTTGACCTGTTCGCCAAGCACGTCTCCACCGGGGCAAGGGTCCTCGACGCGGGGGCCGGCACTGGGCTGGTGGGTGAGCGCTTGGTGCAGTCGGGGTACCAAGACCTCTACGCCATAGACCTTTCTTTGGGAATGCTGGAGGAGGCCCGCAGAAAGGACCTCTACAAAGAGTTCCAGCAGATGACCCTTGGGGAAGAGCTGGGTTTCGAAACCGACTCCTTCGACGCGGTAATTAGCGTGGGAGTGTTCACTACCGGCCACGCCCCGGCCCACGCCTTCGATGAGTTGGCGCGCATCACCAAACCTGGCGGGTTCATAGTGTTCAGCCTGCGAGTGGACCTGTACGACGAAGGCGGTTTCAAAGAATACCAGGCGGGCTTGGAGGAAGCCGGTAAGTGGAAGCTGGCCGAGCTTTCGGAACCCTACTGTCCGCTGCCAAAGGGAGAGCCCGATGTGATCTACCGTATGTGGGTCTACGAGGTCACTGCCTAGAAGACACCCCTTTGCGACAATGCCGTTTCGATACTTGTAACCCACTCGGGGTTCGCCTCATCGAAAGGCGGGGTGGTCTTCAGTTCGTCTAGGTATGTTCCTACGGTCGTAGGTAGCCTCTTCTCAAATGCTCGTTCCCTGGGATGCTCATGCTCTGTTTTGTCTGCGTATGTTCTCAACTGCCTTTACAAAATCAGGTGTGTCGGGGTCTTTAGTCCATTCGTCCCAAAAGTCGATGGTGGCACTCAGTTCTGTGGCTGCGATGCGTGCGATGAGTCAGCAGAAGACCAGATCGAACGGCTCAACGAGATGGTCGACGACACCACCGCCGGGCGGTATCGCGAGGCGATCCAACGTCCCCTGATACCCTTTATAGGTTATGGTTGGAGGGAAGCGAAGTTCTGGTCGCCTGAACGGAGCTCCTCAGGCGGATCTCGCCTCGACGGTCTCCTCGCGCATCAGATGTCCGGCGGTCGTCGTCGACTGGACTTGGACTGGAAGCCGTGGCATCGCAGGTAGTCAGCTAGCTGTAGTTCCCCCGGACGTTGTTTACAGTATTGGAACCGCCGCCCTGGACAGGAACGAACTTGGCCTAGGGTCTCTTCATCTGCAGGAGGTATTATGCAAGACAGTCAGAACAGGGTCCAGTGGATATATTCCTCCACCTCCAACCAAGAGTTGCAGGAGCGCTACGACCAGTGGGCCGCCGAATACGACAAAGACTTGGCCGAGGAATTCGCCTGGAACGCCCCGCAGACCGCAGTTGACCTGTTCGCCAAGCACGTCTCCACCGGGGCAAGGGTCCTCGACGCGGGGGCCGGCACAGGGCTGGTGGGTGAGCGCTTGATGCAGGCGGGGTACCAAGACCTCTACGCCATAGACCTTTCTTTGGGAATGCTGGAGGAGGCCCGCCGCAAGGACCTCTACAAAGAGTTCCAGCAGATGACCCTTGGGGAGGAGTTGGGTTTCGAAACCGACTCCTTCGACGCGGTAATTAGCGTGGGAGTGTTCACCACCGGCCACGCTCCGGCCCACGCCTTCGATGAGTTGGCGCGCATCACCAAACCTGGCGGGTTCATAGTGTTCAGCCTGCGCGTGGACTTGTATGAGGAAGACGGTTTCAAAGAATACCAGGCGGGCTTGGAGGAAGCCGGTAAGTGGAAGCTGGCCGAGCTTTCGGAACCCTACTATCCGCTGCCAAAGGGAGAGCCCGATGTGGTCCACCGTATTTGGGCCTACGAGGTCACTGCCTAGAAGAATGGATATCTGTCAACTCAACGGTGCGCTTAGTTGAGCTTTATAGCTTCAGAAGAATTCAAGCCAACGGGCAAGTGGACGTCCCTTCCAGAGGCGGCTTTACGTGTTCATCTTACCTGCCCCAGGTGTAGTCGGTATTACCCGGTTTACCATAAGCAATGTGGGATACATGTTGAGTTGGCTGTTGCACTATCGTCCAATCCTAATTGCGGGGTCTGCCAAAGTAATGGGCAGGATGGATCCCTCCCTGCTGATATTGCTGACTGCCCAAATTGTGGTCTGGAATGTCGTTCCACCGAACAGGTCGCTGGTTCCGACTCGATACTACGCTCCAAGCCGCGGGCTGCCAGAACCACCAGTGCACACAGAGGGTCTCCCAGAATCAAAGGAACATGCTCTGTGTGCGGGTCACAATACGGAATCCACACTCACCATCTAGACTGGAATAATGACAACAATGAGGCAAGTAACCTAACAACTGTATGCCATAACTGTCATGAACATGCCCACAGATTAGGTAAGCCTCTGTTCGATGCGTTAGTCCAGCGGGTCAACTCTGATCCAAATGAGAGAAAAGAGCTACGGGCTAGGTCTTTGGAGAGGCATATGGGACTATTTGGATCCGTTCCGGAGTCTAGCCAACTCAGGCTGTTCGAATAAGCCAGCACAAGTGGCGTGTGCGGCGCTCAACCTTCCCCACACATCTCCTGACGAGCCTCTGGGAATGGGAACGCCATCCACATACACGCTAGAGTAGCTACAGTCCGGTCTCGCAGCGGCCGGCAAATTTGACAGCTAGCAGCCTGTCACCTATGCTGCGCGTAGGCACATGAAGGATTTTCAGCTACTTCGGTTCGGCGTTACAGCCGGCGCCAGAAAAGGAGTCCTGATATGGAACGCAGCCTCCTTGACCAGATAGATGCCCCAAGCGATCTCAAGCCCCTGACCAGAGAAGAGTTGTCCCAGGTTGCGCAAGAGGCCCGAGACACCATCATCTCGGTGATAACCCAGCGCGGCGGCCATCTGGCCTCGAACCTGGGCGTCGTTGAGCTTACGCTGGCGCTGCACCGCATTTTCGACAGTCCCAAGGACCGCATAGTCTTCGACACGACCAACCAGACCTATACCCACAAGCTGGTGACGGGGCGGCGCGACGAGTTTCAGAACATCCGCCTGAAGGGCGGCCTATCCGGGTTCGGAGAGCCAAGCGAAAGCCCCCACGACACACTCTGCGCGGGCCACGCCGGCACCGGGCTTTCCATTGCGCTCGGCATCGCGCAAGCCACCGCGAACCGCGGGATGGACTCGTGGACCATCGCAGTAGTCGGAGACGGAGCGATGACCTCCGGTTCCAGCTTTGAAGCGCTGAACAACATCGTGCACCTCAATCCCGAAAGGTTCATTGTTGTCCTCAACGACAACGGTATGTCCATCTCAGAGAACGTCGGATTCCTCACCAACTGGCGCAAGCAGCTGATCATGCACCCCGAATTCAACGCGATGGTTGAACGAATGAAGGCCCTTTCACAAAAGGTGCCAACGGGTGAGTTGATATACCGGCTCGTCCAAAGGTTTAACACAGGCCTCGCGGGTATCATCCTGCCCACGATGTTCTGGACCGAGATGGGATTCCAATACCTTGGCCCCGTGGACGGACACGACTTAAAACAGCTGGAAGAGACGCTCCAGCAAGCCAGAACCCACACCGGACTCGTGCCTTTGATTCACGTTGTGACCCACAAGGGCCACGGCTACGAGCCCGCTGAGGACGATCCCGTTAAGTTTCATCAGCCAAGCTCCCCGTTGGGGGACGCGTCCGGAGCGCCCACGTACTCGCAAGTGTTTGCCCAGACCATCACGCGCCTCATGCGCGAGGACGAATCCGTCGTCGGTATCAGCGCAGCTATGCTCGAGGGGACGGGATTGGCGGGTGTGCAGCGCGAATTCCCCAGCAGAATCTTCGACGTCGGCATTGCGGAGCAGCACGCCGTCAGTATGGCGGCGGGCATGGCGTCCGCTGGACTCCATCCCTTCGTTTCTATCTACTCCACCTTCCTCCAGCGAGCGTTCGATCAGGTCGTCCATGACGTATGTCTGCAGAATCTGCCTGTGACGCTGATCGCCGATCGGGCCGGTATCGTTGGCGAGGACGGTAAGACGCACCATGGCGCGTTCGACATCTCATACCTTCGGTGTCTCCCCAACGCCGTCGTGGCGGCGCCCACAAATGAAAACGAGTTGCAGCACCTCATCTACACCGCCTATAAACACCCGGGTCCCTTTGCTATCCGCATTGCTAGGGGAGCCGCCGTCGGTGTGCCCCTCGACCCCAACCTCAAGGAACTGCCGCTCGGCAAGGGCTACGTCATCAGAGAGGGCAGTGACGTCACGATCTTTGGTCTGGGTAAGTCGGCCAATGCAGCCGTCGAAGCGGCTGATATGCTTGCCGAATATGATATTGACTGCGGTGTCGTGAATCCGCTCTTCGTGAAGCCCCTCGACGTCGAGCTGCTCTTGAACGCGGCTCGCAAGACCGGCCGCATCGTCACGGTAGAAGAGAACGTGCTTGCCGGAGGGTTTGGCTCAGCCGTAGTGGAAGCCCTGGCCGAGGCCGGAATGGAGGACGTATCAGTCCACCGCATCGGCATGCCGGACGCTTTCGTCGAGCACGGCACAGCGGCTGATCAACGGCACCTCACGCAGTTGGACGCCGAGGGCATTGCCCAGCGAGTCATGAGCGCCTTCTTCTCCGAGGGGTCGCCGCTAGCACATCGAAACCGGGCCAATCGGTCAGCGTAGCAAGCGCGCTGCAACAAAACGGCCTGGTCCTTCCGGCACGGGAAGCAGACTCGCTTCCTGCTACGCTAGTGAGGGGATGTCAGTTCACGCTGGATAAGTAATACTGAAGACGCGCCACGCAACATCCCTGGGTAAGGGTATTACGCGATAAACGAGTGGGGGTCTTTGGATCTCAGACGGCTGGGAGGTTCAGGTTCTGAACTCACGCGGCAGGACGAAGTTCACGTCCTCGTCCACTCCATCGATGGTGGCCACTTCATCAGGGGCCAGCGCGTCGATTACGGCCAGAACCAGATCTTCCGGAGTCGACGCGCCAGACGTAATGCCTACGCTGTCGACGCCGTCGATCCATTTAGGGTCTAGCTCCTCAGGTCCGTTTATCAGGTACGCGGTCACGCCATGCGCTTCGGCGACTTCCCGCAGCCTGTTGCAGTTCGAGCTGTTCTGCGCTCCGATGACCAGGACCAGATCGACGAGGCGGGAAAGCTCCTTCACCGCCACTTGCCTGTTGGTGGTCGCGTAGCACAGGTCGTTCTTAACAACCACGTCGGAGAAGCGGTCTTCGACCTGAGCTATAGAACGGCTGGTATCGTCCACAGACAGCGTGGTCTGGGTCAACACCGTAACCGGCGTGTCTGCGTCCCAATCGGGCAACGCCGCCTGCTCCCTTTCGTCCACGAGATGCATCTCGGTCTGTCCCATGGTGCCCTTGACCTCTTGGTGCCCGAGATGTCCGATGAGGAGCAGCTTGCGCCCGTCAAGGGAGTAGCGCCGCGCCTCGTTATGCACCTTGGTTACCAGTGGGCAGGTGGCGTCTATCACATGTAAGTCGCGCTGTTCAGCCTTCGCAAAGTCCTCTGGAGGCGATCCGTGCGCTGAGAAAACGACCGTTGACCCTGCAGGGATGTCCTCGATGTTTTCCACCGTTTTCGCGCCCCTGCTTTCCAAGGACCTCACTACGTAGTGGTTGTGGACGATTTGGTGCTTTATATAAACGGGATGGGGGTACTTCTTCAACGCCATCTCCACGACGGCTATGGCGCGAACCACACCGGCGCAAAACCCTCTTGGCACTCCCAGAAACACCTTCAAGCCGCAGACTCCCTTGATTATGTTTAGATTGGCTTGTATTGTAGCACAAGGTCAACAGCAGGCACAGTCAGCGATTGCTAAAGGTGTGTGAAGAGAGGCATCGTCATGCTAGGGTCTGGTGGAAATGCCTTGGCCTAGGGAGGTCTCGGCCCGTAGCATCGGCGGGTGACGGAAGGGCTATATGGACTCAATTATAGCGGGGCCTCGCGGCCGGTGGAGCGTGGAGCAGTCTTACGAGTATTGTCAGGATCTCGCAAAAACGCACTACGAGAACTTCACCGTCGGCTCATGGTTCCTTCCCAAGGAGAAACGCCCCCACGTCTATGCCATCTACGCCTTCTGCCGCTTTGTAGATGACCTTGGGGATGAGCACGCGGGAGACCGCCTAAGCCTCTTGGACGCCTGGGAGAAGGAACTGCGTAGCTGCTACACCTCCCATCCAGACCACCCCGTTACCACGGCGCTTCAGGAGACAATCCGTCGTTTCGACATTCCCCAGGAGCCGTTCCTGAAGCTCATAGAGGCCAACCGTATCGACCAGAGGCGCAAGAGACACCAGACCTATGAGGAGTTGCTGCATTACTGTGAGCACTCCGCAAATCCAGTCGGGCACCTGTTCCTCTACCTCTTTGGCTATAGGGATGAGGAGAGGCAACGCTTGGCCGACGCTACCTGTACGGCGCTCCAGCTTACAAACTTTTGGCAGGACGTGCGCCGCGACCTGGAAATGGGCCGCATCTATATCCCACTGGAGGACATGGAGCGCTACGGGTACACCGAGGAGCGGCTTCAGGCAGGGGTATTCGACGAGTCCTTCAGGGACTTGATGCAGTTCCAGGTGAGCCGCGCCAGGACCCTCTTCGACCAGGGCGTCGAGCTGGTGGATAGAGTGGATGGGTCTGTGCGGTTGGATATTGCCCTCTTCACCTTGGGAGGGCGTTCTATCCTGCAGGCTATCGAGCGCCTAGGATACGACGTTCTCAGCAGCCGTCCAACGCTATCTAAGAAAACCAGGGTGTGGCTTCTGTTGAGCACGGCGGCCAAGCTGAAGCTAAAGGGGAGCATCTAACATCCCGCTATAGGGTCAGGTATTACGTCGGGAGACGCTCATGGCCAAGGAACTGGACCAGGCGTACGAGTATTGCCGCCGGCTCACCAAGGAGCAGGCCAAGAACTTCTACTACGCTTTCATAATGCTGCCCGCCGGGAAGCGCAAGGCCATCTACGCTACGTACGCCTTCTGCCGTCTCTGCGACGATGCCACGGACGACGTCACAGACAGCGAAGAGAAGCTCCGGTTGGTGCGGGAGCAGCGAGAAGGACTGCTCCGGACCTATGCCGGCGAACCGGAGGGCCCGGTATTTGCCGCCTTGGAAGACACGGTCAACACCTATAACATCCCCGTGGAGTATCTGGCAGATGTGATAAACGGGGTTGAGATGGACATCTCCAAGAAGCGGTACGCCACCTTTGAGGAGCTAAAGGAATATTGCTATCGCGTGGCTTCTTCGGTGGGTCTCATCTGTATCGAGATCTTTGGATACAAAGACCACCGCGCAAGGGAGTACGCGGTGGACCTGGGCTTGGCTATGCAGCTGACCAATATCCTCCGGGATGTAAGGGAGGATATGGAGCTCGACAGGATATATCTACCCCAAGAGGACCTGGACCGCTTTGGGTGCTCCGAGCAAGACATCGCCCAGGGCAGGGTCAACGACAACTTCAGAGACCTTATGCGGTTTCAGGTTGAGCGTGCCCGGGAGTATTTCACAAGGGGGAAGGAGCTATTGCCCCTCGTGTCGCCGCAGTCCAGAGTCTGTCCAGCGATGCTCCATAGTACCTACAGCCGCCTTTTAGACCGCATAGAGGCCGCAGATTATGATGTGTTCAGTAGAAGGGTAAGTCTTAGCACCAGGGAGAAGCTTGCGCTGATGGCAAGGTTATGGGTGACAGGAGTAGCATCAAGAATCTCGGGAAGGTAGTTGTGGTGGGCGGGGGCCTGGCGGGGATGGCAGCCGCCTGCGACCTGGCTGACCGCGGCCACCCGGTAGTGCTGCTGGAGAAGCGGCCCTTCTTGGGAGGAAGGGCGTTCTCCTTTCCAGAACCTGAGACAGGCCAGGAGATAGACAACGGCCAGCACGTCTTCCTTAAGTGCTGTACGGCCTACATCGGCTTTCTCAATAAGCTGGGAGCGTTGCACAACACGCACGTCCCCCCAAAGCTGGACGTTCCCATACTCAGCTATACAGGAAAAAGAGGGGTCTTGAGCAGCGCTAGCCTGCCTGCGCCTCTCCATCTTGCGCCCGCACTCCTAAGCTACCCCTTTCTATCGTGGAGTGAGAAGCTGCGGGTCCTCTACGGGGGTCTTCGCATCTATCTGACCAGGCGTCGTAAGGACTCGGGAAATCTGGACGGGGAGACCTTCTCCACCTGGCTGAAGCGCCATCACCAGACCGATGCAGTCATAGATAGGTTCTGGAACCTCGTTATCCTGCCAACGCTCAACGATGACATATCCGAGGTAAGCGCGGACATGGGGGTGATGGTGTTCCAGGAGGGGGTGCTCAAGTCCAAAGAAAGCGCTGTCATCGGCTACGCCAAGGTGGGCCTCTCCGAGCTCGTCTCCGAGGCCGTCAAGTCCTACCTGGCTTCTAGGGGTGGGAAGGTCCTGCTAGGGGCTGCGGCCAGGGAGTTCACGGTAGACGGCGATAGGGTATGCGGTGTGCAGACGTCGGATGGGACGGTGGAAGGCGACTGGTACATCTCGGCGCTCACTTCCTACGACCTGATGGCTATGTTGCCGCCTTCCCTGGCAGATGGGGCCTTCTTCTCTCGAGCCCGGGGGTTAGCTTATGCGCCCATCGTGGACGTGCACATTTGGTACGACCGCCCCGTGATGGAGGAGGCTTTCTCCGGCTTTGTGGACAGCCCGTTGCAATGGGTGTTCAACAAGACCCGCATGCAGGGCGAAGAAAGCGCTTCCGGGCAGTACCTGTGCATCTCCCTTAGCGGCGCATGGCAGTATGCCGATATGCTCAAGCAAGAGCTAAGCGATCTATTCCTGGAGGAGATGAAACGCGTCTTTCCCCAGGCGCGAGATGCTCAGGTAGTGCGCTTGCTGGTAGTAAAGCAACCGCGCGCCACCTTTCGCTCCGTGCCGGGAGCCAGCCTTCACCGGTTGCCAAGCGTGACGCCGCTCTCCAACCTCTTCCTGGCCGGAGAGTGGGTGGACACGGACTGGCCAGGCACAATGGAGAGCGCAGTCCGCAGCGGCCAAATGGCCGCCCAGGCCGTGGCTTCAAGGGAGGAGGGCAGGTGAAGGCCCTTGTACCGTCGTCCCATCCCGTATCTTCGCCCGGTAAGGCTGCGCCCGCCGAGCACGAGCAACACTACGAACGCTTCGGTGTCTAGCGGCCCAGGAGGCTCATGAATAACATCGCCCACCAGACCGAGCCCAGCGCCAACAACGCTTTGGGCGGGATGCTTCAGAAGATGCTTCCCCGCAGCAGCGTCCGGTCTGAGAACACCCAAGCCATTGTCGGGCATCCTGGCCTCACGCCCCGATGTATCCTCATCACCGCTTCCGGCTCCGCGCGAGTGGTGGTGAAGCGGAGTACCTGCCTGCCGCCACCGCCGTAGGCCGAGGCGAAGTCGCGCCTCGGGCTAAACGGCGGCCACCAGCCAATCTATCGAGGTGTCATTGCCCTCCGGCACCCGGAGGGGGTCGGAGCCGCCGCCGACCTTCAGGCCGCCCTCAACGACGCCAGCCTGTCCTACTGCGTCTTCACGGGGGAGCCCGGCCGGGAAAGTCGCTTCCCTGAATCCAGACTGGCTGGACGGTTCCGTTGAGACCTGGCAGACCTGGTTCGCCTGTCGTCGGTTCCCCAGCGCGCCGTGGACGCTCGCGCCACCGCATTGCAAGAGGGGATTGACGGTGCGGCAAGCACTTGGACCTTGGACAAGAGCCACCAGGGCATCACCGCGGCGATGGCGGACATATTGGGAATGACCAACTCCCCCAGACCCGCATCGCATGGCCTGTAAAGGCCATCATCGCCAACGACTTCTGGTGTTTCACGAGCGGATTGCGGGGATGCATCCCGGTCGCCCCTGCTTGGTGTGCGGCCCCGCGGTGCCTTCAAGGAGTGAAACGCTGGCCGCGTGGGCCGACATTTTGAAGAAACTATTGGCCCATTTTGGCATTGCGAAAGACATTCTGGGGCAACTTCCGTCTGCGACGCGAAACTGGTTCTGCCATGGCTGAGGGACACCGCCGAGAAGGTCGACGCCACTCGGCGTGAACAACGCCCACGACCTGCAAGGCTTGCATTTTCCAGCGGCTCATCGCCGACCGCAAGTACCTAGCCACTTTCTACACCCTGCCCGCATCGGCGGCTCTCCTGGCCCGGCTGGCCGTGTCGTCACCAGATGGACGGCGTGGACTGGGGCGACGCCGAGGCCATTGGTAAGCTGCGGGTTGGTGACTTCGCCTGCGGCAAGGCGCGCTGCTTTCGGCGGTGTACGGCAAATAGCCTCCCGCCACGAGCGGGCCGGGAGGCGAAGGCCGCATTGCATTGTGCGATGATAGAGGAGCGTCCTGTACGGCTGCGACAGTGATGGGCCCTCCGCCATTCATATCACCGGTTCAACGTCGAGCCGACGTTGGCTTCGGAAAGTCCCGTCTTACACAATGCCCTTACGGAGCTGGAATACGGCAGGTGAACCATGGCTCCGCTGACTATGTGCTCCTGCTTCATGCGACGCTGCTTCGAAGAACACTAGCGGCCAGGGCCCTGCGCATCAGCGCGGTCCAGGAGACGGCGCCCGCGTTCCGAATGACCGACGGCGGTATGACATAGTCTTGGCCCGCTCCTGCGGGATTTCGCGAATCAATGAACTCAACCACGATAACGCTTGAACTTACTCACATAACTCTGGCATTCGCTGCATGATGCACTGAAATTCGGCCGACTCGGATCAGCGAGTTGAACTCCAGCATCACTGGCAAGCTGTCGTTGCGCTCTTTGCGGACGCGCCAAGCTAAGCTAAGCCCGGTGGTTTTCAGTGCATAGCCTTGGTCTATGGCGTCCGCTGGCTGTTGACGGCTTATCGGTCTTGGAAGCGCGCTTCTCGACAAACGCTGAATTGAACGGGTGCACTCTTCCGACGATCCTGAGTAATTGCGGCGTTAAAGGCATCGCCGTCGATCGAATATGTTCCTTTTCGCCTCAGACTCAGTCTGGGAGTCTGAACATCTGCCCGCGTTGCTCTAACTGTCCGAGACGTAAAGCATGATAGGCAGAGGCCTCTTTCGAGCGATCTTTTTACAATGGCTCGCACGGACAGTCCTCTAGACATCGAGGTGATGGCGCGTGCGCCATGCTGGGTCTTTCATTTTCATGCTGCCAATGCCCTTCTCCAACGCTTCGTGACCGTTTCACCCACTAAGAATGAATCGTCAGGATACAGCACCGCCATTTGTAAACTCCAGAGTTAGAGATACGCCTGTCCGACATTGTTGGCCCAACAGCCTATCAGGTCGGTTTTCACAATATGGCTTCCCTGGAGTCCTTACGTGCCCTTGACCGTCCGTCGGGGCTGGGTTGACCAGTCCTTGACGACTCTCAACGTCTTGACTCTGTCGGGAAGCCGCCTTTATCAGGTCGAGATCCTGAGAAGGCAATAGTGGAACCATTGAGAAAATGCTTCAGCGGATAGTCTGTAAGGATTGACAACTGCTCCGTGAGGCTCGGAATGGAAGCAAAGGCTGCGGTGAGCTTTGGGCCGAAGCTGCCGAGTCCCTGGAACCACGTAAACCCCGACTTACCTCGTTGCGCGCTTCCGCAAGATAACAGAGTATCCCGCGCTTACCTGCATTGGCCGAACAGGAAGCATTGCGAGAGTGTGGCCCAATCGCGATTTTCGAATAGCTCGACAATTTGATGGGAAACTCCACCCGTCTATGCCTCATTGGTGGCGACTCTCGCATGCAATCTGATCGAAGGCTGGTTGACCTGTCCGCTCTGCCAAATCCCGTGGCCTGTGGCTCGACTTCCGTGCCCGGAGCGACGAGCAAGCTGTACACTGCCGAGGTCATCTTCGAGGAGTTCCGCCAGGGAGTTGCAGCCGGCCGTACTTGGCCGACGCCGACCCCAACCGCGCCCTGCTTGACCGCCGCGTTGTCTGTGACCTCCTAGGCTTTGACGAGGACGTGTACCAGTCGGTAAGCGACGGCTGGCGGCGAAGTGCTGCGTCGGAGCCGTCGGTGCATGGAGGGGTTCGGCCAAAGGGCGCTCTGGTTATCTAGATACGGGTTTGCAGAGTAGCCAGCCCAAGCCCTAGGCTCTAGTCGGCTCCAGCTGGAGACTCACAGGCGTCGGCCACCATGCGCGTTTGTCACCTACCCTTCTTCACTACGGCTGCTAGGCCGAATATTACGGTTGCTATCAGGGCCATGGCGGGGCCGGAGGGGAGGTCGGCGTAGAAGGAGAAGTAGAGGCCGGCTACCGCCGAGATTGCGCCGATGAGCGCCCCGAGGACCATGACTCCCACGAACCGCCTTGCCAGTAGGTACGCGGTGGCTGCGGGGGTGATGAGCATCGCCATGACGAGGACGATTCCGGCGGCCTGGATGCCGATGACGACGACGAGGGCGAGCAGGGCGAGGAGCACGTACTCGATGGGGGCCGTCCTGATCCCGACAACCGCGGCTCCCACCGGGTCGAAGGTGGTGTAGACGAGCTGCCGGTGAAAGGCGTAAAGCCCTACCATCACCACCACCGTGAGCGCTAGCGAGATAATGACGTCTGTTTGTGAGACGCCGAGCACCTGCCCAAGCAGCAGGTCTTCAATGTTGACGGTGACGTTGGTGGCTTTCGAAAGCATCACAAGGCCCAGGGCGAACATGCCTGCAAAGATGATGCCAATGGACGTGTCCTCGCTGATGCCGGTACGCCGGCTGACGGAGCCCATCAGCAGGGCGATGAGGATACCGGCTGGCACGGCGGCGAAGAATGGGCTGATTCCCAACATGAACGCAATCACCATCCCGGGCAGTACGGAGTGGGCAAGGGCGTCGCCCATGAAGGCGCGCCCGCGCGTGATGACATAGGCGCCGAGGATGGGGCACATCACTCCGACGAGCACGGAGACGATGAGCGCCCGCACCATAAAGCTGTATTGGAATGGCCCGATGATGTAGTCGATCATTACGTGTGCTCCCCTTGGCCGTGGTGATTGGGGGCAAACTCGATCCCGTGCGAGCCGTACAGCTCCTCGAGCACTGTGGGGGTGAACACCTCGTCGGGCGGGCCGTACGCGCACACGTGGTGGTTGATGCACAGGACCTCGTCGAAGCGCTTGGCCAGGTTCGTGAGGTCGTGGGTTGCGAGGAGCACGATCTTAGCCTCGTCGCGCAGGGACTGGAGGACCTCCACGATGCCCTCCTGTGCGCCCACGTCTACGCCGCTGAACGCCTCGTCCAGCAGAATGACGCTGGCTTCTTGCGCCAAGGCACGGGCTATGAAGACCCGCTGGCGCTGGCCGCCGGAGAGCTCCGTAACCAGGGCCGAGCGCTGCTCCCACAAATTGACCCGCTCCAGGCAGACTTGTACCATCTCCCGGTCTTGCTTGCTGGGTTGCCGGAACCACGCGATGTTGCGGCCTCGCCCCATCGTCACCACGTCCAGCACGGTGGCCGGAAAGACCCAATTGATGCTATCGCGTTGGGGGACGTACGCCAGTGCGCCTCTTTGGGCCGCCGCGCCGCGCAGGCTTACCTTGCCCTCAGTGCTGGCGAGGAGCCCAGCAATGGCTTCGAACAGCGTGCTCTTGCCCGCGCCGTTTGGGCCCAAGACGCCCATCAGGGTACCCGGACCAACCTCGAAGGAGACGTTGCTCAGTGCAGTGTGCCCGCCGCGCACGACGGTTAAGTTCTCGACGGTGATGCCCGTTTCAGAAGCCATCGTCACTAACTCCTATCCTCCAGCGTCATTCTGACGCACCCTAATTCTACCAGTTTGCTGACCGGCGGCCCTATCCTGCTGTAGTTGATGAACCAGCTTGAACCACCGGAGCAGGAACGGCGCCCTCACTTTAGGGCCTCGACGATACGCGCAACGTTCGTCCGCAGCATATCGATATAAGTCTCCGCGCCGCTGCCCTCAGTGCCGAGGGAGCCTGAGTAGAGCCGGACGAGCTTCGCGCCGGCTTCCGTTGCCAGGGCGTTGGCCAGACGCTCGCTCACGGTCGTCTCGCCGAACACCGCCGGTACGCCGTACTCCTCGACCCCATCGGACAGTTCCGCTAGGTCCACCGCCGATGGCTCGGCCTCGGTGGTGGTCGATAGAATTACCCCCGCGACCTCGAACCCGTAGAGGTTCGCGAAGTACCCGAGGCTATCGTGGGAAGTCACGAGCAGCCGGCGGTGCTCCGGCACCATGCCGACCTGCTCCTCCGTCCAAGCGTGCAACTCGTCGAGCCGAGCGTTGTAGGCAGCGGCGTTGGCGTTATAGGCGTCGCCGCGCTCCGGATCGAGGGCCGACAGGCGTGCGGATATGTCGTTGACCGCGAGCTTCACGCGGAGTGGGTCGAACCAGAAGTGGGGGTCGTTGAAGCCGTGGCCGTGGTCGGCGTGCTCATCCTCGCCGGAAGCGGTGAGTGTCTCGATAGCCTCTATCGCGTCGCTGGCCTCCATGCGCCCCTCTTCGACGTCGTTGACTATAGCGAGCACCATGCCAGGCAGCTCCTCCGCATCTCCGTGGTCCTCTTCATCCCCGTGCTCTTTATCCCCGTGAGCCCTCAGCTTTGTCGCCATCGGCACCTTCGAGCAGCTCTTTGATCTCTTCCAGGGCAGCCTCCGGGCCGATCTCGCCCTCCTCCACCTCATGGACGACGTGGTTGAGCTCTTCCAGGATTGCGACCTCGCCAGCATGGAGCGCGGCGAACTCTATGGGATCTACGATCTCGCCCAGTTCCACGATGGTCGAGGGGTCTCGAGCGGCGTTCTGCAGAAGCTTTTTGAGCCAAGACTCTTCTAGGCCCAGCCCGATGCTCAGCACGAGGTCAGCGTCGGCTATTTTGGTAATACCCCGCGCGCCCGGCCGGAATGCGTGGGGGTCGGATCCCACCGGCACCAGGCTAAAGACCTCCACGTGGTCCCCGCCGATGTTCTCGACCCAGTCTGCCACGAGGTTGGTCGTGGTGACTACGCGGAGAGCATGGGGCCTGGACGCAGCGTCCTGTGTGGGCGAACATGCGGCCAAGGCACAGAGCAAAGTGAGCACCAAAAGCGCGGTCTTCCCTAGCTTCCATGCGACTTTACTGGTACTCAGTATCAACTTGGCTTATTTTCCTCTCTCCTCGTAGTTTTGCCGGATTGGTCAAAGTTGTGGTGCGGCTGTAGATCTGTTATTGAAATTGAGTCTCATTAACGGGGAAGACTTATGTGCTCGGTAGTCTATGGAGTCCCTTAGCTATCTTCGTCCCTAATGCACTGGTTACAGGTGATGTAGAGTTCGATGCGGTGGCCGACAATCTCGCCGGGGATGTCGTCGCCGATGGCCCGCATCAGGCGCTCTATCGTGGCGGCGCGGAACTCGCCGACGTTCCCGCACTTAACGCAGACCGTGTGGTGATGGTGCTCAATGCGAGACATGCTGTACTTGGGGGCGCCGTCCATGAGGTTCAGCTTGCATATAACGCCGACCTCCATGAGGAGCTTGATCGTCCGGAAGATGGTCGCCCTGCCCACCCACGGCAGTTCATTGCCAATCTCCTCGGCGGTAAAGCCCTCCTGCTTCCCTTCCAGGATCTGGATGATAGCGAGTCTGGGGGCCGTGGACCGGTAGCCCCGGTCTTCCAGGATGGCTGTGATGTTTAGGCGGGGCGTCTGTATTGTCGTCATGATATTATGTATCAATAATGCTCTTCATATAACCAGGCGGAATGCCTGGGTTGCCTCATTCTATTAGGCCCCTCGCAGCCTGTCAACTCCTGTACTCATTTACGCATATGAGATAGTGGAGATGGGACTAAGTCCTGATGATGAGACAAGCTCCAACCCGTCCTCGGAGAGGTCGTGGAACTCCTCGGTAGTAGTGTGCTGTGCCCGCTTGATGAGTCTGACGCCAAGGTCGCGGCATGCGGGCTGGAAAGTAGCCTTGTCTCTAGTCGTTTACGGTACGGGCACCCCGTTCTGGAGACGCAAAAGGAGAGGGCCACCAGGCCCCCTCCTTACTCAACGCTCGTCTGCTCGCCTACTGGCCGTGCCCTATCTCAGTGGCACCAGAACACGTAGGTATCGCTCCACGGCAGCGGTGTGCCGTCGCCCTGAATCCGCGGGCGTACTCGCCAGTAGAAGTAATTGCCGAGTTCTAGCGGGTAGGCAGCCGGTATCATGTAGCTGTTGGGTGGGCTGCTCACTCCGCCATGGACGTACTCATTGTACAAGAAGGCATTCGGCCCAAACGTGTGGTCCTTGCTTACCTGCACCTCGTAGTAGAACACGCCAGGATTGGAGTTCGCCCAGATCAACGTCGGTGTGCGCGTGGTCACTTGCTCGAACATCTCCGGCGCTATCCGGCTGATGGTACTGCTGCTGGCAGGGGGTGTCTTGAAGCTACTTGTGGACCAAGCGCTCCAATCGGCCTCTGTGGGGTTGGTAAGTACCGTGGCAGTGCGCACCCTCCAGACGTAGGTCATGTCTGGCAACATCACGTAGTTGGGATCGGCACTGCCGAAGCTGGGGGCCATGACCTGGTACTGTGCGGCCCGTACTTGAGCGCTGTCGCCAATAATCAGGTCGATGCTTATCCCGTCATTATTGAAAGGAATCACCTGCACTTGGAACCAGGTGGTGCCCGGGGGTTGCGTCCACTGCAGCAGCGGGCCCATGGACGAGGCATCGCCCCAGGGCGGCTGGGTTAGAGTTGGGCTGGAGTTCGGGTTCACAACCTGGAACACATAGGTAGCGCTCCACGGCAGCGGTGTGCCGTCGCCCTGAATCCGCGGTCGTACTCGCCAGTAGTAGAATTCGCCGAGTTCTAGCGGGTAGGCAGCCGGTATCATGTAGCTGTTGGGTGGGCTGCTCGCTCCGCCATGGACGTACTCATTGTACAAGAAGGCATTCGGCCCAAACGTGTGGTCCTTGCTTACTTGCACCTCGTAGTAGAACACGCTCGTATTGGAGTTCGTCCAGGTCAAGGTCGGCGTGCGTGTGCTCACTTGCCCGAACATCTCCGGCGCAACCCGGCTAATGGTGCTGGTGCTGGTCGGCGGTGTCCTGAAGTTACTTGTGGCCCAGGCGCTCCAGTCGGCCTCTGTGGGTCTCGTAAGCACCGAAGTAGTGCGCACCCGCCAGACGTAGGTCATGTCGGGCAGCATCACGTAGTTGGGATCAGCGCTGCCAAAGCGCGGGGCCATGACCTGGTACTGTGCGGCCCGTACTTGAGCGCTGTCGCCAATAATCAAGTCGATGCCTATCCCATCGTTATTGTAGGGAGCCACCTGCACTTGGAACCAGGTAGTGTTTGCGGCCTGCCTCCATTGCAGTAGCGGGCCCATAGACGAGGCATCGCCCCAGGGCGGCTGGGTTAGGGTTGGGCTGGAGTGCGGGTTCACAACCTGGAACACATAGGTAGCGCTCCACGGCAGCGGCGTGCCGTCGCCCTGAATCCGCGGCCGTACCCGCCAGTAGTAGATGGTGCCGGCTTCTAGCGGGAAGGCATCCGGTATCACGTAGCTGTTTAGTGGGCTGCTCACTCCGCCATGGACGTACTCACTGTACAGGAAGGCGTTCGGGCCAAACGTGTGGTCCTTGCTTACTTGCACCTCATAGTAGAACACGCGTGTATTAGAGTTCGTCCAGGTCAAGGTCGGCGTGCGCGTGCTCACCCGCCCGAACATCTCCGGCGCAACCCGGCTAATGGTGCTGGTGCTGGTCGGCGGTGTCTTGAAGCTACGCACCGACCAGCCGCACCAGTCAGCCTCCGTCGGATTTGTGGCCACTGAGGTAGTGCGCACCCGCCAGAAGTAGGTCATATCAGGGAGCAGCACGTAGTTAGGATCGGCGCTGCCGAAGCTGGGGGCCTTGACCTGGTACTGCGCAGCCTGCACCTGAGCGCGGTCGCCGATAAGCAGGTCTATGCCTATCCCGTCATTATTGAAAGGAATCACCTGCACCTGGAACCAGGTGGTGCCGACGGGCTGGGTCCACTGCAACAGCGGGCTCATGGACGAAGCATCGCCCATAGGCGGCTGGGTTAGGCTTTGGCCGGGCTTAGTGACCACTAACAGGACGAACGTGGAGAGGTGGTCGATGGTGACCACCAGCCTGCCGTTCACCACTTCCACCGGTAGCAGCTGTACGCCGGATGACGTAACCACGCCAACCGTCAGGTTGTTCAGGTCATTGCCTGCGGCCGCCACTAGCGGCCTGCTAAGGTAGATTTCAATGGTTACCGGTCGACCCAGGGTGGTGGGAGTTTCCGGAATGATGTCAATGGTCAAGGGCAGCAGGATCGTGCCGCACGGTGCTTCCACGCCGCGCAGCGCGGTGTTGCTCACCGACACGGTAATGCCCACTGGAGCGCCCACTGCGCCGGGCTGGAAGTTCACGTACACTCCGCCCGGCTGGTTTGCGCCGCCGTGAACGCCCACGGTGTTGCCCTCTGGTACTACTGTCCCGGTCACGGTGGGGCCAGCGACTACCGGGCCGGAGAACTGCAGTTCAATTGGCGTCAGAGTAGCCATTGGCGTTGGGCTTGGAGTTGTCACAGTGGCAGGGCGCCCACCACCACCACTACCACCACCACCACTACCACCGCTGCTGCCACCGCTGCTGCCACCGCTGCTGCCACCGCTGCTGCCACCGCTGCTGCCACCGCTGCTGCCACCGCTGCTGCCACCGCTGCTGCCACCGCTATTGCCACCGCTATTGCCGCCGCTATTGCCGCCGCTGGAGATGTTAATAGTCACCCTGATCGTGGCGTCGATCATCGGGTTCGTTTCAAGCCTGCCGATGTAGTCCCTGCCGCCGTCGTGGACATTCACGTAGACGGAATAAGAGCGCTTGTACACGCGGTCTAGGGGGGCTTTGGTTAACAGCTGGCCGGAAGACGCAACGATGTCGAAGGACTCCGCCTCGGGGCCGCCCAGGCTGTAGGTCAGACGGTCGTTGTCGCCGTCGGTGGCTGCGACTGGTGCGCCGATGTTCACGCCCGATCGTGTGTTTTTAGCGACGGTGCGCGTCGTGGTCGCACCGTCTGTGAACACAGGCGCTTGTTTTCCCGGCAATCCCCGCACTGCGTAGGCGGAGACCGCCTTGGCGCTCTTGCCTGGCCCTATTCCGTCTGTGTAGGAGGCGGTGGCCCGTAGGTAGTAGCCCAGATCGCCGGTTACCGGCGTGTAAGTGGTTCCACTGATGGCGGCCCAATTAGACTTATCTATGGAACGCTCCCACGACCAGGTAACGTCATACGCGAATTCGGGATCGGCCACGGTGGCGGTCAACTGGGTATCGACCTGGGGCTGGAACGACGACAGCGTTACCGTGCCGGGTTCCTCGACGTTGTCGATGTCGATGGTTACATCGATATAGTCGGTGTCGCCGGACGGGTCAGTGGCGTTTACCTGCACGAAGTAGCTACTGGTGGTTTCATAGTCCAAGGCGGCCTTGGTCCGTAACTGGCCGGAGGACGTGTTAAAGTCGAAAGAGTCCGCGTCGGTGCCGTCCAGGCTGTAGGTTAGGGAGTCGTTGTTAGCGTCCGTGGCCGTGATCGGTGCGCCAATATTCACGCCAGCCGGCGTGTTTTCGGCGATGGTAAGGGGGTCAATCGTCGATGGGAACTGGGGCGGGTTGTTGCCGGGCACCGCCACCCGCACTACATTGGCGGAGACCGCCCGGGCGCTCTTACCCGACCCTCGTCCGTCGGTGTAGGAGGCGGTGGCCCGCAGGTAGCGGCCCTCATCGCCGGCAACTGGCGTGTAGCTGTAGCTGGTTGAGTTGGCCCCGCTGACGGCAGCCCAGGATGTTCTGTTTGAAGAACTCTCCCATAACCAAGTGATGTCGGTCTCGATGTCGTCGGGATCGGTCAGAGTGGCGGTTAGCGGGCTGCTAACCACGGGCTGCACCGACGACAGGGCTACTGTCCCTGCTTCCTCAACGTCGGTGACGGTGATGGTTACAGTGGTAAAGTCGAGGTAGCCGGAAGGGTCGGCGACAGATACTATCTCGGTGTAGCTGTCCCTGGTCTCGAAGTCCAAAGGGGCCTTGGTCCGCAACTGGCCGGACTTTGCATCAAAGTCGAAGAAGTTATTGTCGCTCAGCGTGTAGGTTAGGGGTTCGTTGTCGCAATCGGTGGCCGCGACTGGGTCGCCGATGTTCACGCCCGCCGCCGTGTTCTCTTGGATGGTACGGGTGGCCGCTCTCGACGGGAATTCCGGGAATTCGTTCTCTTGGGCGATCAGAACTGTCACCCTGATATTGGCATCGATCACCGGTTCCGTTTCAGTTTTGCCTTTGGCGTCCTTGCCGTCGCTGACTGACACGGTAACGGTGTAGCTCTTCTTGGTTTCGTAGTCTAGGATGGCCTTGGTCAGCAACTGGCCGGACTCTGCTTCAATGTCGAAGAACTCCGCGCTAGCGTTGTCCAAGGAGTAGATGAGCGTGTCGCCGCGTTCGGCGTCGGTGGCCGCGACTGGGTCGCCGAAATACATGCCCGCGTAGATGTTCTCGAATATGCAGCCGAGATTCAAGCCCGGGGAGGTGTTCTCGATTATGCCGCGCGTCGTGGCCGCGCCCTCGTCGAAGACCGGCGGAGCGTTGTCCCGGCGCGTCACCGTCACGGTGTAGGTAGGCGGCGCGGGGGTACCGTCCGATGTGGTGACCTTGATGGTGATCACGTTCCGCCCCATGTCGAGCGGCACCAGTGCACGGTTCGTGTAGGTCTCCGTGCCCTTCATGCTCGACACGGTGGCGCTGCCGTACAAGTACGCCGTTACTCTCGTGGATTCCACGTCGTGGGCTATGGAGGCGGTATAGGTGGTGGTGTCATTGTCAAAGGGCGGCTCAAGGATCGCGTCACTAAACGTCAGCTTGCTGATAGTGCAGAACGGCAGGTTTAGGCCGGGCGTATCTCCTTCGTCATTGGTGTCGCCGTCGTTGTTCGCATCCACAGCGATGAAGTCGTGGGCCGGGAAGCCGGGCTCAAGCTCCGAATCGTCCACGATCTGGCGCAACCTTTCTGGCACGCACCCGGTCAACGAATTGCCCGCAAAACGTGTGGCTAGCAACCCATAACGGTTTAGTGCTTCACGAATCGGCCCGCTTAACAGGTTGTTGTTAAGGTAGAGGAGATGCAGCTGGGGGAGGTCGGCCAGAGAAGCTGGGAGCGTCCCGCTGAGCCGGTTGCTGCTGAGATCCAAGTCCGACAGCTGGTTGAGGCCGCGTAAGGCCGGGATGGGCCCGCTGAGCTGGTTGCTACTGAGATCCATGAACCACAGCTGGTCGAGGTCGTGCAAGTCCGGGATCGTCCCGCTGAGCCGGTTGCTATGGAGAGAAATCACGTGCAGCAAGGGGAGGCCGCTCAAGTCCGGGATGTTCCCCCTCAACTGGTTGTCACTGAGGTCCAGGTCCCACAGCTCGGTGATGCTGCGCAACTCGACCGGAATCGTCCCACGCAAGTTGTTGCCAGGAAGGACTATGTCTGAGACGCGCCCTTGGTGCGCCCTGACGCCATACCAGTTGTAGAGGGGTTCGTCTGTCCCCCAGTTGGTGTTGTTCGTCCAGTTTGGGCCGCCTGTGCTGTTGTACAGCGCCATCAACGCGGCCCGGTCCGACGCCAACGTACCCTCGCGTAACACCTGCACCGTGTAGGTCTGTTTGAGGGTGGCGTCCGATGGGGTGACCTCAATAGTGATCTCGTTCGGCCCTATATCCAGGGGCACCGATGCTCCATTCGTGTAGGAATTCGTGCCTTTCTTGATGGACAACCTGTCGCGCTCGTTGTTCAACGTCACCGTCACTGTCGTGGATGCCAGGTCGTTGGCCACGGAGGCGGTGTAGGCCGCCGTGCCGCTGGCGAAGGCGGGAGGATCGAGGGTTATGTCGCTGAAGGCCAGCTCGCTGAGCAGGCAGAACGGCAGCTTCAGGCCGGGGGTGTCGTCCAAGTGATCGGTGTCGCCATCGCCGTTCGCGTCCACTGCTCTGAAGTCGTGGGCCGGGATGCCGGGCGGAATGTTCGCGGCGTCCATGAGGTAGCGCAACCCGTGGGGTACGCACCCGGTCAACGCATTGCCCGCGAAGCGTGTGACCTCCAATGCGGTGAGACTGCCCAGCTCTTCCGGGATCTCTCCCGTCAGCATATTGTTCCGCAGGGACAGCAGCTCTAGCAGGCTGAGGCTGCCCAGCGAGGCCGGGATCTCCCCCGTCAACATATTACTATGCAGGGACAGAAGCTCCAGTTTGCTCAGGGGGCTCAGGTCTGGAATCGTCCCGCTCAACTGGTTGCCCCAGAGAGACAGTTCCTCCAGGTTAGTGAGACTGAGTAGCGAGGATGGGATTGCCCCGCTCAACTGGTTATCGTCAAGGTAGAGTTGCTCTAGGTTGGTGAGGCTGCTCAGATTCGGGATCGGCCCGCTCAACTCGTTATGGTGAAGGTGCAAGTGCTTTAGGCTAGTTAGGTTGTCCAGCGAGGCTGGGATCTCCCCACTCAACATATTGCTCTGCAGGAACAGTTGCTCCAGGCTAGTGAGGCTGCCCAGCGAGCTCGGGATATCCCCACTAAACTGGTTGCTGAACAGAGACAGGACCGTCAGGTTAGTGAGGCTGCCCAAATCTGGAATCCCCCCGCTCAACTGGTTGCCCCAGAGAGACAGTACCTCCAGGTTGGTGAGATTGCCCACCCAGTCTGGGATCGGCCCGTACAACTGGTTATCGTTAAGGTAGAGTTGCTCCAGGTTGGTGAGGCGGCTCAGGTCCGGAATCTTCCCGCTCAACTCATTATTGTCAAGGTGCAACTCTCTCAGGCTAGTGAGGCGGCTCAGGTCCGGGATCGGTCCACTCAACTGGTTATCGTCAAGGTACAGTTGCTCCAGAGTGGTGAGGTCGCCCACCCAGCGCGGGATCGCCCCGCTTAACTGGGTACGACCAAGATTCAGGTTCTGGAGCTTGGTGAGGCGGCTCACGTCTGGAAACGGTCCGCTAAACGGGTTGCCCCGCAGAGGTAGAGTTGCTCCAGGTTGGTGAGGTTGCTCACCCAGCGCGGGATCGCTCCACTCAACTCGTTATGGTCAAGGTAGAGTTGCTCCAGATTGGTGAGGTTGCCCAGCCAGCCCGGGAGCGTCCCGTTAAGCTGGTTGTCCCCTAGATCCAGGTGCTCCAGCTGGCTGAGGCCGCTCAGGTTCGGGATATTCCCGCTTAACTTATTCTCACTGAGCATCAGGGAAGTGAGGCTGGTAAGGCTGCGCAACTCGGACGGCAGGGTTCCGACCAAGTTGTTGTCATCAAGTTCCAGGTCAGTGACGCGGCCGTCGGCGTCCGTGGTGACGCCATCCCAGTTAGCGAGGGTCAGACTGCTTCCCCAGTTGTTTTTGGTCGTCCAGTTTGCGCTGTCCGTGCTGTTGTACAGTGCCATCAGCGCTATCGTGTCCGTTGCCACCGGCCCCTCGCGGATCACTAGCACTCCGTAGGTCTGCGTCGTCGTCGCCACGCTGTCCGTATGGCTCACCACCACGTTGATGCGCTTGCCGCCCCCCGCGGGAATGTTCACCTGCTGGCCGGCGGTGTTCGCGTCGGCGTCCGTTGCCAGTGTCCCATCAGCGTCCTGATAGGCCACGGTGCCGTCGCCATCCGCCCTGCCCTCGATGGTGATCTGAGTCACGGTGTCGGCCACGGGGACTGTGTAGAAATATACCGTTCTGCTAAACGCGGGCGTTAGCGTCCCTGGGGTCACCGTGAGCGCGGTGAGGGTGGCGTCCGCAGCGGTATGGGCGCGGGCCAGGTTAGGCCATGAAATAGAGAGCGCGAGGGCGGCAATTAGGCCAACAATGGCAAATAGGCCCAGTGCGCTAACCGTACTAGTGAACGTTCTTTTACGCATGGTGTAACGTTTTACAACCCCTATCTTTGGCTAGTAGCCGGGCTAACATCCATCCTCCTTCCCCTGCTAGTGAAAGAAGGTCTAACAGCCTCAGCGGGAAGGGGCTGTGCTTGACTAGGATGGTTAGGTTGTTCTGGGGCCTAGTAATCATGTTTTATAGTTCGGTTACGTGAAGAGCCCATACCTTGCGTAAGATGCCACCAGTATGTCCTCCTATACTACTACATTTTGAGTTCGTACGAAATGCAATACTAAATAGGCAATCTTTTTAGTGAATTTTCGAAACCATACTACGCGTCGCATCGATGATAGTCAACGGGATTTACTAGGGAACAACGGGCAACCGCCGCCCGCGCGGAGAGGCCATTCGTAGCAGGTCTGGGCGCAGTT
This sequence comes from Dehalococcoidia bacterium, assembly GCA_965226775.1. Taxonomy (GTDB): domain Bacteria; phylum Chloroflexota; class Dehalococcoidia; order SHYD01; family SHYD01; genus CBDDEI01. Next base: position 972,471 of record CBDDEI010000002.1, read on the forward strand.
TTGTGGCAGAAGAACAAACGCGAATAGAGCGTTGGACTTGCCTCGCGGAAGGGTCGGCTCTAGTATGTGCTCTATCCTGATCTTGAGGAGGAAAGCATGTCCCTTTTAACTCGTGCAGTAGCGGCCTATCTGGTGTTGTTGGCGGTAACGGTGGCCGTGCATTTCATCATTACCCCGTTGTACCACCCCGGCGGGGATGCGCCGTTCGAGGTGTGGGCTTTCCATAACTGGTTCATGGCTGTAGGCATAACCCTCACTCTGGCCGCTAGCTACTCAGAAAAGCGGCGTGTCGATGGCGACGGTTCGGCAGACTTGAAGCGCTCCCTCGAAGCGAACGCGGTTTTCTACCTGGCAGCCGTCGTGTTCATGCTGTTCTTCTGGAATTGGTTCAGCGCGCTGTCCCCCAACAATCAGCCCAGCGGTGATTACTGGACCGTCATCGACACCCTTATGCCCATCGTAGTGGGCGTCACCGGCTGTCGTATGTGGCGTAACGCTGCCGAATAGTCCTGCTGCGCCGCAACGGAGCACGAGCCTCGGGCAGCTTGGAGTTCCAGCGCAGGCATTGCTATAGTAGAAGCATCGGAAAGAATGGTAGAGGCAGCAAAGGAGGAACACATCATGTTGAGCAAGTTGTTGGTTCCCCTAGATGGCTCCGCACTATCGGAGCAAGTTCTGCCCATGAGCAGATTCCTGGCGAAAAAGCTGGGAAGCACGATAACCCTTTTGCATACAGTAGATATCAGAGCCCTGCAGACGGGCGATCCGGTCTACGAGCACGTGGGTGAGACAGAGACTGAGATAATCAGTTCCACGAGTGCGGAGGCCGATGATGCGCTTCGCTCTAGTATGGCCACGGCGGGCCCGCCGGAGCACCACGCCTACATTGGCCAGCTGCTGGCGGAAACGCAGACCCGCGCCACGGCGTACTTGCGGAAGCTGGCCGAAGGCATCGCACAGGAAGGTATCGCCGTAGATACCCATGTAGAAGTGGGCGAGTCGGCAGAGGCCATCGTCCGCTATGCAGAGAAGGAAGGGTGCGACTTCATTGCTATGAGCACCCACGGGCGCACCGGCTTGGCGCGCTGGACGATGGGCAGTGTGACGGATAGAGTCCTCCGTCATACGGAGAAACCGCTGCTCATCTACCGGCCTGGCGATGAGGGCCAAGCGCCCAAGGCGGAGGTCCGCAGGATCATCCTGCCTGTGGACGGCTCGCCACTGGCAGAGCAAGCGCTCCCGCTGGTGGAGGAACTGGCGGAGAAGCTGGGCGTGCCGGTGGAGCTGGCCTACGTTGTTTCGACGCCTACCTTGGCCTATGCAGACCCGCTGCCCTACGGCGGCGCCGAGATCGCCGTAGACGTGCAGGATGCCATGGGGCGGGAGGCCGGCAGCTACCTGGCCAAGACGGCTGACCGCTTGAAGAGCAAGCAGATCCAGGTAGAGCCACAGTTGCTGCACGGCGATGCCAGCGCAGAGCTAGTGGAACTCATCAGTAAGACACCAGAGGCGATGACCGTAATGACCACCCACGGGCGCAGTGGCGTGGGGCGTTTCCTTTTAGGCAGCGTTACCGATAAGGTGGTGAGCCGGTCAGGCGGGCCGGTGCTGGTTATCCGAGCAAAGCAAGAGTAGAAACCTTCTTACGGCTGCAGGGCCCCTCGCAACAGCGAGGGGCCCTGCTTTGTGCCTGAAATAAGCGGCGGCTATGATAAGATAGTCACGAATTCCACAACACGCAATAAGGCAGGAACTCCCATGGCAGACATCTATGACGTGGTCATTATTGGCGGCGGCCCCGCAGGCCTGGCAGCGGCCCTCTACGCATCGCGCGGCCTGCATTCCACCCTCATCGTAGAGAAGGGGATGGTAGGCGGGCAGATCACCCACACCGAACGCGTGGAGGACTACCCCGGCATGCCGGACGGTATTGGCGGCGCGGAGCTGGGCAAGGCCATGTGGGACCAGGTGACCCGGTTTGGGACGAAGACCATCACCGCGGAAGCGCTCTCTATAGAGGCGCAGGGAGAACTCAAGACCGTGCGCACTACCGAGGGTGAGATGCAGGCGCGGACGGTGGTGCTGGCCTGCGGCAGTGTACGCAACTATCTTGGCGTGCCCGGCGAGCGTGAGCTGGCAGGTAAGGGCGTGGGCGCCTACGCCCTCTATGATGCGACGAAGTTCCAGGGACAGCAGGTTGTTGTGGTAGGCGGCGGCGATACGGCTCTGTCTGAGGCCCTGGCCTTGAGCAAGAGCGCGTCTAAGGTGACTATTGTGCACCGGAGGGACCGCTTCCGGGCCATCGCGGCGCTCCAGGAGCAGGTGGAAGCGGCCGAGAACATAGAGGTGCAGTGGAACACGGTGGTCGACGCGATCCTGGGCACGGAGAAGGTCACCAGGAGTGGCGTTGCGGGACACTGTTACTGGGGAGAAGAGCGAGCTCGCCACCGCGGGTGTGTTCGTGCACATTGGCTACCGGCCCAACACGGAGTGGTTTGCGCAACTCCTGGCTCCTCAGCCGGACGGCAGAATAGCCACGGACGAGTGGATGACCACCAGCCTGCCTGGGGTATTTGTAGCCGGCGACGTGCGGGCGAACACCGTGCAGCAGGTGATTAGCGCGGCGGGTGACGGCGCAACTGCGGCCATTGCCGCCGACCACTATCTCAACGGCGCAGAATAGCCTTCGTTTTGCCCTGGCCATTCATTGTACCTAGGCGCCAGGGTCACACACGGATAGCGCTCCTCCTAGGGCGATAGCCCTTCAACCTTAAACCCACGGAACTGCGCCAGGGTCAACGCTTGGCTCTTAGGACGCCGCGCCAAGCATTGCGTTCGGTATGGAGAGGCCTGGCTGAGGGGCCGTCCACCAGCTAAGATAAGAGATGCAAGGGGGACACGCCATGACGAACCAAGTTACCTGGGAAGTAACGTATCTCTGCCGCCGGCTGAACTACGAGGAGGCCATTATCATCGCCGCCGCTAATCACGAAGAGGCGCTGGGCAGCGAGATAGAGTGCCCGTACCATGAGGGCCAGCAGCTAGGCGCAATCCATGCGCACTTTTCCGGCCAGCCCGTGACAGAGCGGGACGAGGGTGAGCACCCCCACCACGGTATTGAGCACCTCTTGCAATAGAGGCCCATTCCTTGACGTTCGTGCCTGCGCAAACTAGACTTGAGATACGGAACCGTGTAATGGGGCGTAAGGAGGCGAGATGCCTTTGTCCACTGTCGAGGAAGCGCTAGAAGACCTTCGCGCCGGCAAAATGGTCATCGTCGTCGATGATGAGTCTAGGGAGAATGAGGGCGACCTCATCATTGCCGCAGAGAAGGTGACGCCTGAAGCCATCAACTTCATGGCCACCAACGGCCGCGGCCTTATTTGTATGCCACTCGACGGGCAGCGGCTGGACGAGCTCCAGATACCCCTCATGGTGCAACGCAATACTGCCACCCAGGGCACCGCGTTCACCGTTTCTATCGAGGCCAAGCAGGTCACTACCACCGGTATTTCCGCGTACGATCGCGCGGCCACGGTGCAAGCGGTCATCAACCCGGAAACCCGCCCGGAAGATATCCTTATGCCCGGGCACATGTTCCCGCTGCGACCCCAAGCCGGCGGCGTGCTGGAACGGGCCGGCCACACCGAGGCTGCGGTAGACATGGCGAGGCTGGCAGGGCTCTACCCCGCAGGCGTGCTCTGCGAGATCATGAATGATGACGGCACTATGGCACGCCTGGCCCAGTGTCAGGCCTTCGGCGCTAAGCACGATATTAAGCTCATGAGTATTGCGCAGCTCATTGCCTACCGGCACGAGCGGGAGCGGCTGGTGCAGCGCGTTGCGGAGGCGCAGCTCCCCACGCGATGGGGTGATTTCACCGCCATCGCCTACCGGAGCGAGGTGGACGCCGACGAGCACGTTGCGCTGGTGTTGGGTGACGTTAACAGCGAGGAGCCGGTGCTGGTGCGAGTGCACAGCCAGTGCCTCACGGGCGATGTCTTTGGCAGCATGCGCTGCGATTGCGGCGAGCAGGTCGAAAAAGCGCTCCAGCTTATCGCAGCGGAAGGACGCGGCGTGTTCCTCTACATGCGCCAGGAGGGTAGGGGCATTGGCCTGCACAACAAGATCAAGGCCTACGCGCTCCAAGACCAGGGCATGGATACGGTAGAAGCTAATGTAGCGCTAGGTTTTGCGCCCGACCCCCGTCAGTACGGGATAGGCGCGCAGATCTTGGTGGACCTGAAGCTGAAGAAGATCCGATTGCTCACCAACAATCCCAAGAAGCGCGTGGGCGTGGAGAGCTATGGCCTGGAAGTAGTGGATCAGGTGCCCATAGAGATTCCCGTTAATGAATATAACCGTCGCTACATGGAGACCAAGCGGGACAAGCTTGGCCACGTGCTGAACTTCCCAGAAGGGCTGATAGCAGGCAAGGAGTAGGATGGCGAAGGAGCTACGAGGCTCCCACGAAGGGTCGGGACTGCGGTTCGCCCTGGTGGTAGCCGAATTCAATAGCTTTATCACGGAGCGCCTGTTGGAGGGCGCTCAACGTGCGCTCAAGGCCGCCAGCGTTGCTGACGACGACGTGACTATCGCGTTCGTGCCTGGTTCTTTCGAGTTGCCGCTAGTGGCGAAGCGGCTGGCGGAGAGCGGCCTGTACGACGCCGTGCTATGCCTGGGCTGCGTCATCCGTGGCCAGACCTCCCACTACGAGCATGTGGCCTACAGCGCAAGCCAGGGCATCCTCCAAGCCGGGTTGGACACTGCCGTGCCGGTGCTCTTTGGTGTGCTCACTACGGAGAACGTGGAGCAGGCCCGCGCCCGCGCCGGTGATGGCGATGTCAACAAGGGCGTAGAAACGGCGAATGCTGCGCTAGAGATGGTGACGCTGCTGCGCCAGTTCCCAGACACGGAGGAGTGACGCGGAAGGCTCGGTAACTAAGCTCTTTCTGCGGTTCGCCATCAACACCGCGTCGTTGGTGGTGGCAGCCTCTATTATCGATTCGGTAAGCCCTGGGGCCTTTGTTATTGCGGACTGGCAGAGCGCGCTGGCCGCGGGGCTCCTGTTCGGCGTAGTGAATGCGCTGATCCGGCCGCTGCTCCTCTGGATCACCTGCCTGGTGCAGGTCATCACCCTGGGGCTATTCACCCTGGTGTTAAATGCGGCGCTGCTCATGCTCACCGATTGGCTGGCAGAGGTGTTCAACGTGGGCTTCCAAGTGGGCGGGTTCTGGCCGGCCTTTTGGGGTGCGCTGATAATAAGCATTGTGAGCACCACGCTCACGCGGACGTTGAAGGAAAAGGAGTAATGAGCTCGCCTTGACCGTGCCTAGGCGAGTCACTTTAGGAGACCCTTCCTTATTATTATTGGAGGGGGAAGTTATTTGCGCAGCAGTCCTGACTGCATGTAGCGCTCCAGGTAGCGAGCGATGATGTCCGTCTCCAGGTTCACGCGGTCGCCGGGGCGCTTGTTGGCGAGGTTCGTGTGCTCCTTGGTGTAGGGGATGAGCGCGATAGAGAAGGCGTCTTCGGACACATCCACCACAGTGAGGCTTACGCCGTCCACCGCAATGAACCCCTTGGTGACAATGTAGGGCAGCAGCTCCGCAGGCGCGTAGTAGGTCACACGGACGCTGTCCGGGCCGTCCGGCGTAACAGTGCGCAACTCGCCCGTGCCCTCAATGTGACCCTGCACCAGGTGGCCGTCCACGCGGTCGCCAAAGGCCATGGCCCGCTCCAGATTCACCAGACCGCCCGTCTCCAGGTCGCCCAAGTTCGTGAGACGCAGAGTCTCGGGCACGGTGTGGGTGACGAAGTAGTCCGGACCGAGGGCTGTGACTGTGAGACACGCGCCATTGACGGCGATGCTATCGCCAATCTTTGTATCTTCCAACACCACCGTGGCAGCGATGGTCAGATCGCCGTCCTGGGTGGAGGAGAGACGTCCTACTTCTTCAACAATCCCTGTGAACATAGTTACGCTTTACTAGCCACGAAGGTCAGTTCAAAAGGAGATTTGGAACCGTGAGGACGCTTAGCATAGTCGGCGTCTCTATAGGCCAAGCCATCAGCATACTAGACATCTTGTGCGGGCTAATCCGTGTTATTCAGCTAGCGACCCTAATCTCCATCCTAGAGTTCACTAAGTACAAAGGTCAAGTTGATAGCCTGGCTTAGCCCCATTTACAACTATAGTAGCGTCCCGCACACAACAACTTACGGTTGATAAACGTACTTAAACCTCTGAATCTGGGTAGGAGGGTCGCGTCTTACATCTTCTCGCCACAGCTTTGCTTGCAGAGCCAGCGTGCTGTGCCGCAAACTGTGCGTGCGATGCAGTCTGCAGCGCAGTGTTCTCTGTCTAGTGAGGTGAACAACATGGCGCTAATCACAACGAGTGAGCTTGCGAAGCTCTTGAACGTGTCTGTGAACACCGCCCGTCGCCGCGCTAAGCGTGGAGACTACCCCTTTTATAAGGGAGAGCGTCCCCAGGGACCCGTCTACCTGGTCGAGGTTCCGGATGAGGTTGCGGCCAGGCTGCGGGACCCTGCAGAGCAGTCCACAGAACAGCGTGCAGCGCCCACAGCATCCACAACGCGCACACCGCGCAAAACGCGCACAGCGTCAACACCTCCCACGGTGGCAGAGCCAGGGATGTCGTTGATGCCCGCCGTGGTGGTCATCGGGATTGCTGTGACGATTGCAGGCATAGTAGTATTTTTCGGGCCAAGCATTGGAGCTGCTATTGGTGCATTTTTTAGTGACGTAGGTACCTTTACGAAAGGTGTTGCCGAGTCACTTATGACGTTTCTTGCGGGGTTACTTGCGCTGCTGGTGGTTTTAAAGCTCCTTTCCATGCTGTTTGAGGATATTAGGCTTTGATGATAGTGGCGGCCAGCAACCCTTAGTTATCACGCATCCCCTACAACCGAGGATAGGTAGAGCCCCGCAGTGAAATACGTCAAGCTCAACCCAACCCCGCGGTGCCTTTTCTATTGTGGGCTGCTCAATCCTAAGCCCCACCCCCACCCAAAGAAAGCTCCGCCCTCTCCAGCTCACTCAGCTTTAGTCTTTCACATAGCCCTTCACTAGGATATCGGGGCCGAAGCGGCGGAGTTGGATGTGCTCCAAGCGGCGGCCTTGCGCGATCTGTCCTACGCCGCGTCCGCCACTGCGGGCACGGCCTCTACGCCTCCGAGGATCACTGGCGCAAAGAAGGCCAGCACTTTATCTACTACATTCAGGTCAAAGAGCGCGCCCAGCAGCGCGCCGCCGCCCTCCACAAGCAGGTTGATGCGGTCTTGCTCCGCCAGGCGCCGCAGGAGGGTGGGGAGATCTACCTTGGGGTCCTCACCGATGCAGGGGAGGACTGTTGCGCCTGCGTCATTGAGCGCGCGGATGCGGGTGGGGCTGGCATCGCTGCCCACGGCCACCAGGCACTGGCCGGGACCAGTGAGCACCTTGGCTTCGCGCGGGGTGCGGGCGTGACTATCGACCACGACTCGCAGCGGCTGGCGCGCCTGGGGATAGCCGCGTGGACGGGCGGTAAGCTCGGGGTCGTCCCGCAGCACCGTGTTGATGCCCACCAGGATGGCGTCGAGCCCGGCGCGTACCTGGTGGGCATACGCGCGAGATCGCTCGCCCGTGATCCACCTGGAGTCGCCGCTGGGTGTGGCTATCTTGCCGTCCAGGCTGGCAGCATACTTAGCGGTGACGAAGGGCTGGCCGGTGCGGATGAACTTCACGTGGGCCTCTACTAGCTCGTTTGCCGCGGCCTGATAACGCTGGTTGAGCGACGTGGAGATGCCTGCGGAAGTGAGCGCTGCCAGACCCTGGCCGTTCACCTGGGGGTTCTGGTCCTGGGTGGCGAAGTGCACCTCCCGCACGCCCGCTGCGATGATGGCCTCTGTGCAGGGAGGCGTACGTCCATAGTGGCTGCACGGCTCTAAGGTGGCGTAGAGGATTGCACCGCGAGCGTCCTGACCCGCGGCCTGGAGCGCTACCACTTCTGCGTGCGGTCCGCCCGGCGGCTGGGTGTGTCCCTCGCCGACAACAAGGCCGTCCTTGACCAGGACGGCTCCTACGGGCGGAAGCGGGCTTGTTGAGCCCTGTGCGCGTCGGGCCAAACGGAGGGCCCGGGCCATGTAGTCCATCGGCAGGGGTTAGAGTCGCTCCAGGTTAGTGATGGTGGTGGGATTGCCGTTAGACTTCACGGTTCGCGCCATTTTTTCAAGCCAAATCGCGTCGCCGGTGGCCGCGCAAGCCTCATGGGCCGTCAGCTCCATGATAGATACGGAGGGTGCAAAGGCCAGGGAGAATACCTTCCCCCCAGCATTCTTTAAGCGCTCGACCAGAGCCAGGACGAAACGAAAGAGCCATCCAAGACGCACTGGTGCGGCCACTATGGGAACGGGTGTTTGCCGCGGTACCGGCTGGGCGTTCTGGGCCATGTGCTATTTCCTCTGGCTACACCGGGGTTGGCGAGTGGCTTAGAGACGTTCCAGGTCGGTGATCCGAGTAGGGTCGCCGTTGGACTTTACCGTCCGGGCCATCTTAGCGACCCACCCGACGTTGCCGGTCTCTTTGCAGGCTTCGTGGGCGGTCAGCTCCACGATGGATACCGATGGCGCAAAGACAAAGCAAAATATACGGTCAGCGATATCCTTTGATAGCTCAATGAGCGTGTGAGCCAGGCGCGTCTCTCCGGCTACCGTTGGGACGGTGGGCTGTTGCGGTACTGTTTGCGCGTCCTGAGCCATCTGGTGTCTCCTCTAGCTACTACGCGAGCGCTGGAAGTCCGTGTAGTAGCGGCTAGGCGTTGGCCTTCGCTGGCCCTGATACCGTGACCCTTCTGCTTTGTAGCTGTACAAGTTCGTCGCAGGAGCGGTGAGGCGCGAGAAGGATATCTGCTTACTCTTCCTACCATAATACAGCGCAATGGGCGGGTTGGCTACGTTGCTCACTCGCGGGCTGTAGACAGGCGTGGGTGAGGCGGGACAAGCGCCCCAGCCTTAGGCCGCGGCGGCTTCAGGCGTAGCGGCTGTGGCGGGCGCAGGTGTTTCCTGCGGCGGGCGGGCGAAGTAGAGGATGATTGAGGCCATGACGAGGGTAACGACGAAGCACCAAAAGGCACCGTCATAGCTGCCCAAACGGTCATAGACCTGAGCAGCAAAAATGGGACCGGCAGCGCTCGCTAACAAACTGAAGGGCGCCAGAATGCCCCTAAGCGTGCCCAGGAACGCGCGACCGTAGTAGTCGGCCCAGATCTGGGCCTGCAAAGGGCCTATGGAGTAGCTAAAGGGGCCGGCGATGGCCAGGTAACCAATCACCTTCACCTGCACGCTCCCAAACAGCAGGAAGAGTATCCCTATAGAGCGGCTGAGGTAGTTGCCCATAAGGCAGTAGCGCACCGGGAAGTGCTCTGCGCCATAACCCCAGACGATCTTGGAGACGACGCCGCCGGTATGGGCAATGGCAAAGAAGGCACTGGCGGCGGCCAGAGGTATGCCAATATCCGTGAAGAAGGGCACAAGGTGGTAGACCATAGCCCCGTACGAAAGGGACGCCAGGTTGCTGCTTGCGACGATGAGCCAGAGGGTGCGGGTGCTCATGGCTTCCTTGACGGTCCAGCGGGGCTCCACGCGGGCGACGGGCCGGGTGCCGCCCTTGCCGTCGGATTCGGTCTGGGGCTGATCGCCGTCGGGCAGGAGGCCGATGCTCTCGGGCGTGCTGCGCATGAAGAGGACAGTGGGCGCCAGGACGAGGGCAGAGATAAGGAAGCCAAGGGACGCCCAGGCGTTGCGCCAGCCGACCCGCTCGATGAGGAAAGCGGTGACGGGCACGAAGAAGATGACGCCGACGTTGTTGCCGGCAACGGTCATGGCTAAAGCGCGGCCCCGCATCTTGATGAACCACTTGGAGACCACCACGGTGGTGACGATACTTCCTAACTCGTGGAGACCGAGGGCGAAGCCCGCGGTGAACAGGACGTAAAAGTGCCAGGGCTCAGAGATCTTGGTCATCATCATGAAGCTAACGCTGGCGACAACGGACCCGGCGACCATGATGATGCGAGGGCCGTGTATATCGAGGAGGCGGCCCGCAATGGGGGTAATGAACAAGTTGGTGAGGCTCTGCGAGGTGACAGCGCCGGTGAGGACAGTGCGGCTCCAGTTGAGCGATTGGCTCATGGGCGTCATGAAGACGCTGAAGCTTGCGCCGCCGGCCCCAAACACGGTCATATTAGCCAGCGCGGACACCGCCACAATAACCCAGCCGTAGTAGAAACGGGGCCTGCGCTGTGGAGTTGGAGCTGTCACTGCTTTTGTCTCTGCATGGGAGTTCCGTGCGAAGCAGGGCTATCATAGCACTCTGCCTGGAGTTTGACCTGCTCCTTACTGCTGTGCTATAAATGCGCCACTTGTAAGCGATTAGTAGCAGCGGGAGGTGAGTTATGCCAATGGTAATAGATGTACACGATCACTTCACTACTGTGCCGGAGCCGTTGCGGGCTTATCGGCAGCAGATGCTTAAGGATGAGAATCCGCAGCCTTTTGACGGCAGTCTGATCTCTGACGATGATCTCCGCAACGCGGTGATCCCCAAGCAACTTCAGAGCATGCAGGAGCGGGACATAGATAGGTTGATCTTTACGCCGACGGCGGGCGCGATGGGCCACCCGGACGGCACTGCGAAGCATAGCCTTCTCTGGTCAAAGGCATGCAACGACATGGTCAACCGGGTGAGCGACCTCTACCCGGACAAGTTCCTGAAAGGTTGCCAGTTGCCGCAGTCGCCGGGGAATGACCCCAAGGAGTGGCTGGAGGAGCTGGAATTCCGAGTGAAGGAGCAGGGGTTCGTCGTCTGCAACATCAATCCGGACATTGCAGGCGGCAATTCGTTCACGCCATCCGTGGGGGACGAGTGGTGGTATCCGCTCTACGACAAGCTACAGGAGCTGAACATCCCTGGTCACTTCCACGTGAGCAACACCCACAACCCAGCCTTCCACGTCAACGGCACGCACTACATCAACTGGCATCACGCCAGCGCGTTCGAGCTGATGTGGCATGGCGAGCGCGTCTGGAACGATTTCCCCCGGCTGAAGCTCATCGCCTCTCACGGCGGCGGCTCGGTAGGCATCCAGTACAACCGGATGCGGTCGCTGACGGAGCGAGCCAAGATCGACTTTTATGGGAACATCCGCAAGTTCTACTGGGACCTGGCGGTGTATGAGCAGGAGAATATCGAGACACTCATCAAAGTGGTGGGCGCGGACCGCTGCATGTTCGCCACAGAGATGTGGGGCACGGCCCAGGTTATCGACCCGAAAACGGGCAAGACCTTCGATAGCACAACCTACTTTGTGAAGAACAACCCCAACATCAGCGAGGAAGACCAGTACAAGGTGCTGGAGGGGAACGCCCGCGAGGTATACACCAACGCGAAATTCGACGTATAGCGGCGGTTTCCCTCTGGGGAGGTCGCTTAAGGCGGTCCGGCCCAGAGGGGGATAGCAAAGCAGTAGGCCAGAGCCAGGGTAATTGCCCTGGCTCTGGCATTTCAGGCGCTTCCTGGTATAGTCTCCCTAGACCCATGAACGCTTCTCAGCAGACCGCACCCTCCGCACCCCACAGAGGGGGCATCTTCTACGGCTGGTACATTGTGGCGGCCTCCATCGCCACAAATATCTACCTGTCCGTCTCCTTCTTCCAGGGCTTCCAGGTCTTCTTCTTGCCCATCCTCAACGAGTTTGGATGGAGCCGCACGCTGATGTCCGGCGCGTTCTCCCTGCGGCAATTGGAATCGGGGTTCCTGGCGCCGGCCGCGGGGTTTGCCGTAGACAAATGGGGGCCGCGGAAGGTGATCTTCATTGGCGTGCTTATCGGCGGGCTGGGACTGGCGTCGCTCTCCTTGGTGCAGGCAGTGTGGATGTTCTACCTGGCCTTCTTGGTGACGGCGGTTGGCGTGAGCGGCGCTTCTCACGGCATTGCCTGGACGGCGGCGGTGACTAACTGGTTCCGGCGGTTGCGAGGCCGGGCACTGGGGATCGCCTACCTGGGGCCGGTCATAGGCGGGCCGCTCGTAATCATGGTGGCCGTGCTGGAAGAGTCGGTTGGCTGGCGTTCGGCGCTGGTCATTCTAGGAGTAGGGCTCTGGGTAGTGGGTCTGCCCCTGGCCCTTGTGGCGCGCCGGCGTCCCGAGGACTACGGCATGCTCCCCGACGGCGATGACCGTCGAGGGGCCACGGCGGAACAATTAGAGGCCGCCCGTATGAGGATGGAGGCGAGCGAGACTCCGAGCATTACCGCCGCTGCAGCAGTCCGCATGCCCGCGTTCTGGCTGCTCAGCGGCATTTTTACGATCCACGGCTTTGGGGTCAGCGGCATCATGGTGCACATGATCCCCCTCTTTCAGAGCATAGGGTTCTCATCACGAGAAGCGGCGGCTGTAGTGGGACTCACCTTCTTCCTAAGCGGCATCGGACGGCTGAGTGCAGGCGTGTTGATGGACCGCTTCGCCGCCCGGTGGGTGGTGGTTGCTATCGTGGTGTTGCAAACGGTGTCGTTCCTCATCCTCGCGGTCACAGGGAGGCACTGGTGGCAGGTGTTCTTGTTCAGCCTGACCTATGGTGTGCCCTTTGGCGGGAGCATTCCCACACGGCCGCTGATGATACGAGAGATGTTCGGGTACCAGTCCTTCGGCGCCATCAACGGTCTGGCCCAGGGTGTATCCATTGCGTCCGGCATGGTGGGCCCGCTGATTATGGGCATCGTCTTTGACCTTACGGGTACGTACACTCCTGCCTTGCTCCTCTTTGCGCTCACGACCATTGCGGTGCTGCCGCTGGTGTTCGCGCTGCGTCCCGTCGTCACGAACCCGGAGCGCTCGGACGTGCAAGCGTTGCTGTGATAGACTTGCCGCATGACGTCAGCCCGCACAGCGCCTCCTAACCCGCCCGCTGCGCCCGCAGCAACGGGGACTTACACCATCCCTGGGGTGGTGCGACGCAATACCATCCTGATGGCCGCAGCCCAGGCATGTGTAGGCGTGGGCACGCAGATGGTTCCCACGCTGGGCGCGTTGATGGTGGTGCGGTTGCTGGGCTCTGCGACCTTTGCAGGACTGGGCACCGGCATGCTCGGGTTGAGCCGCTTTCTTGTGTCATACCCCATAGGCATGCTCTCCGACCGCTACGGCCGCAAGCCCGGCATGGTGCTGGGTTTGTGCATAGCCCTTATGGGGTCGCTGATCTGCGCATCTGCTATGGTCTTGCGATCTTTCCCCATCTTCGTCGTCGGGCAGCTTAGCTTCGGCATGGGATTAGGCGGTTTACAGCAACTCCGGGTGGCCGCGGCCGACATGTATCCTCCCAACCGTCGCGCGGAGGGACTGGGTTATCTGTTAACCGGCTCCTTCTTTGGCGCATTAGGCGGGCCTGCGATAGTGAGCGCGGCCTCAGCCCTGGGGCCGGAGCTGGGTTTGGACTCCATTGCGGTGGCGTGGCTACTGGTGCCCGCCGTGCTAGTGCCGGCTATCTTTCTGGTGCTGCGGGTGCGGCCCGATCCCAAGTATATCGCCAGCAACCTGGCGGAGTTCTATCCCGGCTATATCTCGCCGCCGCGGCAGATGGACGCCGCGGGCAACATTCAGACAGGGTTTCGCTATTTTGTGCGCCAGTACCCCCTGTTGACTGCCTTCACAACCAACTTTGCGGTGCAGGGCACCATGGCGATGATGATGGCTATGACCGCTTACACCCTGGACGTTCACGGCCATGCGCTGCCGATGATCTCCTTTGCGGTTGCGCTGCACGTCATGGGGATGTTTGGGCTTTCCTTGCCGCTGGGGAAGCTGAGCGACCGCTACGGCCGCCGCCCGCTGATGATGGCGGGTGTCATCATCACGGCGATGGGATCGTTGCTGATCGTGGCCACCCCTACATTTTGGGTCATCACTCTGGGAACGGTACTGGTCGGGATGGGCTGGTCGAGCGCAACGGTGGCGTCAACGGCGCTCATCGGAGACTCGAGCCACCCATTGGAGCGCGGGCGGGCCGTGGGCACCAGCGACACCTTCGCCTCTGCTGCGGGCATTACTATGCCGCTGATGGGCGGGCCGCTGGTGGAACTGCTGGGGTTGCCAGCCGTAGGTATCTTGGGGGCAGTGGTTAGCGGCATTCCCCTTATCTTGCTGTCTCGCCTGGTAGAGCCGCGGATTCCCAAGGCTTAATGGGCTATAATTAAGAGACACCACTCTTAGGAGCACGACCGTGGTTAACGAACAACTAGTGTTCGCGTTGCGCCCGTCGTCACCAACCCCGAGCGCTCAGACGTGCAAGCGTCGCTGTGATGGACTTGCCGCATGACTTCGGCGCACACATCGCCGACTAACCCACCCTCTGAGCCCGACGCAACTGCGGTATACACCATCCCTGGGGTGGTGCGGCGCAATATCATCCTGATGGCCGCAGCCCGGGGATGTGTAGGCGTTGGCACGCAGATGGTCATTACTTTTGGTGCGTTGATGGTGGTGCGGTTGCTGGGCACAGCGACTTTTGCAGGATTGGGCACCGGTATACTCGCGTTTAGCCGCCTTCTTATGGCATACCCCATAGGTGCGTTCTCCGACCGCTACGGCCGCAAGCCAAGCATGGTGCTGGGTTTATGCTTAGCGCTCATAGGGGCGTTGATCTGCGCATCCGCTATGGTCTTGCGGTCTTTTCCCATCTTCGTCGTCGGGCAGCTTAGCTTCGGCATGGGGCTAGGCGGTTCACAACAGACCCGGGTGGCCGCAGCAGACATGTACCCGCCCAGCCGTCGCGCGGAGGGATTGGGCTACCTGTTAACCGGCTCCCTATTTGGCGCGATAGGCGGGCCGATGTTAGTGAGTGCGGCCTCAGCCCTGGGGCCGGAGCTGGGTTTGGACTCCATTGCGGTGGCGTGGCTGCTGCTGCCCGTGGTGCTGGTGCCGGGAATCTTTCTGGTGTTGCAGGTGCGGCCCGATCCCAAGTATATCGCCAGCAACCTGGCGGAGTTCTATCCTGGCTATACCTCGCCGCCGCAGGAGACGGACGCCGCGGGCGATACTCAGACAGGGTTCCTCTATTTTTTGCGCCAGTACCCCCTGTTGACCGCCTTTATTACAAACTTTGCGGTGATGGGCGCCATGACGATGATGATGGCGATGACCGCCTACACCCTGGACGTTCGCAACAATACCTTGTCGGTGATATCGTTTGCGGTTGCGCTGCACTTCATGGGGATGTTTGCGCTTTCCCTGCCGGTGGGGAAGCTGAGCGACCGCTACGGCCGCCGCCCGCTCATGATAGCGGGTGCCATCATTACGGCGATGGGATCGTTGCTCATCGTGGCCACACCGGTGTTCTGGATCATCACCCTGGGAACGGTACTGGTCGGGGTGGGCTGGTCGAGCGCAACGGTGGCGTCAACGGCGCTCATCGGAGATGCAACCCACCCATCGGAACTCGGGCGAGCCGTCGGCGCCAGCGACACCTTCACGGCTGCTGCGGGCATCGCTATGCCGCTGATGGGCGGGCCGCTGGTGGAATTGCTGGGGTTGCCAGCCGTAGGTATCTTGGGGGCGGTGGTTAGCGGCATTCCCCTTATCCTGCTGGCCCGACTGGAAGAGCCGCGGACGGTTAAGGCTTAATGGGCTATAATTAAGAGACACCCTTCTTAGGAGCACAACCGTGGTTAACGAACAACGTCTGCTGAATTCATTCCTGGATATGGTGCGCATCGATAGCGAGTCGTATCACGAGCGAGAGATTGCCGACAAGCTTGCCGCTGACCTCAAAGCGATGGGCGCAGAGGTGGTGGAGGACGATGCCGGCGACCGCGTTAAGCGTGCCCCGAGTGTGCCAACTGGGTACGGCTCCGGGAATCTTATCGCAACCTTCAAAGGGACGTCCGCTACTGCCGAGCCCATTCTGCTCTGCTCCCACATGGACACGGTACCGCCCGGCAAAGGCGTGAAGCCGCTGGTGGAGGACTACATCGTTCGCACTGATGGGAAGACTGTCCTAGGCGGTGATGACAAGTCCGGACTGGCGGTCATCATGGAAGCAGTGCAGACGGTGCGAGAGCAGGGTATTCCCGTGGGCGACATCGAAGTGGTGTTCACCGTGTGCGAAGAGAAGGGCCTGCTGGGGGCAAAGGCGCTGGACGTCTCACTTCTGCGGTCACGCTACGGCCTCGTGTTCGATTGGGAAGAGCCCGGAGTGCTCTACACCAAAGCGCCGGCGGGCATGAGTCTGGAGTGGCGGATCTTCGGCCAGGCGGCGCATGCAGGGCTTGGCGCCGGAATCCGGCCTGAGCGCAATCCAGATGGCCAGCAAAGCTATTGCTCAGATGCGTCTGGGGCGTATCGACTTCGAGACTACCGCGAACCTGGGCATCATCAACGGCGGCAGGGCGACCAATATCGTTCCCCAAGAAGTGCTGGTGCAGGGCGAGGCCCGCAGCCGCGACCCCAAGAAGCTGGAGGAGCAGGTGCAGCACATGGCGCAATGCTTCCAGGACGCTGTCACGGGACAGGCTGTGACCGTGGAAGGCGTGACACACATCGCGCGTCTAGAATCCCTTATTGAAGTAGCCTACGAGTCCATGGACGTACCCGACGACGCGCCGCTGGTTCGCCTGGTGCAGCAAGCGGGCGCGGAGATAGGTGTAACCATTCCCACTAAAGCTATGGGCGGCGCCTGTGATGCCAATGCGCTCAATGGCAAGGGGCTGCTCGTGGCGAATATGGGCACCGGCATGCGGAATATCCATACTACGAATGAGTGGCTGGACGTGCGGGATATGGTAACGACGACAAACCTGGTGGTAGAGCTGCTCCGCTTCCAGGCTGCTCGCAGCGCAACCTAGGGCTTTCTCTTAACGAGTGGCCGATCTCTTAGGGGCCATCCTCCTAGGACTTGTCCAGGGCATCACCGAGTTTGCTCCGGTGAGCAGCACGGCCCATCTGGTGCTCCTCCCGTGGCTATTGGGCTGGAGCAGCCCCCTTCTGAACAGCCTCACCTTCGACGTCGCCCTCCACATGGGCACCCTTGCCGCGACCCTGGCCTACTTCCGGCGAGATTGGGTGACGCTGGCGCGTGCATGGTTGGCGAGCATCAGGGAACGCAGCCTGGCTCCCGACCCGTGGCGGAAGCTGGCATGGCTGCTGGTGCTGGCAACGCTGCCCGGCGCAGCGGCGGGCGCGCTGTTAGAAGCAGAGGTGGAATCGGCATTCCGAACTCCGTGGGTCATAGGTGTGGCGCTCATAGTGGTAGGGTTGCTGCTTGCGCTGGCGGAGCGGGCAGGCTCCAAGCGTCTGGGGCTGCTGCAAGTGACGCCGGGGATCGCGCTGCTCACGGGATTGGGGCAAGCCGCCGCGCTGCTGCCGGGAGTGTCCCGCAGTGGTGGGACCATGACGGTGAGCATGCTGCTGGGGTTGGAGCGAGAGGCCGCGGCACGGTTCTCCTTCCTGCTGGCTGCACCCATCATGCTGGGAGCGGGCGCCCGGAAGCTGGGTGACCTAGCATCTGTGAGCGGAGACGCGGGGTCGCTGGCAGTGCTGCTGGTGGGCTTCCTGACAGCGGGGGTGACGGGCTATCTGTGCATCAAGTATCTCCTGCGCTACTTGCAGGTGGGAACCCTTTATGTCTTTGTGGGGTATCGAGTAGCGTTGGGAGTAGCTGTTTTGGCGCTCACGTTGTTCCGAGGGGGGTAGCAAGACAGGCACGCTACCACTATTCTCTAAGGTACAATAAGTAGGCTAACCAACGTGAGGCTGATGGTCTGGCCTGCTAATACGACCATCCAGCGCGTGAAAGCCAGTGCGTTTGCGCAAGATGAGCGCTGAGCAAGGCTCTTGCAGGCCAAGGGCCGCTTCTATAATGATAAATCGCTAAGATATAATTTGCCCTTTGTACGATTTGGAGGAAA
This sequence comes from Dehalococcoidia bacterium, assembly GCA_965226775.1. Classification (GTDB taxonomy): domain Bacteria; phylum Chloroflexota; class Dehalococcoidia; order SHYD01; family SHYD01; genus CBDDEI01. Next base: position 990,428 of record CBDDEI010000002.1, read on the forward strand.
GTAGATGGAATCATCGTCCAGAGAAGAGGAGCGCCGCGAGCGTAGAGACCAGATACTGGCGCGCCAGGATGAAGCTTTCCGTAATGCCGACCGGCGAGCCATGAGGCGGAGTCTGATTATCTGGGGCGCAGTGGGCGCCGTGGTCTTGGTGGTGGCGGCTGGCTTGGGATGGGCGGTTTTGGAAGCTACCCGGCCGCTACCCGGTGAGTCAGTGGCCGACGAAGGGCGCGCGCACGTGGAGGTCGGTACGCCTATTCAGTACGAAACGTACCCGCCGGCGTCGGGGCCACACTATCCGGCGACTGCGCCTTGGGAGTTCTTTGACGAAGCCATACCTCCCGGCTTCTGGGTGCATAACCTGGAGCACGGCGGCATTGTGCTCCTCTATAATTGCCAGGCCAACTGTGATTCCCTGAAAGAGCAACTGCGTGGACTGTATGGCAAGTTTCCGACCTCCAAATACGGCTATCCTAAGCTGGTAGTTGTACCTGACAAGCAAATTGAGGGGGAGCTAACTGCCCTGGCTTGGGACCGGCGGCTGGTTCTAACAACTTACGACGAGGATACGCTGTACCGGTTCTACGTGGCGTTGCTGGACCAGGGGCCGGAGGACGCGCCTTAGCCAGACGCCCCATCGAATCAGCTTGCACAAGAGCGCTCCTAGCGGGCAAGAAGCCTGCGAAGGAGCGCTTTGTCGTCTCCGTCGAACACCCTAAGGATGGGCAGCAGGATCAGGTAGAGCCCAATACCCAGTCCTGCGAGCCACCAGAGCGGGAGCGCGTTCAGGAATGCCAGCGCAGCTAGGGTGATGCCCAGGGCAAGGAGCGGCCGGAGGGTGGCGAGACTAAACGGGACGCCGCCCAGTCGCAGACGGACCTGCCACAGGAAGGGCACAAGGAGAACGATCTCGCTGAGCACGGTGGTTACCGCCGCGCCCTCCATGCCGTACCTGGGGATGGCGTAGAGGTTTGCGAGCAGGTTGAAGCCGGCCCCCAGCAAGAAGGCCACGGTGATAAAGCGCTGCCGGTTTATCGCAATGAGCACGTACTGGGTTACTCCATTGACATAACTTAACGGCAGGAACCAGATGAGTAGCTGGAGCGGTCTGATGGCGGGAGCATAGGCATCGCCAAAGAAGAGCAGGATGAGGGGCTCTGCCAGGAGGGTGACGCCTAACGCTATGGGAAGAGACAGAATGAGCAGTCCTTTTACGCTGCGGGAGTAGACCTCCAGCAGGCGCTCTGGTGCATCTTGAGCCAGGCGGGAGAAGACCGGAAACAGCGCCAGAGTGAGGAAGGCGGATATCATCAGCGGCGCGTCCACGAATTTGTAGGCCGTGTGGTAGTAGCCCACCATCTGAACTCCTAGGAAGGCTTGGAGCAGCAGCACGTCCATCCTGAAAAAGACGGTGTTGAGCAGGTTGTTGACCATGAGAGGAGCGGCAGTGCCCATAAGGCCGCGGAGGAAGGGCAGCTCGATGTGCGGCCGGAGCGCGGGGAGGGCCTGCTTGGCAAGCGCCCAGAACGCGAGGGCATTGACCGTGGTGGCGATAAGCGACGTGACACCCAGCCCGATTACACCCCAGCCTACCAGCAGGCACGCGATGCCTACCGTCGCGCGTAGGAGCGTGGTGAGGACAATCATGACCGCGGGGTACTCCATCTTCTCATGGGCGGAGAAGAGGGCGCTGAACGCTCCCGAGAAGCTGCCGGGGATGAGGCTCAGGTAGAAGAGCCAGGTTGCCAGCACGGCAGCCACGGGCAGTCCGGAGTACTGCTGAAAGAGCCAGGTCACCACTGCCAGCGGCGGCGCGACGACGAGGCAGAGCGCCAAGCGCAGCAGCACCGTGTTGGTTAGGTAGCGATCTGCCTGGGCATGGTCACGGGAGACCTCCCGGGTCAGCAGCGTGCCCAGCCCGAAGTCGGCGACGATGGCAAAGTAGCCGATGAGCACCACCGCGAAGGCGTAGCCGCCGTAGGAGGTGGGCCCCAGCAGCCGCAGCATAATGATGGCAAACCCCAGGTCCACCGTTCGCGCCAGCACTTGGGCAGCCATGGGCGTCACACTATTCTTGAACACCCGCTGGATGGTGGAGGCGCTAACCCGCTCTACCCGGAAGCGGAGCCATGCCCAGTAGCTCACCAGCAGCGCCCAGAACGTGACTGCCAGGAGACTCAGCAAGAAGCCAAGGCGCAGGCTGAGCGGCGCGTAGCGGAAGGTGACGGTGTGCAGGCCGGCAGGGAGGGCCACCGCGCGGAAGATGCCATTTGCTTTGAGCACGGTTAGTTCATTGCCCTGCTGATCGGTGGCCTGCCAGCCGGGGAAGTAGGCGTCGGTGAGGACAAGGTAACCGGGGTAGGGCAGGTCTATCTGGATGGTGGCGGAGTTGTCGGCGCGTTGCAGGATGGTGGCAGGACGCATGGGCGCGTCGGGGAAGCCCTGTGCGATGATCAGGCCCTCTCCCTGGAGCACCACCGTCTTGCGGGGATCGAAGTCAGGCTGGGAGAGGGCGCTACGAGCGCCGGCATCGTCGCCAGCAACGGAGCCGTGGTAGACGGCAAAGGCGCGGGGCAGCGCTTCCCGGTTCTCGTAGATGAGCACCTCGTTCTCATAGGCCAGGGTGTAGCCAGCAGCAGAGATGGGGCTGGTAGAGAGCAGATACTTCACGTTCAGCAAATCCAGCAGGGGCGAGGTGAGGGAGTCCGGCTGAGTGAGGTTGTTAATCTGGCTGTAGACAAGGGTAGTGGGCTGCTCCATCAAACCCCAGAAGGCAACGTACTCCTTGGGGATAACGGAGTCGTAGCCGCGGATATCCTCCAGGCCCGCGTAGATACCGCTATTGGGCGGCAGCAGCTTGTCCTGGCCGTAGGTGGCCACACGGAAGGGCTCTCCGCCGGACTGCTGTTGCAGCCACTGCAGCGCAGGCGGCTGGAAGTCCAGAAGCTTCTGATCGGAGAAGGGGAGGTAGCCCCAGCCGAAGACCAGGAGGTCCGCGCAAGTGACCGCGACGAGGAGCGCGGGCGCAAGGGGGTTGGTGCGCCGGGTAGCGGCCCAAACCGCAACTCCGCTCAGGAGCAATAGGAGGCTTAGCAGGAAGACATTGCGCGCCTGGTAGGAGTAGAGGCTCTGGATGGAGGGGAAGGCAAGCTGCAGCGAGACCGCACGGTCGTAGAAGGCCTGTACGATCTGCAACGTAAAGGGCAGGAGCCACCGGCTGAGGACCAGCAGCGCGAGGAGCGCGCCGCCCCCCAGGAGCAAGGCAGGGCCGAGAAGTCCAACCAGCTTGCTGCGGCTGTGCTGCCCTTGGGCGAATAGTGTATCCGCCCCCAGACCTGCCAGGACAATGAGACAGAAGGAGAAGGGGAAGAGCCAGCGAAAGGGCGTGTGGATCTGTTCAGCGCTGGGAACGAAGAACAGGAGCAGCCCGTAGAGCGGAGTGCCCAGCGCGAAGAGCAATGACGCCAGCCCAAAGCCCCCGAAGAAAGCCACATAACGATCGCGGCGGGCGAGCAGGGCCAGCCCTGCCAGCAGCAAGGGGAGCACGCCAATATAGCTGGTTGCCTGCACGTAGTCCTTAGCGCCCCAGAAGGGGTAGCTGCGGGATTGGCCTGCTGCGTCGGTCAGGCCTTGGAAGGGCGTCCACGCCCAGGCGATAAGGTCGAAGTAGCTGTGGTGGGTAGGATTGCCGAAGAGGTCTGGGATAAGCAGCGAGAGCAGCTGGCGCGGCGGGAGCGCCCACCCAGCCACCGCATCGAGGGTGGCTGCGCCACCAGCCCGCACGTTGCCTTGAATGACCTCGGCGAAGGGAACGAGCTGCGCGCCTGCCAGCGCTACGCCCAGCGAGGCCATGAGGCCGGAGCCGACGACCATGAGCGCAACGCTGCCACGGCGCTGCGCGAGCAGGAGCGGCACAACGCGGGCAAGCGTGTAGGCGCCCAAGAGGATGAAGATGTAGAGGCTCATCTCGGGGTGGCCGGCCAGAACCTGGAGTCCCAGAACGGCGGCGCCCGCTGCCACCCAGCGCAGCGGTGCGGGGCCGCGGCCAAAGAATCCGCTGGCAGCTTCCGATTCCGAGCGCGGGCTTTCGATGTATTGGAACAGGCGCTCCAGGCAGAGGAGCGCCCAGGGGAGCCAGACCATTGCGCCGTGCGCCTGCGGCCACTGCACCGTGACCACCAGCGGGCCGGAGAGCATGAAGGCGACTGCGGAGAGCATCGCCGCCCAGGGCCGCGCGCCAAGGCTTCGGAGGTAGGCAAAGGTGCCCAGGCCGCCTATGAGCAGATGCAGCGCAAAGTACCAGAGGTAGGCGAGGGTCGTGGGCAGCAACAGAAAGAGCGCCGCCAGCGGGTAGAGCGGCGAGGACTGGGCGGTGGCCAAGAACGGCATGCCGGCAAAGATATTTGGGTTCCACAAAGGCAGCTCGCCGCGAGCGTACGCGGCCTTCTGCAGCTCCTTCCAGCCGAAGTTCTGGAGCGCCATGTCGCTGGTGAGCTCGTTTTGCGGCACGCCCACACCCAAACTCTCGCTATAGGCGGACCAAGGGAGGTAGGAGTAGAGGATGTCTGCGGGGAAGAGGACTTTACCGGCCAGGAAGCCCGGCCAGAGGAACACCAGAAGGATCACCGCCAGAGCGGCGCCAACTTTGAGGCTCTGGAGGTTGCTGAGGCGTTTCAGCACAGCGCCTCCGGCCCGCTAATAGCGGGTACGCATCTCCAAGACGCGCCAGAAGGCCTCCAGGACTATCTTCATAGACATCTTGGACGTACCGGATGTGCGCTCTTGAAAGTAGATAGGCACTTCTATGAGACGAAATCCTTTGCGGTGACAGGCGTAGTGTAACTCCACGTGAAAAGCGTACCCCGCACTCTTTACCGCGTCCAGATCCAGAGCGGCCAGGACTTCTCGACGGAAGCATTTGAAGCCCCCCGTCACGTCTGCAATGGGCACGCCAGTGAGGGTGCGGGCATAGACATTGCCGCCCCAGCTTAAGAGGCGACGGATAACGCCCCAGCGCTCGTCTAGGCGGCTGCCCTTGGCGTAGCGGGAGCCGACCACTACATCATAGTCCTGGATAAGCTCCATAAACGTATGCAGCGTCTGAGGAGGGTGGGAGAAATCAGCGTCCATCTCAATAATATAGGTCGCGCCTTGGGCCAGCGCCCAGCGGAAGCCATCCAAGTAGGCGGTGCCCAGCCCCATCTTGCGGGGCCGGTGCAACACGTTAACAAACCCCGGATGCTGTGCGGCAAGCTGGTCAGCAACCTCGCCGGTGCCGTCCGGAGAGTTATCGTCCACGACGAGCAACGCCAGGCCTGGGATGCGGAGTTCACGGAGCGCGTCCACGAGCGCGGGGACGTTGGTGCGCTCGTTGTAGGTGGGGGAGACCACCACGACTCGTGGCGGTTGCGCCGCGGCGTTCACGGGAGCGCTAGTGCTCGTGGGCTACCTGAGCGCGCTCCTATTGAAATGCGATTAACCATAGCCGTCTTACGTTACCGTCAGCCCGTTGCCATCATGCGGCGGTGCACCCGCATGGAGCAGTTGTTCATCACTACGGGAAGCCCGGCGGCTCTTGCTTGAGCAGCGGCAGCCTCATTGATGACGCCGTCCTGCATCCAGACGGCCTTCGCGCCCACTGCAATGGCCTCTTCTACTACGGGAGGCACTTCCTCAGAACGGCGGAAGATGTCCACCAGGTCGATGGGATCGGGGACGGAGCGAAGGTCGGGGTAGGAATGCTCGCCGAGCACCTCAGTCGCGTTGGGATTAATGGGGATGATGCGATAGCCCTGGGATTGGAGGTAGGCGGCCACGCGATGGCTGGGGCGGTCTGGCTTTGGTGAGAGCCCCACCACGGCAATTGTGCTGCTCTGGGTGAGCAGATGTTCAGGAAGTTCCATGCGCCCTCGTAGTAGTCATGTCTAATGCACTATTTTACTCCTCTGCGGCCGTTTAGGCATCGTCTACGAGATTACAGTTAGCGGCGTTCTCCCAAGGCCCCGCGTTTAAGAGGACGCTCACGTGCTGCTACAGTGCTCTGGCCTGACTGCGGCGGCCAAGATGACGCAGTCGAATGGAGAGGAGGTCTAAGAACACCCGCAAGGCGTGGCCGGCGGTCACACGCATACGCGAGCCACCCATATTAGACCAGGCTACAGGTATCTGGGCGATGCGCAATCTCCGTTGCTGCGCCAGGAAGAGCACCTCGGTGTCAAAGACAATGCTCTGTAGCTGCTGCTCTTGGAATAACGCCTGGGCTGCCGCATGAGTGAAGGCTTTGAAGCCGCACTGAGTATCCGGAATACCTTGCACGGCAATGAGGTTGGTGAGGAAGTGATAGAAGCCTCCCAGCACACGCCGGTAAGATGGCTGGCTGTTGCGCGCGTCAGAGCCGTCAGGATGGACGCGGGAGCCGATGGCTACGTCGTAGCCGTCCCGTAGGGCATCGAAGAGCTTGCCTGCCTCGGAGATGGGAGTCGCAAGGTCAGCGTCGGTGAAGAGGACAAAGCGTCCGCGGGCATTGAGACAGCCGCTGCGGACGGCCGCGCCCTTGCCGCGATTGTGTTCGTGGCGGATAAGCCGGATCTGGACTCTGGCCGGCTGCGCTGCGGTAGCCCTATCGATAAGGGCAGCAGTGCCGTCGCTGCTGCCGTCGTCCACCACAATGATCTCCGAGAGGCCGGCGAAGTGAGAGAGGTGCTCTGCTACTTCCTGCAACGCGGGCAGCAGGCGGAGCTCTTCATTGTAGGCGGGGATGACCACGCTACGGAGAATGTCCGGGGCTTGGCTGGCGATATGGCCTCCTAGGTCCCGAGGATGCTCTCTAGATAATCGGTGGAGACGCGCTGAAGGGCAAGGATCTGCGGGCGCTTGGCCCACGCTTGAGGCAGGGAACGCAGACCATCCCATTGACCGCGCAGCCTGGCCCTGGCAGCAGGCTCCTTCACATGGAGCAGGGAGGCCAGCACAAAACCGGCCTGGCTCGTTAGAATGCGCCACAAGTGCTTTTGCAGCAGGGGTAGCGGCAGGTTCTTAGCCGCTACGTGGAGGAAATTGCGTCCGCAGTAGTAGCTGGCAAAGGGCCCGCCGCCTGTAGCGCTGAGGCGGTGATAGACTCGGGCCTGAGGCGCGTAGACGCAGCGGTAACCGGCAAGCTGCGCTCTAAAAGCCAGGTCCACGTCCTCGCAGTAGGCCCCCAGGTCTTCATCCAGCAGGCCGATAGTGTCCAGCATGGAGCGTCTGTAGGCGGCGGCAGCGGCGCAGGGGCTGAAGACCGGCTCCTCCCTGTCGTACTGGCCGCGGTCCTCTTCCCAGACGCCGCGGTTGCCGGGGACGCCGTCCTTGCCGTAGAAATCACCTGCGGAGTGGAAGAAGGAGGGACGGTCGTGGAGCAAGAGCTTGCTGGCTGCCATGCCCGCCTCCGGGTGGCGCTCCAACGCCTCGATGAGGGAGCGCAGCCAGTCAGGCTCCGGCGTGGCATCGTTGTTCAGCAGGACGATGACCTCGCCGCTGCTCCCGCGTATGCCCGCGTTGACACCGCCGGCAAAGAGGCGGTTGGTGGGTAGCGGAATAACGCGCACTGCCGGATAGCGCTCGGCAAGGAGCGCGCGGCTCTCGTCGGTAGAGCCGTTGTCCACCACAACCGTCTCGGTGGGCTGGAGGGTTTGCGCCGCAAGCGCGTCCAAGCAGGAGGGGAGAAGATGCGCGCCGTTCCAGTTGGGAATGATGACGCTGGTGGTTGGGTTCGTCGTGGTTGGGTTCGTCATGGAAGGCGCAGGGCGTCAGCGCTGGACATTGCCACAGGAGCAATCGCCGCTTGGTAGGAGTCCGGTACGTTAGCCATGTCTGTTGCTTGCTACGGAGGGTTCCGCGCGTTCATTATACTCAACTACAGCAGTGTAGTTAGTGTGTCATCTTACTTTGCGGTTGGCTGCGCTCTCTGCATTGACAATCGCTGGGTGCTCGGCTAGGCTCACATTACGGGCGGCGCGGCGATGCTGCCGAGGACTTTCTCACGACCACTACGAAGCGAGCGCACATGAAACGCGACCTTATGGACATCCTAGCCTGCCCTGTTTGCAAAGGGGCCCTTGAGTTGACCGTTGAAGAAGAGGACGAAAAAGAGGTACTCACCGGGAGCCTCTTCTGCGCCAAATGCTCAGAGCGTTACCCTATTGTAGAAGCCATTCCCAACCTGCTGCCCCCACAACTGCGGGAGTCCCAACCCTAGCAATGAGCATGGCGCCGGAACAGCGTTAGATGAGTCGCGGTAAGTTTGTAGGGGCTTTCTTGTGCCTGGTCGCAATGGGACTCACCGGGCTGTTTCTCTGGGGGTTGGCAGCCAAAGCCTACTGGGCGCTGGCTATCCCCGTAGGCGCGGGCGTAGTGTTTGCTATGTCTATGCTGTTTTGGGTGGGCTGGACCTTCATGACTACCGAGTCCGCGACCCAGGACCCGGCTCTGCGTGAGAGGCCGGAAGGCTCGCGCTAACCGCCGCCCGACGTTTCGCTACCCTTCCACCAGCTATCCCCGCTCACTTTCTTTACTCCGGACACCGGCCCTAGGCCGTCCAGCAGCGCCTGCGCGTGCTTGTTTGCAACAGGATGCTCCGCGCCCGGCGCGATCTCGCAGAGGGGCACGAGGACGAAGGCGCGTTCGGTCATGCGGGCGTGCGGCACCGTTAGCTCCTGGGTTGCGAGGACGCGTTCGCCACAGAGCAGCAGGTCTAGGTCTATCTCCCGCGGCCCGTTAGGAAAGGTGGGCGTACGTCCCAGTACGGATTCGACGGCCTTCAGCGCCAAGTGAATCTGCTGCGGTGATTGGCCGGTCTCCCCTTCCCAAACGGCGTTCAGGAAGCTTGGTTGATCCAAGTATCCGATGGGGTCGGTCTCGTAGAGGCTTGAGGCGCGTCCCTCGCCAAAGCGCACGTTGAGCAAGGCTACGGCTTGCCGCAGGTTGGAGAGGCGGTCGCCCTGGTTGGAACCTAGGCCGATGTAGAAGAAGGTCACGGGCCGGTTAGCCAGTGGTAGGCGCTCCGGGCAGGCCGCGGACGATGGCATCGGCCATCCGGGCGACGCGGGCCATCGCCTTCACGTCGTGGACCCGCACGATGTCCGCCCCCTGCGCGATGCCTAGAGCAACGGTTGCGCTCGTGCCTTCCACTCGCTCCTCCATGGGCAGGTCCAGCACCCGGCCAATGACGCTCTTGCGGGATGTGCCCAGAAGGATGGGGCATCCCGTGCGCTTGAGCGCGCTCAGGTGTCGGAGGACTACCAGATTCTGCTCCCAGGTCTTACCGAAGCCGATGCCGGGGTCCACGATGATGTGCGCCGCGGGGACGCCGGCGGCCAGGGCCCGCTGGCAACTCTCCTCCAGGCTCCGCACCATCTCCTCCATTAAGTCGGCGTAGTCGGTGCCGGTCTGGTTGTGCATGAGGATGATGGGCACGCCGCGCGTGGCGGCCAGCTTACCTAGATCAGGGTCGCGCTGCATACCCCACTGGTCGTTGATGATGTCTGCGCCCGCATCTAGCGCCGCGGCGGCCACCGACGACTTGAAGCTATCGATGCTGATAGGGACAGCCGGGAGGGCTTCCCGGACCGCGCGCACTGCGGGGATCACGCGCTTCAACTCTTCCTCCGCCTCAATAGGCGTATGCCCGGGGCGGGTGGACTCTCCGCCGATGTCCAGGATGTCCGCGCCCTCTTCAACAAAGCGCTTGGCCTGGGCCGCGGCAGCCTCTGCGTCCACAGCGAGGCCGTCGCCGGAGAAGGAGTCCGGCGTCATGTTGATGATGCCCATGACGTAGGTGCGGCTACCCCATTGGAAGAGGGCGTCCCGCACGCGCAGCACGCCTAGCGAGGGTGTTGATGCGGTCATGGCGGATGCGACTATAGCACGGGCAGCGGCGTCGCGCTAGGGTGCAGCGGAGGACAGGTAGCCGGTCTTATCGCGCAGGGAGGCTGGTTGGAAACCGTAGGTGCGTTGCACGGCATCGAGATCGGTGATGCTGTCCAGGTTGATCATATTGAGCTGGGTAGAGGTGATGGGCGGGTCTTTGTAGACGATGGGCATGAGCGCAACTGCGGGCCGCATGAGCGCGACCGGCAGGTGGAGCTTTGGACGGTGCAGTGGCAGCGTATCCATGATGAGGTCGACCATGTCTTCATAGGAGACCTGCTCTGGGCCGCCCAAGGTGATCGTCTGCCCGTGGAGCGCAGGGTTGCCTAAGGTCAGCGCCAGGCACTCAGCGAGGTCTTCTACCCAGATGGGCTGGAAGCGTGTCTTGCCGCTGCCGATGATGGGCACAAAGGGCGCGAGGGTGCGGTCGCCGGCGGGCGGGTGGCGCACCAGCGCCGCGAGCTTGGTCAAGAACTCGTCGCCCTGGCCGAAGACGATGCTGGAGCGCACCACCGTCCAGGGGAGGTCGCTCTGACGCACCAACTCCTCCGCTTCCCATTTGCTGTGGAGGTAAGGGTACTGAGGGCCAGGCCCGGCACCTATGGCGCTGAGGTAGAGGCAGTGCTGTACGCCGGCCTCCCGCGCAGCTGCCAGAAGATTGCGAGTCCCTTCCACGTGGACACTCTGGAAGGTGGCTTGGGGAGGGCGCTCTCTGATAATGCCCACCAAGTGTATGACGGTCTGGATGCCCTCCAGCGCGCCCTCCAGCGAGGCGGGGTCGTTGACGTCGCCTCGCCAGAGCTCCACGGAGAGGTATTGGAGCGGAGAGAGGTCTGAGTTTGGGCGGACTAGGCAGCGAACAAAGTGGCCCTTGGCAATAAGGTGCTGGCAGAGTCTACGGCCGATGAAACCGGTAGCGCCGGTGACGAATACGTTCATTGTGCGGTGCCCTGCGCGGCGAGCAATCGCGCGGGCTAGTTGGCCCTAGGGTTCAGCGCGTCGTTCAGGCCGTCGCCCAGGAGGGCAAAGGCGAAGAAGACGACCGACACCACTACGATGGGGGCTAGGAAGACCGGTGAGATGCGGCATTCGAACTGGTCAAAGAGGAGCGACTGACTCTGCGACTCCCAGATCATCACGCCCAGGCTGGGGATTGGCGGTTGAATGCCTACACCTAGCCAGCTGAGGACGAGTTCTGAGCCGATTGCTCCGCCTAGGGAGGTGGAAAGCATAATGATGATGATGTTGAGGGTGTTGGGGAGGATGTGCACCGTGATGATCCGTGTGGAAGTCGCGCCGATAGATCGGGCGGCAGTAACGTAATCCATCTCTCGTAGCTGAAAGATCTGCCCTCTGATGAGTCGCGCGACGCCTACCCAACCAAAGATAGCCAATGCGCCAAAGACTACGAAGTAATCCACAAAGCCGGACTGAATGAGACCCGTTATGCCTGAGCTTTTTTCAAACTCTTCCACCGACTCCAGCACACGGGGCCGGACGGTGGAACTGATGAGGATCACCAGCAGCAGGCCTGGGAAGGCAAGGAATAGCTCCCCAATACGCGAGATCAAGGCGTCAACCCATCCGCCCATGAAGCCGGAGATCGCGCCCAGAGTGACGCCAAGGAAGATGCTGCCGGTTAGGATAGCGGCCAAGGAAACGATGACAGAGGTGCGCATACCCCAGAGGATGCGGCTCAGAAGGTCACGGCCAAGACGGTCCGCGCCCAGTGGGTATTCTAGGCTCGGTTGTACTCGCGGGGTTATTTTCTTTGCGTTGAAGACGTTGATGACGGCACAAAGTGGTTGCGCCACCCACGCGGGTTGAAAGGAGCGCTCTAGGTCCTGTGTACTGTAGCTATGGGGGGCAAGCACAGGCGCAAAGATGCCTCCCAAGTAGAAGAGGCTGATCAGCGCCAAGGAGATAAGCGCGAGCTTCTTACGGCGGAAGCGCTCCCATCCCAAGGCCCAGAGGCTCTTACCAGAGGCGGCCCGCGCGCGCGCCTCTGCTGCTATGCCTGCAACTCCGCTTTGTTGTGCCATAGGTTAGTTCGGATTGCTATCCGTCAAGTGAGACGGATGCGCGGATCAAGATACGTGTAGCCGATATCCACCAGCAGGTTGGCGAAAACGTACGCGGCGGCTACCAGTAAAGTCAGCGCCATGATGACCGGATAATCCCTCGCAAAGAAGGATTCTACCGCTAGGCGGCCCACGCCTGGGATACCGAAGAGGGTTTCCGTAATGAATCCGCCCTCAACTAGAGAGGCGAGGGAGAGACCCACTACGGTAAAGATGGGGAGCACCGAGTTGCGAGTGATGTGGTGGAGCCGTACGGAAGACTCTTGCAGTCCCTTAGATCGCGCAGTGCGCACGTAGTCCATGTTCACTACTTCCAGCGTGCTAGAGCGCATGAGCCGGGTGATACCGCCAATGGGCCCTAGGCTCATAACGAACACCGGCATGATGATCGTGGGACTAAAAATGCCCAGCCCTAAAGGGCCGGAGTCCCAGCCCGCAGAAGGCAGGAGATGCAGCTGTCTCGAGAGCACAAAAGCAAGTAACGGCTGCACGATAAAGACGGGGAGGGAGCTAAGGAAGAGCGCGCTGGAGACAAGGACCGGGTCAATCCGCTTGCCTTGGCTCAAGGCTGCCAGTAACCCAAAAAACATTCCTATGGATACGCCAGCGGTGGTGGCTAAGATGCCAAGCTGCACGGAAACCCAAACGCGGCCACCAATGAGCTCGCCGACGGGCTGGCCAGTGTACTTGTAGCTTTCACCGAAGTCGCCGCGGATGATGCCTCTGCGATCAGGGTTACGCTCGCCAACGAGGTAGTTGAAGGCTTGTTCCGGCAACGAGGCGTTGGGACGCTGCTCTACCGGGTCGCCAATAATGTAGCTTACGTATTGTTGTAGGAAGGGCCGGTCAAGGCCGCGCTCTTTGCGAATCCGCTCCACTACCTCCGGGTTGTTTTTTTGCCCCATGAGCACTTGGATAGGATCACCTGGGCCAAAGTGGCCAAGCGTAAAGGTCACGAAGCTAACAACCAGTAAGACTACTGGTAGCCACAAGAGGCGTCTAAGAATGTACGCCGCCATACGCCTTGGACCCTACAGCGTGCTAGCTGCTCTCATCTATGTAAATGAACCGGTAGATCGGGATAATCATTGGCGGCGGTATATATCCCTTCACTTTGGACTTGACCAACTGGTAGCTTTTACCGTGATAGAGCGGCAGCCAGCCGGCATCATCCACAATGATCTGCTCCGCCTCCTGGTAGAACTTGAAACGCTGCTCAATGTTGCTCTCTACTCTAGCCTGTTCGATGAGATTATCCACCTGTGCGTTAGCGTAAGCGCCGTTATTGTCCAAGCTCTTGGAGTAAAACAGAATGTCTATGAAGTCCTGGGGGTCCGGGTAGTCTGCTGACCAACCGAGCTCAAAGAGCTGGAACTTGTTCTCTTTGCCAGCCGCAGGATTACGCTTAATGTCTCCAAGGAATTGGGCCCACTCTACCTGCTGGATTTTTACCTCGACGCCAAGGTTCACGCGCCACATTTCAATGATGGCTTCCGTGATGGGGTCGACGGTAGTGGAGCTGCTGGGAATAGTGAAGGTGATCTCGGGGAGGTTGCCACCGTACTTGGACTCCGCTAAGAGTTGCTTTGCTTTCTCCGCGTCGTAGTTGAGGCCGCGTAGGCTGGGGTTGAATCCGGGCATTCCGGGCGGGAGGACGCCATCACCGCGTTCCACCAAGTCTTTCAAGATGACCGCAATGATCTGGTCTTTATTAACAGCGTGGGTAAACGCCTGCCGCACTTTTACATCATCAAAGGGAGGAATCTTGCTGTTAAAGCCCACATACCAAATGCTCAGCTGTGGCGCAATCACAAACTCCTTGTTGAGGGGATTGCTGGGGTCTTTAATGCGATCTATATCACTAAGGCCAACGCCGGTGATATCTACTTCATCGTTCTCGTACATGGTCATGCCGCTGCCGCCAGCAAGGAGGAAATTGACTTCATCCAGCTTGGCAGGCTCGTCATAGAAATCGGGATTGCGCTCTAGCACAATACGCGTGCCCTTGCTCCACTCTTTGAGCTTGAAGGGGCCGGTGCCGTTTGGCGTGTCCATCCAACTCTTGCCGGACTCCACGTTCTCCTTGTCCACAACAAAGGAGGTGGGATAGGTCATCTTCGCCAGAAAATAGAAGCGCGCCTCGTCTAGCTTGAGTTCTAAAGTAGTATCATCCACCGCTTTGACGCCGGTAATCGTGGAAGCGTTGCCTGCCAGCTTCTCCCGCACGCCGCTAATATCTCCCAGGTAGGTGTCTGCAACGGGTGACTGGGTTTTGGGGTCCGCTGCGCGTTCCAAGCTAAACTTGAAGTCGTTGGCGGTGACAGCTTTTCCGTCGTGGAATGTAACGCCGTTGCGTATCTTAAACGTATAGGTCTTGCCGTCCTGGCTAATCGTCCAAGACTCAGCTATGTCGGGGACAATCTGAAGCTGCTGATTGAGGGTAGCGAGACCGCTGAAAATCTCTACCACATACTCTGCCGAGCTGGTATCACCCATCACCGCGGGATCGAGGGTAGGAGGGTCGCTGCCGAATACGGTGAGGACGCCTCCGGAACTGCCGGAGCTACTATCTGATGAGGATGCGCCACCGCAAGCTGTAGTAAGCACGATGGTGAGCAGCGCTATAAGTATCGCAAACGGCTTCATCAACGCCTCCGAACTCAGTTAATCCCGCGAGAAGGGTTATTTTTCTGTGCCTCAGTCTAGCAGAGCACTATTGCGTCCGCAAGGAAGCTGCCCTCAGACCGCCCCTCTGCTAAGGATATACAGAGCACGCTACCGAATTGTTGCAAGCTGGGCAGCGTTGACCCTCTAAGGAGCCCTTTGCTATAATGCACGAGCGTCTGGCTGCGGTAGGCGTGCCTGCGCGCAGCCAGTAGCTTTGGCGGTGGAGGAGTGTAGCTCAGTTTGGGAGAGCAGCGGTCTCCAAAACCGCGGGTCGGGGGTTCGAGTCCCTCCACTCCTGCCAATTTCCAGCAAATAGAGGCGGGTAGGGGCTTGCAAGTCGAGCCGAGGTGGTGGAATAGGTAGACACGCTGTCTTGAGGGGGCAGTGGGCGAAAGCCCGTAGGAGTTCAAATCTCCTTCTCGGCACCATGTGCTCCAATGCACCCAGGCTGCACTAGCCGTCTAACTGACGCGGAAGTGGCTCAGTGGTAGAGCATCTCCTTGCCAAGGAGAGGGTCGCGAGTTCGAATCTCGTCTTCCGCTCCATGGCGACGTGGCCAAGTGGTTAAGGCGGGGGTCTGCAAAACCCCTATCAGCGGTTCGAATCCGCTCGTCGCCTCCAACAACACAAGTGCAGCCAAGGGCTAAGTAGTAAGGACTCTGGACAATCTGTTCGGAGTCCTTACTTAGTTTGTTGGGCTGCAAGCACACCGCCGCGGTGGCGGAATGTCAGACATCCTTGCGACAGGCAGGAACGGTGGGCCCAAAACCCACCTGTTGCTACGCAGCGTAGGATGACAAAGGCATCACGGGGGCGTGGTGGAATGGCAGACACGACGGACTTAAAATCCGTTGGCCGCAAGGCCGTAAGGGTTCGAGTCCCTTCGCCCCCACTCAACCGAACAAAACCAAGTCCCTTCGTGTTCCGGTTCATGTTGGAAGTATAATCGCCGGGGAAGGTGGATACGCGGGATGTTCCAAGCAAGCACTCTGTTACACGGGAGCTATTCGCTCGTAGTTTACCCGAATGAAGGAGATAGAGCAATTCGGGGGCTTGGTGAGGGGACCTGCATCCGCCGACGTCAGCCAAAGAACAGAGGATAAGGAATGGTTTTACAGCACTCAAGAGGGCATAGACTATTTTCTTGGGAAGTTAAAAGGACGACTATGCTGGCCATTACAATCGGCACGTTTGGTCAGGCTGACAAGGAATTCCTTAGAGAAAGATTCAATGGTTTAGTGAACACGGCCACCCGAATCAACATCGAGGCTAACTTATTGGATAAATCAACTCCGCATACCGAGCCATTTTAGGCGAAGACGCGGTAAGGGTGAAGAGTCCTTAAGCTTCGCCCACTGGCCCAACCATGTTCAACCTTGTACTCGACCGAACAGGTCCCGACAACTCGCTCATCTGACTTAGGGCGCACGGCGTCAACGGCACACCGAAAGAAGGGCTGTCATCCCAGCTCTACCGCATCATGCGAAGCTCCCCCTGCTAGGCTGTGGTAGAGTGTCCATGGAACGTCGCTGCCCGCCGGGCGTGACGCAGTAGGTTCCGACATGCCATAATGCTGCGGCACGGCTGGGCCACCATTCAAGCTAATCGCTCCGACGAGACCTTGGCCCGATCCCTGGCGCCGCCACCATGGCCCGTAGCATTGGCAATTATTGTATGGACAGAGAGAACCTTCCTCGTTCACCCGGAGGAGATGTCCATTCCCTGCTGGTTCGCCGTGGCAAATCGGTCCTCTGCTGATGGGGCTCGGGGCTTGACCTCGCTAATGCATACTTCGCCGTCCTTGTCTGGCGAAGGACCCGGTGCGGATGCTTAGTGGCCACTGGAGCGAGGCCTACACTGCCGAAAGTGGTGAGTCCGGGGATGGTCACCCCCGTCGCGCCGTCGGTGTATGATTGGGATGCTCCTGCAAGCGACCACACCTTTGATTTGGCCGTAGCCCTATAAGGGGCACAGGATTTCCTTTGTGTTGCGGTTCATGTTGGCTAAGGGGTTGCCAGGGTGACAGCCTGCCGCTGAATCGGGCGGCCAGTGTGTCCAATGAATTGAGAACTAGGCGGGGTGAAGTAGAGGTGAAGTAAACGGACTTAAAATCCGTTGGCCGCAAGGCCGTAAGGGTTCGAGTCCCTTCGCCCCCACCATGACGTACCGAACTGCACTCGCCCGTTTAGGGCGACCTCTGCGGCGCGATGGGAGGTCCGGCGTGGGTATGGAGTAGACAATTGCGGCCTTGCCGGGGACCTGATCTCCTTGACGAAGGAGCGGACGAACGCGTCTGAGTCAGCTCGCTGGTCAGGAATGTCCTCGGCGAAGGTGGCGATGGTGTCGGCGCTGTCCAGGAAGACGCCGGTCCGAGAGCAGCTTTCTCGCCTCCTCTGCGGCGATCTCCAGCTTCTCCTTGCGATCCCGGTGCTCCTTGATGCGCTCGGAGGCGTCGGCCATCTCGATGTCGGTGGTCTCGATGACCTGCCAGATGCGGCCCAGCCGCCGCTTGACCTCCTCAAGCTCCTCCTCGATGGTCTCCAGCCGCTCCCGCTGCTCGCTGGCCACCCCGTCCATCTCCTCGTCCAGCAGCTTCACCAGGTCGCGGATATTGGACTCGGTGAGGATGTTGGCCCGAATCTCATCGACGATGAGCTTCTCGAAGGTCTTGGCGTTGAGCCTGGGGGTCTTGCAGGTCCCGCTGCCCCGCTTGAGGAGGGAGTGGCAGACGTAGTAGGTGTACTTGCCGCTCTTGGCCTCGGCAGCGGTGAGCGCCTTGCCGCAGGTCTCGCACTTGAGCAGGCCGGTGCGCCGGAGGACCTGAAGGTGGTCATGTCCATCAGGGGCGGCAGGGCCACCATCGGCGTGCAGCGGCCCGCGTCGGACCCGCACATCGAGTCCTTCGACGACCACGACCTATCGGAGCTGACCCAGGAGGCCCTGGCGGTGGTCGAACGGGCGAGAGCCAAGTGGGAAGACGAACCCAAGTATCCGGCGCACGAAAGACCCGCTCCCCCGGCCAGGCGTCAGACCCGGCGTGGGCAGGCGGCTGCGCAAACCGGGGCCGCCGAGGGAGGGGCTGACCAACAGCAACCCGAGACGCTGCGGCTGTTCTAGGGGCCGGACCCTGGCCGGTCGGCGCGGGACGCTAGGTCCCTACGTAAAGGGGGAGGACACCGAGATGTGGTGTCCTCCCCCTGGCTGCCCATGTATGCAGCCCTTTTTGCGTTTCAGGCCGGAAGCGTGTCCATGTGTGCGGGCTTTTTTTGTTGCCCTCTATTGGCGTGACGGGGGCTTACGCGGCGTCAGTTGCCTTCGTCGTAACCGCTATGCCAGCCCGAGCCGAACGTCATCCCACCGTCGCTGACCACCCAAACGCGCACGTCCTCCGTAGTCGCCCAGTTGCCCTCTGCGGTGGCCTCGAACATATCCGTGCCTAAGATGTCGCTGAACTTGGTATCGATCAACTCGATGCCGAACTTCTTCGTCAACAACAGGATGTGCTGCTATACCGACGGAATACACCGGGCGACGGCAATGTCGAAAGGAATTGAATTCCCGTCGTCCTGCGGCATGTCGGCTGTAATCGCGTTTCCGCCAATATGGTCCTGGGCCTCGAACAGCCGAAAATCAAATCGGTCCGGGTGATGATGCAGCGCCCATGCGGCCCCCACCCCTGAAACTCCTCCGCCGACAATGGCTACGCTCCGCTGAATTGTCCTTCTCCCACCGGTTGTCATGACGCCCGACTCTACTCTTGTCGTTCGCTGCTGGCTAGCCAACGATAGGGACTCTCTATTGCAGCCTTTGTTTGGAAATAAGGACTTACGGGTTACCCGGAACCTCGACCCGGGCGAAATTGGACCTCATGCTTAGTCCGGCGTCATTGATAGCCTTCACCCGGTACACGTGCCGAGTGCCGGCAGTCAAGTTGCTATCGGTGTAGCTGGTGGCGGTGCTGCCTGTGTCATCCACATACACCAACAGGGTCTTTTCACCCTCTCGCGGCCGGCGGCGGAGTATCTGGTAGCCGGTGACCGAATCATCATCCGGAGCGTCCCAGTTCAGAGTTACCGAGCCATCGGGATTCACTGTTGCCGTCAGGTTCTGGGGAGGCTCTGGCGGTTCATGAGCTTGCGTGCCCTCTTCTGTTTCCTGCACTGGTTCCGGCTCCTCTGCCCTTTCCCCTCCCGTCACCGCGGCCGTAGCTTGGCTGGTGAGCGTCTCCGGATTGCCGGCGTCGTCGGTGAACGACACCCTCGCCCTTATGGTGTTGCCCACGTCAGCGTCAACCAGGGTGTAGCTGGCGCTTGTCTCGTTCTCTATATCCGTGACAGTGGCCCCTTCGCTCCTGATCCATTGGTATGTGAAGGCCGCGTTGGTCATTCCGTCGTCGTCTGAGACGGCGGAGGTATCCACGGTCAGCGTCTCGCCGACTCGGACCGAGCCGTTGACGACGGGTGCTCCCGTGGCCGGTGAGTTGACCGGCGGCAAAATCAGGAGAGCAAAGCTGGTCAGCGTTTCATGGTTGCCGCCGTCGTCGGTGAAGTCGACCCTGACCTTGATGGCGCGGTCTCGGTCCTCCCGCGTTACCGTGTATGTGGAGCCGGTCTCTCCCGGGATGTCGGTATCGGCGCCGGTCGCCAGGTCGTGTCGGACCCACTGGTAGCTGAAGCTGGCGTTTTCGAGGCCGTCGGCGTCGTCGATCCCGGATGTGGTCGCGGTCAGCGCCTCGCCGGCTCTGGGCAAACCGGTGATGCCGGGCCCGCCGGTCGGGGAGTTGTTGGTTGCCGCCTGGCCGGCGTTGACAGTCCCCGTCTTCTTCACGTAGAAGTAGTACAGGCCCGTCCGGTCGCCGGGGTTGGAGCCAACTGCCAGATAGTAGCGGCCGGCGTTGGTCGTTGCAAAGGTCAGGCTGACCGACGTGTCGTTGCCACTCCCGGCAGCCCCCTCGTGGACCTCGACTCCGTCTGTGTCGTAGATGCCGACGATCCGGGGCCTCGTCAGCCGATGTGTCACGGGAACATCAGGATCGGCTTCCAGGTAGACCTCGTATTCGATATTCGCCTTGAGGTCGAGCCGGAACCAGTCCTCGTCCGGCGCATCGTCCCAGTTGTCGCCCAGGAGCGTGGCGCCGCCTGGTTGGTCGAACAGGCCCCTGGCGCTGTCTGAGCCGTACACACCGTCTGTAGTGGAAGTGTTGCCCGGGATGTCAAAGGCGTATCCCTCGGGTCCGCCTTCCCAGGGGAATAATATGCTGCCGTCGTCTCTTACGATGCAGTAGTTGCTGTAGCGGACCAGCACCTGGTAGGAGCCGGTCCCGGTCCCGTTCTCGTCGCCCGACTCGACCTTCAGAACATAGTCGCCGAACCCGCTGAAGATGAAGATGAACCGGGCGTTGTGGCCGGTGCCCCCGTCGCTGGCCCCCAGGTTGAATCCCGACGTTCCGACGGCCCCTTCCCAGTCCTCATGATAGAGGGAGACCGGGTGCGGGTCCGCTAGGGTCAAGCTGCCGCCGCCGACGTTTTGGCCCCAGAGATCCACGTTGGAGTCGGCTCCCAGGATCTCCACCAGGTAGGTCCTATAGGGGTCCACTTCTGGTATGACCCAGGTGTTGATCTCGCCGGGGCTGCCGATCATACCGCGTTCGGACAGCACGGTAACGATGGCGGCGCGGTTGTTGTCTATACACGTGATGCCGTCTTGGGAGTGGCTGCCGTTGTCCCGCAGTGTCACTATGGACTCGGAGGGGTCGCCCTTCTGCACCATTGCGGGCAGCGCCGCGAAACTCATCATCACGGTTTCGCCATCGTCGCTTTCATTGTCGGATTCTGCGAAGAAGGTGAACCTCTTTTCTGTCTCGCCTCTTTCGAAGGTCAGCATGGACGGGATGCCGTGGTAGTCGCCATCGCTGGTGCCGTTCATGTTGGTCTTCTGAAGTTGGATGTCCATCTGATGGTCCGGCGCAGGGTCCAGCTTGACCATCACTTCGACCCCGTGCCCCTCGTTCACCGAGTAGTCAGAACTTTCGAAGCTGACTTCCATCACGGCGTCGTCGTCGGTAATGGTTACGGAGACGGAGGCGGTCTTGGAGCTGTAGTCAACGTCTGTGGAACCGGCTTCCAGCGTTACGCTCAAGCTCTCGTCGGAAGTGTCGGCGTCATTCACACCGGAGACGGTTACGGTCTGCGCGTCGTTCCACGTGGCGGCGCTGAAACTCAGGGACGCCTGAGAAACCGTGGCCGCTCCGGTATCCCCCGAGGTCACCGACACCGTTACCGCCAGGCTCGGCTGGGTGGCCAGCTTGACCGTGAAGGTCCCAGAGCCCGCCTCGCCAATGTCCAGGGACGACGGCGACACCACCAGATCGGCCGTGTCGTCGTCGGTGATGGAGACGATGGTTTCGGCGGTGTCCCCGACGGTCACCCCGCCGGGCAATTTCCCGAAACCGAGCTTCACGCTCTTGCCGTCGTCGTCGACGTCGTCCTGTGTCGCCATGAAGTCAAAGGTCTGCGCCGTCTCTTCAGAGGTGAACTCGACGCTGTCTGGAACGCCGGAATAGTCAGCGCTCGACGCTCCGCCCTGCTCAGTCTTGGTCAGCGGTATCGTCACATCGCTTCCTGGGGCTATGTTCAGCCTCACTGTCACGGTGGTCATGCGGCCTTCAGACAACTCTTGCACTGAAAAATCGAAGGCGACGGTCAGGGAGTTCTGCGCAATGCTATTGCTGATACTGACCGTGGCCTCATCGGTGGTCCCTGCGCTAACCCTGTCGGGCAGAATCCCGAAGGAGAGCTTCACGCTCTCACCCCCGTCCTCCAAATTGTCTTCGACAGCCCTGAAAATGAAGGTCTTCTCCGTCTCGCCCGAGGAGAACGTAACGCTGGCGGGCACTCCGGTGTAGTCAGAGTCCGAGGCCCCTCCCTGGTTGGCCGTGCTCAAAGGAATGGTGACGGACTGCTCGGGGTCCTCGCTCAGGGTGACTGTCACATCCACCGTACCACCCTCACTGACGGTGTAGGTCGCCTGCTCGAAGTTGGCGGTCACGGACGGCACGTCGTCGTCGGTGATGGAGACGGTCGTCTCGCTAATGGTCCCGGCGCTCACATCCGTGGGCAAGGCCCCGAAGCCCAGCTTCACGTTCTCTCCGTCGTCGTTGTCGCTATCGGCGGCGGCGGCGAAGGTGATCGCTGCTTCCGTGTCGCCGCTGTTGAAAGTGACATTGGCGGGCACGCCGGAGTAGTCGTTGTCCGATGCCCCGCCCTGGTTGGCCTTGGTGATCGGGATGGTCACCGTGCGCTCGGGGTCGGCGTTGAGCGTGACCTTGACGGTGACGGTGCTGCCCTCGTCCACGATGTAGGTCGCCTGCGCGAAGTTGGCGGTCACGGTCGGCACGTCGTCGTCGGTGATGGAGACGGTCGCCTCTTTCGTCGTACCCTCGCTCACGCCCGTGGGCAAGGCCCCGAAGCCCAGCTTCACGTTCTCTCCGTCGTCGTTGTCGCTATCGGAGACGGCGGCGAAGGTGATCGCTGCTTCCGTGTCGCCGCTGTTGAAAGTGACATTGGCGGGCACGCCGGAGTAGTCGTTGTCCGATGCCCCGCCCTGGTTGGCCTTGGTGATCGGGATGGTCACCGTGCGCTCGGGCTCGGCGTTGAGCGTGACCTTGACGGTGACGGTGCTGCCCTCGTCCACGGTGTAGGTCGCCTGCTCGAAGTTGGCGGTCACGGTCGGCACGTCGTCGTCGGTGATGGAGACGGTCGCCTCTTTCGTCGTACCCTCGCTCACGCCCGTGGGCAAGGCCCCGAAGCCCAGCTTCACGTTCTCTCCGTCGTCGTTGTCGCTGTCGGCGGCGGCGGCGAAGGTGATCGCTGCTTCCGTGTCGCCGCTGTTGAAAGTGACATTGGCGGGAACGCCGGAGTAGTCGTTGTCCGGATGCCCCGTCCTTGTTGGCCTTGGTGATCGGGATGGTCACCGTGCGCTCGGGGTCGGCGTTGAGCGTGACGGTGACGGTGACGGTGCTGCCCTCGTCCACGGTGTAGGCGCTGCTCGAAGTTGGCGGTCACGGTCGGCACGTCGTCGTCGGTGATGGAGACGGTCGCCTCTTTCGTCAGCTTCCGTGGTCGCTAAGGCCCCGAAGCTGCTCAGCTGTTCGACGCTGGCGGGCACGCCGGAGTAGTCATTGGTTCTCGTCGCTGTCGAAGCCCAGCTTCACGTTCTCTCCGTCGTCGGCCTGGTCCTGGGTGGCATTAAACGTGGTGATCTTCTGCTTCCGTGTCGCCGCTGTTGAAAGTGACATTGGCGGGCACGCCGGAGTAGTCATTGTTGGATGCCCCGTCCTGGTTGGCCTTGGTGATCGGAATGGTCACGTGCGCTCGGGGTCGGCGTTGAGCGTGACCTTGACGGTGACGGTGCTGCCCTCGTCCACGGTGTAGGTCGCCTGCTCGAAGTTGGCGGTCACGGTCGGCACGTCGTCGTCGGTGATGGAGACGGTCGCCTCTTTCGTCGTACCCTCGCTCACGCCCGTGGGCAAGGCCCCGAAGCCCAGCTTCACGTTCTCGCCGTCGTCGTTGTCGCGTCGGCGGCGGCGGCGAAGGTGATCTCTGCTTCCGTGTCGCCGCTGTTGAAAGTGACATTGGCGGGCACGCCGGAGTAGTCGTTGGATGCCCCGTCCTGGTTGGCCTTGGTGATCGGAATGGTCACCGTGCGCTCGGGGTCGGCGTTGAGCGTGACCTTGACGGTGACGGTGCTGCCCTCGTCCACGGTGTAGGTCGCTGCTCGAAGTTGGCGGTCACGGTCGGCACGTCGTCGTCGGTGATGGAGACGGTCGCCTCTTTCGTCGTACCCTCGCTCACGCCCGTGGGCAAGGCCCCGAAGCCCAGCTTCACGTTCTCGTTGTCGTCGTTCTCGTTGTCGGCGGCGGCGGCGAAGGTGATCGCTGCTTCCGTGTCGCCGCTGTTGAAAGTGACATTGGCGGGAACGCCGGAGTAGTCGTGTTGGATGCCCCGTCCTGGTTGGCCTTGGTGATCGGGATGGTCACCGTGCGCTCGGGGTCGGCGTTGAGCTCACCACCGTGACCTTGAACGGTCACGGTCGGCACGTCGTCGCGGTGATGGAGACGGTCGCCTCTTTCGTCGTACCCTCGCTCGTGGGCAAGGCCCCGAACCAGTGTAGGTCGGCGGCGGCGGCGAAGGTGATCGCTGCTTCCGTGTCGAAAGTGACATTGGCGGGCACGCCGGAGTAGTCGTTGTCCGATGCTCCGACCTGGTTGGCCTTGGTGATCGGAATGGTCACCGTGCGCTCGGTGATGGAGACGGTCTCGACCGCGTCGTCGTACCCTCGCTCACGCCCGTGGGCAGGGCCCCGAAGCCCAGCTTCACCTTCACCGTGTCGTAAACGCGCTGCCCTCGTCGCTCGAAGCGTTGTCCGGTGATCGGAATGGTCACGGTGCGCCTCGTCTTTCGTCGTACCCTCGCTCACGCCCGTGGGCAAGGCCCCGAAGCCCAGCTTCACGCTCTCGCCGTCGTCGTTGTCGCTGTCGGCGGCGGCGGCGAAGGTGATCTCTGCTTCCGTGTCGCCGCTGTTGAAAGTGACATTGGCGGGCACGCCGGAGTAGTCATTGTTGGATGCCCCGTCCTGGTTGGCCTTGGTGATCGGAATGGTCACCGTGCGCTCGGGGTCGGCGTTGAGCGTGACCTTGACGGTGACGGTGCTGCCCTCGTCCACGGTGTAGGCGCTATGCGCGAAGTTGGCGGTCACGGTCGGCACGTCGTCGTCCATGATGAATAGCGTCGTCTCGTCAGTGCTCCCCGCGGACACACCCGCGGGCAAGTCCCCGAAACCAATCTTCACGCTTTCCCCGTCGTCGTTGTCGCTGTCCGCCGCAGCGGTGAAGGTGAAGGATTTCTCTCTATCGGCGCCGGTAAAGGTCAAGTGTTCAGGTACCCCTGAGTAGTCGGAGTCTGCCGCCCCCTCCTGTCCAGTACTCGTCAGTGGTATGGTGACGTCGCTGCCAGGGGCATTGCTCAGCGCTCACACCGTAACGGTCGTCGTGGCACCCTCCGAGACGACCTGGGATCCGTTACGGAACTCAACCGTCAGGGCGCCCTGGAAGGACACGTCCGTGATGCTGATCACGGCTTCAGTAGAGCTGCCGGGGATAACCCCAGTGGGGAGCATTCCGAAGGTAACCCTGACGCGCTCCCCGCTGTCGCTCAGTGCGTCGGCCTTTGCGAAGAATTCGAATGTTCTCTCGGTATCGTTGCTGCCGAAGGTCAGGCTGGCCGGAATGCCGGAGTAGTCGGAATCGCTCGCTCCACCCTCATTCGCCCTAGTCACAGGTATGACCGTCTCCTGGCCTGGCGTATTGCTCAGCGTCACCTTCACAATGACGGAGCTTCCTTCACTGACAGTGTAGGTGGATGTTGCAAAGCTGGCGGCGACTTCGTCGTCGGTCACCGCTACCGCCAGGGAGCTGGCGCCGATGCCACTGTAGTCGGTGTAATCGGAGACTACAGTGTGACCGATGGTGGCCGTCTCGTCAGCCGCATCCTCATCCTGGGCGGCGCTGACCGTTACCGTCTGGGGGACGTCCCAGTCCGTCGTCGTGAAGGTCAGGCTGGCTGGATCTGTGGTTACGTCGGTGTTGTCCGTAGGGTCATCGACCGTCACCGTGACGTCCCCGGCAGGCTCGCTGTCCAGCACCACCGTGTAGGTGGCGGTCCCGCCCTCGGTTACGGGCAGCACCGTCGGGGTGATGGTTATTCCAGCCGTGTCGTCGTCGGTGATGGAGACGGTAGCCTCTTTCGTCGTACCCTCGCTCACGCCCGTGGGCAAGGCCCCGAAGCCCAGCTTCACGTTCTCTCCGTCGTCGTCTACCTGGTCCTGGGTGGCATTAAACGTGAAGCGCTTCTCCGTCTGTCCAGAGGCGAACTCGACGTTGGCGGGCACGCCGGAGTAGTCGTTGTCCGATGCTCCGCCCTGGTTGGCCTTGGTGATCGGGATGGTCACCGTGCGCTCGGGGTCGGCGTTGAGCGTGACCGTGACGGTGACGCTGCTGCCCTCGTCCACGGTGTAGGTCGCCTGCGCGAAGTTGGCGGTCACGGTCGGCACGTCGTCGTCGGTGATGGAGACGGTCGCCTCTTTCGTCGTACCCTCGCTCACGCCCGTGGGCAAGGCCCCGAAGCCCAGCTTCACGTTCTCGCCGTCGTCGTTGTCGCTGTCGGCGGCGGCGGCGAAGGTGATCTCTGCTTCCGTGTCGCCGCTGTTGAAAGTGACATTGGCGGGCACGCCGGAGTAGTCGTTGTCCGATGCCCCGTCCTGGTTGGCCTTGGTGATCGGAATGGTCACCGTGCGCTCGGGGTCGGCGTTGAGCGTGACCGTGACGGTGACGCTGCTGCCCTCGTCCACGGTGTAGGCACGCCTGCTCGAAGTTGGCGGTCACGGTCGGCACGTCGTCGTCGGTGATGGAATAGCGTCGCCTCTCGTCAGTGCTCCCCGCGGACACGCCCGTGGGCAAGGCCCCGCTCGTGGGCAAGGCCCCGAAGCCCAGCTTCACGTTCTCTCCGTCGTCGTCTACCTGGTCCGGGTGGCGAACGTGAAGCTGCTTTCCGTGTCGCCGAGGCGAAGTCGACGTTGGCGGGCACGCCGGAGTAGTCGTTGTCCGATGCCCCGCCCTGGTTGGCCTTGGTGATCGGAATGGTCACGGTGCGCTCGGGGTCGGCGTTGAGCGTGACCGTGACGGTGACGGTGCTGCCCTCGTCCACGGTGTAGGTCGCCTGCTCGAAGTTGGCGGTCACGGTCGGCACGTCGTCGTCGGTGATGGAGACGGTCGCCTCTTTCGTCGTACCCTCGCTCACGCCCGTGGGCAAGGCCCCGAAGCCCAGCTTCACGTTCTCTCCGTCGTCGTTGTCGCTATCGGCGGCGGCGGCGAAGGTGATCGCTGCTTCCGTGTCGCCGCTGTTGAAAGTGACATTGGCGGGCACGCCGGAGTAGTCGTTGTCCGATGCTCCGCCCTGGTTGGCCTTGGTGATCGGAATGGTCACCGTGCGCTCGGGGTCGGCGTTGAGCGTGACGGTGACGGTGACGGTGCTGCCCTCGTCCACGGTGTAGGTCGCCTGCGCGAAGTTGGCGGTCACGGTCGGCACGTCGTCGTCGGTGATGGAGACGGTCGCCTCTTTCGTCGTACCCTCGCTCACGCCCGTGGGCAAGGCCCCGAAGCCCAGCTTCACGTTCTCCCCGTCGTCGTTGTCGCTTGTCGGCGGCGGCGGCGAAGGTGATCGCTGCTTCCGTGTCGCCGCTGTTGAAAGTGACATTGGCGGGCACGCCGGAGTAGTCGTTGTCCGATGCCCCGCCCTGGTTGGCCTTGGTGATCGGAATGGTCACCGTGCGCTCGGGGTCGGCGTTGAGCGTGACCTTGACGGTGACGGTGCTGCCCTCGTCCACGGTGTAGGTCGCCTGCTCGAAGTTGGCGGTCACGGTCGGCACGTCGTCGTCGGTGATGGAGACGGTCGCCTCTTTCGTCGTACCCTCGCTCACGCCCGTGGGCAAGGCCCCGAAGCCCAGCTTCACGTTCTCGTTGTCGTCGTTCTCGTTGTCGGCGGCGGCGGCGAAGGTGATTCTGCTTCCGTGTCGCCGCTGTTGAAAGTGACATTGGCGGGCACGCCGGAGTAGTCGTTGTTGGATGCCCCGTCCTGGTTGGCCTTGGTGATCGGGAATGGTCACGGTGCGCTCGGGGTCGGCGTTGAGCGTGACGGTGACGGTGACGCTGCTGCCCTCGTCCACGGTGTAGGTCGCCTGCTCGAAGTTGGCGGTCACGGTCGGCACGTCGTCGTCGGTGATGGAGACGGTCGCCTCTTTCGTCGTACCCTCGCTCACATCCGTGGGCAAGGCCCCGAAGCCCAGCTTCACGTTCTCTTGTCGTCGTTGTCGCTATCGGCGGCGGCGGCGAAGGTGATCTCTGCTTCCGTGTCGCCGCTGTTGAAAGTGACATTGGCGGGCACGCCGGAGTAGTCGTTGTCGGATGCCCCGTCCTGGTTGGCCTTGGTGATCGGAATGGTCACGGTGCGCTCGGGGTCGGCGTTGAGCGTGACCGTGACGGTGACGGTGCTGCCCTCGTCCACGGTGTAGGTCGCCTGCTCGAAGTTGGCGGTCACGGTCGGCACGTCGTCGTCGGTGATGGAGACGGTCGCCTCTTTCGTCGTACCCTCGCTCACGCCCGTGGGCAAGGCCCCGAAGCCCAGCTTCACGTTCTCGTCCGTCGTCGTTCTCGTTGTCGGCGGCGGCGGCGAAGGTGATCGCTGCTTCCGTGTTGCCGCTGTTGAAAGTGACATTGGCGGGCACGCCGGAGTAGTCGTTGTTGGATGCCCCGTCCTGGTTGGCCTTGGTGATCGGAATGGTCACGGTGCGCTCGGGGCTCGGCGTTGAGCGTGACGGTGACGGTGACGGTGCTGCCCTCGTCCACGGTGTAGGTCGCCATGCGCGAAGTTGGCGGTCACGGTCGGCACGTCGTCGTCGGTGATGGAGACGGTCGCCTCTTTCGTCGTACCCTCGCTCACGCCCGTGGGCAAGGCCCCGAAGCCCAGCTTCACGTTCTCTCCGTCGTCGTTCTCGCTGTCGGCGGCGGCGGCGAAGGTGATCGCTGCTTCCGTGTCGCCGCGGTTGAAAGTGACATTGGCGGGCACGCCGGAGTAGTCATTGTACCCTCGATGCCCCGTCCTGGTTGGCCTTGGTGATCGAGGGAATGGTCACGGTGCGCTCGGGGTCGGCGTTGAGCGTGACGGTGACGGTGACGGTGCTGCCCTCGCTGCCCACGGTGTAGGTCGCCTGCTCGAAGTTGGCGGTCACGGTCGGCACGTCGTCGTCGGTGATGGAGACGGTCGCCTCTTTCGTCGTACCCTCGCTCACGCCCGTGGGCAAGGCCCCGAAGCCCAGCTTCACGTTCTCGCCGTCGTCGTTGTCTCTTGTCGGCGGCGGCGGCGAAGGTGATCGCTGCTTCCGTGTCGCCGCTGTTGAAAGTGACATTGGCGGGCACGCCGGAGTAGTCATTGTTGGATGCCCCGTCCTGGTTGGCCTTGGTGATCGGAATGGTCACCGTGCGCTCGGGGTCGGCGTTGAGCGTGACCGTGACGGTGACGGTGCTGCCCTCGTCCACGGTGTAGGTCGCCTGCGCGAAGTTGGCGGTCACGGTCGGCACGTCGTCGTCGGTGATGGAGACGGTCGCCTCTTTCGTCGTACCCTCGCTCACGCCCGTGGGCAAGGCCCCGAAGCCCAGCTTCACGTTCTCTCCGTCGTCGTTCTCGCTGTCGGCGGCGGCGGCGAAGGTGATCGCTGCTTCCGTGTCGCCGCTGTTGAAAGTGACATTGGCGGGCACGCCGGAGTAGTCATTGTTGGATGCCCCGTCCTGGTTGGCCTTGGTGATCGGGATGGTCACCGTGCGCTCGGGGTCGGCGTTGAGCGTGACGGTGACGGTGACGGTGCTGCCCTCGTCCACGGTGTAGGTCGCCTGCGCGAAGTTGGCGGTCACGGTCGGCACGTCGTCGTCGGTGATGGAGACGGTCGCCTCTTTCGTCGTACCCTCGCTCACGCCCGTGGGCAAGGCCCCGAAGCCCAGCTTCACGTTCTCGTTGTCGTCGTTCTCGTTGTCGGCGGCGGCGGCGAAGGTGATCGCTGCTTCCGTGTCGCCGCTGTTGAAAGTGACATTGGCGGGCACGCCGGAGTAGTCATTGTTGGATGCCCCGTCCTGGTTGGCCTTGGTGATCGGAATGGTCACGGTGCGCTCGGGGTCGGCGTTGAGCGTGACGGTGACGGTGACGGTGCTGCCCTCGTCCACGGTGTAGGCGCCTGCGCGAAGTTGGCGGTCACGGTCGGCACGTCGTCGTCGGTGATGGAGACGGTCGTCTCTTTCGTCGTACCCTCGCTCACGCCCGTGGGCAAGGCCCCGAAGCCCAGCTTCACGTTCTCTCCGTCGTCGTTGTCGCTGTCGGCGGCGGCGGCGAAGGTGATCGCTGCTTCCGTGTCGCCGCTGTTGAAAGTGACATTGGCGGGCACGCCGGAGTAGTCGTTGTCCGATGCCCCGTCCTGGTTGGCCTTGGTGATCGGGAATGGTCACGGTGCGCTCGGGGTCGGCGTTGAGCGTGACCTTGACGGTGACGGTGCTGCCCTCGTCCACGGTGTAGGTCGCCTGCGCGAAGTTGGCGGTCACGGTCGGCACGTCGTCGTCGGTGATGGAGACGGTCGCCTCTTTCGTCGTACCCTCGCTCACGCCCGTGGGCAAGGCCCCGAAGCCCAGCTTCACGTTCTCGCCGTCGTCGTTCTCGCTATCGGCGGCGGCGGCGAAGGTGATCTCTGCTTCCGTGTCGCCGCTGTTGAAAGTGACATTGGCGGGAACGCCGGAGTAGTCGGCGGAAGTTGCCCCGTCCTGGTTGGCCTTGGTGATCGGAATGGTCACCGTGCGCTCGGGGTCGGCGTTGAGCGTGACGGTGACGGTGACGGTGCTGCCCTCGTCCACGGTGTAGGTCGCCTGCTCGAAGTTGGCGGTCACGGTCGGCACGTCGTCGTCGGTGATGGAGACGGTCGCCTCTTTCGTCGTACCCTCGCTCACGCCCGTGGGCAAGGCCCCGAAGCCCAGCTTCACGTTCTCTCCGTCGTCGTTCTCGTTGTCGGCGGCGGCGGCGAAGGTGATCGCTGCTTCCGTGTCGCCGCTGTTGAAAGTGACATTGGCGGGCACGCCGGAGTAGTCGTTGCGGAAGTTGCCCCGTCCTGGTTGGCCTTGGTGATCGGAATGGTCACCGTGCGCTCGGGGTCGGCGTTGAGCGTGACGGTGACGGTGACGGTGCTGCCCTCGTCCACGGTGTAGGCGCCTGCTCGAAGTTGGCGGTCACGGTCGGCACGTCGTCGTCGGTGATGGAGACGGTCGCCTCTTTCGTCGTACCCTCGCTCACGCCCGTGGGCAAGGCCCCGAAGCCCAGCTTCACGTTCTCTCCGTCGTCGTTGTCGCTATCGGCGGCGGCGGCGAAGGTGAGCTGCTTCCGTGTCGCCGCTGTTGAAAGTGAGCGCTTCTCTCTGTGACATTGGCGGGAACGCCGGAGTAGTCGTTGGAAGTTGCCCCGTCCTGGTTGGCCTTGGTGATCGGAATGGTCACGGTGCGCTCGGGGTCGGCGTTGAGCGTGACGGTGACGGTGACGGTGCTGCCCTCGTCCACGGTGTAGTCGCCTGCTCGAAGTTGGCGGTCACGGTCGGCACGTCGTCGTCGGTGATGGAGACGGTCGCCTCTTTCGTCGTACCCTCGCTCACATCCGTGGGCAAGGCCCCGAAGCCCAGCTTCACGTTCTCGCCGTCGTCGTTGTCGCTATCGGCGGCGGCGGCGAAGGTGATCTCTGCTTCCGTGTCGCCGCGGTTGAAAGTGACATTGGCGGGCACGCCGGAGTAGTCGTTGGATGCCCCGTCCTGGTTGGCCTTGGTGA
This sequence comes from Dehalococcoidia bacterium, assembly GCA_965226775.1. Lineage (GTDB taxonomy): Bacteria > Chloroflexota > Dehalococcoidia > SHYD01 > SHYD01 > CBDDEI01. Next base: position 1,021,536 of record CBDDEI010000002.1, read on the forward strand.
TCGGAATGGTCACGGTGCGCTCGGGGTCGGCGTTGAGCGTGACTGTGACGGTGACGGTGCTGCCCTCGTCCACGGTGTAGGTCGCCTGCTCGAAGTTGGCGGTCACGGTCGGCACGTCGTCGTCGGTGATGGAGACGGTCGCCTCTTTCGTCGTACCCTCGCTCACGCCCGTGGGCAAGGCCCCGAAGCCCAGCTTCACGTTCTCTCGCCGTCGTCGTCTACCTGGTCCTGGGTGGCATTAAACGTGAAGCGCTTCCGTCTCGCCCGAGGCGAAGTCGACGTTGGCGGGCACGCCGGAGTAGTCGTTGTCCGATGCCCCGCCCTGGTTGGCCTTGGTGATCGGGATGGTCACCGTGCGCTCGGGGTCGGCGTTGAGCGTGACCTTGACGGTGACGCTGCTGCCCTCGGTCCACGGTGTACGTCGCCTGCTCGAAGTTGGCCGTCACGGTCGGCAAGTCGTCGTCCGTGATCGTCACGGATACACTGCCCGCGGTAGCCCCGCTGTACAGTGTGTCGGAGCTGATGACGGTATGTGCTATGGTTGCCGGCGCTTCGTCCGCTGCGTCATCGTCCTGGTTGCCCCTCACGTATACGTACTTCGGGCCCCAGGTCTGGGGAGTGAAGGTTATTGTGCCCGGGTTCACTGTGAAACCTGCATTGGCCGGCAGGTCGACCGTGACCGTAACGTCGGACGTGGGCTCCGAGTCCAGCTCAATGGTGTAGTTCTGCCGCCTACCCTCCTCGACACTTAGGGAACTTGGCCAGATGGACACACCCGCGGTGTCGTCGTCCTTGACAACCACCTCGCCCGACACCACCTGGAGGTGCGGGTTGCTGGAGTCGCCACGCACTTCCACAGTCTCGTCCTCGTCATCTACGTCGTCGTTGAGACCCGCATAGAGCATGCTGGAAGTGCCCGAGGACTCGCCGGCCGTGATGACCAGGGGCGCCAGCAAGGTCCCTACAATAGTGAGAGTCCTGGAGTCCGGCCTGACCAGGATGACATTGATTTGGAGGTCCTTCTGAAGGGTGCTGGTCCCCTCCAGGATCGCGGTGACTTCCACGAACCCCACGCCGGTGGCCTCGTAAATGGAATCGGGGGTGACTGACAGCCTGACCGTGGTTGGCGCAGGGTCGTCGTCTCCGATGGTGAGCCGCACTCCGTTGACCGGCAGCCCCGGGTCGGGGTTTTCGCCGCGAACCGCGACGGTCTCCGCCCCCTCGTCAAACGTGTCCTGGACCGGGGTGAGGGTCAGGGTGGTGTTGGCGCTGAACTGGCCTGCGGGGATGGTGAGAGCCGGCGTGTCCCAGACGGCGGTGTAGTCGTCCGTCGCCGTGGCCGTCAGGTCCACCACCGCGACATTGACGATGGTGTCCTGGGCCCGGGTTGCCCCGCCCAGCAGGGTTGCCCGGACGGGCAGTCTCACGGCGCCGCCTCCCTCGGTGACCGGTGAAGCGGTCACCGAGAGGCCGATGCTCGTGGGGGCGGTATCGTCGTCCCGAATGGTCACCTCGGCCTCGGTGACCATCAGTCCAGGGGCATTGCCGGAGATCTCCAGCGTCTCGTCACCCTCGTGGGCCGTGTCGTCATTCACCGTGAGGTTGAGTGTGCCGGAAGCGCTCATCTCCCCGACTGGGACAGTCAGGGTTATGGAGGCGGTCTCGAAGTCCTCGCCCATGGTGGCGGTGCCGCTGCCGGTTGTCACGGTGACCACGGTGACCACCTGGCGGGCCGTCTGCCCAACGAGCGATGCGGTGACGTCAAGGGGCGTGAGTCCCGCGGTCTCGTCGAGGGCATCCGGGGTTGCCGTGATTACCACCTCGACGGGCTCGATGTCGTTGTCCTCTATCACTATACCCAGCGCATCGGAACCCGTGAGGGCCGTCGACTTGGCGGTCAACCGGGCGATCTCGTTGTCCTCAGCAATGTTGTCGTCCATAGGGGTTAGCGTAACGGTGGTAGTCACGCTCGACTGACCCGCGGGGATGACCACGTTTGCCGTGGTGGCGGAGTAGTCCTCCCCGAGGGTCGCGTTGAGGTTCACATTCGGGCGGTCGATGAACTCGATTGTCACCGGCGTGTCGACGGTAAACTGGGTGGTCCCGTCCAGGGTGACGGTCACGGCAATTTCCGTCGCCCCGGCGTCTTCGGTCAGCCTTACGGGGGTGGCCGAAACCGTGAGTCCGTCGGGGACGGCGTCGTTGTCGACGATGGTGGTGAAGGCCTGGGTCACTCCCAGGGGCACAATTTGGGTCCCTCTGCGGGCCTCTTCCAGCGCCACCCGGAAGGTCTCGCCGCCCTCGGCCAGGGTGTCGTCGGTCGTTGAGACAGTGAACGTGGCGGCGGTGTCGCCCGCGGGGATGACCACAGTATCCGCGCTGGCCGGGTAGTCAATATCGGGCTCGGCGGTCTCGGCCGCAGTCAGCAGCTGCCCCGGCTGCCGCGTTGACCACTCCACGGAGATGTCCTCACTGATCGTCTTGGACAAATAGACGGTAAAGGTGGCGGCGTTACCCTCGTCGACGGATGGGACCCCCTCGATGGATACGGTCAGAGCCCCCTGGTCCAGGATCGTTGCCGATGCTCTGGACTGGGTCGGCGAAACTGAAACGGCCCTCTTGCCGGATGAGGCGCTGAACACCTCGACCGTCAGGGTCTCGTCATCTTCCTCCACGCTGTCGTTCAGAATCGGGTATGTTATGGTCCCGGAGGGCTGGCCTGCCGGGATTTCCAGCGTTACCGTCCTGCCGGTGGAGTCTCCCGGCGGGAAGGACAACGAACCGAAGGGAATGCCGTAGTCTTCCGCGGCCTCGGCGGTTCCCAACGCTTCGACGTGCACGCTCGTCGCTTCCGCAGTAAGGCCACCCGTTAGGGTCACCCTGAAGATTGCCAACTGACCCTCGGCAACCGACTTTGATTCCGCGGTTATGGCCGCTGTCAGGGTCTCGTTGTCCCTTATGCTGACCTCGAAGGACGCGTCGGTGGCTGATATGGCCGCCAGTCTCGTCCCCTGCTGTATCAACTCTACGGCGAAGGTCTCAAACTCTTCCTCGAACAGGTTGTCGTCCTCCAGGGTCACATCCAGGAAGCCGCTTGTCGTTCCCACAGGGAAATTGTACATTCCTCCTGCAGCCAGGTAGTCTTCGCCCTCGGTGGCTGTGCCGGCGGCAACCTGCCAGCCCACGGAAACATGCCGTTCACTGGCGACCGTGTCCGGATGGCTCAGCTCGACTATGAACCTCACGGGACCTGCCCTGTCCTCATCCACTATCGAGTACGTCCGGCTCACGGACGCGACCATGGGCCGCTCGTCGTCGACGATGGCGCCGACGCCAATGCCGTCCGCCAGGATGGAGTGCTCCGGGCTGTTGCTGAGCTGGACAGTGAACGTCTCGGCTCTTTCCTGTATCGAGTCGTCCAGCAGGGCGACGCTGAGGGTCTTGGTCTGTTCCCCCTTCAGGAAGGTGAGGGTCTGGGTCCCGGCCGTGAAGTCCGGGCCCAGGCTGGTGGCGGTGACGTTGTCGTGGGAAGTCGCGTCGCCGTCCACCGTGGTCACGTCGACTGAGACGTCCCCCGGGGCTGCCGCATTGAGGCTCACCGTGAAGTCCAGGGTACCGGCGTCCTCGGAGGCCGCTGCGTCCCCCACGGAGAACGTCAGGTCGTTGTCGTAGACGGTTCGAAGCGAAGTGGGCAAGAACTCGTCGGGACTCTGGGTATATCCCACAAACAAGGGCGAGTAGCCCGACCCATTCAGGATTTCCGCCTTGATCTTCCCGTCGGGCTCGACGGTAGCGTCGTCATCCGTCGAAATGATGAGGTATGCGTATATGGAGCCAGGCTGGAAGGTCACCGTGGTTGGGGCTGTGCCCGAAATCACGGTGCCCTCCTGGGTGACTCTGACGTTAACGGTTAGAGGAACATTCGTCTGGTTGGCATCCGGGCTGCTGGTGAAGCACAAATTTGGGCTGCCTTCGTAGCAGGGGTCGTCGACGTTCACCACCTGTCCGGGCTCACTGGGAAACAGCCTCTGCATCCTTAGGACAATGTCCTCGCCCTCCACAACATCCTGCTGTTGCGAGGACGCAAAAATGACTGCCGAAGCCAGCTCTTCGTCCAGAATGGTTCCGGTGGCGGTGGCGTCCCCCAGGGTGACGTTCTGCGGGTTGCTTAGGACGACATTGAAATTCTCGTGGTTTTCGTCCATATCGTCATCGAGGAGCGTGACCGTCACGGTCTTTTCCGTCTCCCCAATGGCGAAGTTCAGGGTGCCGCTGGCAGCGGTGAAGTCGATTCCCGAGGTGGCGGTGTCAGTCGTGCCGTCCTCCTGGGTGGCCCAGTCCACCGAAGCTGCCTCCTCGTTGTTGGCCCGGTTGAGGGACACGGCAAATTCGATGGTCCCGGCATCCTCACTGGCGATTCCGTCTGCGACGGATACCTCCGGAAGGACGTAGTCGTCGTCCGTCACCGCCGTGGTTACCGAGTAGATCACCCATGGAGTTCCCACATATTTGCCGAATTCGTAGGCGTATTCGTCGTCGTCGAAGCTGTCAGCACTCAGGATACTGGCGTTGATGACGCCGTCCGGCTCGTCCATGGCGTCGTTGCTTGTGGGCACGCTAAGGGTGGCGCTGGCCTGCCCGGGCTGGAAGGTGACCGTCTCGGGAATGGCGCCGGAGATGTAGTCTCCCTCCTGGGTCACCCCCACCCTCACCTGCAAGGGCCTGGTCATGGCATCGGGCTTGCCGCCGTGGCGGTACAGCGTGAATGTGGCGGTCCCCCCTTCGGCCACGGTGGTCTGGTCAGCCTCGATACGCACTCCCATGAGATTGCTGTACGACCGAATGGTGGCCTCCTGCGGGGTACCCACCGTGTACTGTGGGCCGTATCCGCATTCCTCGGGATCGTCCGGGCAGTAATGGGGATCAGCAAGGACGATTTGGTAGCTCCGTCCGAGGGCGTTCACATTGCTATGGAAAAGATGAGTTGCCGCGTAGCTCGTCTCCCCCGGTGGGATATGCCCAAAAAAGGTAGTGTCACGTGGCCTACCGTGTTCGTCATGATCGGGTGCTGGATTGTAAGTGGTGAAAGGTGTCCAGCCTGAGATAATCAGGCGGCCGGACGTATCGCCAGTGCGCGTCAGGGTAACTGGAAGTTCCAATAGCGGGTTGTCAAATGCCATCCCGAGGTCGTCCGAACGACGGGGATACCCGTATACCTCTGTGGTTGGCGCGGTGATCGTCACCGTCGGACGGTCGTCGTCCTGCACCCACACCGTTTCCCTATGGTCGTAGTAGGCCCTGTAGTCGTCATTAGGTCCGGCCAGCACAACTGCGTGGTAGGTGCTGTTGCCATAGTTGAAATTGTCGTTTGTGGTGGACTTGGTGATCGTGAATGTCCCGGTTCCCGCTGGGAAACTCACGGTGACCTCTTCCTCATCGAAGAAGATGAGTTCCTTCGGAGTGGTGATGCCCAGGGTGGGATCGCTCAGGTCCGCCTCTGTCACGCGGCTCCTCAGCCGGTACAGCCTCAGCCTGGCGTCTAGGGGATCCTGGGCGGAGCCCGAACGGGTTACGGTGAAGACCACGTCCTCACCCTCGTCGACCCAGGATTCTACGGCATGCACGCCCACTGCGGGCAGGAGCCCGTCGTTGTCGAATATCGGGAAGGTGAAGGTGCTAGGGTATGTAGGCCGGTACCCGACGCCGTCCAGCACCGTCACGGTGAGCTCGCCGGTGTCCTCGGCCACGCTGTCGTCCTCGGTCCGGATAGTCACCCTCACCGAGTACGCTCCAGCCGGGAGTGTGATGGAGGTTGGAATAAGCCCGGTGGTGTACGCGGCCGCAGGGTTGTATTCCAGGCTCACGGTGAGCTCGGGGCCAATAAACGGGCGAGATATTAGGAATTCCACCGGGTCGCCCTCGAAGATCCTTCCGGAGGAAATCAAAATGATACGCACTTCGGGCAGGTCATCGTCCCGGACGGTTACGCTTGCGGTGAGCGGCCCCTCTATGGAGTAGGTCGGGGGCTGTCCGTTTGAGTTGAGCGACCCCAACAGGGCGGTAACCGTGTATGTGCCCAGACTTACCAGGTCGTCCTCCGTGGAGACGGTCAGCTGCGTGGTGGCCTGTCCCGCCGGAAAGGTGGCCGCGACCTGGGAGGTAGCATTCTTGGGAGCGGTCTCGATCACCTGGAGCAGCACGGTTAGCTCGTCTGAGGTGTTACGACTGCGGGTGAGGTTGAATACCACGTCGCTGCCTTCGTTCACCGCCGCCGCAGCAGCCTCCATGCTGACGCTGGGTTCGTCGTCGTTGATTATTACCACAGCGCTCAGCGTCGTCTGCCCATCCTGGAGAGTGGCGTTCACCGGGTTGCTCAGGACCACCGTGAACTGCTCGTCGCTCTCGGCGATCAGGTCCTGGATGACCGGCGCCTCTATGATGACCTGCGTCGTGCCCGCGGGGAACTCCAGGGTCCCGGAGGACTCGGTTATGTCGGTCCCGTCCGTGTAATTCCCCTCAATGACCTGGTAGTCCACGGTGACGGTCCGCAGAACGGGCAGGAGGCTGGTCAGGTCCACCGGTATCTCAGCGTTCCCCTCGCCCTCGCCGACATACTCGACGGAGGTTGGGAACTCCAGCACCGGTAACGGGTCCCGGTCCCGGACCGTGATGGTGACGCTGGCGTGATTCGGGTCTATCTCGTAGTACTCGCTCGGCAGAACTTCGATGGTGAACTCGGCGTCGCCGTCGCTGCCATCGTTGGCTTCCGCCGCGTAGCCCTGGCGGTATCCGGTGTACCCGGCGGGGATCGTTTTGTTGCTCTGCCCCAAAAAGTAGTCGCCCACGGCATTGCCGGTCTCGGAGTGCCAGAGTTTAACCGAGAGGTTCTCAGCGGTATGCCCGTCGTGGAAGTACCGGTAGTAGAGGACCTGCCCCTCGTCATAAATCCGGGCCTGCGCCTCGACGCCGACCCGGTAGGGGTCGTTGTCCAGCACGGCGCTGGTGATCGTCGTCTGTCCGGTCGGCGTCCAGAACTCTGGGGGACCCAGGAGCAGCGTGGCCTCGTACACCACGTCCGGTCCCTTGCGGCTGTCGTCGGGATGGTTGTAGATGATGTGCAGCAGCGACTGCCCGGTCTCCATGACTACGACCTGGTACTGCTGGTCGTCCACGGGACCGAACGTGAGGTCCACCTCCAGCGGGTTCTTGTCCTCCCCGATCCTTGAGATGGCCAGGATGAGGTCGTTGCCCTCGTCCACCTCCGCCTGGTTGAAGCTGATCTGTACCTGCGGCGCCACGTCGTCGTCCGCAACCTGCACGGTCAACGAGGCGGGGCCCACCATCTCGAACTCCGGCTCCTGCGTCACGGTGAAGGTCAGGGTGCTGTTGGGTATGTCCCGCCAGTCGTCCGGGGGGGTTAGATTGATTTCCTTAACGGTTTCGCCGGGCGCGAATACCACGCTGGAAGGGACTTCCACAGCCTCCCAGGCGACATTGCCCTGGAGGAACCCGCCGGGGTCGTCAACGGCAACGCCCACTATCAGCTCTCCCGTCGTGTTGGCGCCCCGGGTCAGGGTGAAGGCAACAGGATCCCCTTCCGTGACGCTGGTGGAATTCACCGAAAGGCTGACGGTCGGCTGGTCGTCATCTACTATCCTGACCTCTCCGCTGTCATTGGAATATCCGATCCTGCGAACAGTATCCAGCAACTTCACTTGCAGAAAGTCTGAGGCCTCATACTCTGTGTCGTCGGTAGCGGTGACTGCGAATGTAATGGTGTTTGTCGCATGGGCGGTGAGGAGGTCGGTCATGGGGACAGCCGGCAGAGTGAACGTGTGGATCTGCTCACTGGGGTTGGTGCCGTCAGGCTCGCGCCGGTTGGGTTCCCAGGTGCGCACCTGAAACTCGGCGGGCTCAAAGGAGTTGCCGGTGGATCGCAGGATCGTGAATGTTACCTCCTGGCCCTCCATCACGGGGTCCGGCGTGGGGTTTTCAATATCGTAGAACGGCCAGCGCCGATCAAAGGGTCTGATCACGTTCTTCCTGAGCCGGTTCGGCTGTTCCTGCACCGTCCAGTACTCGGCTTCCTGTTTGCGGGTCAGGACGGTGCCGTCGGAGACGTCCTCCACCCTCTTTATCTCGGCCGAGTATTCCCAGCCCCTCGGGTCCGGAATACCGTTGTCGAGGATCTCAATCCGTCCCACCAGCTGTCTTTGGTTCCCGGTCAGGGTCAGGGGAAACTCAAAGTAGTGCTTGCCGGTTACGGGATCGATGGGCCAGTGGGCGTGACGGGGACTCTCCCAGCCCCGGTTGTGCTCCACCCGAACGACGAAGGTCGCGGTCTTCCCCACGTCCTCGGCGCGCCGGATGACCCCGAAGTGGGTCGGCCAGTGCTCATCAAGATTGTAGTACGGGACGAAGTCCCGGTCGTCCTCGTAGTAGAAGATCCCCTCTGCGGGTCCGTGTATGCAGGAAGTGGCCGTGACGCAGGTTCTCCACGCCTGACCGTCCTCCCAGGCGGGTTCGTCTTCGTCTTCTCCGAGAAAACCCCAATAGAACTCCAGCTCCTGAGCGGTGTCATTGTCTCTAACCGACGTGGTGTCCCAGGTGTTGTCGACGGCTAAGCCGCCCAGCAGGTAATCGTCAGAGGGCTCTACATACAACCCGAACCACTTCGGATTCCCAGGCAAGTCCCTCTGATCGTCAGGGACAGGTATGGCTATGTCGAATGTGGTCACACCGGCCGGAATGGTTGCTGCCGTGGGTAAGTCGGGCGGAGGGTCCCAGTGATTTCCCCTGAGCACCTCGAAATTATCCTCGTATCTGATGTTCACTGTTACTTCGGAAGACAGATCCCCGCTGCGGTCCAGGGTGAAGATGGCAACATCTCCCTCATCCACAATATCTGAGTTGGCGGATATATCGATAATGACGCTGCTGCTTGGCGGGTCGTTGATCTCGACCACCACGGCGGTCGAATTCTCGATCTCGTATCCCATGCCGACCTCTGTGACAGTCGCTTCCAAGGAGTCGGTCCCTTCCTCAATCTCATTGTCCACGTATGCCACGTAGCGCAGGGTGGCTGTGCTTTGCCACCGCTTGAAAGTTACGTAGTGGGGCAGTCCTCTGTGGGCTGAGTCGTGGTACGAACGGTTGCGCTCCCTTGTTTTCACCGTGACGGTCATACTTTCGCCCATCGGGCCACCGGAGCGGGTCAGGGTAAAGAAGACCGCTGCGCCCTCGTACACCTCTGTCTGGGCGGTCGTCATGGTAACCGTGCCGGTGTCGCCCCCGCTGTCGGCCACATCGATCGTCGTCTCCCGAAAACCCTGCTTCACCGTCCAGTACTCGGCCTCTTCGGCTCCGGTGAGGGTGTTGCCCTCCCAATCTTCCAGGATCCTTATCGACGCCCAGTAGCTCCAGTCGTCCTCCACGGCTCCGTTTTCGATGACCTCTATCTCCTGCCCTATCTCGGTGTCGCTTCCGGTCAGCTTCAGGGGAAAGTTCTTGAATAGGCGGCCCGTGGAAGTGTCCTCCGTCCAGTCACCCAGGAGCCTGTCTGGTCCGCCCCGGTCGGTCTCCACCCGCACGACAAAAGTCGCGGTCTTCCCGGTGTTGGCGTCCTGCTGACGACGCTTGACGACGAACTTGAGCGTGTCTCCCTCGGTTGCGTCGGTGTCGTTCACGCCATCCTTGCCGAAATGGAGCTTCAGCTGCTGCGCCGTCTCGTTTTGCAGCACATCAACCTGCTCAGACAGCTCGAAGCCGATTTCGCCGGTTCCGCGAATGAGGTAGTCGGTGGAAGGCAGTACAACCACCTTGAACGATGCGCCTTGCACGTAGCGTTGGTCGTCGGGGACCGAAATCAACAGCGTTTCGCTGGCCGAACCGGCCGCGAATTCCACCTGGGTGGGGAGCAGGGGAGGCGGGTCCCAGTGGTTGCCGCGAAGGACGCCCTGAGGGTCTTCTATTTTTACGCCAACGGATAATGGTTCCGACGTTTCGCCGTAGCGATTCACCCTGAAGGTGAGGGGGGCTAGCCATCCCTCGGTGACAGATGCCTGACCTGACCAGAGCCCAATAGCAGTAAGGCCGGTGGGAGGAACAGTGCCCTGGAGGTCCAAGACTTCCACGGTGGCTGTGTCCTGGATGCCAACCTGGTAGCTGCCGTCGGTAGAAGGCAGTACCTGGGCCTTGAGCTCCAAAACGCCGGCGTCGAGCCGCGCGCCAATGTAGGAGAGAACACGCAGCGTGGCTAACCTGGAGCCGCTGCTGAATTGGATGTCATGGGTCTGCTCAGTCTCGTTCTGTCCAGAGGTGTCCTCGTAGTCGGGTTCCCAGGTCTTCACCCGGACGGTGATGGGGCCGCTCTGGCCGCCGTACCGGGTGAGTCTGAATACGGCCAGGCCGCCTTTGTAGACGCTGGCCTGGTCGGTCGCTATGGTTATCGTGGAGGTGTTGGTCGCCTGGGCGTGGGTCGGCAGAGGCGGGAAGACGTCAATAGCCAAGGTCAGACCCAAGACCACGGCTACTGCCAGGAGCAGAAGCCTAGTCGCTGTGTGGTAGCGAATCATAGTTGGGGCCCTTCCACTGTGACGCGAGTGAATTCTCGAAAATATCTACCCGCAGACCATCGGTCGGCTTGCTGCTGATCTTCTTGTTCCGAGCTTGTGCTGTACTTGAGCAATATGTTCTTTGGCCTTCTGTCGTCTTTGGCTATGGAAGATTCGATTGCGCTAGGGAGGCGTAGTTTGCCATGCACTTGGAAGTGACGGAGGTAAAGACCGCCATCTCCTGCGCGCTGACACCCTCGGAGAGCGCGGTGTCGTATGCTTGGACGCTCCGGTGCAGGTCCTGAGTCAGCGCCATCCCCTCTTTGGTCAACGTGAGAATGACGATTCTCCGGTCGCTGAACAGGCGCGCCGCTGAATCAGGCGCTTGTCCACCAGTTTCGTCACCGCGCGGCTTATGCTCGACGGTGCGAGAGGCAGCGCCTGTGCCAGCTGTGTAGTAGTTCACTCCTCAATTCCCAGAAATAGCCTGAGGAGTGCTAAGTCTATATATGTAATATCGTGAGGCGTTACTAGTTGCGCCATGCCCCTGGTCACCGCGTTCACCAGACCGGTCACGCATGTCCCTAGGTCGGTGGGCGCTGCTTGCCCCGCGGTACTAATGACGCCTTCAGTGTCATAGCAGCATCCCTATTTGTACCGAGTGAAAACTATTCCTCCAAGAAACAATTTACAGAAAGCGTGTGAGGATGCCGTGGAGATTGCGGCGCAATCAGCGTGAGAGTCCTGTGAAGGATAAGTTGTGAGAGGCCAAGAGGAGACAACCGCAAGAACCTCTGCTTGGGAGAGGACTACTTAACGGCCAAAGCTTAGTGCGCCAGACGGCTGCCGGATTCTGCGGGGCCAGAGGTGTGGAGGGCCTGCAAGGCGCGGGAGCTTCTGGATCTGTTGATGGATTCCTGGTCCAGGACTTACTCTTCTGCCTGGATTAGCGCAATTCCAAGCGCTCCGGGGCCGGCAGATACCCCCAACGCTGGGCCAAAGCGGGCGATGTATGGTTCCGCGCCCTCTGGCAGAAGCGCCTGAGTCCGTGAGCAACCTCAGAGGCGACTTCTGGAGTGGAGCGGTGCGTTACCGCCAGGAATTCGAGAGGGGCAAACCCGCGCACAGCCTCCTACATCTTGGCCAAAGCCCTTGGGAACGTCCGGGCCTTGACCAGCGGATGCACCTCTCCGTCCCGCACGATGATCATCGGCTTGATCTTCAGCACCGAGCCAAACAGGGCTTGTGCCTTGCCGACCCGCCCGCCTTTGTGGAGGTACTCCAGAGTCTCAACGAGACACAGACACGGAACGCGGTGAGACGCGTTCCGTGTCTGTCGAAATGACCTCAGACTGGCCGGCTCCCCGGAACGCCGCCTCCGCGGCAGCCAGTAAAACCAGCCCCAGGCCCATTGAGGCTTGGCCGGAGTCGATCACCTCCACGGGGCAACCCGCCGACGTTGCCAGGGCTCCCTGTCGGGCCGAGTTGCAGGCGCCTCTGATCTTGGAGGAGATGTGGATGGACACGATCCCATCGGCGTCCCGGCCCAGCTCGTCCTCTACTTCCTTGAAGCGGCCCGGCGACTCCTGCGATGTCCTGGGCGGCTCAGAGGCGGCGGCCAACAGCTCATTGCATTTGTCCGGCGTGATGGCGACGTTATCCTCGAAGGAGAGCGTGCCAAAGTGGACGTTCTGTGCAACAACGGTAATGCCCAGCTCTTGGGCCGTACCCCCGTCGATGTCGGAAGCGCTGTCGGTCACTATCCCGACGGTCGCGGCGTCTCCCTTTGGGAGCTGCTAGCCCATAGACGGTTTTGACATGCGGTAGCCGACTCCGGGTTCGGTGAAGATGTACGTGGGTCGGGCGGCATCGTCGCCCAGCTTGTAGCGCAGCTCCTTGACGTATGTACGCACGATCCGCGAGTCGCTGGAGTAAAGTGGTCCCCAGACCAGTCTCAGCAGCTGTTCGTGGGTCAAGACGCGCCCGGCAGCCGCGGAGAGCTCGACGAGCAGTTTGTACTCGGTTGCTGTCAGATGAACCGGACGGCCGGAAACGGTCACCTCGCGTTCGGAATAGTTGATGACCAGGTCGCCATTCAGATAGGGCCTAGACGGTTCTCCCCGGCTGGCAACTGATCTCCTCCGTAGGGCCACGTCGATTCTCGCCAGCAGCTCCGTTGATGTGAATGGCTTGGCAATGTAGTCGAAAGCGCCAAGCTCAAAGGCGCGGCCTATCTGTTTGTCCCATCCGTGCCCAGCTACGAAGATGACCGGTGCATCGGTGATTCCGCCGATACGCTCCAACATCTCAAACCCGTCGTCCCAGGCAAACGTCGGCTCCAGTAGGACAACATGGGGCTTCTGGTCCTCCACTAGCCGTTTTGCCTCATCGAGATCGCCCGTCACTACCGCGATGAAGCCAGCTTGTAGGAGGATGTTGCGAATGTATCTTCCTGTCTCCGGGTTTTCAAAGATCGCCAGAATCCGGGCCTGTCCTCTTCGAGAGTCGCGGGCAGGCTGGGATTGGGCCGAGTCCTGCTGTGCGACGTGCTCAACTTCGTCGACTGCGGGGATGGTAAAGGTAAACCTGCTGGGGTGCCCCGCTCTTCTCTCGGCAATAATGCGGCCTCCATGCGCCTCAACTATTCCCTCGCAGATTGCAAAGCCCAGATCGTCCATTCCTTTACTCTTCCCTACCACCTCTTCAGAGGTTCTTGAGAGGCTCTCCAACTGGTTAGGTGGGTGGGTTCTGGGTGCGCCACCGTCCTCGTTGTCCACGGAGACCGCAACGTACACGTCTTCTTGCAACGCACTCACCCTGATGGTGGATGACTTGGGCGAGTATCTTGACACGTCGTCTATCAGACTACCGAGAACCTGAAGGATTCGCCGCCTGTCGGCCCTCACCCTGGGAAGAGCCGGAGCGAGGTGAACCTCAATGCGGTCGTCCGACCCTTCAAGCTTGTGCGCCTCCCTCGCCTGATCCAATAGGTCTTCCACGTGCATGGGCTGTGGAGTGACCGACAACGTTCCTGCCTCGATCTGCGTCATGTCCACAAGGTCGTTGATCAGAGTACGCATCTGGTTGGCCTGCTCGTCGATTACCCTCAGAAACTGGCGAGTTTCGGCGGGATCAACCGGGTAAGGAGAACCGAGAATTATGGCCACCGAGCCCATGATGGCGGTCAGTGGCGTCCGCAGCTCGTGGCTCAGGTTGCTCAGGAACTCTGCACGGTTCCTCTTTATCTCTTCTAACTGTGTTATATCCTGTATGGTGGCGACCACGGACACGATTTCGCCGTCTTCCCGCCGGATCGGCCTGGCGTTGATAAGGGTGGTGATTGCCCGTCCGTCCGGCAGGTGTATCACCACCTCATCAGCGAGGACGGTCTCACCGCGTGTTAACGCCTTCGTGGTGGGGAGCTCATCCATCGGTATACTGCTGCCGTCCACCCTTCGCAGGGTTATCACTTCAAGGATTTCCCTAATGGAACTTCCCGTCTTATTCAGCTTGCCAATAACCCGTCTGGCCTCGTCATTGGCCGATACGAGCACTCCGGTTTTTGCGTCGAAGACCAGGACACCTACGGGCGAGATGTTGAACAGTGCCTCGAGGTCGGCCCTGGCCTGCTCCTCCTCCTGGTATCTTCGTGCGTTGAAGATGGTCGCCCCCGCCTGGGAGGCGAACATAACCAGTACGTCCTGGTCTTCACTCGTGAACTCCTGGCCGCCCTCCTTCTCTGTGAGGTAGATGTTGCCGACGTGCTCGCCGTGGTGGCGGATCGACATGCCGAGGAAGGTCTTCATCGGAGGGTGGTTTTCGGGGAACCCGACAGAGCTGGAATGGCTGGCGATGTCCGTGAGCCTCAGCGGTTCTCGGATCTCGTTCATGTAACCAAGCAGTCCCAGGCCCTTGGGCAGGGTCTTCAGGTGCTCGATCTCTTCGGCAGATAGTCCTGAGGTTATGAATTCCTGTATAGCCCCGGACGGTTCGTAGGTGAGGAGTGCCCCATACCGAGCGCCGGTCAGGTAGCGGGCGTTGTCGATGACTTCCTGGAGGACGATATTGAGGTCGAGGTTCTCGCTGACTCGACGACTGGCCTCGCTGAGCTTCGAGAGCCGGGTCCGGAGCGATTCGATCTCCTGTAGCAGGTCGTCAGTCTCTATCGATCTCTTCCCGTTTGGACGTGATGCGAAGGCGTGCCTTACCGGCACGGAGAACTGGGCCTCCGGTTTCTCGTCGTTCGTTTCTTCGCTGTGTGCTCTCTTCATCCCACAATCCGTCGCCAACTGTCCCTGGTCGGTTCTCAGGGCACTGCCATTCGCGTGGAAAGAGGCCTCACCGTGGACCATCACGGCGGCCTCCGGCACAGCGGCGAGGGGCGCTGCCTGCGGTCCGTGTTGTCGCCTGTCGAATGCCAAGCGCACGCCTACCGTGGACGGGTCAGTCGCTTTCCATTCTACCGGGCACATGTAATCTGGACGTTAAGAATTGGACGATTTTCGGTCAAATGTTGTAAAGTTTGTGTAAAATACCTATAATTACGGCCGCCGACTCGAAATTGGGCCCCCTTAGTCCGGTGCTAGATGGCGGCCACGCTAAGCCTCCCGTAGCACCAACAGAGGCTGGAGAATGGACCGAGAAGACGACCTGACGCGAGAGAACCAGGCCCTGCGCGCCTACGGAACTTGTCGCCCGGATCAGGGCGGCCCTGCGCAGGCGCACGACGTCCGAGCCGTCGGCGCCTTATGTGGTGGCAGACCTGACCATCGACTATGCCGAACGCCTTGTGACACTAGCCGGCAATCCGGTAAGTCTTACCGCTATCCAGTACAGGTTGCTCGTCGAGCTATCGATGAACGCGGGGCGCGTGCTGACCTACGAACACCTGCTGAGACGGGTTGGGGGCTCGGAGGGCGACGCCGACGTACGGCCTATACGCACCACCCTAAGCGCCATTCGCGGCAAGTTGGGCGACGCCGCCGACAATCCAACCTACATCTTCACCGAGCTTCGTGTCGGCTACAAGATGCCGAAGTCGGATGCGCCGGGAACAGGACCGCCAGCGATTCTCTGAGCCGCCATGCTTTCTCATGTGGAGTTGGCTGGCCGACCCCTTATAGTAAAACCTCCCAGCGAAAAGTTCGCAGTTCGGTACGCTCCGGCCCACCATCGTGCCACGGCACACCTTCTTCACGCGGGACCCTAACACCTGGCGCGGTTTGTCCCGGCGTCTGATTGACGATGGCGGGAGTTGCGCGGTTGAATACCCCTGGTATAGCGTCCAATTGCCACGCTTGGCATGCCCAACTGCGCAACTCTCTCTGCTTCAAGGGGGCAAAGAGGCCAAGCACAGACCCTGGCGCCTGACCTCGTGTCGCGAAAATATAAGGAAGCATACTAACCAGTGCCATTCCTGAACATTTGGGTCATCGCTGTCTTTGGCATCTACTTCGCCGCTCTGATTGGCATTGCCGTTGTGCGGGCGCAGCGGATGCGCGCGATGCAGGACTACGTGCTGGGCGGCCGGCAACTGAACGCTCTCACATCCGGCCTGAGCGCTGGCTCCTCTGCGGTGAGCAGCGGTTCCATGCTTGTCGTGCCGGCGCTGGCTTTCGCCGACGGCGGGGCGACGGTGTGGTTGGCAGGCAGCATCTTCCTCGGCGCCGTGCTCTCCTGGACCCTCCTCGCGAAGCGACTGCGGCGTTACACCATGGCTGCCGGCGACTCGCTCACTATCTCGGAGTTTCTGGAGAAGCGCTTCGACGACCGTACAGGCGTGCTTCGGTCGTTGGTCGCTGTCGTTACGCTCTTCTTCGTCATCATCTACATTTCGTCCGGACTTGTGGGCGGGTCGAAGCTACTGCAGGAGACGTTTGGGCTTGCACCCAGTGCTGGCATCGCGGTGACGCTGCTCGCCGTGGCTTCGTATACGCTGGTGGGCGGGTTCATGGCGGTTTCCCGCACCGACGTGTTCCAGTCCCTGATAATGCTCGGCTCTTTCACGATCATCCCAGTCATGCTGTTGCAGGCAACAGACAACCCTATCAGCGGATTAGTTTCAGGCGGCAACGAGTACCTGAACCCGCTCAACGACTCGAAGGGTGGCGCGCTGTCCTGGGTGTACCTGGCATCGCTACCGGGATGGGCGTTCGGTGCGTTGGGTTCGCTGCGAGTGCTGCAGCGCTACATGGCCATCCGCGACGAGAATACAATCCCTACGAGCCGCAACATTGCTGTAGCCTGGCTCCTCTTGATAACCGCCTTTGGTGTCGCTATAGGGTGGGCGGCGCGGCCGGCGCTGGAACAGGCTGGTATGCTACAGCCGGTGCTAGGCGACCCAGAGAAGGTCTACTTTGTGGTGACGGAGGTGTTCTTCCATCCTTTCTTTGCGGGCGTGCTGCTGTGCGGTGTGATCGCTGCAGTGATGAGCACGGCGGACTCCCAGCTGCTGTTGGGCTCGGCCGTCGCGGCAGACGACCTGCCGGTCCTGCGGCGGTTCACCTATGCCCTGCAGGCGCAGGCCCGCATCTGGATGGGGCGATTTCTGCTCGTGGTGATCGGATTGGTGGCAATGGCCATTGCACTGTACAGGCCCGACTCAATCCTGGAGCTGGTGGCGTACGCCTTTGGTGGGATGGGCTCGGCCTTTGGCCCGTGCCTCATTCTGGCGCTGTACTGGAGGCGCTTCAACTACTGGGGAGCGACGGCGGGCGTGCTTGCCGGGACTGCGGTGTCGTCAGTCTGGGGCTTCGCGACAGGGGGACCCGGCGGCATGTGGGACATCATGGTCGCAACGCCCGGATTCGTGGCCGGGCTATCAGCCGCCGTAGGGGCGACGCTTCTGACACCCGATCCACCGCCCCACGTGAAGGCATTGTTCGATGAGGTGAACTCACCGCTAGGGACGGACGTCAACGAAACCAAGGCTTGAGGAGGGATGCACTCCCTAGTGCGGCGTGGCATGGGCACAGAGTGGGGCAAGGCCTGTGCCGCGCTGGGTATTTTCGAGACCCTACGCATTGGGAGGGTGGCCCGACTACCCTTCCTCTAACGCAGCCTCACAGGCTGCCCAGCCACATCTCTAAGACGGTTCTGCACTACCGTAAAAATAGGCCCACCAAACTATACTAAACGCAAGAACCTTCGACCGTGTTGCGGTTCATGTTGGCTAAGGGGCTGCCCAGCAATGGTGACAGGCCAATGCCGGCGATAGTGCAGAGTCGCGAGGCGGCCAGCTGTATCCAAGGATCATTGAGAACTAGGCTTAGAGGTGAAGTAAATGGAATCCCTTCCCTGACGCCTGCCCCAATGCACGGCCTGGATTGTGAATCCATCAGCTCTTGTCTTCATAATACCGGCGTCTGCTTTGGGCTAGTTCTGTAGCGTGACCGCCACGACAACGTAGAATACTCGTCCGTCTAATCTTCTTTTAATCGCAGACCGGCAAGATGGTGATATGGTATTTCATAGAGACACTATGTCTCAACAGTGTTCAGAGGGTTCTGTGTAAGTCTGGCCATGCGCCTGGTAGGCTCACACCCCGGCACATTCGAGATAATTCTGTCTATCGTCAAAATAGGCCCACATCCTGGACAAAACCAAGAACCTTCGTGTTGCGGTTCATGTTGGCTAAGGGGTTGCCAGGGTGACAGCCTGCCGCTGCAATCGGGCGGCCTTCAATCCGAGCCAGGCTAAAAATGGAAGACGGAGGAACTATCCAAGCCCGATGTCCGCTGCTGGGAGTCACCTCGGCCTTGAGCAGTTAGCCCAGGGGTGGCTCCCTGCATCTTTTGGGCTCGTACTATGACTAGGCTTTCTTTAACATGAAGTAATGGCCTGATGCTCTTGGCGTTGTAATTAGCTCCCCAGTTCGGCCTAAGAATACTCCGTAATGAATGCTGCCGGACAAACAAAATCCTCGAAAGTGGCGGACTTCCAACCCTCATATGCCACAAAGTGCCCATTCCGTTCAGAAGGTAAGTATTTACGGGTGAATGGCCCCGCTGCGGCCTAGTCTGCAGAAGCCTTCAGAAGCTGAGCACCGTAGGTGGCTTTGTTTGTTCAACTTTGACGAATTGACCTTGCTCACCGAATCGTATGTAGTTCCGTATCTCATTAAAGCCTGCAGAAAGAACAAAGGCTCCGCCGCGGCTAAATAGTTAAAAGCAATCTTTGCGACACCTCTGTGAACACTCTCGTCTTCACGGGTTTCAACATTAATCGGAACCAGTGTCTCGGATATGCCTTCATTGCTTGCTTCCACTCCAAGCATCTCAACGCTTACTCCGAGATTGCTTAGGGCTGCGGTAGCCGCTGCCAGTCTAAATCGCTCGAAATCTTTACTCTTATCTAAATCTTCCAGCTTTTCTCGCCCGGTGCTAATATCCTCACTAGTTACAAATCTCTGCGCGTTGGTTTCAGTGGTACTTTATTCCCGACGCAGCAATTGGCCATCTACAGCTTACGGGTCAACAGGAATGTTTACTGGCCCCATCAGTACAGAACAGTTTACTCGTTCATGATCAATCTTGTTTAACTCAGTAGCTGGCCGGTATCCAAGCATATAGCGCGCCACCCCTGGCTGGCTTGCCCGTGCAAGTATGCGGTCGAGGTTATTACCAAAGTATTGATTACAATCCCCACATACTTCTCCGTTGAGCACAAGGTTATCCTGGAATTTCCCAAATGCTTGAGGAATTACATGCTCATCTGCTGGCATCATTGACTAAGCAGTAGATACATGTGGAATTTAGGTTTGGTGACTCATTACGCGGCATTCTCAACTCCACTAACAAGACATAACTACTCAGTATTGTAGGTGTTTCTTTTTGAGGGATTGTCTTATGCCGCACGACAGAATAATGCCACGCGTTCGTAGACATGGCGACGGTGCTGCCCCAGGCAGACATCGGCGACTACCGGCTGTCCCATGTGACCATCGATGAAGCATGGCTGCAGCGATGGAACGACTATCTGCGGCAGAAGGGCGACAAGGCGGGCCTGCGAGAGGCGCGCACCCTGCGGCCGGGGACCTACGCTCGACTCACCAACTCCTACACCGGCTGGATGGACGACACTCACTTTGAGCGTGAGACCAACGAGCGGTTCCTCCAAGCGGCTTACGGAGACGTCCTCATTGCCGGGCTAGGGCTTGGGATGCTTCCCACGGCGCTGCTGCGTGACCCCTCGATCCGCTCCATCACCGTGCTAGAGCGCCAGCCGGAGGTCATCGACCTGGTGTACCCGCATATCAGGGAGGCTCGGCTCACCGTGCTACGGGCGGACGCGACTGCTCCGCCGTTACGGGGGCGTGCCTACGACAGCATCTATCTGGACATCTGGCCGGATGTGCGCGGCGAGCACTGGCCGCAGATGAAGGCGTTGCTGAAGCTGTACCGCACCTTCCGGAAACCGGGCGGCTTGGTGCAAGCGTGGGTAAAGGGCAGGGTGCAGCGGGCGTATTTGCAGGGGCGCAGGCCAGCTGAAGCAGCGCGGACTTGACAGCGCCAGGCGTGCCTACTAGAGTGGCGATGATTGAATATGGTTGCGCTCCTTATACGCACACGGGCGCATTCTTACGTGTACGCAGGGAATTCAGGTAAGGAGGTGGCAGCACTATGGCTGAGATCGTTCTAGGACTAGGTACTCCCCATTCCCCCCTTGCGAGTCTTCCTGGGAAGTTCTGGAAGATGCAGGGCGATAACGAAATGAGGAACCCCGGCCCCATCCGGGTCGCTTATGGCGGGGGTGAGGTTGATGAACTCCGCAAGATCCGCGAGCCTATACTCAAGGACCAGATCACGGAGGAAGCGCAGGAAGCCAAGTTCCAGCGGGCACAGGTGGGCGTTGCCGGCCTGCGCAAGTACCTTGCAGAGGCCAAAGTAGATGTGCTGGTGACCATTGCCGACGACCAGCAGGACCTGTTCCTGTTTGACTGCATGCCTGCTTTTGCTATCTACAAGGGCGAGACCATAACGAACTACAAGCCGGATCCCAACCGGCAGGTGCCGGAGTATTCCGCTGCCGCGCGCTGGGGCACCCGTCCCGTCGAAGCCGACGAACATTATCCCGCTCATCCCGAGCTGGCGTTGCACCTAGTCAAGTCGCTCATCTCGCAGGAGTTCGACGTTACCTACCTGCAGGAGCCCCGTGACGGCCGAGAGTGGGCTGGTGGCTTCACCTTTGTGAACCGCCGCCTGATGCCGGAAGGCAGCCTGCCAATGGTGCCGTTGATGCTGAACACCTACTACCCGCCCAACAGCCCGTCTGCAAAGCGGTGCTGGGACCTGGGTGTTGCCCTGGCCAAGGCCATCGAGAGCTGGGATAGCGACCAGCGAGTGTGCGTCGTTTCGTCGGGCGGTCTAACCCACCCCATCGTCGACGAAGAGCTGGACCGCCGCTGCCTGGACCTCATGGTAAAGGGTGACAAAGAGGGCCTGAGCGCTATTGAGGAGGAGGTCTTTGTTCTGGGCACCTCCGAGATCAAGAACTGGATCACGGGCGCGGCGTGCATGGAGACGGCCGGTTTCCACATGAACGTGCTGGACTATATCCCCGGCTATCGCAGCGTGGTAGCCACGGGCTGTGGCCTAGCCTTTGCGGAGTGGCACAACGGTCACTAAACCGCAGTAGCAGCCTTCCGTAAACAAGGCATTACAGCTCCGGGGTCGGACATTGCGTCCGGCTCCGGAGCTTTCTTTTGCGCTCCATAGAAGCGTAAGCGCTGTTCATTGCCGGAAGAACGGCGCTCTTAGCGGTGCAGGATGTCGCTCTCGTTCCCGTAGCTATCGCTTGAGGACGCTTTTCCTCATAGGAGCAGGAGTGTGTCTAATGCACTCCTGGGTGTTTTCCGCTAAGATCGTTGGCTAGAAGTCGCCCTCTCAAGCGCAAGCGCGAGAAGCGTATTAACAAGGAGAATTACCCAATGCCAGATATCAAAGTCTATGGCGCGTCTTGGTGCCCCGATTGCAAACGCTCGAAGAAATTCCTGGCAGAACACCGTGTGCCCTATGACTGGATCGATATCGATGCAGACAGGGACGGGTTGCGCTTTGTGGAGCAGCTACAGGGCGGTGGACGTACCATCCCCACCATCATCTTTCCCGATGACAGCTTCCTGCTGGAACCGAGTGACGACCAGCTAGCCCAAAAGCTTGGCCTGAAGCTAGAGGCGTCTCGCTCCTTTTACGACCTGGCGATAGTGGGCGGCGGCCCGGCTGGCTTGGTGGCGGCGCTCTATGCAGCCCGAGAGGGGATACAAGCTATTGTGCTGGAAAAGAGCGCTTTGGGCGGCCAAGCGGGGGTAACCGAGCGCATAGATAACTATCCCGGCTTTCCTGAAGGCGTGGGGGGAGCGGACCTTGCCGAGAAGTTTGTCGCCCAGTGCCAGCGGTACGGTGTGGAGCTGCTTCCCGCCGTGGAGACACAAACTATTGAACAGAGCGGCGATGACATAGTGCTGCGGCTAGGCACCGGCCAGGAGATCGGTGCACACAGCGTTATCCTGGCAACCGGCTCGTCGTATCGCCGGCTTGGTGTGCCTGGAGAGGCGGAACTGATAGGGGCCGGCATCCATTTCTGCGCCACCTGCGACGGGCCATTCTACAAGGGAGCGGAAGAGCTACTAGTCATTGGTGGGGGCAACTCCGGCCTTGAGGAAGGGCTCTTCCTAAGTCAATTTGCCCAGCGTATCCGGGTTGTTGAGTTTAATCCCGAGCTAAAGGCTTCACAACTGCTCCAGGATAAAGTACGGGCGCATCCGCAGTTTGAGGTCCTTACGAACGTGCAGATTAGCGAGATTAGCGGCAAAGGTAGGCTGGAGGAGGTCGTTGCTAAAGACCGTTCTACCGGCCAGGAGTACCGGTGGCATCCATCTGCCGCGTTCGTGTTTATCGGTCTGGACCCCAATACCGGTTTTCTCAAGGGAACACTGGAGCTCGACCGGTGGGGGTTCATCACCACGGATGGCCGGATGCAGACCTCCATGCCGGGCGTCTTTGCCGCGGGGGACGTCCGCCTGGGATCCACCAAACAACTGGGTTCGGCGGTGGGTGAAGGCATCACTGCGTTACTTATGGTGCGGCAGTACCTAAAAGAGCATCAGCATCTGTCGGCTGTGGGGGCCAACGCATAAGGGGCTCTGTAGTTGTGACGTATGGGTGAAAAACTCGTGCAGGGCGCGAAGCTCCCGCCGATTACGTTGAGGCTAGTGGATGGCAGCGCGCTCAAACTGCCAGACGAACTTCCCGGCCGGTACTTGGCGCTCTTGTTCTATCGCGGGACGTGGTGCCCGTATTGCAAACGGCAGCTAGCCAGCTACCAAGCCAAGCTGGGCGAGCTGGAGAGCGCCGGTGTCACCGTGGTCGCAGCTGCGGTTGACCCCTTAGCCCAGACGAAGGAGATGGTTGAGTCCCTCGGCCTCACTTTTCCCGTGGCCTATGGGGTGACGGATGCTGACGTGGCCGAGTACGGCCCTTGGTTTGGAGACGACCAGCACGGTCACTACATCCAGCCTATGGAGCTGATAGTGCTCAGAGGCGGGACCGTGTTTGGGAGTATGTACGCTTCTGGTCCCGTTGGGCGCATAGGGGTAGAAGAGGTGCTGGACGCGGTGCGGAGCCGGGAGGGACGACGGCTTGGGCAGGCGCAGGCGCGCTGATCCTGGGTCTCCTCCAAAGTAAGCCACCGCAGCGCAGGCTCCTTCACGGCTTCAGCACCTCAGGAGCAGTGTCCGCCAGGGCATCTCTGCCCCAGTACGTCAGACTCAGCGCGACCCACCCTTTCGTTCTGCTTAGCCCTTTGCCTGGAAGACGGTTGTCTGGGGTTTGAACACCGCCCAGGCAAACCAGAAGTGGTTAGCATGCACTACAGGCTCAAGCGTCTTTCCCGTTAAGGCCCCACTGATAGCCTGACCCAACAGGTTCCACTCTGTCCCCGTTTCTTTATCACGAAAGGTCCCGTCGGGCAGCGGATCGAAGGTGAGAGGGGTTCCGTCCACCGTGGCTTTGTACACGGCCGTCGCTCCGATGTCTCGCGACTCCGCGATGGCCTCTTTGTCCAACGCGGAGGCAGTACCGGACGCCCAGAATATCACTAAGGGTGTGTTCCCTACCTGGTGCTGGATTACTTTGTGCTCCTGCAGCACTTCAAACGGGTAAGCACTGTCCTCTCCGTCCAGAGATACGGTCACCACTCGTGTCATAGGAGGCAACCGCCCATCCGAAGGGCCTCTGAACAAGAAGGGGGAGGAGTTGATATCGTCGTAACCGGTGTACGGGTTATCACCGTAGAAGCGCGGGTTGCCGGTGTCTCGAGAGAGGACCTTGCCTTGCGGGTAGGCTGCGCGGAAATCGTTGTAGGAGATGATTGCGGCAGGGAGCGTCTTCAGGAGTGTTCCGGTAAGTTCGCCCACAATAGCCTCTCCCGTGATCTGCTGCCACCAGCTTTCGGTCTGGCGGTCGTACATGATCAGGTCGCTGTAACGGAGCTTCCCGGTGGTGCCAAAGTCGTAGGTCGTCCCATCTATCCGCCGGTCAAAGGCGATAGCGGTATTGCACAACGGACAGAACGTGACGGAAACTGGGATGTCGCCAAAGGTGTCGTTCACGATCTCGTGCCAGATAAGGATCTGGATTGGATACGCCTTAGCTTCACCCGCTAGTGAGAGCGCGACCACCGGCTCGTTGCCTTGGAGCCAGTCGATCTCGCTGCTTGCCTCCAAGAACTTCGGCTTATCTACAGGCGGTATGCCGTCCTTGGGTGGGCCTCCTGAGGCGATGTCTGTATAGGGCACGCTATGTTTTGTGAAATCCGTCTTCCAGCCGCTCGTACTGAAAAAAGGCCCGTCATCCGGCACGCTGGTGGCGCTGACGGAGTCGACGGCAGCGTCTGGGGTGTCCACCGGCACGCTAGTGGGGCTGATGGATTCGACGACCGTGTCTGGGATGTCCACCTTTTCGGTCGATTCCACACCAATGCAGGCGGTAGTTAGGACCAACCACCCGGTCAAGACAAACGGCAATATGCGTCTTCCCATCTCTCCCTCCTTCTCGTAATTACCATTGTAAGCATGGTATCAGTTGCACAGCGAGCGGTAAGCCGAAAACTAAGCCTAAAGAAGCAGCTTCGGCCTCATTGTAGATGAGATTCCCTCGTAGTGACTCCTTAGACGCAGCTCAAGACAGGCATCGACAGGACAAGCTATCTTGAACCTGGCTTCTTCTCCCCTTCTTTCCCCTAGCTAGAGAAGGAGAGTATACTCTACGCCAGCAGACAGGGGGCAGCATTGTGCGCCGTAAGCGGAGCACGCACCCTAGCACAAGCTCATAACTTATCAACTAAAGAGGAGGGTTTGCACATGGCAGACGCAACAGCACGTATTGGGCAAGAAGCCGCGGCGGGTCTAACCCCCGAGACGGCTGGAGACGGCATCCACGAGGTTACCAATTGGGCGGTCTATTCCCCGGAGGGCGGCAAGTCCGTCCGCATGTACACAGACCAGGACGTGAGCATTACGGTCTGGAACCTGCTGCCGGGACAGGAGCACTCAGCGCACCTGCATCCGGAACGGGCGCACATTATGGTAGTGGTGTGCGGTACCGGCACAGCCCTGATTGGCGAAGAGAGGAAGCAGGTCCCGTTGAAGGCGGGCGACTATTACGTTGCGCCGCGAAACGTGATCCACGGCATCCTGAACACGGGCACAGAGCCGCTTTCCTACGCCACCATCAGCAACAACAACCAAGAGCGGAACACTGCGGTGCCGGTGGGTGAGCAGCAGGCTCCGGTTGGTAGGCAACCGGCAGGTATGGAAAACTGGCGTCCGGGCGGCGGCGGCCACAGCCAGTAAGTAGCGCATAGCACAGGGGAGGGCTACATGCCCTCCCCCTTTTTGTTTGCCAAAGCAAAGGGAGCCCGCTTTAAGCGGGCTCCCTTTTAGTGCACTGTAGGCGGGAGATTACTCCCGATCCCACTCCATGATGTACAGGCCGCCCGCATTGCGCTCGGTGACGTAGATGATGCCACGCTCGTCAATGTGGAGGTCGTTCACCTGGGTGGCAGGCTCGCCCTTGGGGGCCGGCGGGATGCAGTATGCCTGCACCTCTGGGCGCCACGGGTCGCGGATGTCGTAGGCCCGTACGCCAAGGCTGAAGAAGGTGCCGACGATGAGGTCCTCAGACTTGAAGGAGCCGGCGACCGGCGGGTTGTCGTAGATGTTGTGGGCGCCGAAGCGTCGCTTGCCGCAGAGCTCATCCATGTTCGGCAGGGTGACTGCGCTGGTCAGGATGGGGCGCTGCTCGTAGCTGATGTCCGCAAAGCGGAGGGTCTTGGGATGGTCGGCGCAGTCCGGGTTCTCCGAGCCCTCTTCGGTGATGGCCAGTAGGCCCTTGCTGAAGAGCGGCATGGCGGTGTGGGTGTAGCCGGGCAGCGGTGGATGGTAGTCCAGCTGAGAGACCATCTTAGGATTGGCCATGTCCGCAATGTCCAGAATGACGGCGCCGGAGTCCAGGTAGGCCACATAGCAGCGGTCTGGTCGCTCCGGGTAGACGTACACGTCGTGGACACGGTTCTGGGAATTCCAGGTCATCATGTCGCCGACTTTGACGCCGCCACGCACAGGACCGGGAGGCAGGGGGATACCCAGAGCCTCGGATACCTCTTCAGCGTGGTTCTTTACGCGCCAGCCGTCTTTCATGCTGGTGCCGGGCAGATGCCACCGACCGACCTCATGGGGGTTGGTCGGGTCTTTCACATTCAGGATGACGACGAGCCAGCCCATGTTGGGCTGCCAGGGATCCCAGTCCGGGGTACCGCTAGCGGCATATAGGTACTGGTCATCGATGTACCACAGGAAGTGGCACCCTGGGGAGTTGGGGCCCGACGCATCCCAAAAGCCGACGGACTTGGGGTTGGCCGGATCAGCGATGTCGAAGAACTCGACGCCGGCTGGCTTGTCGCCAGGAGTGACGACCTGGCGAGAAACGGCCATGGAGTCCCCGACTATCATGAGGCAGTTGGAGCGGGACTTCGGGTTCACCAGCTCCTGAGAAAAGATAACCTCGGGCTTCCGTGGGTCGGTTACGTCTACGGCGCTGAAGTCGCCGGGGGCGTTCAGGTGCGCCGTGAAGAGGGTGCGGCGGCCATTCTTGCCGATGTGCATGGCCATGCCTTCTCCACAATCGCCGAACTTTCCAAGATCATTGTGCCCAATAATGCGCATGTTCTTGGAATCTATGGCTTTGATGGCTTCGGTGGTCAAAGTCTCCTCCTATACCTCAATATTTTGGTACACCACCTGCGTTGTCCCAGAGATAACTCAGCCTGGCTGAGGGCCTGGGGCGTCAGTCCGCACTAGATTAGCACCGCGTCTCTGTGGCGTCAACCAAAGCCCGCCGCTGCCCAGCAAGGAGGCGGTTAGGGCTTCAGGATCACTTTGCCAAACTGCTGCTAACCTTCCCCCGCGCCTTCCGCTCTAGCGGGAGTCCAGGTAGCGGTGGGCCTCCCCGGCCTCGCTGAGGGGGAAGACCTTGTCTATAAGGGGCCGGAACTTGTCTTGGCTCATGAGTTGGAGGAGTTCTGCCAACGCGCCTTGGGCCTGCTCTTCTCTGCTCTTGAAGTTGTTGCGGCCCCAACCATTGAAGACGGTGAGGTTGCGGGATGCAACGAGCGCGGGATCGGGGTCCGAAATCCTTCCTTCCGTGAAGCCCACAGGGACAAGACGGCCGCCCTCTGCCAGCGCGTGCAATCCCTTCTCATAGACGCTGCCGCCCACGGAGTCCAGGATAACGTTTACGCCGGCGCCATTGGTCAGGCGCATGACCTCGGCCACAAAGTCCTGCTCCAAGTAGTTGATAACGTGTGCTGCGCCGATGGCTGTTGCCTTGGCGGCCTTCTCTGCGCTGCTGGTAGTAGTGAATACCTCAGCGCCTACCACGTGTTTGGCGATCTGGATGCCGGCCACGCCTACGCCGCTGCTGGCTGCCTGCACCAGCACCGTTTCGCCCGCTTTGAGGTGAGCAGTATCGATGAGGGCAACCCAGGCGGTGAGGTAAGTGGTCGGCACGGAGGCGGCTTCGTCATCGCTGACGTTGTCTGGGGTGGGCACTACGTCGGTACGTGTCGCGACGACCCGCTCGGCGTAGCCGCCCGTCGCGAGCCAGCCGACGACGCGCTGGCCGATAGCCAGGTCGCTCACGCCGCTGCCCAGGCCGGCGACCGTGCCCGCGGTATCCCAGCCGGGCTGGATGGGGAAGGCGGCTTCGACGGCGCGGGTGCCCTTGCGGCGGGTGACTTCACCGCGATTAACCGAGGCGGCGGTGACGTTAATGAGGACTTCGCCGGGTCCTGGCTCCGGGTCCGGCACGTCTTCGTATTTTAGGACGGATTCATCGCCAAACTCGTGGTAGCGTACTACTTTCATGATTACCCTTTCTTTTCTGAGGTAGTGGATGCAGTGCTATGAAAGCTCGCCGGCGTCACTGACGGCTGCGGGCGCGGCGGGAGCGTTCGTAACTGGCTTGGGCCGCCTTGCGAGCACCATACAAAACGCCGCCACGCAATAAAGGCCAATAAAGCTAAAAAGAGTATAGACGTAGCTGCCCGTGAGGTCGAAGGCCAATGCGCCCACCAGAGGGCCGACGGCCAGCGCGGTGGAACGGAAGGGAGAGACAAAGCCCATGATGGTGCCGAAGGAGGCGCGCCCGTAGTAGGCGGCGTAGATCACGGACATCAACGGCCCTTCACCCCGGCTGGCAAGGCCGAATACGAGGCTCGCGCCGATGGCCCCCGCGTCGAAGCGGATGAGCAGCATGGCGACAAGGGAGAAGGCAGCTAGGATGAGCAGTGTGACCATCAACAGCCGCTCCGAAACGTACTCGGTGAGGAAGGGCCAGAGCCCGCCGCTTCCGGCTGCAGCGAACGCGTACACGGTGAGAGCCGCTCCGGCGACTCCGGCAGAGAGGCCGATGTCCGTGTAGTACGCGGCTTGGTGAAAGCCAATGGAGCCGGTAGCCAGGCTGGCAATGAACTCGCAGAGGAGGAGGAGCCAGAGGGTAGGAGCGCGGATCGCCTGGCGGAAAGAGATGTCAAACTCAGGGCCGCGGTTAGGGCTACCGCGTTCGCCTTCCTCCACCCGACTGTCCTGGTCGGGCAGACCGTCCGGCAGAAGCCCCACGTCCTCAGGGCGGCGTCGCATAACGAAGGCCAAGGGCCACACCAGCAGGGCCATGACGGCTCCAAGGAAGCCAAAGACCAGCCGCCAGCTTCCAAAGGCCATGATGATCTGGGCGGTGGGGATGAGTATAGCGGTGCCGAACCTGCTGGAGACGCTCAGCATGCCAAAGGCCCGCCCACGCCGTCGTCTGAACCAGTTGGTAACGGCGGTGTAGGACACGATGCCGGAGATGCCCAGGTGGGAGAGCCCCCTGGCGACAAGGAAGGCCAGGTAGAACTGCCAGAGCTGACCCATGAACGCGATGACAAAGTAGGCGAAAGCGATAGCCAGCGCGCCGATGGGCATGAGCAGCCGGGGGCCGTAGCGGTCGGCCATGATGCCTGCCAGGGGAGCGACAATGCCGCCAGCGAACGCGCCCACGGTGACCGCGCCGGTGATGGCGGTGCGGCTCCAGCCTAGGTCCTCGCTCAGGGGTTTGATGATGCCGGCCATGAAGATGCCGGAACTGCCGGAGCTGAAGAGGGAGGCCACCATGGCGAGGCCGACGATAAGCCAGCCGTAGAAGAAGGGTGTGCGGAAAGGAGGATGGAGCGTGCTGGGAGTAGGAGTCACGTCGGGATCAGGTTGGGCAGTAGACACCGGTGTTGTCCTATAGGAGCTTCTTGTGAGGCGTTGTATGTGTGCGCTGCCGTGCGTTCTGCCGGTGGAGGCAGGTTCTACATCCTGGCAAGGGTGAACCCCAGTGAGTATGAAGAGGTCGCTGTGAGGCGTCAAGGGGCGAGGGTTGCCGGCGGCGCACCGCCAGCCAAGCGGGCAACCGCTCTGCCGATGCGGATGCTGTAGTTCTGCCCGCGGTCCTCCGGATAGACCTGGGTGTTGTTAGCCATGTAGAGCTGCTTGATAGGCGTTGCCAAGGGGGGGATCTTCTGGGCGTAGTTGGTAGTGATGATGGGCTGCGCGGCGTCCTCCCGGAAGAGCTGCCATTCCTCCACCCACTCCGGCTGGAAGGCAGGGTTGATCGTGCTCAGGTGCGGGCGGTAGGCGTCCCACACCTCCTGCTCGCTGGCCTGGTAGAGGGGGTCGTCCTTGGAGATGTAGTGGGAGAGGTAGACCACGTGCTTGCCGCCGTAGTGCTCCGGGTTGATAAGGTTGGTGTGCTCCACGACCGCGACGAAGGGGATGGAACGGTCGCTGATATTCAACCAGTAGATGTGGCTTAGAGGCTGCTTGAGCACTAGCACCATGCACTGGATGGCCTGGTAGCGGTTCTGGGTGAGGAGCCGGGTGTAGCTCTCCGGCAACTCCGGCGCAAGGCGCATCACGATGGGCGAGGGGATGGTGGCAATCACCGCGTCCACAGGGAAGTAGAGGCCGCCGTCCTCGGATTGCGCTAGCCCCTGCGCAAGGGCACGGGACGCGGCGTCCTGCGGCAGCGCGGCAACCTGGATGCCAGTGGCGACGCCTTCCTGCACCCGGATGCGCTGCACCTGCGCTTGTGTAAAGACATGGCTGCCGCCGGTTTCGATACGGCGACCAAGGGCCTCCCACGCCTGGCGGAAGCTGCCC
The DNA here is from genome assembly GCA_965226775.1 of Dehalococcoidia bacterium. Taxonomy (GTDB): domain Bacteria; phylum Chloroflexota; class Dehalococcoidia; order SHYD01; family SHYD01; genus CBDDEI01. Next base: position 1,051,830 of record CBDDEI010000002.1, read on the forward strand.
ACCAGATAGCCCAGGTACTCTTTGTTCAGACCGCGGCGGGAACCGAAGCGGAGGCGCATCTTCCACTGGAACCAGGCCATGCCGATGGACGGCGCGGCGTCGCCGAACTTGCCATGAAGCAGCGGCTCCCACACCACGCGGTAGGAGGCATCGCCCGCCCACTGTTTGAGCCACGCCTCCGCGGTGTACGGCTCGAAGCGACGCCAGTCCGGCTGGCGCTGAAGGTAGAGGCTCGCAAGACCCAGGCGCACGCGTTCGTGGATGGCAAGGGGCTGGAAGGCTAAGAGGTCCTTTGGAGTGACGAAGTCCCAGATGCGGCCCTGGGCAAAGAAGCCGACGGTGGAAGGTATCCATTGCAACTGCTCGCCAAAGCCCATGTCTTCTATAAGCCCGGCCATAAGGGTATCGCTGGTGAACAGGTGGTGGTAGAAGCATTCCAGGGGCGTGCCCTGCACGTCGATAGTGCGGAGCTGGCCGCCCAGGGTAGCGCCCCGTTCAAAGAGGAGCACCTCATGGCCCAGACGCAGTAGCTCGTCGGCCGCGGCTAAGCCGGCCGGTCCGCCGCCGATGACGGCTATGCGCACAGTAAGCCGCCGAGGCGAGAGTGAGGGTGGCGTATAGCAGTCATAGCTTTATCCTATCCGCTGGCGGCTCTGCTGCCAATCATACTACCAAGGACGCAACGACTCCGGAGGCACCTGAGCTTTTTCTGCGCCCGGCGGTTGCCAGTGCAAGAAGACGTGGGCGTAGCTCTCACTGGCCTGGTAGTGTACGGCGATACGGTGCCACCCCTGGGTGAGGTGTATTTTAGCAAGCGCTTCCTTATTGGGGACCGAGGTTGCAACCAAGGGCTGGCCGTCTATCTCTAGCTGGGCCGCGCTGATGGCCTCCACAAAGAAGGTATAGTCGCCCGCGGTGGGAGCGTAGACGCTCCCGGACCACTCAACATTGAAGGGGCCCTCGATAGGGGGTATGTGGTAGTAGATGGAGGGCGCGGGCTCTATGCGGCGGATAGCCGGTTCGGGGTTGCCGAGTTAGGGGTGTGTAGAGCGCGGTCGTGCCCATCGCACGGATTGCGCCGTGGAACATGGACTCGGGTGGGAGCGGCGCCAGCTGCCTGCTCGGGCGGCTGCCAGGATACTTGCAGCGGCGTACTAAAGCCGGCGCCTTGGCCGAGCAACCGCACGTTGTGGACGCCCTGCGTCAGGTCTACAGGAGCGCCGGTTGCCGCTCCCTGCACGGCCGGCTGTTCGTCAATGAACAGCTGAAAGGCATCGGAGCCAGCGAGGGAGAAGCGGTACGCGCCGGGCGAGGGCACGTAAAGGCTGCCCGTGACTTCTACCAGGTAATCCTTGGTTGGCAGGTCTTGCGGGGGTGTTAGCGTGCTGCCCTTGATGACCTGCTCTGCCAGGGGTTGGAGGAAGCCGCCCTGGGCTCCTAAGAAGCGCACCTCCCAGCCCTGGGACTCCTGGATTGCTTCTGCAGAGACGGCGCAGGTGTAGAGCACCGCCGGCGTTTCAGGCGTCTGGGGTTCCACCGAGCAGCGGGCGTCAGGATAGTACTGGCGCAGCAGGTCGTAGCTTGCCTTCTCTTCCGGCGCGAGAAAGACGCTGGTGGGCCGCGCTTTCCGCAAGGGCAGGCGCTCCGCAAAGTCGAAGACCTCGAAAGGGTGGTCGGAGAGGAAGGCGACGGTAGGGTGATTCTGATAGAAGACGGAGAGGAGCACCCTGTTTTCGGCGGGCGCAGTGGCTAGGTGGCGTCCTGTGATGGTTTCTGCCATGGAAAAGGCATTCCACGTGGCAAAGTCGGCGCGCTGCGGGCCCCAGTAAGTGACGGTGTTGATGCTCAACAGCAGCACACCGCCGCCAAGAGCAAACGCGTAGCCGCGGTGCGTGAGGCGAGGCGCGCCCAGAAGCTGCCAGGTGCGCTGCAAGTCCCCAGGCTGCCAGGAGGAGGGCCGCCGGTAGCGCACCGATGCCGCGCAGGCTCTGGGGCGCTTCGAAGGAGACGGTGAGGATGCCGGGGAGCAGGAGCACGCCAAGCCAGCATAGCAGCAGGACGGTCCGGTAATCCGTGAAGCGTCGGAGGGCGGCCAGCAGCCCCAGCAGGGCAAGCGTTGCCGTGACCCAGTCCAGCATGGGCGCGCCGGGTAGGTTATGCCGGCCGTTGTGGTCCCCTTCCACGTTGAACATGAGGAGGTGGCTCCGGATATTTTCATGGAGGTCGGGCAGCGCGGCCCACAGGTCTCGGTTGGAGAAGATGGATACGGCTAGGGGGCGATCCAGGACGACATTCGGATGTAGCGCAAGGTCCAGCAAAGCCGGAGCAAAGGCCAGCGCTGCCCCAACCAGGGCCAGGGTGAGGCCGCCCAGATGGTCGCGGATCCGCTCGGGTTGCCTGACAAAGACCACAAGGAGCAGCGCACCCAACACCGCAGGAAACAGGAGATTAGCGGTGTAGAACCAGAAGGAGAGCCCAACAGTCACGCCCAGGGCGGCGTAGGCGGCGCGACTGCCTGTGCGAAGGGCATGCAACAGCAACGCGCAGGCCAGCAGCAGGAAGAGGGGCGTGGTAGCCCCCTGCATTCCGATGCGGCTGAAGGTGATGTCCCAGCGGGCCGCAGCCATGAGCAACGCCGCGGCAATGCCCATCCAAGGGCCAAAGAGCTGTCGCCCCACGACGTAGCTGAGCGCGACGGTGGCAACGCCCGCTAGTGCGGAGACGAAGCGCACCCCGAACAACGTCTGCCCCCAGACAGCCTCTGAGAGGGCGACGAGATAGATGTAGGCCGCGGGCGTGGTAGTGCCCTGGGCGTACATTGGACGGAAGGCCGGATCGGTGAGGATGCGGCGGGCCTCTAGCCCGATGCTGGCTTCGTCGAACCAGAGGCCTTCCGGCAGCTCCGCCAAGCCGATAAGCCGCAGCAGCGCGGCCAGCACAATGAGGGCGCAGAGGATCATGCCGTGGGGCGTGCGCAGCCATGCCCATAGGCGCGTTTGAATGCTGACACGGTTGAGAGGCTGCTCCTATCCAGCGCGACGCCAAAGGCAATCCACCCAAGACAGGCCAGCGGTAACAGCGCCTGTGCGGGCAGTGTTGGACTGATCTGTGTGGCGGCGATCAAGCTGAACGCTAGGAGAAGGAGCGCTACTGCAAGGCTGAACCAGCCCCAGAAGGGGAAGCGTGCTGCCCGCACCGGCATGGTCGCAGCTAGCAGAGTGAGAGAGGGAGCAGGCGCGCGGCCTAGGGCTCGCCAGAACAGCGCGAGCCCCGCGGCGGTGAACAGCGCGCCGTCAACGGTGGGGAGGCCGAGATGGAAGTAGAGCTGGCCCAGGGCCACCAGCGCAAAGGCGGCTAGCGTCTGGAGCTTGGGCGGATGGTGCGCTGAAGGGGGTGACGGTGCAGCATCCGGCCTCTCCGCAGCAGGGATGCCGGCAACCATCTACGGCAACGGCGGGAGACGAAGAATGCGGCTGTTGCCTGAATCGGAGACGTAGAGGCGGCCCTGCGCGTCCACGGCAAGGGCTGCGGGCAGGTTGAGGGATGACTGGTCTGCGCCCAAGCCGCCGAGGCGTTGGATCAGCTCGCCTGAAGGAGAGTAACGCAGCAGCCGGTGTCGCTCCGGGTCAGTGATGACGATATTGCCCGCGGCGTCCACGGCGAGGTAGGGCTTGTTGAGGATGCGCTGCCCCTGCCAGCCCTCGACAGGGAACTCGTCCAGGTAGTTGAAAGCGCTATCAAAGTGCTGCACGCGGCGGTTCCAGGTATCGGCCACCCAGAACTCACCGGAGGGGGAGATGGCTATGCCCACTGGTTCCAGGAACTGGCCGCGGCCGGCGCCCGCGGTGCCGAAACTAGCCAAGGGCACGCCCTGGGGCGAAAACTTCTGCACCCGCTTGTTACCTGTGTCTGTGACGTAGATGTTGCCCTCTGCATCTAGGGCAATAGACCTGGGGCCGTAGAAGCCTCCCAGGTTTTCGTTACCGCCGTTAGGGATGTGGGCAAATGTGCCCCAACTGGTCAGGTAGCGCAGGCTGGAGTCGAACTTCTGGATACGGTGGTTCCAGGTATCGGCCACGTAGACGTTGCCTGCGGCGTCCACCGCCACGCCCCACGGCTCGATGAACTGGCCAGGCTCCTGGCCGACGCTGCCGGTCTGAGCCAGGAGCGTTCCTTCCGGGCTGTATTTGAGGATGCGATTGTTCTGGCTGTCCCCCACATAGATGTTGCCGCCACTGTCCAGCGCGATGCCTCTGGGCGTGCCGAGATCCCCCGCAGCATTCGCGCCGCCGATGACGAAGTCGGTGACCAATGGCTCGCTGGCAACGGGAGATGCTGCGTCTGGCTGCTGGCCGGGGGGCTGGAACCCTGCAAACGGCTCGAGTCCTCTGGGGTAGTAGACCAGGGCGTCGGAGGATCCCAGACGCTCATCGATCTCGCGCTGATAGAAGTAGTCCCACCAGCCGCTGGGGTTGATTATCGCCTCGAGGGCGCTGGCCCAGGTTAGCTCACGGTAGCGCTCCGGGAACCACCAGCGGTGGGGGAAGGGCTGGCCCGGCGCGTAGTTGTCGAGATAAGGGAGCGCGCCCGCCTCGTTGCCTGCGTGCAGCAGCACAACGCTGGCAGTGGGAGTGGTGGTCATCAGGGTAGTGGGCGCATTGTTGGCGTTCACGCAGCCCGCCCCTGGGGCGTTGACCCCAAAGCAGGGGTACCCCACGTTCTTGTAGTTTCGCAAATACCAGGCCCAGGGCCAGGTAAAGCCGTCGGAAGCGTCTACGGCAATGGGGAGATTCTCTCTCTGACCCGTCTCGTCGGCGATGCGCTCTATGTTGCGCATGATGTCCGGCAGTGCGGGTGATGACTGGGTATAGACCAGCAACTCCACCGCGATGTCGCCGTGGGCGTAGCTAGCCAGCCAGGCCGAGCGGATGCTGAACGCGCCGAGGACGATGAGCAGCGCGCTGGCAACGGCCATGCTGCTGAGGCGCAGACCGAGCTTACGATACACCAGCCAAGCCGAAACCCCCAGTGCGCCGATGCTCCCCAGCAGCACCAGGTTCTGGACAAGCCCCTCTGACTTGAAGAGCGCGCCCAGCGCCAGGAGGAGGAGGAGCGCAATCCCCGCAAGCGCGCCGCCGCGCCGCTCCCAAAGGAGCGCCCAAGGAACCGCGTCTAGGAATGCGCCCAGGGTCTTGCCCGCCAGGAGGATAGCTGGCAGTGCCGTGTGCAAGGAGAGCCAGGGCATTTTCTCCCCCGCGTAGCTGTACATCAGAATGCTCGCCAGCAGCCACCACACCAAGAAGCCCGCGAACTCGTCCCGGAAACGCTGGCGGATGCCAAAGACCACTATGCCGGCTAACGCCAGGACGATGGGCAAGAACTCGTAGACGGGGAGCAGAAGCAGATAGTAGAACCAGGGCTGCCCGCCGCGCTGTACTTCTTGCTGGGCTATCCAGTATGCCAGGCTGTTCCAGATGCCGGAGCCAAAGCCGGCGGGGTGGGTGAAGACGGTGGTGTAGAGGATAACGTAGGGGATATAGAAAGCCGCCGCCGCCTTGATCCAGAGATTCCAGTTCCATCGCTGACCGATGAAGATGGCAAGGGCAGTCAGGGGGAGCAAGGCTATGACGCCAAGGAACAGCGCTCCCGCACGGTCAGGGTTGAGCGTGGCGGCTGTGCCGGTACGTTCGCTGATCCAGGTGGCGAGGCCAGCTAGCAGTTGAGCCGGCGCGGAACCGCCTACGGTAGAGACCTCTATGCCCACAGCATGCAAGAGCAGGATAACGCCCGCCGCGCCCTGGGGAATGACCAAGGTGCCCATGACCAGCAGAAAGCCTAGTCGCGGCGAAACCTCCTGGAAGTTAAGGCGCTGCTTTAGGCGGGGCAGTAGCTCACGAATACTGGTGAAGAAGAGGTAGCCGCCAAAAATGAGGACCGTGAGATAGGCGACCTCTTTGGTGGCGAAGCCTATGCCCAGTGCGAGTGCGCCGAGGATTAGGTAGCTGGGCTGGCGAGTCTGGATGTAGCGCCACATGCCGATGAGCAACAGCATGTCCCAGAAGACGATATAGATGTCGTTGCGGATGAAGCGGCTGTAGTAGAGCATCACGGGGGAGAGCGCCAGGAGCGCGGCAGCGCACAGCGCGCCAGTGCGGCCCAGCTGGTCACGCAAGAAGTACGGCATTGCAACAGCGGCCGTGCCCATAATCGCTGGCAGGATGCGGGCGGTGTAGTCGCTATCGCCAAAGAGGAAGTAGATGAGCGCGGTGGCGTGGAACTGGAAGGGGCCGTGCATCAGGGGATCGTGCTGGTAGCCCGCGCCAGTGTAGAGGTACCAGCTATAGAGCGCGTGGAGGCTCTCGTCGTGGTGCATGGATCGGCTGCCCAAGTCCCAGAAGCGGAGCCCGGCCGCAAGCAGCACCAGCGCGCCGAAGATCGCTTTGTCCCAGTCCAACCAGGAAAGGCCGAGGGCTGGGCGGTCTAAGGCCTCGGGTTGCGGGGAGCCAGATGGTTCAGTGACGGTCTGCATCTACGTTTGTGTGTGTATGATTGCGCTAGCGTGGGGTACGCACCAGCAGCGCCCCGCGCTGTGTGGCGGCGGGATCCATCGGCAGCTCGCCAAAGACGAGCCACCGCCAGACTTCCTGGCCGCCCCAGTCCTGAAAGTTCTTTGCTTCCACTAAGGTCATAGGATGCGCTCGATACACGCCGGTTAGCTCCTGAGCGGCAGCTTCACTTGTCACGATGATATCCACCTCTGGAGGCGGCTCAGCGCCGAAGTTCACGGCGATGACGCTGCGCAGCGGCCAGGCCACCGCATCGTTCACGCTGTTAGCTACGCCCACCTGAGGCGCAGACCCTATACCAGTATACGGTGAAGTGGCGGTGAGTTGGGTGAGGGCGCTCACCATCGCGGGATTAACCTGCGCCGCGCCGGGCCAGTTGCCGGGCATGGCAAGAGTGGCTAGGCCGTGCACTAGGGCCAGGAAACTGAAGGCAACACCCGCCAGGGCCGAGATGGGACGGCTATGCTGAGCCAGCACGGCGGGCGAGAGCAGCAGCACTGCCGCTACGAGGGCAATGAAGGCCAACGTGCGCGACGAGAAGAGACCGTCATCGGGACGCACCGAGGTCTGGAGGAGCACCAGCCCCGCGAAAGTGAGGAGGAGCGCCGCCGCACCCAGATTTACCCAGCGCTGGTTCAAGAGCTGTGGAGTCAGCCCCCGCAGGCTGCGAGCAAGGAGGTGTCCCGTCAACACTGTGCTGGGGACGGCGACCAGGGAGAGCTGAGCTAGACCTGCCGTGGGGCTGAGCAGGAGGAAGGCCAGCGCCATCACGCTCCACAGACCAAAAAAGGCGAGGGCGTCATCTTCAGGGCTGGGGTCACGGGCGGCCCAGCGTAACAGGGCGGCAATGCCCGTCGGAACGCCAAGGGCCAACGCTGGAAGATCGCTCGCGCCCAGGAGCAGCCAGCTCCGGTACCAGGGATAGGGCTCCCATGTTGGCTCAAAGTGCTGGGTCCAGGCAACCAGGGAGGGGAGACCGGCTCCGGGTATGAAGTGGAGGAAGCCGGTGGTCAAAAGAAACAGTGCGGCTACGATGGCCGCGATAGGAACAACTGAGGGCGACCAAAGGACGGGCAACGGGCGGCCCTGCAGCGCACGCACTGTAGTCACCGCTGCGGCAAAGAGCGCCAGGGCTAGGAGGCCCGTGACCCCCGGATAGCCAAGGGCGAGGAGCGCGGCCATACCTAATGCCGGCCAGAGCCCATCCTTGCTGCCCCGCTCATCCAGCGCGCGCAAGAGCCGCCATCCCAGCAGCAAGGTGACGGCAAGGGCGAGGCTCTCCTCTTGTGCGCGGCTTCCTGCTAGCACGGCAGAGGGTGAGATCGCCAGAAAGGCAGCGGCGATCAGCACAGGCCAGCGACCCAGCCACGGACGGTAGAGCCACAGCGCGGCAATGCCTCCCACGCCTGCAAGCAACGACGGCAACCGGGCGGCGGCATCGCTCGCGCCGAAGAGGATGAACGCGCCAGTCTGCAGCAGCACGGTCAGGGGCGCGTCCCACCAGCCGGGCGGGAGACCGTCGTGGAGCCGCCATGCGGCCAGGGCGCGCATCGTTTCGGTGGGATCGAGCGGGGACGCCGATACCCAGCCCAGGCGTACCGCAGAGGCAACGACGAGGATGCTGAGGAAGAGGAAGGCCTCAATGGTGAGGCCGCGGCCGCGAAGGGAAACCATCAGGCCTTGGGGTTCCTGTAGATAGTCACGCCGCCGTTCTGAAAGACCCGGGGCCACACCTGCTGGAATGCGGCCAAGGACTCCGGTGGGTATTTTGAGCGCTCCAGGCTGCCTACGTACACGTAGCGCACCTGATACTTGTCCAGCAGTTGGGTTACCTCGGCCTTGTCGGCGGCCAAGTAGATGGCATCGACCTCTTCCGCACGGCCGCGATAGGCGGCGTCCGAGCCGCGCCACTGAAGCTCGTGGCCCTCCCATCCAAGGACGGAGGGGATGCCCGTGCTAGCGGACACTCGGGCGAAGAAGGAGTACTGGGGCCCCACAGCTTCCAAGACTGCGCCGCTGCGTCTATCGGGCTGGCGTTGGAGCCAGCGCAACGCTTCCAGCTCATCGGGCTGCGTGTGGCGAAGGTAGGCTTGGCCGTCCAGGGTGGCAGGCCCCGCCAATCCGTTGGTCTTGCTCATCACCGCTGCGGGGAGATAGAGCGCGCCCAAGAGGAGGAGCAGTGCGGCTGCGCCCGTCCATAGCCGCGCCGGCAGCCCGCTCAGGAGAGGTTTCTCCGTGCGCCAGACGTGGTACGCGGTCAGCGCTCCAGCAAGGGAGAGCCATAGCCATGACTGATAGGAGAGTTTGAACACGGTGTTCATGCGGTTGCCAAAGACGTCCTTGATATGGAAGGACTCGGCAAAGCCGAGAAGGAGGAACGCGCTGCCGGCGAGCAGCAACGGGAAGACGGGCAATTCTGTTAGGTCCTGGCGTCGTGCGGCGGCAACCGCCAAGGGAGCCAGGAGCGCAGCGGAGATGAGGAAGGGCCAAGTACGTTGCAGGACGGCCAGAGTGACGCGGGTAGCTTCCGCCGTGCCACTGAGTGCGTACGCGCCCTCCACCAGCAGCAGGGTGAGCAAGGCGAAGGCCAGCGCAACGCCTAAGAGAATACGGAGGCTCCGTTGCCCGCTGCGCGCTGCCACGATAAGCAGCGGCGCTACCAGGAGGAGGAGCGGCGCCCAGAGCAGCAGGAAGTGGAGGGGCCGTGTGCTGGGCCCTGACCACCAGCCGATGGGGAAGCCCTGCACTGCTGCGCTCTCGGCGGGCTGAGCCAGGGAGCTTAGGACGTGCCAGGCCAGGGGCAGGTAGAAGGGTGCAAAGAGCAAGAGCGCGCCGGTGGCTAGGAGTCCGCCCACGACGATGAGGTAGCGGAGGTCGGGCAAGCCACCCCGCGCCTGCCAGGAGCGCAGGGCAACTGCGCCGATTGTCAGCGCAAGATAGGGGCCAAGGTCCCAACCGTTGATAAAGCCGAGTCCGCCCAGGACCAGCGCCAAGGGCAGCCACTCCCGGAGCGCTCGGAGGGGCGTGTAGGGGCCGTCCTCTTGGGGACGCACCAGGACATGCAGCACCAGCGCCAGGGCCAGGAGCGCGAAGGGGAGGGCCATCACGTGGGGATGGAGGTCGCCCAGCAGGAAGCTGAAGGCGGGGAACTCCGTGATGGTGTAGTCGGTGCTCTGGCCGTTGCTAATCGTATCAATGACGCGGGTGGCGCGCCACCACCACCAGGGCTCCTCGGGGTACCAGGTGGCGCTCTGGTAGGGAGCGTCGTTGGGCAACACGCCTAAGAGGTTCCATGCTCCGGTGGTAGGGTCGGCGTCCTTTTTGATAGAGAGCCATGTCCAGAGCGCCTGCCCACCGCCGCCGTGGGCGCGGAGCAACTCGAAGAGGCCCATCAGGTTGCCCAGGAGCAGGACCAAGAATGCGGCCAGGCCGCCGAAGAGATGATTCGCGCGCGGGAAGGCCGGCGAGGCCCAGCGGCTCATGAGGGCTGCTGCCGTGGCAACCAGCCCCCACGCTCCGACCGCTGTGGCGGCAAAGAGGAATGCGAGGGCAAGGTTAAAGCCGATGGCAGAGGGCACGCCGCTGAGGTAGGTGAGCGCGCCCATGATGAGATAGCCGAAGTAGTAGTAGTTGATGCTGAAGCCCTGGAGCCAGGGATCGTTGGGCGGGAATGCGGTGCTGAGCATGGCGCTGTTCAGCATGGCGAATTCCATGGGCTTCTCAGTGCCTTCTATCCCTGGATTGTGGGCGCGCACGAAGGCCCAGGCGAAGAACGCGAGGGCAAATACGACCTCATAGACCAAGATCGTGCCGCGGGCCTCGCGCAGGAATGCCAGGAGCGGCGGCCCGGCCCGCTGCGCCAGCCACAGGCTCCCTGCAACCAAGAGGAGGCAGGCAATGAGTACCGCGCCGCGGCCGCTGGGCAGGAGCTGGGCAGTGCCCAGGAGCCAGAAGGTGTAGCCCAGAAGCAGGCTGCCCAGGAGCTTAGAGAAGGCCAGACCGCGGTCCGGCAGGCCGGGGAAGACCCAGAAGAGATAGGGAATGGCGATTAGCCCCAGCGCTTCCAGGGCGACCCACCAGGCGAGTGCGTATTCCATGATCGCAGTAAGGGGTTACGTTATACGGCGCGCCATCTAGGAGAGAAGCCCCGATACGAAGGCGTTGGCGTCGAAGGGGGTGAGGTCGTCAATGCCTTCGCCAGTGCCAACGCAGACCACCGGCAGGCCAGTCTCCGCGGCGATGGCGAAGACGATGCCGCCCTTTGCCGTGCCGTCAAGCTTGGTGAGCACAACGCCGGTGATGCCCACTACGTCCGTGAAATTGTGCGCCTGGCTCAGGCCGTTCTGGCCTGTGGTGGCGTCCAGCACCAGGAGCACGTCGTGAGGAGCGGAGGGATCGACCCGCTGGATAACCCGCTGCACCTTGCGCAGCTCCTCCATGAGGTTGACCTTGGTTTGGAGGCGTCCGGCGGTATCGATGATCACCACATCGGCGTTGCGGCTCTGGGCCGCCTGGAGCGCGTCAAAGGCAACAGCGCCGGGGTCCGCGCCGGGCTGATGGGCGATGACCTCCGCGCCCACGCGCTGTCCCCAAAGCTGCAATTGCTCGATGGCAGCGGCGCGGAAGGTGTCGGCCGCGGCCAGGAGCACCTTCTTGCCCTGGGCCCGATACAGGTTAGCGAGCTTACCGATGGTGGTGGTCTTTCCGCTGCCGTTCACGCCTACCACGAGCAGCACGTAAGGATGTGGCTGTGTAGCAGAGCTGGCGGCTGGCGGCGGCAACATAGCCGTCATCTCAGCGGCCAGGGCGCTGCGGAGCTCCGCGGAAGTGGTGGCGTGCTGCATGCGTTGGCGCACCCGCTCCAGCAGCTCCTCCGATGTCCCCACGCCCACGTCTGCGGCTATGAGGGCCTCCTCCAGGTTGTCCCAGGCGTCCGGAGGCAACTCAGGGCTGTGGAAGAGCTGGCCGAGGGTATCCCACCACGACGCTTTGGTGGGCGCCATGGCCTGCTGGATCTTGGAGGCGTCTTCTTGTTGTACCGGGGTGTTGTTGCGGCGAAAGAACAATGGCTGCTCGGATGTGTTAGTACTAGCGCTACTTTAGTATAGCTTCTAAGGCTGCCCGTGCGGCCTCTTTTTCCGCCTGCTGGCGGCTTTGCCCCGTTCCTGCGCCCAGCACCGTGCCGTCAACAGAGACCTCAACGCTGAAGCGCTTGGCATGAGGTGGGCCTTCTTCAGAGATGGTTTGGTAGTCGGGGCCTTTGCGCTGGTTGGCCTGGCAGTACTCTTGCAACCGGGATTTGTGGTCGGCAATGATATCGCCCTGGAGGGTAGCGTCCAGCAGGCCTTTTAAGGTGCTCAGCACGAAGGTCTTGGCGGCGGCCTCACCGCCATCCATGAGAATGGCCCCAACCACCGCCTCGTAGACGCAGGAGAGGTTGGAGGCGCGCTTGCGACCGCCGGACCGCTCCTCGCCGCGGCCCATGAGGAGGTGGTTGCCCAGCCCCAGGGTTTGGGCTACGCCCGCAAGGCTGTCCCGCTGCACCAGGCTGGCGCGCAGCTTGGTAAGCGTGCCCTCCGGCTCCTCCGGGAAGAGGCGGTACAGCTCCTCCGCGATGGCGTAATCAAGCAACGCGTCGCCCAGAAACTCCAGGCGCTCGTTGGAACCAAGGGGGTACTGAGGCTGCTCGTGAAGGTAGGAGCGGTGGACAAAGGCCTGCTGCAATAGAGAGGCGTCCTTAAACTGGTGGCCCAGCGCCTGCTCCAGTGCTTTGCGTACCGTGGTTTCTGGTGTGGTATGCGTGGTCAATAGCTGCTCGTAAGGGAGTCCTCTTCTGATATTAGGCACGGCGTCACAGCGGTGTCAATGAAAGCGGTACTATGAAGGAACGATGCTACGGCTGAGCGTGAACGAGTAAGAGCGTGACGTCATTACATAACATAGCGACGCTTCTGGAGGAGCGCCTGCCTGCACAGGTGTGGCGGCTCTTACAGCGCGCCGGGGACGTTGCAGACAACGCCGGCATCCCCCTCTATTTGGTAGGCGGGACGGTACGGGATGCGCTCTTGGGACAGCCGACCTGGGACGTGGACCTAGTGGTGGAGGGCACGGCCCAGGCCTTTGCCGCCGCTTTGGGTGAAACGGTAGGTGGCAGGATAGTGTCGCACTCCCAGTTCGGGACGGTGCAGCTGCGGACGGATGAGCTGCGGGTGGACATCGCTGCGTCGCGCCAGGAACGGTACGCGCGGCCCGGCGCGCTACCGATAGTTTCTCCCGGGACGCTGGCAGAAGACCTGCACCGGCGGGACTTCTCCATCAACGCCATCGCCGTCGCGCTGAATAAGGAGCGTTGGAGTCAGGTGCTGGATCCTGAAGGTGGTTGGGCGGACATCCAGGCCAAGCGAGTACGCGTGTTGCACGATGGCAGCTTTCAGGACGACCCGACCCGCGTGCTGCGGGCGTTGCGCTACTCGGTACGGCTAGGTTTTGCGCTGGAGGCCGCCACGGAGCGGGCGCTTCAGAGAGATGCGCATTATCTGGCAGTGGTCAGCGCGGCGCGTCGGTGGAAGGAGTTGGAGCGGGTGTTGCAAGAACCTGCGCCAGAGCATGCGCTGCTGCGGGGACAGGAGTTGGGCGTGCTCCCGTACCTGCATCCCGCACTCAACGTGAGTCCTGCTCAGGTGGCTGCATGCGCGTTAGCTCGAGAGCAGCGCGGTGAAGGCGCTGTGGACCCGCTGCTCTACTTCTGTTTGCTGACTTACGAGCTACCCCTCGCGGAGCGTACGGCGCTGGTCCAAGCATTACGACCGCCTAGGCGTGTAGCGCAGGCGTTAGAGGATCTGGGAGCGTTACGAGAGGCTGAGCAGCCGCTTACTAGCGCTGAGGTGACTGCGGCGGAGGCTGCTGCGCTGCTTCGGGAGCGGTCGCCGGTGGCGGTGCAAGCGGTCGCGTTGATGGCCGGAGACGCGCGAGCGCGGGAACGGGCGCGGCGTTATCTCGATGAGTGGCGGCACCTACGGCCTCGGCTCTCCGCGCGGGCATTGCGGGAGCTAGGTGTCCCGGAGGGGCCGGCGGTCGGCCGTTGTCTAGGTATGCTGCTGGCAGCGCGGCTCAATGAGCAGACGTGGTCGGTGGCAGACGAGCAGGCGTTGGTGAGGCAATGGTTGGCAGAAGCAAAGTGAGCGGTTTGTACAGATGCTAAAAGCCCCTACCAAATCAGGTAGGGGCTTTCTTTTATGTTGATGCTAGCTGTTGCCCAGCGATTGTTTGGGAAGGGCTAGACCTCTTCTTTGTCCTCGTCGTCCTCGTCGTCTTCGGCCATTGAGAGGGATTCGGTGGCGAAGCTAGTTTCCTCAGCCGCGTCATCGTTCCACTGGGCGCCGTCCTCGTCGTCTTCGGTGTAGTCCTCATCGTCATCGTCCAGACCGTACTGGAGCATGCTCTCTTTCATGTATGGGCGGAAGCCGGACTCTGAGCGAGAGGGGAAGGAGGGCCGTCCAATGAGGTTAGGGGCCTGGTAAACCTCCCGAATAATGACATTCAGCTGCTGCTCGTTCATGCTGGTGATGGCCGCCTCATAGCGGTTGCCGCCCATTATGAGGGTGATCAGCCGGGAGGCAAGGCGGGGCTCCACCTGTCCCAGGTACTCTTTGGAAGGAGTAGTAACCACCAGGCGCGGGCCGTCAACGCTCAATACCACCTGGTCTCCGGCGCTCATCTTAGCGCGGAGGTCTTTTTCACCCAGGTTGAGCAAGGTGACTACCGAGGTTTTCCCCGCCTCTTCGATAAAAAGCGTGGGGTCAACCGGCGCCGCCGAGGAAACGGGCTTCGTAGGTGCGGCCTTCAGCTCGTTCAGGCGGACAACGTTCTTTTGTGCGATGGCGTTAGTAGGCTCGATGCTTAAGGTACGAGAATAGGCGCCCTGCGCGTCGTCATAGCGGCCAAGCTCCATGAGGGCGCGGCCGAGCCGATTGAGGGCTTCAACATCTTCAGGGAAGAGGGCCAGGATGCTTTCATTGGTAGTGGCGGCGTTTTCCCAGCGATTCTGCATTGCAAGGGAAATAGCTAGTTCCGCACGCTGCCGCTTGAAGCGTGCCCCCTTTTCTCTACTCGTTTCCATGGATGGTATCATTTGCTCCTCTCTTACATCCCCAGCCACTTCTATGCGTACTTTCAGAACATCTTGAGGATGAATAGGCGCTGGTACGCTTTACTTATTACAAAATTATACTGTTTAAGTTACAAAAGAGGGATAACATTGCCAGTAGTTTGGATTGCTTTTGGGTTACCCCTGCCGGCAATCCAGTTGTCCAAATGTGTCTGTCCCAAGGCCAGCGCTGGCCGCCTGTGTGCGCTATTGAAACAACGAACGGCGCTTGACTATGCCGATTTTATTTCAGGGGACACTGCTTAAACGGAGTTGCTTACCCCTTGTTACGGCCACCCAATATAGGCTGCACTGCGGCCCAAATTGCATCCGCAACGGCTTCTACCGGCTGCGCTCCATCTATGCGTACCCAGTTGCCTTGGGCGTATGGCTCGTCAGGAGACATGGCAAGGGTTAAGTATCCCTGCCGGATCCGCTGATGGAAGCTGGTGAACTCATCCTCAAAACGGTCTTGGGCTTGAGTGCTAAACAAGTTCAATTGCAGACGCTCCGTAGATTTACGCAGGAGGCCCACGTCTACAGGCACATCCAACAGCAATGTTACGTGGGGCATCAGCCCCTGAGTGGCTAGCTGGCTCACCTCCCAAATGCTGGTTAGGTCTAAGCCGCGTCCAAAGCCCTGGTAGGCGAGCGTTGAGCCAAGGTAGCGGTCGCACAGCACGATTCGGCCTTCCGTCAGGGCGGGCGTGATCACCTCACGTACCAGTTGCGCCCGGGCAGCCGAAAAAAGCAGTAGTTCCGCCTCCGGCGAAAGGGGCGTATCCAACTCATGCTTTAGCAACTGGCCTAGCTGCTCGCCTAGCGGGGTTCCCCCCGGCTCGTGCAGCAGCAGCGGTGGCGCATCTCCCAGGGCTTCCAGCCGTTGGGACAGCAAGTGCGCCTGGGTTGTCTTGCCCGCTCCATCCACACCTTCCAGCGCAATGAAGCGTCCCGGGAAGCTATTGGGCGTTGTATCCGCAGTGTGGGTTGCCAGGCTAGTCTAAGCTCCCAATCTTGAGGGCGTCCTGGAAGATCTGCACCCGCCTGGTGGGCTCTCTCCCTGTGCTCTTAGAGGGCAGGTTGTAGCGTTGCGCCACTTGGTGCTGCAACCGCCGCAGGTAGGCGTTGCGAGGGGAGAGCTCCACAGTGGGTTCGCCGTAGTTCAGGATAGTGTGGCTAGCGTCCTCCGCCTCCTTGATGGCCTGTAGCGCATGGTCGGCGCTGGTGGCAACCTCAGCTATGCTGAACAGCCCCTGCTGGAGCTGGGCGGTACTGTGGTTCTTCAGCACATAGATGGGGATGCCCTTTGCCTCCGCATCTCGAATGAGCTGCGCCCGGCGTCGATAGTAGCTGCGAGAGGTGATGACCGACGACGCTTCTTCCAGGTTATCGGCCATGATGATAGGCAGCCGCGCCTGCGTCACTACTTCCATGATGTGACTCTTGCTGACGCCAAAGGAGAAGACGCTGATGATGTCCTTGCTCAGCGCCCCATTATTCCGTAAGGGAACCGGCATGGGGCGGACATCGGCCATTGGCTCCTGAGGCGATTCCACCGTGGTCTGGGTAGTGGCGATAGTGCCGTCGTTTTCCATCTCCCGCACTTCTGCGGTGAGGGCGCGGCCGCGGAGCATGTCGTCCACCGTGCTTGTCACGTCCTGATGGACCGCTACTTTGTGGAAGCTCTGAATCTCCACTACCGCGTCAAAGGTGGGCGGGGCTTTGCGTTCCAGGATAGATTTCTGCGTACCCCGCCGCCGGGCCTCTTCATCCCCTAGGGTGACGGTCTGGATGCCGCCTACAAGGTCGGAAAGGGTGGGGTTCATGGTGAGATTTTCGAGGGTGTTGCCGTGGGCGGTGCCTACGAGCTGCACACCGCGTTCCGCTATTGTGCGGGCGGCGGTAGCCTCCAGCTCCGTGCCAATCTCGTCGATGATAATCACTTCCGGCATGTGGTTCTCCACGGCCTCGATCATCACACTGTGCTGGAGCGCGGGGCGGGACACCTGCATGCGGCGCGCGCGCCCGATGGCCGGATGGGGAATATCGCCATCACCCGCGATTTCATTAGAGGTATCTACCACGACGACGCGGCGTCCCATGTCTTCGGAGAGGACACGCGCCACTTCCCGCAGCATTGTGGTCTTGCCGACGCCGGGGCGGCCCAGGAGGAGCAGGCTTTTACCGGACTGCACCAGATCCTCGATGATTTTGATGGTCCCGTAGACGGCGCGGCCTACCCGGCACGTGAGACCAATGACACGGCCGGAGCGATTGCGGAGACAGGAGATACGGTGGAGAGTGCGCTCTATGCCAGCCCGATTGTCCTCGCCAAAGGGGCTGATGTGGTCAATTACATATTGGAGATCGGCTTCTGCAACTTCGTCGTTGCTTAGGGTAACCTCGCCGGAGACAAAGCGCCCTTCCGGCTTGCGGCCAAGGTCTAGGATGACCTCTAGCAAGTCTGCCCGTTCCGGCATATTGCGTAGGGCAAGAGAGATGCGATTAGGGAGAATATCCAGCAGAGCGTCTAGATCGTCGGTGATAGTGCGTGGTGCGATCATTACTCCCCTTAAACGTTTACTTCCGATGAGCTCATGTACGAGCGGGCACGAAACGGCCGGCGGTTACTCGCAAGGTCAAATGCCTGACCAGAGACGCGTACTGGGTTACCTCCTGAAACCCCCAGGCGTGCGTAAGGGTGTTGCCCAGCAAGTGCAGATAGTCGGGAACCAGCGCCAAGGTATGAGCGTCCTTAGGCATCTGGCTTAAGGCAAACGGGATCAGGTGGTTGAGCGCGCCCTCCTCGATTTCGGAGGGGTGGATAAGCAATTGGATATGGCCGCAGTGGTTGCCCTGGCCGGTCCGCAGCCACGCTATCGGTTGGTCGTCTTTAGTCCACAGGTAGTCCTTTTGATGTCCCAGGGAGCCGTCCTGAGCCCCTTGCCATTCTTCTAAAGTCAGGCCTTCAGCCGCCTGCACTTTTTGCGGAGCAACGGCACAGTACAGTCTAAAGAGGGCATAGTGGTCGTCCTTGGTCTTAGCTTTCCAAGAGGGCAACTCCTCCGGCGGACTTACCTCCGTGGTTGCGGCGCGACGGTAAAGAGTCTCGGTAAGGTAAGGGTGGTAGCCTGCCCGCCTGGCTCGGTCCATGAACGGGCTATCCAGAGGGAGGCGCAGGAAGATACGGTGAGCCCCGGAGCGGCTGGCGCGATCGGCAAATTGATCGAGGAGCACTTCTGGCAGAGATTCCTCCGATTCCTCTTCTACGATGAGCCGGTCTACTTCCCAGACGGTACGATTGCCCCGCAGCCGGGCCGTGATGAAGCCGCGCACCGTAAGACCGTCGATGGCGATGAGGGCTTTACGGTCTTTCACTGTTACCCACTGCCCCAAGACACTGCCCACGTTAAGCGCGTCCTTCGGTCCCCTTTCTAAGTGGGAACGGGGCTGTGCCTGGTTGACCACGCTGCCGTGAAAAGCAGCCAGGGCTACTAGGTCTATGGGCCGGAGATTGCGGATAACGTACATGCTACTATGGTGTGCTCCCTGCAGCGGCTAACGGCTGCGCGGCGTTGCGGGCAATCTCGATGAAATAGCCGTGGAGGCGAGGGTCATCGGTAAGCTCAGGGTGAAAGGCCAGCGCTAGGAGGTTGCCTTCCCGCGCGGCTACCACGGTGCCATCGTCCAGCGTGGCCAGGGCTGCTGCGGGCGGCCGGACCGCGACGATGCGCGGCGCACGGATAAAGATAGCGTGGTAGGGTTCGCCGCCCAGGGCCGCTACCGTAAGGTCGGTCTCAAAGCTATCAACCTGGCGGCCAAAGGCATTCCGTTCCACGGTGATGTGCATAGCCTCCAAGCCAGGCTGGTCGAAGCCAATGGCCTCCTCAGCAAGCACGATGGAACCGGCGCAGGTTCCCATCACCGGGAAGCCTTGCCGGATGCACGTACGGAGCGGCTCCAAAAGTCCGGCCTTTGCGAGGAGCCGAGAGATAGTGGTGCTTTCGCCCCCTGGGAGGATCAGCCCATCCAGGCCGTCTAGGTCTTCAGGGAGGCGTACCTCTACCGTGTCCACGTTCAGTCGTCTGAGGGCTGCTACATGCTCCCGAAAGTCACCCTGCAGCGCGAGGACACCAATTTGCACTAACTACCACCCCCTTAGCGCAAGTTGAGCGGTCTCCGGAAGGGTTCGAACGTCTATGCCGGCCATGGGCTCGCCCAAGCCGGTGGACACTTTGGCGATAATGTCGGGATCACGGAAGTGCGTGACGGCCTGCACCACGGCGGAGGCACGCTGCTCCGGGTCCTCCGACTTGTAGATGCCGGAGCCGACGAACACGCCGTCCGCGCCAAGCTGCATCATGAGCGCAGCGTCTGCAGGGGTCGCGACGCCTCCGGCTGCGAAGTTCACCACGGGCAGCGCCCCGGTGTTGTGGATTTCCAGCACCAGCTCGAAGGGAGCGCCCAAGGCTTTGGCTTCTGCCATTAGCTCGTCTTCCCGCAGACCCTGGAGCTTCTTGATGCTTTCCTGGACGGTCCGCATATGGCGCACCGCCTCCACTACGTTGCCGGTGCCGGCTTCGCCTTTGGTGCGTATCATGGCAGCGCCTTCAGCTATGCGGCGGAGGGCTTCGCCTAGGTCACGGCAACCGCAGACAAAGGGAACTTTGAAATCGTGCTTCCAGACGTGATGGCTCTCGTCTGCAGGGGTGAGCACCTCGGACTCGTCGATGTAGTCGATGCCGAGGGCTTCGAGGACTTGGGCTTCCACAAAGTGACCGATGCGGCACTTGGCCATGACGGGGATGCTCACGGCCTCCATGATCTCGATGATCTTGGTGGGGTCCGCCATACGGGCAACGCCGCCCGCAGCCCGAATGTCTGCGGGTACACGTTCCAGCGCCATGACGGCGCATGCGCCCGCGTCTTCCGCAATCTTAGCTTGGTCCGCTGTGACCACATCCATGATGACGCCACCCTTGAGCATCTGGGCGAGACCCTTTTTTAGGACCCAAGTACCTTGCTGCATCCTCCACTCCTTATACGGGCCCCATGTTTAGCACGCCGAACAGGCGCGGAATAACGGGGTCTAGTACCTTAATTTTACTCGTGAGGGGCCTATCGTAGCAAGGGAGGAACGGGTTTGGCGGCAGGATTGCCGGGATAGCAGTGCCGCGTGGCTACATCTGGGTGAGCAGGTTCATAAAGCTGCGGATCTTGTAGATGCGCTCTCTATCCTGCTGCTGTTCATAGATACTATGGAGGTTGCGGAGCATGCGGCCAATGAGATCGCGATTGCTGATGGGCTGGAGGAAGTCCTCCCTCCAGGGGCCAATGTAGCCAGTGATGGATTCCACCCGCTCCTGACATTCTTGCTCACTGAGGAGGATCCCGTTGTGGAAGGCGTCCACGTAGAGGTCGTTGATGTCCCGGTGGCGCACCAGGAAGTGGCCCGGCATACCTATGCCCAGCAGCGGGATGTTCAGGCGTGAGCCTATGTCAAGGTAGAGGAGAGAGAGGGTAATGGGAATGCCCACGCGCCGGTCTAGCACCTTATTGAGATAGCTGTTTTCGGGGTCGTAGTAGTTTTCCGAGTTGCCATTAAAGCCAAGGTCATCAAAGAGGTGCTGGCTAAGAGTATTGATGGCGTAGAGGGGATCGTTTTCGTTGCCAATTTTGGAGGACACGTCGCTGGCGTATTCCTCCAGGACGGTAAGGTAGGCATCGGTCTTGATAGCCGGGTACTCGCATTGGGCGACTAGCAGTGCAGTGGCTGCAAGGGGGATTTGAGCGTCTGGGTTGGCAAGGTGCTGAGCGAACTGCTCTAAGAGTGATGCGAAATTCGTCATAGCGTAGGTGGCGTTGGGCTAAGGAAGCCTTAAGGGCAGGAAGTCTAGGATGACCAGCACGCGCTCTAGGGTGGAGACGCGAGTGGCAGGCTCCAGCGTAACCTCTTGAAAGAGCTCCTGCTCTCTATTGTTCACGCGTACCACGAGGCCGACCAACAGGCCTCTGGGGAAGCCGCCGCCAAGGCCGGAGGTGACTACGAGGTCGCCCTCCCTAACGTCCGCTTCTTTGGGGATGTACCGCATAGTAAGATCACCGTCGGCAGTGCCGCTAACAACGCCCTGGACTCTGCTCCGCTGGACAATGCTGTTCACGGTTAGGCTGGGATCGGTGGAGAGGAGGACCTTGGAAAGGTTGGGGTAGGCTTCCAGCACCTGGCCCACCATACCGCCTTCACCCACTACAATCATGCCGTTCTGCACACCCTGCTCGGTGCCTAAATTCATGAGCACTGCCTGCACTATACCTGAGGGATCGCGTGCGACGACCGAGGCGGCCAGGTATTGCTTGCCCGGATTATCCCGCTGGTAGCCAAGAAGCGCACGTAGCGCGCTGTTCTCTTCCCCCGCTTCTCTTAGCCGCAGAAGCTCTCGTTCTAACTGCGCAACCTGCTCCTGGAGCTGGTGGTTCTCCTTTTCCAGGCGGCCAACGTTGGCGATGGTGTAGACCACGCTGCCAAGACTGCTGCTAATACGGTTGCCAACAGAGATGATAGGGCTGAGCACAGTCACTCCCGGGGTCTTGGCATCTTGGGCGCGGCTGCCGCTGGTAAAAGCTACTGCCAACACTCCAAAGAGTGTGAGTAGGATTAACCAGGCGGGCCACTTCTTCAGCACCATGCCTCCTTGTTTCGGGCGGCGATGGCCCAGATGAGCCGGTTAAGCTATAGCGGTGGGCGGCTTGCGCTGGCTCAGGCGTGCTAAGACCGGGCTTAATCGGTCTAGCTCTTCCAGCACCTCGCCGGTGCCACGCACCACGCAACTCAAGGGATCGTCTGCGATGTAGACCTTAAACTTTGTTTCCTGGGCCAAGCGCCGGTCTAGTCCCTGCAACAGCGCGCCGCCGCCAGCTAGGGCGATGCCCCGCTCCATAAGGTCAGACACTAGCTCCGGTGGTGTGCGTTCAATGGTCTCTCGCACAGCTTCCGTAATGGCGTTGATAGAAGTGGAGAGGGCTTCTCTGACTTCGATAGTGCTCACCACAATAGTGCGGGGGAGGCCCGTTACCAGGTCACGTCCCTTGATCTGCACCTCAGTCTCGTCGTGGAGGGCGTAACCAGAACCGGACTGGATCTTGATCTGCTCCGCAGTGCGCTCACCAATGAGGAGGTTGTGGTTCAAGCGCATGGAGTTAATGATGTCCTGGTCCATTTCATCACCAGCGATGCGGCTGGAGACGCTGGCCACTATGCCGCCTAGGGCGATAACGGCAACCTCCGTAGTACCGCCACCGATGTCTATGATCATGCTGCCGTCCGGTTCCATTACGGGCAACCCTGCGCCAATGGCTGCGGCCATAGGCTCCTCAATGAGGTAGCATTCCCGCGCGCCGGCGTTGAGCGATGCGTCGTGGACAGCACGGCGCTCTACTTCTGTGACGCCGCTGGGGATGCCCACCACTACTCTGGGCCTGGGCACCATGAAGCCGTTCTGCTGGTGCACCTTCTGGATGAAGTAGCTAAGCATCCGCTCCGTAGTGTCAAAGTCTGAGATCACGCCGTCCCTCAGGGGACGTATGGCGACGATACGTGACGGAGTGCGGCCTAGCATCTGCTTGGCCTCCATGCCGATGGCCTGTACCTGACCGGTCTCTCGGTCGATTGCCACGACGGAAGGTTCGTCAATGACGACGCCCTTGCCCTTTACCATCACCAAAGTGTTCGCGGTGCCCAGGTCTATACCGATGTCGTAGGAGAGCAGCCCCCACAGGAAGTTCAGCGGATTTAGCAAACGGATAGTTCCTTTACAGCGCCATAGCGGACAAGTCTAGTACTTGATCAGGGTCGTAGAAGTTACGGGTCTACGTCCGCCCATTCATTGTAGCAGGATTAAGGTAGCAGGATTACGCCTTGGATTGGACGGATTCAATCAGGCTTAAGAACTCTTCCTCAGTGAGTTGAGGAATGCCCAACCGCTGGGCGCGTTCAGCTTTGGAGCCGGCCTCTTCTCCGATGACTACGTGAGTAGTCTTGCGGGTGACGTTGCTGGCTGCGGATGCGCCCAGCTCCTTTACCATGCTCTCCGCCGCCATGCGGGTGAAGCGCTCCAACCGCCCGGTGAACACGAACTCCGTGCCTGCCAGCGGCGAATCCTTTGGCTCCTCCGGCGCCTGTTCCGAGGTCACGCCGGCCTCTTTGAGGCGACGAACGATGTCCCGGTTCTCCTCATCCTGGAAGTACTCCACGATGCTCTCCGCTACCACCGGGCCGATGCCTGGCACACGGGTCAGGTCTTCTTCACTGGCGGAGGCCATAGCGTCCAGGGAGAGGAACTCCTTTGCCAGCAGCTCCGCGGTCTCCATGCCTACGTGGCGGATGCCAAGGGCAAAGAGCACGTTGGCTAGGGGTCGGGCTTTGCTATTCTCAATGGCTGCGATGACGTTGGCCGCGCTCTTCTCTCCCATGCGCTCCAGCTGCATGAGCTGGTCGGCGGTCAGCGTATAGATATCGGCAGCGTCTTTGATGCGCCCCTGCTGCAGCAAGGCGGTACATAGCGAGACGCCCATGCCCTCGATATCCATAGCGCTGCGGCCGACAAAGTGCTTGAGCAGCTCCAGGCCCTGGGCCGGACAGGCGCGGTTGGGGCAGCGGGCCATGGCCTCGCCCTCAATGCGGAGGATGGAGGTGTTGCACTCCGGGCAGAGGTCCGGCAGGGTGTAGGGCACGGCGTCCGGAGGGCGCAGGTTGAGCACAGGCCCCACTATCTCCGGAATGACGTCCCCGGCGCGCTGCACGATGACGGTATCGCCCACACGGACGTCCTTGCGGCGGATGTCCTCCTCATTGTGTAAGGTGGCATGGCGAATGGTCACGCCGCCCACCTGCACGGGTTCCAGCTCTGCGTAAGGGTTGATGCTGCCCGTTCTGCCCACATTTACCCTGATGTCCAGGAGTTTGGTGGTTCCCTGCACTGCCGGGAACTTGTAGGCGGTGGCCCAGCGGGGCTCACGCCCCACAAAACCAAGCTGGCGCTGGTAATCCAAGCTGTTCACTTTGACCACCACGCCATCGGCCTCGTAGGGGAGGTCGTGGCGGCCTTCGATCCAGCTCTCGCAGAAGTCGGCCACCTCCTCGATAGTCTGGAAGCGGCTGTTTAAGTGATTGATACGGAAGCCCAAGTCGCGCAGACGCTCCAAGGCATCCCAGTGGCTGCGGGCAAACTCGTCCCCCTCGGTCCAGCCAGCCGCGTAGATGTAGACGTCCAGGGGCCGCGCCGCGGTGATGCGAGGGTCGAGCTGGCGGACGGAACCGGCTCCGGAGTTGCGGGGGTTGGCGTAGAGCGGCAGGCCCTGCTCTTCCCGCTCCCGGTTAAGCTCCGCAAAGCCGGCCTTAGTCAGATACACCTCGCCACGGGCTTCAAAGCGAGAGAGGAAACCGCCGCGGACGGCCAGGGGAATGCTCTTTATGGTGCGGAGGTTCTGCGTGATGTCCTCGCCGCGCAGGCCGTCGCCGCGAGTGGCGCCCGTGCGCAGCTTGCCGTCCTCGTAGACCAGCGCGACGGCTAGGCCGTCGATCTTCAGCTCACACACCATCTCAAAGGGGCGGCCATCCAGCATATTGGAGACGCGGCGGTGCCAGGCAAGGAGCTCCTCCCGGTCAAACACATTGCTCAGGCTCAGCAGTGGGACGGGGTGCTCAATAACGCCGAACGCTGCTTGGGGCGCAGTGCCTACACGCTGGGTGGGAGATTCCGGCACTACGAGATCAGGGCGCTGTGCCTCAAGCTCCTGCAGCTCGCGCATCCAAGCGTCGTACTCGGCGTCGCTAACATCGGGGTTGTCCAGCACGTAGTAGCGGTAGTTGGCGGTGTTGATCTGTTCTCGGAGTTGCTCGATCCGCTCTAGCGGCGATGCTTGTGCCACGGGAAACCTCATGTGCGGGATGTCAGGGTAAGTATACCGACCCAGGCTTAGGAGGGGTAGCGGTAACGGCTCATTAGGCAGGGCATGTGCTAAAATGGGAAAGGTTCTTTTAATGAAGCAATGCCGATGATCGCAATTCTTGACTATGGAGCGGGCAACGTCCGCAGCGTCCTACGAGCCCTGACTCACCTGGGGTATGACGCCGCGATTACGGCAGACCGCGCCAAGATAGCCAATGCCCAGGCCGTGGTGCTGCCGGGCGTGGGCGCGGCGGGCGACACCGTGAAGCAACTGAAGGAGCGCGGCTTGGATGACGTGGTGCGCCGCACCATTGAGGCAGACCGTCCTTTCATGGGCGTATGCATAGGCTTCCAGGTGCTCTTTGACACCACAGAGGAGGGCGGTGAGCAACCCTGCCTGGGCATTCTGCCGGGCACGGTGGAACGGCTGCCGGAGGGGCTGAAAGTGCCTCACATGGGATGGAACCAGGTGTGGCAACGCGGTGAGGGCCCCTACTTTGAGGGCTTGCCGGACGGCTCCTACTTCTACTTTGTTCACAGCTATTATCCTAAGCCTACCCAGCGCGCGTTAGTCGCGGCGGAGACCAGCTATGGCATAGATTTCTGCTGCGCCGTAGCCAAGGGCAACATGCTAGCCACTCAGTTCCACCCTGAGAAGAGCGGCGCCGTTGGGCTGAAAGTCTATGAGAACTTTTTCAGGATCACGCTTGGAAATCATTCCCGCCATTGACTTGCGGGATGGCCGCTGCGTGCGCCTTTACCAGGGCGACTTTGAACAAGAAACCGTTTTCTCTCAAGATCCCGCTCAGGTAGCCCGCCGCTGGCATGAGTTGGGCGCGCCCCGCATCCACGTGGTGGACCTGGACGGCGCTAAGACAGGCCGTTTGGTGAATGCCCCTGCGATACGGGCGATCTTGGAAGCTGTGCCCGTGCCTATTGAGCTGGGCGGCGGGATACGTACCCTGGAGACTATTGAGGAGACGCTGGAGTGGGGCGTGGAACGGGTGGTGCTGGGTACTGCAGCGGTGAAAGACCCCGCGCTGGTGAGCCAGGCCTGCGACCGCTTTCCCGGAGCCATTGTGGTAGGAGTAGACGCTCGCGCCGGTGAGGTCGCCATCCAGGGCTGGCTGGAGCAAACCGGAGCGGATGTGGACGGCTTTGTGCGGCGTTTCAGCGAACTGGGCGTGCCCAGGTTTATCTTTACAGACATCCAGCGAGACGGCACAAATACTGGCCCCAACCTGGCGGCATTGCAGGAGCTGTTGAGCGCAACAGACAGCGCCATCATCGCGTCGGGCGGTGTGGGCACGCTGGAAGACGTGCGGCTGCTCAGTGAGCTGGGGGTAGAGGGCGTGATCATCGGCATGGCGCTCTACACGGGCGCCATTGATCTGGCGGAGGCCTTAGACGTGGCCGCGGAGAAGGAGGCACAGTAGGATGCCTATCACGAGGACTGAACGAAATCTCTGGAGCGCATTCATTGACGAGGCGAAGGCTAATCGTATGTACGAGGCCTTCGCTATCAAGGCGATGGAGGAGGGCTACCCCGAAGTAGCGGAAGTCTTCATGGAAGCCTCCGGCTCTGAGTCCATCCACGGCCTTGCTCACTTACGAGTTGCGGGGGAAATTAGGTCAACAGTAGAGAACTTGCTCAACGTCATTGAGGGTGAAGCGGAGGAGATGGAAGTCATCTATCCCCGGCGCATCCGAGAGGCGGAGGTTGAAGGCCGGCCGGATGCCGCAGACTCCTTCCGATTAGCGCTGGACCGAGAGCGCTACCACGTTGGTATGTTGAAGCAGACGCTGAACAACCTGCTCCGTAAGCATCCGAACTTACGCGCGGAGACCGAGCGCGCCCGGCAGCCAAACGGAGCAGCCGAGGAAGCGGCACAGCGGCCCGCACTCACTCCTGAGGAGCTGGTGGAGCTCTCCAACCAGATTCCGGCCAACATCCGGAAGGAGGTATTTGAGGAACGGGCGCGGGTGGATGGCTTGCAGCGTCTGCGAGAGGTGATCTTTGGGGCGCAGGACGGCTTGGTGAGCACCCTAGCAGTGGTCTCCTCGGTAGCGCTGGCTTCGGGGGAGAGCGTCATTGCGATTATTGCGGGGGCGACCTCCGGACTGGCAGGCACAGTGTCTATGGCTGCAGGCAGCTACCTAGGGTCCAGAGCTGAGGCGGACATCCACTCCACTGAGATTGAGATGGAAGCCAGGGAGATCCGGGAGCACCCTGCGGAAGAGATGGCTGAACTGATTGCTATCTATCAACGAGAGGGCATGTCCCACCAGGAGGCCATCGATCTGGCTGAACGCGTGGCCTCCGATCGCGGCTACTGGCTGAGGACGATGACGGAGAAGGAGCTTGGACTCAGCGCGGACATAACGGCCAGTCCTTTGAGAGACTCCTTTACCATGGGCGCATCCTTCTTTGTGGCCGCGCTTGTGCCCATGTTCTTCTACTTTTTCCTAGAGGCGCGGACAGCAGTGTTTCCGTCTATGGCCCTCACCTTAGTAACGCTCTTCATGGTGGGTGTGGGCAAAGGCAAGCTGCTGCACCGCCCCGCGTTCCGCTCCGGGCTGGAAGTGTTGGCAATCGGCTCCATCGCCGGGTTGCTGGGCTACGCGCTGGGCTACCTGCTGCCCCTAATCGTTGGCGTACCGCACCCAGAATAGACGCCATGCCTATACGGTCTTATCAGGAGGCGCTGGACTACCTGGCCTCCCTCATCCGCAACACCACCGGTGAGCGGCGGCGGGGCGATCTCAAAGACGTGGGCCCTGGGCACATGTCGACGATGACCGCACTAATGCGGGCGCTGGACGATCCCCAGGAGCGTTTCTCCTCCGTGCACGTGGGCGGCACCTCCGGCAAGGGATCGACCGTTGCGTTCATTGAGTCGGTGCTGCGCGCGGCAGGATACATGACGGGCATGCACATCAGCCCATATCTGCAAGCTCCGACCGAGAAGGCCACGGTGAACGGTCAGCCGGTTCCAACCCGGGAGCTGGCTGAGGTTGTGGCTGTGTTGGAGCAGGCCGTTTCAAGTGGAGCCGAAGGCGTGAGCCCGGACGAGGTCGGTTTTGTGCAGGCGTGGGCTGCGGTGGCGTTCCTGGCCTTTGCGCGGCGAAAGGCGGACTACGGTGTGGTGGAGGTCAGCATGGGCGGCCGCTACGACGCCACCAACGTGTTGCAGCCGGAGGTCTCGGTAGTGACCAACGTGGGGCTGGACCACCTGAGCAGCCTGGGCGGCACGCTTGCGGAGATCGCGTGGCACAAGGCGGGCATCGTTAAGCAGGGCCGGCCGGTAGTGACGGGCGTGGACCAGGCGGAGGCGCTCGCCGTGCTCCAGGAGGAGTGCGCCGGGAAGCAAGCGCCGCTGTATAGACTGGGCTCGGATATTTCTGTACACCGTTCGGGAGATGACGGCCACTGGCAGCCGTTTTGACGCTCAGGTGATGGGCAACCGCTACGAGGGGCTTGAGCTAGGGCTGCTGGGTGAGCACCAGGTATCGAATGCGTGCTTGGCGCTGGGAGCCATCGAGCTGCTGCGTCAGCGGGGCGCAGCCATCTCGGAGGAGGCGCAGCGACGCGGCCTGCGAGAGGCGCGCATACCCGGCCGGTTGGAGGTAGTCCAGCAGGACCCCCCGGTCATCCTGGACGGCGCACACAATCCGGAGAAGGCCCGGAGCCTGGTGCGCGCGCTGGACTTGCTGTATCCGGGCAGGCCGCGGGTGTTGGTGATGGGCATTGGCGCGGCAAAGGACGCAGCAGAGGTGCTGCGCATCTTAGCCCCCGGCGCACGGCTGGTGATCTGCACCGACGCGAGCGTACTGGGCAAGCCTGGCCTTGCGCCGGACGCGCTGGCCGCGCAGGTGCGGTCGCTGGGCGTGGAAGCGCGCGTGGAGCCGGAGGCGCGTCGCGCTATGGAGCTTGCACTGGGTTTGGCGGATTCTGCTAGTCTAGTATGTGTGACCGGGTCCCTTTTCGTAGTGGGAGCCGTCAGAGGCCGCTGGTTCCAGGCAGCAGACGATGCGCCGGTAGGTGAACCTATGTCGTCCGGCTCAACGCCCGGCAAGGAGTAAGTTGAACAGTATGGAAATCCTCATACCACTGAGCGTAGTCGCGTTTTTAGTGGCGGTCGTTGCGCTGGGCGTGTTTATTGGTGTGCGCTTCCGCGCTGGCGATACCCTTCTCTTCTCTTTCCGTACCATTCTGCTGGCCTACGTCTACTTCATGAGCATTGCCAGCTTGCTGGTGTTTACGGGCGGCCTCTCCGTGGGGGTAAAGGCACTCCTTAGTGACGCCTTTGGCAGAGAGTTCAGCTACCACATGCCCAGAATGGCAGCGCAATCACCACTTATGAAGGTAGATAACGGTGAGGTTCCTGCGATGCAGTTGGAACGGCTTCGGGAGGAGTTGGGGAGGTCACAACTGGAGACCGAACGGCAGTATAAGAGCGACCTAGTGCAGGCGGGGACGCTTGTTATGATTGGCGGCGTGCTGTGGGGGCTGCACAGTATGGGCCGCCGGCGTTTTCAGCATGTTGATAACCCTTACAACGAGTTCTTCTACAAGGCTTACGCAGCTATTCTCCTGGCGCTCTTTGGCGTGGCGGGCATCACTAGCCTGACCTCCGGTGTATACGAGACGCTGAGATTTTTTCTGCTTCCCACGGATGAGTTCAGCTATGGCTCACAGCCGGGGGACGCCATCGGCGCGGCTATCGTGTTTGTGCCCGTCTGGGGCTACTATTTGCTGTCCATGCTGCGCCTCAGCAATAGGGAATCCTCTCGCGGAGAGGAGCAACCAGCCTGATGCTCACTATCCGATTGGTGCCCTGCTTGGACGTGAAGGCAGGACGTGTAGTGAAGGGAGTGAAGTTCCGCGACCATCGCGATGCGGGCGACCCGGTAGACTTGGCAGCTTTCTACAACGAGGAAGGTGCCGACGAGCTGGTATTCTATGACATCACCGCGTCCAGCGACGAGCGCGCCATAATGCTGGAGGTGGTGGAGCACACCGCCGACCAGGTTTTCATCCCCCTGACCGTGGGTGGCGGCCTCCGCACGGTGGAAGATATTCGCCGCATGCTGGAAGCGGGCGCGGACAAGGTCTCCATCAACACCGCGGCGGTGCAGAATCCGCAGCTCATTGCAGACGGTGCGGCCCGCTTCGGGAGCCAGTGCATTGTGTTGGGCATGGACGCGCGCCGTGTGCCGGATGCCGATCCCGTGCGCTGGGAGGTGTTTACCCACACTGGCGCGGACGGCGGACGCCCCGCCAGCCTGGACGCCATCGAGTGGGCAAAGGAAGCGGTGGAATTGGGCGTGGGTGAGATTGTGGTCAACAGCATCGATGCCGACGGCACGCGGCGGGGGTACGACCTGGAGCTGCTGCGAGCGATCTCGGAGACGGTGACGGTGCCGGTAGTGGCAAGCGGCGGCGCGGGCAACCTGGATCACCTGGTGCAGGCCGTGGCCCAGGGCAAGGCGGACGCGGTGCTGGCCGCCAGCATCTTCCACTACGGCGATTTCACAATCCGCCAGGCCAAGGAGCACATGGCGGCCGCTGGCCTGCCCGTTCGGCTGTAGCAAAGGCGGGCGTTCTACATCCTTAACTTTAGCTCATGGAGTAGCGGCACTAAACCCACATCTAGAAGGTCGTTATGCTTACGTACACTGAACAAGGACTTATCCCGGCTATTGCCCAGGACGCCAACACCGGCCAGGTGCTCATGGTGGCGTTTATGAACCAGGAGTCGTTACAGCAGACACTGGAGTCGGGGCAGGCGTGGTTCTGGAGCCGCTCTCGCCAAGAGCTATGGCACAAGGGCGCAACTTCTGGCAACTATCTCAACGTGCGCTCCGTGACCGCGGACTGCGATGGCGACGTACTGTTGCTGAAAGTCGAACCGGCAGGCCCCGCCTGCCATACCGGCGCAGTCTCCTGCTTCTTTAACGAGGTAACGGCTGAGGAGGCGGCGTCTGCCCCTGAAGTCCCCTCGACAAGCTCTGAGAGCGGAGCGGCGGATAGTGCTGCGGCGCATCCCATGGAGCAGCTCTTTGCCACCATCGAGCAGCGGAAAGCCGCCAAACCCCAGGGCAGCTATGTTGCGGGGTTACTGGACGAGGGCACCGGCCGGGTAGCAAAAAAGGTCGTAGAAGAGGCGGGCGAGACGATGTTGGCCGCAGTGGGGGAGACCGAACAGCGGCTCATCGAGGAGACCGCCGACCTATGGTTCCATTCGCTTATCTTGCTGTCGTCCCGTGGCCTCAGCCCGCAGCAGGTGTGGGAGGAGCTGGAGCGCCGCCGCCGCTAACGTATCGTTCGTTCAACAAGAAAGGGGGAGGGTCGTGCGGCCTTCCCCCTTCAGCGTTTCGAGGAAAGCTAGGCTTCTACGGGTGTGCGGGCGGAGGGCGGCCGCACGCGGGTGACGGTCTCCTTGACCAACACCGCGGCAAAAAGGGAAGTGCACAGCCCCGCGACAGTGATAACGCCGAACGCGGCGGTGTAGCTGACTCGCTCCACCAGGATAGCAATGAGGGCCGGACCGGTGACGTTGGCTCCGTGGGAGACCACCCGCCAGATGGAGAGGAACCGGCCGCGGCTGCCGCTGGGGGCCAGGTCCGTTGCCAGTGTCTGCATAGTGCCTGAGGTGGGGCTTTGCGCGATGTGCGCGTAAAGGATAGCGCCTAGCACGAAGATGAGCGGCGTGGGGCCAAGCGTGGTCAGGGTGATGAATCCCAGTCCGCTGGCAGAGACGATGTAGGCGGGGACGATGACCCACTTGCGGCCCATGCGGTCCATGATATAGCCCGTGACAAAGGGCACAGGAAGGGAGAGCGTGGTGGCGAGGGTGGTGACAACGGCTAGGAGGCCGGGCCCTACGCCGTAGCTGTAGACGGCGTACAGTGCGATGCCGCCGCCCTGGAAAGCTGTTCGGGAAAGGTTGGCCAGGAAGGAGAGCACCAGGAACGCAATGATCTGCGGCTGCATGAAGACCTGGAGCAGAGTCTTTGCCGCAGGCTCCGCGGTAGCGGTTTGAGCTACAGGCGGGTCTCCGGCCTGCCGTCGGGGCTGGAACTGGACGGTCTCTTTAATGAGCTTGATGCTGGGGATGATGACCAGGAGCACCAGGAAGCCGTAGAAGATGAAAGGGACGCGCACGCCCCACAGTTCGGCCAGGAAGCCGCCGACGGCCGGGCCGAAGAGCGTGCCGCCGCGCTGGAGGCCCACCATCCACGCCACTTGCCTGCCGCGCTCACGGTCGACGGAGGTGTCGGCAATGAGGGCAAGGCGGGACTGCAGCCACAGGGGCTCGGCGCAACCACCGATGAAGCGATAGACGAGGAGTTCGGGAAACGACTGAGCAATGGCAGTAAGGAAGGAGGCTAGAGCGATGACGATGGGGCCGCTGATGAGCACCGGTTTGCGGCCAATCTTGTCGATCAGGTAGCCGGCGGGTAGAGCGGCTACTAACGAGCCGACCTGATACACGATAAAGGCCAGGGAGGAAACGCCGAAGCTCAGGCCGAAGGACTTGGCGTAGACGGGCAGGACGGGGATAACGATGCCGTGCCCCAGAGAAAAGACCAGGGACGGCAGGTACATGGAGAGAAACTGCTGCTTGGAGAGCAGGCTTGCATTGGACCTGGGTTCAGCAGTGCTCATAGTGTCTCTGAGAAACGTATAAACCGTTCATGGAGTAAACATAACAATTCTACTCCAGATCATAAGCAATAGGGGGCTTACGCTGTGGGGCTTAGTCGCACACATCCGCATTTAGGGCGTGTGGGATTTCCATTGCCCCGTCTCTCTAAAGAAGCTACGCTAGGGAAAATGATGACGAGCATATTCAAGGTGCCGGAGCCAGCCCCGCTCTTAGGGGTACTGCCCAGCGGATTAGAGGGCTTTTTTCAGGCAACGCCCCTCACCTTGGTCGGCTGCGGGCTCGTGCTCATAGCCGTCGCGCTGCTGCTGGGGCGGGCTTGGTGGCTGGAAGGCCGGGACCGGCGCTACAAGGCCCTCTATTACTTCACCAACGAACCCACGCAGGAGGCACGGACGCTCCTTGCCGGCCACCCCGTGGTTATTGAGCGCCAGCCGCCGGAGCAATTGCGTCCGGCGCAGATAGGGTTGCTCCTGGATGAGCGCGCGGACCCGCTGGACGCCACGGCTACGGTCATAGACCTGGCGGTGCGAGGCTACCTGCGCATAGAAGAAGGGAGCAGGAAAACCCTTGGCTTCCTGGACATGGGCGGCAAGGAATGGCTCTTTGTGCAGCTGGATAAGGACAAAGCGGAGTTGCTGCCCTACGAAGAGAAGCTGCTGGAGGGTCTGTTCCAGGACGGCTCACCCGCCGCGTTCTCCGATCTCAAGACCAAATTCTCTAGCTACTTGGATGAGGCGCAAGACCTGCTGTACGTAGACGGTGAGGCGAGGAACTACTTCCCGCAGCGCCCGGATAAAGTCCGCGCCTTCTGGCGAGTTAGGGGCGCCCTTGGTTTTGGCATTGGTCTGGCGCTTGTCGTCGGACTTGGCATGGCCTTCGGGGGCGGGCTTATCGCACTCCCCGTTGCTCTGGGCGGGCTGGTCATGTTAGGGCTCGCGGGGAGTCTGCCCTCCCGTACTGCGCGGGGTAGGGAGATGCTGCGGCGCACGCTGGGGTTCCGCCAGTATCTAACTGCTGCGGAGACGGAGCGGCAGCGCTACAATGAACAAGCAGGTATCTTTGCTTCTTATTTGCCCTACGCCATCGTCTTTGGGTGTGTGGATAAGTGGGCCACTGCGTTAGAAGGCATGGGCGGCACAGAAGATCTCTATCGCGCTTGGTTCATAGGTTCAGGGCCGCTGAACCCGGCGTTCTTCTCCCGCAGCCTGCAAGGGATGTCCATCGAGATGTCGAGCATGATAACCAGCACGCCGGGAGGCTCCGGAGGCAGCGGCTTCAGCGGTGGCGGATTTTCGGGCAGTGGTGGCGGCTGGTAGTCTAGTGTGACGGTGAGTTCAGATTAAAGAGGGGGCTCTATGGAGCTGCTATTCATCATAGAACTGGTGTCTGCGGTTATTTGCATTATTGTTGGCATCTCTACCTATAAAACACTAATGCGAGGGCGGGCGTCGGTGCAAGAGGGATGGTCGGCTATCGAAGTGCAGTTGCAACGGCGCATTAACCTCATCCCCAACCTGGTGGAGACGGCGCGCGTCCATGCCGGCCACGAGCAGCAGACGTTGGAGAACGTGACCAACGCTCTGACCATGCTCCAAAACGCGCCAGGGCCCACAGGCGCGGCTCAGGCAGATAACATGCTGGCTTCTGCCCTGCATGCGCTCTTTGCTGTTGCCGATGCCAATCCCAACCTGCAGGCGGACAAGAACTACCGGAACTGGCAGCACCACCTTGCCGACACCGAGGACAAGATCGCCTACGCCCGCGACTTCTACAACGCCAGGGTGATGGGCTTCAACATCAAGGTGAGAGCCTTCCCCGGCAAGGCCGTTGCACGAGCGGCGCGCATTAAAGAGGCGGAGCTGTTTGATGCGCTGTATACGGTCAGTGGCAGGCGTATCAGCGAGCTTGCGGAAACGCAGCAGGCAGCCATAGCGGCCCCCGAAGCAGAGTCCGAGCACGAATCCCACTCCCACTACAGCAGGGACATGCACGACGCCGAGTGGGAGCGCGTTTACGAGCGGCAGCTCTCCCGAGCGGACATGGTGGAGCAGTGGCTGGACGGCTTGCGGCTACGTGAGGGCAGCAGCGTGCTGGACATTGGCAGCGGGCCGGGATATGTGAGCCTCCAGGCGGCAAAACGAGTTGGCCCTACGGGCATGGTGTACGCCGTGGACCGCTCTGAGGACGCGCTGGCATATCTGGCGCGCCTCCAGGAAGACGCGGGGGTGACAAACATCCAGCGGCGCACCGGCGATGCGGCTACCTGCGATCTCCAGGACGCCGCGGTAGACGGAGCGCTCATCACGCTGGTGCTGCACCACAACGACGAGCCTCAGCGCGTGCTGGACAACGTGAGCGGCGCGTTGCAGCAGGGCGCTCTGGTGGTCATCGGCGAGTTCGACAAGGAAGGCCCCGGCGACGTGGGCGCGGCTATAGAGGAGCGTCTCGCCCTAGCGGATCTGCGGCAATGGTGTGCGGCGAGTCACCTGAAGGAGCTTTCCTTCAACCGGGTGTCGCCGGACCACTATTATCTGGTGCTGGAGCGGGAATAGCCCCGCACTCTTCTAGTTCGGCGACTCCCAGGCCAGCGTCGCAAAGCGCATGTAGATGCCGCCGCGCGGCTCCCCCAGCGGCCCGTTAGCCACCAGGCACGCGATGGTATGCTGTGTGCCGGGCACAGACTTGGCGGTAACGTCCACCCGGTGCTGAGCGTTGATGCCTAGAATGGCTCCAATAAGCCT
Source organism: Dehalococcoidia bacterium (assembly GCA_965226775.1). Lineage (GTDB taxonomy): Bacteria > Chloroflexota > Dehalococcoidia > SHYD01 > SHYD01 > CBDDEI01. Next base: position 1,086,903 of record CBDDEI010000002.1, read on the forward strand.
GTCTATTGCCCCGTCTATCCATATCTCGGCGTAGTTGTCTATGTTGGTCTCAAAGAGGAGGCGCTGGCCCTCCACACTCTCACCGTTCACCTCGGTGGGAATGGTGAACTTGAGGCGGTACCAGGCGAAGGTGAAGCCGGTGGAGATGCTCTCCCTAATGTTGTTGCAGACGTCCCAAGAGGAGTCGTCGTAGTCCTTGAGGCGGGCGTCAATGCCCTGCATCTCGGCTACCAGGCCCTGGTTGGGCTCGCCGGGCACTAGGCCCGCGGCGCGGCGCCAGACGCCGCTCACTTTCTGCAGGTCTTCCGCGTTGTTCAGGTCTAGCGCAGTTCGTGGCATAACTTCCTCTTTAGTGATTTCGTAGTATCAGCCCGTTCCAACAGCGACAACGAATCTCGTTAGGCCAAGTTACCAGCCTATACAAGACCGCGCCTACTGGCGCTCGTGGAGGAGGCGGTAGACTTTCTCTGCCGTGATGGGGAGATCGGTCACCCGCACGCCCACGGCGTCCGCGACCGCGTTGGCGATGGCTGCCGCGGTGGGTACGTTGGTCAGCTCGCCGATAGCTTTAACGTTGCGAGCGCCAATGCCTATGCTGCCCTCCAGGTTTAGGGTGCGCAGGGTTGCGGCGTCGGGCATGGTGGGCAACTTGTAATCGCCCAGATGGGCAGCAGTGACCTGCCCGTCTTCAATGCCCAGGTCTTCTGTGAGCGCAAAGCCTATGCCCGTAACAACGCCGCCCTCGATCTGCCCATCATGCGAGGCAGGGTCTAGGACCTCCGCCACATCCTGAGCGCTCAACACCTCGTAGAGATAGACTTGGCCGGTCTCTACGTCCACGCCCACTTGGGCCACCTGGGCGCAGAAAGTGGTGACAGCCTCATCTCCTCGGGTGAGACCGGTCTCCTGGACCATCTCCAGGGGGGTGCCCGACGCGCTTATCTGGGCTAAGGTCACGGTGCGGCCGCTGGCGGGGTCTGTGCCCACAAGCCCGTCGCTTAGCTCGAGGCGTTCGCGAGGAATGCCGAGAGACTGGGCCATGCGCTGGGAGACCTCTTCCTTAAAGGCGACTGCGGAGGTGTGCGCGACCTCTGCGCCGGAGATGGTAACGCGGCTGCCCCCGACGCCAGAGTCCCAGGGGAGGTCGTCGGTGCCGACGTAGCGGATGATGACCTGGTCGTAGGGGAGCGTGAGGCCGTCGGCCACCACCCGTCGCAGGATGGTGTGGGAGCCGGTTCCCGTCTCCATGACCGGCACTTGGGCCTCCACCGTACCGTCGTCCCGCAAGCGCAGGCGCATACTGGTGCGCTGAGGCGCGTGGGTGGCGCGGTCATAGACAGAGATGCCGCGGCCAAAGCGCACGGAGCGGGGCGCGTCCTTGGGGAACGCGGGCCGGTAGGACTGCTCTGCCAGGTCGAGGACCTCTAGGCTGCGCATTTCAGGATAGTGCTCATCGTAGGGCGTGGCCTCGCCTTCACGCAGCACGTTGTTGCGCCGGAAGGTGAAGGAGTCTATACCGAGGCTGCGCGCAACAAGGTCGATCATCGACTCAAGGGCAAAGGTGGCCTGGGGCGCTCCGGGCGCGCGGGCGTTGCCGCCCGGCACCTGGTTGGTGTAGACCCGGTCTGCCACGCAGCGGACGGTGGGAACGTTGTAGCTGGTCACCAGGCGGGCGCCAAAGTTTACGCCGGGGCGGAAGCCCCCGTACGCGCCACTGTTGTAGACGATGTACATATCGACGGCTTGCAAGCGGCCGTCGTTGGAGACGCCCACCCGCAGAGTGGCCGCTGAGGCGTGGCGAGGCGCTGCGGCAATAAGCTCCTCCGTATAGCGCATGGTCATGCGCACAGCTCGGCCCGTGCGCTTGGAGAGCTCTAGGCAGAGAGGGATGTCCATGGGCGTGCCCTTGCCGCCGAAGTCGCCGCCCACGGCGGGGATGTGGACCGTGATCTGCTCCACCGGGATGCCGAATGCGGCGCTGAGCTGGTTGCGGAGCTGGTAGGGCGACTTATTGTTGGCCCAGATGTTTACGTGGTTGCCATCCTCTACCTTTACGGTGCAGGAATGAGGCTCAATGTAGCCGTGGTGATGGGCCTGTGTGGTAAAGGTCTGCTCAAAGACGTGGTCGGAAGCGGCCAGGGCGGCTTCGATATCACCGCCGGCCTCGGCAACAGCGTGGCCCAGAAGGTTGATGGGGCCATCTTCCTTGCATACGGCGTTGCGATAGGACCAGGGCGCGTCATGGACCGCGGGGGCGTCTGGTTTCAGGGCCTCGGTAGCGTCGAAGACGGCCGGGAGCGGCTCGTAGTCCACCTGGATGAGCATAGCCGCCTCTTCCGACTGTTCTCGGGTCTCTGCGGCCACGGCGGCCACCATCTCTCCGATGAAGCGCACCTTTTCCTCGGCCAAGACCGGGATGTCGTGCACGGAGCGGCCGAAGCGGAGGCCGGCCAGGTCCGCGCCGGTAATAACGGCTAGCACGCCGGGGGCCTGCGCGGCCGCGGAAGTGTCTATACTCTTGATGCGGGCGTGCGGATAGGGGCTGCGCACCACGGTCGCCTGGAGGGCATCCGGCATCAGAAAGTCGGCGGAGTACTGGATCTGCCCGCTGACTTTGAGCTGGCCCTCCACACGAGCGGTGCTGCTGCGCTCCGGTGGCGCTTGGGGAAAGATAGGCGAGGCTGAAAGCGTCATGGTCGTCTCCTGCATTCAGTGGCTTGGCGAGGCCGATGTTGATTATGCTTTGGTCGAGACGATAGCACGCAATGTGTCTGAGGTACAAGTGGGACGGTGTTCGCCCTTTAGTGTAGACCCGACCATCGCCCTGACACCTTCTTCCTTGGAATGGTGCGTTCCCTTAATAGCTTTTCTTGTCGTACAACTAGTTCACATTTGCTCTAAAAAATGCCGAGCTCTCCCCAGGTGTTGGCTCATAGGCTAGCTCCACCAGCTCAGCATCTTTACGGACAGAGAATGAAATCCACCCAAACGCCTGCGAGTCGCTGTCTAGCTGAATCGGCTTTAGTATGTCGAAGGTGTCAAGAATTAGCGACTCGTGCTTATACACAAATCCATCCGCATCCTTCAGCGTAAAGTTCAACGGGTTCACGTATACGTCTCCCTCTAATACTATAACGTACGCCACATAACGCCGCTCCGCTGGCGGGTTTGCGACGAGCGCATGATTGGCCGGTTCTACAGGGTCTAAGATCAGCCCTAAGCGGATAGCGTACTCCTCTAGGGTGATTTCCGAGCCCTCGGCCAAGGGCGCAACGTTACTCTGTCTAGTGACTTCGGTAGGCGTTGGCTGTGGCGGTGTGGTGGGATGAGGTGTAGAAATGATAGGTGCTGGCGCAGGTGTAGGCGGGGAGGCAAGCGTGGCAGCGGCAGGAATGATGAACTCTTCTCCCACCTTGATGAGCTCAGGGTCTGTAATGTTGTTGGCAGCGATGATGGCTTCGACGGTCACCCCGAAGCTGGCCGCAATAGCGATCAGAGTATCGCCATCCTGAACCACGTAACGTAACGGGGTTGGGGTAAGTGTTGGCGTAGGGGTTGGGGTAGGCGTAGGAGTAGCCGTAGCCGTAGCCGTAGCCGTAGCCGTAGGAGGGGGAGGGGGAGTAGACTGTGGGATTTCCGTTGCGGTAGCAACGGGCAAGTGGGCTGACGCTGTAGGCTCTTCTTCGTTGCTGTCACATGCCGCTGTAGTGATCAAACACAGCGTTAATACGACGAGAGCTAGGATAAGTGATTTCTGCATAGGTTATTCCTTATACCCCGATCAAAATAGTAAGGAGTAGCCTGCTACGAGTGCAACGAACGTAACGAACGTATAGTTGAACGTGGTAGACACGGTGACGCTCCTTTGTTGTTTGGGCTAGTGACTACCTGAAACGCCGTCAATAAACCCTTTAAGCCAGCAAGGGACACGAATGACAGTCCCTATACCTAAGACTATATGGGCTAAATAATCGACAGGTGTGGCAGACAGTAGTATGGGGATACTTTTGGGGGGCGTCAAAAGGTGCTACGCGTAACAAGGCGCGGCAAAGACCTTTGTGTGTGATGTTGCCATATGATGCGCCTTCGCGTACTATCAGCCTGCATTTGCATAGAGAGAGATGAGCTATGAAATATCCAATATCCCTAAACGTGAACGGCCAAGACTACGCGGTGGAGGTGGAGCCGACGCGGCTCCTGGTGGACATCCTCCGCTACGACATCGGGCTTACCGGTACCAAGGAGGGCTGCTCGGTGGGCGTGTGCGGCGCGTGCACCGTGCTGGTGGACGGCGAGATAATTAGCTCCTGCCTGATGCCGGGGGTGAGCGCCAACGGCAGCCGCGTGGTCACGGTGGAAGGGCTTGCGGAGCGAGAAGAACTGCTGCCCATCCAGCAGGCGTTTATCCGGCACGGCGGCTTCCAATGCGGCATCTGTACGCCGGGCCAGGTGGTGGCCGCCAAGGCGCTGCTGGACGCCAATCCCCATCCCACGGAGGAAGATATCAAGACGTGGATGATGGGCAATCTCTGCCGATGCACGGGCTACGCTACGATCCTGGAATCCATCAAGGCCGCGGCGGAGTAGGAGTAGGGCGATGGCGGACACACGTTATCTTGAACCAACCACCCTGGCAGAGGTCTTTGATGCGCTGGAGCAGTACGGCGATGACGCTCGACTGCTGTCCGGCGGCACAGGCCTGGTCAATCTCATGAAGCAGCGCTTGGTGCTGCCGGAGTGCCTCATTGGCCTGCGGCGAGTGCCGGGCCTGAACCTGATCCAGCGGGAGAACGGCGCACTGCGCTTGGGCGCGCTGGTTACCCAACGAGCGGCCGAGCTCTCCCCGGAGCTGCGGGCGAGCGCATCCCTGCTGACGGAGACCTACAGCCACGTAGCAACGGTGCGTATCCGCAATGCGGCCACGGTGGGCGGCGGCTTGGCCCACGGCGACCCCAACCAGGACCCGCCGGCCAGCCTGGTAGTGCTGGGCGCGTCCGTTCGGGTGGCGTCGCGCGGCGGCACGCGGGACGTGCCGGTCCAAGAGTTCTATCAAGGCTACTATGAGACCGCGCTCCAGCCGGGAGAGGTGGTCACAGAGCTGGTGGTGCCGGAGCAGCCTGCCGGCAGCGGCTCAGTTCACATAAAGTTCCTACCTCGCACAGAGGACGACTATGCAACGGTCTCCGTGGCGGCGCTGGTCACTTTGGAAGCGGACGGCGAGACCTGCAAGGACGCGCGGGTGGCGCTAGGATCCGTGGGGGAGACACCCGTGTGGGCCGGCGAAGCAGAGGCGGCGCTGCGAGGGCGGTCGCTGACCCCAGAGACGTTACGAGATGCCGCGGCCAGCGTGGAGGCAATCGTCGATCCGGTGAGCGACTTCCGGGGCACCGCCTCGTACAAGCGGGCAATGGCGGTAGTCTGGACGCGCCGGGCGTTGGAGCAAGCTATTGAGCGGGCGCGAGGAGCCGTGTAGTGCTGTTCGAGCAACAGTGCATCGTCGCCTTGCCGCGCGAAGAGGTGTGGGAGCTGCTGCTTGATATCCCCCGAGTGGCCGGCTGCGTGCCGGGCGTCTCGAAGGTGGAGCTTACCGGCCCACAAACCTACAACGGCGCCATGAACGTGCAGGTGGGGCCAATTAGGTTGACTATGGAAGGGACCATCACCCTCCTGGAGCAGGACAAGGAAAGCTGGCAGGCTACCCTGCGCACCGAAGCTGCGGAGCGCAAAGTGGGCGGTGGGCTGAGTGGGGAGACGCGGCTGCGCCTGGTAGAGCATGGGGCCGGCGAAACGGAACTTATCATCACCACCGACGCCGCGCTGCTGGGCAAGCTGGGCGAGTTTGGACAACCCATTATCAAGAAGAAGGCGGAGGGCATGCTGCAGCAGTTCGCTAAGAATTTGCAGCAACTATCCGCTAAGGAAGGCGCGTAGGGCTCAGGAGGAGGTAGCTGATGAGCAGTGGTAACGTGGTAGAGCAGGCGCTTGACTACCAGCAGTTCAAGGGCTGGTTGAGCAGCCAGGAGAGTCTCGTCATTGGTATGCCGCAGAACGCCAACGTCTGCCCGCTGGCAGTCTATCTACGAGAGACCGTGCCCGCGCTCTCCCAGGTGTGGGTGAAGCGCCATCATATCGATTACAGGATGGGTGTCCGACGCGGGCGGCTGCCGCTGCCCCAGTGGGCGGTGGCTTTTGTGAAGGGCGTGGATAAGGTGAGCGCGCCACTGGAGGCGGAAGCTGCGGTCAGGCTGCTGCCACCGCTGGAGCTGCTGCCGGTGGAAGCGCCGAAGCCTGCAGGTCTGCCCGCTGTGCTGCGCGGTCTGCGATTGGGTTTTTTGACGCCGTAGCTATTTAGCTTGCGTGAACGTAAGAGGGAGGAGCCAGATGGCTCCTCCCTCTTGTTTTCGGAATGATGTGGGTTTTAGAGACTAGGTCCAGTAGCCAAAAGCCCAGCCGCCGCCGGTGCCTCCGGGGGTTCGGGGCGCAGCTACGTAGTCGACGAGTTTGAAGTCAAGTGGCTCGCACGCGCCGGCCGTTGTGACCCAGTCGAGGATCTCCGAGGTGGCCGACTGCAAACGATGGCGTGGCAGCGAGCTCAGAATCTCGGCATTGTTCTCTTCCATACCCTTGATGGCCAGAAGGTCTAGCTCCTCATCCAGCACAAAGTGGCTCAGGCCGCCGGATGCGATGACCGCAACCCGCTTGTCGCTGTCCCAAGACTCAATGGAGTCCCGGATTGCCTGGCCTATATTGAAGCAGCGCTTGGGGGTAGGCTGGTTGGGCGGGTAGCAGGTGTTCTGGCTGATGGGCACAATCGGAATGGGACTGTTGTTCATCAGCCGCCGCACCACAAAGCCGTAGCCGTGGGGAAGGCCAAAGGGCCTGGCCTTGGTTACGTGCTCCTTCTGCAGGTAGCCGATGGGTCCGATGCTTCCGCCGTACTCGTTGTTGAGGTAGCGGTAATGCGCGATGTCGAAGTCTGCGTCGCAGAGCGACTCAATGAGGTGCAGGCCGAGGGCTGAGTCCACCGGCACGTCCATCTCCTTATCGCCATAGCCCCATACCGAGGTGTTGGAGGGCGAGGCGGCAGCGGGATTGACCGGACGGGGCAGCAGATGGAAGCTCTCGCCCCAGTAGACGGAGAACATGGGCATGTTGTCGTCGAAGAAGAGCTCGTTCTGGTCGTCGCTGACAATCACTGCGACATCGGGCTTCGCATCGGCCAGGACTCTAGCCAGCTCCCGAGCGCCCTTCTGCAGGCGGTCGTACTGCTGCTGGTGCTTCTCCAGCGTGCAATCCGCAGCGTATTTTCCGTTGCTCTCTGCTAGGAGTTGCTCGTAGTTCACCACGCTGCCATCGTGCTTATGGGAAAGCAGCTCGGTGTTGCGCATATCGTTGGATTCCCCGTGGGTTGCCCATAGCTCCGGTGGGGTGCTAATCATAGGCGAGTGCGAGGTTCCAACGCCGAGGACAATCTGTGCCATATCCCTTTCCTTTCACTAGTAATGCTCAGTGGATAGCAGGATGGTGCACTTTTTGGGGCGAGATGTCAACTCTGTGGAGGGGGTAGGCGGGTCGTTCTAGTAGAGAGCAGCCCCCGTGCCGATGCACGAGGGCTGCTCTGGTTATGCGCTTGTTGTGTGGCGCCGGTTACTTGACTGCAGGCATCATATTGAACGCAGGGCAGAAGGCCGCTGAGTTGGTATTGAAGATGTCTATTTTGTCCTGATCACTCAGGAAGTCAAAGCCTGAGATGATGGGAACCAGGTCATCGCAGGTCTTGCCGGTTTCGGGCCGCACCGCGCCGCCGGAGCCGGGAGCCTCGGTGCCAAAGACGGTCTGCTGCACGCTCTTCTGCTTGATGGCGGCTTCCAACACCGGGATGTCGTAGACGCAGGTGTCGTAGAAGAGGTTCTTGCTCAGGTCCTTCTGGGCAAGGTGGCCGTCCGTCTTGATGAAGCGGTCCAGCGCGCCGCCGCCGTGGCAGATGAGCACCTTCAGATCCGGGAAGCGCTGGAAGACGTCGCTATGGGAGAGGAGCTGGTTCGCCAGGAACTGCTCAAACATGAAGCCCACCTGGTAGTTTTGCGGCAGGATTCTGATTCGAGGGTCAAGGCAGTTGGTGCCGTGGACAATGATGGGTACGCTCAACTCCTGGCACTTGGCGTAGACCGGATACCAGTAGGCCTCGTTCATGCCGGGGGTGGTGCGCATGCCGGCAGGGTCCGGGCTCACGTAGACGGCCTTGAAGCCGTACTCATTCACCGTGCGCTCAATCTCTGCCACACAGTTGCTCAGATCAGGAGCCTCGCTAATCTCCGGTAGCATGGCCGCACCGATAAAGCGGTCGGGGAAGATCTGAGTCTGCTTGTAGATGCAGTCGTTGGTGAAGGTGGACCATGCGGGGATGAGGTGCGGCTGCATCCATCCCATTGTGGTAAAGGGACGTGGGCCGATGATCTGAACGTCGATGTTGCGGGCGTCCATGTAGGTGACGTGCTCTTGCGCCGCCTTCTCAAAGGCTTCGTCCGAGAGGTCCATGCCGCCGCGCCCGCCGCCGCGGTTGCCGCCGGGGCCAAGGGGACTGCGGATAGCGGTGTTGGAGGCTAGGAGGTTCACTGCCCACGCTCGCACGGAGGCGGGCGATGAGACGTGACCATGGACATCCAGTACTTGTGTGCCGTTGTACATTGTGTACTCCCTTCTTACTTACCGGTTTTTTTAGCTAGCTGGTTATATCGTTGCGCAGGATATGAAGTTGATCTCGGGAAACTCCAGGTCCAGGGTGCTCCAAGATGCGCCGCCGTCATTGCTGCTGGCAATGTGCGGGCCAAGGCCGATGTAGAGCTGGTTGGGGTCGTTCTGGTCTACGGTGATGGCTATGGGGAAGGCCTTGGAGGCTTCCGGCAACTGGTCGTCCAGGCGATGCCAGGAATGGCCGCCATCAGTAGTGCGGATGAGCATCGAGTTGGCTCCGTCCGTACCGCGCCAGGTGTTTGGTGTGCCGCCTGCCAGAGATGCCCATAGGATAGACGGGTTGGTAGGATGCGCCACCAGAGGCACAGAGTAATGCTGGCTAAACTCCATGCCAACGGGGATCCACTGCTCGCCGCCGTCCTCGCTAAGGTAGAGGGCGCGGCCCTTGGCCAAGCCCTGGCGTGAGCCGCCACCGCCCGTCGCGACAACAACGGTGTTCGGCTGGGAGGCGTTGACCACGATGGTGTGAACGTCCGGGTCTAGCTCATTCTCCAGCCGCTTCCAGGTCTTGCCGCCGTCAGTGCTCTTCACCATGTAGCCCACCTGGAGCGCCGCATAGATGACATCGGAGTTGTTGGGGTCAATGGTAACGTCCCGTACGTGGGGCTCTACCGAGGGCACGGGATAGTCGAGCCCAGCGATATACGGCTGCTGGCGCAGGCTATCCAGACGCTCCCAGTTCGCGCCTTGATCTTCACTCACGAAGATCTCCACAGGCTCGCATCCGGCGTAGAGGCGGCGGGAGTCATGAGGATCGATAGTTAAGCAACGGACTTTGCCGGGGCCTGGCCTGCCGTAAGAGGGCTTCTTCCAGCTCTTGCCGCCGTCCTCGCTAGCCAGCACTCCATCGCCGCGCGTACCGGCGTAGACCCGGTTGCCCGCGTTGGGGTCGACTACGACCTCTTCAATGCCCCAAGTCTTTAGGGACTGGGATTCAATGCCCCACATGCCTTCATGAGAGCCGATAGTGATGACGCCCTCTTCCGTGCCTACATAGAGCTTGTTTGCCATGGTGCGCTCCTCTTTCTTCCTAACCTGTTGCCGATGTTGTTGAGGTGGATTTACCACCGCTTGGAGTAGTTGTCAATAATTGTTGACGTAGGCCAAAGCGCATATACGCGTGTGACTAGTATTGACTTTTCATGGAGGCTTGTCGAATGTTTGAACGAACGGCTCTCTGCGAAGGCGAATCGCCGCTGGTGATAGGCTTAGCGGGCGGCTGTGACCTCTACTTCGATGAGCTTGCCCGGCGTGGAAAATGCGTCCACAAACTGGAACTCTTGGGCATCGATAGGCTGGTCTGCGCCCAGGGTTTCTGTAAGCAGACCCTTCAGATGGTCCAGCTGCTCATCCCGCTGCAGTAAGCAAGACATACGGGCCACCTGTCTCCAGGATGTACCGGCATGGGCCAGCGTCTGGGTGATACGGGGGAGGATCACGTTGAGCTGGTCTGAAAGCTGGCCTTGGTCGTATGTGTTGCCGGAAAGCACCACCACGTTGTCTATGTTCAAGTAGCGTGGCACCGTGGTGGGCGGGTCGTAGTCCTCAACATGCTTAACGGAGTCTGCACTCAGCGGGCGCATAGCAAAGACGTCGAAGGCGATCTGCGCGTCGGAGTGGAAGTGTCGGGGCGAGAGGTAGCTGGAGCTGGCGGCGCGGGCCGCCTCAGAGAAGAACTTGAAGCGCTCACGGCCCCCGGTCCAGGTCTCGCGGTCGCGTCCCCACAGGCGGTGGCGCACAACGTCCTCTCGCTTGAGGCCGTAGTGGTTCAACTCGGCCTCGAAGCGTCCCAGGAGGTCGCGAGCGCCTTCGTCGGGCGGGAGTGTTGGGTCTGCTTCAGCGGAGAGGGTGAAGAACTCGTGGTCTAGCAGACGAGTGATGGTGACACGCATGGCTGCTCCTTCTGTGTAAGGGGGTCACGAGTGTGCGTTGTCTACGCCCCAGGGCTACTGCCTGTCTTAGCTTGCTGATTACTGTGCATCGGACTATACTCCTGAACGTCCCCAAGGTCTAGTACGAAGCGAGTCTTCCCCGCGTTGTCAGTATTCTCACGCATCACGCCATTACAAAAGGCGCTTATCGGGATCTACATACCTTCTGCCATGATGAGCTTTGGCCAGGGCATGTTAATTCCGGTGCTACCCATCCTCCCTAACTCCTTTGATATTACGCCGGGCCTGGCGGCGCAGATATTCACCGCCCAGATGCTTGGCCGGCTACTCTCTCTTTACCCCACCGGCGTTATAGTAGACCGCTACGGGCGACGCCTTGCCCTAATCACGGGGCCGTTGATCATCACCTTGGCTGCCCTGTTGAGCGCCGTTGCGCCGCAGTTTTGGCTGCTGGTGGTAGCGTTCCTTGCTAAGGGAATAGGAACCAGCCTCTTCCAGATAAGCCGGGAGGTGATGGCTGTAGACCTGGTGCGGCAGGACCAGCGCGGCCGTTTGCTCAGCGTGTTCTTTGGCGTATCATCCTTGGGTATTGCCTTTGGGCCGTTTGCCAGCGCCTGGATGATGGAGGCGTTTAGCTTTAGGGCGGTCTTTCTGGTCTACGCCGCCATCGGCTTCTTCACGTTCCTGGTGTCCCTTACCATGCAGGAAACGGCGTCTCCGCAACGGTCGTCGGTTAGAACTTCGCTGTTCGATATAGGCGGACTGAAGGAGATAGCGCCCGGAATGCGCGTGACCTACATGGTCATCGTCTTTGGGACCTTCACCGCGATGATGCGGACTACCCTCCGGCTGGCGATCCTCCCGCTGTTTGTGGTAACTCAGCTAGGGTTCGGCGCCACCAGCATTGGCCTACTCTTTGCCATTATCGGCGTTGTGGAGTTCTTGATGATTGCCCCAACGGGGATTATCTCCGATAAGGCGGGACGTAAGGCGGTTGTGGTGCCGAGCGCGTTGATTGCGCTGGCGGCCTTCTCTCTCTACCCCCTCAGCTCAACAGTACTTGCCCTGGCGCTGGTGAGCGGCATAGGGGCAATAGGCACAGGGCTCGCGCTGGGATCCATGTCTACGTACACCTACGATGTAGTGCCAGAGCATGCCCGTGGACGTTTGCAGACGCTCCGCCGCTCCCTGGCAGAGCTGGGTGGGATTACGGGACCGGGCATTGGGGGCCTCATCGTAGATTCTTACAGTCCCCGGGCAGCATTCCTGTTCTTTATCCCGCTACAACTTGTGTCTGCATTGCTGCTTACGTTTGTTGCCAAGGAGACCTTGCAGCGGGATCGTAGGAGCGCCTAATACATAGGTAAGGTACGTTGACCGCTTTACCCGCTAACGCTATACTTCCCTCGCAACACCAAGGTGGAGGGATAAACGTGTCAGAATCGCTCTACACAACAATTGAGGGCCCAAAGGGCGTCGCGGAAGTCTATGAGGTCACCCAGGACCAAGAAAAGGATGCCGCGCAGAAGGAGAACATGGCTTCTGCACGGGTGAGCGACGTACTTTACGAAGTGCGCTTCGGCGATAAGCGAGAGGGCTTCTGGCAAGAGGGCGATGCCTGCTCCTTTGCCATGTTCTTAGCCGGCCTTGCCACGGAAGACGGCACCTTTATCAAGCAATAGACCGCGTTTTCCTAGTACGGGGCGCACTACAGAGCAGGGCGAGCAACCCTGCTCTAGAACTACCTAGCGCAGTGCGCCTCTCGTATGGCATTCACTTCTCCACAAGCGTGCACTAAACTCGCGCAATCACTATCAGGAGGCTTCATTTATGGCTGACTCGTTAGAGGAGCTAAAACGGAAATCGGTGCTCTCCCATAGGATCCTGACCATGACGGGATCTATGGGCGATATCACAGGGCACGTGTTTGTGCGTGTTCCCGGTTCAGACGAATTTCTGGCGCGGTGCCGGAATGCCGAAGACTGGTCTCCGGCCTACGCCCTGCCCACCGCGCTGCATCGCATGGACTTTGAGGGCAAGCCCGCTGAGGATGTAGGAGACTACACCATCCCGCCGGAGCGGTACATTGGAGCAGAGCTCTTCAAGGCGCGTCCGGACGTGGGATGCGTGATCCACGCCCATCCGCCGGGGCAGGTGCTGTGCGGCATGACGGGCGTAGATATCCAGGCAATAGTGGGCTCCCAGAACTGGGGCGGCAGCACCGTGGCCCGTAAGGGGATTCCCGTCTACCCACGCTCCGTGCTCATTCACAGCGCAGACTTGGGCAAAGCGATGCTTGCCATTATGGGCAACAAGGACATGGTCTTGCTCAAAGGCCACGGCAACGTGGTAGTGGGCCGCTCCGTGGAAGATGCCACGGTGAAAGCCATCCAGATAGAGAACATTGCCCGGCTGTGCTGGCAGCTCGCGCTGCGTCGCGGCAACACGCCTCAAGGCGCGTGGGAGATCCCCTGGGAGGATGTGGACGACCAAGTCTCCGGCGCGGGTGGCCGTGAGGCCGCGGCTGCTCAGGGCGGCGCGGTGGACCGGGGCACTACCGGACCTTGGGACTACTATGTGCGTCTGCTTAGGGACGGTGCGCTGATTCCGGAAGAGAGCACCGTTGACCTGGTCCAGTTCTAGGCCAGCAGCAGTAACTGAGTTGAAAGTGGAGAGCGACTAATGGCAGATAGCTTAGATGAACTGAAAGAAAAGCAGGTACTGGCGCACCGTATCCTGGTGATGACCCACTCCATGGGCGACATCACCGGCCACGTGTTTGCCCGAGTGCCGGGTGCAGACGAGTTCCTGGCGCGTTGTCGCAACAGCGCCGACCAGACTCCGCTGTACGTGCAGGCATCGGCGATGCACAAGGTAGACTTTGACGGTATCCCCACGGAGTCTATGGATGACTACATGATCCCGCCGGAGCGCCACATTGCGGCGACTATCATGAAGCGGCGTCCGGAAGTAAACTGCGTAATCCATGCCCACCCGCCGGCGCAGGTACTGTGCGCCAACTCGGACGTGCCTCTCCGCCCGATTGTAGGGGCGCAGAATGTGGGCGGCATGATGCTCTCCCTGGGCGGCATCGGCGTGTACCCGCGGGCCCTGCTGATTCACAACCCTGAGATAGCCGCAGCAATGATGGCGGTGATGGGCACGAAGGACATCGTGCTGCTCAAGGGTCACGGCAACGTGGTGTGCGGCCGAAGCGTGGAAGAGGCGACGGTGCGGGCGATCCAGATAGAGAACCTGGCGCGGCTGACCTGGCAAGTGGCCATCTCCGGCAGAGAAGCTCCCGAGATACCGTGGCAGGACGTGGAGGACTTTGCCTCCCGCATAAGCGGCGAGCCTGCCTTAGGCCCCAACTGGTTCTGGGAGTACTACAAGAAGATGTGCGAGGAAGGACGGCGGATAGGGGACTATCAGCCTGAGTAACCGTTCTTAGCAAAGATTAAAGAGGCCGAGCACTATGCTCGGCCTCTTTCCTGTCCCTGCGGATATTCTTGCTCCCCGTCTTTGGTCGATGTCCTCACTACGAGTACAAGAAAACAGGCCCCGCCGTATGACGGGGCCTGTTCGGTGCTTGGGGTAAGGGTGCTAGCTAGGTCTTGCTGGTCTCCGGGGTGACCCAGCTTTGCATAACTTCTTGGATCTGCTCGGCATCCTGGCTGTAACCGGCTTCGCCCTGGATGTACTTCTTGGGAGGGCTGCCACCGGTGGTGACTCGCTCCTTGGGCAGCTCTATAGACACGTTCTTTTCCGGGTCACGGAAGGTGTTCATAGGGTCATTGCCCTCTTCTACCACCTTCATCTGCTCCTTGAGCAGCTTACGGAAGAGGATGACGCCCTTATCGGACTCGCCCAGCTTCTCGTAGTTGCGCTCGGCAATCTTGGTGGGCCCCTGGTTGATCCAGGCCATGTAGTCCTGGTTGAAGGTGTAGCTCACAATGTAGCGTCCCTGTTCGTCCAGGAGCGGAGTCACCCGGTAGGGGATCTCTTCCTGCGGAGGTGACGTAGTGCCGGGAGCGGCAGGCCAAGTGTACAGCGACACGTGGAAGGTGTGCTCATCATCAATGGGCACACGCCACTGGAACGTCCAAGACCACTGGCTGCCTACTAGCAGGATGTTGGGGAAGAGGATGGGGTGACCATTCTTCCAGTCGTCGTCTTCCTCGGTGGAGTTGCGGAGCATGCGGCGCTTGATAATGCCGTGCTCAAAGACGTCGAAACCGATCTTCACGTGGCCGAAGCGTCCGCTAAGGGCGTTCTCGCGGCCGGGAATGTTGGGGTCTACGGCAAGTTCGGCCAGGTATTTGCCGAAGTAGCCATGGAGCCACTCGGCGTGGACCGGGTCCAGGGAGTTCTCCTGGCACTGTAGCCAGTTGGCCGGGAGCTCCGTGATGGCGATGTCTTTGACCGCGTTGCCCTGTATGAGAGGCTCCCAGTTGGGAAGCAGCGGCGCCGGCTCTGGGCCCATGTAGGCAAAGATAAGGCCGGAGAGCTCTTCTACGTGGTAGGAGGTGAGGGAACATTTCTGCTTGAAGGAACCTTCCGGATGGACGGTCTCTTCGAAGGGCTGCTCAACGCAGTGACCCTGGGTATCGTACTTCCAGCCGTGGTACTGGCAGCGGAGGCCGTCTTCTTCGACGACGCCGTAGGCCAGGTTCACGCGTCGGTGGGCGCACCAGCGGTCGATGAGGCCGAGCTTGCCGCTGCGGTCTCGGAAGAGGACCAGGTCCTCGCCCATGATGCGGATCTCTTTGGTGCGGAAGGGCGATGCCGCCAGCTCAGAGACGGCGGCTATGGGATGCCAGTAGCGGCGCATAAGCTCGCCACCGGGCGTGCCGGGCCCAACCTGCGTAAGGAGTTTGTTCTCTTGGATGCTCAGCATATGATTCTCCCCAATGTTCGTATTTTCCCGTTGCGGAGGTCGCGCAATAACAGCGCAAGTTGCGAAATAGTGCCCTCAGTATACTCCTTTTCCGTCCAAAACTTCAAAAGATGGGGAGCACCTCTCCAGGGTGGTGGAGACTAGCATGGGTATGAGACGCGAAGCACCCCGATTACATGTAATCGGGGTGCTTTTGAGTGCGGTAGCTTTAGGTTACGCTTGCCAGGTTGCGAGGACAGTATCAATCTTGTCCGCATCGGCGCTGAAGCCGCGCTCCTGAGGCACGTACTTGCTCATGCGGGTCCGAGCAGGAGGAGCCGTCTCGCCTGCGCCCTCCTGGGGCAGCCAGATGCGGTCGGCAGCTTCCGCTGTCCGGAACACATTCATGGGGTCATTGCCTTCTTTGATCACCCTAATCTGCTCGGTGACGAGCTTACGCAAGAGGATGACGCCCTTGTCGGACTCGCCCAGCTTCTCGTAGTTGCGCTCGGCGATGGAGGTTGGGCCCTGGTTCACCCAGGCCATGAAGTCCTGGTTGAAGGTGTTGCTCACGTACCAGCGGCCTTGTTCGTCGTACAACGGGGTGATGCGGTAAGGAATCTCCGGCTGCTCCGGTGCTTGCTGGTCGGGCCGCGCTACCCAGGTGTACAGCGATACGTGGAAGGTGTGCTCATCGTCCATAGGCACGCGCCACTGGAAGGTGTAGTTCCACGGATTTCCAACCAACAGGATGTTGGGGAAGATGGAAGGGTGGCCAGTCTTCCAGGCATGCTGGTTCTCGTCAGAGTTCTGGGTGATGCGGCGCTTGATGATCCCGCCTTCAAAGACATCAAAGCCAATCTTCAGGTGGAGTTGGGGGAGGCCCGGGCCGCGCTGAACTTCCTGCACATCCATATCGGCCAGGTAGTTGCTGAAGTAACCGTGGAGCCACTCGGCATGGACCGGGTCCAGGGAGTTCTCCTGGCACTGCAGCCAGTTGGCGGGAAGCTCGGTAATAGCAATGTCACGCACGGCGTTCTCACGCACCAAGGCGTCCCAGCGCGGGAGGAAAGGCGCCGGCTCCGGGCCGATGTAGGCAAAGATAAGGCCGGAGAGCTCTTCTACGTGGTAGGACGTGAGGGAGCACTTCTGCTTGAAGGAACCATCAGGATGGACGGTCTCTTCGAAGGGCTGCTCAATGCAGTGACCCTGGGTATCGTACTTCCAGCCGTGGTACTGGCAGCGGAGGCCGTCTTCTTCGACGACGCCGTAGGCCAGGTTCACGCGTCGGTGGGCGCACCAGCGGTCGATGAGGCCGAGCTTGCCGCTGCGGTCTCGGAAGAGGACCAGGTCTTCGCCCATGATGCGGATCTCTTTGGTGCGGAAGGGCGAAGCTGCCAGCTCGGAGACGCCAGCTATTGGATGCCAGTACCGGCGCATAAGCTCGCCACCGGGCGTGCCGGGCCCAACCTGCGTAAGGACTTTGTTTTGTTCAATACTAAGCATATGCCTCTCCTGTGTTATTAGCTTCTGCTTGCGATAGAAATGCCATACCTAGCCGATCTGTGACACTATGCACTTTCTTGGCAAACCTGTCAACTTGACCATAATACAGCGGGACGGGGAGTCCGTTGTACGGCCTCTGTTATGTTGTGCTAAAATTAAAGCCTGTACTTGACATGGGGCTTCGCGTTATGGCAATGGCGCAAGGCTAGAAACGAGAGTTTGATGGCTGAAACGTTATACGCAGAAATGGAAGGCCCCAAGGGCAAAGCACAGGTCTACGAAGTGACGCAGGAGTCCGGCTGGTTCCTGTGGAACGGTATGCCCTCACGGACTTCTACCAGTGACATGCTCTACGAGGTGCGCTTTGGCGACCTGCGGGAGTCCTACTGGCAGGAGGGTGAGGCCGCTACGGTGGCCTGGGAGCTAGTAGGCATGCCCTACGGCGGTGACACAGGTCCCCGGCCCGCCGGCCCACGGCGCAACTGGAAGTTCGCCCTCTAAACTACAACGCTGGATACTAAGAGCGGCTGGCCTTACGAGGCCAGTCGCTTTGCGTTTGCAGATGGATGCTTGTGCAGTGTTATGCGGCGGTCTGTGGCTGGCGCTCGGGGGCGCTGCCGCCGGGCTCCTTGCCTACGACGGCAACAGAGAGGCCGCTGAGAATCAGCAAGATTCCAACGATGATAAAGGCCAGGGGTAGGCCGTAGTACTGAGCCACCGTGCCGATAGTCAGCGGGGCAATGACACCGCCCACATTGCGCAGCAGCGACCAGATACCCAGGAATGTCCCGCGTCCGCGGACAGGGGCCAGGTCCATGGCATAGACCTCGGTGCTCCCCATGCTCATGCCGGTGCCCACGCCGTAGACCAGGATCATCATGATAACGCTCATGAAATCTGTCACGGCGGAGAGCATGAAGCCCGAGATGCCCAGGAGGATCATGCCCGGCACAATGGAGGCTTTGCGGCCCAGCCTATCGACAATGATGCCGTTGGGGAAAGAGATGAGGAAGGTGACGGTGGCGGCAAGACCCATCATGGTGCCAACGTCGGCGTCATTCATACCGGCGGTGGCCTGCACATGCAACGGGAAGAGGATCCCCATGACGCCCTGAAAGCCCTCCATGCTGTGGATAAGGGTAGCGATGGCGACGACGATGACGGCGGGTGTGAAGAAAATGGAGAGGTTCAGCTCCTCCTTCGGCTTCTCTGGAGCTGCTGCTTCCTTGGTGGAGCTGGGCTGAGTGGCGCGGGGCTGGGCGGCTTCTTGAGGCCGCGTTTCCTTGATGAGCCAGGCTAGGAGGATATGGATGGGGATCTTAGTTATGGCGTTGAACATGAACAGGGAGCGGAGACCAAAAAATGTGGTTAGCACTGCGCCCACTAAAGGGCCGGAGATAGAGCCCAAGCGGCTGGCCATGCCCCTTATCGCATTGGCGCGGCCGCGGTTATCCCGCTCCGTGATGTCTGCCATGACGATGGCGGAGCCGGTTGACCACATGGACACGCCGATGGCTCCCAAGAATTCCAGGATGATGAACTGCACGTAGCTGGTGGAGTAGAACTGGAACACGCAGGCGACGCCTCTAATCAGGTTGCCCACAATGACGAGGGGGCGGCGCCCAAAGCGGTCGGTGAGGACGCCAGTGAGCGGGGCAGTGACAAACCATGCGGCGGAGTTGGATGTGCCGATGAGGGTGACCAGGAAGACGGGCACTCCAAAGGCCGCCGCAAACAGGGGACGACCGAGCTGCTGCGCTCCGGTGCCCAGGCCCCAGAGAAAGAACATGCCGTAGATGGGCGCTGCGGAACGGGTGAATGCGCCGACTACCGGCTTACTGGGGGATTCCTCAGGCTGCTGTGCCACTGGCTGTTTCAACTCCTAGAGTTCTGCCTAGTGGCAGTTATGCCGCAACCCTATACGCTTTTATTGAGACGTGTCAAGCCGAGGTAGGGGCCGGTGGTCGCCGAAAATGTGGTGCTTGCGCAGCTGTAGAAAGTGATGGAGAACGGCAGGCCACGTTCCCCCTTGATGCTAGCGGTTGTGGCGAGATTGACTACTTGTCGAGCCACACGCCCAGCATCTTGCTACGGCCCGTACCGTAGTCCAGGTGCGGCGCAAAGTTCTTGACGTGTGGATGCCAGAAGATGGCTCCCGAAGTACGATCGATGGCGATGCCAATAGCGTTCTCGTTCAAGTGTTTGATTGCACTGCGCAAGATAGCACGGCGCTTGGCGGGATCGCCCTCGGACCGTTGGCTCCGGATCATCTCGGTCAGCTCTGGGAAGTCTACATTTGTGTAGTTGGGCCTTTGTCCGGGCACAAAGCTGCCGTAAAGCTGCGCATCAGGGTCAGCCCTGGGGTATTCACCGAACCAGTGCATCTGGAAGTCGCTCCTTTTGCGGTCTTCCCCCACTTCAGCACGGGTCCGTCCATCAAGGACGATGCTAATGCCGATCTTCTTCAATTGCACTTGGAGCAGCGGCACCAGGGTGGCGTCTAACAGGCTGCCCGTGTCATACATGAAGGAGACATCTGCGCCGTTGGCGTAGCCGGCCTCTTCCATGAGCTTATTGGCCTCTTCAATGCTGTGGGGGAAGATATCCTTGATCTCGTCCTGAGTGAAAAGGTCGGCCCACATATTGGAGCCGGCCAGCGCCCAACCTCTTCGTCCGCCAATGACCGTGACGAACTCGTCGCGATCGATGGCCCGTGAGATCGCGAGGCGGACTTTGGGGTTGTCTAACGGCGGCCGCTCATAATTCATCAGGAGGTAACGCGGCCCGCCGAGGTATGGGAAGGAGATGGCTTCTGGATTCCTCCTAGTGACATCAGCGATAGCCTGTCCAACGGAGGTGTGATAGGAATCGATCTGCTTGGTCTGGAAGGCAGCCTGGGCGGTCGCTTCGTCCTCAATTACAATGAAGCGGACCTCTTCCAAGTGGACATCGTCCGCCTGGAAGGAGGTGGGGTTTTTCTTAAACACCCAGCGGCTGCCCAGCTGCGTATCCGCCTCGTTCCATTGGAAGGGGCCGGTGCCAAGAATATAGGCGCCAAGACCGCCCTCAAGGGCGTAAAGCTCAGGGGGGTAGATGGGGTTCAGCTTGGTAGCGGCGTAGTTGGCGAACGGAGCGAAACCACTCTCATAGCGAACCACGACAGTGTACTTGTCTGGCGCATCAACGCCAGCGATACCGGCATACATGAAGCTGTTCTGGCTAGCCGCCATGCCTTCAAAGTCACCTGTCCTGGAGTGGTACTCGAAGGTCCACTTCACGTCCGCGGAGGTGAACTCACGGCCACGGAGGGGCGCGCGGTCGGCCCACTTGACGCCCTTGCGGAGGTGGAAAATATAGGTTGTTGCATCCCGGGTAATCTCCCACTTTTCTGCCAGCTCGGGCAGGAGATCGGTTTGGGTGTAATTGAGGTCCGGATCCGGTTGCGCGTTGAAGCCCAGCAAGGAGTTGTAGGCTAAGCGCAGCCCATCTGCGTTGTGGGCGGATTGGCCGTTAACGGCCATGTCCCAGTCGGTCATATCTCCCGTGGTGCGGAAGTTGAGCACGCCGCCCTTCTTGATCCCTATTGCGGCGTCGTCATCGGCCGGGCCGTCACCCGTTTCTAGCTGGCTTAGCTCAGAGCAGGCGAGCGAGAGCATGCTTGCTGCAACTAGAAGCAATAACGCTCGTGCCTTGATCATTTTCCCTTCCTTTCCCAAACGAGGGATTGGTGATCATAACAATAGTGCGGGTGGAAAAATGTCAGCTATTTACTCCTGGAGACATGAGGCTATAACGGAAGCGCCTCATGTTTAGACGGTGGGATGAGCAATGACCCCCTGACTTGAACGGTCATCGGGCGCTGTCTGTTTTGCGCTTTAGGGTAAGGGAAGGTCTACCCATTGGCCTTGGATGGATGATTGCCGCGCTGCTTCCAGAAACTCCATGTTCTTAAGGCCATCTTCAAATGATGGGACGGCCACTTCCGCCTCTCCCCGGACAAGGCGAACAAACTCCTCCTCCGCTTCCCAGGCACCCTGCCATTCAGGCGGTACGGTGAGGGGCGCAAGCTCCTTGTCATTGCCGCGCCCGCCCATAACCTCTTCCATGGAGGGGAAGACTAAGGTGCCTCGTTCGCCATAGATTTCGATGCGGCTCTGGCCGAAGCGGGTGACATCGGTGTGGGTGAGGGTTACAACTGCGCCGCTTTCCGTCTCTGCAATAACGGTGGTAGATTCCGGGACCACTGCGGGGATCCGTGTGGAATCGGCGCCGCGGGTGCGCTCCGGTGTGTAGATACGGGCATCCGCCAGCACGCGCGTGGCATCGCCAAACCAAGCGCGAAGGACGTCCCAGTAGAGCCCTAGGTGGTTTGGATAGCTGAAGAGCACCGGGTCTGAGCGCCGGCCAAAGGGCTTTTCACTATCCACCATCTCTGCAGTCATGTACTGAGCAAACACCTGCCGTACCGTCCCTGTATAGCCCGTTTGGAGTAGGTGTTTAACGTAGTGCGTGAGAGAGAAGTAGGGGTTTGGCGGGAAGACCATGCCCTTGCGGCCGGTGTCCCGCGCCTTTCGTGCCATCTCCCTGGCTTCGTCCAGCGTCTTGGCCATGCGGGTCTGTGTCAGCACGTCCTTTCCCGCGTCAAAGGCGGCCACCGCAACATCGCGATGGATGTACGGCGGGGAGCCGATGAGGACG
Source organism: Dehalococcoidia bacterium (assembly GCA_965226775.1). Classification (GTDB taxonomy): domain Bacteria; phylum Chloroflexota; class Dehalococcoidia; order SHYD01; family SHYD01; genus CBDDEI01. The sequence goes on from CBDDEI010000002.1 coordinate 1,108,629, forward strand.
GCATCCACATCATCCCGCGCGAGGAGCGCTCGCCAGTCGTCGCTGGCCCAGGGAATATCGAACTCCTTCGCGACCGCCTGCGCGCTGGCAAGGCTTCGGTTGGCTACGGCTACTATCTCAACGTCCGGGAGCGCTTTAAAGCTAGGGATGCTGCGTCTTTGCGTGAAATTACCCGCGCCAATGATGCCAATGCGGACTGTCTTTGCCATCAACCCACCTCTCTGGTAGCCGCCATTAGTAGACGGTCTGTTCGCCCGTATCTTACGCGTGCTGTGCCCGTGCTGCAACTCATTGAGCGAGGTTTGTACGGTGCCAGCGGTCATCGTACAATGCCCTCGGATTACTCTAGCTATACTGCGTTGAAGCGCACCGGTTTAATGAGGAGCGAGGCGACCATGCACGTAGTCATTCCCAATGATTGGAACGATACCTTTGCCGCGTCTGAGGATGTTGCGGCGTTGCGCAAGCGCGCCACTGTGGATGTTGTGAAGTTGCCGGGGCCGGAGCTGGACGCCGCCCTTGACGGAAGCAGAGGTGACGGTAGGCATCCGGGAGCGGACGCGTTTTGACGCGGCGCTGCTCAACCGCATGCCCAAGCTGAAGCTCATCGCGCAGATTGGCGGCACCGATACCCCTCACATTGATCTGGCCGCCGCGACCAAGAACGGCGTGCTGGTGTGCCACACCACGGGCATGGTTAGCCGCCCGCCCAGCACTGCGCCCGGCGGGATGGTAGAGCTGGTCATAGGCATGATCATCGGCGCGCTGCGGGAGTTTGCCCAGCAAGACCGGATCATCCACGCCGGCGGCTGGCCGGACCATGCGGGCCGGACTATAGAAGGCAAAACCCTCGGTATTGTGGGCCTAGGCAGAATAGGCGGCGGGGTAGCAAAGGCGGCGCAGTTCTTTGGGATGCGCGTGCTGGCGGCCAGCACAACCATGACACCGGAGCGCGCCCAGCAGGCGGGTGTCGAGTACGCCACTATGGATGACATGTTTGCACAAGCAGACGTGGTGTCGGTTAGCCTCAAGCTGAATGACGCGACGCGAGGCATGATCACTCGGGCGCATTTGGAGCGCATGAAGCCGGACGCCATCTTTGTGAACACCTCCCGCGGGCCGGTAGTGGATGAAGCGGCGCTGACCGACGTGCTGCTGAGCGGGCGCATTGGCGGAGCGGCCCTGGACGTCTATGACGAGGAGCCATTGTCGCCGGACCACCCTCTGCGTAGCTGTGACCGGGCGATGCTGCTTGGGCACTGCGGCTGGGCGTCCCAGGAAGGCTTTGCACACATGATCCCGTCTATCACAATGGTCATCGACGCGTTCCTCGATGGCGCGCCAGTGAACATGATCAATCCGGAAGCACTGGAGTCCGCCGTAAGGTAATTTGAGAGCGGAGTTACCTAATGGTGAGCAACAAAGGATTTTCTCCGGCGGCAGCGCTTGGCTTGGTCTTCGTGATGGGGGTCCTCCTCGTTATGCTGGGGTGTTCAAGCCCGAGCCCTAACCCATCGCCAGGAGCGACATCCGCTACCCAGCCCGCGCAAGAAGGCCACAAGGATGCCTCGTACGAAATTGAAGGTAGGAGCATCAAGCTGGCCGATGGGGTTTCAGAAGTCGAGCAGGTCCCGGGCAGCGCTTCCAAATTGATCACCCGCTATTTCGGAAACGAGGCGACGGGCGATTTAAGCGGTGATGGAACGCCCGATGTGGCCTTTGTCCTCACGCAGAATCCAGGCGGGAGCGGGACATTCTACTATGTGGTGGTGGCAGTCCAGACTTCCAGCGGGTACCAGGGGACGAATGCCAAGTTTCTGGGCGACCGAATTGCCCCGCATACAACGGTGATTCGGAACGGACGTCTCATTGTGAACTACGCTGACCGCAAACCGGGAGATTCGATGGTTGATCGTCCCACAGTGAGCGTTTCCAAGCAGTTCGAAATCGCTAACAACAGGTTGGTTGAGGTAAGCCCTTAAATGTTCGCTGCGGCATCCGCCGCTGTGAGCGCGTGCCTTGGGCTGGCTTCGCCCGCGACGGGGATGGAACGTTCTACGGGGCCCCCAGCTGTGAATTCAGAGGGAACATCCGTGACGGCAAGGTCCCGTATGGAGACAGATCAGGAGAGCGGACAAGCGTGGGCATAGCCCTGGAATACGAACTGCGGGAAAGCGCCAACGACTTGGAACTGTTGGCGGTGTTTGAACTGGACAACGAGGATGGCTATTAGGAGGAAGGTTATGTTGAGGGTTTCATAATCGGACTGCTTGACATAGAGCCGTAGTCAGCCGGAACAACTCGTCAGATTTCAGCAGCTCAGCAGGGAGAGGATGACAGGAATGAATGGACAGCTATTGGATTACTCCGCTCAAACCAACTCGGGATTAATCGCGGGGGATGACGGCAACCGATATAATTTCGTCGGGGCCGAATGGAAAGACCAAGCCATCCCCAACAGGGGAATGCGGGTGGATTTCGAGGCGAAGGGCGGCAATGCTGTAGCCATCTACCGTGCTATGTCGGCCTCCGGCGCTGGCGGGATTAGCAGCACTCTTGAGGGCGTGATGGGATCCGAGAAGACCAAGGTGGTTGCCGGGCTGCTGGGGATATTCCTTGGCTGGGCTGGCGTCCACAAGTTCTACCTGGGCATCAAGGGGCCCGCAATAATACAGCTGGCAGTTGGCGGCGGCGGCTTGGTGTTGGCTATGATTGTGGGCAATACGTTTATGGCTTTGGGGATGTTTGGCGTTGGCGTCTACATTGGGTTATTGATGTACGCGGTTGGTTATATTGCTATGATGGCGGCTGGTGTACTTGGGTTGGTGGAAGGCATTATCTACCTGACCAAGTCCGATGAAGACTTCCAGAGTATCTACGTTACCGGTCAGAAAAAGTGGCTTTAGTCGGACGCGAGCGGGGTAACTGACAGCACCGGGCGCGAAACCCCGCGCCCGGTGTCGCCTTGCGCGCCGTCCTCGTGCAGGCAACCGGCGCGAACGATGCGGTCGAGGGGCTCATCCTTGGCATCATCACGCTGCAGGCTAGGTGCCGAACTACGCCTTCCAGTATCGGGTCCTCAAGCGCTACCTCATAGATGCGGGCTATCCCCTTCCTCCAGATGGCCATAGGCGGGCGATTCTGGGATATTGGCAATAGGCTGAGCGCGTTGCCCCGCCCGTCATAGTATGGGTAACGAAATGCGCGATTCCTCTTCCCTCCGCGAGCGCGTCCGCCAGGCGCTTGAGCGGACGCAGGGTCACTTCTTCCGCACGCAATATGCTGACGGCTTCTGGTGGGCCAGATGAGACTCGAACCCGCTTTGAAGTTCAGGTTGGCCTTAAGGCACGCGTTTACCTTAACAGCGAATGACCTGGCTGCCTAAGACGCTCCTGCCGTTGCGCTACGGCACCACGCATGCCCGGACAACGTTCGTCTGACGATTCGTCCACTCCGCCTGCTCAAATCGATGTCGGCGAGGGCGAACTTGTGAGAGACGAGCTTATCGAAGGGGTAGCGGCCCTGGTTACGTATTAGGAAGTCCAGGATGCGGGGAAGGATACTCGGCTTATACATGGCCGTGCCCACTATGCGCTTACCACGACCACCCAGCAGGCTTCTGGGAGCAAAATCTACGGTTCCGGGCACAAGGTTGCCAATCTCTAGGAAGGTGCCCAACTGGTTGAGCATTTCGACGCCTTCCAGCAGCAGGGCAGGTATCCCTGCAACCTCCACCACCATGTCTGCGCCCCCATGCAGACGCGTGATCTCTTGAACCCGGGCAACGCGCGCCTCTGGAGAGTCGAACTCGTTGATGTTGATGGTGTCGGTAGCGCCGAACTCCACGGCCAACTCCAGCCGTTTCTCCTGCTGGTCGATGGCAATAATCTTGTCTGCACCCATGTCTCGGGCCATAGCGGCGGCGGACAGACCTAGCCCGCCTACGCCTTGGATAACGATGTAGTCGCCCTCGTGGACGCCCACGGTAGTGAGCCCCTGAGTGACTGTGCCCATAGCGCAGTTCACAGGGACAATCACCTCATCGGGCAACTCGTCGGGGGTCTTCCAGGCCCAGTGTCGGGGCGGCAGGTAGAAGTAGTCTCCGAATGCGCCGGTGAAGTAAGGGAACTCTCCGGCAGGGCCGCCGCCAAACTTGCGATTAGGGCAAACGTTGTACTCGCCCCTGCTGCACATGTAGCAGTGATAGCAGGGAAAGAGCTGCATGTAGCACAGGCGGTCACCTTCTTTGAGGGGCCGCCCCAACGAGTCGGTGGTTACACCAGCGCCCAGCTTGGCGACTATGCCCGTCATCTCATGGCCCATGGTACGCGTGCCCCCGGTCACTCCAGGCCGAGGAGGCGCGCCACGGTTATCGCCACGCCAACCATGAAGGTCAGAGCCGCAGATACCGCCCAGCGTTATCTTTACGAGGATAGCCCCCGGTTCCGGGTCGGGCACGTCGAACTCTTCGATCACAATTGGATTGCCGTAGCCGCGCCAAGTGGCAGCTCGTCCTTTTTCAGCCATTACCGATTCCTTTCTCGCTTCCGAGATAGTGGTGTAGTGCGGTCCAGACTTCCCAATCGCATTTAGATGTTCGTAATGCCGTACAGCTCTTTGGCGTTGTCGTAAAGGATGCGCTGCTTTAGCGCCGGCTCCACGTCGGTGCGATTCTTGAACACTTCAATAGCATCGACTTCGCTGGAGGGATCGGTGTGGCCGTAATCGGTGCCGATGACGAGGGCCTTATCGCCGCAATACTTGGCGATGTAGGAGACGTCGTCATTATTCTGGCACGTCACAAAAACGCGGCGGTCATGCCAGAAGTCTTCTGTAATTTTGGGGCCGCGCTCGCCGTCCAGGTCGGCGCGCTGGACGCACTCATTCTGCACCCACGGCACCCACTGAGCGGCGCTCTCAATAAAGCCCCAGCGAATGTTTGGGAAGAGGTCTGGCAACTTGCTCATGAGCAGGCCCTGGCATGCGCCCACATCCCAGAGGCGAAAGCGCATCACACCGGAAGCAAGCGGGTCATAGGGCGCGCTCAGCAGGTTGGCAAGATAGGGATTGGCGTTGGCTATATGAATGCCAACGGCCATGTTTAGGCGGTTGGCCTCCTCATAGATGGGGTAGAAGTAGGGGTCAAACATGAGACGCTCGCCCTCGATAGGACGCATGGTGACTGCCGCGGCGCCGTTTTCCTTGGAGTAACGAATCTGCTCTAAGGCATGGGGGATGCTTAGGCCAGAGGGCATGCAGGACCAGATGAGTCTGCCTTCACTCTGCTTCCAGACATCCGCCATCCAGCGGTTCCAGCCCCAGCAGAGGGCAATCTCGGTATCGGCCCGGTCGGTCGCCTGATCGATAAACAGTGTGTTGTAGAGCACCTGAACATCAATGCCTAGCTCGTCCATGTGCTTCAGGCGAAGCTGCACATCATCCACGCCGCGGGCAGCCTGGGGGACCTTTACGTTCCGTCCAAACCGCCTGGAGGTTTCATCCATCTCTATCTCCGTGAGGGTAGGAAAGCGGAACCCACGGATCTTGTTATCTATGATCCACCACTGGACCTTAGGGTCAGTAGGCGACTGCACAAGCTGGGGCCGGTATTTCTCGTCCGACTTTTCTAGGAACTCCCAGGTGCGCTCGGTTTCTACAACATGGGCGTCAGAATCTATCGCAGGCATTTGTTTGCTCGTTTCTTTCGTTATATATAAGCGCTCGCCAGAATTTCCTGTATGCAGTTGGTTGTCTGCTAGCTATCCTGCGCTGCGTACCCACAATGGTGCACTTGTCGACGTCAGGATAGGTGAACGGTCTGCGCTACAGGCCATATAGCATCCTTGCATTCTCGCTTAGAATGCGTTCCTTGGTGTGGTCATCCAGGTCTGACCTTTCTTGGAAGCTCCGGAACACGTCCACTTCAGCGGAGTGGTCGGTATGGCCGTAATCCGTGCCAAGCACTAGCACCCTGTCTCCGCAGTACCGCGTGATGTACGGGATGTCATCATCGCTCTGGCAGGTGACGTAGATCTTGTACTCTCCCCAGAAATCTTTGGGCAGCTCTCGCCCCGCGGCCTCAGCCCGTCGCACGGTTTCCAAGTGCACCCACGGCACCCACTGCGCGGCGGTCTCAATGAATCCCCACCGCAGGTCCGGGAACCGTTCACGGAGGTGTCCGACCAGCAAGCCAATGCAGGCTCCGACATCCCACATGCGGAACTTCATCACGGTGCCCGCGCCGGAGTCGTAGGGCGTACTCATGAGGTCCGACAGAAAGTCGTTGCCAACAGCAATGTGAATGGCGATAGCCATGTCGAGGCGGCTTGCCTCCTCATAGATCGGGTAGAAGTAGGGATCGAACATGAGGCGGTCGCCTTCGATGACACGCATGAGCACCGCTACGGCCCCGTGCTGTTTGGCAAAGCGTATCTGCTCCAGCGCGTGGGGAATGCTTTTGGTTGAAGGCACGCAAGACCAGTTAAGCCGGCCGCCGGCCTGCTGATAGATGTCGGCTAGCCAGCGGTTCCAGCTTCCGCACAGCGCTATCTCCGTGCTGGTCTGGTTGGTGACGGGCTCGATAAACAGCGAGTTGTGCAGCACCTGAATGTCGATACCTAGTTCATCCAGGTGCTGCAACCTTAGCTGTACATCGTCCATCCCCTGGGCGGCCAGAGGGAACTCCATGTGGCGGTTGGCGCGCTTGGAACGCTCCGCCAGTTCCATTTCCGTGAGGGTCGGGAGACGAAATCCCCTGATTTTGCCGTCAATGACCCACCACTTGGTCTTCGGGTCCTCGGGCGAGGGGACCAGCAACGGCCGATACTTCTTATCGGAACCGTCCAGGTAGTCCCATGTCCGTTCCGTTTCCACTACGTGGGCATCAGCATCGATAGTACGCATCTTCCCCTCGCTTTTGCAGTATCTAGGCTTGCAGTTAGGCGGTCTATTTGTCCAGCCAGGTGTTCCAGATGGAGCCGATTTGCCGGTAGTCTGCCTGATGGTGCCAACCCTTCAGATAGGGCTGCTTGAAGATGAACCGGGTACCCCGCCAGGTGGGGTTGAGGATCGCGTTTTCGTTCATGTACTGGAGCACTTCACGATGGAGCTCGCGGCGTTTTACAGGGTCCGCCTCACTCCGCTGGTCTGCCAGCAATGCGGTCACTTTGGGGTCATCTATGTCGTTGAAGTTGAAGGCGCCGGTGGGATGCACCGCCAGGTTAAGGGAGCCGTCCAAGTCCGTGCGCGGGGCCTCGCCGGCCCAGTAGGTGTCAAAATCTCGGGCCCTCTTCCGCTTCGTCACTTCTGCTCTGTCTAGGGGCTCCAGCTCAAGATTGATATTCACCTTCTTCAACTGGGCTTGAAACAGCTCTACCGCTTTGGTCGCAGTCTGGCTGTTTCCCGTGTACATGGTTTTCACGGTAAGTCCATCGGGAAAGCCAGCCTCAATCAGCAGCTGCTTTGCTTCTTCCGGGTCGTATTTAATGATTGAGCGAATTTCTTCCTTAGTAAACAGGCCAGCAAACACGTTCGACTCGCGTATCGCCCATTCGCCGAAGCCGCCCTCCAGGGTTTTGATAAAGTCATCGCGGTCCATCGCACGGGAGAACGCCAGCCTGACTTTGGGATTGTTCAAGGGCGGGCGTTTGAAATGCAAGTAAAACGCTTTTGGCACGTTCGGGTAGGAATACTCCACCGCATCTGAGACGTTGGTGCGCACTTCAGCTGCAGCCCGGAATTCCGGAGCCGTATAGTAATCCACTTGCTTTGCTGTGAAAGCGGCCTGCAATGTAGCGTCGTCTTTGAGGACAATGAGCTTGACTTGGTCCAGATAGGGTTTGCCTTCCTCAAAATAGGTAGGGTTCTTCTTCAACACCCAGACCGTGCCTTTCTGGCTGGCCTCTAGGTCTGGAATGAAGGGACCAGAGCCTACTAATCGGTCTTGGAAGTGACCATCCTCATCGTAGATCTCGTGGGGCATAATGAGGTTATCGGAGGAGGCGGCGTAGGTGAGGAAGGGGGCAAAACCCTGCTCAAATTTGACGGACACCGTATACGGATCCACAACCGTAATGCTCTCCATCCCTTCGAAAAGGAACCCGTACTGAGCTCGTCTGAGTCCTGCATCCTTAACGGCGCCTGTGCGAGATGAGTATTCGAAACTCCATTTGACGTCCTCTGCGGTGAGCTCTCGGCCATTCACAGGAGGCAGGTCGGCAAATTTCACGCCTTTGCGAAGGTAGAAAGTGTAGGTCGAAGCGTCGGGGCTTACCTCCCAGCGTTCCGCCAGCAGCGGCTCTATCACGTTCTCGCTGTAGGCGATATCCGGGCTTGTCTTCATGCGCATGAGGTAGGAGTAGCCCAATTTGATGGGCGTGGCGTTCGTGTTAGTAGAGCCGGTATAGCTCATATCCATGTCTTGAATATCGTCGGTAACCGGCACGTTAAAGACGCCCCCTGACTTGGGCATGGAAGGGGTTGCCGCAGTGGTTTCCGCAGTGGTTGCCGCAGTGGTTTCCGCAGTGGTTTCTGTACTAGTTTCTGTACTGGTTGCTGCACTAGTTTCCGTACTAGGAGCAGCTTGTTCCGGCGCCTGAGCAGTGGCACAGGCTACGGTTAGGCACATTACTCCGAGTGCGGCTACTACAATGAAAAGACGGGACCTATTCATGGCATGCTCCTTTTTCCACTCCACGCTATGACCTAACTCGACGATGTGACCAAGATTCGCGTGAGATCACGAATTATGTCATATCCTACGGAGGAAGTTGTGCGCTGTCAATTTTTGAGGGGGCGATATTGGGAACTCTATTCCGAAGCGAACAATTACGACGCGTGCAATGAATACTAAAATTTGAAAAATTCAATAAATGATAAAAAATTGAGAACCTAGCAAAGCCCCTTATTGGTCAGCGTGTGACCGCTACCGGCGCTTATTGGCTACAGATGGAACAATAATGCGAAGGTTCGAGAGGCCTTGGAGCGGGCTAGCCACCAGGCAGTGGAGGACATGGGTTGGGCCGACCGAGTTGCGGCCCAAACAACGCATACCGCGCTGGCAGCGTTGTTGAGGAAGGTGCGCCATGGGCAAGCTTATTCTGCCAGCCTACGCTCTATCCGATGTAGCAGGACGGTAGCAGTTCCAGATGAGTGAGAGACTAGGGGCCAATAAGCAAACCTCCCCAGCTATGGGGAGGTTTTTCGAACAATCTGGCGACCCCGATGGGATTCGAACCCACGATCTCCACCGTGACAGGGTGGCATGTTAGGCCGCTACACCACGGGGCCAGGGAAACCGTGCCGCAAACGGGCTCAGTACTCAGCATTCTAGCTAACGTGCTTGCGCGCTGTCAATGATATAGGCATGGCAGGATTGGACAGCGGCTCTGCCTAAAATCCAAACCAACCACTCCCCAGCCTCTCTTCCTTAGGCAGGCTCCAGACCCCTTGCAGAGAGGCGAATCTCTTCGTGTGCTTCCCCTTTTAGGCATATCATTTTGACATCAAGGATGGGCCATGCGACCCTGTAGGCACCTTCTTAGAGCATTCAGGAGTTTATGGACCAACTATCCGGTTTTGGACGGATACTCATGTTTGCGGGCGGCGCGCTCTTTGCGCTCGGTGTTACGGTGACGCTGGCGAGCAAGTTGCCGTTCTTTGGCAGACTGCCGGGCGACATCCTGCTGCAACGGGGCGATCTCACTGTTTACCTCCCCATTACTACTATGGTAATCGTGAGCTTGGTACTCACCCTCATCCTGAACCTGGCGGCGCGCCTCTTTAAATGAAGACCTCAGACTTTGACTACGCTCTCCCCACAGAGCTCATCGCTCAAAAACCCGTAGAACCCCGAGACAGCAGCCGCCTCCTGGTTGTGAGTCGCAGCGACGGCAAGGTAGCGCACCACACCTTTCGTGATGTGGTCACGCTGCTACAGCCCGGCGACGTGCTGGTGCTGAACGACAGCCGCGTGGTGCCTGCGCGTCTGCGAGGTAAGCGAGTAGGGTCGGGCGGCGCGGTAGAGGCGCTCTTGCTGCGGCGCGACGGGCCCGGCGTGTGGGAGGCGCTGGTGCGTCCGGCCAACCGGCTTCGGGCTGGCGCGCGCGTCCTGTTCTCGGACAGCCGCACAGGGGAAGAGGTGGAGGCGGAGATAGAGGCGATACTGGCGGAAGGCACGCGGTTGCTGCGCTTTCCCCCGGACGTTGCGCCCGAGCACATGGGGGAAGTCCCGCTGCCGCCCTATATCCACGAGCGATTGACCGACCCGGAGCGATATCAAACGGTGTACGCGCAGGAAGAAGGCAGCGCAGCGGCTCCCACGGCAGGGCTGCACTTCTCGCCGGAACTGCTGCAAACCCTCGCGGCAAGGGGCATCGAGCTGGCGCAGGTGACGCTCCACGTGGGGTTGGACACCTTCCGCCCGGTGCGGCATGAGGATCCTCAAGAGCACGGCATCCACAAGGAGTTCTACCGGCTCTCGGAGGCGGTTGCCGGTCAGCTAACCCGCGCCGCGCAGGAAGGACGTCGCATTGTCTGCGTGGGGACCACGGCGGTGCGCTCCGTGGAGGACGCCGTGCGTCGCAGCGGGTGGTCCCGGGAGCGGGCGCGGCGTGAACAGCCGCCCGTGTTGCCCTACGAGGGGTTGACCGGGCTCTATATCCTGCCGGGGCAGCACTTCCTGGCGGTGGATGCGCTTATCACTAACTTTCACCTGCCCCGCACCACGCTGCTGATGCTGGTTTGCGCGTTTGCGGGCAAGGAGCATGTGCTGGCTGCGTATAGCGAGGCGGTGCGTCTGCGCTATCGTTTCTACTCCTTCGGAGATGCGCTTCTGCTGCAGTGAGGCTGGTTGTCAGGCCGCGCAGAGGGTGGCAATATAGCGGAGACTCTTCCATAAGACTGTGGAGACTGTGGGAACGCTTTAATGGGCAGGAGAAGGCATGGCTGAAGATTGGCCTGACCGGCAGCAGTTCCGCAACGTGATGGGCCGCTTTGCCACCGGCGTCACGGTAGTGACTACTGCGCTGGAGGGGAAGCTGCATGGCATCACGGTGAGCAGCTTCTGCTCCGTATCGCTGGAGCCGCCGCTGGTGCTGGTCTGCATCGACCAGACCGCGCGCAGCCGTCCGCTCATCGCGGAGAGCGGCATCTTTGCCGTGAACGTGCTCACGTGGCAGCAGCAGTTCCTGGCTGATCGCTTTGCCGGCAGAGGTCCGCTGGTGAACACGACCTTCGATGGTGTACCATACGGCGCAGGCACAACGGGCGCGCCCGTCCTGCGCGACGTGGCGGCCTGGGCCGACTGCCGGGTTACCCAGACCGAATTAGTTGGCGACCATATTATATTTGTGGGGCAGGTAGTAGACGCCGGCATGGACGCGGCCCTGGAACCACTGCTCTACTTTCAGGGCCGCTTTCATCGCCTCCCTCCGGCCCGGTAGTCGCAACATGAAGAGAAGGAACGGCTTAGCTGCGTTGATGGCAGGCGGCAGCAAGTAACGTAGAACCGCTGCGGCTCTTCTTGCCGGTAGCACTGGCAACGCTAATACCCATCGCTCAAAGCATCCTTGCTTATCCCCGCGCGCTCTCCGCGCAGGCCATTGTCTTGGCGGACGGTGGGCTTGAGGCTCTCGCCGGCTGGATTGCTCCCACCACGTCCTTGCCCAAGATGCCGACCACGCCCGCAACGGAGCGTTGCCGCTGCCTTTACCCTTGCTGCCACATCTGAGGGCCACTTCTACCAGACGGGAGGAGTGACACTAAGGGCTAGCTATATCTTTGAAGCATATTGCCTCTGGGACGCCCCAGGGACTTCTTAGCTAAGCGTAGAGCTTGGTAGTACACCCGACAGACGGCACAGGCGCGCCCATCCTGCACACCGTGGCAGCCTGAGCCGATTGCCATGTAACCCTTACCGTAATAGTTGGCAACCACATCGTATTTTTAGGGCAGGTAGTTGACGCCGGTACGGACGAGGCCTTGGAATCACTGCGCTGCATTCAGGGCTGTTTTCAGCTCGTCTCGCTGCCCCTGTGTCGCGACGAAGAGAGAAAGAAGGGTTTCGCCGCGTTGAGGGCAGGCGGCAACAGACAACGTGAGACAGCTGCGTCTCTTGTTGCCGGTAGCACTGGCAGCGCTGCTACCCCTCGCGCAAGGCATCCTTGCTTACCCCCTCGCGCTCTCCGCGCAGGCCGATGTCCTGGTGAACGGTGGGTTTGAGGTCCTCGCCGGCTGGATTGCTCCCAGCGGCGTCCTTGCCCAAGATGCCGACCACGCCCGCAACGGTAGTGCTGCCGCTTCCTTTACGCTTTCTGGTACCTATGAGGGCTTCTTCTATCAGACGGTAGAAGTGACACCAGGGGCTACCTATACCTTTGAAGGTTACTGCCTCTGGAATGACCTAGGGATTTTTGGGATCAGCGTAGAGCTTCGGTGGTATGCCTCAGCAGACGGGACGGGCACCCCCCTTTCTACGAGTATCGACAGCCTTGTGGTAGAAGACCCAGATTATCAAGCCCTGAACATCGGGCCAGTAGTGGCGGCTGCAGGCGCGCACTCGGTACGGGTACGAGTGTTAGTAGAGACCTACGGCGACCCAGCAACGGCCTACTGTGATGACTTCTCGCTAATTGAGGAGTTGCCTGATCTTCCTACCGCAACTCCTACAGAGACGGGGACCCCAACAAATACGGCCACCGCCACGCCCACTGCGACAGCCACGAATACGGTTACGGCGACGAGCACGAATACTGCTACTGCAACGCCCACGGAAACAGGCACAGCAACACCTACAGCGACAGGCACTCGAACGCCCACCGCCACGCCTACGGAGACGGGCACCCCTACGCCCACAGCAACGGCCACGAATACGGCTACCGCTACCGCCACGCCTACGGAGACGGGTACTCCAACGGCTACAGCGACTGCTACGAATACGGCAACAGTCACGGCCACGCCTACGGCCACTGCCTCAGCCACGAGTACACCTTCCACAACGCCTACGGCAACAGGCACTGTAACACCTACAGTGACCGGCACTCGAACGCCCACCACAACGCCCACGGCAACAGGTACCGCAACCCCCACGCCGACTCTCACTGCCGCGCTGGTGAATCCTGGCTTTGAAGAGGGGCCGGATAGTCCTGTGGCTGGATGGCTGACCAGCGGAGGTACGCTGGGGCGCAGCGCGGAGCAGCCCAAGAGCGGCGGCTATGCCGGGAGGTTCACGCCACCGGCAGGCCAGCCGCAGAGGTTCTACCAGAAGCTTCTGCCGGTCCAAGGCAGCAACCACCGGTTTGGCGGCTACTGCCGTAACGCCGGAGCAACTACCGGCACGGTTGAGCTACAACTAAACTTCTTTAGTAGCAGCGATGCTACTGGACCAGTGCAGTTGAGGGTGCAGCCAGGGCGGGCGTCCGATCTGAGTGACGACTATACATTCATTGCTACAGCGTGGCGGCAGCCCTGGGCATCCAGCCATTCACTACGGGCGGAGGTCGTTGCGGCGGCGGAAGGCGAAGCCTTCACTATCGATTGCGACGACTTTGCATTGGAGCGGACGGCAGTGACACCTACACCCGTAGCGACGCTTATGCCTACTCCGACTGCGACGCGTACGCCGCGTAGGTCTGGCGGCGGCAGCAGGCCCCCTGTTCGCACTGCCGTGCCGACTGCCACCGCAACCCCGCTGCCGCCGGGCGCAGTGGTCATCAGTGAGGTGCTGGTGGACCCGGACGCGAGGGGTCTGAAGCCGCCAACGAGTGGCTGGAGCTAGGGAACCGGACCGGTTCTGCGCTCACCTTGAGGGGGTGGAGCCTCAGGGATAACGCCGCGACGGATAGCTTGCCGAGCTTTGTCATACCGGCCCGCGGCTACGCGCTTATCGTCCCGTCCACCGCGACGCTCGCGCGTCTGGCGGGGTCTGTCACCGTGCGGGTTAGCGATGCCGCGCTGGGCAACGGCCTCGCAAATTATGGGGACCGGCTGGAGCTGCGAGACGAAACAGGTCGCCTGGTGGACGCCCTTTCCTGGGGCGACGACCGTACGATTAACCGCCCGCCCTGCCCCCGGACTACACCGGGCGCGTCGTTGCAGCGGAGCGGCCGCGGGATTGGCGCCATGTGCTTGTTTCAGGTGAACCCCTCGCCTTCGCCGGGGCAGCCAAACGTCCTGCTGACACCGACACCTACTCGGGCAGCGACCGGCACGCCTACGCTCACCGCAACCCCTACGGGTACGGCTACGCCCACGGTGACAGGCACGGCTACCCCCACGGCAACGGGCACCGCTAGCCCTACGGCAACGGGCACGTCTAGCCCCACGCCGACGGGCACACCTACCCCCACGGCGACTGCACTCCCCGTGGGCATAGTAGTGATAAGCGAGGTGCTCTATGATGCCGTGGAGACGGGGGTGGACACCGCGCATGAATGGGTGGAGTTGTACAACACGTCGTCGGCGTGGATAGAGGCGCGGCGCTGGACACTCTCTGACAACAACCTCACGGATCAGCTAGCGGAGTTCAGCTTGCCGCCGCGTGGCGTGGTGGTGCTGACAACGCGTCCCTTGCAGGCATTGGACGGTGCGACGGTAGTGATTATTGACGACGGCAGCCTGGGTAACGGACTGGCTAATACGGGAGACCGCCTGGTGTTGCGAGATAGCTACGGCAATGTGCTGGATGCGCTCTCCTGGGGTAACGATGCCTCGGTGTTCAACCCCCCGTGCGCTGCAGTTGCGCCCGGTCACAGTCTGGAGCGTCGGTTTGGTGAGGCAGCTTCCGAGGGGTGTCCCTACGCAGAAGCGGCGACGCCCTCCCTTGGACGACTGCCGAGCGCAACGCCGACCCCTAGCGCCACGGCCACACCGCTAGCGGCGACCGCCACACCCAACGCCACAGCCACACCGCTAACGGCGACGGCGATACCTGCCGCGCCGGTCCCGCCCACGGTTGTCCTGTCGCCGCAGCTAGGGGGGCGAGAGGCAGCGACCGTAACCGCGCCGGCAGTGGAATCACGCGCACCGTTGGAGACAGCCACCAGGGTAGTAGCTACGCCATCGCCTAGGAGGTTGGAGCAACCACAGAACCTGCCGTCGGAGGGACTCGACAAGGTGACCGAGCCTGCGTATGCTCATATACAGGAGAGCGAATACGCCACCCCTGCTGCGCCTCCCAACTCTCCTGTTCCTAAAGATATGAGCGTGTCCCTCTTTGCCCTGGCAGTGGACATACTAGTTCTACTCAGCCTCGCTCTGCGATGGGTCTGGAAAGGTCTACAGCAATAATTATTCCTAAGGAGATGCCTGACTCATGGTGAGCCGCGCACGGCGCGTTGTCCTTCTGCTTGCCCTCCTTACCCTCTGGCCCTTTACTACCGGCTTTGGCCCGCCGCGCCTAGTAGAATCGGATGATGTGCGCTTGCCGATAGGTCCGACTGGACTGCAGGCGCTGTATCGCATCCCGCCGCCGGCGCCGGCCGGTACTGCGTCACTGGTGCTGGACGGCGTTACTGGGCAGGTGATGTTCGAGCACAACGGCTCCGCTCTGCTCGCGCCCGCGAGCATCACCAAGATCATGACAGCCGTGCTCGCTATTGAGTTCGGTGATCTGAGCCAGCAAGTGGTAATCCTGGAAGAAGACCTGGTGGAGGGATCGAGCATGGGTCTCCAGCCGGGCGACCAGGTGACGCTGGAGCAGCTGCTGTGGGGCTTGCTGCTCCCCTCCGGCAACGATGCCGCGCAGGCCATTGCCCGGACACTGGGTGGTGGGTCAGTCGCTAGCTTCGTTGACTTGATGAACCAGAAAGCGGAGCGGCTACACTTGTGGGACACTCACTTCGTGAACCCTCATGGGTTGGATGAAACGGACCATTTCAGTTCTGCGTATGACCTGGCGCAGTTGAGCCGCTATGCGCTGGATATGCCCCTCTTTGCTCGCATTGTCTCCACCAAGGAGCACACTGTCCAGGCAAACCGCACCTTCATGCTTCATACTACCAACCAACTCCTCTTCCTCAGCGAGTCGGTGCCAGGGGTGAACGGCGTGAAGACCGGTTTCACCGACCTCGCGGGGGATTCGCTGGTGGCGTCGGTGGACCGCGATGGGAGGAAGCTCATTGTCGTGGTGCTGGGGACACAGGACCGTGCGAGTGCCGCCACCGCGCTCATTAATTATGCCTACCGCTATTTTACCTGGCTGCCGCTGAAGGGCGGGCTGCCCCTACCCAAAGCTATGGCAGGGTTGGCGCCTTATGATGTCCTGGTGATGCTCCCCGCCTGGCAGATGCCGTATTTCCGGGTTGCGACGGACCTGGCCAGCACGCCTGAGCAACCCTGGGGCGCGCCGCAAGGCGTCCTCGCGGCCTATGTGGGCGCTCAAGAGATTGGACGGGTGCCGCTGTTCGCTTTGAGCGGCCCTTAACGAGGCGTTCTTATGCCAGAGGAGCGACTGCAAAAAGTGCTGGCCGCCGCAGGAGTAGCCTCCCGCCGCCAGTGCGAGGCGCTTATTGTGGCAGGCCGAGTGCAGGTAAACGGCCGGGTGGAGAGCCAGCTTGGCGTACGGGTTGACTCGGAGCGGGACGCCATCACCCTGGATGGTAAGCCTATTGTGCGGTCCACTCGGCAGGTCTATCTTGCCTTCAACAAACCGCGCGGGTATCTCACTACAGCAGCGGATGACCGCGGGCGCGCCACCGTATTCGACCTCCTGGGGCCATCCGAGCAGCGGGTGTACACGGTTGGTCGATTGGACAAGGACGCGGAGGGGCTGCTGCTCTTCACCAACAATGGCGAGCTGGCCTTCCGAATGACCCATCCCCGCTACGAGTTGGAACGGGAGTACCGGGTGCTTCTTGCGGGGAATGTGTCCCCGAAGGGCGTGGCCGTGCTGCGGGCGGGAGTAGAGGTGGAAGGACGGCACGTAGCACCGCGGCTGGTGGAGGTTGATGCTGATCAACGCACCAGCAGCACTGACCCGCTGATATGGCTGCGAGTCATCCTTACGGAAGGCCGCAAACGAGAGATACGGGCGTTGTGTATTGCGGCGGGGTACGGTGTGCAGCAGCTGGTGCGGGTGCGTTACGGGCCTCTGGGGTTGGGAAACCTGCCGACGGGGGCAACCCGTCCGCTGACTGTCGCAGAGGTGGCCGCACTGAAGCGGGCCGTGGGTCTTGGCGACGACGGACGATGACTGAAGAGCGCACCTTCCTCTTTGACGAACAGGCGGCGCGCTACGACCGCTGGTTCAAGCGCGCGCCCGGCCGGCTGCAGTTCGCCGGTGAGGTAGCCGCGCTGCGCATGGTGCTGAAGGATACGCCGCGGCCGTGGCTGGAAGTGGGCGTAGGCACCGGCCAGTTTGCGGGGATGCTCGATGTAGACGTGGGTGTAGACCCCAGCCGAGCGATGCTGCACTTGGCCCATCGCAGAGGTGTTGCCGCGGCGCAGGGTATCGGCGAGTCGCTGCCCGTTCGGAGTGGGAGTCTTGGCTGCGTGCTGCTAATCACAACCCTATGCTTTGTAAGTGACCAGCCGGCGCTGCTCCAAGAGGCGCGGCGGGCGCTGCGGCCCGAGGGTTTGCTAGTGGTCGCAGACATCCCGCGCAATAGCTCCTGGGGCAGCCACTACCTGCGCCAGCGGAGTGAAGGGCACCCTCTCTATAAGCACATGGAGTTGCGGAGCCTCACGGAGTTGGAGGACCTGCTACTGGCGGAGGGTTTTGAGGTTACCGACCGCGCGTGCTCTGTGACGCAGCCGCCGGGGAAGGTGCGCTTGCCGGAGCAGGCCTGGTGGGGCAACAGCACGCGCGCGAGCTTTGTGGCGGTGCGGGCGCGCCTCAGAGCTGCATAACAGCTCCCTAGCGCAACAGCGCAGCTAGCTCGTCCCAATCCCACATCGGCCCGGGGTCGCTCTTCCCGTAGGACTTGCCCTGCTGGGTATCCTCATGCCCCAGATAGCCCGCGTCGTTCTCCGTAGCTGCGCGCGCCAGGGGGATGGCTGCAATAGCGGCCAGCTTACGGATAACCCACGCGGTAGAACGGAGTTGCTGCGGCGTGAACGCGCGGTTCGTGGTGGGCTGGCAGACCTCTATGTGGTAGGCAATGCCGTTGAGGTAGGTTGCGCCCCAGGCCATGCGGTCCAGGGAGACCGTCCAGTGCACGTCCCCGTTGCCCGCGATGACGCAATGCGACGAGTTATCGCCGCCGGTCCTGTAGCTGTTCAGGGTAGCGCTCAGCTCCTGCTCCAGCGTCCACGCAGGATCGGAGCGAGTGCTGCGGGTCGAGTGGACGACGATGAGCCGCGGCGTGGCGGTGAATGGTTGGGAGATGGCCTCCGGCCCCGATTGAGGGAACTGGTCTTCGATATGGAACTCGGCGGGCGACCAGAGAGCTTGAGGCTCTGCAAAAGGGATGGCCACCGCCTTCCAGCCAGCGGACGTGAGAAAGGCCTCCAGCTTCACTTTGGTGGTGAGCTGATAGGCGTGGATGGGGCTATCGGATACGCCGTCCATGACAGGCTCGCCAATCGCAGCGGCGCCCATTTGATGCGCCAGTTCATCAAAGACATCGGTCACACCCGGTAGGCCGAACTCTATTTTCCCCAAGGCTCCTCCTTCCGTGGCGGTACCACGCAAGGATGGCAGCGCTGTGCAGCTTAGGTCAACGGGGGAGTCGGCGCGGCGCTAGGAGGCTAAAGCTTCGGCGGCGGCTTCGATGGTGAAGTCCACGTCCGCCGCAGTGTGCGCCAGGGAGAGGAACCAGGCTTCGAACTGGGAGGGCGGCGGGTAGACGCCTCTGTCTAGGAGGGCGTTGAAGAAGGCTGCGTAGCGGGCGGTGTCGGCGGCGCGAGCCTGAATGTAGTTTGCGATGGGCGTGGGGCAGAAGAAGGGCGTGAGCAAGGAACCGGCGCGCTGGACGGTCAGCGGCGCCTCCGCGGCTGTGGCGACACGGTGCAAGCCGTCCTCCAGCTGCGCGGCCAGGCCATCGAGGCGCCGGTAGGCATCGGGCGCTTGGAGAAGGCGGAGGGTCGCGAGGCCGGCGGCCATAGTGAGCGGGTTGCCGGAGAGGGTGCCCGCCTGATAGACGGGGCCTATGGGGGCAATCAGCTCCATGATCTCCCGGCGGCCGCCGTATACGCCCACGGGCAGCCCGCCGCCGACGATCTTACCCAGGCAGGTGAGGTCTGGCTCGATAGCGTAGAGGGCCTGTGCGCCGCCCCAGCCGACCCTGAAGCCAGTGATGACCTCGTCAAAGATGAGGAGTGCGCCGTGCTGCCGGGTGATCTCTCGAAGCGATTGTAAAAAGCCAGGCGTGGGCGGTACTACACCCATGTTTGCGGCTACGGGTTCCACAATGACCGCGGCTATCTGGTCTGAGTAGCTGTGAAACAGCGCCTCGACTGCGGGCGCATCGTTGTAGGGAACCACTAGGGTTTCTTGGGCGAAGGACGCGGGCACACCTGGGCTGTCCGGCAGACCAAGCGTTGCGACGCCGGAGCCGGCCTTAGCTAGCAGACCGTCCGCGTGGCCGTGGTAGCACCCCTCAAACTTCACGATCTTGTCCCGTTTGGTGAAGGCGCGGGCCAAACGGAGCGCCGTCATGGCCGCCTCCGTGCCGGAGCTGACGAAGCGCAGCAGCTCCATAGAAGGCATGGCCGAGGCGATGAGCGCGGCTAGCTCCACCTCAGACTCGGTGGCTGCGCCGTAGCTGGTGCCGCGTGCCGCTGCGTCCTGCACCGCGGCCACCACCTCCGGGTGCGCGTGACCGGCGATGAGCGGCCCCCAAGAGCTTACGTAGTCTAGATAGGTATTGCCGTCGGCGTCCCAGAGGCGAGGGCCTTCGCCGCGCTGGATGAAGCGGGGGCCGCCGCCCACGGCCTTGAAGGCGCGCACGGGGCTTGATACTCCGCCGGGGATGATGCCCTGGGCGCGGCTGAAGAGATCCTGAGATTTGGAGGTGTTCATGAACGACTAGTGCAGCTTACCGTAAGGACTGGGAGGTTCGCCACCCTCACCTTACGTCTGATTCTTAATGAAGTCGCCGATTCGGGCCCCAAGCTGGTATATCTCGACTGATGAGTTGTGTGTCGACGGCGTACGCAGAAAAGGAAACCCGATGATTGGAACTTTACGTGAGCCAGCGTCAAGGCTGCCTTGACGGTGCCAGAGCGATTTGGTTTGGCTTGCTCTCCGACTCGTAGACTTACTTGCTCCCAAGTCAGGCTAGCCCCGCTCGCTTCCTCGAATTGGCCGATTGCGGCATTGCCGTTCACCAAAACCAAGGCGGGCTTTGCCTCGCTCAGAAGAAGCTGTCTGACCTGCTTGGCGATGCTAAAGCCGCGATCCTCTTCGAGCAACGTGCGAACGGTGTCTGTGCTTAGGTCGAACTTTCCAGAGGTATAGGGGCAGACTTCTAAGAAGACCATCCGCTCACACGCAAACCGGCTCGCTTCCTCTTTCGATACCTGCTCTCCTAGGCCCATAGCTGCAACTTGTACTAAAGGACGAAAAAATCTGGGGTACCAGTGTTTGATATTGAATCTTAGCCAGTAAGGCCACCAGGTTTTCCCTGTCTGAGTGCCATAATAACCTTCGGGCGCGACATGGGGGTTCAAAGACACGGCCATAACCCATCTGCCCGGTTCTATGGATTCTACATCGCCGTTAAACCAGGCAGGGGGCAACCCAGCCACTTGCAAAGAGAGTTCGCGCTGGCCTGTTAGGTTATAGCGCTCATTAAGCTTCCGGACATTGCTGTCCCAGTCATAGCATAAGGCCTCTTTGTAAAGTGCCCGCAGACTATTCAACCAGTCCGGATCCTGCTGCTTGTTCGTGCTCATAGTTTTGTCCGCGGGTACCACTGCAGCTCCATGTTAGTGCAAGCTCAGCGGACAAGCGGCGATGTATTACACAGGCTCTATCGTGGCGGTTAGACCGCGGGACTCCAGGCAGTTTCTGTAGCGCGCCGCACGCTCGTGGGGCGCCACTATCACTCGCGCCTGCCCTTCTTGATGAGCCTCCAGCATTATTTCGTCAGCTTCCTCTGGAGTAAGCTCAGGCACGCAGTGGAGGATGCTGTCCACCACGTGCTGCATGCTGTTCACGTCGTCGTTGTAGAGGATAACCGTAAAGGGCGGCTCAAGGCGCTCCTCGGTTGCCGTCACGGTTGCTGGGGTTTGGACCGGTGTTGCTGTGGTCATCTGGACATTCGGAGTATAACCCCTCGACAAACGCGGCTGCTAGGAGCTGATGAACAGCGCACCGGCGGTCCTCATAGTGGCGCTCAGTGCAGCCAGCGGGCGGCCTCTTTGGCGTGGTAGGTGATGATAAGGTCTGCGCCGGCGCGCTTAATGCCGATGAGGGCCTCCATGATGGCCCGCTCCTCCTCCAGCCAGCCGGCGCGAATAGCGGCCTTGAGCATGGCGTACTCCCCGCTGACGTTGTAGGCCGCCAGGGGGTGGTCGAAGTGCTGGCGGGCGCGGGCGATGACATCGAGGTAGGGGAGCGCCGGCTTCACCATAACGATGTCCGCTCCCTCCGCAATGTCGCTCTGGATCTCCCGCAGCGCTTCACGGGCGTTGGCGGGGTCCATCTGATAGGAGCGGCGGTCGCCGAACTGAGGGGCTGAGTCCGCGGCCTCCCGGAAGGGGCCGTAGAAGGCGGAGGCGTACTTGGCGGCATAAGCCATGATGGGGGTGCCAGTGAAGCCCTCCGAATCGAGCGCTGCCCGAATGACGCCCACGCGCCCGTCCATCATGTCCGAGGGCGCGACGATGTCTGCGCCTGCATGGGCGTGGCTAAGGGCGGTCTGAGCGATGAGCCCCAACGACTGGTCGTTGTCCACGTCGCCATTGATAACAACGCCGCAGTGGCCGTGGTCCGTGTATTCGCAGAGGCAGACGTCGGTGATGACCAGGAGATCGGGGATGGCGTCCTTGAGGGCGCGCACCGCCTGCTGCACGATGCCCTCCGACGCGTAGGCCTCTGAGCCCATGTCATCTTTGGTGGAGGGCAGGCCGAAGAGGAGCACCGCGGGGATGCCTAACGACTGCACTTCTCTGGCCTCGGTTACCAGGGTGTCCACGGAGAAGTGGTAGACCTCCGGCATGGAGGGGATCTCCTCTTTGACGCCGCGGCCGGGGACTACAAAGAGGGGGTAGATGAAGTCGCGTGGGTCTAGCTGGGTCTCCCGCACCATGTCTCGGAGCAGGCCGGTGCGCCGCAGCCGCCGCAGCCGGGTGGTGGGGAAGGGTGAGTGGGGGCTTGTGGTGGTCATTGTATGTTAGCCTCGTCTCGGCTTAAGTAGAGAGGTTACTTGCTCTATTATGCTAGATTTTTCTGATTGTGCCACGACCATCACCCCCTTGCCCCCTCTTCCTACCAGGAAGGGGGGAGAGTAAAGAGGGATTGAGGGGACACCCCTCAAACTCCCTGCCAGAAGGGGCAGCGGCTGCCAGAAGGGGCAGCGGCCCCTCTGGACTCCCTGCTGACGTAGCCCGCTCATCCTGAGCTTTTCGAAGGGTGATGCGCTTTGCAGGCATTCCGCATCCACGACCATCACCCCCTGGCCCCCTCTTCCTACCAGGAAGAGGGGGAGTAAAGAGGTATTGAGGGGACACCCCTCAAACTCCCTGCCAGAAGGGGCGGCGCCCCTCTGGACTCCCCGCTGCAGTGGCTCACTCATGCAGCGCCCACTCTGGACTCTCTGCTGACGTAGCCCGCTCATCCTGAGCCTGTCGAAGGGTGATGCGCTTTGCAGGTACTCTGCTTCCACGACCATCACCCCCTGGCCCCCTCTTCCTACCAGGAAGGGGGAGTAAGGATGTATAGAGGGGACACCCCTCAAACTCCCTGCCAGAAGGGGCAGCGCCCTCTCTGGACTCCCCGCTGCAGTAGCTCTGCTCATCCTGTGCGCCCCCTCTGGACTCACTGCTGCTGCAGCCCGCTCATGCTGAGCTTGTCGAAGGGAGGGCGGCGGTGGGTGCGAGCTGGTTGTTCTCCCATGTCTCCTTGATGGCGGCGACGAGGCCGGGGATGGTGTGCTCGGCGGCTTCTATGTCCACGGAGAGGCCGGCGGCGCGGGCAGCTTCTAGTGGTGACGGGGCCGATGCTGGCGATGCGGCAGTGGGCCAGCGCGGCGGTGTCGCCGCCCAGGAGGGCAACCAGGTTCCGCACCGTGGACGCGCTGGCGAAAGTGACAATATCGATCTGGCCGGCGGCCAAGAGCTGCGCTACCTCTGGGTCGAGCTCGCCCGCCTGCACGGTGCGGTAGGCGGTGACCTCGGTGAGAAGCGCGCCGGCTTCAGTGAGCCGCTGGGCCAGTAGTTCGGTAGCGATGTCCGCGCGCGGGAGCAGGATGTGCGTGTCCTTCACCCCCTGGCGAATCAGCGCCTCCGCCACGGCCTCGGTGAGATAGGCGTCCGGGATGAGGTCCGGCTCCACGGAGCGTTCCCGCAGGGCGGCGGCTGTGCCAGGCCCTACGGCGGCGATGCGGGTGTGGGCCAGCGCCCGGCTGTCCTTCCCCATCGCCTGCAGGCGGCGGAAGACTGCCAGCACGCCGTTAGCGCTGGTGAAGACCACCCAGCGGTAGCGGTTCATGCCTCGCAAAGCCTCGTCCAGCGGCGCGTAGTCGTCAGGCTCGGCAATCTCGATAGCGGGGGCCTCGACGGGCTCCGCGCCCAGCGCGGCGAGCTGCGCCGCAAGCTGGCTGGCCTGCTCACGCGCCCGGGTGACCAGCACCCGCACGCCGGAGAGGGGCGGTTATCGAACCAGGCGATCTGCTCTCGCAGGGGGACGGTCGGGCCGACGATCGTCGCCACAGGTGGGCTGAAGGCGCGGCCCTGGAGCTTGTCCTGGATGTCCGACAAGGTGCCGGTGAGGGTCTCCTGGCGCGCCCAGGTGCCCCAGCGCACCAGCGCGATGGGGGTCTCCGGCGGCCGGCCATTTGCTACAAGTTGTTCCACGATGAGAGGCAGGTTCTCCAACCCCATGAGAAAGACTAGGGTGTCCACTCCCTTTGCCAGGTGCTCCCAGTGGAGGCTGGAGTCCGGCTTGGTGGGGTCTTCATGCCCCGTGATAACGGCAAAGGAGGAGGCAAGGTTGCGATGGGTGACCGGGATGCCGGCGTAGGCGGGCGCAGCAATGGATGACGAGATGCCGGGGACGACCTCAAAGGGGACGCCGGCTTCTACCAGTGCGAGGGCTTCCTCGCCGCCGCGGCCAAAGACGAAGGGGTCGCCGCCCTTCAACCGCACCACTGTATCGCCTGCCTGAGCCCGCGCCACTAAGAGATCGTTGATGCCCTGCTGCGAGAGCGCGTGGCCGCCAGCGGCCTTGCCTACGTAGACCACCTCCGCGCCGGGCCGTGCGTGACGCAGCAGCGCCGGGTTGATGAGGCGGTCGTAGAGGACCAAGTCGGCTTGCTGAAGGCACTCGACGCCGCGCAGGGTGATGAGTCCGGGATCGCCGGGCCCGCCGCCGACAAGGTAAACCTTGCCCTTAGCCATGCGCGTCCTCCTGTGCCTCCGCGAGGAAGCGGCCTGCGCCAAGGGCGAGCAATTTGCCAGCTAGCTCCCGGCCCAGGGCCTCCGGCGCGTCCGCGGCGCCTACTACGGTGGAGCGGATCAGCCCGCTGCCGTTCGGGGTAGCGATCATGCCCTGGAGGGTGAGCGTTGCGCCCTCTTGCGTGGCCAGCGCTCCTACGGGGGTCTGGCAGCCGCCGCCTAGGGCTTCCAAGAAGGCGCGCTCGGCGGTGATTGCGGCGCGTGAGGGAGCATCGTCCAGCGCCGAAACGAGATCAAGGGTGGGGGTGTCATCGGCGCGCACCTGTACGGCTAGTGCGCCCTGGCCTGGGTCGGGCAGGCAGACTTGCGGAGAGAAATACTCGGTGATGAGGCCCTGCAGACCAAGCCGCAGCAACCCCGCGGCGGCCAATATGGTGGCGTCGTAGTCGCCCTGAGCCACCTTGCGGGCGCGGGTGTCCACGTTGCCGCGGATGGGGGCAAAGGAAAGATCGGGCCGTGGCTGTGCAAGCTGGGCGGCGCGACGCAGGCTGCTGGAGCCGACGCGCGCGTTCAGCGGCAGTTGGCTCAGGGTTGCGCCCTCCCGGGCAATGAGCACGTCGCGCGGGTCTTCCCGCAGCGGGATGGCTGCCACTACTAGTCCCGCTTCAGCGGCTGTCGTCATGTCCTTAAGGCTGTGCACCGCAATGTCGATAGTGCCGTCCAGGAGCGCACGCTCCAGCTCCTTCACAAAGATGCCCTGTCCGGCAAGCTGTTGCAGGGGGGTCTCTGCGGGCTGCGAGCGGTCGCCCTCAGTGCTAATGGGGCGCACCTCAATCTCCAGAGGCTCAGGATAGCGCTCGTGGAGCAGCTGGATCACCAGGTCGGTCTGGGTTCGAGCCAGGGGGCTATTGCGCGTGCCGACCACTAGGCGCTGGCGTGTCATCTGCACCTGCTCCTTCGGTAGCATCCAGAAGGGCAACCTCTGTGTGGCCGTTGTCGGTGGAAGTGTCGTGGGGAAGCTCCAAGCCGAAGAGTGCCTGGATGGCGGCGATTGAGTCGTCGCCGTCCCGCCGCTCTTTCAGATAGGTGAAGGGGTCGTGCAGGAGCTTCTTGGCGATGGCCTTGCTCATGGCCTCGATGCTGCTGCGCTCCGCTTCGGAGAGGTTGGGGAGCCGGCGCCAGGTCTTGCGCAGCTCGGCTTCACGGATGGCCTCAGCCTTGTGGCGCAGTGCGGAGATAGTGGGGCGCACCTCTTGGGAGCTCCACCATGCTTGGAAACGCCGCTGCTCTTCGTCAATGATGGCGAGCGCGCTCTCCCGCTCCCTGGCGCGCAGCAGAAGGTTTTCGTCCACGTAGCGCTGGATGTCCTCGATGTTATAGAGGGAGAGGCCCTGAATAGTCGCCACTTCCGGGTCGACGTCTCTCGGGACTGCGATGTCCACCAGCACCAGAGGCCGGTCCTGGCGATGGGTCATCACTCGCCGCATCTGCGCATGGGTGAGGACGTGCTCCGGCGCGCTGGTGGCGGTGATCACCAGGTCCGCCTGCTCCAGGGAGGTTTCCATCTCGTGAAAGTGGATGGCCTGCCCGCCCATGCGGTCGGCGAGAGCAACGGCGCGCGGGTAGCTGCGACTGGTCACTTCCAAGTGGCGCACCCCCTGCGCTATCAGGCTGCGGCTGGCGAGTTTGCCCGCCTCTCCGGCGCTGATTAGGAGGACCCGGAGCTGGTCAAGCTCTTTGAAGTGCCGCTTAGCAAGCCCCACGGCAACGGAGCTTACGGAGACGGCGTTGCGAGAGATAGTGGTCTCCGAGCGCACGCGACGCCCGGTGCGAATGGCGGCCTGGAAGGCCCTGCCCAATACCGCGTCTAGTGAACCGCGGGCTTTGGCTTGCTCCATAGCGGTGCGCACTTGACCTAGGATCTGCTCCTCCCCAATAACCATGGAGTCCAGTCCGCTGGCGACTTGGAAGAGGTGCTCCACGGTGGGCAAATGGGCGTGAGAGTAGAGATAGGGGCTCACCTCCTCCCAGGGAGAGTCGCTCCACTGCGCCAGGAAACGCTTCAGGTGTTGCGCGCCGACCTCCGGCAGGTGGGAGTTGGCATAGATCTCCGTGCGGTTGCAGGTGGCCAGCACTACGCCCATAGGCGTGTACTCGGTGAGCTGCTCCAGCATACGCTCGCCCTGGTCGCTGCTGAGGGCAAAGCGCTCCAGCACGGAGAGGGGAGCGGTCTGATGGCTGACGCCGACGACGATAAGGGGCATAGGCGCACCCGCTAGGAGCGCGGGGCTCCTTCCTGCACGGCGATAGGCTCCGTGGGGTTCACGGCCAGCTGCCGGAGCGCATCAAATAGGTAGGCTTCCGCTTCTTCTAGCTTCCCCTGACGCACTAGGTCGCGGACTTCCTCACTGATGCTGGCCTGCCAGTCATCCGGAGTCACCTGGAGCTTCTGCTGCCGTAGATTCAGACGCACCTGCTCCAGCACACGAAGGAGGTCGCCGTAGTCCGGGGTAAGGATGGTCTCCAGCTCCTCCCGGGCCCAACGGGCCATCGCCGGGCTTTTGCCATTGGTGGAGAGGGCCACGGTGAGGTCGCCGCGGCGGATGACGGCGGGAGCAATGAAATCGCAGTAGTCGATGTCGTCCACGGAGTTTACCAGGACGCGGGCGTTGCGGGCCTCACGCGCCGCGGCGCGGTTTGTTGCCGTGTCATCGGTGCCAACTATAGCGAGCGCTGCCTCTGCAAGGTCGCCCGAGGCGTAGGGCCGCCGCACAGCGGTAACGCGGCCGGTTGCAGCCAGGGCTTCCAGGCCGGGGGTGAGCTGAGGGCTAACGACGGTGACCTTGGCGTCACACTCCAGCAGGGCAAGGACCTTGCGCTCCGCCACCACGCCGCCGCCCACTACCACGACAGGTTTGTCGTGCAGGTCTAGGTAGACGGGATAGTAGCTAGGCATGGGGCTAAGTTACTTCCGTTGCCGGCGGACGCGCACTGCGGTCGGGGCGATGGGTTTGGCCTGGGACTCGTAACCGCGCACGGTGCCTAGGAGCACCTGGTCTAGGAGGCTATTTAGGGTGCGGTGGGCGCTGCCATTCGCGGAGGCTTGGCCGTTGGGCTTGGGGGCTCGCTGGGCCATCTCCTCTATCTGGTTGCGGAAGAAGAGGAAGCCCTCCAGCATTTGGCTGAAGGCGAGGCCGCGCTGGCCCAAGATTGCGCCGTAGCGCTCTCCAATGGTGCGCGCCTGTGCATTCAAGGCGGCGCGGCCCTTGGCGACGGCAAGATAATCGGCCGCGAGGGCGACGAGCCGCCGTCCTAGAGTGCGCAGCTCTTCCCGCTCCACATCCGGCAAAAGGTCCAGCCAGGGCGCGTGATGGGCAGCGGGCCCGGTCACCAGCTTACGGCGGATGCGGGCGATGGTCTGATCAGACAGGCCAGGGCGCGAGCCGTTACTGTGGGTTGCGTTATGGGTTAAGGCTAAGAGATCGGTCTCTGCAAAGCGGCGGTGGCCGCCGGGGGTGCGGAAGCTGCGAACCACGCCCCGGTCGGCCCAGGTGCGCAGGCTGTTAGCGTTTACCCCCAGGAGGGCGCGCGCCTGCTTAAGGGTGAGCCAGCCGGCGCCGGCGGGCGCGGTAGGTTGGGGTGTGGAGGTCACTTGAGTGGACAAAAATCTACTAAATTCTACTACTGGTTTCGAGGTCTGTTACGTTTGTACCATGAACCAGTAGGGGTGTCAATAAGTGGTAGGACGACTGTTGCAGCTTAAGGCTGCTGCAGGAGCTGGAGGATGTTGCCGTCCGGGTCTTTGAGCGTTGCTACCCAGCCGCCCCACTCTTCGAGGGCGGGCGGACGGATGAACTCCACGCCGCGCTCGCGCAGGGCGGTGTAGGTTGCTGCGATGTCCGTCACGTTGAAGTTGACCATGATGCGGTAGGGATCGTTGGCCTCGCCGTGCACGCCATCGTGCAAGCCGAGGCTGAGGCGAAAGTCGCCGAAGGCAAAGGCAACGAAGCTGGGGCGCACCGAGTGGACGGGGAGCTGCAGGACGTCTCGGTAGAATGCGACGAGGCGGTCCAGACGGTCTGTCCAGATGATGATGCCGGAGACGGTTTCAATCATAGCATAGGTATACGCGTAACCGAGGGTTGCCCACGATACGGGTGCGCGTACTCTAGCTCTCCCCCATCGAGGGGGAGAGAATGGCTGCCTCCATGTGGGCGATACATAGAGGTGCATGAGTTGTTGCCGTTCACCGGTCACAGCCCACTCTAGCTCTCCCCCACTCGAGGGGGAGAGAATGATTAGCTCGCCTCTACCTTGATGCTACCCCATCGAGAGGAGGGAGAAGCAGGGAAGGCCCCAAGGGCTTACGCCATGAACTCCACCTTCACCAGAGGGCTTTTCGCCACCCACTCTTCAAAGTTTTCCATTGGTCTCCCGTTCGCCGCGCTGGCGTCGGCAATCTGCTGAATGAGGGCGCGCCGTTCCGGCTCCGTCTCCACCGGCACTGCGCGGGCGGGCAGGTCGGCCGTGATGCTGCGTTTAGAGTGCACTGTAAACTCGGGGTGGGCGCGCAGGTTGGCGTACCAGCTCCGGGGCCGGCCGGGTGTGCCCGAGATGACGAAGCCGTCCTTCACGGCGATGATCGCGATCTCGATGCGGCGAGCTTCCCCGGACTTCCTGCCGGTAGTGGTGATGTCTATGATGCGGTCGGCGCGCAGGGCGTTTAGTGTTTGTTCATCCATCATAAGTCTCCCGTACTGTGTTGCTTGGCGTTTAGCAATTATAGCAAGGATAATCCATTCGCCGCGCCCTCACCAGTCATACGAACACAAGCTTACGGCTCCAGTCTACTAAAACTACGGTCATCCCTCGATAGCAGAGACAAGCAGTCTGCAAGGTTACTCAATCTGTTCAGGGTTCGACCGGCCCAGCCTGAACGGTCTGAACTAGGCTAATCCTCGCAGGAGCAGGCGGCGGGGCGTATACTACGGGGAGCGATTATTTATGAGCACCTCTCCTCCGTTCTCACCCGCTCCCAGGGGCTGGCTGCAGCGCAGCTCCGACAACCTGGGAGACACCTTCATTGTCTTCCGCAATTCCAACTATCTGTGGTACTGGATCGCCTCCTTCGCCTACTATATCGGCTTCTTCACCGATATTTTTGCTATCGGCTACCTGGCCTACGAGATGACAGGCTCGGCGGTAATGCTGGGCACGGTGGTGGTGAGCCAGGGCGTTCCCATGGCCGCGCTCTCTGTTATTGGCGGTACGCTGGCCGACCGCGTCTCTAAGCGCAAGCTGCTGTTGTGGTCGCAGGTCGTGCTGGCCATTGTGGGCGCAGTGCTCTTCCTGCTGCTGGTGACTGGCTACATCGAGTTCTGGCACCTCATCGTGCTCTCCCTGGCTAAAGGCGTGGCAGTGGGCTTTTCTCTTCCGGCGCGGCTCTCTTACGTGTCGGAAATAGTGCCTCAGGCGCAGTTCTCGCGGGCCTACGGGCTCTACTATGTGGCGCTGAACTCCATGCGCATCGGTGGACCAGGCTTCGGCGGCATCATCGCCGGCGTATTCGGTGTGCAGGGTGCGTACTTTGTGATCGCAATATCGCACATCATCGGGCTGCTGGCGCTGCTCTTCGTACGACCGCAGGAGAAGAAGGAGCCGCGCAAGCCCTCGCCACTGATGCAGGACATGCTGCAGATCTACCACTTTGCGCGGCGCACACCTACTATCCTGGTGCTTCTAGGCGCAGAGATGGGTCTGGTCTTCTTTGCCATCTCCGCTATCAACCTCATGCCGGTGTTTACCAAAGAGGAGTTTGCGGTAGGCGCAACGGGCCTGGGGACGCTGCTAGCGATCCAGGGCGTAGGGGGTTTGTTAGGCTCCTTTGCAACGGCGGTAGGCGGCGGCATCCAGCGCAAGCCGTTGATGCTGCTGATAGCGGGGGCCGCTATGGGCGCATCGCTCATCTTCTTTGCCAACGCCCCGGTCTATGAAGCCGCGCTGCTGCTGGCCATTCCCTTAGGGTTTACCAGCGCAGCCTACACTACCTTCAACAGCACGCTCTTCCAGATTAGCGCGCCGCCGGAGATGCGCGGCAGGGCCATGAGCCTCTATCTGTTGGGCCAGTCGCTCCAGCCCCTGGGACTCATTCCAATTAGTGTCGCGGCAGACGTCGTTGGGTTCAGGCTCTCGGTGAGCGTGGCCGGAGGCATTCTTATCCTTTACATGATGATCATCGCCTCCCTCTTCCCCCGCTTCCGCCGCCAGCGCGTGTGATCTCGTAAGCTTTTCCCCATTCCTCCGTTTATACCTTTGAAAGAGATGATTTAACGGTCTTACTATCTATTGCTCACCCTGCCATTACTCTTAATCCTTGCTCTTAGCGTAGGCGCACTGACACCGGCCTCTCCGGACGGTGTTGTTTCGCGCCTGTCGGGAGAGACAGATGCCCCGCTTTCCCAGAGTGTGCTGCCATCACCCGCATATCCGCACACCACAACATTGAACGCGGCCATCCCTAGGCTGTACCAGCACTGGCTGTGCCGCGCGCCGGACCAAGAAGGCTTGGCGTATTGGCTCGAGACGGGGCTAGCGCCGAAGGCGCTTGCTCAGGAGCTGGCGGTATCGGAGGAAGGGATGCGCGCCGCAGTTACCCGCAGGGCGTACCTGGAAACCCTTGGCCGAGACCCGATAGTAGGTGATTGCGGCGGCCTGCATTCGTGGGCAAAGAGCGGCATTCCTTACGAGGATATGCTGCCGTTGCTGGCCTCTTCCCCGGAGGGGCAGCGTGTAGCCAAGGTGCGACAGGTATTCCGGGAAGTTTTGGGCCGCGATCCCCTTGGCACGGATAACGCCTCGCTGCGTCGCTGGGTGGAGAGCGGTCTGGCAGTAGAGGAGATCAGGGTAGCCCTGAGGGCGCAGAGGCCGCTGGTGGGGGTTTATTTCTTCACTTGGTACGCCCCTGCTCACTTGGGGTGGTCCAACGGCGCTACGTTGGTGGACCCGAACGCGCCAGAGCCGCTGCTGGGATGGTACAACTCCAGCGACCCCGCCGTGCTGGAGCAGCAGATCGCAGAGATTGAGGAAACGGGATTCGATTACATTGCGCTGCACGTGGTCTCCTGGTCTCCTGAAAGCTGGCGCAACGCCGGCCAGGTGTTCCGTTTGCTAGAGGGACGCGACCTTCATGCGGCCATTGTGCTGGACAGCCTCTACGATGCCACTGCCGCCGAGAAGGCGTGGTGGTCAGGATACGCGGCCGAGGCGTTTGGCGCCCACCCCAACTATTTTAGACTGGACGGAGAGCCCTTGGTGATGCTCTACGCTGCGCCCATCGATTTCTCTCTCCCCGGTGCCGCAATGCGCAACGTCTACTGGACGCGGAACTACCGCCAGAGCGTCAACACGTTCAACACCCACGGACTGCTGCGTCCCACGGACTGGTCCTTCTGGGAGGAGTCGCCGCAGCAGGTTGTCAACGGCGTGGTGCCGGTGCTCCCCGGCTACCGTGACGATCACCTGGAACGGCCCTTCTTCATGACGCACGATCGCAACGGCGGCCAACTCTATCACGAGCAGTGGCAACGGGCCCTGGAGCTGCGGCCGGAAACAGTGCTGGTCTATAGCTGGAACGAGCACTTTGAGGAGAGCGCGATAGAACCGACGGCCGCCTGGGGCGATCTCTATCTCCAGTGGACATCCTGCTATATTCGCCACGCCCGCGCGGGCACTATGGGTGACTGTGCTCTGGAAGTCGAGCTGCCGGCGGACACCGCCGCACCTTAGCGCTCTGGAGTACGCTCTTTTTTCGCCTGCTGCTGTAGCTGATAGAGACGGTTGAGCGCCTCCAAGGGCGACATCGTATCCAACTCCAAGCCTGCTAAGTCATCCACCAACGGGCTGTGCCCATCCAAGAGCGGTAGCTGCTGCGACGGCTCGGTGCGGCGACGGGCTTTGGGTGCGGGTGTACTCTCCAGATCCTCCAGCACCTGCTGGGCGCGTTGGGTGACTGCGGGCGGCAGGCCGGCTAGTCTGGCTACGTGGATGCCGTAGCTCTTGTCCGCGCCGCCGGGGAGGATGCGTCTTAGGAAAACGGCTTGCCCCTCCTCCTCCGCCACCGCAAAGGTGTAGTTCCGCACCCGGGGCAGCGATTTGCTGAGGGCGGTGAGCTCGTGGTAGTGGGTGGCGAACAGGGTTTTTGCGTTCGCGTTGGGCGCGTTGTGGAGGTATTCCACCACCGCCTGAGCGATGGAGAGGCCGTCGTAGGTGCTGGTTCCCCGGCCTATCTCGTCCAGGATGACCAGAGAGCGTGGCGTCACGTGGTGCAGGATGTTGGCGGTCTCCACCATTTCAATCATGAAGGTGGACTGGCCTGAGGCGAGGTCGTCCTGCGCGCCGATGCGGCTGAAGATCTGGTCCACCAGGCCGATGTGCGCCGCCGTGGCGGGGACAAAGGAGCCTACCTGGGCCATGAGGACGATGAGCGCCACCTGCCGCAAGTAGGTAGACTTGCCGGACATATTGGGGCCGGTGAGGATGAGAATCTGAGCGTCCCCGCCGGCGAGCTGGGTGTCGTTGGGGACGAAGCTGGTGTCTTCCAACGTCCGCTCCACTACAGGGTGCCGTCCGCCCTCTATCTGCACCTTGTCGTCGGAATCGAGCTGGGGGCGCACGTAGCCGTAGCGTACGGCGGCCTCCGCCAGCGCGGCCAGGCAGTCCAGCGATGCAATGGCTGCCGCGGCGGTGAGCAGCTCCTCCCCTGCGGAGGCTATCTGGGCGCACACCTGCTGCACCAGCCTTGTCTCTAGATCCAGCAGCCCTTCCTGGGCCTGCAGCACCGTAGTCTCCCAGTCCTTGAGCTCAGGGGTGAAGTACCGCTCTGCGCCCACCAAGGTCTGCTTGCGGTGATAGTCCAGGGGCACGCGCCGCCGGTGGGCGTTGCTCACCTCGATGTAATAGCCGAAGACTTTGTTGTAGCCCACCTTCAGAGACTTGATACCGGTGCGTTCCTGTTCCACCTTCTCCAGCCCTAAGATGGCCTCTTGTGCCTTACTAAAACGCTCGCGTAGCCCATCCAGCTCTGCCGAGAAGCCGCTGCGGATGACGCCGCCCTGGTCCAGGCTGGTGGGCGCGTCCTCTGCAATGGCGGCCTCCAGCAGCGCCCGCACCTCCGGGCAGGGTGCCAGCCCGTTGAGAATGCAACGAGCGGCGAGGCTTCACCCGTGCCGTCCAGCAGCTCTCGAAGTTGAGGCAGCGCTTGGAGGCCGCTGCGGAGGGAGATAAGCTCCCGGGGCGTACCGTGGTTGCTGCGGACCCGGTTCACTAGCCGCTCAAGGTCCGGCAGACTTTTGAGCAGGCTTGCAAGGCTGCTGCGCAGAATGGTATCGCCGGTCAGCGTCTCTACCGCGTCGAGACGGCGCAACAGCGGCTCTAGCTCTACCAGGGGTCGCTCCAGCCAGCGTCGCAACAGCCGTCCGCCCATCGGTGTCACGGTTAGGTCGAGGACGGAGAGCAGCGAGCCTTCGCTTGCGCCGCTGCGGGACCGCTGGAAGAGCTCCAGGTTGCGCTTGGTCTGGGTGTCCAAGGGCATCCAGGCGTTGGTGGAGTAGGTGAAGAGGCGGGAGACCTGGGGCAGCGCGCCCGCCTGGGTGTCCTGGAGGTAGCGGAGCACCGCGCCCGCGGCAGCAGTTGCGCCTGGCAGCGCCTGGCAACCGAAGCCCTCCAGGGTGGTGACACCAAAGTGATCCCGCAGGAGCTCTGCCGCGCGCCGCGGCTCGAACCAGAGGTCGTCCACTGGCATTACTGAGCCGGGGAGGCCGGGCTGTTCCTCCCACTGCTTGGGCACCAGCACCTCTGCGGGGCCCAGTCGCTCCAGCTCCGCCAGCGCCTCCTCTTCCGGGACCTGGGTGGTGCCAAACTCGCTGGTGGTGATGTCTATGTAAGCGATGCCGACGCCGGCCGCGCCCGCGGGCGCAATGGCGGCCAGGTAGTTGTTGCGCTTGCTCTCCAGGAGCTGGGGTTCGATGACGGTGCCTGGGGTGACCACCCGGGTCACGTCCCGGGGCACAATGCCCTTGACCTGCTTGGGGTCGGCCTGCTGCTCACAGATAGCCACGCGGTAGCCCTTGCGCACCAGCTTTGCCAGGTAGCCCTCCACCGCGTGGTAGGGGACGCCCGCCAGTGGCACGCGCTCGCCCTTCCCTATGGGCCGGGAGGTCAGCGTGATCTCCAACTCCTTGGCGACCAGCTCTGCGTCGGAGTCAAAGGTCTCGTAGAAGTCGCCCATGCGAAAGAAGAGGACGGCGCCGGGGTAGCGCGCCTTCAACTCCAGGTACTGCCGCCGCAGAGGGGTCAGGGAGGGTTCAGGAGGCATCGCACATACGCTCGAAATAGTGAGTCGCTGACAGTGTACAACCGTACGCGTATCAGCGACAGGGGAAGCCGCTGTGCCCCAAAGAGGATTAGGAGAATTTACGCGGGGGTTTTTGCCAGGTACTCCAGGATGCCGAGGGCAGTGGTGCGGGCCTGGGCCAGGGCGGTGACTACCAGGTCTGAGCCGCGCACGCTATCGCCGCCGGCAAAGACGCCGGGGCGGTTGGTCATGCCCGACTCCTGGTCTACCAGGATCAGGCCCCAGCGGTGGTTGAGACGGGCGTTCTCTGCCAGTTCAGCGTCGCCGTTGTAGCCGACAGCCAGGATGACGGTGTCGGCGGGCACGAGGTGTTCGGAGCCAGGCACGGGCTCAGGCCTGGGGCGTCCCGAGGAATCGGGCGCGCCCAACTCCATCTTGACGCACTCTACGGCTGCTACTGCGCCCTCTGAGTCGGGGATAAAGCGCACAGGAGCGGTGAAGAAGCGGAATTCCACGCCCTCTTCTTTGGCATGGGTGCGCTCCTCCTCCCGGCCGGGCATCTCAGCTTCCGTGCGGCGGTAGAGGCAGCTGACGGTGGCCTCCAGGCCCTGGATTTTGGCGAGACGGACGGCGCTGCGGACGCAGTCCATAGAGGTATCGCCGCCGCCAATGATCACAATCTGATTGCCAAGGTGCAAGGGGTCACGCAGGTACTCCGGCAGCTCTTCCACGGGGAGATTTCCTTGAGCTAAGAAGTCGGTTGCCCAGTGGATATTGGGGAGGTCTTCTCCCGGCGCGCCGGTGGAGGCGTGTATGCCCGCGCCGTGGGCCAGGTAGATAGCGTTGTTCTCCTCAGCCAGTTGGTTGAAGCTAATGTCCTTCCCAATGGTGGTATTGCAGCGGAATTCTACGCCCATCTTCTCTAGGAGGCCTATCTTCTCCTCGGTGATCTCTTTGCTCAGCTTGAAGCTGGGGATGCCGTAGCGCATGATACCGCCGGGCTTGGGCCAGGATTCGTAGATGACCACCTTGTGGCCGTCTTGAGCGGCGAGCTCTGCTACGGTTAGACCTGCCGGACCTGAACCGATGATGGCAAGGCGCTTGCCTGTGGCCGGCGCGATGGGCGGCACGGGATAGCCCTGACTGGCGCGCTGCTGGTCGGCCACAAAGGCTTCTAGCAGTCCGATGGAAACGGGCGGCGTAGCCGGAATCCGTTTCTGGTTGCCCACCACGCAGGAGCCTTCACAGAGACGCTCCTGAGGGCAGATGCGGCCGCAGACCTCCGGCATGGTGCTGGTGATGCGGAACACGTTCGCGGCCTCAATAAAGTTGCCTTGCTCCAGCTCCCAGAGTGCGCCGGGAATGTTGTTGTGTAACGGACACGCGTTGATGCAGGGCGCCGCCGGGCACTGGATGCAGCGGTTGGCCTCGACCATTGCCGCCTCGGCATTTTCAAACCCTAAGACTACCTCGTTCCAGTTGCAGCTCCTGATGCTGGGGTCCTGCTTGAGGATGTCCTGGTGCGGGATCTGAAACCGGGCCTTGCGGTCTATGGGCGGGCGCTCGGGAAAATCTGCCATGTATTAGGTTTAACTTTCTCTGGCGATGTTTACTGTGCTTAACATGGACGGAGATAGGTGCACTAGCTCTAGGCCTTTTCCAAACGAGCCGCCATGACACCGGGCTGAGGGAGGCTTTCCCACAGCTCTGCGATGGGGCCTTGCTCCACCACGGCGGTGTTGTGGAGGATGGGCAGCACCAGGAAAGCCGACCCGCTGGGCACACCGTCAGTGACACTGGCCATGGCCTGCACCGTTGCGCCGCGGGTGATCACACGCAGGGCATCTCCGTTGTCGATCTGCCAGCGAGCGGCATCGTCAGGATGGATGCGCAACAGCTCTTCGTCGAACGGCCGAGTATGCGGGTCTTCCTTGGCAGTGAGCACCTCACGGTGGTAGGGGAGCATCTCCCGGCCCACGGCAAGGAGTAGTGGGTAATCGCTGCTGACAGGTTCCGGCGCGGACGGCGCGCCCACAGGGAGAAGCCGTGCCTTGCCATTGCGAAATTGTTCGGTGTATAGAGCGGGCGTACCGGGATGGTCCGCCGACGGGCAGGGCCATTGCGGGCTCTCTTGCTCCAAGCGGTCATGGCTCAGGCCGGTGTAGAAAGGAACTGAGCGGGCGATCTCGTCAAAGATGGCGGAAGCGCCCTCAAAGTGGAAGCCCTCCTCGCCCAGGCGATGTCCCAGCTCCATCAAGATCTCCCAGCCGGGCATGGAGCCCTCGCGAGGGGTGAAGACCTGACGCACCCGCTGCACGCGGCGCTCGCCGTTGGTGAAGGAGCCGTCCTGCTCCGCAAAGGTCGAAAGGGGTAGCACTACGTGGGCTTTCTCTGCGGTGGCGGTACGGGTGGAGTCCATGACCACCAGGAAGTCCAGGTTCTCTAGGGCGATGGTTACGTCGTTGCGATTGGGGTCGTCGGCCACGGGATCGACGCCCGCGAGGATCGCGGCCCTAATGCGGCGGGAGGAGATGGCATCAAGCAGTTCTTGCTGAGGCAGGCCGGGGGTTACTGCCGGCCGGTAGCCGGGGAGATAGGCAGGATGGCATCCCACGTCCCAGGAGCCCTGGAGGTTTGCGGCGCTGCCCATAGCCATAACGCCTGCGCCCTCTTTGCCTACGTTGCCGGTGAGCAGCGCGAGGTCTACCAGGGCGGCAGCGGTTTCCTTGTTCTGAGTAAATTGCAGCAGACCCTGCTCGTAGAGGATGGTGGATGCGCCGCTGCCGGCATACGCGCGGGCTGCGCGCTGGATGGCTTCGGCGGCCACGCCGGTGGTCTCGGCCACGTCGGGCAATGAGTACTGCTCCAGTGCGGATTGGAGCGCGTCCAGGTCAGTGCAGCGTTCGGCTAAGAAGGACTGGTCGGTAAGACCCTCGTCCAGTATGACCTTCAGCAGTCCGCCTAAGAGGGACAGCTCCGTGCCGGGCTTGTAGCGCAGCCAGATATCGGCGGTAGTGGTCAGCTCGCTCTCACGAGGGCTGGCGACGATAACCGTAGCGCTGGTGAAGCGTCCGGCCCGCCGGGTCTGCCATGCCGCGATGGGATGAGTGAAGGTGACATCGCCCATCACCAACAGGCACTTGGCCTGGTAGATGCTGTCCAGTGAGCGGTGGAAGCAGGATAGCCCATGGACTGGGCCAGGGCGTTGAACAGCCCACGGTCGTCGGTAGCGGTATAGGTCTCGATATAGGGACTTGCCATAGCCTCACGGGTGAGCTTTTGGAGGAGATAGTTCTCCTCGTTTGTGGCGCTTGGGGAGGCCAGCGCGGCAAAGCTGCCGCTCTTGTACGTCATGAGCCGGGCCGCTATCAAGTCCAGGGCTTCCTCCCAGGAGACTTCAGTGAGGCGGCCGTCGCGGCGAATAAGGGGCTTGGTAAGGCGGCGCTGGTCATTGATGAAGTCCAGACCGAAACGTCCCTGAGCGCAGGCTATGCCGTGGTTGGCGGGCGCGTCCTTATTGGGGAACACCCGCAGCACTTTGTCCTGCTTCACTTCTACGTCCAGCTGGCAGCCATCGCTGCAGTGGGGGCAGACGGTGGTTACGGTGCGCTGGGCATTGCCCTTCCACTTGCTGGGGCGGTCCAGGATGCAGGCCACCGGGCACACGTCAATGCAAGCGCCGCAGGCATCGCAGCCCACAGACTGCATGGGCAGGCTGAAGGCGGTGTCGATGCGAGCATCAGGGCCCTTGTTGCTCATCTCATAGACGCTGAGGCCGCGGGTTTCGTCGCAGGCGCGGACACAGCGGGCGCACAGGATGCACTCGTTGAAATCAAGCTCAATGAAGGGGTTGTCCCGCTTGATGGGCAGCTCTACGTGGTCCGGGCCGTACCAGGAGTGAGCCTCCTGGTAGTAGAGCATGGAGTATTTCTGCATCTCCATCTCTTCTGAGGTGCTCTGGAACTCGCAGCGCTTGTTCTTGGCGCAGGTGAGGCAGCGGTAGGTTACCACCGAATCTCGCAGGCAGACGCCGTCGATGCCGCAATGCTCCTGGCGGTGGCAGCTCAGGCAGCGGTCTGGGTGGTCGGCCAGGATCAGGCTCATGACACCCCGCTGCATCTCCACTACCTCCGGGGTCTTGGTCCACACAACCTGCCCCTCCGTAGTCTGGGTGGAGCAGGAGGTAGGTAAGCCACGCACGCCATCGATCTGCACGACGCAGAGGCGGCAGCCGGCGAAGACGCTCAGCCCTTCATAGAAGCAGAGGTGAGGAATGCGTACTCCCGCCCGCTCTGCAGCCAGAACTAGGGGTATCCCCTTCTCAACCTCGTACTGTTGTCCGTCTATGGTGATGTTGACCGTTTCCATATGCGTTCCTATCTAGGAAGAAATAGATGCATAGCGAACTTCGCGCTGCACTGGCTGGAATTGCGTCTTGGGTTGTACCGTGACCGCTTCTGGCGCGGCCTCCGCGCACAGCCCGCAGCGGATGCACTTGCTCTGGAGAATAGTAGCCGTATCCCCCTGCTTAACGATGGCGTCCACCGGGCAGGAGGCTACCAGGTTATCAGCGACTGCGCCGGTAGCGCGGTCGGGGTTGGTGACGTACTCCGTCATCTCCCGGCAGGCGCCGGCAGGACAACGCTTGTCCGTAATGTGCGCATCAAATTCGGCTTGGAACCACTTGTAGGCGGCGTTGAAGGGCTTGGGGGTGAACTGGCCGTGGACGCAGTTGCCGTTCTGCATGATGCCCTCCAGCTGCTTGAGGGCCCGGATGTCCTCCGGTGTGCCCTTGCCGCTGGTCAGCCGCTCCATGATGTCCACCATGCGCATGGAGCCTACGCGGCAGGTGGTGCAACGGCCGCAGCTTTCGTCCTGATCGAAGGTGGTGAGCCACTTGCAGATATCCACGGCGCAATCCCGGTCGTCAAGGAAGATGAGGCCGCCGCTGCCCATGATGGTGCCCGCGGCAGCAAAGTTGGCGGGATCCAGCGGCGTGTCCAGCCACTCCGGCGGGACGATGCCGCCTAAGGGGCCGCCCTGCTGGATGCCCTTGATGGTGTGACCTTCCGGCAGGCCGCCGCCGCAGACCTCCAGAAGGGTGCGCATAGGAGTTCCCAGGTCGACCTCTATGATGCAGACCCGGTTCACCCGCCCGCTGAGGCTGAAGAGCTTGGTGCCCTTATTGCGTTCCGTGCCGATGCTGGCGAACCAGTCGATGCCGTTGAGTATGATGCCGGGGACGTAAGTGAAGGTCTCCACATTGTTCACATTAGTGGGCTTCATGAAGACGCCGGCCTGTGCCGGGAAGGGCGGTTTGATGCGGGGCATGCCGCGGTAGTCCTGGATAGAGGCGATGAGGCCGGTCTCCTCGCCGCAGACGTACGCGCCTGCGCCCTTGACCACCTCAAGGTGGAAGGGGTGCCCGCTGCCCAGCATGTCGTTCCCCAGGATGCCGCGCTCCTCCGCCTGCGCGATGGCGTGGCGCACCCGCTCCACGGCCAAGGGGTACTCGTCGCGGATGTAGATATAGCCGTACTCCGCGCCGGTGACGTAGGAGCCGATGGCCATGCCTTCAATGCACAGATGGGGGTCGCTTTCAAGCAAGATACGGTTCACAAAAGCCCCAGGGTCGCCCTCATCGGCGTTGCAGACCATGTACTTGGGCGTGGCGGCAGCGGTGCGTAGGAAGTCCCACTTGCGGCCGGCGGGGAAGTTCGCGCCGCCGCGGCCGGTAAGGTTGGCGTCGCCAAGCTGTTTGACGATCTCCTCCGGTTGAAGGGAGGTGAGCACCTTATCGAGCGCTTCGTAGCCGCCGGTGACCAGATAGTGGTCCAAGTTTTCGGGGTCAATGAGGCCGCAGCGCTCCAGGAGGCGCCGCCGCTGCACCTGGAAGTAGGGCTGTTCAGAAAATGGAGCGATGCCGTCCAATGCGCTGTCGCCGTCTACCCCTTGGGCCTTGTCGGCGCGGCGGTCGTTCTGGGTTAGCACCGCGCGCAGCAGGTCGGGCGCTTCTGCGGCGGAGACGGGGCCGTAGGTCACGGGCAGTTCGCGGGGGCGGGCGATAGTTATCAGAGGCTCCGCCCAGCACATACCGTTGCAACCCACCTGGCTTATGCTCACCGGAATACCCAGGCCGGCGGCAGCCGTGCGGACGGCTTCCAGGGTTTCGGCCGCGCCGGCGTCTATGCCGCAGGACCCCAGGCTGACGGTAACGCGCGCCCGAGAATTGTTAACGTGTTCACGCCAACTCTGCTGGGCATAAAATTTTAGCGTTTGATATTGTTCCATAGCACCCGTTTCAATTGAGCCTATCGGAAGTTAAGTGACTGCCTGCAAGCCAGCCATGCGACGGGCTTCGTCGGCAAGAGCGGTGGCTTCTGCAACCTTCACATTAGTGCGCGGCAGGTTATTGACATAAAGTAATGGGGCCAAGTGGCAGTGTCCGGCGCATTGGATGACGTGGATACCGCAGCCGCTCTCCTCAGATCCCTCTTCGCCGCTGATGCCCAGCCGGTGTTCCAGGATGGCCCGGATGGTGTCCGCGCCGTTGATGTGACAGGTGGGCCCCAGGCACATGTTGATCTGCACCGGTGGCGGAGGCGTAGTGCGGAGCTCCGTGTAGAAGGTAAGGCTGCCAAAGACGGTGGAAGGACGCATACCCAGGGCTTTGGCAATGGGCTCCATAGCCTCAGGCGGGATGTAGCCGTACTCCTCCTGGACACGGTGGAACACCTCTAGGAGCACGCCCTCTGCGACCCTGATACGGCCGGACGATCTCGGTAACGGCCTGTGTAGTGGGGGATTCAGGCACGAGCAACCCTCTCTTCAGGGACTGCAGCAGGCATCACGGCGCGTCGCCCGACGCTCCAGTAGGTGAAACCCTTTGCCTGCATGGTCTCGGTGTCATAGATATTGCGGCCATCTATTACTAAGGGATAACGGAGGAGGCTGTGTAGTCGTTCCAGGTCAAGGTTTTTGAACTCGTTCCACTCCGTGACCACTACCGCGGCATCGGCGCCGTCCGCTGCCTGATAGGGGTCGCTGCAGAGGACTACTTTGGGGAGGGCAGCATCGCTCCTAAAACGCTCCATCGCGGCGGGGTCGTAGGCGCGCACCTGCGCCCCTTCGCTCTCCAGCAGCTGGATGATGTCCAGAGAGGGGGCTTCACGGATGTCGTCAGTGCCGGGCTTAAAGCTAAGGCCCAGGACGCAAATAGTGCGGCCTTCCAGGCTGTTAGGGATGCTCTTAGTGTCCAATGCGGCTAGGAGCTCGCGGAGCCGCTGCACCACCAGGCGGCGCTGGTCGCGGTTGATGTCCATGACTGCTCGCAGCAACTGGGGGTGGCAGCCGTGAATCGCGGCCTCGTGCTCCAAGGCGCGCACGTCTTTGGGCAGGCAGCTACCGCCGTAGCCAAGGCCGGCGTCCAGATAGGCCTGGCCGATGCGGCTGTCCAAGCCCATGCCGCGGGAAACCTCCTTCACGTCCGCGCCCACCTTTTCACAGATGGCGGCGATCTCGTTGATGAACGCCACGCGGGTGGCCAGGAAGGCGTTAGAGGCGTACTTTATCATCTCGGCGGTGTTGAGGTCGGTGATGATGATTGGGGCGTCGAAGCTGGCGTAGAGGCTGGCGACCTCTTGCGCCGCATCGCGGTCCGTTGCGCCTAGCACTACCCGGTCGGGGTGGAGGAAGTCCTGCACGGCGGAGCCTTCCCGGGTGAACTCGGGGTTGGAGACCACCGAGAAGGGTATTAGGCCGTCCGCGCGCCGCACAATGTCCGCCACCTGGTCAGCGGTGCCGATGGGCACAGTGCTGCGGTTGATGATGATAAGGTCGCGGCGGATGTGGGCCGCGATGCCTTCCGCAGCCTGGCGCACTTGTTTCATGTCCGCTTCGCCGTCGATGCCGGAAGGAGTGTTCACCGCGATGAACACGAACTCGGCGTCCTCCATGCCCTCAGCGTAGTCGGAAGTGAAGCAGAGGCGCTGGGCCTTGAGGTTACGCTCCACCATTTCCTTGAGGCCGGGCTCGTAGATAGGGGGCTCCCCAGCCTGAAGCTGCGCTACCTTGCGTTTATCGATATCAATGCAGCAGACCGCGTTGCCCAGGTCGGCCATGCAGGTGCCGGTGACCAGGCCTACGTAGCCGGTGCCAATGACTGCGATTTTTCGCATACGTTGCGCTTCTTTCCTGGATCCCTACTGTGCTAGTCCATCGGGGAGCAACTTGTGAAGGAAGTCACGTAAACCCTACCGACACATTATACGGCAGGGCCTGGCAAAGCAAAAGAGATAAGCGGATACAGAAATGTGCGAGGGCGCTAGCATTATGCTAGCGCCCTCGCTGTTATCGCTGTTTAGGTGAGCTTACGGGACCAATGCTCGTGGCGGGTCTACCAGCAGCTCAACGCCGTCCTTACCCATGATCCAGGGATCACCCCAGAGGGCGTTGTACGCCCCGCGGCCGGTG
Organism: Dehalococcoidia bacterium; assembly: GCA_965226775.1. Lineage (GTDB taxonomy): Bacteria > Chloroflexota > Dehalococcoidia > SHYD01 > SHYD01 > CBDDEI01. The sequence goes on from CBDDEI010000002.1 coordinate 1,151,947, forward strand.
GGGCCGGGGATGATGAAGAACGGATGGAAGTTGCCGTGCGCGCCTACGGGAATGGGCGTGGTACACGGGCCTCCCTCTTCACGATCCCAATCGGCAAAGTCAAAACACTCGCCGATAGTGAGGCCGACGCCGTGGCCCCAGCGGACGTCGCAGAACTCCCGGCCCAACTTCTTGGCCTCGGCCTCGGCGGCTCGGAAGATCTCCTTGCCCATCATGCCCGGCTTGGCAACCTGGTACATGACATCCGTGATCCGCTTGGTGTCATCGATGAGCTTCTGCTTCTCCGGATCCACGTGGCCGATGATCCAGGAGCGGCAGACCTGGGCATAGTAGCCGTGGAAGCGGGCGTTCAGCTCCACGGTGACCAGATCGCCGTCCCTAAAGGTATTGTCGCCGCGGGTGCCGCGGCCCCAAACCCAGGGAGTGCCTGCGCCGTGGATGAGGAGGTTCTCCTCTGCGCCCTGCATCACGCTGACGTGGGTGGCTTCCTGCACCGCGTCATCGTTGCGGACGCCGGGCCGGATGACAGACATGAACACTTCCATGCCGTTGTAGGACTGGATAGCCGAGCGGCGGTAGTTGGCTTCCTCCGCAGCGCTTTTCTCCAGGCGGATGACCTCGGTAGTGCGGGCGGCATTCACAAAGGAGATGTCCGGGAACTTGCTCTTGAGCGCGGTCACCAGGCCATCCCGCAGGAGGGGCAGGCCATCCACGGCCAGCGGGCCACCCTTGTAGCCGGCCTCGCTCAGCGCTTCCGCGATGGCTCCGGGAACGTCGCCGCCGAAGCCGCGACCGGTGATGGGCTTCACTTTAACGTAGGTGTGCTTCTCAAGCTGGTTGATGCCAGCGCCCGCCATGCCCCAAGCTGCCAGCAACACGGGGTCGCCGGACTGCGGCAGGACCATGAAGGCGGGAGACGGGGGCTTCACATGGGAGAGGCCGGCCAAGTAGCGTACGCCGGCGGTTCCTTCGTCAATGACGAGTAGCTGCTCCCAGCCCTTGCTCTTCATGATCGCCTGGGCGCGGGCCGCTCGTTCCTTTACTTCAGCTTCGGTGTAATCGCATAGGACTGTGGCTGCGGTTGTCATAGTGCTTGCTCCTTTCTCAGTTCCCAGCGCTAGAGCTGGGCTCGTGGCGGATCGAAGGCGAACTCGATGCCGTTCTTGCCCATGATCCAGGGATCGCCCCAGAGGGCGTTGAAGGTGCCGCGGCCGCCCGGGCCCTTCTCGATGAAGAACGGATGGAAGTTGCCGTGCGCGCCCTCAATGATGGGGGTATCGCAGGGGCCGCCGGGCGCCGGGTCCCAATCAGCGATGTCGAACTGCTCGCCGATGGTGAGGCCGATACCGTGGCCCCAGCGGACATCCTGGAAGTCACGTCCCAGAGGCTTGGCCACTTCCATGCCGGCGTGGAAGACGTCTTTGCCGGTCATGCCGGGTTTTGCAGCGGCGTACATTGCGTCCAAGATACGGCGGACATCATCCACCATCTTCTGCTTGGCGGGATCGCCTTTGCCAACGAGCCACGTGCGGCAGACCTGGGCGTAGTAGCCGTGATAGCGGGGATTCAACTCTACGGAGGAGAGGTCGCCCTCTTCCCAAACATCGTCGCCGCGGGTGCTGGTTCCCCAAATCCAGGGGGTGCCGCCGCCGTGGATGAGGTTCTGGGACTCTGCGCCCATCTGGACGGTGAGGTTCACCGCCTGCTCCACCGCGACATCGTGACGGATGCCTGGGCGGATGACGGACATGTAGAGCTCCATGCAGCTGTAGGCAATGTTTGCCGACTTCTTGTAGATCGCTTGCTCTGCCGCGCTGCGGTGTAGCCGGGCCATCTCTACTAGCCGCCCTGAGGGGACAAAAGAGACGTTGTCAAAATTCTTGCGGATGTTTTCCGCCATGCCGAAGCGGAGTTGGCCGCCATCCACGGCGAGTGCGCCGCCCTTGTAGCCGACCTTGCCGAGGGCAGAGCAGATGGCGTCTGGTAGGCTGCCGCCGCGGCCGCTTGGCGATTCGATCATGGTGGCGGTGTACTGATTGAGCAGGTTGATGGTGCTGCCACCCATGCCCTCCGCGACGACCATGATGGGGTCGCCGGACTGGCCGAGCGCGATGAACGACGGGGTGGGCGAATCGATATGGGAGAGACCTGCCAGATAACGGACGCCTCCGGTTCCTTCATCGACAACCAGAACAGCGTCCCAGCCCTTGGCCTTCATGCCCTCTTGGACACGGGAGACGCGCTCACCGATCTCGGCTGGGCTGAAATCGCTGATGACCTCTGTAGCCATAGCCATAATAAAAACCTCCTCTCGTGATTGGACTCAGTATAGTGAGTGTAAACAGCCTGACAACAGAAAACTAGGCACGAATGCCGCGGTGTTGCCCGTGTGCGGCAGCATAGCACAGCCTGAAGAGAGAGACAAATAGCGGCCTCCACGTCCTCCTAAGTGCAGCAAAGTATCCAATAAGGAAGCGGGTGAAACGATGAGAAGTGCGGTTCTTCTGTCACCACATTTCCTAAGCACGACGCGGGCAGCGGGTGTTGCTAGACGCGGTCCTCCGCCATAGGCGGGCAAGTTCGGAGTGACGAGAACGAAGGTTGGGTTAGCGCCAGGAATCGGCGGCTTTGAGAAGCTCGTCCACGGTGACCCGGCTGATGCGCCGGCCGCGCTCCTGCAATGCCATAAGGTCGCCCTCCGCCTGGGCGGTAATGAGCCGTCCGTACGTGAAGGGCTTGCCGGGGATGGGCGCATCTTCTTTTACTTCGTCCACTATCTGGATGCAGCAGACGGTGTTGGGCCCGCCCTTGTGGAGCTGGCCGGTGGAATGCAGATAACGGGGCCCAAACTCCAGCGTGGTAGCCACGCGGAAGTGGTCGCGCAGGCGGGCACGGACGGACTGTAGCGTCTTCCGCAGCTGCGGCGAGCGGGGGAGATAGGCCTGAAAGGCTACGTAGTCGCCTTCCTTGAGGGACTGCAGTAGTTCGTTCAGGGGTAGCGCGGATGTTGGCGGCGCGCTCTCACGGGCAAGCACCGTAGCCGCCGCGGCCTTGGCAGACTCCACTTCCGGCTGATCGAAGGGGTTCATGTGCAGCCCGTAGCCAACGGCGGCGGTGGCGATCTCCCAGCGAAAAAACTCCGCGCCAATTTCTGTCACGCCGTTCCAGGGCAGCAGGATGTTCGTCTGACTGGAGCGGGCGGAGCCGTAGGTAAGGTTAAGCCGGTCGTTGCTGTAGCTCTCCGGCGGACCCGGTGGTTCCGCGGTCACCGGCACGATGCCTGTGCCTTCTTTGCCCGTAGACTCGGCCAGAAGCTGCTCCAACCATGGGCCAAAGGGCTCCAGCCACTCGGGGAGATGGAAAGTGAGCTTATCCCGTCCTGCTCGGACCGCGGCAGTGAGCAGCGCGCCTAGCCAGATGCCGGGGTTCTGCTCTGGCCGTATGTCGGCCCCGCAAGCACGCGCCATTCCCTGCGCGCTGTGCAGCACCATGGCGACGTCCACCCCCGCGAGGGCTGCGGGGACAAGCCCGAAGTAAGTGAGCACTGAGTAGCGCCCGCCCACGTCCGGCGGGGTGAGGAGTACTTCCCGAAAGTTGCGCTCACGGGCCAGGGTAGCCAGGGGCGTGCTGGGATCGGTAATAGCGATGAACTGGCTGCCGTCCTTCACCTTGTCGTAGAAGTACTCCAGATGACAGCTTGTTTCCAGAGTGGTGCCGGACTTACTTGCGGCGATGAAGAGGGTTTTCTTCATGTCCCCGCTGCGCTCAATGGCCAGCACCTCTTCCGGGTGGGTGGAATCCAGGACACGCAAGGGGCGGGTGCCGCCCATGGTGGCTACCAGTGTCTCCGCACCCAGAGAAGAGCCACCCATGCCCAGAAGCACCACTTGCTCAAAGTCCGCGCACTGCCGAACCAGGGTTCCGATGCGCGGAAGGCTGAACTCCATGCTGCGGGGAAGGTCGAGCCAGCCCAGAAACTCCGCAACGCCCTCAGGCTCCTTCTTCCACAGCGTGTGGTCGCGGGCCCAAAGGCGGTGCTCTACCTGGTCTCGATCAAACTCCCGGAGCGCGGGCTCAAAGATGGGAGTAAGCGCATCGAGCCGGTAGGCAAAGAAAGGGGTATGGGTGGTTTCAGCCACGGCTGCACTATACGAACTTCACGCGCAAGCTGTCAAACGCCTAAGAGACTGCCTCTAGCAACCACTGCCGCTGGGTGGCAAACCCAAGCTCGCTGCATGAGAAGACAGGGCCTGCCGCTAGTCGCGGTCAAGTGCGCTCAAGGTCGCGCTTAGCTCGTCCGATGGAGAGAGGAAACAATCATTCTCTCCCTCTCGATGGGGGAGTGCGAGACGCCAGCTATTCTCTCCCCCTCGATGGGGGAGAGTTAGAGAGGGGGTGAAGGCAGCACGTGCATCATACGCAGCGCTGAGCTGTAACCGGCGGAGCAGCGCACAAGAAGCTCGAGGCGCCAATCATTCTCTCCCCCTCGATGGGGGAGAGTTAGAGAGGGGGTGAAGGCAGCACCTGCAGTCATGCGCAGCACTGAACTGTGACCAACAAAGCGGTGCGCAAGAAGTTCGAGGAGACGGCTAAGCCTCCCTGGGGTTTGCTGCGTTAGCCTACCCCGGGAGCGGCAACGACTCATGCGCCTCTATTTCACTACTCTATCGGACGCTAGAAGATGGCGAGGCCGTTGGTGGGGGAACCGGTGCCGCGCGGTAAGAAGAGCGGCGCAGTGACGCAAAAGAACTCGTAGCGGCGCGATCGGCGCAGGCCTGAGCCAGGGCCTCGAAATCGTGGTTGTCCAGCAGGTGAATGCCCATAGCGACGATGGCCACCAGGTGCCACGGCTGCGCGATGCTAGGGAAGCCTGAGGGCACTACGTCCGACGTGCCGTCGCTGCCCAGCACCGAGATGCGTCGCTCGAACATCCACGGCAGCACCGAGGCGTGGAGCCCCGCGCGCGTCGCGGGATCTGGGTCGTAGTCGCCCAGGGAGCGGCCCCGCTTGTGGCGACCAGTGCGCACCAGGAGGATGTCGCCTTCGCCCACGGTGACTCCCTGACGTCGCTCCGCCTCCTCTAGGTCTTCTATGTAGATCGCCTCGCCCGGCTCAAGCCAGTCCTTGCCTTTGACCGGAGGGATGTCCAGCAGGATGCCGCGGCCCACCACCTTGGTCAGCGCGTTGTCTATGGCGTTCTTGTGAGCGCCGTCCACCCGCACCTCGGAGGAAGGGAAGCCGTTGTACATCTTGCCCTGCCAGAAGATATGGCAGAGCGCGTCGATGTGGCTGGTGGCGTAGCCGTGATAGGCCACCCCCACAAAGTCCATGGATGCGGTGGAGGCCGGGTTATCGCCGGTGCCCAGCATCAGGTGGACCGCCGGGCGGGCGTTCATCTTGCTGGGGACATTGGAGAGGGGCAACGCCAGAGACACTACGTGGCCGTCCTGGATGAGTGAGGAGGCCTGCTGGCGTTTGGCCTCCGTGAGGTAGTTGAGCGCGCCAAGCTGGTCTTCCGGACCCCACTTGCCCCAGTTGGACAGGGAGTCCATATAGCTCAGGACATCCTTGTCCGTCAGTCCCCGGTTATCGATGGTCATGATGATCGCTCCTGCGTAAGTGTTTGGTTATCTTAGCGCACGTGACGGGTCAAGGTCTGCTCCAATAGCCGGAGAGCGCGGGAAAGGCGCCGACAAAGAGAGCGGCGGTTACGGCCAGGAAGGCCATTAGGCTGCTGATGGCGAGACTGCGACGCCGGCCGGTTAGCTGTGCCGCGGTCTGCCAGAGCCGGTAGTAGCAGTAGGCCAGTGCGATGGCGAGGAGAGGCATCCCCGGCAGCAGGTAGTAGAAGTACTTAAGGCGCGGGATTAGGAACCAGGGCAGATAGAGGGAGAGAAACGCGACGGCGAGAAAGACCTCCGGACTACGGAAAGCCGTTAGGCCGCGCTTCAGCAGCCAGAGGACGGAGAGGAATCCTGGCAGCAGGATGAGGGGGTTGCTGGTTACCAACACTCCCACAGAGCGGTCTTCTCGGGCGGTGAAGACCAGCGGGCTGCCGGTGAACCAGGCGAGGGGTGCCAGCAGACGCTCCGCCGTGGAGAGGCGGTCCGCGCCCACTTGCAGCTGGTAGCCCAGCATCTGCTGGTGCAGCCCGATGATCTCGCCGGGGCCGTAGCCCAGCGCCACCACATGATAGAGCCACGGCGCGCCATAGCCCAGTGCGCCCGCGGCAATGAAGAACGCCGCCGCGGAGATGGTTTGCTCCCGCGTCAGAGGGCGCTCATGCGTGGGCGCGAGGGCGAGGAGGATGGGGAGGAGCGCCCATGCGCCCGACCACTTGACTGCGGTGGCAAGGCCCAGCGCCAGCCCGCAGGCCAGCAGCGACGCGTGACCTCCCTTTGTGCGATAGCTCCACGCAGCCACCAGCGCGGCGAGCACCAGCACCGCTTGGAAGATGTCGAGCATGGCCAGGCGGGAGAAGCTAAGCCAGAGGAAGTCCAGAGAGAGCAGGCCCGCAGCCAGGAACGCGATCTCATGTGAGCGCCATAGCAGCCAGGTCAAGCGGTAGGTGAGCGCTATTCCCACGACGCCCGCAATGGCCGAGAGCGCCCGCCAGCCCCAGGGGTTGTCCCCCAGCAGCGCGATGCCCAGCGCTATGGCCTCTTTGCCCAGGGGCGGATGCTCAAAGGTGGGGTCCGGTAGGCCCTGGAGGTAGGCGCGCGCTGCAGGCAGATAGAAGAGCCCCTCATCAAAGATGGGCACAGGAGGCGCGTTCAGATGGGGCAACCGCGCCAGCGCCCCAAAGGCCAGCACCATGCAAGCGGAAGCCAGGAGGGAATACTCATGAATCTATTCACCCTCACCCCTTCCCATCCCTAAAGAGGAAGCATACTCGCTCTCTCCCCCTCGCTGAGGGCGAGCGAGAGAAGAAGTGTAGTTGTTCTCTCCCCCTCGACGGGGGAGAGTTAGAGAGGGGGTGAAGGGAGTACGCAACTATGCTCACAGGTCAAGTCGTTGAAGAGGGGCTATCCTCGTACCCCCTCTGTGAGCGAGCCAGCGCAGGGACGTAAGATGGGGGAGAGCTAGAGAGGGGGTGAAGGGAGTGTGCAACTATGCTCACAGGTCAAGTCGCTTGGGGCAATCCTCATTCCTCTATCTCGATGGGGGAGAGCTAGAGAGGGGGCGCAGGCAGCACGCGCCGACTCTCACAGCTCAAGGCTTCCGGCAAACTAAAGCCCACTGAGCGCGTACGGCAGCAGTGGCAGGCGCCTTCACCTCCAGCTTCAGCAACTCCAACCAGCGAAACGCCCCGAACCATGCCTCCAGCTGCGTCTGGGTAGTGAGGCGCGCCCGGAAGAGGGTGGAGGCATCGCCGGGAGTCTCCGTGGAGTAGCTCTCGTCGGAGCCCTCGGCGGCCGCAGCTACAACCAGCAGGCTACCGTGGGGCCGGAGGACACGAGCGAACTCCTGGGCCGCTGCAGCAACCTGGTCTGCGGTAAGGCTCTCGAAGACGCTGGTGCAGAGGGCAAGGTCGACGCTATCGGATGCCACGGGCATCGCCTCGACTGACCCTTGCAAGAATGCGCCCCTTAGTGGCGGCACGGTAGCCCCTGCCTTCGCGAGCACTGGACGAGAGAGGTCCAGGCATAGCACCTGGTGGCCCGCGTGGGTCAGGTAGGCTGCGTTGCGCCCGCCGCCGCACCCCGCGTCTAGCACCCGGCTCCCTGGCTGCAGCTCAAGGAGCTGGGGCAGGTGCATGACAAAGAGATCGGGGTGCATGTCCGGGCCTGCTCCCTGTGGCGGCAACCCGGATGCACCCCGCATGCGATGCGTTTCCGTAAGGGACTACTGTTCGATAATCTTGATGTCGCTGATTTGGATTAGCTCAGTGGGAGTGGACACCTCGCCGCTGGGGCTGCTCTTGACGGGCGAGTTGGCAATTTTCTCCAGCACATCCAAGCCTGCCGTCACCTGACCGAATATGGTGTAGTTCTTGGGCAGGCGACCGGAGTAGTCGCCGTGCATGATAAAGAACTGGCTGCCGTTGGTGTTGGGGCCGGCGTTCGCCATTGCTAAAGTGCCCGGCTTGTAGTCCTTTTTTACCGGCTCGTCCTGGAACTTATAGCCGGGGCCGCCCATGCCGGTGCCCATAGGGTCGCCGGTCTGCACCATGAAGTCCTTGATGATGCGGTGGAACTTCACGCCATCGTAGAAGTTGTCATTGGCTAGGAAGACAAAGTTGTTCACGGTCATGGGAGCGTCTTCCGGCAGAAGCTGGACCGTGATATCGCCCTCTGTGGTGCAGAGAATGGCTTCATACGTCTTACTGGCGTCGATGCTCATGGGTGGGGGTGCATTGTAGCTCTTGGGCATACTTCCTCCTGAACTGGATTCGCCTGCGCAGGCGCTGTTCGATGGTACCGCAGCGCCAGGGAGTGAGCAAGCGGTAGCCATAAGCAGGGCAGCGGCAACGGTCGCAAGATACGGGCGGATGGGCAACACGATAGACCTCCAGTAGTAGTGTAGGAGTATAAGCTTATTCTACCGCATCAGTGGGATGTTGTGAGGGCTGGATAGGCTTAGGCAGTACAGGAAGACGCGGTGCAACGCAGGGCTACTAAGGCAGGTCGTCAAAGGGGGTAGAGCCGTAGCCCTCTTCTTTAAGGGTTTCCATAATGCGGGCTGCCCTGGGATAGCCAATGCGGAGCCGCCGCTGTAGCAGGGAGGTGGAGAGGTTGTCTACCGTATCTGCCAGTTCCCGCGCGCGTTCCAGCAGGTCTTCGTCGTCATCTATGTCCTGCTTGCCGGGTGCGCTTTGCGCGGCCTCCTCCATCTCTTGCTCAAACTGGCGTGGGCGGAGGTGGTTGTAGCGCTCGTTGGTCCAGAACTCCACTAGGCGCTCCACCTCGGCATCGGAGACGTAGGTTCCCTGAACGCGGCGCGGCTTAGCGGCGTCCGTCGCCATGTAGAGCATATCGCCTCGCCCCAGGAGCTTCTCAGCGCCGGAGCCGTCCAGAATGGTGCGGGAATCGACATAAGAAGTAACCGCAAAGCTGATGCGCGTGGGAAAGTTGGCCTTGATCAGGCCGGTGATGACGTCCACCGAGGGCCGCTGAGTGGCGACCACCAGATGGATGCCCGTTGCCCTGGCTAGCTGGGCCAGGCGACACAGCGCCCGCTCCACCTCAAAGGGTGCGACCATCATTAGGTCGGCTAGCTCATCAATAATGACCACCCAATAGGGCATCTGCTCCGCGGCCTTGGGGCTGCGATTATAACCTTCGATGTTCCGCACACCTATTGCGGCAAAGCTGCGGTAACGGTTGTCCATCTCCTTGATGACCCAGTTGAGGGTGCCCACCACCCGGTCCGGCTCTACGATTACCGGCGCAAGGAGATGGGGGATAGAGTTATACGGCACCAGCTCTACCCGTTTGGGGTCGATCATCAGGAAGCGGACCTCGTCCGGCGTGGCCTGCATCATCACGCTGGTCACGATGGCGTTGATGCAGACGCTCTTGCCGCTGCCGGTGGCCCCGGCGATGAGTAGATGCGGCATTTTAGCCAGGTCTGCCGCCACCACGTCTCCGGCCACGGCCTTCCCAAGGGCAAGGGCGAGCTTGGAGCGGGCGCGTAGGCGTTGGAAGGCAGAGCTTTCGATAACCGAGTGCAGCGGGACCAGGCCGGGCGTAATGTTGGGCACTTCTATGCCCACTACTTGCTTGCCGGGCACAGGAGCCTCCATACGCACGGAGGGTGCGGCCAGTGCCAGGGCCAAGTTGTTGGAGAGGCTGGTGATGCGCTCCACCTTCACGCGTGTGCGGGAGATCTCTTCCTGACGCATGAGCGGATTGCCGTTCTTGTCCACTTTGAAGCGTCCGTCGCTATCGCGTTCACGGACTTCGCGGTACTTGTGGTCCCAACCGGGCTCTACGCCGAACTGCGTGACTGCGGGGCCTACATGGATCTGGACTACCTTACCCTCGACGCCGTAGCTGGCCAGCGCCTCTTCCAGCTGCTTGGCGCGCTGCGTTTGGTCTATCGCTTCCGGCTCAGGCGGGCGGTCAAGGAGATCCAATCCGGGGAGGTCCCAATCTGATATGTTTGTCGGGAGGAGGTCATTATCCTCTTCGGAAGATGCGGGCGGGACGATGGGGAGGAGGGTGCTCTGGATAGGCGCAGCTACTGCTTCTTCCAGCGCGTTCTCCCCGTCTTTATAGCGTTCATCGTCAAAGTCATCCGTATGCCGATAACGAGGACCTTCTGTGCCATCGTACAGCGAGGGGTCATCCTCGATTACAACATTGTTGGTGCGGCTCTCGGTGGTACGACGGCGTGCGAGCTGCACGCTCATGACGGCGATCCAGCGGATACCGTGCCAGGTGTGGCGGTGCAGGCCGAGGCGCCAGACCAGCCGCGCGCTGTACCAGGCCGTGCGTACCAGTAGGGGCAGCGTTGACGGATAGGCCAGCGCAACACCGGCGAGGACGAGGAGGGCGGTGCGAGATATGGCAGCGAGGGTAGGCGTGCCCAGGATGACCTGGCCCAGGAGGCCGCCGTAGGAGACCTCAGCCCAGGAGACGCCCCAGAAGGTGAGGCCCCCAGGCCGTATTGCGGCGGCAAGACCCAGTAGGCCGATAAAGCAGACCGCTGCACCGACGAGATGATGCAGGTGGGTGCGCAATGTCCGCGCGGTGCCTAGCTGCTGCCCCCGCATATACCAGATAGCCAGCGCCGGTGGCAGCACCAAGCCGCCGAAGCCCAGGAGGCTGAGGATGCCGCGTACAACAAGGGGCACGACAAAGAATACCAATCCCAGGGCCAGGCCAATGGAAGCCAGCGCCACAGCTAGCAGCAGGATGCCGTAGGCAATCTTGCCGATAGGCAGAGAAATGCCGGGTAGCTTTCGCCCGGACCCCTTGGGCGCCGCGACGCCGCGCTGCGGCTTGTAGTTTGAGCGGTTGCCCTGAGATGATGCAGGCTTCTGTAGTGTTCTTGTCATAATGTTACGCGCTGTGTGGTCGCATTCCTGGTAACGCACAAATAGGAGCGGGTGTTACAGAGCGCGTGCGTGGAAGGGATGCGCGCGCAATGGAAAAGAGGAGAGTGTGGTTGTGTAAACAATGTTTTTCGGTCTGCCCACTCATGCTTGCGGCTGGTAGGCTTCGGCAGGCTTAGGGCTAATGAACTAGGGAGGATGCTGTGTTGGTAGGGAGAAGCTAGACTTCTACAGGAACGGGGAGAATGAGGGGACGGCGCTTAGTGCGCTCAAAGAGGAAGCTGCCAACGGCCTCTTTCACCTGCGCCGTGATAGTGCTCCACTCCATGCCGACTTCTTCCGATACGCCCCGGCGCAGTGTGCGCTCCACCCTGTCCTTGGCGTCTTCCAGCAGCTCCTCCGATTCACCCAGTTCAATGAAGCCGCGCTGCACTATCTCCGGACGGCTGACCAGGCGAGCGGTCGCACGGTCCATGACCAGGATGATCACGAGCATGCCATCTCGGGAGAGGTGCTGGCGGTCCCGCAATACTTCGTGGCCGATGTCTTCCAGGCCGTCGATGTAGACGTAGTCGGCGGGAACCTTGTCCACCACTTGGCCGCCACCTTCGTTCAGTTGCAACACGTCGCCGTCAGTGAGTGTCCAGCTGTTCTGGCTGAGCACACCCATAGCCTGGGAGAGCTCCCGGTGGTGGTGCAAGTGACGGTACTCGCCGTGGATGGGCACAAAATACTTGGGCTTGGTAAGGCTCATCATGAGCTTAAGCTCTTCTTGAGCGGCATGGCCTCGTACGTGGACGTGGGCGATGGCGCTGTAGAGCACCTTTGCGCCCTGCTTGAAGAGATTATCGATAGTGCGGGCCACCATCTCCTCATTGCCAGGGATAGGCGTTGCGGAGAGCACTACCGTGTCGCCGGCCTGGATGCGAATGTTGCGGTGGTCTTTGTTGGCGATGCGGGCCAGCACGGCGGCGGGCTCGCCCTGGCTGCCGGTGACTAGGACCACCACCTTCTCAGGCGGCAGGCGGCGCAACTGGTCTACATTGATGAGCAGCCCGTCCGGCGCGTAGAGGTAGCCCATGTCCAACGCCATGGTCACGTTGTTCTGCATACTGCGGCCTAGAACCACCACCTTCCGATTTGCGGCCATAGCGGCGTCTATGACCTGCTGGATGCGGGATATGAGGGATGCAAAGCAGGCGACGATAACGCGGCCCGATGCTTGCCCTATGATGCGGTCCAGTTCAATACCCACTACCTGCTCGGAGGGAGTGAAGCCGGGCACTTCCGCATAAGTGGAGTCGGAGAGGAGAAGGAAGACACCCTCGCTGCCTAGCTGCGCTAGCTTGGCGATGTCGGTGCGGCCGCCGTCAACGGGCGTGTGATCGAACTTGAAGTCGCCGGTGTGTACCACCGTGCCCACAGGCGTATGGATCGCCATGCCTACCGCATCCGGAATGGAGTGCGCTACCCGGAAGAACTCGACGCGCATATCGCCCACGCTGGTCTGCTCACCGGGCCGCAGGGTGCGGAGGTCGCTGTTCTCTACCAGCCGGCGCTCCCGTAAGCGCACGGAGATGAGTCCTTGGCTCAGAGGAGTGGAATAGACCGGCACGTTCAGCGCGGGTAGAAGATAGGGAAGCGCGCCTATGTGGTCCTCGTGGCCGTGGGTGATGAAGATGCCCCGCAGCTTTTCTTGGTTTTGCTGAAGGTAGGAGATATCGGGAATGACGAGATCGACCCCCAGCATCTCGGCTTCTGGGAACATGAGACCACAGTCAACAACAACGATGTCGTTGCCGAACTCGATGGCCATCATATTCTTCCCGATCTCGCCGAGGCCGCCGAGAGGGATTATGCGTAGGGGGCTTGCTGGCATAGGTGCTAAAACAGGCTAAGTTGTTGCGCCGGATCAGACTCTATTTTAGGCGGCGCGCTTAGTTTACGGGCTTCCTCCAGTAGGGCAGGGAGCTTCTTAATATCGTCTTCCAGCGCGCCGCGCAGGTTCTGCTGATGTAGGGCTGCGGCGGGATGATACATAGGGAAAATAATGCGTCCTTCCTGTTGAATGTGCCGCCCGTGGATGCGGCTAATACTCTGCCCTGGGAACCAGCGGGACATAGAGAACCTTCCTAACGTTACGATGATCTTAGGTTGCACTATTCTGAGCTGATCGTCCAGCCAGTGCTTGCAGGAGGCTATCTCCGCGGGCAACGGGTCCCGGTTTTCGGACGGTCTGCATTTTATTACGTTGCAGATATACACTTGGTTTCTTTTTAGGCCGATAACGGCCAGGAGCTGTTCTAGAAGCTGTCCTGCCGGGCCCACAAAAGGCCGTCCCTGACGGTCTTCCTGGAAACCTGGGGCTTCTCCAACAAACATAATCTCTGCGTCATGGGGCCCCTCGCCAGGAACGACAAGAGTGCGGCCTTGCGCAAGGCCGCACTCTTGACACGTCAGCATTTGATGACAGAGGTTGGCTAGTTCGGGTAGCGTCACGCTCCTAACCGCTCTCTGTTGTCTGAGGCCCTTTCTATGGGGCCGACTTACTTGGCTACCTTAAGGCTACCCATGAACGGAGCAATGCCGGGAACGTCCCACTCTTCCCACATGGTGTCCAGCATGCCCTGGATATGGTCAAAGTCTTCATCAATGAAGTGGGCAAAGCGCCCCTGCTTCTCCAGGTACTCCCGAACGGGCAAGCGGCCCTTTATGTGCGGGTCGTAGGTGTAGGAGACACGTCCATCCAGAATCTCGTAGAGGGGGAAGATACCGGACTTAATGCCCAGCTCGCCCAGCTCACGGGAGTACTGCGGGTGGAAGTCCCAACCCTTGGGGCAGGGATCAAAGGTGTGGATGAAGGTGGGGCCACCAATGGCCAAAGCCTTCCGCACCTTGTTGAAGAAGTCCAGCGGCGGGTAGGTGGCGCTGGCTGCCGCAAAGAAACGAGCGGTAGGATGGCCAACGGCCAGCATAGGCGCAACGTTCTTCTTCCAGCGGCGGTGCATGATGCGCTTCGCAGTGCCCGGAGGGCTGAAGGTGGTCTGCGCGCCGTAGGTGGTCAGGCCGCTGGCCTGGATGTCCGTATTGGCCGCGGACTCGTTATCGTACAGGATGATCAGCAGGTCGTAGTCGGACTGGAGGGCGCCGGAGATACCGCCGATGCCCATGTCGCCGCCGCCGAGGTCGCCGCTGAAGTTAATGACGTTGATCTTCTCTTTGGGGATGCGGCCCTTGCGCATGAGAGCACGGAGGCCCGCAGCCATACCAACGGAAGATGCGCCGCCTGCGCCCAACTGGGTGTGCATCCACGGCACGATCCAGGGGGTGGTTAGGTAGCTGGTGTTCGCCACGTACATGCAGCCGGTAGCGCCGGTTACAACGGTGCGGGGACCAGCAGCCTTGGCAAAGTCACGCATTACTAGGGCGGATTCACAGCCCTGGCAAGTGCGGTGACCGGAGGTATAAAACTCCTCGCCGGGAGTGTCCCGTACTGTGCGAATACGGTCGAATTCGATAACTTGGGTCGTCATGATTGCATGGTTCCTTTCTTCTGTGAGCCCTATTCGCGGACGCCGATCCAGGTAACCGTGCTAGGGTTCTTGCCGTCTCGAGCTTCCATTGCTATCTCGAGCATTCTGGCGCAGTCAGAGATGGCTATGTCTCGGCCACCCAAGCCTGTAATAAAGTTAACCACTTCGGGTCGCTGAGTCAAGGGATACACCGCTGAGCGGACTTCGTGCAGAAGCACGCCGCCATCATCTGCCGAGCCCTGGGCGACGTCGCGGTCGATAACACCAACGGCCTTGAAGCGGCTAAGGGCGGCCCGCAGCTCCTCTGCAGGGAAGGGGCGGAACCAGCGCAGGTTAAGGTAGCCTACTTTGTGGCCCTGCTCCCGCAACCGCCGTACCGCAGTGCGGCCCGGCTGGTTGACAGTGCCCATACCCATGAGCACGGTGTCTGCATCTTCGGTCATGTACTCGTCGAAGAAGGGGTTCCCGTAGTTGGTGCCAAAGATGGTGTTGAACTCTTTGTATGCCTCTGGGATCACCTTACGTGCTCTGCGTGCGGCCTCCCAGTTCTGTCGCCGCAACTCCATTACCCAATCCTCGTTGACCTGAGGAGCAATGGAGACCGGATGGTCCGGATGCAGTTTGCGGTCGTCTAGGTCATAAGGAGGAAGGAACGAATTCACGGCTTCCTGAGTGGGAAGCTTGATCATGTGCTGCGAATGGGTGAGGAACGCGCCGTCCATAGCAATGCAGACGGGCATACGGACTCGCTTGTCCTCTGCAATGCGATAGGCCAGGAACACGTGCTCCAGGGCTTCCTGTGCGGTGGCTACCCAGAAGATGAGCCAGCCAAAGTCACGCACAGACATTGCATCGTTGTGCTCCACGCCGAATGCGCCGGGATCGTCCAGCGCACGGTTGCCGACGAGGAAGAGGGTGGGCAGACGGTCGGTGGCGGCAACCACGAGGGCCTCCATGCCGTACATCCAACCGGTGCCGCTGCTGCCACCGAAGGCTCGTGCGCCTACGGAGCTGGCATGCTTCACGATTTCAAACTGCGAATGCTCGCTATCAGCCACGATGTACTCAGCGTCTAGCTGGCCGTTCGCGATGATGCGAGCGAGGATGTCCATCACCTCGGTGTACGGGCGGATGGGATAAGCTGCAATCACGTCTACATTTGAGAGACGGATCCCCTCTGCAACTGCTTGACAGCCGTTAAGGAGGTCTTGTCGTTCCCAGACTTCTTGTTGTGTAGTTGTCACTCTTTATTCTCCTTACGGCTTAAGAATTGGCCGGCGCTTTGTGGGGTACCGTCTTGCCGTCTTGTCTGATTTCAAAGCCGGTGCCGGTCACCTGGGGGAAGTAGAAGCGGTCAACACCCTTCTTCTCCTCTGCCCACTTGAAGTAACCGTCCCGATCCTTCTTGTAATGCTCCCAAGGGCTGTCATGGTCAGTGAATTTAAGCTCGTCCACCATAACGATGCATTCAGGGACGGGGCAGACGGAGGCGCACTTGTGGCAGCCCACGCAAACCTCGTAGTTCACATCGTAGAGGCCATCGTCGGTGGGGTCGAAGCACTCGTCTGGGCAGTCCAGCCAGCAAAGGGTGCACTTAATGCAGAGGTCAAAGCGGACAACGGGCCGTTGGGACTTGGTGGTGCCGCGCTTGAACTGGTCGTTGCGCTCCTGCCCGCGAGGGCCAATCTTAAAGCCGCGGGGCACACCGGGAATGACGGCGCCTTCGCCAAACTCGTTCCACTTGGGCAGGATAACTTTGGGATACGGCCAGGTGATGCCCTGTCCCGAGCTTATGACCTGGATCTTCTGCAGCGTCTCGTTGTAGGCCTCACGAGCGGCCGCGGCGCGGTGCTCTGCATGGGTCTTGTCCAGAAGGTAGGACTCAACCGCTTCGATATTAATGATTTCCGGGTCTACTGCGGCAATGGCGCCCAGGACGCGCTCACGGGTGAGGTCGTCCTTGAACACCCACAGGCCGGCAAAGCTTGCATCGCCCTCAAGGATGGCCATGCGATAATCGTATGGTCGAGCCTCTGTGAATGCCACTAGATCGTCTTGGCTCTTGCGGGTTACCACTAGCATGGCCGCGTTCTCGTGGACCTTCTCGTTAACGGGGCGGATACCGTGCCAGCCCCAGGGCTCCACGCCCTTGCACATGGTGTCGTCAAGGATAACGGAGATGTCAGCCTCGTCAATGTCCATCTTGGCGCCGCACTCGGCCTCCAACTCCTCTTCCGAGAGGTCAGGGGAGACGAAGGCGAAGTATTTGCAGGGAATGCCGTTGCGCTCTGGGGAATCGCTATAGCGGCCGTTAGAGAAACCGATCTTCCCCATGCGGCTGGCGATGAAGGCAATATCGCTGCCGATATATTTGCCGAGGTTCTTCTGGAAGATACCCCGGTAGTTCACTTCTACCCGTTTGATCATGAAATCCTCCTTTAGCGTGGTTCAGCTATTACCACGGGCTCACTGGTAGGTAAGGCTCCAATGGCATGTTCCACTTCTGCTAAGTGGTCCCGCATGGCGCTATAGGCAGCCTCCGGATTGCGTTCTATGATAGCCGTTAAGACTCTGTAGTGTCCATCTAAAGAGGTATGGGCCCGCTGCTCTGTTTGCAGCGCACCTTCACGAGACACCGCCAGCAACTCTGCCATTGCCTCTACCAGCTTTACCAGCACGTTGTTCTTGGTGGTTACCGCCACCAGTTGGTGGAAAAGGATGTCTTCTGCGACACCGGGCGTTCCTGCTGCCACGGACCGCTCTTGTTGCAGCAGGATATGCCGTAATTCAGCGATCTGCTCATCCGTGGCGTTCTGGGCGGCCTGTTGTGCCATCAACGGCTCGATAAGCTTACGGGCTTCCAAGACGTCTGCGATAACGTTCTCTTGCGAGAGGAGCACGGAGGTGAAGGGCTCCTTCACCACACTAATGTCCGCCGCACGCACAAAGGTGCCGCCGCCTTGGCGGCTTTCTACCAGGCCGGTAAGCTCTAGTGCCCTGAGAGCCTCACGGACGGAGTTGCGGCTGACACCAAGCTGTTCTGCCAGCTCCCGTTCGCTAGGCAGCTGATCGTTGAGTCGGAGCTTACCGTCAAGGATCAACCTCTTCAGGTAGGCCGCAATGTCCGCCGGAACCCGGCTCTTCCGTTTAATAGGTTCGAGTAAAACCATGTGTTTCCCCGGTCAAGATTGGTACTACCATCCTACCAATCCAAACCCGCGGAAATCCTAGCACGGCTCCAAGCCAAGCGTGTCAAGCAGATTAGCGGTGAGGATAATGGGAGCAGCAGGCAGCGGTTGCCTTGACGCCTGACCAATGCCTTGCTACGATCCTTCCTACACGGGCAGCTAGCTCTTGCCAGGGGCAGTCTTCAACAGTTGGTTAGAGCGTTTGGTCCGTTGTCATGGGCGGTTAGCTCAGTTGGTTAGAGCGCAGCGTTGACATCGCTGAGGTCACTGGTTCGAGCCCAGTATCGCCCACCAAACATTCATCGCCCACGCAGCCCCCGGCGGCAAAACCGAAGCCTTCGCCCGTAAGCTCGCCGACTCCAGTAAGCCTCGCAGACGCTGGACAGTCCGGCGAACACCAACTTTGGGGACATCGGCGCAGGGAAGATTACCCCAGAGAAGATTAGGTACGGGAGACCGCATTGACGGCAGCATCTTCTCAGACCCCTCGTTACGAGGCGCACGAGAACCCACCCCTGCCGGCTTCTCTAGGTTTCGCCGCGCAGTTCAGCGTGATCGCATCCGTCACCTTGCTGGTAACGCCGGTCGTCGTGGCCAAGGCGTCAGGGCGGGACGGTTCCTACCTAGTCTGGATGGTCTTTGCCTCTCTTCTGGTCGCTGGCGTTTCCACGCTGGTGCAGGTGAGACGGGTAGGGCCGGTAGGGGCCGGCGCGGTACTCCCCATGTTCACGCGGCCTTCTCCATTCCCTTTTGCATCTCGGCGGTGGTGGACGGCGGGCCGTCGACGCTGACCGCCTTGGTGGTCGTTTGCGCGATTGCCCAGCTTATCATCTCCAAGTGGCTGTTCGTCCTGCGGCGCATCATAACGCCTACCCTGGGCGGAACAGTGCTGATGATACTGTCCATCACGCTTGCTTCAGTAGTGCCTCGCCTGCTGCCAGAGGCATCGGAGACCGGGTCGGTGGATGCCCACCTGACCGCGCTGGCCACACTGGGGGTCATAGCCGCGCTCATTCTACGTGGCTCGGCGGTACTGCGACTTTGGGGGCCGGTAATCGGTATCGTCGTGGGCTGCGCGGTTGCTGCGGTCTTCGGCCTCTACGATGCAGGGGGGATAATAGATGCGCCCTGGATCGGGCTGCCCAGCCACTGGCCCGGGTTGGGGCTGGACTTCGGCATTCCGTTCTGGACCCTGCTCCCGGCGTTTCTGTTCCTTAGCATAATAATCTCCATCCAGGCCAACGGAGAATCCATTGCCCAGCAACGGGCAGCCCAGCGCGACGGCCGGGCTGTCGACTTTAGGCAAGTACAGGGGGCGTTGGCCGGGACCGGCGTGGCCAATCTTTTGGCTGGCGTCGCCGGAACGGTGCCTTTTATTATCAATCCGGGTACCGTTTCGTATATCCGGACCACCGGCGTCGCCTCCCTCAGGGGTGGATACTTCATCGGCGCCATATTCATTGCGGTGGCCTTTATGCCCAAGGTGTCCGGGCTGCTCAGCGCCATACCAGGGCCGGTAATGGCGGGGTACCTTATCGTGCTGAGCGGATACCTGTTCGTCGACGGAGCGCAGACGATTATCCAGACCGAACAGAACCGGCAGAAAATCGTGGTCGCGGGGATCTGCTTCTGGATTGGGGCGGCCTTCCAGTTCGGATTGTTCTCACTGCCGGACATCGGGCCGGTGTGGGGAACCCTGACACAGAGCGGTATAACCACCGGGGGGACGGCCGCCATAGTGATGATTTTGTATCTGGAGTTCACCAACCCGCGGCGGATGCGCTTCCGTTCGAAACTTCACATAGACGCTCTGCCGGAACTCAACGAGTTCATCGCCAGGTTCGCAGACCGCCGAGGTTGGGACACCGAGATGAAGGAACGGCTGAGCGCCGTAGCGGAGGAAACTCTCCTAACTCTGGCCCCGATGGACCTAGAGGGATTGCTCCAGGATGAGGAAGAGACGGAAGACGCAAAGGACGACCGCTGGCTGGTCGTTGTCGCCTCCAGCGACGGCCCGGTGGCGGACCTCGAGTTTATCGGGGGTGGAGACGAGAGGAACGTAGAAGACCGCCTACGCCAACTCCAACAATACGATTCGGAGACCTCGGTGGATCAGGAACTTTCACTGCGGCTGCTACGGGCTTACGCCTCGTCTGTGCGGCACCAGCAGTTCCACGATATCAACATCATCACGGTCCGCGTCGGCCCCCCGGGGACGCGATAGACGGGGCTGGAACCGGCCCTCAGCCAGCGGAGGGACAACCGCCGGCCCTCCCGGATACTTCTTCACGGGCTACCCAGTGTCGGTTAGCTTGTAGTATAACTGTCGGGCACAGGCCATCCGGGAACGCCTCGCATAGGCAGGACTGGGCAAGAGCACCACTTTTGAAATTATCAAATATCAAGACGGACACAAATGGCTAAGCTTCGTTTCATCCACGCCGCTGACCTGCACTTGGACAGCCCGTTCCAAGGCATTCGGAGCGAAGTGCCCGGCCATATCGCCGAAACGCTACGACGCGCCACCTTCGACGCCTACAACAACATCATCGATCTGTGTCTGCAGGAGCGGGTAGACGCGCTGTTAGTGGCTGGCGACGTGTATGACGGGGCGGACCGCAGCCTGCGCGCGCAGTTGAAGTTCGTTGAGGGGCTGAAGCGGCTGGACGCGGGCGGCATCCGCTCCTTCATCTGCCACGGCAATCACGACCCGTTAGACGGATGGGAGGCGCAGCTTGATTTACCGGCGGGATGCGTCCGCTTCGAGTCAGGGGTGACCCGCGCACCAGTGTTCCCCGATGAGCCGGATCGGGCCACTGTGTACGGGGTTAGCTACCCCCGGCGCGAGGTGCGCGAGAATCTGGCGCCACTGTTTCGCGAGGCCGTATCGAGCGGTGGCTTCAACGTCGGTCTGCTCCATGCCAACGTCGGCGGCAATCCCGACCACGACCCCTACTCCCCTTGCTCTGTCACTGACCTGGAAGAAACCAGCATCGACTATTGGGCGCTGGGCCATGTCCACACCCGGCAAGTGCTGCGGCAGCAGGGGCCGGCCATCGTCTACCCCGGCAATCCCCAGGGTCGCCGTCCCAACGAACCAGGCGCGCGCGGCGTCTATCTGGTGGAGGTCGACGATAACGGCGCGGTACGGATGAACTTTCACCCGGTGGAGGTCGTGCGGTGGGAAACGCTTGGATTGGACATTATCGGGCTGGACACGGAGCAGGCGCTAATCGACTCCATTTACGACCAAGCCCAATCCGCCCTCAGTGCGTCCGACGGGCGTCCAGTAGTGTTCCGACTGGCGCTGACCGGGCGGGGGCCGCTGCACCGCTGGCTGCACCGCCCTGGAACGGTGGACGACCTACGGGAGCAGCTTAACAATCGCCACGCCGACGCTCAGCACTGGCTGTGGTGCGAGCGGATTCAGATGGATACTGCCTCGCCGGTAGACCGCGAGCAAGTGGAGCAGCGAGATGATTTCGTCGGAGATCTAGCGCGGCTTGCGGCGAAATGCGGGAAAGCCCGGACGCCCTGGCTGAGTTTGCGGGAGTCGCTGCGGGACTGTATATAGGCTCCAAGCCGGGCGCCGTTATCTGGAAGATTACCTGCCGTCGAAGATGAACTCCGGGAACTCCTAGCCGCTGCTGAAGAGGAGTGCCTAGGCGAACTGGTGGGCGACGAGGACGACGCATGAGGCTGGAAGAGCTTTATCTGGATGGATTCGGCCACTTCCACCAACAGATCGATAGGCTCTATATCTGCGCCGGTTACGGTTTTCTACGGCCCAAACGAAGCGGGCAAAAGCACCCTGCTGGCCTTTATCCGCTCGATCATCTGTTCGGATTCCCGCCTCGCGGATTCAACGGTCACTATCCGCCGTCTGGATGGCGGACAGCATGGAGGACGTATCCGGTTGTCCGACGATGCCGGCATGGTCTACGACGCTGGAGCGATACTCGCAGGAGTGCGGGGCGGCCTAAGCGTTGTTACGCCCAGCGGTCCCGCCTCCGACGCCGAAACGGTCTTACGACAGTTCACGGGTGCCGCCACATCCGATCTTTTCAAGACCGTTTTTGCGTTCAGTCTGGATGAACTTCAAGAGGCTGCCTCGCTGCAAGGCTCCAGCATCTACAGCACCGGGCAGGGGGTGCCCAGGGCCGACGCTCGAGAGGATGTTAAGCGAGAAGAAGGGCCAAATTTACCTAAGCAAGCTCGGAAACAATCAGGAAGTACCCAAGCTCCTGAACTGCTGAAAGGCGTCGAGGAGCAACAGTTGAAGGCCGTGCAGAGGGCAACGCCAGCCGATGGGGGACTCACCGCTTATCAAACGCAAGTTGGAGATTGGCCGCGAGCTGCAGGCCGCCGACAACGCCGAGCTTTCTAGGGTGAACGCCCGCCGCGCCGAAAGCGGCGAGCTCAATGGCTGGAACGACTGGCTGGGGCTTCCAACTGTGAAACGCAGCTCCGGGATATGCCTCGGTTTGAGCATTTCCCGGAGGACCCGATCGCGCGCCTGGAAAACCTTGATGAACGGGCGCGGCAGAGCAGTGAGGACCTGGAAGATGCCGCTGAGCAGGTCCGGCTGGCCGGCGAAATTGCCTTCGCTACAATACTGGGTGAAAATCTGCTCGATGACGCGGACAGTATCGAACACATCCGCCGCGCCCGCAGCAGCTTCGATGATTCGGTTCACGACTTGCCGGAGCGGCAGGCGGAACTACGGGGGCTGAAAGCCATTTTTGACAAAAACCTGGAAGAACTCGGCCACGGGTGGGGCGAAGCGGAATTGCAAGCCTTCGACACGTCAATCGTTGTCCGCAATCAAGTAGACCGCTGGAAACAGCGGTTATCCGAAAGTCTGGGCGGCTCCCAACAAACCAAGTTGCGGCTGGAACAGGACCGTTTCGCGCTTAAAGACCTTCAATCGGAAGCTAAGGAAGCTCGGGAGAAGCTGCCGCAGGAGCCGCCGCTGGACGCTGACGCGCTGACGGAGCGCCAGGATGCCCTGCGCTTCGCCAGGGGCAGGTTGAGCGAGTACGAACGGGAACGTCAAAATTACGAAACCCTGCGCAGCCAGCTTAATCTGCTAACCGATAGCCAAGAACCGCCAAAAAGGACTTCTGGGCGGCCATACTTCCCGCTTCTCATCCCGCTAGGACTAGTGGGATCCGCCCTCATCGTAGCCGGACTAGTGCTAGGCGGGGATGCTGTGCCTATGGGCATTGTTGGAGGCGTGGCGCTGCTGGTCGCCGCCTTCACGCTTTGGTATATGGGACGGCCGTCGCCATCCGCCGCCCCGTCGCAAGTGGCTTCCGCGATGAGCCAACAGACTGCAGACGCAGAAATGGCAACGGAAGCAGCCCGCCAATCTCTTCTGGAATGGGCAGCGGCTCTGGGCCTTGCCGAGCAGCCCAATGCTGCCGCGCTGGACTCAGTGGAAGCGCGTCTTGAATTGACCCGGAATGCGCTGGACACCTGGACCGCCGCCACCGCGCGGGTTGAGGAAACGTCCCGGCGAGAGAAGGTGCAACAAGGGCGGGTTGAAACCGCCACGCTGGAACACGAAGCGGCGGAAGCGGCGGCGCTGAAGTCAACGGAGGAATGGCAACAATGGTTGCAAGCGCGCGGACTGAACAAAACATTGACTGTTGATACGATGACCACGTTTCTGCCCCGCGTTGACATGACCCGCGCCTCTCTGGCTGAGGCCCAGCGGATGGGAGGCCGGGTAGCCGCTATTGAGCACGACATCGACGAATTCCGGGAGCGCGTGAAGCCGCTGGCCCTGCGTCACGGCATACAACTGAACCCCAACGACCCGCGGCAACTGGCGGCTGCGGCCGACGAACTCATTAAAAGGCTGGACGAAACCCGGACCAGTGTTTCTAACCGGGACCGGGCCAAAGAGCAGGAGGATGAAAACCGACGGCGGCTCGAGCGGCTGGAGCAGCGATTCACAGCAGGTGGGGCTGGTGATCACGCGGCGCTGCCGGGGGAGCCAACAACCACGAAGAGTTCCGCCGCCATGCAGCCCAGAATGAGGAACGTATGAAACTGGAACGGCAGCGCGACGAATATCGCCTCATGCTAGAGCGGCTCAGCGGTCCCGGCGACAAGCTCGACACCTTCCGCGAGTCGCTGGCAAACTCAGACCCAAACCAACTGGGCGAGGAATCCGGGCGGTTGTTGGAGCGGCAAGCGGAAGTGGACGCCCGCCGCAATGTGCTGCGAGAAGAGCGGGGCGGCATAGACACGGAGTTGGCGCAACTGACCAGTGAAGAAGAATCATCCGCCCTGCGTATCCGCCGCAGCGTCCTGCTGGAGCAACTGCGAGAACACGCTCGTGAATGGTCGCGACTCACTGTAGCCGAGTCGCTGCTGGAAAAGACGCGGCAGAAGTTCGAACGGGAACGCCAGCCTAGAGTAATCCAGCACGCCCAAGACTTCTTTAGCAGTGTCACTGGCCAGAGGTACAACCGGCTGTACGCGCCCATCGGAGAGCAAACGATAACGGTGACCGACGCCACCGGCGCTAGCAGGCAGCCCTCGGAACTGAGCCGGGGCACCCGGGAGCAACTCTACCTGGCGCTGCGGTTTGGCCTCATTAGGGAGTTTGGCGAACACGCCGAGCGACTGCCGGTCGTCGTCGATGAGGTGCTGGTCAACTTCGACCCGGAGCGGGCCCGCCTAGCCGCCGAATCCTTCGGCGAACTAGCGGAAACCAACCAAGTGCTGGTCTTTACCTGCCACCCCGCCACCCGGGATATGTTCGCCGACGTCGCGGGAGCTCAAGTTGTGGACATTATCTCAAGTGCCTCCTCAAACCGACATGGGGGATCTACGGTACTACCACCAACTTAAAGGTCTGCAGTACAGTCCCTTTAAGCCCACAATTCTGGACAAAGGACGGAACCGTCACAGTGCATTTCCGGGTAGAGACGTAGGCAACTCCGAGGTTCTTGGTTGGGAGAGCAGGCCAGCTACGGTTCTCCATGTACGTCGTGGACAACATCAGGCGCTTCATAGACTAACATTCGCATCGACCGGTTCCCCGGTGTGGCTATCATTCCACAACGACAATCGGAGCCGTAGTAGCTTGCTCGGCGTCGCAAGGCCCTCTTATAATTCGGACACCTTGTCGGTACGTTCCTTGCAGCCCCGAGCCATCCCAATAGGGAAATCTTGGCTGCATAGCAAGCGGATGACGGTGTGGAGGTAACGATGACGACGAAGAAGCTCAACGCCTACTCGGATGCGGAGTGGCAGGCGCGCGTGGACCTGGCGGCCGCTTACCGGCTCACGGCGCATTTTGGCATGACCGCGCTCATCAACAACCACATCACCTCGCGGGTCCCCGGCACGTACGACCAATTTCTGATCAACGAGTTCGGCCTTGGCTACGACGAGGTCACAGCCTCGAACCTCGTCAAGATCGACCTAGACGGAAACGTCCTCGAAGAGGGTGAACACCGGATCAACACCGGCTACCGCATTCACTCCGCAGTCCACGCCGCCAGGCACGACGTGACCTGTATCATGCATACACATACGCCCTACGGCATGGTGGTCTCGACGCTGGAGGAGGGCCTGCTGCCGCTCCAGCAGGAGACCTACCGCTTCCATGAGCGGGTCTCCTACCACGAGTTTGAGGGGGTGGCTCTCGACGCGGACGAGCGCGAGAGGCTCGTAACCGACCTTGGCAGCACGAACGCGATGATCCTGCGCAACCATGGCCTGCTCACCCTTGGCCGTTCCGTCGCTGAGGCGTGGACCACTATGTGGGAGTTCGAGCGCGCCTGCCAGATCCAAGTGCTGGCCCAATCGACCGGGCAGGCCATCCGCCAAGCGCCGCTTTCCGCTATCGAGAAGACTGCGGGCTACTTCGATGGCGAGCATGGCTATGGCTCCATTGCGTGGCCCTGGCTCCTGCGCACGATCGACCGCAAAGACGCTTCGTACAAGGAGTAGCCGCGGGCCAGGCGTTCTCAAGAGCGCTGACGATTGCTTCGCCTACTGTTGAGGTCACTGGTTCGAGCCCAGTATCGCCCACCACCTCAGACTACCTGCCCAGCATTTAGTCCAGCCCGCTCCGTATGCTGCGCGACGCCGCTGACGACCCGACTTACAGCTTCAACGAGCCCCGTGTCGGCTACAGCAGGGCGAAAGAGGGAGGGACAGGAAGAGAACTGCTCACTGTTCCTTGAGCTTCGCCATTGTCTATCTCTAACTCCAAAAGGAGTCTCACCTCTATAAGGAGGCAGGTACGTGATCCTCAGTGCTCTACGGCTCCTCAGGAGTCTTTCTGGTTACCACTACAGAACGATCATCCTCACTGTTCTGCTGCCGATTCTGCTGCCGACGTTGTTTTCTCTGGCGATCTCATACTTCGAACTGGACCTCGTCCTGAAGATCCTCTTACATTGTGACCTGCATTCCCGTGTGGTCCTTGATACGTGGTGCTCGCCGTGGCCTCGATGCTAGGTCCGAAGCAGAAAAGCAAGTAGCCAGAATCGAAAGTACGCTTTCAAGCAAGGTCCGCACGCTGGAAGAGGGACATGAAGACTTCGAGAGAGGACCTCTGGCAACAGGTGAATGGCCTCGAGGAACTCGTGAGGTCGACTTTATCCGAAGAACTGGGGGTTGTCCTTCCGCGTCGGCCGATCTCACTACGTATGAGGGCTACTGCCGGAAGCCCAAAGGCGTCCTTCAGTTTGACTGTAGACGGGGAGAGCAGGCTGGCGCGCCTTCGATGAGGTTCCTACGCACTATGCGCCGAGTTATGGGAAGTGGTCTACGGAAGGCAGGAAGTCAGCTAAGCTGTGAGTGTTGACTTCTCTAACGCAGGAGAGTGCTCATGTCTCAAGGGCGATCTGTGCAATCCGATTGGATCGATACACTAACACGTTGCTTACAGGAGCTGGTCAGTTTTGAGCGACAGTTAGAAAGCGAAATGTTGTTTGTCCGGCAACGAAGCGAAGTGTTCTTGGGCATACGACTGTAACTCGTTTGTCTTCCAAATATGTTTAGAATAATGGTCGGGAAGAATGCCTTGTTACATTCACAGGCCAGCTACATCTTGAAGATGGCACTGCCTACCGTCCACTCAGGCCCACGACCCTACACAAAATTGAGAACCTTTACTTTGAGGTTCGTCCTGGACCTTTGAGCAGACCCTGTTGCCCACTTCTCCGGGCGAGAGCTCGCCGCGAGTGGTGAGGGAAAGCTCGACGTCCAAGTCTCGCTATCCATCGTGTTCTCGGGCTGACGGGCTGTGCCCGGCCCGTTCGGCCTACCTGCGCTCGTAATCGTTAGCCTCCACCAGAGGCGGTTGCTGCTTTGTGTCGTTATGGTCTCGCTTGATAGCAAACCATCAGACCGACCCTTCCGGTGCCCGTTAAGCTGGTGGTAGCTACTCTCCAGCTGACGGGAATGGGTCATCCTTGCTAACCAATGCCTGCGTCTCCCGGATGGAGTGTCCCAGTTTGGTCTTGTCTCCCCAGAGGTCCTTGACGTAGGTGAGCACCGCTACTATCTCTTCGTGGCTAAGCCGGTCACCAAATGCCGGCATTCCGCTCTTGAAGCCCGGCAAGTTGGGGCTTTCAAACATCTTCCCTCCCTGGCTGACAACGCGGTATAGGAGTCCGTCCGCATGGTGCCAGGTGTGTCCGTCGCCATTCAGCGGCGGCGGGGGCAGGGTGCCGTCTTCCTTAGTAATATGCCAGTCCGGTTGCCCCTCGCCGCCTGCCCTGTGACAGACCGCGCAATTCGTGGCGAATAGCGCACTACCTGATGGAGCAGCTTGCATAGTGGGGACGGTGCCGGATGTCGCGCTGCCTTCGTTAGGAGAAGACAAGCACGAGCTCAGCAGGGCGGACGCAAGTAGCATTGTGGCGGCGACGGCAGCCCAACCGACAACCCTCACACCGATGGGGCGGACGTATCGAACTCTTGGCAACGTCTCCTCCTGTTGACCTGAGGGCAGCATCCTCAGTCGTTGAGCGAACACGTTGGGGACATAGCTTTGTGAGTCGGGGTCAGCTCTGCCATGTAAGAGGTGTTGCTGGCGGTTTCTAGAGAGATCTTTGGTGTCAGCGTCAGGTCGTAGCGGCCGTAGTCCATCAGTCTATCTCCACCTTCTCTGGGTGGCGTTGGCGGCTCTGACTTTCAGGCATCCGGACGAACGGCCTCAGTAATGCTGTACTTATACCGTACCGTTTCAGAGCGGAGGCATTGGAAGAAGCGGTCAAACTGCGTCTTGGCTACGCTGGTCATGAAGCGCTGGCCGACTCTCCCGAGGGTGCCGGTCACTTGCACGTCGCCTTCAAAGGTGAGCGTTGTTGCGCCGTCCTCCGCCTTGAGGGCGACTACGCCTTCGCCTTTCAGGTTCGTCCGCCCACCAGCGCCTTGGATGAGCACACGGTAAGAGGCGGGAGCGGCCTTTTCCACAACTTCGAGCGTGCCCTTGTATGCACCGGAGAAGATGCCCACCTGCAAGGCTATCTCAATCTCGTAATGGTCGGGCGACAGGATGGCGAAGTTTCGAATGCCGGGGATGCACTTGCCTACGACGGCGGGGTCTAAGAGGGCGTCCCAGAGGTGTTCGCGGGTGATGTCGAAACGGTAGTTCCCGTTCAGTTTCATGGAGGAACTATAGCATGTGGCGCAGGGGCTCTGCGAGGGGCCGCATCGCAGGCTCTCGGACCGCCTCGAAATAGCGCGACTCGGGCCGGTTGGAAGGCTTGCCATGTAACAGGCAGGTGGTACCTGCCGCACTTCTTACTTTTGCTTAGGCGGACGGTATTTGCTAAACTCCCCTTGCTCGGGCGTACGTGTGCGAATCCCAAGGGATCCGTCAAAGGAGGCGATGCATTGTGAAAGCCCCAGTAGAGATTACGATCAACGGAAAGTCTTATAGCGGTGAGGTTGAGCCGCGTCAGTTACTCGTCCACTTCATCCG
This sequence comes from Dehalococcoidia bacterium, assembly GCA_965226775.1. GTDB lineage: Bacteria > Chloroflexota > Dehalococcoidia > SHYD01 > SHYD01 > CBDDEI01. Next base: position 1,180,627 of record CBDDEI010000002.1, read on the forward strand.
GGAAAACGTGGGGCTGACGGGCACGAAGGTGGGATGCGATACGAGCCAGTGCGGTGCATGCACGGTGCAGCTGGACGGGGTCGCGGCGAAGGCATGCACGGTGCTAACCGTTCAGGCGTCGGGCGCCTCTGTCAAAACGATAGAGGGGCTTTCGGACGGGGTTGCGTTGCACCCGCTTCAGGAGGCGTTCTGGAACAAACACGGCCTGCAATGTGGGTTCTGCACACCGGGGATGATCCTCGCGGCAGAGGAGTTGCTGCGGACGAACCCTTCGCCGACGCGCGATGAGATACGCCACGGTCTAGAGGGAAACATCTGCCGTTGCACCGGCTACCAGAATATCGTGCGGGCGGTCGAAGAGGCTGCCAGCGCACTGAGAGGTGGTTAGGCCATGACTACACGCGTATTCGGTTCCGGCATTCGCCGCCGTGAGGACCCCAGGCTCATCACAGGGCGGGCGTCGTACACGGACGACATCAAGCTGCCCGGCATGGCGCACGCGGCGATCCTTCGCAGTATGTACGCCCACGCGGTCATCAAGTCTGTAGACACGAGCGGGGCCGTGGGCCAACCGGGCGTCATCGCGGTTTACACGGGAGAGGACACGGAGGGAGCGTTGAACGGGCTCCCCTGCGCGTGGCTGATCCCGAACTCAGATCTGAAGACCCCTGTGCATCCTGCCATTGCCAAGGACAAGGTGCGCTACGTCGGCGACGCTGTCGCGGTGGTGGTGGCGGAGAGCCGGTACGAAGCCGAGGATGCTCTGGAGCACATCGCGGTGGAGTACGAGCCGCTCGACGTTGTCATCAACCCAAAGAAAGCCGCGCAGAACGGCGCGCCACAGTTGCATGACGATGTTCCGAACAACATCGCGTTCACGTGGGTGGTGGCCGGAGGAGACACGGACACGGCCTTCGCGGAGGCGGGCGTTACTGTTAGCGACACGATCACGCTGCAGAGGCTGATCGCGAATCCGATGGAGCCGCGCGCGGCGATCGCGCAGTGGGTGGGGATTACGGGGGAACTGACGCTCTGGAGCACAACGCAGAACCCACATATCGCGCGGTTCCTGACGTCGGTCGTGACCGGGGTCCCGGAGCACAAGATACGGGTGATCGCGCCGGAAGTGGGTGGCGGGTTTGGGAGCAAGATACCGTACTACCCGGACGAGGCGATCATGGCGTTCTGTTCAATGCGTCTGGGCATACCGGTGAAATGGACGGAGACGCGAAGCGAGAACTATCTGGTTACAACTCAGGGCCGTGATCATATTGAAGAAGTGGAGATGGCGGCGACGGCGGACGGGAAGATCACCGGCCTCCGTACGACGGTTTACGCGGGGATGGGGGCGTACCTCTCGACCGCTGGCCCAGGGGTCCCGACGATCCTGCACGGGCTGATGTACTCAGGTGTGTACGACATAGCGAACATCAGCGGGACGATCTACGGGGTGTTCAACAACGGGACTCCGGTGGACGCCTACCGGGGCGCGGGTCGTCCGGAGGCGACGACGCTGATCGAGCGTCTGGTGGACCTGCTCGCGGCGCGTCTGGGGATGGACCCAGTGGAGTTGCGCCGGAAGAACCTGATCCCCAAGTTCGAGAACGGGCACGACGTTGCGACAGGCATCACTTACGACAGCGGGGACTACGAGGCGACGCTGGATACCTGCCTGAACGCTGCGGGCTACTCATCGCTCCGCGCGGAGCAAGAGCAGGCGCGCCAGGAAGGCCGCTTGGTGGGAATTGGTGTTTCCACCTACGTCGAGATCTGTGGCCTTGGGCCTTCGCAGGTGGCGGGCGCGGTTGGATTCCAGGGAGGACTTTGGGAGAGCGCCATCGTTCGTTTCCATCCCACGGGAAAAGTGAACGTGATGGTAGGGTCCTCGCCGCATGGCCAGGGGGAAGAGACGACGTTCGCCCAGATCCTAGCGGAGGAGGTCGGTGTGGACGTGGACGACGTTGAGGTCATCCACGGGGATACCGATCTGACGCCGATGGGGTGGGGGACGTATGGGAGCCGAACGACAGCGGTGTCGGGTGCGGCGGTGTCCCTGGCGTCGCGGAAGATCAAAGAGAAATCGAAGGCGCTGGCGGCGCACCTGCTAGAGGCGGCAACGGAGGATATTGAGTACGAGGACGGCCGTTTCTTCGTGCGGGGGTCTCCCGACCAGCACAAGACGATACAGGACATCGCGCTCATGGCGAACCTGGCTTGGAATATGCCGGAGGGCATGGAGCCGGGTCTGGAGGCGAGCGCGTTCTACGATCCGCCTAACTTCACGTTCCCGTTCGGCGCGCACTTGGCGGTGGTTGAGGTAGACCCGGCTACGGGGCAAATCGATCTGCAAAAGTACTACGCAGTCGACGATTGCGGCGTGCAGATCAATCCGATGATCGTGGAGGGCCAGGTGCATGGCGGCGTCGCTCAGGGAGTGGGGCCGGTGCTGTGGGAAGGCGCTGTCTATGACGACGATGGGCAGCTCCTGACGGGAACGATGCTGGACTACGCGTTGCCACGCGCGGACGGCCTACCGGACATTGAGGTGCAGTCCAACACTACGCCCTCGCCGCACCATCCGCTAGGAGTGAAAGGTGTGGGGGAGGCTGGAACTATCGCGTCTACGCCAACGGTTTACAACGCGGTGATGGATGCCCTGCGGCCGTTGGGGATTACGGGTATCGACATGCCGTTGACGCCGGAGAAGGTTTGGCGGGCTATCAACGGTGCGCGGAACGGGAGCTAGCCATGTATCCAGCACAGACGACATACTATCGCGCGAGTTCGGTATCCGAGGCAGTGCAGTTGCTCACTGGCAACGAGGGCGCCAAGGTGCTGGCTGGCGGTCACAGTCTGATTCCGATGATGAAGTTGCGGCTGGCGGAGCCTGCCGTGCTGGTGGACATCGGGCACATTGAAGCGCTGAAGGGCATTACTGCCAATGGCGCTGGGCTATCTATAGGGGCCCTGACAACATTCGTGGAGATCGCGTCAAGCGACTTGGTGAAGGAGCACGCACCACTGCTGGCGGAGGCGACGGGGCTGGTGGGAGACCCGGCAGTGCGGAACCGGGGCACCATAGGGGGGAACGTATCCCACGGTGATCCGGCGTCCGACCCGCCAACGGTCCTGACGGCACTGGGTGCGACGTTTAACGTAACTGGGCCTGGCGGTGAGCGCAGCATAGCGGCGTCCGATTTCGCGACGGGGCTGCTGGAGAACGCTCTGGAAGAGCATGAGATTCTGACGAGCGTGTCGGTCCCTTCCGTTCCGTCCGGATCGGGCTCGGCGTACATCAAGTTTCCTCACCCGGCCTCGCGCTTCGCAGTGGTTGGGGCCGCCGCGATCGTCGCGGCCCAAGGGGGAAGGTGCTCGTCGGCGAGCGTGGTGATAGGGGGCGTCGAGACGACGCCAACGAGGGCATCGTCGGTCGAGTTGGCGCTGGTGGGGTCAGACTTGAGCGAAGGGGCGCTGGACGCGGCGGCGGCAGCGTTGGCGGACGACTTCACGGGCGACCCGATGAGCGATATTTTCGCCTCAGCCGAGTACAGGAAGGCGATGGCGGTAGTGTACTTGCGCCGTGTTCTCGGAGTCGCCGTGTCTCGGGCAGGTTAGGGCTTCATCCGCACAATATAACTTGCGCAGAGGGCAAGCCCAGACTCAGCCCCCTGCACATCCAAAAGAGAGGGAGGACGCAAAAGTTGGAGCAAACTCCCATTGTTTCCATGCCTGCTTCGGTTGACGAATTGCAAGCGACGCTTCGCAACCAGTTGTACGTCGCCGACCGGGGCTTGGCGATGTCCATCTACTTGGCGTTGCAGTTGCGGCGTCCGCTGTTCCTAGAAGGAGAGGCAGGCGTAGGGAAGACGGAGGTCGCGAGGGCGCTGGCTTCCGCGCTGGGCGCGCGTCTAATCCGGCTGCAGTGCTACGAGGGGCTTGACGTGAACCAGGCCGTCTACGAATGGAACTACACTCGCCAACTGCTGCACATCAGGCTGCTAGAGGCGTCGGGCGGCGTTGACCGGAAAGATGCAGAGAAGGAGCTGTTCAGCGAGGAGTTCCTGATCAAGCGACCTCTCCTACAGGCGCTTGATGGCGCGGGTCCAAAAGTGTTGCTGATAGACGAGCTCGACCGCGCCGACGAAGAGTTCGAGGGCTATCTTTTGGAGATGCTGTCCGACTTTCAGATCACTATTCCGGAGATTGGGACATACGTGGCGGATGAGCGACCGGTGGTGGTGATCACGTCGAACAGGACGCGTGAAATCCACGACGCTCTGAAGCGGCGGTGTCTGTATTACTGGATTGATTACCCTGACCTCGAAAAAGAGATGCAGATCGTGCAGAGCAAAGTCCCGGCCGCGTCACAGAAACTGGCGGGGCAGGTAACCGCTTTCGTTCAAGAGTTGCGGGGAACGGAGCTGTACAAGGTCCCAGGGGTAGCCGAGACGCTTGACTGGACGGCGGCGCTCGTAAGTCTGAACGAGCATGAACTAAGTCCGTCGGTGATAGACGATACCCTGGGCGTTATGCTGAAGTACCGAGAGGACGTGCAGGCGGTGCGTGGAGAGCAGACCCAGGCGCTGCTGAACCGGGCGTTGCAGCGTGGGACGCAACGCGGTGGCAGGCGTGGCTAACGGAGAAGACGGTCATCTGCTCCATAATCTGCTGCTCTTCGGCCGCTTGCTGAGGCGTCTCGGCCTCGACGTTCACTCGGGGCGGATGCTGGACGCGATCCACGTACTGGAGGACATCGGGGTGTCACGCCGCGCGGACGTGTGGTCGGCGTTGCGGACGCTGCTGGTGCATCGTAGGGACGACCTTCCCGTGTTTGACGAGGCATTCGAGGTCTTCTGGCGCCAGCGGAAGGATCGGATGTCGACGCTAGACCTGCGTTCGATGGGCGAGCAGCGCCGGTACCGGAGAGTGGAGGCGGGGCCGCCTCCCCCGGGGCAGCAGGCAGACGGCTCCGCCACGGAGAGCCCTGACCATGAGGAGGAGTACAACCGGATCGACCTGACGAAGACGTTCAGCGTGCGAGAGGTGCTTCGGGAGCGGGACTTCGCGAAGTTCACGCCGGAGGAGACGTTGCAGGCCAGGCAGTTGATGGCTTCACTGCAGTGGAATCCCGGAGCGCGACGCACGCGCCGCAAGGAGCGGGGAAAGGGGCCTGGGCTGGACGTGCGGAGGACGCTGCGGGAGAGCGCGCAGTTCGGGGGCGAACTCGTGCGTCTGAAGACCCGGCGGCGGAAGGAGAAACCGTGCAGGCTGGTGGTGATCTGCGATGTGAGCGGTTCGATGGAGCGTTACACGCGGATGTTGCTCCACTTCATCCACAGCCTCTACGGGGGGTTGGAGAATCAGGTGGAAGCGTTCCTGTTCGCTACGCGGCTCACGCGCGTTACGAAGCAGTTGGGGCGGCGGGACGTAGATCAAGCTGTGGGAGAGGTCGCCAAGGCGGTTCCCGACTGGTCGGGCGGAACGCGCATCGGGGCGGCGCTCAAGGAGTTCAATTTTCAATGGGCGCGGAGGACGCTGGGTTGGGGATCTATCGTGCTCATCGTGTCAGACGGTTGGGACCGAGGCGAGCCCGAAGCGCTTAGCGGCGAGATGGCACGCCTGCAACGGAGTTGCAGACGTTTGATCTGGCTGAATCCGCTAGTAGGAAGTGAAGGCTACGAGCCGTTGACGCAGGGGATGCAGGCCGCTTTGCCATATATTGACGATCTGCTGCCAGTGCACAACCTGGCAGCGTTGCTGGACCTGGCGCGCCACCTGAACGGTCTGGCGATGAGCCGGCCAGTGCGTAAGCAGCCCTTCCCGCTAGCAACGGAGACGGCGGAGGCTGTGGCGGCGCCAAGCCAGCGGTCGTGGCATGCGGACGGGAATCCGTCGTTCCGCCATCCCATGTGGGGGCGCGGCGCGCAGGAGCGCGGTGCGTAGGCAGGGAAGTGTGAGCCGCTTTGCCTAAGCCTAATGCCGGAGGTTATCGCTCTCAGCCAAGAATGGCATGCAGGGAGAGCAAAAGAAGTGGTTCGGTGCCGACGCCCAGACTTTTTGATAGAATGGGTGGGTTAGTCCAACCAAACAACACATAACAGCTAAAGCGACGACCAGGACGAGTAACCCTGGCGCTGGCCTTCAGAGAGGGGAGCACGCGCAAGCGGGCTGTGAGCTTCCCAGGCCATCCTGCGGTGAATACCCCCTGGGAGCGGGACACAAACGGTTACCCAAGGCAACCTAGTAGGAGTCCACGGAGGCACCCGTTACCGGCCAAATGAAGCTCGCCTAGGCGAGGAACGTGGGTGGAACCACGGGAGCAGGCCTCTCGTCCCTAATTGGACGAGGGGTTTTTTGTGCGCAGATTATTCAGTAATAACACCATAAGGAGCAGCCAATGGCAGAGTCGCTATTAGAAGAAGAGCATCCGCACGATCCGCTGGACACAATGCGCCACTCCACCGCCCACATCATGGCGGAGGCGGTGATTTCGCTGTTCCCGGAAGCGAAGGTTGGCATTGGGCCCACCATCGAGCACGGTTTCTACTACGACTTCGATCTGCCGCGCCCGCTGACGACGGAGGATATGGAAGTCATTGAAGAGCGGATGCGGGCCCTTATCGCCGGCGACCGGTCGTTCTCGTATCGGGACATCCCCAAGGACGAGGCGTTGGAGTTGTTCGCAGACCAGCCCTACAAGCAGGAGATCATCGAAGCGATTGAAGACGAGCAGGTGCGCATCTACAACCAGGGCGGCTTCACGGACCTGTGCCGCGGCCCGCATATAGACCGCACCGCCAAGGTGGGCGCATTCAAGCTGCTGCACGTGGCGGGCGCATACTGGCGCGGCGATGAGCACCGCCCCATGCTCCAGCGCATCTACGGGGCCGCCTTCCTCAGCGACGAGGAGTTGCAGACCCATCTGACCCAGCTAGAAGAGGCGGAGCGCCGTGACCACCGCCGCTTGGGACGGGAGCTGGACCTGTTCTTCATTGATCCTATTGCGCCGGGGAGTCCCTTCTTCCTGCCCAAGGGCGCAGTGGTCTACAACCTGATGGTGGAGTTTATGCGCGGGTTGTACGGCCGCTATGGCTACCAGGAGGTCATCACCCCGCAGATCTTTTCCGCGGACATCTGGAGGCGCTCCGGCCATTATCAGAACTACAAAGAGAACATGTACTTCTTAGAGAGTGAGGAGCGGGAGTTTGGGGTGAAGCCTATGAACTGCCCTGGGCACTGCGTGATGTATGGGTCAGGCCTGCACTCCTATAGAGAGCTGCCCATCCGCTACGCCGACTTTGGGCGGCTGCACCGCTACGAGCGGTCTGGCACTATGCACGGCCTAACCAGAGTACGCTCCTTCTCCCAGGACGACGCGCACATCTTCTGCCGGCCCGAACAGGTGCAGGGCGAGATAGCGTCGCTGCTGCACATGATGCGGGAGACCTTTGATGCCTTCCAGCTTGGCGAACTACGCTTTGCTTTGTCTCTCCGTCCTGAGAAGCGGGTGGGCAACGAGGAGAGCTGGGACGTAGCGGAGGAGTCGCTGCGGCAGGCGCTGAAGAGCGAGGGTATCAGCTTCACGGAGGTTCCCGGCGAGGGCGCGTTCTACGGCCCTAAGATCGATACCTTTGTAAAGGACGCGTTGGAGCGGGAGTGGCAGTTGAACACCATTCAGCTCGATCCCAATCTGCCGGAGCGGTTCGATTTGCAGTACGTAGCAGAGGACGGCTCCTATCAGCGGCCGTTGATGATCCATCGCGCGGTGTTGGGCTCCATCGAGCGGTTCTTCGGTGTCCTGCTGGAGCACCACGCGGGCGCGTTTCCCGTCTGGCTAGCGCCGGTGCAGGCGGTGCTCATTCCAATTGCCGACCGTCACATCGAGTACTGTGAAGGCGTGGCAGAGAAGATGCGCCGCTATGGCCTGCGGGTTGAGGTGGACTCCCGCAGCGAGCGGATGCAGGCGAAGATTCGGGACGCTCAGCTCAAGAAGGTGCCGTATATGCTCATAGCGGGCGATAGGGAAGCCGCGGAGGGAACCCTGACCGTGCGGCTACGCACTGGCGGCGATCAGCAGACTATTGAAGTAGACAGCTTTATCCCGATGCTGCAACAAGAGATTGAGGCGCGGAAGTAGCCATCCTCAGATCAGCGAGCGGGACTGGCCGCCGTCCACGTTAACGGCGGCGCCGGTGAGGTGCAGCGCGGCGTACGCACTGATGACTTCGTCGTGATGCTGCAGGAAGAGGTTGGGCAGTACACATGAGAGAGGCTTTGCCCCAAAACTGTCATTCTGAGGAGCAAAGCGACGAAGAATCCACTGAATCGTTCCTAAAGACGGATTTTTCACTTCGTTCAGAATGACAGGATGGAGACATATGAGGCAAGGCCAATAAGATGAGAAGAGAATGCTGATGAGAGTACGAGATGAAGACGTTGAGGAATTACGGCAGCTGGAAGAGTCACTGTGGCGCTCCGAAACTCGATTTGATCGGGAGTATATGGACCGGGTCCTTGCGCCTGACTTTGTGGAGTTTGGGCGGTCAAGTCGCATTTACCAAAGGCAAGACACCCTCGCCGTGCCTTGGCAGGAAACTATGGCGAATCTCCCGCTGAAGAATTTCGATGCTCACTTCATCGATACGAATGTCGTCCTTGTCACTTACGTTAGTGAAGTAATGTACCGAGAATTAGAGGTTGATAGAAGAAGTTCCATTTGGTTAAGAACAAGTGCGGGATGGCAACTAAGATTCCATCAAGGAACCCCTGTAATCTAAATAACCCAACCAGCACTATCGCACCACTTTGTTCCAGCGCTAACCCGATAGGACTGCGCATATCCTCCTTCCTTAGGAGAGGATGGAGAAAGTCTATATCAGCGAGCGGGACTGGCCGCCGTCCACGTTGACGGCTGCGCCGGTGAGCAGGCTGGCTTGGGCCGATGCCATGAACACCGCCACCGCCGCCACCTCCTCTGCCGTGCCGAAGCGTCCCATGGGCATGTCCCGCTTCACAAAGTCGGCCATAGCTTCCGGGTCTTGCTCCACGCGCCGGGCCCAGTTGCCGCCGGGGAAAAGGATGGAGCCGGGGCTGAGACTATTGACCGTGATGCCTTGCGGCGCTACCTGGAGGGCCAGGCTCTTGGAGTAGCTGATGACGGAGGCTTTGCCCGCATTGTAGGCCGGGCCTCCGCCGGACTCCCGCCCGTAGATGGATGCGATGTTGATGATCCGTCCGTAGCCGCCTTGCTCCATGAGGGGCAAGACGTGGCGTGTGGTGCGGATGGTGCTGAACAGGTTGATGTCCAGGCTAGCTTGCCAGTCCTCGTCGGTGGGAGTGCGGCCGCCGCGGGAGCCGCCCACGTTGTTCACCAGCACCTGGATGCTGCCGAAGCGGTGGGCGGTCTGCTGGACGGCGCGCTGGATATCGGCCTCGCTGGTCATGTCCGCCGAGATACCCAGCGCCGCGACGCCGAGCGCCTCTAGTTCCAGCACGGTTGCTTCCAGCTGCTCCGCACCCCGGGCGGTGATAGCTATTCGGCAGCCTTCCGCGGCCAGGGCGAGGGCAATTGCCCGCCCAATACCTCTGCTGCCCCCCGTGATCAACGCCGCTTTATCCTTTAGTTCTAGATCCATATCTTCCTCCACAGAGGGGTTACCCTCAGGTAGTTCTTGGTGACATGTGCGATTGGGCGAGATTTGGGTGCCCTGTTCCTTTGCATTTGCTTCCCTTTACGTTAAGATCAAATCACGTAGCTTAGCTAGAACAGGAAACACTATGGACGACGTTATTCTGCGTGTAGAAGACCTTCACACCCACTTCTTTGCTAGAGACGGCCTAGTAAAGGCGGTCAATGGCGTTGATCTGGAGATGCGCCGCGGCCGCATCCTCGGCCTTGTGGGTGAGAGCGGCTGCGGTAAGACTGTGACCGCGCTCTCTATTCTGAAGCTCGTGCCCTATCCTGGCCAGATAGTGTCTGGTTCAGTGTACCTAGAAGGCCGGGATCTCTACCAGTTATCTGCTGAGGACCTCCGCCAGGTGCGGGGCCGCGACATCTCTATGATCTTCCAGGACCCCGTCACCGGCCTCAATCCAGTGCTGCCTATCGGCCAACAGGTTGGCGAGCTACTCTCTGCCCATACGAATATGTCGAAGGGTGAGGTGCGTGACACAACGCTGCGGATACTCCAACAGGTTGGGTTGCCCGACCCTGTACGGGTAGCCGAGCAGTATGCTTTCCAACTGAGCGGCGGCATGTGCCAGCGCGTCATGATCGGCATTGCTACGGCGCTGAACCCCAAAGTGCTCATTGCCGACGAGCCGACTACGGCTCTGGACGTGACGGTGCAAGCCCAGATCCTCGACCAGATACTGCAGCTGAAAGAGGAGCGCGGAACTAGCGTTTTGCTCATCACCCACGATCTAGGCGTCATTGCACAGGTGGCCGATGATGTGGCAGTGTTCTATGCAGGAGCAGTGGTGGAGTACGGCAGCGTGAGGGACGTGTTCGCAGCGCCCATGCACCCGTACACCCGGGCGCTCATGAACGCGCTGCCCCGAGTAGACCAGCCCTTTCAGCACTTACAGTCCATTCCCGGCAGTCCGCCCAATCCCATGGACCTGGAAGACGAGTGCCCCTTCATACCCCGGTGCAACAAGGCGCTTACGGTTTGCCGCACCAGTCCCTGGCCTAGGCTGGAAACCAAGGTTGAGAACCACGAGGTGGCTTGCTACAATCCCGTAACCTACACCCGGTGAGCTGTCCGGCTCCGTCCTGCTAAGTCGGCAACCAGCAGCTCCAGCGCTACCTCGCCCTGCTGCAGCCCTGTCTTTAGGGCCACATCTGCTTCCACTAGACGCTCCATAATGGCCTTGAGGGTACTTTCCGTGTAGAGGCTTGCCTGCTGCATCACCTTCTCGTAGGCAAACTCGGGCACGCCAAGCTGCGTTTGTATAGCGTTGCCGCGTACGCCCTTAGCCTGCAGGGCTTTGGCTAGGAGGATGAGCCGGTATTGCCGGGCGAGCATAAAGAGGAGGTAGGGCGCCGCCGCGCCGTCCTGGGTGAGGAGATAGAGCAGCCGTTCCGCCTGGCGCAGGTTGCCCTCAGCTACCATGTCCACCAGCCGGAAGACGGTGGCTTCCCGCGCCTCCGTCACCAGGCTCTCGACATCGGCCTTCTGAACGGGGTTGCCTTGGGTGTACAGGGCCAGCTTTTCCAGCTCGTTGCTGAGGGAGCGCAGGTTGTTGCTGCCATACTGGAGCAGGGCCTGGAATGCATCCGGCGCAAAGGACACCTCCAATTGCCGTGCCCGCTCCCGGGCCCAGGATTCTAGAGCCCTTCCACGTAGCTTAGAGAACTGGCGCACCTGGGCATGGGGGGTAAGGGACTTGAGCAGGGTATTCCCACGGTCAACTTCGCCGTCTATGAGGACGAGGCAAGTGGTTTCCGGCATAGTGTCTGCCAGCGTGCCAATCTCCCCCCACTCGCGCAGCGCCTCGCCGCGTCGCGTGGATTGGGTGGCGCTTCCGCCTGGCCGCCGGTTGAAGCGCGCTAGGAGGCCGCTTACGACGACCAGCCGCACGGGCGCTAGGAACGGCATAGAGAAGCAGTGGCCTTGCAGGTCGTTGAAGGAGAGCGTTGCGGCATCCAACTGCACCTGGTTGAGGCTGACCAGGTCCGGCGGGCCGAGGGTTTCCGTGAGCTTATGCAGCTCCTCCTGCGCCAGCAGGTCCTCTTCACCATAGAGCAAGTGAAGCATTGTGTGCCTTTGCTATACTGCTATCGGCGACGCTTTACGGTTTGTAAGCATCTGAAGGAGTGTGATGAGAGACTCGTTTTCCGGCATTGAGCGTCGTTTTCTGGAGCCGTACCGCTCCGCCTTTGCCTGGCTTACCTCGCCTATCGTGACCGTGCTGGCCTGGCTGCGCCTCTCTCCTAACTTTGTATCTTTCATGCAGATACCTGTGGGTGGAGTGATTGTCCTGGTAATGCCGAGCCAGCCTAAGCTAGCCTTTCTGCTGTTCTTGAGCACCTTATTCATCGATAGCTTGGATGGGGCGTTGGCCCGCCGCTATGGCGTGAGTAGCAGCTTTGGGGCGCTGGTCGATCAGATCTGCGATCATGTGCGGGAGACGTTGGTCATCCTGGCTGTTGCCCTCATCGGCGCGCTGCACCTGGGTGTGGCCGTGCTCTATCCGCTTATCTATGCGCTCTTCAACTTTACGTTGTTTCTCTGCAACTACCGCGGTGTGCCCGTCCCTTGGGCTATTAAGTCCCTTTTCACCTTTTACCCGGCGCTTTTCCTCTACACGTTTTTCGGGATAAACGTGCTCACCCTTTCTGTGGGGATAGGTGTTGCGCTGATGGTATTGAGCATCCTGATTGGGCTCAACAATTTGCGACAGGCTATGGACTAGCAGTGCGTTAGGACTGGGTGGTGGCCACCCACAACGCCTTGAGGGGGCCGATTCCCGTGGTGGAGATATCCTTTATGCGGAGGTTGCCAATATCGGCAGAGGTGGTGACGTGCTTCTGCAAGAAGCGGCCGATAGGTTGACCAAGGAATACGGCGACAATGCCGCCGATGAGTACGTTTGGAAGCTGCTGTATACGGTTGCGGCGCCCCACCAGGGAGAGGGTCAGGAGGCCTGCCATGACACCGGTCACCGCGATGTTCGTGCCGCAGAAGGGCGAGATAGCCAGGCTGCGTTCTCCATTGCGAAGACGTTCCAGCCCTTCGTTGGCAGCGCCACGGACTTCCTCCAAGGATACATCGCCAAAGATGTGGAACCCCTCGGTATTGGAGCGTCCGGCCAGGCTGCGGGTAAACCCAAATCGTTCCAGCAGCACGGCCACCGTGGCGTGCTCAAGTGCGTGATTGCGCCGGGTGGCGGTCACGCCCAATATGCCTAAGGCGCTGTCTAACGTGTTCATTCTTGTCATTTTAGCCTACACTTTCTGCAGTCTATAGTAGCGCCCTGTTGGTTGCAATGAGGAGGGGCAGGGTGTTTCTGGTATAACAAAGAGGTTGGGGTTATACTATTGATGGCACCTTACGCTGTAGCTAAAATGGTGCAGCAGTAGCGGCAAGGAGCGCCTCATACTCTTTGACTTCATGAAGGGCCCAGCGTATAGTCGCCTTGAGTATGGTTTCTCCCACATTTACTGGTTAGATTGAGGGCATAACAAAACTTGGATTGAGGGGATTATGGCTGAGAGGAAACAGGCAAAACCGACCACGATAGGGGAGTTGCGGTCTTCCGGCTATCGAACGATTTCCGTGAAAGCGGAGATGCGTAAGAACATGATCGAGAAGATTCGCAAGGGCGAAGAGCTTTTTAGCGGCATCGTTGGGTACGATGAGTCCGTTATCCCCCAGGTAGAGAATGCCATTCTTTCCGGTCAAGATGTCATCCTCTTAGGTGAACGAGGCCAGGCGAAGAGTCGCCTCATCCGCTCTCTGGTCAGTCTCTTGGACGAAGAAATTCCCATCATCGCCGGTTGCGAGATTAACGACGATCCCTTCGAACCTATCTGCAAAGCTTGCCGAGATTCGGTAGAGATGCAGGGCGACAAGGTCCCGCTCAGTTGGTTGCCACGAGAACGCCGTTACGGCGAGAAGCTGGCGACCCCGGACATCACCATCGCCGACCTCATCGGCGAAGTCGACCCCATCAAGGTGGCAGAAGGCCGCTATCTCTCGGACGAGCTGACCATTCATTACGGACTTATCCCGCGGACGAATCGCGGCATTTTCTGCATCAACGAGCTCCCAGACCTGGCGGAGCGTATCCAAGTAGGCCTCCTCAACATCCTGGAGGAGCGTGACGTGCAGATCCGGGGCTACCGCATCCGGTTGCCGTTGGACATCTACCTGGCCGCCAGCGCCAACCCGGAAGACTACACCAATCGCGGCCGTATCATCACGCCGTTAAAGGACCGCTGCGGCTCTGAAATCCGCACCCACTACCCCGAGACGCCTCTGCTTGAGATGAAGATCATGGAGCAGGAGCAAAACACGTTCGAAGAGACGGACAGTGGCATTAAGACCATTGTGCCAGACTTCATGCGGGAGATTGTGGCAGAGATTACCCACTTGGCGCGCCGCAGCCACGACATCAACCAGCGCTCCGGCGTTAGCGTGCGCGTTTCCATCACCAACTTCGAGAACGTGGTAAGCAACTCCCTCAAGCGGGCTATCCGTGTAGGCGAGACCACCGCTGTGCCGCGCATCAGCGACCTTCCCAGCATCCTAGCCTCCACTGCCGGCAAGATTGAGCTGGAGAGCATGGATGAGGGCAAGGACGAGCAGATCATTGAGAAGCTGGTGCAGAGCAGCGTCCTGAATGTATTCAACCGCTACTATGCGCTTCCCGACCTTGAAATGGTCATCGATCAGTTCGACAGCGGCTTTGTGATGGAAGTTTCCGATCAGATGAAGACGGCAAACTATGAAGCGCTGGCGAAAGAGGTGCCTGCCCTCTGGGAAGCCGCGGCTAAGGTGGCCCATAGCGACGACAGCGCCGTCCTCGCCTCTGCGGCGGAGCTTGTCATGGAGGGCCTCCACTTGAACCGCAAACTCAACAAAGACAGGATACCGGGACGCGCCCAATATAGGGGTTCCCGTGCGTTCATTTAGCCTAATTTCCCGGTATTCCCGTTTTGACGGGGATCCGGCCCTCCAAGACCTTGATGTAGAGAGCTTGGTTGGAGAGCTGTCCGAGCACATGCTCTCCCAAGGTGACGTGCAGTCTGCCCTCCGCTCTATGCTCCACGACGGCTTGCAGAACCAGCCGGTTATGGGTCTCCAAGAGATGCTCCAGCGTCTAAAAGACCAGAAGCAGAAGATGCAGGACGAGAACAACGTGGACTCCGCGGTGGAAAAGATCCACGAGCGGCTGGAAGAGATCATCCGCAAAGAGCGGGAGAGTATCGAAGAGCAGCGGCAACAGGAGCCGCAGGGCGAAGGTGAAGCACAACCGGACGATCAGTCCAGTAACACACCGCAGCCGCAAGCAAGCGATCAAGACCCGAACCAAGGAGATGCCGAGACCTCCGATACCGGCGAGGATGAGGGCGAGGAAGGCGATGGCAGCGGCCAGGGTTCGCCGCAGCAGAGCAGCCGCAGACAGGGCAGCCAGCCGGGACAGCCTATGGCGGGGCAACAAGGCCAGCCCACGGGCCAGCAGTCTCAGAGCGGCGAGCAACAACAGGGTAGCTCATCTAACAGCCAGGACGGCCAGTCCTCCGGCAGCAACAGCCCCGGCGACGGTACTCCCCAGCAGAGCAGCGCGGACGACTTCAAGCAGGCATTGGAGGAGAACAAGCTCCAGTTCCTAGAGAACTTGCCCAAGGACCTGGCAGGCGCTATTCAGGAGCTATCTAACTACGAATTCAACGACAAGGAAGCTGAGCAGCTCTTTAACGATCTTGTGACAGAGCTACGAGACCAGATGTCCCAAGGGCTTCAGGATATGTCTCAGGACTTCCAGCCCTCAGGGCAGCCGCAGAGCCAGATGCAGGAGATGCTGCAACAGCTCAACCAGATGATGTCCCAGCAGATGCAGGGTGGCGATACCTCTGAAGCGATGGAGTCCTTCATGCAGCAGTGGATGCCGCAGGCGGGGCAGCAACAGCAGATGTCGCTGGATCAGATGATGCAGCAGTATCAAGGCCAGAATCAGTCCATGCAGAGCTTGCTCCAGTCCCTTTCCATGCCGCAGCGTGAGGAGATGCAGGACCTGCTGAACAAGTTATCTGACGATATGGGGCTGCGGGAGCAGTTAGAAGAACTGAACAAGCAGCTCGCCCAGATGAGGCCAAAAGACCCGGGCAATAGGCATAACTTCCGCGGTGATGACGAGTTGGATTTGCAGGAAGCCCTCGATCTCATGAAAGAGATGAATCAGCTGGACGAGCTGGAACGAGCCCTCCGCAAGGCTCAGTACGGCGACGGCCTGGAAGAGATGGATATCGAAAAGATCAGAGAGCTGCTGGGAGAACAAGAAGCCCACAGCGTGGAGTTGATGAAGCAGCTCACTGAGGCCCTGGAGCAGGCGGGCTATATCCGCAACAAAGGCGATAAGTTTGAACTGACTCCTAAGGCTATGCGCATGATCGGTCACAAGGCCATGCGTGACATCTTTGACCAGTTGAAGCAAGGACGGTTTGGCAGCCACCAGAGCCGCCACTATGGCGCAGGCGTGGATATGCTAGAAGAAGCTAAACGCTATGAGTTTGGCGACCCCTTCTTCTTAGACTTGCAGCAGACGGTGTTGAACGCCGTGACCCGTGAGGGACCCGGCACGCCGGTGCGCCTGCAACCCGCAGACTTTGACGTCTACCGCACGGAGCGGCAGACCCAAAGCTCCACCGTACTTATGCTTGACCTAAGCTGGTCTATGGCCCGGCGAGGCAGCTTCTTTGCCGCCAAAAAGGTCATCCTTGCTTTGCACAGTCTCATTAAGACGCAGTTCCCCCGTGACAGCATCTACGTGGTGGGGTTTTCCACCTACGCTAGGGAGTTGAAGGCGGAGGAGTTGCCGTATATCACCTGGGACCAGTCCGAGCCGTACACTAACATGCAGCAGGGGCTGATGGTTTCTCAGAAGCTGCTCTCCAAGCACAAGCATGGAAGCAAGCAGATCCTAATGATTTCTGACGGCGAGCCTACTGCACACATGGAGCGAGGCCAGGTCTACCTAGGCTATCCGCCCAGCCCGCGTACTATCACCGAGACGCTGAAAGAGGTGCAACGCTGCACCCATGACGGCATTGTTATCAATGTGTTCATGCTGGACCGCAGCTACTACCTTAAGGAGTTCGTGGATCAGATCACCAAGATCAATCGCGGCCGGGCGTTCTATACCTCGCCGGATACGCTGGGCCAGTATGTGATGGTGGACTACCTCACGGGCAAACGACGGAAGATCGCCTGAGATAACCAGTCTTCGGTTACGAGTTGTTCAGGCGTCATAAGCGAGGATCGTCCTGACTATACCAGCCCTCGGTATCGAACAGTCCTCCGTCGCCGGCGCGGCGTCGCTCCCTTTTGACGACGCCTGGCTGCAGGAGTTGGAGGCGAACGCCACCCGTTTCGCACGGGAGGCGGGCAATACCCTCCGGAAGCACTTCCAGACGACGCTGGCGGTTGAGTACAAAGCCCAGGGCCAGCGTGACCCCGTTACCAAGGCAGACAAAGAGTCCGAGCAGTTTCTACGCGCCGCTATCATGGAGGCCTACCCTACCCACAGCATTCTGGGTGAAGAAGGCAGCGAGGACGTAGGTAGGGAGCCGGACTTTCTCTGGGCGCTGGACCCCGTAGACGGTACGGTCAATTTCATCAACGGCCTCCCCTTCTATGCCGTATCAGTAGGCGTCATGTACCGGGGCGAGCCCATCGTAGGGGCGATATTCGTGCCTACCAGCGGCTACCTGCAGGAGGGCGTGTTCCACGCTCGTCGCGGGGGTGGCGCATTCTTTGACGAGACGCCTGTTGCTGTAGCTAGCCATCCGCAGCCGGAGTCCTCTCGCCTGAGCGGCCTGCCCGCCAACTACTTTCGTATGATGCGCTTTACCGGGCCCATGAGCCGCAACGTCGGGGACATCCGGTCGCTTGGGAGCATTGCCGTGGAGCTTGTCCTGGTTGCTAACGGGACTATGCAGTACGCCGTGTTCAACCGGGCCAAGCTATGGGACGTAGCGGCGGGCGTGCTCCTGGTGAAGGAGGCCGGTGGGCTATCTCTTACTCAGGACAGCCGGAACAGCCCTTGGTATCCCCTCCAACGCTTCCTCCCGCCCAAGAAGGAGCTGGCCGGGCCAGAAGGCTACCGCCAGTGGAATAATGCGTTAGTAGTGGCCAACCCGGAGATGGCGTGGACGGTGGCAACACACTTACACCGCAGGATCCGAGTCATGCGCACCGTACGCGAGTGGTTGGGCAAACTGCGGCCCGCCAAGCGCTCCTAAGCTAAAACGGCGGCCAGGGGACGCTGCGGCGGCCCCCCGGCTCAGGAAAATGCCGCACCTCTAGCAACATATCCAGACGCCGTTGCAGCGCGCCTATCTCTCTTGCTGAAGTCAGCTCCTGCAGCGCGCCCAGGGGATCTTGCCCTGCCGATAGCTTCTCTCTAAAGGACTCCACGGGAATGGGCTGGCTCCGGAACTCCCAGATCACCGATCGGCCAGGAGCGGCGGGAATGGGCTGGCTCCGGAACTCCCAGATCACCGTGCGCAGCTTCGGCTCGTCGTGGAAGGTAATGCCGTGGTCAATGCACCAGATGCGGTCGTCCCGCCCCAGGATGCAGTGGCTCGCCTTTCTATCGGCATTGTTCGTGAGACAATCAAAGAGGGCGATGCGCTTAAGGTCTTCCATGCGCTCGTCCCGCCATGTTGTGTAGCTTGTGCCCCGTTGCGCCACGATAAAGAGCTGCATAGAGCCGATGCCGTAGGGGCCGTCACGCATGACCGTTGGTGGGACTAAGCGCCAGCCTAGCGCCTCGCTAACCACATAGGCGGCGTACTCCCGCTGGTAGAGGGTGCCGTCCGGGAAGTCCCAGAGCGGAGCTTCTCCTCTCTGTGGCTTGTAGACCGCCAGGGTGGGGCCAAGAGCGCCGCCGTCCAGCCGGGTGAGGCAGGTGTAGTTGGAGCCCCAGGGAAGATACTCGAACGCCTGGACTTCTGCTTGCTGGAGAAAGGTGCCCACCTCGGGAAGGTCGGGCGGCCAGACGGGCGGGCTTAGACGCTCTTCGTCTGCAACGATTTCGCTGATGCTGAGAGGATACTCCGCTGCCGCTTCCATCAGAGCCTCGCGCTTATTCGATGTGGGTCATGTGGCCATTGGAGCGGACGCAGGCGTGGCCGTCCGGGTCCATGGGGCTGCTGCACAGTGGGCAGATGGGCCGTCCCGCCGCGCAGACCTCTTCTATCTGCTGGCTCAAGGAGTGCATCTGTAGACGCTCCGCCCAGGCTTGCACCTCCACGTTGCTGCCGGCGTCCTGCGGCCGCCCCTGGGCCACAACGACCACCATGTTGCGACGCTCGTCGTTGGCGAGGGCTAGCTGCAATGCGCGGAACTCCATCGTAGGATTACCGCCCGGCTCGCTCTGAGCACCTGGGGGTGATTGCTCCTGATCCCCCTGGCCGATGCGCTCTAGCAATTCTGCGATGCCGTTGCCCAGGTTCTGCAGTTCGCCCTTCTCAAGCCAGATGCGTACCCAGCGGACGCCCTGGCCGACGGCGATGTAGAAGGTGCGTTCTCCAGGCCTGCCGTGCGCCCCGGCCATAAGGGTTGAAGTTGCGTCAAAAACAATCTGTTCTTCTGCCATGCCATCTATTGTGAGGGGAAAGGGTAACGAAACGCAACGGTAAGCAGGCTCTGGTAGCCGGTAGGGTCATGTATCATGGGGAGAGCCTACAAAGGATGACTATTGCTCATGGATATTGAAGTAACGTACACGCCGACCGATCTAGCTCAACTGCGCCTGGCCGGCCGGATTGTAGTGGTGATGGATATTGTACGAGCGTCCACCACGATCACTGCCGGCCTAGCCGCTGGGTGCGCAGGGTTCATCCCGGTGGCATCGCTGGCGGCGGCGCGCCGGATAGTGAGGGAGCGTGCGGACGAAGCTATCCTGCTGGGAGGTGAGCGCCAGGGCATCATTGTGCCGGGCTTTGACTTAGGCAACTCGCCGGGGGAGTATCACGCGGGCAACGTCTTGGGCAAGCGCGTGGCCTTCACCACCACCAACGGGACGCGGGTCATCGCCGCGGCCAAGGATGCTGAGCGCGTAGTCATCGGCGCACTGGTGAACTTAGAAGCAGTGGCGCGGTACCTTGTAGCAGAAGGGAAACCAGTGGTGCTGGCCGCGGGGGGACGGCAAGGCCGCCCGGCCATCGATGACCTCTTCGGCGCAGGAATGCTGGCACAACGGCTGCAGGAGATGACAGGAGCGACCACGCTCACGGAGCCGGCGCGCATGGCGCTGGCGCTGGCTGGGCAATTCCAGCATGATGTGCTGGGGCTCCTGCGCAGCGCAGATTCAGGACGGGCGATGCAGGCGGCGGGTCTGGGCGCGGATATAGACTTCTGTGCGCAGGTGAGCGTGATGGACCTGGTGCCAGTGCTGCGTGGGAAGGAGATTGTTACCTAAGTATTGGACATAGCTTTGAAAACTTTCGTAAAATAAAGCACGAGGGAAGTCAGTCAGAAGTAGCGCTCCAATCAAGCAGAAAGAAGGACATGCATAATGGTGACAGAGGAATCCGTCATAGAGGTCATGCGGGACGTCTACGATCCGGAGATCCCGGTGAACGTGGTGGACCTGGGACTTATCTACAACTTAGAAATTGAGGATGAAGTGGTCAAGATGACCATGACCATGACGGCGCCGGGCTGCCCCTTTGGCGATCAGATCTCCTCCGACGCCAAAGAACGCATTCTAGGCGCAACAGACGCCAAGGACGCGCTTATCACTATGGTAACCGAGCCTGCTTGGAAGCCCTCTATGATGACGGAGGATGCGCGCAAGGCGCTTGGCATTTTTTAAAGACAGCTAGCAAAGAAAGCGGGGTGCCTAATGCGCCCCGCTTTCTCGTAAGTGGTGGTTGTCTCCTAGAGAGAAAACTAAGCAACAAACTGCCTCAGCGTGCAACATTAACGCCGATGCTAGCGTTCTTTCTGTAGAGCATGCATAGGCGCCCCCAGTCTCTACGCCCCCCACGTCTGACACCGGTTCCAAAGCGGTCAGATCCTATATCATCGCGATTAGTACCAATAGCGCTCATACTGTTGCTACTGGGCACAATAGTCGCGGGAAGAGCAGCTGACACTGCGCCTACGGAAGCCGAGCAGGCTGAGACACAAGAGGGCTTGCTGCCCAGATACAACGCCTTGCTACGCGCAATCCCCACTTTGCGACCCACCCCCACCCCCATCCCCACCCCCATCCCTACGCCCACTCCCCCCTCGCCCCCACCCGCCGTATCGCTGCCCCCAACGCCCGCCTTGCCCCTTCACGGTCCACCCAGCGGGCTCTCCATCCTTCCCAGGGACAGTGCGCTGTCAGACCCCACAAATGACACTGCAGGCGCCGCGATGCCAGAAATCAGCGCGAGCGCCTACCTGATTATGGATGGCAACACGGGCGATGTACTGGCGCAGCACAATGGTCATCTGCGCCGCTCGCCGGCAAGCCTCACCAAGATTATGACTGCGCTCCTGGTCTTAGAGAATGGGAGCTTAGATCAAGTCCTGACCGTCCCAAAAGCCATTACCTCATTACGAGAAAGCACACTGATGGGTTTGGACGTTGGGGAGCACATCACCATTCGGGATGTGTTGTACGGGCTGCTGCTACCCTCCGGAAACGACGCTGGCATCGCCCTAGCGACCCACGTCTCTGGCTCGGAAGCGGCCTTTGTGAACGATATGAATGCCAGGGCAATTGAGCTTGGGCTTAAGAATACCTACTTTACGAATAGTCACGGACTAGACTTTGAGGAGTGGGACGGTCCCTATTCCTCGGCTTACGACCTAGCGGTCATGACCCAGGAAGCGATGAAGAGCCCCACCTTTCGCGCTATTGTTGGGGAGGAAACCTACATTGCCCGCAGCGGCGACTTGGGATACTACGTGCTTAGGAATTTCAATACCATGCTGGGCAGGTATCCAGGCGCCACTGGAGTAAAGATCGGTGAGACGGACAAGGCCGGCCCCTCCATAGTAGCCACGGCTTCTCGCGGAGATACGCGGCTCATCGCCGTTGCCCTCGACAGCAAGCAGCGTGACACGGACGCCACACTCCTGCTGGACAAAGGCTTCGAGCTAGTTCAGTAACTGGGGTCAGGGACATCACCAGTGCCCTTCGATATCCCCCTCTCGCATAGCCGTAGAAAGCCTCAGTTATTCGGTTGACCTACATATAAAAGCATTGTTGTTAGCCGCTAAGAATGGCCCCGTGCGGCTCTACGGCGTTCCGCGCGGTTACGCGGATTCGTATTGCTTTGCTCCGACTGCAACTTGCTGCCATCAGCCACGTAATCTATCACTTGTACAGATGGGACACGAAAGGAGAACACTGTTTTTCCACTAACGTTTGTAACAGCGAAGTCACCCTGGTTGATGATACTCATACCAATAATGATGTCAGCTCCACCTGTAAGGATACCTTTTGTAACGCGGACACCGTGGAATACTACCTGATTTGGCAACCCGATATTCACTAAGAAAGTTTCTGCTAGGGCTTGACCGTGTACTCCATGTACCTCTGCCATGCCAGTTGGAGCTAAACCACATGCGTCTATAGCTGCCTGCGTAATTACGCAATGTGTTGCACCGGTATCCCAAATTGCTCCGAATTCAACAGCCGCAGGTTCGGGAAGATTGCCACTAGGATCCCAGGCCGGCGATATAGTGCATTGGTTTCTCAATACACTCATTAAGCCGCCATTTGAGGCGACCGTCGTGAAGCCCAGGAAGCTTGGAGTGGCTATATGAACTCCACACGTGAATGGAATGTCTGAGAATAGGCAGCGCTTCCTGAAGAAACCTTTTGTACAAGAAACGTTCCTAACTCATGGTTTTTCTGAGTTTGATTTAAGGCGTCCATTTCGTCATCATAGGCACCCAAAACCTGCTGGTTCTTAATGGCAATGAACTTGCCCTCATATTTATCGACTAGTTCTTCCTGATGAGTGAGGTAGTAATCGAATTCGTTCTTAAGTGGACTCGTCATTTTGGCCTTCCCATCGATTTCTACTCGCTAATATATTATACCCTTCCCAAGTAGTCTTAAGGAATCTACCGGGCTGCCGGGATAAAGTCCTGCTCCTCGAAGCGCTTGTAGCGGCGCATGATCATAGGCCGCTCAAAGAACTCCTCCTGGCCCATACGGGCCGCCCGTACGTGTCGAGGCATCTCCTCAAAGTCCTGGATGTTCATCGCGGTGTCCCAGCCGGACACTACGATGTACTGCAGGGTCATGTCCTCCGCCTTGTAGCTGTAGGCCCAGAGGCAACCCTCATGCTGCCGCGCTTCAGACAGAATGCGCAACATGAAGCGCTCAAATGCCTCCTTGTGGGCGGGCTTTATGAAGAACTGGAGGAAGGAGACTATGGGCGCGTAAAGGTGGTCTTCGTAAGGTTGTAGGTTCTCCATTACATCCTGTCCGGGGCATCCATGCCCATGAGGGCAAGGGTTCTTCCCAGCGCCAACTTGGTGGCCGCGGCCAGCCTGAGCCGCGCCGCACTCAGCGGCTTGTCCTCGGAGATAATGCGGCATTGCTCGTAGAAGTTGTGGAACTCGTTGGCAAGCTCTTGGGCGTAATGCGGTAGGTGGTGCGGCTCCTGGTACAGGGCTACTGTCTCCACCACTTCCGGCAGCAGGATGAGCTTGCGGATGAGCGCCAGCTCTGCTTGCTCATGGAGAAGATCGACCTCCCCGTGCTCCCAGGACAGCCCCTGCTCCTGGGCGTTCCGCAGGACACTGGCCAGCCGGGCGTGCGCGTACTGCACGTAGTAGACGGGATTCTCGTTGGACTGGCGCTTCGCAAGCTCAAGATCGAAGTCCATCTGGCTGTCCGGCGCTCGGGAGAGGAAGAAGAAGCGACAGGCATCCTTGCCCACCTCATCCAACACCTCACGCAGGGTGATGATATCGCCGGCGCGCTTGGAAAGCCGCACCACTTCTGCGCCGCGCTTAAGGGTGACGAGTTGGATGGTGATGATCTGAAGGTGGTCGGGATCGACGCCCTGCGCGCCGACGATGGCCTTCATACGAGAGATGTGGCCTTGGTGGTCGGCCCCCCAGATGTTGATGACGTGGTCGAAGCCCCGCTTCACGAACTTGTGATAGTGGTAGGCGGCGTCCGAGGCGAAGTAGGTGGGGACGCCGGTGCTGCGTACTAGGACGTTGTCCTTGTCCTCGCCTAGGGCGGAGGAGACGAACCAGCGTGCGCCCTCCCGCTCTGCCACGTGGCCATCCTTCTGGAGTTGCGCCATCACGGCTTCGTAGGTGCCGTCCGTGTAGAGGCTCTTCTCACTGAACCAGACGTCGTACTCCACCCCCAACTCCTTGAGGTCGGCGTGGATGGCGGCCATGATCTTGCTCATTCCCAGGCTGGTCAGCTCCGCGAGGGCGTCATCGCTGGAGTCCCTGGCGAAGCGGTCGCCCTCTTGTGCGGCGATCTCCTGGGCTAAGTCGACCAGGTATGCGCCGCTGTAGCCGTCGTCCGGGAAGGGGATATCCTGCCCTAGCGCCTGGCGGTAGCGCGCGTAGAGGGAGCGCTGGAAGACCTCAATCTGATTGCCGGTATCATTGACATAATATTCTTGCTGGACGTCGTAGCCGGCCGCGCTGAGGGCGTTGGCGAGGGTGCTGCCCAACGCGCCGCCGCGGCCGTTGCCTACGTGCACCGGGCCCGTGGGGTTGGCGCTCACGTATTCTATCTGCACCTTCTTGCCGTGGCCGATGTCTATGCGGCCGTAGTTATCCCCCGCAGCCAGGATGGCCTCCACCTGAGCGGCCAGCCACTCTCGGCGCAATTTGAAATTGACGAAGCCGGGCTGGGCCACTTCCGGCGCTTCGATAGCGGGGTGGTTAGCCAGGCATTTGCTGATGGCATCCGCGATGGCCATGGGGCTCTGGCGCGCGGAACGGGCCAGCTTCAGCGGAAGGGTGCTGGCGTAGTCGCCGTGGTCTGGGTTCTGGGGGTGCTCTAAGGGACTGTCCGGCAACACCATGGTAGGAAGCAGGCCGCGCTCCTGGGCCTGTTTGGCGGCCTCAGTGACCAGATCGGTCAGTTCATAACGAATCAAGTAGTTGGTTCTCCTGGCGCTTGGGTAGTTAGAAAATCGTGACTGTGGCGAGGGACAACATAGCTAACGGCGGAAGGCTACGGATTGTTCCACTAGTGCGGGTTAGTCCAGCAGCTCTGTCTTTGAGCCCGGGACAAGAATCGAAATATGGGAGAGCGTGGATGTGGCTGTTCCACCGTGCCAGTGCCGCTCGCCAGCAGGGATGAGTACCAGGTCTCCAGGATGCACCTCGTTACGCTCTTGTTCGGTAGCCAGGATGCCGTTCCCGTAGACAATGACCAGAAGCTGGTCGTGGGTGTGCTGGTGTAGGCGAGTGCGCGCGCCCGGCGCAAAGGTAACTACGCCCGCGGTGAACTGGGGGCTCTCGCCCTGGTCTATGAGCGGCTGGCGAGTGACCTCACCCGTGAAGATGGGATCGGCGGCCGCCTGAGCAGGCACTTCTGCAGATCGGATAACTTTCATAAGATGCTCCAGGCACTCTTAGAGGAGCAAGTCTGCTCCATGGTGCTTCCTGTTGGTAGCTAGGGATTCCAAGATACCACGCCTGGCACGCTAGGCCAATACTCGCCCGCTTGTGCAGCGGGCCAGATCGCATTCGACTCGGAGAGGGCAGTGCTAGCTGAGGTCGGTTTGGGGGCGCGGCATCACCTGCTTCATGTGCGCCGCTAGGAGCGTGTGCTCTGGACGCTCGAGGTCGGGGTCATGGGAGAGCAGCTCGCCGGCGTCCTCCCGCGCGGCCTGCAGCAGCGCCCAGTCCTCCAGTCGCGCCATACGCAGCTCCGGCAGGCCGGTCTGACGAGTGCCGAAGAACTCGCCGGGGCCGCGTAGGCGCAGGTCTTCTTCAGCGATGCGGAAGCCGTCGGTGGTGTTCTCCATAATCTTCAGGCGCTCCTGCACCTCGGGCGAGGCGTTCTCCGTAAGAAGCAGGCAGTAACTCTGACGGCTGCCGCGGCCAACCCGCCCTCGGAGCTGGTGGAGCTGCGCCAGGCCGAAGCGGTCGGCCCCATCAATGAGCATGACCGTGGCGTTGGGCACATCAATGCCCACCTCCACTACGGTGGTGGAGACCAGGATATTGAGCTCGCCGCGGTGGAAGGCGTTCATCACCGCCTCCTTTTCGCTGGAAGACATTCGACCGTGGAGCAGCCCCAAGCGGAGGTCGGGATAGACGAAGGTGGAGAGGCGCTCGTACTCGGCGGTGGCGGCGCGCACTTCCAGCACGGGAGATTCTTCAATGAGCGGGCAGATGATGAAGGCTTGGCTGCCTTCCTGCACCTGGTCCCGCACAAAATGATAAGCCTCGTCCCTTAGAGAAGAGGTGACCTCTTTGGTCCTGATCTCCTGGCGGCCAGGCGGCAGCTCGTCCAAGACAGAGCTCACTAAGTCACCGTAGACGGTGAGGGCGAGAGTGCGCGGGATTGGGGTAGCGCTCATCACCAGGATGTGGGGGTTGTGCCCCTTTTGGCGCAGGGAGGCCCGCTGGGAGACGCCGAACCGGTGCTGCTCGTCGATGACGGCCACAGCCAGCTCACGGAAGGCGACACGCTCCTGGATCAGCGCGTGGGTGCCGACGATGATATCGATCTCGCCGCTCTCCACTGCCCGTTGCAACTCCTCCTTTTCCCGTGCTGGCATGCTGCCGGTGAGCAGCCCCACGCGCACCGGGTGTCCGTTGGCCGTGGGCGGCGGCGGACGCAGCGCGAGGTCCATCGGCAGCTCGCCGGAGCCAAAGAGCTGGGAGAGGTTGCGGTAGTGTTGCTCGGCCAGGATCTCGGTGGGGGCCATAATCGCACCCTGATAGCCATTTGCTACGGCTTGCAGCAACGCCACGGCGGCCACCACCGTCTTGCCGCTGCCCACGTCTCCCTGGAGGAGACGGCTCATGGGCTGTGAGAGGGTGATGTCTCCTAAGATTTCGTCCACAACGCGCTGCTGCGCGCCGGTAAGGCGGAAGGGCAGCGCTGCCAGGAAGGCGTCCAGCGCTGCACGGTCGATGGTAAGGGGATAACCCGGGACCTGCTGCCAGCGCAGGCGTTGTTGCAGCGCGCTCAACTGGATAACCAGCAGCTCATCGTAGGCCAGCCGCTCTCTGGCCTGCTCCCGATGCTCTAGGGATTCCGGGTAGTGGGCCGCCCTGATAGCGTCGGCCAGAGGAAGATAGCTCCGTTTGGTGACGAATGGTGAGGGCGTAGCATCCGGTACCGCGTCGGCGTACTTGTCCACCAGCCCCTTGATGAGGCGCCGGACGGTGCGGCCTGAGAGCCCTTCCGTCAGCGGGTAGACGGGCACCAGCCGGCCAGTGTGGGTGGTGTCCTCATCATCGCTCTCGCCGCCAATGACCTCGTACTCAGGCGACTCTAGCATCGGTTGGCCACGGTAGACGCTCACCTTGCCGCTGAGGGCCACCTGGGATTGAGGCTTGAAGTAGCGGACCAGATAGGGCTGGTTGAACCAGACGGCTCTGAGGTTGCCGGTGTCGTCGCCAATGATGACCTCGGCGCCCTTCATACGACGCCCAAGCTGCACCTCCCGCGCTTCCCACACGAAGCCGGCGACGGTCTGCTCCTGGCCGGGAACGAGAGAGGCGATGGGCACTCGCTGGCTGAAGTCCAGATGCCGTGCGGGGAAGTGGTAGAGCAGATCTCTGATAGTCTTGACGCCCAGCTTCTCCAGCCGCGCCGCCATGTTCCGTTGGACGCCCGGCAGCGTCCCGACGCGCGTGTCCATCGCATCGGCGGCGGCGGGTGCACTGCGTGGGGCGCTGGTACGGGGGGTGGGAGCTGGCGCGTCTTTGGCGGCTGCCGGCTTCTTAGCGGCGCGGGCCTTGGTTGCCGCGGGCTTTGCGTTTCCTGTCGCTGCCTTGCCTGTCCCGAGCCAGGAGAGAAAGACAGCGCTCCAGTCCGCGCGAGCCTGCTGGCTGAGCTCCTGGTAGCTGGGCGCGGGCACCGGCCAGCTGTCGTTGTCTTGAGCGAGGGTGGCGAGTAACCGGTCCAGCCCGCCGATGACGGCCCTGTTGGCGTAGCCAGTGCGTGCTTCCAGATCCAGCACCTTGCGGAGCTGCTCGGCGCGGCCGGGTTCTAGCGGTGGGGCGGCGGTCCGTCTGCGGGGTTGCGTCACACCTTTATTGTAGCGTTCCTAAGGGACGACCACTATCCCCATAGCGTCCGGACCCAGGTGCGTGGCAATAACCGGGCCCACTTGCCCCAGGTAATCCGTGGCTTGGGGAAACTGTGCTCGTATGCGTCCATGCAGCGCTTGCGCGTCGTCCGGAGGGCCGCTGTAGAGCACGCAGAATTCCTGAAGTTGGGGAAAGCTCTGTGCCCAATTCCAGAGGTTATCCAGGGCGCGGCTGCGCGTGCGGACACGCTCAACTGGAGCAACGACGCCATCTCGCAGAGTGAGAATGGGCTTCACCTTGAGCAGTCCACCGAATAAAGCTGCGGCCCGCCCAATGCGCCCGCCTCGCTGGAGGTACTCTAGCGTGTCGCTAAAGAGGCGGAGGTCTACGCCACCTTGCATCTCTTCCGTGAGCTGGACGACCTCTTGCAGCGATGCGCCCTCGCGGGCGGCTTTGGCGGCCCGGATGGCGATGCAGCCTAGGGCCATGCTCGCCCATCCGGAGTCTACTACGGTAATGTCGTAAGGTTTGCCGGACTCGTCTCGCGCCAAGGAAGCGCTCTGGTACGTCCCGCTGAGCTTTGCACTAATGTGGATAGAGCAAATCTGGTGCCCTTCTGCCAGGAGGGCTTGATAGACTTCTGAGAACGCGGCTGGCGAGGGCTGCGTGGTGCGCGGGAGCGCGGCGCTGGAGGTGAGTTTGGTCATGAAGGTCGAGGTATCTAACTCCACGCCGTCGAGGAAACTTTCCTCTCCAAAGAAGATGGTGAGGGGAACGACACTGATGCCTAGCTCCTGGGCCAGGGCCGGCGGGATGTCCGCGGTGCTATCGGTGACGATTCGTACAGCCATAGTTTAGCTCTCCACTGAGGCGATATAGTGATAGTGGGGCTGGCCGCCTGGGACCACCTCCACTTCCGGCGCATCCGGCCGCTCCTGCACTGCCTGGGCGATGGCTTCCGCTTCCTCTTCCGAAACCATCTCCCCGTAATAGAGGGTGATGAGGGAGCCTGGCCGCAAGTCGATGCTATCCAGTGTCGCGTGCAGGGCGGGGGGAAGCGCATCGTGGACTGCGGCCAGCTTGTGGTCCACCAAGCCCATGAATTGCCCCTGGCGCACGGACATGCCCTCAAGGGTCGTATCCCGAACAGAGATGGTGATTTCGATGGTCTGCACCTGTCCCAGCGCGGCGTGCATGGCTTCGGCGTTCTCGTCTGCGGCTGCTTCGGGGTTGAAGGCTAAGAGCGCCGTGATGCCCTGGGGCACGGTGCGGCTGGGGATGCAGATAAGATGCCGGTCTGTTAGCTCGCTCGCCTGCGCGCAAGTAGCGATGACATTGGAGTTATTGGGGAGCAGGAAGGTGGTTTCGCTGCCCAACGCGTCCGCTGCCGTGATGATCTCTTGCGCGCTGGGGTTCATAGTCTGGCCGCCCGGCACTACAACAGCGCCCATGCTCGTAAAGACCTCTGCCAGGCCGGGCCCGGGCGCAACGGCAACCACGCCCAGCGCGGCGGGCGGTGCAGTCTTTTGGGCGGGAGCGCGGCCTTGGACGAGCGCTTCGTGTTGCTCCTGCATGTTATCCACTTTGACTTTGTGGAGGGTGCCCAGACGGACGCCCAGGCTCAGCGCCTCGCCGGGGTCGGCGGTGTGGACGTGCACCCTAAAGGCCGTAGCGTCGCCCACAACAAGGACCGAGGAGCCCAACGCTCCAATCTGTTGCTCTAGAGATTCCACGGTCAGCTCATTGGCCTCCAACATGAACTCGGTGCAGTAGCCCCAGGCCGTATCGGAATCGTCCTGATGCTCGTGGGCCACGGTGTCCAGCCAGTCTTGGCGGATCTGGCCCAAGGTCTCGTAGCCTTTGGTGAGAGGCTCGCCCCGCAGCTGCGCCAGCGCGCCTTCCAGCACCAACACCAATCCCTGACCGCCGGCATCCACCACGCCCGCCTCTTTTAAGACGGCGAGCTGCTCTGGCGTATAGGCTAATGCCAGCCGTGCCGCATCGGTGGCGCGTGCCAAGATATCCTCTGGCATAGCGTCCCGGGCTGCTTGGGCGGCCTTGGCGGCGGCGGCGGCGACGGAGAGGATAGTGCCCTCCACCGGCGTGGGAACGGCGCGGTAGGCCCGCTGCGACGCCATATCCATAGCGCGGGCAAAGTCGGGGCCGGAGCAGACTTCTTTGCCCTCCAAGGCCTCCGCGAAGCCGCGCAGGAACTGGGAGAAGATGACGCCGCTATTGCCGCGTGCGCCCAGGAGCGCCCCATGGGCCACTGCGCCCGAGATAGCCGCTGCCGTGGACTCCTGGGCCTTGGTTGCTTCCGCAAGCGCGGCCTTGCAGGTCTGCATCATGTTGGAGCCGGTATCGCCGTCCGGCACCGGGTAGACGTTCAGGGCGTCCACGGCGGCCACGTTCGTCTCCAGCCAGCTCACGCCAGCCTGGAGCATGGCCTTAAGGTGGGCGCCGTCTAAGGAGGCTATATCAGTCATGGTGCTTGTACCGTGGTCTTGCCTTAACGCGCCGGGTGTTTTAAGATTAACCCTAGTCTACTCAATTAGGTACTTGTTTTAGGAGCTCTTATGCCAGGACGATGTGATGTTTGCAACCGCGGCCCGCAATTTGGCCACAACGTAAGCCATTCGAAGCGGCGGACTAATCGTATTTGGCATACTAACACCAACAAGGCAACCTTGCTAGTGGATGGCGTCATGCGACGGCTTAACGTCTGCACTCGCTGCCTTCGGACCTATTCCAAAACCGACTAGTCTCGGCTATTCTTTCGTACTATGAAGCGCACCCACTGGGTGCGCTTTTTGCGTTTCCATCCCAGCGTAAGGGAGCGCTAGGCGGTCCCTTTCAGTACATCCCGTAGCGCCTGCATGTTATCGGCCACACTGCCGCGCACGTTGAACACTGCGGAGCCTGCCACCAGCATGCGCGCGCCGGCTTTGACCACGTCCGGCGCAGTCGAGGGGCTCACGCCGCCGTCTACCTCCAACAGGATGTCGTAGCCGCCTTCGTCCAGCATCCGGCGGAGCCGGGCGATCTTAGGGAGCATTGTTGGGATGAAGGACTGTCCGGAGTAGCCGGGGTTTACGCTCATAAGGTTGATGAGATCGAGGTCGGAGAGCACGTCCTCCACCGAGCTCAGGGGAGTGCCCGGATTGATAGCTGCCCCTGCCCGCACGCCCAGCTTGTGGAGGGCGTCCAGGGAGCGGTGCAGGTGCAAGGTGGCTTCCACGTGGACGCTGATGCTGTCCGCGCCCGCCTCTGCGAACTCCGTGAAGAGGGAATCCGGGCGTTGCACCATCATGTGCACGTCCAAGGGGATCTTCACCAAGGGTCGCAGCGCGGCCACCACTATGGAACCGAAGGTAATGGTTGGGACGAACTGGCCGTCCATGACGTCGATGTGGAGGTAGTCTGCGCCGGCCTGCTCGGCAGCTTGGGCCTGCTCGCCCAGCCGCGTAAAGTCGGCGGAGAGCACAGACGGGGCGATTTTAACGAGGTCAGCCATAGTTAGGCGAGCAGCGCCTTTGCAAGTTGCTCGGGCGAGATGTCCGCGGGCTGAGGCAGGGCCTCCGACGCCCGGGCGTTGCGCGCCGCTGCGATCTGCTCCGCCACCTGCTTGCGGGCGGTGCCCCCGTAGCTGGAGCGGTCTTCCACCGAGCGCGCCAGGTCTAGCGTCAGGATGTCTTCTGCAAAGTGCGGAGAGAAGCGGCGATATTCCTCTAACGAGAGCTTGTCTAGACTCTTCCCTGACTGGATGGCGTACTGCACGAGCTGTCCCACGCAGCGGTGGGCCTCCCTGAAAGGCAGGCCCTTCTTAGCGAGATAATCGGCGATGTCCGTTGCCAGGAGCAGCCCCTCATCGGCGGCGCTGAACATGCGCTGCTCTTGCACCCGCATGGTGCTGAGAAGGCCGGCGAACACGTTCAGGCTGGCCAGCAGCGTGTCCACAGTGTGGAAGAAGCCCGCCTTGTCCTCCTGGAGGTCACGGTTGTAGGAGAGGGGGAGTCCCTTCATGGTGGTAAGCAGTCCCAGCAGGTCGCCAAAGACCTGGCCGGTCTTGCCGCGCACCAACTCCGCCACGTCCGGGTTCTTCTTCTGAGGCATGATGCTGCTGCCGGTGGCAAAAGCGTCGTCCAGCTCTATGAAGCCAAACTCCGCCGACGACCACAAGATAATCTCCTCCGCCAGGCGGGAGAGGTGCATCATGCAGATGCTGGCAGCGGCCTCGTACTCCAGCAGGAAGTCCCTATCAGAGACGGTGTCCAGGCTGTTGGCGCTGACTGTGCTGAAGCCCAAGGTCTGGGCCACCCATGCGCGGTCGATGGGGTAGGGCACGCCCGCGAGCGCGCCTGCGCCCAGGGGCAGCACGTCCACGCGGCGGTAGCAGTCGCTGAATCGCTCCTTGTCCCGCTGCAGCATCTGGACGTAGGCCAAGAAGTGGTGTCCCAAGAGCACCGGCTGCGCCCGTTGCAGGTGTGTGTAGCCGGGCAGGATGGTCTCCTGGTGCTGCTCTGCTAGTTCAACCAGCGTGTCTTGCAGGGCGCATAGCGCTGCGAGGGTGGACGCGATGGCCTCTTTGGTGAACAGACGGATGTCCAGGGCCACCTGGTCATTGCGGGAGCGCGCGGTGTGGAGCTTGCCCGCCACGGAGCCTATGCGCTGCGATAGAAGGCTCTCCATGTTCATGTGCACATCTTCCAGGTCTGGCGCGAGAGTTGCCTTACCTGACGCAAAGTCCTGCCACACGCTGAGCAACCCCGAGACGATTGTCTGGGCCTCGTCCTGGGTGATGATGCCCTGCCGTCCCAACATTGAGGCGTGGGCCATGGAGCCCGCGATGTCATAGGGGGCGAGGCGCTGGTCTACAGCGATGGACGCGGTGAACGCCTCAACCGACTTGTCGGTGGCCTTCTCAAAGCGTCCGGCCCAAGGTTTAGTGGTCACAATGTAGTTAACGTGGCAGGCGAAGGCGTGTTAGCGGCTACGTTGTGGAGCCGGTCCCAGCGTTATTGTTATCGTTGTCGTTGTTGCCGCCGCCACTCATGCCTCCGCCCAGGGTGCCGCCCACGGTGCGGGCGAACCCTTGGAGCATGCTGGTGAACTCCATCGGGAAGATGAACTTGGTAGCCTGCCCATCACCCATGGCTTTTAGCGTTTCGAAGTACTGAAGCATCATAGTGCGCTCGTCCACCGTGCGGGCAATATTGTAGATCTGCCCCAGGGCTAGGCTGAAGCCTTCGGCGCGCAAGATGGCGGCTTGACGGTCGCCCTCGGCTGCAAGGATGGCTGCGGTCTTCTCGCCCTCGGCCACCGTGACAGCAGCCTGCCGCGAGCCTTCGGCCTCAATGACCGTCGCTCGGCGATAGCGCTCTGCCGCCATCTGGCGGTTCATGGCATCCTGAATGTCTCGCGGCGGGGTGATCTCTCTGATTTCCACTGCGGTTACTTTTACGCCCCAGCGTTCGGTCACTTCGTCTAGTTTGGTTTGGAGTATCTGGTTAATCTGATCGCGCTTGGAGAGGACGTCGTCCAGGGGGATGTCGCCAATGACCGCGCGCAGGGTGGTGGTCGCAATGCCGCGGGATGCGCCGGCGAAGTCGGCCACGGCAACCACGCTGTTTTCCGGGTCGAGCACCCTCCAGTAGACCAGGAAGTCTACTGCTATGGGCGCATTGTCCCTGGTAATGGTGGTCTGCGACCCCACTTCCAAGAATTGCTCGCGCAGGTCTACCGATGTCGCCTGATCAATGAAGGGCCAGAGCCAGACGGGGCCAGGCCCCGCCGGCCCTATGGAGCGGCCCAAGCGGAAGACCACCAGGCGCTGGTATTGGCGCACAATTCTGATCGAGTTCCATATAAGGATAAGTAGGACGACAGCTGCCAGCGCTACGACGTAGATATTATCTATGATGAGATCATCCATAGGTGTGCCCTCCTCAGTGTGCCAATCACGGGATGCCTGTTTCTACAGAGTAGAGGCAAGAGGTTGGTGCTGTCCACTCTGCGCTACTTGTTGCCGCTGGCTGCGTCCTTCTCTATGTCTGGCCCGCTGAGGGCTATTAGGCTATCGGGCTGCTTAAGGAGCTGGGTGCTGGCCTGCACTCGCACCGGCAGGCCCCAGATCTGGATGAATCCCACGGCAGCGCGCTGGTCATAGGTATCGCCCTGGCTGTAGGTGGCTAAGTTGAGCTGGTAGAGCGAGCGGTCCGACTGCCGGCCTACCACGGTGGCAGCCCCACGATGCAGCTTCACACGCACCGTGCCGCTGACGTGGCGCTGGGTGTTGGCTACGTAGGCGGCTAAGTCCTGGTGATGGGCAGTGAACCAGAGGCCGTTGTAGACAAGCTCTGCGTACTCGGGAATGACGCGCTCCTTGAAGCGGATCTGGTCTTTGGACAAGGTCATCTGCTCAAGGGCACGATGGGCCTGCAAGAGTACGGTTGCCGCGGGCGATTCGTAAATCTCCCGGGACTTGATGCCCACCAGGCGATCTTCCACGTGGTCGATGCGACCAACGCCGTGTTCGCCGGCGATCTTGTTGAGCGCAAGGACTAGGTCAACGCCGTTCATCTCCTCGCCATCCAAGGCAAGGGGCACGCCCTCCTGGAAGGTTATCTCCACGTAATGCGGCTCGGCGGGCGTCTGGTCTACAGCCTTTGTCCAGAGATAGATGTCACCGGGGGGTTCCACCCAGGGGTCTTCCAGAATGCCTGATTCTACGCTGCGGCCCCAAAGGTTCTCATCAGTGGAGTAGGGGCTCTCTTTGGTGACGGGGATGGGAATATTGTGCTGGTGGGCATAGGCTATCTCTTCATCGCGAGTCTTCAGCTCCCATTCCCGCACCGGCGCAACCACCTGGAGGTCGGGGGCCAGCGCGCCCACGGAGACGTCGAAGCGCACTTGGTCGTTCCCCTTGCCGGTGCAGCCGTGGGCAACCAAGGTCGCGCCCTCTTCCCGCGCCACGTCCACCAGCAGCTTGGCGATGAGGGGCCGGCCAAGCGCCGTAGCAAGGGGGTACTGCCCCTGATACATAGCATCGGCCTTCAGGGCGGGCCACACGAAGTAGTCTACAAAGAGGCGTCGCGCATCCACCACCAGCGCCTTGACCGCGCCGATCTGCAAGGCGCGCTCCTGGATCTCCTGCAAACGGGGCTGGCTTCCCAGGTCTATGGTGAGAGCTATCACGTCCAGCCCTCGCTCCTCCTGCAGCCAGCGGATGATGACGGAGGTATCCAAGCCTCCGCTATAGGCAAGCACTACTTTATTAGCCACCGCGCTCCTTTCTTGGCCACGCTTAACTATGTGAGCGCTCTTACGGTTTGGGAGCGCCGTGGTCTACTTGGTTACGTTTGATCTAAGAACTGGGTTATCGCCTGGATGGTCGCCTCCGGTTGCTCCCAGAGCAGACCGTGGCCCGCCTGGGGGATAACCGAAAGCTGCGCCCCCCTTATTTCCTGGGTCATGGGCCGGGCAAAGCGTTCCAAGGGTGTCAATATGTCCTCTTCGCCTACCACCACTAGTGTTGGGCAGCGGATCCCTTCCAGACGTCCCCTTGTATTATGCCGCAGGGTGGCCTCCATCTGCCGCTCGAAAGCATCCTGCTCCTGCGGGAACTGGCTGCTCAACGCCTGCCGTTGCAGACTCTCGATGAAGTCCGGCTGCTGGTAGGCCCGAAAGGTGAAGCTCCAAGGATAGGCCAGCCGGAGGTAGGACTCACGTCCCATAGTGCGGCGCACCTCTGCCATTGCGCCAAAGCGCTGGTCTGCCCGCCCATCACCCTCGTGGTAGGTTGCTACCAGCGCTAGGCTCTGCACCCGGTCCGGCTGCTCCAGCGCTAGCTCCTGAGCGATTGCGCCGCCCATGGACCAACCGATCACGTGGGCACTCGAGATGTCCAAGGCATCCATGAGCCCAGCGGTGTCCCGCGCCATGTCACGGATAGTATAGGCTCCTGCGGCGCGGTCTGAACGGCCCACGTCCCGATTGTCTACGCTAATACAGCGATAGCGATCTTGCAGCGCGAGGGAGAGCTGGCCCCAGGCCGTGTGGTCGCTGCCAAGACCTGGGATGAGGAGCACCGGCGCGCCTTCTCCAATCTCACGGTAGAAGAGAGCGAGATCGCCCGTGGGGACTTTTGGCATACCCGGCTTACGAAGCCGGCAGCTCGGCGATGACGCTTCCCAGAATGCCCACGGCCTCATCCACATCCTGTTCTGTAATGATGAGCGACGGCATGAAGCGGAGGGTGTTATCGTTCGCCGGGTTCAGCATCAGCCCGTTGTTCAGGGAGTTGGTGACAATCTCCATGGCGCGGTTCTGGGTAAGCTCCACCCCCACCAGGAGGCCGCGCCCGCGCACCTCTTTGATAAGGCCGCGAGACTCCGCTTGCAGACCCTTTAGCTTAGCTACTAGGTGGTCTCCTACCTGCCTGGCGTTGCCCGGCACATCGTGGTCTATGATGTAGCGGAGGGACGCAAGCGCGGTGGCGCACACCAGGGGGTTGCCGCCAAAGGTGGTGCCGTGGTCGCCGGGAGTAAAGACAGACGCGCTGTCCTTGGCCAGGATGGCGGAGATGGGGACACCGCCGCCGAGACCTTTTGCCAGAGTCATTACGTCCGGCTCCACACCGAAAGTCTCGTAGCCGAAGAGGCTGCCAAGGCGGCCGAAACCGGTCTGCACCTCGTCCAGTATGAGCAGCAGCCCCTGCTCGTCGCACCATTCCCGCACCTGCTGCAGGTACTCCGGGTGCGGCACGTTGACGCCGCCTTCCCCTTGTATCGGCTCTAACATGATGGCGACGGTGTTGTCTGTGGTGGCGCGTTTAATGACGTCGATGTCGTCAAAGGGCACGTTCACAAAGCCTGCGGGGACCGGCTCGTAGGGCACGCGCCCCTCCGGCTTGCCCGTGGCGGAGACCATGCTGAGGGTGCGGCCGTGAAAGGAGTGGTCCGTTGTAATGATCTCGTATGCGCCATTGCGGTGGAGCTTGCCCCACTTGCGAGCTAGCTTTACCGCGCCCTCGTTTGCCTCTGAACCGCTGTTGGAGAAAAACGCGCGGTCTAGGCATGAGCGCTGCACCAGCAGCTCGGCCAGCTCTATCTGCGGGACAGTGTAGAGATCGTTGGAGGTGATGATGAGGGTTTCCGCCTGTTGTTGGAGCGCCTCCACAATGACGGGGTGGCTGTGGCCCAGGTTGGTGACAGCCCAGCCTCCGATGAAGTCCAGGTAGGACTTCCCGTCCTCGTCCCAGAGGCGCGCGCCGGAGCCGCGCACCATGGTGCGCTTAAGACGGCGTCCGCCGGTGGCCATAAAGACGGAATCAGCGCGCTCAATCCAGGTGCTCATATGCTTCCCTCACCAGCTAATCCTATTGGGCTAATTCTACCATTTGCTTCAAGATGG
Source organism: Dehalococcoidia bacterium (assembly GCA_965226775.1). Classification (GTDB taxonomy): domain Bacteria; phylum Chloroflexota; class Dehalococcoidia; order SHYD01; family SHYD01; genus CBDDEI01. Next base: position 1,217,970 of record CBDDEI010000002.1, read on the forward strand.
CTTCTAATTCCTTAAGGGACTCGCCGTAGGCGGTCCAGTCGCCGGAACGTTGCTGCTCCAAGGCGCCGGCATAGATCTCATCCGCCTGGCGTGCCAGGTTTGCTATCTCTTGGGCAGACGTCTGCGTTGTAGGCGTAGTGGTCGTTGGTTGTGTGGTAGACGGCGTCTGCGGTTGCGTCACCGCGGGTGGTCGTGTGCCGCCTCCAGCTGGCCCTAGCACCTCAGGCCCGAATATCTGCACAAGGGATTTGTCTAGGTTCTCTTCCATTGCGATGCGGCTGCCAGCAGCCACAATGACTCGTTTGAGCTCAGGGAGCTGGCTCTGCGCCGATTGCAGGTAGATGGGTTCTACGTAGAGGTAGGAGTCTGCGATGGGCACGAAGAGCAGGTTGCCCCGCAGCACACGGGAACCCGACTGGTTCCAGAGGGCGAACTGCGCGGAGATGGCGGCGTCCTGGTCAATGCGGGATTCCACCTGCCTAGGCCCAAAGATAAGCCGTTCCTTGGGGAAGGTAAACGCGAGGAGCTTGCCATAGTTCTCTCCATCCGAGCGGCCCGCCAGCCATGCGTTGGTGTTGTTCTTGTTCACCGGCGTGAAGGGCAGGATGAGCATGAACTCGGAAGTGGACTCGCCGGCAAGGCGCATGATCACGTAGTACGCGTCCATTGGCTTTTCGCTGTCCAGATACAGCTCCAAGGGGCGGTCGTAGGCATCTTCTTTGTTGTAGAAGACCTGGGGGTCCTGCATATGGTAGATCTGGTACATATCCGCCTGGACATTGAAGAAGTCCTCTGGGTAACGGACATGGAACCGTAAATCCGCCGACATCTCCTCTAGCGGCTTGAAGAGCCCGGGGAAGATGCGGCTGTAAGTCTGAATAATGGGGTCTGAGGGATCAGAGATGTAGTACTGGACGGTGCCTTCGTAGGCATCCATTACTGCTTTCACGCTGTTTCGAATGTAGTTAAAGTCATCGTTAAAGAGCTCCGAATAGGGGTAACGGTCTGAAGTGGTGTAGGCGTCTTGCACGTAAAACAGTTTCCCTCCATCAATGACGATGTAGGGGTCTCCGTCTAGCATCAGGAAAGGAGTGATGTGGTTGACCCGCTCCTGGACCGTGCGGTAGTAGAGGATCTGACTGTCTTCCCGCAGACCGGTCAGCAGGATGTTGGGGTCGGTCATTTGCCAGGCGTAGATCGCCCGCTTGAATATCGAGTCGAGCACTACACCGCCTGAACCGGCGTAGCGGGCGTACTTAATCTCGGTCTCAGAGGCGTAGTCTACCTCTTCCTCGTCGGTGTTTACGATGACCCAGTCCAAAGTCAGCTCACCGAAATAGATCTCAGGCTGGGTGATATTCAGCTCCGGAATAGGAGGAGAACTCACCGGGGGGAGATTTTTAACCCAGAGGTTCGGCAACCCCTCTCCAATGATTTCATTCACGGGGCTCAGGGTTATACCGTAGCCGTGGGTGAACTTTAGCCGCTGGTTTACCCAAGTGACGGCTTCACCCTCTAAGCTGATGCGCTCAGGAGAGAGCTCCCGGGCGGAGATCATCACCTGACGGTAATCGCCGCCAAGGTTATAGCGGTCGATGTCCACGTCGTAGAACTCGTAATAACGCCGGATGGACTGGATCTGGTCGTAGGTTGCCTTCAGCGGTTCATGGTCCCACAGGCGGATGTTCTGGATCGTCTGCGGATTGTCGAGGATGTCCTGGGTCGTCGGCTGGTCTTCGCCGGGGTAGTCGACCTCCTCTATGCGGTCAAGGCCAAAGGCGCTGCGGGTGAACAGAATGTTGTTCTCCAGGTACGGGCGTTCCCGCGCGAGCTCGTTCGGCTCTACCTGGATGCGCTGTACGAACTCCGGGTAGGCGTTCCCGCCGATTGCGGCCACCATAACCCAGAGGCCCACGGCGACGAGGGGCACGCGAATGCCGCGCAAGAAGATGTTGATGCCGAGCAGAAGGGCAGAAAGCGCCGCCAATCCTGCCAGGACGGTGTATGCCGGTAAGCGGGCGTTCATGTCCGTGTAACCAGGGCCAAAGACAATGCCTTCTGCGGAAAGCATAAGATCGTAGCGGTCTAGCCAGTAGCCGCCAGCAATCAGGAGCAGGATGCCCATGCCCAGGATTGAAATGTGGGCGCGCACAATGCGCGGCCTGGGTAGACTGCCGCGGAAGGCCATCGAAAGCCCGTAGACGGCCAGGCTTCCTACCATCGTCGCTGCTATAGCGCCGAGCCCCAAGGTTTGGAGGAAGCGGAACACTGGCATGGAGAACACGTAAAAGCCAACGTCTTGGTTGAAGATGGGGTCCGTGGAGCCAAAGGGCACTGCGTACATAAAGGCCAGGATCGGACGCCATTCATTCGATAATAGGGAGCCGAACACAAAGGAGAGGAATAGCGCAATACCCAAGGTCACGATAGTGATCATGCGGTTGGCGAGGCGCCGCTCCTCACCGGACAGGCCCGGCATGTCCGGTCGAGGCGCCAGCAGGTTGGCAATGAAGACGTTGATGATCACAAAAACGAAGAAGGCAAGGGCACCTACGAGGAAGAGCCCAATCCGGGAGGTAAGAATAGTTAGAAAGACAGAGGTGTACGATACACTTTCGAACCAGAGCCAGTCCGTGAAGAGCTCTTTGGCGCCTCCACCTGCAACCACAAGCAGCAGCGCCAGGCCGATAAGGATGACCCACTTCTGGTTCCGCTGGGGCTGCGGCTGCGGCTGCGTATCGTCGCCCACCTGGAACGGTGGAGGCGGCGGACCTAAGCTCTCCCCACGAGTAAATAGCTTGAATGGTAATTTCAACGAATGTTCCTCCTGTTTACCAGACCCTGGTGCCGGCCATGCCGGCTGCTAAGACAGATAGTACTGTGTGGGGTTCTCTCCCATCTACTATATAGCTTATTGTGCCGGCCTCCCGCGCACGCAGGCAGGCTTCTAGCTTGGGGATCATGCCGCCGGACGCCGTACCGCTTTGGATAAGCTCCTGCGCCTGGGACGTCGTGAGCTCGCTGAGCACCTGGCCGCTGCCATTGAGGATGCCCGGCACGTCGGTGAGGAAGGCCAGCTTTTCAGCGTGGAGAGCAGCAGCTAGCTCGCCGGCGACGGTGTCTGCATTGCAATTCAGCAGCATAGGCCCGCCGCCTGGCTGCACGTTGGCATCCAAAGCAATTGAAGAGATTACGGGCACGTAGCCCTGGCTCATTACGGCGTGCAATGGTTCCAGGTTAATCTTAGTTACTTCGCCCACATAGCCCAGCTGCGGGTCCAGCGCGCGCCCCTGGATGAGGCCGCCGTCCACACCGCTCAGGCCGATAGCCTTGCCGCCCAACGCCTGCAATGCGGCCACAAGCTCTTTGTTGACCAGGCCTGCCAGCACTGCGGCAACCACCTGCAAGCCATCCGCATCTGTGACGCGCAGGCCGCGTAGGAACTGGGTAGGGATTTGGTGCAGTTCCAGCCACTGAGTAATGAGCGCGCCGCCGCCGTGTACCACTACGGGCGGGGTGCCCCGGCGCTGCAACTCCACGATGTCCTCCAGGGTGGTATCGTGCGCGCCCAGGGTGCTGCCCCCAATCTTCACGACAAGGCTGGACATAAGGTCGGTCTTAGCTTGCAACCGCGACCGCCTGCGCCTGAGTGCTAAGTGGTGTAGTGGGCATTGATATGGACATACCCTTCTGTGAGATCGCAGCCCCAGCCGGTAGCTTGGGCGCTGCCAAGGTGCAGGTCCAGCCGGAAGACCACCTCTTTCTGGCTGATGACGCGCTGCGCTTCTTCATGCTCGAAGGGTTGCGGCTGGCCGTTGCGCATAAGGCAGACCGATCCAAGAAAGACATCCACCTTCTCTTGATCGAGGGGCGCGCCCGCGCGTCCGGCCGCGGCCAGCACGCGGCCCCAGTTAGGGTCGTTGCCGTAAACCGCCGACTTCACGAGCAAGGAGCCGGCTACAGTGCGGGCGATGAGACGTGCGTCGGAGAGCGCGGTTGCGCCCTCAACCTGGACCTCTATGAGCTTGGTTGCGCCCTCGCCGTCTCTCGCAACGCACTTAGCCAGATAGATGCAGACCTCTTCCAGCGCGTCCTGGAAGGACTCGGCCAGGGGTGAGCTTGTGCCGATGGCATTGTTGCCGGCCATGCCGTTGGCCAGAATCAGCAGGGAGTCGTTGGTGCTGTTATCGCCATCAACCGTAATCATGTTGAAGGAGCGGTCTACGGCCTTCCTAAGGCTAGTGGTGAGAAAGCTCGGCTCCACCGCGAGATCGGTGGTGAGGAATGAGAGGAGGGTAGCCATGTTGGGGTGGATCATGCCCGATCCCTTTGCCACACCGCCGATGATTCCCATCCCGTTGGTGAAGGGCACCGATGCCGCCACCTCTTTGGGGAAGGTGTCCGTGGTCATAATGGCGCGGGCAAAATCGTGGCCGCCGTCCTTTGAGAGCTGTAGCGCCCGGATACCCTTTTCCATGAGATCGATGGGGAGCTGCACGCCAATAACGCCGGTGCTGCACACCAACACATTGTCGGCAGGCAGGCCAAGCTTTTCGCCGCCCCAGGCCGCCGTCTGAATGGTCGCATCCATACCCTGTGTGCCAGTGCCGGCGTTGGCATTGCCGGCGTTCACAATGTAGGCGCGTGCACGGCCCTCATACACTCGTTCCTTGCACCAGAGCACGCTGGGAGCCCGGAACTTGTTGGTGGTAAACACCCCTGCTACGGCTGCGGGTTCCTCAGAATAGACCGCGCCAAGGTCGAGCTGGCCAGGATTAGGCAACTGGATGCCCGCGTAGGTAGCGCCTGCGCGGAAACCCTGAGGGCTGGTAATGGTGCCGTTCGGTATCTGGTTCATTAAAGGCGTTGCAATACTATAGAGACTCACTATAGACGCGGCTCTTTACGCACGTCAAACGTCAGGTGCCTGCGGGCAGTGAGAGGAGGCAGCGTCTCAGCGAAAGGCCTAAGGGTAGGCTGCCAGGGCATCGATGCCCATTTGCTCCGGGAAGCCGGACATGAGGTTCATGTTCTGGATAGCCTGCCCAGCTGCGCCCTTCACCAAGTTGTCCAGCACGCTTATTACCACCAGCCGGCGGGTGCGAGTGTCCACATAGGGGTAGACGAGGCAGTAGTTATTGGCCCAAGTGTGCTTGGTGTGGGGTGGCTGGTCAACTACCCGCACAAAGGGTTCGTCGCGATAAGCGTCTTCATAGAGCTGGCGTACTTCCTCCTTGGCCTTGTCGCCGGCGGCCACCTTGCCGTCGAGGAGGGGCGCGTAGCAGGTGCTGAGGATGCCGCGGGTCATGGGCACCAGGTGGGGGACGAAGGTAATCTTCGGGTCAAAGCCGGGGGCGTAGGTGCGCATTTCCTGGGTCATCTCCGGCAAATGCCTATGGCCGCTGAGACCGTAGGCCAGGAGGTTCTCGTTAGCTTCCGAGTAGTGATAGAGGAGGTCCAGCCCGCGGCCTGCGCCGGACACGCCGGACTTGCTGTCCACAATGATGTCTTCGCTGATGATGCCTGCTTTAACGGCGGGGCCCAGGGCCAGCAGCGCGCTGGTGGGATAGCAGCCAGGGTTAGCGATGAGGTCTGCCTGGGCTACCTGCGGCCGGTACCACTCCGTGAGGCCGTAGACGGCCTGGGGCAGCAGCTCCGGCGCGGGGTGCACGGCCTTGTACCACAGCTCGTACTCGGCGGGGTCCTTCAGGCGGAAGTCCGCGCTGATGTCCACTACCTTTACGCCCTGCTTTATCAGCGGAGCGGCCACCTGCGCGCTGGCTACCTGAGGCAGCGCAGAAAACGCTAGATCGATGGCCTCGGTCAGGTCCTCCGTCACGGTCAGTTTGATGTCGGCCAGGTGGGGCAGGACGGCGCCCAGAGACTTGCCCGCCGCGCTGCGTCCGGTGACGCTGGTAAGCTCCACTTCGGGATGACGGTAGAGCAGGCGCGCCAACTCCATCCCTGCATAGCCCGTCACATTGATAATGCCTACCTTCACCGGATAGCTCCTTCTGCAAGAATGCACATGTCTAGTTAGAGGATACCAGAGGAAGAGGCGCAGGCCAATTGGGAGATTGACCACTCCTCTTTGATACTTTAGCGTGGGCGCATGCTATTTGGAGAGTTGAGCGCTATAGGGGCGGCATTTGTCTGGGCCCTTGAAGGCTTAATCCTACGCCCAATCACGCGCGAATTAGTGGCGCTCCGCATCACCGCACTCCAGTTTGTGGTAGTGTTCATTGCTTTCTGGGGCGTTTCTTTCATCACCGGTCGCATAGACGAGGTCTTTGCGCTGCCCCTTGGCCGGGTGCTGGCCCTAGCGTTCACCGCTCTTTTTGGCCTTGCCGCCGGCGAGACTGCCTATGTGCACAGCCTGACTCACCTTGGGCTGGCGCGCGCCTTCACCATCTCCAACGCGGGCTTTTTCATTATTGCACTGGCAGCGGGCGCGCTGGTCCTGGGAGAGCCCGTAACCTATCGTCAGTGGGCGGGGGCAGCCGTCATCTTGGTGGGTATTTGGCTCGTCTCTCAGGTCACCGAGGTGAGTATCAGCGGCCATACAGAGCAGGCCCTGCCGGCGCCCCACCTCCCGCCGCCTCTCATAAGGCAGGGTCTTTTCTTTGCAGGGGTGGCGGCAGTGTGCTGGGGGCTGAACGCGGTGGCGCTGCGAGTGCTCTTAGTAGGCATGGATGTGCTGGTAGCGAGTACGGTGCGGTTGACCGTGGCGGCGCTGGCGCTGAACCTGATTGCCTTCTCCCGATTCGGTTGGAGGACCATGGTCTACCCCAAGCGGACCGCGGGGTTGCTGGTTCTTTCCGGGCTGATTGGCCTAGGCATGGGCAACCTGTTTATTCTAACCGCCATCCAAGCAGCCGGCGCAGGAAAGGCTGCGGTGCTCTCATCCACCTCGCCTCTGTTCGCAGCGGTGCTGGCGGTAGTCTTCTTGAAGGAACGCATCACCCCAAAGCTGGTTATCGGCACGTTGCTGACCGTGATAGGGATGGTGCTGACGGCCCTTTAGGCGCGCCGCTGCGGTTAGGATGCGTGCACCGTAATCTTGGGGTAACGGTCGCTGGTGAGGGAACGGAAGTCACCGGGGCCAAGGGTCGTGAGTTCCCTTATGCAGGCTTCTGTGGCGGCCGCGAACGCGGAAACGTCTACCTGGTGGCAGACCGGCGCAAAGGGCAACAGGCGGCGTAACCCCCGCTCGAGCAGGCTTCGAGCGCCCGCGTAGTTGCCTTGTTCCAAATGATAAAGCCCCACGCCGATCTGAATGATACCCTGGTAGAACTCCTTGAAGGGCGGGGTTTCAGGCATCCAAACCTGCTCGAGGGTTTCGTGGCAGGCGTAGTACTCGCCGCGGTTGAACTCGGCGATGCCTTGGAGCAGCAGCGGTTGTGGAGGCGCGGCGCACCAGTCGGTAGCGTTGGCAGACACGGGCGTCGTCATACTGTTGGTCTCAGGAAGGCTGACCTGTTGCCATCATGGCTCTTGTCCTGATGGAGATGATTGTCGGTGTGATGTCACAAGAGTACACCAATCGTTAGTAGCTGTTAGACAAGGCTATCAAGAGCGTCTGTAGCGCTTGGCAGTACTGCCCCTCTTTCGCTTTCTCTATGGCGTGTTCAGCTACTCTCGTGGTACGCTTACTCAGGCAATCGCGGCATACGCGGCGCTGAGCAGGACAGGAACGTTCCCTAGACGTGTACTTTCCCCGGGATTCTTCTCAGCACTGTTGTGGGCTTGCGTAACGGGACTTCTCATGGACGCTTACGGATTCTCGATTGCTTTTGTGGTGCTGAGCCTGACCTCTACCCTTTGTGCGCGATAGGCGCAGGTGCAACCGGCATTTATGGGCAGATCATGAAGAGCTCCCCCCTCCCGGTGGGGCTTTTCTGTTAGGCAAAGGCGATAACCGAGGGAGCGACCTCTTGCAGCAGACGAACGAGACAAATACCGCCCCACCGATAACGGGGCAGTCCTATCGCTGGGTGATGCTCGGGCTCATCTGGCTGATCTATGCCGTCTTCGGCATGATCAGCGCCTCAGTAGCGCCGCTGGTCACCTCCATCAAAGGCGACCTGGATGTCAGCTTTACGGAGATGGGCATAGTGCTAGGCGCATGGCAGCTCATGTACATTGCCACAGCGCCCATAGCGGGCACATTAATCGATAAGATTGGCCTGCGGCGAGCCTTGGGCATAGGCGTATTGCTGATAGTGGTTTCCGCCTTCCTCCGCGCGTTCGCCGGCGGCTTTCCCACGCTCTTCTTGGCCGTGGCAATGTTCGGCGTTGGCGGTCCCACGATCTCTATTGGGTCGCCCAAGATGGTGTCGATGTGGTTCGGCTCCAAGGAGCGGGGATTAGCCACAGGCATCTACTCCACCGCACCCATCCTGGGCACCGTTACCATCTTGGCCGGCGCTAACAGCATCTTTGTGCCGCTCACCGGCGGTTGGCGGGAGACCTTTATGGCACTAGGCGTACTCGCCTTCTTTACTGCTGTGGCCTGGTGGGTGCTCTCCAGAGAGCCGGATACTACGTCCGCGCAAGCTTCTGCTGCCGCTAGACAGTTTGCGGGGATGGCCCAGAGCCCGTGGGGCGTCATTAGCGAGATTGTGCGGGAGCGGAATGTCCAGATGATCCTTGTGTTGGCAATAGGCACCTTTGCCGTATCTCATGGGCTCTTTACCTGGCTGCCCAGCCTGCTCCAATCTAACGGCATGGCTCCCGACGAGGCCGGCTTCTGGGCTGCAGTACCGAGCCTGGTGGGCATTGTGGGACTGCTGACCCTGCCACGTATTATTGTGGCGGGCCACCGCGCCAAGGCTACCTCGGTGCTGCTGGTAATGTGGGGCATCTCATTAGTGTTGCTTAGTCAGACCACCGGTGTGCCCCTCTTCTTCGGCCTAGCGATGATGGGGTTCGTGAACTCCTGCATCATGCCCGCACTGATGCTTATTCTGATGGAGACACCCATAGTGGGCCCACAACGCATGGGGATGGCGGCAGGCCTCTACTTCAGCGTGGCGGAGATAGGCGGGTTTGGCGGGCCCTTCCTTCTAGGACGGGTCTATGACGCCAGCGGCTCACTCGTCGGCGGGGTGATGTTCCTTGCGGTGGTGGCGCTGGTGCTGGCGGTGCCGCCGCTGCTCATCAAGGAGCGGAGGGAGCAGCAACCTACCCTCGTTGCCAGCCAGTCCTGAGCGAGCTATCTTACGAATGAAAAGCGCCCCCAGTGAGAGGGGGCGCTTTTTAGTTCTGTGATTAGCTAGTAGTAGATGGAATGGCCTGCTCCGCCGGCCGCGGCAATGACGTCGCCGTTGATGGAGACCGCCTTAGGGGAAGCCAGGAAAGCCACCACGTTCGCGATGTCGTTCGCGTCTATGATGCGGCGCAGGGCGTTGTTGACCATATGATCCTCTGCTTCGGCTTCGCTGACTCCCAGTTGCCGAGCGGTGTCGGCCACGCGCTGCGGCCACTGCTCAGTCCTCACAAGGCCTGGGTGCACCACCGTGACGTTGATGCCGTCCGGGCCCAGCTCGTCGGCCAAGCACTTGGTCAGGGACACTACGGCCACGTTGCGTATGGACCCGATCATGTTTCCTGAGCTGCGCGCCGCCAGACCGCTGATGTTGATGATCCTGCCCCACTTCTGCCGCTGCATGTAGGGCGCGATCTCTCGAGCACAGCGTAAGTAGCCCATGACCTTGGTGTTCATATCCGGCCAGAACCACTCATCGCTGACGCCGGGGAGACCGCGATTGGGAGCCGAGCTCCCTCGCGTTGCCGCGGAGTTGACCAGGATATCGATATGGCCGAAGGCGGCGGCCACTTCCTCCGCCATGTGCTTCATGGAAGCGTCGTCGGTGGTGTCGGCCGGTACGGCGATGAAGCGGCGACCGGTCTCCGCGTGCAGCTCCGCAGCGGTGGCCTCCAGGGGTTCCCTGGTGCGTGCCACCAGCGCGACATCTACTCCTTCCTGGCCCAATACCCGGGCTACCGCTTTGCCGATGCCTCTGCTGCCGCCCGCTACTACGGCGGTCTTACCCGCAAGTTCTAAGTCCATAGCTCTACTCCATCCTATAGTGTGCGCGTCATGGTGATGTGTTCAATGCCAGCTTCCAGGAACAGTTCTCCCGCCGGCGCGTAGCCCTGCTTGGCGTAAAACTCCTGCACGGCGGTCTGCGCATGGAGCATGACCTGAGCATAGCCCCGTTCTCTTGCCTGCGACTCCATGAGGACGAGGAGCCTGCTGCCCACGCCCCGACGCCGCCACGGGATGTCCACCGCCATGCGACCGATGCGCCCCATCCCCGGCGCTTGCTCCAACAGGCGGGCGGTGCCGATAACCTCGCCCCTGTAGAGCGCAACCGCATGAGTAGCTACCGCGTCCAGCTCATCGTACTCTTCTGCGGGGGAGACGCCCTGCTCCTCCACAAAGACGCGCAGACGCACCGCTCGCGCGCCCGCAATGTCTGCGGGGCTGGCCGCAACCCTGACTATGAACTCTTCAGCCACTGTTCCGCACGTGTTTATTGAAATCCTAACGTACCTAGCCGCTTCCCCAAACGCTGGCGGAAGCGTATCCAAGCCTACAGTGAGCGCGCGGCTAGTCTTCCTCGTCCAGTTCTTCCGGCATGAGCACGAATTCGGGATAGGACTCTATCCCAAGCTCTCCGGCGTCCTGGCCCAAGCGTTCGACTTGGCGCGACACCCGTAAGCCCAGAGTAGCGTCCAGCGCGCGCCACAGCAACCACGAGGTTCCGAACGTGAACACGCCGACTACCACTATACCGAGTAACTGGATGTGGAACAGGCCGCCGGCGGCGATACTGGCCGCAAGGGTCCCCCAGACGCCGGCGAACAGGTGGGCCGGAATCGCCCCTACGACGTCGTCCAGCTTGATTACCTGCAAGAGCTTGATCGCCCCCGTGCAGATGACACCGCCGACGGCGCCGATGAGGACAGCCCAAGAGTGGTCAACGATGAAGGGGCCGGCAGTGATCGCGACAAGGCCCGCGATAGCGCCGTTTAGGGCGGCGAACAGCTCCATGCGCCCAAAGATAGGACGTGAGACGATGAAGGCTGCCAAGACGCCGGCCGCGGCTGCTAGGTTGGTGTTGACCAGCACGATGCTCATCGCCACCGCGTCCGCTGCGCTTCCCAGCGCCAGTTGCGAACCGCCGTTGAAGCCGAACCAGCCCAACCACAGGATGAAGATGCCCAAGGTCACCACCAGCACGTTGGAGGGAGGCGTTGATCGCATACTGCCGTCGCTGCGGTACTTGCCGAGCCTGGGCCCGACGACCATAACGCCCGCGAGGGCCGCCCAGCCGCCGGTGCCGTGCACAATGGTCGAGCCGGCAAAGTCCGTGAAGCCAAGCTCGGTGAGCCATCCGCCGCCCCACGTCCACGCGCCTACGATTGGGTAGATGAACGCGGTTAGGATCAGCGTGAACAGCAAGAACGGCCATAGCTTTATCCGCTCGGCTATGGCTCCGGACACAATCGAGGCGGTGGTCGCCACGAAGACCATTTGGAAGAACCAGTCGGACATGGTGGCCCTTCCGCTCTCCACCACCCGGGCCACCGCGTCGGCGTTCGCCTGCCCAGCCAGCAAGGCGATCTCATCGGCCGACGGTCCGTAGAATAGCTTGACTGAGCCGATCAGGCCTCCAAGGTCGATGCCCAATAGGCTCAGTTCTCTTCCAACCCCGACGTACATTAAGTTGTAACCGATGAAGAAGTAAGCAAGTCCGGCAATGGAGTAGAGGCCGATGTTCTTCAGGCAGATCATGGAGGCGTTCTTGGTGCGCACTGAGCCTGCCTCGAGCATCGTGAACCCGGCGCACATCCACATCACCAGTGCGCCCCATACCAGGAACGCGAAGGTATTGAGGATGAACTGCGTCTCCTCTTCGACTCCCGCCGCGTGGGTTATGGCGGGCCGGGCCAGGAGGAGTCCGAGCGTTAGGATAGCTATCCCCACCGTCACGATGGCGCGACGGTAATGAGCAAGAACATGCATAGGCTTCGTCAGGCTGTTTACCCTGTCAGCCAGCAGGATACTCGCGTCCATTACCCAGCCCCCTCTAACCGGAATCTTCTATTGGGTGGTACCCAGCACTTCCGTTGAGCCCCAATGGGAGTGCACTACTGTACGCCTGGCCTCTTGGGCTAGTCAACCGCGCTCAGTCCAGGCGTACACTACTGCTTTCGTTACGTGCAACCTCCGCCGGCGCGCTGCCTAGTGGAGCCATTCCCTTCACCTTCGTCGGTGTCACGGGTGGGTGTTACGTGCGAAGCAGGCCGCGAAACAGAACCTAACAGCGCACGTTTTACTGTTTAGTTATCTTTCATTGCCCTTAATCGCGCTCGCCAGTTCGCTATAGCTCAATCAATACTAGGCTGCATTGCAGCCCGCACAGGAGTCACGCATGCCTACTACAACGACCTGGAGATTGAAGCGCCGTCTCCTTTCCCTTGCGCTAGTGCTGGCAGTAGCGCTCTTTGCCGCCGCCTGCGCTAGCGACGAAATAGAGGAGACACCCGAGCCCATCATAAGGACCCCAGTTGCGACTACTGGCAGCACTCCTTCCCCAACTGAAGCCCCGCCTACTGTCGCACCTCCCACCAACACGTCGGTCCCGGCTCCAAGCAGTCCCGTGACCGGAGCTACTCGAACGGCGAGTCCTGCACCCCTTCCTGCGGGCACAAAGATTGCGCTGGAGAACCTGCAGCAGGCGTGGAGCGCAGCAGGGTATACGGTAACCGCTGTAGGCCAGTCGGCCGGCTTTACGGGGTTCAGTGTGCAGCCGCGGGAGATGAAGCTGGCTCGCGGCACTGACGAGCAGGAGCTCTCAGTGTTTATCTACCCGGACCCGGGTGGTGTAAAGCAAGAGTGGGATGTTACTAATCTGTATGCCATAGTGCCTACGGGTAACCGCGTAGCCCCAGCGCGTCGGGCGGTGTGGTGGAACGAGAACACCATCGTTGTGGTGCGGACGAGAACGGAGATCGGAAGCACACCAGCACTGCAGGCGTTCCTCAACCTAACGCCCTAAGCCTCGCCGCTCCATCTGCCGCCAGCCCGCGCAAGTAGGTGTTTAGCTGGTCTTGTAGCCCCAGACCGCGTACAAGGGGTCGCTGAGAGGCCCCGGTGAGCGGTCGGCGGATTGGACATTTTCCCAGGCTGCGGACGCCTGGAAGTACTTCCGGACTATCTCTACGTGCTGGGCGTCGTTAGTGCCCCGCCATAGCGCAATGGCTTTGGTAGGGAAGCAGCGGTTGGAGAAGGTGAGGATGAAGGGGCTGCCCGGTCGCAGCGCGCGATGCACCTCTTGAAATATGCGTAGTGGGTGCACTAGGTATTGGATAGAGACCGTGCAGATGGCGCCGCCAAAGTGGTCGTCTGGGAAGGGGAGGCTCGGCTCACGATTGACGTCTCGGACGAGGAATGAAGTGAGCTGAGGATTGTCTGCCATCTCATCGGCGTTCATGCCTAAACCGACGACCTCTTCCGGCCTGTACTCTAGCGGTAAGTGTGAGCGCCAGCTGCTCATGAAATCCAGGATTCTGCCGGTGGGCGGAAGCAGTTCACCGTAGAGCAGAGAGGCCGCCCGGATCGCTTCGTCATCTATGTGCACTAGCTTTCGGGCATACTCGTAGAAGTACTCATCCTGGCTTTCGTCCTCACGTGCGAACAGTTCGACTGGCCCTAGGCCATCGCCCGGGACCTGCGCATCCTCATCTTGAGCATCGTTCCTATTCATTGGTGTAATCCTCGATTGCCCGCCATGCTAGCAGAAGAGAAGGGCTGCCGCTATAGCGGGAGTGGAGGGCGAACCTTTATTGAATAGGTAGTGGAACTGGAAGGTGCTTCTACTAATCTCAAGGCGCTCTCGCCTAAGACGCGGAAAGTCGCCGAAGCCAAGCTGGGTTCGATAGTTGAGGCGCGAGACCTCTATTGATTGCCGGCGCATCGCGTCCTAGGTGGACGAACCGACTCAGGACTCGGTGGTCTCGCGCCAGAGGTGACATCCTGTAATACCCAGCGTAATCGGCAGCAGCGTGTCCACTACTGCCCAGATCACCCCTGCCTGATGGTTGCCGTCGAGACTGTCCGGGCCAAGGGCCAAGAACGCGAGCCAGTTATGGAGAAACAGGATTGTGATGGCAACCGTTGAGTAGAAGAGCACGTTGACTTCTAGGTATTGGCGAGTGACAGCCTCGGAGGGGGCAGGCCCTCTTGCGTCCCGCTTGGCTGCGAAGTTGAACACTAGGGCAAGGACGAGCCCTGTGAGCATCAGCACGTCTAGGACGTACCATCCAGACGCTGCGTCGAAGCCGAAAGACGCGGCGAGGACCGTGTTGATAATGAAGTACACCGCAACCACCACGGCGACACCGATCAAATAGGCCGCGACTCAATTTCTTTAGTGCTACCATCGAATCCTCCTTCTCGTAATCAATTCTCCAACCCTATTGAACGAAACTGCAATACCCATGTGGATGCCCTTGCTGTAAGAGCTGCAGGTGATGATGCGTTCCTGGGAGGCAATGCGTTGCCCACCTTGGGTGTGCGCATAATCAGGGAGGGATTTGTTCGTTCTTTTATGACGGAGAGAAGGCGCGATCGCCACAGGTTGCGACTGCCGGGGATGTCCTAGGAGTGTCTAGTAGCTGCGGAACTGGCGTCGAAGCCAGAGGACAAGCCGGACTAATGAGCTCTGCTGGCCGTCCGGAACATCCAAGCGCTGGCCGCGCCAACGCACCTCTCTCTGTCCCATCCCAAAGAGCTGCTGGAAGGAGAAGTAGAAGGCAGCCAGGAGCAGGACGATACCGAAAAGCCCCACAAAGCGCGCGGCTCCTGGCATCACAAAGCGAAGGAAGTAGGCGGCCGCTATAAAGATGATAGCGGTAATCATCAGTTGGTCCGGCGCAAGGGTGTTGGGGAGGTCGGTGAGGAACCTCCACCATGCGCGTGCTCGGGCCTGCAGCTTGCGGAGGAATCGCTGCGTGCCAGTTTCTTTGGGAGTAAAGTCCCCCAATTGGCTCAGTAGTTCTTCTATTTCTTGCTCGTAATTGGAGGCCATGGCCTTTTCCTCATACGCTCGTATTAATAACAGAACTGCTGCTCATCCAGCGTGTACATAAACAGTACTGTTCCTGTTGGGTAGTGTCAAGCCACTTCTTTCCCCGTCTTCTATGGCGCTACGCGTCCTATTTGTCCACAGCACCGATGAGAGGGACAACTGATGGGGGCTTGCAAGCTGCAAGCCCCCATCGATTCGTTGTGGTAAACGAGGGACTACGTCCAGCGTGCAAAGCCCCAGCCGCCGCCGGTGCCGGCAGGTGTGCGAGGCGAGGGCACGTAGTCGATGATGTCCATGTCCAGGTGCTCTACCGCAGCGGAGGCCACAACCCAGTTCAGGATTTCAGAAGTGGCCGACTGCAGCCGCTGGCGAGGCAGGGAGCAGAGGATCTCGGCGTTCTTCTCCTCCATACCCTTGAGGGCCATTCGATCCAGCTCCTCGTCCAAGACAAAGTGGCTTAGACCGCCGGAACCGATGATGGCGATGCGCTTGTCGCTATCCCAGGCGTTCACCGCATCTCCAATCGCCTTGCCGAACTCATAGCTTCGCTTGGGGCGAGGCTGGTTCGGAGGGTAGCAGGTGTTTTGGGAGATGGGAATGATAGGCACGGGTTTGTTATCCATGAGCTTCTTAATGACGAAGGAGAATCCATGACCCATACCCTGGGGCCGGGGAGCGGTCTCTCGCTTCCACCAGACGTAGCCGGCCGGACCGATGTTTCCGCCGTACTCGTCGTGCTGGTAGCGGGAGTGGGCGATGTCAAAGTCGTGGTCTACAAGGTATTCGATGAGGTGCAAACCAAGCTCAGTGTCCACAGGGACGTTCATCTCTACATCGCCGTAGCCGCTGGCAGAGAGCCGGGTAGGCTCCGGAGCAGTGGGCGGCGGCTTCCGTGGAAGCAGGTGTGCCGTCTCGCCCCAGTAGACCTGGAACATTGGCATGTTGTCCTCAAAGAGCGCCTCGTCCTGGTCGTCGCTCACAATGATGACGGCGTCTGGGTTAACCTCTTTGAGTGTCTTGGCCAGTTCACTAATACCGTGTTGTAGACGGTCGTAGTTCTCCTTAAAGCGCTCAACGGTAACCATGCTGTCGAAACGGCCACCTGCCTCTTCCAGCAACTGGTCGTAGGGGACAACACTGCCGTCGTGCTTGTGCGAGAGCAGCTCTTTATTGCGTTTGTCGTTGGCTTCACCATGCGCGCCCCAGTAATCCGGGGGCGTGCTAATCATTGGGGTATGGGACGTACCTATTCCAAGTACGACTTTAGCCATAGTGTTCTCCTTTTATCGGCTGGTGCTGGCTCCTAGGTCCAGCGAGCGAAGCCCCAGCCGCCACCGGTTCCACCCTCAGTCCGTGGCGCCGGCACATAGTCGATGATGTCCATGTCCAAGTGATCTACCGCGCCTGCGGCTACCACCCAGTTGAGGATTTCAGAAGAAGCGGACTGGAGCTGTTCCCGGGGCAGGGAGCAGAGAATCTCGGCGTTCTTCTCCTTCATTCCTTTAAGGGCTAATCGGTCAAGATCTTCATTCAGGACAAAGTGGCTAAGTCCACCAGAGCCTACAACAGCAACGCGCTTGTCACTGTCCCATGATTCGATGGCATCCCGGATAGCCCTGCCCAGCATAAAGCTGCGCTTGGGTCGCGGCTGATTGGGCGGGTAGCAGGTATTCTGGGTAATAGGAATAATGGGAGTAGGCTTGTGGTCCAGCAGCTTGTTCACTACAAAGCTAAAACCGTGGCCAAAGCCCCTCGGTCGAGGCGCCGTTTCCCGCTTCCACCACACATAGCCCGCCGGGCCAATGCTGCCGCCGTACTCTTCCTTCATATAGCGCGAGTGAGACACGTCGAAGTCGTGGTCTACGAGGTGCTCGATAAGGTGCAGACCTAGCTCGGAATCCACCGGCACTTCCATGTCGTTGTCACCAGTGCCGTCCGCGGCTTTGCTTGCCGACTGGTGGTACGTATCGCCCCAGTAGACGCTGAACATTGGCATGTTATCGTCAAAGAGGATCTCGTCCTGATCGTCGCTAACCACCACAACTACGTCGGGGCTTATTTCCTTCATCGTCTTTGCCAGCTCGGCAACGCCAACCTGCAGGCGGTTGTAGTTCTCTTTGAACTGCTCTAGCCCGACCATGCTGTCGAAACGGCCGCCTGCCTCTTCCAGCAACTGGTCGTAGGGGGCAACGCTGCCGTCGTGCTTGTGCGAGAGGAGTTCTTTGCTCAGCTTATTGCGCTCGCCGGCCTCAAACCATTTTTCTGGCGGCGTGCTGATCATTGGGGTGTGCGAGGTGCCAATTCCCAGTACTATCTTGGCCATTGGGTACTCCTTTGTCTTATCTCAACCCGAAGAAAACAAGCTAGTGGATTACGTTGCTTCAGCAACGCGATGTTGCAGCGTTGTATCTGCTCAGTCCCACCTCCCTTTGTGTAATAAGCCAGGCATTTCAAATTTGCTATGCGGCAAGATCGGCCTAGTCTAGCTTAACCACGACTTGCCTGTCTACATTGGGCGTAAAGTCTGGCTTAAAGCGCTTACTATTAGGATACCCTAACTACTTTAGTTAGGTATTGTAGCGATTCTAACAAGGCATCCGACGGGCTGTCAAGCACCTTCCAGCCGTGCAGGCCATGTGCTATGCTGCACAACGTCGGGGTGTGGCGCAGTTTGGTAGCGCGCTTCGTTCGGGACGAAGAGGTCCGCGGTTCGAGTCCGCGCACCCCGACCACGCTCCCCCCACCCGCTTGGGCAGACCGGCTCAACCTACTCTGTGGCCATTTCCTTTGGATTAGTACCGTGCTGGTTGTCGCCCGGATGGCCCGGCTGTACGTAGAAGAACAGCAGCGCTAGCGCGCCAAGGATCGGCACTAAGCCAATAAGCAACCACCAGCCGCTACGGCCTGTATCGTGAAGCCTGCGTACGCCAACCGTCAAGCTGGGCAGCAGCACACCAAGGCCGAACAGCGCTGCTAGGGCGCCCCCTATCCCTATCAAGCCGTCCACAAAGACCAGTAAAGCGTAAATGATTGTGTTGCCGAGTGCGAATATTAACAGTTCTCGACGTCGTGCACGGCCGCTAAAGGTAACGTATTTCTTCAGAGATCCTAAGTACATGTCTATCATTGCTGTTTCTCCTTCGTGAGCAATCTCTACTCTATCATTCTACATGGACAGTGTGGTGTCCTAGAGGCCCTCATAGCTCCTCACCAAGATGAGGTTCAGGGTCTCTGACCGGTTCTTTACCGGAAGAGGGCACTGCTAGGGTAAGCCTTAACCAAGGCGTACGTTTCTCCTTTCTTCTCGCTAAATAGACAGCTCTGAGCTGTATGCGCTCAGGGTGCAACTGTGGCCTCAGCCCAGAGTTGCTTTCGTGTAGCAGGGTCTATGGCTTGCAGCGTATACCCCTGCTGCCGCGCCAGCCCCTCTACACGCCTGACCTGTTGACTCAGGCGATCATTGGCGCGGCGCAGCGCCTCTTCCGGGTTAAGCCCCGCGGCGGCAGCGCGATACGCCAGCTCTCTGAGCCGCTCGCCAAGGGCTAGGTGCGCCTCGTCCGTGCCCTTCCCCTCAAGTTCCGCCAGTATTGAGGCAACATCGGCGGCTACGTCGCTATCTGGCAGCTGTAGCTGGGCCAGCCGCTCCTGCAGCGAGCGTGTGTAGGCTAGCGCAGGCAGAGAGCGGGGCAAGCCCTCCAGCATGGATTGCTCTTCAGGACGCTCCTTTTCTTTGAGGGCCTCCCAATTCTGCGCCACTTGCTGCGCGCTGGCTAGGTGTAGGTCGCCGAAGACATGGGGATGCCTGCGGATAATCTTTTCGGAGATGCCCCGCACCACGTCCCGTAGCTGGAACTGCTCTTCTTCTGAGGCCATCTGGCAGTGCAGCAAGATATTTAAGAGAACGTCCCCTAGTTCCTCCCGTAAGCCATCCATGTCTTGCTTATCAAGGGCATCTATGGCTTCATAGGTTTCCTCCAGCAAGTAAGGCTTCAGACTGGTGTGTGTCTGTTCTCTGTCCCAGGGGCAACCGTTCGGCGCGCGTAGCCTCGCCACAATGGCTGCTAGGCCGGCTACCGTCGCGGTGTTTGCCGTCAGCGCCAGGGGCGGCAGGTAGAGACAGGTCAGGTGGTTGAAAACGTCCTCCCGGTCCAACTCGTAGAGGGGGAGCGTGCGGACACGCTCATCGGCGCCGCCAGCGTTAACCACGATGGTAATCTGGTGCTCTGCCGGGTAGAGCTCCAGCAACTCCACCTTGAGCTGGGCAGCCACGTCACGGCTGTAGAGCTGCGCTACGAGCGCGCCGTGGCTGGGATCTACTGCCGGCTGCAGCGCGTCCACCAGTTGCAGCCCAGGCACGGCGGCTTCCCGCGCGGAAAAGGGATCGAGCCGAAGCGCGGTTAGCGCCGGCTCCAGGAAGCTCAGGCCATCTATCACTTTAACGGGCGTGCCGGTGGCGTGGCATCTATCGAGCAAGCCGGTCACCGTCGCCTCCGCTATGAGCGGGTGGCCCGGCACTGCGTAGAGGACGCCTTGGGGTCGCTGGGCCAGGTCCCACACCTGTTGGATGATAGCGTGATATACCTCGGCAAAGGAGGGCAATGTGCCATAGAGGTGGTCAAAGCTATGTACATCCGGGTGCCCGGGCAACTCCGCCACAGTGGGGTGGCG
The DNA here is from genome assembly GCA_965226775.1 of Dehalococcoidia bacterium. Lineage (GTDB taxonomy): Bacteria > Chloroflexota > Dehalococcoidia > SHYD01 > SHYD01 > CBDDEI01. The sequence goes on from CBDDEI010000002.1 coordinate 1,237,739, forward strand.
CGCAGTGCGAAGGTATACCTCTTGCGCTTCGGATAGCGTGCGGTGGGCGGCAAACGTCAGCAGTTCTGCGGGGCCGGGACCTAAGCCAATGATGGTAAGGGGCATAGGCACTCCTGGGCGATGCTATGATAGCGTTGCGAACACTATAGGGCGGGGGCCACGTCCTGACAAGCCGTTCGTGCACGTGATGTCCGCTTATGTACGATGAACCGATCACCTCTCAGCTAGGGAATGCGCTTTGGCGAGTTGCCGGCGCGCTAGCGATCTTTGCCCTCCCAGTATTCCTGCTGACTTTCAACGTTCGGCTAGTGGCCACTACTGCCCCCCTCTATACCTACGGCTTTTCGACCTACGACATTCCCAGCATCACGAGTATCAGCATTGAGGAACTCCAGGCTGCGGCTGCGCAGACGCGGGCCTATTTTCAGAACAACGATGACGAACTGCGCGTGGTCGTCCAACGCTTTGGCAAGCCCTTCGATCTCTACAATGAGCGTGAGGTTGCCCATATGCGGGACGTGAAGGCGTTGTTCCAGCGCGTGCACGTCATAGAAGACTGGTCGGGGGGCTACCTGCTGGCGCTGCTGGGCATCGGCCTGTGGCTGCGGAGGGGCGCATACGTTGTGGTGTGGCTACGGGCGATGTTTGCGGGAGCGCTGTTTACCGGAGGACTGGTGTTGCTGGCTGGCGTGGGAGCACTGATTGCCTTTCGGCAGCTCTTCTTGCTGTTTCATCTCCTCAGCTTTAGTAACGACCTCTGGCAACTCAACCCGGCGAGAGATTTCCTTATCATGATGTACCCCGCGGCCTTCTTCAGAGACGCAGTGCTGGCCGTTGGCGCGCTGGCGTTGCTGGAGGCGGCGTTGATAAGCGGGCTGGCCGCGCTCATTATCAGCCGCGTGGAGAGTTTGCGACGAGCCGTGGCCAGCCTCGACCCGGTGGAAGGCTACGAGGATCTTGGCTGAGGATCGTCCTCGTCCCTGCCCAACGGGTACTTGTTGCTGTAGCCCCGGGGCGTGACTACGATGTCTCGGAAACGGAAGGTATTGGAGTTGCCGATAATCACCGTGGTTAGCATCCCCATCTCGTGCTCCAGCAGGTGGGCCAAGTCCGTTTGCACAATCTTCTCGCCCTCACGGTAGACGCTCTTGGCGATGACCACCGGCGTAGTAGGCGCTCGATGCAGGGAGATGAGCCGCTGCGTTTCCTCGATCTGCTGGGTGCGGCGGCCGCTCTTGGGGTTGTAGAGCACAATGACGAAATCGGCGGCGGCGGCGGCCTCCACTCGCTTGTAGATGATGTCCAAGGGCGTGAGCAGGTCACTGAGGCTGATAGCGGCAAAGTCGTGCGCTAACGGCGCGCCTACCAGCGAGGCCACCGCGCTGGCAGCGGTCACACCGGGCACCACCTCAACCTGCAGGTCTTTCTCCGGCGTCCCTTCTTCCTCATAGAGCACTTCATAGATAAGGCCGGCCATACCGTAGATGCCGGCGTCGCCGCTGGAGACCACGGAGACCGTCTTCCCCTGCTTGGCCAGCTCCACCGCGGCCTTGGCTCTGCCCACCTCTTCCTGCATGCCGCTGGGGAGGACCTCTTTGCCGTCCAGCAGGTCCTTCACCAAGTCGATGTAGGTGCTGTAGCCGATAACCACGTCGGAAGCCTCGATAGCCTCCTTGGCGCGGAACGTCAGGTGCTCGTGGTTGCCGGGGCCGAAGCCCACGATGAAAAGTTTGCCCATAGGTGTGGAGTTGGTCATAAGTATCCTGCTTGTCTAATCTTGATGGCTGCTCTGGAAATGATGGCGCGCTATCGCTACTGTTACCATGCCGATGACCTGCTTGGGTACCAGCAGCTCCTCCGCGCCTGCGGCTAGGAGTGACGCTTGCTCCGACACGCCTGCTACGCCGATAAGCCGCGCCGCTGCGGATGGTGACACAGCCCCCTGCGCGCCGTTTAGCTGCTCCTGCGTGTAGTACTCGACAGGCACGCGCAGCTCCTGTGCCAGCTCTGTGATGCCGGCCTCGTCGCGCTTAAGGTCGATGGTAGCCAGCGCGCGGATGCTTTGCATGGAGAGCCCCTGCGCTGCTAGGGTCCGCTCCACCGCGTCTCGTAGCGCCGATGCCGGCGTCCCTTTGGTGCAGCCCACGCCCACGGCCAGACTCCCCGGTCGATAGATCACGCTCTTGCTCAGGAGATCGGCGTGCTCGTCGCTCAGCGTGCGATCGGTAATGATAAGCGCAGCGGCAGGGTCGGCGGCGGTCAGGGCGTCCAGCGTTGGGTAGGTGCGAATGTTCTGAGGCAGCGGCTTGTCCGCAGGCCACCAGCCGGGCTCGCCCGTTTCCTGCAGGACGCCCACCGGCTCCTGGTTCACCACCGATGCGCTCACCTTGGTCACGTTGGCCCAGGAGGCGGTCTCGATAGCCCAGCCGAACTCGTGGCCCAGCATATCCACCGCAATGGTCTCACCCACGTCAGAGGCGGTGGTGATGACCGGCTCCGCGCCCATTAGCTGGGCTACCCGGCGAGTCAGCGCGTTAGCGCCGCCCAGGTGGCCGGACAGCACTGCGATGGCGTAACGGGCGCGGTCGTCCACTACTACTACGGCGGGATCGACCTTCTTGTCCTGTAGGTGCTTGGTGAGCATGCGGATGACTGCGCCCAAGGAGATGAAGAAGATAAGGCCATCGTATTTAGGGAAGACCTCCGCAATCAAGTCCATCACCGTTGTGGGGTAGGCTGCTCCTGAGGGCGCGTCCCCCGAGAACTTGCCGTTGATGAAGAAATCGGCCTCAGGCATGAGCGCGTGCAACTGCTCGCCCAGCGCGGCTCCGTGCTTGGTGATGGTGATGATGGCGTAGCGTTCAGGTGCTTGTAAGGTCATACCCTCTCCCCCTGACCCCCTCTCCCTAACAGGGAGAGGGGGAAGAGAAAATCAGAATAACGGGGGCACATCCCCCTATCCCCCTGCCTGAGGGGATTTCCCCTCAGGGCTCCCCTGCGTTGCTCCCTCTCCCTGTGGGAGAGGGCTGGGGTGAGGGTTCCCGCCTGGCGATGCTTGGCTTCCAGTCTGAGCCGCGGCGGAAGCTGTGAGTGAAGTCGGCGTCGTAGAGGCGGGAGCGGTGCTCCTCCGACAAGCGGTGCTCCTCCGACGCCCGCAGGCCGGGGTCGAGCGCCTCGCCCACCAGTACGATGGACTGGGTATGGATGCCCGCCGCTTTCACTTTGTCCGCGATGTCCGCCAACGTCCCGGTGACAACATACTTGGTCGGGCCAAGAGGCCTTGTGCACCACTGCCGCGGGCGTCTCGGGCGGGTAGCCGCCTTCCAGCAGTCCATCCACCAGCTTGTGCATGAGGGTGATACTCAGGAAGAAGGCCATGGTTGCCTGGTGGGCGGCCAGGTCTGCCAGCTGCTCTTTAGGAGGCATGGGCGTGCGACCGCCCACGCGCGTCACGATAACTGATTGCACCATGTCTGGCACCGTTAGCTCCACGCCCAACGCGGCGGCTGCAGCCACGAAAGAGGTCACGCCGGGGACGATCTCCCAGGCGATGCCGTGGCGCTCCAGCACGGCTATCTGCTCCAGCACCGCGCCAAAGATGCTGGGGTCGCCGGTGTGGACGCGGGCTATGAGCTTGCCCTCGGCGGCGGCCGCTACCATGAGGTCGCAGATTTGCTCCAGCGTGAGGCCGGCGCTGCGGTGGATGGTTGCGCCGGGCTTCGCCAGCGAGGCGATCTCAGGGTTGACCAAAGAGTCGGTGTAGATGATGACGTCTGCCTCGCGAATGAGGCGCGTTGCCTTGACGGTGAGCAAGTCTAAGGCGCCCGGCCCCGCGCCGATGAAGTAGACCTGCGGGGTGGAGTTACTCATGGCCGTTGGATTGGTCATGCTGCGGACTCGCTTGGGGCGCGGGCAACAAATTCGCCATCCGGAGCGTTTGCGGTGGATTCTTCGCTGCGCTCAGAATGACAGGGTGTGTGGGGTTCATCTTCTGCCGATACCTTCTTTACGTAAATGGAATAGTCTAAGGCGCCCGGCCCCGCGCCGATGAAGTAGACCTGCGGGGTGGAGTTATGCATGGCCGTTGGATTGGTCATGCTGAGGACTCGCTTGGGGCGCGGGCAACAAATTCGCCATCCGGAGCGTTGGCTGTGGATTCTTCGCTGCGCTCAGAATGACAGGGTGTGTGGTGGTTCATCTTCCACATTCGGAGCGTTGGCCGTGGTTTTTTTGCTTTGCTCAGAATGACAGGGTGTGCGAGGTTCATTCGGGCAGCACTAGAGGTTTGCGGACTAAGAGCATCGAGAGGTACTCCAGCTTCTTGCCGCGCAGGGAGCGGATGTCTTGCACGATCTCCTCTTCCTCCGCCGATGCCTTCTTTACATAAACGGAGCAGTCAACAAGATCGAGCTGCTCTAACAGGTCCAGCACCTGGTCGAAGACGCTGTTCACTTTCATGAGGGCGATGGAGTCGAACTCCTCCAGGACAGAGCGTAGCCGCTCGTCGCCGTAGGTGGCAGGGATGATGGCGATGCGCTCATCGCCGTGAGCCATGGGCGTGAGGGTCTGTGCTGTGACCGCGCTGATGGAGGTGACGCCGGGGATGACTTTGATAGACAGGTCCGGCCGGCGGGTGCGCAGCAGGCGGAACATAGGGGTGAAGGTGCTGTAAAGGAAGGGGTCGCCCTCGGTGACGAACACGCAATCCTTGCCCGCCTCCAACCGCTCAGCTATGGCCGTTACGTTCTCTGCCCAGATGGGACGCAGCCGCTCTAAGTCTTTGGTCATAGGGAAGATAAGCTCAAGGACTTCCTGGCGCGAGGGGTCTAGGTAGCGCTTCACGATGTTGAAGGAGTAGCCGTCTGCGCTGAACCCCTGTTTGGGCACGCACACCACGGGCGACTGGGTGATGAGCCGGTGCGCCTTGAGCGTAAGCAGCTCCGGGTCGCCGGGCCCAACGCCCACACCCCAAAAGGTGCCAAGAGTAGTGTTAGTCATAAGGCTCCTTCACCCGGCCTATTCCATACAAGAACGTCGTTCTGAGCGAAGCGTAGAATCTTGTTGACAACAATGACAGTGCGCAGAGGAATCTCAGGCTCTCCAGCCGGTGATGATGAACACAGGGTTCAGCGCATCGAACCGGGTAAGGCCGACTATCTTCTTGCTGCGGGCCACACTTACCAGCGTGAGCTCTGTCTCGAAGCCCTGGGCCTTTACTTGCTCGTGGGCCTCCGACAAGTTCTCGATAGTCGCCACGTCCACCACAATGCGTCCTTCCGGTTGCAGCCGCCGGCAGCTCTCGGAGACGATCTCTCCCATGCGCCCGCCGCTCCCGCCCACGAAAACGGCGTCAGGGTTAGGCCAGGCGTCCAGGCCCTCCGGCGCGTTGCCCTGGAGCAGCGTCACGTTGCCCGTCCCAAACTTCTTGATGTTCTCCCGGATGTTCTCGCAGTCCTCATCGTTGCGCTCCACTACGTAGACTGCGCCCTTGGGAGTGAGCAGCGCAGCTTCGATAGTGACGGATCCTGCGCCGCCGCCGATGTCCCAGACTACACTGTCGGGTCTCAACCGCAGCTTGGAGAGGGCAATCACCCGCACTTCGCTCTTGGTCAGCAGGCCGCGCTCAGGGCGTCGCTGGTAGAACTCTTCGTCAGGGATACCTAGTGTCCAAGTCATTGCATCAAAGGTCCTGCCGAGCCCTAGCGAAGCATCTCATTCAGTAGTGCATCCCCGAACCAGACCCTTTGCTTCGCCCAGGGCGACAACCGGTGTCATCCCAGGCTGGCCCTTCCCAACACTTCGCCCTTCTCAAAATCGGTGAGGATGCACTCCAGGGCGAGCGCGTTTTTCACATAGGCCCGCAAGTGCTGGCAGGTTAGCTGGCAGATGCGGTCGTGGGCCGCTTTGGTTAGGCTTAGCTCCTGTATTTTCTCCGAGAAGAAACGTGCGGTGGGGTTCCCGCGTATCTGCTCGCACACCTCGGCCGGCGCGCCCACCTCTGCGGCAATCTCCGATAGAAAGACCGTATCCACGGATGAGCCGGACGCATGGGTCTGCACAACGCCTTGAGCCATCTTGGAGAGCTTGCCTATCATGCCGCAGATGGTGACCTTCTGCATCTTGTGCTTCACGGCCTGACGCACGGCTGCGCCTACAAAGTCGCCCATCTCCACAAAGGCTACTTCCTGCAGGTCTGGGAGCAGCGCCATAGCATACTTCTCGCTGCGGCCGCCGGTGGTCAGGACGATGTGGGGGCACTGGTTGGCCGCCGCCACGCTGATGGCTTGGAGTACGCTGGCGCGCCATGCTGCGGTGGAGAAGGGCCGCACAATGCCTGTAGTGCCCAAGATGGAGATACCGCCAATAATGCCCAGGCGGGCGTTGAGGGTTTTCTTGGCAAGCTCTTCGCCCTTAGGAACAGAGATAGTCACACGCAGGCCCTTACTGCCGTTCAGGTGGCCTACCGCCTCTTCCACCGACGCCGTGATCATTTGCTGCGGCACCGGGTTGATGGCAGGTCCGCCGACCGTTAGCCCTACGCCCTGCCGCGTGACCACGCCCACACCGACTCCGCCCTCCAGCGCCAGACCCGGCTCCGTGCTCCACGCCACCCGCGCTACAATCTCCGCGCCGTGGGTAACATCGGGGTCATCGCCCGCGTCTTTGATGATGGAGCACTCGGCCCAGTCGGTTTCTAAGTCGCATCGCTCTAGTTGGAAGGTGACCTGCTGGCCTTTGGGGAGGGTGATAGTCACCGCGTCCACTGGCTTCTGGTTGAGCAACGCTTGGGCAGCCGCCTTGGAGGCAGCTGCGGCGCAGGCCCCTGTGGTGTAGCCGGTACGGAGCTTTCGCCCCTTTGGTTTCTCCATGGCGCGCTTTACGTCATTATGCTAGGAATGAACGGGCTGCTCAAGGGCTTCCTGGGCCCGTTCCCATGCAATCTGTATGATACGGTCGTCCACCCCCAGGGTAGGCGCAAGGTGGAAGGTGACGCCGGGGTGGCGCTCTTTCGCGGCCTCCAGCGGCGGCACTACGTTCACTGAGGTGACTTTTCCCGTAAAGAAGAGGTAGGGCAGTACGATAATCTCCGACTTCCCTTGCGCGACTAAGGTGTCGATGCAATCACCGATGGTGGGCGCGAGATACTCCGCCTGCGCAGGCAGCACCGGCGCGCGTCCGCCCAAGAGCAATGCTGTCTCCTGAGCGAGAGCCCGCAGGCGGTCGCCGGGATCGTACTCCGCGTGACTGCCGCGGTTCACAAAGACTACGCCGAGGTCATCGCGCTGGAAGCAATCACAGGGCAGCGCCGCGCAGTAGCCGCCGGTGAGACCCTGATGCGCCCGCTCCGCCGCGATGCGTACCAGCCGGTGGTCAACGCCGAGGGTGGCGGCATAGCGTAGTTCAACGTGCGGGTGCTGGGTTTCCAGCTGCTCTAATACCTCGGGGATCTCCTCCTTGATGTGCTTGCCATCAAAGAGGAAGTAGGGAACCACCACGATGCGGCGGCTTCCTTCGGCAGCTAGTCCACCAACAACTTCGTTCAGGCTGGGCTCGGTAAACTCCCACGCGGCCATGCGCACCCGCAACTGGGGAGCAAGGCTTTGCAGCCGGCGTGTGGCCTCTCGCAACCCTTCGTCTGTGGCGGTGCCGCGGCGGCTGCCGTGGCCCAATAGGATAAGGTCAGCCTCCATTAGAGCCCTCCGTTGTGTGCCTGGCGCATGGCCGTAGCTTCAGAGCCGTGGCCCCGCATGAACCAGGCGAAAGTCGCGCCTAAGAGCGCCCAAGTAAGGGTCATGCCTGTCAAAGAATGGATGCGGAACTGGAGCAGCAGCTCTTCCGGCACGTGCACGGGGTCCGGGTTCACTGGGAACACAACCCATAGGAGTCCTGCGTACACTACGTGCACTACGGCCAGCCCCAACCAGGGTGCGCCCCCGCGGCGGCGCGCTATGTAGAGCATGACGGCCGAACCTATCAGGAGAAGCACGGTCAGGCTCAGCGTAGTGAGCTGCCGGAACGCGATGGACTCTGGCTCACCAACGCCGGGCGGGTTAGCCGGATACTTGAGGAACGGCACGAACGCGATTCCCCAGTAGGCGACGGCTGCCAGGAGGACGCCCTGCCTCGCGATGGACATCGCAGGGAGCAGGCGGTTTCCTAGCACGAACAACGCCGCGTAGAAGAGCAGGCCGATGGCGAGACCGTAGATGACAAAGCCCGCTATCAGGCCGATCCGCTGGGTGTCTCTGGATACGACAGGGGTTGCTGCCGCCAGCTCCGGCGACGCTTCCGTCAACGCCGCTTCTTCAATGGCGATGGCTTGGTCGATGAGCGGCTCGGTTAGCAAGAAGTGAAAAACGCCTACTGCTCCGCCCGCGATAAGCCCGCCCAGCAACGCAGCGGTCAACACTTTAGGCATGATGTCCCTAAGCGCTAGTGACAGGCTAGACCCATGATGTGTCGGGCGTCGTGGAAGGTCTCGTGGACCAGGTTGAGCTGGTATGAGAGGCCGCCCAGGATGGGGCTGGTAAGCAGACCTTGGTCGTAGCCCACGGCAAAGAGCGCCAATAGGGCGCCCGCGGCCATGAAACCTAATCCAACGGTCTGGGTTCGAGAGCCGGGGTTGACGTATGTGTGCATTATCTTCTCCTACCGTTGTGTTTCAGAATGATGTAGCGACTTACGCGGCTTTGGTTGCGAGGGAAAGCAGCGCATTGAGGATGGAAGCGGCGATGGGGCTCCCGCCTCGATACCCCTGGAGGCTGATGTGCGGCAGGGGCCGTGCCGTCAGCTCGGCTTTGGACTCCGATGATGCTACAAAGCCCACCGGCACGCCTACCGTCAAGGCCGGCGGCGGCTGGCCCGCATCCACCTGATCCAGCAGCGCCAGCAGCGCCGTGGGCGCGTTGCCAATAGCTACCAGGTTGCCGCTCATACGCTCGCCCAGGTGGCGCATGGAAGCGATGGCGCGCGTGGTGCCCCACACCTTGGCCTTCTCAGCTACCTCAGGGTCTTGGATAACGCAGACCACCTCGCAGCCCAGTTGCTGCAGCCAGGGCCGGTAGAGGCCAGCGCCCACCATGGTTACGTCGGTATAGATAGCGCAGCCCCGCTGAAGGGCTGCTATGCCTGAAGCGACGGCGTTGGAAGAGAAGCGCACCAGCGGCGCAAGGGACGGGTCCCCTGACGCATGGACGATGCGAGTCACGATGTGCCGTTCGTCCTCCGTCCAGGGTAGGTCGGGCAGCATGCTCTGGATGAGGGCAAAGCTGCGCGCCTCAATCTCCTCTGGCGGGAGGGCGTAGCGCTCTACGAGTGTTTGCGTGCTATTAGAAGTCACTGGCACAAGCTCCTATGGGGCTGGAGTCCAGGCAGGCTTGTGAACAAAAAAACCTGCTCGAGTGTGAGCAGGGGAGGCGCCATAGTTGCGGCTCAGCCCTGGCCTTTACCTCGAAGACTCCGGTGCTGGGATGAAGGAGGGCGACCTGGCTTATCCGCCTAGGGCGGGTTTACAGTTGCGGGACAGCGCAGGAGTTCCACCTGCTTCCCCCTCTCGCCGTGGGGCGAGACTTCATCCGGATATTAAGTTGTCGCAATCCTAGCATCCGCCCTCCGCGCCGTCAAGGAGGAACAGCCCCTGAAACCCAGCCTAGGAGGGATACTCCTCAGAACTCCCCCTTGCTTTACTCCCGACGCCGCGGCGAGGTCAACGTAAGGATCGCGATGCCGAACCCGAAGCCCGCCATCTCTCCCAGCACCACAAAGGGCCACGGAGAGAGCCCGGTGAAGAACCAGTACAAGAGGCAGATGAGCGCGCTCAAAGCGGTCATTGCGGCGGTGGCGATGAGCAATTCCTCGAAGATAGGGTTCATGAGTTGCGTTCGCTACTACTAGGCTCGTTGCTGCCGCCTGCATTATCCACTAAATTAAGTAGGAGCGAGATCATCCCTTATGAAAGCGCATAACTAATGCCCACCCTCTACGACGTCATCGTGGTTGGCGCGGGGCACGCTGGGTGCGAGGCCGCCCTGGCCGCGGCCCGCATGGGCGCGCGCACGCTCATGCTCACCATGAACCTGGACAGCGTGGCCACCATGCCCTGCAATCCCTCGATAGGCGGGCCGGGCAAAGGCCACCTGGTGCGGGAGATAGACGCGCTGGGTGGGGAGATGGCCCGGGTCACGGACAAGACGTTCATCCAGGTTCGCCTGCTCAACACCGGCAAGGGCCCGGCGGTGCAGGCCCTGCGAGCGCAGTCGGATAAGCGGCTCTACTCGCAGACCATGAAGCAGGTGCTGGAGCAGACGCCCGGCCTGGACGTGAAGCAGGGTCAGGTGACGGACATAAGGCCGGCGGCCCCGACGACGTTACCGGAGCCTATCGAAGCAAACCATGAGCAGAGCCGACGGGACACTGTTGGTGCTGCGCCTCTCCTTTCGACACACTCAAGAAACGGCGCACCCCGCGCCCAAGGGGAGCGATTGTTAGAGATACAGACTGCCGCGGGCGGAAGTTACCTGGCGGCCTCGGTGGTGGTGACCACCGGCACCTTTCTCTCCGGCCGGTTGGTGGTGGGTGACAGCGTGACCCCCGGCGGGCGGGCCGGCGAGTTCCCCGCAGTCGGCCTCTCGGACTGTCTGCGGTCGTTGGGTTTCCGGTTGGGCCGCCTCAAGACGGGCACGCCGCCGCGCGTGGATGCCCGCAGCATCGATTTCTCCCAGACCGTGGTGCATCCCGGGCATGCCTCGCCGCTCTATTTCAGCTTCGGTCACATGCAGCATCGCGAGGAAGCCGATGCTCTTTCGAGCCGTTGGGGCCCGCCCAACGCGGTGTATCCCCAAGCCGAGCACATCTCGTGGCGGGAGCAGCTTCCATGCTACCTAGTGCACACGAACGACTCCTTTCACCAGCACATCCTCTCCAACCTCGACCGTGCACCTATGTTCAACGGCACTATCCAAGGACGGGGGCCGCGCTACTGCCCGTCCATCGAGGATAAGGTCTACCGCTTCCAGGAGAAGGAGGGTCACCCTCTTTTCTTGGAGCCGGAGGGCTGGGAGACCAATGAAGTTTACGTTCAGGGCGCCAACACCAGCCTGCCGGAGGATGTCCAGCTTGCCATGCTCCACAGCATTCCGGCCCTGTCCCACTGCGAGATGACGCGCATTGGCTATGCCGTGGAGTACGACTTTGTGGAGCCTGACCAAACACTGGTGACTATGGAGTCCAAGCTGGTCGGCGGGCTCTTCTTTGCGGGGCAGATCAATGGCACCACCGGGTATGAAGAGGCCGCGGCTCAGGGGATCATCGCAGGGATCAACGCCGCGCGACGCGCCCATGCCAAGCCTGCCGTGATCTTGCGGCGCGATCAGGCGTACATCGGCGTGATGCTGGACGACCTCGTCACTGGTGAGCTGACCGAGCCCTACCGGCTGCTCACCGCCCGCGCCGAGTACCGGCTGCTGCTGCGCCAGGACAACGCGGACCTGCGCCTCACGCCTCTGGCCTACGAGCTGGGGCTGGTGTCTCGGGAGCGCTACCAAGAAGTGGAGAACAAGCGGGACGCGGTGGCCTGGGAGTTGGAGCGTCTGGGCAAAACCTTCCTTAGCTTGGGCAACGGCACGCAGCAGAAGCTCGCTGCGCTGGGGATGGAGGACGTGACCCGCAGCGTGAGCGCGCGGGAGTTGCTTAACCGCCCCGCAGTGAACTATGATCACCTACAAACACTGGAGTTGGGCCGGGATGACCTGGCCCCGGATATAGCCGAGCAGGTGGAGATAGAAGGGAAGTACGGCGGCTATATTGAAAAGCAACGGGCGCAGGTGGAACGAGTGCGTAAGCTAGAGGACCGCCGCCTGCCAGATGCCCTGGACTATGACTCGATACAGAACCTGGCTCGGGAAGGCCGTGAGAAGCTCATGAAATTTCAACCCGCCACGTTAGGCCAGGCCACGCGCCTCCTGGGTGTCACACCGGCGGACATCACCGCGCTGCTGGTGCACCTGGAGAAGGGCAAGCGGGCAGGAGCGGCGTGACCCATGCCTGATCCCACCACAAAAGCGGAGATGCTGCGCTTCATGGCAGCGGGGCGGAGCGTGCTGGAAGCCGCGCTGGGCCGTCTTACCGAGGCCGAGTTGCACGCGCCCACGCTCCCCGGCGAGTGGTCCGTTAAGGACGCTATGGCACACATTGCCCACTGGGAGCTGCGGGTAGTGGAGCGCCTGCAGACCTGCGCGCGCGGCGAGACACCGGTGCGTCGTACGGTCTCGGTGGATGAAATGAACCAGGCAGTCTACGAGGAAAACCTTGGGAAGCCACTAGCGGAGGTGCGCCAGGCTTTTGAAGATGCGCACCTGACGCTCTTACAAGAGGTGGAGCGTCTCTCCGAGGCCGATCTATTCGATGCCTCCCGTCGCGCGGCCGTGATGGGCGACGACCGGACGCCGGTGTGGGACCACATCGCAGCGGAGAGTTATCTGCATTACGAAGAGCACCGTCTGGCGTTGGAGGCTGCGTTCCCGGCCTAGTTGTCAGGCATGGCGCAAGACCGCGCGGGCGCAGCCCGCTTTTTTGTGGAATAGGCTCTTATCCAAATTGTAACCTAGATTTTCCATTAGCTTTCTGAAAAATCCCATATCTTGTAGGGGAGCGCTCTTGTCCGCGCGTGCCTGAGACTGTATACTTTCCTTTACGTATTCGGGAGTTTTGCTGCTGACAGCGTGAGAGGTGTCCGCCAGTAAGGCCCCAGTACATGGACGCAGCTACACCAGCCCAAACCTGTGTGTAGGACTGCTGTTTCTTTAGCCATAGCAAGCGAGATTCTTCGCAACACATCACAGCGCCACCGTTGGGAGGGGGAATTATGCGTCTTTCCTGTCTGCAAGAGAACCTCAAGAAAGGCCTGGATATCGTCAATAGGGCGGTAGCCACCCGCACTACGCTGCCTATTACGCAGAGCGTCCTGCTGGTGGCGGAGGAGTCCCGTCTCAAGCTCTCCGCGACCAACTTGGAGATTGCGCTGAGCTGCTGGGTGGGCGCAAAGGTGGAAGAAGACGGTGCGATGGTTGTGCCGGCTCGCCTGCTCTCTGAGTTTGTCAGCGGCCTTCCCAACGATAAGCTTGACCTGACCACTACCGGGCAGCGCAACCAGATGGAGCTAAAGTGCGCCCGTATCGAGGCTCGCATCGCCGGGCAGAACCCGGAGGACTTCCCCCCCATCCCTGAAGTAGGTGAGGGTTCTACCTGGAAGATCGATCCAGAGGTGCTGCGCAAGGTCCTCAGCCGCGTGGTCTTTGCCGCCGCCACCGATGAGTCGCGGCCGGTGCTTACGGGCGTTTACACCGAGATAGAGGGGGACACCATGACCCTTGCCGCGGCGGATGGTTTCCGCCTGGCCGTGCACACTCTGCCCGTCTCTCCGCCCGCAGCAGAGAAGGTAAGCGTTATTGTCCCATCCCGCGCGTACAACGAGCTGAACCGCCTGCTCGCAGACCAGGAGGACCCGGTAGAGGTGACTATCAGCGCCGCCGGCACCCAGCTCATGTTTCATTTGAAGAATGCAGACATGATGTCACAGCTCATTCAAGGCACCTTCCCCAACTATCAGCAGCTCATCCCCAAGTCCTACGTGACCCGCAGCGTGGTGGACGTGGCCGAGTTCCTGCGTGCGACGCGCCTGGCGACGGTCTTTGCCCGCGATGGCAGCGGTATTGTGCGGCTGCAAATGAACAGTAACGGCGCAGAGCCAGGCAGGATAGTGGTTTCCGCCCGTTCTGAGGAGATTGGCGACAACGTGGACGAGATAGACGCAGTGGTGGAGGGTGATCCCGCTAAGGTGGCCTTCAACAGCCGCTATCTGGCGGACGTGCTGGCCGAGCTAGGCAGCGGCCAGGTGGCGCTGGAGACCACTAGCCCCTCAAGCCCCGGCGTCTTCCATCCCATCGGCTCCGACGACTACACCCACGTAGTCATGCCGATGTTCGTCCAGTGGTGATGAACGGACGAGGGCTCCCGCTACACTAGCAGCACCGAATAGCTAACTCGTCGCGCGGCGGCTTATTCCCCCTTCACTTTTGGCATGAAGGGAACCAGCTTGTCCATTAGAGCGGAGAGCGTGCGCGTCTGCACCCACACCTTGCCGCTGCCGTGGAACTTCAGCACCAGGCCCTCGCCGCCCGCGATTAGCGAGCCAATCCCGCCGACCTTTCCAATCGAGTACTCGACATTGTCCGTGAACGCGACGACGTGGCCTGTGTCCACCACTAGCTCTTGGCCCATCTCCACCGGCAGCTCTTTGATGGCGCCGAAGGAGTTGAAGTAGACGGTCCCCGGTCCGCCCTCCGCGTAGACCCGCAAGAAGAAGAGCTTCTCCCCGCTGAACATCCCCCGTACCCCTTGGAACTTGACGTCGGTCTGCACTGTCGCCGTGCACCCGAGGAAGGAACTTCCCTGGATGAACAGGTTTTGGCCGGGCTGCAGGTCGAAGGACTCGATATCCCCAGGCGTTGGCGGAGCAAGGCTCACCCAGCCGCCGCTTGACCCCGCGGTGAACGTGTTCAGGAAGAACGACTCGCTGGCCATCATCCGCTTTAAGCCGCCAAGCAGCCCGCCGCCGCTGCCCATGCCCGTCTTCATATCCACGCCCTGCTGCGCCGCCATGGCTCCTGGCTCCGCCTTAATAGACTCGCCGGGGGAGAGGTCCACCGTCAGCAGCGTGTAGGCCGGGTCGAACTCGATCGTCGATTTCATGTAGGAGGTCTCCTCGTCAGTGGTATGTTAGGCTCGCCCCGAGCCAATCTAAGTTTACCACTGGTGAAGATGCCGTTAAAGCGCCCTTATCCCTCAGGCGTCTAGGTACAGGTTGAGAGTAGGGGCGGGTTTCAAACCCGCCCCTACATTCTTAAGAGCTAGCGCGTCCGCAACAGAAAGTCGCTGACAAGCTGGCCCATCTGCCAGGTGCGCAGGTAACCGGGGTCGCTGTGTGCGCTCATCCTATCGCCGGGCCGCTTGTCCGGATTGTCCACCCTTACGTCGATGGCGCGCAGACTGCCGTCCGGCATTGGGAAATCGTCGGAGAGATAGGCGTCCAGCATCGCGACGGGGTCACGTGGATCGTTGACGTTGTACCAACGCTCAACGGTGGCGCTCTGCGGATAGGCAACCGTCGGCACGGGAAACTCCATGCGAGGGCTTGGCCCCGCCTCAGGAGCCGCGGGGTTCTCCTTGCGCTTGGTGAGCAGGGAAAACACGCTACGGTCCAGCACAGACGCCACGCCTGGGAGGTTGCTCAGGAAAGAGGTCAGGTGCTGCGGCGTGCGGCTCCAAACGTCCTGCGTCCAACCCAAAGGTGAACCCAGGGTAACCCAAGTATCGATGGCGTAGGGATGGTCACTGAGAATGTCGTACATCACCATAGTGCCTAGGCTGTGGGAGATGACCATGACCTTCGCCCCGTTCTCCCCCGCCGCATCCAGCGCCTCGATCACGGGCCGGGCGATAACGCCGTTGTAGTCCCACGCAAAGTACTTCAGCACGTCTTCTAGGAAGAGAGAGGCTGTGGGTTCCCGGCTTGACCGGCCCGACACCGCCGGCGACGCCTGATCCACGACGAGATCCGGGGAGAAGCGGTCCAGCAGGGTCGAAAGCACGCTGCTCTGGGCGTCTTTCTGTGCGCCACCGGCCACGCTGGTCGGGCTGTAGAGGACGTCTGCGTAGTAACCCATGCTGCAACGTTCGGCAAAGCCCGCTTGCAGCTCTGGAGCCAGCCGTTGCTGCAAGGCGGCCAGCCACTCGTTCCGGTACACCTCTTTTGGTGGCTTTGGACCGCGTCCGTGCACAAAGACAATTGCGTAGTTTGCCATACTTCTCCTTCACCTCCACTACTTCCACACCCCGGCGGAATTAGACAGATCCGCCGTACCAGGAATGCAATAGTGGGCTGATGCGGCTCCTTGGAGCAAGCAAGCGCGTCAGAGGAACCGGGCCGCATCTTAGGTGATAGCGAAGGCGCGTATGCTACTCTAGGAAAGATGATGAACCGTGACCCTAGACGCCCTCGCCGCCAGCCACCGAGCGGGCATACGGTAACCACCGCGGCAGGGCGTGAGCTTTCTACGTTCCCTGCGATGGTGCATGGGTTTGTAGTGGATAGCTACGACCGCTTCCTCTTGTTCCGCCGCCCCGGCCAGGCCGGCTGGGAAGTGGCAAGCAGCCCCCTTGAGTTGGGCGAGACGGTTCCTAAGGCCGTGGATCGGACGATGGAGTCTGCGGTGGGGCCAGCCTTCCTCACGGTCTACCTTGGCGTTCTGGACGCCTTCACCGTTGAGTTCGACGCCAACTTACCGCCGCTCATCGCGCTTGCGTGTCTGTTACGTTATCGCGGGGGCGATCTGCGTCCTGGTAAAGAGCATACCGATGTCGAGTTCCGCTGGTGGGACCTGACCGATCTGGACAACATTGCCCTAGCGGTGCCGCGTGACCGCTGGGACTTGCTCACTCGAGCCGTGGACACCTCCCGCTACCTGCGGGACGTACAGCCTCCGGAAGAGGACGACCGCGGCGACTCCTTCGATTTCATATAGCAGCGGCTGTCCACTCGTCATTAGCTACCGTGCGCTGGGCCTGTCTCGGCGGAGGGCGGGACGTATGCGTGCGTCAGCATTACGCCAGGCAGCGCCGCACCCATAGCCCTGTCGCTAGTTGGCTGCTACTTCTTTGCCCGTTGCTGCTACAAAGAGCCGGATGCGGTCGTAGATCTCGCCGCGCACGCGACGGAACACCGTTAGGCGCTCTTCCTCGGTGCCTTCTGCTGCCGCTGGGTCATCGAATCCCCAGTGCATTTGCTCAGTTCCGCCGGGGAAGGTGGGGCAGACATCTCGAGCGTGGTCGCATACAGTGATGACGTAGTCCCACTGGTTATCCAAGAACTGGCTCAGATGCTTGGGCTGGGAGTCTCCTAAGGCAATGCCCAGCTCCTCCATCACAACATGGGTCATGGGGTGCACACGCTGTGCAGGGTTGCTGCCGGCGCTGTAGGGCGCAAAGGCATCGCCACCTGTGTGGCGTAGCAACGCCTCCGCCATCTGGCTGCGTGCGCTGTTGCCGGTGCATAGAAAGAGTACTCGGATTGCCATGCTGCTTCCTCGGGTGAAATTGCCTTGCAGGTACGCTAGCTTATCTTGTCGGAGCTTCCTAGGCACGGTATACTGCGATGGTCATTACGGGGCGTAGCGCAGCCTGGTAGCGCACCTGAATGGGGTTCAGGAGGTCGCTGGTTCGAATCCAGTCGCCCCGACCACACTTCACCCTCTCCTACTTTTCCCCTCTAAATCCAGTGTGTAGCAACGCGTGGATGGCAGGCGTCTCTTTGGTTAAGGCGTCTCAGACTGGGTTTTCCCTTGCAGCAGCAGCCAAATGCGGCCAAGGTTAATGCTCCATCCCCAGCCGAACACTTTTGGGGTGAAGATGCGGGGGTCGGCAGGGTTCCACCAGCGCTCTTGCAATACGGCAACCGTGGGCCGTCGCCAGTCATAGGGTACTCCAAGGAAAGAGCCCACCTTGCGCTCACGTGTGATACCAAAACAGACTACAGCGGCAATGATAGCCACCATAGTGCCGATAACGCCAAGTCCAAAGAACGATTTCATTGCTAACCCTCCTACAAACAAACAAAGAGCAGTACTTCTAGCATAGCACGTAGTGATCGCGGTCCATCCTGCCGAGGGTACGGCGTACACTAGTGTTGAGAGCAAGGGACGTCAGCAAGCCCGGTGCGGCTGTGCTGCGTTCGCTAAAGAGAAAGGATTTCTATGAATACCCCACGACAACGCGTCTCTTCCGGCTCGCCCTACGAGCCGGTTATCGGGTTCAGCCGCGCCCTGCGGGTTGGCAACCGCGTCGTAGTCTCGGGCACTGCGCCCGTCTGGCCTGACGGCTCGTGTGACCCCGATCCGGCCGCTCAGGCCCGCCGCTGCTTAGAGATTATCGTCGCGGCTCTGGAGGAAGCGGGCGCGCGCCCAGAGCATGTTGTCCGAACCCGTATCTATTTACGCGATGCTGGAGACTGGGAGGCCATCGGCCAGCGCGCACGGCGACGTGTTTCGAGACGTCAGACCAGCGAGCACGATGCTACTCGCCGGCGGGTTTCTCGACCCGCGCTGGAAGGTGGAGATAGAGGCGGAGGCCCAGATAGACTGACCGCGCCGCTCCGAGGCCCTCGCCGAACTACAGTGAAGGTACTAGCGGCCCGCTCTATCCCAGAAGTTCACGAAACCCTCCCCTGTAGGAAGCGGCTCCGACTTGGTGTCCGGCAAGAGATTGACTTTGGTAAATACTCTCAACGGATTATCATGTAATATCCCTGTCATGTCCTCGTCGGAAAGTATGCCGAGTCCCTCCAGCGTAGGTATTACATCGTCTGAGGGCCGGTTCGTATCTTTTCGAATCGCGCTGCCTGCGCCAGGGGCTTCCGTACCAAAGAGGATGCGCCGGACTCCCTTCTGCTTGATGGCGGCAGTCAGAAAATCAGACTGGTAAGCACAGCTATCAAAGGTAAGGTTGGCTTCCCCCACTTTGCCAATGTGCTGTTCATCTTCCAGCGTAAATCGTTGCAGTGCGCCGCCACAGTGGGAAATACAGACTCTCAGCTGCGGGAAGTCTGTAAAGACAGAACTATGCTCTAGGATCATCGTGGCGATGTATTCTTCGGTGACATTGTTAATCTGGTAGTTGTTAGGCACGACCTCGATCCGCCGGTCGGCGGATGTGCTCGGGTGTACCAGCAGGGGAACGTCCAGTTTCTGGGCCGTCTCGTAGATCGGATACCAGTATTCGTCGTTCAAGCCAGGTACGGTCTTGGCTCCTCCGGGGTCAGGGTTTATGTAGCCGCCGACAAAGCCAAGCTCCTCGACACAGCGGGTCAGTTCGTCTGCGCACCGTTTAGTGTCGTTATCGAAGGGGTTCTGGGGCAGCTGCGCCATGCCGGCAAACCGGTTGGGGTGTAGCTTAACCGTCTGCGCGATGACGTCGTTGGTGATACGGCTCCACGCAGCCTGAAGAAAGGGCCGCATCCAATGGTACATTCCCACCGGTCGGGGCCCGACAAGCTGGAAATCGATGCTGCGCTCGTCCATAACGCGAAGGTGCCGCTGGAGGGCCCCCTCCAGGCTTTCGTCGGTTAGGCTGAAGCGCTGGTTAGGGGTGTTGAGCGCAACCATAGTGTTGACCACTGCCCCGAATTCGGGAGGTGTAGACATGTGAGCATGGACATCTACTACCACAACGTTGTTCCACATACTGTTTCTCCTTGGCTGCTAGAGCACTTTCTCTGATTAGCTAATGGTTGTGCCTGAGTCTACTGCGAATCCGCAATGACGGCAATCAGCGCGCCTTAGGCGAGCAGCTTTAGTGAACCGCCGCACTTTGCTCCGGGGCTGAGCCATACACAGCTAATCCTAGCTATAATGGCTAGTAAGCTCTCCGCTATCGTATGCTAGGGAGTAATAGCCCCTTAGTGAATAATGCAGAGGCTCTATTAGCTAGTGACCCTCCCACAGGCATTTGGATATCCCCCTATAAGCGACTACGCCCTCATAGGAGACGGACGAACAGTAGCGCTGGTTTCTCGCGACGCGTCTATAGACTGGCTGTGTTGCCCGCGCTTTGATAGTCCCTCCATCTTTGCCGCTCTTCTGGACTCCAAGCAAGGCGGACGCTTTCGCATAAGACCAACCCATTCCTTTGAGACGGAACGTCGGTACGTTCCCAACACGAATGTTGTGGAGACGACCTTTCGTACCACCACGGGCAGCGTTGTCCTCAGAGACCTTATGTCCATAAGCACTGAAGAGGAGAAGCGTAAACACCTTAGCCCCGACCACGAGGTGCTCCGAGAGGTCGTTGGCTTAGAAGGCAGTGTAGAGCTTGAGGTCTGCTATGAGCCTCGGCCTAACTACGCCTTACAGAAACCCACGCTAGTCCAGCAAGGAGCGCTTGGCTTCTGGCTGAAGGACGGCACGGGGTCCTATGTGCTCACCAGCGAGCTTCCCCTTACGCTCTCCGACGACAAGACCGTGGTCCAGGGGACTGCGGTACTCAGGAAGGATGAGCGCCGCTATCTCTCCCTGAGCTTCAGTCAGGATAGCCCGGCAGTGATAGTGCCGCTGGGTGACGCTGCCAGGCAGCGCGTAGAGCAGTCCATCAGTTGGTGGGTGGAGTGGACGGCGCAGTGCACCTACAGCGGCCCCTATCGAGAGGCGGTGCACAGGAGCGCCCTCATCCTTAAGCTCATGACCTACGCTCCCTCCGGCGCAGTTGTAGCTGCTCCTACTACCTCTTTGCCGGAGCATATTGGCGGGGTGCGGAACTGGGATTATCGCTATTGCTGGCTTAGAGATGCAGCATTAACGCTCCGGGCATTGATTGCTGTTGGCTACATAGAAGAGGGACAAGCGTTCTTTAATTGGATTCTCCACACCACCCGGATCACTCGTCCCAAGCTGCGCGTTGTGTACGACGTATTTGGCAGAGTCTTGCCGCGGGAGAAAGAGTTAAGCCACCTAGAGGGCTACGCTGGCTCGAAACCGGTGCGGACGGGCAATGGCGCACAGGACCAGTTGCAGCTCGATGTCTATGGTGAAGTGCTGGAAGGCGTCGCGCTCATGGCGGTGTTAGGGTGGCAATTCGACAGAGACACGAATGGGTGGCTAAACGGCCTAGGGCGGACCGTTGCGCGCCGTTGGCGAGAGCCGGACGAGGGCATTTGGGAAGGGCGCTCAGGGCCTTCCCAGAACACCTACTCCAAAGTGCAGTGCTGGGTGGCCCTGGACAGGCTGATTCACCTGCATGATGAAGGCAATGTGCGCGTTGACGTGGAGCTATTTCGCCGGGAACGGGATGCCATACGGGAAGCCGTTGAGGAGCATGGCTACAACGAACGGCTGCAGAGCTATACGCGCACCTTTGATGGCGAGGATGTGGATGCCAGCCTCTTGCTCCTCCCCATCTACGGCTACATAGAGGCAGTCCATCCGCGCATGCAGTCCACCTATAAGTTGATCTATGAGCGTCTTTCGCATGGCCACGGTTTGTACCGTTATTCAGAGAAAACGGATGATGGCTTTCCACCGGGAGAGGGCGTGTTCGGCATCTGCAGCTATTGGGGGGTGCAGGTACGCGCGCTTATGGGCGATGTCGCCGGCGCGCGCGAGGCGTTTGACCACCTGATGACCTACGGGAGCGACCTCGGGCTTTTTGCAGAGGAGTTCGATCCTGAAACCGGTGCGTCACTGGGCAATTTCCCCCAGGCGTTCACCCACGTTGGCCTTATCAATGCTGCCCTGCAAATAGGGAGTGGCCGTGGGAGATAAGCTGCTATTTTGCTCCTATCTGAGCGTTATATGTTCGGAGAAACACCGTTAATGAATGTGATGGACGCGCTCTTCTGGGGGTTCTTTGCTACGGTGCTGCTCACCACGCTTCTGGCGGGGTCCCAGGCGTTTGGGTTAACGCGTATGAATTTGCCCTTCCTCATAGGGACGGTCTTTACGCCTAACCGAGATCTTGCCCGCGTCTTTGGAATTTCGACGAACTTCATCTTTGGCTGGGGACTCTCCATCCTTTACTCCGCGTTTTTTGAGCAGCTAGGGCTTGCGTCGTGGTGGCTTGGAATGTCGCTTGGGTTGCTACATGCCATGTTTATTCTGCTGGTCATCATACCGTTGCTGCCAAGCCTGCATCCAAGGATGGCAAACGAACAGCGCGGCCCAACGCCTACCCGGCAACTGGAACCGCCCGGCTTTTTGGGCATGCATTATGGCCGCCGCACTCCGCTCTCAATTGTGCTGGCCCATATGGTGTACGGTACTATCTTGGGGACGTTCTATCATCCTATGCTGTTGGGTTAACGTAAGCCCAATCCTGGAGGTTCTTTGGCAGAGGCAAACGAACGCATAAAACGAGTGGAAACCCTGGTACAGGACTTGCTTTCTCAGGTCCGTGTGGGCTCCTTGGGATCGTTGCGGGAGTCGCCTGCCCACGGCGAATGGAACGCCATCGAAATCCTGGCCCACGCTGCTGAGTTCGTCCCCTATTGGGCCCGGCAGGCCCGCCTGCTCTCGGAACGGGACGAGGACGGCGCAACCTTTGGCCGCAGCACGGCGGACGCGGAGCAAGACCCTGAGCGTTTGGGTGCTGTTGAGCGCTACGGTTCCTATGCGCGTGGGGCGGTGACGGACGTGATCCACCAGGGGCTGAAGCAGACCTTAGAGGACCTGCGGGCTATTAAGCCCGACCGATGGAGCCGTACCGGCAAGCACTTGGACGGTCAGGTGCGCACGGTGACCCAGGTAGTGGATGAGCTAATCATCCACCATTTGGAGGCCCATTCCTTGCAAATGGAGAACACTATCCCCCCTGACGATGACTAAGCATTAGATGGCACTCACTTAGCGTAGCAAGAGCGTCTCTGCCCAAGCAGAGACGCTCTTAGTTTTCTTTAGCCTAGTCTGGTCAAGATAGGCACCATGGTCTGGCGATGATTCAGCGTTGGAAGATGTCCTCCGGCAGGAAGGCGGACACGGTGATGTTGGGCAGGTCAACCAGGTTGCTGATCTTAAGATCGACGGCCACGCTGCAGATAACGTAGGCCTGTTCTCTGCTCCATCCCCGCTCTTGCAGCAGGTCTATCATGTTGAGCACCGCGTTGCGGGCGGCTAGCGTCAGGTGGTCTTCCCCCTGTTGCGCGCCGTCTGATTGCACGGGCATCCCCACTGTTGCGATGCAGTTGCGCGGCGCAGCCCACTCCGGCGGCAGAAAGTAGTCGGGGTGAACAATACGCGGCCAGCGGATGTGGTGTCGCGCCGCTTCTCCCTGGTGAATGCGGAAGCGCACCGCTACCGTTGCCCCCATCTCGATGGCAGTGAGGCAGCACTCGCCATCGCCTTGGGCAAAGTGGCCGTCGCCCACGGAATAGAGCGCCCCAGGCACGTTCACCGGCAGGAGAAGCCGAGACCCCTTAGTGAGCTGTTTGACGTCCAAGTTGCCGCCGTTCTCTCGCGGCGGGATGGTGCGCAATCCTTGGCCCGCGATGGGCGCAGTGTCAGGTACGGCTTCCGCTGCGTCCGGCGGGAATGAGACGCCGCCCCGCGCGGCAAAGGCCGCCTCTCGCTGCGCCCACTCGGTAAGCTGGGAGTGGGAAGGCGCAACACCCGCCGTGCCCATGAACGCCCCGTTGGGGATGCGTACGCCGGGGATCTGCGGTGAGGTCGCCCATCCATCCTGTAGCTCCCAGTGAGCAACATAGGTCTCTTGAAAGAGGTCACGGAGCAACCCGCCAGTGGGCCCACAGCGAGTCCAGCCGTAGGGTTGGGGTTGGATGTCCAGATATTCCACCTCCAGCAGATCGCCGGGAACAGCGCCCTTAACGTAGAGGGGCCCCGTGAGGGGATGCACCCACTTGCCGTGAGGGCCGAGCTCGGCGGGGGTCATGCCAAAGCGCACGCGTCCGTCAGCGGAGTCGCGCGTCTCCAGAACCGCCTCTTCCCCCGGAGCCACTTCCAGCACCGGCGGGATGTCGGGGTGCCAGCGGTTGTGCCCTAGATGCGGCTCGTCCTTTAGATGTTTGTTGCGGTCAATGGTGATGCTCTGCATGGCGCGTCCTTTCCTTCATACTATACGGCCTGTTGCGGCAAGAGAGGGCGCTTTTAAGTGGACGCAGCGTCTGCGCAGAAGTAGACTTGCCGCATGCTCATCGGCGGCGTTATCACGCCACAATTGCTGCTTTCTCTTTACCTTCCGGCGTTGGTGCTGGCTCTGGGCATAGGGATAGTGACGCCGGTGCTGCCGGTCTATGCGAAATCCTTTGGGCTGGACTTTGGCGGCGCGGCGATGGTCTTTGTGGTTTACCAGCTGGGCACATTGGTCATCACCTTTCCCACCGGTCTGCTCATCGACAAAATTGGGAGGAGGCCCATCATCCTAGCGGGGCCAGCGCTCACTGCCGTCTCCTCGCTGCTCACTGCAGTGGCTGGTTCCTTTCCCCAGCTGCTGCTCTACCGCTTCTTGGGCGGTGTTGCCAACGAGTTCTGGATGCAGTCCCGCCTCGCAATGATCACCGACCTCTCCGCCTCGAACCAGCGGGCCCGCCAGATTACCTGGATGTTCGGGATGCAGCGGGTAGGCATGATGCTTGGTCCGGCGGTGGGCGGCGGACTTGCCCTCATTAATCTGCGAGTACCCTTCGTCGTCTACGGCATCATCACGGCCTTGCTTATTATCCCGGTCTTCCTCTTTACCAAAGAGTCCGCACCGTCCCGCCAGCCGGAAGCGGGGGCTGCTGCTGCTACGGGAGGCGCGCCTGCCGGGTCGTGGGCTGCATTGTTCAAGCTCATCCTTACTTTCGAGATCCTCTGTTTCTTCACGGTGCAGTTCCTCTCCGTGGTTTGCCGCGGCAATGATGGCGGCACCTTCAACCTCTATGCCGTCTATGCCTATGGCGTTGGGCCCGCCGTGCTGGGCGGTATCAGCGTGCTTGCGGGCGTTACATCCTTGCCCATTCCCTTTGTCACCGGGTACTTTATGGACCGCTTCGGCCGCAAATGGGTCATCGTGCCCAGCTTCGCGTTTCTTGGCGCATCGCTACTGTTTATGGCCGTGACTGCCTTTGCTCAGATGCCCTTTATGATCTATGTTATTGGTTATGTGCTGGCGCAGGTGACGCAAAGCGCCACGAACGGCACCATGCAGGTACTGGGCTCAGACCTGGCTCCTGCGGCATCTAGGGGCCGCTTCTTTGGCATCTGGCGCACCACCACCTCGTCCGGCGGCCTGGCCTCTCCGGCGCTTTTTGCGCTGGTGGCTATCCAGGCAGGATACGGCTTGGCCTTCGTCTTCCTGAGCGTGTCCTCGTTGCTTGTGGCATTGCTGGTGGGCACAGTGCTACGGGAGACGGGCGCACCACGGATGCCGGCGGCCACACCAGCGTAGGAGGAGTTTCTATGACCCTTGTTCCCAATGTAAGCAAGATTGCCTTGTTAAGCGCCAAAGCCATCGGCGAGTTCTCTTTCACTCTTCCCGCCGTTGCGAGTCTGAAGGACGCCTACCCCGACAGTGAGATAGTGCTGCTGGCAAAGTCCTGGGCTAAGCGGTTTTTCGAAGGCAGACCAGGACCCATCGACCGGGCAGCGGTGATTCCCGGCATCGAAGGGCTTATGCTTCCGGATGAGGCACTATCCTCCGAAGCAGAAGTGGAGGCGTTCTACGCCGCGATGCGTGCGGAGAGCTTCGATCTGGCGGTGCAGATTCATGGCCCTGGCGCCCACGCCAACCCGCAGGTAAGTCTGCTAGGGGCGCGGCTGACTGCCGGTTGCCATGGCGTGTCCGCCCTGCAGTTGGAGCGTAGCCTGCCGCATCTATCGACACAGCACGAAGTCTTCCGCTGGCTGGACGTAGTGGCGCAGGTGGGCGCACAGGGCATGCCTACAGAAGCGGTACTCACGCTCACCAAAGAGGATGAAGCTGCCGCGGCCGACGCGCTGCCTGCTTCTGCTGGTGAGTTGGTTGCCCTTAACCCCGGCAGTTTTCTGCGGCGTCAGCAGTGGCCCGTCGAGAAGTTTACGTCACTAGCCCGCCGGCTCGTCGAACGCGGTGCCCAGGTGGTTCTCCTAGGAAGCGCCGCCGATGCTCCCCTTGCCGCAAGCGTGCAGGAGGAGTTGCAGGGTCAGGCGATTGACCTGACGGGCAAGCTTACCGAGCGGGCGCTCGCCGGTGTGCTGGTGCGCTGCCGGCTTGTGGTGGGCAACGACTCAGATGCGCTGCGGCTGGCCCAAGCGTTACAAACGCCCACGGTCGGCATCTACTGGTCGCGCACGCTGATGAACGTTGGCCCGCTGCGGCAAGACCGGCACAGGGTGGCCGTCGCCTGGAGCTCTGCATGCCCCACCTGTGGCGTCGACCTCACCCAGGACCGCTGCGACCACGAGGACTCGCTGGTTGCCGGGGTGTCGGAGGAGGAAGTGCTGCGGGATGTGCTGGAACTGCTGGATCGCTAGCGGCGGTTCCAGAGGTCCAGGGCTACCAGGAACAGAATAGAGCCGATAACCGCTGCCCCGATACGTGTGGGGCTAAAGGGGCCACCCGGCGCCTGCTGGGTGATAAGCTCGTAGAGCATTCCGCCGAACACGGAGCCCACCAACCCAATGCCGATGTACTCCAACATGCCGTGGCGCCGGCCGGTGATGGCGCCGGCAATCCAGCCCGCTAAAAGCCCAATGAGGAGCCAGGGGAGAAGAATGAGGATGGTGCCTATGACGGCGAACACGATGTACAACGTGAGCGCCATCGCCAGCAGGAATAGTACGAATACAAGCATTAGTAGTAGTCCAACAACGTCATTGCAAGTATTTCCTACAGTGTACCATCGTGCGCAGAGGGGCGGCGTGCTCACGATAAGATGCAGCTAGCGCCTGTTCGCGAAAAAGCCCCGGATAGTCTTAGCCAGCTCGCCAGAGAGGTGGCAGAGGCGTGCGGGTATGCATTCGTGCCGCCAACCAAGTTGCGGCGCGGCCAGGGCGGCGATTGGCGTCCGCAGGAGGGCGTGATCCGCATCGGCCGGGCCTCGCTGCGTGACGACGACCGCTTGTGGGGGCTGCTTGCCCACGAGCTAGCCCATGCGCAGGCGTCGCAACGGGAGCGCCACTCCATGGACTTCTGGCGCCGCTTTGCCGAGGGGCTTCAACGAGCCGGACGGTTGGAGCTGTTGCGCTACGAGTTTGGCTACAGGGAAGGGGCGATGCGTGTTGCGAGAGAGTTCGGCCTCATTGATGTGCCGGGCAGGCAACCGTTCCGCTTAGCCCTGGGCGCAAGCGTCAAGACTGAGGACGGTCGCCAGTGGCGCGTCCGCCGGCGCTTCCGCATTGCTGGTGAGCCCATCTATCGCCTAACTACCCGCGGCTGGCGGTGGGTGGTGTCCGAGCAGATTCTCATGGTGCAGATAGAGGCAGCCCAGCAAGGTGGATGACCTGGCCCCTACAGAGCTCGCTTTCACCCAAGAGCTTGCCGCGGAGGTGGCGCAAGCGACGGTGGCGGCCCATCCAGACGTTGTGGAAGCGTGGCAAGCAGGCACGCCCAAGACCTGGGGTCACCTGGCAGGACGTGCAGTGGGCGCCGCGCGCCGCCGCGCGGGAAGGCCGCTTACCGATGCAGAGCGCCGGCTAGTATGGGCCGTGCTGTGGGAGACTCTTCAGGCGCTTCCGAAAATGAGGGGCAATTGAGCTAAGGCGTCAGCAGCAGCTTGCCGATGCTCTGGCGGTCCTGCAGCTCTTGGTGCGCATCCGCAGCATTGGCCAGCTTATAGGTCTTGGTCTGCACCTTGATCGTGCCTGCCTGGAGCCAGCCCAGAACCTCGTTAGCGCGGCGCAACCACTCTTCCCGCGTGCTGGTGTAGTGTCCCACGCCTGTGCGGGTGATGTATCCGCCCATTTGGTTCAACTGGCCGATGTCGAAAGGCTCCACTGGACCGCTGGCCTGACCGAAGAGCACCACAATGCCTCTCGTTGCCAGGCAGGCGATGTCCTTCAGGAAGGTTGCCTTGCCCACGGAATCGATGACGGCGCTCACGCCCTTGCCCTCGGTGGCTGCGCTGATCGCTTCAGCAAAATCGTCCTTGCTGTAGTTGATGACCATATCCGCGCCTGCGCTCTTGGCAGCCTCTATCTTCTCGTCGCTGCCCACCGTGGCGTAGACGTATGCGCCGGCGTTCTTGCACATCTGGGCCATGAGCATGCCAACGCCGCCTGCGCCCGCGTGGATGAGGACGCGGTCACCCGCCTTAGCCTGGTATGCGCCAAGCACCATGGCGTGGCTGGTGAGGCCCTGGAGGAGGATAGCGGCGCCGGCCTCAGCCGCCATGCCTGAGGGGAGTTTCACCGCTCGGGCCGCTGGCACTGCGATCTTTTCGGCGTAGCTGCCGGGCGCCATGCAAGCCACCACGTCGCCCACTGCAAAGTCGGTTACTCCTTCACCCACCACGGCCACCGTGCCGGCGCATTCGTTGCCGGGGATCATCGGCAAGTTGGCGGCTACTGCATTCCGCCGTGCCGTGACATCTGCAAAGTTGACGCCTGTGGCCTGGATGTTGAGCAGCAGTTGCCCTGGCCCTGGCATGGGGTCAGGCGCATCCTCATACTTTAGGACTTCCGGCCCACCGGCCTCGTGGATACGAATGGCATGCACGGCTGTACCTCTTTCTTAGGTGTCTTAGCACGTCACGGCAGGCACAATGAGCACCTGCCGCAAGCGAGGCAAGCATTCATATACAATGCATCGCGCCGCACCGAAGGGCAGACGTTGCTTTATGCCTGCGAGGGGCTAACTCTTTGGCACAAACTTGAGGGAGATGGAGTTGACGCAGTGACGAGCGTTCTTCGGCGTGAAGCCTTCCCCCATGAAGACGTGGCCGAGATGCCCGCCGCATGCCGCACACTCAACTTCAGTACGCATGCCGTCCGGGTCGGGCAGGTGCTTCACTGCGTTGGGGACCTCCTGGTCAAAGCTGGGCCAGCCGCAGCCAGAATGAAACTTGTCGTTGGAGACGTAGAGGGGCGCATCGCACTGGCGGCACATATAGGTGCCGTCTTCAAAGAAGTCGTCGTATGCGCCGGTGAAGGGGCGCTCCGTCCCTTTACGGACAATGACCCGTTCCTCTTCCGATGTCAGCTTGTTCATACAGTCCTCCTCTTAATGCAGTTGAGTTAGATATCTTTCCTCTACTATGGTAACTAGCAAGGGCGCTGTAGCACAATCCAGGGAGAGGCTTACCTTCCCTCTGCCAATGCTCCATAATGACCTGCAGTGAGCCCCACCGTGGATACACCGCGGCGCATGTTCGGCTATAAGGCGAGACAATGACAACAAACCTGATCCCGGCCCCTGATCCCAATCCCATAATGCCCTCGGTGCAGTTGCCGCCCGGCGCCTGCGATGCCCACTGCCACGTCTTTGGTCCCGGCGACCGCTTTCCTTACCATCCTGATCGCTCCTATACGCCGCCGGACGCCCCGAAAGAGGCGCTGAAGCAGCTCCACGATTTTCTGGGTGTACAGCGGGCGGTGATAGTCCACGCGAGCTGCCACGGCGTCTACATGGACGCCACCCTGGACGCCATCGCCTGGTCCGGAGGCAGCTATCGCGGCACCAGCATCGTCTCGCCGGACATTACGGATGCCGAGCTGCAACGCTACCACGAGGGCGGCATCCGGGCGGTGCGCTTCAACTTTGTGCGTCATCTGGAGAGCGTGCCGGAGCCGGAGGTGGTGAAGCGCATGGCGGAGCGGATCAAGAGTATGGGCTGGCATTTGGTAGTGCATCTGGATGCAGAGGATATCCTTGAACTAACCCCATTGCTGTTAGGGTTGCCGGTGCCCTTTGTCATTGACCACATGGGGCGGGTGCAGGCGAGCTTGGGTTTGGAGCAGCCTGCTTTCCGGAAGCTTCTAGAGCTGATGGAGCATGAGCAGGCTTGGGTCAAGATCACCGGCCTGGAGCGCGTCTCTTCAGAAGGTCCGCCCTTCAATGACTCAGTGCCCTTTGCGCAGGCGCTTGTGCAGGCCGCACCGGAGCGGGTGCTCTGGGGGACCGACTTTCCTCACCCCAACGTGAAGCACATGCCCAATGACGGCCATCTGGTGAACCTGTTGGGCTTGGTTGTTCCCGATCCAATGGTGCTCAAGACCATCGTGGTGGATAACCCCACCAAGCTCTATTGGGCCAACTAATGCCCGTCCGTTGCTCTTGGTTGACCCTACGCCAAGGGTGGCTTAAGGTGAGCGTGGCCTTTCCCCCGCAGATAAGCAGTAATGAGCGCTAGCCCGTCCGATCCCCCACCAACGCCAGCGACCGAAGGCATTGCAGAGCAGCCAACGCTGCTTAGCCGTGACTTCCTGGCGGTTTGCTTCGGCCAGTTCTTTGGCTTCGGCGGCAACGGTCTCGTTGGCCCGGTCTTCCCCCTCTACATGGTGGTTCTGGGCTTTAGCGAGACGGTTATCGGCCTCTTTCTGGCGGCCTTCAGCGTTGTCTCCCTCTTTGTGCGCCCCTACTACGGCTACCTAACCGATACCGGCCGTCCTCGTCGAGCGCTCAACCTTGCGGGAGTGCTGCTGGCTATCAGCCCCCTGGGGTATATCAGCGCTAGCCCCATCATTATCCTGTTTGCTAGAGGGCTCCACGGTATAGGGTGGGCAGGCCTTAGTGTAGCTGGCAGCTCCTGGGTAGCCTACCTTGCGCCGGTAGCCCAGCGCGCGGAAGCCCTAGGCTACTACACCATGATGCAGCGCATTGGACTGGCTGTGGGGCCGGTTGCCGGCCTGTGGTTGATCAGCAACGTGGGGTATCGGGAAGCCTTCGCAGTAGCGGCGGCCTGCGGCATCTTTGTGACGCTGTCCACTAAAGTTGCTACGACGCCGGACCGTTCAGCCAGCGAGGCTAATAGGACCAATTCCGGGCCCTGGTATCACAACTTATTTGAAACGAGCGTGGTGCTGGGCGGCGCTATTCTGGTTATCAATATCATTCCTACCATTATGGTGAATGTCTTCATGCCCTTGTACTTCGAGTTCTTGGAACTGGAAGGCATTGAGCTTTATTTCGCGGCCATTGGCATAATGGGCATCGTCTCACGCGGCGTGGTAGGCAAGTGGGCCGACCGTATGGGGCGAATGTGGTCGGTTGCCGGCGGCTTTGCAGTGCAGCTGGCAGGCCTGCTGTTCATCGCACTGGGTGCGGACTCGCTGCTGCTTGACTACAGGCGGTGTGATCTGGATATTCGGCAGCGCGGTCAGCCAGCCTTCGCTCTACGCGGTGGCGATTGATACTGCGCCGGCTAACCGGCGCGGCGTAGCCATGTCCAGCTATACTATGTCCTTCCAGATAGGCAGCGGCATTAGCTCCATTATTGGTGGACTGATTGCCGAACACTTTGGGTATTCTTGGCTGAACTGGTTCTGCGTAGCTACCGCAGTGTTCGGACTACTAGTAGTGTTAGTGCTTGCGCGAGGCTGGGACAAGCCGCATTAACGGGAAGTAAGTTAGGGAGAAGGAGACATCATGACGTGGGAGATTGAACACGGGCATTCCAGCGTACGTTGGGCTGCTAAGTGGAATGGATTGCTAAACATTCACGGTCCCTTTAGGGGCTTTCAGGTGCAGCTCGGCCTGGACGATAACGACCCCATTGCCGGCTCGGTCGAAGCGATTGTTGAGGCGCCGAGCTTTGACAGTTCCATCTTTAGGATGAACGCTCGGCTCCTGAGCGAGGTCTATCTGGATGCGTACAAGTTTCCCCAGATCCAGTTCAAGAGCACGGAAATCCGCAAGGGAGAAGGCGCTGAGTTCGGCATCATTGGCGACCTCACTATGCGGGAGGCCACTAAGTCTGTGGAGCTGGTCACCACCTACAATGGGGAGATGACAAACCGCCAGGGGCAGCTTACTCGCGGCTATAGCGGCGTGGTGGAGATTACCTGGCGGGACTTCCTGAATGGCAGCCCTCCTGGGCAAACTCAGGATGCCGCGGGGCCGACAGTAAACGTTTACGTGGAAATGCTTGCGGTAAGGCACTAGCAGACACTACTGCCGCCAGTGAAGCGGACAGCAAGAGGGGGCGCTCAATTGAGCGCCCCCTCTTATTGACTGCAGTGTTAGGCGTTAGCAGCCTGATTTGTCCAGCCAAGCCCGGACGAATCCGGAGGGATTGCGGCCGGTGTGGACACGCTTGTAGTTTTGCACTTCACAGCCCAAGGCCATGCCGTAGATGGTGCTGACCGTGGGTACGGTAGGCACTACCTCATAGAGATGGTCTTGGATCTGGTCCCAGATGGCCTTGCGCTTAACGGGGTCGAGTTCAACGGCCTGAGTTGAGCACAGGTTATCTAGGGTGGCATCACCGTAGCGGGTGGTGTTCAGGGGGTTGTCGGTGAACAGCTCGCATAGGTAGTAGACCGGGAACTCTGCGACAGAGCCGCCCGCGACGCCCCAGCCGAGCTCCCAGTTCAACTTCCGCATGGTACCGCCCCAGGAACGGTTAGGCGAAACCTCGATCTCGACGTTTAAGCCGATCTGCTTCATAAAGTTCTGGACGACTTCGGCTTCTTGGGCATATTGGCCGGTGGTAATCATCTTGGAGGCGGTGCCGCCGGAGTTGTAACCGGACTCGGCCAAGAGCTTCTTAGCGCCTTCGAGGTCCTGCGAGAACTTCTCAATCAGCTTCGCTTCCGGCCAGGCCACATCAGTGAAAGCGCCGGGCACATAGCCCGAATGGACGACGCCGCCCTGCAAGGAGATGATGAGGGCTTCCCGGTCGATGGACTTCAGGACCGCTTGCCGCACCCGCACATCATTCCAGGGTGCCACGGTATTGTCGAACCAGACGGCTCCATGGATGGGCGGGAGGATGTCGTAGAAGGTCAGATTTAGATCACTATCTCGTAGGATCTTCAGCATGTCGGGGCGGAAGCCAAAGGTACCGGGATGTGCTAGTTGCCCGGCGCGCATGGCGGCTAACTCCGCGGCGACATCACCGAAGGAGACCTTCGTCACCTCATCAAGGTAGGGGAGGGGCTTGCCGTCGGCGCCCATCTCCCAGTAGTCGGGATTCTTCACGCCGTTTGCGCCCTGGCCGGTCCTCCAATCCCGCACCATGAAGGCGCCGGTGCCGACGGCGTTCTTGCGGAAGTCGCCGTCCGTCTCAAAGACCTCCCTGGCCTGCATGAGGTTGGCGCCTGCGCCCAGCTTGTAGACGAAGTCGGGGTCAGGGCGGGTAAGCTTAAGGACGACGGTGTGGGGGTCTGGGGTGGAGTGATTGACGTGTTCCCACCAGACGCGCACGCGTCCTTTTTCCTTCTGGTAGTCGATCATCCAGGCCACGTCGGCGGAGGTGAAGGCGCGGCCGTTGACGGGGGCCATATTGTGCCACTTCACGTTGTCGTTGAGCTTCAAGGTCCAGGTCAAGCCATCAGAGGAGACCTCCCAGGACTTTGCGAGGCTGGGGACGACCGCCCGGTCGGTGACGAAGCACTTCCGCTCTTGGAGCAGGCCGTTGTAGACCTGGAAGGCGCCGCCGGTTTCGAGGTGAGCGATGGGGCTAGTAGCCCAGACCATGGTGCCGCCGCGGATGGGGGGACCTGGGGAGCGCCAGCCCTCCTTGCCCTCGTCACAGCTGACGTCCGAGCTGCCGGCGGTGTCTTTCATCACCTGCTCGGCTTTTGCGGCTTCGCCGGTTTGCTTCTTGGTTTCACCGCTGCCGGTGGTGCTGGTGGTTCCGCTGGTGCTACTGCTAGCAGCGGGGACAGCGGTCGCGCTAGGGCTGCTGGTGGTGCTAGTGCTGCTGCTGGTGTCGCTAGTACCGCTAGTGGTGCTGGTGTCGCTCGTGGTGCTAGTGCTGCTGGTGCTACTGCTTGCGGCGGGGGCCGCTGGTGTTGCCGCCGCAGTGCAGGCGCTTACTAGCAGTGCGCTGATAAGCATAAGTGGCAAGAACAAATACGTTGTCCTCATGCGTTACTGCCTCCTTTGTTTGTACTACTCATCCCACCGGTGATGGCTTTTCTGTTTCCATCCGCCGGTGGCACAACAATCTTTACCGCCTATTAATATAGGAGTATTGCTAAACCCTAACGAGGATAGATGAAGGATAAATGAGTATATAATGATGAAATAGTGAGCAACAGGTATATCTACAGAAGATACTGGGTTTAATGTGGATTCCTGAGGGATGCCTGATGAGATGTGGACATCAGATGAGGAAAGGGTAGTTTGATTTATGAGGTAGCGGGCTTGTCCTGCGGGGTCGCGCGGAGCTGGTTCCATGCTGTTATGGCCCCTCGCAGATCGTCCTCTGCGGGCGGACGGTCGTTATACCGTACGGCAACGTAGAGGTTCGTGATGAGCACCGCCTGCGTTTCCACAACGGGCAACTCCTGCCTGAAGACGTGCAGGAACTCAAAGGGTGTCTGCTCTGAACGTCGTGAGACGCCGCGCTGGGCAGCCCATGCCAGGAAGAGGCGATACAGTTCCCTGGTGGCGCGAATCCTTGGCTCAAGCCCGGACTGTCCGTCCCCTGCGTCATCGTTCCCCGACCTTAGCGGTAGGGCATTCAACAGCGCTTGTAATCCGTCTTGCAATCCCTGCCAGATGTCGTTCCATGACCAAACGGACTCTCGGATCTCATCGGGGTTGCCGCGCTCGTTCGTAAGCTGACGGTAGATAGCTCGCAGCAGAATCAAAAGCACTATCAGGATGAGGAGCACGGCGATGGTAAATCGTATCGTAGCTATGACTTCGGGCGGGAGGCCGCCTTGAGTCAGCTCGTCTTGTTCAGGACGGAAGTCATCTAAGCTCCGTAGCCGGGGCGGCTCTGTTGGACGCTGAAAGCCAAATAGCGTGAGCAGCCACTTGATGCCGTAAACAACTTGCTCAAGTACAAAGAAGAAGGGGATGGTGATAAGCACAATCGCGTAGAGGACGTAGGTTGTGGCCTCTGTAACAAAGCCTAGGAGTATGCCCACAAGGTCGAAGGAGAAGATGGTTGATGCGAGCAGCGAGATGGCGAGGACAAAAAGGACCACTGCGGAAAGCAGTCCGAACCAGTGTTGGTTCAAGTCTGGCAGCGGGTCAGCGACGTCCTGAATGGAACGACGCATGATCTCTAGCCGGCTGATGGCTAGGGCTACCAGCGCGCAGGCAAAGAAGAGCAGTACTGAGACCGCCTGGCCAGCCCTGTCTGCGTCATTCACACCGGGCCAAGAAGGCGCGAGGATCCCGAGGAAGATGAGCGCGACTACACCGTTCAGAAAGTAGTCGTAGACCGTCTCAAGGGCTAGCTCGCTGCGGGCGATGCTGATGCCTCTATGCCATAGGAATGCGCCAATGAGCAGACCTATTCCTAGCTGCGGGGCATCGACAAAAAACTGTGAGACGTATCCCAGGGTGTCCGGTAGCCAGGACTGGTCGTAGAATGGTTTGTCTGCGAAGTACCAAAAGCGCGTGACTACAAAGATAGATGTCACTGCTAGCGCCAGGATGTTCCAGCGGACCTCCCCTAGCGATATCTCCAGGCGTAACGCGATGCGGGTGGACATTGCTGCGAAAGTCAGCAGTAGGAGCACCCATAGCCAGGAAAAGGCCACCTCTTCTCCACCGCGCTGGGTCTTAGTCAGCCACAACGCCGCCTGGGATGCCCAGGAAGCTTCCATGCCACAGAGCGCAAGGGGAGCAGGATGTCCTGCATCAGTTGCAGTCTGTTCAGCTGCAATCTATTGAGCATTGATGACATGCTCGTTGGCTGCCTCTCCAACCGGGATGACTGTTAGCCCCGGAAAGCTGAATTCTTGCTCGCTCTTCCCTACTTTGAGCACTACCACCGGATGTCCAGCGCGCCGCAGCTGCAGGAGGCCGGCGTGCATACCCTCTGTGCTCACTGCAGTCACGGTGACGATAGTTGCGCCCCAAGGGAGATTGGTGCGCTCTTTCTGGATGAGCTGCTCCATAGTAATTGTGGCAAAGCCATTCGACTGCGCAAGGGATTCCAGGATAGCCCGCATCTGGGCGGGATGGTGTGCCGGCGGGAACATCACTTGCTGGTCGGAACCGTAAGCTGCACTGTTGACATAAAGGCCAACGCGCATGCCCTGGCTGTAGTAATGAGTTGCGAGGGAGGCCGTTACGCTTAGCACTTCCTCTAGCAACTCGGGGATGATGCCCTGCCACTCAGGGAGGAAGGTGATGATATTCAGAAAGAGCAGCACGTCTAGGGAAGTGCTGGGCTCCTGCAGCTTTACCTGGAGGCGCTGGGTGCGTGCGCTCGCTTTCCAGTGAATCTGCTTCATGCTGTCGCCTGGGCTGTACTCCCGAACGCCGGCCGCGCGCACAGGGTCTTCCAGCAGCCGTAGCATAGACTTCCGGTCGCCAAAGGGCAGCTTAGCGGGCAGGCCTAACTGCTCGATAGGCACGAGGCGCGGGTAGACCAGGATCCGCTGTACCTCCGGCACTTCGGTCTCGTTGCTGAAGAAGCCGAAGATGTCGCCGGAGCGTAGCGTGGTCGGCCCATACGCGTGGCTCCCGCGTATGTGACACTCGATGGTGTAGTGACGGGTGACGCTCTCGTACCAGCGGAGGGAGAGCATCCGCTTTAGGGCGAGGCGGCGCGGCTTCTGTGCACTGCCTACTTCCCCACCCTTAAAACCAAGCGTTGTGGGTAGCTCGTCTTCTACTTGCAGCCAGGGGAGAGGGAGCAGCTTGCGGTTTACTATCTGTACCGTTAGATCTATCTCATCGCCTACAAACGCGCGGTCAGCACTGAAGGTGCGGCGGTACTCGATGCTGTTGAGGCAGTTGCGACGCCAGAATGCAGTGGTGCCTGTGATGGTTAGCAGCACCAGGGCAACCAGCAGCAGGATAGGCAGACCCGCTACCGCTGCGGCAATCAGCAGAACGATGGAGAGGGAGACCCCGGTGTCTCCGATCAGTCCGCGATTCATAGGCGGCGTTGGAGCCGGTTAACGCTCGACTGGAACGGGGATGGAGTCGACTATTTCCTGGACAACCGCATCGCTGGATCGTCCGCGGAGCGCGGTTTGGGGGTCTAGGATAAGACGATGGGCCAGGACACTGGGGGCCAGTGCCTTCACATCGTCTGGGATAACGTAGCTGCGGCCGCGTAATGCCGCCAGAGCTTGGGAGCAGCGGTAGAGCGCTAGAGTAGCGCGCGGGCTTGCGCCAAGCTCCACGGCCGAGTGCTCACGGGTGGCCCGAACCACCTGCACCAGATAGTCCTCCACGTCCTGCTCTAAGAACACGTGACGGACGCTCTGCTCCATAGCAATTAACTCATCGGTTTCTATCACGGGCGCAAGGCTATCTAGCGGGCTCTCTTCTTTGAAGCGAGCAAGGATCTTGTGCTCGTCCGACTCTTCGGGATAGCCAATGTGCAGACGCAGCAGAAAGCGGTCTAGCTGCGCTTCCGGCAGGGCAAAGGTGCCTTCTAGCTCAACGGGGTTCTGCGTGGCGAGCACCAGGAAGGGCCGCTTTAGCGGCATAGTGTGGCCGTCCACGGTGATCTGTCGCTCCTCCATCGCTTCCAGCAAGGCGGACTGTGTGCGCGGCGTTGCGCGATTGATCTCGTCGGCCAACACTATTTGCGACAGGATAGGGCCCGGTCGGAACTCAAACTCCCCGCTCTTCTGGTTGAAAATGCTTACGCCAGTGACATCGGAGGGCAGCAGATCGGGAGTGAACTGGATGCGCTGGAACTCGCATCCAAGTGCGCGGGCCAGAGACTTTGCCAGCATGGTCTTCCCGATGCCGGGGACGTCCTCCAGGAGGAGATGGCCCTCACATAGCAAAGCAACCAGCGCAAGCTCAATGACATCGTCTTTGCCCACGATGACTGAGCGCACCGCATCCAGAATGCGTCGCGCCGACGCTGCGACCTCACCTACGTCTTCCGTACTACGTTCTGTCATGAGCCTCCAAGGTAATTCGAAGTAAGTAACAGGTACCTATTGCTGTAACTCTAGATAGAAATAGCTTCTGCACCACTCCTTGGCGTAGAAGCTATTGGCTTGTCCCGATTATAGGTGTCGCTGAAGGGACATGCAATCAGGTAAAATTGCGGCACTCTCCTTATCCCATGCCGGAGCAGTGGCGTGACCATACCCAGCAGGGAGAGCGCATGAGCGCGGGCTATCTGGGCGTGGGCGCAACCAGTTTAGACTTCGCGATGCCCGACCAGCGCCTGGATGCCTGCGGCGTTTTAAGGAAGCGGTTCGTTAGCCGCTACTCTTTCCCCATAGCTTCAGCGTACCGTTGCACGTCGTCTGCACTCAGGCTGCGCGGCTTTAGCTGGCCCCGCGCTACCTTATTGGCAAGCTGCCGTACCGTGTCGTTGTAGGGCGTAGGCACGCCGCTGAGCCGTCCGAGTAGGGCAATCTCTCCGTTAAAGTAGTCGCACTCCACGGTGGAGAGACCGCGCTCAATGCTCTGCCAGGTGGAGTTGCCGCTACGGCCGCCGCTGCGGACAGAGTCTACGCCTGCTCTCCGCTGATCCATCTCCTCATCGGACGCGTAGTCAATACCCGCCGCCTGGAGGACGGCCGTTCCTTCCTGGGTGACGGCGCGCCGTAGGTCGCGCGTATTACCCTCACCGCAGACGATGCCTACACCATTGTTGACGCTGCCCAGGAGCTTGTTGTACTTCCAGCGCATAACTTCTTCTGAGGGGCGGCTGCTTATCATGCTGCTATCCAGCCCGGCGGCTGCTTTCATTGCAGTGTCATCCACGCCCGTGGGGTAACAGCCCACGTCCAGGATGCCGGAGACTGGTCCGCCGTCCATGATCACTACGCCCGGCTCAAGAAAGGTTGAGGACATGGAGATGTAGACGCCATACGTATTGGGGAAGCGTCGAGCGGCGATGCGCTCGTTCTCCACGCCGTTCTGCATACAGAGGACGGGGACAGCGCAGCCTGCCGTCGCCTCCAGCGCCTCCAACGCCGTCTCCGTGTCCTGGGTTTTCATCGCCAATAGAACCACGTCGTCTGGCCGGAACTCAATCTCGGAGGGGTGGCTTACCGCAGGAACGGGCAGGGTCATGTCTATGTTCGGCCCCTGGACGGTTAGTCCGTGCTGCTGAATGTGCTCTAGGTGGGCGCCCCGCGCGATAAGAATGACTTCGTGGCCGTGCTCAAAGAGTCTACCGCCAGCCAGGGCGCCGACCGCGCCTGCTCCGTAGATGATGTATCGCAATGCCGTCTCCTTAGGAAAATGGTGTGTTACCAGGTGTTTGGTTGCTGTTTTAGGAGCATAATCGTGCTCGCCTAAAAGTGTACCATGAGTTTTTCGAGCCCTCTGCACGCTGCCCGTTGGACAGCGCAGGAAGTTCGGGTACACTACGTAGCAGCACAAAAGGGAGAGGTGGGCTATGTGCAGAAGCATTGTGACCCTGCGCAGTAGAGACGAGAGCCAGGAAGCTATCCGCGCCGCAGCATTGCAGTACGTGCGGAAGATCAGCGGCTACCGTAAGCCCTCTAAGACGAACGCCGAGGCTTTTGAGGCCGCGGTGGAAGAGATAGCAGCGGCCTCGGCCAAACTGCTGGCCTCGCTCCAGCGTGCTGAGCGGAACGTAGCAGCGTAGGAGTCAGCAATGTATAACGGCCACAAAGTCTTCGACACCCACGGCCATATCTCCAGCCCTTCCGAACACAGTGAGTACGGCTTTGCACTAGTGAGCGCCGGCAACAACATGAACGCGCCGCTGAGGATTCCAGACGAATCGATGCATGCCGCGGCCAGCCGCCACGTAAAGCTGCTGGATGAACGCAATATCGACTTGCAGTTGCTCTCCATGCGGCCGGTATCCATGCTGCACTGGGAGCGTCCCTTAATCACCAAGCGGTGGACCGAGGTGACGAACGATGCCATCCACCAGACCTGCCGCCTCTTCCCGGAGCGCTTTCAAGGCATAGCCGGCCTGCCCCAGCAGCGAGACCTCGACACCAGCAACTGCATCCCGGAGCTGGACCGCTGCATCAACGAGCTAGGCTTTATAGCCGCGCTAGTGAACCCCGATCCCGCTGGCGACGGCAAGACCCCCAAGCTGGACGACGAATACTGGCACCCTCTCTATCGCAGGGCGCAGGAGCTGGACATTCCGCTGGTTATCCACGCCTGCCAGCCTAAGGGAGACCATCGTTTGGACTTTGGCTACGATGCAAAGGGTGACGCCCAGCTTGACCGCCAGTTCTACTTCATCATGGAGCACACACTGTCCACCATGATCCTGGAGCGGGGCCACGTGTTCCAGCAGTTCCCCAAGCTGCGGATAGTGGTCGTGCACTGCGGCGGCTCCCCGGCGCGCCTGCACATCCGTCGGGGCAGCGACATGGACCTGACCGAGAACCTCTACTTTGACACCTGCGCCTACGACCGCTGGTTCCTCACCGCCGCGCTCAAGCAGAAAGGCGCGCATCGGATGCTCTTCGGGACGGAGGTGCCCGGCGCAGGCTCCGGTACCGTCGATCCGGACACAGGCGCGCCCTCGGACGACCTAGTACCGGTCATCGCCGGCCTGGACTTCCTGACTGAAGAGGACAAACGCACCATCTTCTACGAGAACCCCAAGAAGGTCTTCACGCTATTGCGCGACGATTAATTCACAAAGGAACCGTATGCCACCCATCTCACTCCATTGCCCCTAATGCGGGGAGAAGCTCCCCGCAGACACCGTTCAGAACCTGTGCGGCTGTGGAAGCCCGCTCCTGGTGGACTATGACCTGGAAGCGGTGCAGGACACGCTGCGCCAGGAAGGGTTAGCCTATCGCGAGCCCAATATGTGGCGCTATTGGGAGCTACTGCCCCTGGAAGACCGCGCTAACTTAATAAGCCTGGGTGAGGGCTGGACGCCCATCCTGCGCCTAGATCGTCTGGGGAGGGAGTTAGGTCTTGCTAACCTGCTCATGAAGGACGAGGGGCTGAATCCCACCGGCACCTTCAAGGCCAGAGGCGCGTCTGCGGGCGCGTCTCGCGCTAAGGAGCTTGGCGTGCGCCAGATCGCGATGCCTACTGCGGGCAACGCGGGCGGCTCCTGGGCCGCGTACTGCGCCGCAGGCGGCATGGAGCTGCACGTAGTGATGCCGGAGGACACGCCAGAGATCAACAAGCTGGAGACCCACGCGTACGGCGCTCACGTTTATCTTGTGAAGGGACTCATATCCGACGCCGGCCGCATTGTGGCCAAAGGCGTGCAGAAATACGGCTGGTTCGATGCGTCCACCCTGAAGGAACCCTATCGTATCGAAGGCAAGAAGACGCTTGGGCTGGAGATCATAGAGCAGTTTGGGTGGGAGCCGCCGGAGGCTATTCTCTATCCTGCGGGTGGAGGCGTCGGCCTCATCGGCATGTGGAAGGCCTTCGATGAGCTGGAGGCTATCGGCTGGATTGACCGCCGTCGGCCCAAGCTCATCGCGGTGCAGCCGGAGGGATGTGCGCCCATTGTGAAAGCGTTCCAGGAAGGCAAGGAGGAGTCCACCTTCTGGGAGGGCGCCGCGACCATCGCCAGCGGCCTGCGTGTGCCGAAGGCGCTGGGAGACTTCCTGGTGCTGCGGGCCATCAAGGAGACCAACGGCTACGCCATCGCCGTCAGCGATCAGGCCATCTTGGACGCATCCTCACTGCTGGCCCAACGTGAAGGTCTGTTCATCTGCCCTGAGGGGGCTGCGCTAGTGGCGTCGTTGCCGGAACTGCAGCGTCTAGGGGTGCTTCGCGCTCAGGACCGTGTGCTGCTGCTGAACACTGGCACGGGGCTCAAGTATCCCCAAACGGTGCAGGCGCAGTTCCCGGTGCTGGAGGCGGACGGCGAGATTACCATCGCTTAGGCGAACGACTGGCTAAGGTAGCGCCTTCGCCAACCGCGGGTAGACCCGCTGCACGTTCTCCTCAAACACCCGCTTCTTGTCCGCGTCCGATAGCCCCGGCACCGCGTCGACGTAGGGCTTGGTGTCGTCAAAGTAGCGGCCTATTGTCTGGTCCACGCTCCGTACCGCGCCAATCATCTCGGATGCAAACAGGATATTCTCCACCGGAATCACCTTGAACAGCAGATCGATGCCAGGCTGGTGGTAGACGCAGGTGTCGAAGAAGACGTTCTTCAGCAGATGCTCGGTTAGCGGCGGCTTGCCCATGTCCTGAGCAATGCCCCGGTAGCGGCCCCAGTGGTAGGGGATCGCGCCGCCGCCGTGAGGGATGATGAGCCGCAGCGTGGGGAACTCCTTGAAGAGGTCGCCCTCGATGAGCTGCATGAACACCGAAGTATCCGCGTTGATGTAGTGCGCGCCGGTGAAGTGGAAGTTGGGGTTGCAGGAAGAGCTCACGTGGACCATGGCCGGAACGTCCAGCTCCACCAGCTTCTCGTAGATGGGGAACCAGTAGGGATCGGTCATGGGCGGGTCGGTCCAATAGCCGCCGGAGGGTCGGGGTTTAGGTTGCAGGCCACCATGCCCAGATCGTTGATACACCGCTCCAGCTCTTCTGTACAGTTTGCCGGCGAGACGCCCGGCGTCTGGGGGAGCTGGCACACGCCAATGAAGTTCTCCGGTAGGAGCGAGCAAACCCGCTGGACGAGGTCGTTGCAGGTCTCCGACCAGTAGCGGCTGATGAGCTCGCCGCCAAAGTGGTGCCCCATGCTGCCGGCCCGCGGCGAGAACAGCGTCACGTCGGTGCCCCGGTCCGTCTGGAACTTGAGCTGGCCGCTGACGCTGGCTACTAGCTCCTCGTCGCTGATATTCAGGCTGCCCTTTACGGGCTTGTTCATCTGCCCGATCTGGTTGCCGCGATAGGCGTGGAGGGCGTCTGGAGCAGTAGTGTAGTGGCCGTGGCTATCGATAATCACGTGGTCACCTCTTAGGGTAGTGTCAGCAGCGGAGTA
The DNA here is from genome assembly GCA_965226775.1 of Dehalococcoidia bacterium. Lineage (GTDB taxonomy): Bacteria > Chloroflexota > Dehalococcoidia > SHYD01 > SHYD01 > CBDDEI01. The sequence goes on from CBDDEI010000002.1 coordinate 1,280,202, forward strand.
GGACGTGCTGCGGTTGCTTGGGCAGCTTACTGCGAACCCTGCACTGTGGGCAAGATGGCGCGGCTACCCGTCGCTCTGAGGTGTAGGCGCGCCTGTAGCCGGCGAAGCAGCTTTATCGCAATGCAGGACTTAGGTTGCGGTTGTCAACGTTGATATCTGCCGTGCTCGGTGACGAGAATGGCGAGGTCCAAACGTGGCGCAAGGAGGCTACCGCTTCTGGCTGCGGTTGCCGCCGGAGGAGGAAGGGTAGAGCTGCACTTGGATGCCGTTGGGGTCGGTCACGTAGATGGTTTTCTGACCGCCCCGCTCGTCCAGCCGGAACTGTGCCGTTCCCTTGCTTAAGCGCTCCTCTGTCTCCTTTATGTAGTCGGGGTCGGCGGTGAGAGCAAAGTGGTTGAGCCCGCCGATGGTGTTTCGCTCGGTACCGGCCGTGCCGGGCTGCGCCTCAAAGAAGTCCAGGGTTCCGCCATCGCCTAGGTCCAGGGCAATGTGGATGTGGCCTGGCGTGTTGTTCACCACGTTCTTCAGGGGGATGTCCAGGTAATCCTTGTAGAACGCTATCGTCTCGTCGATGTTCTTGGCCAGACACGCAATGTGGTTAACGCCATGAAGTCCAGATGCCATCACTGTATCTCCTGTTTTAGTAGATCGTACTAACTGCTGCGAGCCTTCCCGCTGCGCATAAGATGTCGCGCTTTGCCTGCGAATTGTCAACTTGCCCTGTGTTATGGCCGTCCTGGAGAGGAAAGATTGGCCCCGATGTGGCTCCTGTGCAGGTGTCACTCTGCTAGTATTAAAAAGTATGGCTGCAACAATCGTAGAAGCCCGAAACCTCGTTAAGCGGTACGACACCTTTGAGGCGGTGAAGGGCATTGACCTGACCGTGGAGACCGGCGAATGCTTTGGGCTGCTGGGCCCCAACGGGGCAGGCAAGACCAGCACTTTCCGCATGCTCTGCTGCATCTCTCCCATCACCGGCGGCACGCTGACCATCGGCGGCATGGACGTGACGACCCAGCCGCGCGCCATCAAGGCGATGCTTGGCGTGGTGCCCCAGGAGAACAACCTGGATACCGATCTGGGCGTGCTCCAGAACCTCCTGGTCTACGGGCGTTACTTTGATATGCCGAAGCGACTTACCGAAGAGCGGGCGTGGGAGGTGCTGCGCCTCTTTCAGCTTGACGACCGCGCCAACTCCAAGGTGGACACACTCTCCGGCGGCATGAAGCGGCGGCTGCTTATTGCCCGCGCGCTGCTGAACCGCCCCAAGGTGCTGGTGCTGGACGAGCCGACTACCGGCCTGGACCCCCAGGCGCGCCACCTTATCTGGCAGAAGCTGCGCGCGCTGCAAAGCGAGGGCGTGACCGTGCTGCTCTCCACGCATTACATGGAGGAGGCCGCGCAGCTTTGCGACCGCCTTGCCGTTATGCATGAAGGGATGGTGCTGGCTGAAGGCCGGCCGCTGGACCTTATTAGCAGCAACGTGGGCGAGCAGGTGCTGGAGGTAGGTCTTGGCGAGACTGAGGCCAGTCAAGTAGTAGGCTGGCTAGACAGTGCCGGCCAGGCTGTAGAAGTTGTGGAAGACCGTATCTATATCTATGGCTCCGGGTTGGATGCATTCAAAACAAGGGTCATTGAGGAGAAGTTGAGCCTGACGCAGCGGCCCACTACCCTGGAGGACGTGTTCCTGCGGCTTACCGGAAGGGCGTTGCGAGAATGATACCGGTGAGCTACCGCGCGGTGCGGGTGTGGCAGCGGAACTTTGACGTGTTCCTCAAGACCTGGCACACCCAGATCGCCTTCACCGTCATCGAGCCGTTGCTGGCGTTCACGGCGCTGGGCCTTGGCCTGGGCAGTTATGTTGCCCTGGGCGGCGATCTTGAGTACAAGGACTTCCTCGCTCCGGGCCTCGTGGCCGCGTTTGCAATGTTCAGCTCGGCGGCGGAGTGCGCCTGGGGTACCTTCCTGCGTATGGAGTACCAGCGCACCTTTGACGCGATGATCGTGACGCCTCTGAGCATTGAGGACGTCATCGCCGGCGAAATCATGTGGGGCGCAACCCGAGCGTTGGAGACCACCCTGGCGCTGCTGCTGGTGATGAGCTTGTTTGGCGTGCCCATGGCGCCAACGGCGGTGTTGCTGGTGCCGGTGATGTACACCCAGGGCATCGTTTTTGCCGCAGCGGGGGTGACGGTGGTGTCCCTTATTCCTTCTATTGGAGAGCTCAATCACTTCTTTGCGCTGTTTCTACTGCCCCAGTACATGTTCTCCGGCGTCTTCTTTCCGCTGCACGGCATGCCTGGTTGGGTGGAGGTGGTCGCATGGTTCCTGCCGCTGCGACACGGTGTGGAGCTGTCCCGGGCGCTGGTTAGCGGCTCGCTAGGGTGGGGCGTCGCTCTGGACTTCCTCTGGCTGGCGGTAGCGGCGCTCATCGTTACTACGGCCGCGCTGCGCCTCATGCGGCGACGGCTCATCCACTAGACCAGCTCATGACCAACCAGCCCGACTTTTTCGTTAACCTGACGGCGGCTTTCGATCCCAGAGAGCAGCAGGTTTACGCTGCCTTAGGCGAGGAAACGCTGCGTGCGGTGGTGGAGCGCTTCTACGACCGCGTGGACAAGGAACCCCTGCTGCGGTTCATGTTCCCGCCCAACCTTTCCGATGCTAGGGAGCGGCAAAGCCTCTTCCTCATCCAGTTCTTTGGCGGCCCGCGCACCTATAGCGATCGCTACGGCCACCCTCGACTGCGGATGCGTCACATGCGCTTTCCTATCGGCATGGTGGAGCGGGATGCGTGGCTGGGCCACATGCTGGCCGCAATCGAGGAGACGGGAATCGAGGAGCCGTGGGCAGGTGTCATGCGCCACTATTTTGAGCAATCCTCCCTGGCTATGATGAACAAGGAAGAATGAGAAGAGGCGGTGCATGTGCACCGCCTCTTTGGTCAACCGATACGTCATTCTCAGGGAAGCGAAAGAGCTCTATCGTGTTCCGGTTTCGCTTCTCAGCCGCCTTTGCCCCTTAGAATGACATTGTGCCTTACAGGGCCTTTACTGCCTCCAGCACCTCATCCACGTGGCCGTCCACCTTCACCTCGTTGAAGACGCTCTTTACCATGCCGTCCGCGCCCAGGATATAGGTGGTGCGCATTGCGCTGCCGCTGTCGCGCTTAATGCCAAGCTGCTCAATAAGCATGCCGCCTTCGTCTGAAAGGATGGGGAAGGTGGCGCCGCAGTGGTCGGCGTGGGTCTTCTGGGCTGACACCGGGTCTATGCTAATGCCCACGATCTTGGTGTTGAGCGCATCAAACTCGCCACGGCGGCTACCAAACTCCGTGGTTTCGCGCACGCAGCCGGGAGTCATCGCTTTTGGGTAGAAGAAGACAACCAGGTTGTCGCTGCCCTGATACTCTTGAAGCTTTACTTGATTACCTTCGTGGGATTCACCCATGAATTCGGGGAATGAGTCGCCTACATTGCTCATTGTGGTGTGTCCTTTCTGGGCTGTTGTTGGCCAGGCATAATGCTAGGTGGCATTATGATACCGTTTTTAGTTGGTTTATCCAACGTACTAAGTGCGCGCAACTATAAGGAGCAGGATGGGTTTGACAGGCGGATTGGTGCAGCGATGGCAGACCGCCGCCCGCGCCCTGAAGCGTGAACTGTACGCGCTTTACCTGGCCAGCCGTGACCCGCGCACGCCCTGGTATGCCAAGGCGGCGATTGCGGGCGTGCTGGCCTATGCTCTGAGCCCCATTGACCTTATTCCCGACTTTATTCCCGTTCTCGGCTACCTGGATGACCTAGTGCTGCTGCCGGCCGGTATTTGGGTGGCGCTGCGCCTCATCCCCCCAGCGGTGATGGCGGAAAGTCGCGCACGGGCGGAGGAAGCGGTGCGGCTGCCTGCGAGCAAGGCAGGTCTAATCGTTGTCTTAGGCTTGTGGGCGTTCTCTGCGCTGCTTCTGCTAAAGCTCTTTGTTTTCTAGCTAAGCACTACCAACGAAGACGGAGGATGAGATGATTAGCAATATCAACACGGTTGCGGTCTATGTGACCGACCAGCAACGGGCGCTGGCGTTCTACACCCAGAAACTAGGCTTCCAAGTGCGCTTTCGCGCTTCTATGGGTCCGGAGGCGGATTGGATTGAGCTGGTAGCGCCGGGCGCCCAGACCGCGCTAGTCATCTACCCGCGCTCCCTGATGGAGGACTGGTCGGAACGCAAGCCGTCCATCGTCTTCCGGTGCGAGGACGTAGAGAAGACCTATCAGGAGCTGTCCGATAAGGGCGTGCAGTTCATGGGCGAACCGCAAAAGATGGTGTGGGGTGTCTACGCACAGTTCACGGATGAGGATGAGAACCAGTTTCTCCTAATGTCGCCGGTGGAGGGCGTAAGCGCGTAAGCTGCGTCGTTGACCGCGTTACGCTGCGTGGTACACTTTGCAACAAGCGCCACGGCTACTGAGAAAGTCTTTCGTATCAGTGTCATTCTGAGGAATGTGGCGAAGAAGAAACCACCTGATATTGCTGGTAAAGCGCTCGTTGGATTCTTTGCCCCTCTTAGAATGACATGAAAAGGCGCAGTTAAGGCAACGCCTCTCGCAGGGGAGAGATGATCATGCTACAGACACTCATCAAAGATGCACTCAAAGAATGGGCCGTCACGATCCGTGCGCTGGACCAGGGCGAGCAAGTCTTGCTTCTTCGTAAAGGCGGCATCAGAGAGAAGGAATTCAAGATCCAGCATGATGAGTTCCTCTTTTATCCCACCTACGAGCACCAGAAGAGCGACCTGCTAAAGCCTGAGTATCAGCAAGACTTAGTGGAAACACTGGCCCCTTGGGGCGGCGTAGTACCCTCGGCGTCACCGCCGGAGGTGGCCTTCACCCACTACGCCCAAGTGGATGAGGTCATGGAGACCATGGATCCTCAGGCGGTGGAGGCCCTCTCGCCACACTACATCTGGACTACGGGCTACGCTGAAAAGCGGCTCTACTGGCGGCCGTTCAAGCCGCTGGAGGTCATCTTTGTGCGGGTGTTCCGCTTGGCTCAGCCCGCAAGGGTGCCGGTAACCCCGTACTTTCTCGGCTGCAAGTCATGGGTCGATCTACCGGAAGGCGTTTCGCTGGAGGGTAGTGTGCCCGTCATTGAGGAATCGGCGTACCGCGCAAAAGTAGAGATGGTAAAGGCTTCTTTGAGCACGTTGCGAGAGCAGCAGGGGCAGGGCTAGGCATGAGGGTGTTCCTTGCAATGCCCCCTGCCATTTGCTAGCATGACGTTATGGAAATAGGTGCATTCACTCTCAACGAACCCGTCCCTGAGCTTAAGAACCCCCATGCGCTGGTGATGCTCCGTCCCTGGGTGGACGTGGGCAGCGTAGGCGCAATGGCCCTCGGCGAGCTACAGAAGTCCCTTGATGCTCAGCCCATGGGCCAGTTGACTCGTCCCGGCGCATTCTTTGATTTCACACGCTACCGCCCGATGAGCTTCTTCAAAGACGGCCAGCGCGAGATAGAGATTCCGAACAGCTCCCTGCTGTACGCTAAGCAGCCGGAGAGCCACGACATCATCTTCATGCGCCTGCTGGAGCCCCATAACAACGGCGAGGAATACATGGAGAGCGTGCTCCAGGTCTTGGAGCACTTCCAAGTAGTGCGCTACGCAACGGTTGGCGGCATGTATGACATGGTGCCCCACACGCGGCCGTTGCTGATTAGCGGCACATCCTCTGACCCGTTGATACAAGAGCGGCTAACCCGCTTTGGCGCCCGTCAGAGCCGATACGAGGGTCCGACATCTATCCTCACGCTGCTGCCCCAGAAGATGCTCCAGCGTGGCAAGGAGACCCTAAGCATGCTGGTGCGCCTGCCCCAGTACGCGCCGTTAGAGGAAGACTTTGCGGGAACCCTTCGGGTACTTGAAGTGCTGTGCGACATCTACGAGATGCCCCTGGACCTGACCGAACTCCGGAAGAAGGCCGAAGACCAGAACCAGCAGATCAGCATTGCGGTTGAGGGCAACCAGCAGCTCAAGCGGGCGCTGGTGCGGTTGGAGGAGCGCTACGATTCCCGTGCAGCGCGACGCCAGTTGCAAGAGCCTCCCCAAGAGCCGACCCCGCTGCCGCCCTCTATAGAAGAGTTCCTGCGGGAACTCAACCCCTAACCTCAAAGTACATGGCCGGGGAACCAGCCCCTAGACCTGTCGCGCGGGTCATACTTCTTGACGAAGAAGACCGGATCCTCTTGCTCTATCTTTAGGTAGAGGATTTAGCCTGAGCAGCCGGCGTATTCGCAAGTAGAGGAAGTCCCTGCTTAATCGGCGCTAACGCAGCGCCCCCGCTTGTTCTCGCGCCCTAAGCTGACCGCACGCCGCCTGGATCTCCATCCCCTGGGTGTCCCGCAACGTGGCGGGGATGTGCAGGCGTTGCAACTCCTGGCTGAAGGCACGGATGCGTTCCATTGAGGGCCGTTTGAATGCCCCCTCCGATGTGGGATTCACGGGGATCAGGTTCACGTGGCAGAGCAAGCCCTTCAGTAGTTGAGCGAGTTGCCGCGCCTGCAGCAGACTGTCGTTGACGCCTGCCAGCAGCACATATTCGAAGGTGACGCGACGTTTGGTCTGCGCAAGGTAGCCCTTACACGCGGTGATGAGCTCGGCCAGCGGGTACTTCTGGTTGACGGGCATGATCTCACTGCGAAGTTCATCGGTAGGGGCATGGAGGGAGATAGCCAGCCCCACCTGTGGCGATTCAATGGCAAAGCGGCCAATCTCCGGCACCAGACCCACCGTGGAGACAGTGATGTGGCGCGCTCCTAGCCCTACGCCCCAGGTCGCGTTCAGGGCCCCGATGGCTCCCTGGACAGCCGCGTAGTTGGCAAAGGGCTCGCCCATGCCCATGAAGACCACATTGGTCAGTTGCCGCTCCCGTGTCTCCGCTGCGCGTTCCTGGGATGACCCAAGGAAATGCACCACCTGCTCCACAATCTCGCCCGTAGTGAGGTTGCGGCCATAGCCCATCTGACCCGTGGCACAGAACTTGCAGCCGTAGGCGCAGCCCGCCTGGCTGGAGATGCAGAGGGTGGTGCGCATCCTGCCGCCGCTGGCAGGATGCCGCATATGCACCGACTCGATGACGCCGCCGTCGTGGAGCTTGAAGGTGACTTTGCGTGTCCAGCCGTCCGGAGAGCGTTCATCCTGGGACGTCGTTAGCGCGCGCAAGGAAAAGGCATCGTTCAGCAGGGCGCGTAGCGCGGCGGGCAAGTTGGACATTGCCTGGTAGGAGGATGCGCCCCGATACGCCCATTGCAGCACCTGATCGGCTCGGTAGCGCGGCTGACCGTGCTCCACTAGCCAGTCGCCAAGCTGCTGGGGTGTCGTGTCAAAGAGACTGGGCCTGGCTGTCCCAAGGGGCGCGGAAAGTATGCTTGATTCGGTCATAGATCCATTAGAACACAAAGGAGGAGGCATGTGCCCCCTCCTTGCTTATGCCGAGTGGGTTAGTCGTCTCCGCCCATGCCGATGGCGTGGAAGGCAAAGTACAACAGTTGCGCCGTGGCCTGCACCAGCGCAGCCAAGTAGGTGAAGGCTGCGGCGTTCAGCACCGCCTCGGTAGCTGAGAACTCCTGGGTGGTTACCATCCCATTGGTGCGCAACATCGCGCGGGCACGGCGGCTGGCGTCCAATTCCACCGGCAACGTGACCAGGTGGAAGGCCACCGCTCCGGCAAAGAACACCACTGCGGCCCAGACCAGGCCCACAATCTGGAAGAAGAAGCCGGCCAAGAAGAGCCAGGGCGCCAAGGACGAGCCGAAGTTGACCGCGGGCACCAGGCTGCTGCGGAGTTGCATGGGCGGATAGGCCTGCGCGTCTTGCAGCGCATGGCCCACCTCATGCGCGACGATCCCCAGTGACGCTATGGATGGTGTCTGGTAGACGTCGGGGGAGAGCCGCAAGGTCTTGGTAGTCGGGTCGTAGTGGTCGGAAAGCTCGCCGTGGCTAACCTCTACGGTCACATTGTGGAGGCCGTTGGCGTACAGCAGCCTATCGGCAACTTCTGCGCCGGTCAGCCGGTTGATGTTGGCCTCCTTGGCATATTTGCTATAGGTAGACTTCATCCTCTGCTGGGCGTAAAGCATGACGAGTATTGGGGGTATGGCAAACAGGAGCCACAGCGGGTCAAAGAACAACATTCTCTCTTACCTCCGTCTCCCTCTATCAGGGGCATTGCACTGGTCAGCAGGACTGGCCTGCCCTATGTATCTATTTTACGGGCACTCTTTTTTACCTATCAACCGGCTTCTGAGTTCCCAAGACGGCTTCCGATGAAGCCCTGCGCGCCGCGAGCGAACTCTTCGATAGGTAGGGCGCGCTTGCCTTGAAGTTGCACGGTCCGGAGTTCCAAGAGCCCTTGGCCGGTTTCGACCACGATTGCGCCCGCGCGTTGCACCACAAGCCGGGCGTCCCTGACGGGCCGGGAGCGTGGGAAGTGGACAGGATGGTAAGCTGCTGGCCTTTCCAGGTAGTGGACGTGCCGGGCCAGGGCTGGTAGGCGCGCACCTTGCGGGCGACGATCTCCGCGGGCTCCTGCCAGTTGATGCGGCTGTCCTCTTTGGAGAGGAAGACGGGTGGTAGAGGCCAGCGTCTCGTCTTGGAGCTGCGGCGTGAGGCTGCCTTGCGTCCATGGCTCAATGGTGTCGACCAGCAGGTCCGCCCCAAACTCGGCCAGCTTGCTGGTGAGGCTGGCAGTGGTGTCGTGCTCATTGATGGGGAAGCGGCGCTGCGTTAAGAGGGGGCCGGTATCCATCCCTGCGTCCATGAGCATGATGGTCACGCCGGTCTCAGTGTCGCCGGCCAAGAGTGCTCCAACTATGGGTGCAGGCCCCCGATGACGCGGCAGCAGGGAGGGGTGTACGTTCAGCCCGCCATAGCGGGGGATGTCCAGCACTGGTTGCGGCAGGATGAGGCCGTAGGCGGCCAGCACCAGCATATCCGGAGCATGGGCGCGCAGCTCTTCCTGCGCCTCCGGCCGTCGCAAGGAGCGCGGCTGGTAGACCGGCAGGCCGTGCTCTAGTGCTACGCGCTTCACCGGCGTGGGCGCGGGCTGACCGGAGCGCCCAGCGGGCCGGTCCGGCTGTGTGTAGACGGCTACTATTTCATAATCGCGTTCGATCAGCCGTTCCAGCGTTGGGACACTAAATAGCGGCGTTCCTAAGAAGACTATACGTAAATCTTGCGTTGGCACTCTTTTATTGACCTCGTATTAAGACTATTATACAGACCAGCAACAATCTTTCTTTCTTTTAGGTATTGCGTGGCTTGACAGGGCATGCTAGGATATTTCAGAACGCATGTGTTGATTAAGGAGCGATGATATGGTAAACGAACGAGCGAGAGCACTGCAGGACGCGATACTTCGCATCGAGAAGGATTTCGGCAAGGGCTCCATCATGAAACTGGGGGAGCGCACTGGCGACGGGACTATAGACGCCATCTCAACTGGCTCTCTAACCCTAGACTTAGCGTTGGGCATCGGGGGGATTCCCCGTGGCCGGGTGACCGAGGTTTATGGCCCTGAGTCTGCCGGCAAGTCCACTCTGGCCCAGCACATCTTGGCGGAAGCTCAGGCGGCGGGCGGGACGGTAGCTTACATTGATGTTGAGCACGCGCTCGACTCCTCTTACGCGGCGCGCTGCGGCGTCAATGTGGACGATATGTATATCTCCCAGCCGGACACCGGCGAGGAAGCGTTGGAGATTGCCGAGACCTTGGTGCGGTCTGCCGCGCTGCACGCACTCGTTGTAGACAGCGTGGCGGCGCTGGTGCCCAGGGCCGAGCTGGAGGGCGATATGGGCGATCCGCAGATGGGTCTCCAGGCGCGCCTCATGTCCCAGGCGCTGCGCAAGCTCACCGGCGCAATCAGCAAGACCAACACCGCGGTAATCTTCATCAATCAGCTTCGGGAGAAGGTGGGCGTGGTCTTTGGCAATCCAGAAGTAACTCCCGGCGGCCGGGCGTTGAAGTTCTACAGCTCAGTACGCATAGAGATTCGCCGGTCGGAAGCGCTGAAGCAGGGCACGCAGGTGGTGGGCAACCGGGTGAAGACCCGAGTGGTCAAGAACAAGGTTGCGCCGCCCTTCCGCACTGCGGAGTTTGATATTCTCTTCAACCACGGCATCAGCAAAGAGGGCGACATCATCGACCTTGGCGTTGAGCTGGGTGTTATCAAGAAAAGCGGCGCGTTCTTCAGCTACGGGGAGGCCCGGCTGGGCCAGGGCCGTGAGAACGTGCGCGACTTCCTCGTGAAGCACAAGGATCTGAGCCAGGAACTGGAGCAGATTATCCGAGCCAATGGCGCTGGCGCTGTGCCCGTTGCCGTTATTCCCAGCGGTGCTGAGGACGACGAAGCATAGGGACAAAAAGCCAGTTCTAGCCCATTCAAGAGCATGCACTCCATCACTGCGCTAATCTCCCAGCCTCGTCGGGCTAAGATAGACCTCTACCTGGATGGGGAGCTGGCCTTCACCATCGCGCGGAAGCTGGCTAGGGAGAACGGCGTCTTTGTTGGTAAGAACCTCTCGGATCAGCAAGTCCGGGAGCTGCAGGACCAGGAAGAGATGCGCGCCGCGCTAGACGCCGCGTACCGCTATCTAGCCTACGGTTCTCGCAGCGAGTCTGAGATGCGCATCCGGCTGCGTCGTAAGGGTGTGTTGCCCAACACCCTGGAGAAGGCCATCGTGCGGCTGCGGGAGTTGCGGCTACTGGATGATGCCGCGTTCGCGCAGCAATGGGTGGAACATCGCGCTACCAGCAACCCCCGGGGACGACGCCTCGTGCAGTGGGAGCTCCGCCAGAAGGGCATCCAGCAAGTGGTGGCGGAGGAGTCCGTCCAAGTGATGGATGATGAAGAGGGCGCGTATAAGGCGGCGGAGCGGCGCGCGGCCAGGTCCCGGGCGCAGAACTACCCAGAGTTCCGTAAGCGGCTGGGCGACTTCCTGGTTCGCCGGGGTTTTGGCTATGCCGTGGCGGAGCGGACGGTCGCCCGTCTCTGGAAAGAGCGTCAGGGAGAAGAGGCTGCCGCCAACGCCCGCTCTGACGTATGATGTGACACAGTAATTCACTTTAAGAGAGCAGCATGGCACGCCCTAAAAACATCGATGTCTTTACCGACGCCTTCTACATCACCTGGGACGATGAGCATGAGTCGATCTATCCCTGCCGCAGTCTACGCGGGCTGTGCGCCTGTGCGGAGTGTGTCTCCGAAGGCACGGGGCAACGCCTTGTGAGTGAGTCCATGGTTCCGGAGAACGTGCACGCCGATAAGGTGGAGCCTGTAGGGAACTACGCCATCCAGGTCTTCTGGTCTGACGGCCATAGCACGGGGATTTTCCCGTATGAGCGCCTACGCCAGCTCTGCGATTGCAAGGAATGCCAGGCCCGTTTTGGGCCGCCGAGGTAGCAGCGGCTGTAAACCGCCTCGGGCTGACCAGCCTTACTGAACGATTGCCCGCAGCGCCGCGGGCCAGTCACGGAACGCCCTACTCTCCGTGTCCGCCACTACTCGAATGCTCCGTGTATAGGACCCGATAGTCTGTAGCTCGGAGCGCCCTTCTAGCCACGTCCACGGCTTGCCGTCCTTGTCTCGCAGCACCTGCTTCGCCATGTCCGCCGTCACTTCTATGGCGTAAGGCAGCAGTTGTGAGCGGGGAGTGCCCTTCAAGACCCAGAAGCGGTCCCAAAGAGCGGAGTCTGCCTGCGCCCGCAGTACGTGGGCGTTTGCGCCGTAGATAGCGAGCTCATCCTGCTCCGGAGGCTGCCCCACCCGCTGCACAATACTCGCTACTTCCAAAGCGGCCACAATATAGAAACTCGAGAGGCCCGTCCACGTGCCTTCATGCCAGTCCCACAAGCGAGCGAGGAAGAAGAGCCAGTCGCCGGGCTGAGCGCGTTTTAGGGCCGCGGCCCGCGGCGCAAGCTCCGGGTTATCGCCGTAGGTGCGGGTAACGAACTCAGGATCGAAGTGGCAGTAGCGCTGGTGGTAGGACGAGGGGATGTATTGGAGTAAACCCCCTGGCACCCCGCTGCGTGACGGCACATCCTCGTAGCGCCGCATCGGCGGCCCGGGGTGCTGGACAAGCTCGGGTATGGGGACTAGCTCAAAGCTGCCATCAGAAAAGCGGGGGCTCTTGAGAATGTGGCTGGCGTTAACTCCTACGTTGACCAGAAATAGCTGTGGCATTAGGGCTTGTAGTAGTCCGTGGGGGCAAGGCTTAAAATGCCTTCCACTGAAAAGAAGCGATATGGCGAGGTAAGGACCCGTATAGTAACTGGCGGTTGGAATAGCCGCATAAGCGCCTCCTTAAGGGAAAATCGCTATCCTGGATGCATCTGTGTGCTGACGGTAACGGGTATTTGCAGTAGTAAGTTTAGAGTATAGATTGTGTGTAGTCAGTGCGCAGCGGCACGTTATAGAGTTAGTACAGCTATTTGTTTACTTTGGGCAACAGGGGTTGTGAGCATTGCAAAGCGTAGAGGGCGCAGGGAGCAGTAAACCACGCAAGGCGCTGGTAACGGGCGTTGCCGGCTTTATTGGTTCCCATCTCGCCGAGCGGCTGCTTGGGCAGGGCTGGCAGGTTGTGGGAGTAGACGCGCTGACGGACTACTATCCTGCCTGGATCAAGTGGCGCAACCTCAACGGACTGTTGGGCAATCCAGAGTTCACCTTCGTAAAAGGCGACCTCACCAGCATCGATCTGGCCCCGCTGGTGGAGGGTGTGAACGTGATCTTTCACCAGGCTGCCCAAGCAGGTGTGCGCGCTAGCTGGGGTGACCAGTTTAGCGTCTACTTGCGCGATAACCTGGACAGCACCCAGCGGCTGCTTGAGGCAGCAAGAGCGTCGGCAGTTGATAAGTTTGTCTTTGCGTCCTCCTCGTCTATCTACGGAGACGCCGAGACACTCCCCACGACCGAAGAGATGATGCCCAAACCGGTGTCGCCCTATGGTGTCACAAAGCTGGCAGGGGAACATCTGGCGCGACTTTACGCCCGCAGCTACGGTGTACCCACGGTGGGCCTGCGCTACTTTACGGTGTTTGGGCCCAGGCAACGGCCGGACATGGCCTTCCACCGCTTCATTCGAGCGCTTCTGCTTGGCAAGCCTATCTCGGTTTACGGCGATGGTCTGCAATCCCGAGACTTTACCTTTGTGGCGGACATCGTTGATGCTAACATCATGGCAGCGGAAAAGGGAGCGCCCGGCGAGGTCTACAACATAGGCGGCGGCTCGCGCATCGCATTGATCGATGCAATCAACCTGCTGGCAGAACTGGTAGGAGCGCCTGCCGAGCTTATCTATCAGGATGTCCAGGAGGGCGATGCTCGCCATACAGGAGCGGACATCTCCAAAGCGGGGCAGCAGTTGGGCTACAGACCAACCGCCTCTTTGCGTGAGGGCTTGGCCGCGGAGGTGGCGTGGGTAAGAGCGCTGCTCCTGGAGGCGCCGCAGGCATCCGCTGAGTAGAGAAGCAAGGGTGAGAATTAGCGTAGATGCATTGACAGCCCCCTGCTGCTATGGTAGCTTACCTAGGTATCTCGGCTGAATAAGCAGGCTGGACACCAGCAGGTCGAAGGGCCCGACCGGACCACGACCGGCCACCAGACGCAAGATTGCGTAGGTCGGTTAGCTCTAGGAGAGGCGTTCGATCCGATTTGTTGTCTTTGGCCAAACGAAAAGTGTAAGAGAGTATGCCAACAATTAGTCAGCTTGTTCGCAAGGGCAGGGCTTCAACAGCAAAGAAGACAAAGGCGCCGGCGCTGCGTTTCCTTTACAACGCGCTGGAGAACCGCATGCGTCGCACCGGCGGCGCTCCTCAGAAACGGGGAGTGTGCATCCAGGTGCGTACCATGGCTCCCAAGAAGCCTAACTCTGCCTTACGGAAGATTGCTCGTGTACGTCTGTCCAACGGGATGGAAGTGACAGCCTACATTCCGGGAGAGGGGCATACGCTGCAGGAGCACTCGGTAGTGCTTATCCGCGGCGGACGTGTCAAAGACCTTCCGGGTGTGCGCTATCACATCATCCGTGGCGCGTTGGACGCAACAGGTGTTCGTGACAGGCAGCAGGGGCGTAGCAAGTACGGGACCAAGCGCGCCGGCGCACGCACCTAGCCAGCGACTTCTGTCAGGCGTCTTATTCAGTTCTCGTAATCATTTAGGAGGGGTAGTATGCCTCGTCGTGCTCGAATTGTCCGGCGTGCAATTGCACCGGACGCCCTGTACCAGAATGTAATGGTGCAGCGGGTCATTAATAAGATCTTGCAAGATGGCAAGAAAAGCGTTGCCGAACGCATTGTGTACGGCAGCCTAAAGATGCTCGAAGAGCAGACGAACCGCGACCCCATTGAGACCTTTGAGTTAGCTATGCGTAATGTCACACCACTCCTGGAAGTGCGCCCCCGTCGCGTAGGTGGCGCCACCTACCAGGTGCCTATGGAGATCCAGGGAGATCGTCGCGTTTCCCTGGCTATTCGCTGGCTGGTGATAGCTGCTAGGGCTCGGAGCGGCCGTACGATTACGGATAAGCTCGCCGGTGAGCTTCTGGATGCTTCTCGCAACCAGGGCTCTGCTATCAAGCGTCGGGAGGATACCCACCGTATGGCAGAGGCTAATAAAGCCTTTGCTCACTATCGCTGGTAGCACAGCCTATATGTGAGAGGCGGATGGCCTCTCACTTTTGTGTCTATCTGATCACCGTTGTTGTTTGCATGAGAGAAGAGTTGTTCATTGGTAACGGAAGCAAAGTTAAATAAAAATATGACTAGAACCACGCCGCTGGGGCGGGTAAGAAATATCGGCATTATTGCCCACATTGACGCTGGCAAGACCACCGTCACTGAGCGTGTGCTCTACTATACGGGCCGTACCTATAAGATAGGCGAGGTTCATGAGGGCACGGCAGTGATGGACTGGATGGACCAGGAGCGAGAGCGCGGCATCACGATTACTGCTGCGGCTACTACCTGCCTCTGGGACGACCACGTCATCAATATCATCGATACTCCAGGCCACGTGGACTTTACCGTAGAGGTAGAGCGGTCCCTACGAGTGCTGGACGGAGGCGTTGTGGTCTTTGATGCCGTCGCGGGCGTGGAGCCGCAGTCGGAAACCGTGTGGCGTCAAGCCGATCGCTACAAGGTGCCTCGTATCTGCTTTGTGAACAAGATGGACCGCACAGGCGCAGACTTCTTCCGCACTGTGGAGATGATTGCCGAGCGGCTCAATGCGAAGCCGGTTCCGGTGCAGCTCCCCTGGGGCTCAGAAGACAGCTTCTGCGGTGTCATAGACATCCTGGACGAGAAGGCATGGTTCTACTCCGGCGAAAAAGAGATAAGCCCGGAGGAGCGTCCCATCCCAGAGAACTATCTGAACATCGTAAAGCTCTACCGTGACCAGTTGATTGAACGGGTTGCGGAGACTGATGACCACCTGATGACCAAGTATCTTGATGAGGTAGAGCTCACCAAGGAAGAGATTCAGCAGGGCCTGCGCAACGCCACCATTAACAATGCGCTGGTGCCGGTGTTCTGCGGTTCCGCACTGCGTAATCGTGGTGTGCCGCATCTGCTGGATGCAGTAGTCGATTACCTCCCCGCTCCTCCAGACGTCCCCCCCATAAATGGGTTTCTCCCCAACACAGAGGAGCCGCTTCAGCGGCGGGCCGACGATAGCGAGCCCTTCACGGGACTAGCGTTCAAGATTGTGGTTGACGCCTTTGTTGGTAGATTGGCCTACGTTAGGGTCTACGCTGGCTCGTTAAAAGCAGGCGACACTATCTTTAATTCGATGAAAGGGCAGCGCGAACGCGTCGGGCGTCTCCTGCGTATGCATGCGAATCGCCGCGAGGAGATAGATGCGGCCTATGCGGGCGACATTGTAGCGGCGCTGGGCCTTAAGTCCACCTTCACCGGCGATACCCTTTGCGATACGACAAAGCCCATCGTGCTGGAGGCTATCCAGTTTCCTGAGCCGGTCATTTCCGTAGCCATTGAGCCCCAGACGAAGATTGACCAGGATCGCCTTTCCGAGGCATTGACCCGGCTTTCCGAAGAAGACCCCACCTTCCAAACTCGCTACGACATCGAAACAGGCCAGACGCTTATCTCCGGCATGGGAGAGCTCCACTTGGAAGTCCTCACGGAGCGTATGGTGCGGGAGTACAAAGTGGTGGCTAAGATCGGCCGGCCACAAGTGGCGTACCGAGAGACCATCACAGCGCGCGGCCGTTCAGAAGGACGCTTTGTCCGCCAGACGGGCGGTCGAGGTCAGTTCGGCCATGTCAACTTAGTTCTTGAGCCCTTGGAGCAGGGCAGCGGTGTGGAGTTCGTCAACAAGGTCGTCGGTGGCGTTGTACCGAGAGAGTACATCCCCGCCGTGCGAGATGGCGTACTTGAAGCACTTGCAGGTAGCGGTGGCGTCCACGGTTACCCTGTAGTAGACATCAGAGTTAGCCTTGTAGACGGTAGCTTCCATCCTGTAGACTCCTCTGAGTTAGCCTTCAAGATGGCCGCTTCTATGGCCATCAGAGACGGGCTTCCCACCTGCAAGGCGGTGCTCCTAGAGCCGCTCATGGGCCTGGAAGTGTCAGCCCCTGAAGAGTTCTTGGGAGATGTGCTTGGCAGCTTGACGGCAAAACGCGGTCAGATCACAGGCGTGGAGCCGCGTGGCACGCTGCAAGTTGTCCGAGCCCTGGTTCCATTAGCAGAGACCTTTGGGTATACTACGGAACTGCGCTCTATGAGCCAAGGGCGAGGGAGCGCAAGCATGGAATTTCACCACTACGCTGAAGTGCCGAACAACATTGCGGAAGCAGTGGCTGTGAAGACAGGGCGTAGAGGCGTAGTAGCAACGCGGTAGCTTGGAGTAAGACGTGGCACGTCAAAAGATACGGATTCGACTAAAAGCGTACGACCACCGGCTGCTAGACCAGTCGGCCCTACAGATAGTGGAAACGGCGGAACGCACCGGCGCAAACGTGACCGGTCCTATTCCTCTGCCTACTCACATTAGGAAATTCTGCGTTATCCGGTCGCCCTTCATTGATAAGGACTCCCGGGAGCAGTTCGAGATCCGTACGCACAAGCGGCTCATAGACGTAATGGAGCCCACCTCCCGGACGGTGGACGCGCTGATGCGCCTCACCCTCCCGGCAGGTGTAGATATTGAGATAGCGTTATAACTATGGCAACTGGAATACTTGGCCGCAAACTGGGGATGACCCAATACTTTGCACCGGATGGCCGTATGCATGCTGTGACGGCTATCCAGGCTGGACCCTGCACGGTTACCCAGGTGAAGACCCTAGACCGTGATGGCTACGAGGCGGTTCAGGTTGGCTTTGGCACTGCCAAGAAGCTCAACGCGCCGCAGCGCGGCCACCTGGGCTACAGTGGACTGGCACGCACTCGCAAGCGCACCAACCAGTCGAGTACCGGCAAGCCGGAGACTCCGCTGGGTTCCTTCTCTCATCTGAAGGAGTTCCCGGTGGACGCTAGTGCGCCGGTTGCTGTGGGTGATGTGCTCACCGCAGAAGTATTTGAAGAGGGACAGAAGCTGGATATTGTCGGCCAGTCAAAAGGCAAGGGTTTTGCCGGCGGCATGCGCAGGCACCATTTTCACGGCGGTCCCAAGACCCACGGTCAGTCGGATCGGCACCGTGCAGCGGGCTCCATAGGCGCTGGCACAACGCCAGGTCGCGTGCTCAAAGGGCAACGCATGGCAGGCCATATGGGCGACGAGCGAGTTACGACTAAGAACTTAGAGATTCTAAAGATTGATACGGAGCGCAACCTCCTGCTGATTAAGGGAGCGGTTCCCGGTGGCGCTAAGGGGTTAGTTATCCTTCGTCCCGCTGGCGGCCGGTAGGTTAGGAAGCGGGCGGCAGAGGCATTTTATGGATTATCAATTAGTAGACCAGAAAGGGACTCAGCTCTCCACCGTTGAGTTGCGGGACGACGTGTTCGGCCTGGTTCCCAATGAGCCGGTAGTACACCAGGCAATGGTGCGGCAGCTTGCAAACGCCCGTCAGGGCAGCCACGATACGAAGACGCGTGGCGAGGTTGCGGGCAGCACTCATAAAATCTACCGACAGAAGGGCACTGGCCGTGCGCGCCAGGGCGGCATCCGTGCGCCACACCGGCGCGGCGGCGGCGTCACCTTTGGCCCGCATCCCCGGAGCTACGCCAAGGCGATGCCCAAGAAGATGCGACGCCTAGCCATCCGCTCCGTGCTTTCTGCTAAGGTTGCGGAAGGCGAACTGGTGCTGTTGGATCAGCTTTCCTTCTCTGATATCAAGACAAAGAATATGCTGGAAGTGCTCGCTGCGCTGAAAGTGCAAGGAAGCGTTCTGGTAGTAATGGATGAGCCTCAACTGGAGGTCATCCTCAGTGCGCGCAACGTGCCGGATGTGTTCACGTTGCCGGCGAGCCAGCTTAATGTGGGCAGTATGCTCTCGCACCACTACTTGGTGCTCACGCTGGACGCGGCGCGGAAGGCAGAGGCGCTCTGGGGTGCTGTTGAGATGGCGAGTGAGGCGTAGATAAATGGATAAGTTTGAAGTGCTGCGCAGACCCATCATCACGGAAAAGAGCACCAGGCTGCAGGGGCTGAGCAAGTATGCCTTTGAGGTGGCGCGTGGCGCCAACAAGAACCAGGTGAAGGAAGCTGTTGAAGCGGCCTTTGATGTGCACGTACTGGCGGTCCACGTCATGATGGTACGCGGGAAGATGCGTCGTATTGGAAAGAACTTTGGTCATACGCCTAACTGGAAGAAGGCGATTGTGACCCTGCGGCCCGGTGAGCATATTGCCGTGTTTGAGGGCGTGTAGCGCCGTCTAGATATAGAGCGTGAGTTAACTATGCCTATTCGAATC
This sequence comes from Dehalococcoidia bacterium, assembly GCA_965226775.1. Classification (GTDB taxonomy): domain Bacteria; phylum Chloroflexota; class Dehalococcoidia; order SHYD01; family SHYD01; genus CBDDEI01. Next base: position 1,299,123 of record CBDDEI010000002.1, read on the forward strand.
TACAAACCAACATCGCCGGGGCGGCGAGGGATGACCGGCCTCACTTTTGAGGAGATCACCTCTACTACCCCCGAACGATCGCTTCTGGTATCACTGAAGAAGCAAGCTGGCCGCAACAATCGCGGCAAGATCACCGTGCGGCACCGCGGCGGCGGGCATAAGCGGCAGCTGCGGATTATTGACTTTAAGCGAGACAAGAAGGGCGTTCCTGGCAAGGTTGCGACGATAGAATACGACCCGAACCGCTCCGCGCGTATTGCGCTTATCCACTATTTGGACGGTGAGAAGCGTTATATCCTTGCCCCAACAGGCCTTACCGTGGGTCAAATGGTCATGGCAGGCGTGGGCGCAGAGGTACGGGTAGGCAACGCCCTGCCGTTGCGGGCTATGCCCACCGGCACCATGGTGCATAACGTAGAGTTGCAGCCCGGCAAGGGTGGTCAGATGGCGCGAGGCGCAGGGACGGCAGCGCAGCTTATGGCTAAGGAAGGCGATACGGCGCTGGTGCGCCTGCCCTCCGGTGAGATGCGTCTTGTCTCGAGCGAATGCCAGGCTACTATTGGCCAGGTGGGCAATGTTGACCACGCTAATGTGAAGCTGGGTAAGGCAGGCCGTACTCGACACATAGGCCGCAGGCCACAGGTGCGAGGCTCGGTTATGAACCCGAGGGATCATCCCCACGGCGGTGGTGAAGGCAAGGCTCCGGTGGGGCATGCAGGCCCGAAGACGCCTTGGGGCAAGCCCGCCTTGGGCTACCGCACCCGGCGTCGTAAGGACACGGATAAGTATATCGTGAAGAAGCGAGGAGCGTAGGGAACCTATGTCTCGATCAGCAAAAAAGGGCCCATTTGTTGCAGACCATCTGATGAAGAAGGTACGGGCGGCCAGAGGCAACACCCAGTCGGTCATGATCCGCACCTGGTCCCGCGCTTCCACCATCATGCCGGAGATGGTGGGGATGACCATCGCAGTTCATGACGGGAAGCGCCATGTGCCGGTCCTTTTGACCGAGAACATGATCGGCCACAAGCTGGGCGAGTTTGCCCCTACCAGACACTTCCGGGGGCATCGCGGCACGGAGGCCTCCACTTCGGTGCGGCGCTAAGGAGCGATTGATGCAAGTACGGGCACAAGTACGAGGGTTGCGTCGTTCACCTACCAAGGTGCGGCCTATCCTGGGAGCTATCAAAGGGAAGCCGGCAGCGGCGGCCATAGAGATCCTGCGCCTGCTGCCATCGCCCGTCGCGGCAGAGGTAGCCAAGGCGGTGAAGTCTGCCATGGCCAACGCCGAGAACAACTACGGCATGCTGCCGTCCCGCTTGCAGGTAGTGGCGGTGTCCGCCGACCCTGGGCCAACCTGGAGACGCTTCAAGGCGCGCGCTCGTGGCCGTATAAGTCCGATTATCAGAAGGACATGTCACGTTACCGTGGCCGTGGATGAGGTGTAGGCATGGGACAAAAAACGCATCCAACGGGATTTAGGCTTGGTGTTATCAAGACCTGGCAAGGACGCTGGTGCGCCCCGAGGGTCAAGCTCTATACTCAGCAGCTCCATGAGGATCTGGCGGTACGTAGCGCAATCATGGAGCGGCTGCCCGATGCCGGCATCTCTAGAGTAGAGACAGAGCGAGGCGCCAACCAGTTGACGGCTACTATTTATACGGCGCGGCCAGGCATCGTCATTGGGCGAGGCGGTCAGCGCGTGGACGAGCTGCGGCTGGCTATGGAAGAGCTAACCGGCAAGCGGGTCCGCATCAATATTCAAGAAATCCGGGTTCCAGACCTGGAAGCCAACCTGGTGGCCCGCAGCATTGCCGAGCAGCTTGAGCGGCGTGTAGCCTACCGCCGAGCTATCAAGCAGACGGCGAATCGTGTGCTGCAACGTGGGGCGTTGGGAGTGAAGGTGCTCTGCGCCGGGCGCTTGGGCGGTTCTGAGATGAAGCGACGGGAGTTAGAGCACCACGGCCGAGTGCCGTTGCACACTCTCCGCGCCGATATTGACTATGGCTTCGCGGAAGCCCGTACCACACTGGGACGCATTGGCATAAAAGTGTGGATCTATAAAGGCGATGTGCTGCCGGAACGGGCCGTCCGGGCTGCTGAAGTAGCAGCGGCAGCGGAATCACCGGCTGAGGGAGGAGCAGCGTCGTAGCGTATGTTACAGCCTAGTCGTGTTAAGTATCGCAAAGTCCATCGTGGACGTCGCTCCGGCGTGACCCTTCGGGGCTCCACCGTTGCCTTCGGCGAGGTGGGACTGCAAGCACAGGAAGCGGTGTGGCTTACTGCTCGCCAGATAGAGGCGGCTCGTCGCGTCATCGTCCGTTACCTGCGCCGCGGCGGCGACATGTGGATTCGGGTGTTCCCGGATAAGCCGGTGAGCGCCAAACCTGCCGAGACTCGTATGGGTAGCGGTAAGGGTGCGCCTGATCACTGGGTAGCAGTGGTGAAGCGCGGCAGGATTATGTTTGAAGTTGCGGGTATTGACCGGGCGCTGGCTAAGGAAGCCCTGAAGCTGGCTGCTCAGAAACTGCCCATCCCCACCGCCGTTGTGGAACGGGTTGGGGAAGAATCGGCTTAAAGGCCAAGGACCGAGCATTAGTTATGAACTACAAGGCTGAAGAATTACGGGGGCTTTCCGATAAGGATATACACGACGAGTTGAGCGCGGCGCACCGGGAGATGTTCAACCTACGCTTCCAGGTGTCAACGCACCAGGCTGCAAACACCGCAGACCTAAGCAAGGTGCGGCGCAAGATCGCTCGTATACTAACCATCTTGCGTGAGCGGGAACTCACGTTTGTTGAGTAGGAGCAGATAGCACGTGTTTGAGAATCGCAAATTGCTCGAAGGCCGCGTAGTAAGCGACAAGATGGATAAGACCGTGGTGGTGCAGGTGGTGCGTCGCACTCCGCATCCGCTATACCGGCGTATTGTCACCCGAAGCAAACGATACAAGGCCCATGACGCAGACAATAGCTGCAATATGGGCGATCTGGTGCGTATTGGGGAGTTCCGGCCCACGTCCAGGGAGAAACGCTGGCGTGTGGTGGAGATTATGGAGAAACGGCACGTTGCCGAGCTCCAGCCCAGTGAAATAACTGCGGCCAATACGGACAGTCAATAAGGCAGGCGGAAGATGATTCAGCAGTACACCAGGCTAAAAGTCGCAGATAACTCAGGCGCACGCCGCATCATGTGCATTAACGTGCTGGGCGGCACCGGTCGGCGCTACGCGAGCGTTGGCGACGTCATCGTGGCCTCGGTGAAGCAGGCGGCTCCCAATGCTGCGGTTAAGAAGGGGGATGTGGTGAGGGCGGTAGTAGTACGTGTCGCCAAGCTCTACCGGCGCCCTGATGGCTCCCACATCCGCTTTGACGACAACGCGGCGGTGCTGCTCTCCGACCAGAACAACCCCCGGGGCACCCGAGTATTTGGCCCCATTGCCCGCGAGTTGCGTGAGAAGAATTTCATGAAGATTGTTTCCCTGGCGCCTGAGGTTCTGTAATGGCTGCAAAAGTTCGTAAGAACGATACGGTACTTGTGCTCAACGGCAAGGAGCGCGGCAAGCGTGGCAAAGTCGCGCGCGTGATGCCCGACGCTACGCGCGCCGTGGTGGAAGGGCTGAATATGGTGAAGCGCCACACGCGCCCCACGGGCATGGCCTCCACCGGTGGGATTATCGAAAAAGAGGCGCCGCTCCATATCTCTAACCTGATGCTGGTGTGCAACAAGTGCGACCGGCCCGTCCGGGCAGGCTTTCAGTTCTTGGATGACGGCAGCAAGGTGCGCGCCTGCAGGCGCTGCGGCGAAGTGGTGGACTAAGAGGACGTTATGGCTGCTACTGCACGTATGAAAGAGATGTATAAAGCGGAAATTGTGCCGACTCTGGTTCAGGAGTTCCGGTACGAAAACGTCATGCAGGTACCTCGTATCCAGAAAGTGGTGCTAAACATTGGCCTGGGTGAGGCGCTGCAGAATGCCCGGGCGTTGGAAACCGCCTCGGCAGACCTGACGGCCATCACCGGCCAGCATCCGGTCATTACCCGGGCAAAGAGGTCCGTAGCGCAGTTCCGTATCAGAACGGGCATGGCCATCGGCATGATGGTGACGCTTCGTGATGTGCGCATGTGGGACTTCATGGATAAGCTGGTCAACTCTGCTATGCCCCGTATACGAGACTTCCGAGGCATCTCCTCCGAAGGATTCGATGGGCGCGGCAACTTTAACTTAGGTCTACGGGAGCAGATTATCTTCCCGGAGATTGATTACGACAAGGTGGACCGCATCCGCGGCCTCCAAGTATCTGTGGTTACTACCGCCAAGACTGATGAAGAGGGGAAGCGGCTGCTCGAGTTATTGGGCATGCCCTTCGCCAAAGGCTAATCCCGGGGAGGAGCAAGCGTGGCCAAGGTATCGAAGATCGTCAAAGCGTCGCGGCCGCCCAAGTATCCGGTGCAGCAGCATAACCGCTGCCGAAGGTGCGGACGCCCGCGCTCGTATATGCGTATGTTTGCCCTTTGTCGCATCTGCTTCAGGGAGCTGGCTCTGGATGGACAGCTACCGGGCGTGCGGAAGTCTAGCTGGTAGGGCGTCGTTAGGAGATTGGTACGATGAACCTTTCCGATCCTATTGCTGATATGCTCACCCGCTTGCGCAATGGAAGCATGGCTCGTCACGAGTTTGTGCTGGTCCCAGCTTCCAAGCTGAAGACAAACATTGCCCGCATTCTTAGGGATGAGGGTTTTGTGAAGGAGTTCCAGATGCTTCAGGACGGCCCGCAGGGTACGCTGAAGATATTCCTGAACTATGTGGACCGGCGCAGCGCAGCCATCAAAGGCTTGCGCCGTGTGAGCAAACCCGGCCTGCGTGTATACGTTGGCAAGGGCGAGATCCCACGGGTGTACGGCGGCTTGGGTATTGCCATTCTGTCTACACCTAAGGGTGTGATGACCGGCCAGCAGGCCTGGCACAATAAACTGGGCGGCGAGCTTCTCTGCTACGTCTGGTAAAAAGAGTTGAATCATGTCTCGAATAGGTAACAAACTGATACCGCTGCCCACTGGCGTACAGGTGGTGAGAGAGGGCTCTCAGGTTACGGTGACCGGACCTAAGGGCACGCTGCAACGCGACTTGCCGGCAGAGATAAGCCTGCAAGAAGAGAACGGCGTGATCCAGGTGACGCGACCCTCTGATGAGTCCCGGGTCAAAGCGCTGCATGGGCTGACCCGCGCGCTATTGGCCAACATGATCATCGGCGTGACGGACGGTTTCCGCAAAGAGATGGAGATCATCGGCGTTGGCTACCGCGCCCAGATGAGTGGGGACAAGCTGATAATGCAGCTCGGCTACTCTCATCCCATCGAGGTAGATCCGGCTCCTGGGATTGCCTTTGAGATGATGGGCAACAACCGCGTTGCGGTCTCCGGCATCGATAAGGAAAAGGTGGGGCAGGCAGCTGCAGAGCTACGTGCTTGGCGGCCACCGGAGCCGTACAAAGGCAAGGGGTTACGCTATGTGGGTGAAGTGGTTGCTCGCAAGGCGGGCAAGGGCGCTGCGAGAGGAGGCCGTTAGAGATGCCTCGTATTACAACTAGGCGGGAATTCCGTACGCGGCGGCATCTGCGGGTGCGCACTAAGGTGCAAGGCACTACCGCGCGGCCGCGGCTGGCGGTGTTCCGCAGCCTCAATCATATCTATGCTCAGGTTATTGATGACGATCGCCGCCATACGGTAGCAGCAGCTTCCTCCCTAGAGCCGGAGATCCGGCCAAAGCAGGCTAGCGAGAAGAAGGCTTCCGTAGCGCAACTGGTTGGGGCGCTTGTGGCAGAGCGGGCCAAGGCGGTCGGTGTGTCTCAAGTAGTCTTTGATCGTGGTGGCAACCAGTATCAGGGACGGGTTCGCGCGCTTGCGGATGCCGCTCGTTCTGGCGGCTTGGTGTTCTAATTAACAAAGTAGGTGCATACGTGGTAACTGGAGCACAATCAGTAGATGCCCAAGGCGATAGCAGAGAAGCTGCCCTCGTCGACCGGGTGGTCAAGATCAACCGAGTGGCTAAGGTCGTAAAAGGCGGCCGACGCTTCAACTTCACCGCGCTCGTGGTGGTGGGGGATGGCGCCGGACGTGTGGGCGTTGGCCTGGGCAAAGCTAATGAGGTTCCGGAAGCCATTCGCAAGGGCGGCCAGATTGCTCGCAAGCACCTCTTCAAAGTGGAGCTCTCGGGCTCAACCATTCCTCACGATGTAGTGAGCGAGTTTGGCGCTGCCAAGGTGCTGCTCAAGCCCGCTTCTCCTGGCACGGGCGTCATCGCCGGCGGCGGTGTGCGCGCGGTAGTGGAGGCGGCCGGCATCCACGATATTCTTACTAAATCTATGGGCAGTGCGAACGCCATCAACGTTGTGAGCGCAACCATTGCCGGGTTACAAAGCCTGGTCGACCCCGTAGAGGCCCGTCGCCGACGGATGCGGAGCGCCGGACGGGCTCCACAAGAAGGATAGGCGCAGTATGGCTAAGTTACGTATCACTTGGCGCAAGAGCGCTATCGGCTATAGCGTAGACCAGAAGCGCACCATTCGCGCGCTGGGCTTGCGCCGGCTGCACCAGAGCGTGGAGCAGCCCAATACCCGCTCTATCCAGGGCATGGTCACTAAAGTCAAACATCTTGTAAACGTAGAAGAAGTAGGGGACTAACCCATGCGTCAGCATCAGCTTAAACCGCCCGCAGGGGCAACCCATTCCCGTAAGCGTCTGGGACGTGGAGGCGCGAGTGGCCAGGGCACTACGGCAGGCAGAGGGACCAAGGGTCAGAAGGCCCGGGCCGGCGGCGGCGTTCGCCCTGGGTTTGAAGGCGGCCAGCTCCCCATCATCAAGCGTCTGCCACACATGCGCGGCTTCACCAATATCTTCAAGATCTATTACGCGGCAGTGAACGTAGAGCAGCTTAACCGCTTTGATGCCAACGAAGAGATCACGCCCGCAAAGCTTGCAAGCGTGGGCCTTATTCCCAAAAGCAACGTTCCGGTTAAGCTCTTGGGCAATGGAGATTTGACTAAGCAGCTGATAATCAAGGTCAACAAGGTTTCTGCTTCGGCCAAAGCTAAGGTGGAAGCCGCCGGTGGGAAAGTAGAGGGGCTAGCCCGTGCTTGAGGCGTTGTTAGGAGCTTGGCGGTCGCCCGACCTCCGTCGAAAGCTTCTCTTCACCTTTGGAATGCTGGTAATCTTCCGGTTCATCGCGCATATCCCAGTGCCTGGGGTGGACGTGGAGAGCCTGAACCGGCTCTTCCAGAGCAACCAGTTGCTGGGCATGTTGGACCTGTTCAGCGGCGGCGCTATGCGCAACCTGAGTATTGCCGCCATGGGGGTTTACCCGTACATTACGGCGTCCATCATTATGCAGCTCATGGTGCCGGTGATCCCTACGCTGGAGGCGCTCTCCAAAGAAGGCGAGTACGGTAGGCATCGTATCAACCAGTACACCCACTGGCTCACGGTCCCTCTGGCAGCGCTGCAAGCTTTTGGGCAATTGGTGCTGTTCCAGAGCCAGGGCGTGCTGGGTTCTGTTGGCCTAAGCGGCCCTAACCTGCTGCCTACTCTGGCCATGGTTGCTTCTATGACGGCCGGCACCATCTTCCTGGTTTGGATAGGTGAGTTGATTACAGAGAACGGCATTGGCAACGGCATATCCGTCATTATCTTTGGCGGCATTGTGGCGTCTCTGCCCGACCTGGTGCTTCAGGGCTATGTGGGCGCTACCGGCGGCAACTTCTGGGGCATCGCAGTGTTTATGGTCATTGGCTTGTTCCTGGTGTCGGCGATTGTCTTCTTTCAGGAAGCGCAGCGACGCATCCCTGTGCAGTACTCCCGCAGCCTCTTTCGAGGCGGACGGCTGTACCGGCAGGGCGGCGCAAGCCATATTCCGCTGCGTCTTAACTCCGCAGGCATGATTCCTTTGATCTTTGCATCATCCATCATGATCTTGCCCGGCACGGTAGCAACGTACTTTACCGTGTCTGATACCACTTGGGTAGCAAGCACGGCGCGTGTCGTCACCGATATTTTTTCGGTTAGTGGCCCCTTCTACTGGCTGTTCTACGGCCTGCTGGTTATAGCGTTCACTTTCTTCTATACCCTAGTGATCTTTCAGCAGCAGAACCTGGCGGAGAACCTCCAGAAGAACGGTGGGTTTGTTCCAGGCATTCGACCGGGCCGCCCAACTGCCGAGTATTTTCATCTAGTGCTTATCCGCGTCACTGCGGCAGGCGCGCTGTTCTTGGGGTTGGTAGCAGTAATGCCGTATATTGCACAGCTCATCACGGGCGTGAGAGCGTTGCAGCTGAGCAGCACTGGGTTGCTGATTGTGGTTGGCGTGGCACTGGACACTATGCGTCAGCTTGAATCCCAACTGATGATGCGCAACTATCAAGGGTTCATAAGGTAGGAGGGCACTCTGTACGTTATCTTGCTGGGAGCACCCGGCGCAGGTAAAGGTACCCAGGCAGCCCAGGTGAGTAAGACCCTGGGTCTTGTCCACTTGGCCTCGGGCGACCTTTTTCGACAGGTGCGGGAGAGCGATACTGAGCTTGGTAGACTTGTGAAGGACTACTACGACAAAGGCGCACTGGTGCCGGACGATGTGACGATCCGGATGATCCTAGAGCGCTTGAACGAGCCTGATTGTGCTAAGGGGTGTCTGCTGGACGGGTTCCCCCGCACTATTGAGCAGGCCAAGGCTTTGGATGCCGCGCTTAACGAGCGCAATCAAAATGTGGACGAGGCTATTTCTATCGACGTTTCAGAAGAGGAGTTGGTGCGACGCCTGGGCGGGCGCTGGCTCTGTCGCAATTGCAGCACGCCGTACCACTCTGTGAGCGCGCCACCCAAGCAAGAGGGTGTGTGCGACGAGTGCGGCGGCCCGTTGTACCAGCGGCCGGACGATAGTCCCGAGACGGCCGAGAAGCGGCTTGCCGTTTATTTTGAACAGACCCATCCACTGCTGGATTACTACGATGGTCAGCGGAAGCTAGAGAGCGTTAACGGTGAGAAGACCGTTGAAGAGGTTCGGGAGGATATCCTGCATCTGTTAGAGGTAGCAGGCCGGTCATGACCACAAACACGTCTGGCATTGGCATTAAGACGCCTACCGAGATTGCATTGATGCGCGCGGCAGGTAAGTTGCTGGCGGAAGTGCTTCAGGTGCTCACAGAATCCGTGAAGGCGGGCATGACTACTAAGGATCTGGATGTTATTGCGGCGCGGGAGATAGCGGCCCGCAAGGCAAAGCCGTCCTTCCTTGGCTATCGGGGCTATCCGGCGCACATCTGTGTTTCCGTGAACGATGAGATTGTCCACGGCATCCCCGGTGACCGGCAGCTTAAAGAGGGCGACGCGGTAGGCATTGATTGCGGTCTTATCTATCAGGGCTGGCAGGCCGACTCTGCCAGGACCATTGGGCTGCCGCCGGTGGACCCGGAAGTGGCTCGCTTAATCGAGGTCACCCGGCTCTCGCTGGACGCGGGCATTGCGGCGGCAAAAAGCGGCGCTCGCGTTGGCGACATCTCGGCTGCGGTGCAGCAGGTTGCGGAGAAGGAAAAGTTTGGCGTAGTACGAGAGTATGTGGGACATGGGATTGGTCGGGCAATGCACGAGGATCCGCCGGTGCCCAACTACGGCAATCCTGGGCAGGGGCCGCTGCTGCGGCCGGGCATGGCACTGGCTATTGAGCCGATGCTGAATTTGGGCGGCCCGCAGACCCGGGTAGGCGATGACGGCTGGACGGTATTTACTAAAGACGGACGTATTTCTGCGCATTTTGAGCACACTATCGCCATCAATGAGGGCGATGCCGAGGTTTTAACCAGGCCGTAGGGCTTGGAATACATTCTGGAGATTGCATGGCAGACAAAAAAGAGACAATTGAAGTAGAAGGCGTGGTTGCCGAGCCGCTCCCTAACGCAATGTTTAGGGTAGAGTTGGCCAACGGCCACAGAGTGTTAGCGCACATTTCCGGCAAGATTCGTCTTCACTTCATCCGCATCCTCCCTGGCGACAGGGTGTTGATTGAGCTGTCTCCTTATGATCTTACCAGAGGACGCATTACGTATCGGTTCAACAAATAGCTAGGGACTTCGGTGTCTTAGCTAAGGGGAAAGCCATGAAAGTACGAACATCGGTCAAGCCACGTTGCGACAAGTGCAGGGTCATCCGGCGCAGGCGCGTTGTGATGGTGATCTGCCCTACGGCGCGGCATAAGCAGCGGCAAGGCTAGCCCTAAGGGGGAGAGTATGGCACGTATAGCTGGAGTAGACGTACCTAACCACAAGCGGCTGGAAATTTCTCTGCGCCACATTTATGGCGTGGGACCCACCAACGCGCGGAACATTTGCACAAAGACTCGTATTGACCCAGGCATCAAAGTGAATGACCTGACGGAAGAGGAGCTTAGCCGCCTGCGTGAAGTCATCGATAAGGATTATCTGGTAGAAGGCGACCTGCGCCGAGAAGTCAACGCCAACGTGCGCCGGCTCATCGAGATCGGCAGCTACCGCGGGCTTCGACACCGCCGCGGGCTTCCCGTGCACGGTCAGCGCACCCGCACCAACGCGCGCACCAAGCGAGGCAACCGCAGGACAGTGGCCGGCCGACGGCGCGCCGCGGCTAAGAAGTAAGTAGAGGACTGAACTATGGGAGATCGACGTCGACCAACAACGCGAAGGCGAGAGCGCAAGTCCATTCCGGTGGGGCGGGCGTATATCCAATCGACTTTCAACAATACGCTCATTACCCTTACGGACCCGAACGGCAACACCATCTCATCCGCCAGTGCGGGAACGTCCGGGTTCAAGGGCTCTCGTAAAAGCACGCCCTACGCTGCTCAAGTAGCTGCCGAGACGGCGGTGCGGCGCGGGATGGAGCACGGGCTTCGCCAGGTTGACGTCTATATTCGTGGAACCGGGAGCGGTCGTGAGGCAGCCATCCGAGCGCTGCAGGCTGCAGGTATTGCTGTTACAAGTATCTGGGACGTGACACCCACGCCCCATAATGGTTGCCGACCGCCGAAAAGGCGTCGGGTATAAGGGGGAAGGATGGCACGTTATACTGGGGCAGTTTGCCGCCTCTGCCGCCGCCAGGGGGAGAAACTCTTCCTCAAGGGCGAGCGTTGCTTCACGCCTAAATGCGCTATTGAGCGCCGCAATAACCCACCAGGGCAGCACGGCACGGCTCGCCGCCGCAGGCTGTCCGAGCGTGGTATGCAGTTGCGGGAGAAACAGAAAGCCCGGTTTATCTTCGGTGTGTTGGAAAAGCAGTTCCGCCGCCATTATCAGATGGCGACAAAACGTCCCGGCGCACGCGGCGAAAACCTCTTGCAGGAGCTGGAACTCCGGCTGGACAACGTGTGTTTCCGGCTGGGCTTTGCCGATTCTAGAAACCAGGCGCGCCAGGTTGTGCTCCACGGCCACATCACCCTTAACGGCCGCAAGACGGACATCCCCTCAGCTCGCACCAAGGTAGGCGATGTTATTGGCTGGGTGCCGAAGAGTGTGGAGACGGAGTACTTCAAGTTCATGAGCGCTAACCTTGGCAGCAAGACTGTACCGGATTGGCTGGACATGAACATGACACTGATGACGGGCCGGGTGTTGTCCATCCCCATGCGCTCCCAGATGGAGCACGTGGTCAACGAACAGGCAATCGTAGAGTTCTACTCTCGCTAGTGTCGCCTAACTCATTACTTTGCAATTGAACAACCACCGGTAGCCCAGGAGGCGATGATTGGTTTATCCCATTACTACAGAGCTCCAAGTAGTTGAAAGCGCTGAAGAATACGGGCGGTTTGTGGCGGAGCCATTGGAGAGCGGTTATGGTACCACCATTGGCAACGCGCTGCGGCGCGTACTACTCAGCTCTCTTCCCGGCGCGGCCGTGACCTGGGTGCGTATTGAGGGAGTACAGCACGAGTTTTCCATCATTCCCCACGTCAAAGAAGATACGTTGGAGCTTTTGCTAAACGTTAAAGAGTTGCGGTTGCGGGCCCTTTCAGACCGTCCTGGGCGGATGTTTCTGGACGCTTCCGGCACAGGTGAAGTGACCGCTGCAGATATCCAGACCTCACCTGACTACGAGATCGTGAATCCGGAGCTGCACCTGGCTATGCTTGATGCGCCAGAAGCGCGGTTGACAGTTGAGTTTAATGTGGAGCAAGGAACAGGCTACACACAAGCAGGCTCCAGAGAAGGGATGCCCATCGGTATCCTGCCCCTGGATGCAATTTACACGCCGGTGCGCCGGGTGAACTACCAGGTAGAATCCGCCCGTGTGGGCCAAGACATCGCCTATGACCGGTTAATCCTGGAAGTATGGACAGATGGCAGTATCTTGCCCGTAGAAGCCGTCCGCAAGAGCTCACAGATTCTGGTGGACCAGTTCTTGCTCTTCACCCGCCTGGGCCTAGACGCCGCGGTGCTGACTGCTGGCAAGAGCGGCCTGCCGGTGCCTTCCGGTGGTCGTTATGAGATGCCCATAGAGGATCTGGGGCTGAGCGTTCGGGCCTACAATGCGCTGAAACGACACGCCATTATGAAGGTGGGCGAGCTCCTGACCATGTCGGAGAGCGAGCTCCTGACCATTCGCAACTTTGGCGATAAATCCCTCTCTGAATTGAAGGAACGCCTGGAAGCCCTTGGCTTCACGGAGTTCAGCAATAAAGACGACGACGAAGAAGACATGGCTGATACGGCCGACATGGCCGACACGGCCGGAGTGGCCGAGGGAGCCCACGGCTCGAATGAAGAAGGCGAAGACGCCTAACGCTCCCCAAGGAGCATATGGAGAACCGACCTATGCGGCATAAAATAAGCGGTACTAAACTCAGCAGGCCTACAGCGCACCGGATGTCTCTCTATAGGAACCTGGTGGCAGACCTGTTGCGCCATGAGAAGATCCACACCACCGAGGCCAAAGCCAAGGAAGCTAGAGGCATGGCAGAGCGGATGATCACCCTGGGCAAACGGGGCGATCTTCATGCGCGCCGGCTCGCTATCGCGTTCTTGCGGCAGGAAGAAGTGGTGGACAAGGTATTCAGCGTTCTCTCGGAACGTTATTCGGAGCGGCCCGGCGGCTACACCCGTATCATTAAGATTGGCCCCCGCCGCGGTGACGCTGCGCCCATTGTGCAGCTGGAGCTGGTTTCCTAAGCAGGATTTGCGGGATTTGATTTATTGATGGATGAGCAGATGCGGCACATAGCCCTGCTGGTAGAGTACGACGGTGCTCGTTACCACGGCTTTCAGGTGCAGCACAACGCCGCTACGGTACAGCAGGCGCTGGAGCGCGCGCTGGAGGACTTGCTTGGCGCGCCGACGGCCCTGCGCGGGGCAAGCCGGACCGACGTTGGTGTCCACGCTCGCGGGCAGGTTGCCAGCTTCCGGACCGACGCTCAGTACCCGGCCGAGACCTTTGTCTCGGCGCTGAACAGCTATCTTCCTGAGGACATTGCGGTGCAGGCCGCGTGCGACATTGGCGCAGACGTTGACGTGCGGCGCTACGCATACAGCCGGCGCTACCGCTACAGCATCCTGAATTGTGCAATACGCTCGCCGTTAGCCAGAGCGCATGCGCTGCTAGTGAGAGAGCCGCTGGATGTGGACGCTATGGACTGGGCGGCGCAGGCGCTGGTGGGCCAGCACGATTTCGCGAGCTTCAGCGGCCAGCCCAGCTATCCCGGCCAGCCTTCGGAACGGCGGGTGCTTTCCGCCACCGTGCATCGCAGTGATGCTATGGTGTATTTTGACATTGAAGCAGAGTCGTTCCTGCCGCAGCAGGTCCGGCGCACCGTGGCGCAACTACTCTACGTGGGTAAGCACAAGCGCGATGCTTCCGTTATTCAAGCGTTCCTAGACCATCCAGTCTTGGGCGCGGCTTGGGAAGCGCTGCCCCCACATGCCCTGTGTCTGGAAGCGATAACTTATCCCGACAGCTTAGTGCCCTTTGCGGATGGCGCTGCTGCTACCCATACCCCTGCCCGGGCGATGGCAGTCCTATCTGGAGTATAAGATGAACACCTATAGCCCCAAAATCTCGGAACTTAAACCTGAGTGGCATATCCTGGATGCAGAAGGCCAAGTGCTTGGCCGCCTGGCGTCGCAGATTGCCCAAATGCTGCGTGGTAAGCACAACCCGCGCTTTACACCGCACCTCCCTTCCGGAGACATCGTGGTAGTGGTGAACGCCGCTAAGGTGAGTGTGTCCGGCGGCAAGACGGAGAAGAAGAACTACTACAGCCATTCAGGTTATCCCGGCGGTCTCAAGACTGTCCGTCTAGATAAGATGCTGGAGAAGCACCCCACGCGGGTCATTGAGCATGCCGTGAAAGGTATGCTTCCTCATGGCCCCCTCGGTAGGGTGCTCATGAAGCGGCTTAAAGTCTATCCAGGACCGGGCCATCCTCATGAGGCGCAGGCAGCGCTGATGAAGGTAGGCTAGGGGGAGCCTTCCCCCATCGCCAAATAAAGGAGCAAACAACAGCTTATGGTATCGCAACGCTATTTTTATGGGCTTGGCCGCAGAAAGTGCGCCATCGCACGGGTGCGGCTCTATCCGGGCGGCACCGGCGCCATAGTGGTCAATGGTAAGCCGCTGGAGGAGTGGGTAGTGCGTCCCAGCCAGACGATTCTGGTGGAGGAGCCGCTGCGCCTCACGGAGACCGTTGGGAAACTGAACGCGACGGTGAAGGTGGACGGCGGAGGATCGACCGGCTGGACCGGCGCGATTAGGCTGGGCATTGCCCGCGCGTTGCTGGCCATGGACGACCGCCTGAAGCCGGTGTTGCGACAGCACGGCCTCCTGACCCGGGACCCCAGAGTAAAAGAGCGCAAGAAGTACGGTTTGAAGCGTGCCCGCAAGGCGCCGCAGTACACCAAGCGCTAACCTATATGGAATAACGAAAAACGCCTGGCTATCAGCCAGGCGTTTTGGTTTGCAGGTGAAACGGATCGCTATTACTCGCCGCTGGGCGCTCGACCGTACTGGTCCTCTAGCCGCACCACATCATCTAGCTGCGTAGTGGAGACCTCAAAGAAGTCGCAGTCTGTGAGGGCTTCTAGGCGGTGCACTGAGTGCGGCGGAATGTGGTAGCTATCGCCGGCGGCAAGCTCAATCAGATTCAGCTCTCCCGCCTCGTTGTGGTAGTGCAGCACTGCTTCGCCCGTGAAGAGGTGGAAGGTTTCATCCTTCTGCTCATGGTATTGCAGGCTGAGGGCGTGCCCCGCGTTTATATGGAGGATCTTGCCCGCATAGACGTCTGTCTTGGCGATGAGCAACTCATACCCCCAGGGCTTTTCTGAACGGGGAATCCCAACAGGCTCAATCATACGGTTGTCCTTCAGCGGCCTAGAGATGCGCCAGTTCCCGGCCCAGGGTGAGGAGCTTGCGGGTAGCTTGCTGGCTGGCGGCCTCCGCGTAAACTCGCAGCAACGGTTCTGTGCCCGAGAAGCGAATGAGGAGCCAGCTCTTGTCCTGTAGGGTGAGCCGCACACCCTCGATGTTGTTGCCGTCGCCGATGATTTTGAACTCGGTTACTGGCAGGTCGCCGACCTGCGTGCGTTCCTGTGTCACCAAGCCGAGGATCTCGCTCCGGCGCGGCGCGGCAAAGTGAAAGTCGTCGCGGTCATAGTAGTGCGGCCCCACCAGGCTGTAGAGATGCTCAATCAACTGCGACGGACTTTTGCCGGTGCTTACCATGAGGTCGAGGAAATAGAGACCGGCCAGAACACCATCTCGCTCGGGGAGATGGCCGCGGAAGCCGTAGCCGCCGCTCTCTTCGCCGCCTATGAGCGCATCCAGGCGGATCATCTCCGGCCCCACGTATTTGAACCCTACGTTGGTCTCAGAAACGGGCACGTTATACTGCTCCCCCAAGCGAAAGATCATGCTGGAGGTGGTGATAGATTTAACCAGCGCACCTGTCTCGCGGCGCTCCTCCAAGAGGTAGTAGCAGAGGAGGGCGTAGACCTGGAGTTGGGTGACGAACTCGCCGTGCTCATCCACCACACCCAGACGGTCGGCGTCGCCGTCGGTAGCCAGCCCAACGGCAGCGCCCTTGCGGACCCGTGCAGAGAGCTTCTTGAGGTTACGGGTGATGGGCTCCGGCTGGGCCATGCCGGGGAAAGCCGGGTTCGGATGGCCGTTGAGTTCAACGAGTTTGGTGGAGCCGCCGCGGAGGAGCCGCCGCAGGTAGCCCGCTCCCGCGCCGTACATGGAATCGACCACTACCTCCAGCCCCGCGTTCCGCAGCTTGTCCAGACGCTCCTCTGTAATGAGGGATCGGAGGCCGGCTTCATACGGGGGCACGGGGTTCACCATTCGCAGCAGGCCCGTGTCCTGGGCCTCTTTGAGGGAGAGCCGCTTGACGCTGTTGCCCTCTGCGAGCTTGGGTAGGTAGCCTTCTATCTCTTCGATCATCTCCGGCGCGGCGCTTGCGCCCTGCTCGTCCTTGATCTTGAAGCCGTTGTAGTCGCCGGGGTTGTGGCTGGCGGTGATCACAATGCCCGCATTGGCGTGGAGGTCTCGCAGCGTGAAGCTGACCACGGGAGTGGGGCACGCCACCGAGCATAGCGCAACCTTAATGCCGTTGCCCGCAATCACCTCTGCCGCCGCTGCCGCAAAGCGGTCGGAACCAAAGCGAGTGTCATAGCCAATAACAACGCCCCTATCCATCGTGCCGGCATTCTTCAGGTACTCGCTGAGGGCCTGCGCGCAGAGGCGGACATTATCGAAGGTGTAGTCCTCGGCGATAATGGCACGCCAGCCATCGGTGCCGAACTTGATGCTGGAGGTGGTCGCTGCAGTAGTGGTCATGGCATCTCTCCGTTAGACGTGGGCTCTCCACCAGTCTAGAAGGTCTTTCAGCGTTTTATCAAATGGGATCATGGGCTCCCATCCAGTGGCTTTCTTGAACTTAGTGGGGTCGGCTTCTAGCAATGTGACGTCGGAAGGTCGTAGACGGGCCTGGTCCACCTCCACGGTAATCTTGATCGAGGACATCGCCAGCAGGCGGTCCTGCATGTCTTCTACGGAGTAGGCGTGTCCAGTGCCCACATTGTAGGCTTCGCCGGGTGTGCCCTTCTCCAGGCAAAGCCAGTAGGCGCGCACAACGTCCCGCACGTCCGTCCAGTCTCGCTTGCTGCTCATATTGCCCACGTAGATGACCGGCGGGTGCAGCCCCTTCTCGATTTCTGCGATCTGCTTGGCGCGGCTGGAGGTGACAAAGACCTGGCCGCGGCGGGGGCCGGTGTGGTTGAAGGCGCGGGTGACGACAGTGTGCAGCCCAAAGCTGTGGTGATACTGGTAGGCCAGGTTCTCTTGGGCCACCTTACTCACGCCGTAGGGGCTGAGGGGCCGCAGCGGGTTGCTCTCTGCGATAGGTGTCTCTTCCGGATGCACCAGTCCATACTCCTCAGAGGAGCCGGCAATGTGAATGCGCGGCTGGTAGTCTGCGCTGCGGATGGCTTCAAGGAGGTGGAGCTGGCCCAGGATGTTGGTTTGCAGCGTGGCCGCGGGCGCGTTCTGCGATCCCGGCACGTAGCTCTGCGCTGCCAGGTGGAAGATATAGTCCGGCCGCACGCCGCCGATGAGGCGCTCCATGGAGTAGGGGTCGGTCATGTCCCCTTCGATGAGATTTGCCCGGTCCGGCATAGTCCGGTCTTTCACCAGACTCTCCATCTGCCGCACACTGGTGATAGCAGCATTTTCGCCGATGAAGTGGAGCTTGCCTACGCGCTTTAGCTCCTCCAGATTGTCCATACGGCTCCTTGGCCGGTGGAGGCCGTAGACCTGAACATCGGGAAGGGTGAGGGCGTACTCTGCCATGTGGCTGCCCACAAAGCCGGTCACGCCGGTGATCAACACGCGCACTAGGGAAGCTCCTTAAGCTCGTTGCCGGCCTCCAGCAGGTCTTTCACGGTGTCCACCGCCTTCCAGTAGGCCGTGCTGCGAAAGCCGTAGAGCCGTCCTTGCTGCGCCAAGAGCGGGAATGTTGAAAGTTCATGGTCGCCCTCATCCGGAAAGAGGGGAAAGACCTCACGGGAGATGAGGTACACGCCGGCATTGAGCCAGTGAGGCAGCAGTGGTTTCTCTTCAAAACCATTGATGCCATCCTCAGCCGTGAGGGAGGCAATACCGTACGGGCTCCGTAACTGCGTGAGCATGACCGTCACCGCGGCCTGCTTCTGCTCATGAAATTGTACAAGGTGGTCCAAGGGTTGAGTGTTGATATTGTCGCCGTTCATGCCGATGATCACTTGCTCGGAGGCAGGCACCCGCGCGAAGCTACGCTTGAAAGCGCCGCCGCGGCCCAGCGGCCGTTCCTCCACTTCGTACTCAATGTGCAGCCCCATCTTTGCGCCGTCTTGAAAGTAGTCCATCAACACTTCGGCCTTGTAGCCGCAGAGGAACACTACGTTGGTGACCCCGTTGCCGCGCAGCCACTCCAACGAGTACTCGATGAGCGGGCGGTCGTTGATGGGCACCATCGCTTTAGGACGGTCTTCCGTATACGGGCGCAGCCGCTGCCCTTCGCCACCTACTAGAATTAGCGCGTACATAGAGCTATGTGGCTAGTATACGGCACTGGCTAGGGCGCGGATGGAGGGGAAGATGGCGATGGTCTGTCAAGGGTAGCCACCTGAGCACGCCAGTATTCTAACACGTCAGCCAGGGTCTGCTCTAGGGGAATAGTGGGCCGCCAGCCGGTGGCTTGCTCCGCTTTGGCGCAGTCCGCATAGACGCAGGGCACGTCTGCGGGCCACATGCGATCCGGGTCTCGCTCCACCTGCAGGGGTACCCGGCTGCGCGCTACTAGAAAGTCCAAGATGCTCTGAATGGTCACGGCCTTGCCGCTGCCCAGGTTGTACACCTCGCCCGGGAGGCCGTTCAGCAGCACGTCATGATAGCCCCGCACCATGTCCCGTACGTCGGTGAAGTCCCGCATCGCCTCCAGGTTGCCCACACGCACCACGGGCTCGCGCAGGCCGGCCTCTGCCTCTGCCACCTGCCGCGCGAAGGCAGAAGTGACAAAGGCGTCGCTCTGGCCGGGGCCGGTGTGGTTGAAGGCGCGCACCCGCACGATGGGCTGGCCGTAGCTGCGCGCGTACTGGTAGGCCATCAGGTCCTGGGCTGCTTTGCTTACTGCGTAGGGATTGCTAGGGCGCAGAGGATTGCTCTCCCGGATGGGGAGCTCTTCAGGGCCGGTGGGCGCGCCGTAGACCTCGTTGGAGCTGGCCACTAGGGTGCGCGGCGGCGAAGGCAGCTTCCGCAGCGACTCCAGCAGCGTGAGTTGCCCCATAACGTTGGTGCGGTAAGTGTCCTCTGGGTCGCGCCAGGACTGAGGGACGGAGGCCTGAGCCGCTAGGTGGAACACCAGGTCCGGGCCTACGGAAGTGAGCGCTGCTGTCATGGCGGACGCATCCAGCAGATCTATCGGGTAGCTGTGGACGTTTGAGGTCACGTCTGACGACGGGAGGGTGGTATCAGGACGGTATGTCCCGTGGACTTCCAGCCCCCGCGAAAGGAGAAAGCGGGCCAAATGCTGGCCCGCAAATCCACCGATCCCTGTAATAAAGGCCTTCAAGAGAAGCGCCTCGCTCGCTGGCTCAGGAAGCTACCGTTGACCCGCTATCCGGCGCCAGTTAGATGCCCGCTTCCGCACGGAGGACGCTCGCCTTATCCGTCCGCTCCCAGGGCGCATCAAGGTCCTCTCGGCCAAAGTGGCCGTAAGCTGCGGTGTTCCGGTAGATGGGGCGGCGCAACTGGAGATTCTGGATGATGGCAGCGGGACGCAGGTCGAAGTGCTTCTCCACCAGCCGCTTGATGGTCTCCTCGTCTACTTTGGCTGTGCCAAAGGTCTCCATGGAGATGGAGATGGGACGGGCGACGCCGATGGCGTAGGAGAGCTGAAGTTCAACACGGTCTGCCATGCCGGCGGCGACGATGTTCTTAGCAACATAACGCGCAGCGTAGGCGCCCGAGCGGTCGACCTTTGTGGGGTCCTTGCCGGAGAAAGCGCCGCCGCCGTGACGAGCGATACCGCCGTAGGTGTCCACTATGATCTTGCGTCCGGTGAGGCCCGCGTCGCCCATTGGCCCGCCGATAACGAAGCGTCCTGTGGCGTTGATGTAATAGTTAGTGCGGTCGTCTAGCAGCTCCTCAGGAATAACGTGCTTGATGACCAGTTCCGTGATGTCCCGGCGCAGCACCTCGTTGGTTACCACTTCATCGTGTTGGGCGGCGATGACTACGGTGTCTACACGCTTGGGGACGCCGTACTGATACTCCACGGTAACCTGAGACTTGCCATCAGGCCGTAGGTAGGAGAGCGTGCCGTCCTTGCGTACTTCAGCCAGACGCTGGCATAGCTTGTGGGCCAGACTTATGGTCAGGGGCATAAGCTCGGCGGTTTCGCGGCAGGCAAAGCCCACCATCATGCCCTGGTCGCCTGCGCCCAACTGCTCCATCTCATCGTGAGTCATGGCGGCGCTGCGGCTCTCGAAGGCTTCGTCCACGCCCATTGCAATGTCTGCGGATTGTTCCTTGATGCTTACTATCACGCCACAGGTATCGGCATCAAAGCCGTACTTTGCGCGTGTGTAGCCTATTTCCCGCACGGTCTCGCGGGCTACCTTGGAAATGTCTACGTAGCAGTTCGTGGTGATCTCGCCCATCACGGCAATGAGGCCGGTGGTGGATGCCGTCTCACAGGCGACACGCCCGTAGGGGTCCTGGGCTAGGATAGCGTCCAGCACTCCGTCGGATATCTGGTCGCACATTTTGTCCGGATGGCCCTCGGTCACTGACTCTGAGGTCAGCAAGAGCGAGGGCGAATTCATGAAACTGGTGCTCACGGCGTCTCCTTACTGGTGGGGAAACCCTGGTGTTAGTAGTTGGTTTGTGGTGAGTGTATCGCCTAGCTATTATGCCAGCAATGCTAAACTAGCGCTAGAGAATGCTGCTCCTTGGCCGTTCTGCTTGAACAGCACTCCCTCTCATCCTGCCGCCAGAGGCGACTCGCCTCCGGGGAAGGGCTGCCGAATCCATGAACGGAAAGCTTGCCTGCTGGGGGCACAGGGACGACCCTCTAGCTAGGTGCCCTGCTCCCAACTCTCCAAGTAGCGCTTCTGCTCCGGTGTCAGGGAGTCTATGGTGACGCCCATGCTTGCCAGTTTAAGGCGGCCCACTTCCTTGTCCAGCTCCGGGGGAAGGTTATGCACTCCTGGCGAGAGCTTGCCCTTGTTCTGGGCGATGAACTCCGCGGCCAGCGCTTGGTCTGCAAAGCTCATATCCATGACGCTGGGGGGATGGCCCTCTGCTGCGGCCAGGTTGATGAGCCTCCCTTCGCCGAGTATGTACAGACTTCTGCCGGAGGGCAGAGTGAAACGTTCTACATAGGGCTTCACCTCTGCATGGGAGGTGGCGTCCGCCGTTAGGTCTTCCAAGTCTATCTCAACGTTGAAGTGACCGCTGTTGGCCAGAATGGCTCCGTCCTTCATCACCTTGAAGTGCTCCCGTCGCAGCACGCTGACGCAGCCGGTAACGGTGATGAAGATATCGCCCAGAGGAGCGGCATCCGCCACGGGCATGACACGAAAGCCCTCCATAACGGCCTCCAGCGCGCGGATGGGATCGATCTCCACCACGATGACCTCGGAGCCCATGCCCCGGGCGCGTGTGGCAACGCCGCGGCCGCACCAGCCGTAACCGCACACCACAACCTTCTTGCCGGCCCACAGGACGTTGGTGGCCCGCGTGATGCCGTCCAGGGTGCTCTGCCCGGTGCCGAACCGATTATCAAAGAGGTGCTTCGTATCGGCGTCGTTCACTGCGACGATGGGGTAGGTGAGCGCGCCGGCAGCGGCCATGCTGCGCAGGCGGATAACGCCGGTGGTCGTCTCTTCGCTGCCGCCAATGAGGTTGGGCAACAGGTCGCGCCGGTTCTGGTGCAGCGTGGAGACTAGGTCCGCCCCGTCGTCCATTGTGACGTGGGGGGCCATGTCCAGGGCGGCGTTGATGTGCCGGTAGTAGGTCTCATTGTCCTCACCCTTGATGGCGTAGGTCGGGATGTTGTGATTGGCAACCAGCGCCGCGGCCACGTCGTCCTGCGTGCTCAAGGGGTTGCTGGCGCACAGCACGACCTCTGCGCCGCCGGCCTGCAAGGTGGTCATGAGGTTGGCGGTTTCCGCCGTGACGTGCAGGCACGCCGCCAGCTTCATGCCTTGTAAGGGCTTCTCTTGGGCAAAGCGCTGGCGGATGAGCCGGAGCACCGGCATCTCTTGCGCCGCCCACTCGATGCGATGGCTGCCTGCTAGGGCAAGGTCGAGGTTTTTGACCTCGGCAGTAGTTTGAACCATGGTTGACTCCTCTGTTTAGTGCATAAACCACATAGTAATCTGGGACATGACGCGCTCAATCCAGGTGCCGCCCTTCCAGAAGGCCCACGCTTCTGCTAGGGGACCCGCATCCTGATAACCAAGGCGCCGGTAGACATGGAGCGCTGTTTTATTCCTCGGGTCTACGTTTAGCACCACCAGGCGCGCTTCTTGGAGCAGGCGCTCGGTGAGGGCGCTAACGCATTCCGATGCGTAGCCTTGGTTTCGGTAACGCTGGTGTGTCAGGACGTTGGCCACCATTGCCACGCCGTACTGTGTCGACATGGACTGGGTGCCGGCAATGGACACCAGCTTGTCATTATCCCAGATGCCGTAGTACGGGCCCTCTAGCACCTGCTGGTGGCTGACCCACGCCCAGGAATCGGTGCGATAGAGGTCATTTATCTTGGAGAGCTGGGCGGCTGTTACGCTCTCTGCGCGAGATGGGATAGCCTGAAAGCTCTCCGGTGTCACTTGCATCCGCAGCAGTTGCTGGAGGCCCCGCAAATGGAAGTGCTCCTTGACCGCGGGCAGGTGGGATTCGTGGCAAGTGAGGTAAGAATACTTGGGGAATCGGATATGAGGCATGGCTTGGGACAGGGTTCCGGCGTCGCCCTGCAGGTAGAGGGACGCGGTGGCCCGGCCAGTCGGCGCGTGTAGCGCGACGCCCTGCCTGTCCGCATTCGTTGCAAGGTATCCCGTGGCACTGCCGTTACTACGCGGCTCCAGATGCTTGAAGAAGGGCGCCGCATAGGCTTGAGACGGCATCAGGAGGTCCACAAGCTCCGTTGTGCTGAGGTCGCTGCGGATAAGCGGCGGCGGTTCGGCTTGAGCCGGCCCCAGGTTGACGCGCCCCCCGTGCTCCACCTATAGCCTCACGCCGGTTCGATACCTAATTGCGCCAGCACCGATTGGGCGCACTCCTTGGCGGGCACGCGCGTAGTGTCTTGCAGGATATGCCGGCTCGCGGGCACCTCGTCCAAGGGTTCAAAGGTGGCTTTTTCCTGCTCGTAGATCTCCCACCGGCCATCTGACACGCTGCTGCCGCGGCGTTCTCTGCGGAACAGCCGCTGTTTGACCTGTTCCTCGTTAGCCACACACTCCACCACCCAGAACTCGGCGCCCTGGCGCTCAGCAAATGCGGCGGCGTCTTCACGGGAAGAGCGCTGGCCAAAGGTGGCGTCCAGGAGCACGGAGCGGCCCTCTCCCAGGTACTGGGCGGCCCGGGCAAACAGCTCGTCGTAGGTGCGCTTGGAGAACTCCGGCGTGTAGATGCCGCTGCCAAAGGAGGAGTAGTTGCGCTCCGTGGGCGGCATCTCAGCCAGTTGTTTGCGAATGATGTCTGTGGAGAGCACCGCCATGCCGCCGTCGCAGGCCAGGTGACGGGCCACGGTGCTCTTGCCGGTGCCCACCATGCCCGACATGAGCACGAGCTTTGGTTTTGGCGCGACGCTGATGTACTGATAGGCCAGGTTGAAATAGCGTTGCGCTCGTGCGGAGATGGCGCGCTTTTCGTCGTCCGGCACGTTGGGGTCATCTAAGCGGAAGCTCTCTACCTTCCCCCGGACATACGCACGGTAGATCTTGTAGAAATCCAGCAGCGCGTCGTTGCTGGTGTCTCCGGTCTGTTTACGCCAGGCGTCCATGAAGGTAAGCGAAAGGTCGTGACGGCCGGCCTGGTCCAGATCCATGGCCATGAAGGCGGCATCGGCCAGAATGTCGGTGCAGCGGAAGGCTTCCAGAAACTCGATGCAATCGATTATCTGCGCGCCCTCATTGGTCATAAAGACCTGCGCGCTGTGGAGGTCACCGTGGCCATCACGCACCCAGCCCTGTTGCCGGCGCTGCTCCAGCAGGTCACGGTGCTCTCGCAGGAAGTCCTGGCTGTACTCTTGAAGCCGCTTGTGCTTCTTGAGAGAGATGGTGCGCTTACGATAGCGCAGGGTCTGCTTAAAGTTTTGGGCAATAACGGCTTCGATAGCTTCTGGCGAGCCGTGGGTAGAGATGTGGGCATCGGTTCCAGCGCTCTTGTGGAACGCCCCAATCTGCGTGGCGAGCAGCTCTGTCATCTCTGCAGTAAAGCTGTTGGTGGCCAGCAGGTTGCTCATGGCGCGGCTCGCGGGGAGGCGCTGCATCTTCACGGCGTACTCTATGGTCGCTCCGGACCCTCCGAGGGTGATGCGCCCGTTGCTGTCTTGGCGCACCTCAACCACTTCCAGATAGATGGAGGGGCTCATCCGGCGGTTAAGGCGAAGCTCTTCCTGGCAGAAGTGCGCCCTTAGCTCAAGCGTGGTGAAGTTGAGGAAGCCGAAGTCTACGGGCTTCTTGACCTTGTAGACATAATCTTTAGTCAGAAACAGGTGGGAGATATGCGTCTGCTGGTGCTCAATAGAACCGGCGGGCTCAGGATAGGCATCGGGCTGTTGCAATGCCGCGATGACGGCATCGTATTGGTCGTTCATAGCATTCATCCGATAGCCTGCTGCGTGCTCATAATGCGCAGCTCGTTGGCTACTTGGCTAGTGAAGTTTAGCGCCCGGATGGTCTCCTGGTCGTTAATGCCGGCCAGACCGCACGCAGGTGTGAACATGCTGCGTTGCATCAGGAGGTCGTGGGGAACGCCTGCTGCCTCTACCGCCTGCAGCAGCCCCTGCACCACCGAGTTTATGCGGTAGTAGGAGGTATGCGATAGCATGAAAGGCTCCACCGGCACTACACCCCAGGCGATTGCCCCGCCGCGCTCCATGAAGCGCTGGAGTAGCGGCGCGGCGTTGACCGCGGAGGTGTGGTAGCGATAGGCGTCAAAACTGAGCACGTCCACGGGCAGCTCCACTAGCAATTCCCAGGGTGGCTCGCCACAGCAGTGTAGCCCTATATACCCGCTTCTACCCCTGGTGCTCTGCTCGAATACATCCTTGATGGCGCCGGTAGAAAGCCACTGCTTCTCCATCGCCTCTGTGAGCATTGGCTCGTCCAGGAAGATGAGGGACCTGGGAGTGTGCTGTTGCAGCATCTGCTCCTGCCATAGGAGCACACCGTTCACATGGTCTGCCACCCAGCTCATTGCTTTGGGGTCGTAGATAGATCGGGCGTCGCCGAAGTGCAGGAGCGCCGCTAGGGTGATGGGCCCGGTTACCTGGCCTTTCAACCCGTCGACAGCAAAGGGAACTTGGTCAAGCAGCGCATAGAGGCCGGGAGCCTGCATGGGCCCAACCGCCACGCCAATATCGGCGGTTGGCAGCTCTGCCGCGTAGAAGGCGGTGTCTGTGACCTTGACGCTAGGAAGCTCGCCGAGGAACTGAGTAGCCATGTGCTCCAACGGCGAACGGTTGGGGAGTTGGGGCCAGGCCGGCAGGTCGGGAATGGTTTGCAGCACCACTTCCGCCGCCTCTTTTGCCGACTTATGGGGCATGCTGCCAATGCCTGTGGCAAGCAAGGCGAAGGGGAAGGGCGCGAGGCTTGGCATTGCGCGCAGTCCTACAGATACTTGCCGACCAGCAACGCCAGGTCTTGCTTAACCTGCGCCGGGATAAGCTCCCGCGCAGTTATGATCCCGTTTGCCAGGGCTGTGGCACAGCTGCAGGTGCGCTCCTGCGGGATGGTTCCCACAACCTGGCGCAAGATGGCCTTGGAGTTCGCTACGTTCTTGAGCAGGTTCTGGATGACGATGTCTATGGTCACGTCCTCTTCCGTCTCGTGCCAGCAGTCGTAGTCGGTGACGCAGGCCACGGTGGCGTAGCAGATCTCGGCTTCACGGGCCAGCTTGGCTTCCGGCAACGCCGTCATGCCAATGATGCTCGCGCCCCAGGAGCGGTAGAGGTTAGATTCGGCTCTCGTAGAGAAGAGGGGGCCTTCCATGGTCACGTAGGTGCCGCCCTGGTGCACGGTCACGTCTAGCCCGCTGGCCGTCTTGTACAGCAGGTCGCTGAGCACGGGACAGAAGGGGTCGGCAAAGCCAACGTGGGCTACCAGGCCGTTGCCAAAGAAGGTGTTCACCCGGCTCTTGGTGCGGTCGATGAGCTGGTCGGGGACTACCAGATCGAGAGGGCGTAGCTCTTCTTTGAGGCTGCCCACTGCGCTGATGGAGATGATCCATTCCACTCCCAGCGACTTGAGGGCGTAGATGTTAGCCCGCGCCGGCAGCTCCGTGGGCAGGATGCGGTGGCCGCGGCCGTGGCGCGGCAAGAAGGCGACGCGCTCGCCTCCCAAGGAACCAGTTGTAATGACATCGCTGGGCTCCCCAAAGGGGGTCGAGACCGTCACCTCTTCGATGTCGGTCATGCCCTCCATCTGATAGAGACCGCTGCCCCCAATTACGCCGATGCGCGCCTGTGCCATTGCTTACATCCCCCTAAGATGAACTGCCAGGTTTCGCTTGCAGCAGCGCGTGTAGTTTGCCCTCGTAGGTGGGGTGAACCACGCCCCGTTCAGTGATGATAGCGGTGATATAGCGGGCCGGTGTGACATCGAAGGCGGGGTTGGCTACCGAAACCCCTTCCGGAGCGATGGGTATCTCCGCGAAGTGAGTCACCTCTTCCGGCCTGCGCTCCTCTATGGGTATCTCACTGCCGCTGGCGAGTGTGAGGTCAACGGTAGATGTGGGCGCAGCCACGTAAAAGGGTACGTTGTTCTCCTTGGCTAACACCGCCACGCTGTACGTCCCGATCTTGTTGGCAACGTCGCCGTTAGCTGCGATGCGGTCTGCGCCTACCACTACGCAGCTAATGATGCCGGAGTGAAGGAAGTGGCCGGCCATAGTATCGGTGATAAGCGTGACGTCAAAGCCGTCCTCTACCAGTTCCCACGCGGTAAGCCGCGCGCCCTGGAGTAGGGGACGGGTCTCGTCGGCGTAAACCCGCACAGACTTGCCCGCCTCTCGGGCGGCGCGGATCACGCCAAGGGCGGTGCCGTAGCCCGCGGTGGCTAATGCGCCCGCGTTGCAGTGGGTCAGTACCGTGCAGTCCTGTGGGAGAAGCGCTGCGCCGTGCGCGCCCATCGCGCGATTGGCCGCTATGTCCTCGTCCAGCACCCGTTGCGCCTCCGTGAGCAATAAAGCGCAGAGTTGGCTGGGGTCTTCCACCTCTGTCTGGTCTAGAAGAGACATGGAGCCGCGCACGGCCCAGGAGAGGTTGACGGCCGTTGGCCGGGCTTGGGCCAACGCTTGGGCGATGGGCCGGAGCTGGGCCAGGAAGTCCGCTTTGTTGGCGGCCGAGATCTCTTGTGCGGCCAGCACCAGGCCGAATGCGCCTGCTACGCCCAGCGCGGGAGCGCCGCGCACCTGGAGTTTCTGGATGGCGGTGACCATATCCTGCCACGCGCGTACATCCAGATAGCGCTGCTCTCTGGGGAGACGGGTCTGGTCGATGAGCCGGACGTGGTCGCCTGCCCAGCGTATGGTCGCTGCCGTTTCAGTCATGACACTGCGTTGGGAATAAGGCTCTACAGAAGGCTTAGAATGTGTGCGTCGCTGCGCACCGATTCATTCTAGCACACCTTTGGCCCGCTTCTACTGCGGCTCAATATTTGTGGTTTAGTAGCTTCTAAAGTAAACAGCACTTTGTTATACTGCGAGGAAGTTTGCGCGCCTGAAAACATAGGAAGCACGGCAGTATGGGAGGAATAGATGGTCAGAAGGCATACCGCAGTACTTATCGCTGGTCTTATCCTTCCCCTTATCTTCGTGCTTGCATCGCCGCTGCAAGCTGCCGATGCCGACTACGATATCCCTGACGGCCACTTCTTCACGCAAACGGCTCCGCAAGGCATGGGCTACAGCGTGCTCGATGAAGCCTCTGCGCCCTTCTGGAGCGAGTATCAGCGCTTGGGTGGCGTTCAGGCAGTGGGCTATCCCATCTCCCGCCGCTTTCTTTGGAACGGCTTTGTTTGCCAAGCGATGCAGCGCGTCGTCTTCCAGTGGGACCCCCAGAGTGGCGAGGTCCGGTTTGTGAACGTGTTTGACCTCCTCTCGGACGCAGGGTTGGACGACCAACTTCAAGCCGTGCGCTCTGTGCCGAAACCGCTGGACCCTAGTTTTGATGGGGGCAAGGACTTTAGTCAGATCGTTCATGCGCGCTTGGCGCTGCTCGAGGATAACCCCGCCATACAAGCTGCCTACCACGCGGTGATTGGCGATCCTATCGTGATGAATGGCCTGCCCACGTCTAGAGTGACGGATAATGGCAACCACTATGCCCTTCGTACCCAGCGGGTGGTCTACCAGCAATGGAAGGAAGACGTCCCCTGGGCTGTGACCGGTCAGGTAACGGTCGCGCTGGGTGGGAGCATTGCCGCGGAGTTTGGCGTGTTCCCAGACGCGGTGCTACAAGCCGAGGCAGTAGCTGGCGAGAGCAGGGGTGCGCCGTTGGTCTCGGTGCCGCTGCCTACACGGGCCAACCTGGGTGTGCCTGAAGCAGCCGCCCCGCCCGCGCAACAGGTGAGCCTTGGCTACGGCTTCCAGGTGGATCCCAGCGCAGACTACGAGCGGGCCCTGGGATTGACTACCTCCGCGGGTTTTGAGTGGATCAAGTACCAGACCCGCTGGGAGGAGTTTGAGCCGCGCCAAGGAGAGATAGACTGGACATTCCTGGACATGGTGGTCAACGGCGCGCAGGAGGCCAATGTAAAGCTGTTACTGAGCGTGGTCACTGCGCCGGCTTGGTCGCGTCCTGGCGCAGATCACTCTGTAGATGGGCCGCCCACAGACCCCCAGACCTATGCCAACTTTGTAGGCCAACTGGCCACCCGCTACAAGGGGCGCGTGGCGGCTTACGAGATATGGAATGAACAGAACCTGGGCCGTGAATGGGGCGGGCCGGGCAGACAGAGCGCCGTTGCATACGTGGCGCTGTTAAAGGCGGCCCACCAGGCCGTCAAGAGCGCCGATCCTGACGCGATGGTGGTGGTTGGAGCGCTGACACCTGCGGGCAACGTGGACATCCCGTCGTTGGGCGGGCTGCTGGCGCGCGATGACGTGGAGTACCTGCGAGAGATGTACGATGCCGGCATGAAGGGCTACTTCGATGCCGTTGGCGTGCATCCCAGCGGTTTCAACAACGCACCGGACCTAGACCCCAGTGACAGCGCTGTGCTGGGCCGCGAGGGTGGTTACAATGCTCACCGCAGCTTCTACTTCCGCAGCTTTGAGTTCTACCGGGACGTGATGGTGGAGATGGGCGACGGCGATAAGAAGCTGTGGTTCACCGAGTTCGGCTGGGCTACCGGCTGCGAAGCCGGTCCTGAGTGGGGCTACGCTCATGAGAATACCGAGCAGCAGCAGGCTGCGTGGCTGGCAAGAGCTTTCCAGATTGGCAGAGAGCAGCCATACATCGGTGTGATGTTTGTCTGGAACCTGAACTTCTTCGGCGTAGACCAAGCCAAGTGCTCCTTTGCAGTGCTCAACCGTGACTGGTCGCCCCGGCCCGCCTACATAGCGCTTACAGCTTTGCAAAAGTAAACGCGTTAGCCAAATATGTAAAAGGGCCTCACCTACTGGGTGAGGCCCTTTCTCGCGTCAGCGAATCATGGAGCAGTGGACGTTAAGGCGCGGGGTCGTAAAAACCTAACAACTCCGCCAGCAACGGCTCTTTATCTTCGAACCTATCCGGCGTGAACAGCAGCTCCTCAAAACGCATGCGCCCCAGATATGTGCCCTCCGCGGTGGAGTAGACATACGAGTCGTCGCGATAGTCGGAGAGCAGTTGGCGGTCTTTCAGGAGCAGCTCCGCAGCCTGTTGCCACGCGGCCTCGTCTCCGTAGGGTGGCTGCTCTGGACGATAGATGGCCCGCACCGTGCCCATAGTGATGGCCAGCTCTAGGACGCCGCGCTGGAAGGGGTAGCCGGTCTTGTCCCGCACCCCGCTGGCTTTGTAGGTCTGGCAAAGCTGCCACATCTCTTCTAACATCTTGCACTCGCTTGAATCTGTTTCGTTACCATTTTGTAGCCATCTTTGTAATTATTAGAGAAGAAGCCGGTAGTTGCGTGTGCTGAGTACGCTAGACCGAGTAGAATGCCCTTAGCAATCCTATTGTTCGTTATCATTGGTGGCAATCCTACTAAGCTCCTCTCGGACGAGGGGATGCCAGGATAGAGTGATTGATGCAGGAACACAATAGCGAGAGCACACTCCTTAAACCATCCTGCAATGTTAGTAGTACTCAATCGCCTGAGAGCAATCCCCCAACTCGTCGCACGTTCCTTACCAAGACCCTGGGAGCCCTAGCTGCTTTAGCGCTGTCGGCGACGGTAAAACCGCTGCTGGCCACCGCTGAGGGAGCGGACGCTGAGATGTCCGTGCTCAGAGCACAGCTTAGTGAGGAGATAGAGCTCCATAGCTTTCTCACCGCAATCTCCGTGACGGATTTGCAAACTGGCGAATCTATTGACGTAGAAGGGAATGAGGTCCGCTGGCCGGGCTGTGTGCACAACCTCTTTCCCATCATATCGGTAGTGCGTGACCTTAAGGAAGGGCTGTACGAGGAATCCGACGTAGGCGCCGATATCTCCTACACGATTGAGAATAGTGATGCGGAGACCGGCCGAGACTTGCTTATCAAGACAGGCATGGGCGACCCTCTGAGCGGTATTGATAAGGTGAACGCGCTCATCGACTCTTTGGGCCTTGAGACTACGCTGTACGACCATGCGCCCGGCTATTACTGGAGCGAATCGCGCTACCATAATGCGGCCAACGTCTCCACCACAAACGAGATGAATCGCGTGGTTACGGCCCTTTGGAACAACAGCATCTTGGATTACGAGTGGACGGTCTATCTCCTGAACAAGATGACAGAGGTCCGCCCAGGGTTGAACCACTTGCTTGCCGCTCCTGCCTGGAAAGGTTCAGGCGCGCGGGTGGGGCATAAGAACGGTTTCTTTTTCCATCCCAAGGACGAGGGTTGGATAGACAACGACTGCGGCATTGTTTGGCGTGTCACGAGTAGAGGTAGCTATGCTTATGCAGCCACCCTATTCTTCCAGGAGGTCCCGGAGCGTTTAGGAGACTTGGCCTTGGGCCAGACCCTCTCATGGCTGGTCTGGAACTTCTTTGAGCGGCGCTACCTCACGGCCTGATAGATAACCGCGAACCCCGCAGCCCCCAGCGTGGTTGGAGCGCAGCGCCCCTACAAAAGCGGGCGTTGGCTTCCGGCTTGAGCCCTATTCCATCAAGGACTGCCGGGCGTGGTCATAGAGGCTGTCGGCTATCGACGCAATCTCCGTCGTCATCGTAAGCCGTTCCCGCCATTCAGCCGGGATTGCTTCGGCTCCGTAATACGCCCCGGCGATCTGCCCGTAGATCGCGCCGGTCGTGTCGGCGTCGTCTCCAAGGTTAACAGCCAGAAGCGCCCCTTCACGAAAGTCCTGGGACTTGTGGAAGGCCCAGAGCGCTGCCTCCAATGCGTCGACAACGTAGCCCTTGCCCTTGATTTCCGGCGGCTCTTTATCTTTGAATGAGCCGTCGGCAATAGCGGCTATCTTCTCCGCCAACGGACTTCTTCCCCAAAGACCTTCAACCGGGCAGTAGCGTGCGGCGAGGAGCGTCTCTTTATCGACCCCCTTCAGGGCGCCAACAAGCAGGCCGGAGAAGTAGCGGCAAGCGTCAACTGCTTCTTTGGCTCCGTGGGTGGTTCTGGAACTCTCCGCGCCCCGGTCGATGGCCTCGGTGGCATCGCCGGCATAGTACATAGGGGCCGGAGCGAGGCGCATCAGCGAACCGTTCCCAGCGGACATTGCATCGGTGGAACCGGCGTAGGGTTCACCGGTCCTGATGAAGCGCGACAACGCGTCGCTGACGGTGCTCCCGATATCGAAGCATGACCCCGTAGAGGATAGGTAGCCGTCCTGCCACCAACTCACGTAGCGCTGCATTTGGTCCTTGGCGTCAAACCGCCTCTTTCTATCAGGCTTGCGGCCAGGCACAGGGCCATAGACATGTCATCAGTCCACTGGCCTGGCTGCAATCTGAAGGGCCCGCCGCCGATCATGTCGTCGATCGGCGTAAATGTGCCGGGCGGCTTGAACTCCAGCGTGGTGCCTAGCGCGTCACCTGCCGCCAATCCCAGCAGGCAGCCGTGAAAACGGTCCCGGGTTGTTGTCTCACTCATGAAGTCACCTCTCCGAAGTTTGCGTCCTACCGGGCATTCCTTATACCGCCGGAAAATGAAAAGGCCCTGGCCTCGGGTGGCCGCGTGTATTGACAGTACCTTTGCGTCAGGCAGAATCATAAGTTAGCGCCCAGTCGCACACCATGTCACAAGAAATGCACGTAACCGTAAGCGTATTTAACGAGGGATATATGATGAACTCCTGGACTACCCGTAGCCTCGCTGCGCCCACTGGCATCCTTGACACACCATTGGTGGTGTCCAACTGATGCCGTCCAACATACTGCTCGTCATACACATTACAGCAGGGTCAGTCGCCTTGCTCATGGCAGTGGTCGCACTGGTCACGGCGAAAGGCGGGCGTTATCACGTGCTGGCGGGAAGAGTGTACGCCACCGCCATGACCGTGATATTCCTTACCGCGCTGCCGCTGGCGCTACTCGGTGCCAGCGTATTGCTGCTGCTCATTGCCGTATTCAGCTGCTATCTGGTCTTCGCCGGCTGGCGCTTTGCCCGCAACCGCCGCGGACGTCCGCAACCTGTGGACTGGTCTGCCATCGCGATCATGGGGGCAACCGGCCTGGCGATGTGGGGCTACGGAGGCGCATCGTCCTGGCCGGACCGGCGGTAGCGAACAATGGGTAACCATGCTCATATTCGGCGGCATCGCGGTGGCCCTGAGCCTCGTAGACGCCCGATACTACTTCCGCCTCGCCAGGGAGCAGCGGCCGTCTTACAACAGGCGCATGGACGCCATCAGCGGCACCTTACCAATATGCTCGCCGGAACCATCGCCACCGTTACCGCCGTGCTAGTCGTAAATGTAGACACCAACCCACCTTCCCCACGCCGTGGCTGGCGTGGATTCTGCCCACAGTCGTCATCACGCCCCTAATCGTGTGGTGGAATGCGCGCATCGTCAAGCAGATGCAAGCTCGGTCGTCGCGTCCCGAAGCCGGATGATTGCCCCTAAAGTAAACCAGCCCCCAGCTAAAGCGTCAGGGGGTTTAGGCTGGTGTCCTGGTCGTAGACGTCCACGCCTTCTTTTCGCTTTAGGTAGTTGATAATCGCGTAGGTGAACGGGGTGGCGGCTACCTCGTAGAGCACCTTCAGCAGCCAGTGGGCCATGAATATCTCTACCAGCACCGCTATGGGCACTACGCCGTAGAACGCAATCGTAGTAAACACAATGGTGTCCAGACCCTGGCCGATCAGGGTGGAGCTGATGGTGCGGCTCCAGAGCCAGCGGCCCTGGGTGGCCACCTTGAGCTTTGCGAGCACTGCGGCGTTGGCGAACTCGCCAATAAGGTACGCGGCAAAGGAGCCGAGTAGGAGTCGCGGCGAGTAACCCAGGATGCGTTCGTAAGCGCCCTGCGCATCCTGGAAGGGCGGCGCGGCCGGCAAGTACTGCCCGATGAGAATGGCTACGACTGCCAGCGCATTGCAGCCAAAGCCGATCCAGATGATCTGCCGCGCGCGGCGGTAGCCGTATACCTCGGTAAAGATGTCGCCGAAGATGTAGCTGATGGGGAAGATGATCAGCGCAGCGGGGACAATGAGGTCGCCCAGGGAGATGAGCTTCACGGCAATGATGTTCGCCGTAATAAGGCTAGTGGTGAAGACCATACAGAGGGCTAACAAACGGGTGCTCATGAAAGGTGCTCCAGGAAGAAATCTATGGGTGCTAGGAAAACCCTTAGCATAGTAGCAGAACCAGGCGAGAGTCGCTGCCACTACTCCGTTATTGCCCACTCGTGAGGGCCAGGGGTATAATAAGGCTGCTACCAGACAAGTGTTTTCCTATTCTTTGACGCCCCAGAAAAGAGGAGCATGCTCAGTCCCGAAGAAGTGCGACATATTGCCCAGTTAGCCCGGGTTGGGATGACAGACGCAGACGTTGAGCGCCTTCAGACGCAGCTCTCCCAGATTCTGGAGCATTTCGAGCAGCTCAAGCAGTTGGACACGGAGGGAGTGACCCCGTCAGCTCATGCCGTGCCGCTGCATAGCGTGATGCGAGACGACATCGCTGCCCCCTCTCTAACCCAGGACGAAATCCTCGCCAACGCGCCTCAGCAGGAGGAAGGTTCCTTCCGCGTGCGTGCGATCCTTGAGTTCTAGCGTGGCCCTGCACGACCTCACACTGCACGAAGCAGCCGATCTGCTGGAGCGGCGTGACGTCAGCGCCGTAGAGCTGACCCAGGCTATCCTCAACCGCGTTAGCCAGGTAGAAGAGCAGGTGAAAGCCTACATCACCCTTACGCCTGAGCTTGCGCTGGAGCAGGCCCAGGCCGCAGATAAGCAGCGAGCTGCCGGCCAGAGTGGGCGGCTTGCCGGTGTCCCCGCGCTCATCAAGGATGTGCTTTGCACCAAGGGTGTGCTCACTACCTGTGGCTCTCACATGCTGGAAAACTTTGTCCCGCCTTACGACGCTCACGTGCTAGAGCAGCTTAAAGAGGCGGGTGTGGTGATGATTGGCAAGGGGAACATGGATGAGTTTGCTATGGGCTCCTCCACGGAGAACTCGGCCTTTTTCCCCACGCACAATCCCTGGGACACTGACCGTGTGCCGGGCGGTAGCAGCGGCGGCTCTGCCGCAGCCGTAGCCGCGGGGGAGTGCTTCTATGCGCTGGGCACAGATACCGGCGGCAGTATCCGCCAGCCAGCAGGCTTCTGCAACGTCACCGGCCTCAAGCCAACTTACGGGCGCGTCAGCCGATACGGGCAGGTGGCCTTTGCCTCTTCTCTCGATCAGATCGGGCCCATGACCAAGGACGTGGAGGACAGTGCACTGGTGCTCCAGGCCATCGCCGGCCATGACCCGCGCGACGGCACCTCCGTGCCGGAGCCCGTGCCCGACTACTCGAAAGCCCTAGTGCCCGACCTCAAAGGGCTGCGCCTTGGTGTGCCCCGGGAGTATTTCGTAGACGGTATTCAGCCGGAGGTGGAGCAGACGTTGCGGGAGAGCATCCGCCAGCTTGAAGCGCTGGGCGCGACGATAGATTGGGACGTGTCGCTGCCCACCACGCCCTATGCGCTGACGGTCTATTACATCCTCGCCCCTTCGGAGGCGTCCTCTAACCTTGCCCGCTACGATGGCGTGAAGTACGGCTTCTCCGCTCAGGACGCTGCCAACATGTGGGACGCCATGGAAAAGACCCGGCAGATGGGCTTTGGCCCGGAGGTCAAACGGCGCATCATGCTGGGCACGTATGCCCTGTCCGCAGGCTACTATGACGCCTACTATCTGAAAGCGCAGAAGGTGCGCACCCTTATCACCAGGGAGTTCCAGGAAGTCTTCCAGCGTTGCGATGCGCTTATCACGCCCACTTCTCCCAGCGTGCCCTTCAAGCTGGGCGAGAAGATGGACGACCCCCTCCAGATGTACCTAAGCGATGTCTGCACCATTCCTGTGAACATTGCTGGGTTGCCGGCCATGAGCATTCCCGGTGGGTTTGTGGACGGGCTACCCGTGGGCCTGCAAGTCATTGGCAAGGCGTTTGATGAGGCGACGTTGCTGCGGGTGGGGTACGCGTACCAGCAAGCGACGGACTGGCATAGCCGCCGCCCGGCGCTGTAAAGGAGCGCACATACACCTACGAGCTGAAGCGGCCCTCCAAGAGCGCCTTGTGCCTACCGAGATAACACTGCGCTCAAGGGCAATCCTCAATCAACAGCCTGCCCTAGCCGGTAGCTAGTTGCTATAACTCATCCCGAAGGAGACGCACCATGCGTGACATCCTGAAAATCCTAGAAGAAGACGCCCGCACTACCCCAGACCAGATTGCCGTTATGACGGGGCGGTCTGTGGAGGAGGTCAAGGAGCTTATCGCCCAGGCGGAGCAACAGGGCATCCTGCTGGGTTACCACGCCCACGTGAACTGGGAGAAGGCGGGCGACGAGAGCGTGTGGGCGCTTATCGGCATCAGCGCTCGACCACAACGGGACGTCGGCTTCGACGCACTGGCGGGCTTAATCGCTAACTATCCGGAGACTAAAGCGGTCACACTGGTCTCCGGCCAGGGGTTCGACCTCGCCGTGCTGGTAGTGGGGCGCAATCTGCAGGAACTTTCGGCATTCGTCTCCGCCAAGCTGGCAGCGCTGGAAGGCGTCCAGGGAACCAACACACATTTCTATCTCAAGCGTTATAAAGATCAGGGAACGGTGCTGGAAGGCGGCAATGGCTCTTTCCAGCGCCAGGCTGTCGTTCCTTAATAAGAAAAGACGCCCAAAAGCAGGGCGTAGGTAGCTATGACACAATCGCAACGGCCGGAGCCAATCACCAAACGCTCGCCCATCTCGCAACGGGCTCGGCAGATACCGCCCTCCGGTATCCGCAAGTTCTTCGACTTGCTGGCCTCTATGGAGGGGGTTATCTCTTTGGGCGTAGGAGAGCCGGATTTCACTACGCCTTGGACCATCCGGGAAGCGGCCATCTATTCCATCACGGCAGGCCGCACCATGTACACTTCCAACTACGGCACCATGGAGCTGCGCACTGCCATCGCCGAGCATCTAGAGCGGCTCTACGGCGTGCGCTATGATCCGGAGCGGGAGATTCTCGTCACCATCGGTGTCAGCGAAGCCCTCGATCTTTCTATGCGTGCGCTCGTCGACCCAGGCGATGAGGTGCTCCTGCCCGACCCATGCTACGTCTCCTACTCCCCCTGCGCCGTGCTGGCGGGCGGCGTGTCTGTGCCCGTACCCACCGCGCTGGAGCACGAGTTCCGGCTCCGGGCCGAGGACGTGGAGGCGCGCCTGACTGATCGCTCCAAAGTGCTGATGCTGGGCTTTCCGTGCAACCCCACCGGCGCGGTCATGAGCCGCGATGACTTACAGGCGCTGGCGGACGTGGCTGAACAGCGCGATCTGATAGTGGTCTCCGATGAGATCTACGACCGCCTAGTTTATGACAGCGAGCACACTTGCTTTGCTTCACTGCCAGGGATGCGAGAGCGCACCGTGCTTTTGGGCGGGTTCTCCAAGAGCTATGCCATGACCGGCTGGCGAGTGGGCTACGCGGCTGCGCCCGCGGAGATCCTGGAAGCCATGATGAAGGTGCACCAGTACGTGACGATGTGCGCCCCTACCATGAGCCAGGCTGCGGCGGTAGAAGCGTTGCACCGGGGCAGTGTCCACGTGGAAGAGATGCGTGAGTCTTACGACAGGCGTCGGCGGGTGATGGTGAAAGCTTTCAACGATATGGGGCTCACCTGCTTCGAGCCGAAAGGCGCGTTCTATGCGTTCCCCTCCATCGTCAGCAGCGGCCTCAGCTCGGAGGAGTTTGCCGAGCGGCTGTTGATGGAAGAGCAGGTGGCGGTAGTGCCTGGTTCAGCCTTTGGGGCTTGCGGAGAAGGCCACGTGCGGTGCTGCTACGCCACTTCCCTGGATGAGATACGGGAAGCGCTGGACCGCATCCAACGCTTTATAGACCGCTGCCGGGCTAACCCCAAGTAAGCCACCGATCTGTGCCGCGTTTCTACTGCTAGGAAGTGCCGTCCTCTTCCTCCTGCATGCTCCCGCAATTGGGGCAGCGTGGTGCGCTTTTTAGGAGAGTCGCGTTGCACGCAGGACATGCCTTGTAGTTCTCTTCCATCTCCATTCGCAGGCTTTCTGACGGCTTGTTGAAGGGTAGGTTCTGCATGAAATGACGCGCTGCTGGGTAAATGAGCAGGAAAAAGACCACAAACGCTACGAAGACTAAGAAGGGGTCCATGTGTTCTTCCTTCGTAAAGGCTGCATGCAGCTTACCTTAGGCCGGCCCAGCGCCAGGGGTGTTCGCCTGCTAGGCGCAGCAGATCGGCGTGCACCTGAGCGTTGCCCGCCACGAACCCCAGCATGTCCAGCGACGCCGGGCTGTTGTCCCGCTCCGTGATCAAGCCGCCCGCTTCTCTCACCAGCAGGATTCCCGGCGCTACGTCCCAACGGGAGACGTCGTGATGCAGATAAAGGTCCAGGCGCCCTGCCGCCACGTAGGCCAGCCCTAGCGCGGCTGAGCCGCTGATGCGCAGGCTCTGCACGTTGGGCCAGAGGCTGAGGAAGAACTCCAGGAGATACTGGGCGCGCTGGTTGTCATAACCAATATCGCTGCCCACTAAGGATTCCTGCACCGTCTGCTTGTTCGCAACGTGCATCTGTTCGCCGTTGAGCCAAGCGCCCTTACCGGCCTCCGCGGAGAAGAGCTCTTGACGGCAGGGGTCGTAGGTGACGGCTACCACCACCTCGTCGTGTCGGGCCAGGGCGATGTTTATGGCAAAGTAGGGGATGCCCTGAGAGAAGTTCTTGGTGCCGTCTATGGGATCGAGGATCCACTGGTACTCTGCCTGAGCGCGGCCCTCCGGCGCGGACTCCTCCGAGAGAATGTCGCTGTCCGGATACTCCTCGCTCAAGCGCTCTGATAGGAGGCGCTCCACGGCCAGGTCAACTTCCGTAACCACGTTGCCGCGTCCCTTGGTTTGCACCGGCCCCGCGTGCTGGAAGCGGCTCATTGCCAAGCTGCCTGCTTCTCGCGCCAACCCTTCCGCCACGGCGCGGGGTGTGCCGCCGCTGGTGGACAGAGGGAGTGCGCTTGGAGGCTGAGTGGACATGGCGTTCCGCGTGGAGTGTAGCCCCATCCTAGTGGGCTGTCTAGCCTAATTTGCTGCTCTATGACCCTGCCAGTGGCGGCGCGCCGCGTGCTACAATAGACAATTGAACATCTGCCCCCAATCCGCCGTAATTAGGCACACGTTGCTGTAGGGGAGGCCGCTTTAATGCCATTGGATAGCATCCACGTTCGGGGCGCTCGAGAGCATAATCTCAAGAACATTGATGTTGTTATCCCGCGCAATAAGCTGGTGGTCATCACCGGCCCCTCGGGTTCCGGCAAGTCCTCTTTAGCGTTCGACACGATCTATGCAGAGGGGCAGCGCCGCTACGTGGAGTCGCTTTCGGCCTACGCCCGACAGTTCCTCGGCCAAATGGAAAAGCCGGATGTGGACTACATCGAGGGGCTGAGCCCAGCTATATCCATCGATCAAAAGGGCTCCAGCCGCAACCCCCGCTCTACCGTTGCTACCGTCACCGAGATCTACGATTACTTGCGCCTGCTCTTTGCCCGCGTTGGTCTTCCCCACTGTCCCAACTGCGGCAGGGAAGTGCAGCGCCAGACGGTGCAGCAGATAGTGGACGCCGTGCAGGCGTTGCCAAACGGCACGCGCTTTCTGGTGATGGCGCCGCTTATCAAAGACCGCAAGGGAGAGAACCTGGCGCTCCTAGAAGACCTGCGCAAAGCGGGCTATGTCCGTGTGCGGGTGGACGGACGCATCCGGGAGCTGACCGAATCCATCGCCATGAACCGCAATAGACGGCACACCGTAGAGGTTGTGGTCGACCGGCTAGCAATTCCTACGCAGGAAGAACTGGATCAGGCCGCGGCTGCCAGCGAGCTATCGCCTCGGGAGGCCATCCGCGGCCGCGTTACGGACTCTGTGGAGACGTCGCTGAAGCTAGGCGGGGGCACTGTGCTCATCAGCGTGGTGGACGGCGATGAGATACTCTTCTCCGAGGACTTTGCGTGCGTCTATTGCAACGTCAGCCTGGGGGAGATTGCGCCCCGCACCTTTAGCTTCAACAGCCCCCACGGCGCCTGCCCGGATTGCACTGGCCTGGGCATGAAGTTGGAAGCGGACCCGGAGTTGGTCATCCCAAACAAGGACCTGAGTCTCGCCGAGGGCGCTATCCAGCCCTGGCAGCGGGCCGGCTCTATGAGCCCATGGTACTCCAGCATGATCGCCTCTTTAGCGCGCCGCCACGACTTCTCTATCGACGTGCCGGTCCGGCAGCTCTCGCAGGAGCTGATAGATGTCCTCCTCTACGGTGACCGAAGCGAGTCGCTGCGCGTGGAACATCGGGGGCGTCACGGCCATATGCACACCTGGCGCACCAATTTCGAGGGCGTTATCCCCAACCTTATGCGTCGCTATAAAGAGACTGAGTCCGAGTTTATCAAGTTGGAGATTGAGCGCTACATGACCGCCTCCCTCTGCCCCACCTGCGAAGGCAGGCGGCTGAAGCCGGAGGCGCTGTCGGTGACGGTTGCAGACTTTAACATTGCCCAGGTGACTAAAATGTCCATCGTTGCCGGGCTGCGGTGGGTGGACTTTTTGGCTGGTGATAGCAGTAAGCCTACACCGCTCACCACACGAGACCAGACCATTTCCCGCCAGATCCTCAAGGAGCTGAAAGGCCGCCTGGGGTTCCTGCTGGACGTAGGTCTGGAATACATCACCCTCGATAGGGCAGCAGCCAGCCTCTCCGGCGGCGAGTCACAGCGTATCCGTCTCGCAACGCAGATTGGCTCCGGGCTTATGGGCGTCCTCTATGTTTGTGATGAGCCCTCCATTGGCCTCCATCCCGTTGACAACAAGCGGCTCACTGAGACGCTGAAGAAGCTCCGGGATCTGGGCAACACCGTGCTCATTGTGGAGCATGACGAAGCAATGATCCGCTCCGGCGATCATATTGTCGATATGGGTCCGGGTGCAGGTGAGCATGGCGGCGAGGTAGTGGCCGCCGGCCCGCTTGACGACATCATGTCGGAGCCGCGGTCGGTGACCGGCCAATACCTGTGCGGCGTGAAGGAGATCCCCTATCCGGAGACCCGCCGCAAGGGGAACGGCAAGAAGCTTGTTATCCGCGGCGCGCGGGAGAACAACCTCAAGAATGTTGATGTGGAGATTCCCCTAGGAAGCCTTGTGTGTGTCACCGGCGTATCCGGTAGCGGCAAGAGCACCCTTATCTACGACATCCTCTACAAGAAGCTGGCCCAGTCCCTCTACAGAGCAAAAGATAAGCCTGGCGCCCACGCGGCTATCGAGGGTATTGAGCACATTGATAAGGTTATCAACATCGATCAGTCACCCATCGGAAGGACGCCGCGCAGCAATCCGGCTACTTACACCGGTGCGTTCACATCCATCCGAGACCTCTTTGCTGCGGTGCCGGAGGCCCGGATGCGCGGTTATAAAGCGGGACGCTTCTCCTTCAACGTGAAGGGCGGCCGCTGCGAGACGTGCCGCGGCGAGGGCTATGTGCAGATAGAGATGCACTTCCTGCCGGACATCGAAGTGCCCTGCGAGGTGTGCAAGGGGCAGCGCTACAACCGAGAGGCGCTGGAGGTTCTCTTTAAAGAGAAGAACATTGCGGAAGTGCTGGATATGACCATTGAGGAGGCGGTGGACTTCTTCTCCGCCTTCCCAAGTATTCGCGCAAAGCTGGAAACGATGAACCAGGTCGGGCTCTCTTACATGCGTCTGGGGCAACCTGCCACCACCCTTTCCGGCGGTGAGGCGCAGCGTGTGAAGCTGTCAGCGGAGCTCTCCCGCCGCGCAACCGGCCGCACGCTCTACATCCTTGATGAGCCGACTACCGGCCTCTCTTTTGGAGACGTCGCCGCTTTGATGAGTGTGCTGCAGCGGCTGGTAGACACAGGCAACACCGTGGTGCTCATAGAGCACCACCTGGACCTTATCAAGAATGCCGACTGGCTTATTGACCTGGGGCCCACCGGCGGCGATGCAGGCGGCTATGTGCTGGCAACGGGGACGCCGGAGGAGATGACCAAAGTGGAGCACTCCCACACAGGAGACTACCTCCAGCGCGTGCTGACCAGGAACGGCACAGCGGTTTCTGTAGCGTAGACAGCCCATAAACGTATTACACATAGAAGCCTTTCTCCTAGAAGCGGGGAAGGTAAAGTTGACACTCAGTAATACGGGTAGGGTTTTACAATCAACCAATGGCTGAGCCGGAAGACGAACGGCAGCGCGTAGTTGTTCACCAGCCAGGTGAACTTCTGGGCGGTCAGCGCCTAGGGGATAGACGGCTTAGGCTCTCGCGTGCGGAGCCACAAAGTATCCCAGTGCGGGAGCAGGTAACGCGTCGAAAAACCTGGAATCCTGCCCTGGTTTTCTTGTATGGATTCGCGGCAATTATTCTTCTGGGCGCACTGCTCCTTAGCTTGCCCTTTGCTACTGCAGATGGAAACTCAGCGTCGTTCTTGACGGCCCTCTTTACCGCTACTTCCGCAGTGTGTGTGACCGGGCTAGTGGTTGTGGACACGGGCACGTACTGGAGCGGGTTCGGCCATGCCATGATCTTGCTCCTGATTCAGCTTGGTGGGTTTGGGTTTATGACTAGCTCCACCTTGCTCTTCCTACTCCTTGGTAGACAGATAACCATTCGAGAGCACGTGCTGCTCAGCGAAGTTTTAGGAACCAAGGGGTTGGAAACTGCTCTTACCGTGGTACGAGGCGCCCTTTTCTTTACCGTCATTGCCGAAGCTATAGGGGTTGTCCTGCTCCTCATTGCATTCTTGGGTTCTATGGAACCCCCCAGAGCAATTTGGTGGGCGGTTTTTCACTCAATATCGGCGTTCAACAATGCCGGGTTCGATCTCACCGGGGGGTTTCAAAGCCTTACGGCTTACCACAATAACCCTCTCGTGCTGCTGACTGTTGCCGGCTTGGTCATTCTCGGCGGCATTTCATTTGCGGTCGTTGCCGACCTGTTGCGCCGGCGTATGAAGCGCTTAACGCTGGATACTAAGCTTGTGCTTTGGACTACTGGCATACTGCTGTTGCTCGGCACACTCGGAGTGCTGTTTACAGAACGAGCCAACTCCGACACCCTCGGAGACATGACGTTTGGTCACCGGTTGTTGAACGCGTTTTTCCTTACAGCCAGCGGTCGCACCGCAGGTTTTTCTGCTCTTGATATTGGGGGCATGACCGGAGAAGGATTGCTCATCTTGATGTCGCTTATGTTTATCGGTGGGGCAGCGGCCTCTACGGCCGGCGGCATTAAAGTACAGACGTTCAGCCTGCTTTTGTTTGCGATTATCTCCGTGCTACGCGGCTCTTCTGAAGTGGTTGCTTTTCAGCGGCGAGTGCCACTGCATACGCTTCTCCGTGCACTCACTGTGGCGTTGCTTACCTTGGCGCTGGTATTCCTCACTGGCTTTGCGTTGGGCGCGACACAGGAGTTCGCATTGCTGCACGTCCTCTTTGAAGCGTTCTCCGCGGTTGGAACGGTGGGACTTTCCACGGGCATCACACGGGAGCTTAGTGCGTTTGGGCAGCTTATCTTGATACCAATCATGTTTATCGGTCGCCTTGGGCCGCTGACCCTCGTGTTCGCGCTGGCATCTCGAGAACGCCGGCCGGCTTATCGATGGATGGAAGAAGAGGTAAAAATAGGATGATGAATCAGGAGGAGCTTGAATGAGCGATCCAATGCAGGTTGTGGTATTGGGCATGGGCCGCTTTGGTATGGCGGTTGCTGTGGAGTTAACCAAGCTAGGGCATGAGGTACTGGCAGTTGACAATGATGAGCGCGCGATTAGGGAGTGTGCTGATACCGTTGCTCGTGCTGTTCAAGCCGACGTTACTGACTTGGAAGTGCTCAAAGAGCTGGGCGTTGCTCGTTTCAACACGGCCATAGTAGCTATAGCGAGCAATCTGCAGGCGAGCATTCTCTGCACGGTAACGCTGAAGCAGCTCGGCGTTGCCCGCATCATCGCTAAAGCTGGGACCGCCATTCATGGTGTGATCCTGGAACAGGTGGGCGCAAGCCGGGTCATTTTTCCTGAGAAGGAGACGGGCGCTCGCCTAGCCCATAGCATCGCAGCTACCGGTATTCGAGATTATCTAGACGTGGCTCCCGGCTATGGCTTCGCGCGGATCGCCGTCCCTCCATCCTGGACGGGGAAGAGGCTTGATGATCTAGGCTTGAAACGCGCCTACGGAGTAACGCCTATGGCCCTGCATCACGAGCGGGCAGTGACATTGAACCCGCATGTCTCGGAGGTGCTTCAGCCAGGAGACGACTTGATCGTTGCAGGACTAGATGGGGACTTAGCTAAACTACCTGCTGCCGGCACCGAGTAGCGAACCTGCTCAACCCTATCAGTTCGGCAGTTCGCTTATGGAAGCCGGTGCGCTACTTGAGTGCGCCTACGCGTAGATAATCTGTGCTTTAGCGCCCTCAACCGTTTTGGTGACCTCGATGCGGACGGGGAA
Organism: Dehalococcoidia bacterium; assembly: GCA_965226775.1. Lineage (GTDB taxonomy): Bacteria > Chloroflexota > Dehalococcoidia > SHYD01 > SHYD01 > CBDDEI01. Next base: position 1,343,688 of record CBDDEI010000002.1, read on the forward strand.
CGCGTCCTTCAAGTCCTCGATGTGGGTGATGATGAGGATGCGCTGAAAGTAGTCCGCAATGGCGTTGATAGCATCAACCAGCTTCTCACGGCCGGCGGCATCCTGGGTGCCGAAGCCTTCATCGATGACCAGCGTGGGCAGGGCCACCCCCGCGCGTCGTGCCAGCAGTTTGGATAGGGCGATACGCAGCGCAAAGTTCACCCGAAACGCCTCGCCGCCGCTATAGAGCTCGTAGGCGCGTGTGCCCAACTCGTCCGCGATGATGATGTCCAGCGTCTCCCGCATGTTGCCGGAGCGGAGCTGGCGCTGCGTCTGCAAAGAGATGTGCAGGCGGTTGTCCGTCATGCGGCCCAGCAGCTCATTCGCGTCATCCTCCAGCTCGGGCAATGCTGCTTCGATGAGCAACGCTTGGACGCCCCGCTGGCTAAAGGCCGTTGCCAGCTCGTTGTAGATGCCCAACTCCTGCTCCCGCGATGCAAGCTCCTGCCGCTGGTTTTGCAGCACCGACTCGGTTCGAGCGCGACGCTCCAGCTCCACCTTGAGCCGGGTGAGAGCCTGGTTCACCTCCTGATAGCCGGCTTTGGCTTCCTCCAGCGCCCGTTGCGCCTCGGCAAGCTGTTGCTCCACCTGAGGCGCGGTCGCCAGCTCCTCTTGCAAGCTGGTAGCGCGCTGCCGCTCTTCCCCGAGACTCCGCTCCCAGCGCTCCTGCGCGGCGCTGATACGTCCGAGCTCGGCCTCAGTCTCCGGCATCTCCCGCTCGGCCTGCCGCAGCTCTTCGATTCCCTTCAGTGCAGGCTCTAGCGCTTTAAGTTGCTCCTGCACCTCCTGGTGTCGTTGCGCATCGTAGTCCAGCGCGGCCATGCGCTTGCGGACGCTTTGCAGCGCCTCCCGCGCTTCCGGCGCATAGCCCTCTGCGGCGAGGGTTGCCGAGAGGTTGCTCGCCTGCGTCTCAAGGGGCGGTAGCTCAGCGGCGGCGCGCTCGGCGTTCTCCGCCCCTTGCGTTGCCGCGGTGAGCTTGCTCTGAACGTCCTGCTGCTGTCTCGCCAGCGAAGCCTCCTGCTGCGCCAGGCTTTGCTCTAGCTGTTGCCGCTGCTGCTCGATGCGCTGCCGCTCCAATTCATTGCTTCGATAGAGGTCCCGCTGGCGCTCTAACTCCTGCTGGTACTCGTCGATGATACGCTGGTGGCCGTCGGGGCCAAGCTCTGTGCCGCAGAGGGGGCAGGCGCCCTGGGCGCCGGGTGCGCTAAGCTGCTTCACCTTGGCCCCCAGATCTTTGCCCTGCTGGATGATGTTTTCGTTGGTATGGGCGAGGACACCCAGCCGGGCGGCGCTCTCCTGGAGGGAGTTCCGCTGGGCGAGCAGCTCCTGTGCCTGCTGAGCGACCGTCAGGAGTTGGGCCTGCGCCGCTTCTCTGGCTTGCACGTAGGCGGGCAGCCCTGTCGCCTGCTCTTTCAGTCCGGCCACTCGTTGTTCCAGCAGATGTAGCTGCGTTGTGAGCTTGTGCTTAGCCTCCTCCTGAGCATGGGCGGCTGCGCTCTCTTCCCGTTGCAGGCTGAGGAGGGTCTGCATCGCCTGGTTCATGCCGGTGTGGGCTGCGGTCAGCTCCTGGTACTGCTGCTGCGTCTCTTCAATAGCGCGCCCGTTGCTCCAAGCTGGCGCGGTAGCGCGCCAAGCGTGCCGAGAGGTCTGTCTTGCGACGCTCTAGCTCGGTGAGCTCGGCTTTCGCCTGCTCTGCCCGCTCCACCGCTTCATGGTGGCGCGCCTCTTTCTCCCTGCGGCTCTCCCTGGCTTGCTGCAGCGCCCCAACCGTCTGCTCCCGCGCCTGAACAAGCTCGCCCATCTCCTTGAGCCGCGTCTCTGTGTGCTCCGCTGCCGCCTCCAGCTGCGGCCCCTGCTCCCATTGCGCCTCCAGCTCGGCAATCTCCCGTCGCAGTACCGCAACGTCCATTTCCAGCCTGCGCCCGACGGCCTTGGCGCGCTCTTCTAGCTCATCGTAGTGGGAGAGGTTGAGCACTTCCCCCAGGACGCGCTTGCGCTCGGCTGGAGTCTTCAGGGTGAACTCGTCGGCGCGGCCCTGGAGCAGGAATGCGCTGTTGATGAAGGTTTGATAGTCCAGGCGCAGCAGCTTCTGGATGATGCGTTCCGTCTCACGGAGAGTGTTGCCGGTGATGGGGCGGAAGCCGCCGGAGCCATCTGCAATCTGCAGCTCCAGCACGGAATGCCCAGCGCGGCTCCGTCCGCCGGCGCGGGTGCGCTTCCGCAGTGCACGGTAGGTGTCCTCGCCCAGGCCGAACTCAAGCTCCACCTCCATCTCGGACTCGCCCAGGGTGATGAGCTCGTCGTCGGTTTTGGCGCGAGCCTGGCCCCACAGCGCCCAAGTGACTGCGTCCAGAAAGGAGGACTTGCCTGCCCCGTTGGGTCCGGTTAGGCAGGCGACGTGGATGCCCGTGAGATCGAGGGGAGGGTCTAGGGCCCGATAGGCCATGAAATTACGCAGGCGCAGCTTGATGGGAACCATCAGGGGGCGGCGTCCTCCTGCCGTACCCCGGCCTCCAGCTGTCCCAGCGCCTCCGGGTCGGGAAGCGCGGTCAGCCGGTCGCCAAAGCGCTCCAGACGGCGCTGCGTCTCGCTGTACTTGTTGGAGGCGTGGGTCAGGTGCGTGCCCAGGGTGCGGAAGTCCTCGTTCACCCGCCCGAACTCCGAGTCCAAGCGGCTCAGGTGCTCCAGCACTTGCTTCGCGCTCTGCTCGATGGCCATGCCCTTCAAGCCCAGCGCGATGGCTCCCAGGTAGGCATAGAAGCTATGGGGAGAAACAGGCATAACCCGACGCTCCAGGGCGTAGTTGTAGAGGTCGCTTTCCACCTCTTCACTCTTGATAATAGTCTCGTAGAACACGTTCTCCGCCGGCACGTACATGAGCGCAAAGTTCAGCGTGCCCTCGTCCGGGCGGATGTACTCCGCCACCCGGTCCACGTGTTGGCGCACGCTGCGCACGAACTCCCGCCGGTACTGGGTCCGCTCCGCCTCCTGCTCCGCTTCAGACAGGCGTCTAAAGGAGTCCAGGGGGAACTTGGAGTCTACTGGAACCAGTTGCCCCTTGCCCAGCACGATGACGGCGTCCACCACCTTCCCGTCAAGAAAGCGGTGCTGCAGCGTGTAGCCGTCAGCGGGGAGGATCTGTGAGAGGAGACGCTCCAACAGCAGCTCGCCCAGCGTGCCGCGGAGCTTGGGCGGTTGCAGGATGTCCTGCAGGCTGGCGATGTCCTTGCTTATCTCCTGGATGTGCTTGGTCGCCTCAGTTAGCTCGCCAAGCTGGGTCTGCACCCGGTTGATGGTGGAACCGGTGGTGTCGAGGCGCGTGCCCATCTCCTGGCGCAGGGTGGTCATGGAGCCGGTCATCTCCGTGCGAATGCCGCCCATCTGTGTCTGCACGGTCTCCCGCACCTGGTTCAGGTTGTCCCGCATCTCTGCCCGCAACGACTCTACGTCCTGCCGTTCGGCGGCGGTGGACGATGACGACGCGCCCTGCCGCAGCAGCACGACCACCAGCAACACCGCGACCACGCCCGAGAGCGCCAGCAGCGCGATATCCATTAGGCAGACTCCTTACTTGCGTCCTGGGAGAGCAGCCGTTGCGCATGTTGCATCAGGACGCGCGCCCGCTCCGGCGTGGTCTCCTTGGCCTTGAAGTAGAGCTCCAACGCTTGCAGCGGCGTCAGCCCCTCCACTTGCACATCCTGGAGGCGTGTCCGCGGCGCGCCCGCTACCTCCCGCGTCACGCCGGCAACGTAGCTGGCCCCGGCCAGCGCGCGCCGCACCGCCTGCTCGTCGAGGGAGCTGGCGTGCTCTACGGGGAGGCTCACCTGCACCCGCACGATTGCGCCCTGCACCTCGCGCGCCTTGCGGTCGATGGCGTAGAGCACCTCCTCCGTGGGATTGGCCGTGCGGCAGCGCACCTCTATCGTCAGGAACGTGCGGGAGCGCACCGGCACGAAGTCGTAGGAGCGCAGCCGGTCGCCCGCGGGCAGCGCCGGATCGATATCGATGACATAGAAGCCCTTCTCCTGGCTCTCCTCGCCAAAGTCCACCCGCTGCAGGCTGCCGCTGTACACCAGGGGAAAGCGGCCGTCATAGACCTGCTGCTGGTGCACGTGGCCCAGCGCGCCGTACTCCACCACGCCCGCTCGCTCTAAGGCGGCCGAAGAGCCGGTGAGGGTGCTGGGGAGGAAGACCGGGTCCGCCCCGATGGTCATGCGCCGCTCCGAGCCGGGGACGGCCCAGGTGCCCGCCAGGTGGCCCGCCAGCACTGCGGGGAGCGAGGCGTCCAGCTTGGCGTACTCCACCGCCAGGAGGTCGCCCAGCTTCTGCTCCATCACCTCGTTCAGGGAGCGGGAGGCCATGGTGCGGTATTCGTCCTGGGTGAGCAGCCAGCTGCGGGTGATCCACGGCACCGCCACAACCTGCAGCGGCCCACCAGTGCGCGTCTCTACCACATACGTGCCCAGCCCGCTGCCGACGGTCACGCCCGGCACACCCAGGATGGGGAAGATCTCGACGGCGGTGGCGCGGCCCGCGGCGTAGGGGAGATCGTGGTTGCCCACGAGCAGGAACACGGGGACGCCGCCGCCGGTGAGCCGCACGATGCGCCGGGCGAACTCCCGCTGCTGCGTCTGGGAGGGGTCCCGGCTCTTGTACGCGTCGCCGGCGAACAGCACCAGGTCGATGTCATTGCCCAGCGCGTAGTCCACCAGCTCGTCCAGAGCGGCCAAGAAGTCCTGCAGGCGAGTAGAGAGGCCCGTGGCCGGGTCCGTCCGCCCATAGTTCTCCACCCCTATGTGCAGGTCAGCAAAGTGTAGGATGCGCATTAGACTAGTTCGAGACGAGCTTAAGGACTCGGTTCCAATCGACCGAATCCCCGTCGCAGAAAAGGGCTATGGGCCTCGTCTAGTAACGCGCTATAGGGCGCTTGTATGTCCGCTGTATATAAGTGAGACATTAGCCCACAGGCGTTCAGCAGTTTTCTGTAGAACTCAGGATCACCACTTATCTCTGCCCAAAATTCCTTGCTTGTAAGTTGGATTATTCCGTCTTTATCGGTTTCGCTACGCTTGCCATATGCGAAAGCGATCCGTTTTTCTGTTCTGATTCTATCTTGCCTCAATCGTCGTTCAGCCGTCAGAAGGTCCCTTTTGGCCTTATCGTAACTTGAAGAATTGAAGCCTTTCGATCCAGATTTCATTGCATACAGGTACGCGGTGTCTCCTTTGCGAATATCAAGATCAACCTCGCCACCATTAACTGGTTTTATCCCCCCGGAGAATATCTGTGAAATAGCTTCAAAGAAGTACCCTGAATGGTTCTCCATGCTTGAACTAATGAAATCGTGAAAGGCCCTTTCAACCAGGTCACTACAAGTGTTAACTCCACTAGCTCGATATAAGTAAGGATTCTTATTTCTTATGATCTCCTTCATCTTGAGGGTGTGCATCTTTTTGGCAATAGGCGTAGCGATAGTGGCTTGAAATGCCTCAATAACTTTCAAGCCAATGTCCGAACCCTTGTCAAAGCATGCGCCTACTGAGCGAGCCAGTTCTTCGTTGTTTACTATTTGCGCCATATCAGCACGCTTTCGTAGAAGTCGTCGGCGCGCCTTCCTGTCCTTCGGTTGACGTGGCGTTTTATTACTGCCTCTTCAGTGAAGCCTAGCTTATCCGCCATGCCACCGTAGAGATCCTTGCGGTCATGGACCACTACCACTGCAACGCCCCCAGGTCGCAACGCCTGCCAGACGTTTCCGAATACGGTGCTCATATCGTCCAAATACTTATGCTGAGCGACAGCAGAATTGCCACGTTTGGCGGCCCCTATCTCCATGTCCTCATTCATGGGTTCGTTAAGGAGTTCGTAAGCATACCGATGCTGCTGGTGGTAGTTAATCAAGCCTACGTATGGTGGCGAGGTAAGCACCATATCTACGTCTGAGAGTTCTTCCGTACGAGAGTCAGCACAAACTATCTCAACAGAGGCGGCTGTGCGCATTTCAGAGAAGACCGAGACTCGTTTCAAGGTATCCCAGGCATATCTAGTAATAAACCTTAGGGCCTGGTCCGTGGGCTGGCATGTCCGCCCATGTTTGTAGCAGGAGTATTTTTCAGTTTGAGGTTGTTTGGGGAAGTCTAGGTCAAAGTGGGTGGTGAGACGGGCAGACCTTGCGGCTCTAGAGAGCACTACTTTCAGTAGATCCTTATGCTTGTAGTCTTCAATCAGCGACCGGAAAAGCAAGAGTTGTAATCGGGCTGGCGTAGCGAACCAACTCCGCAGGTATTCATTATCAGTATCCTGAACTACTTCTTCATATCGTTGGACTGGAAGGCTCACTCTCCCGACAATATCTCGAATTTCTGCTTCTAGTTCTGGTACGTCATACTCAGCGGTCTTTACTTTCGAGAGCAGACAATTAAAGGGCGAGATATCGTAGCCGGTAGATGGAATGCCGAGGGCATTGGCTTCAACTAGCGTGGTGCCTGATCCGCTGAAAGGGTCAAGAACCGATCGCGGCTGATACTTACGGAGAAATATCTCAACTAATTGAGGTACAAACTTGCCTAAGTAGGGGTGCAAGCGGTGAACATGCTTAGTACGGAAGCGTTCAGGGAGATCCTGTTCCCGCCAGTTGAGATTAAGGTCGTCTAGTTCGGTGTCACAGGTAACGGAGGCAAAGTCTGTGAATGGAACTCCCTCATAAACTGGGCTGTAAGCCACAGAACACCTCCCTACAAAGCTAAAGTGAGAATATGCGTTCTAATAAAGTCTGTCAAGAACCAAAAACCAACCCGCGACCACTAGTCAACGGGGCTATTGTAGCGTTGGAAGAGAAGAAAATAAAGGGCTAGCCACTATATGTAGTGGTATGAGTATTAAAGACTATAGATATAGGAGCAGGCTACACCCGCTCCGCTGCTTCGCCGCCTAGGTAGGCTTGCTGGGCGGCTTTGTGGGACTCGCTGCTGGTGAGGGCGTCCATCTCTGCGCCGGACGCGATGTGGTCGCGCAGGTCTGCGGGCGCGCCGCCGTCGTAGAGGTGCTGGTAGGTGGCTCGCAGCGCCTTCACCGCCGCAAAGATTGGCTGGTGGCCCTGGAGCAGGATGCGCCCGCCGTGGGCCGCTAGGTCGGCGTGGGTCAGCGAGGCCGGGGCCGCGCCAATCACCACCGGCAGCCCGGAGGCCTGGTGCACCTGCGGCAATCTGGTCCAAGCTCCGTGCGCCCACCAGAAAGATAGCGTCCACGCCCGTGGCGGCGTAGGCTTTGGCCCGGGCTATCGCGCCCTCGGTATCGCCGGCTCGCAGGGCGGAGGTGCGTCCCAGCACCACAAACGCGGGGTCGGTGCGAGCAGCCACCGCGGCGCGCAGCTTGCCCAGCATCTCCTCGGTAGAGATAAGCTCCTCGCTGTCCGTGGGCGCGCCGTAGGAGGCGGGCAGCACGGTGTCCTCGATGCTGCAGGCGGCGGCGCCGGCGTGCTCCAGCTCCTGCACGGTACGCATCACGTTCAGGGCGTTGCCGAAGCCGTGGTCGGCGTCCACCATCAGGCTCAGGGTAGAGGTGCGCATGATGCGGCGTACCTGGTCGGCCAGCTCGGTGAGGGTGAGCAGCACGATGTCCGGCGCGGCGATGGTGGTCTGCGATGCCACCGATCCCGCCAGGATGCCCAGCCGGTATCCCACCGACTCGGCGACGCGTGCGGAGAGGGGGTCGTAGACGCTGGCGGGGGAGACGCACGCCGTGCCGTTGAGGAGGGATCGGTAGTATTGTCGTTGCTCGGTGTAGTTCATGGTTCCTCTCGGGTGATTCTTAGGCGGGCGTTACGCGGTTGGCGCGGTGCCGCCGGCCCCCACCCCGGGCTTTTGGATTCTTCGCTTCACTCAGAATGACAATTTGGTTGCATTAAGGGTTTTGGATGCTTCGCTTTGTTTAGGATGGCGGTTGGGGTTCACGGGGCTTTTGGATTCTTCGCTTCACTCAGAATGACAATTTGGTTGGATAAGGGGTTATAGGATGCTTTGCTTTGCTCGGAATGACAGATGGGTTTTACTGGGTTAGCTCGTCTAGCTCTGTTAGCTCTTCTTTGGTGAGCTTCCATTCGACGGCTTGGACGTTGGCGTCTATCTGCTCGGTCTTGGTGGCCGCGACGATGGCGGAGCTGATCATTGGTTGCGCCAGCACCCAAGCGATTGCCAGCTCGCCTACCGAGTGGCCCCGCTCCTCGGCAAAGGCGTCCAGGGTTTCCAGAAGCGTCCAGTAGCGCTCGTTGTTCCAGCGCTGCCCAATCTGCACACTGTCTCTGCCGGTGGCGCGCGGGCTAGCCATGAACTTGCCGAAGCGAGAGTCTGACGGCAGCGGCTCGCCGCGCTTGTACTTGCCGGTGAGCAGCCCGCCCGCGATGACATAGTGGGGGATGATGCCCACGCCGTAGCGCTGGCAGGCGGGAATGACCTCTCGCTCGATGCCGCGCTCCAGCAGGCTGTACTCCGGCTGCTCCGAAATCATGGGCGCCCAGTGGTGCTCCTGGGCCAGCCAGTGGGCCTCCGCAATATGCCATGCTTTGTAGCCGTTGGCGCCTACGTAGCGCACCTTGCCCTGGCGCACAAAGTCGTCTAGGGCGCGCATGGTCTCCTCCAGGGGCGTGTCCCTGTCCCAGGAGTGCATCTGGTAGAGGTCGATGTAGTCGGTCTGGAGGCGGCGCAGGCTGTCGTCCAGGGCATCGCTGAGGTGCTGACGAGACGCTTGGCGCATGTTGGGGCCTTCGCCCATGGGCCCGACGCCTTTGGTGGCGATGATCGCCTCGTGACGGCGACTCTTCAGCGCCTTGCCCAGCAGCTCTTCCGACGCGCCCAGCGTGTAGGTGTCTGCCGTGTCTATCATGTTGATGCCCTGGTCCAGCGCATGGTTCACCAGCGTTGCCGTGCCGGCTGTATCCACCACGCGCCCAAAGACGTTGCCGCCCAGGGTGATGGCCGACACCTGCAGACCAGATTTGCCCAGATAGCGATACTCCACAGTGTGCTCCTTAGTAAATCTGTGCTCATGATAGCGGAATCCTCTGGGTAAGGACACACGTTGCCATAAGAAACCGCCTGGGCTCGTACGAGCCCAGGCGGTTGCATTCGGTTTGGGGTAGCTACCCGAGAGGTTAGCTCCAGTGGGTGAAGGCCCAGCCGCCGCCGGTGCCGGCAGGGGTGCGGTAGACGGCCTCGTAGTCTAGGACTTCCATACCCAGGTGCTCCAATGCGCCTGCTGCGGTGACCCAGTTCAGCGTCTCCGAGGTGCTGGAGTCCAAGCGATGGCGCGGCAGGGTGCGCAGCGCCTCGGCGTCGTTGGCCTCCATGGCGTTGAGCGCCATCATGTCGACTTCCACGTCCACCACCGGGTGGCTGAGGCCGCCGGAGGGGATGATGGCAACGCGCTTGTCGCTCTTCCATGCGTCTACTGCGGCGCGGATGCCCTGCCCAAAGGCAAAGCAGCGACGCGGGGTCGGCTGGTTGGGCGGGTAGCAGGTGTTCTGATGGATGGGCACGATGGGGATGGGGTTGTTGTCCATCAACCGCCGCACTACAAATGCGAAGCCGTGCGGCATACCAAAGGGGCGCTTCTTGACCTCACGGCGGTTCTGCATGTAGCCCGCCGGGCCAATGGCTCCGCCGTACTCTTCTTCCATGTAGCGGGTGTGCGCAACGTCAAAATCTGCGTCGCTCAGGTACTGGATGAGGTGCTTGCCCAACTCAGAGTCCACCGGTACGTCTATGTCTTTGTCGCCATAGCCCCATGCGGAGGCTTTGGTATGGCGGCCCGCATTCTCAGGGATGTGGCGTACGCGCAATGGCATCATATCGCCCCAGTACACGCTGAATTTGGGCATGTTGTTCTCAAAAAAGAGCTCGCCCTGGTCGTCGCTAACGACGATAACTACGTCGGGCTTGGCCTCACGCAGCAGCCTGCCCTGCTCGGTAATGGCTTTCTGCATGTTGTCGTACTGCATCCGGTAGTACTCGGGGTTTATCTTCTCAGCAATGCTGGGGTCCGCACGCTCTAGCAGCTCGTCGTACGTTAGGGGTTTGCCCTTATTGCCGTCCGGCAGCGCCAAGTAACCCCGGTTGCCCTTTTCCGATTCTCCGTGATCTGGCCAGAACTCTGGCGGAGTGGAGGACATAGGCCCATGAGATGCTCCAAGTCCTAACACAATCTGTGCCATGTTTGATCTCCTGTTCAGTTTTTTCCCAGTGGTGACAAAACCCTACTATTCCCGCCGCGTTTTGTCAATTTGCCAACGTTTAGCTCAGTAGGCGCTCCCGCAGTGTTGACAGGAGTTCTGTAATAGCCACGCGTTCCTGTGCCATAGAGTCTCTGTCACGAATGGTGACCGCGCGGTCCTCCAGCGTGTCGAAGTCTACGGTGACGCAGTAGGGCGTGCCGATCTCGTCCTGCCGCCTATAGCGCCGGCCGATGCTCTGGGCGTCGTCGAACTGCACCAAGCAGTCCCGCAGCCCCTTGCGCAGCAGCGCGTAGACCTCCTGGCCGGTGGGCGTGAGCTTCTCGTTGCGGCTTAGGGGCAGCACGGCCACTTTCACCGGCGCGAGGTCCTTGTGCAGCCGCAGCACCACCCGAGTCTCCGTCTTATCGTTGGCGGCGGGCACTTCCTCCTCCACGTAGGAGTCGACGAGAAATGCGAGGGTCGCGCGGTCTGCGCCGGCGGAGGGCTCTATGACGAAGGGGGTAATGTGCTCGCTTGACTCCTCGTCGAAGTAGGTGAGCTTTTCGCCGCTGAACTCGCTGTGCTGGGTGAGGTCGAAGTTGGTGCGGTTGGCAATACCCTCCAGCTCGCTCCAGCCCATTGGGAAGAGGTACTCCACGTCGCTGGTGCCCTTGGAGTAGTGGGACAGCTCATCCGAATCGTGCGCGCGCAGACGCAGGCGGGTGGGATCCATGCCCAGGTTGACGTACCAGTTCAGGCGGTCGTTGATCCAGCGTTGGTGCCAGTCATCATCGGTGCCGGGCTTCACGAAGAACTCGATCTCCATCTGCTCGAACTCACGGCTGCGGAAGGTGAAGTTGCCGGGCGTGATCTCGTTGCGGAAGGCCTTCCCCACCTGCGCAATGCCGAAGGGGAGCTTGCGCCGCATGGCGGTGACCACGTTGTTGAAGTTCACAAAGATGCCCTGAGCCGTCTCCGGGCGCAGGTAGACCTGAGCGGCGTCCTCTTCCACGGGGCCTACAAAGGTCTTGAACATGAGGTTGAACATGCGGGCTTCGGTAAAGGAGCCCTTGGTGCCGCAGTCCGGGCAGGTATCCTCCACGTGGTCGGCCCGGAAGCGGTGCTTGCAGTTCCTGCAGTCCACCATGGGGTCGGTGAAGTGGCCCACGTGGCCGCTGGCTTCCCAGGTGCGCGGATTCATAAGGATGGCGGCGTCAAGGCCCACCATATCGTCCCGCTCCAGGATGTTGGTGCGCCACCAGGCCCGCTTGATGTTGTTTTTTAGCTCCACGCCCAAGGGGCCGTAGTCCCACGCGCCGCCCTGGCCGCCATAAATCTCACTGCTTTGGAAGATGAAGCCCCGCCGCTTTGCCAGCGAGACTATCTTGTCCATAGTCACGTCCGCCAATGTGTCACCCCGAGAGTAAATAGTATGAAGAAACAGTCCACAGGAGAGGTCTTCGGCCTTAGTTGTACCGCGAAACGGTGGAGAATGCTAGGTAGGGCGTGACGGCCGCGCCTCATCGGTGCACCAGACGTGGCGGTGAGATTGCTCGTAGGCTGATGCCCTCTAGGTCACTATGAGGGACGCGGGTAGGCTAACAGGTAGTTACTAGGTAGATACGAAGAGGCGGGTGACAACCACCCGCCTCTTGCTTTCTGTTGATTTGGCGCCTGTTAGCCGCAGCGGCGCATGGAGCTTTTGTCTTATCCCATAACGTAGGAAAGTAGTGGCGTTATGCTGATAAAGACGGGCGCAAAGACCAAGGACACTACAGACATGAGCTTGATCAGGATGTTAAGGGACGGCCCTGCGGTGTCCTTGAACGGATCGCCGACTGTGTCTCCAACGACGGCTGCATGGTGGGAGTCGGAGCCTTTGCCCCCATACTGGCCGCTCTCAATGAACTTCTTAGCGTTGTCCCAGCTACCGCCTGCGGTTGCCATGGTGATGGCAATGAGGAAGCCGGCAGAGGTTGCGCCGATCAGCATCGCTCCCAGGGCAGCCGGCCCCAGCACAATGCCCACGACCACCGGGGCGAACACTGCCAGAAAGCCGGGGGCAATCATCTGCCGCAGGGATTCTTGGGTGCTGATGTCTACACAGCGGGCGTAGTCGGGCTCACCGGTGCCTTCCATAAGGCCTGGTATCTCTCGGAATTGACGGCGCACCTCATTTACGATGCCGAAGGCCGCTATGCCTACTGCCTTCAATGCCATTGAACTAAAGATGAAGGGCAAGCCGGCGCCAACGATGAGGCCTGCCAGGATGACAGGATCAATGATGCTGAATTGTGCGGCATCCAGGCCGGTTGCCTGCACATACGCAGCCATGAGAGCTAATGCCGTGAGCACGGCGGAGCCAATGGCAAAGCCCTTGCCCGTAGCGGCGGTGGTGTTGCCCAAGGAATCCAGCGCATCTGTGCGCTCACGAACGAAGCCCTCCAGGTGGGCCTGTTCTGCAATGCCGCCGGCGTTGTCCGCTACCGGACCGTAGGCGTCGGTGGCGAGGGTAATGCCGAGGGTCGAGAGCATGCCCACGGCGGCGATGGCTATGCCGTACACGCCGCCAAAGATGAAGGAGAGCAGTATAGCCGCCACTATAGTGACCATGGGAACGGCGGTGCTTTCCATGCCCGCGGCAAATCCACGGATGATGACTGTGGCTGGGCCCGTCTGTGTTGATTCAGCAACCGCTTGAGTGGGCCCGTAAGCAGCCGAAGTATAGTACTCGGTGGCAAAGCCGATGATGATGCCGGCAACGAGGCCGGTGATGATGGCCCCAAAGATGCCGAGAGGCAAGTCCAGGTAGAGCACAATGCCCAAAGTCACTAGCACGACGAGGAAGGAGGCGGAGTAGATGCCCCTACGCAGCGCGCCTAACAGGACGCCGGGGTCAGGCTCTTCTCCCGAGCGCACCAGGAATATGCCGACAATGGAGCAGAGGATACCGCCGCCTGCTACCAGGAAGGGCAGCAATATGAATGTATTTCCTAGCGTGGCCGCAAGAGCGACCGTGGCGATGATGGAACCGACGTAGGACTCGAAGAGGTCTGCGCCCATGCCGGCAACGTCGCCCACGTTGTCACCCACGTTATCGGCGATGACCGCAGGGTTGCGGGGGTCGTCCTCAGGAATGCCCTGCTCCACCTTGCCAACCAAGTCTGCGCCCACGTCTGCGGCCTTAGTGTAGATACCGCCACCCACGCGGGCAAAGAGGGCTATAGAGGAAGCGCCAAAGCCGAAACCAGGCAGGATGGTGTAGTCTTGGACGACGATCGTCCAGATGCTCACGCCTAGCAGGCCAACGCCGACCACTGACAAACCCATGACTGCGCCGCTTCTGAAGGCGACCGTCAGCCCCTTATTCAGGCTTATTTGTGCTGCGGCGGTGGTGCGTACGTTGGCGCGTACGGCCATGTTCATCCCGATGATGCCGGTCAAACCGGAGCAGATGGCGCCGGTGATGTAAGCAAATGCCGTTGTTGGGCCTATCACTATTGCCAGCAGGACGGTCAGCACGCCTGCGAAAACGGCTAGATAGGTGTATTCCCGACGGAGAAATGCCGCCGAGCCTACTTTGATGCTCTCAGAGATGGCCTGCATTGCCGCAGTGCCGGTATCCTCTTTGAGCACGCTGTTAGCAAGCCATGCGGCAAAAATGAGGCCAATGACGCCGATCAGCGGTGCTATCAATTCTAAGGTCATTGAGTACTCCCTGCTGCTTATTTATTGTGCGCTGTTATTGCTATTCTACTTTACATCAAACGTTGCAAGACCTAGAGGAAGGTAACAAAGCTATCACCTCTCGTCAAGATTCCTAGCGGGCTTGTAATGTGTTTTGTACAGCCCTAGAGGAGGCGTGCTGGATTAGTGAGGGTGGAGTTTTGACTCCTTCCCAAGTCTTCAGGGTTGTTTGTCTACAAGCTGCCCCAGCTGTTGCTGAAGACTGTTCTGCACCAGCGCCATAGTCAGGTCGCCGCGGGTGCGCTCCAGGATGCCCCTGGTGCTGTCGGCGGTGCGGCGCAGCCCGCCGGTCATGGCATCGGGGAAGTCCACCGCTACCAGCACCGCGTAGATATCGTCCATAGCTGCCAGCAGTTCCTCGCAGCGCTTGGTCTCGCCCAGCCGCAGCCGGTCCAGCACCTGGCGGCGCAGCTCGCCCACGGCCTCGCCCGCGCCGTTGAGATAGGCGGCCCATGTCACCGAGAGGGCTGCGGGGTCAGGCAAAGGCCAATCTGCAACTACCGCCTGGGTGATGCACGCCTCGGCATACTCTTTCTGAGCGTCGTGAACGAACCCTGCGTGATAGATGTCCGGATGCTTTTTCAGCGCCTCGTCTGCTTCTTGCAGCAAGGCGGAAGCCCGCTGGATGAGGGCAGAGGCCGCCTCCATGTCGCCGCGGTGCACCGCCCGGATGGCGTTGGCGGAGTGCCGCACCACCTCTCGGCTATTATGGAGGGCCGTCTCCCGCGCGGCGTTCTTCTCTTGGAAGTCGCTCAGGACCTGCGCGAGGAGCTGGTCAAGCTGGGTTGCGAGTTGGCTCATAACACTCCTCGATGTGTTGACGTAGTTGCGTGGTCGCTGCCTGGGGGTCTGCCGCGCCCGCTATCGCGCTGATGACCGCCACCGCGTCTGCGCCGGCCTGGATGACCGGGGCCACGTTCTCGGCATTGATGCCGCCAATGGCGACAATAGGCCGGTAGTCATACTCCGTACCGCTCGCAGGGTGTGGAGGCCCGCCGGGCGCGTGTCATCCTTCGATTGCGTTGCATAGATAGAGCCCACGGCTATGTAATCCGCGCCGGCTGCATCCGCCTGCTGCGCCTCTTCCGCCAGCGCGCAGGATACGCCTATCAGCATGGATGGCGGCAGCATAGCCCGCGCGTCCCTGAGCGGGAGGTCCTTTTGGCCCAGGTGCACCCCATCGGCCTGAGCGGCTAGGGCCAGGGCGGGATCGTCGTTCACAATAAGCAGCGCGTGGTGCTTTCGGCAGAGCGCGCTTAGTTCTTGCAGGATAGGGAGCTGCAGACCTCGCTCCCGCACCTTGTCCCGGTATTGCAGGACGGCCGCGCCGCCTAGCAGGGCAGCTTCAGCAACTTTGAGCTCGTCTCGGCCGTGTGTTGCCGCAGGGTCAAGAATGACATAGACGCCCTTCACCAGCGCCGCCCGGTCGCGACGTTCAAGTTTGCTTACCAGCGCTTGCTCCGTTTCGTATACGGCGAAGCGCAGGCTGCTGAACAGCGACGTACTCAGTGTCGCGGCAAGCTCAGGGAGCCGTGCATACTCCTCAATGACTCGCAGGGCCTCTTCTGCACGCTTGGCGTTGGCGCGAACGAGGTCGCTGAGGCTGTTATGGCCTGGGGATGTGGCAGCGTCTGGACCGCCCACGTCGGTGGCAGCTTGCCGCGCGGCCAGCAGCGCGCTGCCCAGCGTCGCGAGGTGCGCGCCGAGTTGATGCCGGATATCCCGCAGCGTTGCGGTGAGTGTTGCGTCGTCCAGGGTGAAGCGAGCCACGTCCTCTAGGACGCGGAGTCCTTCACTGCAGCGGTCCTGGTTTGCGTCGATCGCGCGGAGGACGCCCGGCGCAACTGGGTGGGGCATTAGAGCGTATCCGGGGATGAAGAGCCGCCGCCGGAGTCGTCACCTGCGCCGCCGTCGTCGCCAAAGAGGGTGCCCTCATTGCTCATGGTTTCCAGGGCTTCTCTATAGCTCGGAGGCATAGGTTCACCCATGGCCTTCTGCCAGTCGTGCTCCATAAGGCGGTCCATCTTCTTGGGGTCGTCCATAATATCCTGGAGCACGCCCTCGGGGTTGTCGGAGTCGTAGCTGGTGAGCTCTCGCTGGCGTTTGTAGTTGAAGGTAGACACGGCTCGCTGCATCTTCTCGCTGCCGCAACTCTTGCAGACAGGCGTTAGCGGCGACGAGATAGAGCGGACAAAGTAGCTGTTCTTCTTCTTGCAGTCCAGGCACCAGTATTCGTAAATAGGCACGGCAAATCCCCTCGGTAGTCTTGGGCGCATTGTACCATTGAGGCGTAGTACCGTAAAACTGCGGCTGCTTTCCTGCTTTGCGGTTGAGCTGCTCTCTCCTCTACAATAAAACAAAGCGAAACTAAGCGCCGATGAATCAGAACACACAACCACTTGATACGCTGGGCAGGCCGTTGCGAGACCTACGCATCTCGGTGACGGACCGTTGCAACTTCCGCTGTGTCTACTGCATGCCCAAGGAGGTCTTTCACCGAGACTTTGCCTTCTTGCCGCAGCGGGAGGTGCTCTCCTTCGAGGAGATCAGCCGCGTAGTGCAGGTGGCCACGGGCCTGGGCGTGGGCAAAGTGCGCATTACGGGCGGGGAACCCTTGGTCCGCCGGGATGTCCCTAAACTTGTTGAGATGCTAGCGGGCATCCAGGGTGTAGAAGACCTCACCCTGACCACCAACGGCGCGCTCCTGCCGCAGTTTGCCCAACCGCTCAAAGATGCGGGGCTGCACCGGGTGACCGTGAGCCTGGACTCGCTGCGGGACGACGTCTTTATGGCGATGAACGATGCAAGCTTTCCCGTGAAGGGCGTTCTGGATGGCATCGACGCTGCGGCTGCAGCCGGCCTGGGGCCCATTAAGGTGAACATGGTGGTAAAGGGCGGCGTCAATGACGGCGATATCCTGCCTATGGCCAGCCACTTCCGCGGCAGCGGCCACATCCTTCGCTTCATTGAATATATGGATGTCGGCAGCACCAATGGGTGGAGCATGCAGGAGGTGATCTCCGCTGAGGAGGTCGTTCGTCGTATCAGTGCGGTGTACCCCCTTGAACAGTTGGAGCCCAACTACGAGAGTGAGGTCGCTAACCGTTACCGCTATGCGGACGGCCAGGGGGAGATAGGCATCATTGCATCGGTGACGCAGCCCTTCTGCGGCGCGTGCGCCCGGGCGCGGCTCTCTGCAGACGGCCAACTCTACACCTGCCTCTTTGCTACGCGCGGCCACGACCTCCGCGCCCTCTTGCGGAGCGGCGCAAGTGACGCCGACCTCGATGCCTTTCTGCGAGGCGTCTGGGGTGCCCGTGATGACCGCTACTCCGAGCTGCGTACCTCCCAGACCGTGCAAGCGCCAAAGGTCGAGATGTCTTTCATAGGCGGCTAAGGTGACCACAAATCCCCCCTACTCTCTCAATACAGACGGCTCTTGTTCCGGAAACCCTGGCCCCGGTGGTTGGGCCGCAGTGATGGTCACGGATACCACCGCTAATTGGCTGGCCGGTAGGGAGGAGCGCACCACCAATAACCGGATGGAGATCCTTGCCGTCATCAAGGGGCTGGAGCACATTCCGGCGGCAAGTCCTGTCACCGTGCGCAGCGATAGCCAGTACGTGGTGAATACCATGACCAAAGGCTGGCAGCGTAAAGCCAATGGGGACCTCTGGCAGCGGCTGGACGGACTAGTGAGGGGCCGTTCGGTGAAGTGGGAGTGGGTGTTGGGGCACGCGGGCGACCTGTTTAATGAGGAAGCAAACCGTCTGGCGCAGGCGGCCACCGCAGATGCCAATTGGGGCGAGCAGTCGGGCGTCTGGGGGAAAGAGGAGCCAACTACCGCGTTAGCTCCGCCGCCGGAACCACAGCAACAGCTTACGCATCTGGACGCTGAAGGGCGCGCCCACATGGTGGACGTTTCCGATAAAGCGGTGACCGAGCGGGAAGCAATTGCAAAAGGGGCTATCTATATGAGTGTCCCAACTCTTGCCCTCATCCAGAGCGGCGGCGTGGGCAAGGGCGACGTCTTTACCGTGGCGCAGGTGGCCGGAGTGATGGCGGCCAAGCGCACCAGCGATCTTATCCCGCTTACGCATCCGCTGCCCCTTACCCACATTGACCTGGCGTTTACGCCGGATGCTGCCCACTCCTGTGTGGAGATAACGGCAACCGTGCGGACAGCCGCGCAGACCGGCGTGGAGATGGAGGCGTTGGCCGCCGTCTCTGCCGCAGCCCTGACGGTCTACGATATGTGCAAAGCGGTGGATAGGGCCATGCGTATCTCTGATATCCGGGTAGTGCGTAAAGCGGGGGGTAAATCGGGCGTGTTTGAGCAGCCCTAGCTGCGCGACCTAACGCATTTATCGCTGTTGCTGCTCGCCTTGACATCACCATGCCCGATGGGTAGACTCTGCGACACATGGCGCGCGGCAGCCCTGCCCCAGCGCGACCCATTCGTCCAGAATGTTGAGGGAGGTGAATCATGGCGCAACGCGCAACGTTGCAGATTCCCGGAGTAGCCCATACGGGCGGCCGAGAGAGAGGCTTTCTGCCCTTCGGATCGAAGGTAGGCAACCTGCTTTTCTCCGGCGGTACCATGGGCCAAGACCCTGCTACCGGACAGGTAGTGGAAGACCCCCAGCGTCAGGCGGAGCTGGCCTTTGAGAACACCCGCACTCTGCTGGAAACGGCGGGCATGTCTACAGACGACATCGTCCAATTCTTTGTGTGGGTCAGCGACCGCAAGTACCAAGCGGCGGTAAACAAGCCCTGGGAGGACATGTTCCCCGACCCGCACAGCCGTCCCGCACGTCACGCCATTGTGCGTCCGTTGCCGGGTAACATGGTGGTGCAGCTAGAAGTCATGGCTGTGGATCGGTCGGCGCATGGCAACAAGCCGCGCCAGTCCTTCGAGATCCCCGGTGTCGCGCACAGCGGCGGAGCAAGCCCCGGCTTCATCCCATTCGGTTCGGTGGTGGGCAACGTTCTCTGTTCGGGCGGCACCTTTGGTCGCGATGCCAAGATGGACAAGATGGGAGAGACGGCAGAAGAGCAGGCGGCGCTGGCTTTTGAGAACACGCGCACCTTGCTGGATACGGCCGGCTTCACCCCTGATGAGGTGGCCCACCTCTTTGTATGGGTGAAGGACCGCAAGTATCAAGAGTCGGTCAACAAGGCCTACGGGGATATGTTCCCTGATCAGATGAGCCGGCCTGCACGCCATGTCCTAATAGGCGACCTCCCCGGAGAGATGCTGGTGCAGATAGACATGATCGCGGTGAAGGGCGGCAAACGGGAGTCCATCCACGTGCCAGGCGTCACTCACGCCTCGGGCGGTGGGAATAACTTCCTTCCTTTTGCTAGCAAGATCAATAATACCCTGTTCTCCGGTGGCATCATGGGCCGGGAACCAGGCAGCAACGAGGTGGCCAAGGAGCCGGAACGCCAGGTAGAGCTCATCTTCCAGCACATGAACTCCATGCTGGACCTGTCTGGGTTCACCAAGGACGACATCGGTCACATGTTTGTGTGGTATCAGGACCATAACTTCCGTGATCTGGTCAACGGCCCGTGGGTGGAGATGTTCCCGGATATCACAAACCGTCCCACGCGCCACTCAATCGTCGCGGAGTTGCCCTATGGGATGGCAGTGCAGCTAGAAGTGGTAGCAGCTAAGTAGATTAGGCAGCAAGCAGAGATAGGTTTAGGAGGAGACGTCATGGCAGAGTTACCGAGGCTTAACGGTATCATCAAAGCATTGGAAGAGGGGCACGTCGGGTTCATTGGTTCGCCTGCAGACGGAGCGGCAGGCGTGACTGCGCCCTTCGATGGCGTGAACTTCGAGATGGAGCACGCCCCTTATGACATTTCTGAGTTGCAGGCTGGACTGCTCTCTATGTTGGACCGGAGGTCGATCGTCCAAAGGGGCACGGTAGCTCCTTCGGTCACCCCTATTGTGCGCATCCCGCCGAACTCGGGGTCCTCCAACTGGGTCGCCAAGCAGGTGCTGGACATTGGCGTGTACGGCATTATCTGGCCCCACGTGGATACGGTGGAAGAGGCGTACAACGCGGTAGCCGCCATGCGTTATCCCCGCAAGGAAGGGCGCCCTCTGCGAGAGCCCTTTGGTCGCCGGGGCGATGCGCCTAATCGCGCGGCTCAGTTCTGGGGCCTGACTCAACAGGATTACTACTCCAAAGCCGACGTGTGGCCGCTCGATCCCAACGGAGAATTGTTCTGCGCCCTGATGATTGAAAGCCCGCTGGGGCTGAAGAATCTCCCTGCGATGCTGGAAGAAGTACCGGGTATCAGCGGTATCTTCACCGGCGAGGGCGACTACTCTCAGGAAGTGGGCCACCCACGCGAGTACGAGCATCCTGAGGTGCTTGCCTTTGTAAAGGAAGTCCTGGACATCTGCAAAGCCCACAACGTGCCCAACGGTTGGTACCACACCACTATGGACAACGTGGAGCGGATCGTCTCAGACGGCTATAAGCTCATCATGTCGCCATCCTCGCGCAGCTATGCGCTCCTACAGAAGGGCCGTGCGGCGGACGGCAGATAACAAAGCTTAGAGACATGCCCGAACCAGCTTGACCTGGTTGCTCAGGCTAGATACAGTTAAGCGGACACTTAAATAAGTGTCCGCTTTTCGTTATGCCACTAGAAGTCGCGCTAAAGGCCATCGCTGAACCACGTCGCAGGGAGATCCTGCGCATGGTGCTCACGGAGGAGCTTTCCTCCAGCGAGATCGCCGCGCATTTCGACGTATCCCATCCAGCTATCTCCCAACACCTTAGAGTGCTCTCGAATGCGGGGCTGGTGTCGGTCCGTAGGCAGGGCACAAGGCGGCTCTATAAGAGCCGGCCGGAGGGGCTTGAGGAGCTTCGCAAGTACCTGGAAGCGTATTGGGACGACAAGTTGAGGCTCCTAACGGAAGCTGCGGAGGCTGAAGAACGGAAGAAGCGAGCCAGTGACCCCGAATAGCCAAGAAGGACTAGTGCGGCAAGTGCGCATTGCGGCAAAGCCCGAGACTATCTTCCCGTATTTTGTGGACGCGGAGAAGATGCTGCTCTGGATGGGCATTGAAGCAGACCTAGATCCGCGCCCCGGCGGGAACTATCGAGTGAACATAACAGGGAGCGACGTTGCCGTGGGACAGTATGTGGAAATAGTCCCCCACTCTCGCGTCGTGTTCACCTGGGGTTGGGAAGGGGAGGGAAACCCAGTGCCGCCGGGAAGCAGCACCGTGGAGGTGACCCTCACTCCGGATGGGGACGGCACGGTAGTCTGGCTGCACCATTACGGCTTCCCGTCTCAGGAAGCTCAGGGTGCGCACAACGATGGGTGGGAGCACTACCTGGCTCGCCTGGAAATACGGGCTGGCGGCGGCGATCCTGGCACCGATCCCTGGGCCGGTCGGGACGTGTAACTCTATGCATTAAAATTTTGCAAGAGTGTATCGATCACGTAACGAGTTGCGTATCTTTAGAACAGTAAGTGACGAGGTTTTAGGGTAACCCCCAAGAGCGGTCAAAGAAAAAAGGAGTAAGAGTCATGCCTAATCCAGTTGTCCACTTTGAGATCAACGGGGAAGACGGGAAAGCCCTGCAAGAGTTTTATGGCAAAGTATTCGATTGGCATGTTGATGCCGACAACCCTATGGGCTACGGGATGGTAGACACCCATGCAGGCGGCATAAACGGCGGCATTTCAGCTTCCGAAGACGGCATGAGCCAGGTAACGATCTACATTGAGGTTGATGATCCGGACGCGTTCCTAAAGAAAGTGGAGAGCATGGGCGGCAAGACGGTCGTGCCTACTACGGTTATCCCGGACATGGTGACCTTTGCACTGTTCTCTGATCCTGAAGGCCACGTTGTAGGTCTGGTGAAATCGGACGCAAGCTAGCTAACACATTCCTGGAGGCAGTAAGGTGAGCACCGGTGTTGCGGTACTAGTGGGCACACGCAAGGGCGCATTCATCTTAGAGAGTGGCCCTGAGCGGAAGGACTGGAATCTGCGCGGGCCGTACCTAGGAGGCCAGAACGTTATGCACATGGCCTTCGATCCGCGCAGCGGCATCCTCTTTGCCGCCAATGGCGACCCGTGGTTTGGTTCTCGGATCTACCGGAGCCGCGACATGGGCCACACCTGGGATGAGCCGACCAACGGGCCGGCCTTCCCGGAAGGTACGGGCGAAACCCTCGAGAAAATCTGGCAGGTGAGGCCAGGCCGGCCTGAAGAGTCGGGGGTAGTCTACGCCGGTGTGGAGCCCGCCGCGCTGTTCAAAAGCACGGACAACGGCGATTCCTGGTCTCTGGTAGAAGCGCTGAGCCAGCATCCTACCAGAGACCGCTGGCAGCCCGGCGCGGGCGGCCTTTGTCTCCACACCATCGTGCTGCACCCCACGGACATGAATCGCGTGCTGGTAGGCATCTCCGCCGCCGGCCTCTTTGCGACTAAGGATGGCGGGAAGTCTTGGGAGACCAGCAACACCGGCATTCGCGCCAACTTCATGCCCGGTGAGCCGCCCACTTACCCTGAGTTTGGGCAGTGCATCCACAAAGTAGTCGCTGCCTGCGATGGTTCCGACTGGCTCTATCAGCAGAATCATTGCGGCGTGTACCGCAGCGCCGACTTTGGCGCCACGTGGCAAGAGGTGACGGGCGACCTTCCCTCAGAGTGGGGGTTAGGAGTCGCGGCGCACCCTACCGATCCTGAAACGTTCTACGTCTGCCCCGGCACCAGCAGCTACCAGCACTGGGTGCCGGACGCCAAGGTCACGGTGTACCGGACCCGTGATCGTGGCGATAGCTGGGAGCGCCTGAACGACGGCCTCCCTGAGAAGGATGCCTACGTGAACTTCCTGCGAGAGAGCATCGCGGCTGATCAGCTTAGCCCGGCCGGCCTCTACTTAGGGAGCAACACGGGGCAGCTCTTTTATAGCGCCGATAACGGCGATTCGTGGCAGATGCTGAGCTCGTTACTTCCGACCATTAACAGCGTCAGCACCGCTACCACGTAGACGCGACCCTATTGTTGCGCTGATGGCATACGATAAGGCGCTGGCGGAGCGAGTGCGCGCCACGCTCATTGGACAGGACGGCATGGTAGAAAAGTCTATGTTCGGCGGCGTGGCCTTCATGGTAGGCGGCAATATCTGCTGCGGCATACTCAACGACGAGCGGATGGTGCGCGTAGGCACGGACGCTCATGAAGCAGCGTTGCAGCAGCCTAATGTGCGCAACTTTGACCTCACCGGGCGCTCTATGAAGGGCTGGGTAGTGGTAACCGCACCGGGCGTCCAGACCGGAGAGTCGCTAGCCTCTTGGGTGCAGTCCGGGCTTGCCTTTGCCAAGACTCTGCCGGTGAAGTAGGGGTGCCCGGTAGCTTTTTCTTCGCACGGCCTCCCTCCCGTTACCCTCCGTGCGTGCAGTTGTTGGATTGCCGTATAATAATGCGAGAAGTTAATACGCCATGCGCGATGCTTAACCGTGATAGACGCCGACCAACCCCCTAGACCTGCCTATTCTGTTCTCCCAGTAGGTCATGGATAGAGACCTGCTCCTTCAGGGAGGATTCATCCTTCTGCTCCTCGCAGTAAATGGGTGCCTCGCGGCTTCAGAGATAGCCCTGATATCCGTGCAGCGGATGCGCCTGCTCCAGCTTTCAGAGCAGGACGCGCCGGACGCTCAGGCAGCCCTACGCCTTTTGCAAAACCCCGGCAGATTTCTAGCCACCATACAGGTGGGCATCACTTTCGCAGGGTTCTTTGCCGTGGCGGTGGGCACGGTCAGCTATGTCATGGTGCTGACCGACTTCCTGATGCGGATCCCTATTGTCTGGGTGCAGCAAAGCGCGGACCCTCTGGCAGTGGTGATAGTGACTCTCACACTCTCCTTCCTCTCTGTAGTGCTGGGAGAGCTTGTGCCGAAACAGCTCGCGATCCGCTACGCGGAGGGCATTACGCTCCTGGCGGCAAGGCCTTTGGAGTGGATTGCCACCATTTTGGGCCCATTGATTGGGCTGCTTACGCTCAGTGGACATGCCGTCCTGTGGCTTGTTGGCCAGGGCAGGACTATCTCTGAACAGCGTGCGACGGTCACAGAAGCCGATCTCCGCCTCCTCTTTGATGTGGCGGCTACGGAGGGAGAGGTGGAAGCGCTGGAAGCAAAGATGCTCCATCGCGTCTTCGAGTTCACGGACAAGCTCACTAATGAGGTGATGACACCCAGGCCGGAGATTATTTGGCTAGATAAAGACGAGGGGCTGGACGACTTTCTGCCGGTGTTTGCGGAGTCCTACCACGCCCGGTATCTAGTATGTGACGGCAATCCAGATCAAGTCCTCGGTGTTGTGTATATCAAGGATGTGCTGCGAGCGATGTCTACTGAGGAATCGCGAGCGTCCTGGTCGCTTCAAGAACTGGTCAGGCCGGTCCATTTTGTGCCGGAGACCAAGCGGGTCGGCGAGCTCTTTGAGGAGATGCGGGAGGCTGGGCATCAATTAGCCATCCTCATTGATGAGTACGGTGGAACCGCAGGGCTTGTGACGCTGAAGCAGCTTATGGAGGAGATCGTTGGACATCTTGGTCAGGAGAACGAGAACGAAGAGCCAGAATTTGAGGCTATTGATGCCCACACCTACCAGGTGGACGGCAGTATGCGCATCGATGAGATGAACGAAGCGATTGGCTTCGACATCCCAGAAGGCGACTACGAAACTATCGCCGGCTTTATGCTAAACGAGCTCGGCCATATTCCCGCAACGGGGGAGCAGGTGCGCTTCCAAGACCTCCGCCTTACGGTGGCAGAGATGGATGGCGTCAAAGTAGAAAAAATAATAGTTACGCGGATTTAGCCATGCAGCGTCTTCTTATTACCTTCACACGTGGTGATCAGACCAAGTACATCTCGCACCTAGATATGATGCGGTTCTGGGAGCGGGCGTTTAGGCGGGCCCAGCTCGCCGTTGCAACCTCCAACGGCTTCCATCCGCACCTCCGTTTTACTTTGGCGTCTCCGCTGCCTGTGGGTGTCACCAGTGAGGCGGAGCTGATGGAGGTGTACCTAGAAACTCCGGTTGCTCCTGAATCCTGCCAAGAAGTCCTCTCGGCGCAGTCGGTGCCCAGCATCACCATCAAGAGCGTTACGGAGATGCAGCTAACGCTACCTTCTTTGCAGGCGCGGATGCGGTTTGCAGAGTATCGGGTGGCGGTAAAGTGTACTCGCCCGGCAACCGAAGTGGCTCAGGCTGTGGCGCAGCTGATAGCGCTCCAAACGTTGGCCTGGGAGCATCTGCGGGACAGCGAGGTGCGCCACTATGATTTGCGCGCCCAGATTGCTGAAGTTGCGCTGGTTTCCGTGGAGAGTGGCATCGCAACGCTGACCATGCGCTTGCAGTGTGATGGCAGCGCCAGCGGACGGCCGGAGCAGGTAGCCCGCGCGCTGGGCTTTGAAGAGCAGCCTGAAAGCATTCTGCGCACGAATCTGGTGCTTTCCGACGGCGCTTCGAAGGTTCTAAACCCGTCGCGTTAGTAGGCGGTGGCGCTGTTGCGATTGGATGCGGAAAGCAAGTCTTGTTGGGCACGATCCACTATGCTAGACTCAAAGTGAGCCCCCATCGTCTAGAGGCCTAGGACGCCACCCTTTCAAGGTGAAAACCGGGATTCGAATTCCCGTGGGGGTACCAATTTCCCCACTCCTTCCCCTCAAGCCCTATCGGGATACCGCGCGCCCAGACACGCCTATCGTGACATGTTCTACCAGGCTAATGGCGCCGATTGAGAGGGTGCTGCAAGCGCCCCAGATCCAGGGAGCAGGAGAAGGCTGCTCAGAGCGCGGGCAAGCACTTGATGGTGGAGGGCTAGGATGGTAACGCCGGTGCAGGGTGCTTGACGTTGGGGACACGTGTAAGGGGGGCTAGTCTACCGTTTGCGTTCCCATAACGAGCGGTAGCGGGTAGTGCCGCCAATTGCTTCCAACGTTTCGGCTTCTTCCAGCCGCTTCAACTCGTTAAAAGCGGTGCCCAGTTGCCCCTCGGCTTCGGGCGCATTGCTGGCGGTAACCCGTTGGTGGAGGAGCGTCCAAATGCCCAGGTCCTTTAACCCGTTGATGCTCCTAGGCCATGCAAAGAATGCAAGCTTGTCAGTATCTGGGAAGCTTGGCCGCACACGATGGAGCTCTCGCAAGCGTTCCTCTGCGGAGCCCAATGGCTGCACAACCCGGATGTACGGGCCGTCCAGCGCGTTGGAGCGGACGTCTATCAGGAGCCGCTCATCAAAGTGGCTGAACGCTATTACAATCACGTCCGCCTCTTCAATGAGCCGTAGCGCCTCCGCTACCTCTGCCTTCAGTAGTTCTTCAGCATCCATGACTAGCCGCTATCCTTCTCGCCTTCCGTGAATCAGATGGCGCTCTGGCTAAGGGATAATAGCTACTCTATCCCCTGCTCGCAATGTTTGGTTGCCTTGCACCGCTACTTGGTCGCCTTCAGCCACGCCTGCGATGATCTGGATGTGGCTATAGTTCCTTAGACCTACTTCCACCTTCCGTTCCTCGGCCTGGCCGTTGTTGATAACAAAGACGTAGGTCTCCTCGCCGCGCTGGATCAGCGCGCTGAAGGGGAGCAGCAACGTGTCCTCTCTAGAATCCGTGGCTACCAAGACATTGGCGAACATGCCTGCCCGTAGCCCCTCTTGTCCTGCTGCAGGGACGGCCTTTATCTGGAAGGTGCGGCTGGCAGGATCCGCCACCGGCGCAATGGTGGTGATGACGGCATCAAACCGTCGATCCGGGAAGGTAGCTACCGTCAAGGTGACCGGGAGTCCTACGCTCAACAGGCCCAGAGCGCCTTCCTCGGTGTTGAAGACGACCTCCTTGTCTTGCGAGATGACCGTGAAGAGAGGCGTCTGCGGCGCGACCATTGCGCCCGCTGAGAGGTGCTTTTTCGAGATGACCGCATCAAAGGGAGCGGTGAGTGTTGCATTCTCCAGATGGATGCGCGTGAGGTCGACAGCTGCCACCGCCTGAGCCACCGCGGCCGCAGCGCCCGCAATGTCTGCGTCAGTAAACTTGTTGGTCGTGAGGGATAGCTGCTGACTTGCCTGCGCTATCGCCGCTTGCTGCGCTTGGAGTTCTGCCTCTGCGCGAGCCACCGCTGAAGCCGCAGCGTCACGCGCGGCTTCAGCAGCAGTACGCTCTGCAGCCGAAGGGTGCATCAGGTTATCGAGCTGCTGTTGGGCGATGGCGTGCTGCGACTTTGCTGTGTCTATGGCGGCCTGTGCGGTATGGATATCAGCCGCTCTGGGGTCCTTTAGACGAGCGAGGTGCACTTGAGCGGTGGTGAGATTGGCCTCAGCAGCTTCAGCAGCGGCTTTTGCAGCCTCAATTTCTGCCTCGGTGGGGCCATCGATGAGCTTCTTAAGGTTGGCTTGGGCAGAGTCTAGCCCTGCGCGTGCTGATTCATTTGCGGCTCGTGCAGCTTGGATCTCTTCTGTGCTTACTCCAGCATCGAAGGAGTTGAGATCATCTTCCGCGAGCAGCACTTTGCGGTAGGCGTGCTGCACGGCATCCTCTGCTGCTCTTCTGACGGCTTCAGGGGCGTCCTGCTCTCGGTCTCGCGCCAAACGGTCTCGTGCATTGTTCAGCACATCATAGGCGTCTAACAACCTAGCTATCTTTGCATCGTTCAGCGGGGTGCGGTAAGAGGCCCAGACGGTCTCCGCCCTGCGCACAACTACCTCCGCCGCCGCAATGGCTGCCTCGAGTCTCGCTATGTCTGCTGCGCTAGGGCCGTCCAGCAGGTCTGCGAGGCGAGCCTGCGCGCTGTCAATAGCCGCTTCGGCAGCGCTTATACTTGCCTCAGCGGCAAGCACGTCCCTCTCGGATGGGTTGCGCAACTGCCTCAGCACCGCCTCCGCGCGGGTCTCGTTGCTTGTGGAAGCTTCCATGACGGCATGGGCAACAGCTATGTCATTCTCTGCAGGGTTGAGCAGCTGATCTAAGCGCGCTTGGGCATTAACCAGAGCGGCCTCCGCGGCTTCAATGCTTGCGTGGCTGTTGCCTACACTCTTACTACTGCCCGTGAGTGCGCGCAGGCGACTCCGTTGCATTGCCAGCTGGGCCTCCGCAATGGCGATCTCTTCCGGCCGTGCGCCCTGGAGGATAGTGGTCAGCCGTGCTTGTGCGCTCTTAACGTTGGCTTCTGCTTGTCGTAGCTGGGCTTCCAGCATGTCGGTCTCTAGCTGTGCCAGGGGTTCTCCCGCCTTCACCGCTGCGCCTTCCTCCATGAACACCGCTTTCAGGTGGCCACTGCTGAATGGGAGAATATCTACCTGACTGGAGGGCTTGATCTCTCCGGAGAATGAGAGGGTAGCCTGGATGGTGCCTTTGGATGCGCTTACCACGCGTACGGGCACGGGCGCTTGCTCCGCTACCTCCTCTGCGGCCTGCTCTGTACAGGCAGCTAAAGCTACAGCCAGGATTAGTGTGCTGAAGAAGAGACCCCGTGTTACGTTCATAATCTACTCCTGTACTCCTGCTGCGGAGCGGGAATCTTGCAATAGTTGCTCAACCAGCTGCTGGTCCGAAGGCTCGCGCCGCAGCCAGCGCTGGAAGTCGTCCAGCAGCGTGTAGACTACCGGCACCACCACGAGAGTGAGCAGTGTGGAAGTGATGAGCCCGCCGATAACGGTGATCGCCATGGGCGACCTCCACGCGGACCCCGGGCTTAGCCCAATGGCAACGGGAAGCATGCCCGCAATCATGGCCATAGTGGTCATGAGGATAGGGCGCAGCCGCATAGGGCCGGCACGCAGCACCGCCTCTGTTCGCTCCATACCGCTGCGGCGCGCTTGTAATATAAAGTCGATGAGCAGGATAGCATTCTTGGTCACCAGACCCATAAGGAGAATGATGCCGATCATGCCCATCACATCCAAAGCATTTCCCGTAATCAACAGGGCTAGCAGCGCGCCTGCTAAGGCTAAAGGAAGGGAGAGCATGATGGTGAGTGGATGGATAAATGACCCAAACTGAGAGGCCAGCACCATGTAGACAAAGAGTATCGCTAGCATCAGTGCAGCGAGGAGCGCAGTGAATGACTCCTCGCTTTCCTGGGAGTTCCCGGCGAACTCGATGGTCACGCCTCGAGGGAGGTTCAGCTCCTGCTGACTTGCGGCCACCTCTTGAATGACGTCGTTCTCTGAACGTCCTAGCACGTTTGCCCCAACGAGGATCTGAGGCCTCCGGTCGTCCCTGGATATTTGGGTGGGACCAATGACCGTCTCAACAGTAACCATTGCAGAGAGCGGGACAGCTATGCCCTGCGTAGAGGGGATGGTAGTAGCCAGCACATCGTTAATGTTTATGCGGTCCTGCTCCCGCAGCCGTACCACAATGTTCGTCTCACGGCCACCCTCCCGCAGCTTGGAAACAGAGTCGCCGTTGACTAGCGTGCGCAACATTGTAGCGGCGGACGCCGCGCTGACCCCCAAGTCGGCGGCCTTCTGGTTGTCCACCTGCACATGTAGCTCTGGCTTACCGGGCTTGTAGCTCCTGTCAAGATCTACAACACCTGCTATTGCAGCCATCTTTTCCATTAGCTCGCTGCTAACTACTTCAAGCTCATCCACACTCTCGCCGCCAGAGAGATTCAGGAGGACCTGACGTGACTGCAAGGAAGAGGATACACCATCGCCGCGCACGGATTGGTTGCTGAACGAGATGCCTGGCATGTTCTCCAGCACCGTTCGCATGCGCGCTACAATTGGCTTGTTGTACTTGATGTCGGCTAACGTCACCAAGAAGCGCGTGTTTCCTGGATTCACCGTGGTGTACACGCTCTCTATTTCTGGTTGCTCAAAGAGGATCTCCTCTATATGACGCGCAGAAAAGTCCGTCTCGTCTAGGGTTGTGCCCGGAGGCATTTCTGTCGAGAAGGTAAAGTAAGCCGTCTCATCTTGCCCAAAGAACTGGATGCCCAGGAAGGGGACAATGCCAAGGCTGAGGATGAACGCGCTCATGCCGATAGCAACAACGCTCTTGCGATGATTCAGCGACCATGCAAGCAAGCGTTCATAGAAGTTGCTCAGCGCGGCGTACCCTTGCTCGAATCGGCTGGGCTTGAGGGTCTGACCTCCTCGGCGACTAGCGTCCATCTGCTTGAAGAAGTGGGCGGAAAGCATGGGGGCAAGAGTGAACGCCTCTACGGTCGAGATGATGACGGTCATAGCTACTGTAAGGCCGAACTGGCGGAAGAACTGTCCAATGATGCCGCTGGTGAAGGCCACGGGCACAAAGACGGCCAGCACGGCAAGGCTGGTTGCCAGCACGGCGAATGCAATCTCCTTGGTTCCTTTGCTAGCTGCCTCTCTGGGCTCTTCCCCGCGCTCCATTCTACGGAAGATGTTTTCACGCACCACAATGGCATCATCTATTAGCAGACCAATGGAAAGTGAAAGGGCCATCAGGGTCATAATATTGAGGGTGAAGCCCAGTAGGCTGATGGCCCAGAAGGTTGTCATAATAATGACGGGCATACCGGCCACCGTCACCAGGGTATTGCGCAGGTCTCGGAAAAAGAGCAGCACTACAAGGGCCGCAAGTATGCTGCCCAACACGATGGCTAGCGTCACGTCCTGATTAGACTCGTTTATGGCCTTAGATTCGTCACGTACCATGGTCAGGGCCACGTCTGTGTAGGCTGTCTCCAGCCGCTCGATTTCTTGCTTCACCGACTCTGCGACCTGAACGGTGTTGGTGCCTGACTGCTTCCGGATAGAGAGAATCAGGCTGTTTTCCCCGTTCAGACGGGTGTACTGACGCCGCTCAGCCGTGCCGTCTATTATTGTCGCTATGTCTCGTAGCATGATGGGGATGCCGTTGCGTTGCGCAACCACTAGCCCCGCGATCTCCTGGACGTTGTTGAATTCTCCAGTGGTTTTGAGGAGCAGGTCTTCATTGCCCTGGGTAAGCCTACCGCCAGGCACGCTCAGGTTCTGACGGCTGAGGGCGGCGCTAACGTCTTGGACGGAAAGATTGCGCGCCTGCAGTGCATTCAGGTTCAATGCCAACTGCACTTCCCGATCTGTCTCACCAGAGATATTCACCTGGCCCACGCCGCTTAGCCGCTCTAGGGTAGGCTTAAGGGTGTCTTCGACAAAATAGGTGAAGTCCAGTGGTGAGCGATTTAGATTGGAGTTGGTCACTGCGTAGACCAAGATAGGCTGTGTGGAGGGGTCAAAGCGCAGTACGGTGGGATCGGTGGCATCGTCCGGCAGCTGGTTCGCAACAAGGCCTAAGCGATCTCGCACCGCGTTGGCCCCCTCTTCTATCGGAGCCTCCAGCTTCAGCTCAACGATGATGAGCGAGTTGCCTTCTGTCGAAGTGGAGCGTAGCGTCTCCAAATTCGGAATCGACGCGAAGGCATCTTCTAGCGGCTCCGTGATCTGTGTCGCTACTTCTTGAGGGCTTGCGCCGGGGAGAGAAGTGCTCACCGCAATAACCGGAAAGTTCACGTCGGGGAGTAAATCCACGCCCATACGCGCATAGGAGATGCTGCCAATAATAACTGCGGCAACCACTACCATAGTGACTAGAACAGGTTGCTTTATGGAAGTATCAGAAAGCCACATGCTTGTTTATACTCCAAAGCGTTACGGAATAGCCTGGTCTTGTTCAGGGGATTCATTCTGGTGGTGGGCGGAAGCGATGAGTAGCCGCGTTGCTTCTAGGACGACCTGAATCTCTTCAGGCGAGAGGGCACGCACCAGGCTGCCCAATGTTTCCGCGTCTGCTTCATAGAGGGAGTCCGCCATCTTGCGGCCCTGCTCTGTAAGGGAGCAGATCACCAGTCTGCGGTCGTCCGGGTTTTCTCGGCGGCTGATGAGATTGCGTTCAGCCAGGCGGTCCACCACGCCTGTTGCAGAAGGCAGACTAATGCCGAGTGACGCGGCGATCTTGCTCATGTTGGCGGGCGCTTCTGAGAGAAAGAGGACGATGCGGCACTGAGGCATGGTCAAGTCGAAGATATCCGGGTCGCGGGGTTCTCTGAACCGCCGGTGGAAGATCTGCGTGATCCCCCGCATATTCTCCAGGACCTCTTTGACCAAGGCGTCGCGCTGCTCTGTTGTAGGGATATGGCTGGTCATAGGTTAACTATTATCTATACTGTAGTACTTAGGTTGATATTAACTAAGTTGCGCCACCCCGTCAAGCATTCCGTGCAAAATTTCACAAACTATTCCCTGAACTTAGGCGTATAATGCGGCAGATTCGTTGACCGCACTTTTTACGGTAAGCTATGCTTATGTTCTAATTAGATAAGAAGGGTTACAGTTCTATCGTGGCAGAACGAAGACGTACAGGCGTGAGACGCACTACCAAGCGCACCGTTGCACGCAGCACAACAAAAGAAAAGACGGCTCGCAGCGGCAAAGTGCTAACGCTGGGGCGGGGCAAAAGTCTGGTGATAGTAGAATCACCGGCTAAGGCGCGCACCATTGGCCCTATCCTGGGCAGCGCCTTTGTGGTGGAAGCCTCCCTGGGCCACGTGCGAGATCTGCCCAAGAGCACGCTGGGCGTCTCCGTGGACGACGAATTCATGCCTAAGTACTTGATTCCCCGAGAGAAGAAGGCCCTGGTCAACCAGCTCAAGAGCTACGCTAAGACGGCCAAGACGGTCTACCTTGCAACTGACCCTGACCGAGAGGGTGAGGCCATCGCCTGGCATCTGGTGCAGGCGGGGGAGATGGAAGACCGCCCGTTGCAGCGAGTGGTGTTCCATGAGATCACGCCTGAGGCCATCAAAGAGGCCTTTGAGCATCCGCTGAGCATCAATATGGACTTGGTGTACGCACAGCAGGCCCGCCGCATCCTGGACCGGCTGGTGGGGTACTCCCTGAGTCCCGTGCTGTGGAAGAAGGTCCGCAGCGGCCTCTCCGCCGGACGGGTGCAGTCGGTTGCCCTTCGCATGATTGTGGAGCGAGAGCGCGAAGTACGAAGCTTCACGCCGCAAGAGTACTGGACCATTGATACCGAGCTGGGCAAAGCACTACCTGCAGCCGGACGCCGCTCCGCCAAGGCGGATAGCTTTGTTGCGACGCTAGTAAACCTGGCGGGCAAGCGCGGCCGTATTGCTGTCAATAACCAAACGAGCGCTCAGAAGCTAGTCGCAGACCTCAAAGCTTCCAACTTCAAGGTCGCCAGCATCACCAAGAAGGACTCGCACCGTCAGCCGCAAGCGCCCTTCACCACCAGCACGCTGCAGCAGGAAGCGGCCCGCAAGCTGGGCTTTACCGCGCAGCGCACCATGGCCGTTGCTCAGCAGCTTTACGAAGGGCTGAACGTTGGGCAGGGTGGCTCCGTGGGCTTGATTACCTATCTCCGTACCGATTCTGTGCGGGTGGCTGAGACGGCTATCGACCAAGCGCGTACGTACATACGAAGTGCCTTCGGGGGCGACTTCGTGCCCAAGTCGCCGCGACGCTACACGCAGCGGTCAAAGGGGGCACAGGAGGCCCACGAGGCGATCCGCCCGACCTCTATTGCCCGCACGCCTGACGAAGTCCGCAGTGTGCTCACTACCGACCAGCGCCGCCTCTATGAATTGATCTGGAAGCGTATGGTGGCTAGCCAGATGGCGAATGCCAACCTGGAAACCACCAGCGCGGACGTTGAAGCAACAAAAGACGCCTCGAAAGACACGTACATCCTACGGAGTTCCGAGACACGAGTGGTCTTTCCCGGCTATCAGACTCTCTACCAGGAGAGTCAGGATGATGACAACCAGGACCAGGATAGCCCGAAGCGCGGCCGCAGAGATGCGGCGGCGGCGCTGCTAGCGTCGTTGCAGAAGGGCGATGCCCTGGACCTCCGTCAGATCGATCCGCTGCAACACTTCACGCAGCCACCGCCTCGCTTTTCCGATGCTAGCTTGGTGAAGGCGCTGGAAGCCAACGGCATCGGCCGTCCCAGCACTTACGCAGCGATCATCGGCACGCTGCAGGGCCGCGGCTACGTGCACAGGGAGCAGCGGCAACTGGTGCCCCAGGAGCTTGGCGAGGTAGTGAACGACCTCCTGACCGAGCACTTTCCTGAGGTAGTGGACATAGGGTTCACCGCTCGCTTGGAAGGGGAGCTGGACGATATTGCCGCGGGCGACCAGACCTGGGTGCCCGTGGTTCGGGAGTTCTACCAGCCCTTCTCCAAGAACGTGGAGCAGGCGTATGAGGAGATTCAGAAGATCAAGCTCACTCCTGAGTACACCGGGGACAACTGCGAGCTGTGCGGCAGTCAACTCCTCTATCGCGTGGGCCGCTACGGGCGCTTCATTGCCTGCTCTGGCTTCCCCGCGTGTCGCTTCACCAAACCTATCCTGAAGCTAATGAATGTAAAGTGCCCCAGAGATGAAGGCGAGTTGGTGGAGAAGCGTGGCCGCCAGGGCCGTCGCATCTTCTACGGCTGCGCCAACTTCCCGGCCTGTGAGTTCACCTCCTGGGATAAGCCTATCCCACAGCCCTGCCCAAGCTGTGGCGGTATGCTTACAGAGCCGCGACGCGGACGCGCCAAGTGCACCCAGTGTGACTACACCGGCGTCGTCCCAAGCCAGACGCAGGGCGAACCAAGCCGCGAGCTAGTAGCCGCAGGCAGCAGCTAGGCGCGACCAATGAAGCTCCTGCTGCTCCAGGGCGTCAATCTAAACACCCTGGGTACCCGTCAACCCGAGATATATGGCTCCATGACCCTGGAGGAGATCAACGCTAGGGCAACGGAGCATGCCAAAGGGCTGGGGGTGGAGCTTGTCGCCTACCAGACCAATATCGAAGGCGAGCTGGTCAACTTCATCCAGCGGGAAGCCCCAGGCGCAGACGGTATCCTCATCAACCCCGGTGCGTGGACCCATTACAGCATCGCATTGAGAGACGCGCTGGCAGGTGCGGGCAAGCCTTTCGTAGAAGTGCACCTGAGCAACGTGTACGCCAGGGAACCCTTCCGTCAGCGCTCGGTGCTTTCCAGCGTTGCCAAAGGTGTCGTGAGCGGCCTTGGGTGGCGCGGCTACGTGGCTGCGCTTGATGCGCTCGTGGGTATCCTCCAAGAAGAGGGCGGCAACGCGTAGGACGCGTAGCAACAGGAGAGGGAACGATGAGTCAACGTCTTGAGAGGTTGCGGGCCCGGTTGCTGGAAAAAGGCTACGATGGAATCCTTGTTTCGCAGGCGGAGAACCGCCGCTATCTGAGTGGCTTTGCCGGATCTGCCGGCTATCTTGTCATTACACAGAAGGAGGCGGTACTCTGCACCGACTTCCGCTATACGGAGCAAGCGGGCCTCCAGGCCCCTGAGTTCAACGTGCAGCAGATCGCAGGCGATTACTCCGCGTGGCTAACGCCTCTTGTTACCGACCTCCAAGCGCACCGCCTCGCTTTCGATGCCCAGCACATTACGGTGAAGTCGCACACGGCATTGCAAAAAGCCTTTGTGGATACGCAGGTAGAGCTGCTGCCGGATAGCGAGACCGTTGAGGTGCTACGGGCCATAAAGGAGCCGGAAGAGATCGCTGCAGTGGAGCGCGCGCAGGCGTTGACGGACGCTGCGTTTATCTATGTGAGCAACGAGCGGATGCAGCCGGGCATGACGGAGAATGAAGTTGCCTGGGAGCTGGAACGCTTTATCCGGGAGCATGGCGGAGAAGGCTTGGCCTTTGACACAATCATCGCGGCGGGGGCCAACAGCGCGCGTCCCCACCATCGGGCAGGAGAGACTCGCATCAAAGCGGGGGAGCCTATCGTGATGGACTTTGGCGCAAAGGTAGACGGCTACTGCGCGGACATGACCCGCACCGTCTGCTTGGGCGAACAGGATGACGAGTTCCGCCGGGTGTATAATCTGGTGCTGGGCGCGCAGGTCGCCGCAGAAGCGCTTATTAAGACCGGCGTCACGGGTGAAGAAGCAGATAGCTACGCTCGCAAAATTATTGACGAGGCAGGCCACGCGGAGCACTTTGGCCATTCCCTTGGCCATGGCATCGGCCTCTACGTGCACGAGTACCCGCATGTGGCCAAACGGGCCCAGAATGTCCTGGAGGACGGGATGATCTTCAGTGTGGAGCCGGGCGTCTACCTCACTGGTTGGGGCGGCGTCCGCATTGAGGACCTGGTAGTGCTGGAGAGCGGTACGCCGCGCATTATCACCAAAGCGCCCAAGTAACTTGCCCTCTCCCATACTAAGGTGAGAAGGAGAGTTGAAGGTCAATTCGCCTTCCGCTTGAAGCAAGCAAAGACTAGCTAAGGGGTTTATATGATAGGCACCGGAGATCTGCGCAAAGGCATCACTATAGAGTTGGATGGCAAGCTCTACACCATCATGGATTATGAGCACATTAAGGTGGGCCGCGGCAGCGCGCAGGTGCGCATGAAGCTGCGGGACGTGCGGGCAGGCCACACCGTTGACCGCACCTTCCAGGCAGGGGAGCGCTTTCCCCGCGCCCGGTTGGACCACCACACCGTGCAGTATCTCTATGAGGAAAGCGGCCTCTACTATTTCATGGACCAGACGACTTTTGAGCAGTATCCCCTTACCCAAGACCAGCTTGGGAACGCCCTGAGCTATTTGAAGGAAGAGATGAGCATTGAGCTCCTCACCTATGAGAACGATCCTATCGGCGTTGAGCTACCTCTCTCCGTTGAGCTACTGGTTACCGAGACCGGCCCTTCGTTCAAGGGCGACACCGCCCAGGGCGGCACCAAGCCCGCCACTCTGGAGACCGGGCTGCTGGTACATGTTCCCCTCTTCCTTAACAACGGCGACAAAGTGAAGGTAGACACGCGAACCGGCCAATATATCGAGCGGGCGTAAGATACCGCCCCCTCTCCAGAGGCAGCAACAGGTTAAAAGCTCAGCATGACTAACCC
This sequence comes from Dehalococcoidia bacterium, assembly GCA_965226775.1. Lineage (GTDB taxonomy): Bacteria > Chloroflexota > Dehalococcoidia > SHYD01 > SHYD01 > CBDDEI01. The sequence continues at coordinate 1,380,596 of CBDDEI010000002.1, forward strand.
AGCAACCGATGTCTATTCGGTAGGGCAGATTGCCGCCTACCTCCGTGAAGCGCTGGAGGTCGATCCTCTTCTCTCCGACCTCTGGGTTTCCGGGGAGATGTCCAATGTCACCCGTTCAAGTGCGGGGCACCTCTACTTCACCCTGAAGGACGCCAGCGGACAGCTCCGCTGCGTCATGTTCCGCGGCGCGCTCAACAGTCAGGCGGACGCGGTGGCTGATCCGGGCGCTATCAAAGACGGCGCCGCGGTGGTGGTGCACGGACGCCTCTCCTTCTACGAGGTGCGCGGCGACCTCCAGGTCATCGCAGATGTGCTTATGCCCCAGGGCGTAGGAGCGCTCTTCCTGGAGTTCCAACGCTTGAAGGCCAAACTGGAAGCAGAAGGACTCTTCGACCTCAGCCGCAAGCGCCCGTTGCCGGAGTTCCCACAGCGGATAGCGCTCATCACCTCGCCCACCGGCGCGGTGCTGCACGACATCGTGACAATTGTGGAGCGGCGCTACCCGCTAGTGGAGCTGCTGCTGACCCCTGTGGCTGTCCAGGGTGACTCCGCCGCTCCAGCCATCGTGGACGCGTTTGCCCGCCTCAACCGCCGTAGCGATATCGATGCCATCATCCTTGCCCGCGGCGGCGGCTCTATAGAGGAGCTGTGGCCCTTCAACGAGGAGAAAGTGGCCCGCGCCATCTACGCTAGCCGTCTCCCCGTTATCAGCGCAGTGGGGCACGAGACCGATTTTACTATCGCCGATTATGTGGCCGACCTGCGCGCGCCCACGCCCTCAGCCGCCGCGGAGTTGGCCGTTCCCGATCAATGGGAGCTGCGAGGGCACATCTCGGGCTGGAGCATGCGTCTGAACGGTATTACCCAGGGCACTTTGTTGACGCTCGGAAGCGATCTCCAGATGGCAGCCCAGCGCTTGAAGCACCGCGGGCCGGAGCTGCAGCGGGAGCGCCAGAAGGTGGACGATCTCACTCGCGTCACTGGGATTCACTTGCGGACGGCGCTCTTTGCCGCCCACGCGCAGATCGAGCAACGCCTGGTTGCCTTGGACTCGCTAAACCCGCAACGCACCCTTGAGCGGGGCTACGCCATCGTGCAGCAGGAGTCCGGCAAGGTTGTGAGCCGCGCGGGTCAGGTGCAGCAGGGCGACGGGCTTACCGTGCGGGTGCAGGACGGCAGCTTCCCCGCTGTCGCAGGCGATGGAGGGACGCCGTCGCCACGGCCGCGCCGGCAGACGCGCAGGATGCCTCAGACGCAGCTTGCCCTCTTCAGTCCGCCCCAGCCCTAACCCAGAGCCTGGCTCCAGAAAGGGCCGTCATGCCCCAAGCCGCGTTTATCTATACCGACCAGCTTTCCCGTCACGTGCTACGAGCGGACCATCCCCTTAAGGCAACCCGTTTACGCATGACCTACGAGCTGCTCCAAGCCTATGGGGCGTTCGAGTTGCCTGATGCCATCTTGAGTGAGCCGCGTCCCGCCACGATGCAAGAGCTGCTGCCGGTGCACACCCAGGAGTACGTGGAGGCCGTGCACGGCATCAGCGATGGCGATGTCAGCGTTATGGCGGAGCGTTACGGTTTCAGTCCTCTTGGCGATAACCCTGCCTTCCCCGGTATGTACGAGGCCGCCATGCTGGCTACGGGCGCATCCCATGTAGCCGCCGAGCTGGTAGCTGCGGAGGCAGTGCCCGTTGCCTTTAACATCTCCGGCGGCCTGCACCACGCCGCGCAGGGCCGCGCTTCAGGTTTCTGTGTATTCAACGACCCTGCGGTTGCCATTGCGGCGCTGCTGCAACAGGGGATGCGGGTTGCTTACGTGGACATCGATGCCCATCATGGCGATGGAGTCCAGGACGCCTTCTATGATACTGACCAAGTGCTGACGATCTCCCTCCATGAGTCCGGCCAGTACCTCTTCCCCGGCACAGGTGAACCTAGTGAGATCGGTTCAGGCGCGGGTAGGGGTTACTCCGTTAACGTGCCCTTTGCGCCTTACACCAGCGACGCGGTCTACCACTGGGCCTTTGAGGCGGTGGCGCTGCAACTGCTAGAAAAGTTTGCGCCGGATGCCCTGGTGCTTCAGCTTGGAGTGGACGCCCACTACCGCGATCCGCTCTCCCACTTGCGGCTGACCACCGGTCTCTATCAGCGGGCGCTGCCGGAACTGCTCTCGGTGTGTCCGCGTGTGGTCGCGTTGGGTGGCGGCGGCTACGACCAGGTCGCCGTAGCCCGCGTCTGGGCGATGGAGTACGGCATCATGCTGGGCCAGTCCTGGCCGGTGGATCTACCGCAGTCGTTCCGTGATGCGTACGGCGGCACGTCGCTGCTGGATGAGCCGCAACAGGAAGAGGATGATGTCGTTACCCAGACCCGCACCTTTGCGGAACGGAGCGTAGAGGAGGTGGAGCGCTTGATCTTCCCCTTCCACGGCTTATGAACGAGCTAATGCTCTTGAAAATAAAGGATGGAAAGTCCAGAATAAGACTAGCACTTTTGGAGTGAGGCCAAATGTACGGAATTGAAGATATTCTTAAACCAATAGTTGCCGTGATGGTAGTGACCTTCTTTGCGGCTCTCCCATTCTTGGCTCCGCTGTACGCTATCACATTTAGCACCATCCTCCTCAGGTTATGGCGGCTCTTCACCGGCCGAACCATAGAGCAGAACATTCACTAAGCAGGATGGGCCTGCAAGGCTGCCTATGCCTAAACGTGAGCCGAGTTTTGAAGACGCCTATCGTCAGCTAGAGACAATCGTCCAAAAGCTGGAGGCAGGCGGCTTGCCTTTGGAGGAAAGCATTGCCCTCTATGAAGAGGGGATGCGGTTGGCCCAACTTTGCAATAAGCAGCTAGACGCTGCAGAGCTACGGGTTACTCAGATTACTGCGGAAGCTCTGGAGCCGGCCGCAACGCAAGACTCCGACTAGCCGCTCTCCTTCACCGATGCCTCCCCCTCTTCGCGCCGACCTCCACTGCCATACGCGCTACTCCTGGGACTGCGCTATGCCCATCGATATTCTGGTGGACCGCTGCGTACGGCGCGGCGTGAACTGCCTGGCGGTTACCGATCACAACACCATCCAGGGCGCGCTGGCAGTGCAGCAGATCGCTCCCTTCAAGGTCATCATCGGTGAGGAGATCAAGACCAACCAGGGAGAAATCATCGGCCTTTTCTTGAAAGATGAGGTCCCCCGCGGGCTCAGCCCCCAGGAGACCATTGCTCGCATTAAGGAGCAGGGCGGCTTGGTGGCCGTGCCGCACCCCTATGACCGCTTCCGGGGCAGCCGCCTCAAGGAGCACGCGCTGCAAGAGGTGGCCGGCCAGATAGACATCATGGAGGCGTTCAACGCCCGCACTACGCTGCTGCGAGACTCCGACCGGGCGGAGGCGTTTGGCCGCACCCACGGCCACGCGTTGGGCGCTGGCAGCGACTCCCACACCCCCATCGAGGTAGGCGGCATAGGTATTGAGATGGAGGACTTTGACCTCCGTTCGCCCCAAGAGTTCCTGGGCTGCTTGCGGGAAAGCCGCATCGTTGGCGAGCGAGCCTGCCCGTTGGTGCACGTCCCCACCCGTCTCGTGAAGATCATCCGCTCCCTCAAAGCCCTCCGAAGCTAGGATGTACCTCTCGCCCCGGTTGCTGCTGCCACTAGGCCTGTGCGCAGCCCTGCTGGTATTTGCGGTAAGCGTGTCGCTTGAGCGGTCGCTCGCGCAAGAGCCGGTGCAGATTCTCATCCCCAATACTCCCGCGGCCAGCGCCGATATCAAGATATACGTTAGCGGCGCGGTGGAAGCGCCCGCGGTCTATCTTCTGGGCGCTGGTGACCGGGTGGGGGATGCCGTGCGCGCCGCAGGCGGCCCGTCCGACGATGCCGATATGGAGGCTGTCAACCTAGCGAGCAAGCTACGGGACGGCGACCACCTAGTAGTGCCGCGCCTGGGGCAGCGCCTCACTATTGGCGCGGTAGGTGGCCCGCTGCTCAATATCAACTCCGCAACCCAGAAGGAGCTTGAAGCGCTTCCTGGCATCGGTGAGGTGCGGGCCAAGCGCATCATTGATTCTCGCCTTGAGGACGGCGCGTTCCAGGACGTCGTGGAGCTGCTGAGCCGCAAGATCGTTACCCGCTCCGTATATGATCAGATAAAGGCGGTGATCACCGCGCAGTAGCACCAGAAACAATGATGCCTCAACTTGCCCTCAGCCTCGCTTGGCTTGGGGGCATTGCTGTAGGTAGCTGGTCAATTACCTCCTGGCTGCTGGGTTTGGCGCTGGGTATAGTGCTCATAGTCCTAGTTAGGGTGCGTCTGCGGAACGGCAGCGTTGCGCCTAGACTAGCGCTGTTAAGCTTCTGCCTCCTTGTTGGGCTGCTAGCGACGTTCCGCTACCAGCATCACGACAGCGGACTGAGCCTCGATCCTTTTGCCACTGTGGATGAGCAGGCAACGGTGCATTTGCGCGGCGTGTCGCCGACGACCCGGAAGTTCGCGATGTTACCGCTCGGTGGACGCTGGAAGTGGACGCCATCGCCCTCGGCGACGACGGTGAGTGGGAAGAGCAAAGCGGCAAGGTGCTAGTCTCTACGCGCTGGCTTCCAGCGCTCTCCTACGGCGATCAGGTAACGCTCACCGGTAAGCTGGAACGCGCGCCCCGCTTTGAGAACTTCGACTATCGGGAATACCTCCGCTATCAGGGTGTGCACCGGCTGATGCGCTACCCCAAAGTTGAGGCACAGGAAGGTAATCGCGGGAGCCCCCTCTTTACCCTTATCTACGCAACAAGACACGGCCTTACTCGCGGCATTGAACAGGCCTTGCCTGAGCCCCAGAGCGCGCTGACGCAGGGGATTGTTCTGGGTGTGCGCAGCGCCATTCCAGCAGCCATCGAAGAAGACTTTCGCAAGACGGGCACTACCCACATCCTGGCGATCTCCGGTCACAACCTGAGTGTGGTCGCCGGACTGGTGGCGTTAATTGGCATCAGGCTCTTTGGGCGCTCCAGCCCGCTGTTCCTGGGGTTGGCCTTGCTTGCTACCTGGGGCTATGCCGCGCTGGCTGGCTTTGAGCCATCGGTGCAGCGCGCCGCAATCATGGCGAGCTTAGTGCTGCTGGCCGTGGTTGCAGGACGCTGGGTGTTTCTGCCGCTCTCCCTGGCCTTGAGCGCGGTCATCATGACCCTATGGGACCCCTTCCTCTTCTGGGACTTGGGCTTTCAGCTGAGCATCCTTTCTTTGACCGGTATGCTTGCAATGTCGACGCTGCTGATGCAACTAACGGAGCGGCTGCGTCCCCCGGACGGGTACGCCATGCCGCTCCGCATCGTAGGGTTGTTTGTGGGCTTGCCCTTTGCCGCCACTTTGGGCGCATCCCTAGCGACGTTGCCGGTGCAGGCAATTAACTTTGGACTGGTGCCTCTGGTGGCGTTGCCCACCACACTCCTTGCTTTGCCCGCATTACCTGGCATACTCCTGGGCGGGATGATCAGTGCGCTGGCTGGGCTTGTTGCGCCGGGCGTTGCGGGGCTTGTGGCGCTGCCAACGTGGTTCTCGGCCAGCTTTATGCTGCTGGTGGTGCAGATAGGGGCAGCTCTGCCTGGCGCTGCCGTGGAAACCCCACCAATCCATCCTGTTTGGGGCATAGTCTATCTAGCTGCGCTCAGTGCCGCACTGTGGGCTGTCCATCGCTGGCTGCAGCAGAGATCAGCTGTAGATCGCGCTCAGGCGCAGGGCGCTGACCTCGGGCTACTGTTCCGGTGGTGGCCTTCTTCCCGGGCCGAGACGGCCGCCTGGGCGCTGGTAGCGCTGCTGCTGCTGTACACCGGCTTGCTGTGGAGCAGCAATCACGACGAGGTGCGTATTACGTTCCTGGATGTTGGGCAAGGTGATGCTATGCTGCTGCAAACTTCCCAGGGTCAGCAGGTGCTCATCGATGGCGGACCGGGTCCAGCGGCGCTGCTCCAGGAGCTAGGAGCAAGCTTGTCGTTATTGGACCGCACTATCGAAGTTATAGTGCTCACCCACCCCGATCGTGATCACCTGACAGGCCTCCTGGAAGTGGTGCGACGGTACAACGTGGGCGTGGTCTTGGAAGGGCCGGCCACGAGTGAGACCCCAGAGTACCGCCAATGGGCTGCGGAGCTGGACCAGCGAGGCATCCGGCGTCTGCGCGCCGTTGCGGGTGTTCGGTTGTCGCTGAAGGATGTGGAGATAGAGGTGTTGCACCCGCCGGTTGGGTTCGAACCAAGCCCTAGCGCAGTGGCTAACCATTCAAGCCTGGTGCTCAAAGTATCTGCCCACGGCCAGTCAGTCCTGCTCACCGGGGACATCGAAGCGCCGCAAGAAGTGCTGTTACTCTTGGAGCGCCATCAGCTCCCCAGCAGCGTGCTGAAAGTTGCCCATCACGGCAGCAATACCAGCAGCACAGAGGACTTCATCGCAGCCGTGAATCCCGCAGTGGCAGTTATTTCGGTTGGCGCGGACAACCGCTTCGGGCACCCTACGGCGGCGGTGTTAGAGCGCATTTCGCCCATCCGGGTGCTGCGCACGGATAAGGACGGTTCCATAGAGATGCGTCTTAATGAGGAGGGGATAGCTATACGCGGCACCCGCCCGCGTACGCTTGAATAATCCTAGTGTACCTGCTGTCGTTCCTGCAGGCGTGGATGGTATACTCAGCCGCTGGAGAAGCAGTACAAGGCGGTGCCATGACAGAACGGATTGACGGCCGGATGATGGATCAGTTGCGGCCGGTGAAGATAACCCCCAGCTATTTAGAATTTGCAGAGGGATCAGCCTTTATCGAGATGGGCCGCACGCGCGTCCTGTGCTCGGTGAGCGTAGAAGACCGGGTACCTCCGTTCTTGCGCGGGCAGAATCAAGGGTGGGTCACAGCGGAGTATTCCATGCTCCCTCGCGCCACGCCGCAGCGCACTACTCGAGAGGCCACTCAAGGTAGGGTGGGCGGTCGGACTCATGAAGTGCAGCGGCTTATCGGCCGTTCGCTGCGCGCCGTAACCGATCTCAAAGCCTTGGGCGAGCGCAGCTTCTTCGTTGACTGCGATGTCATTCAAGCGGACGGCGGCACTCGGACCGCCGCGATCACCGGCGCCTACGTGGCGCTGTGGCAGGCGATGGATCGTCTAGTTAAACAGGAGTCCCTGGCTACAGTCCCGCTACGCTGGGCAGTTGGCGCAGTTAGCGTAGGTATTGTGGCCGGTCAGCCAATGCTCGATCTCTGCTACGAGGAGGACTCCGCGGCGGACGTGGACTTTAACGTGGTGATGACTAGCAACGACGATTACGTGGAAGTGCAGGGTACCGCGGAGCGGCAACCCTTCTCTCGAGCTGCAATGGATGAGTTGACGGCCCTAGCCCATACAGGGATTCGCGAGCTCTTTGCCAGCCAGCAGCAGGCGATAAAGCAGCTTACTTAGGGCGCGACACCGGCAGTTGGCAACACTATCACTGCGGTTGGCGTAGCTGAAGTAGCCGTCGGTGCCTCCGTAGCTTGGGGACTTGGTGATGCCACCGGAGTGACGCCAGACGTTGGCGTTACGGTCGTCTGCGCTGGAGTCGGTGTAGCCGAGCCGTTAGGCGTCTGAGTACCCGTCTCGGTAGCTTCGACCGTACCGGTGCGCGTCGCCCTTGGCGTTCCATCCCCTGCTTCTGCAGACGGCGATGCAGTGACGCTCGCGGTGCCGGTGCGCGCAGGGCTGCCGGTTGGTGATGGGGTTCCCGTTCCTACACCTGCAGACGGCGATGCAGTGACGCTCGCGGTGCCGGTGCGTGCTGGCCTGCCGGTTGGTGACGGGGTTCCCGTTCCTACACCTGCAGACGGCGATGCAGTAACGCTCGCGGTGCCGGTGCGCGCGGGGCTGCCGATTGGTGATGGGGTCACCGTTTCTGGGATGGGCGTGACGGTAACCGGCAAAAGAGTCGGCAGCACTATCTGCGTGGGTGTGGGCGGCAGCGTGGGTGTGGGCTGTGGCGTTGAATTAGGATCGGTAGCAATCGTCACGGTGCCGGTTGGGAAGACGATAGGCACGGGCGGTGACCCAATCGTGTCCTCGGGCTGAGACCTCCCAAGAAGGGTTGAAACCCCCACTGCCCAGCCAGCCCCTGCGGCCAGGAACAGCAGCCCTAGTGCGGAATAAAGCGCTAGTCGCACCAGCGGTATGCTGCGCAACTTGGCTAGTAAGGATTCCACTAGCTATTCTCTCTCCCGTGGCATGGTCTATCCTCTTGGGAAGATGCTGCCGCCGTAGCCGTAGTGTAGCGCGCGTTTACTCAGCAACGGCCTCGCTTTAGCAGACTCTCGTATAGTACTCCGCTTCTAGCTAGTGTGAACGTCATGTATTTGTAACAAGTGCTTCATATGGCTGAAATTAGGCTGTAACACCCCCAGCTTATGCTCAATGTAAGACCCACTGAGTAAGGATAGCGTATCTTGCGGGTCAATCGTGTTTAGCCAGACGGGCTAGGAGGGAGGATCCCATCAGTAGCAGTACCCTTAGCTCTGTGCTGGTTCTAGGGGATGTTGCGCTTGAGCCCGCAGATCACAGCGCCCGCGTACAGGGGAACCGGGTCCACCTCACCCGCAAGGAGTATGCCTTGCTGCAGCACCTTATGCTCCACCAAGGCCGGGTAATCACCCGCGACATCTTGCTGGCCTCCATTTGGGGTGAAGCGGGGAACTATGGTCTCCGTACAATAGACGTTTACATCCGCCGCTTGCGGGTCAAGCTTACTATGAGCAGCCAGTGCCGTGTAGAAACGGTAGTGAATGTGGGCTATAAGTTGGTGGTGGATGCGCCGGAGTAAGTTAGTTTGCGCCAAGGCGTTGCCTCCGTAGGCTGAATAGTTGACGCCACATTATTTCCAGTTCGGCGCTTCGAAGTATAACCGCCACCCCCACAAAGATCGCTCCACCTAAGGCTCCCGCAGCCACTACGTGCGCCGCTGCGCTGGCGGTGTCCACCGGATTGCTAAGCCACGAAAGCAGTGCGTAGACCGCCGTTCCCATCACGAGCGTCGCTACACTAGTTTTAGCGGCGGACATGATTAACGCTCCCCATTCCAGCCCGCCAAGGCGCTGCCCCAACGCCAAGGAGAGTCCACCTGCTTCCAGCGTTGCTGAGAGAGAGGTGGCGAGGGCGAGTCCTGCAAGGCCCATAGGCGCGATCAACACTAGGCTCAATGCCGCGTGGGCAAGCATCCCGCCTAGGGCAAACAGTAACGGTATCCTGGTGTTCTGGAGCGCGTAGAAGCCCCTAGAAACCACTTCCAAGGTTACGTGCGCTAGCAATCCTACTGAGAAGAAGAGCAGGGCGGTGGCGGTGAGACTAGTGGATGTGCTATCGAAGTTGCCCCGCTCAAAGAGCAGCGTGACCAATGGATAGCGTGCCACCATGAGCCCTACCGTTGTAGGGATGGCTACGAATAGCACCAGCCTGAGCCCTGTGGTGAGCAGCCCACGTAAACGCGCCCAGTCCCCTTCAGCAGCGGCGTAGGCCAGTGTGGGGAAGGCCGCAGTTGCAGGCGCCATCCCAAGGACGCCTAAGGGGAGCATTGTCACCGACCACGCATAGCTAAGCGCCGTTATAGCGCCGGGAGCAAGCGTGGATGCCAAAAGCATAGTCACTACCAGGTTAATCTGGACGCTTGCCAGCGTGAGCACTCGCGGGGCCATGAGCTTGAGCACCTCCGCCACGCCGGACGTCAGCGGGCTGGCCCTGAGAAAATATCGCATGCCTACGGTTGGCAAAGCGGGAACCTGCACCAGAAGGTGCAACAGCGCGCCAACGGTGACGCCCAAGGCAGGGCCAAACACTCCCATTGGCTCTACAAGCCATAGCACGCCCGCAATGATGCTGAGGTTGTAGAGCAGAGGGGAGAGGGCAGGCAGCAGAAAGCTGAACCGTGCGTTGAGTATGCCTGTGAGCACTACGGAGGCGCAGAAGAAGATAGAGGATGCAAGCATGACTCGAGTGAGGGCGATGGTGAGCGATTGGTCTGCTGCTGAGAACCCCGGCACAAGGAGCGGCATAATCCACGGCGCAGCCACAAAGGCGACTGCGGTGCAGAGGGCGCCCGCTAGGGTGAACCAGGTCAGGACGGCGCTCGCAAGCCGCCAGGCAGCCTCGGGCGATGCTTTGGTGAAGGTGGCGGTAAACGTGGGTATGAAGGCGCTTGCCAGCGCTGCGCCCACTACTAGTTGAAAGATGGCGTCAGGAAGACGGAAGGCGGCAAGATAGGCGTCTAGTTCTGGGCCTGCGCCAAAGGTGCTTGCAAGCGCCGCATTGCGTATAAGGCCCAAAACCCTGCTTCCTAGAAAGCCTAGGACCAGGATGAGCGATGCGGTGAGGAGATTCGTTGAGGCGGAGTCCCTGTGGTGGGAAAGGGCAGCCCGTAGGTTAATTGTTGGGCTCCACTGCCCGGATGCGGTACTTGATCATACCCGCTGGCGCTACTACCTCCACCTCTTCGCCCGAGACATGGTCAATGAGGGCCTTGCCCAGCGGCGAGGAGATAGAGACTTTGCTTAGGGTCACGTTAGCTTCGTGGGAGTGAACGAGGGTGACGCGGAAATCGGAGCTAGTGGAGAGGTCGGAGAGGTCTACAGTGGTGCCAATCTGGATCTTCGTGGCTTGAGGGGTATCGGAAGGGAGCATTTCTGCTCGTTTGATAAGCCCTTCCAGCTCCCTGATCCTGGCTTCGATGTGTGCTTGCTGGTCTCGTGCGGCGTCTAAAGGGGCGTTCTCACGGAAGTCTTTGTCGGCCATAGCTTGGCGGAGTGTTTCAGCAATCCTAGGACGCTCCGCCTTGAGGTTTTCTAGCTCTGACAGCGTTTGCTGATAGCCTTCCGGGGTGAGTTGTACCATCTCAGTGGTCTGTAGCGTCTGGGTTTTGATAGAGCCGCGGGAAGCGTTCTTGGGGACTCGTAGGCTGGTGCCGAGGTTTGTGTCTGCATAGCCTTGCTTCTTGGCGTAGGCCAAGAACATCTTTATAGGGTCAACCTTCTTGTCCAGGTTCTTCACATTATGGCCCAGCGTCTCCATGTAGCCGGATACCTCGTGTGCAGATAAGCTTTGCATGGCCCGGTGGCCGCCTAGCCAGCGTACAAATCTGGTAACCTCCGCCTGCCCGTTAGTGCGAGCTTCCGGGGGAAGCTGCATTAAGAACTTCATAGCAGCGTCGGAAAGGGTTAACGATTCCGCAAGTCCAATAGCCATGCCGCCTCCTGGATTGTCTAACCGTTGGTACTCTCTATTTCCCCTATCCTACGTAGCCTGTTCCTGCTTTGTCAATGTAGCCTTCTGCAGAGCGCAATTCGGGGAAGCATAGGGAGGGATTTGCAGTTAAGGCGGCTTTCTTTCCCAAGAGACGTGATATGCTACATCTCAAGGTAGATAGAGGCATATGCTCTTAGGCAATTGGCAGCTCTTGATGGCCGACCCCGTGCTCTTTATGCGCGTGATGGCCATTACGATCACGTCACTGTTGCTGGCGATTACGGTGCATGAGGCGAGCCATGCGCTCATCTCTACCTGGCAGGGCGACCGTACTGCTAAGGGCTTGGGACGCTTAACCCTTAATCCAGTCCGCCACATCGACCCGGCCGGTGCAGTAATGCTTCTGGTGGTAGGCTTTGGCTGGGGCAAGCCGGTGCCGGTCAACCCGTTCTGGCTGCGCCTTGGCCCCCGTCTTGGTGGCGCATTAGTGGCGCTGGCAGGTCCTGCGTCTAACCTGCTGTTTGTATTTATCCTCTCGTTGCCTATTCGTCTAGGTTTGATGGCTTGGCATGCCCCGTTCACCTACACGCCCTTCTCTCAGTTGTCGTTGAGTTGGGTTTTGGCAGACATCGTAGGGGTGCTCATCTTCTACAACCTGATCCTGGCGGTATTCAACCTGATTCCCCTTGCGCCGCTGGATGGATTCAGAGTGGCGGCTGGACTGCTGCCCCGTCATATGGGGGTGCGCTTTGCGAAGCTGGAGCCGTATGGGCCGGGACTCTTGCTAAGTCTGCTCCTTCTGAGCTATCTTCCCTTCATTCAATTCAGTATGTGGGACATCCTTGGGCCTGTGGTCCGCACACTCTCCCTGGTTGTGGTAGGGAGACCGTTGTAAGCTGGAACACGATGCAGCAACCGCATTAGGCCAGCGACCAAGAGAGAGGTAACAAGAGTGGATCGCATCACTATCATAGGTCTGGGACTCATCGGCGGCTCTATGGGGCTCGCTATTAAAGCAGCAAAGTTCACCGATATAGAAGTCATGGGGTACGACATCTCCTTCGACGCAGTGAACACTGCCAAGCGCAGGGGCGCTGTGGATAGGACGGAGCGGGACATTGAGCTCGCATTGGAGAATGCGGCGCTGGTCATCGTTGCCACGCCTATCGAGGTGATGCAGGAGACCTTTGAAAACATAGCTCCTCTGCTTGCTGAAGGAGCCGTGGTTACAGAAGTAGCCAGCACCAAAGTGGAAGTGATGCGGTGGGCGGAGCAGTATCTGCCTTCCACGGTGCACTTTATCGGCGGGCATCCCATGGCCGGCGCTGAAGTGGGGGGTATGGACAACGCTCGGGTTGACCTCTTCAGAGACGCCGCGTATTGTTTAGTGCCTTCAGCAACGGCCTCTAAACCTGCCGCAGAGCTTGTGACCGGAATGATTCTTTCCCTGGGCGCAACGCCCTACTACGTAGAAGCGGAGGAGCACGATATTATGGTGGGCGGCATAAGCCATCTGCCCCTCTTTCTCTCTACTGCTTTAATGACCCTTATCTCCCGAAGCCCTTCCTGGCAAGAGATGTCTAAACTAGCCTCCTCCGGCTTCAGGGACACCTCACGTCTTGCGTCCAGCGACCTTGAGTTGAGTCGAGGCATTGCGACCACGAACAAAGCCGGCATTGTCCGCTGGCTGGACGGGTATATGGAAGTGTTGCAAGAGCTTAGGCAGGCGCTGGAGGAATCTCCTGAGCAGTTAATGGCTGTCTTTGAGCAAGCTCAGATAACCAGAGATCGCTGGGTCCTTGGCAGAATGGGGAGAAACGCCGACTCCGAGGGCGAGGCCACCTTCTCTGCGGGGGAGCACATGACGGAAATGCTCATGGGGAGCCGGATTATACAGCTTATGCGCAAGCAAGAAACGGAAGATAAAGACAAGCCTCGCCGTTAACCGGCAGTCCGCTGTTTTGCGGTTTGGTAACGGCATGATCGTTGTAAGAAGAGGCCTTGTCTCCACAATCGGCGTTGCGCTATGCAAATCGTCCAGCAATGACGCAAAACAACCAAGAAATAGCCCCGCCTAGGAGTTCGCCACTGCTGTTTGTGGTGTCCGGCCCTTCTGGCGTCGGCAAGGATGCTTTACTAGACCAGCTCAAATCCCGGGATCCAAAGCGCACGTATCCGGTAACGGCCACTACCCGTGCTCCCCGGCCGGGAGAAGTGGATGGCGTTCACTACCACTATTACTCTGATGATCGCTTCAAAGAGATGATTGATCATGGTGAACTGCTGGAGTATGCGCAGGTCTACGATCACTACTACGGTGTTCCTAAGTCGGAGCTAAGCAAAGGGATCGTCAACGGGCAAGATGTCATAGTGAAGGTGGATATCCAGGGAGCGGCTACCATTAAGCGGCTGATTCCTCAAGCAATCACCATCTTCATAGCCCCCTCTACAATGGACGAGTTGTTGCAGCGCCAGTCCAGCCGTCAGACTGAGACTCCCGCCGAACTGACATTACGTATGGAGACCGCCAAACAGGAAATAGGGACGATCCCCAAGTTCGATTATCTAGTCACCAATACACAAGGGGAGCTAGATAAAGCGGTGGCGCAGGTGGAATCTATCATCTCAGCGGAGAAAAGCCGAGTACACCCGCGCCTCTTCAGTCTTTAACGCAGGTCTGTGCAAGCGCTCCGTAGCGGCTAAACGAGGCGTTATAAAATGCCGTTGCCAACAAGGGCGAGGCGCGTAGCTATGGGCCGACGTTTCGCTATGCTAGAATGGAACATAACAACGTCAAGTTAAGTAGTATCGGCAAGAGTATGTTGCGGTATATCAACGTTACCCTCGTTGTCTTCCTGGTAGTGGGCGTAGTGGCGGGCGCTTTTGGCGCCGGCTATCTTCAGGGCGTAATGGGCCAATCGCCCTCGCCTAGCAGCCAGGTACAGAGCTTCCCCATACCCGGGCTGAGCGGCGCTTCATTGCCGCCGGAGTTTGCCCTCATTGAGGAAGTGTGGGACATCCTGAACGAAGACTTTGTGGATGCCTCCACCATGGACGCGAAAGAGCTGCGACGCGGCGCGCTGGAAGGCATCATTGCCGCGCTTGACGACCCCCACACCAGCTATATCGATGCTGAGAACTATCGCGCCGAGCGGTCGGACATCCGTGGGAGCTACGAAGGCATCGGCGCGAGCGTGGCGCTCGTGGACGGCGTCTTGACTGTGATCGCGCCTTTGCCTGGGTCTCCGGCGGAAGAGGCGGGCATCCTTTCCGGTGACTCCATCCTCGAGATTGACGGCGAATCGACCCGAGGCTTGAGTCTTGCAGACGCAGTCACAAAGGTTAAAGGTCCCCGCGGCACAAAAGTGGCGCTTCTCATCCAACACAAGGATGCCCAAGAGTCGGTCCTTGTGGAAGTAGTGCGAGCGGAGATTCGGACCAACAGTGTGTTGTTCCGCATGTTGCCGGAAGGGTTTGCCCACATACGGATTGTGCAATTCTCTCAGCGGACCGGCACGGAGCTCCATGACATGATTCAGCGGGCAGTTGCTGAGAACGCTACGGGTATTGTTTTAGATGTGCGGAACAATCCTGGCGGGCTACTGGACACCACCGTGGTATCGGTGAGCCACTTCCTAAGCGGGGGATTGGCTGGCTATCAGGTCGACCGCGATGGCAACCGCAAGGAGTTGCCCTTGCATGTTAACTCCGACGCCACCGACCTCCCTACGGTTATCTTAGTAAACCAAGGGTCTGCCAGCGGCAGCGAACTGCTGGCCGGCGCGATGCAAGATCGAAAACGTGCGCTGCTCATTGGCACCCGCACCTTTGGCAAGGGCAGTGTCAACCACCTGCGAGAGCTGAGCGATGGCTCTGCCCTCTATGTCACCATTGGCCGCTGGCTAACCCCTAGTGGCCGCCTCATAGAGGGTAACGGCCTGGAGCCGGACATAGAGGTGCGGCACACGGAAGAGAGTCTTAGCAACGGGATAGACCTCCAGATGGAGTATGCCATCAAGGCACTGCAGGCACAGATCAATGGTGAGGAGCTCCCCGTTCCGCCGCCAACTCCTGCGCCAACCGTTTCACCCACGCCTGAAGCTACCGCAGTCGCGACGCCTGCTCCTTAAGCAGTAGGGTGGCATATATGCCCATCAAAACGATTGCAGTCAACCGCAGTGCTCACCACGACTATCATGTCTTGGACACATTTGAGGCGGGGATTGTCCTTACTGGCACGGAGATAAAGTCCATCCGCGCGGGCATGGTAAACCTGAAGGAAGGCTACGCAACCATCGAAAATGGTGAGGCGTGGCTGCTTAATACCCACATTGCGCGCTACGATAGCGCCAACCGCTTCAACCACGAGCCTACGCGCAGGCGGAAGCTGCTGCTCCACCGACGAGAGATTCACGAGTTGGCGCGCAAAGTGCATGCCCAAGGATTGACACTTGTGCCACTCAAGCTGTATCTGAAGGACGATAGAGCCAAGGTGGAGTTGGGTCTGGCGCGCGGCAAGCGTGAGTATGATAAGCGAGACGCTATCGCCAAGCGGGATGCAGACCGTGACATTGCCCGCGCGGTACGGCGGGAAGCGACGCCCGCGCGATAAGGCTAATTACTCGACATAACTTACTTCTATGCTATACTAGTGTCATGGGGACGCAGGGTCTCGACAGGGAGGCTGGCTGCTGCCATTGCAAGCCGAGGTGCCGGTAACCGTCTCGTAAATCAACCGGCAAAAATTGTAACTGGCGAAACCAGATACGCACTCGCTGCCTAACTAGGCAGCGACGTCGCCTTCCACCTCACCCCGATGGGTGGATACGCGGCGCCACAATGTCGGGGTGCTGTTAGCGGAGTGTCGAGGCCGCTGGCAAAAGACCATCGACTCGCTCCCTGAGACGCTGTCGGTGGCGGACCAGGTGAGTAAACAAAGCACCGACTAAGCTTGTAGTAAATGCCGGGCTACCCTTTTTGGACGGGGGGTTCAACTCCCCCCCGTCTCCACCAACTCCAACAATGCTCCATCTCTTCGGCTTCGCTGCGCGTTAGCAGCAACACGTCGTTGCCCGACACCCTATTCCTTCGGCGTCAAGAACACATAGGTTGTGCTCCACGGCAGCGGGTCGCCGTCGCCCTGAATCCGCGGCCGGACGCGCCAGTAGTAGATCTCGCCCGCTTCTATGGGGAAGGCTTCGGGTACCACGTAGCTGTTGGGCGGGGTGCTGGCTCCGCCGTGGACGTACTCACTGTAGAGGAAGGCGTTCGGCCCGAACGCGTAGTCCCTGCTTACCTGTACCTCGTAGTAAAACACGGCGGCGTTGGAGTTCGCCCAGGTCAACGTCGGCGTGAGCGTGCTTACCTCCCCAAATGCCGGCGGCGCTACCGGGGTGATGGTGCTGCTGCTGGCTGGCGGTGTCTTGAAGCTGCTCACTGCCCACGCGCTCCAGTCGTCCTCCGTGGGGTTCGTCAGCACCGTGGTAGTGCGTACTCGCCAGAGGTAGGTCATATCGGGCAGCAGCACGTAGTTGGGGTCGGCGCTGCCGAAGTTGGGGCCCCGGACCTGGTACTGCGCGGCCTGCACCAGGGCGCCGTCGCCGATAACCAGGTTGATGCCGGGGCCGTCCTCGTTAAAGGGGATCACCTGCACCTGGAACCAGGTAGTGCGCGGCGGCTGCGTCCACTGCAGCAGCGGGCCTATGGACGAGGCATCGCCCATAGGCGGCTGCGTCAGGATGGGGCAGGGATCGGTGATGGCCAACAAGACGAAGGTGGAGAGGTGATCGATGGTCACCACCAGCCTGCCGTGCAGCACCTGCGCGGGCAGCATCACAATGCCGTGGGGGGTTACCACGCCCACCGAGAGGTTGTTCAGGTCACCGCCTGCGGCCTTCAGCTGCTCCGGCGTGGGGTTGATTTCTATGGTCAGCGGCGTGCCCAGGGTGAGCGGGGTTTCCGGAGTGATGTCGATGGTCAAGGGCAGCAGAGTGGTGCCGCTGGGCGCAGCCACGTCGCTCGGCACTTCGTTGCTCACGGACACGCTCACGTTCATCGGCAAGGCCACCGCGGTGGGCGGGAAGTTCACGTAGACGCCGCCCGGCTGGTCTGCGCCGCCGTTGAGGCCCAGGGTGGTGCCCTCAGGTACCACCGTTGCAGTCACGCTGGGCTCCGCGGCAATCACGCCGGAGAACTGCGGTCCGGTAGGCGTTGGGGTCGCCGTAGGCGTTGGGCTCGGTGTAGGCGTTGGGGTTGGCGTTTGGGCAGGGCGGTCGCTGCCACCTCCTCCTCCGCCACCGCTGCTACCCGATGAGGTGGTGGTGGTGGTGGTGGTGACGTTGATCGTCACCCGGGTCCAGGTGTCGATCGCCGTGTCGGGGTTGCCGAAGTCATCCTTGCTGTCGCTGACCGACACTAAGACTTCGTAGCTGGTCCTGTTGATGCCGGTCAGCGGGGCCCTGGTCAGCAACTGGCCGGAGGACCTGTTAAGGTCGAATTCGGCCGCGTCGGGGCCGCCCAGGCTGTAGGTCAGGGCGTCGTTGTCAGCGTCGGTGGCCAAGAAGGGTGCGCCGATGTTCCTGCCCGCGGGCGTGTTCCTTGCGACGCTGCGCGTCGCGGTCGGGTACTCCCTGAGCACCGGCTTGTTCCTTCCCGGCGCCACCTCCACCGCGTTGGCGGAGACCGCCTGTGCGCTCTTGTCCGGCCCTTCTTCATCGGTGTAGGAGGCGGTGGCTCGCAGGTAGTCGCCCACATCGCCGGCAACCGGCGTATAGGTGTCTGAAGTTTCCCCATTGATGGGGGTCCAAGAGGAGGTGCCGTTCTGAGAACGCTCCCACGACCAGGTCACGCGGCCAAAGACGTCGTCGAGTTCATCCAGCGTAGCGGTAAACCGGATAGCGACGAGGGGCTGCTGTGACGACAGCGTTACCGTCCCGGCTTCGTCGAGGTTGTTGACGTCGATGGTGACGCTGATGGTGCCGGTGGCGCCTGCCGTGTCGGTGGCGGTTACGGTTACGGAGTAATAATCGGTCGTTTCAAAGTCCAAGTCGGCCTTGGTCCGCAACTGGCCGTCGGTGGAGCCAATGTCGAAGGAGGCCGCGCCGTCGGCGTCCAGGGAGTAGGTCAGGCGGTCGTTGTCCTCGAGGTCGGTGGCCGCGACGGGCTCGCCGATGTCCTCGCCCGGTGACGTGTTCTCGTCCACGTCGCGCGACGTGGACGGGCTCTCGTCGAAGATCGGCGGGTCATTCGGCGCCACCGGCGCTGCCTGCACTCTATTGGTCGAGACGGCCTGGGCGCTCTTGCCCGGCCCTTCTCCATCGGTGTAGGAGGCAGTGGCCTGCAGGAAGTCGCCCACATCGGCGGTAATCGGCGTATAGGTGGCTGAGGTTGCCCCAACGATGGGGGTCCAGGAGGAGGTCCCGTTCTGAGAACGCGCCCACGACCAGTCCACCCTGCCACTCACTTTGTCGGGATCGTCCAGCGTAGCGGTGAGCTGGAATCTGACCTGAGGCTGCAGCGACGACAGCGTGACCGTGCCGGGTTCATCGACGTTGTTGACGGTGATGGTGACGGTAATGGTGCCAGTGGCGCCTGCCGTGTCGGTGGCGGTGATGGTGACGGAGTAAGTAGCGGTCGTTTCAAAGTCCAAATCGGCCTTGGTCCGCAACTGACCCGTAGTGGCGACAATGTTGAAGGTGGCCCGGCTGGGGACGTCCAGGGAGTAGGTCAGGGTATCGTCCTCGGGGTCGGTGGCCTCGACGGGCTCGCCGATGTTCGTATCCGCGGGCGTGTTCTCGTCCACGTCGCGCGCAGCGGTGTTGGACGAGAACACGGGCGGCTCATTCAGCGGCGCCGGCGCTGCCTGCACCACGTTGGCGGAGACCCCTTCGGCGCTCTTGCCCGACCCTTCTCCATCGGTGTAGGAGGCGGTGGCCCGCAGGAAGCGGGTTACATCGGCGGTAACCGGCGTATAGGAGTCTGTAGTTGCCCCACTGATGGGGGTCCAGGAGGAGCTGCCGTTCGGGGAACCCGCCCACAACCAAGTCGCGCTGCCACTCACGTCGTCGGGATCGTCCAGAGTAGCGGTCAGCGGGGTTCCCTCGATGGGCTGCAGCGACGACAGCGTGACCGTCCCGGCTTCGTCGAGGTTGTTGACGGTGATGGTGACCTCGATAGTGTCGTACAGGCTGGCCGGGTCCGTGGCGGTGACGGTCACGGTGTAGGTGTGGGTCCCAGTTTCGTAGTCCAGAGCGGCTTTGGTCCGCAACTGGCCCGTAGTGGCGACCATGTTGAAGGTGGCCTGGCTGGGGACGTCCAGGGAGTAGGTCAGGGTGTCGTCGTTGGGGTCCGTGGCTGTGACGGGCAGGCCGATGTGCACGCCCGCGGTGGTGGTTTCGGCCACACTGCGGGTTGTACTGGCGCCGTCGGTGAACATAGGGGCCTGGTTCGTCGTCGGTGGGGTTACCGTTTCTGCTGAGCCAAAGACCCAGGGGCGGGCCTGCTTGATCGCCAAGACATTCTCGCTGGTGATCTTGAACTCGATTTCCATGGCGAACGGTTCGTCGGGTCCGGGGTTGTACAACCTCTCGAAGTAGTCATGGATCGTGGTGAGGCTCTCTCGCAATTGGTCTAGTTGGGCGTCGGTCATGAGGAGCCGCCCCGGCGGCACCTGATTGGAGGTGCCAAGAATTCTGGGCGGCCCAACGAGGTTCAACAGAATCTCTTCCGGGTAAGAGAGCTCGTTGGGATTGGTGACCAGGTCCTCGCCCACCTGACTGTTGACGTAGTACCTCCCCTCCCAATCGGTGGTGAGGTCAAAGCTGACGGCGACGCCGTTGACCAGTTCGTCCTGGTAGCTGGGATGCACCAGTATCCCCATCGCTGCCTCCAGATGATCGATGCGATGGAAGTCGCGTTCGGTGAAGGCGCGGAAGTTCCACAGGCTGGCGTATACCTCTTTGAGGGACTTGGCGAGGTCATCCTCGTCTTCCGACGGCTTCTGGGATTTGGAGTCGTAGAGTCCCGCGCCGTTGAATCCGGGCAGGTCCTCATTGTTGGTGCTGGACCGGTAACGACGGTTGATTCCGTCAGGAAACGACGTATTCATCTCGGCCAGCGCCGTGAGTATCCACGCGGGTGTCTCCGCGTCCTCAATGTCGTCGCGCAGCTCTGCGAGCTGGGACTCCTGTATGTCGTAATCGTCCTGGAAGTTCGGGTCTGCCAGCATGGTTTCGATGCGGGTGTAGAAGTCGTTGTGTTTCATGAACTCGTCGTAGAAGTAGAACGGGATGGCGAACCCGTCGGGGACGGTGCCCTCCGGGAAATCGAGGGTCCCCAGCACGGCCACGTTGGCCGCCTTAACGCCGAACGCGTCCCAGTCATCGAAGCCGATGTCGCTGAGGGGCGTGATCTTGGTGACGGAGAGATCTCGCTGCGGCGTCTGGGGCGTGGTAGGTCGGGACGATTCGTAGTGCGCATCGACTTCCTCGCGGGTAGCGGCGCGCAGGTCCCATCTGCTGTCGGTCACACTGTAGTGGACGTAGCTGCCGAGAAGAGACGCGATGGCAGTGTTGTCTAGGGCATCGCGGATGAAGGCGTTGGGAATACCGTCTTGAATGGCACGCAGGTTGACGTGGGACAGCGGCGTTTGGGGCACCGTGGTGATGATGCCGGCGACGCGGGGAAGTTCGTTGGGCAGCGACCTGTAAATCACCACGTCGCGGGATTGGGGAAGGTCTTCCAAATCCATGAGGCGCAACTGTCCGTACCCTACGCCATCGTTGAGCCCGACGAAACCATCCTTGGTGGCAATGTCTTTGTCGAATAGAAGGTCTATTCGGGATGCATCGTAGAGCGGTAGGTCATGCTGGAGACGCTGAAGGAAAGGGTTTCGTATGTGATAGGACAAGTTATCCTGAAGCAGCGGCATGCTGGCCGCGAGTAAAGAATATGCGAGATCAGCAATGCTGAAGGGGTCATAACCATACATCAGGTAACGGTAGACACCCCGGCTGCCATCGGGGGCAACGAGTCCCGGCTCATAGAGGATCTCACCCCTAATCAGCAAGCCCTGTTCCCTATCGAGGCCTACGGCCTCCATGAAGTCCTCATGTATCAAGTGCGTCTTGGTGTTCTGAAAATAGACACGTGGGCGGTCAGTGTCCATGTCGAGCAGAACGAATTTGAGTTCCCTCTGGCGGTAGGCGAGCGTCGTGAATGTTTTCGGATCGGGCAGGACCACGGCCCCGTCGCTGGGTTCAATAGCAGTGGCGGGGTTCACCGGGTTCATGCCCAAGGGGTCTTCGAGTTCGGTGATGTCGTCGATGCAATCCCGGTCCACGTCGGCTGGGTCGGCAATCA
Organism: Dehalococcoidia bacterium; assembly: GCA_965226775.1. Classification (GTDB taxonomy): domain Bacteria; phylum Chloroflexota; class Dehalococcoidia; order SHYD01; family SHYD01; genus CBDDEI01. Next base: position 1,402,180 of record CBDDEI010000002.1, read on the forward strand.
GGTACTTCTCTACCCGGTAGCGCTCCTTGGGAGGCGCCGACACGTTCTCGGCGAGTGTGGTCGTCCCGGCTTCGCCCTTATTCACCAGGACCGGCAGATCCAGGTTCGTGCCGTCCATATCGTGGCTCACGTAGAGCACGAAGTAGTCGTCGGTCGTGGACTCGACCACGATAGGCACGGCCGCAACCGCTACCGCCGTGGGCGTTGGGTTGTAGCCGCCGCCGTCGCATGGGTCGTCCGTCCCCTCGCGGCTCACCAGCACGGTATAGGTCTGCGTCGTCGTCCCGCTGTCCGTATGGGTCACCACCACGATGACGCGTTTTGCGCCCACTGCAGGCAGGTTCACTTGCTGGTCCGCGGTCACCGTGCCGTCGCCGTCCGGCGTGCCCGAGACGGTAACTTGGGCCACGCTGTTGTCTACGCGGACCGTGTAGGAATACACCGCGCTGTTGAACATCGGCGTGAGCGTCTGCGCTGTCCCCCCCGCGGTCACCGTCAGCGCGGTGAGGGCGGCGCCGCCTGGCGAGTGGGCGCGGGCCAGGTTTAGGGATGCAATAGAGGGCGCGAGGGCGGAAACAAGGCCAACAACGGCAAAGAGGGCCAGTGCGGCCACCCTGCTGGTGAAGATGCTTTTGCGCATCAGATTACACTCTTATGTTTGGATGGTGGTCTGGGCAACGTTGAGCCGGGGGTCTGCCATTGTGGTGTAGGGGTGATAGGTCCCCAGGCGGCGGGCAATCTCTGCCCACGAAAGGCTGCAGTTAAACCAACGGAAGACCTTACTATTGGTGCCGCTGTTAGTGGCTCCTGCGCTGGAAAAGGCAAACCGCCTGTTGCCGACCACCAGCATCAAATCGTCGTACTCGTTTGACTGGGGCCGGGGATTCAGTCTCAGTTCGAGTCTGTTCGTGATGGTGGAGTATCCGAGACCGCCAATCGTGTAGCTGTTCGAAGGAAACGACATGGAAGTCGAAGTGATCGAACCATAGTTATCCACAGAGGAGTATTCTCGGAAAGTCCCCCCCACCGTGAGCGTAGCGGTTCTGAGCTCCACGTCCGTCGTCTCCACCCCCTGGGCGTGGGCCTGCGGGGCCGGGAAGACGGCCATCAGGCCGCTGGCCGCGAGGAACTGGGCCAGCCTCGTCCACGCTGCCCAAAAGGAAATACTGAAGTTTGGCATTGCATTGGTCATGACTCTCCTCCTTGCGTTGTATTTGCACACGCGCGGGGGGACCCTGCGTACTCCACTTTACTGGAGAGGTGTAAGATGGACGTGAGAAAATTGGCGATTTTCCGTGAAGTTAGTGTAAGTTTGGGCCGGGACTGGTATAATTGCCCTAACAGCGTCACATACGGACTCCAGTTCCAGCCGCTGCGGTCGCAGTCGCTCGGCGTCTCGCGTCGCCTCAGTTGGTGAACAGATGACCGAGGCTCAGGGCGTCGGCCATCTCCCGCAGCGCCAGCATGTGCTGAGCGTTGGGACGCACTGCGCCCTTCCACCAACGCCATACCGTGTAAGGGAAAGTTCCGAGGCGGCGGGCAGTCTCCGCCCACGCGGCGCGGCCATTCGTAGCAGGTCTGGGCGCTGGTGCTATGCTGTTGTGCAACAAAAAAGCGGGAGGTATTTCGGAGTATGCGCCTCCCGCTCGTCTGATTTATTTAGCTAGTTCAAGGGTGCCTCAGGGCCCGATCAACCTTGTAAGGCCATGCTAGCGTCACCCTATGGCCTGACGGCGATGACCTCCACGCGGAATTGCATGCCCAAAGACGAAGACACACTCGTCTTGTTTGCCGCCCAAGCGGCAATGGCAGCGCCAACGCCCTGAGCACAGGGCGGAACAGCAGGCCATCGCCGACCTAAGGGCCCTTATAAAACATCTCGCCCGCTTGCCTGCACCCTATTTCTTCGGCGTCAAGAACACATAGGTTGTGCTCCACGGCAGCGGTGCGCCGTCACCCTGAATCCGCGGCCGCACCCGCCAGTAGTAGATCTCGCCTGCTTCTAGCGGGAAGGCTGCTGGCACCACGTAGCTGTTGGGCGGCGTGCTGGCTCCGCCGTGCACGTACTCACTGTAGAGGAAGGCGTTCGGCCCGAACGCGTAGTCCCTGCTTACCTGTACCTCGTAGTAAAACACGGCGGCATTGGAGTTCGCCCAGGTCAACGTCGGCGTGAGCGTGCTCACCTCCCCGAAGACCGGCGGCGCCACCGGGGTGATGGTGCTGCTGCTGGCCGGCGGCGTCTTGAAGCTGCTCACTGCCCACGCGCTCCAGTCTGCCTCCGTGGGGTTCGTGGTCACCGTGGTAGTGCGCACCCGCCAGAGGTAAGTCATGTCGGGCAGCAGCACGTAACTGGGGTCTGCGCTGCCGAAGTTGGGGCCCAGGACCTGGTACTGCGCAGCCCTCACCTGAGCGCGGTCGCCAATAACCAGGTTGATGCCAGGGCCGTCTTCGTTGAAGGGGATCACCTGTACCTGGAACCAGGTAGTGCCGGCCGGCTGCGTCCACTGCAGCAGCGGCCCAGTGGACGAGGTATCGTTCATAGGTGGCTGGGTCATGGTCGGGCCGGGCTTCGTGACTGCAAGCAGGACGAGCCTGGAGAGGCGGTCGGTGGTAACCAGCAGCCTGTCGTTCACTACCTGCACCGGCAGTGTCTGGATGCCTTTAGGAGTCACCACGCCCACCGAGAGGTGGTTCAGGTTACCGCCTACGGCTGCCAGCTGTTCCGACGTTGGGTTTATCTCAATGGTCAACGGCTCGCCCATGGTGAGGGGAGTCGCCGGAGTGATGTCGACGGTCAAGGGCAGCAGGGTAGTACCGCTGGGCGCAGTCACGTCACTCGGTATTTCGTTGCTCACTGACACGCTCACGTTCACCGGAGTGTCCACTGTGGTGGGAGGGAAATTCACGTACACACCGCCCGGCTGGTATGCGCCGCCGTTGAGGCCGAGAGTGGTGCCCTCAGGCGCCACCATTCCGGTCACGCTAGACGCACCGGCTATCTGGCCGGAGAACAGCGGTCCCGGAGGCGTTGGTCCGGCTTCACGCGTCACCGTCACGGTGTAGGTCTGCGTGAGAGTGCCATCCGCTGGGGTGACCGCGATGGTGATCACGTTCGGTCCCACGTCCAGCGGCACTGATTCTGCGCTCGTGTAGGTGTCCGTGCCCTTCATGACGGACATGGTGTAGTTGGTATCGTTCAACGTCGTCGTCACCCTCGTGGCTATCACGTTGTGGGCCACAGAGGCGGTATAGGTCTCTGTGCCACTGGCGAAGGCCGGCTCGAGGGTCACGCGGCTGAGGGCCAGCCCGCTGAGCATGCAAAATGGCAAGTTCAGGCCGGGGCTGAAGAAGTCGTGGGCCGGGACGCCCGGTTCAGCCTCTCCGGCGGTCAAGAGGAAGCGCAATCCGTAAGGCACGCAGCCGGTCAACGAATTGCCCGCGAAGCGTGAGGCCCGCAACGCGGTGAGGTTGCCCAGCGCTTCTGGGATAGACCCGCTCAGCATATTGTTCCGCAGCGACAGGGTCTCCAGGTGGCGGAGGCTGCCCAGCGAGGCAGGGATTTCTCCCGTCAACTGGTTGCCCCAAAGAAACAGGAGCGTCAGGTTGTTGAGGCGGCTCTGGTCTGGGATCGGCCCGGTCAACTCGTTGCCCCACAGAGACAGTTCCTCTAGGTTGGTCAGACTGCCCAGCCAAGGCGGGATCTCTCCGGTCAACTGGTTATCGTCAAGGTAGAGTTGTTGCAGGTTAGTAAGGTTGCCCTGGTCTGGGATCGGCCCGCTCAACTCGTTATGGTCAAAGTGCAGGTACTGCAGGTTAGTGAGGCGGCTCAGGTCTGGTATCGGCCCCCTTAACTGGTTACCCCACAGATACAGGTGCTCCAAGTTGGTGAGGTTGCCCAGCGAGTCAGGGATCTCCCCGCTGAACTGGTTCTCGTCGAGGAAGAGTTGCTGCAGGTCCGTGTGCCTACCTAGCCAAGACGGGATCTCCCCGCTCAACTGGTTATGGTCAAGGTGCAAGTACTGTAGGTTGGTGAGGTTGCTCAGGGAGTCTGGGATTGGCCCGGTCAACTGGTTGCTCCACAGATACAGGTGCTCCAAGTTAGTGAGGTTACCCAGCGAGTCCGGAATCTCCCCAGTCAACTGGTTATCATCAAGGTAGAGTTGCTGCAGATTGGTGAGGCTACCCAGCCAAGACGGGATCTCCCCGGTCAACTGATTACTCCATAGAAACAAGTACCGCAGGTTAGTGAGGTTGCCCAGGGAGTCCGGGATCTCGTCGGTCAACTGGTTATCGTCGAGGATCAGTTCCTGCAGGTTAGTGAGGTTACCCAGCCAAGGCGGGATCTCGCCGCTCAACTGGTTATGGTGCAGGTGCAATTCTCTCAGGTTGGTGAGACGGCTCAAGTCTGGAATCGGCCCGCTAAACCTATTGCTCCGCAAGTACAGTTGCTGCAGGTTGGAGAGATTGCCCAGCGAGTCTGGGAGCTCCCCGCTCAACTGGTTGCTCCACAGAGATAGAATCTGCAGGTTGGTGAGGTTGCCCAGTGAGTCTGGGATAGGCCCGGTAAACTGGTTGTCGTCAAGGAACAGTTCCTGCAGGTTGGTGAGGCTACCCAGTGAGTGCGGGAGCTCCCCGCTCAACTGGTTATGGTGCAGGTGCAATTCTCTCAGGTTGGTCAGACGGCTCAAGTCTGGAATCGGCCCGCTCAACCTATTGCTCCGCAAGTAGAGTTCCTGCAGGTTGGTGAGGTTGCCCAGCGAGCGCGGGAGTTCCCCGCTTAACTTATTGCCCCAGAGAGACAGTACCCGCAAGTTGGTGAGACTACCCAGCCAGTCCGGGATATTCCCGCTCAACTGGTTGCCGCTAATGGACAGGTGCTGCAGGTTGGCGAGGCGGCTCAGGTCTGGGATCGGCCCGTGCAACCTATTGCTCCGCAGGGACAGAGTCTCCAGCTGGTGGAGGTTGCCCAGCGAGCGCGGGATATTCCCACGTAACTGGTTACCACCAAGCTGCAACACGCTCAGGTTGGTGAGGTTGGCTAACTCGGCAAGCAAGGTGCCGCTCAAGTTCTGTGTGTACAGGTTTAGGCCTGTGACGCGGCCGCTGGTGTCTGTGGTGACGCCAAACCACGTGTCGAGGGGCTCAATGGTCCCCCAGTTGGTGTTGTTCTCCCACCTCGCGCCGCCCGCGCTGTTGTACAGCGCCATCAGCGCGGCCGTGTCTGTCGCTACTGTCCCTTCCGTGTTCTGGGCGTAGGCCGGGCTTGGCCATGAAATGGAGGGCGCGAGGCCGGCAATCAGGCCAACAGCGGCGAAGATCCCCAGCGCGGCAATCGTACTAGTGAGGGTTCTTTTATGCATGGGAGTAACTTTACACTCCTATGCTTGGATTGTAGCCAGGCCAACGTTCGGCAGGGAAAAACAGTGATTGAATTAATAGGAGAGGGTCAGGTGCTTTTAGGGGCTTGGCAGTCGGAGGTGCCAGGGCCGCATATCGACGGCTCGCCCTTCAATTCTATAGCAGCTTGGGTTCTCTCGTAATGCACTACGAAACAGCCCCTTGGGTGTGTGAACTCCGCAGCAAGGTTACACACTGGATCAGCCACCGTCAACAGATTTGCCGGAAGGGAACAGGGCAAGCGCCGCCCACGCCATTCGTAGTTACGCCCACCGCTCCTGCACCTTCACCGTGCCGTGGTCGTTCTTCTACAAGCGCTGTGTCTCGGCCTTAGCCAGGTTCTATCAGGTAGGGCGGATCGGTGACAGCAGCGCGCATCCCGCTGTAGGCTTGCATCGTGCGGAGTGAGCCGGAGCCGTGCTGCTGCTCGGCGAAGACGGCGTTGCGCGCTTCGTCCCATTTGCTGGCAGTAGATTCTGCCTGGATTGCGGTACTGTCTGACATGGTGCTACCCTCCGTTCGGATTGTCTGCACCATGTTCAATGGATGGGGTACGACGTCAAGTTGAACCAAGGAGCTTCCTTGCGTGGCCTATTGAAAACACTCTCTTACTTCTGGTTTATGCGGGCAGTCATTCTCGGTTCACGAGGACGGGCTACCTACGGGGCGCGGCGAGTGCTCCGGCATGCGGTCAGCCGCGGCATTAGGTGGATTCGATAGCATCCTTAAGCAAGGGCAAAACTGAGGTAGCACTAAGAGGAGGCGCAACATGGCGGACCGGAAACTAGCTTTTATGAGCATGCAGCGAAGGTCCACGAATACCGTACAAGCAAACTCAGTGAGTCAGATACCCGTGCCTACCTTATCGACCCGGTGCTGCGACTGCTTGGTTACTGGGGTATAGATTACTTAAGGCACGAAGTGTCCGTGCCCGCAACAAAGGAATCGCTAGACTATGAACTAGTGGCTGAAGGGAAACCTCATGCCATCGTTGAGGCGAAGGCTGTTCAGCATCGCATTATAGACCGGCACGCGGCGCAATGTGTTCAGTACGCGAGTGTTCTCGGCATCCGCTGGTGCTTTATCACAAACGGCATCCAATGGGCGCTCTACGACGCGCACGGCAAGAGCCCGCTGGCAGAGAAGAAGGTTGCCGAAGTGCGGCTCGACGGTGATGAGCGGTCAGTCCAGCGGGCATGGGACATGCTTTCTCTGTTCAGACGCGAGGCAGTTGGCAAGCCTAGTTCCCTGGCGTCACTCCTTGCCGAGCGGGTCCTCCTTGATGAGTTGGGCAGCATCACCTCACCAGTGGTTGCAGCGATAAAGAGTAGGGTCCGAGCCCGGTTCGGGGAGCGGGTACCTGGCCAAGCGGTGGTGAGCGCCTTCAAGCGACTCCTGTCCGCCGACGAGAAAAGGCCAGGCGACCGTGGCGAGGGTTCTTCTGAAAACGAGGGACAGACCTCGCCCCGTGAAAAACGAGAACGAAGCAATTCAGCCAGGACAGGACAACGAGTACAGGTGAGTGACTTGGTGGCTGCGGGGCTGCTCCCTGCTGCTGCCGTCTTAGAGGCGGAGGTGCACGGAGTAAGCCATGTGGCGCGGCTAAGGGACGGTAAGATAGAACTGAATGGCGTTCTGCATACCTCTCTTTCGGCGGCCGCAGGGGCGCTTCCCAATGTGGGGGCGATGAATGGGTGGGTCACTTGGAGTTACAAGGGAGAAATGCTTGCCGAGATCAGGCGGCGCTACCTAACTACACACGCGGCTAACGCTGATAATTCAATTGGCTAGGCAAGTACACATCATGTTGACAGGTAGTACTACCTGCAGTACCATTTGAACGAAGATGCCGGACCAAGATAAGCTGATCGCTAAGATCAAGGCTCGGCCATCCGAGGCTGACTTTGTTGACGTGCGGGCATTGCTGGAAGCCTTTGGTTGGACAGAACGCAACGGGAAGGGCAGCCATTGGGTCTTCGCCAAAGAAGGAGAGCGCTCTCTCACCGTTCCGACCATCAACGGTCGCAGAGTAAAACGCTATATCCTAGACCAAATCATTGAGCGCTTGGGGCTAGACAACTGAGTAGGAGCATATCGTGAGCACCGTTACGCGTAAGTCTTTAGCATACTATCGAGCGTTGGAGTACCCCTTCAACGTCGTCGCTGACCCAGAGGGAGGATATGTTGCGGTCTATCCTGACCTTCCTGGTTGTATGACCCAAGGGGACACCTTGGACGAGCTAGTCGCCATGGCTCAAGATGCCAGGCAGAACTGGATCGAGGCCGAGTACGAGCGCGGCAATGACATCCCGCAACCAAGCTACCCTGAGGAATATAGCGGCAAGTTCAACGTGCGCATTCCCAAATCGCTGCACAGGGCATTAGCCGAGGCCGCCCTCCGCGAGGAAGTAAGCCTTAACCAATACGTCCTAGGCCTGCTCGCCCGAGGCGATGCGCAATATCGAGTCGAACGCCTGCTAGAGGGACTAGCAGGCAAGGTTGATAAGATAGAACGCTCGGATTGAGCACGACAAGGCGCTGCAACGGGTCATTCCCGCCAACCGTCAGCTCTTCCGGATAAGCCTATGATGCGCCGTAAAGGGCGCAAGCTGCTTAACCGACTTGGCCCGTATTTAGTGTGAACACGCCTTAGTTCAGCGAGCGCTGGGATGGAACGCCGTCAACCCTAGCCGAACAGGTCTTTGATGCGGTCGAGGAAACCGCCGCGTCCGCCCGCCCGTTCCATGAAGCGGGCCCATTGCTCCTCGGCGGATTCGGAGCGCTGTAGGTCGCGGGCGCGCTGCTTCATTAGTTCCAGCACGCGCTCTTCCTCGCCTTTGTCCAGCCAATAGCCGTGGCCGTTGGGGCAATGCTCAATGGGCAGGTTATGGGCGCGGTAATTGAAGATGTCCATCATCGCGTCGCAGTGAGGGCAAGGCAGGTCGCTGGCTCGCCGGGCGTAGTCTCGGGTTCCCTTCTGCACGTCTTCCTTGTTGGCGGAGTCTTCCAGCAGCTCCATTTCGTCGAAGTCCAGCCATAGCCCCTGGCATTGGGGGCAATGGTCGACTTCCAGGTCCTGGTATTTGCGCTCGGCCAGCGCCACCTTGCAGTGAGGACATTTCATCGTAAGCGCTCCGATTCACCCCTCCGCCGCCGATGGCAGAGCGGGTGGAGTTTTAGGCAGCATAGCATATAGTGCGACTTGCGCTTCAATCGACCGATACCAAAAGCTGTGGTCCTCGTGGGCGGTAGCCCTGAGCAGCTCCAGATAGGCGATAAGGCTCGATCTTCCGGCTCAAATCAACGGCGATTCGTGCGCCGGGTAGGCGTATCGGCAATGAAGCGGGAGAGGTTCAGGGCAGTGTGAATCAGGCCGATGTGCGAGTAGGCTTGGGGAAAGTTGCCCAGTTGCCGGTTGGAGACCGGGTCGAACATTTCAGCGAAGAGGCCCAGGTGGTTGGCCTGTGTTGTGATAATTTCGTGGAAGTAATCGAAACCGCGGTCGACCTGGCCAGTGTAGATAAGGTTTCCCACCAGCCAGAAGCTGAGTAGGGTGAAAGCTCCCTCCTGCTGGCCCTCCAGCCCGTCGTCGGTTTCTTCAGGGAGGTATCGCCAAACCAGTGTGCCGTGGGCGAGCTCTCGTTCGATGGCGTCTAGGTTTTGCCTAACGCGGGGATCGTCGCGCGGGATCAAGCCTAGAAAGGGTATGACCAAGTTGGAAGCGTCTAAAGCGTCGTGGCCGTAGCGTTGTCGGAAGGCCTGCTTGTCGGGGCTCCATCCTAAGTCCAGGATTTCCGCCTTGATGAGGTCAGCGGTCTGAGACCAGCGGTGGGACAACTGCTGGTCTCCCATAGCGGTGGCAATGCTGGCGGAGCGGTCGAGACCGGCCCAGCACATTACTTTGGAATACACAAAGTGTTGCTGTTCCCCCCGCACCTCCCAAACACCTCGGTCTTTTCGTTGCCAGTTTTTTACAACGGTTTCTGCCAGAACATGGACCAGTTCCCAGGTTTCGGCTGGTATCTCTCCATGGAGCAGAAACAGGGAATGGATGGCGATGATGACTTCTCCGAAAACGTCGAGTTGTAGATGCCGCGCCGCGTCGTTACCAATGCGGACCGGGCGGGAGCCCTCGTACCCCTTCAGATGGTCAAAGGTGAACTCCTGGAGCGATGAGCTGGGGGTAACACCGTAAACGATGCGCGTTTTACGGCGGTTCAACTGGCACTGTTCCAGCAGCCAATTGAAGTATCGGCTGGCCCCGTAAACATCCCCCAGGCGATAGAGAATATCCACGGAGAAGCTGGAGTCGCGCAGCCATGAGAAGCGGTAATCCCAGTTGCGCGACCCTCCAAGGGTCTCCGGCAGGCTGGTTGTCGCTGCGGCGACGATAGCTCCGGTGTGCCGGTACATCAAAAGATGAAGCACCAGGAAGGAGCGGACAACGGCGTCTCGCCAGAGCCCCTCATAATTCATTCCGGCTACGAGCTCCTGCCAGAAGCGCCGGGATACGTCGAGTTTCTCCGCGGTGCGGTATCGTTCGACGCGGGCCGGGCGGCCGTGACCGTAGGCCAGGACGAAGGTGGCGGTCTGTCCTTCTTTGAGGGTGAAGTTGCAGGTGACGCCACGAGGGCCAACGGGGAGGGGGATGCTGGCCGCGAGGGTCAGGGCCTGGCGGCCGCCCCGCGCTTGAACGGCCGCGCCGGAGCCGCCGCGCTGCGGGCGAAAGCTGGGGAGCGCGCGGGCGTAGTCGTGCCTGGGCTGGAAATCGCAGCGCAGGTCAACCTCCCCGGAGAGGCAGGTAACCACGCGGTGGATTTCGTCGTCGGCGTTGGGCGGTGTTTCTGGGTTGTCGTCGTCATCCTCAGCGATGGGCATAAAGTCGGTGACGGAGACTACACCGGAGCTTGTGGTGAAAGTGGTCTCAAGTATGTTGGTGTCTTGGAGGTACTCCTGCCGTGTGTCAATGGTGGGAGCGACGGGACTGATGCGGAAGTGTCCTCCAACCTCAGGGTCTAGAAGGGCGGCAAAGACACTGGGAGAGTCGAAGCGCGGAAAACAGCACCAATCTATGGAGCCGTCGGTCCCGACAAGCGCCGCGGAAGACATGTCGCCTATCAGCCCGTAACTGTACATAATTACTATGCGTGCTTCCCTTCCAACCGGCTCTTCCGGATGGCAACGCCTGTTACGTGATGGCCGCCAACAATGTACGTAGCGTGACGTATTGCTCCGTTACAACCATCCATATTGAAGTGTTACCGCGCCCCGATGCGAAGGGATAGGGCAAAGACCGCAATCATCCCCAACGGAGTTCCGAGCACGATGGCTATATGCCTCCGAGGGGGCTAAGGCTGCGCAGATATGCTAATTTAGTACCCAATCCTACCACCGCCAGCGCTATCGCAACAAACGGGAACAAGGCGAATTCCAGGAACGAAAGCCCGCGGCCTGGGTGAAGCGCCGACCGGGAGGAGGTGGCCGACAGACCCAGCTTTGGTATTATAGGTAGGAACGGCCGGGCCCTTACTTAACTCAGCCCCAGTGCTGTCCAAAGAATGGGCCTATATCACACCACTGAAACACGAAGGAGCAAGTTCATCATGATTCTGGCATGGGGAGGCGTTGAATTGCTATGAACGGTCCAAGTGAAGAAGCCAAGGCGCGTCTTGATGCGCTGCTGCACAACTTTGAAGAGATGGGGCAACATCTGGTGGGCTATCCCTGCAACCAACTCTTCGACTACTCGGCGCTCCTGCCCTTCCTGAGTTATGCCGCGAACAACGTTGGCGACCCTTTTCACGACAGCAACTTCCGCAGCAACACCCACGAGATGGAGCGCGAAGTCATTGAGCGATTTGCCGACATGATGCATCTGGACTGGGAGCAGGCGTGGGGCTACGTCACCTCCGGCGGGACCGAGGGTAACATGTACGGCCTATACATGGGGCGTGAACTCTTCCCCAACGGTGTGGTCTACTACTCCCAGGACACCCACTACAGCGTCGTCAAGATACTGCGCTTGCTGATGGCGCGTAATATCATGATCAAGAGCCAGGACAACGGCGAGATAGACTACGATGACCTCAGCGAGACCATACGAATCAATCGCGACGTGCCGGTCATCTTCATGGCGAACATAGGCACCACCATGAAGGGCGCCGTGGACGATGTGGAGAAGGTGCGCGGCATCCTCAAGGACTTGGCGATTACGAACTACTACATTCACGCAGACGCCGCGCTGAGCGGCATGATCCTGCCCTTCGTGGATGACCCACAACCCTACGGGTTTGACGCCGGCTTCGACAGCGTGGCGATAAGCGGGCACAAGATGATCGGCTCTCCGCTCCCCTGCGGCATTGCCCTGACGAGGCGCGAGTACGTGGCGCGCGTCGCACGGTCCATCGAGTACGTGGGTGTGCTGGATACCACCATCACGGGGTCGCGCAGCGCCCTAACGCCGCTCTTCATGTGGTACGCCCTTGAGGGTTACGGGTTGGACGGCTTTGGGAAGATGGTGCGGGAATGCCTAGACGTAGCCGAGTACGCGGTGACCCGCTTCAACGACAGCGGCATCCCCGCGTGGCGCAACAAGAACTCGGTCACGGTCGTCTTTCCGAAACCGTCGGCGGAAGTCGTGCGCAAGTGGCAAATCGCCCCTTACGAGAACATCGCCCACCTCATCACCATGCCGCACGTCACGCGTGAGAAGATAGATGCGGTCTTGGACGACTATCTTAAGCTAAAGTAGCCAACAACAGACCAGAGGAGGACCGCCCGATGTCTAGAATCATCATCATGGCAGACAATGAGGTGGGCGTAATTGCCGACATCAGCAAGGTATTGGCCGACAAGAGCATTAACATCGAAACCATCGACGCCGAGGGCCTCGGCGAAAAGGGCGTCATTACCCTAACGACCAACAATGATGACGGCGCGCTACAGGCGCTGACGACCGCGGGTTTCAAGACTGTTACCGACGAAGCGCTGGTCCTCAGGCTCCCCGATGAGCCGGGCGCACTGGCAAAGGTGGCGGAGAAGTTCAAGAACGCGGGCGTGAACATACAGAGCCTCCACATACTGGATCGCCGGGCCGGTTACACCACCGTCGTCCTGTCCGTCGCCGACCGCGCCCAAGCGGAAACCCTGGTCGACCGCGACACCATCGTGTAATTCCGCCATCACTTCACCATCCTCCAGAGTGCGCACGCCGGCAGTAAACGCTAAACGGCGGCATTCCAGGGCGTCGTGGGCGCGGGGCGTTCGCATGGGGTGGAGGACGGGCGTGGTGGGGCAAGCGGGCGGTGGTCGTTACGAGGACGGCTCATGGTTCGACCAGCTCACCATGAGCGGAGGGCGGACGACGGGAGAACGCCCCTCTTTATGCCGCACCCTTGCTGGGTTACAGTATACGAATGGCGGCAACCAGAACGCAGCTAACCTCAGCCGTTGAGGCCTATCTCGCCGATCTGCGGCGCGTGCGGGCATCGGGCGGCGCGACCATAGAGCGTTCCTACTACCCGCCGTTGACCAATCTGCTGAACGCGGTGGGCAACACCCTCAGACCTAAAGTCTTCTGCATCAGCGAGTTGGCGCAGCAGGGCGCTGGTCATCCCGATAGTGGCTTGTACAGCGCAAAGCAGGTGCAGAAGGGGCAAAAGCGTGAAGGGCAGATCCCTGAACACGGTGTGGTTGAGGTCAAGCCAGCCGGTGACGACGCCTGGTTGACGGCGGAGAGCGACCAAGTGAGCCGTTACTGGAACACGTACCGGCTCGTGCTGGTGACCAACACCCGGGACTTCGTGCTGCTCGGTGAGGACGCGGAGGGTAGGCCCGCCAGACTGGAGACCTTCCGTTTGGCCGACTCTGCCGACGACTTCGAGTCTAAGCTGCAAACGCCGCGCCGCTTTGCCAATGAGGCCGGCCCTGCTCTGGGAGAGTACCTGTGCCGCGCCCTGTCCCATCGGGCCGCGCTGGTTGAGCCGCGTGACCTCGCCTGGCTGCTGGCCTCCTACGCCCGCGACGGCCTGGCGCGCGTCGAGGCGGCGGGCGACGCTCCGTCGCTCAACTCCGTGCGCTCGGCATTGGAAGAGGCGCTGGGCGTGCGCTTCGAGGGGGAGCGCGGCGCAGCCTTCTTCCGCTCGACCCTGGTGCAGACCCTCTTCTACGGGGTGTTCTCCGCCTGGGTGCTCTGGGCGCGCCAGACGCCGCCGCCCACCGGCTCCTTCAACTGGCACGACGCGGTCTGGCACTTGCGCGCGCCGGTCTTGCGGGCGCTCTTCCAGCAGCTATCCGACCCCGGCCGGCTGCAGCCACTGGGTCTGGTCGAGGTGCTGAACTGGACCGCGGCCGCGCTGGACCGCGTGGACCGCGCCGCCTTCTTCGGCAAGTTCAGCGAGGGCGAGGCGGTGCCCTATTTCTACGAGCCATTCCTCGAAGCCTTCGACCCCGCCCTGCGCAAGCAGCTGGGCGTCTGGTACACCCCCGCCGAGGTGGTGCGCTACATGGTCGCCCGCGTCGACCGGGCGCTGAAGGACGACCTCGGCATCGCCGACGGGCTGGCGGCGGACAACGTCTATATCCTTGACCCCTGCTGCGGCACCGGCGCCTACCTGGCCGAGGTGCTGCGGCGGATTGCGGCGAACCTCGAAGGCCGCGGCCTCGGCGCACTCACCGGCGCGCGGGTGAAGCAGGCCGCCACCCAGCGGGTGTTCGGCTTCGAGATCATGCCCGCTCCCTTCGTCGTCGCCCACCTGCAGGTCGGCCTCACCATGCAGGCGCTGGACGCGCCGCTGTCGGAGGACGGCGCGGAGCGGGCGGGTGTCTTCCTCACCAACGCCCTGACCGGCTGGGAGCCCAGGGTGCAGAAACCGCTGCCCTTCCCCGAACTGGAGGAGGAGCGCGACCGCGCCGATCAGGTGAAGCAGGAGACGCCGGTGCTGGTCATCCTGGGCAACCCGCCCTACAACGGCTTCGCCGGCATGGCGGTGGAAGAGGAGCGGGAGCTTTCGACAGCCTACCGGACGACCAAACGGGTGCGGCGGCCCGAGGGCCAAGGGCTAAACGACCTGTACGTGCGGTTCTTCCGCATGGCGGAACGCCGCATCGCCGAGAAGACAGGCCGCGGTGTGGTCTGCTTCATCTCCAACTACTCCTGGCTGGACGGGCTGTCCTTCACCGGGATGCGGGAGCGCTTCCTAGAGGCGTTCGACGTCATCCGCATCGATAACCTGAACGGCGATAAGTACAAGACCGGCAAGACGACGCCCGAAGGCGCACCCGATCCCAGCATCTTCTCCATGCCAGGCGACCGCGATTTTCCCGTGGGCATCCAGAGTAGGCAGGCGACACTACGCTGGTGCGCAAGGCCGACCAGGATTGCAATCACGACGAAGGAGACTCAGCTCGGCACCGTTCAACGATGGAAGTGGGCGACAGACATCTATTTCCGGTGGGGTCAATACCAGAGGAAGCGCGAGGAATTGACGGCTGCACGGCACAGGCGGAGGCCATGAAGAGACGCGCTCTATGACAGCTTCGAGCCGAACTTGCCGCTACGGTCTGCCTGCTTCGCGCGAATGACGGCTTCGGCGACAGCCTTGGCCAAGACTGGCCTGGGAAGGCGCTGCCCATACGGGACTTGTTGAATCGGTCCTCGTATCCTACAAGACCAGCCGCGTTTCGGAAATTTCCTGATTGATGTGACCTCCGCAGAAGCAACGATTTTCTCGTCGAGAATGGTCAGAACCTCATAGCCTGTATCACACGGGCGATATCGACCTAAGACTGTCACGTTTCGATGCTTCCCGCTTGGCTCCGCGACGACGGCCTGGGCCTTGAGCGGCGGAGCGCAACGCCGCCCCAACTTGTCTCTTGCCGCGCAACGCTATCTCGACCACCTGGGCTTGGGCGTGGAGGATCTGTTCCACCACGCGCTGGAGTGCTGTACAACCCCGCCTACCGCGAGGCGAACGCGGGGGCGCTGCGGATGGAGTGGCCCCGCATCCCGCTCCCGGGCTGGCCGGACGGCGATACCGTCGGAGCGGCCGTTCGAGCTGGCGGCGTCGGCTCGCGCGGGCGGGAACTGGCTGCGCTGCTGGACTCGGACACGCCCGTCCCCGGCGTCACCGAGGGCGCGCTGTATTCGGAGATCGCCGCAATCGCAGTGCCGGCCGTCACCGGCGGCGGCAACATGAGCGGCGACGACTTCTCGGTTACGGCGGGCTGGGGGCACTTCGGGCAGGGCGAGGCCGTCATGCCGGGCCAGGGCCACGCCGTTGAGCGCGCCTACACCTCGGAGGAGCGCGCCGCGCTGGGCGAAGCCGTTGCGGCCCTCGGCGAGACCACCTACGACATCTACCTGAACGACCGCGCTTACTGGGCAGCTCTGGAGCTACAAGCTGGGGGGCTACCAGGTGCTCAAGAAGTGGCTCTCCTACCGTGAGAGCGGCGTGCTAGGCCGGGCGCTGCAGCCGGAGGAGGTGCAGCACTACCAACGACGGCCGGCGTATCGGGGCGCTGATACTGGCGGTGGGAACGAAAAGTGAGCCCCTGTTCCATCCTTATTCGCTTTTTCAGCTGCTGCCGGGTTGTCTGTTCTGGGGATGGTTGCACCACAGCGCCTACCGTATCGAGCGAAACACTACGGGAGGACTCCTGATGGCGGTGGCACTCGCCTTTGTGTTCGCCTTGTGGCGCGGCTGGGTGGCGATACGCCAAGTCGGAGCACTGCAGGAGCTTGCTGAACGAGCGTACGAACGCGGCGCGGAGATGCTTGGCAGCGGAGCTCGGTGCGTTTGCTGGACTCGGACACGCCCGTTCCCGGCGTCACCGAGGGCGCGCTGCGCCAAGGGAGATCGCCGCAATCGCAGTGCCCGCCGTCACCGGCGGCGGCAACATGAGCGGCGACGACTTCTGCGGTTACGGCAAAGGCTGGGGGCACTTCGGATCAGGGCGAGGCCGTCATGCCGGGCCAGGGCCACGCCGTCGAGCGCGCCTACACCTCTTTTTAAGGCAGACCTTTCGGGCGCAAAACTTCCGAGCGTGTCGCGCTGGGCGAAGCCGTCGCGGCCCTCGGCGAGACCACCTTGACGACATCTACCTGAACGACCGCGCCTTACTGGCGCAACGTCCCCGCAGCAGTCTGGAGCTACAAGCTAGGGGGCTACCAGGTGCTCAAGAAGTGGCTCTCCTACCGTGAGAGCGGCGTGCTAGGCCTGGGCGCTGCAGCCGGAGGAGGTGCAGCACTTCACTAACACGGCGCGGCGTATCGGGGCGCTTGAGCAGTTGACAGCCACAAGTGAGCAGTCCTAGCTGGAAGCGCTTCCTCGCTTACGCCTTATCTAAGAGAAAACCTATTCTATAGGAAGATTCCTGCAAAAAGATGGAAATCCTTGAGCGATGCAGGATGATAGCGGGTGCTACAATAGACCACCGATCACCGCCGCTAGCGAGTCGAAGCAAGGCTAATTTCAGAGCAACTAGACAGAGGCACCCACGATGACGAACGCTAACCCTGAAGCACCGCATGGGCATGGAGCAGACCGCTATTTAGGCGCTCCCATTCTACGCCTGGAGGACGAGCGCCTGATAACGGGCAAAGGTTGTTACGTAGACGACATCAACCCCCCGGACGCGCTGCATCTCACCATCGTCCGGAGCCCGTACCCCAAGGCCAGCATCGTCTCTATAGATACAAGCTCTGCCCAGGCTATGCCCGGCGTGGTGGCGATACTAACCGCCGATGACCTGGACGAACGTTTGAGTAGGGTGCCGCAGTCGCAGATTCCCGGCATGCAAATGGCTCCGAACCCGGTCCTGGCTAAGCTCGCCGTGCCTGCCGTTGGCGTTGGTGTCGTCGCGGTGCTTGCGCGCAGTGCGGCCATCGGCGCGGACGCGGCAAGCTCGATCTACATCGAATATGAGCCACTTCCCTCGATAGCGAATGCCGAAGCAGCCCTTGAGCCGGACGCTCCCCAGGTCTGGGACCACATACCGGGGAACCTATGCGCCACGGTAGTTCGAGAGAACGGGGACGTGGAGCAAGCCTTTGCGCAAGCCGACCATGTTGTCCGCCACCACATCTATAGCCCCAGGCTTGTGGCCAATGCTATGGAGCCGCGGGGAATCGTAGCGGCAATGGATGCTCAGGGGTTAACGGTCTGGGTCTCTACGCAAAGTCCCCACCGGGTGCGGGCAGAGATAGCCGGCGCGCTGGGAATGCCAGAGAGCAAGGTGCACGTGATTGCGCCCGATGTTGGGGGAGGGTTTGGCAGCAAAGGCCCGGTCTACCGTGAGTATCTTCTTGCGGCTTACCTGGCAGTGAAGTTTAAGAAGCCGGTGAAGTGGATAGCCACCCGCAGTGAAGAGTTTGCGACGGCTATCCAGGGAAGAGACCAGTCCATCCATTCGGAGATGGCCGTGCGCCGGGACGGAACAATCCTGGGCCTTAAGGTCCAGTTTGTGACCAACGCCGGCTACACTGCGCTGGGCGGCCCACCCCTCCGCACCTTGGGGCTTGTGCCCGGTTGCTACCGTATCCCAAACATTCGGCTTGAGATGCGGACGGCCTACACAAACACTCCGCCCACCGGTCCTTATCGCGGCGCGGGGCGACCGGAGGCCGTGCAGAATATCGAGCGGCTCATGGACCAGGCCGCAAACGACCTCGGCATGGACCGGTTGGAGCTACGCCGAAAGAACTTTCTGCAGCCCGATGAGTTTCCCTACAGGAACGGTGTGGGCGGCGAATACGACTCCGGCGACTTCGAGAAAGCCCTAGCAGAGGCGCTGCACCTATCGGACTATGAGTCCCTTATCAAGCACCGCGACGAAGCACAAAAGCGCGGCGAGCTGGTAGGGGTGGGCATATCAACCTTTGTCGAACCCAGCGGCGGCCCTGGCATAGAAAGCGGGATGGTCCGCGTAGAACCATCGGGAGCGGTTACGGTTTACTCGGGTTCCAGCGACCACGGTCAGGGACACGAGACCACTTTCGGCCAGATAGTTGCTAGCTCATTGCACGTGTTGTTGGAGCAAGTCTCTGTGCGGCACGGAGACACCGTTGCCGTTGCTCAAGGCGGCGGCACCTTTAGCAGCCGCAGCCTTGTCCTTGGGGGAAACGCCCTGGTAGTCGCCTCCGAGCGTATCCTGGTGAAAGCCAGGGCTATTGCTGCTCACTTGGCTGAAGCGTCGCCAGAGGAGATGACGCTAACAGACGACGGTTTCGTGGTGGCTGGAGCGCCAACGCAGAAGATAGGCTGGCAGCAGGTGGCCGCTACGGCCTATGCGCCGGCCAGACTTCCTGCCGGCATGGAACCGGGTCTACAGGAGCTCGCCTTCTTCGATCCTCGCAAGGAGACCTGGGGTTTCGGCGCACATATCGCCATGGTTAGCATCGATAGAGAAACGGGGACGCCAACCATTGAAAAGCTGGTGCTGGTTGATGACTGCGGAGTGCTTATCAACCCCCTCCTTGTAGAAGGCCAGATTCACGGAGGGCTGGCTCAGGGCCTGGCGGAATCGCTGCGAGAGCATGAGATATTTGACGACGACGGCCAGATGCTAGCCGGATCGTTCCTAGACTACGCGGTTCCTCGAGCACAGGACATTCCGGAAGTAATACTCGGCGAGACGGTTACTCCGAGTCCTCTGAACCCCCTGGGCGCGAAAGGCGTGGGAGAAGCGGCCACCAACGGGTTACCTCCAGCGATTGCAAACGCCGTCAGAGATGCCTTGTCCCCCCTTGGCGTGCAGCAATTAGATATGCCCTACACCGCGCCTAAGCTTTGGAAAGCCATTCGTGAGGCTGAAAGAACGGCTTAACTGAGCAACCGGGGAGCGGCGCTCTAGAAGACCGCAACTGGGAGATCGGGGGAACGCCCTTAGCTATTGTTTCCGGAGCACGTTGGCGGCCCTATGTTGCTACTTGCTCCAACCGCCGTTTAAGGTGCAAGGCGCGTGCGAGCGCGGGCTGCATTCTTAAGGAGCGGAGCTCGATTGTGCTCCCGTCTAAAAGTTCTTGAGTTTCTGCATACCTGTTTGGGTACGCGTCCAGCAGAAGTTCGGCAAGATGAAGCTGCACCAAAGCGGCCTCTGGACGAGCGCCGAGCTTAGAGCAAGCCTGCAATGCCGTCTCGTAACAGTCGAGGGCTTGCTCAGCTTCCCCCATGAGGCGCAAGCCGTCGCCAACGAGCCGGCCAACTGAAAAGCAGCCGGAAAGCGACCACAGGTCCTCTACCCCCTGTAGGCAACGCACTAATTGGCCCACTCTTGCGACATCCTCAAGGCTAATTGAAGCTTCAAGGAGCATTGCGAGCAGGTTGGCCGAAGCCGTCTGGCTGCTGATAGCTTCCTGATAGCGCTCCAAGAGATGCTCGAATCTGTTTTGAGCTTCCTGCTTTCTTCCAAGCTGGAGGAGACAAAGGCACTCATAGGCCACCAACTCTGGAATCTGTCTATTCGGCTCGATGCTGTGGGGTGCGGCGTGATGTTGCAGAAAGGCTAGGGCCTCCTCCGCGGCGCCCTGGAGCAGCAACGGCCTCACCGTTAGGCCCGCAGATATGTATCTACCCACCGCGGGCATGCCCCATTGATCGCTGTGAGCAATAACGCGACTGCCTGCCTTGATGGCATGATCTAAGTTGCCATCCAACAGCGAGAGAATACCTTCGTGTATATGAGCGTAGGTAAGTAGGTAGGGGTCTCTTGTCCGGTTTGCGATATTCCGGACCTCTTTCCAGAGGTTCTCGGTACGCAAACGCATCCCTTTCTGCAGAAGAATACTCCCCGCATAGTGGAGCGCGGTGCCCAGGGCGCGCAATGGGGCATTCTCTCTGGGTAGTTGCAGCACCTCTTCCGCAACCGTTTGGTGCCAGAGATAGTCGTTGGCAAAAGGAGGCACGGCAAGCAGAATGGCGGCTACCTGAAACTGTGAGGATGGGTCGCCGAGCTCTTTGGCCAGTGCCCAGTTACGTACGAACACTTGCTTGGCCTCAAAGAGAAAACCCTGTTGCCATTTGATCCAGGCGGCGGCAACGTCTGTATACAGCCGGTCGCTCGTTCCTGTCACCGCATGCTTGTCGCACCGGATAACCCAGTCCTGATAGCGTTTCGTCGATGGGGCCATTCGGCTTGTGGAGCGGATGACCGATTCAAGGCCAATGCGGCAGGCTTGTCTGGCGCGTTCCTCGTCACCCATCTCTTCGGCTAGCATCAACGCTTCCGCGGCAATCTCGTCTGCCACGCGACCCGGATCACCGCCCGGGCCAAGCACTTCCGCTAGGAAGAGGAGGAGATCGCAGCGGCGCACCTTATCCTCTGGCAGTTGTTGCTCCAAAGTAAGCGCCCGCTCTATGAAGCCCGCTGCTGCCGAGTACGCGTAGGAGTGGATGGCGTGTTCAGCGGCTGCTCGCAGGTAGCCGATGGCTTTCTCTAGGTCGGCAGTAGTTGATGAAAACGCTAGGTGTGAGGCCAGTTCGCTTCCTCGCTCATCCAGCTTATTGCCATAGCGCTCCTCTATAACGCGCGCCGCACGTACGTGGTATTGCCTTCGCTCGTCATCGGGAAGCGTTTCGTGGAGCACTTCCTGCACCCGTTCATCCGCAAAGGCGTAGAGCTCTTTGCCCGGCGTGGAACGATCCACAAGTATGCCCGCCGCCAAGGCTTTCTCTATCTCTTGCCAGAATGCCGGCTCCTCCAGCTTGACGAGTTGCATGAGAATCTCGGGAACAAACTCGCGGCCCAGGATAGCCGCATAGTTGAGCAGCGAGCGTCCTTGGACCCCTAACTTGGCCACCCTGTCCTCAATGCTCCTAATGATGGTGTCCGGAACGCTTACTGCGTTGAGGTCGGCGCATTCCCATCCCGAGAACGTAGCCCGCACAATCCTGCGCTCAACTAATGAACGGATCGTCTCCTCTACAAAGAAGGGATTCCCTCCCGTAGTTTCGTACACCGCGCTGCTCAATCGCATAGCCGGAATTTCTCCGAACATGGTGGCCAAGAGCTGTTCAGTTTCCGCCTCATCAAAGGGCCCTAGGCTCACTTGAGCAAAGCCCACGATCTGTTGCAGCATTCCGAGGTCCTTAGCCAGCGCCGGCTGCCTGAGCAACTCTTGCTGCCGGAACGCTCCGATTACTAGCACCGGCAAGTCGGCAAGCATGGAGGCGACATGAGCCAGGCCTTTAAGATCGGGTGCGCGGTGGATGTTATCCAAGAGAATGACCAGAGGCGCACTCAGTGAAACCGTAGCCAAGATTTGTCCAATGCTGGCGTAGAGGTTCGCTTGCTGCTCTTCTCGATTGAGCGGGGGAACGCGAGGAGAGCTTGGCGCCGTAGGCTGCAACTCTGGGAGCAGCCGAGAAAGGTCTTCTGCTAGCTCCCCTAAGTAAGACGCTCTCTGCTCCGGTTGCACAAACTGTAACCCGGCTCGCAAAACGTCCGCCCAAGGCGTGTGAGGAGAGTCCGTATCGTCCGAATACTTGCCTTCTAGGACTAGCGCTCCACGTGAATGAGCGTAAAGCGCCAGCATTTGCGCCAGGGTTGACTTGCCTACGCCAGATTCACCGTCGATTACTACCAGCTTGCCACGCCGTCCCGCTACAGCAGTTTCATAGATGCTTTTTAGCATAGCGAGCTCATTTGTCCGGCCAATGAATGGGTACGGAAGCTGCGAGCCTCTAAGTAGCTGTGGCGTATCTGCCAGGATTGGCGAGAACTGGCGGATGGTGCGGAAGGCCACCGGCGTTGCGGTGGTGAGGAGAGAAATAAGCGCTTTTATGCCCAGCACATGCTCTACATAGTATTTCCGCTGACTGATTGCTAGCTCGGCGCAGATCTCGCTGATGTCCTTCATTTCCACGTAACGCAGGTAGAGCAAACGGTGGCGTAAGGAAGCTGCCGCACCTGCGCGGCCGGGTGTGTTTACGCTAGGTCGCAGCGCCTCAATGGCTTGCAGGATCCGGCGCTGTAGCGATCGCCCCGGGCTAATGCCCTCGGACTGCGCGTCATCAGCAACCAGGTAAACGAGGGGGCTTGTTTCTAGGTAAGGTGGGTCAAGCAAGTGCGCGAGCGCATCACGTACTTCCCGGGCTAACGGTATCCCGCGCAGGCCGCTGCCAGTGGCAAGAGGCTCTTCTCTGCTCTCGCCATAAGCCGCTGGTTTTCGCCTACTTGTCAATTGTGCGCTCCATACTAAGGGTGACTGCTCGTTCAGCAGAGCTTAACCCGCGCCACGGAGATAGTGCAGGACCGTTTAAGTGGTTCGGGATTGCAACGGCTTTAGCTTCCATTGATTGCTAGTAACCGGCCCACTATGTCAACTTGCCATAATTTATGCACTTGTTTAACACAACCACGCGTTTAGTTCAACAAAATGGGGGAAATGCCGTGAAGTTCGCTGCAATCCGCCTGCAGAAAGTGCGTTGACTTCCTGCATAGCGTCTTGCATGATCGAGCCATCGCTTGACATAGCTTATGAGCAGCGGGTGAGTTCCGCGTCTCCTGAACCAGGCGTGCGACTGAACTGGCGCCATACGTTATCGATGGGTGAGCCCACGAATTGCGAGAGCCTAAGACAAAGCCAGTACCGGCGGTGGAAAGTCATACACTCCTAAGAATGTTGCACAGTACACATAGCTTGGAGGGAGAAAAATGCGACTAGACGAACGCGTTGCAATAGTAACGGGCGGTGGTATCAGCATCGGGAAAGCCTATTCCCTGGGCTTAGCTCGAGAAGGCGCCAAGGTGGTAATTGCTGACATCAATGCAGAGGGCGGCGCTGCTACCGCACAAGAGATAAAAGACAACGGCGGCGAGGCGATCTCTGTCCCAACAGATGTCGCAGATCAAGCCAGCACAGAGGCGATGGCCAAAGCTGCTCTTGACGCCTACGGCCGCATCGACATCCTGGTCAATAATGCCGCCTGGTTTGCTACCCTTCCACTTCGTGACCTTGAGGAAATAGATGTAGACGAGTGGGATAAAGTGATGGCTATTAACTTGCGCGGCCCCTTTTTGTGCGTGCGAGCGGTGGTTCCAGAGATGAAGCGGCGGCAATGGGGAAGGATCATCAACATCTCCTCAAGTTCCGTCATGGGCGGCAACCCCCGTCGCATTCACTATGTGACGTCAAAGATGGGCATTATTGGCTTTTCTCGGTCCCTTGCAGGGGCGCTTGGTGACGATAACATCCTGGTGAATTCCATCTTGCCGGGCGGCACTATGGATGAAAGCACACTTGCCGCGTATGGCAGGGAGTTCTACGAACGGCCTCAGACAAAGCCGCTGAAACGCATTCAGGTGCCTGAAGACCTAGTTGGTACGGTTATCTTCCTCTCTTCCGACGACAGCGCCTTTATCACCGGCCAGGCCATAGTAGTAGATGGAGGTGCAAGCAAATACTAGGCTCGAGCGCGAGGAGGGCTGATTTCTTACGAGTTCGAGAAGTTGTTTAGGGGTTAGGACGGAGGTTGGTTCTCATGATAGCGAATACAACATATGCCGACGCCGATGGACACGTAATCGAATCAATAGGTGACATTGATGAGTTTCTTCCCGGGAAGTTTGTTTCCGGACGCGGGCTCCCTATCCCTGACCTTGACCGGTGGCATATCTCCCGCGGGGTTGACGAAGAAAAGGCTAGCCCGAGACGTGGGAGGCCGGTGAACGCTGACGAGTGGCTGCAGTTCTTGGACAAGACCGGTCTGCAATGGACCGTCCTCTATCCTACCTTTGCCCTGGCCGTGGGCCGGATCCACTACGTTGATTGGGCAGTGGACTACTGCAAAGCGTACAATTCCTGGCTCTACGAAAAATTTACCAAAGACAACCCCCAGCTCCATGGCGCCGGCCTGATCCCCTTGCAGGACGTGCCCAGCGCAGTTCAAGAGCTGCGACGCATTGCCACAGAATTGCACATGCCTGCTGCAATGCTGCCGTCCAACGGGTTGCCGCTCCACCTAAGCCATAAATCCTACTGGCCGGTGTATGAGGAAGCAGAGAAGCTAGATATAGCGCTCTCCGTGCACGGCGGAAATTATGAGAATTTAGGTTTCAACACCTTTGCTACAAACCCCGTTGCCCGCTCGCTAGGGATGCCCGTGCCGCAAATGGTTGCGCTTACGGGCATGATTGTAGACGGCGTGTTTGATGCGTTCCCTAAGCTACGCGTCGCTTTCTTGGAGGCGGGCGCAGGTTGGGTGACCCTGGTAATAGACCGCTTGCGACGAGAGCAGGAGTACGGCGGAGTCGAGCTGAAGAAAGATCCCCAGGACTACTTCAAAGAGGGAAGGCTCTTTGTTGGTTGTGAGGGTAATGAAGAAGCCCTGGCGTATGCCATCCAACGCATTGGCTATGAATCGATGCTCTTTGCCTCGGACTTTCCCCATGAAATTTCCATGGAAAACTGTATGGAGGAGATAGACGAGATCCTTGAACGAGAAGACATTCCCGAACAATACAAAGCTGAAATCTTAGGGGGTAACGCTCGCCGATTCTACAAACTCGATTAACTAGAGCCCACTACTTACGGCAATAGATTTCTCAGAGCGTAGTTCACAAAGGAGAAAGAAATGTTGAGTCTTAACGCAATTAGGTTCCTAGCGATTGCCCTCATGTCTAGCCTCCTAATGCTAGGATGCGGCTCTCCGGCTGCGCCGGCGGAAGTGGCGCAGCCGTCCAGTCCCGCCGCCACTGCCGTCCCCGCCCCCGCCCCCACGGCGGCTCCCGAAGCAATGACAAAGCAAGACGACGTTGTGGCTCTGCACCAGGCGTTGGCGTGTGACGAAGGCTCGGAGTTCTGGCGAGTGGATACCCCTCCGAAACGAGGCGGGACCTTCATCAAATCAACTACTACGCCGCCAGAGCATGTTGACCCGGTAACTTCTCGGCGCGCCACAACCCACCCTCAAGTCTATGAAAAGCTAGTAGACTATCGTTCCTGCTACTACGAAGACAGTGTGTTGGTTCCGGACCTAGCCAAGTCTTGGGAACGATCGGTTGACGGTCTTACTTGGACGTTCAAGTTGCGGGACGACGTGAAGTGGCAGGACCTCCCGCCCGTAAACGGCCGCCAGTTCACCTCTGATGACGTGGCCTGGACGATAGAGTACCAAAAGAGGGCCGGCGTGTTACGCTCCTACTACGAAGGCGTTACCGCGCAAACACCAGACCCCACCACGGTAGTGATGCAGTTACCTGCTGCTGATACCGACTGGCTCTTGAAAATGGCGGAGCACCAAAACCCAATACTTCCCCACGAAATAGCTGACGAGTACCCGGATTTCAAACAGGTGGCAGTGGGGACAGGCGCCTTTATGGTCGACGAATTCAAACCGGCCATCAGCCTTAAGTACAAGAAAAACCCCAACTACCGGGAAACGGGTGAAGATGGCAAGGCCTTGCCCTATCTGGATGCGGTCGCCAGCATCATAGTTCCTGATGCAGTCGCTCAGCAGGCTGCCTACAGAGCGGGTCAGCTTGATAACATCGGCCGGCAGGTTGTCCGGAAACGTGAGTTTGAGCAGATGCTCCGTGATGTTAAGGGCGCTCAGGGCTTTACCGGCGTCGCCCAAGCTATTTGGGGCATACACATCTACCACGGCGTAGACTCTCCCTTCAAGGACAAGAGGGTTCGTAAAGCTGTCCAGCTCGCCTTAGACCCTGAGATCATGGTGAGTGTCTATGCGGGTGGAGCTTCGCCGGCTGGATTCCTGCCCGCGGGCGCACCCTACTCCTGGTCCACTGAAGAGATCCTGAAAAGGTTCAAGCCAGACCCGGAGCAAGCTAAGAAGCTGCTAGCGGAAGCGGGCTTCAAGCCCGGATCCATTGAGGCAACTCTTTACACCAGCCCCAGAGACGGCGAAGATGCTGAAGCCCTGCAAGTGCAATTACAAAAGGTGGGTTTCAAGACGCCCATTGAAGTAGATACCATCCACACCACAGTGCGATCATTGAACCATGAATACGTCATAGCCTGGAGCGCGATCACTCCCTCTACCCCCATGACCAGCCGTTGGCTGGGGCCTCTTGCTATGGGAACGGGTGGATCACGCAATGTGCTTGGGATAAGTGACCCCAAGGTAGATAAGCTCGCCGCCGCTGTCAGTGCGGAGCTAGACCCCATGAAGCGCCAGCAGATAGTTAACGAATATCAGGACTATTTGTATGACGAGATGTTCTACGTTCCGCAAGTATCCATCTTCTACTACCAGATGTATGGCTGCCGGGTTAGGGAAATGCGACCGCCCGGAACAGGGAATGACATCAATGGGATACAGCACGCTTGGATAGATGAGGAAGGCTGCTAACACCGCTAGATATAGGAGATTCCTAATGGCACAAGCTATGCAGACGCATAAGCCGACAGTCACCGGCATCATTGATGGTGATGGTCACTTCTACGAGCATGATGAGGCGCTCTACCCCTTCTTCGATCAGAAGAAGTACACAAAGGAGCGCTTGGGAAACTACTACCTGTTTCCGGACTTAGACGGGTTTAGGAGGGCAGGTTTCGGCGAATGTGGAGATGATGCTCGTGGCTGGCTCAACTTTTTGGATAGTTGTCAGATCCATAGCACCATCATCTACCCAACCGCCGGTCTGGCGTACGCGTTCATTCGAGATACCGAATGGGCCATAGACCTGGCACGCGCCTACAACAACTTCATGTCGGAGACCTACACCAAGGTTAGCCCGCGTCTCATGGCAACTGCGCTCCTCCCAGTGCAAGACCCACAGGCGGCTGCGGTAGAGCTGCGCCGGGCGGTAACTGAATTGGGATTGGTGGGGGGCATACTCCCCGCACCGGGGCTACTCAGAAGTTATGGGGACCCCAGCTTCGACGTGCTCTATAAGGAGGCGCAGTCCCTTGGAACCATGTTGGGAGTACATGGCGCGTCCTACAAAGAGCTGGGGTTAGACTTCCCACAGACCTCCGTGGGGCCCTTTGGACACGCCGGGTTCAGGTTCGCTCACCCCGCGCAACCTCTAACGCAGATGATCCAGTTCATGAACATGATCTGTTCAGGGGTTTGGGAGCGCTTTCCCGACCTAAAGGTAGCGTTTTTGGAGACCGGCTGTGGATGGGTGCCCTATTGGGTAGAGCGCATTGACGGCCGCGCGAAGAAACCAATTGCCACGAATCAATTGAAGAATAGCCCCATTTACTTCCACACGGAGCTCGATGAGCTTGAAGGACTGCGGTGGTTTACGTCGCTCTATGGGAATGACAGGATCACGTGGGCTTCCGACTACCCTCACGGAGTCACCGTTGAGGAGATTTCCGGCGAAATCGAAGAGTTTGTGGAATCAGACAAGCTGCCCCAAGATACCAAAGAGCGGGTCCTTCGAGACAATACCAAGGCCTTGTACGGTCTCAAGTAAGACCACCATCGTGAAGGAGGAAATAGACTATGGGAACTGAACTAGTACCAAACATCATAGACGGGGACGGGCACGTTATTGAGTACGACTCCGAGTTGATTCCATACCTAACGCATAAGTATTCGGAAGATGGACTGCGGAACTACTACCTGTTCCCAACGTTGGACGGGTGGCGGCGCGGCATTCCCGGCAGAGACTTAGGCTTTGACGCGGAAGGGTGGAACCGCTTCTTCGATTTCTCAAATATAGATGCTTCAGTCCTGTACCCAACTGCTGGTCTTGGGTTTGGCTTTGCGAAAGATCCCGTATGGGCGGCGGACCTTGCCCACGCCTATAACCTTTGGCTTTCCGACCACTTCCTAAAGAAGAGCTCGAAACTCATGGGAATCGCAATGCTCCCTGTACAGGACCCGCAGGCGGCGGCTAAAGAGTTGGAGTTTGCGGTAAAGGAATTAGGGATGGTGGGTGGACTGCTGCCCACACCAGGGCTAAGCATTGCCTATGGGAACGACTCATTTGATCCTCTTTACAAGATGGCTGAATCCCTTGGGACGCTCCTTGGGGTTCATGGCGCGTCCCGGCAACATGGAGTCGGAGTTAACTTGGACTACTTGACCGGCAAGGGAAACAGCGGGTCACAAGGGTTCGTCTTGGCGCACCTGTTTGGGCAGATGTCTCAGTTTACCGACATGATCTACAACAACGTGTGGGATAAGTTCCCTAACCTAAAGGTGTGCTACCTAGAAGCCGGCTGTGGGTGGGTACCCTACCTCATGGAGCGGATCGATCGCCGTACCAACGGACTGGCGTCTAAAGCCGTCAACAACTCACCCATCTACTTTCACGCTGAGCTAGAGGAAGACTTTGTGCTAGCGCCGGCGTTGACCTTTGTGGGCGAAGAGCGCTTCATCTACGCATCGGATTACCCCCACGAATCGGAAGACTCGGCGTCCACGGTCCTTTCGGGGTTCTTGGCCCGGACGGATCTCACGCCAAAGACGAAGCAGCGTATCCTGTGTGACAATATCAAGGAAATGTATAGCATGTAATACGCGGCTACTCCGGTGGAATAGACTACTGCTAGGAAGCCCCCGGTACTCGGGGGCTTCCTGGACAGAGCCGTTTGGCAAACTCTAGATGCTTCGATAGGGGTACTGATATACGCATGCAGAATCAAGAAGAAACTGAACTCATTCCCATAAGCGTTACGGTTAACGAGACAAAGCACGAAGTCAGCGTAGAGCCCAGACTTCTTCTTGTGCACTTTCTCAGAGAAAGCCTCTTTCTCACCGGCACGCACGTAGGATGTGATACCAGCCAGTGTGGAGCGTGCACCATCCACCTGGACGGTCGAGCGGTCAAGTCCTGTACCATCCTCGCGGTTCAAGCAAATGGCGCAGAGATCACGACCATCGAAGGTCTTGGAAGCGACGGCGCACTAGACCCCGTGCAAGAAGGCTTTCATGAGCGCCACGGTCTACAGTGCGGCTACTGCACGCCGGGCATGATTATGGCCATTGCGTACCTGCTAAAGACGAACCCTAGTCCCACCGAGCATGAAATCAAGGAAGCGATAAAGGGGAATATTTGCCGTTGCACTGGCTATATCAACATTGTCAAGGCGGCGCAATGGGCGGCCCAACACTTAGGCGAGAGTGAAGTTTCCCGTGTATCCTCCTAAGTTCAAATACCTCACACCACATTCACTCGAAGAGACGCTAAGCCTGCTGGGCCAGTACGGGGACGAGGCAAAGCTACTCGCGGGCGGGCATAGCCTTATCCCTGCCATGAAGCTACGCCTGCTGGAGCCCGGCTACCTCATCGACCTGGCCCATGTGCCCGATCTGCATGGTACTCGGGTAGAGGGTGACGACTTAGTCATCGGCGCGCTTACTGTGCATGCAGACGTTGCCTCTTCAGAGCTGGTGCGCCGGCACTTGCCGGGCTTAGCCGAAGCGGCATCCGTTATAGCCGACGTACAGGTACGGAACCGGGGCACTATTGGCGGGAGTGTTGCCCACGCAGACCCCGGAGCCGACTTTCCTGTAATGCTTACCGCCTTGGATGCCACCTTTGTAGCGGTATCCGCATCTGCGACCAGGAAGATAGCTGCCACGGATTTCTTCATCGATCTCTTTACCACGGCGCTTGCCCTTGATGAGGTGCTGATGGAGGTCCGGGTTCCCTTACAGCCGCCTGGAACGGGAACGGCGTACTGTAAGCTGGAGCACCCCGCTTCTGGCTATGTAGTAGTCAGCGCTGGAGCCCGCGTGGCTTGCGATCCATCCGGACGGTGCACCTTTGCCCAAGTAGCGGTCGGCGGACTTGGCGGCAGCCCGTTACGGGCTTCGGCCACGGAGGAGTCGCTCCTAGGCCAATCGCTTACTCCAGAGGTCATACAAGCAGCTGTGGCTAAGACGGCCGATCTTGGCGAGCCGGATGATGACCTTTACGCAAGCGCCGAGTACAAAAAGCACCTTGCGACTGTTTACGCTCGTCGTGCGGTAGAAACCGCTGCAGGCAGGGTAGGCGGAGGCGGCTTCCAGTGAGCTTACTGCGGCTTGGCAGACGCCGCGGCCCTCTTTCCTAGAGCGTGAATGGTTTGTATAACTACCCCAGAATTTTAAAATGGGTGCTTGGTAGGGATAACGCGTCGCCCCGATTTTTCTACGGATGGATAATAGTAGCGCTCGCGCTGCTCAGCGCCTTCTGGGGAGGCGGCACCATACAGTTTGGCTTCCCGGTCATGCTCAAGCCGTTAAGCCAAGACTTCGGCATCTCTCGGACTGCCGGCGTTCTTGGGTTAACTATCGCCACTCTGGTGGGGGATCTTACCGCTCCCATCAACGGGATTCTGGTCGATAGGAAGGGCGCCCGGCTTGTGGTGACGGTTAGCGCAGCGGTTACCGGGCTCGCGTTTCTCTTGTTAGCATTTACTCAAAACTATTGGATGTTCTTGCTTGTATTCGGCGTCGTGATGGGCGTCGTGCGGCCCTCTTTGCAGCGGACGGGTGCGCAAGCCCTCGTGGCCAAATGGTTTGTTCGCAGGCGT
Organism: Dehalococcoidia bacterium; assembly: GCA_965226775.1. Classification (GTDB taxonomy): domain Bacteria; phylum Chloroflexota; class Dehalococcoidia; order SHYD01; family SHYD01; genus CBDDEI01. Next base: position 1,433,012 of record CBDDEI010000002.1, read on the forward strand.
GGCCGCGCGGTGACTTATAGCACGTTAGGTATGCCCATATCCGCAGTGCTAGTGGTGCCGGCAACAGAATGGATAGTGTCTAATTTTGACTGGCGCATTGCTTTCCTGGCCTTTGGCGTAGGGACCTTGCTTATGCTTGTGGTGCCCTGCGCCCTTCTTATGAGAAGCACACCGGAAGAGATGGGGATGCGCCCGGACGGAGACCCTCCTGCGAACACGCTTGCCGCCGCTGACCCCAATAGAACCGCAGGCAGCGTGCCTGTAAATGCAACCGAGGAAATAAGCTGGGCTGCTCAGGAGGCCCTCCATAGTCGAGCATTCTGGATGCTGGCCCTTGGTTTCGCAACCGTCGGGTTGGCTGCTTCCATTCTGCCCTTGCACATGTTTCCCTACTTCACTGATATTGGCCTCTCATCTGCTGAAGCCGCGTCTGCCAGTGTCTTCTTTGGCGTGACTGTCATATCCTCTCGCCTGCTGTTTTGGGGGTATTTTCTGGAGCGCCTGCCCATCCAGCGTTCGCTGGTTCTCTGGGGTATGCTCATGACAGCTGCGCTGGTCACGATGCTGGCTGTCCGGAACCTCAGCTTGGCATATCTGGCAGCCATGACCTTCGGCCTGGCGATGGGCGGCACAGCGCCCTTGAATACGATCACTTTGGCGCGTTACTTTGGCCGCGCGCAACTGGGCACTATCATAGGGGTAGCTACGCTAACGGGGATAGCGAACAGCGTACTGGGGCCGCTCATGCCCAGCGTGGTGTTTGATATTACCGGCAGCTACCAGGGCGCTTTTGCCGTAGCCGCTCTCATGAGCCTGGCGGGTATTCTGACTTTCGCTTTAGCAGGGGCGCCCCAGGCTCCTATGAGCATGCGAACGACCAGGACCGCTAGCTGAATCCATTGGATAAAGGAGGCCTTCAACAATGAAACTAGATGGCTCGTATAGTTTTGATGCGCCACGGGATATAGTGTGGGATATCTTGCAAGACCCAGTAGCGCTCAGAAACTGCATCCCAGGCGTTGAAACCTTTGAGCAAACTGGGCCTAACGAATACTCAGCAACGATCAGGATGGGAGTAGCTTCTATCAAGGGGACGTATACCAGCAAGATTCGGGTTTTTGACCAGGAACGCCCGTCCCATTACAAGTTAGCGATAGAAGCCCAGGGTAAACCTGGCTTTGTTAGAGGCGACGCCTTAGTAGAACTAAAGGAAGAAGCGCCGTCCAAAACCACCGTACTGTGGTCGGGCGATGGAACGATCGCGGGGCCGATAGCCACGGTTGGCCAGCGCATCATGAGCGGTGTAGCAAAGATGACCATAGACCAGCTATGGAAATCTATGGATGAGCAGATCAGGACCCTGGGCCGGACAAATCCTGGCCCATAGGCAATGCCTAGGCCCTTACCCACGGGCTCTTAGAACGGGTGAGCTCTGGCCATGCAGGCCTCTTCTTGCCGGGCCAAGACCGTCTAGCGCCAGAGAGGCAGCGCTCCCAAGTTCCTAGAGCCTGAAGAAACGCCTGGCGTTTTCTCCTAGGACTGCCACCTTTTCCTCGTGAGTGAGCTCATTACTTTCTAGCGTCTCATCAATCTCATGTTTAGCCGCCACCATGTCTACTTCGTGAGGGTAGTCCGATGAGTAGGCAAAAGGAGTGATGCCGACCCGCTTGGCCAAATACGGCAAGCTTGGGTCCTCACCTTCGCAGCCGATAAGCATCTGTCCGCTCGTAAGATATTCGTCAAAGGTACGCTTCGGGCCTCCCAGGAATTGCCGGTCCCGCTCCATTCGGTCAGCCATGAGGACTGCCCACGCGCATCCGCCCTCAAGATAGGAGACGCGTAGATCGGGGTAACGGTCAAACAGGCCGTTATAGATCTGCGACACGCAAGCGATCATGAGCGGGACGGGGTGGTGCAAAACGTGCGATGCCTGAAGGCTGGTGAGGGTATCCAAGCCTATTCCGAGGTTTGAGCCCCCATGAATGCCTAGCACGCAGCCAAGATCCGCCGCTTCTTCGTACACCGGCCAATACATCTCGTGGCCAAGGTCTAGGGGAAGGCCGGTTGCAGGGAGCATTGCGCCCGGAAGGTCCAAGTCTTTTACTGCTCTACGTAGCTCCAGTACAGCCGCTTTAGGGTCCTGCATAGGAATGAGCGCCATGGGATGTATTCGCGGGTCCTTGCGGCGGTATCGTTCCGCGATGTAATCGTTGTACGCGCGGCAGAGTCTTGTGGCGTAGTCTGGCAGCCGGATAAACCCGATGGTCAGGCCATCGCTCGTAAACAGGACAGTATCCTTAACATCGGCTTTCTCTAGAAATGCCTGCCAATCCTCCGCTGAACCCATGCGATGGTCGCTGGCGTTCACACGTGCCCGCTTTGGTGGTTGGTCAGGAGACGGTGGCCGCGCGCCTCCAAAGTGAAGGCCATCAAGATGCGGGAAGGGCCCCCGCAAAAAGACACGCGGTCGGAGGCAGGCCTCTGCAATCCCTTCGTCGGCAAACTCTGCTAGTTCTGCGACGGACTCCATCAAGTGCCCGTCACAATCGGTAACGACAATGTTCTCTGCCATGCGCCCACCTCATTACATCCCTGAGATACTTTCCACTATTCAAGTACTTAGATAATACCGAGTGGTCTTTCCGGCTTCCACCAAGTTATTGCAAGAAAATTGCTGGATTTTAGTCAGGTTACTGTGTAATGAGGCTTGGAGAAGGCTGAGCCGATAGAGTTGCTATAAGCTGCGCTCAAAAGGGGACGCTTATTGAGGACCAAGCGCATGGCGAATCCGACGGCGGATAGCGGATACTTACAAGACACGCCAAGGGGTATGGGTGCGCTCGACTGGAAGGATGCGCCAACGTCAGCGTCCCGCTCCACCTAGAGGCTGGTCGCCCGTTGGAAGAGCGACTGCTCCGCCGGCGGCGGCTTCAGGTTGACGGCTGGCGGGGGCACTTCGGGCAGGGCGCGGCCGTCATGCCAGGACAGTGACCGTACTTTCGCTGTTCAGTGTGTAACCTGTACATAACCAGAAGCGTACTAATATTCACCAGAGCAGAGCTTAATAGTCACTATCTTGGAGTATTGACAGTGCCTGAATGCCACAGCTACACTACACAAAAGTTAGTCTAAACATTAGGGAATGATGAAGGCTGAAGACGGATGACAACTTATATTCTCCGCCGACTAATCGCCTTAATCCCAGTCCTGCTCATAGGATCGGCGATTATTTTTTTCTCGATGCGTTTGTTCGCACCGTACGATATTGTCGAGCAGACCCTTGCCGAGACGCCGGGCGCTGGTGATCCGGAGGTTGAAGCGAAACTCCGCGAGGAGTATGGGTTAGACAAACCAATCTACATACAGTACGTAATATGGCTCTGGGGCGCTGTACGCGGCGACCTCGGAACATCCTGGACCACGGGCTACGGTGTGATGGAAAGCATCGCGATTAGCCTGCCAGTAAGCCTTGAGCTCACGTTTATCGGGCTTTTCCTTGCCGTCATTATTGGGGTGCCATTAGGGGCAATATCTGCGGTGAATAAGGATAGTAAGTTAGACTATTTTTCTCGTCTGTTTGCTATTATGGGGCTTTCCGTGCCTAATTTCGTGCTCGCGACCCTGCTCATTATGGGAGCTGCCATCTACTTTAAGTGGGTTCCTGATTTAGGTTACACGACATTCTGGGAAGATCCGGGAATACACATAACACAGATATTCATGCCTGTGATTGCACTTGGTTCAGCAGTAGCTGCCACAAAGGTGCGCCTTTTGCGCTCTACCATGTTGGAGGTGCTGAATAACGACTATGTGAGGACAGCTCGGGCAAAGGGACTAAGAGAGCGCGCCGTGGTTTACCGCCATGCGCTAAAAAATGCGCTGATCCCCGTCGTCACCGTCCTCGGTAGCCAAGTCAGTGCTTCTCTGGGTGGCACAGTAGTCATTGAGCACATCTTTTCGCTTCCTGGTATCGGCCGTTTGTCGTTAGACGCCATCAACCAGGGAGACTTCCCGATGCTTCAGGGCACAGTACTTTATCTGATGGCAATCTATGTAGTAATTAACTTGATAGTTGATATTAGTTATGCGTGGCTAGACCCTCGTATTCGATACAACTAGTTACGCGGGTATCTTCACAAACATTTACCTGGAGGCAAGTAGCATGTCTCAGCAGCAAGAAAACACTCAAGCGGTGCAGGCAGAAGCTCTAACAAGAGCAATGCCAGGAGCCAGGCGGATGTCCGGGTTCGCTCGGTTCTTGAGGATAATAAAGCGTCAGCCCGTTGGCGCCTTTGCCGGCGTGTTACTTCTTCTGATTGGCTTAAGCGGCGCTTTTGCTGAAGTGGTTTCTACTCATGATCCGGTAAAACAGATAAGTAGAGATAAGTTGTTGCCCCCAGGCTCGATCTCTCCAACGAACGGCTCTGCGTACATTTTGGGCACAGACGTGTTGGGACGAGACCTCTTCAGCCGTGTAGTGCACGGCGCGCGCATCTCCCTGTCCGTAGGTGTTGGCGCAGTGCTCGTTGGCACCCTCAGCGGGTTATTCTTAGGAATGATGTCCGCCTATCGCGGCGGACGGCTGGACATGGTGGTTCAAAGGATCATGGACGGCATGCAAGCGATACCAACGCTGATATTAGCGATGCTATTAGTGGCCGTTCTGGGCAAGAACCTATATATTACGGCTCTGGCAATTGGTATCACCCAGATACCTTCAGCAAATCGCATCATCCGAAGTAGTGCGCTTTCCGTAAAGCAGGAGGCGTATGTAGATGCAGCCAAGGCGATTGGCGCACGTGAACGCAGGATAATCCTGCAGCACATCATGCCCAACGTGATGGCTACTACGCTCATTGTGTTCTCCACGAGCATTGGTCGAGCTATCACCACCGAGTCGACGCTGAGCTTCCTGGGTTTGGCTGCGGCGCCACCGCTGGTTACCTGGGGCGGCATGATGAGCGGTCACGGCCGCCAGTATATGTTGCTCGCTCCCTGGCTGTTGGCGGCTCCCGCAATAATGTTGAGCTTCACCGTGCTTGCCTTTAACTTCCTGGGCGACTCCATCCGAGACGTGCTCGATCCTCGCCTCCGCGGCCGCTAATCTCCCAAACGCTCTCTAGCGCTGCGTAAACAAGGGGCTGTCCTGACATGGATAGCCCCTTAAAGATCCCTCCGACTGCACCCCGACTCTAACTCTCCCCCATCGAGGGGGAGAGAATGATTTTCTCCCCTCTTGATGCGACGAGCCAACGGTGACCTTGAGCACACCTGTCTACGAGTGATGGCGTGGTTGCTAGAGGCAATCGCTTTGGCCATGAGACAGGTATTACCTTCACCCCCACTCTCTCTCCCCCATTGAGGGGGAGAGAATGATTTTCTCCCCGTTCCATGCGACGAGCAAACGGTGACTTTGAGCGCACCTGTCTGTGAGCGATGGCGTGGTTGTTAGAGGCAATCGCTTAGGCACATGAGACGGGTATTACCTTCACCCCCACTCTAACTCTCCCCCATCGAGGGGGAGAGAATGTTTTTCTCTCCGCTTTCAAAGAGTAAACGGTGACCTTGAGCGCACCTGTCTGTCGATGGCGTGGTTGCTAGAGGCAATCGCTTTGGCCATGAGACAGGTATTACCTTCACCCCCACTCTAACTCTCCCCCATCGAGGGGGAGAGAATGGGTCTCCTCTCTCTTCACGGCACAGGAAGAAGGCCCGCACACAAGGTGCGGGCCTCTGTTGCCCCACGTAGGGGTGAGCAGGTTTACTACTTTTTCAGTTGTTGCTCTACGCTTACGGAAGAGGCATTAGTGGTTTGCAGGATGACGCTATATTTCTGGGTTGCGCCGCCGCCGGACCGGTTAGCATTGGCTCCGACCATATTTGTTGAGCCAAGCTGTATTCTGGATCGACCGCCCTCAATTTCGTGGGGCAGGTGGATGTTCTTAGCCTTGGCGGGATCGCGGAATACGTTCATGGGATCTTCGCCGCGAGCCAGCTTGTCCAGGTTGTCCCTCAGGAGTTGCCGGAGGAGGATGACGCCTTTGTCGGAGCGGCCCAAGTTCTCTTCTGAGCGATCGGCAACCGGCCCCTGCGTCTCCCACATGATGAGGTCCTGGCCGGCAGCATAGTCCAGGTCGGTCCAGCTCGGGTGGCCGCTCTCATCCAGCGAGGGCATTGGCACCTGGTAGAAGGGGATAGGCGCATCATCCGGCACCATCTCGCCTGCTGCGGGCGCATAGGTGGTGTACCAGATGTGCAGTGTGTGGGTGTCGTCAATGGGAGTTCGGTACTGGTAGCCGCCCACTTTCAGGAAGTTGGGGAAGACCAGAGGGTGACCGACGGTCCAGTTGGAGCCCTGCTCGTCCTGGCCTTCCAGCACACGGCGCTTGATGATGCCGTGCTCAAACACATCGAACCCAATCTTCTTGTGGGGAGGGATGGGCCTCACCGCATCCGTCTGGCCTTTCCGCTCGTTCACGTAGTTCGCAAACCAACCGTGGGTCCACTCGGCATGCACGGGGTCTACTGAGTTCTCCATGACCTGCAACCAGTTGCATGGGATTACGCAAGCGCCAATGTCGCGGTAGACGTTCTTGAAGGCAAAGAGGTCCCACTCCGGGATAATGGGCGCCGGGTCTGGGCCGAGGTACGCGAAGATCAGGCCGGAAAGGTTCTGCACCTTGTAGGCAGGGGTCGTGATCTTGTCCTTGAACCGGCCATCCGGGTCTTCCGTCTCTTCATAGGGCTGCTCAATACACTGGCCGGCGCTGTTGTAGACCCATCCGTGATACGGGCAGCGCAGACCTTCCTCTTCTGGGATACCGTAGATCAGGTTGACCCTGCGGTGCGGGCAGCGGCTATAGATGAGACCAAGGGTGCCGCTCTTGTCCTTAAAGAGGACAAGGTCTTCACCCAGGAGGCGAACCTGTTTAGTTGGGTTTACATCAAGCTCAGAAGCTGCCGCAATGGGATGCCAGTAGCGACGCATCAGCTCGCCCATCGGCGTTCCGGAGCCTACGCGTGTTAAGCGTTCGTTCTCTTCACGAGTCTCCATGTACTTGTTCTCCTTCTCGCTGAAACCATGCAATCTTGGCTAGCTTAGGCATGTGTGCTTGTGCCTGTCAAGGTTACTTTGTGCCTATTGTTTGGCGCCTTAAACGCGAAGAGAGCCGCTGGATGAGCGGCTCTCTTGTGTGCATTTTAGGTGAGCGTACCGTCTAGAGCGGCGCTCCCTCTGGAAACGCAACCTGGTGCTGCATTATGATCTCACGGCGCTCTCTGGATGACAGGTTGATGGCGTCTGTCACTTCCTGAGTTGCCAGGCCCCAGCGGCCATCGTGCACCACCTCACGGTCGTACACTACTGCCTGGTACAGCTCCTCTAGCTCTGGGTAGCCGCGAGGCTCGCCTTTGCCCAGCTCCATGAACTCGGACTTGCCGTTCTGGTAGATCGCCACGCCGCCGTGGTACTGGCGGATGTCGGCCTTGGCGAGGCTGGCAATGGTGAGGCCAAAGGGACTCAATCCGGTGCCGCCACCGCCCCCGCCACCGGACTCGGCCGCGCCGCCGGTAAAGCGCCGGGCTTCCTTCATGGCAGCTTCCTGCTCTGCAGAGACCGCAGCGCCCCGCACCAGCGCTTCGGGGGCTTCGTTGCGGCGCTCAGAAGTCTCTGGGAATGTTAGCTCAGAGGAATCAAAATGGCCGTAGCCGTTGTACACGATGGTGCAGGGCACATCGTTATCAAACTCTAGGTAAGCGGCAAAGATGCCGGGCACCGGGCGAGATGGGTCCATAATCTTAGTCATTGCCCGGACGCTTCTCACTTTACCGCCGGCGATGATGCGGACCATGTCGATGTGGTGGGGCGACTGCCGGAAGACAATGCCGCCGCCGGTTGCCTCGTCCAGCTCTTGGGGCAGGCGCGGGCGGTAGATCCACGGCGAGTAGTTCCACGAGTTCACCATGCCAAGGTCGCCGTACTCACCGCTGCGTACCAGGGAAGCCATCTTGCGAATGCCGGGCAAGATGCCCTGGGTGTGGCCGGCCATCAACTTGATGCCATTCTTGTCTGCAGCGTCAATCATGGCCATGCACTCGTCCAAGGTCACAGCCATGGGCTTAGAAACGATAGTGTGCTTTTTGTGCTCTGCCGCAATAATAGCTTGCTGGGCGTGGTACTGGTTGGGGCTAGCTATCCAGACTGCATCTACATTGGGATCGCTGCACAGGTCTGCTGGGTCCAGGTAGGTTGCTACGCCGTAGTCCTGAGCAAAGCGGTCGAGGGCGTCCTGCCTGACGTCGCATGCTGCTACAATCTTCACGCCGGGATGCGTCTCAAAGGCGCGGAACAGGCCCTTGAAGCCGGCTCCAATACCAATTACGCCGAATCGCAGTACTGGTCCGTCTGCCATTTGTGTGCCTCCTTGTTTATCCTTCCACTGCATTAACCCACGTTGGCTCAGATTGCTGGTGGAGTGCGCTCTAGAACCTGGTTAGCTCGTTGTTCGTGTAAGCGCCATAGATGGAATCGATAGAAACGATGCCTCGTGCGCCCTCTAAGTCCGGCTCTGCCGGCGCATCAACTACTTTGATGGAGACTGAGTTGGGGCTTTGCGCACGTGCGGTTACTACAACAGTGTTGCCATTCTTGAGCTGCAATCTTGCGCCAACCTCAAGAGTGCGTAGATCCATCTGATGCTCCTTCACCAGCTAGGTGACGCGGGCAATTATATATGCATGCCTAGCACGGTGCAACTTGCTCCGTGCACGGACAATAAAGTGGGGACAGCCAACGGCTGTCCCCACTGCGTAGCCTTGTCTTGACGAGGCGGGTTAGACGCCGGTTACCTGATAGGCGCGCTGCCCTCGAAAGCTACTAGGGGTGGTATCGCTCTCACTCTCGCTCTCGTTCCCCCTCTCGCTCCGGTCGTGGCCTCGACGCTCATGGCCACCGCGCCTTGTTCTTGGCGTCCTGGTCAGGAAGTCGTCGATGTTCTCCTCGGCGGCTTCGTACCGCTGGTCCGCCTGCTCCTGAGTGATATCGCCATCTGTAACGGCCTGATCAAGCTGCGTCCTAATGGCAGCCAGTACAGCTGTGGAGAGCTGCTCCTGGGTCACGCTCTTCTCAGTAGCAATGTCCACCAGGCTCTTGCCCTCTCTCATCGCGGTGCGCAGCTCTTCCGTGGTCATGCTGAGCGTAGTGGTTATCGCTTCATTCGCCGACTTGTAGACGCTTGCCGTTGAAACCATGACCACCTCTACGACCATGCTCGCCGCGGCCATAGTTCAAGCCATTGCCTTCCTCCACGCGCTCCTTCATGGCGTCAGCCTTGTCGGAAGTAATCTTGCCATCGGTTACGGCTTCGTCAATCAGCTCAACCCGCGCATCCTTAAAGGCCTGCGTAAGGGTGTCTACACTAATGCTGAGCTTGGCGGCAACCTTTGTGAGTAGGGTAGTGCTGTCGCCGCCGGGGCCGTTGGCAGTAGGCCAAACCGCCCATGGTCACGGCTCCAACAAGGATAGCAGCGGCCGCCACGAATGGGATAAGAACTTGCTTACTTGTGATCTTCATCTGGGTCTTCTCCTCTTGCTTGGGAATCATAACATTACCTACTAGTGGGCTCATCCTGCTATAGGTACTTCCTCAATCACTACCTCCATTACGCAGCCACGCAGCGGTTTGGGCGCTGTCGGTGCTCTTTGTTGCATGGCTGCACGTTTTCCTGAACTTCATGCTAGTTAGCCAATGCGAAGGCTTTATGAAGAATGGTGGTAGATATCTTGAACGTTTGCGTACCCTACCAGCCCACTTAGCCTTGTAAGCGTATGCATCCACTTCCAAGGTAGGGGTCAAATGTGGAGAACTTGTGAAGAGTTTGAGGAGGTTTGGTGAAGGGCTGCCCGCTCCTTCGTAACAGGTACAAGCCGCGAGTATTGACGAAGCTGTGAGCACGCTATACTGAAATTCTAATGGCAACGAAGATTCTGGTAGTAGACGACGACGCGAGCATCGTAGAGACGGTACGCGCGTACCTTCGGGAAGCGGGCTTCGAGGTGTTCACCGCGCGTGACGGCAATAGCGCGCTGTCGGAATACCGCCGCCAAAAGCCGGACCTGCTGGTGCTGGACGTGATGATGCCGGAGATGGATGGCTTTGAGGTGGTACGCACCCTGCGGCGCGACTCGGCGGTGCCGGTGATTCTGGTGACCGCTCGGGTAGAGGAATCCGACCGCCTGGTTGGTTTGGAGCTTGGGGCAGACGACTACGTGACCAAACCCTTCAGCCCTCGTGAGCTTGTGGCTCGGGTGAAGGCTGTGCTGCGCCGAGCGCAGGGCGAGCCGGTGCGGGCCGAGATCCTGGGAGAGGGCGCTATCTCGCTCAATCGCCAGGCGCACACCGTCGCTGTGCATGGCGTGCTCGTGGACCTAACCCCAACGGAGTTTGCGCTGTTAGACACGCTGATGCAGAACCCCGGCGTGGTGCTGACCCGGCTTCAGCTCATAGAGCTGGCGTTGGGCTATAGCTATGAAGGGTACGACAGGACGGTGGACGCCCACATCAAGAACCTGCGCCGGAAGCTGAAGCAGTCGCCCACCGATCCGGAGTATGTAACCACGGTCTATGGCATTGGCTACCGTTTCGAGAAGCTCTCCAATGGTTAGCAACAGCCTCTTCACCAAGCTCATGCTGGCCTTTGTGCTGGTAGCGCTGACGGGCAGTATTCTAACGGCGCTTTTGGCAAACCGGATCGCTGCCAGCGGCTTGGATCTGGTCACAAGCCAGCGGTCGCAAACCCAGGCACGGCGACTCTCTTCGGTCATGTCTCAGATTTACCGCTTGCAAGGAAACTGGCCGGACTCCGTCGCATTGCTGGAGGAGCTAGCGGAGTCCGTTGCCCAGCCGCAAGACGTGCAGCGAAGGCGAAGGGGCACATCAGTAGTTACTGCTCTCCTCTGGCTGCCGGACCAGCGGCTCCTCATTGCCAATGGGCAGGGAACGGTGGTTTTTGATTCAAGAGGAGAGCTGCTGAACCAGGACCTCGCGCAGGAGAGCGCTGCTGCTGCAGTGCCCGTGCTGTTGGGCCAAGAACGCATTGGATCCCTGGTATTGGCAGAAGACGTGGCAAGCTCCCTGAAAGATGCGTTCATCCAGCGGGTCAACGAGGGTTTGTTCTGGGTGGCTGCCATCACCAGCGCGCTCGCGCTCTTGATGGCAGCGTTCATCTCACGCCAGCTCGTTGTACCGCTGCGGCAGCTTATTGTAGCGGCGCGCGGCATTGCCGGCGGGCGGCTGGAGGAGCGTGTCCCCGTGGCTTCGGGCGACGAGGTGGGCCAGATGGCTGGGGCGTTCAACCAGATGGCGGAGAACTTACAACGCAGCGAACAGCAGCGCCGCGAAATGCTGGGAGACATCGCCCATGAGCTACGCAACCCGCTGGCCGCGATGCAGGCCAACCTGGAAAGTATGCTCGACGGCGTGCAACCGTTGACGCCGGAGCAAGTGGGCTACGTGTATAACCAGACGATTGTGCTCAACCGGTTGGTTGACGACCTGCGGCTGCTCTCCTTAGCCCAGGCGAACCAGCTGCACCTGAACGTGGCCTCTACCGATCTCAGCAATCTAGTCAGCAGCGTTGTGGAGAGCTTTGAGCCTCTGGCGGAAGAGCAGGGCACACAACTGTCGGCCAAAGTACCGGACGCACTGCCGCCCATTCGGGTAGACAGCCATCGCATTAGCCAGGTGTTGGCGAACTTGTTGAGCAATGCGTTGCGTTATCAGAAGGACGGCGGCACAGTGGAGGTCTCGGTGGCTTCTGTGAACAACGGTGTGGAGCTGGCAGTGCAGGACTCCGGCCCGGGGATTCCGGAGCAAGACCTGCCCCATCTCTTTGAGCGCTTCTACCGCGTCGACCAGTCCCGCAGCAGAGAATCCGGCGGCTCCGGGCTGGGGTTAGCCATCGCAAAGGAACTGGTGGAGGCTCACGGCGGACGCATCTGGGCGGAGAGCCAGCTCGGTAAGGGCAGCCGGTTTGCGCTGCATCTGCCTGGCTAATACGCCCGCAGACTGAGGGCCGCCCCTTGCCTTGCGCTGGCGGCGCGGCCGGTTAGGGGATGCGCGGTGTTGGGCCCATAGCGTTGACATCCGTGACGACGTCTACCACCGAGATGCGGCCCGACAGGCGCGCCCGCTCCAGCGCTGGTTGGATATCTTCAGGCCGCTCCACCCGTTCTGCGTGGCAACCCATGACCTCCGCTAGCTTTGCTAGGTTGACCTCGGTAAACATCATCAGCTCTAGCGCGTCGCCGTAGAGTTCGCCGCCGTAAGCCTCACGGATGGGGTTGAACTCCTGGTTTAGGGAATGGTTGTCGTTCACTACGATGATGGGCGCGATGCCGTGACGCACCGCCGTCTCCAGCTCTGCCACGTGGTACCAGAAACCCCCGTCGCCGGTGAAGAGCACCACTGGGCGGTCCGGCGCGGCGCACTTGGCCCCAATGGCTCCGGGGAGCCCCCATCCCAGGGAGCCGGCCGAGCGGATGAAGCTACGCCCCGGTTGCTTCACGTCTACCATAGTGCCGGTCCAGATGCCGGAGTGCCCTGTGTCCGCCATGAGTAGGGCGTCTTCAGGTAGCCAGTCGCCCAATTCTTTACATAAACGCTCAGTGCGGATAGGGGTCGCATCCGATGTCTGTATCTCTGCGAACTCTGCTTTCCATGCGCTGGTGAGCCGTGCCACCTCCGCAAGCTGAGCCATGTCCGGCTCACGCGACCCAGCCTCTTGGATGAGCGCCTGCAGCGCCAGCCTTGCGTCGGCCAGTACTGCGACCTCTGCCGGATAGTTGCGCCCCAGCTCCACGGGGTCGATGTTGATCTGAATCGTGCGTGCGTTAGCGGGAGGGATGCGCCAGTCCCAGGTGGTCATGCCGCCGGCGCGCGTGCCAATGAAGAGCACTAGGTCGGCCTCACAGACCATCTGGTTGGCGCACCACCGGGAGTACCGTCCGATGACGCCAATGGAGAGGGGATGGCTGCCGGGCAGCGCGCCCTTTCCATTGAGAGAGGTGGCCACGGGAATAGTGAGGGCTTCCGCAAGCTCACGTACCTCTTCCCACGCGCCGGAGGCGATGACGCCGCTACCCGCCACGATAACCGGCCGCTTGGCCTGGCGCAGTAGCGTGGCTGCCTGCCTAATCTCCGCAGGGTCCGGCGCTGGACGGAAGGGAGGATAGGCGCGAAACGCTTCCTCTACGTAGAGGGGCTGCGCCACGGGACCGCTTTGCGCTTCCTCTAGGACGTCCAAGTAGACCGGCCCTGGCGATCCCGTGGTTGCCATGCGGAAGGCCTGGCGCAGAAGGTCGGGGAAACGCTCAGAGTGGTCTACCTTCGCCCCCCACTTGGTCACGCCCTGAAACTGGTCGTGCTCGAACTCTTGGTAGGCATGACGATACCGGTGCATAGGGTTCAGTGCGCCTGTCATGGCGATAACTGGGGAGCAGGCGAGGAAGGGCTCGGCCATGCCGGCGGCCAGGTTCGCCGCGCCGATGGATTGGGCCATGCAGAGCCCCGGTTTCCCCGACGCGCGGGCATACCCATCGGCCATATAAGCCGCAGCCTTCTCGCCGTGGGTTAGGACGCGCTGCACACCGGAGCCCTCCAGCGCCACCATCGTTCCGAAGAACGCCGTGGGGACATGGAAGAGGTGGGTGAGGCCAGCCTGCTTAATAGCCTCGGCAAGATAGGCGGACCCGTTCATGGTGGACATAGGTGTGCTCCTTATTTGTGTGGGGGTTGTTCTGGCTTACGGGCAATAATGACCATACGCTTGGTTGCGCTAGTATAAGGCTCGTGCGCGTACCCGCCAAAGACCTTCTCAACACCCAAGCCGGCCCGCTCCAGCCGGTCGATAATTTCGGTGAGGGTGTAGAGGCGGATGTGGTGGCTCCCCGCTTCTTCGAGCGCACCGCCGGGCTCGATGCGCCAAAACTGGATGTTGTTTCGTCCCGTGCCCAGATCCAGCGCACGCTCCTCCAAATAGACAGTACCGTCACTGGTGCGATGCCAGTCGTGGTAGCCGTTGTTATCTCTGACCCATTCCCGGTTGATCAGATCCAGGAGGAACCAGCCGCCGGGCTTCAGGGCCCGCTCAACGGCAGATAAGACTTTCATGTCTTCTGCGTCCGACTCCAGATAGCCAAAAGAGGTGAAGAAGTTGACTATGGCGTCGAAGGAAGCGCTGAACGGGATGTCTCGCATGTCCTGCTGCACCAGCTCTATCTGGACACCCGCCGCGGTAGCGTGTTGCGCTGCCATAGCTAGCATCTCAGCGCTCTGATCCAGGCCCGTAACCTGATAGCCACGCTGTGCGAATGCGATGGCGTGGCGGCCCTGCGCACAACACAGGTCGAGCAGGCGAGCGCCCGGCTGCAGGGCGAACAGCTTCTCGGCCAGCGCGACCTCTTGCTCGGTCCTCTCCGGCTCAAAAATCTGCTCGTAGACGTTGAGGTAGTCCTGCGCAAAGTAGGACTTGTACCACTGCATCTGATCTTGGGCCATACGCGCTCCTGCTGCGGTATTTGCGGAAAGCAATCCTGCCCAATTATAATCCTGGCTACTGCTGTCGTCATGGGCTAAGCGATACATGACGGAGAAAGTAAAACAATGCATGCTACCACTTAAGCAGAAAGGCGCGCTGATTGTGGGCGCGCGGCGCATAGGCGCAGAGGTTGCCAGACGGCTGGCGGCGGAAGGCGTGAACATTGCCATCGCCTATCGCTCCTCCAAGACAGAGGCAGAGGCGCTGGCAGCAGAACTGGCCCCTATGACACAGAAGGTCTGTCTGCTTCAGGGTGACATCTCTATAGAAGAAGACGTAGTAAATCTCGTTGCCGGCGCCGCGGAACAGCTTGGCGATCTCTCCTTCGTGCTCAACCTGGCCTCGGACTATCCGAAGACACCCTTTGCCAACCTGGACGGTGCGTCTTGGGACGGAATCGTAGGCGCGGCCAAGGGGAGCTATCTGCTGGGCGTGTATGCCGCCCGGCACCTTACCCAGAATCCCGGCCCAACGCGCGGTCATATCCTCTTCTGGGGCGATTGGGCTGCTGCGGCGACGCCCTACCGGGACTATCTGCCCTACCTCACCGCTAAGGCATCCATCCATTTCATGACCAAGGCTTTTGCCGTAGAGCTGGCGGGGGAGGGTATCCTGGTGAACTGCATTGCGCCGGGACCCACACAGCGTCCTCCCGACCTATCGGAAGCGGAGTGGGAGCAGTATGCGGTGGGCAGAGCGCCTCTGCGCCGGGAGTCCTCTGCTGCGGAGATCGCTGAACTTGTGGTGACGCTCCTAAAGAGCGAGACTATTACCGGAGAGACCATTCGGGTTGATGCCGGCCGGCACTTGGCCGGCCCGTAGCGCCTAGAAGGGACACTGTGTGTACAAGGTTACGAAAGTTATCGACTTTTGCTACGGCCACCGCCTGTTGAACTACCAGGGCGATTGTTCCCGTCTCCACGGCCATAACGGCGTGCTGGAGATAGACGTTGCCAGCGGTAAGCTGAATGAGCTGGGCATGGTGGTGGACTTTAGCCTAATCAGCGAGCAGGTTAAGAGCTGGGTCGTGGAGAACCTCGACCACAAGATGATCCTCAACGTGGCGGATCCTGTGGTAGACCTCCTACGCCAGGCCAACGAGCCCTTTTTCATGGTCCAGGACAATCCTACGGCGGAGAACATTGCCCATCTGGTCTACGGCGTGGCGCGTGAGCGCGGGCTGGATGTGACGGAAGTGCGCCTGTGGGAAACGCCCACCGGCTGCGCCACCTACCGCGGCGAGGATTGATGGCAGGCGTTGCGGTGCTGGTCAGCGGCGGGCTGGATAGCTGCGTCCTGGTCGCGGCGCTGGCCAAGGAGCAGACGGTCTATCCGCTCTACATCGCCGCTGGGCTGGCCTGGGAGGAGGAAGAGCGGCGAGCCGTGGAGTCGTTTCTGGCAGCCGCGAGCATCCCGTCGGTGCAGCCGGTAGAAGAGCTTGCCGTGCCGGTAACCTCCCTCTATCGCAACCACTGGAGCGTCTCTGGAGAGGGTGTGCCCGGCGCTGAAACGCCCGACGAGGCCGTCTTCCTGCCCGGTCGCAATATCCTGCTGAGCAGCTATGCCGCCATCTGGTGCAGCTTCCGCGATGTGCATCAGATCGCCATCGGTTCTTTGGATGATAATCCTTTCCCCGACGCCAGCCCGCACTTCTTCAAGTCCCTGGGGGATGTGTTGGGAGAGGGCCTGGGCCATCCAATTGCAGTGATAGCGCCCTTTAGGGCTCTGCACAAACATCAGATAATCAAAGAGTATGCCCACTTACCCCTGGAGCTATCCTTAAGCTGCATGGCGCCGCAAGGTGGTGTACACTGCGGTGATTGCAATAAGTGCCACGAGCGTCAGGTGGCTTTCGCTGAGGCAGGGGTTGTAGATAAGACCCAATATGCTAGAAAGCACGGCTAATGGATAGGCAAGAACGGATAGAGAAGCTCACCCCCTTGTTATTGGAAGTGCTGACACTCTTGGGCGAGGATCCGGAGCGCGAAGGCTTGCGCCGCACCCCGGAGCGATGGGCTGACGCGCTGCTCACGTATACCGATGGCAACCTGCAAGACCCTAAGGATCACCTGGACGTCATCTTTACCCTGGACGAGGACGATTACCCCGCTCAAGGCGATGACATGGTGATTGTGGATAATATCGAGTTCACCTCCACCTGTGAGCACCACATTGCGCCCATCCGGGGGCTGGTGCACATTGCGTACATACCGAACCCGGAGAGCAGGGTGGTCACGGGGCTGTCCAAGCTCCCGCGCGTAGTCAACGTGTTTTCACGGCGGCTACAGCTCCAGGAACGGATGACGCACCAGATTGCCAATGCTATAGATAAGTATTTACATCCCGCCGGCGTTATCACGGTGGTGCAGGCAGTGCACTACTGCATGATCCAGCGGGGAGTTGAACAGCGGTCCAGCCAGACGCTCACCACTGCTCGGCGGGGGCTGTTTCTTACCAACCCTCAGTTAGAAGCCCGCTTCCAGGAGTATCTGAAACTCAAAATGGATGGCGCCAAACTCTAGCTGAAAAGTAATGGGAATAGAAAAGGAGACCGCATACGCGGTCTCCTTTTGAGTGCATGTTGGTTCTTGCTAACTACTCTCTGGGAATAGCGACCACTTTGCCCGTGGCAGAGGACTCGCGCGCAGCGTCCAGCACCTGCTGGCAGAGGTAGCCATCGTAGAAGTTGGGCGAGGGCGAAGTGCCTTCCCGCACGCCCCGTGCGAACTCCCGGATCATCAGCCGGAAGGGCATCAGGCGATCGTCACGGTCGTCGGCAAAGGGCTGAAGGCGGTCTGGAATGGGCAGCTCTTCTAATTGCTGCTGACCAGGCTTTCCGCCCAGCACGGTGCCATGAGCAGGCGGGTTGGTGCCGTTGCCTTTGTGGGGCGTGACCAGCGTGCCTTCCTTGCCATAGAGCTCTATCCGTCCACCGGGGCCAAAGGGCGCTGCGTTGGTGCCGGTCATGGTGCCCCAACCGCCGCTGGCAAACTGCAGCACGAACTGGAAGGTATCGTCCGCAGTAGCCTTTACTAGCGCGCCGGTGGTCGGATCACTTCGGTCCGTGTGCGATTGCAGCACGCTGGACACCGAGGTGACCGGCCCGAACCAGTGCAGCAAGCAATCGATGTAGTGGGAGCCTAGGCTGAAGAGGAAACCGCTGCCCTTGCTCGCATCGTCTCGCTCGCTTAATGGCCGCGGCTGGAAGCCATCCCGCGGACCGTTGACCAGACTAAGGAGCGCCATGTGCAGGGGGCCCAGGTAGCCTTCGTCAATGAGTTCCTTTACCCGCATGCGTGCGGAGGCAAAGCGAAACTCGTGGGCCACCATGTGCGTAAGGTTCTTGCTGGTGGCCTTCTGCCACATCTCTTTAGCCATGTTTTGGTTGAGGGTGAAGGGCTTTTCGCAGATAACGTGCTTGCCGGCGTCCAGCGCCGCCATAGTCATCTCATAGTGCATTGCCACCGGCGAGACTACGCTTATCACGTCAAGGTCATCCATGGCCAGCATGTCGTCGTAGCTGGTCATTGCACGCGGGATGTTGAACTTCTGCGCCGCTTCTTTGACGCGCGCCTCACTACGGGACCATACGGCCGTCACCTCGAAGTCGTCCGACTCCGATTGGAAGCCGGGGATGTGCACCGTGGATCCAAAGCCCACACCGGCAACCCCTACGCGCAGTTTCTTCTCCGCCACAAGCCCTCCTATATTCGATGCGTCGTGCTGCTCTATTCCGCCCGCATATCAAAGGATGGGCGCACATGGAAGGAGTTCACAATAACGGCCTGTTCCTTGGCAGTGGTGATGGTGCGGTAAAAGGTTGCGGTGCCCAGGTCCTTCACCGTTTCCAACCCCATAGCGCCGCGCAGGTCGCATCGGTAGAGGTTCACGCCGGCAAAGTTAGCGCCGGTCAGGTCGGCGTCTTTCAGCGCGGTGCGGATAATGAAGGAGCGCGTCAGGTCCGCATTGCGGTAGCGGGCGCCCGGCTGGTTGGATTCGTAGAAATCGGCGTCTTGCAGAATGGCGTCGGAGAAATCAGCATCGCCTAAGCGCGCCGCCACAAAGGTTGAGCGGCTGAGGTTCGCTCCTATGAAGGTTGCGCCTACACCGTCGATGCGCCGGAAGCTGCCATCGGTAATGACCGCGCCGCTGAGATCGCTGCCTTGCAAGGATGCGAACTCGAAGAACATTCCCGCGGCTTTGAGGCCGCGCCAGCTCACGTGGTCCGCCTTCATGGGGTTAGCTCGTAGGTCCTCGCCTTTTAGGTAGGCTAGTAGTGCACCGTAGGAGTCTTCCTGGTCTAGGGCGGTTTCGGCAGGAAGCTGGGTGTTGCTCATATCGCGCTCGCCGGAGAGCAACTTTTCGATAAATTCTTTAGCGGTTAACTGGATCATTGCGCTGGTCGCCATGATGCGTCCTTTCCATTACTATAGTGCTAACAAAGGGAATCCTTGGCAGTATAGCAAAGTCCCTTTTTCGTTGCAGGCGCACATGCCTGCCGCCGGATAGTAAGCCAAGAAGAAAGAGAGGAACTGCAGATGGCGTGGGAATTAGATATGAGCCACTCCAGCGTTAAGTGGTCGGCGCAATGGAACGGCCTCGTGACCATGGGCGGCCCGTTCAAGAATACACGGGTGAAGATGGAGTTGGATGACGACAATCCGCTCATGGGATCGGTGGAGGGGACTGTGGACAGTCCTAGCTTCGATAGCTTTGTCTATCGGATGAATGCCAGACTCCTGAGTCCGGCCTATCTAGACGCCTGGAGGTATCCCAACATTGTCTTTAAGAGCAAGGAGGTCCGTCCGGGCGCAGACGATACGCATTTCCAGATTGTAGGCGACCTGACGCTGCGCAATACCACCAAAGAGGTGGTAATGAATACCGCGTATCTGGGCGAGGCAGTTGGCCGTACCGGAGGGAAGGTCCGCGGCTATAGCACCGTTATTGAGATCAACTGGCGAGAGTACTTGGAGGGCCCACCACCAACCGATCCCATTGACCTCTTTAGCGATATCATCACGGTAAATATCGAGCTAGTAGCTAACCAGACCGCCAGGTAAAGGCATTGCTCAACAAAGGGGGAGAGGTAAGCCTCTCCCCCTTTCGCGTGGGGTAGCAATGCCTTGACCGTGGGTTGCCCGCATGGGTATAGTCCTTCTATTGCGCAGTTCCCAGGCGCACCCTCATTACTTACGCGCGATTGATTTGCCTGAAACCGTCCTAGTCCTCACTGAATGAAAGTATAGCTAATGCACAGCCCGCCGCCTGAACAAGACTCCCAGGAGTCTACCAACTCTTCACCGCGCACGCCCTCTGAGATGCTGAAGAGGGGAGCAGGCAGTATTGCAGCGACTCTTGTGGTCTTTCAGTCGAAGAATTACACCCTCTACTGGGTGGCCTCATTTTTCTATTACGTTGGGCTCTTTACGGACATGTTTGCTAGGGGGTACCTGGCGTACGACCTAACGGGTTCGGCGATGCTCTTAGGCGTCGTGATCATTAGCCAGGGGTTCCCTCAGGCCGCTATTGCCGTATTAGGCGGGACGCTTGCAGACCGTGTTCCCAAGCGCACCCTGCTCCTTTGGGCGCAGTTGGCGTTGACTCTTGCGGGAATAACGCTCCTGTACTTGTTGTACACAGACACGTTGGAAGTCTGGCATCTGGGCGCACTATCTGTGGTAAAAGGGTTGGCCATAGGCCTTTCTCTGCCAGGCCGGCTGTCCTTTGTGTCGGAGGTAGTTACGCCGGAGGAGTTCCCGCGAGCCTACGGGCTCTACTATGTAGCCCTCAACTCCATGCGCATCGGTGGCCCTGGGGTTGGCGGCGCGGTGACGGCGCTCTTTGGCATTGAAGCCGCCATCCTGATTATCACCATCTCGGAAGCGCTGGCCTTTGTGGTGTTGCTCTTTGTGAAAGGCGGCAACCCGGCCATCGACTCCGAGACCGGTCTGCGAAGAGAACGTCCTTCCCTGTTGCAAGACATCTGGGGGACTTTCGTATTTGCTCGCAATACCCCCACAATCTTAGTGCTCATGGGCGCGGAAGTGGGCTTAGTCTTCTTTGCCTTCTCCTCTACGCAGATGATGCCCGTCTTTGCGAGCGATGTGTACAACGCGGGGGCAACCGGTTTGGGCAGTCTCCTGGCTGTCCTAGGTGTAGGTGGATTGATCGGCTCCTTTACGGCGGCTGTCTTTGGCGGAGCGCGCCGCAAGACGCTGTTGTTGCTGTGCGACGGTGTCCTGCTGGGACTCATGCTCATGGTGTTTGCCCACGCGCCCTTCTTTACCGCAGCGTTGTTCATAGCAGTCCCGCTGGGCATTGTGCAAGCTATCTATACCACCCTCAACAGCACGCTGTTCCAGATTAGCGCACCGCCAGGCATGCGAGGACGTGCGATGAGCCTCTACACGATGGGTCAGCTCTTGCAGCCCCTAGGCGTGCTGCCCATTAGCGCAATAGCAGATGGGCTAGGCGTGCGAGTAGCGGTGACCATTGCCGGCGGGTTGCTCATGGTGCACATGGCGGTTACGGCCATCCTCTTCCCCGCCTTCCGTCGCCAGCGCTTCTAGCGCAGAAGGGCCGCTAGGACGTAGGTGCAAGCGGACGTCTGGTGGCTGGGGGCTCTTCCGTACGCTTTGTTCGGCGCGGCCGTTGGTAGCTTCCTTAACCTCTGCATAGACCGCCTTCCCCAAGACCAATCGATCATCACACCCTCTCCCCGCTGTGAGAGCTGCGGCCGCAGCTTAGCCCTAACAGACCTCGTGCCTATCATCAGCTTCTTGGCGCTTAGGGGCCGCTGCCGTTACTGCGGGGCGGTGTTATCCAGGCGGGCGCTCCTGGTTGAAGCGCTCGCTACGGTCACTTATGCCGCTCTCTGGTTGTGGCTAGGCCCGAGCGGACAGCTGGTGATGGCAACGATCTTTTGCTCGTTCCTGATAGTAGCGGCGTTCATTGATGTTGAGCGCCACCTGGTGCTTAACCGGCTACTGCTTCCTGTTGCGCTGATTGCGGTGCCCTCCGCCTTGCTTTACGGCGTATCGCTCCAGAATAGTTTGCTGGGCGGCGCAGTAGGACTTGCGGTGATGTTCGCATTGTATGCCCTCAGCCGCGGCGGGCTGGGCGCAGGGGATGTCAAGCTTGCGGCAGTGGTTGGGCTATTCATTGGGTTTCCGGAGATCGCCGTCGCCCTGTTTGCGGCTAGTATTAGTGGGGGTATCATAGCCGCGATACTGTTGGCAACTGGGCGAAAGGGCCGGCGGGACCCCATGCCATACGCGCTGTTCATCTGCTTGGGAGGCGCGTTTGGGTTGGCGGCGGACAGCAGATCGTCCGCTGGTACCTGAGCATGTTATAGGATGACCCATGAGTAGCGACTAAAGGCGATGGGAGGGTGGCTCGCCGAGTTTCCCGAAGGTGAGGTCGCGGTCTCGGAAGTGTACGAAGCAGAGGAGATCACATGAGAATTCGTCAAAGGGCAACAAAACTACGGCACCCTGACTGTTGCTCGTTGGTCACGAAGGAGGCGATTTGTTCTCACCCGAGACTTGGCAGGCTTTTCAGGATATAGGCGCGGGTGTCAGTGGCTTTCGGGAACGCCATGAGCGAGTTAGTCGGGGAGATATATTCCTATGTTATTTGACCCGCCTGTCGCGGTGGTTGCTGCAGGTTGAGTCTGACTCCAGGATGACAGGATTCACGAAGACTTAGATCCCTTCACGGTTCGCTTCCGAGTCAAGCCGATTGTCCTTCTAGAGCCCGAATTAGCAATACCTATCTACGAGGATGAAGTATGGAACAAGCTGTCCATTACGAATCAATACGAGAAAGGACATGTTGGACAGGGTTCTTCCGTGCCTCACTGGGTAACCTCGACGCCGACGGCAATTATTTAGTGGCATTGTTGAAGGGCAGGGCTGGGACATACGCCAGATCGCCCGATTCGTGTGCTGGATCGTGAAGTCGAGGTCGAAGTTCCAGATCATGATGATGATGCTGGAGATTGAATCGACGGCGGTGGAGCATACCAAAGACAGCCGGGAGTCGATTCAAATGCAGGCAAATCGCCCAGATAGGAGTCGAGATGTTCCACATTTGGGTGCCAAGAAACGACAAGGCACGTGTGCTAGAGCTTATACCGGCGAGTGCGCAAGAGAAATTCTTGGACGCGTTGGCTAAATTACGATGACACGCTTCGAGCCTGGTCAAGAATGACTGTAGAACAGATCGATGTTCTGTGGCTCAAAGGCCGGTCCATGGCGCGAGCATTTGAAATTGAGGATGACCGCAATCTATTCTGGACTGTTGCGGATCCTTCTAGCCCTTCAACCAAACATGGCGCACATGGACAAGCGGGAAAAGTCCTGCGCGAGACTCGCTGCTTGAAGGGGCCCCCATGATAGCGATTATCGAACTGCTTCGGCATCGGCGAGCGTTGGAGCCTTGCTCTACAGCCAACTTCTTCCTGAGGCAGGGACTACTGCTGCTGTTCCTTTCGGCGGCACGTCCGGGACAAGCAACATCCAACATGATAGCGTTGCTTCGGCATGGATGGAGCCTTGCTTACAGCCAACCGGGACTGCTGTTCTACGCCGTCCTGGTTAGCCTGTTAAGCGCGCAATGGCTGCGAGTGGGCGGGTCCGTCGCGCTGACTAAGGAGCAGTTGAACGCCTTGAGCGCGAATCTGCTGGATATTGACAGCGCGACCATTCTGACAGCACTGACGGTTGTTGTGCTAAGTTTCTCCGTGTACTGGCTCCTTGCCATTCTTGGAGGGAACTGGTCCCTTGCTGCGCTTATCCACGGCTTGGGCAACGCGGAGAATGGGATAGCCGCATCCTTCACGGCGACGAGCGGCGCTGGTGTGCGCCATTTCTGGCAGGTGCTGGTGGTCGGCCTGATCACGACAGGGCTCTTGCTACTGATCCTAACGGTGGGGGCGGGATTGGCGCTTGGTGCGCTCTTTACCAGACACGCCGGTTTCACGCTGCTGCTCTTGGTATGGTCACCGGTCGTGCTGGCAGGAGGATGGGGGCTAATCGTCCTGACACCGCTAGCGCAAATACACGTTGTCCTGACCTCATGCAGCGTGCTGACCGCGCTCAAGCATGCTGCCGGCTTGGTGCTACGTCGCCCCTTGCGCCTGCTGTTCGTTTGGCTTGCCGCAGATGTGCTTATTGGCTCGCTCACAAGCGCTTTCGCTGTCTTGCCCATAGCGCTCATAGCAATACCTGTAGTCGTTAACCTGGTCATCCAGCCGTCTGCCAGCCCGCTGGCTCTGCTGTGGCTGCTCCCAATGTTCGCACTGGCAGGCATCATTGGCGGGGTAGGCGAGCTGCTGCGACGGTCGCTGTGGGTTGCCCAGTACGGGGTTTCGCAGCAATCTTAACTCACCCACAAAGAATTAATGCAACCACTTGACAGCCGCGCGTGCCCAGGCTAGACTAGCGATAGAACAGGGGTTCTCTCGAACACGCGCTCTGCTCGGAAACGAGCAGGCAGGAGGAAAACATGAGGGTACTCACCGAGCGACAGCGGAAGATTCTTGAGTTTATCGATACTTTTGCAGAGGAAAAGCAATACGCTCCCAGCATCCGGGATATTGTGAAGGGGTGCGATATCAGCTCCACTTCCGTGGTGGACTACAACCTCCGCATTCTGGAGCGTGAGGGGCATTTACGGCGCGACGCTGAGATATCGCGAGGCATTGTGCTGCTGCACCAGCGGAGCCGGGACAAGGTAACGGTGCCGTTGGTTGGGCAGATTGCCGCCGGCCAGCCGATTCCTGTGCCTTCTGCCGACACCTGGGACACCACCGCCGGGGCCGAGCAGATAGAAGTGCCGCGGGAGATGGTAGGCGCTAATGAGGGTGTTTTTGCGTTGCGTGTGCGCGGAACCTCTATGATTGATGCGCTTATCAATGATGGTGATGTGGTCCTGATGCGCGCCGCTCAGTCAGCCGATAACGGCGAGATGGTAGCAGCGTGGCTGCAGGATACCCAAGAAGTCACACTAAAGAAGATCTACTACGAAGGCGAGAAGGTGAGGCTTCAACCGGCCAACGTTACCATGCAGCCCATCTATACCGCTTCCAACAACGTGGAGGTTCAGGGCAAGGTGGTTGGCGTATTGCGCCAGATCTAGCTTTCGCCGGCTTCGATACGGCTGGCCGCAACGGTAAGCCCGATCATGAACCAAAAGAGGGCGACTGCGGCCGGGAACTGTAGATTGAAGAAGTAGTGATCAAAGACCGCCACAGATAAGGCAACTAAGACGCCTCCACAAGCGCCGAGCATTAGCTCTCCATCCAACCTATAGCGTCGCCGTTTCCAATAACCCCAGGCCGTCTTGAAAAAGACGGCCATTGTTATGAGGAACACCCCGAGGCCTATGAGTCCTACCTGCTCTGCCAGCAGCAGGTAACCGCTACTGACACCCACGTACAGGTCGCTATCCGGAGCGCTTCCGAACCCCACGCCTAGTGTGGGGTAGCGCTCTATGAGCCGGAGGGCGTCCTGATATTCGCCTAGTCGCATCTCTGCGGATCGGTCGGAGAAGGTCACCCCTACCCAGAACCGCTCCATCATGGCCATCCCCTGCGGCGCAATTGCTAAGAGCACCGGCAGCGCCAGGATGGGCGCCCAGAGCAGCCGGTAGCGCATAGCAGCCAGGAACAGTGTCCCAACCAGCGCGCCACTCCAGGCGGTGCGGCTGTAGGTAAGCAGCAGGGCCAAGCCCAACACGAGCGCAATCAGCACAATGTAACGCCTCCGCAGAAGCGGCTGATTACTCAATACTTGGGTCAGCAGCAGGGGCAGCGCGACGGCTAGCATGCCGCCCAGCAGGTTCGGGTCGATGGCTGTGCCGTTGGCCCGCACGGTGAACGTGTCTGCGATGTACCGCACCGATTCTGGTGCAGGGGGGTAGCCCAGCACGTTCAGCGAGCCGAGTAACGGGGCGCTTATGCTCACCGGCAGCACCCAGAAGAGAACAGCTATGCCTGCCGCTAAACCGGCGGCGACCATTAGCCCTCGTACTACTTTGTGGAGCGCATCGGTGGAAGTTACCACGTTGATTGCGGTGAAGAATAAGAGAGCGCCGTTTACCAGCTTCAGAAAGAGCCGGAATCGTTCCGGGCTGAGGTAGGCTAGATTCAGCACAAGCGCCAGAGTTGCTATTGCCAGGAAGAGCAGCACAAAGAAGCCCAGCGGCGTGATAAGGGGAATCTGACGGTTCAGGGCATGCTTAAGCAGCCAGGTTGCCAGGAGTAGTGAGAGCGTAATATCCAAGAAGCCGGGATGATATGGCCCGATGAGCAGCGGGCTAGTGGCGAAGGGCAGCAGATAGATGACGACCAACACGCCAACCAATCCGTGCGGCGGTTCCTTTGCAGTGGCCACCGCAAAGGCGAGCAGCGCACCAACTAGCAGCGCGCCTGCTAGCACTCCGCTCCAGCCCGTCATCGCTAGGATGACCCCGCTCGTCAGCAAAACGCCCGCTAGTTTGTGCGGTTGCCGTAGCTGCGTCTGAAGAAGATAGCGGAAGCCTTGGTCGTCCCAGGAAAAAGCTACGGGTGGTGGCAGATTG
The DNA here is from genome assembly GCA_965226775.1 of Dehalococcoidia bacterium. Classification (GTDB taxonomy): domain Bacteria; phylum Chloroflexota; class Dehalococcoidia; order SHYD01; family SHYD01; genus CBDDEI01. Next base: position 1,459,193 of record CBDDEI010000002.1, read on the forward strand.
GTCATACCAGAATCATGACTTCTTTGCGTCGAGGATGTGCTGGTAAAAGGCAAGGGTCTGCTCTGCGATGGCGTCCCACGTAAACGCCCGAGCAAACTCAAGCGCGCCGCACGACAACCGTTGCCGCTCCTCAGGGCTTTGCAGCAGACGTTTGATGGCCGCTGCAAGCTGTTCAGCCGATCCTTGTGGAACCAGGAGGCAGTGCACATCGTCCTGTAGCTCTGGAAGGTCGGTCGTTACACTACTGGCCACGGCGGCGCCGGATGGCCGAGTGGTCACTAGCGGCGCTCCTAGCGCGAGGGTTGCTATCAGCGATCCGTGACGCAAGCTGGCCCCGTCCGTAAAGGGCAAGACGCAGCAGTTAACGGCTGAAAGCATGGCCGCCGCTTGCTCGGGAGGAAGGTAGCCCGTCCAGTGCACAAACTGCGCTAACCCTGCAGCAGCTATGGCGCGCTGGATGGCTGCTCGATAGCCGCTCTCGCCCCCGACGTCATCCTGTCCGCCGACCATTACCAGCGAGGCAGGTAGTCCGTCACTGTGCAGCAACTTCAGCGCCTCTATCAGCGTCTCGACGCCCTTAGTTGGGTGCAACAAACCGAAGTAGCCCAATAGGTAGTCTCCCTCCGTGACGCCGAGCTGCCGCCGGACGGCGACACGCTCCTCAGGCGTTGGTGTATGGGTAGGGAGGTTGGACCCGATGGGTATATGGGCAACGGTGTTGGGTTTAGAGGACCTACCCAGAGCCATCAGAGCGTGGTCGTCGTCGTGGTTGGTGAGGATAACGCCGTGGCTGTCCTGCGCAAGGCGTCGGGTGACCCACCCTCGCAGCGGCCCCGCCTTAGCGAATAGGTAGGGATCGCGGAAGTCATGGAAGGTGGTGACTACCCGCAGGTCGGGGCGACGCCAGCGTAGCCATCGGGGCAGCAGGTTGATGGCCGGCTGCATGCCATAGGCGCCCGTTTGGTACTGGATGTGCACAACCTGCGGCTGGAGGCGGTCGATGTGGCGTTCTACGCTCGTGAAGAGGCCTCGTCCCCAGCCGTTTATCGCATGTGAGAGTTGGTAGGGAAGCGCGTCCTCGCGAGGAGGGCTGCTCGTTATGGCGGGCTGTGCGTCCGTCGCGGTCAGGATATCGACCTGCGCGCCGGCCTCTGCAAGAGCGGTTGCAAGATAGTGGGTATAGTCACCTAGTCCGCCGATCTGGGGCGGGAACTCACCCGTCACCAGGCAGACGCTTATCCCAGGAGTCCCCATCGTAGGATCCGTGTCAGGAGTCCTATCCGTTCCCTTCTCAGGCTAACTTTGTGGCGCAGGGCCAGCTTTGCGCTTTCCTCTAAGAGCTGCCAGGCATAGCTGACAAGGAGGAAGGAGCGCACACACCATGCGGCCAGCGGGCCATAGTGCTTGGCGTAATAGCGCACCTTACTCTCCATGAAGCGGGTGTGGCGTAGCTGCAGGTTCTGGGCGCTGCTCTGCCCGTAGTGGTGCAGCACCCTTGCCTGGGGGATATAGGCTGTCCTCCATCCCATAGCGTGCGCGCGCCGGAACCAGTCAACCTCCTCAAAGTAGAGGAAGAAGCGCTCATCCAGCCCGCCGACCTCCTCCAGCGCACTGCGTCGAAGCAGCAGGCACGCGCCGACCAGCCAGTCGACCTCTTGCTCACGGTCTTCCGGCGTATCGAGGCAGTAGTAGCGGTCCAAGTGGCGGTTGCGCGGGAGGTACGACTGCAACACGGTGCTTTCCAGGAAGGCTGTAGTCAGGGTAGGGAAGCGCCGCCGTGACGACTGCACCGAGCCGTCTGCATTGAGGAGCATGGGTCCAGCAGCGCCCAAGTGCGGGCGCGCCTCCAAGTGGGCGCTCAATGCTGCTATTGAGCCAGGTTGCAGCTCCGCGTCCGGGTTCAGTAGAAGGATGGCGTCGCCGGTGCAGTGGGGCAGCGCCTGGTTGAAAGCAGCGCTAAACCCTCTGTTCTCCGGGTTCACCAGCAATCGCACGTCTGGAAATCCAGTAGCAACCATGTCTGCGCTGCCGTCGGTGGAGTTGTTGTCGACCACCACTACCTCTACAGCGCCCGAGGGAAGGGCAGCGGCCTCGCCATAAACGGAGGTAAGAGAGCGCCGAAGCAGCTCTCTTACATTCCAGTTTACGATGACAACGGAGATATTCATGGGGTAGTCATGCCGGCTGTCCGGCGCCGGTAAGGGTAGGGCCGTAGCGCCTGGGCTTTAGTGATGACCGTGTTCGTCGCTCTTGCGGGGCGCGTTGGCCAAGCCGTAGGCTACGGGCACGGCGTTGCCCCAGGGAGAGGCTACCTCTGTTTCGTGAATCGTGTGTCCCTTAACGTCGTCGTCCAGGTGGCGAGTAGCACGGTCCGCAAGATATGCGTCCAAGTCTTTGCGGGCGTTAGGGCCTACGAAGTGAACGTGGCCGCAGCAGCAATGCTCTGAGCCGGAGTCTGTGGAGCCTTTGCGGATCTCCGCAGCGGGCTTACAGCCACATGCACAGTCGTATCGCACCAGCATGGTGTCCGGTTGGGCGTAGACCTGTCGTACAATGAAATCCACGGCATACCTCCTTGCGATAAGGGGAGCAGCATCCCCGAAGAAATTAGGGATAGTATAGCGCATTTCCTGTTCATTGACAGGCACACGCCCGTCACCTACAATCGGCACGTACACACTGCCAAGCAGGGTACTATTTGGGGTTTAGTTTAGATGACTAGTGACGAAATTCGAGAAGCCTTCCTCCAGTTTTTTGAGAGCCGCGGCCACCAGCGCGTAACCAGCTCATCCCTCATCCCTAGAGCCGATCCCAGCCTGCTCTTTGTGAACGCAGGCATGGTCCAGTTCAAGGATGTGTTCTTGGGCGCGGATAAGCGCCCGTACAGCAGAGCTACAACGTCGCAAAAGAGTGTGCGCGCCGGCGGCAAGCACAACGACCTGGATAGCGTGGGGCGCACCGCTAGGCACCACACTTTCTTTGAGATGCTGGGAAACTTCTCCTTTGGCGACTATTTCAAGCGTGACGCGATAGACTACGCCTGGATATTCCTCACCGAGGTGATGAAGCTTCCTAAAGAGCAGCTCTGGGTCACCATCTACGAAGATGACGACGAAGCGGACGCGCTGTGGCAGGAGGTTGCAGGCGTTGCTCCCGAACGTATCATTCGCCTGGGGGAGCACGACAACTTTTGGGCGATGGGCGATACCGGCCCCTGCGGCCCGTGCAGCGAGATCCATGTGGACCGGGGCGAAGCGTTGCGGTGCAGCGCTCCTGAATGCTTCATCGGCAAGTGCGACTGCGATCGCTGGCTGGAGGTGTGGAATCTGGTCTTCATGCAGTTTGAGCGGGATGCCGCCGGCAAGCTGACGCCGCTGCCCAGGCCCAGCATTGATACGGGCATGGGGCTGGAGCGCATCGCCTCGCTGCTCCAGAACGTCTCTACTAACTACGACACGGATCTGCTGCAACCCATCGTTGCAAAGGTGGTCGAGCTGTCGGGTGTGCCCTACGATTCAGGTGAGGCAGGGTTCCCGCACCGCGTGATTGCAGACCACGCGCGTGCGTGCACCTTCCTCATCAGCGACGGTGTGCTGCCGGGCAATGAAGGCCGCGGCTATGTGCTCCGCCGCATCATGCGTCGGGCGATTAGGTTTGGTCGAAAGATCGGCCTGGAAGAGCCCTTTATGGGCAGGATGTCCGAGGCTGTGGTCGCACGGATGTGTGGCGCATACCCTGAGCTAAACGACAAAAAAGACTTCGTGATCCGAGTGCTGACCCTAGAAGAAGAGCGGTTTGGCGAGACCTTGGCCACCGGCATGAACCTGCTGGAGGATCTCTTAGGGGAAGCAACCCGCACAAGCAAAATCCTCAGCGGCGTTGAAGCCTTTCGTCTCTACGACACCTTTGGCTTCCCCTATGAGCTCACTGAAGAGATAGCGCTGGAGCACGGGCTGACCGTCGACAGCGCTGGCTTTGAGCAAGAGATGAACGCCCAACGGGAACGCGCCCGCGCCGCACGCCGCGATGGCGGCGCTGGCCGCGCTACCTTTCCTGGACTACGATCAGTTGCCCCTACCAGAAACCATCTTCCTCGGCTACTCCACCGTGGAAGCGCAAGCCCGCATAGAGAGCCTGGCGGTCGCCACCGGCGCCGTCGAGGAGGCTAGCGAAGGGCAAGAGGTAGAGGTCGTTTTGAACGAGACCCCCTTCTATGCTGAGGGCGGCGGCCAGGTAGGAGATACCGGAATGCTCCTGTTCAGCTCCGGCTCTATAGAGGTGCAGGATACGTTCAAAGTGGGCCACGGGCTCATTGCGCACCGGGGCGTCGTTGCCAGCGGCACAGTCATGGTCAACGAGACAGTTACGGCTCAGGTGGACGCGCTGCGCCGGGCAGACATCGCCCGCAACCACACCGCAACGCATCTCTTACACGCGGCGCTGCGTCAGGTGCTTGGCCCGCACGTCCAGCAGGCGGGGTCGCTGGTCGCGCCGGACCGCCTCCGCTTCGACTTCTCCCACATCACTGCGCTTTCACCGGAGGAAGTAGCGGCTGTGGAGCGACTAGTGAACGAGAACATCCGAGAGGACTGGCGCGTTGAGCCCCATACCACTGGCTATCAGGAAGCAATCCAGGAGGGAGCGCTGGCATTCTTTGACGAAAAATACGGCTCGGTTGTACGCATCGTAGAGGTGCGGCAGCCGGAGCATCACAGCCCGCACTTTGCGCCCCACGACGGCGTGCCGGAATACTTCAGCAAAGAGCTCTGCGGGGGTACCCACTGCAGCGAGACCGGGGAGATAGGCTTCTGCTACGTTGTAGCGGAGAGCAGCATCGGCGCGGGTGTCCGTCGTCTGGAGGCCGTCACCGGGCGCGCCGCAGAGGCGTTGGTGCACCAGCGGCTTGGTCTGCTGGACGATCTGGCTCGCCAGGTTAGCGCCACGCCCCTAGAAGTGCCCGCCAGGGTCGCTGCGCTCCAGGAGAGCCTGGAGCAGGAGCGGCGGCGGACCCATCGCCTCCAACAAGAGCTCGCCCGGCTGCGCACGGAACAGGCGCTGGATCAGGTACAGCTAGTGGAGGGCGTCAAGCTCTACTGTGATCAGGTCCCGGTAGACGATAATGCAGCCCTGCGCGAGGTGGGAGACGTGGTGCGAGACCGTTTAGGCAGCGGCGTAGTGGTCCTGGCGGCCTTAATCGAAGAGCGCCCAAGCTTTCTCGTGGCGGTGACAAAAGACCTGGTTGAACGCGGTGTGCACGCAGGCCAGCTCGCCAAAGAAGTAGCGGCCATTACCGGCGGCAGCGGCGGCGGACGTCCTGAACTGGCCCAGGCAGGCGGGAAAGACGCCTCCAAGCTGGGTGCAGCCTTACAACAAGCGCCCGTCATCCTGAAGGAACACCTTTCCAAGGCGTGACGCCCCTATGGGCTGGCCCAATGCTCAAGGCAATACGCACTCGGCTGCTCGAGCTATTAGGTCTGTGGAAGACCCGTAGCTCTGCTCCGCGTCCCACCGTCACGGTCATCTACCTGGACGAGGACGACACTGCTCCGTCAGTCAGGGCCAGGCTGCAGCAAGCCACCACAGAGAGCGTAGAGCTCGTAATCCCTAGGGGCGCTCGGCAGCTGCGCAACCCCATCCATCTCAAAGCATTAGCGCAGGAATTGCCCTACCTCGGTGTCAAGGTACGGCTAACAACTCGGGACTCTCAGGTAAGGGAGGCCGCCAGCGCAGTTGGGCTTGCTCTTGGCAAGGAGATTTCGCCTGCCCGGGGGATTTCTCCGGAGGCCGCCAGCAGCCCGGGAAGCTATCGCGCCTACCAGGAGAGTTGGATGCAGCGTGCATTCAGCATGCGCGGGTTGCCGGCGCTGGCTATGGGCGTGGTCGCGCTCCTCGTCGCGATTGGGCTGCCGGTTGCGGTGGCAATGATCTTCCTCCCGAACGCTACGGTCATTCTGCCTCCCGTTACCCGGCCGGTCGAAGACACCTTCGAGCTGACAGCCTCGGTGCTTGCCTCCTCCAACGACTTCAGGTCGTTCACCATCCCTGCCTACATCCTAGAAACGGAAGTTTCCACCACAGTGACGGAGGAAGTTGAAGCAGCTCATGAGGAGATTCCCAGCGTAAAGGCGAAGGGGAACGTGCTCTTCACCAACATCAATAAGGAACTTGCGCCGCCACCTCCCGGCGAGAACGCTGGTGAGGCACCTGCGCCGACTCCTCCCGGCGCGAACACTGGTGAGGCACCTGCGCCGACCCCTCCCGGCGCGAACGCTGGTGAGGCACCTGCGCCGACTCCTCCCGGCACCGACGCTGGTGAGGCATCTGCGCCGACTCCTCCCGGCGCCGACGCTGGTGCGGAGCCTGCACCGACCACTCCCGTCGCCGACATCAGTGTGGAACCCGTAACGATTCCTGCCGGTACCTCCGTTGGAACCACTTCCGACGTGCTCTTTGTCACGGAAAAGGATGTCACTCTACCCGGAAAAAAGGGGGCAACCGCTAGTGTTTCAGTGGAAGCAGTGGAGGGCGGCTCAATAGGCAACGTACCGGCCCACACCGTCACTAGGGTGCTAGACGAGCTGCTTGCCGAATCGGTTTCCGTGACCAACCCATTCTCTTTCCAGGAAGGCGCCGATAAAAGAAAGCGCCAGATAACCGCAGCAGACTATCAACAAGTACGGGAGACGGCGCTTGAGCACGCACAGCAAGATGCCGTTCGCCGGCTACGGCAGATATTGCCTCCCAGCGCGTCCTTCTATGACCCAACAGTACGGCTGCGCATAGCGAACGAAGAGTTCTCGGCTGCGATTGGAGAAGAGACGGCCGATCTTTCATTGACGCTGCATGTGACAGGGAGCGTGGTTGTGTTTTCCGGTGGCGATGTCAACGCCTTCGCGGCGCACTATGTGTCTGACCAATTAGAGCACACACACCTAGTGCCAGACTCACTACAAGTACGGGTCATGGAGCCCACTGCCTCTGATAACGATAGAGTGACCTTCCGACTCCACGTTAGCGGAGTGCTCCAGCACGAACTAAACGAAACGGCAGTGCGACAGCTGGTTGCCGGCAGGACCGTGGAGGAGGCAGTAGCCCTTCTGGAGGAGCAATTGCCCCCCGACGTCCAGCCTGAGATAACAGTCGGCCCCTTTTGGGTGGAAAAGATACCCACCTTTTTCTGGCGGATCATCGTGCAGCAGCAGCCTGCGTAATAGCCGTGCGCAGTTTGTGTATAGACCTTGGCCAGCGCCGCGTAGGCGTGGCTGTGAGTGATCCCACCGGAACTATTGCGCGTCCCCTCATCGTCCTGCAACGAAAGGAGCGGCAACCATTGCTGGACGCCATTGCCGCCATCGCCCGCAGAGAAGGCGCTGGTCGTGTCATCGTAGGCCTGCCGCTTTCTCTCTCCGGCGATGCCGGTCCACAGGCGCGCTCGACAATGCGCTTCGTTAAAGAGCTGCGAGCTACTATCGGAGACATCCCCGTCGATGTCTGGGATGAGCGCTACTCAACTACGGAAGCTCAGGAGTCGTTGCAGCAACGAGGTGTGCGCGGCAAAGCCCAGCGCGCCTCTGTAGACATGATTGCTGCGGCCACTATTCTCCAGAGCTACCTGGACCACCAGAACCGCAGGCTAGACAGCGCAGGGGCCGCACCTTAATCTGATTGATCATGCGTTGGCTCGTACTGTTCCTGCTGTTCGTGATGGCCTTGGGGTTTGCGATGGTAGCCTATGTGCTTAACCCGAAGCCTCCCGTTGATCCAAAGCCCTTCACTGATAACGCGGCTGCCATGGCCATGGAGTACGTCAAACCTGACGCCGGCAACGTTCAGGAAGCAACCGAACTTGTCATAGAAGAGGGCGCCACTGGAACCGATGTGGCGGCGCAGATGGCGCGTGCGGGGTTGATTCGCAACCCCGAGCTCTTCCGCATCCTCCTCGCTTACTACGAGATAGACCGGGACATCAAAGCGGGGACATATCAGATTCCCGCCAACGCAGAGCTTTGGGACATTCTCCAGCAGCTTCGTGAAGGCCAGCGAGAGGAGGTCATCACCGTTACCGTTCCTGAGGGATGGCGCGCCGAACAGATAGCCGACCTCCTTGAGGAAATGGGCATCGCACCGCGGGAGGAGTTCCTTACGCTTGTGTTGGGCGATCCTAAGGGGTTAGCGCCCGAGGTTCTGGAAACATCGGTGACTACACTGGAGGGCTTCTTGTTCCCAGACACCTACCATGTGCCTCAGGACTACGGCGCAGAAGCCTTTGTGACGCTCATGCTGCAGACCTTTAAAGAACGCTTTCTGGAGCGCTATCAGGCGGCTAACCTACACGACAGCGCGCTGCCGGAGGGCCCTCGTGTCACATCGCTGGATCAGGTAGTGATCGTGGCGTCGTTAGTCGAGCGCGAGGCACAGTTGCCCGAAGAGCGCAGCGCTATTGCAGGCGTTTTCTTGCGACGCTACGCGCTGGAGATGCCGTTGGCCGCCGACCCCACCATACAGTACGCATTAGTTGAACCGGGCAGCGCTGTTCCTGCTGACGAGTATTGGAAGCTTGAGTTAGAGCTTACGGACTTGAAGTTGGAGTCGCCGTTCAACACGTACCGGGCCGCCGGTCTTCCGCCCACTCCTATCTGCAACCCCGGCCTCGCAGCCTTGGATGCGACGCTCAATCCACAGGAGGGGCGGGCGCTCTTCTTCGTCGCCAAGGAGGACGGCAGCCACGCGTTTGCCAACACTTTTGACGAGCATCTTGCTAACATTGCCCGCTACCAAAACTAGTACTTGTGTACTTGTATACATGTTAGCAATACAAAGTTCCTACACGTACACATGTGTAATAATCATATTTTAGCTAGAGAATAGCGATATAAAATAACTATGCAATACCTCGGAATAATTGGGTACCCTCTTGCCCACACTCTATCTCCGTTATTCCAGCAAGCGGCGCTGGACCATTACGGGTTGGATGTCCAGTACCAGGTCTGGGAAACGCCGCCGGACCGCGTGGGAGAAGTGGTGGCTTCGTTACGCCGCTCGGAGCGTTTAGGGATGAACGTGACCGTGCCGCACAAAGAGGCGGTCGCGCCGTTCCTGGATCGCTTGGACGTCACTGCGGAAGCCATCGGCGCCGTAAACACGGTGGTAAAGCAAGACGGTCAGCTCGCAGGTTACAACACCGACTGCACAGGCTTTCTGCGAGCGCTCCAGGCGGATGGCGGCTATAACCCCTCCGGCGTTCGCGCTCTAGTCATTGGCGCTGGCGGCGCGGCCAGAGCAGTGGTATACGCCTTGCTTGAAGCGGAGGTGAGCTTTTTGGGTATAGCGGCGCGTCGCTTGCAGCAGTCCAGAGCGCTCCGCACCAGCTTCAACGCGCTGGCGCAACAGCACCACGTAACGGTGTTCACGGAGGAGTGGGCCACCCAGAACTACGCGCTGGCGGTGCCAACCTACGATCTCATCGTGAACACCACTACCATGGGGATGCGCCACAACGCCGCGGAAGGGGAGTCGCCCCTGACAGGTGTTAACATAAATGCATCCAGCTTCGTGTATGACCTAGTGTATAATCCTGAGGAGACGCCACTCCTGCGCCAGGCACAACAAGTGGGGTGCCGGACACTGGGCGGCTTGCCCATGCTGGTGTACCAGGGCGCAGCGGCATTCGAGCTGTGGACAGGCAAAGACGCGCCTATCGAAGTGATGCGCACAGCAGCGCAGCACGCGCTGGCATCCAGGCAATGATTGGCCGCTCGCAGAGATGCAATTTGAGACGTTTACGCTAAATACTCAGACGGGCCTCAACAAAGGAGCACATCATGAGCACATTCCGCTGGATGACGACCGGCGAGTCCCACGGCCCAGGCCTGACCTGCTTTATCGAGGGCATACCTGCGGGCCTGAATATCAGCGAGGACTATATCCGCAGCGATCTGGCCCGCAGGCAAGGCGGCTACGGCCGCGGCGGCCGTCAGCAGATTGAGACGGACTGGGCCCGCATCCGCTCCGGCGTGCGCCACGGCTACACCTTTGGCTCGCCCATAACACTACTCATTGATAACAAGGACTGGGAGAACTGGCAGGAGGTGATGAGCATCACGGCCATCGAAAAGCAGCTCAACACCCTCACCCGCTTGCGGCCCGGCCACGCCGATACCACCGGCACTATGAAGTACTTTCAGAGCGACGCGAGGAACATCTTGGAGCGCTCCAGCGCTCGTGAGACGGCTGCTCGGGTGGCCGTAGGAGCAGTAGCCCGCCGCTTCCTAGAGCCCTTTGGCATGGAGCTGCGTAGTCACGTGGTAGCCATTGGCGGCGAACATGCCAACATCCCAGACAAGATCGACTGGGCGGCGCTGGAAGAGAGCCCTGTGCGCTGCGCCGACCCCGAAGCCGAGCAACGCATGATCGCGGCCATTGATGCGGCCAAGGAGGACGGCGACACCGTGGGCGGCGTGATCGAGGTCATCGCCACGGGCGCTCCTATGGGCCTGGGCAGTCACATCCAGTGGGACCGCAAGCTCCACGCGCGCATCGCGCAGGCGCTGATGAGCATCAACGCCGTGAAGGCGGTGGGCTTTGGCCGTGCCTTTGAGATTGCGAACATGCGCGGCTCTAAGGTGCACGATGTCATCAAGCCCGTGGACGAATGGACCGACGAAGGCCGCACCGACGGCTGGGTACGGCCCTGGCAACGCCGCACCAACAACACCGGCGGCTTTGAAGGCGGCATGACCACGGGAGAGCCTATCATCGTGCAGTTTGCCATTAAACCTATTGCCACCCTCTCTAACCCGCTGCCCACGGTGGATCTGGTTTCCGGCCAGACCGCCCAGGCGCACTACGAGCGCAGCGACGTCTGTGTTGTGCCCGCGGCGGGCGTTATCGGCGAGTCTATGCTGGCCATCTGCCTGGCCGAAGCGATGCTGGAGAAGTTCGGGGGCGACCACATGGAGGAGACCCTGCGTAACCATCGCGGCTACCTGCAGACGCTAGGTCCCCGCAACGAACCGATCCCTCAGGGGCTGTAAGTGTCCGACGAGCTCCTAGAGCAGGTCTACACGGAGCTACGGGCCGCCCTACAGGCGCAGGGGACGCCGGAAGGGGTTGCGGCCGCGCAGCGCTACAGCAAGGAACCTGTGCAGGCCTACGGACTCTCCGTGCCTCAGGTCCGTGCCATCGCCAAGACCTTTCTGCCGCGCCTCAGGAAGGAGGCCAGCCTGGAAGATGTGATCGACCTGTGCGACCTGCTGCTGGAGACAGGGGGCTTGGAAGAGGGCGGCGCGGTGGATGTCCTGATGAGCCCCTTTGCCAAGAAGCTCACGCCTATGCACTACCCCTACGTTGACCGCTGGGTGGACTATTTCACCAACTGGGCGGTGACGGACGCTATCTGCCTGCATGTCATAGGCGTGCTGGTGGAGCGTCATCAGATGCTCCTCCCCTTCGTAGCATCCTGGACGGAGAGCGACAACCGCTGGCGCCGCCGTGCGGCCTGCGTCTCATTGGTGCCGGCCGCTCGCCACAACACCATCCCTATATCAAGCGTCTTCTCGCTCACCGACCATCTGATGCATGACAAAGACGATATGGTGCAAAAGGGAGCAGGCTGGCTGCTCAAGGTAGCCGCCGCACACCACCAGCAGCGCGTCGTAGAGAACCTCCAGGCCTTTCCGGACGCGGGGCGTACGCTGGTACGCTACGCTATCGAGAAGTTGCCGCCCGAGACGCGTGCCCTCTTTGTCGGGCCACGCGCCAGGGCAAAAGTGAGCTGACCGGTTGGATAACGATATGCCGGCAGTAGCCGACGTGCACTGTAAAGCGGTGGTCTTCGACCTGTTTGGCACGCTGGTGGAGGACGTTCAGGCGACCATTCATGAAAGGATGGCTGAACTGCTCGGGCTCCCAACTGAGCTGTTCTTGGAGCATTGGCTTCCCGGATATGAAGCAAGGGGCAAGGGCGTGAAGACGTTCGAGGAGTGCGTTGCAGAGATGAGTGAAACGTTGCACCTCTCGCTGGAGCACGGCGTAGTAGAAGAGATTGCAAAAGTCCGCACCGATGCGCTAGCGGAGCACCTCCAAAGGGTCAAGCCTGGTGCGCTGGCGACCCTTGAGCGTCTTACTGCCGCGGGGTTCCCCCTGGCGCTGGTGAGCAACGCCTCGGTAGAAGTGCACGCGGGATGGGATAGCTCGCCCGTATCTTCCTGGTTTCCGAGCCCCATCTTTTCCTGTGATGTGCACTTGATGAAACCGGACCCGGCCATCTATTTGTTAGCCTGTAATCAGCTCGACGTTCCGCCGTCACGCTGTCTGTTCGTGGGCGATGGCGGGGATAACGAATTGTCTGGCGCTATGCAGGTAGGGATGACCACGGTGCAGGTCCCATCCTATCGGGAGCGCATACCCGATGCCGACTACTCGGTAGCCTCCCTGGATGAGATGGGCGCACTGTTAAGGAGCTTGGAGTACAGCGGACATGGATAAAGCAGCCATTATCCTGGTGGGCCTCTCCTACAGCGGCAAAACCGCGGTGGGGCGCATCATCGCTGATCGTTTAGGTTGGCCTTTTGTAGACACGGACGACCAGGTGGTTGCCCTCGCCGGCGGCAAATCCATCCCGGATATCTTCGCCGAGTGGGGAGAGGCGCGCTTCCGCGGCCTGGAGAGCCAGAGCCTTGGCCTAGCCTGCGGCCGTGGCCGGGCGGTCATCGCGACAGGCGGCGGTGTTGTGCTCAACAGCGGCAACCGGGCCATGATCACCGGCAGCGGTATTGTGGTCTGGCTGGATGCGCAGCCGTCTACCCTCCACCAGCGACTCCTTGCCGACCAGCAAGGCAACCCGGATCCCACCGAGCGTCCTCTCCTGCAGGGCGATGATGCCCTGGGCAAGATAACCTCGCTGAAAGAGCAGCGCCTGTCCCATTACGCATCGGTAGCGGACTGGGTTGTTCCCACGGACCACCTGACGCCGGAAGAGGTAGCGGAGGAGGCATTACACGCCTATGGCCGCCTGCGCGGCAAGCTCCGTTTGCAGCCGCTGCCCATACCTGAGCTGGAACCGGATGCAGGCGACGACAGCCCCCATGCCGGCGGCGCTCCCGCCACGACTACCGGCGCGGTAGCTGTGGTGGCCACCAATGGCGGCACTTACCCTATCTTTGTAGGACCAAAGCTCCTCAACGGCCTGGCTTCTCGCCTTGAGCGCATGGGATTGAGCAACACGGTCTATGTCATATCGGACGAAAACGTCTTCAGCCACTACGGCGAGCGGGTCATGTCCGCCCTCCATGAGCGCGGTATTGCCGCCACCAGCTACGTCATCCCCGCGGGGGAGCAGAGTAAGCGTCTGGACGTGGTGGAGGGCATCTATCAGTGGCTTGTGGACCAGCGGGCTGAGCGTAGTCATACTATCCTTGCCCTCGGCGGAGGTGTGGTCGGCGACCTGTCCGGCTACGTAGCCGCCAGCTACCTTCGCGGCATGCCTTACGTGCAGGCGCCCACTACGCTCTTAGCTATGGTAGACGCTAGCATCGGCGGCAAGACCGGCGTCAATCTGGCCGAAGCCAAGAACTTGGTGGGCTCGTTCTACCAGCCCAAGATGGTGTTGATAGACGTGGAACTGCTGCGCACGCTCGGCAAGCGGGAGCTCACGGAAGGTTGGGCGGAGGTCATCAAGCACGCGCTCATCCGAGACCCCGTCCTGCTGGCGGAGATGGAGTCGGGCATGGAAAGGCTTATGGGCCTGGACACTCGCGTCGTTGCCCACACGGTTGCTGCGAGCGCTGCCATCAAGGCGGAGGTGGTCAGCGAGGACGAGCGGGAGTCTGGCGTGCGGGCCATCCTTAACTACGGCCACACTATTGGCCACGGGCTGGAGGCCGCCACTGGCTACCAGGGCTTCCTTCACGGCGAAGCGGTGGCGGTGGGTATGATGGGCGCAGCCCGCATCAGCCAGCGCATGGGCCTGCTCCAAGAGCCCGATGTTGAGCGACAGCGCCGCATTATCGAGGGCTTTGGTTTGCCGACGCGGTCCCCCGGCGTAGATCTGGACGGGGTGCGCGCCGCCATGGCCTTCGACAAGAAGGTGCAGAACAAGAAACAGCGCTGGGTGCTCCTAGCCGGCTTGGGCAACGCAGTAGTGCGGGATGATGTGCCGGCAGAGGTAGTAGAGGAGACGCTGCTGGAGCTGTCGGCAGAGTAGGTGGCATGATGAACCAAGCTCTTTATGAGAAGCTCCAAAGATGTCGCCCGACAGAGGCAATTGATTAGCTATAGTGAGGCGGGCTCTATCGTCGAACTGAATATGAATAGGCCGCCTGATAGGGTCATACTAGCCAGCTTATTGAACGAAATATGTGAGTATGAAGTTGATCTTAATCGCCCTATGTTGGCCGCAATCGTTGTCCGTAAGAACTCAAAATGGCCAAGCCAGGGATTTTATAAGTTAGCCAGAGAACTGGGCAAGTTACACAGCGAAGAACCCCCTCGCGAACAGGCTTTCCTCATATCCGAACAGGAACGAGTTCACGAGTATTGGAGTTCAGCCCCAAGCTAATCATGCCCTTCTCGTTCAACCTAGAAGTAATCTCACCAACATCTAAAGCCCGCACCGGCCGGCTGATCACCCCCCATGGCGAGGTGCAGACGCCGGTCTTCATGCCTGTGGGCACCCAGGGTAGCGTAAAGGCCGTTGCCCCCTGGGAGCTGGAGCGGCTGGGTGCGCAGATCATCCTGGGCAACGCGTATCATCTCTACCTCCGGCCAGGCCACGAACGCGTGGCGCGCTTGGGTGGACTGCACCAGTTCACCGGCTGGTCCAGGCCGATGTTGACCGATAGCGGCGGTTTTCAGGTGTTTAGTTTAGCCCATATTAGGCAGATCTCCGATGACGGAGTGGCCTTCCGCTCGCACATCGACGGCAGCGACCACTTTCTCAGCCCAGAGCGAGTAATGGAGATAGAGCAGGCCCTTGGCGCAGACATCGCGATGGTGCTGGACGAGCCTTCGGCATATCCCAGCGCGCCAGAGCAGGTGCGCGCCGCCACAGAGCGCACCCATCGCTGGGCAGAGCGCTGCCTAGCAGCTCATTCCCGCTCGGACCAAGCACTGTTCGCTATTGTGCAGGGCGGCTTCGAGCCGGAGTTGCGGCGCTGGTCCACAGAAGCGCTGGTTGCCATGGACTTCCCCGGCTACGCCATCGGCGGCCTAAGCCTGGGCGAACCCAAAGAGCAGACCTGGGCCATGGTGGACGCTGTGACAGGCGGTCTGCCAGCAGAAAAGCCCCGCTATCTCATGGGCGTCGGCTCACCGGAGGACGTGCTGGAAGCTATCTATTATGGCGTGGATATGTTTGATAGCTCCTTCCCCACCCGTATCGCCCGCAACGGTGCGTTGCTCATGCCTACGGGGCGGGCAAACATCCGCAATGCCCGCTTCGCTGACGACAACGAGCCGCCCCTCCCCGGCTGCGACTGCGCTGCGTGCGCCCATTTCTCCGCGGCCTACCTACGGCACCTGTTCATGAGCCAGGAGTTGCTGGCCTTCCAGCTTGCCAGCATCCACAACCTACGCTTTATGGTGCGGCTGGTGGAGCAGGCGCGCTTCGCCATTGAGCAGGGTGTGTTTGAGGCGTTCCGCACCCAGTTTCTCGCGCAGTACCAGAGTCCCGACGCGGAGGTGCGCGCCGACCAGAAGGCGAAGTGGATGGCCGCCAGAAACCGGCGGCCCCTTACGCAGGGAGCGGAGGAAAGCATTCCCTCCGATGCGCAAGGCTGACGTCTTTCAAGAGGCACGCAGATAGCATGCTTACCCCACGGACCGGCGTTGCCGGCGCTCGCTTTGCCAGTGTCTTCGGCACGCGCTGGCCTATCGATCGCTTCAAGCGTCAGCGTCTCCGCAGCGCATATGAAGCTGCTGCGGAAGCAACCAGCCACTTTGCGTTGCGTAACGGCTGCGAGGAGGGATCAGCAACGTGGCAGGCGCTGTTGCGGCTGCTGGAAAACGAGGCGGCAGTTGTCGACCTGCTGGTAGCTGCTACCGCGCAGGGTAGTGAGACAGCGTTACCGTTGGAGCTTCATCCCTCCATTTCGGAAGCGCCGCTTTACAGCCAGTATTTTATCGGCATGCTGTGCCAGCAGTTAGCCCACATTGCTCCGCTGCTCTTTCTCTATCGAGAGGCGGAGTATGCGCTTTCAGCCGCACAGCTCACTGAAACCGCGGCTCGCTTTAACCACACTGCCACCATTCACCCACAGTAACCTTTTGCTCACACAGCCGTAGTTGCCTATACTAGAGAGGACACAACGATATTCAGGGGTGATGACATGGGCAACAGGAATAAGGGTCAACGGGAAACCAAGAAGCCCAAGAAGGATGCGAAGAAACAGTCCCTAGTCAACGTCCTTGAAACGCCGACTGAGGTAGTGGAAGTCAGAAAAAGCCCAAAGCGACGGGATGAGACAGAGGCATAGCATTCCTCTCTTAAGCTAACGAATCTAGGAGCCAGTTCATGCTGACTCCTTCTTTACGGCGATCTACTTGCAGACGACCGAGCGGCCTGCCCCAACTAGCGCCGCAGCGGCGCGTCCAGAACCCCAAGCTGCCGTCTGGCCCATCCTTTGGGGCAGCTTCATCCTCTTCTGCTTGCTCACGGCAGGCACCGTGTTTGCTGTACGCGCAATCTGGCTGAACACAACCGAGGCACGAGAAGCAACCCTGACCGTATCCGACGCGGGAACGGTACTGCTCAAGCCGGCGCGGCAAACCCAGTGGATTGGCTTCTCTCCGCCGGTCACGCTGCACGAGGGCGATACCCTGCGTACCGATAACGCGGCTCAGGCTGAGGTTACCCTTCTGGATGGCTCTCTCGTACGGCTGTACGCCAATGCGGAAGTACAGCTGACTCGTCTGGCCTCTTCCAAGTTCACTGATAGGAGCGCGTTCATTGGCCTAGCCGTCACGGAAGGGCTGGTGCAAGTGGAGGCTGCGCCCAAATCTACGGAAGCGCGCCTGCTTGAAGTGGCTGTTCCTGGCGGCATGCTTGTCCTTCAAGAGGGGAGCTACAGCATCCGCACGGGACCCAATCGTGCGCACGTACGGGTTATGGAGCGCGGCGCAGCAGATCTCCAAACGCGTGACCGCGTCTACCACCTGGCGGCTGGAGAGCGCGTTGAGATCGGTCCAACGGGTGTAGAAGGCCCGCTGGTTTCCCCTGAAGAGCTTATCTTTAACGGCGACTTCTCCAGTGGCATGGATGGCTGGGAAGTGGCGCAGGTGGCAGGCTTTCAGGAAGGCACCGATGTCTCCGGGCAATACACCCTTATGAGAGACGGCTTTAGAAATGCGGTCCTCTTCTCTCGTCTGGGCAGCAAGAACACCCACTTCGAGACTCAGCTCGTGCAGAGGATCGACCGCGATGTATCTGAGTTCAGCGAGCTACGTCTGAGCCTGGATATGCAGATTCGCTACCAGAGTCTCTCCGGAGGCGGGTACCTGGGCTCGGAATATCCTATCCGGGTGCGCATTGATTACCGGACGTTGGGTGGTGAGAGCTACGCGGTCTATGGTTTTTACTATCAGAACAACACCCGCAACCGCACTGATTTTGGCATTCCCGTACCTGAGGACGCCTGGTTTACCTATGCGGCGGCCCAGAACCTTATGACTTTGGAACCGCGGCCACAGCGCATCCTCTCTGTGCAGATAAGCGCCAGCGGGTGGGACTACGAGAGTCGTATGAGCAACATTAGCCTTGCGGCCAAGTAATGGCTGAGCTTAGGGCTTAGATTGCAGCAAATCCATAGGTCTTATCAGCAGAGAGGAGCCGTTCTAGCATCTCCACCGTGACTGACCGTCCATCGGCAGGCCCAAGCCGTTCCAACGTGCTTTCATAGAGCTGTGTCGCTGTCTTCGGACGGTTGCCGTTTGCGAGTATGACCCTGAAGAGCACCTCGCTCATTCCCTTCCGTCCTTCTTCAAACTCGGGTAATTTTGAACAACACTCTCGAATTTCTCGGATCATCGCGTCAACGGGAGACACATTTGCGCCTGAGCTGCTGCTGGTTTTGCGGCTGCTCTGGGGTGGCGAAGCGTTCAGAGCTATTTGCACTTTGATCCCCTCGCGGGAATTGGCGCACAAGCGCTCTCGCAGCGCGAACTCAAAAGACTGCCCACGTTGTAGGTAGAGGGCGGGATCTATCCAGTAGCGTTGGGGGGCGGCGTCTTCAACTGTTGTTTCCCCACTCGCTGATTGCTTGTTCATCTCCCATCACCTCGCACCGATTTCTGTGACAACAATACTGTTCTTCTGTAGGAGCGCTAGGCGTCCTTGGATTGGGCTTCCATTTCCTTCCGGGCTGCTTCTATGAGATGCAGGTAGCCTACATCAAGCTTGGTAAGGTTGGCGGTATCCGCGTCCACTTGAAAAGGCTCACCTACAAATATTTTCCCGTACTCTTCTGTGCGGCCCTGAGTAGGATCGTCATCACAGAAGAACTTCATCTGTGCTTCTACGATGCCGAGGTCGAAGGGAACCGTGAAATAGAGATCGGCAATGGCGCCCTGAATATCGACGCGGTTCAGCAGACCGCGGTCTTTTCCGTCCCCAGGGCCGTACTTTGACTGAGGGAGCAGCCCAAGCATGTTGGCGATGCTTAACCAGCCCTGATCAAAGCTCACTCTGTAGGGCGCAATACTGATGAGGTAATCGCAAGAAAGCAGCACGTTGGGCACCCAGAAGTTGGACAGCGCATAGGGCTTAACCAGCGGGTTCTCCACTTCAACGAGAGTACAGTCCCGCACGTCCAGACTCAGCATGCGCGGGAAGTCATACCCTAGCGACCGGTAGACCATGCGGGCGTGATCCCCTTCTAGCGGACCTTCCAGCAGCACGATATCTGCGTCGCCCACCCGTCGGATGCCCTGTATCACCGCCGCCAGCATCTCTCGACTGGTGGTGACAGGATAAGGCAGGGGGTAGGCGGCAGTGGGCTTGATAAGCACGCGGCGCGCCCTGGCTACATCAGACGCCGGCTCAAAAACAAAATCAGACGCGTTATAGATCATGCCAGCAGCTCTTCATACCCTTCCAGCAACTCGACATCCAACTTCTCGGCGGGGTCTAAACTTGTGCGTCCTTCCGGCACTACCAGTAGTCCGTTAGCTATTGCCAGAGCGGTGAGCACATTGGAGCCTTGTGAGCCCGATGGCCTAGCCACAAAACTGCCATCAGACATCCGCTCCACGACGACCCTCGCGTAGAAACGGCGGCCATCAAGGTGCCCAAGCGAGCCTTCCAAAGTGGCCCGCACCACCGGCCGATGACTTGGCAGCTTTCCCTGCATTTTCAGGAGCGCAGGCCGGGCAAACTGGTCGAAGGCAACCATAGAGCTTACCGGATTGCCCGGCAGCCCCAGATGAGGCACCTTTGTTCCATCGGGGCGTTCCAGCAGCCCAAAGGCCAGCGGTCTGCCGGGACGTATGTGCACCCGCCAGAAGGACATGCTGCCCTGGTGAGAGAGTACGTCCTTCACCAAGTCATACTCCCCGGTGGATACGCCGGCAGAGGTAATGAAAAAATCCGCGCTTAAGCCCATACGGAATTTGGCCCTCAAGTCGTCCAAGGTGTCCCGGGCAATGGGGAGCACTTGCGGTATGCCGCCGCAACTCATGACCTGGGCCGCAGTGGAGTAGCTGTTGCTGTTATAGATCTGGCCGGGTGCTAGAGTCTCGCCCGGCTCCCGCAGCTCATCACCTGTTGCCAGGATGGCTACCGTGGGCGGTCGCACTGCTTTCACCGAGGCAAACCCAAGGCTCGCCGCGACGCCTAGGTGCGCGGGGCGTAGTACGGTCCCGCTAGCCAGCACCAGCGCGCCCCGTTGCACATCTTCGCCGGAGGGACGCACGTTGGCGCCAGATGGGAACGAACTACGAATGCCGATCTCGCGTAGGTCTGCGCTCTTTGCGCCTCTGTTGCGTTGGTCTGTCTCATCCGTCTCCTCAAAAGGGACCACGGTATCCGCGCCTTGGGGTATGGGCGCGCCGGTCATGATACGCATGGCTGTGCCGGCAACAACGGTCTCTGTCGGTACGTAGCCCGCGGCAATCTCGCCGATGAGCCGCAATGAGGCGGGCGATGCCTCGCCGGCTGCGCTAATGTCCTCTGCGCGTACGGCATAGCCGTCCATGCCCGAGTTCGCCAGGGGCGGGATGTCGAAGGGCGCATAGAGGTCTTCGGCCAGGGTGAGCCCCAGCGCCTGCAACAGAGGCAGGTCCACCACGGGCAGTGCCGAGACGTGCGCCAGAATGCGCTCTCTCGCCTGCTCTACGGTTAGGCTCTCGTTAGGGATAGTCACCGTTCCCCTCTATACACTGCCTGCATACTCTGCGGCGTAATCTCCGCCTCTCTCAATCATTCAACTAATGCCGCTAAGCTGCAGAGCAAGAATCTCCACCACGCCATGGGAAGCTAAACGCCAAGAAGAAGAGGACAATCCGTTCCTTAGATGGCTGGCCTGGAACATAGGGGGACTCTGCAACCTCCGACCTTCAGCCATATTTTAGCACGCAGGTCAACAGGAAACACGATGTACCTTACATAACGTAACTATTGAGCCGGGCGCGGCCAGTGTGCTAGCAATAGATAGGCCTGTGCTGTGTAGCTTTGTGCTGTGAAGGAGGGTCTAGCCGCGTAGTTCGGCGCCGTAGGCTGAGCGTAGCCGGGCGATGGCCTCTTCCCGCGCTATGCTGGTTTCCTCACCGGTGAGGGTGCGGCCGGACGCCTGGTAGGTTACGGCGTAAGCCAGGGATTTTTTCCCCTGCGCGACCTGCGCGCCCGCATAGACATCAAAGAGCCGCACGTCTACAACCAGCGGCGCTTCCAGTAGAGCCGCCTCGATAGCAGCCGCGGGCACATCCTGGTCCACCACCACGGCCAGGTCTTCCGTGACTGCCGGGAACCGCGGTAACTGCAGGTAGCGGCGTTTGTCCGCTACAGCAGGGACCAACGCGGGCAGATCAAGCTCAAAGAGAAATACGGGGCTTGAGACGATATCGAAGCGTTGGGCAATCTCCGGACTCAGCTCACCCAGCACGCCCACAACCTGACCGTCCAGCGTCAGCGCAGCGCAGCGTCCCGCCGCCAGGTTAGCGTCACTGCCGGGGCTATACTCTAAGGTGAGCCCCAGGTCATGTTCCAGGCTCTGCAGCAGGCCCTTGGCGTCGTAGAAGCTCAGGGGAGGCTCTTGGCCCTCCCAGTGGGGCTGTTGCCGGACGCCTGCCAGCACGCCGGCCACCTGTTCGCGCTCCTCCGGTAGATCTTCGTGGCGCCCCCAGAATACTTTGCCCACTTCAAAGAGATGCAGCGGCCCCGGGGAATGCCGCTCATTGGCCGCAAGGGTCACCAGCAGGCCGGCACGGAGCGTGGTGCGTAGGTACTCCTGCTCGGAGGACATGGGGTTGGCTACTTTCAGCGGCGGCCGTTCAGTTGCTGAAGCTTCCGTGTTCACCTTCTGCAAATTCATAATGCTGGTCAGAGAGTAGGTGATCACTTCCTGCATTCCTGCCTCGACCAGGGTATCCCGCACGCGCTCTTTCAGCGTCCGCAGCGGGTCCGGCGGCATGTGCGGCACGGCGCCCCGCAGCGCGGTGGTGGGCAGCGCATCGTAGCCGATGATACGGGCAACCTCCTCCGCCAGGTCTTCAGGAATCGTGAGGTCTGGCCGCCACCACGGGGGTGTCACTTGCAGGCCCTGCCCCCACTCTCCCGCAACCTGGCATCCCAGGCGGGTGAGCAGATGGGACACCTGGCCTTCGTTAAGTTCGGTGCCCAGAACGGTAACGAGCTTGTGTTGCGTCAAATGGATGGGAACACGGTCACTGCGGCCTGGGTACACGTCGATGATGCCCTGAGCCACGATGCCGCCGCAGAGCTCTACCAGCAGCTTGGTAGCCCGCCGCAGCCCGACCTCTGCCGACTGCGGATGCAGCCCCTTCTCGAACCGCAGCGACGCCTCGGTGCGAATGCGTAGCGATGCAGCCGTCCGGCGGATGCTGCTCGAGGCAAAGTTGGCCGATTCCAGCAACACCTCTGTGGTGTCATCGGAGATCTCCGAATTCAGCCCACCGATGACGCCGCCCATGCCCACCGGCCCGCTGGCGTCGCAAATGAGCAGCGTCTCGGAGTCTAGGTTGCGCTCCACCCCGTCGAGGGTGGTCAGGCGCTCACCTGCCCGCGGCCTGCGGACGGTGACCGTGCGGTCCTGTACTTGCTGCAGGTCGAAGGCATGGAGGGGTTGGCCCAGCTCCATCATCACATAGTTGGTTACGTCCACCACGTTGTTGATGGGCCGCATCCCTGCCGCCTGAAGGCGCTCCTGCATCCAGGCAGGGGAGGGCCCCACCGTGATGCCGCGGACGACCGTGGCGGTATAGCGAAGGCATAAGTCGGGGTCTGCTATCTCCACCGAGGCGAGATCGCTGGCCGCCTCGCCGCTCTCTTGATAGCTGCTGTCTGGCTCCCGCAGCGGCTGCTCCGTGAGCACTGCAACCTCACGAGCCAGGCCCAGCACCGAGTAGCAGTCGGGCCGGTTGGGCGTCACGTCTAGGTCGAGGATGGTGTCGCCCAGGACGCCCGCCAGCGGCGCGCCGACCGGCGTGTCTTCCGGTAGGATGAGAATGCCCTCGTGGTCGTTGGAGAGCCCTAGCTCCATCTCTGAGCAGATCATGCCGTTGGAGACCACGCCTCGGATGCGGGCGGCCTCTAGGGTCATGGGCTGTCCGTTGTGGCCGTCAACGAGCGTTGCGCCCACCGCCGCGTAGGGGACTTTCTGCCCCACAACGATGTTAGGCGCGCCGCAGACTACCGTCTCCTGTCCTGCGTCCGTATCAACAGTCGCCAGGCGTAGGCGGTCTGCGTTGGGGTGCGGCTGGATGTCGGTGATGCGGGCCACCTGCACCTTGTCCCAGTGCTGGCCGATGCGCACCACGGCGGCCACCTCTGATCCGGACGCGGTCAGCTTGGCCGCCAGCTCGTCAGCAGGCAGGGTGACGTCTACGTACTCTTGCAGCCACTTCAGGGATACTTTCACGCTATTAGTCCGTTAGGTGTTTGTGATTAATGCGACTAGAACTGGCGCAGGAAGCGCAGGTCGTTGCTGTAGAAGAGGCGGATGTCGTCGATGCCGTACTTGAGCATGGCGATACGCTCCGGCCCCATGCCGAAGGCGAAGCCGGTGTACACCTCAGGGTCGTACCCCACGCGCCGCAGCACCTCCGGGTGCACCATGCCTGCGCCCATGATCTCGATCCATCCTGTGTTCTTGCAGATGCGGCACCCCTTGCCGCCGCAGGCAAAGCAATCGATGGACATGTCCACGCCCGGCTCCACAAAGGGGAAGTAGTCGCAGCGGAAGCGCACCTTGCGCTCTTCGCCAAAGATACGCCGCGCAAACTCGTAGAGCGTGCCCTTTAGATCAGCCATGGAGATGCCTACGTCTACAGCCAGCCCCTCAATCTGATAGAAGATCGACTCATGGGTAGCGTCCGTAGCCTCGTAACGGTAGCAGCGGCCCGGCACAATAACGCGCACCGGCGGCTCCTGCTTCTCCATCACCCGCACCTGCATGGGCGAGGTATGGGTGCGCATTAGAATGGGCTTCTCCGCCCGCGGGCCTTCTGGGCTAACCCAGATGGTGTCCCACATATCGCGCGCCGGGTGGTCCTTGGGGATATTCAGCGCCTCAAAGTTGTAGTAGTCCCATTCCACCTCCGGCCCTTCCACCACGGTGAAGCCCATAGAGGTAAAGGCGGCGCAGACCTCCCGCACCATCTGTGTGGTGGGATGAAAGCGTCCAGCAGAGAAGGGACGGCCAGGTAGCGTCACGTCTATGGTGTTGCTATCGCGCCCGGAGGTGAGTTGACGTAACTCTTCCTCGCGGGTGGCAAGGGCGGCTTCTAGCGCGTTCTTGGCTTGGTTGGCCGCAGCGCCCAGAGCGCGCCGTTCCTCCGCGGGCAGGGAGCCAATCGAGCGCAGCACCTGAGTCAGGCGGCCGTTGCGGCCAAGGAACTCCACGCGCCAACCCTCCAACGCCTTCTCATCAGCGATGGTTTTCAGCGCCGCTTGGGCTTCGCTAATTAGGGAAGCAATGTGGTCAGTCATAACCTACTACTATCTAGAATGAAGCTAAATCCGCATTTCTACACATGTGTACGTGCTGACATACACACGTGACCACACGTGCAAATATCTCCATCCCATAGGTACCTAAAGTAGGCCGAGATGTTGCGCGGCGAACTGATTCGCGGTGCGCAAGATAAAGCTCACGAGCTAGTCATGAGCAGTGTAATTATAGGGAGCACAGGCAGGCATGGTCAAGGCTGTTGAGCTACGGCTTACGGGCACTCTAGGGCTGTGCTTGACATTGAAGGCGCAAAGAGTAGTAGCCTATACTTACTCACACTTGCTACGGGATGTTGATTCAGGGGCTTTACGGTGGTAAGCCATGAGCCGAAATTTTAAATACTCTAGCTGGGACAACACCCAGAACGACCTGATCCCTGATCTGGACGATCTGCTGGATTCCTTATCGGACGACCTGCTCCAGTATGGGGATGTGTCCCGAGCGCTGCGCCAGCTTCTACAGCAGGGGATGAACCGACCCCACGGCCAGCAGAACATGCGCGGCATCTACGACATGCTGCAGGAGCTTCGCTCCAAGCGCCACGAGATGTTGGCGCAGAACAACCTGAACTCGGCCTATCAGGACTTGAAGGACCGCTTGGACGCTATTGTGCGGCAGGAGCGGGAGAGCATCGAACGCAGGCTCGATGACCTCGATCAACAACCCCAAGACCCATCGTTAGACAACGCAGCGCTGCAAGACTTCTTCAAGCGTATGGCGCAGAAGAACCTCGCCACGCTCCACACATTGCCTGAAAACCCAGGAGAAGCCATCCAAGAACTCAAGGAGTACGAGTTCCTGGACCCGGAAGCGGGCAGGGCCTTCCAGGAGTTGCTCCAGACGCTTCAGAAGAGCGTGATGGACTCCTTCTTCCAGAACATATCCCAGCAACTGGAGAGCATGACTCCGGAGGACATGGAGGAGCTTCAGCGCATGACCAGCGCACTGAACGACCTCCTGGAGCAGCGGTTGCGGGGCCAAGACCCGGACATCTCCGATTTTATGAAGGAGTTTGGCCACCTCTTTGGGCAAGATCCGCCGCAGAACCTTGATGAGCTGCTGGATAGGCTGCGCGGCCAGATGGGGCAGATGCAATCGCTGCTCAACAGCCTCTCTCCAGACCAGCGAGAGTCGTTGCTTGACCTCCTCGGTTCCCAGCTCTTCAATCAGGGTCTCCAAAGCGAACTTGCTCGTCTGGCCGCCAATCTGGACCAGATGATGCCCCAGGGCGTCTCAAGCCAGGAGTACTCCTTCTTTGGCGACGATGACGTCTCTCTCAACGAAGCGATGAAACTTATCGATCAGCTTCAGGACATCGAGAACCTTGAGCGGCAGCTGGAGCGGGCACGCTTCGGCTCCGACGCCCAGGGCATTGACCTCGACCTCGTCCGCGACCTCCTCGGTGACGAGGCTGCCCGAGAGTTGGACGACCTCCGTGACATCGCCAAACGGCTGGAAGAAGCGGGCTATTTGGAGCGGCATGGCAGTCAGCTCACCCTCACTCCCAGGGCAATCCGCAAGATTGGAGAAAAGGCCCTGAGGGATATCTTCATGCGTATGCGCAAAGACTCCTATGGGAGCCACCAGACCTCCAAAGTTGGCTTAGGCCAGGAGCTTTCCGGAGATACTCGCCAGTACCAGTATGGCGACCCCTTCCTCCTGGACCTACAGCGAACCATCATGAACGCCATCATGCGCGGCGAACCCGGCGTCCCTGTCCGCCTATCTCCGCCCGACTTTGAAGTTCGGTCCACGGAGCTACAGACTCGCACTACAACGGTGCTGGCGCTGGACGTGAGCCGCTCTATGCCCATGCGGGGTAACTTTGTGGCCGCAAAGAAGGTAGCCCTGGCCCTGAGTACCCTTATCCGTACGCAATTCCCCAGAGACGTGCTCTATCTGGTCGGTTTCTCCGGCTTTGCGCGAGAGGTCGACAAGGACGAGCTGCCTCGTCTCAACGTGGGCGACTTTGGGCGCGGCACCAACCTGCAGGCTGGGTTACGGGTCGCGCGGCGGTTGCTCGCCAAGCATAGGGGCTCGCAGCGTCAGGTCATCCTCATCACGGACGGAGAGCCAACGGCTTACTTTGAGCCGGATGGACGCCTCTCCATCGAATACCCGCCCGGCCCGCGCGTGCTGCGGGAGACGCTGAACGAGGTACGACGCTGCACCAAGGAAGAGATCATTATCAACACCTTCATGCTGGAGAAGAGCTACCATCTCAAAGCCTTCGTGTCGCAACTAGCGCGGGCTAACAGTGGGAAAGTGCTCTTTACTTCACCAGAGCATCTAGGCGAGTACGTGATGGTGGATTACTTCGACCGCAAAGGCCGCGGTGGTCAATCCTAGCAACGCAGGCAAGTGCGTTGACCGCGCTCGGGGCGCAAGTACACCACTACAGTTCTAGTCTTTTTTGACCGGATAGTAGCTGCGGATTGCCCGCTAAGAGGAGGGGGAAGCGCCTACTACTTCCGCCAGCACGTGATGGATCTGTTGCAGCCCTTCCACTAAGACGGGCCCCGGCTGCAAGATAACTCCAGAGGGAACCTCATAAACCTGGCCGTTTCGTATGGCTGCCACGTTATCCCACCCCGGCCGCTCCAGAATGCGGCGCATCTGCACCTTCTTCCCGCACCAGGACGCCAGCACCACCTGAGGGTCTCGCGCCCGCACGGCATCCGGATCTAGGATGCGATTCTTAGCGCTGGGCTGGTCTCGCAGCTCAGGGAAGATATCCTCGCCTCCGGCTAGTGAGATGATCTCGCTCACCCACTGGATGCCTGCGATAAGTGGATCGGGCCATTCCTCAAAGAAGACCCGCGGACGGTAGGGGAAACGCGCCGCTTGGGCGGCCACGGCCTCCATTTCTTGCTGCAGCTCCTGCACTAGGGCCGCGGCCTCGGCCTCTTTGCCGATGACGCCGCCCAGCAGCAGGATGGCGCTGAACATCTCACTCAAACTGCGCTGGTTGAGCGCCAGCACGTTGCAGCCGCGATGAATCAGCTCTTTGACGATGTCTGCCTGGAGGTCCGAGAAGGAGAGCACGAGGTCGGGCTTGAGCGCCAGCACTTTTTCTATGTTGATGCTGGTGAACCCGCCGATGCGGGGTTTCTGGCGCGCTTCCGGCGGCCGGGTGGTGTACCCTGACACGCCAACCACCCGCTCCCACGCGCCCAGACGCCAAAGCACCTCCGCCGTCTCAGCAGTGAGGCAAACGATGCGTTGTGGATGGTTAGGCGGGCTAAGCGCCATCAGCGATTCGTGAAGCTTTCAGCGCGGGTTTAGCTAATGCCTAGCTCTTGCTTAACTGCTTTGGTAGCTTCCGCTACCACCCGCATCTTGTCCTTCGCCTCTTCTACGGTGCGTGTCTTGAGGCCGCAGTCCGGGTCCACAAAGATTTGCTCGGGCGGGAGCACCTTCAGGCCGCGGTGAATGTTCTGCTTTACTTCCTCAACCGTCTCCAACACGTGGCTGTGCACGTCCACCACGCCAAAGCCAATGGCCTTCTTAAAGCCCTTGTCCTGAAGAGACTCCAGCAGTTGGAACTGGCTGTTGGCCATCTCAAGGTCAATCTGGTCGACAGGGAGATTGCTAAGCTCGTTGTAGACTTTGCCGAAATCTCCGTAGCAGATGTGCGTCAGCGTATGGGCTGTCAGCCCCTCGGTCACAATGCCCAGGGCTCTAGAGCCAAGCTCCATCTCCTCCGGACGGGTTGAGAGCGCCGGCTCATCGATCTGGATGTACTTTGCGCCTGCCCGCTCCAAGTCCAGCGCTTCCTCATGCACAGCCTGCGCCAGGTCCATGAGGAACGCCTCGCGGCTGGGATAATACTCGTTGAACGACCAGTCCATCATGGTGTAGGGGCCTGTGAGCATGCCCTTCACCGGCCGGTCTGTGAGGCTCTGGGCGTACTTCCACATATCGAGGGTCATGGGGGCGCGACGCGCCACCTTGCCCACCGCAATAGGCTTGCGATAGTAGCGATTGCCGTAGGAGCGCACCAGACCGCTGATAGTGAACCCATCCATTAGCTCTGCGAAATAGGTGGCCATGTCGCCGCGATACTGCTCGCCGTCCACCAAGATGTCGATGCCGATCTCTTCCTGAAACCTGATCCAGTCCTCGGTGGCCTGCCGCTCCATCTCCAGTAGCTCCGCCTCGCTCAGCTTCCCTTGCGAGAGCAGTGTGCGAGCATGCATGAGCTCTGGAGACTTGGGAAAGCTCCCTACGGATGTGGTTAGTAAACCTTGAGCCATTAGACTACCTCCATCGCGCGCTGTCCCACTTCTACTAATCGGACTAGCTTGTCGTATGCATTCTGTCTGGGCAAGAACTCCAGGCCGCAGCTAGGGTTGAGATACATATGGTCCAGAGGCGCCACCTGAGCTAGTTGTTTGATCTGGCCCACAACGGTCTCGGTATCCTCTAGCTTTGTGTTCCGAGCATCCAGAAGTCCTGCCCCCAGCTCCTTAGCCATAGGAAAGCTCTTGAACGCCGCCACACTGGCCGGGTTCGTCACAAAGTCCAGTCCGTAGACCTGGAACGGCAAGCTGAACAGCCCATCCTCGATGCCGATGACATCGCCAAAATAGGTGTACAGGGCCGTCTTCACCGTGATACCGTCCAGCAGCGCGTCCACGTTCTCCTGCAAGAGCGGCAGTAGTTCGTGCTTGCGGGTCAGGACAGGATCGTTGAACTGGATGAAGGTTGCGCCAGCCTCCTGCAACGCCTTGGCTTCAGCGTTAAGGCTGCGGGCGAATTCGGCCGCCAGCCGCTTCTGATCGCTATAGTGCTTGTCCTGTACGTGGTCCGTTAGGCTAACAAGCCCTGGGAGCACTACTTTAAGGGGCTTTGCGCTATGCTCAACGGCAAATTTCAAGTCTCGCACGCTAACAGGCTGCTCCCACGCCAGAGCCTCTTCGATGTAGGGCTGACGGAAGTAGGTGTTGGAATCGAACCAGCGCAGCAGACCGTTGAGGGTGACACCCGTAAGACCGCCCGCAAAGTAGGTGATCTCGTCCTGCCAGCGGATGTGTCCGTCGGTCACTAGGTCTACGCCCGCTTCGACCTGCTCGGCAATGGCGTCAGCAGTTGCTTCGTCAGCAACCGCAGCCAACTCCTCTGCGGTGATCCGCCCTGGTCGAAGCGGCCAATGGCGGTTCGGAGGTTCGGCCCGTTAGAAAGCGAGGGAACCTTTGGGTAGTTCCCTACAACAGTGGTAATCATTAAGGCTCCTTAGGTTTAGTTACGTTAGCTGAGGAGTTCAGCCACTACCTTGCCGATTTCTGCCGGGTTACCGGTAGTTGCGACGCCGGCGGCTTCCAGCGCACGAAACTTGCTGGCTGCCGTGCCGCTATCGCCGCTGATAATGGCGCCGGCATGGCCCATGCGCCGTCCGGGCGGGGCCGATGCCCCGGCGATGAATGCAGCCATGGGTTTGTGCTCAATGCTGCCGAGGAAGTCCGCCGCTTCTTGCTCGCCCATGCCGCCAATCTCACCAATGAGTACGATGGCATCGGTGTCGGGGTCGTCCTGGAACCATTGGAGCGCCTGCACAAAGGTGGTTCCAGATACAGGGTCGCCACCGATGCCTAGAGCGGTGGACTGCCCGAGCCCTCGCGCCGTAAGCTGCGAGGCCGCTTCGTAGAGCAGTGTGCCGCTGCGAGATACCAGACCGATGCGGCCCGGTGAGAAGCTTTCGGCGGGCATAATCCCGGCCTTTGCTTGCTCCGTAGGGGAGATAATACCCGGGCAGTTGGGGCCAATAAGGACAGTGTCTTTGTCCTTGAGGTAGGCTCGCACCTGCACCATGTCCGCTGGCGGCAGACCCTCGGTAATGCACACCACCAGGGGCAGACCGGCGTCTACAGCCTCGCAGATGGCGTCGGTTGCAAAAGCAGCGGGCACAAAGATAATGCTGGCGTTTGCTCCCGTTTCCTGTACTGCTTTAGCAACGGTGTTGAAGACGGGCACGCCCTCTACCTCTTGGCCCTCTCTGCCGGGGGTTGCGCCGG
This sequence comes from Dehalococcoidia bacterium, assembly GCA_965226775.1. Classification (GTDB taxonomy): domain Bacteria; phylum Chloroflexota; class Dehalococcoidia; order SHYD01; family SHYD01; genus CBDDEI01. The sequence goes on from CBDDEI010000002.1 coordinate 1,489,386, forward strand.
CTACCACTTGGGTGCCGTACGCCTTGCAGAGCCGGGTGTGGTTGGACCCCTCGGTCCCAGTAATCCCTTGCACCAGCAGGCGTGTGGACTTTTTCAGTAAGACGCTCACTACTGCTTCCTCTTGTTCGTAAAACTTGTGCGGAATGCTAAGCTAAACAACAAATAATGCCCAATTCTCGACACTGTCACCGTTAGCCGGCGGCAGCGGCCACTGCCTTCTGAGCCCCGTCGGCCATATCTGCCGCTTCAATGATGGGCAGACCTGCCTTAGCCAGGATCTCTATCCCCTCTTTGAGGCCGTTGCCAGTTAGGCGAGCCACCACTGGGACTTTGATCTCGAACTGCTGATATGCCTCCACAAGTCCCTCGGCTATTACGTCCACCCTTGCCATGCCGCCCAGGATGTTCACATAGATAGCCTTTACGTCTGGGTCGCGTATCAGGATGCTTATGGCGCTCACCATGCGCTGCGGGTTATTCACCGTGCCAATGTCCAGAAAGTTGGCTGCATCACCGCCGTAGAGCTTGATGATGTCCAGCGTAGCCATAGCCAACCCTGCGCCGTTCACTATGCAGCCGATGTTGCCGGTGAGCTTGATGTAGTTGTTTACACCGCTGTCGATGGCTTCTACCTCCAGCGGGTCTTCCTGAGAGGGATCGCGGAGCCCGGCCATCGAACTGTGCCGGAAAAGGGCGTTGTCATCAATGTTCAGCTTGGCATCCAGCGCAGACAGCTTATTGTCCTCGGTAACTACGAGGGGATTGATCTCCACCAGCGAGCAATCGTTCTTGATATACACCTCATACAGCTTGCCGATGAGGTCGGCGGCGGGCCGTATCAGCTCCTGCGGTAGCCCGATACCGTAGGCAAGCTGCCGTCCGGCGAAGGGTTGGTAGCCAATCGTCGGGTCCACCCACAGCCTAACGATCTTCTCGGGCGCTGTGGCCGCCACTTCCTCGATGTCCATCCCGCCCGCGGCGCTGGCCATAATGACCGGCTGGCGCTTCTGGCTGTCCAGCAGAATGCCGAGATAGAGCTCCTGTGCGGGTGTGGTGGCCTCTTCTACCAGCACGGTGGAGATGGGCGCGCCTTCCGGGCCGGTCTGATGGGTAACTAATCGCGTGCCGATAAGGCGCTTGGCTGCATCCGCCGCCTCGTCCGGAGACTTGGCTACGATGATGCCGCCCGCCTTGCCTCGGCCGCCGGCGTGCACCTGTGCTTTGACTACCACCGTCCCGCCGAGGCCCTGCGCAACGGCTTTGGCTTCGTCTGCGGTAGCGGCAACGCCGCCCTTGGGCACCGGGATACCGAACTCCGCAAGGATGGCCTTCGCTTGGTATTCGTGGACTTTCACAATAACCTCTGGGTTGCGACTATCGTACGGTGACTATCATGAAGAAAGTGCGGCTAACCGCACTCGTTGCCGCCGCACGCGGCTTTGCCTAACTGTCTGCTCTATGGGATTTCGTAAAGTTGAAGCGTTCTCTATGGATTATGCTGGCGGAGGGGGTGGGATTCGAACCCACGGTCGCTTGCGCGACAACGGTTTTCAAGACCGCCGCCATCAACCGCTCGGCCACCCCTCCCGGCGGCTTGGAGCCAGCGCTCCCAATAGTGGCCTTGCGCGGCAGTAGTATAACGTAGTCACGAAACAGCGTCAAACAGCGTCTCCTAAGGCACGCCTGGAGCGGCGCGCTTTAGGAGACCTGGCGCCCTTTAGGCTTGACAGCGCGTGACCTCCCCAGATACCCTTCTATGGGCACGCAGGCCGCTTGAAAACAATGTACAGCGTTGCATTGTGGCGGACGCGCACCTGTTACTTGCCCTATCCGGCTCTATCCTTATTCCGAATGCAAACCCTTTAACTCTGGAGGAGATCATGGCGAAAGCAACTTTGAGCGTCATTAAGGCAGACGTAGGCTCTATCGGCGGCCACACTAAACCAACCCCTGAGATGATGCAAGAAGTGGAGCATGTAATGCAGGAGGCCATCAAGCATGGCATCCTGATAGACGGCCTTGTCACCCACACTGGCGACGATATTGCAATGATCATGTCGCACAACAAGGGGATCAACAATCAGCAAATCCACGTGGATATCGCCTGGAAAGCGTTCATATCGGCAACAGAGATGGCGAGCACCCAGGGCAACTACGGAGCTGGCCAGGACCTCCTTATCGACGCCCCTTCCGGTAACGTCCGTGGCGCAGGCCCTGCCGTCGCTGAGATTGAGTTCGATTTGCTGCCGGAATACCGCCCCGCAGAATCCTTCATGGTCTTTGCCGCGGACAAGTGCAGCCCTGGCGCGTACAATCTCCCGCTATACCTCGCCTTCTGCGACCCCATGCACAACGGCGGTCTGCTCCTGAGCCCACGCCTGCATGAAGGATTTAGCATCACTATCATGGACATGGACGCCCATGAAGGCGACCGCACCATCACTCTTGACGTGCCGGAGCGGATCTGGGACGTCTGCGCACTGCTGCGAGACATGGACCGCTTTGCCATTGAGTCCATCCACTCACGCGCCTACCCGGATGAGCAGGTGGCCGCAGTCTCTGCCACTCGCCTGCACAACATTGCGGGCCGCTACACCGGCAAGGACGATCCCATTGCGCTGGTGCGTAACCAAGGTATTTTCCCCGCGCCGGAAGAGTTAATTGAGCCGTACTTCATCGGCCACTACGTCACCGGCGATGCCCGCGGCTCCCATACCATGCCGCTACTGCCCATGCGCATCAATACGCCTGTGGCAGGCGCATTCTGCTTGCCTATCATCTCCAGCCTGGGCTTCTCTATGGACAGCACGGGCCACTTTTCCAAGAACTATGTGGACTTCTTTGGTGATTCAGTCTGGGATTCCACCCGGCTGCATATTGAGCAAAAGGCTGTCGAAATGCGCCGCCAAGGATTCTTCGGTGTAGCAATGGCTTCTCAGGCAGAGATCGCCTACACGGGCCTCATCGACACCATGAACAAGCTGGATAACGAGTTCGTCAGCAACTGACCCAGCGCGCATGGACCGGCTCCTCTTGGCTACCAGAAATCCGGGGAAGGTTGCGGAGTTCCGGGAGTTGCTGGGAGCCATCCCCTTCACACTCGTTGGGCTTAGGGATGTAGGCATCGATTTCGATGTCGAAGAGACCGGTACTAGTTACGAAGAGAACGCAGCCCTTAAAGCTACCAGCTATGCCAAAGCCAGGGGTCTCCTAACCCTGGCGGACGACTCCGGCCTGGAGGTGGACGCTCTCAACGGAGAGCCAGGATACCTTTCGGCACGCTACGGCGGCCCGGGCCTTACCGATCCCCAGCGTGTGGAACTGCTGCTGCGTAACCTGGAGCAGGCGCCGGAACAGGAACGCGGCGCGCGCTTTGTCTGCGTCATTGCGGTTGCTACACAGGATGAAACGCTCACACTCCACCGCGGCGAGGTTTCAGGCGTGATCACTACGGAGACTAGAGGAACTAACGGCTTTGGGTACGACCCTGTCTTCTTCTACCCACCTATGCACAAGACCTTTGCTGAAATCTCCTCAGCGGAGAAGCATCAAGTAAGCCACCGCGGCGCGGCCGCACGATCGGCACAGAGCTTCCTGCAATCTCTTTCGGCACAGCCACGGCCTAGCCGTCAAGCTCGCTAATCCTATGCTCCAACACATCCTTGCGCTGCACACAGGACACCTATGGCTTTCTCAACAATAGCTATCGATGGCCCCGGTGCGTCCGGCAAGAGCGTTGTCGGCCAGATAATAGCGCAGCGGCTGGCCTACCGCTTCATCGACACGGGCGCTATGTATCGCGCGCTCACTTGGCAGGGGATCGCAGAAGGGCTCTCCTTTGAAGACGCCGAAGAGATCATTGAGGTCGCGAAACGATCCAGCCTAGAGATCGAACCCATCACCGCAGAAGCACCGCGCGGCAAGGTGCTGGTAAACGGGCAGGAGATCAGCACGCAGCTGCATACGCAGGAGGTAGACTCCAAAGTCTCCCTGTTGGCGCGCATCCCCGAGGTGCGTGAAGTGCTGGTAGCGGCACAGCGCGCCCTAGCCGCTACGGGTAGCGTGGTGATGGCGGGGCGAGACATCGGCAGCGTTGTGTTGCCCAACGCCGATCTCAAGGTCTATCTGGATGCGCCCGTGGAAGAACGGGCCCGTCGCCGCCACACCGAGCTGGCTCGTAAGGACAGTCAGGTTACCTTTGACGCCGTGCTGGACGAGCTGAAGATAAGGGATGGACTCGATATCACACGGTCGGCCTCTCCGTTGAAACCCGCCGATGATGCCCTAATTATCGACACCGAGGGCCGTAGTCCAGAAGAAGTGGCGCAACTCCTTATCGACTACGCCAGCTCCACCGCTGCCTGATCTTTGCCATGAATACATCGTCTACCCTACGCAAGCCTGGCCTCTGGTACTGGGCGGGATCCCGGCTTACGGCCTTCCTCAGCACCGTGCTGGCCGGCTACAAAGTGGAAGGCAAACACCACATGCCGAAAGAGGGTCCCTGTATCGTGGTGGCTAACCACATGAGCGTGGTAGACCCACCCGTGCTGGGAACGAGCCTTCTCCGTCCGATGCACATAATGGGCAAAGCCGAGCTCTGGGAGCGCTTCCACTCCCGTGTCTTCAGTGAGTCCCTAGGCGTCATCCCCGTACGCCGTGGCGAGATCGACCGGAGCGCGCTACGTATGGCGCTAGCCGTGCTGCAAGCGGGCGAGGTGCTGGCCCTCTTCCCGGAAGGCACGCGCGGCGAGGGGCGGATGCAGGGGCTCAAGCCAGCACATCGGGGCGCGGCGCTGCTGGCCCTGACGGCAAACGTGCCCATTCTCCCAGTGGGTATCACGGGCACGGAAGCAGCCGCGGGCCCTTCAGATATGATTACAGCCATCCTCTCGAGGCCGGGGTTCGTGGTGAACATTGGCGAACCTTTCATACTGCCGCAGCCGGAGGGCCCTCGGAAGTCGGATGACCTAACGGCGGCAACGGAGACGATCATGCTGCGTATCGCCGCACTGCTGCCGGAGCGTTACCACGGTGTATATACTCAAGCAGCGAGGAGCGCGGCGGGTTCCCTGGCTACGATGCCGTAGTGCGCTTTTGCTGCAACGTTCCTTCAGGTATAGTTATTAGGTGAGCTTTGCAGCCCGTATCCCTGCGCACCTAGTATTATGACCGCAACCCTGATCCCGCCGCCCACAAGCCAGCAGCGGCAGTACACGCCTCTGGTAGCATCGGTGGAACCAAAGAGCATTGCTGAACGACTGGGCATCAGCAAGGGCGACCTGCTGGTGAGCGTCAACGGCCACACGCTTCGAGATATCGTCGATTACCGTTTCTACACGGCGGACGAACACCTGGACATAGAAGTGGCCCGCGCTGACGAAACGCACCTTCTGCAGATAGAGAAGGACTCCGACGAAGCCTTTGGTGTGGAGTTTGAGAGCATCCTCTTTGACGATATCCTACGGTGCAACAACAACTGCTATTTCTGCTTCATTGCCGGCAACCCTAAAGAGATGCGCCGTACCCTCTTCATCAAGGACGACGATTTCCGTCTCAGCTTTCTGTTTGGCGATTTCATTACCCTCACCAACCTGACGCCGGAGGATTGGGAGCGCATCGAAGAGCAGCACCTCAGCCCGCTCTACGTCTCCGTCCACGCCACGGAACTAGAGGTGCGCCAGAAGCTCCTTGCCAACAAGCGCTCAGAGGACGTGCTCCAGGGGCTCGACCGCCTAGCGGGATTGGGCGTCCAGGTGCACACCCAGATAGTCCTCTGCCCAGACATCAACGACGGCGTGCATCTAGACCGATCCATCACCGACCTCGCCCAGCGCTATCCTCAGGTGCAGAGCATCTCGGTGGTGCCGGTTGGCCTCACCGAGCTGAACCAGGTGCGGGGCGCACGCAAGCTGAAGTCGCCGGAGCCGTTGGACCAGGTCTGCTCCCCGGCCTATGCCCGCGACATACTGACCCTTATCCAAGCGTACCAGAAGGACTTTCAGCGCCGTTTCAAGACGCCCCTAGTCCTTGCCTCCGACGAATTCTATCTCCAGGGCGACGTGGACGTGCCGCCCGCTCGCCACTACGGCGATTATCCTCAGTTTGAGAACGGCATTGGAATGGTGCGCTGGTTGCTGCAGGACTGGGCACGCGCCAAGACCCAGCTTGCCAAAACGCCGGCAAAGGCAGCCCGGCTCAATGGACTGCGCCTGAGCCTGGTAAGCGGCGCTATGATTGCGCCCACGCTGCAACCCCTGGTCGATGAGTTTGGCAGCCTTACGGGTACGCAGCCGCAACTTATTATCGCGCCCAACCGCAACTACGGAGCGCACATCGGCTGCTCTGGCCTCCTCACCGGTGGAGACATCCTCGCCGCCCTCGAATCAGCGCCTGTCGGAGACGTAGTGGTGCTGCCCCGCCGGTCACTAGATGCTACCGGCAAGATGTTCCTGGACAACCTCACGCCCGAAGAGATGCAGCAGCGCGTAGGACGCCCCGTGCTCTATGTTGAAACGCTCAGCGAGTTGCTGACCTCTCTGCAAACCATTGACCTCACCGCCTTAGGCGCAACAGCCGCGGCGGGCGCATAACAGGGCAGAGCAATGTGCGGGATTATGGGCTATGTTGGCGGGCGCCAGGCCACGCCTATCCTACTTGACGGCCTGAGACGCCTGGAGTACCGGGGCTACGATAGCGCAGGCATCGCCGTGATCGATGAAAGCCGCACACTGTTGCTTCATAAAGCGGTGGGGAAGCTGGGCATCCTGGAAGCCCAGCTTAAGGACAGCCCGCCCTTGGGCAACGTAGGCGTGGGTCACACCCGCTGGGCCACACATGGCAAACCCTCCGAGGTCAATGCCCACCCCCACACGGACTGCACCGGTCAGATAGTAGTGATCCACAACGGGATCATCGAGAATTACGCGGCGCTGAAGAAGGACTTGCTGCAGCGAGGCCATCGCTTTGCCTCGGAGACCGACACGGAGGTCCTGGCCCACCTCATCGAAGAAGAGGTGCAGGAACATCCCAGCCTGGAAGAGGCGTTCCGGCGAGCAGTGCTGCAGGTGCGGGGCGCCAGCGCAATGCTCGCGCTGCGCGCCACCGAGCCCGACAAGGTGCTGGCCATCCGCTTGGGCAATGCCGGCGGGCTGGTGGTCGGCTATGGGGACGGCGAGATGTACCTCGCCAGCGATCTGCCTGCGCTCTTGTCTCACACTCACCGTGTGGTCTTCCTCGCCAGCCACGAGCTAGCCGTGGTTACCGGTCAGACCACCCACTACACTAACCTAGCCGGCGAAGCTATCAAAAAGACTCCGTTGATCATGAGCCAAGATCCTGTCTCCGCAACCAAGGGCGGGTACAAACATTTCATGCTCAAAGAGATCATGGAGCAGCCGGAAACGGTAACCAACGCCCTGCGCGGCAGGATGAGCTTTGACCCTCCGGACATCCACCTGGCAGACCTGGACTTTTCTACCGACGTCCTGAAGGAGATCCAGCGGGTGGTCCTAGTAGGCATGGGTACCAGCAATCACGCTGCCATGCTGGGAAGGCTCTTCTTTGAGCAACTGGCGCGTATCCCGGCGGAGGCGGAGAACGCCTCGGAGTTCCGCTACCGCAACCCGCCGCTGGACCCCCACACCCTGCTTATTTCGATTGGACAGTCGGGCGAGACAGTGGACACGCTGGCTGCGATGGACAAAGCTCGTATCCGCGGTATCCCCCAGATTACGATTTGCAATACAGAGGGCAGCCAGGCCACCCGCGTGGCCGATGCCACGCTCTTCATCCGTGCGGGACAAGAGGTCGGCGTTGCCAGCACCAAGTGCCTCACCAACTCGGTGGTCTCGCTACTGCTGCTGGCCGCCTATACCGGCAAAGTGCGTGGGGTGCTGCCACAGGAACAGCTTGCGTCTCTGGTCGCTGAGCTAACCAGACTGCCCGCTACCCTGGGCGACCTACTAGAGCGCGATGGCGATGTGCAGAATCTCGCCTCAAAGTTTTATACCGCAGACCACTTTCTCTTTTTAGGCAGGGGCCTAGGCTACCCGGTGGCCCTAGAGGGCGCGCTGAAGTTGAAAGAGGTCAGCTACATCCACGCAGAGGGCTACCCCGCCGGCGAGATGAAGCACGGCCCCATCGCCCTCGTCGACAAGAATATGCCTGTGGTAGCGATTGCGCCTCAGGACGAGGTCTACGACAAGATGGTGGGCAACGTCTCCGAAGTAAAGGCGCGTGATGGCGTGGTCATTGGCATTGTCACTGAAGGGGAGGAGACCATCCGCGGGCTGGCGGATTTTACCATCGACCTGCCGCCCATGGCCGCGCTGCTAGCGCCCATCGCTGCCCTCATCCCGCTGCAACTGCTCGCGTACCATGTCGCGGCGCAGAAGGGCTGTGACGTGGATCAGCCCCGGAACCTCGCCAAATCCGTCACCGTTGAGTGAGCCTTTACTACGTCGTTCAGAAGGAGCCGACGGGGGCGACGACCGAAGAACCGCACTCTCTATTACTTGCCATAACAATACATCTGTGCTACACTTAACGTACGCTGTCCTTAGACACGTCCCCACAGGATTGCACCCATGAGCTCAGTAGACCAGATAAAAGAGCGCCTGGATTTGGTCGGGATCGTCTCGGAGTACGTGGCTCTGGGTAAGTCCGGACGGAACTTCAAGGCTCGCTGCCCCTTTCACAACGAACGCACCCCGTCGTTTTACGTGTTTCCAGACACCCAGACGTGGCGTTGTTTTGGCGCGTGCGCTACGGGTGGCGATATGTTCAGCTTTGTTATGCGTCAGCAGGGGATGCAGTTCGGTGAGACACTGCGGCTGCTCGCACAGAAGGCAGGCGTCGCCCTTGAAGAGGTTGTACGCAATCCTGAAGAAGAGGAACGCACCAACCGCCTCATCGAGGCCAACCAGGCAGCGGCTCTCTTCTACCATCACCAGTTGTTAAACGCCCCTGAGGCGGCCTCTGTGCGCGCCTACGTGGAGCAGCGCGGCATCAACAAGGAGACCGCGGAGGCCTTCCTCCTCGGCTACAGCCCGCAGCGCAGGGAAACCCTCAAAGCGCACCTCGTCAGCCGCGGCTTTTCGGAAGCCGAGCTGGAAGCGGCCGGTCTCCTTTTCGACAACGACGGCAGCAAAGTAGACCGTTTCTGGAACCGCCTAATGTTTCCCATCTGGAACGCCAGCGGTGCGCTGGTAGGCTTTGGCGCCCGAACCCTGACCGATGCCCAACCCAAGTATCTGAACACACAACAGACGCCCATCTTCGATAAGAGCGGCATCCTCTACGCCTTGCACAAGGCCCAAGATAGTCTGCGTAGGGAGAAGCAGGCCGTCATTGTGGAAGGCTATATGGACGCGCTGATGGCGCACCAATATGGCTTCCGCAACGTGGTGGCCTCCATGGGCACCTCTCTCACAGAGACCCAAGTACAGCTCCTATCCCGCTACGCTAGCTCCCTGGTGCTGGCCCTCGATCCGGACGCTGCGGGCCAGTCTGCCACGCTGCGGAGCCTGGAAACGGCGCCTGCCGCGATGGGTGAGGAGATAGTGCCCGTGCCTGAGTGGCGAGGGCATGTCAAGTGGGGCCAGCGCGACGGCCGTCCGGTCATCTCACGCCTACCACAAGGCACAATCAACCTGGTTGCTCGGCATAAGGGCGAGATACGCGTCTTAGAGCTGCCCCTTGGCAAGGACCCCGATGAGCTGATCCGCAGTGACGCGGCTCAGTGGCCGCGGCTGATTGAGCAAAGCGTGCCCATGATGGACTTCCTGCTGAAATCCATTACCCAACGGTTGGACCTTACCACGCCTAAGGGCAAAGCCCAGGCCGCGGATGAGGTGCTGCCCTTTATTTCAGAGCTACCGAGCGTGGTTGAGCAGGGCCACTACCTCCAGCGCTTGGCGGGACTGGTAGGAGCGGACGAGCAGACGCTGCGTTCAGCGTTGCCCGATGCCAAGAAACCGCGCCGCAGCCAGTCAGCCCCCGCGCCGGCGGTGACGAACATGCGGGAGCATTTCAACCGCACCCAGGCGCTGGAGGACTACTGCCTGGCCCTCTTGTTCCAGCATGACCACCTGCGGGAGCATACCGGCAGATTGCAGGCAGGACATTTTCTCTCGACTGAGGCGCGCGCCCTCTTCGAAACTTGGCAGGCCTATCCCGGAGCAGTGTTGGGCGACGTAGCGGATGAGGCGCTGCTGCCCCGGCTGGTAGAGATAGGTGCGGTGGCGTTGCCCCCGTCCACAGAGGCACAGAATATCGCGGCGTTGAGCCAATGCATGCGCAGGCTAGAAGAGCGGCGTTTGCGGGACATCAAGCTGCACAATCAGCTCCGGGCTTCGGGAGAGCCGGGCAGTAGCTCTCCGCTGACGCTGGTTAGTGAAGCGCAAGATGGAAGCCAGGAAGTGGCGCAAGAGTCTGCTTTTGAACCTGAAGAGGAGCTACGAGTAAATAAGGACTTGCAGCAACTGATGGTAGAGAATAACCTAAAACGGGCGGCTATTAAGACTGCCGCACCCTTAAACGAGCAGAATGAACCGTTGGAGCAGCATAACTAAACAGCGGGAATTGCGTATATATAGTGCATAGAGTGTGCGATAGCTTAATTTCGAGTGAGCTTTGAGTGAGGTAGAGAGCGAATGATCGACGCCGAGTCTCCTATGGAGCAATTGAACCAGGTCAGTACAAAAAGTAATGAGCCGGCTACGCCCAGCTTTGATGGTGAGGCTAAGACCTGGACTGAGCCCGCCTTAGCTGCCGCGGTCTGGGAAGACCCCAAGACCACAGCGCAAAAGGACGAGGAAAAGACCCCCATTGATGTAGAGGCGGATGCTGAGCTCGAAACAGAAGAGGGCATTGACGACCCAGTCAGGATGTACCTGCGAGAGATTGGCCGGGTCTACCTGCTGACGGCTGCTGATGAGAAGCGTCTGGCGCGACAGATGGAGGAATCCACCTTCGTCTCCAGCATCAACGACGAATGGTATCAGGTCTACGGCCGCTATCCCGATGTGGTGCAGCGTACGGTACTGCTGGTAAAGACCCTGCGTGAAGGCGAGACCACCACTCGCGGCTTGGCGCAACAGTTGGAAATTCAGGAAAGCCTCACCTTCCCCGAACTTTTGGCGCATCCCACCATGCTCGCTGCAATCGATAGCGAGATGGCGGACGAGAATCTAGAGCGTCTCGCCGGCACCCTTGACGACACCGCTGAAGAGATTGAAATCGGCATTGTCAAGGTCTCTATCGCCAGCCACATCCTCGGCACGGTGCTCACCCTAATCCTCCAGAGGGACGATAGTTCCCGGAACATTGCATGGCTCCTGGGCCAAAGCGACTACCAGCTGGAGTCCTCTCTAGGAGCGTACCGCACCCAATTTGAGCTGCTGTATGAAACCATAGACCTGAACGGCCAGGAGGCAGAGCGACGCCTCACAGAGGCTAACCTCCGCCTGGTAGTCAGCGTCGCTAAGCGCTATATCGGCCGTGGTATGTCGCTCCTGGACCTCATCCAGGAAGGCAACATTGGCCTCATCCGAGCCGTCGAAAAGTTCGACTATCGCAAAGGCTTCAAATTCAGCACCTACGCTACCTGGTGGATCCGCCAGGCCATTACCCGGGCCATTGCGGACCAGGCACGCACCATCCGCATTCCGGTGCACATGGTGGAGACCATCAACAAACTGGTGCGCGTGAGCCGCCGCCTCATTCAGGAGTACGGCCGCGAGCCTACCTCTGAGGAGATTGGCCGGGGCTTAGAGCTGCCGCCGGAGAAGGTGCGGAACATCATCAAAGTCTCCCAGGAGCCGGTGTCTCTGGAGACGCCCATCGGCGAGGAAGACAGCCACTTAGGCGATTTCATTGAGGATCAGGGCGCGCTGGCGCCCTCCGAGGCAGCCTCTCACCAGTTGCTCAAAGAGCAAGTGGAGGGGGTGCTGGAGACCCTTACCGACCGCGAGCGGAAGGTGATGCGCCTGCGCTTCGGTCTGGACGACGGCCGCAGCCGCACGTTGGAAGAGGTCGGCCGGGAGTTCGGCGTGACCCGTGAGCGCATACGCCAGATAGAGGCCAAAGCCCTCCGCAAACTGCGCCATCCCTCCCGCAGCAAAAAGCTCAAGGACTACTTGGAATAGTCCTAACGCACAGCAATAAGCAAGTAGGGGCGGGTTTCAAACCCGCCCCTACGGATGTTTGAGGCCGCCGCTGCTACCGAAGGATCCGGTAGAGGCTGCAACTGTTGCTCCTCTTATTGACTAATATAACGGGTCTACAAGGGTACTTGCTTACATGTGTACACGTATCCTTGTGAGCATGTAAATTAGACGTAAAAGACGGGGTTTTTGCCCCGTCTCTCTGCTGCTTGAGATAGTCCTAACGCACAGTGATAACGTAGGGGCGGTTTCTCACAACAACGGGGTAGGGGCGGGTTTCAAACCCGCCCCTACGTTATTGGCTAGTATTCGGTAACGCCGGTGAAGTTCCACTTTGCTATCTTTAACGCCGGCACCCGGTTGTAGGCGAACATATCCTTCTGAAGCTTGGCATCCTTGCCCAATAAGTCCACATGGTTCAGCGCCTCAACGTAGCTCTGTGTGAATCGCAGGTTCCGCACCGGCGCTACAATCTCTCCGTTCTCGATGAGGAATGTCCCGTCTCGAGTCATGCCGGTCACGGTGATGGATAGGGGATGCACTGTGCGGGTATACCAGAAGCGGGTTACAAAGATGCCCCGCTTGACGGAGCGGATGAGCTCCTCTTTGCTGGCCGTTCCCGGCGCCAAGAATAGGTTACGCGGCACTGGGCCAAAGGTGCTTCCTGCAGGCAGCCCGTGGCCGGTGGACGCTACGCCGTCCTTAAGCGCCGTATTCGTGTCGTACACCAGGCCTTTTGCTATGCCGTTCGTGACGAGATTGACCCGTTGCTTGGGCACGCCTTCAAAGTCAAAGGGGAATGGAATGGTATCGGCAGCCAGGCCGTCGTCCCATACGGTGATGTTATCGCCCAGCACCTTCTCGCCGATATGGCCGGCCATAAAGCTGCGGCCTTCCTGCACGGCAAGAGCGCCGAAGCCTAAGTAGGCAAGAAAGTCCACGATATCGCAGACGGCCGGCTCATCCAGCACGACTTCATACTCACCCGGCTCGATGCTCTGTGGCTCCTTGCCTCGCAGCGCCTTCTCAACCGCTATCCTCGCCACCGCGTCGGAGTCTACCTCCCGCACGTCGCTGGTGACTTGGTCTGCGTAACCGGAAGAGGTATCGGACATGACAACAGCGCTCAGACGAGCCTCAGTCGTGGTGTGGTGGCTAAAGACGCCGAGGGAGTTTCCAATGGCAATCTGGCCGGCTTCGGTGCTGAATGCCCCTGCGGCCACCAGACCGGACTCCATGGCTCGGGCCACTAGAATCCCCACGGCCTCGGCCCGCTCCTCCGGCGTAGAAGCGGCGGTGGCCTCTACATAGCCGCCCGCTTTCTGGTTGGGCTGAGGGCCGGGCAGCGTTTGGAAGTCGGGGTCCTCCACCTGATGCTCAGCCAGGGCCGACGCGCGCTCGATGACCTGCTTCACGCCCTCTTCGCTCGCGTTGTTGAGGCTAGCCACGCCAATCCGTTTGCCGAAGACGACCCGCGTCAGCAGCGTGGCGTCCCGATGCGAGACGTTCTGGTGGATCTCGTTGTTGGCAAAGCGCGTCAAAGACTCGTCACCATCGAAGACGAGGATCTCCGTCTGATCGGCCTTGGAATGAGCCAGGCCCACGTCGATGAGGTGTCGTAGTTCAGCTTCGGTTAGCAATGCGCACTCCAATCAGCTTCCAGCAGGTGCAAGATGACATAATGTGTTAGCAGCTCAAGAGCGAGACGAGGTTGTACCCTTGCAGGTTATCGCGCCCTTTGAGGGCGGCTATCTCTAACAGGACGGACATGCCCACGACCTCAGCGCCTGTTTGTTCCACCAGCTTGGCGGCGGCAGCCAAGGTCCCGCCGGTTGCCAGGACATCATCCACAATGAGCACCTTCTGTCCGTGCAGCAGGCCATCCTGGTGCATCTCAATAGTGGCAGAACCGTACTCCAGCGAGTACTCCACCTTATAGGTATGCCAGGGGAGTTTGCCCACTTTCCGCACCGGCACGAACCCCGTGCCCAGATGGACCGCAAGCGGCGCGCCGAGTACGTAGCCTCGCGCTTCAATGGCTACCACCGCGCCAATGCCGCTTTGTTGGAATGGGGTTGCCATCGCCGCAATAGCGGATTCAAAGGCCTCGGCGTCACCCAGCAGTGGGGTAATGTCCTTGAACATAATGCCTTTTTCTGGGAAATCAGGAATATCCCGGATCCGCTCCATCAACTCAGTGGGAGTGAGCACACTGCCTCCTTCACGCCGCTGCTAGGCACAAACAAGCTAAGCTAAACACCAAATATCACGATAGTTTAGCCACAATTACCTTGGAACGTAAGACATCCGCGTCCTGGATGATTCGCCGATGCTCCTCCATCAGAACCCGGCGCGTCTGATTGATGATGGCCTTATCTGATTCCGAAAGCTCACCCCGGCCGATAGCCTCCGCCACTTCATCTTCGTCCTCGATACGGATATCGCCCGCCGGCGAAACGACTGCGTCCAGATAGAGATCGGTCCACTCAACCTGGCCAGGCGCCAACTGCACGTCTTTGCAGACGTCAAAACGGTAGCCCTTAAGCGCGCCATACTCGTCGAAGAGCTTGTACATGAGATAGTGCTTGTCCGGCCAGTAGTAGCCCTCGGATGTCCATGCCACGGCTTTATACGGGTCTTCCGTTGCTTGATAGCGGATGATAGTGCCTTCCGGCCCCGCATAGACAAGGTCGCAGAAGAAAACCTGCTGCGACCCGTTTAAACGGTGCTTGATCTCTTTTATCTGCATAGCCGCTAGTTAGCGCATAACGCCTATTTGGATGTTGCGGAAGCGGGCAGGAGAGGCTCCGTGGCCGGTGTGCGCCACCTGCTCCGGCTGGCCTTTGCCGCAGTTGGGGGTGCCCCAGACTACCCAGTGGTCACGGTTGCCAATGGCATCGCAGCTCCCCCAGAAGGTGGGCGTCATTCCGGTATAGGTCGCGTTCTTCAATAGCGCCACCTTCTTGCCCTTCTTTACCTCCCACGCCATCTCCGTGCCAAACTGGAAGTTAAGCCGCTTATCGTCAATGCTCCAGCTACGATTCGTCTCCATGAAAATGCCGTCGTCGGTATCGGCAATGAGGCCATCCAACGTCCATGTGCCGGGCTCCAGGCTCACGTTGGTCATACGGATCAGCGGCAGGCGGCTCCATCCGTCGGCGCGCATTGCGCCGTTGCTGCGCAACCCCAGGGACGTGCCGGTCTCTCGAGACATCAGGTACCCGACGAACTGGCCTCGCTCCACTAGCGGCCAGCGTTGGGCCGGCACGCCTTCGTCGTCGTAACCAAAGGTGCCCAGGCCGCCGGGGATGGTGGCATCCGCAGTGAGGTTCACTACGTCCGAGCCGTAGCGGAAGCCCTGTAGTTTGTCTGTAGTGAGAAAGCTGGTTCCGGCAAAGGCCGCTTCTGTGCCCATAACACGGTCCAGCTCTACGGCGTGGCCGCAGCTCTCGTGAATCTGTAGCCCTACCTGCGAGCCATCCAGGATGACAGTAGTTACACCGGAGGGACATGCCTTGGCTGTGAGCAGCGCTACCGACTCCTCTGCAATACGTTGGGCGTTGCCAGCTAGGTCCCAGCGCTGCACGAACTCCCAGCCTTCGGTGCCTTGGTGGCGGCCCACGGAGTTGGGGTAGCTACGGTTCTGCACATCGTTCTCACCCACGGCAGTAGACTCGATGCCGCAGCCGGTCTCGATGATCTCCTGCTCAATGAAGCTCCCCTCAGTGCTGGCAAAGGTCTTGCGCTCTTTGCTGCTCTCAATCTCAGCCGTGGCCACCATCACGCCGTTAACCTTCTGCATCGTTTCGGTGGCGTCCAGCAGAAGGGCAATCTTGTCACCTAGGGGAACTGTGAAGGGATCGATGCGGACGGGCGTCTTATAGGCTGCCTCACTACGATACGGAGTGCCAAGGTCTACCGGCTTGCGGTGCACCTGCGCTGCCGCCTTTGCCAGTTGCACGGCCAGGGCTGCGGTCCGGTCCAGCTCTGCGGGCGTCAGCGATGCGCTGGCGGCAAAGCCCCATGCTCCGTTGGCCAGCACGCGCACGCCAATGCCCAGCGTCTCCTCATGGGTGAGGGATTCCACTTTGCCGTTCTTGACGGAGATCTGCTGTACCTCGCGCTGCACAATACGGGCATCGGCATAGGTAGCGCCCAGCGCCTTTGCCGTATCTAACGCTCGCTCACACTCTGCTCTCATTGGTCCTCCGGCTGTGTCGCACGAGAAGTAAGTCGCCCCTAGCCCCCAAAGTGCACAAGCGCACCGCTCGTAGCGTGGTGATGCTTGTATTGCTCGGGGAGTATGCGTACAATAGGCACCATTCAGGCATTGATCCCAGGCTCAGGGCTAAGCCAGTATACGAAGACCCTGGTGGACTCGCAAGAGGCGTCCTGAGCAGGACGCAAGACTATTGGACCGATAGGAGTACGAGTATGCCTCTCTACGAATACTATTGTTCCGCCTGCAAATGGCGCTTTGAAATGCTTCGCAGCATGCAGGAATCGGCTGCCGACGCCAGTTGCCCGGAGTGCGGCACTAAGGCGCGGCGTGCCCTTTCCGTGGTTGCCGCACTTCCACGCGGCGATAGCGGCGGCTACCCCAGCATGGGCGGCGGTTGCGCCTGCGGAGGCGCCTGCTCCTGCGGCTAACCACATCCTACCCCGGACATAAAAAGCGACCCTTATGAGGTCGCTTTTGCGTTGCCTAGTGTAGCGGGCTACGGCGAGCCGGGGTCGCTGCGACGGGGCAGGATGGGCAAGAAGCGCTGGTGCGGGGCGTGCACAGAGAGGTTCTTGGCAGTGGACTTCCCCGTCCAGACCGGCACGGATAGTCCCGGCGGCGCAAGTGCGGGAAAGGGGCTGTTGGGGCGTACGCGCACGTCGTAGAGGCCTGGCAATGCCTGCACTTTGTAGCGCCCGTTAGGATCGCTCGTCACCCTGGCATCGCCTACCTGCACCGGAATCCCCGCAAGGGGACGTGCGCTGCCATCCTGTACTTCCCCCTCCAGCACACCTCTCTCTATGCGGATTTCCGGCTCGACGATGAGCAACGGCCTACCCCCAACGATGAAATCAGTAAAGCCGCCCGTGCCGTCGTTCAAGGTTGCGGGCGGCAAGATCAGCGGCAAGAGCCGGTCCACAGGGGCTGGCAGCAATTGGGAGACGCCATCCAGCTGGACGTGGGTAGGCGCACTACTATCAATAGGCAACCGCACCGCGAGACCTGCGTTAGTCTGATCCCAGATGATGCGCACCCGCTCCCCATTGCGCTTCAGCATCGTTACGAGCTCTATGCGTCCGTTATTGCTGGTGGTGTGGTAGGCCAGCTCAATGTCACGGAAGTAGCGCGTCGCGACTTTGAGCGCGTCCAGGGCCGGCCGCTTCTCTCCAGTGTTTCGCACCAGGCCAAAGTACTCGCCTGGGCCTAGCTCATCGTCGTACAGCTGGAAGACAAACACCTTCTCAACTCCCGCAACGCGTGCGTAGGAGAGCGCCTGAATGATGTACGCCGCCTGGTGCTCAATGCTGCCGCGGTGGCTGCCTGCGCTGCACGGAAACCACGGGGCGACACCCGCGTCGTCACAAACCGGGAGGTTGGTCTCCGTAATCCAGATGGGCTTTCTGGGCAGGAATACCTGGGCCAGTTCTGCCTTAATCCAGAGCGTACGGTCTAGGATCTGCTTGGGCCTGCTGTACCAATGCCACGCTGTTGCATCAAAAAAGTAGTCAGCCCTCTCCCCATCGGGGTCGCGCTGCAGCGCCGCCAGCAGCCGGGGAAAGAAGTCCTGCTGATGCCAGTAAGCCATGCCACCCATGACCACTGTCGCGTTCGGGTCGGCCAGCTTGATGGTTAGGTAGGCGACTTTAAGCAACCGGGCGTAGCTTTCCTCGTCCCCATTCCAGAACCCGTACCAGCCAGTAGCCGCAGTGGGCCTGAAATCCGGCTCGTTCCATATCTCCCACGCCTCAACGCGCCCCTTGTAACGGGACGCCGTGTTGAAGACAAAGCGGGCCCACACGTTGCTGGGGTTGATAGTCTTGCGAGGGCCAGGTGCATCCGTGCCATCGGTAAAGATGGGCAGATAAAGGCCGCGTGGCGGTGAAGTGAGCGTGCTGGGCGAACCAGCGGCCTCCGCTAGCCGTTGCTGCGATGGCGTGTATGCGCGCTGTCCCACCAGCGGCGGCGCAGCGCCTCCACCCAGTCCCGCGGTGCCGGCCCACGGGGGAGTGCCCAGGAGGATGCCTAGAATGTGGAAGCCGTTGGCGCGGTCCGCATCGACCGTGGCGTCTTGCTCAGTGTATTCATAGACGCCGGGAGAGGTCTCTATCTCATTCCAGTAGAAGACCCAGCGGTTCCAGCTTACGCCCGCCTCCTGCGCCACTTGATAGCGCTCGGGAGAGAAGCTGCCATGCCCATAGCTGATGTGCGCGATGCCGTAATCCTGGTTCGGGCCGGCCAGCTCCGCAGCCGCGGCAATACTGACAGAGGGGATAGGGATGAAGAGTTGGAGGGCGGAAAGAAAGAGGGGCGCTAGGAGCAGGACATCTGCAGCCGCCAGAAGAATCCAGGACCGCCGCAATGGAGCTTTCATACGTTGCTCTTACGATAGTAGCATCTTACGCGCTAGCATGAAAGCGGCTGTATGCTTACTTTTGCTGTTTAGGTTAGAATAAAAGCGCTATTTTGGGAGTGAGGCGCCCTCGACCATACGCAAAACCCACGCTATGTTAATCGTGCAGGGAAAGCACTGGTTTGTGCAGAAAACTGGCGGATGATGGCTGATCACCTGCTAAAGTAAACGACAAAACTATTACGAATACCGACCATGAGCCGGCCGTCTCCGCGGGGTTGGCTGCGCTGCAGCTGCTAGACTGCGAAATGGGAGCGCGGGGCAGGTTGGAAGCGTTGCCCTAATCTAGTTGTACCAAACGCCTCCACCTGTATAATAAAAGGCAGTGGGCGGTTAGCTCAGTTGGGATGAGCGCTTGCTTCACACGCAAGAGGTCACTGGTTCGAGCCCAGTACCGCCCACCACCTCTGATACTAGAGCCTTTTTCAATTCCTTACTCGGTGATACTAGATCATTAGTGGGCCCGTTTTTATGTCTCCGAAAAGAAAAACCTACTCCAATTAGAATCCTAATGTCCGTCATGATTAAGGAGAAGTATGTTACCAGATGAAGGGCGTAGTCCCTCGTTTATAGATCAGATCCTAGAGCACGCTCTCGAAACACTTTCTGAGAACCCTGCCTTCGACGAAGAAACTTTGAGGCGTCTTAGTGAGCTCGCTGGGTCAGCAGATCTAAACAAATTTGAGCGGGTTGTAGAAGCGCTGAGCACCAGCAAAGGAAAATAACTTGAGATTACAGAAGTTGACGGTGCAGAATGTGCGAGGACTTCCTGACTTGCACCTCCAATTGGATGGCAATAACGTCGTAATATGGGGCCCAAATGGCGCAGGTAAGAGTTGCGTCGTTGATGCAATTGACTTTCTGTTCACAGGGAAGATCTCTCGGTTGGTGGGCGAAGGTACCGCTGGAATCACTCTGTTACGCCACGGCCCTCACATCGACCACGACGCGGAATCGGCAGTCGTAACAGCTACCGTGCAGTTGGAAGGTCTTCTTGAACCCATTGAAATCACGCGCTGCATGGCCCGGCCAGACAACTTGGAATGCCCCGATGAGGCGAGAGCACTCTTGGCAACACCAACGACTTGATGCGTAGGGGCGGTGTTGTCTTAACTCGGCGGGATATCCTGCGCTATGTAGCGGCGGAGGGCGGGAACGCGCCGATGAAATCCAAAAGCTCCAGACGATCTCAAGGATGAAGACGATGTAAGATCGCAGCCGGCACCGCGCTGGAACCGAGTTAAAGCGCAATGAGCGCGATGCCCAAAAAGCAGTCCGTCACCGCTAAGGCAGAAGTCAACGTAACCCTCGGTATGACCAAGTATAGCGATAAGGACGTTTTCGAAGTGGTCAACACATCTCGACACAAAGTTGGGTAGGGGGCCAGTTGATGTACTGCCGTCCCCAGAGATTTAAGGAAGGAATTGCACCGCCAGCAGCACGTGAAACCAGGTCATCCTCCGTTAATTTGACTCTTTTCCAGCAAGTTGTCCAGCAAATCCGGCAAGCGACTCATTCCGAGCCTCGTTACGAATCTGGAAAAGAATGATTCAAACTTACGGAGCCAACCTAGAGAATCTTAAAGCGAACCCTGGATTACTTGCCGAACTGGAACGGCTAGAGCTAACGACACGTGCGGCGCGTTTTGTTGAAGACTCGACTGTCAAGTGCCCCGTATGTCGGGCGATTTGGCCTGAAGGACATCTCAAGACCCACCTAGAGGCTAGAATAGCCACCGCTCAGGCTGCTGAGGTCGTAAGGAAGGAAATCTTGGAATCTGCCGAAGCCCTAGCTATGCCAGCACGGACTCTGCGGGCCAACGTCGACGCCCTCAAAGATACCATAAAGGCTGCTGCCGAGAGGGATACCAGAGATCAAGACCTACAGGTCATAGATTCTTGGCTGAAGAGCTTGAACGACCTGTTGACAGCACTAGCTAAACCAGTAGAACAGTATCTTGATAGCGGTTTCTCTACCACACGTTGTCGCTCGTCTGTTTGCTCCGGAAACCTTAATCGACTTGCTTAATCGAATTGAGAAGACCGTTCAAGAGGCGTTGCCGAAACCGACACCAGAGCAAACAGCATGGGACACACTTACACGGCTGGAAGAAAGCGTGAGGGCTCTCGAAACCAGGATCCATGAAAAGGAAATTGCCAGTCTCTATTCCGATCGTTCAAAGATTCTGTTAGACGAGTATGAAAAGGCTCGTGACTTGGTGTTAGAGGGCCTATATTCCCGAATCGCCAACCGCTTCGTGGAGTTCTATTGCGTATTGCACGCCCATGAAAGCGACCATTTTCGTGCGAAGTTACAACCACAAGGTCCCTCGCTAACATTCGAGGTCGACTTTTTGGGCCGCGGAACCCATCCACCGCATGCACTCCACAGTGAAGGGCATCAGGATAGCATGGGCGTCTGTTTGTTCCTAGCGCTCAATGAAGAACTTGCCAAGGGGGAGCTTAGCCTAATCATCTTGGACGACGTGATGATGTCGGTGGACACTGGGCACCGAAAAGATGTATGCCGCCTACTCAACGAACAGTTTCCAGATCGGCAGTTCGTTATCACTACCCATGATAGAACTTGGGCCAAACAACTTAAGCAAGAAAGAGTAGTCAGAGCTGACCAAGTTATTGAGTTCACTGGTTGGACAGTGGAAAACGGCCCACATACCCATCGGCAGATGGACTTGTGGGAGACTATACAGGCGGACCTCGGTCGGGACGATGTTGACGGGGCGGCCTTTAAGCTCCGGAGAGGTAGTGAGGATTTTTTGAAAGCGTTTGTAACACTTTGGGAGCGGAGGTAACCTACAATTCAGGAATGCAATGGCAACTAGACGATTGGCTGCCCGCCGCCATAGAACAATACAAAGACCTCTTGAAAAGGGGGCGCCGTGCTGCTCTGTCATGGGATAACAAGGAGACTGTTGCGGAATTTGACGAGCTAGAGTTCCTCAGAAAGCAAGTTTATGACCGAACTTATGCGGAGCAATGGGCGATCAACGCTTCTGTTCACTTCAACAATTGGGCGAACATGTCCAAAGAGGACTTCTTGCCAGTAACAGACGCTTTCAGAGACGTCCAGGGCCTCTTTGCATGCCCATCTTGCGGTGGGCTTCTGCGAAAAGGTCCCTCACAAGGGTCGACTCCCCAAATTGTCAAATGCCCGTGCTGGGAAGGTCAATTGGCTCCTTTAGCGATAACAGCCCATGGGTTAATAGCTGCTAGCCGCCTTTCCGTACATTTCATCACGTGCTCAGAGCATGGTACTGGCTATGGCAGCGTCGAAGCTACGCATACCAATGCGCTACGCAAGTATGCCGTGGCCCCCGCTAACACATTCGCAGTACACAATAGACACGAAAAGCTGAGGTGTTCGTGGGCAATGGACTAGAAGCCACCACATAGTCGGACGACACCATTCGTGCGGGGTGATATCGTCCTTGAGGAGAACCCGTCGTCTTTTGCTTCGGTATCACGACGCTAATGCGCGGTTCGACTCTCCCTAGATGGGCCAAATACCTTATCGTATAATGTTGCTGCCGCTGCCCATTTTCTAGACCGAACACAGGGAGAGTTCTAGTTTGTCGTATCTGCGCCGCGCCCTGATTGTGTTGGCCGCTCTCGCTATTGCTGCATTCATTTTTGTTGTACGCCAAAGCGGGCCGCCGCAACCCTCTCCGACACCTGCCGCCGCTCCGACCGTGACTGCTGCAATCCCAACCCCCATGCCACAGGTGGCTGCAGAACCCTCGCAAACGCCGAAGCCTACCGCCACGGTAGCTCCGCAACCCACAGCTACGCCCACGCCTACGCCTACGCCCACGCCCACGCCCACGCCTACGCCTACGCCTGCCCCTCCACCGACTCCCTCTCCGGAACCATCACCACTGGTTGTGCCCACGCCAACGCTTGCCCCTCCACCGACCCCCTCTCCGGAACCATCACCACTGGTTGTGCCCACGCCTGCTCCGAGCCCAACTCCGGCTCCTACTCCGGAGCCGACGCCAGACGCTACGCCTGAGGCTACTCCCGACACGGAACCAACACCGGCTGCTACGCAGGTCCCTGGACCCACCCCGCCTCTTGCCGAGGAGCGTCCTCACAGCTTCACGTATCATGGGATTACGGTGGAGGACCCCTGGCACTGGCTGGAGGACGAGGACTACCCGACGGTGGACGACGAGGATGTGCTGGCTTACTTGGAGGCGGAAAACGACTATTTTGATGCCACCATGGCGCCCTACCAGGACTTGATTGATGCCATCTTCGAGGAGATCGAGGGGCGTCAGCCGGCGGAACTGACCAGTCTGCCCCAGCGGCGGGGGGCCTGGTATTACCAGTGGAGGTACGGCGAGGGGAGCGAGTACCGCCAGTGGCTGCGCTGGCCTGCATCGGATCCGGATGCACGGGAAGGCCCCACTGACAACGTTCAGGTGTTCCTGGATGCGCCGGAGCTGGCGAAGGACCTGGAATACTTCCGCCTGGGTTCTCTGTCGGTGAGCAACAACGGCTCCCTGCTGGCCTACAGCACCGACACCAACGGGGCGGAACGGTACACCATGGTGATCAAGGACCTGGAAACCGGGGAGTTGAGGGAGGATAAGATTGAGGAAATGAGGGGACGGGCCGTCTGGTCTCCCGACGACTCATCCTTCTTCTACACCTCGCTGGACGAAAACGGGCATCCATGGCAGGTGCGGAGGCACGTTGTGGGTGAGCCCGTCGAGAACGACACCGTGGTCTATGAAGAGGCCAACGCTGGATTTTTCGTCCGCGTATCAGGCACGAACTCCAAGCAGTACGTCGTCATCAGCGCAGGAGACCATGTGACCTCAGAGTTGCGGCTCATCCCAGCGGACGACCCCGCGGCTGAACCGGTCCTGGTAGCGCCCCGGAGGGCAGGCCACGATTACTCGATTGACCACCAGGGCGACCGCTTTGTCATCATGACCAACGACAACCACCAGAACTTCCGGCTGGCGATTGCGCCCGAGGACAACCCCACCGAAGCGGCGTGGCAAACCCTTCTGCAGGGTTCTGACTCCCTGTACCTCCTCCACTATCGCGTGACGGAGGATTACATTGCGGTGGAGGAACGGATCGACGGCTTGGACCAGGTGCGCATCATCGACCGTGCAGGGAATTCGACACACATCGAGTTTCCCGAGGATGCCTACACCGCCTACATCTCATCCAACCCCGAATTCGACGATAACACCCTCCGTCTCACCTACACGTCCATGACCACACCGTGGACGGACTTTGACTATCACATCGACACGAGAGAACTGGAACTACTGAGGGTGCAAGAAATACCCAGCGGGTACGATGGCTCGGAGTACGTGACCCACAGGGAACTGGCCCCGGCAAGGGATGGAGTGCAGGTGCCGGTGTCCATCGTGCGACACAAGGACACCCCGGTGGACGGCTCGGCGCCCCTGTATATCTATGGATACGGCGCCTACGGCAGCGGCATTTCTCCGTACTTTTCCTCCGCTCGGCTGTCCCTGCTGGACCGGGGGTTCATCTTCGCCATTGCCCATGTCCGGGGCGGCGACGATTTGGGATACCACTGGTACGAGGCCGGGAAACTGTTCCAGAGGGCCAACACCTTCAACGATTTCGTAGATGTGGCCCGCCACCTCGTAGACAAGGGATACGGTTCGGAGGGTCGAATTGCCATTTCCGGGGCCAGCGCGGGCGGGACCCTCATGGGGGCAGTTGTGAACCAGGCCCCGGAACTCTGGGGCGCGGTCGTTACCCAGGTCCCCTTTGTGGATGTGCTCAACACCATGCTCAATGCCGACCTTCCCCTGACCCCGCCGGAGTGGCCGGAGTGGGGCAACCCCATCGAGGACAAGGCTGCCTTCGAGTACATTCGTTCCTACTCTCCCTACGACCAGCTCATGCCGGGGGAATATCCGCCGATAATGGTGACGGCCGGCCTGAACGACCGCCGAGTGACGTACTGGGAACCGGCCAAGTACGTGGCCAAGCTGCGGGCGGTCAAGACGGACGATAACCTGGCACTACTCAAGACCGACATGGGTTCCGGGCACGGCGGAAGGTCAGGACGGACCGCCCGGTGGTACGAAATTGCCGAGGAATATGCCTTCATGCTGGCCAGCCTGGGACTGGCAAAGTAGCCGGTTCACGCGGCCCACCATACCGGACAACAGTTCTGCAGCGTCTGCGTTGTGGATCATGCTTAGGGCCGCCACCTTGATTCAGGCGAGTAGGGCCACAGCCATCCAGCCTGATGCGGGTTGGGTCGCTAGGTAATGGATGCTCTAAGATAACACCCATCGACTAGGTCGAAAGTAACTCTGTGGAGGCATGGTCGGCTATGGCAGCGTCGAAACGCTCCAATGCGCTACGCAAGTATGCCGTGGCCCGCTCGCCATCGAAATCGCAGTAGCCTCCCGAGACTATCCAAAAAACAAAGATTTCCAGCATCGAAAGCCGGTAGTCAGATAAGC
Source organism: Dehalococcoidia bacterium (assembly GCA_965226775.1). GTDB lineage: Bacteria > Chloroflexota > Dehalococcoidia > SHYD01 > SHYD01 > CBDDEI01. The sequence goes on from CBDDEI010000002.1 coordinate 1,514,672, forward strand.
ACTCTTCAAAGGGATAGTCACTTACGCCGTTACTCACAAGGGTGGAGTGGTACGTGCGCAGAAGACCCAACTCCTCGTTCCTTCGTTGCTGCGGAGGGAACGAGTCGCTGATGAAGGTAGCAACATCGTAGGTCCCCCTGCTACGCGCACAGAACTCCCAGTCAAAAACGACTAACGACTGCGCTCCGGCAGATGTACGAAAAAAGCAATTGTCGAGACGAAAGTCTCCATGAACAATCGTTCGCGGAGGGTTCGTGAGCTTCGCCTTTATCCTTGAGATTTCATGGCTAAGACGGTCTCCCAGCAGTCGTAAGCGTTGAGGCATTCCGTTCCCAGCCTTCTCTATGAGGGAATTCCACGCACCGGCGTATATCTCCTGGTAGGAGCCGGTTTCGGCTTCCTTCAGCGGCATCCAGCCTAGTCTGTCCAAGTGGGCGCTCTCCCACCAAGACGCCTGGAATTCGGCCAATTGAGCTACGGAATGCTGGGCTTCGATCTGGGAGCAGCCGGCTGTGCTATCGCCCTGGCGGCCTTTGGCCAGATCCTCCAACAGCAGGATAGTGTTCCCGGTTGCTGGATCTATTCCGCAGTAGTAACTATGGGGAGTCTGCAGGTGACCGTTGGTTGCTACTTCTCGATAGAACCTGGCCTCTCGCTGGTCTAGCCCCAATTTGTTGGAGACCATCCTCAATTCAGGGTCTGTGGAGGGAAGCTTGACTACTATGGTGCGCGGTAGGCCCAAGGGATCATCGTCGTAGTGGAGCCTCAGGCGGGCCACCTGATTCATAAACCCCTTGCCCTCAGTTATGGGCTCAACCGAGTACTCCGTCACGGAGGCGTTGCTCAAGGGCTCCGTGCTGTGAAGCACCGCAGTCAGCCAGGAGGGGGTAATCTCCCAAAGGTCTTTGGGAACCGTCAAACTGGTCATGTCTCTACTATGGGAGGAAAAACCGGTCTCTGAGACGGCAAGCCGTCTCCATTCATACGACTTTGCGGGCGAATAGGACGCAGTGGTCCATTGGCTTGGGGTCCTTGAAGTACATTACTCCCCCCAGCTTCTCTCCCTCGACCGGAATCACGCTCAAGCCATGGTTTGCCAGGACCGCCGTCACCTCATCTGCGCTGTAGAGTTGGAAGGTCCTATCCGCGTCGTAATCCTTATCATAGACCGTTGCGATTCCGCTTCCGACCTTGAACATAAGCTGGAGAACGCCCTCGGCCTTGAGGAGCCTAGCCAGCCCCGGCAGAGTAACTCCCAAGACTGTGTCTGGAGCAATGTGCTGGATGACCGCGTTGCAGAGAATGAAGTCGAAGGAGGCGTCCGGATGGCTGAGGGGCTGGCGGAGGTCGGCGACGGACACCCGTTGGGCGATCTCCGGATGAAGCCTGCGCGCCTCCAGAATGTTCTCCTCTATGGAGTCGACCCCATAGATGTCGTACCCCTTCCCCCAGTAGAAGAAGACGTCGCGAGCGCCCGCCCCGCAGCCGGCGTCCAGCCCCCGGGCCCCGGCGGGGACCAACTCCTGGAGACGGTCCATCAGATCCGTATCGCCCTTGAGCCCTGGATGGGAGAAGTCGCTGTACACGGATTGAATGAAGCCGTGGCTCACCTCGGCGTAACGCTGTGCGTTATCCTTGTAGAAGGTCTCGGAAAAATCGGGGTTTTGGCTCATAGCTGAAAGAAACTAAAAACGCAGTTCCAATCGAGGTTGTAGTAGACGGTCCGGCACGTTGGTTTCTCGCATGAACTGAACCAAGAGATCATGGATTTCTGTGGCCTGGTCTCTGTTGGTTCCTATCACGTTGTTGAGCTGTTTCGGGTCGGAAGCCAGATTGTACAGTTCCGATAGACCAGCTTTAGGACTGTAAAGTAAACTCCACTCTCCAGAAGTGATGGTCGTGACCGGATAGTCTGAGAGAGTACGGAGGAAGTTGTCCACAGAATGGACCGGATCGCCGGGGTTGGCAAAGGGAATGCTGCTGACTACGTACTCTCGACCCGGGAGGGAAGGATTTTGCATCCTGGATAAAAGAGACCGGCCTTGAACAAAGGGCGGAATCTCCATCTCCATCAGATCAAGTACGGTTGGCATAACATCCACCGCGGAGCTCAGGCCGTTGTATACCCTTGGAGATAGTCCGGGCACGTGAATCAAAAGGGGGAGGTGGATGAGCTCCTCAAAAAGGGGAGAGTATGTCCACATTGATTCTGCATCTGAATACGGCTGAAGCGTTCCATCTGAGGACTTATCTGAGCTCATCTTACCGAAGAGGCCGCCATGCTCCCCAAAGTAGAAGCCATGGTCTGTGGTGAAGATGATCGCCGTCTTGTCCGTCAGGCCCATGTTCTCGACGGACTTGAGCAAGTAACCCAACCACGTGTCGACCATAGTGATCTCGCCGCAATAGGTGGCGTGACCCTTCCGAAGCTTCTCTTCGTCGTAACCCGGCACGTCATGCCAGTTTCCGTACAACGGGAGTACGATCTCGCCATCGTACCCCGGCCAGTATTGCTCGGTGTAGTGGGGCGGAGCGTCCCAGGGTTCATGGGGGTCCCAGGTGTCTATGTAAAGAAAAAAGTCCTCTTTGTAGTGATGTTCCAACCACTGTATGGCGGTCGTGAAGGTTTTAGGCGCATTCCGGTCCGATTCATATCGCCATGACGCTCGGACGTCCAGGGATTCATGATGGTATCCTGGCTGAGGGATCATGGACCACAGAGTATCCTGGCCTCTGTTCATGAAGAAGGACTGAAACCCCCGGTCATAGTTCATGCCGTCCCTTAGATAGTAAGGGGTGTCCACCGACGCCGCCGTGTGCACGCCGTGACCAGCCAGCGTCTCCGCCAAGGTGGTCACACCCGCAGGTAGAGGCTCCCACCCCATGAAGGACATTGTCCAGCGCCCGGTGTGATGGTCTGCTCGGGTGGGCATGGTCGGGAATCCAGCAGCATAGTGGCCGTCGAACCTGACCGACCTGGCTGCCAGTGCATCGAGGGAAGGTGTTCGAATCGTCGGATTGCCGTATGCCCCCACATGATCCCTGCGGAAGGTATCGGCAACTATCCAGATCACGTTCATCGCGGAAGCTCCTATGAAATGCTTCAGGCAATGTACCACAAGTTGGCCTGCCAGGCCCAAGAACTAGTCCAACTGAAACATATTCCCTTGATCAAGGGGGATCGATCAACCATTCGAGGCTGACGCCGAGGAGGCCGGGACGTGACCGTTGGCTATGGGAGAGGAGTCAATTGCTCCTCCACCTCCTTGCGGCGAGCTAGCTGTATAGGCGACGACCCTTGCCCTCACAGGTATAGAGCATGTAGCGGGCAAACGGACAATTATGGTTTACGGGCCTGCCTATTTCTGCTACCGTCAACGCCATGAGCATCAAGATAGGGCTTGCGCCCGGCGCGTGGCGATGGTCGGGAGGCGGCAGCGCCTTCTTTCGCTTTGTGGAGGATGCTGAAGCTCAAGGGTGGGACTCCATCTGGCTCTCCGATCGTCTTATCTCCGACCAGCTCAGTCTGGAGCCCGTGACCGCACTGGCCGCGGCCGCCGCCCGCACCAGCACGATGAAGTTCGGCACCAGCGTCCTGGCGCTGCCGTACCGTAACCCCGTCGTCCTAGCCAAGGAGCTCGCCACCGTCGACTTCCTGGCAGGCGGGCGGCTCCTGCCCGCAGTGGGCCTTGGCGGCGATGACCTGCGTGAGTACGAGGCCACCGGCACCCGCAAAGAGGAGCGCGCCGCCCGCACGGACGAAGCCATCGGCCTGCTGAAACGCCTCTGGACGGAAGACAACGTAACGCACCAGGGCAAGTACTATCACGTCACGAACGCTACAGTGACGCCTAAGCCCCTGTTCAAGCCCTATCCGCCCATCTGGATAGGAGGACGTACGGAGTTCGCCCTCAGGCGCGTCGCCCGCTATGGTGACGGCTGGCTGGCGGGGTCCGTTACGACCACGGAGGTAGCGCGCTGCGTAGAGCTGCTACAAGGCTACATCGCTGAAAGCGGGCGGGACATAGAAGCAGACCACTACGGCGCCATCCTGCCGGTCTACTTAGCCGATTCCAAGGAAGAGGCGTTGCAACGCGTCCCAGCCACCGCCAACCGGACCCGCCCGGACGTCGCCTCCATCGATCAGTTGGGCGCATTTGGCACCGCAGACGACATCCTGGCCCGCATCGGGGAGTACGTGGAAGCCGGCCTAAGCAAGTTCGTATTGCGGCCACTCTGTTCTGAAGAAGAGTCGCCTGAGCAACTCAAAGCCCTCGCGGTGCACGTGGCGGCTCCCATCAATACCCACGCTCTGCCCGCGTTCTCCTAACCGTTCTCACTTAGCGGCCTTGCTGCAAGGCTGCCGCACCGTTCATCGCCTCCTCAACGCCACGGCATCCAGCGGATAGCCGCGTGTTTTCGCGCCTCCTCTTGACCGCATACGGCACGCCTGCTACAGTAATCAAGCGGGTGTACATGTAGACACGCACTTACACCCGCACACACGTACTTTATTCGTAGGATTGTCTATGCGCATCATTACTATCGCCACGCAGAAGGGCGGCACCGGCAAGTCCACCGTCGCGGTCAACCTGGCCGCCGGTCTGGCGCGGGCCGGTCACCGTACCCTCCTCATCGACGTAGACCCACAGGCCAACACCACCTACGTCCTCACCGGCAGCCAGCACATTGATCCCTCGCTCTACGACGTCATCGTCAGCAACAGCGCCTCCATCAAGGAGGTCGCCATCAGCGTCCGCCTGGACCTGGACTTGGTGCCCGCCAACATCCTCCTCAGCGCCGCAGACATTACCCTGTCCAGCGTCCCCGGCAGAGAGTGGCTGATTTCCCGCAGGCTCCGCGCCCTGCAAACGCCGGAAGCCGCGGGCAAAGGCAAGGGCAAAGACAAGGACAAGGACAAGGACAAGGGTAAAGACAAAAACAAGGGCTACGAGTTCGTCATCATGGACACGCCGCCCAGCCTGGGCATTCTCACCGTCAACGCGCTGGTGGCATCGAGCGAAGTGGTGGTGCCTGTCGCCATGAGCACCTTCGCCCTCATTGGCCTCGGCCTGCTGGAGAACACCATCGCCCAGCTCAAAGAGAACCTGGAAATTAAAGACCTACACATTGTCGGCGCCATCCCCACCTTCTACGACCGCACCAACGTGGCCCGCGACACTATGAATATCCTGAAGGAGCATTTTGGCCCGCTGTTGCTGGAAAGCTCCATCCCCCGCACTGTAAAGATGGAGGAGGCCAATAACCGCCTGAAAACCATCTACGAATACGAGCCCGGCGGTGTGGCCGCTAACGCCTTTGAAGCCCTGGCAAAGGAGGTCATTAGCCTTGGCTAACAGAAATAGGTTCATCAACCCCCTGTTTCAACGCACGGACCCAGAAGCTGCGCCGCTGCCCGGCTTTGAGGAGCATGTGCAGACTGAGGAGGTAGCGGAGGAGGAAGAGGCGAGCGAGGCTCAGCCCGCCGCGACCACTGCGCCGACCCCCGCGCCGACGCCGCTGCGAGGCCGCGGCCGCCCTCAGGGCGCTCGTACCGCCCGCGCGACGGCTCCCGAGACGTCTGACGCACCTGCCGAGGACGAGCCGCCGGTCAAGTTCACCTTCTACTTCTCGCCGGCGCAGCTCCGCCAGCTGGACGACCTGTGGGTGCACGCCAAGCTGGACCACGGCCAGAAGGTGAGCAAGAGCGGGTTCGTGCGCCTAGCCGTCGCCCGCCTCCTAGACGAGTTCGACAAGAACCCCACGCGGGTGCTGCGAGACCTCAAGCGCGAGCGGGGGTAGGCGTATTCGTTTAGCGGAGAGTGCAGAGAGGCCTGGCCTCTTTGCCAGGGGGCACGGGGGATGTGCCCCCGAACTGTCCTATGCCCCATTGACACCACTCCCTTACCCTTAATCCAATACGTACAGGCATTGAACCAGAAGAGTACGCAGTAGCGCGCAGCCGCCAGAAGCCGGGACAAACAAGGAAAGCGTTGTTTGAAAGACTATCAAGGTTATTTGGTCGGGAGCGACCCACTTTTTCCCTCAGCTTAGGATTTGGTCAATACAGTTGTGTAATAGATCATCAGTCTAATTTGACGTTCCCGTCGCCTGACTATTCATTCGCATTAATAGCTACGTGGGTGAGTTATGTTGCTCGCTATTTCTATATCTGCGATGAGCGTCAAGTACAACCCATTATGGAACATTTAGCTTCGTCTATCCCGCAATATAGTCTTGGCCTCGGAGATCTAAGCATCGCTCTCGGCATGACCACTGAAGATCTGGGCGCCGCGATGGCTGAGGGCAAGAGCCCGATGGACATTGCTACTAAGAAGGGCATGACTAAAGATGAGCTTTCCATAGCTGTACGGGCGGCTGAATTAAGAAGGACTGCCGAAGGACTAGGACCTATGTATGTCTTCTTTGGAGATACCCATTGGAATCCGTTTATGGCAACCCTTTATCGAACGTTGTCTGAAGATCAAATAACGGCGGCAGCAAAGCTATTCCCATTAGGCGGTCCCCTTTCCCCAATTACAGCTCAGGAACCTATCGAAAAACCACAAGTCACCTATACTTTTAAGGTAGTGATTCCAGAGAATAAAGTGCTGATCTCTAATTACCTAGACATGCCCTTATCCTCTGCTTCAGTCTTGTTACTAGCCTTTGGACTAGCTCATGTGTATAGTTTGTGCTACTCCTTACTTAGCCATGATGATTTCCAGACACTAAATGACGTGACTATGGCTTTGTTGCAACATTATGAGACGATAGATTGCCGAGATATGCGTGTTTTCTTATCAACCCCAACCGAGCTGCTTCTGCCATTATTAGAGGGGGATAGCAAGTAGGGTAGTACCACCCGAAACCACCTTCTTTCTCCCCCATTGACACCCCCTCTTCCCGCACCCTACACTTAATCTAATACGCACAGGCGTTGAACCAGAGGAGTACGCTGTGGCGCAGCGGCCAGAGAGCCGGGGCAAGGTGGAAGCCCGGCACGCCAGCAGCAGCCGAATGGACTGGGGAGCCGTAGCCCGAGAGTTCGAAGCTCCGTCTTAGGCGGACGCATGAAGGACAGGTAGGCGCTACCGGAGCGGCACCGTTACCACAGCCGGAACTGTACGTCGTAGCAGACTAGCAGTTGCAGAGATATCGCCCTCCGCCTACCGGCAGGCAGGTGAGGCGAGAAACAGGGTGGCACCGCGGAGACCATTCGCCCCTGAGCGAACGGTCTTTTTTGTTGCCCGTTTCTTGGTCATTTTGAGGGGCGCTACAACCGAAGAAGCCATTTCCTTTGGCGAGGCACAAATGATGCTGCTAGGCGCGTTGGGGTGGATTCTTCGCTCGGCTCAGAATGACAATAGAGGATCGCTAGCGGCACAGAGGAGGAGCCTCTGCGTGCCGTGGCGAGGCACAGCATGCATGGGCGCGTTGGGGTGGATTCTTCGCTCGGCTCAGAATGACAAGAGAGGATCGCTGGCGGCATAGAGGAGGAGCATGCACGTGATGCCAGAGAGGCCGTGACCGTGCCGCCGGCGCAGGACAGCACCTCGCTTGCGGTCCTGCCGCCGGGACCGATTGTTGGACGCCATGCTGAGCGCTCTTTGATGGAGACTACGATTGTGATTCGTTAGGGGTGCAGGCGTAAGACTATGCCTGGAGAACCCGTACACGTGTGTACAAGTAGACACTTATATCCGTCCATCCTTCGACAGGTTCAGGATGAGCGGATCGCAGAAGAACTAGGACCGCTCATGGTGCGCTTGTCGAACCATGAGCGGCATCACCAAGGCTAATACTTATGACTCAACCAATACGAAAACGTATTCTTACCGGCATCCGCCCCACGGGGCCGCTGCATCTGGGCCACTACGTAGGCGCTCTGGAGAACTGGGTGCGCCTGCAATCCCAGTACGAGTGCTACTTCCTCATCGCCGACTACCAGGCGCTGGGCGACCACCTAGACGACATCGAGCGCATCCGGGAGTCGGTGCTAGAGGTGACCCTCGACTGGCTGGCCGTCGGCCTCGACCCGCAGTCCTCCGTCTTCGAGGTGCAGAGCTACGTGCCGGAGCATGCGGAGCTGCACATGCTCCTGAGCATGGTGACGCCCCTCTCGTGGCTGCAGCGTAATCCCACCCTGAAGGCGGAGATGGACAAGCTGGAGTCGGAGAACCAGACCCTTAGCCTGGGCTTCTTTAACTACCCGGCCAGCCAGGTGGCGGACATCCTGCTGCCAAAGGCCCATCTGGTGCCTGTGGGTGACGACCAGCTCCCGCATATTGAGATGACTCGTGAGGTGGTGCGCCGCTTCCATCACCTGTTCGGCGTCGAGGTCTTCCCGGAGCCGGATGCGCTGGTAGGCCGCGTCGCCCGCCTGGTAGGCATCGACGGCCAGGCCAAGATGAGCAAGAGCCTGAACAACTGCATCTACCTGGGAGATGACGAGGCGACCGTGACGGCCAAAGTGCGCCGCATGTACACCGATCCCACCCGCCTGCGGGCCACCGACCCCGGCCACGTGGAGGGCAACCCGGTGTTCATGTACCACGACGCCTTCAACACCGACACCGCAGAGGTTGACGACCTGAAGGAGCGCTACCGCGCCGGCGCTGTGGGCGATGTAGAGGTAAAGCAGAAGCTGTCCGCCGCGCTCAACGCGTTCCTCGATCCCATTCGGGAGCGCCGGGCACAGTACGCAGCCCACCTTGACGACGTGCGGGACATCCTAGGGGATGGCTCTAGTCGCGGACGGGAAGTGGCTGCTCAGACAATGGATGAAGTGCGATCCGCTATGCGGCTCAAGTACACGAACTAAGAGGAGGACAGAATCATGCCTACGTGGGAGCATAAACGGGTCCCGTGCCAGACCATTAGCCTGAGCGAGGTCTTCAAGGAGCCGGACGGTCCCATCAAGCTGGACGCGGAGATAACGGACTGGCCGCGGCACACCCTGGTGCCTAACGGCGACCTCGCGCGGGTGTTTTACTGGGACGAGAAGCGGTGCTGGACACTCCGCAGCAAGCGCCTGACCATGCTGAGTCAGGAAGGCTGGGAGCTGGTCGCAGTGAGCCCGCCCCATGACCAGACCGCCAAGTTCTCCGAATACGACGTCTATTTCAAGCGCCAGGTGAGCGGTTAACGTCATGACCATACTTCACCTGTACTGCTGGGCATGGCGCGGGCCCGTTCGCTGAGAGCGGACGGGCGATGATCGTGTGCCCTTCGGAGCCAGCCTCCGGAGCGGCAGAAGCGCCATAGCACACAAAACAGGAGTAACTATGTACACACCAAGCCTGGAAGAGGCACAACAGCTCGCAACTCAAGGCAACCTTATCCCTGTCTACCGGGAGGTCTCCGCTGATCTGGAGACGCCCGTTTCCGCCTACCTCAAAGTTACCCGCGGCTCGTATTCCTTCCTGCTAGAGAGCGTGGAAGGCGGTGAGCGCTGGGGCCGCTACAGCTTTATCGGCACCGAGCCTTACAAAGTGCTGCGCACTGGCGTGGCCGGCAGCCGTAGCGCTGCCCAAGATCCCCTCTCCCTTATAGAGCAGGAGATGGCGGATGTACGCCTGGTCCATGTGCCGGGACTACCCCGCTTTCACGGCGGTGCAGTGGGTTATCTGGCCTGGGAGGCCATTCGACACTATGAACCGCGCGTGCCGTTATCAGTAAAGCAGCGGCTGGCGGTGCCGGAAGCCCTCTTCCTTTTTACCGACACCATAGTGGTCTTTGATCACCTGTTGCATAAGATGCAGGTGGTCAGCCACATGCGGGCAGAAGGCGACATAACACAAAATTATCGCCAGGCAACCGAAAAAATAGATCGTTTAGTTAAGCGGTTACATCAGCCACTGCGATCCTCGGCAAGGCCCAGGGGGGAACGCCTAAAACCGGGCATGTCAGGCACTGTAGAGTCTAACCTAACGCGCAAATATTACGGATCTATGATCGATAAGACCCGCGAGTACATCATCAATGGTGACATCGTCCAGGCCGTTTTATCGCAACGGTTCATCCGTCCCACCAGCGCTGCGCCCTTCGACATCTACCGCACGTTACGCGTCATCAATCCATCGCCTTACATGTACTACCTGCACCTGAAGGACTTCCACATCGTCGGCACCTCGCCGGAGATGCTGGTGCGGGTGGAGGACGGTCAGATAGACTACCACCCCATCGCCGGCACCAGACCGCGTGGCGCTACCACCGAGTCGGACAACGTGCTGGAGCAAGAGCTTCGAGACAGCGAGAAGGACCGGGCAGAGCACGTTATGCTCCTGGACCTCGGCGCAACGATGTCGGCAGGGTGAGCCAGCCGGGCTCGGTGCAGGCCACTCAGGTCATGGACGTGGAGCGCTACTCCCACGTGATGCATCTGGTCTCCCATGTGAAGGGCAAGCTCAAGGACGGCCTCAGCCCCTTGGACGTGCTGCGCGCCTGCTTTCCCGCCGGCACCGTATCAGGCGCGCCCAAGATCCGAGCTATGGAGATCATTGCGGAGCTGGAGCCTGAGCAGCGCGGCCCTTACGCGGGCACGGTAGGTTACATTAGCTTCTCCGGCAACATAGACACGGCTATCGCCATCCGCACTATGGTGCTCAAAGACGGCATCGCGTACGTGCAGGCGGGCGGGGGCATCGTTTATGATAGCGAGGAGGAGCCGGAGTTCCAGGAAACAGTGAGCAAGGCTCAGGCCCTCCTTAAGGCCATCCAAGTGGCCGAAGCAGGGCAGGAGTAACGACATGCTGCTACTCATCGACAATTACGATAGCTTCACCTACAACCTCTACCAGTACTTGTGCGAGCTGGGCGCCGACGTAGAAGTCCACCGCAACGACCGTATCTCGCTCAGCGAGATAGAGGCGATGGGGCCCGAGCGCATCGTGCTCTCCCCGGGGCCGTGCACGCCCCGAGAGGCCGGCGTGTCCGTAGACATCGTGCGCACCTTCGGGCCATCCACCCCTCTCCTGGGCGTGTGCCTCGGCCATCAGTGCATCGGCGAGGCCTACGGCGGCGTGGTGGACAAAGCGGGGGAGATAGTCCACGGCAAGACCAGCCGTATCTCGCATACAGGCGCGGGCGTGCTCGCCGGTCTGCCCAACCCCTTCGAGGCCATTCGCTACCACTCCCTGGTCATCCTGAAGGAGACGGTGCCGGAAGGCCTGGAAGTGACCGCTTGGACGGACAAGGGGCTTATCATGGGCGTGCGCCACGTGACACATCCCGTGGAAGGCGTGCAGTTCCACCCGGAATCCATCATGACTCCCGTGGGCAAGGACATCCTGCGCAATTTCCTGCAGATGCCTGCCCCAAAGACCAAAGAGGCAGTGGCCTAGCTGCCAGAGCGAGGACTAGCATGATTCAAGAAGCAATCGGTCAGCTGGTGGCAGGCCAGGCCCTCAGCCAGGCCCAGGCCGCTCAGGTGATGGACGAGATAATGTCTGGCGAGGCCACGCCCGCGCAGTTCGGGGCCTTTGTCACCGCCCTGCGCATCAAAGGCGAGACTGCCGACGAGATTGCGGGGATGGCTCAGGGCATGCGGGACAAGTCCAACCGCGTCGAGTACACCTCGGCGCTGGTGGACACCTGCGGCACCGGCGGCGACGCATCCGGTAGCTTTAACGTTTCTACCGCGGCCGCCTTCGTGATCGCTGCCTCCGGCCTCCGCGTGGCCAAGCATGGCAACCGTGCCATGACCAGCCAGAGCGGCAGCGCTGATGTGCTGGAAGCCCTGGGCGTCAAGCTGGAGCTGACGCCGGAGCAGGTGCGCCGCTGCATCGATGAAGCGAGCATTGGTTTTATGTTCGCCCCGGCGTTTCACCCTGCTATGCGTTTCGCCGCTGGCCCCCGACGCGAGATCGGCATCCGTACAGTCTTCAACATCCTGGGCCCGCTGACCAACCCCGCGGGCGCCACGCACCAGCTCCTGGGAGTGGCCGATTCCTCTCTCGGCCGCATGATGGCCGAGGTGCTGCTACGCCTGGGTTCTGAGCACGTGCTGGTGGTCCACGGCGCAGACAAGGTAGACGAGATGAGCATCTGCGCTCCAACTCAGATCTGGGAGCTCTACGAGGGCAACATCCACGAGTACACCGTCACGCCGGAGGACGTTGGACTGACCCGTGCCGCGTCTGGCTCGGTGAAGGGCGGCACTGCTCAGGAGAATGCCGCCACGCTGCGGGCTATCCTTGGCGGGCAACAGTCGGGGCCTATCTTGGACATGGTGCTGCTGAACGCCGCTGGCGCGCTGGTGGCCGGCAACAAGGTGGTCGGCCTGCCAAAGGCGGTCGAGGCGGCGAGAGAGCTCGTTTCCAATGGCAGCGCACTCAAAAGGGTCGACGACCTAGTGCGCGTGAGTAACTTATCCTAACCTAAACGACAAAGAATAGGCTTGTATCATTGAGTTTCCTTAGAAAACTGCTCTAAAATGCCTGACTCCATCCTCGACGAGATTATCGGCTACGTGAGGCAGCGGCTTCCCTACGCCAAACGCAGGGAACCGCTGGCCGCGCTCAAGGAGCGCATCGGGCGTATGCCGCCTCCTGTGGACTTTGCCGAATCCCTGCGCCGTGACAACATCCAGGTCATCGCGGAGGTGAAGAAGGCCTCGCCCTCCGCCGGCGTCATCAAAGCGCGTATGAACCCTGTGGCAATGGCTAAGCGCTACGCTCGAGGCGGCGCGGCAGCTATCTCTGTGCTTACCGAAACTAAATACTTCAGTGGCAGCCTTAGGAACCTGTCCCGCATCCAGACGTCCCTTGATGACGAAGGTTTTGCCCGGCACCTAAAGCTGGGCCGCCCAGCGTTACTCCGCAAGGACTTCCTGGTCGATCCTTACCAGGTCTACCAGGCACGGGCTTATGGAGCAGATGCGCTCCTCCTCATTGCAGCGGTGCTCTCGGACGCTCAGCTTGGGGACCTGCTGTCCCTCACCCGCTCCCTGGGCATGGAAGCGCTGGTGGAAGTCCACGATCCCGAGGAGGCGCAACGTGCCCTCGACAGCGGGGCGAGTGTGGTCGGGATCAACAACCGTGACCTCCGCACCTTCACGGTCGACCTGGAGACGACGCATCGTTTGCGGCCGCTGCTGGGCCACGACCGAGTGGTGGTCAGCGAGAGCGGCATCAAAGACCGCGCGGACATCCTCAAGCTCCAGAGTTGGGACGTGGACGCGGTGCTCATCGGAGAAAGCCTGATGCTTGCGCCCTCTCCTGAAGCCAAGCTACGGGAGTTCCGCGGTGACTAAGATCAAGATCTGCGGCGTCCGCACCCCAGAGCACGCTCTAGTGGCCGCTGAGGCGGGCGCAGACTATGTGGGCACTATCTTTGCCGACGAAAGCCAGCGGAAGGTCACGCCGCAGCACGCGGGGCGTATCGCGGACGCTCTCCATGCCGCCAACCTCTCAACGCCGCGGCCGCTGCTGGTCGGCGTCTTCGTGAACCAGCCCGTGGCCTTGATGAACGACCTCGCCGAGACCTGCGGCCTGGACATGATCCAGCTCAGCGGCGACGAGCCCTGGGACGTATGCAACCAGCTCAACCGGCCAGTCATCAAAGTTCTCCACGTGGGGGCGAGCCAGACCTCTAATAAGATCTACGCTGAACTAGCCGCCCATGGCGTCAGTCTGCAGGACCGTGGCGGTTTCTATCTCTTGGAGCCAAAAGTGGAGGGCCAGTACGGCGGCACCGGTCAGCGCCTCAGCCTGGACCTGGCCCAGCATGTCGCAGAGAAGATACCCTTTCTGCTGGCGGGCGGCCTCACGCCGGATAACGTCACTGAAGCCGTTAGCACGGCCCGACCCTGGGGTGTGGATGTCTCCAGCGGCGTCGAGACCGACCGCATGAAGGACCCCGAGAAGATCCGCTCGTTCATCGCCGCCGTCAGAGCCGTAGACACCTCCAAGGTGACATAAGAGAGTACCATTAGCGGAGAGTGCAGGGCGGCGAAGCCTCGTTGCCAGGGGTTTGGGAGAAGCCCCCTCAACCTCATACGTAGTCCCGAAGGATCTCCTTGAATCCCCATAACGGGGTTTGCGGGAGACACAGAAAAACCTAACAGGAGAACCCTCATGGCAACCGCCACCTCGCAGATTCCCGATGCTAGCGGCCACTTCGGCCTCTTTGGCGGCAAGTACGTGCCGGAGACCCTCATGGCCGCTCTGAGCGAGTTGGAGGCCGCCTACGCCGCCGCTAAGGCAGATCCCGCCTTCTGGGCCGAGCTCAACGACCTCTATCATCACTACGCCGGCCGGCCCACGCCCCTCTATCATGCTAAGCGCCTCAGCAATGCGCTGGGCGGCGCGCAGATCTATCTCAAGCGAGAGGACCTTGCCCACACCGGCGCACACAAGATCAACAACGCGCTGGGCCAGGGGCTCATCGCCGGGCGGCTCAACAAGCCCCGCATCATCGCGGAAACGGGCGCAGGGCAGCACGGCGTGGCTGTCGCCACCGTGTGCGCCGCCCTGGGTGTGGAGTGCGTGGTCTACATGGGCGAGGTGGACATCCAGCGCCAAAGCCTCAACGTCTTCCGCATGAAGCTCTTAGGCGCGGAGGTGCGACCCGTCTCCAGCGGCACCAGGACGCTCAAGGACGCCATCAACGAGACGATCCGTGACTGGGTCACCAACGTGGACACTACTCACTACATCATCGGCAGCGTGGTAGGCCCTCACCCGTACCCCATGATGGTGCGAGACTTCCAGGCTGTCATCGGCCAGGAGGCCCGCCGCCAGAGCCTGGAGCAGATTGGCCGCCTACCAGACTACTTGGTAGCTTGCGTGGGCGGCGGCAGCAACGCCATAGGCCTCTTCTACCCCTTTGTTGACGATGCAGACGTACGCATGGTCGGCGTTGAGGCCGCGGGCCGGGGCATCGCAACGGGCGAGCACGCCGCGTCCCTGGTGGCGGGCCGGTTCGGTGTCCTCCACGGCGCGGCGATGTACCTGCTCCAGGACGACGACGGTCAGATCCAGGAGACTCACAGCATCTCGGCCGGACTCGATTACCCCGGCGTGGGGCCGGAGCACTCCTACTACCAAGAGACTGGCAGGGCGGAGTATGTGGCCGCCACCGACGACGAAGCGCTGGAAGGCTTCCAGCTCCTCTGCCGCACTGAGGGCATTATCCCCGCGCTGGAGTCCTCCCACGCAGTCATCCACGGGGTGAAACTGGCCAAGACTCTTGACCGAGAAAAATCGTCATCATCAACATCTCCGGACGCGGCGATAAGGATATGCACACAGTCGCTGAAGCTCTAGGCGTCACTCTCTAGCTAATGAACCTGTGCACAGGTACACGTGTATACCTGTGAAATATACAGAAAAGCCCGTACACATGTGTACGGGCTTACAAGTACTTATAAACAGGATGCTTCCTTTGAGCAATCTGCACATGGTTCCCTGCACTTAACTCAGGATAAACTCTAGGCCCACCCTGAACGGCCTTGCTCAATGTCATTCTGAAGGAGTCGCCGAGCGAGGACTGAAGAATCCACTAACCCACGCTGCACCGTGGATTCTTCGCTGCACTCTCAACGCGGGTAATAGCTACTCCACCGTCGCCTTGTACGCCCGCCCGCTGCCCGCGCCTCGTTCACCATGCTCACACCGTGCTCAGGATTATGATGTTGCTACGCCCAGGATAAACTTCCGGTTCACCCTCAACGGCTTTGCCAATGCTGAAGGACTCGCCGAGCGAGGCTGAAGAATCCACTCACTGCATAGTGGATTCTTTGCACTCAGAATGACAACGCGGGTAATGGCTACTCCACCGCCTTCTTGTACGCCCGCCCGCTACCATTCCCGGCACCCATCCGCTCACCCGGAGCTTGTCGAAGGGCGAGCAGTGCTCAAAACTCAGGAGGTGGCTCATGGTTTCCTTTGCTTAACTCAGGATAAACTTCCGGTTCACCCTCAACGGCTTTGCTCAATGTCATTCTGAAGGACTCGCCGAGCGAGGACGAAGAATCCACTAGCCTACGCTGCATAGTGGATTCTTCGCTGCACTCAGAATGACAACGAGGGTCATAGTTACCCTACCGTCTCCTTGTACGCCAGCCCACTGCCCGCGCCGCGTTCACCATTCCTGGCGCCAATCCGCTCACCCTGAGCTTGTCGAAGGGCGAGCAGTGCTCAAGCTTATGAGGTGGCTCATGGTTCGACTAGCTCACCAGGAGCGGCTTACTTTGCTGTCATTCTGAAGGAGTCGCCGAGCGAGGACTGAAGAATCCACTAACTAACGCTGCACCGTGGATTCTTCGCTGCACTCAGAATGACAACGAGGGTCATAGTTACCCTACCGTCTCCTTGTACGCCAGCCCACTGCCCGCGCCGCGTTCACCATCCCTGGCGCCAATCCGCTCATCCTGAGCTTGTCGAAGGGCGAGCAGTGCTCAAGCTTATGAGGTGGCTCATGGTTCGACTAGCTCACCAGGAGCGGCTTACTTTGCTGTCATTCTGAAGGACTCGCCGAGCGAGGACTGAAGAATCCACTAGCCTACGCTGCACCGTGGATTCTTCGCTGCACTCAGAATGACAACGGGGGTGATAGCTACTCCACGGCCTCTTGGTACGCCCGCAGCGCCGCTAGGTGTGCGTCCGGGGACTCGCCTAGGCCCGTGGTGCCCACTGAGAGCGCTGTCAGGCCCAGCTCGCGCATCGTCTCATGGTATGCGCGCCACTCGTCCGGTGTGCCGCTGTTAGCCCTAGCGCCATAGAAAATAGGCATGGAGTCGGGGTCCTTGCCGGCTGCTCGCAAATACTCCTTGTAGCGTCCGACACCGCCGGGGACACCGCCCTCTATGGCGAGCGGGGTGATAATCCAGCCGTCAGCGTGCTCCGCAATGCGCTTCAACACCGTGTCCACGCCGCCGCCGCCGAACCAGATGGGAATGGGACGCTGCACCGGCAGGGGGTTGATGCCCATCTCGTCCAGGCGCTCCCACTTCCCCTCAAAAGTCACCACCTCCTGGGTCCACAGCGCCCGCAGCAGCGCGCACTGCTCAATGATGCGCTGCCCCCTGTTCTTGTACTCCTTGTTCACCGCCTCGTACTCCAGCGAATACCGCCCAACGCCAACGCCCAAGCGCAGCCGGCCGCCGCTGAGGCAGTCGATATCCGCCGCCTGCTTGGCCACGAGCACCGTTGGATGTTGAGGCAGGATCATCACCGACATCACCAACAGCATCTGCTGCGTCTGGCCGGCAATGAACGCCAGCGTGGTGAAGGGATCTCGCATGAACCCTTCGATAGTATGGGGCAGGTCCCATCCCGGCCGGTGCGTAATATCCGCGCCGATGACGTGTTCGCCCACGGAGACATGCGTATAGCCCAGCGCCTCTGCGCCTTGGACAAAGTCCCGCAGCTTCACCGCGTCGGTGCCCAGCTCCTTACCCGGCAGGGATACTCCTAAGTCCATAACTTCAACCCCGTTCTTGCGCTAGGCGCTAATTTCACCCGTTGATGGTTCGACAAGCTCACCATGAACGGCGTATTTAGTAGGCGTATTCAATAGGCGCATTCAATATTTTGCCGCTTACTTTTGACTCATCTTGCGACATGCTCAGGCACGAGCCATGTCTGCCACGGCCTCTTTGTACTGCCGCAGCCGTTCCAGCAACTGGTCGGGAGTTCCCGATCCGCTTCCCACCACGATGACGTTTGCGCCCATAGACTGCCAGCTCTCGAAGCCTTGCCGCCACTCTTCCGGTGTGCCGCTGCCTGCATTGCCCCGGCAGCTTATGGTCAGCGCTTCGGGATCGCGCCCCGCCGCCTTTGCGTAGCCCTTGTACCGCTCGATGGCGGCGGCCGGCCCGCTTTCTAGCCGCCCGGTGAGGATCCAGCCGTCGGCCAAGCGGCCAATGCGCTTCAGCGATGCTTCAACGGCGCCGCCGCCCATCCAGATGGGTATGGGCTGCTGCACCGGCCTGGGGTTAATCCCTGCCTCGAATACGCCTTCCCAGCGTCCCTCAAAGGTCACTACCGGCTTGGTCCAGAGCTCTCGCATGTATGCGACCTGTTCCTCCACGCGACTCCCACGATTATGGAAGTCCTTGCCCAAAACCTCGTACTCAAACGCGTTGCTGCCTATACCTATCCCTAAACGCAGCCGACCGCCGCTGAACCCATCCACCGCCGCCGCCTGCTTCGCAGCGAGGACGGTCTGTCGCATCGGCAGCACCATCACCGCTGGAACCAGCAGCATGCGCTCGGTGTGCGCCGCCAGGAAGGTCATCAGGGTGAAGGGCTCGTGCCAAAAGGAGTCGTGGGTATAGGGGTTGTTCCACTCAGGACGATGGGTCGGGTCTGCGCCAATGATGTGCTCTCCCGCATGCACCTGGGTGTACCCAAGCTGCTCTGCGCCCTGTATAAAGTCCTTGATTTTCACCGTGTCCATCCCTAGCTCTGCGCTGGGGAAAGAGATTGTCAGTTCCATAGTGTTCCCTTCTCGTGCCTAGATTTACGAATATATGTTGTTTAGGTTAGCATTACTAGGCACGAATAATGTCGGCGATGGCTTCCTTACCCTGCCGCAGCGCGTCAATGTGATCATCCAGCGAGAACCCGGCTCCCTCGCTCATCACCGAGAGGTGCGTCGCGCCCATCGACCGCCAGGCCTCGGCGCCGCGCCGCCAATCGTCCACGTTTCCGTTCGCAACGTTGATGCGCGCCTCCACGCCGATGTCCGCCATATCGCGCCCCGCTTCTTTTACAAAGCCCTTGAACATCTCCACCATCGCACGGCGGGTCTCATCCGGCGGGCCGTTGGGGAACCAGCCGTCCGCCACCTTCGCAATGCGCTTCAGTGCGGGCTCGGCGCTCCCGCCCACCCATACGGGGATGGGCTGCTGCACCGGCGGCGGGTTGATCCCCGCCTCCGTCACGTTATGCCACTGGCCGTGAAAGTCCACCACCGGCTGCGTCCAGAGCAGCCGCATAACCTCTATCTGTTCGGCAAGCCTGCGCCCACGAGTGTGGAAGTCCTCGTTTAGCGCCTCGTACTCCACCTCATTCCAACCCAGGCCCACGCCCAAGCGCAGCCGGCCGCCGCTGAGTACGTCTGCCTCTGCAGCCTGCTTAGCCACCAACGCGGCCTGGCGCTGCGGGAGGATGAGGATAGAGGTAGCTAACTCCAACCGCTGTGTGATGGCGGCCAGGTAGCCAAAGAGGACCATGGGTTCGTGGAACATGCTCCGGTGCGTATAGCGGTCCCACCCCGGCCGGTTGGTGGGATCCACGCCCAGCACGTGGTCAAAGATAGCCAGATGGTCGTACCCCATGCCCTCCACCGCCTGAGCGTAGCTGCGGACGGCCTCGGGGTCGCTCCCAATCTCTAGCTGAGGAAAAATAACGCCTAATCGCATAGGAACTCCTTCTAAAATGCTGCGGCCTTATTGTAGCCGCGGCCCGCAGCCACGCCAAGTATAGACCGATGATACTTCCACGCGACGACTAGCTTGCTTCTATACAGCCAGCCCGAACCGTAAAGGTAGCCGCAGGCAATGCCTTCAGCTCCGCGGGATCGATGTCTGTGGTGGTGAGCAACACCTGCTGGTAGGACTGCACCGCTTCCAGCAGGGCGCTCCGGCGGGTGGCATCCATCTCGGAGAAGATATCGTCCAGCAGCACTACGGGGTCCTCGCCCGTCACTTCCCGGGCGTAGCGCGCCTCTGCCAGCTTCCAAGCCAGCGTCGCGGTGCGCTGCTGGCCCCGCGAGCCGTAGACATTCAGCAACGCTCTGCCCAAGGAGAACACGAGGTCGTCCCGATGGGGCCCACAGTGGTCTGCCCCAGCGCGATGTCTCTCCGCCGCACCTCAGTCAGCCGGTCCATGATGGCCTGTGCCAGCGCCTCAGCTGTCTGCAATGCAGCATCCTCCTGCGTCCGCACCGTCGGCTCGTAGGAGACCATGAGCTGCTCCCGGTCGCCGCTCAGCAACCCGTGACTTTCTCCCGCAAGCGCAGATAGACGCTCCACAGCCCGTTGCCGTTGCAACAAGAGATAGCTCCCTTCGGCGGCCAGTGCGGCGTCCCACGGCGCAAGCTCGTCTATTGACGCCTGTCCCTCCGCGATGCGCCGGAGTAGGTGGTTGCGCTGCTGAACCGTCCGGCTGTACCGCTGCAACGAGCGTGGGTAGCGGTGCTCCATCTGGGAGAGGAGTATGTCCAGCGTCCGCCGCCGATCACTGGGTGTGCCGGTGACTAGCGCCATGTCCTCCGGGCGGAACAGCACCACCCGAAGCTGGCCCAGGAGATCGATGGCCCGACGGGGCACGCCGTTCACTCGCAGCCGTTTCTGCACGCCGGGGGCTGTGGCCAACAGGCCATCCTCTTCGTCATCACTTTGGTCGACCGACGCCATCGGCGACGCGCCGGCCTTCGCCATGAGCGTCACTTCGATGGTGACCGGATCTGCGGCGCGCTCTACCTCGCCAAAGATGCGCGTTGCGACGGTCTGATCCGAGCGGCTGTCCCAGGAGAGGAGCTCGCCTTCCCTCCCGGCCCGTGGTGACCGTGAGAGTGCTAAGACGCAGACCGCCTCCAGAAGATTGGTCTTCCCTTGGGCGTTGTCCCCCTGAAGAAGCACTAAGCCTTGCGGCAACGCGAGGTCTAACGACTTGTAGTTGCGGAAGTAAGCGAGGCTGAACCGGGCGACGTGCATGCCCTGATTGTACCGCCACGGGCAAGCCGCGCCATAGCGCTGTGATGCAGGGAAACGGTGGTTTGCGCTAGCTAAGACGCAGGGCAGCTTTTCTGAGTTCGAGCACGCCGGCAAATGGACAATCCACATAGAGTCCAGTTAACATAATTTAGCACTACGCGTTGTGACGATTGCTGCTAGCCAGCTATACTAAAGGAGCGGCAAGTGCGATTGGTGTGAGGCTGGGCGTATGAAGGCTAAATTTTGTCGTTTAGGTCAGCTATTCTCCTTCCTGGGGCTGTTTCTGATGCTCCTGGCGCTGCCCGCAGAGAGCGCCGCCTCCAGCGTCGTGGTACTGCGCGTCAAAGGCGCGGTTTCACCGGTGATGGCAAGCTACTTGGACCGCGGCATCACTGAGGCCGAAACCAGAGAGGCCCAGGCGGTAATCATCCAACTAGACACCCCCGGCGGGCTGGACACATCCATGCGGGACATCGTCCAGCGCATCAACGCCGCTACCGTGCCAGTAGTCGTCTACGTCTCGCCTGCGGGCGCTAGAGCCGCCTCCGCCGGCGTTTTCATCACTATGGCCAGTCACGTGGCGGTCATGGCCCCCAACACGGCTATCGGCGCAGCCCATCCCGTCGCAGGAGGCGGTGGCGAGTTAGAGGGCGCGATGGCGGACAAAGTCACCAACGACGCGGTGGCCTACATTCGCGGCATCGCAGAGCAACGTGGCCGCAACGCCGATTGGGGAGAGCAGGCAGTGCGGGAAAGCGTTTCCCTCGAGGGAAACGCCGCCGTAGAGGAACGCGTGGTCGACTTTGTTGCGCCCAACCTTGAGAGCCTTATCAACGACCTGGATGGGCGCACGGTCACCCTCCCTGCCGGCGACGTCACCATCAGCACCACCGGCGCGCCTATTGTGCCAGTGGACATGAACTTTATTGAGATCTTCCTCTTTGCCATCAGCGATCCTAACGTCGCTTACCTACTACTCTCCTTGGCTATGCTCGCACTCTTCCTGGAGTTCTCCAATCCGGGAGCCATGCTGCCGGGGATCATCGGCGCCATCTGCCTGCTCACGGCCCTGTTTGGGCTGGGGATGCTGCCCGTGAATATCGCAGGGCTCCTGCTGATGCTGCTAGGCTTCGCGCTGCTAGTGGCAGAGGTGTGGGTGGTCTCCCACGGACTGTTCGCCATCGGCGGCATCGTGGCGGTCACTATTGGCTCCTTCATTCTCATTAGCGGCGGCGCACCGGAGTTGCAGGTGAACCGCTGGCTCATCGCGGGCGTAGTGAGCGTCATGGGCACCTTCTTCCTCTTCGTCGCGGGCGCAGTGGTCGCTTCCCGACGCACCAAGTATCCTGTCGGCACAGAGGCGCTCATTGGAGCGAGAGGCGTCGCACGAACACTCTTGGATCCCGAGGGCACTATCTTCGTCCGCGGCGAGCTCTGGCAGGCCCGATCAGCAGCTGATCCTATCCAGGAGGGGGAGTACGTGCGGGTGACGTCACTAGAAGGTTTGAAGCTGTTTGTGGAAAAAACCGAAGCAGTCCAACAGTCATAAGGAGAAGGAGCATTACTATGGAATTTACGCTGGCTTTGTGGGCCGCCCTGGCCGTCTTTGTCGTGCTTGTCTTAGCGGCCTCCGTACGGGTCGTCCAGCAGTATGAGATTGGTGTTGTCTTCCGCCTAGGGCGCTTGGTAGGCAACAAGGGGCCAGGCCTGCGGTTCCTCATCCCTTACGTGGACCGCATGCGGAAGATAGATACACGCGTCATCACCCTGGACATTCCATCGCAGGAGTGCATCACTAAAGACAACGTGACCTTGCGGGTGAACGCCGTGGCCTACTTTCGCGTCATCCAGGCGGAGCTTGCCATAGTAGAGGTGCTCGATTACCACTTCGCTACGTCCCAGCTCGCCCAGACCACCTTGCGCAGCGTCCTCGGTCAGTTTGAGCTCGACGACCTCCTCATCCATCGCGACCAGATCAACCAGCAACTGCAGCAGATCATCGATGAGCAAACGGACCCCTGGGGCGTGAAGGTCGGCCTCGTGGAGATAAAGGACGTTGAGCTGCCCCAGACCATGCAGCGGGCGATGGCTCGTCAGGCGGAAGCGGAACGGGAGCGACGGGCAAAGATCATCCACGCCGAAGGAGAATTCCAAGCCGCAGAGCGTCTTGCAGAGGCGGGCCGGATCATCTCTAGCCAGCCTTCGACGCTGCAGCTACGCTATTTCCAGACTCTCAGCGAAATTGCCACGGAGCGCAGCAGCACCATCATCTTCCCGTTGCCCATGGACTTTCTCAATGCGTTTCTGGGCAATGCGCAGAATGCTGGAAACGATC
Organism: Dehalococcoidia bacterium; assembly: GCA_965226775.1. GTDB lineage: Bacteria > Chloroflexota > Dehalococcoidia > SHYD01 > SHYD01 > CBDDEI01. The sequence goes on from CBDDEI010000002.1 coordinate 1,537,675, forward strand.
AAACTCCGCCCGCAACCCAGAGCTAGCTAGTTCGCAGTAGCCCGGAGCGTCACATCTCCGGCCAGCAGGGGGAAGAGCGTTCCATCCTCCAGCCGCAGGAGTAGCCGTCCGTCGGCGTCCACGTCTTCCGCCACTCCCTCGACTGCTTCCTCACCGATGTGCACGGTGACCTGCTCGCCCAGCCCCAGGAGTTGGGCTCGCCAGGCATCCTGTAGAGCCGCGCCTGCCTGAGCGTCAAGATACCAGCGCTCCAGAGCCATCAACAGCGCGCGCGCCAGTGCCTCGCGGCTCACCGGTTGCCCTAGCTCCTGCTGCAGGCTTGTGGCTGGGTAAGGCAGCGGTGGAACATCAGCAAAACGCATATTTACGTTGAGGCCAATCCCCACGATCCCTGCCTGCAACGCTTCGCCCTCAAAGACACCCTCCACTAGCACACCCGCCACTTTCTTGTGATCGATGAGCACATCATTCGGCCACTTGAGGCGTGCTTGCAGTCCGGTGGTCGCGGCGATGGCATCTAGAGTAGCCAGGGAGGCCGCTATGGAGAGCTTGGAGTGCATGGCGTGAGTGGGGTGCAGCAGGATGGAGATGAGGAGGTTGTCGCCCGGAGAGGCATACCAGGAGCGGCCAAAACGGCCCCGGCCGGCGGTCTGCGCATCGGCAATGAACACTGCGCCTTCGGGAGCGTCCAGCGAGGCCGCTGCCTTGGCCGCGTCTTGGGTGGAGCTCACGAGCGGATAATAGGCGATCTGCTTCCCGACAAATCGGGTATCCAGACCCCGCCGGAGCAGCTCTACGGAGAAGGGGGCAGTTGATGCTAACACTGTTGGTAAAAGAAAGGAGGCCAGTCCAAATCGGACTGGCCTCCTGCTAGGCCGCGAACCCTAGCTTACAGCCACCTCAAACAGGGGGCTGTGTGCGGAATAGGTACGTTGATCATCCATCCGCATCACCTCCTTTCCTATGGCGTTTAATTTACCATAAGGAGCGCGCACCGTCAATGCGCATTTTTCACAAATGCTGTCCATGTGCAATTATCTTTCATTCTGTGTGAACTAACACCCATTCGTAGAGTGCAGTGGCATGGAAAATCTACACGGAATTGCGTATAGTTGGCCCAGCATAATTGAGGGCTCTGAGGAGACCAGCGTCCTTAGTCCTATTCAGGGTAAGTAAGCACTAAAGGAGGACTACGATGGCTTTTTCGGAAGACGTTCTCGCACAGGCATGGCGTCGGGCCAGGGGACATTGTGAATGCGACCAGTCGTCTCATACGCATGAACCGCCCTGCGGACGCGTGATTGTCTGGAACTTTAGAGGGCGTAACGCCACGGATGCCTGGGAAGCGGATCATGTAAGCGGCGAAGACGATTCCTTGGCTAACTGCCAGCTCCGCTGCTGGTCCTGCCATACCGCCGCCTAGATAATCTTGCTCACTAGGGCCGATCGCGGCGTAGCGCATACTGTACGTTGCAGTAGGGTGTACGGTACACTGGCACAGTCCATTCCAACACCCATAAACTGAGGTAGCCCCATGCCCAACCGACTCGCTCAAGAAACCAGCCCCTATCTCCTCCAGCATGCCAACAACCCGGTGGATTGGTATCCCTGGGGGCCGGAGGCCTTAGAACGCGCTAAATCCGAAGACAAGCCGATACTCCTCAGCATTGGCTACTCAGCCTGCCATTGGTGTCACGTAATGGAGCGCGAGTCCTTTGAGAACGAGGCCATCGCGAAGCTGATGAATCAGTACTTCGTCAACATTAAGGTGGACCGGGAGGAGCGGCCGGAGCTCGATGCCATTTACATGTCGGCCGTACAGGCTATGGCCGGCCATGGTGGCTGGCCGTTAACCGTATTCCTCACGCCGGAGGGTGCACCCTTCTACGGCGGCACCTACTTCCCGCCGGAAGACCGCGGGAATATCCCCGGCTTTGAGCGGCTGCTGTTCACCGTGCAAGAAGCCTACACAGCCCAGAAAGAGAACATCATCAACCACTCCCGGCAGTTGGCGGAACACCTCCAAAAAGCCGAGGGTTTTGTAGGCGAACCAAGAGAACTCGAGACGGACGTTTTGACTGCCGCCTTCCGGACCTTGGGCTCTATGCATGACGAGAACCGCGGCGGTTTTATTGGGCCGCCCAAGTTCCCCCACGCCTTGTTGCTGGAGTTCCTGCTTCGCACGTACAAGCGCATTGGCGTGGAGGACCCATTTTTTATTGTTGAGGAGAGCCTTACCAAAATGGCCCAAGGCGGCATCTACGACCAGTTGGGCGGCGGCTTCCATCGCTATTCCACAGACCAGAACTGGCTGGTGCCCCACTTTGAGAAGATGCTCTATGACAATGCGTTGCTGAGCAACGTGTATCTCCACGCCCACCTCACCAACGGCAACGCGATGTATAAGCGCGTGTGCCAGGAAACCCTGGACTATGTGCTCCGAGAGATGACAGATCCCGCCGGCGGCTTCTACTCCAGCCAGGACGCCGATAGTGAAGGCGGAGAAGGCGCCTACTACGTCTGGTCCTATGACGAGCTGGCCGCCATCTTAGGCGAGGATGACCTCAAAATAGCCGGTCGCTTCTATGGCGTTCGCCCTGAAGGCCAGTACGAAGGCTTCAACATCCTCCACCGCTCTGAAGCGCCCATGGAGATTGCCAGGGACCTGGGCGTCACGGTGGGCCAGGTGCTGGAATCCGTGGAGAGGGCACAACCAAAGCTCCTTGAAGCCCGCTCCAAACGTGTTCCACCCGCGACCGATGACAAAGTGCTTACCAACTGGAACGGCCTCATGCTGCGGAGCTTCTCGGAAGCCGGCGCAGCGCTAGGTCGTGCCGACTATCTGGACGCGGCGCGGAAGAACGCCCGCTTCTTGCTCGACACCATGCGACAAGACGGTAAGCTGCTGCACTCCTACAGAGCTGGGCAAGCAAAAGTAAACGGCTACCTGGAAGACTACGCCTGCCTTGCGGACGGGTTGCTCGCCCTCTACGAGGCCTCTCTCGACCTAGAGTGGTTTCAGGCTGCCCAGCAGCTTGCCGACGAGATGTGCGCACGCTTCTGGGATGAGGACGAGCACCTCTTCTACGATACTTCCACCGACCACGAGCAGCTTCTGATGCGGCCAAAGGAGCTTTCGGACCATGTGGTGCCATCCGGCAACTCTATGGCGGTAAACGTGCTCCTTCGGCTGTCTCGCCTCACCGGCCGCGCAGACTACCAGCAGAAGGCGGTCTCGCTGTTGCAGTCGCTGGCTGAAACCATGGCCGGCCACGCCATGTCCTTTGGCAACATGCTCAGCGCATTGGACTTCTACTTGTGCACGCCTCAGGAGATTGCCATCGTTGGCCCAAAGGACAGCGAGGCCTCGAAAGCGCTGTTGAACGTGGTCTGGCAGCACTATCTGCCCGCCCACGTGCTGGCCTTCGCTGAACCGGATGACGACGAGGCGGCAGAGGCAATCGCTTTGCTAGAAGAACGGGACATGATTAACGGAGCGCCCGCCGCCTACGTCTGCCAGAACTTTGCCTGCCAGCTTCCCACCACGGACGCGAAAGAGTTCGCAAAAGACTTGGGAGTCTAACGGCGGAACGGGCAGGCAACTTCCTATTCCTATCGCACTGGTGGCGAGGGCGGAACCTGGGACGACGGCACATCGCAGTAGGCAAAACCGTGCTTATACATGCCTGCCTTAGGAGCAGAGTAAGCGCATTGACGAGGGGCCCTGTTCCTGATAGAGTTAATGACTGGTACAAAGTAGATGTCAAAATACGCAATCATAGAAACCGGCGGAAAACAGTACAAAGTTACCGAGGGCCAAACCCTCGACGTAGAGTTGCTGCATCTCCCTGAGGGCCAGAGCATTGAGCTAGACCGCGTACTCGCGGTCGGCGACGAAGGCAAACTCACGGTCGGCAATCCCTACATCGAAGGGTCGAAAGTTGTGGCGGACGTGCAGGAAGAAGTGAAGGGCAAAAAGCTCATCGTCTTCAAATACAAGCGCAAAACCCGCTACCAGAAGAAGACTGGCCACCGGCAGCACTACACACGAATTCAGGTTAAAAGCATCTCCTAGCCCTCGTATGAGGACAGGGGACGCGTGGAGACACTGAGATGGCACATAAGAAGGGCGTAGGAAGCTCCCGAAACGGTCGGGACAGCCAGTCCAAGCGCTTGGGCGTCAAACGATTCGACGGCCAGGTAGTGACGACTGGGAGCATTATCGTACGGCAGCGGGGCACCCGCATCTTCCCCGGCAATAACGTTGGCTTGGGGCGAGACTTCACCCTCTTTGCCCTCTTGGACGGCAAGGTAAAGTTTGAGGCGGCTGGCCGTGACCGCAAGAAAGTCAGCGTTTACGCTGCAAACGGAGCATAGCAACACCCCATGAAACAGAAGATACATCCAGAGTGGATAGAATCGTCCGTACGTTGCCTGTGTGGCAACACCTTTACCGTTGGATCCACCAAGGCTGAGCTGAAGGTAGAGGTCTGCAGCAAGTGCCACCCCTTCTACACTGGCGAGCAGCGCATTTTGGACGCCGGCGGTAGAGTGGAACGCTTCAAGAGGAAGTACAATCTTCAGTAGCTGCCTGGCAAATGAGTATGCATAGGGGCTGTCTAAAACAGTCCCTTTTTGCTACCTAGAGCATCTATGGCATCCAATCAAACCCTACCCAAACGCTACTACGGCGGCCAGGCGCTGCTGGAAGGCGTGCTTATGCGCGGCTCTATCCTCTTGGCTATGGCGGCGCGCGCCCCAGACCACACTATCGTGAGCCAGGTGAAGCCAGGCAGGACATGGGCCACAGGCACCCTGCGACGCGTCCCTTTAGTACGAGGGCTGCTAGTGCTTGCGCAGAGCTTTACGGAAGGCATGGAGGCACTCCAATGGTCAGCCAGCATCGCCACTGGAATGCAAGAGGACGCGCAACCATCAAAGGCCGGGCAGGTCTTCACCATCGTGTTGGCTGTAACCCTTATGCTGGCGATATTCTTCGCCACGCCAGTGCTTCTGACCGGTTGGCTAGAGGCTTGGCTCCCATACTGGCAGGTGCACCTGGTGGAGAGCGCCATAAGGATATCCTTTCTCTTTGCCTACCTCATCCTGATCGGCAACATCTCGGAGATCAGGGAGGTGTTTGCCTACCACGGCGCAGAGCACAAGACGATCCACGCCTATGAAGCGGACCAACCCTTAGATATCGCTCATATCCAGCCCTTCAGCCCCGCCCACCCGCGCTGCGGCACCAGCTTTCTCCTCACGGTCATGGTTACGAGTATCATCGTTTTTAGCTTTGTGGGCGATGCCTCTCTCGCCGGCCGCGTGCTGTCCCGCATCCTGCTGCTGCCCCTGGTGGTGGGCATCAGCTACGAGTTCCTCCGCTTTTGCGGGGCGCATCGGAACCATCCCTTGGTGCGACCGCTCATGCAGCCGGGGTTATGGCTCCAGCGATTCACCACGCGCGAGCCGCGGGACGACCAGGTTGAGGTGGCGTTGGCAGCGTTTACTCAGCTGCAACATGCCGAGGCTAGCGCCCCGAAAGTTCAGAGCGATGGGGAGTCCACTGCCGAAGTAAACGCGTAGCGCCGCTACGTATTGGAGAAGAGACGCGCCGTCTCTGCTGGACTAGCTAAGGATCCCCTCCTCTACCAGTTGCTGCAACACCTTCCGCGCCGTTGCTTCGCCAAAGGGTGCGGCTAGGATCTGCCGCTCTAGGCTCGGGATGGTCACTACCGGGATATACTCCCAATACTTATCGTAGGCATCCTTGTCTTGCAGGATGTCCACCTGACGGATAGTGAAGGAGAATTCGCTCTGGAGCGTTTCTAGAAGCAGGGCGGCGTCATGGCAGAGGTGGCACGTGGGCTTCATGTACAAAGTCATCTCTAGCATCGCACTATGCCTCAGGTAGAACGCCTATCGTACTCTCGGTCAGCGTAAATCAGTCGGAGACGCTGGCCATCACCGTAGTCTTACTGGGTTGAGGCACATCGTCATCAGGGGCAGCGCCATCCTTCGGCAAACCCACGGTGGACATTAGTTCCGCCATCTCCCTGTCCATGTCCACGAAACGGTCGGCCTGACCGGCCATCATGACACGGTCCCCCACTACCTGGAACCACAGCCTGCGTCGCGCGCACCAGAAGGTGGTCCACAATGCCGGTATAAAGAGCAGCGCGGCTAACCAGATGAAGACCGCGCCCGGGTCTTTGCGGGCTACTACGCCAGAGAAAAACTGTGTCCCCTCAAAGGTGACTGTGAGATCATCGATAGTCTGGGTCTGGCCTGGCTCCAGGCGCAGCACAAAGTCCGGCTGGTTCCCTCCAAAAGCTTCTCCGCTGAAGCCCATTATTGCAAGCTTGGGAATCTGTCCGCCCCGGATGAAGGTGCCGCCTAGGACGTTGCTCGTAGTGTTGCCCTCGGCCAGCGCCACCACGGCCTGAAAGTCGGTAGTAGGGATATTGATGACTTCGAAGGGCACCGTGCCAAAGGCTTGTCCCAGGACCATCGTCTCGGAATAGAGGACCTGGCCGGTTCCATTGTGGATATCCAGCTTCACCGTGGGCCCAAAGGAGTTCTGATGGAACCGCACTCCATCAAAATCCATAGGCTGGTTCACCCGAATACGTCCCTCCGCTGCCTTCTCCCCGCCCTTGTAGATAACCAGGTCCGTGTAATAATCCCGCGGACGCCCATCCGGATGGTAATGCACGGTAAAGCCCTTGCTCTGCACCTGCATTTGTTCAGGGTGGTAGACCGGGTAGAGCGGCTGGGTCTGCTCATCCGGAATGATCAGGAAGCGCTGGTAACCCGCCGTATTCGTCATCAGCCCACCAAAGAGGAACATCAGCAGGCCAAGATGGGAGACAAAGGTGGCGTACTTGGCCCAACCGTACTTGTCGGCATAGAGATGCGTCTTGCTGCCTCCCTCTCGCTCTGTGAGGCTGTACCGCTGGCGGCTAAGCTCCCGTTTCAGGTCTTCAATGCTGCCCTGTAGCTGGAACTCGGCATGGTGGCGAGAGTTTCGCATGTAGCCTTCGCTGACGACAGGCTTGGCCTTCACTGTCGACTGGTAGATGGCGGGGAAGCGGTTCAGCGTGCAGACCACGATGGCAACAAAGAGCAGGATAAGCAGCGAGCGGAACCATACGGCGTGGAACACATCGAGCAGCCCGAAGAGGAACAGAAGGTTTGTGAAGACGCCGTAGCGAGGCCGCGCTTCCACCTCCACCCAGTTAGCGAAGGCCGTAGGATTGTACGCCAGGTCCTGGGGCACTTGCGAGATGACCACACCAAGGGAGAATCCTATGGCAAGCATTAGTATGAGCATGAGCGCAAAGCGCACAGAGGTGAAGAGCCGCCAGAAATAGCCTACCAAGGGCAGGCGCCCGGGAAGGCGCGTCCATTGCACGGAAGGGGTAAGGTGGAGCACTAAGGGAAGGGCTTACTGGTTGACGAGTGCCAACCGTTTTGAGATTGCTGATTTGTTCAGCGCGCCTACGCTGAAGGAGATAACATTCCCTTCAGGATCAATGAACAGGCTAGTTGGCAGCGACTGCACGCCAAACTTCTGGCTTATCTCTCCAGAAGTGTCCAGCAGGACAGGAAAGGTGAGGCCATATTTATCGATGAACTCCTGCACCGGCTGCTTCGCCTCCTGCATGTTCACCGCCAGCACTACAATATCCTGGGTCTTGCCTTCCTGGTAGATCTGCTCCATGTCTGGCATCTCTGAACGGCAGGGAGGGCACCAGGTAGCCCAGAAGTTAATCATTACAGTTTGACCCCGATAGTCCGCCAGCGACACCATCTCGCCCTCTAGCGAGGTGAGTTGGAAGTCCGGCGCAGGTGTGCCCGGCGTGAACTTGTACACACTGGTAATGGTTTGGGTGCTGTCTAGGGGCGCAGCGCTGGTGCTCTCTGCCAGTATCTTTATGCCCACTGTGGTCGCTATCACAATAGACGCAACTATCACCGCCCGCAGCAGAATTACGGGCAGGGAGGTGCCGTTTCCCGCGGCCGCTGGCTCGGGTGCTGGCGCCTCTTCTTGTTGCATTTCAGGCTGGAGCTCTTGCTCTTCCTGCATTTCGTCTGCCATAGCGCCACCTTATCCTGAGTTGGTTGCAGGCTCTTTGGCCAGAGGAGGCTCCGTCACAAACCGGACGATTTCATCGCCCCAGGTATAGTCTACAAGATAGACCTGATCACTGGAAGAGTTCTTAACATAATAATTACGGCCGTCCGGCGTTTTCAGGCCGAGATTGACCGTATGCTCTTGGCCATCTTTCAGCACGATACGGCCGACTATCTCGGGCATGTCCAACCCGTAGTCAACGAGCTGCGCCGGGGTAGGGTTGGAGGTTACCAGCAGACGGTTGGCGCCGGGGCCGCTCAGCAGGAGGCGGATACCGTTTATACGTAGACTATCCGCCTTGCCGCGGGAGGAATCTACAAAGTTCCATTCGCCCTCGGTCTCATCAAACACCAAGTTCACCGATTGGTCCTTATAAGAGACATCCATCTTCACAATATCAAGCATATCGAACTGATAGACGAAGGGACGGGGAATGCGCGGAGGCGGCGGCTGGTTGAGTACGTAGTTGTACACATACCCTCCCATGACAGCCAGCACCAGCAGCAAGATGGCGGTTGTTCGGAAGCTCACCGATTACCCTCGCTTACCGGCGTCGCCACCAGGCGAAAGCGCCGCCTAGCAGCACCATCATCGGCCAAAAGCCAACTGTGGTGTAGAGGATCACGTTCCAATCCCGCTGGGTGACCACTAGGCGTCGGAATGCTGCCGGCTTCGGTCGTATGGAGATCAGCTGTTCCTGCTCCGTCAGCCAGTTCACCGAGTTCAGGAACAGGTCGCTGTTACCCAGCGAGTAGAAGAACTCATTGGACGCAAAATCGGAGTCTGCAAACACCAGCAGGCGGGTATAGGTCTCGCCCAGGTCAGGTGTGCCGTCCGCCGTTATCGTAGGGTTATCGGGGCGCTGGCCAATGGGCTTGCTCGCTTCAACGCTCAACGCCAGCGGGAAGGGGCCAAACTCATCGACATCCACGTCGAATTCCAGTGTGCTTGGTGTCTTTTCCAGATAACTCTGGAACGTGCTGATGGCAAGGGCCGTCACAAAAACGTGGTCGTTATCATCCTCAGGTATGTCCACCGTCATGCCGATAGCGCCAGGGAAGAAGGTGGCCGCGATCTCCCGGGTAATCACCGATGGGACATACTGGTTACCTTGGATTGCCGGCGTCGTCATGTCTGGTTGCACAAAGGAGGCCCCGTCAATAAGTGATCCGTCCTGGATAGCAATGCCCCAGCGGGCCAGCGCAGGCGCGAACTCCTCTGGCAGGCCGGGGTCTGCTAGGAAGAGCAGCTTCCCGTTGTCATCCAGGTGCTCGTTGATCATGGCGATTTCAGGGGGGAGGAAGGCCCGTTTAGGACCGGCGATGACCAGCAGGGCGGCATCGTCTGGAATGCTGGTCATGGAGCTCAGATTGATCGGGAACACCAGGTAGTTGTCTGCAATCAAACCATCACGCACAAAGGAGTAGCCGCTGTTCTCTTTGCTCAGCAGGTCGTGCTCGCCGTGCCCTACGATAAAGTAGATAACTGGCTGCGCGGTGCCCGTCACGTTGAGGATAGCGCCCGTGAAGTCCTGCTCGCTCACGCTTAGCACCAGTTTCCGGCGGTCGCCTTGAGCGAACACCATGGTGCCCGCCTGGGTCACACCGTATTGGCGAGCAACGCCGGGCTTCTCTTCCATGTCCACAAACTCATAAGTAATGAGGTTACTCTGCACCCTGTATTCGGTGAGCAAGTTCTGGGCCTGATCCCTCGATCCCAACAACGCGGGATTTGCCGTGAAGAATCCGATGACTTTGATGGGATCCTTCAGCTCATTCAGCACAGTGATAGTCTGGCGCGCTAGCGTATACTGACCGCCCGCCGTCATGTCCCAGCGAATGCGGTTCTGCGCCGCAACCACGTTGAGCATCGCCATAATGCCGATGAACGCCACCAGCATGAGGCCGGTGTTGGTGCCGTAACGGGTCTGGCGGGAGGTGACGCCGGCCCTTACCTCGCTGTACGCGCCGATGATGAACAGCAGCAGGAATATGGTCGAGAATCCCAGCAATATCTGTCCGGAGAAATCTATCTCCGGTAAGAACACGTAGATAAGGGAGGCCAGCACCAGCGACACTATTGCCAGCGCGCCCATTACAAGGCTGTACTGCGCGAGGAATACGCGCCCTCTATCGATCATGTTTTGGTTGCCGCTCTCCATTAGCGCCACCTCCGCATCTCAACGGAGCGCATCGCCAGAAAGAGCGCTGCAGCCGTGAAGGTAACGTAATAGAGCACGCCTCTACTATCGATGACACCACGCTGGAAGTCGCCAAAGTGCGTGCTAAGGGAGAGGTACTCCACCACCGCCTGTGCAGCGGGGATCGACTCCAGGAAACTGGATGCGCCACCCAGAAGCCAGAAGAGCAGCAGCACTCCTACGCCCAGCACCGCCGCCACTATCTGATTGCTAGTGAGGGAGGAGGCCAGTAGCCCCACTGCTAGGAAGCACGAACTCAGCAGGAACATCCCCAGGTAGCCCGTTAGTATGGGGCCAAAGTCCGGCTCAGAGAACAGGAGCAGCAGAAGTGGAAAATAGAAGGTTAGGAGTAGCATCACGAGCAGGATGCCCATCACCGACAGAAACTTACCCAGCACCACCTCTTCATCCCGTACGGGCGCTGTTAGCAGCAACTCTAAGGTGCCCAGCTTTTGTTCCTCAGCCAGGAGGCGCATGGTCAGGATGGGGCCAATCAGGAGGAGCAGGAAGCTCCCCGGACCAAAGAAGCCGTCCATACGGGCGAGTTGCACCACCAACAAGTCTTGGGCAAAAAAGAAGCCATTGATCATTAGGAATGTGGCGGCAATGACATACGCCATAGGGGAGGCGAAGAACGTCTTCAGCTCTTTTGTAGTAATGGCCAGGATGTTACGCATTGGCCGTCTCTTCCTCTTTCATAGTTAAGCGCAGGAAGATGTCCTCTAGGCTCATGCCCAGGGATTCTAACTGCAGCAAGTCCCATTTCCGTCGCACAATCGCAGACGCTATGTTCGGACGAGCGTCGCGCCCCGGGCGGGCTTCCACTATGTAGCGGAACACGCCCTCAGTGCCGGTGTCGTCAGACTCAACGCCGGTCACGCCGCTCACGTCTCGGATGACCGCCGCCACCTCCCGCGTTGGGCCTTTCACCTGCACGCGGATGCGCTCGATGCCGCCCAGCTTGTTGGAGAGGTTCTCCGGCGTATCCACCGCCGCCAGCCTGCCTTCGTTGATAATGATGACCCGCTGGCAGATCATGCTCACTTCCGGCAGGATGTGGCTGCTCAGGATAATGGTGTGGTCTTTGCCCAGGTCCTTGATGAGCTGCCGGGTCTCCACCACCTGGATGGGGTCGATGCCGATGGTCGGCTCGTCCAGTACCAGCACGGCCGGCTCATGGATGATGGCCTGGGAAATGCCTACCCGCTGCCGAAAGCCCTTCGAGAGCTTGCTAATAAGGGAATCAGCATACTCGTCCAGCCGCATGCGGTTGATGATCTCTTCAACTCGCTCAGACTTCTTCGGCTCCCGAACGCCGTGGATGGTAGCCTGGAATTTGAGGTAAGAGCGCACGGTCATGTCCGTGTAGAGGGGAACCGTTTCCGGCAGGTAGCCCACTTGCCGGCGGGCTTCCAGCGACTGGTTCATTACATCGTAGCCCTCAATGGTCACACGACCGCTGGAGGGCGGCGTGTAGCCGGTTAGCATACGCATAGTGGTGGTCTTACCCGCGCCGTTGGGGCCAAGGAAGCCCAGGATCTCCCCCGGAGCAACCTGGAAGGTAATGTCATCCACCGCGATAAATGAGCCGTAGAGCTTAGTTACGTGATCTACTTCAATCATACTGTCTCTTTAGATGTGTATTTGGTGAGTAATTCCCAGTATAGCATAGGGATAGGTCTATGCCCGCTGGCGCGCACGCATAAGTCCCTCAATTGAGTAATTACCATCTGCTGCGCCGAAGGTTACAAAATATCAGAAACAGCCCTGGGAGCTGCCATTGACAGGTCCTGCTGCATTCCTGTTCACCCCCTCGCTAAAGACAACCCGCCTAAGCGTTGAGCTAATCCAAACCTGTGGCTGCATGCAGGACCTGGCCGTTTACAGCTGGGCCAGCGCCTCTTGGATCTCCTGATAGTTTGGCTCTTCCGTCATAACAGAAGCAATCCACTTGTAGCGGATGACGCCGTCTTTATCGATGATGAAGACGGAGCGCTGGGTGTTGGTGTAGCCGGGCATACCCAACCAATCGGGCGCCTCTATGCCGTACGCCGGCACCGCTTGACGGGCCCAGTCGCTCAGGACCGGGAAGTTGAAGCTGTTCTGGTCCGCCCATGCCTTCTGCGAGTGTGGGGTATCAACGGTGATGCCCACCACCTGTGCGTTCAACTGCTCGAACTGCGCGGCGCTGTCCCGGAAGGTGCAGGACTCTTTGGTGCAGACGCCGGTGAAGGCGCCCGGCATGAAGGCCAGCACCAGATTCTTGCCCCGCCACTCGCTCAGGGCGCGCTGCTTGAGGTCGCGGTCTGTTAAGGTCACGTCCGGGGCTGCTTGCCCGATATCTGCTGCCATCTCTGCCTCCGATTACGTATTCAGTGCCCGCAAGCGCTAACGCTGGCTGCCTTGTTCTACTCGACTGACTTAAAGAACATGAATGCAACCGCATCCGCACGGTCCGCGCGTCTCTATTGTACGTGTGCCCGTGGGCAGCGGACAAGACCGAATTAGTTTACATAAACTACGATAGCCTACCGCCGGAACCGCCGCCATGTTGCTCCACCAAACAAAAGTGCCCGGAATGGGGAGAGAAGCCGCGACGTCTAGAAAACAGCTCTGCCAGCCAGATCAAAGCTAGTCTTGTACCCGAGGCACCCTAAAGAGGCTCTCTTTGCTTATTTGGTGCCAGGAATCGTGAACGCGGCACTGGCAGCGGGCGAGTGTACAAGGAGGCAGTGGGGTAACTATGCACCGCTCTGTCATTCTGAGTGCAGCGAAGAATCCACGGTGCAGCGTGGGTGAGTGGATTCTTCCGTCCTCGCCCGGCGAGTGCTTCAGAATGACCGTAAGCAAAGCCGCTCAGGACGCGCGGATTGGATCCGCACCACGCGACGCATTCTTGTCATTCTGGTGCAGCGAAGAATCCACGGTGCAGCGTGGGTGAGTGGATTCTTCCGTCCTCGCCCGGCGAGTGCTTCAGAATGACCGTAAGCAAAGCCGCTAAGACGCGCGGACTGAATCTTCACAACGCGGTGCAGTAGGACCCATCGTCCCGCCACGCCGCAGCCTCGGTGGATGCGGACCGTCTCGCTAGACCCCACATCCTTCACGCTTCAGCCCAGTCCTCGTACCGACGCTCTAGCCCACTCCTTATTGCGCGGACAACGCCTCCGGTTAGACGGGAAGCGCCTCTTATTGGAATCTTTTCGGCATACATTGCTTTCTATAATATACATTAAGTGAAACATAGTATGTCAAAAGGCGTTAATGGTTTCAGCGGCGGATCGAAACTACCAGCGGCCCTCACCGTTTACAACATTGAGCAAAGCAGCCCAGGGCGAGCGGATTGGATCAGCACAACACGGTGCATTTTTGTCATTCTGCGTGAAGCGAAGAATCCACGGTGTAGCGTGGGTTAGTGGATTCTTCAGTCCTCGCTCGGCGAGTCCTTCAGAAGGACAGTGGCGCCGGAGGGCAAAGCTTTCAGGCCAACGGACTGAGGAGACGAGAAACCAGATACAGCCATGAACATAACGGAAGCGGTACAGGACTACATAGATTACCTGGGCGAGCAAAACCGCTCCCAGAGCACCAGCGCCACCTATCGTTACGCGTTGGAGCGCTTCCTGCGCTTTCTGGAGCAAGAGGAAGAGATCGCGCTCACCAGCCCCCTCTCTGCGGTCACCCAGGAGCACGTGCGGCGTTTCGGCCTGCACCTCTACCGCCTCAAGCTAGCTGCCTCAAGCCGCTCCACCTACCTCGTGGTGCTGCGCAACTGGCTGCGCTACCTGGGCCGCCGCCCGGACTTGGCCGCCTCGCTAGCCGTGAATCCAGACCTTATCGAGTTGCCAAAGAGCCCACGGGCGGTGCCCAATCCTGACGAGCGCATACCTATTATGTTAACTATTCCGCCTGCCCCCGACGAATGGCGTGAAGTCATCCGCCTGCGCGACCTCGCCATGCTGGAGACACTCTTTAGCACCCAGCTCCGGGTCAGCGAGCTGGTCTCCCTGAACCGCAACAGCATCGACTGGTCTCAAGGGCTGGCTATCGTGACCGGCAAGGGGCGCAAAACCCGCGCCGTCTTCTTCTCTCCCGGCGCGCTGAAGGCCGTGGAGGCCTACTTAGATGTGCGCAAGGACCACTTCCTGCCCCTGTTCATCCACCACGACCGCGCCCACCAGGCCCGCCCCAAGGAGCGCGAGGGCGAGAACATGCGCCTCACCCGCCAGGCCGTGGAGCAGATGGTGCGACGGGTGGCGCGCCAGAGCGGCGTGGCTGCCACTCCCCACAGCTTCCGCCACTACGGCGCCACGGAGCTTATCCGCAACGGGGCAGACATCCGCACAGTGCAGGAATTGCTCGGCCACGCATCGGTGCAGACCACCCAGATCTACACTCACGTGAGCCCGCGCCGCCTCCACCAGGAGTGGCAGCGCTTTCACCCTGCTACCCAGCGCGAAGAGCCTTAACACGCCAGAGAAGCTAGGAGAGCGCCTGCCTTTGTCGCGCTAAGCCTGCCGCCTAACGTTGGCGAAGCGAAGAACCCGATCCGAAGATTCTTGAGTGAGTTCCCCGGTCAGCCGCCCGGCCGACTTCCTTCAAGAATGACGTAAAGTCCTAGTTCCCGAAGAAGTCCAGAATCTTATTCAGGCCACTGACCTCACCCTTATACATCTCCGTATACCCGCAGCTGGAGCAGGTCACGGTAATGAACTTCTTGTTATCCATATTAAAGAAGGCGCTCATGCCGCCTCCGCTGGCCCGGATCTGGCCGGTTTCGTAAGCCTGGTTGTTGCACTTGGGACAGGTGAAGGTACCCTGGGTCATGTACTGGTCCTCCTAACAGACTGGTTTATAGAACCCAGTATAGACTCGGGATTTACTGGGTCGCTACACCCGCTCTTGCGGGCAGACTCCCCTTCCACTACCATGAGCCTACCTATGCAGCAGCCGCAGAATGACAACGCC
Organism: Dehalococcoidia bacterium; assembly: GCA_965226775.1. Taxonomy (GTDB): domain Bacteria; phylum Chloroflexota; class Dehalococcoidia; order SHYD01; family SHYD01; genus CBDDEI01. The sequence continues at coordinate 1,552,980 of CBDDEI010000002.1, forward strand.
CCGTCTCTTGACCCGCGGTTGTCCGCGCTCAACGCGGTAGCAGCCGCAGCCGCCCTTCGCAGCGAGTCGAGCCTGTGGCCGGCAATCGAGGCGGCGGCAGCGGCAGGCGCATCGTGGGATGAGCTGGAGGCCGCCATCGAGCAAGCCGCTGCAATCGCAGAGACCGCCGTGCGCCAGGACGGCCTTCGCACCCTGCGAGAGGCGCGGGCGCACCTAGAGACCAAGGCGCGCTGGCAGTAGTGTCTAAGCGTACTTAAAGGAGAACAACCATGCACGCTACCATTGTGACAGTAAACATCAAAGCGGAGTTCATTGATGCCTTCAAGGAGGCGGTGCGGCAGCACGCCATCCTCAGCGTTAATGAGGATCCGGGATGGCTCCGCTTCGACGTCGTTCAGGACGATGAGGACCCTTCCCGTTTCTACTATTATGAGTCTTGCGAGGACGCAGAGGCTGCTAAAGTCCACGCTGAGGCGGAGCACACCAAGGCCTTCCGTGCTATGACCGAGCCCTGGCGGGCCGAGCCCAACGTTATTCGGCGGGGCACGCCTATCGCGCCTTAGCGCGCCGTTCTGATCCCGTCTTTACTCCCGACCGGTACGCGTTGAAGTGCATCATCAGCGACGCCGGCAGCCGGCCGTGGATGCGCATCCCCTCTTCCCCGTGCTCCTCTGACAGCACCTGCCCGTAACGACGGAAGAGCTGTAGTTGCCGCTGCGCCGCATAGGGCAGCAGCACGCTCACCTCTACCAGCCCCTCGGTGAGCATTGCAGCAATCTTTCCTCGCAGCGCGTCCAGGCCCCATCCCTTGGCAGCAGATACAGTGACAATGTCCCGCTCGTCCGCCAGCGGGAACGGCAGCGCAGCAGCCAGCGCCGCCAGGGCCTCCGGCGTCCCCTGCTGAACCACTAGGTCAGCTTTATTGGCTACCAAGACCACTGGCTTGTCCTGCAAGTCCAGCGCCGCCAGCGTCTCTTCCACCGTCTCAACTTGCTCCAGCGCCCGCGGGTGGCTTATGTCTACTACATGCAGCAGCAGCGCCGCCTCAGTCAGCTCCTCCAGCGTGGCGCGGAAGGCCGCCACTACCTGCGTGGGCAGCTTCTGGATGAAGCCCACGGTGTCTGTAAGCAGCACTTCCCGGCGGTCGGGCATGGTGAGCTTACGAGTGGTGGGATCCAGGGTTGCGAAGGGCTTGCCTTCCGTCAGCACCTCTGCGCTTGCAGACAGTGCGTTCATTAGCGACGACTTGCCGGCGTTGGTGTAGCCCACCAGCGCGACCACCGGCACGCCCTGCACCGCGCGCCGCCGCCGGTACAGCGCGCGATGGCGTCGCACCGCCTCCAAATCGCCCTTCAAACGCTCAATGCGCCGGCGGATGAGGCGGCGGTCGGTCTCTAGCTGCGTCTCTCCTGGGCCTCTGGTGCCGATGCCGCCGCCCAAGCGTTCCAGATGGCTCCACTGCCCGGCCAGCCGCGGCAGCAGGTACTCGTGCTGGGCAAGCTCCACTTGCAGGCTGCCCTCCCTGGTCTGCGCGCGCTGCGAGAAGATGTCCAGGATAAGCGCCGTCCGGTCCAGCACCTTCACCTTTAGCGCGTTCTCCAGGTTGCGCTGCTGGGTGGGTGTCAGCTCGTCGTCAAAGAGGGCCAGGCCCGCGTCCATCTCCTCGCACAGCTCCCGTATCTCCTGCAGTTTGCCCTTGCCCACGTAGGAGGCTGGAGAGAGCGAGTTCAGCCGCTGGGTGACCTCCGCCACCACCTCAGCGCCCGCGGACACCGCGAGCTGTCCGAGCTCCTCCATGGAGTCCTGCAGCGGGAATGCGCCCTGAGAGGCAGGCGAGTCTACGCCGACCAAAATGGTGCGCTCCGGGGGTACAGCGGTGGAGTAAATTTGGGGCAAGGCGGGAGGCTTAACGAGGAAGCGTTGTAGAGATAAGACCGCGATGCAACGGCGCTAAAACGCCCGTCGGGCGCACTGGCGTAGCCACATCTCAATCTCTGCCACAAACACGTTGCCGTCTTGGATGGCAAATCCCAGCCCGGTTATCTCACCGTCGTCCGGCGGGGCAATCAGAATGCCGTTGCGGTGGAGAAAAGCAAAGGTGAGCACGATGCCCATCTGTGTGCTTCCCTTGCCAAAGGGGGCACTCCGTATCACCTCAAAGATCATGAAGGCAGACACAAAGAAGATGTCCCCTGCCCGCTCATTGACCATGCTGGACACCCGGTTCAGGATGGCCTGCACTTTGGGCTCGTCTACGGGGCCGGGGTTGGTCACACCCAGACGCCGCGTCAGCGCTTCAAAGAGCGCGAGGGTCTGGGGCATGTCTGGACTGACGGGGCCCGGCTGCGCGGATGCAGGCGGCGGAGCGCTGGGCCGGCTAACCATTGGTCCGCTCGCTGTTGAAGGGTGCTAGGGCTTCCGAATAGCGTGCTAGCACGTCGTTCATCGCCCTCTCCCACTCAATGGAGAACCACGGCTGCACATCTATTGGCAGCAGCACGATGCCTTCGTCCGTCTGGTGGATCTCCACACGCACGCCTGGCGCAAGATGGTATCGCTCCACCACCGGCTTCGGTAGGATGAGCGCGAGGCCGTTGCCGCTCTTGAACAGCTTACCGGAGGGCGCTGACTCCTGCCCTGAAGGTTGTGCCATGTTAGCGGTTGCCCAGGCCTCTTAGCTTACTTTCCACTTCTCTAGCCGCTGCATGGCCTCTTCCAGACGGTTGTCTGGCGTTGTCAGACTAAAGCGGATGAAGCCCTCCCCGCTCTTGCCGTAGCCCAGGCCAGGGGTGGCTACCACGGCGGTATCATCAAGTAAGCGGGTGCAGAATGGGATGCTCGACTCTTCAGTAGGAATGCCTGCCCACACGTAGAAGCTGGCCTTGGGCGGTCGCACCCGGAAGCCCAAGCGTTGCAACACCGGTATCACCCGGTCCCGGCGGCGCTGGATCACTTCGGAGTTATGTATAGTTGCATCGTCCGGCCCCTGCAGCGCGGTTATTGCCATCTTCTGGATGGCTTGGGGAATACCCGAGTCCAGGTTGGACTTCACCCGCAGCAGCGCGTTGATGATGGAAGGGTTCCCCACTGCCATGCCGATGCGCCAGCCGGTCATGTTGTACGTCTTGCTTAAGGAATGGAACTCGATGCCAACGTCCCGCGCGCCCTCTGCCTGCAAGAAGCTGGGCGGACGGAACCCATCGAAGGCCACCTCTGTGTAGGGCGCATCGTGAAGCACTGCGATGTTGTAGCGCTTGGCAAAGGCCACCACTCGCTCAAAGTAATCTAGGTCAGCTACTGCCGCAGTCGGATTGTTGGGATAGTTCAGCCACATCACCTTGGCCTTCTGAGCCACCGCCTCAGGGATAGCGTCCAGGTCCGGCAGGAAGTCGTTCTCCTCTGTGAGGGGCATGAAATAGCTCTCCCCGCCGGCAAACATCGTGCCCACGGAGTAGACGGGATAGCCGGGGTCCGGCACCAGCGCCACATCGCCCGGGTCTATGAAGCACAGCGCAATGTGGCCAATGCCCTCCTTAGAGCCGATGAGCGGCAGAATTTCCTTCTCAGGATCGAAAGTCAGGTCGAACTTGCGCTCGTACCACTGGGACACCGCTTGGCGTAGCTCCAGCAGGCTATCGGATTCGGGATAGCGATGGTTGGCCGGATCCTGAGATGCCTGCCACATGCTGTCGAGGATGTAGTCGGGCGTGGGAAGGTCGGGATCGCCAATCGCCAGGGAGATGACGTCAATACCTTGCGCTCGCTTCTCCGCAATGCGCTTGTTGATCTCGTAGAAGAGATACGGGGGCAGGTTCTGGATACGGTTTGCGAACTCCATCAATGTTCCTTAAACGCTTTCATTTGTCTATCTCGGCGGTGCTTTTCTACGCTGAGAATCGCATGTGACGGACGGCGCTACGTTACGTAAGTCCTGGCTGAATGTCAAGGCACGGCCAGATACGCCTCACGTCTGACAGCTGCGGGGAGTGAGTGCTATAATGCACCTAGGTCTAACAACACCGAGGTAGCTAGTGGAGTTCTTTGAACTAAGCCCAGAAATACTGTCAGCCCTCCAGACAGCCCTTACGGTGTTCGTTCTTTACTATCTTATCTTCTCCCTAAGCCTTGCCATCTGGACCTTCCAAGACATCCGCAGGCGTACTCGTTACTGGCCTCTCTATATCGTTGCGACTGCGCTGGTGCTCTTCTTCAACTTACCGGGCTTCCTAGTCTACTTCCTTATACGCCCGCCGGAGACTCTCTCCCAACAGTACGAACAGGCCCTGGAAGAAGCGGTCATTTTGCAGGACTTGGGGAAGCAGATTGCCTGTCCTCATTGCAAGCGGACTATGCAGGAAGACTATATCATCTGCCCCTACTGCCAAACGCAGCTCAAGCACCCCTGCGTCCGTTGCGGGCAAGCGTTGAGCGCTCAATGGCGCGCATGCCCGTACTGCACAACGCCGGTTGGAGAAGACCTGCACGATAGTGCAACGCCCGCTGAGAATGTGGAGCCTGAGCAGACGGTTGCTCCGCCAGCGCAGCGCGCATCCCTCTCCTAAAGCCCTGTAGAAAGCAGGAAGGCTAGGTCGCGTCTAGCGCGGCCGTTAGGGAACTCAGGTCCAGAGCTTCGTTTACCATACCAGCCGCTACGGGGAGCTTGGCTTGCTGATGGAAGCGCACTCGCTCCGGCAGCCCGTTCAACTGCTCCAGCACTGGAATAGTAGGCTTCGGCACCTGCAACACCGCTACGCCAGCGTCCTCTGCCAGATTGATGATGAACGCCTGCGGGTGCCCTTCGCCTGTGAGCACAAGGCAACGCACCGGGTGGTTGAGCGCCCCGAGCTGAATGTCCGGGCGGTCGATGCGGCAGAATACTGCGGCGCCTGACCGTGGCGCAAAGAAATCATCCGTGGGGTCGGCCGCATTTGCACCCACTATAAGCGACTCGATCAGCCCGTCTTTGAGCTGCGCGCCTCCTAGGTAGGTGGCCTGGAGGTGGTCGGCAAGGTCGCCTACGCAGAAGCCCAGCAGTGTCCGGGACTCCGGCAACTGGCCTACCGCCACTACGCCCTCAGGCAGACCAGCCAGCTCTGCGGCCACTTTGTTCGCGGCGATGGGCCCTGATGGGACGCCGTTCACCACTACGCCCGTCCAGCGGCCCTGCTGTGAGGCGGCTAGAGCAACGGCCGTTGCAGCATCTAACTCCGCGGGATAGCCGATGACATACAGAAGCGCCCCGTTTAACGCAGATGCAACTCCCGTCGCTTGCTCCACGCCACCCGACACCTCCACCAGCGCGATGTCTTTGCCGGCGTAATCGGCCATTGTAGTGTCGCTAGTAATCTGGGTGGCGCTTAAGCGCTTGCTGGCAAGGGATAGCGCTGCGGCCAAGAAGTCTGCATCGCCGTCATCGGCATCGCTCACTTTAATGTAAGCGAGCTGCTTGCCACGCTCCAGCAATGTTTGGGCAAGCACCGCGGCTAAGGTAGTCTTGCCGGGCGCAACACCCAGACCGGCGATAATCAGTGGTTTCACGCTACGAGCATACTCCCAGCTCTGGAAAGATATTCACAAAGAAGCGGGGGCGTTCCCCCGCTGATGCTACTTAACACTGCCTTTACTTGGACGGGGGAAGCTGTGGTTCCACGTACACGTCCATGATACCACCACAGATCTTGTCCGGGCCGTCAATCGGGAGCGTAAGGTCAATAGTTACCATTCGGGGACGGCCGTCCTGCATGGCCTCCATAGCTGCTGACCACACTTCGGCCTCGCCGCAGCCGCCGCCAACGGTGCCCTTAATCTCGCCCTCCGTGGTCACCAGCATCTTCGCGCTGGTCTTCCTAGGCGTCGAGCCGCGGGTCGCCACCACTGTTGCGATGGCAAAGGGTTGGCCTTCGTCCAAGCATTGCCGAATGTCTTTGTATAACTCAGCCATAAGATAGACCACCCTATACGGAAACTTTTTGCCTCGATCTCCTTTAGCATACAGAAGGGGCTACTGCATCTGCAAGCGCGAGGCCTCCTGAACTAGCAGCGTTAAACGTTGCTCAGAAACAGGGGTTATGTAACTTGCGTACAGTACTAGAGTTCTAATACGATGGAAAGAGAAGGCGTTGGTGATAACTGAGCAAGTCGAACGAGGAGCGGAGCGGGGACATCCCAGCTACGTATGGCGTTTCGGACAAGACCGTCGCCTGGACCTGGTTCGTTCCCACGTACCATTGGAAGGCCGCACCATTCTGGACATCGGCTGCGGTGTAGGCGCCTACGTCCAGCAGTTCCGACGCTTCTCTCCCAACGTCTACGGCATTGATGTCGAACACGACCGTGTGGTCATCGGAAATAACGTTGCGCCCAATCTGGCGGTCGCCCGCGGCGAAAACCTCCCCTACAAGGACGCCACCTTCGACGTAGTGTTCCTCCACGAGGTGCTGGAGCACGTAGAGGACGACGCAGTCACCGTCCAGGAGGCGTGCAGGGTGCTGCGACCCGGTGGGCACATTGTCATCTTTGTTCCTAACAGACTCTACTTCTTTGAAACCCACGGCTTCTATCTAGGAAAGCGATTCATCTTCAAGCTGCTGCCGTTGATAAACTGGTTCCCGGACTTCATTCGGAACATCTTTGTTCCCCACGTGCGGGCCTACAGGTCAGGCCAGCTCAAAGGACTGGCTCGTGGCCTTCCATTCCGTGAGGTTGCACACACGTACGTGTACCCCGGTTTCGATAACATAGTGGCAAGACACTCCAGGTTGGGCGCCCTCCTACGCTGGAGTTTCTATAGAGCAGAGCGATCGCCGTTGAAAATCTTCGGCCTCTCGCACTTTTTGGTCTGGCAAAAGGAATCGCTTTAGAAACGTATGGCTTCCCGCATCTATCACCTCCGCAGACGGCATCGCACGCCGCGCAAAAAGTCCGGCTTCATGAGCTTCCTCGCGAGCGTTGCAGGCACCTTTCTTGCCGTCATCCTTCTGGGCGGCCTATTAGTAGGAGGCATCGGGTTTGGCGTTTACGCCTACGTGGCGCAGGACCTCGTGCCCATCGAGACTATCGTCACCCGTGACGTAGCCCGCAGCACACAGATTCTGGACCGCAAGGGGCGGCTCCTCTACGAGATCTTCGATCCCACGTTTGGGCGGCGCACCACCGTCCCGTTGCGCGAGATCTCGCCCTATCTCATCCAGGCCACCATCGCCACCGAGGACGCCTCCTTCTATGAGAACTCCGGCATTAACTTCCGTGGCATCTTAAGAGCTGTCTATGACAATATCCGTGAAGGAGAAGTGGTTGGCGGCGGCAGTTCCATCACCCAGCAGTTGGTCAAGAACGTCTTTATCCCGGAGGAGGAGCGCAGCTCCCTTAGCGTTCTCCGCAAGTTAAGAGAAGCCATCCTCTCTATTGAGCTCACCCGGCGGTTCTCCAAAGACCAGATCCTGGAGTACTACCTGAATGAGAACAACTACGGCAACTTAAGCTACGGCATAGAAGCCGCAGCCCAGAGCTACTTCGGTAAGACGGCGAGAGACCTGGACCTAGCAGAATCTTCACTCCTTGCCGGCATCCCCCAGGCGCCCGCCCGCTACTCGCCGCTGTTGAACCCAGGACCAGCGAAGGAGCGGCAGATAGCAGTGCTGGACATCATGGTGCGGCAGAACTTTGTGAGCAAAGCGGAGGCAGAGGCGGCAAAGACCCAGAAGCTAGAGTATGAGACCCCAACATTCGATATCAAGGCGCCGCACTTTGTGATCTACATCCGTGAGCTGCTGGCGGAGCGGTACGGCGCTCGAGCGCTCTACCGTGACGGCCTGCAGGTGACCACTAGCCTTGACCTGGATATGCAGGAGTTGGCCGAGAAGATATTGCGGGAGAACGTGGCGGTAACCAGCGAAACCATCAACGGCCACAACTCGGCCCTGGTAGCTATCGATCCGCGTTCAGGCGAGATCCTCACTATGGTAGGCAGCGTCAACTACTTCGACTCCTCCATTGATGGTCAGGTGAACCTGGCCACAGCGGAACGCCAGCCGGGCTCCTCCTTCAAACCCTTTACCTACGTCACCGCATTCTCGATGGGCTATTCGCCCTCTACTATGCTCCTAGACATTCCACTGACCATAGACGACGGGATCAACGAACCCCACGAGGTACAGAACTTCGACGAGAAGCTGCATGGCCCTGTGTCCGTTCGGCAAGCGCTCTCTAACTCTATGAATATCCCTGCGGTGAAAACCATCATGTTCACCAGCGTGAGGGCTGTTCTGGACACCGCCCATAAAATGGGCATCACCACATTGAACCGCCAGGGCTGGTACGGACCGTCCCTCACCTTGGGCGCCGGTGAAGTAAAGCTGCTGGATATGACCTACGCGTACAGCGTCTTCGCAAACCGGGGTAAGATGGCCGGCGTCCCGGTGCTCCCGGAGAAACAGTTGCCAAACCATAGGACATTGGACCCTGTCGCAATCCTTAAGATTGAGGATATAAACGGCAACATAAAAGAGGAGTTTACGGTGGCCCAAGAGCGCCAGATAATCTCACCGGAATTGGCCTATCTCATCACGAACATTCTCTCCGACCGTGAGACGCGTGCGCCTGTCTTTGGCAACACTCTGGATCTCCCCGACCTCCGACCAGCGGCTATCAAGACCGGCACTACAGAATTCCTCAGCGACTTCTGGCAGATGGGCTACACGCCGGATCTGGCCGTAGGCGTTTGGATGGGCAACTCTGACAACAGCGAGCTCACCGATGGCTTCAGTAGCACTACGGCAGGTCCTATCTGGAAAGAATTCGTAGCCACCGTCCTTGAGGGCACGGCACACTCCGCCTTTGTGCGACCGCCTGGCATCGTTTCCGCCGAGGTCTGTGTACCCTCCGGCCTGCTCCCTACAGACAAGTGCGAAAAAACTAACACGGACATCTTTATTCAAGGCGCCATCCCTAGGGAAAGGGACAACCTCTACACCACTGTGAAGATAGACAAGGTTACGGGGCAACTCGCAGCGCCCAACACACCGCCGGAAGAGATAGAAGAGAAGATCTTCTTAGTACTACCGGAGGAAGCGCGAGAGTGGGCGAAGGAGCACGAATTTGAGCAGCCGCCGGAAGAGGTCAGCGCTCGCCAGCCCACGCCCACGCCTACCCCAACCCCAACCCCCTCACCGACTCCAACGCCTTTCGGAGCTCCTCCGCCGTTCCGCGTTTTCCCAACACCTACGCCAACGCCGGTAGGTGGACGTCTGCTCCCCAACCCATCTCCTACGCCGACGGCAACACCGAATGCTCTGGCGCCATCAACCCCGCCCGTAGCTGGGACACCGACCCCTGAGCCTGGAGCAAGCGTTCCATCCTAGATCGCGCCGTGTCTTACTCATTCCTAACCAAATGACTGCCTCACGCGTTTGCTTTATTGGAGATTCTTTCGTGAATGGCACAGGAGACCCGGAGTATCTAGGCTGGACCGGGCGACTATGCCAAATGGCACGCAGACGCGGTCACGATGTGACCTATTACAATCTCGGAGTGCAGGGCGATAGCTCTCTTGATATCGCAAAGCGATGGCGGGAAGAGACGGCGCGGCGCCTTCCGGATGAGCCAGGCCACCTTGTATTCTCATTCGGAACCAACGATGCCTACGTGGAAGACGGGACGCGGAAAATCCCCTTAGCAACCACCCTTACGGCGACTAGCCAAATCCTGGAAGAAGCCCAACAAGTGCACCAAGTGCTAATGGTCGGTCCACCGCCAATCTCTTACCAGGAGGAAAACGTACGGATAGAGGAGATATCTGAAAACCTGGGCAAGCTCTGCGCGCGGTTACAAATCCCCTATCTCGAGAGCTTTACCTCATTGGGGCGCAATAGCACATGGTTGGAACAAGTGGCATCGGGAGATGGTGATCATCCCCAAGCAGCAGGGTATGCGGCATGGGCCCAATTAGTTGATTCCTGGGATGCTTGGCGAGCCTGGGTGCCGTAGGTCTTAAGTTAAAGGCAAGGGGCACGGCCAAATGGCCGTGCCCCTTTTTATGTTTTTGCTTAGGGTGACTAGAAGCCGCCCATGCCGCCCATATCGCCCATATCGCCGCCGCCCTGAGGCATGGCAGCAGCGGGATGCTTCTCCGGCACGTCCGTCACCAGAGAATCGGTGGTCAGGACCAGCGCCGCCACGCTAGAAGCGTTCTCCAGCGCCGCCCGTGTCACCTTTGCAGGATCGATGATGCCCTGCATCACTAGGTCACAGTACTTATCATTGAAGGCATCGTAGCCAACTTTGAGGTCGTTGTCTGCCCCCTTCTGCTGTCGGCGCACTTCCTCCACAACCACAGAACCCTCTTTGCCCGCGTTGTACGCAATGCGCTTAAGGGGCTCTTCCAGGGCCTTGCGGAGAATGGTGATGCCGGTGGCCTCGTCGCCCTCAAGCTTCACCGCATCCAAAGCAGATAAAGCGTTCACGTAGGTCACGCCGCCACCGGGGACAATACCCTCTTCCACCGCTGCACGAGTAGCAGACAGCGCGTCCTCTACCCGGTGCTTCTTCTCCTGAAGCTCAACTTCGGTAGCAGCGCCCACACGGATAACGGCAACGCCGCCGGCCATCTTGCCTAAGCGCTCCTGAAGCTTCTCACGGTCGTAATCAGAGGTGCTCTCATCCATCTGCTGCTTGATCGACTTCATGCGACCCTCGAGGTCCTCAGAGCTGCCGTGCCCCTCAATGATGGTCGTCTCGTCCTTCGTGGCTACCATGCGCCGGGCTCGACCAAGCTCTTCTACATCCACGGACTCTAGGGTGCGGCCCATATCCTCGCTAATGAGGACGCCGCCGGTCAGGATGCCGATGTCTTCCATCATGGCTTTGCGGCGGTCGCCGTAGCCGGGTGCCTTCACCGCCAGCACGTTAAGCGTGCCGCGCAGCTTATTCACTACCAGAGTGGCTAGCGCCTCGCCGTCCACATCCTCGGCAATAATGACCACGTTCTTGGTGACCTTGAGCACCTTCTCCAGCACCGGAAGGATGTCAGAGATGGAGGAGATCTTCTTCTCATAGAGCAGGATGTAGGGATCATCTATGACCGATTCCATCCGCTCGGGGTTGGTCACTAGGTACGGGCTGATGTAGCCGCGGTCAAAGTTCATACCTTCAACGTATTCGGTCTCGTACTTGAGACCCTTGGACTCTTCGACGGTGATGACACCGTCCTTCCCCACTTTGTCCATCACTTCAGCAATAAGGTCGCCAATTTCAGGGTCGGCGGCGGAAATGGAAGCTACCTGAGAAACCTGATCCTTCCCGGAAACGGGAGTGGATAGCTCCTTGATGCGCTCCACAATTGCCGCTACGCCCTTCTCAATGCCGCGCTTCACGGCCATGGGGTTGGCGCCCGCTGCAACATTGCGCATACCCTCGTGGATGATGGCCTGGGCCAAAACCGTTGCGGTGGTGGTGCCGTCGCCAGCGATATCGTTGGTCTTAGTAGCCACTTCCTTCACGAGCTGAGCGCCCATGTTCTCGAAGGGATCGTGCAGTTCAATCTCTTTGGCGATGGTCACGCCATCATTGGTGATAGTGGGAGCGCCCCACTTCTTATCCAAGACTACATTGCGGCCTTTGGGGCCCAGGGTAATCTTTACGGTGTCTGCCAGGGCATCAATGCCCCGCATAAGCGCTCTACGCGCATCTTCATCAAAGACAAGCTGTTTAGCCATTGATTCCCTTACTCCTCAGTGCCCTAGCCGACTTTGGCCAGGATATCGGACTCACGAAGAATGAGGTACTCAATGTCCTCAATCTTGAGCTCAGTACCCGCGTACTTTGCGAAGATAACCTTGTCGCCCTTCGTGACGTCCAGCGCAATGCGCTTGCCGTCATCGCTCATGCGGCCAGGGCCGGCAGCAATGACTTCGCCCTCCTGGGGCTTCTCACGCGCCGTGTCCGGCAGGACAATGCCGCTTCGGGTGGTCTCTTCTCGCTCCAGGGGACGCACTACAATGCGGTCACTCATTGGAGTGATGTTAGAGGCCGTAATAGCCATAGTCATAGAAAACCTCCATAGATTTTTGTATTAGCACTCTCACTAGTTGACTGCTAAGGCCATAGCCCAAGAAAAGGCGGGCTATACCCGCACTCAACTTGAAATCAAAATAATCTTAGCTAGCCACAGAGGCATTGTCAAGAGGAAATTAGCACTCCGAAGGAAAGAGTGCTAATTTAGAGAAGCCTGTACCGTAAGTATTGATCCGTCAACCGATACTGGTTGCTTACAGGAGTAGTTTATGCACGAGAAGGCACGCATCATTGGAGCGCTCTGCCTTTTGGTGGGCAGCATCTGGATGGTCCAGGGCATGGGAATGCTGGTAGGCAGTCCCATGACCGGCCAGAGCTTCTGGGGATGGTCTGGCTTAGCCCTCGCCCTCGGCGGCGTAGGACTGCTGGTCTGGGAGAATCGCTCCTCACGCTCCCGGAAAGACTAACCTGAACCGATACCACAATCCGTTGCCCCCGTTGACGCCATCCTGCTTGCCTTGCTACCCTCAGTCTCATAACAACTCCCGCCTGCTGCGTGCACAGCCCAGGCGTTGCTAGACCACACTAACCGGAGTTTGCCATGCTTGGAGCCATTGAAGAGCTCTATCCAAGAGAGGAGTCCGGATGGATCCTCTCCGACGAAGGCATCCGTTTCTTCTTCCATAAATTCATGCTCATCCGCGTCAACTTCTCTGACTTGCAGGTCGGTACACGGGTGGAGTTCATGGCCAGCGCCCGCTCCTTTGATGAAGATGAGGTGGGTGAGGAGCGCCGCGCCGCCAACGTCAGGCTCGCGCAGCCGAGTTAGTCCCGCCCATCTCTTGACGACCCGTCCTCACGCCTGCTACGCTGAATATACAAAGGCTTTGACGGAGACGAGTAGCCTGGCCACGGTAGCCTCAGCGAGTCCGGTACGGTGCAAGCGGACGGCCACTCCCGAGCGAACATCCCTCCTGAGCCGCCAGCCGAACGCCGTGCGCGGCAAGTAGACCTGGCCGGGTTTACCGCCCGTTATCCTGGCAGGGGCGTGTTAGCGCCTCTATAAGTGGTCCGCCATAGGCGGGCAAAAAGGGTGGTACCGCGGAGTCCCTCCGTCCCTTGCGGACGTGAGGGATTTTTGTTTGCTCAGAAAGGCGCGGTCGTTCTGAGCGAGCAGAATGACATAGAAGAAGGTGAGCCATGTTCAAACCAGTAGCTAGCAAAGTGAGCTTCCCCAAGCTGGAGGAGGACGTCCTTCAATTCTGGAAGGAGCAAGATACCTTCCGCAAGAGCGTGAGCCAGCGGGAGGGTTCGCCGCAGTTCACCTTTTATGAAGGCCCGCCCACGGCCAACGGCGTGCCCGGCATCCACCACGTGCTGGCCCGCATCTTTAAAGACATCATCCCTCGCTACAAGACCATGCAGGGTTTCCAGGTCCCCCGCAAGGGCGGCTGGGACACCCACGGCCTGCCCGTGGAGCTGGAGGTAGAGCGGGAGCTGGGCATCTCCAGCAAGCTGGAGATCGAAGCGTACGGCATCGAGCGGTTCAACCAGATGTGCAAGGAGTCCGTCTTCAAGTACGTCCACCAATGGGAGGCCATGACCGACCGCATCGCCTTCTGGGTGGACATGGAGGACGCCTACGTCACCTTCTATAACGAGTACATCGAAACCGGTTGGTGGATCATCAAGCAGCTCTGGGACAAGGGGTTGGTCTACCGCGGCTACAAGACCACGCCCCACTGCCCGCGCTGCGGCACCTCCCTCAGCTCTCATGAGGTCGCCCTGGGCTACAACGAGAACACCGTAGACCCCTCGGTCTACGTGAAGTTTCGGGTGGCTCCCAACACCGGCGGATGGTCAACCAGCTCGGAGAACGGAGCGTTGCTGCGCCGCGTGCTGTTAGATGAGCAGGTGCCCAGCTACGTCCTAGCATGGACCACCACGCCCTGGACGCTCCCTGGCAATACCGCCACCGCCGTCGCTCCGAACGCAGCGTATCTTGTCATTGAGCGGACGTTGCCCGAGGCGCTCGAAGGCGCTGTCCGCCAAGGGGACACGGAGCGCATTGTCCTGGCCGAAGCCCTGGCTCCCGCGGTCTTTGCTGGCGAGGAGTACACAATCCTTGCCAAGGTTACCGGCGCCGATCTCGTCGGCTTGCGCTACCAGCCGCTCTTCGATCCTGTCGCCCTTGGCTTTCCCCTGCAGCGCTTCACCAGCGCCTCGGGCGAACTCTTTCCCTACCGCCACGCAGAAGCGGAGCCCCTGACCTACGCGGTCATCGGTGGCGACTTTGTGTCCATGGAGGACGGGACTGGCATCGTCCACATCGCCCCCGCCTTCGGTGAGGACGACTTCGAGATCGGCAAACGTGAGGGCCTCTTCTTTATCCAGCACGTGGACCTAAAGGGCGAGATCCTGCCCGCATCTGTGCCCTGGGCCGGCAAGTTCGTGAAGGACGCCGACCCCATCATCACCCGCGACCTCCAGGAGCGCGGCCAGCTGCTGCGTGAGGGTAAAATCACCCACACCTACCCTTTCTGCTGGCGTTGCAGCACGCCGCTTCTCTATTATGTAAAGCCTTCCTGGTACATCCGCACTACTGCGGTGAAGCAGAAGCTGGTGGACAGCAACGCCCTCATCCACTGGTACCCGGAGCACATCCGTGAGGGCCGTTATGGCAACTGGCTGGAGAACAACGTAGACTGGGCCATCTCCCGGGAGCGCTACTGGGGCACACCCCTGCCCATCTGGCAGTGCCCTAGCTGCAGCCACCAGGAGTGCGTGGGCAGCCGCGCGGAGCTGCAAGCAAAGCAGGGCTTGCTCGGCTATTCGGAGGACACGGAGCTGCACCGCCCTTACGTGGATGGGGTGGTCTTCTCTTGCTCCCAGTGCGGCGCGCCCATGGAGCGCCAGAAGGATGTCCTTGACTGCTGGTTCGACTCTGGCGCCATGCCCTACGCTCAGTGGCACTTCCCGGTAGAGAACAAAGACACCTTCCAGTCCTGGTTCCCCGCCGACTACATCTGCGAGGCCGTGGACCAGACGCGCGGCTGGTTTTACACCCTCCACGCGCTGGCTACCCTCCTGAACAGCGTGGCCCCGGACCTGGTGCCTCAACCTATCTCCTACCGCAACGTCATCTGCCTGGGCCTCATCCTTGACGGCAAGGGTGAAAAGATGAGCAAGTCCAAGGGCAACGTGGTCGACCCGTGGTCGGTGCTCAACCTCCACGGCGCGGATGCGCTCCGCTGGTACCTCTACACCGCGTCGCCGGCAGGTAACCCCCGCCGCTTCTCAGCGGACCTGGTGGGCGAGAGCCTGCGCAAGTTCCTGCTCACCCTGTGGAACACCTACAGCTTCTTCGTGACCTATGCCAACATCGATGACTACGACCCGAAGGCTGTTCACGGCGACCTTCCCTACTCGGAGCTCGACCGCTGGGTGCGCTCCGAACTGAACACCCTCATCGAGGAGGTCAGCACCGCCCTGGAAGCCTACAACCCGACCGACGCCGGCCGGCGCATCCAAGAGTTCGTAGAAGACCTCTCCAACTGGTACGTGCGTCGCAGCCGCCGCCGTTTCTGGAAGACGGAGAACGATGCCGACAAGCTGGCCGCGTACGATACCCTCTACACCTGCCTGGTCACCTTGTCCAAGCTCCTTGCTCCCTTCACGCCCTTTGTGGCGGAGGAGCTTTACCAAAACCTTGTCCGCTCCGTGGACGCCGGCGCGCCGGAGAGCGTCCACCTGGCCAACTACCCGGACGCGGACATCGACGCCATTGACGCCGACCTTAACCGGGACACGCGCCTGGTGATGCGTTTAGTCAGCTTGGGCCGCGCCGCCCGCAGCAAGGCCGGCGTGAAAGTGCGCCAACCCCTGGGTTCCGCATTGTTCCGCGTGCGCACTAGCGCCGAAGCCAGCGCTCTCCAACGCCTGTCCGACCAGGTTGCAGAGGAGCTGAACGTGAAAGAGGTGAAAGCAACCCAAAGCTTGGACACCTACGCCCTGTCCAAAGTCACCTTCAACACCAAGACTTACGGCCAGAACTTTGGCCGGGACCTGCCGCAACTGCTGCCAGAGATCGCCAAACTAGAACCGGAGGCCGTGCAGCAGGCTGGCGACACTCTGCGAGTGGGCCAGTGGGACGTGCCAAGAGCCGCCCTCAATGTGGAGTACACCGCTAGGCCCGGCTACGCCGTCGCAGGCGACGCAGGCTACGTGGCTGTGTGCGCCACGGAGGTCACGGCGGAGCTTGCCGCTGAGGGGTTGGCCCGAGAGCTAGTGCATCGCATCCAGAACATGCGCCGGGACGCCGGCTTTGACATCGCAGACCACATCGAGACCTTCTACGAGGCCGGCGCGGAGGTCGCTCAGGTCATGACCGCCCATGAGGAGTACGTGCGCCAGGAGACCCTCTCCGATCGCGTCGCTGCCGAGCGCCGGCCCCTCCGACGCCTACACCGAGTCGCAAGAAGTGGAAGGCCACAGCATCCGCCTGTCCCTTCGGCGGGTATAAGATGACTCCTGTAGAAACACACTTTCATCTTCGCACTGTCATTCTGAGCCTGCCCGCCGCAGGCGGGCGGAGCGAAGAATCCACTTCCCAGCGACCAAACCACGAGTTTCGTGGATTCTTCGTCACTGGGTTCCTCAGAATGACAGAAAAGGATGTAGGGGCGTGATAAATCACGCCCCTACAGATGCCCTACGTATGTCGAAAGGCGCTTAGCCCAGGAACTTCACCACTTCTCGGCTAAAGTCCTCGGGAATCTCAATGTGCAGCCGGTGGCCGGCCGGGAGCGCCACAAAGGCGCCGTTGGGCAGCAGCTTGGTCGCCTCATCCGCCACACTCATCGCTGGGTCCTTGTCGCCAAAGAGCAACAGCGTTGGCATGGTGATGTAGGGCAAGCGGCGCATGAGCGCGTAGCGCGCCCGGTTAGTAGAATCCCCCATAGTCTTCATAATGCTGGCAAAGCCCTCCGCCACGTCCGGCTCGTGAATCTTCGCCAGCTTTTCCTGCACTGCCGCCTCACCGTTGCCGGATGTGCGGTTCACGTTCATGACCCATGCCTGCACCTCATCGTCCGGCGGCATGGACCAGTTGGCGATGCCCGCATTTGGGCTGCCCTTGAAGCCGGGGTTGCCAGTGATGACTACTTTCTCCACTCTGCCGGGGCTCTCATAAGCCAGCAGTCCGGCGATCCACGCTCCCATGGACGCGCCCAGCACATAGCTGGACTTGAGGCCCAAGGCGTCCTGGAACTCCCGCACAAAATCTGTCAGCGTGGGGAAGGCGTCTGCATTCGCCACGGTATCGCTGGGCGGCCAGCCCACGAAGTCGGGCGCGATGACTCGGTGGCGCTCGCTCATGATGTCCAGGCAGGGCAGCCAGTCGTCTGCGCCCTGATCGATGCCTGATCCGTGTAGCAGAATCAGTGGATGGCCCGTCCCCGCTTCTATGTAGCGGGTCTTGCCGTGGCTGAGGGTAACTTGCTTATATCCTACGGCTGTCGTGGTCATGATCGCCTCCTGCTCTCTACAACGTCCTTTAATGGGATGCAAAACCCCATGCAAACAGCATAGTACAACACCACTTAACACTCGCGCGCCGCGGTGTCAACGTTGTGCGCGTCTTCACAGCCGCACGAAGCGGAGAGGAGAGAAGGCTACTGCCCCTCCGCGCCCTGCTTACCAGTTATGGGCAGGTAGCGGAAGTAGTCCGGCCATGCCACGCCTGTAGGGCTAGACACTGGGACAGTCGCTGTGGGCGTGGGAGAGGGGCTTGGGGTTGCATCCCCATTAGGTGTTCCAGACGTTGGAGTCGCGACAGGCGTTGAGGTAGCCACGGGCTCTATGTCTGGAGCGGCGGGTAACTGCAAGCGGCCCGCGCCGTAGGTGTTATTCGGTCCGTCGGTTCCTATTCTCAACGCGTGCTGCTGCAGGAAAGCCAGCAGCTCATCCGCCCTCATAGTGGGATAGGCGGAACGGAGCAGCGCAGCCGCTCCAGCAACGTGAGGAGCAGCCGCGGACGTGCCGGGGAACCCGCGCCGACCATAGGTGACCGTCGAAACCGTGTCCGGCGCTACCAGCTCAGGCTTCATCCGCCCGTCGTCCGTTGGCCCCCTGGAGCTATAGGTCTGTATCTGATCGAAGCCGTTAGTCGCGCCTACCGCCACCGCTCCCGCAGCCGTAGCAGGACTGACGGTGCTACCCTCGGGGATGCCCTCAGGAAAATCCTGGAACAATCCGTAAAGGTGGAATAGTGAGTTGCTAGTGGCCTCCAGCTTCTTCACCGCAATGTAGTACTTCCCGCGAGGCGGAAAGAAGGAAACGATCTGCTCTATCGGCGGTTGCTCTCCCGACTGAGTGGTATCTGAAAACGCCATAAGCTGTAGCGTGCCGCTGATGCCTTCCCAGAAGAGGTAGAAGCCATAATCCTGGGACGTGGCAGGCCATTCGTTCCAGTTCAGGTAAAAGACTCCTATAGTGTCTGCGCCTATCTCCAGCGGAAAGAGCTGTGTGCCTGACGAGAACTCATGCCAGCCATCGTTGTCGGTGTCTGTAAACGTCCCCTGCCAGTGGCCCGCACCGAAGTTACCGGTGGAGATAGTCCAGAAGATGCCATTGCGCCGAGCACGGTTGACGATGCCATCCAATATGCCGCTGCCGTCCAACGGCGCTCCAATCACGCCCAGAGAGAAGGAGATAATGTTCACCTCTTCTTCCGTCAACCATTGAACGGCCTCTGCCAGCTCTACTTCTGTGGACACGGCCACCAGATAGAGCTCCACGTCAGGAGCAACGTCCACGAGGATCTCTGCCGCGGCCGCGCCGTGGTCTGTTATATAGTCAATGTCAGGCAGCCCTTCAATGAAAGAACGGGCATGGAGGTCTTCGGGAAGTTCCGTGCCCCTGAGTTCATCGTAGCCGGCAAAGCCTATGTCTATAACCGCCACCTTAGTGCCCTGCCCTCTGAACTCGGTATCTTGCCACATCTGCGCGCCAATAAGGCGCACGCCTTCGCTGGTCACACCCTGAGGGATGAAGTCCATCGGCCGTCGCACAAAGCGCACCCCCGGCATATCGGCAAGCGTCAACAATGAGGTGACCGGAGTCTGTACCTGCACCAGATGCTCGTAGCTCTTGTTGACTGTAAGTCCCAACTGTCGGAGCGAGGCGATGACGTTCGCGGTCTGTCCCGGCTGGGTCTCGATGATCGTCGTTAGCCGTTCTTGCAGGAGGGGCGCGTTCCGCCAGCGCGAAAGCGTTCGTAGCTCTTTCCCGTCTCGCGATGCCTGCACCAGCTGGCTGAGGGCAGACTCCAACTTGGGATGCAGCGTACCTTTGGGCGGCTCGAAGTCTTTCAGGTCCAGACCTCTGGGCAGTACTGCGATAGGTTCAATAACAGGAGGAGTCCCGGAGCTGAGCACGAGGGCCGGCTGCGGCTGATAAGGCCGCGGTGCGCCGCTCAGAGGATCTCCGCCTAAGAACCACCAGGCAGCCTGCGCAGAGGTCAGCGAATAAAAAGCGGCAAGAGCTACCGGCGCTAGAAGCAATCCAAGGCGCACTCGCCCTGGCACAAAGGAAGGGCCTGTATTAGCGGCCCTTCGTAGCGCATTTAGGATCGAGTGAACAATCGTACTCGGGTCTTTAGTGGCCACTAAGTTCTCCTAGTGTTACCGTTATTGTCTGCTCTTTATTATTCCTGATAAGAGTCACGGCAATCTTTTCGTCTGGCTTTTTGCTGCGAATAGTCCTTTGGATGTCGCGCGCCGTCATCACCGGCTCGCCATCAATTGCGATTACTATATCACCTATGAGCAAGCCTGCCTGCGCCGCCGGCCCGCTCAGGGTAAGCGCGACAATGACCACGCCATCCCGAGGCTCAATACCCAGCTGCGAGGCAACGTTGGGATTGAGGGTCATCACGTTGACGCCAATGAAGGCGCGCACGATCCGGCCGGTCTTGATCAGCTCCTCGATGATGGGCCGCGCAAGGTTGATGCTGATGGCAAAGCCAATGCCCTGTCCTCGAGTATCGATGGCGGTGTTAATCCCTACTACTTCACCATTCATGTTCACTAAAGGGCCGCCGCTGTTGCCGGGGTTGATGGCAGCATCCGTCTGGATCAGCTCATCCAGCGTTGCGCTACTGGACTCTCGGATAGAGCGTCCAATGGCCCCTACTACGCCCGCAGTGACCGTGGGGCCGCCGTCTAGCCCCAATGCGTTGCCGATAGCCACCACCCAGTCACCAACCTGCAACGAATCAGAGTTTCCCAGCTTGGCTACTGGGAGGTTCTCTCCCTCTATCTTGAGCACTGCCAGGTCTGTCAGCGGGTCGCTGCCGACCAGAGTTATGTCCTCAAAGGTGCGTCCGTCCGGCAACGTGATGCGGATGTAGCGCGCGTTCTCAATGACGTGGTTGTTGGTGAGCACATAGCCAGCGGCATCAAAGATCACGCCGGAGCCCGCGCCCTCCTGCTGCGTTGGTTGCAAGAAAAAGTCTAGCGACAGCTCCTGCGTTGCGATGAACACCACGGCCGGCCGCACTTCTGCCGCAATTTCCGCGATGGCGGGCAGACCGCTGGCCCGAGCGCTGGGAGGGCTAGGAGAAGAGGTTGGGCTGGGGAGTACCTCGGGCGTAGCGTCCGCTTGTTCAGTTGTGTCCGTGCCAGAAAGCAGCGAGCAGCCACTCGCCAAAGCTAGTATTGCTACCAAGGTGAGGATACGGCTACAGTGCTTGATCATCTCGTTTCGCTCTTGCGCGGCATGAACTCGCTACTGAACTATCCTGCTAGAGCAGGCGCATTGCGCACTCCCAACTGCTGCGGTGCAGCTATGTGACCGCGCTTACGGAGCGACTGAGCCGCCAGGGTCGGCAACGCCATTATACGGCGTCGCTGTGGCGGTTGGGATCCCAGAGGGTTCGGCTGGCGAGGGTGCCACGCCGGGCAACGCCGTTCCCGTAGCTGTAGCTGTAGCTGTGGCCGTGGACGTCGCGGTCGCGGTTGGAATTGGTGTGTTTAGCGGAATGTAGATGGGCCGCGATGGGCCTGGTGTTCTGACGGCGGGAAGAGTCGGCGTAGGCGTGGGCGTGCGATATTCGTCGCCTTCTGCCTGCTCGTATTGAGGGGCAGCCGGCGTGGGAGTAAGTGCGTCATTCATGCCTGGCGTTCTTATTGGTATCGGCGCAAAGCCCAGGCGTTGCTGCACGTAAAGTGGGAATGTCCTTATCCGCTCCATAGAGAAAGTCCTGAGACGCCCGTCTGGCAAGTAGCTGATCAACATATCGTTGCTGAAGGAGAGCACCCGTTCATTCGGCAGCAGACTGATGATCTCTGGAAGCAGATCCACTAGGTTGGTGTTAGAAAGCAACGTCAACCTTGTGAGTGGCAGCGTGCGCAGCCGCTCCGGCGGGAACAAGACAAGGATATTGTTGGGTTGCTTAACTAGCTCACTATTGGGCAGGCCGGCCAGCGCAGTCACAAAAACCTTGCGCTCCAAAGAAAGATTTCCCTGCTCTTCAAACCACCCGATGCCCTCCTGGAAGAGGTCCCATTTCAGCAGATAGTGCCCAGCGGCAGTCGGGGCTTGCAAAGTCACTTGAACGACCCCGTCTTCTTGGGGAGCAATAGCCTTCGTCAATGGGGTCAGATAAGTAGAGTTTTTACCATCCTGATAGAGTGCGCCGTTCGCGCGATACCAGCGGAAACCCACGCGTATTGGGTTTGTGCCTGTGGAGGCCCACGGCGAAGTGCCGCTGTTGCGGAGCGTCAAGGTTACGGGAACCGCGCTGCCCGGCACGATAATCTTTGGCGTAGTGTCCTTTATCCACGCTTGGCCTAAGAGCGGTAGGTTGGCGCTGGCCAGAGCCCGCTGCTCTGCCAATAATGAGTACATAAAATCGCCGGGGCACGTTGTACCCACTACATCACGGTGACCCACCACGTTGGGGAGATCCTTATCCATAAAGAGGCCTCTCCCACTGGGATCGATCCCATGCTGCACGGACTTGGCAAGAATGAGCGATTCTAGCGCGTTAAGGGCGGGCCCAGACGGCGAAGCCTGACCAAAATTGCCCAGCAGCCCAATGCCAATGCTGCCCGTGTTGTAGTGCAACGCGTGCATGCCAACGACGCCCGGGCCGCCGTAGCGCCCCTCATACACTCTGCCGTTCGGGTCTATGATGTAGTTGTAGCCAATATCACCCCAGCCGTGCTTAACGGCATGAAAGTAGTAGATCGCGCGCACGGAAGCTGCCGGATCGGGGGGGCTATTAGTAGATGCCGTGTGGTGGATGATTATCTTCTGCACGGGCGCATAGATGACCGGCGTGAGTTCCTTGCCCTGGTCAAAGCGATACACCTCGTTTGCGCCCCAAGCGCTTCGTCCCAACACGTTCGGCCGCACCAGCGATGCTAGCCGGCTTATCAGCGGCCCGCCTTGGGATGCCTGATCGGCTGTGGGCCCCTGTGTTGAATCAATATAGGTTACCTTTACAGACTCCAGGTCGCCGTTCCAGGCGGACGACGCGCCCATGACCGTGAGGCGGTACTGCAAGAATCGCCCTTGGAGGAAGAGAAGATCAGTGGAAGTTGCTCCGTGGCCCTGGAGCGCATCCAGGTCTCCTGCCGCGTACCACTCGCTCCACGCCTTACCGTCCTGACTGGAGCGCGCTTCTATAATGAGGTCTGCACCTAGCGGAAGCGAGCCAGCCCAATCGAAGCCGACTGCATTAAACGCATGCGGCGCATCTAAAACAGGAGAGCTGTAGGTGAAGTGGGAATCAGCGCTTGATAGGCTGCGGGAACCGGGTATGCCGGCAGTAGCCACCGTGAACAGGCGTAGGCCAACTGTCTCCTGCTGGCTGGAGATGGTAACGGGCGGCTCAGGCTCAATGGCAGGAGGCGGCACAAAGAACGCGAGCCCTCCAAATGCGAGGAACGCGAGCAGAGCCAGCTTTGTATGCCGGCCCTCCAAAGACAGCTTTACACGGCTTCCTGAATGCAACGGAGGCCGCTTCTTACCTAATAACCATTTCACGCCTGTATAGACCAACGACTCCCCGTGCCTGAGCGTTACACTAGTGACGCCTGTGCAGACGTTAACAGCCGCCGGGCCGCATTCTTCTGCATAACCCATCGTGCTATCATGGCGACACTCACCACTACCACAACCTGCACGTGAACGTTACACCTGCTCCTGCGCCCCGCAAACGCAAGCTCTTCCACGGCTGGCTTATAGTCGTTTGCTCTTTCATCACTAACGCCATCGTATTCGGAGCAGGGAGCGCGAGCTTCAGCGTCTTCATGGGCCCCATGACCCAGGCGCTTGGTTGGAGCCGCACCATCTTCACCGGCGCGCTCACGTTGCAGAACCTGGTGAATCTCTTTGTCTATCCGGTTGTTGGTATAATTATCGACCGCTTTGGGCCGCGCCTGGTCATGGTGACCGGCGCAGTCATAGCTACTGTCTGCTATCTACTCATCGGCAACGTGACGGAGCCGTGGCAGTTCTACGTCCTGTACGCCGGCGCGGTGTCTCTCGGCCTTCATGAGATAGGAAGTTTGGTTACCACTGTAGTGGTTTCCAAATGGTTCATACGGATGCGCGGCCGGGCCCTCGCCATCATTGTGGCGGGCAACAACGTGGGCACCATTCTGTTTGCCCCATTCTCCGCTTTCCTCATTAGCAGCATAGGCTGGCGCTCTGCTTGGGCACTGCTGGGAGCCTTCATCGCGGTGATTGTGCTGCCGCCTACCATTCTCTTTATGCGGCGCACTCCGGAGGACATGGGCCTGCTTCCTGACGGCGATGAGCCCGAAGTCGCCGGCGTCAACGCAGATGGTTCCCCCCGTCCACCATCTAACCGGCGTGAGGAGGTCTCCTGGACCGTTGGCGAGGCTCTCCGCACCCGCAGCTTGTGGCTCATGGTCGTCTCCACCAACCTCGCCAGCCTTGGCATTGCCAGCGCCGTGCACTCCATCCCCTACTTCCAGGACATCGGTATGCCGCTACAAGCCGCGACTTTTGTCTTTGTGCTCAACCACGTGTCGGGCATCGTCTCCAAGCTTGTTTGGGGAATCCTCGCCGAGCGTATACCGGTCCGCTTCTGCCTGATGGGCAACTACCTGGGACGTTCGGTGGCAACCTTCATCCTGGTCTTTGGCACAGGCGTAGAGCGGGCCTACATCTTTTCTATCATGAGCGGCCTTTTGGGCAATGCCTTTGCCGTGCTGCAGGCGCAGATCTGGGCGGACTATTATGGCAGAACCTTTCTTGGTACTATCCGCGGCATCCTGACGCCCTTCACGCTTATGGCCAGCATAGGCGGCCCGCTCTTTGCCGCCTACGTCTACGACCGCGCCGGCAGCTACGACGCAGCTTTCGTCGTATTTGCCGTGACCTTCGCCTTAGCCGCCATCATCCTGTTTTACGCAACGCCGCCCCAGAAGAAGCAAGAGGCAACCCTCTCCACAGAAGCCCTCACCCGCTAGGTTCTTCCGCCTAACTTTCTCTCGTTCACGGCGGGTGGTATCATACGCGTACTTTGCCAGCCGCCCCAAGAAAGGTCAGCTGATTTATGGACCAACCCCTAGCGCAAGGCGCCCCTGTGCGCCGCAGCTTCTACTACGGCTGGGTAATCCTTTCCATCTGTGCGCTCACGCAAACGGTGTCTTTGGGCGCCGGCGGCGCGAGCTTCAGCGTCTTCCTTAAACCCATGAGCAGTGCGTTGGGCTGGAGCCGCACCACTTTTACCGCCGCGGTGACGGCGCAGACCTTGGGCACACTCATGGTGGCCCCAGTGATAGGAACCCTGCTGGACCGCTACGGCCCCCGCTACTTAATGGCTGGGTGCGCGCTGGTGGCAGGCATAAGCTACATGCTTATGGGCAGTGTCACCGAACCCTGGCAATTCTACATCCTGTACACCATTGCGGCGGCCCTCGGTCTGAACGAGCTGGGCAACCTGGTCACCACCTCAACCGTCTCCAAATGGTTCGTGCGCATGCGCGGCCGTGCGCTGGCGGTGAACTCTGCGGGCATCAATCTAGGACAGATCTTCTTTGCCCCGCTGACCGCCGTGCTCATCGCGACATTCGGCTGGCGCGCCGCTTGGCCGGTACTGGGCGTCATAGTGCTGGTGACCATTGCGCCGCCAGCCCTCATGTTCATGCGGCGCTTGCCGGAAGACATGGGCCTCCGCCCGGACGGCGACCTTCCTATAGAAGCTGCGCCTGCCACACCCGGCTCAAATGCGCCTGCGAGGAGCGCCGCCATTGAGCCAAAATGGGACCTCCGGAGCGCCCTGAAGACACCTGCGTTGTGGGCGCTGGTAATCTCCAATAACCTGTCTAGCCTGGCCTACGGTGGCGTTCTCTACCACCTGGTGGCCTACTACACCGACATCGGTCTCTCTCTCCGCGTCGCAAGTGGGGTGATTGCCCTCAACCATGCCGTGGCCCTCGTCACCAAGTGGCCCCTGGGTATCCTCTCCGAACACATCCCTGCTCGCTACGGCCTCATCCTCACGTACGGCGGACGTATCGTCGGCCTGCTGTTCCTCCTGCTCAGCACGTCGCCCCTACGCGTGCTCGGATACGTCCTAGTGAGCGGCTCCCTGAGCCACTCCATCGGCATGCTTCAATCCAAGATCTGGGCCGACTACTATGGTAGGGCCTTCATCGGCACCATCCGCGGCACCCTCATGCCGCTCACCCTCTTCTCAAGCCTCGGCGGGCCCATCTTCTCCGCCTTGGTCTTTGATAGGGCAGGCAGCTACAACGGCGCGTTCTGGGCCTTTATCGTCACCCTTATCCTCTCCAGCATTGCCGTCTTCTTTGCTAGGCCGCCCGGTCCTGCGCCGAATCAAAGAGAGGCAGTTCGCAGCGCAGACGCCTCCGCATAGTTACATCAAGCCAACGCTCGGCGCTAACCAGCCTGTGCGCCCTGTCGTCTTAACCAAACTTGACACTCATTTTGCCGCCAGATTACACTTCAGTCACTAGCGTAAATCAGACCTTTCCACAGTGTTAAGAAGGAGACAGCATGCCAAGGGAATATAAGATCGTTTCTGCCGATTCCCACCTGGAAACCGATACCAAGAATTGGATCCACCGCATCCCAGAGAAGTATCGCGATCGCGCACCCCGGTTGGTGAAGACGGAGACCGGCGGCGACGGTTGGGTTATTGAAGGTTCTGATGTCCGAGAAGTGGCCTCAGACCTCTACGGCGGCAAAGGACGCGAGAACTGGGCGCCCTTCGGCCAGAGCTACGCCACTACTCCCGGCACCGGCCCCGGCGAGCAGCGCGTCAAAGAGATGGACATTGACGGCCTTGACGCTGAAGTCCTTTATCCAGCCCAGGCTAGCGGCCCGAACATGTGGCGCAACATCAAAGACAACAAGGCTTATCTCTCAGTCGTGCGTGCTTACAACGACTGGCTGGCAGAAGAGTACTGCGCAGCCGCTCCAGACCGTTTGATCGGCCTAGGCATCATCCCTATGAACACCATTGAGGATTCCCTTGCAGAGCTGGAGCATATCAAGAAGCTGGGCCTCAAGGGCGCCATGCTTACCGCCTTCCCCAGCAATAAGGGCATGCCTACCGAGCCCGACGACAAGTTCTGGGCGGCCTCCCTGGACATGGAGATGCCCATAACCGTTCATGTTGAGCTCAACCGTAACGGCCCGCGGTCCGGCCCCCTGCTCTCCAAGTGGCTCAAGCAGCTTGACGGCCGCGAGAGCAACATCGACTTCCCCGGTCAGGTCTCCCGCTTCTACCGGGCGGGCGGTCTGAATGCGGTGCAGATGGTCCTGGACGGCGTGTTCGACAGGTTCCCTAACTTGAAGATCTACTTCGCTGAGACCCACTGCGGCTGGATTCCCATGTTCTACCATATGTCCGACACTCGTTATGGCCGCCATAAGTGGTGGGCGGAGGAGCTCCTCGGCTTCAAGCCCCTCAAGCAGAAGCCAAGCGACTACTATCGCGAGCACTGCTTTTGGGGCTTCCTGGACGACCCCATTGGCATTGAGTTGCGGCACCACATCCGCACAGACCGCATGATGTGGGCAACAGACTTCCCCCATCAGGAGTCGGATTATCCCAACTCCATGGCGCAGATGGAGCGCATCTTCGATGGTGTCCCTCAAGATGAGAAATACGCGATGATCGCGGGCAACTGCGTGGAATACTTCCGCCTGGACAAGGAATAGACTCCTTACCAGCAAACGCTGCGTAAACAAGAGCCCCTCGCCTAAGGCGAGGGGCTCTTTCGTTGCCTGACCGTTGTCGGAAAGGGGGAGCCCCATGACGAGGCTCCCCCTTTGAGAAACCGGCTACTACAGCGTTTAGCGGTTGCGGGCCAGGATCTCTCCCGGAATTTTTGCGCCGCCCTCGAGCAGCCGCAAATGGTACTCCCAGGAGCCATTCCATCCCGGAGGACGCACTGCCGCGCGGTTCATCTCGTTGCTCTCTATTGCGCCGTCCTGCTGCGGGGTCAGCATCTCTTCGATGTCTATCATAGAGATCTCATCCGGCTCGCGACCGGTGAGCGCAATCTCCCAGCAATGCCGGGCCTGGTATTCCAGGGCCATTGCCAAAGAGACGGCCTCCTCCACCGTTCGTCCGGTGATAACGTTGCCGTGACCCTTCAGGATGAGCGCATCGTTGTTGCCCATAGTGGCATACACGGCGCGCCCCAGCTCTGGGCTCGCAATAAGCGCCGAGCGCGGGTAGACCGGAACGCCCTTCATGGCAGCGCGCAGCCCTTCACTGTTGTAGGCCGGGCCCAAGATGGGTTGCAATGGCACGCCAGTGATGCCGCACAGGAGTTGGTAGTACGGATGGGCGTGGATCACGCATCCCACGTCCTGCCGGGCCTGGAAGATCGGCATCGCAATGTTCCGCTCTGGCGGCGGCGTCC
The DNA here is from genome assembly GCA_965226775.1 of Dehalococcoidia bacterium. Classification (GTDB taxonomy): domain Bacteria; phylum Chloroflexota; class Dehalococcoidia; order SHYD01; family SHYD01; genus CBDDEI01. Next base: position 1,580,927 of record CBDDEI010000002.1, read on the forward strand.
ACCCCATCAGATCTTCCGCCGGGGTCCCGTCGAAACTGATGCGGTGGAGGGCAGCCTCGCCTGTCCAAGTGGGGCTCCAGTCATCACCCATGCGGCAACGGGCCAGGAACTCGTCGCTCCCCGGCACACGCGTGAACACATGGCCGGTGATGGGCCCCATGTTGCCGGTCATGGCTAGGATGTGATGCCCTTCCGTGGTTTTTCTCTTTAGTACTTCTATTGAATCAGCCATCATTTTCTCCTAGGCTCTCAAGTTCTACTGGCCAAACCGCTGACGGATCATTGCGAGCGCGGGCATCATGCCGCCCTCATCCATGAGACGCACGTAGTAGTCCCACGGCCACAGCGGAGAGTTACCTTCGCTTGCAGCAATGGATGCGGCTTGCTGCGGGCTAACCTGCTCCTCAAAGTCCTCATTGAGGATGTCCGACGCCTCGCGGCGAGAGGTTGCCACCGCCCAGCAGATGTTCGCCAAGCTCTCCACTGAGATGGCTCGGAGCGTAGCGGTCTCGATAGTTGTGCCGGTGATCACATTGCCGTGGCTCTTTAGGATCAACGCGTCGTTGTTCCCCATAGTCGCTTGCACGGCGCGCCCCAGCCCAACGCTGGAGATAAGGTTGGTGCGGGGAAACACCCGGATTCCCTTCACGGCTGCCGTGACGGCCTCACCACCATAGGCAGGGCCCACTATAGGCCGCAGCGGGACGTTCGCAATGCTGCACAGCACCTGGTACATGGGATGTGCATGGATGACCACATTCGTCTCAGCGCGAGCCTTGAAGATGGCCATAGCAATGTGCCGCTCAGGCGGGTACACCCAGTCCCCCATATCCTCTGCGGGCTTGCCATCCATAGTCATGAGATGATAGGCATCTTCATTAACGAAAGCGGGGGACGTGTCGCCCGCGTGGCGGGACCGCGCGAGGAACTCGTTGCCCTCCGGCGTGCGCACAAACACGTGGCCCGTGCCAGCGCCCATGTTGCCGGTCATCGACAGAATGCGATGGGATAAGACGCCCTTTCTCTTAAGCTCTTCTAGGGTATCTGCCATAAGAGACCTCCTTCACCGATTTCCCTATTCCCAATAGTCTGGGTTCCCTCCACCGTTCCCTTCATGCCTGGTGTAGCGCCGCTTGTATGACCGGGGCCGGTTCCACCAGCACATCGCGTGCTGCCCGCGCAAAGGGATTGCGGAACGATGAGAAAACTGGCTGAGTATAGGTACTTCTGGGATGCACAGTCAACGCGGCTAGCTATCCGCCCATCCCGGCGCCAGAGGCGACTCGCCTTGGGAGGGCGCCCGGTGGAGGACGAGCAGGACGCTTATTGCCCGTTAGCTAGCCGTTGATACGCACAGACAGAGGACCCTAAAACCAGTTATCCTATCCCCATGAAGCTACCCCCCAAAGCCTTTGAGGAGCTGGTCATCCAGGCGTTGGAAGCGTTGCCAGATGCCTTCAAGGCCCACCTTGACGACGTTGTGGTGCAAGTAGACCGCTGGCCGGAGGACGAACTGCTGGCGAGCTTGGGCATGGATCCGGAGGAGGACACCCTCTTTGGCTTCTACGAAGGCTACCCACTCACCGAGTACGGCCGCGATAGTATGACCCGCCTACCCGACCGCATCTTCATCTACCAGGGCCCCATTGAAGAGGTGTGCCGTACTACCGAAGAGATAGTGGAAGAGGTACGCAAGACCGTGGTGCACGAAGTAGGCCACTTCTTCGGCCTGGATGAAGACGCGCTAGAGCACCTGTAGCCCGCGCCGCGTCATGCTGAGGGACTCTCCGAAGGAGTGCGCATCCTCTGACAGTGGCGGCAATCCGTCTTCAGCTACTACTTCCCTATACAAAATCTGCTGAAGATTACGTCCAACAAGTCCTGCTCGGCGTTCTCTCCGGTGATCTCTCCCAGCGCAGCCACCGCCGCAGTAAGGTCAATGGTCACAAAGTCCGCGGGCATCCCTTGCCGGTAGCTCGCTAGCCCCGCTTCCAAGTGACCCACCGCCTGCACCAGCGCCACCTTATGCCGTGGGTTGGTCACCATCGCCGCGTCAGCGTTAGCCGCCCGTCCGCCCAGCACCGCGCGTGTCATCGCTTCCGCCAGCGCATCGAACCCCTCTCCCGTTAGTGCAGAAAGGCCCACGCACGGCCACGCATCCTTACCGGCGCCTCGCAGCGAGGCCAGCAACATCGCGGGAGCTTGCGGCTTCCCATCAAAAAATAATCGGTCGGGCAGGTCGCGCTTGTTCGCTACCACAAGCACCTGCTTGTCCGCCAAGGCCGCAGCAATTCCGCAAGTCTCCTCGTCCAGCGGCTCGCTGGTGTCCACTACCAGCAGTACCATGTCCGCGGTGGCGATGCTCTGCCTGCTGCGCTCGACCCCCAGCGCCTCTACTGCGTCGACGGTCGTCCGTATCCCTGCGGTATCCACCAGCACAAAGGGCACGCCGTTGACGCTCGCCACCTCTTCTACGGTGTCCCGCGTTGTCCCCGGTGTAGCTGTGACGATGGCCCTCTCCCGGCCCAGCAGCAGGTTGAGGAGGCTGGACTTGCCCGCGTTTGGCCGCCCTACAATGGCAGTGCGCACTCCTTGGCGGTACACCATCCCCTGATCGGCGCTGTCCAGCAAACTGCGCAGCTGTTGCAGGCATGCCGCCAACTCGCCGTCCACATCCTGCTGGCCCACCTCGTCTTCGGGAAAGTCCACAAGGGCGGTGAGATAGGCCAGGGGTTCCAGCAGCGCGGCGCGGGCTTCCCGTACCTGCTTAGACAGCCTGCCCTCCAGCCCTTGCAGCGCCAGGTTCAACCCCAGCTGCGTCTTAGCCTGGATCACGTCCAGCACCGCCTCTGCCTGGGTCAGGTCAATACGGCCGTTCAGGAAGGCCCGCAGCGTGAACTCCCCTGGCTCCGCCTGCCGCGCGCCTTCCCGCAGCAGCGCCTCCAGCGCCCGTTGCAGCAGCAGCGCGCCGCCATGACAGGTGAACTCCACCATGTCCTCACGCGTGTAGCTCTGGGGCGCGGCCAGATAGACACCCATAGCTTGGTCTACAAGCGCTCCGGTATCCGGCTCCCGCAGGTGACCGTAAACAACGTGATGGTCCTCCAGCCGGCCGCTGAAGACCCGTCTCGCGATAGCGAACGCCTCCGCGCCGCTCATCCGCACGACCCCTAGCGCGCCCTCGCCCAACGGGGTCGCGATCGCAACAATAGTGTCCTGATACATAGCAGCGCCTACCTTGCGCCTATTCTACGGGAGGACGCGTCACGCGCAAAGAAGCCCACCGTACGGCGGCTCCTAGTAGAGCAGTCCTTCCTAAGGCACAGAGCGAGCGTCTTGGTGATCCGGGACGCGATGGTGGGTTACGGGAGCTAGGTAGTCAGGCGGCGGTAGAGCGATGGCAGCCGCCGCGGCAGCGCCTCAATATCAGAGACCACCTCATAACCGATGTCTCCGCACATCTCCCGCAGGTAGTCTGACCCGCCCTTGTCTATTGAGATAAGGAAGGGCGTGATCCCGCTTGCCCGCGCCTCGTTGATGGCCTCTTTGGTGTCGTGGACGGCGTAGGTCTGCTCATCCACCATAGAGCCGCTGGGGCGCAGGTTCTGCAGCGTTGCATCCGCGGGACGGAACCTCCCTACAAAGGGGCGCTCCATCTCCCAGGGCACTGTGCCGTAGTCCCGGTCCTGGGGACGGCCATCGCTCAGCATCAGCAGCACCTTGATCTTGGCTTGGGTGCGCAGCAGGTGCGTGGTGGTGTGGCGTAGCGCCGCGCCCATGCGTGTCCCCTGCAGCGGGACGATGGAGCCAAACCGCGCCCTGGTGTCTGCAGAGGCGGCTTCGTCCAAATCCTTGGCCACATAAAACTGCACGTCACCCCGGCCCGCGCTGGAGAAACCATAGATGCCATATTGATCGCCCAACCGCTCCAGGGCTTCGGTGAGCAGCACCAAGCCCTCCTTCTCCAGGTCGATGATGCGCTTGCTGCGGCTGGCGTTCGGCTGCATTGAAACCGCCGGTCGCGCCGGCAGCTCCTGCCCGATATGCTCGTCGGTAGATAGGCTCATGTCCAGCAGCAACGCGACCGCCACGCTCCGCTCCGTCTTGCGACGCCGCCAGTAGACCTTGTCCATCACGCTATGCCCGGAGCGGCGGTCCACCATGTACTCCACTGCCGCATCCAGGTCTATCTCTTCCCCGTCCAGTAATCGCTTCACTTTGGACATACCCTCCGGCCGCAGCATCTCGAACTGACGGCGCACCGTATGCACCAGCAGTCCGTACTCGTCCAGGGTCTGCTGGTAGAACTCCGCAGGGCTCTCCTTGAGTTTGCGCTCGTTCACCCGGCACCAGTTGGGGCGGTATGAGCGGATGCGATAGTCCCACTCGTCGTAGTGGAAGACGGTCACCTCATTCTCGGCCACGCTCCCCACTAACGGGGACGACTGCTGCAGGTCCCGCAAGCCCACCTGCTCCGGCTCCTCTTCCTCCCACTCCAGCATCGTATCGGCGTCGTCTTCTTCTTTGGCAAAGAGCTCTTTCAGCAACTCCTGTTGTGCTTCTCGCGACGGGGGCGGAAGCTCTTGGGCGCCCTCCTCTTCCGGATCCTGCATCATGTGAAGAAGCTGTTGCATCACCTCCGTACGGGGGTCCCAGCGGTACGACATCTGCGGCGGCGCGTTGAACGACTCTTCGCCCACACCGTCGCTAGACTTGTCCCCTTCATTGGACAGCGCCATGGACGCCGCGCCGTTCACCGCATCGAACTCCTGTGCAAGCGCGTCTAGGTCTTCTTCAGATGGATCGTACTCACATTCAGATAGGCGAAGCTGCTCCCACGCATCTTCTGGAATCGCCCTCGCCGGGACATTCGGGATCTGGCTCGCAATGAGATAGAGCCGCAGCGCCGCCTCCACCACGTCCTCCGGGGTTACTTCCCGTTCCATAAGCAGACGCAAGATGCCCGCGCCCGACTGGAACGACGGCGCGAACTCCCGCGGCACACGGTACGATGCGTCCGGCGCGACGCTCATGTGCATCAGCGTTTCCAGAAACAGCTCTCGTATCGGCAGATCCATCAGCGATGGGCGCTGCTGCAGGCTGGCCGCTTGGATGCGCTTAAGGGACGCCCGTAGGCCGCGGTACTCCCCTAGCAATAGCGTATCGATGCGCGCGTCTTCGCCCAGGGTGAACGCCGTCTCCGCCAGTTCCCGGTCGGCAAACAGGTCGAAGAAGCGACGGTAATCGCCCTCGCCCTTCGCGCCGTCCGGCTCAACCCGCTGCCGTAGCGCGCCGAACAGCTCCCCCTGCCCTTCGAAGTCGAAGTCGTACGTGCCGAAAGCCAGGTGGCCCGCTTGGTGCGTCACCATGACCTTCAGTGCCTCAAAGTTCTCTTGTTTAGAGGCGAATTCGTTGAAAAATGAGGGTGAGAACAGAGCCAGCGCCTGCTCGTTGGCGACCCAGTCGTGGGCGCCGCGACGCGCGGATTCAACCGGAAGGATATTGATGCCCCGGCCCATGAGAGCCTGGCTGTAGAGCTTCAGCACCTCCCGCACTTCACGCAAAGCGATGCCAGTGCTCAGGTGGTACAGCCCATCCTGCGCCAGACGGGATTGTAAGCGGAAGTAGCTTACCCCCTCCGCCTCGTTCGTCCGCAGCAACTCTTCACCCCGTTGGCACCATTCCGCCAACGTCTGCGGCGTGAGATAGCGCGCGACGGTATTGCAGCTACGCAGCAGCTCTAGCCCTGCGGTTTGCGACTGCCTGCAGACTCGGGTTGTCCAGTAGAGCAGCGGCTCCAGCTGCGCGGTGGGCACGGTTGCGATATTTACGCCCACTTCTCGCCAGTAGGTCGGCGGCTGCTCCGCGGGTAGGTGAGCAAGCTGCAAAAGGTCTTGCAGCACCCGCTCCGCCTCCACCGTGGAGTGCTCAGACAGGCGGGCAAACCCGATTAAGAGATGGACGCCCAGCAGCCACGGGTTCAGCCGAGCAATCTGCTCTGCAATGGTTAGACTCTGCCGCCGCTCCCGCGCTCCCAGGGTGCCCAACCCGTGGCGCAACGCCATAAAGGTGATGTCCGGGTCCAGCGCCTTACGCCAGGCCAGGGGCACCAGCAGGCTGCAGATACGAACTAGCTCGTTATAGCTGGCCATTGGAGCTAGTTCGCCGCTGGCTCGGAAGAACTCCGCCATCCATTCGCCGCCGCTACGGTCGCGGCGCACAAACTCCAACCCTAGGTCTGTCCACGGTACCAGCGCCTGAGCGCTCAGGTGCTCTAGGACGGCTGGTGTGGAGAGGTAGTATGGCGCTTCTGCCTCCGGCGTCCGCTCTCCCACCTCGCGGCCCATGGCAAGCCAGCTGCGGAAGCTCTCGTCCTGCAGGTAGGGCACAACCAACGGCCCAGCGGCGAGCAACGCGCGCGTCACCTCCCGAGCCTCTGCCTCCAGCGCGGCCGCCTGCTCCACCTCGCGCGCCCACAGGGTCACCGAAGGCCGCTGCAGGTGTTGCGAGAGAAGCTCTAGCGCGCTGGTGTACTGCTCCTGCAGCAATCTATCGCTGGGAAAGATCAGTTCCGGAGCGGGGAAATCGTTTTTGCCGGGTCTAAAGGCGCTCATAGGAGTTCTAGTCTCCTATTCTAGCCATGTCCCACTAAGAAGCAAGAAGAGGGGTGGAAGCTGTGTGCTTAGCCACAACCGTGCGGTGTAATTTGTCATTCTGAGCGGAGCGAAGAATCCACGGTGCGGCGTAAGGTAGTGGATTCTTCAGTCCTCGCCAAGCGACTCCTTCAGAATGACAGTGAGCAACGCTGCTCAGGACGCGCGAGTGAATGCCTCGCAACGCGCTGTATCCTTGTCATTCTGATTCTGCCGTTACCCCCGCACGGCCCGCTCTAGGGAACCTTCCCACGAATTCTCCAGCCGCGGGATCGATTCATCGATCCAGTCGCCAAGGAGCAGCCGTTGCCCGCCCACGACGCCCAGTCGCGTGACGGGTACGTCCGACGCCGCGGCGAGCGCTGCCAGCTCCTCTGCGTGCTCCGGCGCAACTGAGATCACGATCCGCGACTGCTGCTCGCCAAAGAGCAGGCTATCAAAGTTCTCCTGTTTGGGGATGTCCGCCGCGTCCAGACCAATATCGCCGGCAATGCAGGACTCCGTCAGGGCTACTGCAAGCCCGCCATCGGAGCAATCGTGGGTGGAGCGGGCCCAGCCGCGCTGGATAGCCTCCAAGCACACGCGCTGCACCCGTACTTCTAGGTCCAGGTCAATGGTTGGCCGTCCCACCACTAGGTCCTGGAGATACGCAAAATACTCACTGCCGCTCAGGGCTTCCGGAGGGCATGCGTTAGGGTCGCTCAGGTCGGAGCCCAGTATGAACACCACATCCCCTTCCGCCTTGAACGCAATGGTGCAGTGCTTGGAGACGTCCTCCAGCAAGCCCAGCATGCCCACCACCGGCGTAGGGTAGACGGCCTGTCCGGCAGACTCGTTGAAGAGGCTCACGTTGCCGCTAATGACTGGAATACCCAACTTCTCGCACGCCTCGGTCATGCCCCGGATTACCTGCTCCAGTTGGAAATAGACCTCCGGCCGCTCCGGGTTGCCAAAGTTCAGGCAATCCGTCAGCGCTATGGGCTTGCCTCCCGCGCACACCACATTGCGGGCAGCCTCGGCCACCGCAATCGCGCCGCCCATGTAGGGATCGAGATAGCAATAGCGACCATTGCCATCCGTCGCCAGTGCGATGCCTTTGTTGGTGCCCTTGATCCGCAGCACCGCCGCGTCGGAGCCGGGCAGCACCACCGTGTTGGTCATCACCTGGTGGTCGTAGCGACGATAGACCGCCCGCTTGCTGGCCAAGTTTGGTGAGCCGACCAGCACGCGCAGCACGTCCGGCCAGTCCCAGTCCATACCCAGCGGCGGGATAGCAGGCATTGTAGAAAAATCAAAGGCCCGCAGCTCCGAAATGGCGGCAGCTTCTACGCCCTCGCGGCGGTACTGGGGAGCCTCGGTCAGAACCTCTACCGGCGCTTCGGCCACTACCTGGTCGCCCTCTTTGATGCGCGCCACCGGCTCGTCGATGACCTGTCCTATGATGGCCGAGGTCAGGTCCCATTTATCGAAGAGCGCCCGCACCTTGTCCTCGTTCCCTTTCTTCACGATAACCAGCATCCGCTCCTGGGACTCCGAGAGCATTACTTCGTAGGGCGTCATCCCGGCGGCCCGCCGCGGCACTTGCAGCACGTCTATCTCAATGCCGCAGCCGCCCTTGGCGGCGCACTCCACGGCTGCGCTGGTGAGGCCCGCTGCGCCCAGGTCTTGTAATCCTACCGCCCAGTCCGTCTGGGCCAGCTCAAGGCACGCTTCCAGCAGCAGCTTCTCCATAAAGGGATTGCCTACCTGCACTGCGGAGCGCAGTTCCCGCTGCTCCTCAAAGGTGCGGGAGGCCAGACCGGACGCCCCGTGGATGCCGTCCCTGCCCGTGTCTGCGCCCACCAGCATCAGCAGGTTACCAGCGCCGCTGGCGCGCGCGCTCATCAGACGGTCGGCCTGCACAAGGCCCACACACATGGCGTTCACCAGGGGGTTGCCGCTGTAGCTGGGGTCAAAGACCACCTCCCCGCCCACGTTGGGGATGCCCAGGCAGTTGCCGTAGTTCGAGATGCCGCTCACCACGCCGCCAAAGAGATGGCGGTTGTGCTCCTCCGCGGGCGGGCCGAAGCGCAGTGAGTTCAGCAGCGCTATGGGCCGCGCGCCCATCGCGAAGATGTCCCGCACGATGCCGCCCACGCCCGTGGCAGCGCCCTGATACGGCTCGATGGCCGAGGGGTGGTTGTGTGACTCCACCTTCATGACAATGGCCTGCCCGTCGCCGATGTTCACCACGCCGGCGTTTTCCTTGCCCGCCTCCACCAGCACGTGCTCGCCCTGTGTGGGGAACAAGCGCAGCAGCGGCTTGGAGTTCTTGTAGCCGCAGTGCTCGCTCCACAGCGCGCCGAACATGCCCAGCTCTAGGGCGTTGGGCTCCCGCCCCAGCCGCTCACCGATAAGGGCGTACTCGTCCCGGCTGAGGGCTATCTCTTGGTCAAGTGCTGCTTCACTCGCTATCGAGACACCTATACACTTAGAGAGCCTCCTGTCATATTTATTAACCTCAGATCGTAAGATTTTGTAACCCGTTGGTCCGATGTGTCAACAAATCCGCTGTGACGGTGAGGAAAATGAACCCACAGTTGGTGAGAGGACTCACCATTCGGGTACGGCACAAGAAACTCGTTAGCGCGTGCCTTCTCTACAGGCATGCTAGCTATACCTTTACTCCGCTCTCAATAATCGATTGAAAAATAAGCAGACCGTCCGTACCGCCCGCCCAGGGCATCCTCGCAGCAGCGCTCTGGGTGCGGCATCATGCCTAGCACGTTCCCCCGCTCGTTCACAATCCCCGCAATGTTGTTGGCTGCGCCGTTGGGGTTGGCCGCGTTGGTGATCTGCCCCTCCGGCGTGCCGTAGCGGAACACTACCCGGCCCTTGTCCTCCAGCGCCGCCAGCGTCTCCGCGTCCGCAAAGTAGTTGCCCTCCCCGTGGGAGATGGGCACGCGGATCACTTGCTCCGGCTGCAACGTCGTGCTGAAGGGCGTCGAAGTATTCTCCGTGCGCAGGTTGGTCCACTCGCAGTGGAACTGGAGGTCTCGGTTCTGCAGCAGCGCGCCGGGCAGCAGCCCCGCCTCGCACAGCACCTGGAAGCCGTTGCAAATCCCAAGGACCAGCCCGCCCCGCTGCGCGTGCTCAATCACCGATGCCATGATCGGCGAGAAGCGAGCGATGGCGCCGCAGCGCAGGTAGTCCCCGTAGGAGAAGCCGCCGGGGAGCACTACACAGTCAATACCTGAAAGGTCGGTCTCCTTGTGCCAGAGGTAACGCACCTCCTGGTGCAGCACCGTGTCCAGCGCGTGGAAGCAATCGGCGTCACTATAGGTGCCGGGAAAGGTCACTACTCCAAATCGCATCGCGTCAGCTCCCAGCAAAAGAAATGCCCTCTCCCTCAAGGAGAAGGTTAGCGTGAAGGCTGGTAGGCATCATAGCGCTGCGAGGAGCTCGGTAACCACGGCGTTGATCTCGCTGCCGTCGGCCTTGCCCCGGAGCTGCCCCATGATCACGGACATCACTTTGCCCTTGTCGGACGGTCCGGCTGCACCCACTTGCTGGATTACCGCCTTTGCCGCCGCCTCTACTTCTTCCCGAGAGAGCTGCTCCGGCATGTAGACCATCAGGATGCCTATCTCCAGCTCCGCCTTCTCGATAAGGTCGTTGCGGCTGGCCTTCTGGAACTCGACGAGGCTGTCTTTGCGCTCCTTCACCTCTTTGCCGATGATTTGGAGCACGCCCGCCTCGTCCAGCTGCCCGCCCTTTGCGACTTCCGCGTTCTTGATGCCCGCGCGCACCAGCCGCAGCGCGGAGAGCTTGTGCTCGTCACGAGCGCGCATCGCGTCCTTGAGGTCGTCGTTAAGGCGGTCGAGTAGTGTCATAGAAGGGCGCCTGTGGAACATCTTCAGTATAGAAAGCCGCTCTCAGCAGCGTCAAGGCTGGGGAAGCGTCTGGTTCGACAACCGACCGGCGCGCGAGAGCGGGCCTACAGCTCTTTGCGCTCGAAACCCAGCACAGCGATCCCCAGCATGAGGGCAACCCACGCCGCAGACCACAGGATGAACCCTGCCTCGGGCGGACTGGGCGACAGGAAGGGATTAGCCGCCATGGCGCGGCCAGCCCCCTGGGACAGGTCGCTCATAATGGTTGGTTGCAGGTGGTACAGCGCGCCCCGCCAAAGGCCGTCCGTCGGCAGAATGAGTCTGCTGGCAAGCCCAACGTTGCGAACCTCCTCGTTCTCCAGCAGGATGCCCACGCCGTGGGCGATGCCGCCCATCCAGGCCAGGCCGAACAGCATCAGCGCGACAATGCCGTTGACCATTGCCGGCAGCCGGGTGCTGAGCACCATCCCCAGCGTGAGCATTACCAGGCACTCGCTCACCAGGAAGGCTATAGCCGTTAGAGGGTAGGGCGCGGAGTATCCGGTGAACCCCTGTACCGCCGCAAATTCCAGCCCCGTGGTCGTAGCCGTATAGCCGCTCACAATGATGCCCCAGCCCAACCATTTGCCCAGAACAACGTCGCTGCGGCGCAAGGGACGCGGCAGCAGCGCCAGCATAACTCCCGACTCCACCTCCGCGGCCACCGCCGGCGCGGTCACAAACACCGCCCCCAAGGCAAAGATGAAGCTGTACATGAAGGTAATAAGGATGACCAGCGTGCCGGCCAGCAGCCGGATATCTGTGGGTGAACACGGGCTATCGTTCTGGCATGGAATCGAGGTCAGGCGCCCAAAGCTCCAGGCGCTGGCCAGCACCAGCACTAATGTCAGAACCACCACCGCATGCAGCAGCCGGCGGCGGGAGGCCTCCCGTAACGTCAGCCGCATGATGACAAAGATGGGCGCGTTCATGCGCCGTCCTCTTGCAGCAGTTGCAGGAAGCGGTCCTCCAGGGTCTGCTGCTGCGATTCTACGGCATAGATGCGCCCGCCCAGGCGCACAATCTCCTCCACCAGGTCCGGGGCGCGTGAGACCTCCAGACCGCGAAAGGTGTACCAGCTTGCTTCCACGTTCAGCGCTCCGAAAGCGCCCAGCGCCATCTCCGCCGCAGCAGTGAGGCCGGTAGCCCGCACCCGCACCGTACCAGCGCCCCCAATGACCGACGCCAGCGGACCAATGGCAATGACCTTGCCCTGATTCACCACCGCTACCTGGTCGCACACCTGCTCCACTTCGGTCAGGAGATGGGAGTTGAGGAAGACGGTGCTACCCTGCTCCCGCAGCAAGCGGATGATCTCGCGCACGTCGTATCGCCCCACCGGATCGAGCGCAGAAGTCGGTTCGTCTAAGAAGATAAGCTCCGGCCGGCCCAGCAGCGCTACGCCCAACCCTAGCCGCTGTTGCATGCCTTTGGAGAAGGTGCCCACCCGGTCGTCTGCCCGCCGCACCAGGCCGACCGTGTCCAGCGCTGCATCCACTTCACGCGTCCGGCGCTCCTGAGAGATGCCAGCCAGGTCGCAGTGCAGCCGCAGTACCTCCCGCGCGGTCAACCACTCCTGATAGCGGAACAGCTCAGGAAGGTACCCCACAGCACGACGCGCGTTACGGTCTCCCAACGGCGCGCCGAGCACTGTGCCCCATCCCGCGGTGCGTCGCACAAGTCCCAGCAGCAGCTTCACTACGGTAGTCTTGCCTGCGCCGTTAGGCCCTAGGAAGCCGAAGACTTCCCCCCGAGGCACGGACATAGTGAGCCCTGCCAGGGCCGCAACCTTACCGTAGGTCTTGGTTAGGTCTCGCGTCTCAATAGCTAAGGAGCCGTCGTTTGCTTGGGCGTTAACAGCGACTCCCTGGGGGCTAGTGCTCATCTCTCTACTGTAGCCCAAGCCGGGAGCCGCGCAATACGGTGCAAACGGGTAGCGCGGTTACTGCAAGGAGTCGGCAACTGCCAGCGCCTCTGATTCGGTCAGTGGGCCGCCCACCACAAACAGGTAGCCATCCTTCAGCCAGATCACTGCGGCCCCAAAACCGCTCTTCTCCGTAAAGACCGTCCCGGGAACTCCCTGAACCGTCACGGCGCGGGTGTCCATTTCGCCCAGCGGCACGGGGACAGGCCAGCTTTCAGTCGGGTCACCGATGGCGCGAACGGCGTTCGCCAGCTCATCGGAGATGCCCGGCAAGCTGAGGATATAGTCCTGCAGCTCCGTAGGCGACGCGCCGGTGGAGGTCGCAGTAGGTGGATAGGCCTGCGCTACCATCAGTTGCGGCACTGCATCGCTCACCTGGCTGGGCCTGACAGCCCCATCGTCCGTGCCAGCGCCATCGTGCTCAGAACTCTGAGTACCGCCGTACAACGCGATAACGCCCATCCCTAAACTTATCTCTACTGAGCTGCCATCGATATTGTCGGCTAGTGGCGGTAGCTCCTTGCCTGCCTCCTTTGCGGCCTCCTCTGCTTTCTCTGCACTGAAGGTGAAGGAGATCGCAAACTGCGGGGTCACAGAGTAGGCCGGCGACTCCGTCACACTTTCGGGAAGCCACCCAGGACTTCGGAGCGCAATCTCTGTGGCGCTCTCGGCCTCCGCCGCCCCATTCACATCTTGGACATCACCCTCTCCCTCGTGAGTGAACTCGCCGTAGCGGCTCAACGTCTCCAGCGCCTCCATATCCGCCATGGTGATAGGCACGGCCACAAACTGTTGGGGCTGGAAAACATCCAGCACGCGCTGAGCGTAAGAGCCCACGGGGGTCAACGCTAAGAGGAGCACAATGGCGACAACCGCGCCGCTGCCGGCAAAGGCGCGTCGTGCTAGTGGCTGCTGCAGCCAGCCCGGCAACCACCACGGCCGCACTTGCGGCGCGCGTTCCGATGCCTCTATCCGCTCGTACACCCTGTCCAGCAGGCCACGGGAAGGCGTCGCTGCGCCGGTAGCCTGCTGTGCCGCAACCGCAACCGCCTGCCACTCCGACAGCTCGTGCTGGCAGGACGGACATGCAGCCAGGTGCGCGCTTACCTCCGCCGCCGCGCTCGGCTCAAGAGATCCGGCGCTATACGCCGGCAACAGTTCAAATACATGCTCGCTCATAGCTATTCACCCACCCTACTCAATGTCCCAACGCCTTACGCAGCGCTCGTCTCGCGTTGCTCAGACGACTCTTCACAGTGCCCAAAGGCGCTCCGGTAATCTCTGCAATCTCGTTGTATGCCAGGCCATGGACCAGGGTAAGCGTCAGCACCTCTCGGTGCACCGCCGCAAGCCCTTGGATTGCCTGCGTAATCTCCTCGACACCTGCCTCAGCCAGCAGATGATCCTCCGGCAACGGGTCAGGATCGACTAACTCCTCCAGTGCGCTCTCTCCGGCGAGGTCGACGCCCTGTTGACGCAGGACGTTGTGCGCTTGACGCCGGGCGACGCCATAGACCCACGTGAGGGCTGAGGAACGTCCCTCAAAGCTTCCTGCGCTCTTCCATACCGCAAAGAGGGTCTCCTGCAGAATCTCCTCGGCCTGACGGGGGTCAGGAGTAAGCTGGCACAGATAGCGGAAGAGCGGGCGCTGCGCCCGAGCGTACAGATCCGCCAGCGCGTCCTGATCGCCCGCGCCAATGCGCGTCAGCAACGTCTCCCAGACCGTCTGCTCCTGTTGAGGGTATAGATCTTGCACTACACTTTGCTCTTTAACCCGGCTATATTGCATCTTAAGCATACCCCCTCGCTAAGTAAGTAGCCGGATGGCCCTAAAAGGTTCACTGATCGGTGTCCTCGCCTCCAACCCTATCCCTTTGCCTGGAAGATACTTCCCCCTCCGCACGCCTGGTGCTATACTCTGCCACATGGTTACACGAGCACCCAGGCCAAAAATGGTCGCGCGGATGGCAGAGGACAACGGAGCAGAAGTGCACTTCATGCACCCTACTGTTGCCGAGACTGCATGCCGCATCAAGACCGAGGACATCGACGTCGATATCCAAGAAGGCACGGTAGAGGAAGTCTCCTGCGAGTCTTGCAAGGGGTGGTTGGTCTATAACGGCTACATGAGCGCCAGCGCTTAGCCACCAACTCTCGTCCGGTCGCTCCCTAAAGAGCGGGCTGGGCAACGTACACCTCCTTCTCAAGACACAGACCCTCAAGCGTTCCCCCTACTAGGGACGCGCCTGCCACTTGGCATCTTTGGACGACTCTTCACCAGAGCCGCTTGTTTTGTTGTTCCTCCAAAATGGCCCAGCCCAAATTGTGCTGCCCGCGCCCCTCTGCTATGATTCCACTGCTCGCTATGAGCCCTTGGACGCTGCCAAACTATGCGTTACTGCACCCGATGCGCTACCCCTCTGGAAGAACAAGACCACGATGGTCACTCCTGGCCCACCTGCCCGCAGTGCGGCTTCGTCTACTACCGTGACCCCAAAGTAGCCGTGGCTGTGATTACCGGTAAGGAGGGCAAGGTGCTCCTGGGCCGCCGCAACCACGATCCCAAGAACGGCCTCTGGACCTTCCCCTCCGGTTACGTCAACGAGGGAGAAGCCCTAGAGGACGCCGCTTATCGAGAGACGAAGGAAGAGACGGGGGTAGAGGTGCAGTTGGAGCGCCTCCTTGCCGTCTACTCGGAGACCGGGAATCCTGTCGTGCTGGTGGTGTTCACCGGCTCTGTCGTGGGCGGCGCGCCGACCGCGGGGCCGGAGACCACCGAGGTCGGCTTCTTCCACCCGTCCGCGCTGCCGGAGCTCGCTTTTGACCACGATGCCGAGATCATCCAGGCGTGGCTGGCTGGCAGCGTTATCCCTATCCACTCCGCTCTCTCTGAAACGACCCGCTGACCGGTGCCAATCTCTCCCGCCTTCATCAAGGAGCGCGCTCGCAGCCTGGGGTTCCAAGCCGCAGGCATCACCGACGCCGCGCCCTTCACCGAAACCCAGGAGGTGATGCTCCAGCGCATCGACCAGGGGCTCTTCAGCGGCCTGCCCTGGTTTACTCCGGAGCGCGCCCGCCTCGCCTGCCAGCCGCGAGAGCTTCTTCCCAATGCCCGCTCCATCATTGCCCTGGCGGCCTCTTACAACGCCGATGCCCCCGAGCCTGACGCTACCAGCTCTCTACCCCGCGGCCGCGTTGCGCGCTATGCCTGGGGCCGGGACTACCACGCGACGCTGCGCTCCCGCCTAGACGACCTCCTAGAGGCCATCGCTGCGGAGCTAGGCTATCATCCGGGCGCGCGCATCTTTGTGGACAGCTCGCCCCTGCCGGAGCGGGCCGTCGCCCAGCGGGCCGGCCTTGGCTGGGTGGGCAAGAACACCAACCTCCTGGTCCACGGCCTCGGCTCCTGGACATTCCTGGCCGCTGTCATCCTGGATATCGCCCTGCCGGAGGATGAGCCCATCCTGACGCATTGCGGCTCCTGCGACCTCTGTCTGCAAGCCTGCCCAACCGGCGCTCTACTCACACCCTACGTCTTGGACAACAACCGCTGTATCTCCTACCAGACCATCGAAAACCGGGGCGCCATCCCGACGGAGCTGCGGCCACTGATGGGCGATTGGGTTTACGGCTGCGACATCTGCCAGGACGTCTGCCCCGTCAACCGCAAGGCGGCTACCACCGGCTGGGATGCCTTCACTCCCGCCTCACAAGAAGCAGCGCACCCAGACCTCATCAGCCTGCTCTCTATGGACACGCCCGAGTACCAGGAGCGTTTCCGCGGCTCCGCCATGAAGCGGGCAAAGCAGAGCGGCCTGCAGCGCAACGCCGCGGTGGCGCTAGGGAATGATGGCAACCCGGCCGCTATGCCGGCGCTCCAGCAGGCGCAGCAGCATCCCGACGCCCTGGTGCGCAGTCACGTGGCGTGGGCCATGGGGCGCATCGGCGGCAAGGAGGCTCGTCGCTCCATCGAGCACGCCCGCCAGCACGAGAGCGATCCCCAGACGCTCCGAGAGATTGACGCCGCGTTGACCGGCGCGTAAGCTCGCCCCGCACCTATGCAACCTTTGTCTCCCGCTCACGTATTACCCCAGTAAGGAACGCAGCAGTGATCCACAAAGACCGCCTATTCCCAATCCTAGCCGCAGGCGTAGTGTGCGCTGCTCTAGGCCTTGCCTGCACTTCAGAGGAAACGCCTCCGCCTCCTGTAGCGCAAGAAGTTGCTACTCCATTGCCCACTGCAACTGCGAAACCGGTCATCCCTACCGCTACTCCGCCTCCCCCCTCGCCCACTGCGGTTATCTCTATCGAGCCCTTCTCCGGCCAGGAAGCGTATAAGCATGTGCTGCACTTGGCCGATGTCGTAGGCAGCCGTCCCACCGGCACGCAGGAGGAGCGGAACGCCTCGACGTACATAGCAGGTGTGCTGCGCAGCTACGGGTACACAGTAACCGAGCCGCCATTCACGTTTCAGGACTACCAGGACAACGGCTCCAGCCTTGACGTGACAGCGCCCTCCGCGCAGAACATGAGCGCCAACACCATCTACTATTCGCCGGGCGGCAACGTCGACGGCGAGGTGTTCCTGGCAGGCATCGGGCGTCCGGAGGACTTTCCTACCGGCTCACTGACGGACAAGATTGCATTGGTAGAACGAGGCACCTTGCCCTTCCGGGAGAAGGTGGCTAATGCCGCCGCGGCAGGCGCAGCCGGCATTATCGTCTTTAATAACGCGCCAGGCCTGTTCCAGGGAACCCTTGGGGACACCGGCGCTATCCCGGCCATAGGCATTGCTCAGGAGGACGGCGAGACACTGAAAGCGCTGGCGCAGCAAGGCGGCCTGCAGGCCAGCCTCTCCGTTGACGCGGGCGCAGGCGAGATTGCCAGCAACAACGTGGTGGCAGTGAGCGGCACAACCTGCCGCATCCTGGTGGGCGGCCACTACGACTCAGTGCCCGCCGGCCCCGGCGCTAACGACAACGCCTCAGGAATCGGATCGATGCTGGTTCTGGCCCGAGTTTATAAGGACAGCGCCGCGCAGCTCGGCCTCTGTTTCGCCGCATTCGGAGGGGAAGAGCTCGGCCTTTGGGGAAGCCGCAAGTATGTGGAAAACCTCTCAGAAAGCGAGCGTCAAGACATGCAGGCGATGCTCAATCTGGACATGGTGGGCGTGGGAGATGCCTGGCGCATCACTGCCAGCGAGCCGCTGGCTGAGATACTGTCTGAGATCTTCGATGACCGCACAGGTACGGTAAGCGACTTCGCAGGTGGCCGCCGGGGCCGCGGCAGCGACCATTCGAGCTTCACTCGCGTGGGCATACCTGCGGTCTTCTTCTATCGCGTCGACGACCCAAACTACCACTCGCCGGAAGACAAGTCGCAGTTTGTCGATCCCGAGGCGCTGCAAGAGGCCGGCGACATGACGTCGCAGCTCATCCAGCGCCTTAGGGAGTAAGTTTGCTGCTATTTGCTCGCTAGTTTAAGCAGCGATTTGGTCTCGTCTTTGGGACCGGTCAAGGCAATCGCCATCTCATTGCCGATAAAGAGCTTCTGCGCCATGCGCTGCACGTCGGCTGCCGTTACGGCCTGCATCTTTCCCACCACATCTTCTATCTCCTGCACTTCACCTAGCGTGAGGAGTTGGTCGCCCACCCAGCGAGCCATAGACATAGTGTCCTCCAGGCCCAGGCGGAAGGTACCGATGGAGTAGTCCTTTACCTTGGTCAGCTCTTCTTCTCCCACCGTGTCCGTGGTCAGCTTCTGGAACTCACCGACTATAACCTCAGCCACTTCCACTACCTTCTCCGGGCTAACGCCGGCAGCGGCAGTCATCACGCCCCCATCGTAGAAACGGGTAACGCCGCAGCCCACGGAATAGGCCAGGCCGCGCCGCTCCCGCACCTCTTTGAACAGTCGAGAGCTCATGCCCGACCCCAGCAGGTTGGAGAGAATGCTCAATATGTATCGGTCTGGGTCGCGACGACCCGGCGCTCGCAGCGCCATCACAAGGTTGGACTGGGTGATTTGCCTGGTCTCCACCTTGACCGGAATTCTCCTCACCTCGCGCCTGCAAGGAAGGATACTCGGTCACGTCTCTGGTCGGCACGTTACCGTAGGCCTGCTCGGCCAGCTCCACCACCTGCTCGTGCTTCAGGTTCCCCGCGACGCTTACCACAGAGTTGTTGGGCACGTACCAAGTTGCTACGTAGTCCGCCAAGTCCTGGCGAGAGATGCCCTTCACCGTGTCCTCCGTCCCCGCGATGCTCCAACCCAGCGGCTGATCACCAAAGAGCGCTTCGTAGACAAGCTCACCGGCCCAGGAGCCCGGGTGGTCCCAGGTGCGGCGTATCTCCTCGATGATCACCTGGCGCTCGCGCTCCACCTCTTCCGTATCGAGCAAAGAATGGAGCAGCATATCCGAGATGACATCCAGCGCCAGAGGCAGCTTGTCGTAGGGCACTTTCGCCAGATAGCAGGTCAACTCATGGCTTGTGAACGCGTTGCTGCGCCCGCCTGCACCCTCTATGGCCTCTGAAATCATGATGGCTTGGGGCCGCTTTTCTGTGCCCTTGAAGAGCACGTGCTCAAGATAGTGGGATGCGCCGCTGAGTTGTCGGGACTCATAGCGAGAGCCTGTGCCCACAAAGATGTTGACACTAACGGACTGAGATGAAGGCATCTCCGTGGTGACCACCCGGAGGCCGTTGGACAGGGATGAAATCTGCGTGCGCATGGTGCTCCTTTGCATGAAAAGGCGGGGGAATATTGCTTCTATTCTAGCAGAGTGGCGCTAGTACAGAGGCTACCAGTACGGGGACTAATTGTAGCGGTTCATGGCGACGGTGATACCCTCCGTTAGCAGGCAATCCAGCGCGCTCGCAGGCCCGCTCTCGCACCTCTTGGGCTGCGGGCTCTTCCTCTTTGGAGAATGGACTCAGCACCCAACGGACGACAGCCTCTTCGTAGATCTCCCGCTGCCGCAACGTCATCTCGAAGGGCCGCACCGGCCTATCAATGCCTAGCCGCAGGCGCGGAAAGTCTTGGCTGCCCAACAGGTTCTCGATGGAACGCAGGCCGTTCTGCCCCGCAGTGCTGCCCCACGCTCGCAGGCGCATCTTGCCCAAGGGAAGATCGAGCTGATCGCAGAGCACAATAAGGCGATCGGGAGCCAGGCCAGTGCGTCGCAGTAGGCCGAAGGCTGCCTTGCCGCTCTCATTCATGTGGGTGCGAGAGTGCGCGACGATTACCGCCCGGCCGTCGACCGTCCCCTCACCGACGCGCGCGTCGCCCCACACATGCTCGATGCCAATCTTGTGCCGCCGCGCGAACACCGATGCCACCTGGGCGCCGATGTTGTGGCGGTTACCCACGTACCTCTCGCCGGGGTTACCCAGGCCAAGGATGATATAAGGGAGAGCTAGTTCGCTGTTTTCAGTCACAACAATACGTCCAGAGCACAAAAACGCTCATGGTTGTGCAGGCTTACCATGAGCAGTTCTCCAAATTATTAAGTACCGCCCACCCTTTGACAAGCTCAGGGTGAGGGGAGTCTTAGCGCACCAGTTTCACATAGCGGCGTTTGCCAACCTGGATGACGCTATCATCCCTAATAGGCACGGCGTTCTGTGCGACGCGAAGGCCGTCTATCTCAACAGCGCCCTGACTAATCAAACGACGAGCTTCACCCTTGCTTTGGGCTAGCTGACAGAAACTGAGGAAATCGGCCATTTGCGCAGGCGTGAGATCAAATCCACGAGAGTCCGAATGAGCAACTGC
This sequence comes from Dehalococcoidia bacterium, assembly GCA_965226775.1. Classification (GTDB taxonomy): domain Bacteria; phylum Chloroflexota; class Dehalococcoidia; order SHYD01; family SHYD01; genus CBDDEI01. Next base: position 1,601,191 of record CBDDEI010000002.1, read on the forward strand.
ATTGCGGAGGGTCTGCACAAAGCTGCTTATTTCAGGCCACTGGAGCGTCGGGATGTCTTCTGGCACCCCCTGCCCCTGCACCACATGACGGAACTCCGCCTCCGCATCCCGCGCCGCCTCTGCGGAGTGGAACTGGGTGACGATCTCTCCGGCCAGCCGGTGTTTCGCATCCATGGGGTTGATGCCGTTGTCAGCCAGCAGCCGGCGGTACTCCGCCAGGTCTTCATCAGGAACATCGGTGAGCAGCTCCATGTAGTCCATCATCACTGCATCAGAGATGGACATCACCTTGCCATACATGCTGTTGGGTGGCGCTTCAAATGCGATGTAGTTGTCATAGGTCTGGCTCATCTTCCGGCCGTCCGTGCCCAGGAGCAGCGGCATCATGAACACCTGCTGGGGTCGCTGGCCCTGTAGCTCCTGCAAGTCGCGACCAACTAGGCAGTTGAACTTCTGGTCCATCCCGCCGAACTCCACATCTGAGCGGATAACCACCGAGTCGTACCCCTGCAGTAACGGGTAGAGGAACTCCGTGATCGCGATGGGCTGTTGTGCGCCATACCGCTTGGCAAAGTCCTCGCGTGCCAGCATCTGCGCCACGGTGAAGCGGCTGGTCAGGTCTATGACGTCTGAAAGGCCGAACTTACCAAACCACTCGCTTTGCAGCTCAACCTCTGTGCGGTCCTTGTCCACAATCTGGAAGAATTGGCGCATGTAGGCCTTGGCGTTCTCGTTCACCTGCTCTTCAGTGAGCATCTTGCGCGTCTCTGCGCGGTCCGTGGGGTCACCGATGCGCGCCGTCCAGTCTCCAACAATGAGGATGACCACGTGGCCCAGCTCCTGCAGCTGCCGCAGCTTGCGCAGCACGACCGCGTGGCCAATATGCAAGTCGGGCCGGGTGGGATCGAACCCCAACTTCAAGCGCAGCGGTTTGCCCTCCGCGAGCCGCTCACGCAACTCTCGCTCGACGATGATCTCCGCGACGCCACGCCGCAAGACGTAATCTATGTCAAATGTAGCCATGTCTTTTTAAGAATAGCACGCTGCTCGTCTGCTAATGAAGAGGTTGACAGAAGAAGGATGACTAAAGACTAAGGCTGCCCCAGCACTGCCCTCGCCTGCTCAATATCTTGGGCCATCTGAGCTTGCAGATCGCTCACCGAGGGGAACCGCATGTCGTCCCGCAGCTTGCGCACCCACTCAACACGCAGCTCTTTGCCATAGAGGTTGCCGACAAAGTCCAAAAGAAAGGCTTCCACCAACCGCTCTTTGCCCTCAAACATGGGCTTGCTGCCGATATACGTAGCAGCTGGATAGGTCGCGCCTTCTACGTGCACCCGGGTCGCGTAAATGCCATCGCCTGGGAACGCCCGCTCTGCATCGATGGCGAGGTTGGCCGTAGGATAGCCCATGAGTTTGCCACGCTCCTCGCCCTGAATCACCACGCCGCTCGTGCTATAGCAGTGTCCCAACAAGCGTGCCGTAGTGTCCATGTCCCCCTCAGCAACCAGCCGCCGTATGAGGGTGCTGCTCACCCGCAAGGACTCGTTCAGCACCGGTGACACCACTTCCACTTTGTAGCCAAGCTCTTCGCCCAGGCTTTGCAGCACAGGGATAGTGCCCTCCCGCCGATGTCCTAGCGCAAAGTCAGGCCCGCCTACCAGGCAACTCAAACGGAGGTGACGTCGAAGGAGGGTCATAAACTCGCGCGCAGAGAGGACGGAGAGCTCGTGGTTGAAGGTTACTGGGACCACAACATCGACGCCCAGTTCACGCAACATCGCTTCCCGCTCTTGGAGTGTGGAAAGCAGCGGGACCACGGTGCCGGGAACGAGTACGGAGCGAGGGTGGGGGTGAAGCACCACCACTAAGCTGGCAGAGGAGGTCTCCTGAGCAATACGCTTAGTGATTTGGATGAGTGTTTTGTGGGCAACGTGCAACCCGTCAAACACGCCAATAGCGCAGACGCTGGGAACGGTGGGGGTAAACCTGGCTAGTTCCTCTTCGGCGAGCATATACAGCGCAGCCATGCGTGACGGCTAGTAGCCCGATGGTAGCACGTGCCTTATACTCAGTCAAGGAACACACTCCACCATGAACATCGTATTCGTGGGCGCCTTTGGGCTCGCGCCCAAAAGCACCATGAAGGTACGGGCGCTCCCTCTAGCCAAAGCCCTGGCTCGCAGAGGCCACCGGCTTACCATGGTGCTGCCTCCCTGGGACAACCCTCCGGATTCCGGCGCAGCATGGGAAGAGGAGGGCGTCACCATTATCAACGTCCCCCTCCCCGCCAAAGTGCCGTTTCTCTGGTACGGCACGCTAGGGCTACGGGTGCTGCAAGAAGTAAAAGCCCACCAGCCGGATATTCTGCACGCATTCAAGCCAAAGGGGTTCTCTGGGCTGGTTGCCCAAGCGACGATTGTCCAGCGCAGGGGCAACGTCTCTCCACGGGTAATCGTGGATACCGATGACTGGGAAGAGGCGTGGAACGAGCGCGAGCACTACCCCTGGTGGATGAGCCGCTTCTTCTCCTATCAAGAGCAGTGGCTTATGCGCCGCAGCGATGCCACGACCGCCGCCAGCAAAGCCCTGGTAGCCCTAGCTGCAGAGGCACGTGGCGCGGGCGCTGCGGCAATCTACCTCCCCAACGGCACAACAGGGTCAATACCTGCGCCCGACCCTGATGAGGTGGCCTCCCTTAGAGAGCGTCTTAGCATTCCAGAAGGGCTTGTTCTCCTCCTCTACACTCGCTTCGTGGAGTGCTCTCCAGAACGAGAGCTCGCTGCGCTCCACGCTATCGCGCAACGGGGCGTCAGACCTACCGTGCTCCTTGTTGGCTCCAGCCTCAACGGAGAGGACGCCCGGTTTATCACCAAGGCCAGAGAGAGTGATCTGCCGCTGCCAATCATTCCTGTTGGCTGGGTGGACTACCAAGCGTTACCCAGCTACTTTGCGTTGGCGGACGCCGCGCTCTTCCCCATAGAAGACACTTTACTGAACCGCGCCAAGTGCCCGGCCCGCCTGGTGGACATGATGAGCGCGGGTGTTGCTGTTGCCGCTGAGGCGGTAGGCCAAGTGAAGGAATATCTTATCGACGGTGAAAGCGGGCTGCTAGCGGCGCCGGGGAACCTGGATGACCTGGCAGACGCGACGGTGCGGCTGCTGCAAGATGCCACACTCCGCGCAGCCCTGGGGGCTAAGGCACAGCAACGCATTACCACCAACTTCCACTGGGATCAGCTGGCCGCGCTGGCTGAGGAGGCGTATAAGGCATGAGACCAGCCATCCTGCGCTGGACGCTGGTCCTGGGATGGATGGCTGTTATCTTTCTGCTCTCGGCGCAGCCGGGGATGCCGGGCCTACTGCCTGGCCCACTCCAACGCCTCGCCACTACCAGCGCACACGTTGGCGAGTACGCCGTCCTGAGCAGCCTGCTGCTCCACGCGGCCGCCCCCAATGCAGTGCGGCCGCGCATCCTTGTCCTCTTTACCTTATGGGCGGCGGCAACGCTCTATGGTATGAGCGACGAGTTCCATCAGAGCTTCGTCCCCGGGCGTGACGCTAACTCTGTGGATGTTTTGGCGGACGCCGCCGGCGGCTTCTTGGGCTTGTGGGCTGGCTGGCTTCGGCGCAACAACTAAGCCCCGGGGATCGCCCGGGGCTTAGACTTAGCGTGCGAGTAGTGTGCTAGTTTGCTGCGCCTTGAGCCGCATAGCCGTGGAGTGGCCTTCCAACGGCCTCGCCAACGGTATCGATCCGCTTCATGAGCTTGTCGAAGTTCTCTAGGGTGAGGGACTGAGGGCCATCCGAGAGCGCTTGGTCAGGATTCGGGTGCACCTCAATGATGAGCCCGTCAGCGCCAACCACAACGGATGCTAGCGCCATGGGATCAACCAGGTACCACTTGCCGGTGCCGTGGCTGGGGTCCGACACAACGGGAAGGTGACTCAGGCGCTTGATCATCGGGACGGCGCTCAAGTCCAGCGTATTGCGGGTAACCGTCTCAAAGGTGCGGATGCCCCGCTCGCAGAGGATGACCTGAGTATTGCCGCCGGCCAGAACGTACTCGGCACAGAGCAGCCACTCCTCCATAGTCCCTGCAAAGGCCCGCTTGATCATAACGGGCTTATCCAGCTTGCCCAGCTCGTCCAGAAGCATATAGTTCTGCATATTGCGAGCGCCCACCTGGAGGACATCCGCATACTTGTACACCAAGTCGATGTCGTGCTCGCTCATTATCTCAGTAACAACTGGAAGTCCGGTCTCCTCGCGCGCCGTGGCAAGGATCTTTAGACCGTCATCCTCAAGCCCGCGGAAGCTGTAAGGCGAAGTGCGAGGTTTGAATGCGCCGCCCCGGAGCATGTGGGCGCCGGAGGCCTTCACCGCCTTAGCGGTAGTAACCGTCTGTTCCTCCGACTCCACCGCGCAGGGACCCGCCATCACCACAACGTTTCCTCCGCCAATAGATACGTCCCCCACCTTGATTACGGTGTCTCCTTCTCGGAACTCCCTGCTGGCCTGCTTATACGGCTTGCTGATGGGCACAACCTCTTCAACGCCAGGCAGCGATTCCAGCATGCCCTTCAGGTCCGGAAACGTCTTGCCCACCACACCGATGACGGTGCGCTCGACGCCCTGAGACGGAGACCCTTTAAGTCCCGCCTCAACGAGCCGCTCCATTACCGCATCAATTTCCTTGCTCCCAATTCCACTCTGCATTACAACAATCATGACTTCCCCCTTTATGTCAATTACGGCGCTTAAGTATTGATACTATCCTACCGAAATCAGAAATCGGGGCTGTAGCCCCGATCGCGCAGGTATCCGCCCATGCGGATACCTTAGATAAAGTAATAATACAGGCTGCTCAGGAGCGCCGCTTCCCCTCCGTCACTCTGATCCGGGTGACGACAGATATCTTCTATGGAGCGGTTTCTCGTGCTCATGTTATGCCTACATACCTCTATGCCCAAGAGTACCGAATTGTCAACTTATTTGCAACTACCCAACTAGTCAAACTAGAATAAGAGCAATCCCGTAACACTTTTAGAGGAGCATCCCACCACTTACCATGTACCAAAAGTCTATCCTTCCCAATGGACTGCGCGTTCTAACTAGCTCTATGCCCCACACGCGCTCAGTTGCGATATCCATCTACATTGGCGCAGGTTCCCGTTATGAGACCGATCCCCAGGCGGGCATCTCCCATTTTCTGGAGCACATGCTGTTCAAGGGCACCAAGAAGCGCCCGCGACCGGAAGACGTCTCCGGCACCATAGAAAACCTGGGCGGCTCCATCAACGCCGCCACGGACAGAGAGCTGACCGTCTACTGGTGCAAGATCGCCAAACCCCACTTTGGTATCGGGATGGACCTGCTGACCGATATGGTGCACCACTCCTCCTTTGTGCCGGACGAGGTCGAAAAAGAGCGCAAGGTCATCATGGAAGAGCTGAACCAGGTGCAGGACTCCCCCTCTGAGGTCGCGGGTCTCGCCATTGATGAGATTCTCTGGCCCAACCAGCCCCTTGGTCGTGACGTGGGCGGCAGCAAAGAGACCGTTGGCGCTATCACGCGCCCCATGCTCCTGGACTACCTAGGCCAGCAGTACAGCGCCTCGAACGCCGTCGTCAGCGTCGCAGGCAATGTAGAGCATGAAGAGGTGCTGGCAGCTCTGGAGGCTACCCACCCCGACTGGGTTTCCGGCGCACCGTCGCCGCTGCATCCCGCCGCCAATGGGCATACAACGCCGCTGCTCAAGATCATCAACCGCAAGACAGAGCAGGCCCACATTTGCGTTGCGTTGCCCGGTGTGCCCCAGCGGCACCCCGATCGCTACGCGCTATCCATGCTGAACGTTATCCTAGGTGAAGGCATGACGAGCCGCCTCTTCCTGGAGATCCGGGAACGCCTTGGCCTGGCCTACGATGTGCACAGCTACCTTAGCCACTATGAGGACGCCGGAGCCATTACCGTCTACGCCGGCGTGGATCCCAAGAACGCCGTCGACACTACTAAGGCAATCGTTGAGCAGCTCATGAAGTTGCGCGACGGCCTTAACGAGGACGAACTTTCCCGCGCCAAAGAGCTTGCAAAGGGCAGGCTTCTCCTCCGCATGGAAGACAGCCGCGCGGTGAGCAGCTGGCTGGGCGGGCAAGAGCTTCTGATGGGCGAAGTGCGTAACGTGGACGATGTTGTTGCCCTGATGGACGAGGTCACGACCGAAGACACCAAGCGAGTGGCTGCCGACCTCATCAAGCCGGAATTGCTGCACTTGGCCGTAGTTGGCCCCTTCCGCAGCGACCGCACCTTCGCAAAAGCCATCGGCGTTTAGCCACCGCCCGGGGTGTGAGCAGCCGCGAGGATGCCACAGCGCCGTTGATCACAGCACAGCCTATATAGAAAGAAGAGAGCGGCCTTGAGGCCGCTCTCTTTGTTGTCTGCTTAGTCCGTTTGGTCTAGTGGTGGTGGTCATCCAGGGGCGGGCCGGCAATCGGCTCCTCCGGGATGTCCGTCACCAGCGAGTCGGTGGTGAGCACCATGGCCGCCACGCTTGCGGCGTTCTCCAACGCAGCACGGGTAACCTTGGCGGGATCGATGATGCCGTGACTAACCAGGTCTCCATACTCGTCGCTGAATGCGTCGTAACCGACACTCATGTTGTTATCGGCAGAGACCTGCTGTCGCCGCACTTCTTCCAAGACCACGGAGCCTTCTTTGCCGGCGTTGTAAGCGATCCGCTTTAGCGGCTCTTCCAGCGCTCGGCGCAGCAAGGTGATTGCGGTGGCCTCGTCGCCTTCCAGCGTCACGGTGTCCAGCGCGCTAAGCGCATTAACGTAGGTCACACCGCCGCCAGGGACAATGCCCTCTTCCACGGCAGCGCGGGTAGCGGACAGCGCGTCCTCAACCCTGTGCTTCTTCTCGTTCAGCTCCAGCTCGGTGGCTGCGCCCACGCGGATGATGGCAACGCCGCCGGCCAGCTTGCCCAGGCGCTCCTGGAGCTTCTCCCGGTCGTAGTCGGAAGTGGTCTCATCCATCTGCTGCTTAATGCTTGCCATCCTAGACTGGAGAGCCTCGCTGCTGCCATGCCCCTCTATGATAGTGGTCTCGTCCTTGTTGGCTACAATGCGGCGAGCCCGGCCCAGCTCTTCAACCTCAATGCTATCCAGGGTGCGGCCCATCTCTTCACTGATGAGCGTACCGTTGACCAGCATAGCGATGTCTTCAAGCATGGCCCGTCGTCGGTCGCCGTAGCCGGGGGCCTTCACTGCCAGGACATTCAAAGTGCCGCGCAGCTTGTTCACCACCAGGGTGGCCAGCGCCTCACTATCTACATCCTCGCAGATGATGACAAAGTTCTTGGTAATCCGCAGGACTTTCTCCAAAATCGGCAGAATATCGGAGATTGCTGAAACTTTCTTGTCGTAGAGCAGGATGTAGGGGTCATCTATGACAGCTTCCATCCGCTCGGGGTTGGTTACCAGGTACGGGCTGATGAAGCCGCGGTCGAAGTTCATGCCCTCAACGTACTCAGTCTCGTACTGCAGGCCACGGGACTCCTCAACGGTGATGACACCGTCCTTGCCGACTTTGTCCATCACTTCTGCGATGAGGTTGCCAATTTCCGGATCTGCCGCAGAGATAGCAGCTACCTGAGCTACCTGCTCCTTGCCGGAAACCGGGGTAGCAAGCTCCTTGATGCGGTCAACCACCGCTGCCACGCCCTTGTCTACGCCCCGCTTCAGGGCCATAGGGTTGGCGCCGGCGGCTACGTTTCGGAGACCTTCGTGCACAATGGCCTGGGCCAGCACCGTCGCGGTGGTGGTGCCGTCGCCGGCCACATCGTTCGTCTTAGATGCCACCTCTTTGACCAGCTGTGCGCCCATGTTCTCGAAGGGCTCCTCCAGCTCGATCTCCTTTGCGATGGTGACACCGTCGTTGGTGATCATAGGCGGTCCGAACTTCCGGTCCAGGACCACGTTGCGGCCCTTGGGGCCGAGAGTGATGCGCACGGCGTCTGCCAGCGCATCAATACCACGAGTCAGCGCGCGACGCGCTTCCTCGTCGTAAAGCATTTGCTTAGCCATTGGTGATTCCTCCCTACCTTAGTGTTTGCGAAATCGCAATTGTTACTTTTGATACCTGCCGAAGCAAGTTAGCACTCTATGAGTTTGACTGCTAATTTCTCACCAATCTTAGACTAACTCCTTTGGATACGCAAGATGTCCCCAGCTTTTTACGTCATCTAATAAGATCGAACGTGCTAGACTAGTACGCGTCATATTCGTCGTAGTCGAGGAGACAGCATGACTCATACGCAACGGTACATTAGCTTTCCCACTGAATTCGGCCCCTTCTACGTAGCCTACGACGGAGAAACCGTCCGTTATACGTCCTTCCAAGTAACTGAAGCTCAGTTCCTTCAGGATGCGCAACCGCATTGCGACGGGGTGCCCATCGCGCAAGCAGATGCTCCTCCAGTCCTGTCCCAAGCCATCCAAGCCACTCTGGCGGGCAAGGTACCCTTTGATGGGAGACTCTTGGACTTCAGCAAGGTCGCGCCATTCCATCAGAAAGCCCTCAACGTGACTATCGACGTGCCCTGGGGCGACGTGCGGCCATACGGCTGGTTGGCCAAGCAGGTGCACGCGCCCAGAGCCGCGCGCGCCGTCGGCTCTGCCATGGCCCGCAACCCCTTTCCATTGCTCATCCCGTGCCATCGCATCGTGCGCAGTAATTACACCATCGGCAACTATGGCTGCGGGGGGCAGTCCATCAAGCGCGCGCTGCTGCGCATGGAGGGAGTAGACATCGACGAGCTGGCGCAAGAAGCTGGCGCCGGAATGCGCTACATGAGCAAAGCAGGATCGGAGACCTATTGCATCCTGGGCTGCTCAGCACAGGGCCGCGACGCTCAAACACAGCTCATCCTCTTCCCAACTGCAAAAGACGCGGCTCTAGATAACCTTAGCCCCTGCTCAATCTGCCAGCCCGCTTAATCTACATCTGCCTCAACAGGCTGGAGGCTGGCCTGCCACGGCTACTCCTGATAAAATCGAGCAGCGCAGTTTTTTATGCGAGGAGCCGGTTGACCGGAAGCTCCCTCCACAAGGCAACCACTAAACCTTGTGTCAACCCCCCACTCACGGTACTATAGTCTCGTTTGCACAATATCTAGCACTCTCTATACCACTAGCTTCTCTATTTAGCGGTTTCTAAGTAAGGCGGGAAAGCTAATGCGCATCGCTATCGGAACAGATCATGCAGGCTACTCCCTCAAAGAGTTGCTGAAGTCACGCCTCTCGCAAGAAGGTCACGAGGTCATCGACCTAGGTACCGATAGCGAAGAAGCGGTCGACTATCCCGATATTATCTGCCCCACTGCGGAGCTGGTCGCGCTTGGTCAGGCTGACCGCGGCATCGTCCTCGGCGGCTCCGGTCAGGGTGAGGCTATCGCGGCTAACAAAGTCCCCGGCGTACGAGCGGCCCTGTGCAACGACCTCTTCACCGCTCGCCTGAGCCGTGAGCACAACAACGCCAACGTCCTCTCGATGGGTGCGCGGGTCGTCGGCACGGAGCTGGCGTGGGCGATTGTGAGCGCCTGGCTCTCTACGCCATTCTCCGACGATGAGCGCCACATGCGTCGCATCGGCAAAATTACCGCGGTTGAGCAATCCCGACGCTTCCCCTTGCATGAGGTGGGCGCGCTGGGCCAGAGTCTCTGGTACGACTACATCCTCCGGGGAGAGCTACGCTCCGGCGCGTTCCGTGCGCTTGTCCGCAAAGGCATCACTGGCGTCACCTCCAACCCTTCGATTTTCGAGAAGTCTATTGCCGGCACCGAGGACTATGCCGACGACATCGCCGCGGCCGTTGGCCAGGGATGGAGCGGTGATCTGATCCTGGACGGCTTGACCATGACCGACATCAGGGAAGCCGCCGACCAGCTCCGTCCTGTTTACGACCTCACCGAGAAAGCGGATGGCTACGTTTCCATAGAACTGCCGCCCGACCTGGCCCACAACACCCACAACTCAATTGAAGCCGGCCAGGACCTCTTCCACCGCTTGAAGCGGGACAACATTATGATCAAGGTACCGGGCACAGCAGAAGGCGTCCCCGCCGTGGAAGAGCTGATTGCCAGCGGCGTCAACGTGAATATCACCCTCCTCTTCTCTATCGCCCAGTACGAGGCGGTAGCCAACGCCTACATCGCCGGACTGGAGCGACGCGAGCGCGCCGGGGAGCCGCTGCACTCGGTAGCCTCCGTAGCCAGCTTCTTCGTGAGTCGTATCGACACCGCTGTGGACGCGCAACTCGAAGCACGCATGAGCAACGCTGCGACCGAAGCAGAGCGCATGCAGCTGCGCGGCCTTGCAGGTAAAACCGCCATCGCGAACGCCAAAGTAGCCTACCAGCGTTTCAACGGTCTCTTCAGCGGTCCCCGCTGGCAGCGTCTGGCAGAGCAGGGCGCACGGCCTCAGCGGCTGCTCTGGGCCAGCACCAGCACCAAGAACCCCGCCTACAGGGACGTGCTCTACGTGGAGGAGCTTATCGGTCAGCACACCGTAAACACCGTGCCGCCCGCAACCCTCGACGCGTTCCTGGACCACGGCATTGCGCTGCCCACCCTGGAGCGTGGAGCGGCCGAGGCAGAGCAGACGCTTGCGCAGCTACACGCAGCCGGCATTGATCTGGGCGCTGTCACCCAGCAACTCCAAACCGACGGCATCAAGGCCTTTGCTGATGCCCACAACAACCTGCTGGCCGCCCTGGAGCAAAAACGGCAAGAGCTAAGCACCGGCGCCCGTCTGGTCGCCAGCCTATCTACGGACGCGCTGCAGCGCCCAGCGCAACGTCCGGAATAGTCCTCCTAGACCTGCCTCCAACATAGCCGCCAGGGGTTCCTGCCCAGGATGAGGAGTAGCGCGCCGTTGCTCGCCTCTTCCGTTCCCACACGGCATTGGCCGCTGCCAGTATAGTGACGCCCGCCCTCGCCTTCTGGCTATCTGGAGCGGCGATGCTCCTGCGCTCCTATAGTCTCCTCGCGCCTCCTGGCTGACCCATGCCTGTGCTATAATTGACAAATCCTACACCCCATGAATGCATAACAAGTACTCCAACGCGCACCATGTCTTACCAGCAAGCAGAGGCTTATCTCCACCGGTTCACCAACTACGAAGCGGCTCCGGCGACCACCTACGGCGCGGAGAACTTTGATCTAAGGCGGATGGAGTCGCTGCTGGAGCTGCTGGGCAACCCCCATCTAGGACGCGTCACCGTCCACATTGCCGGCACCAAGGGCAAGGGCAGCATCGCTGCCATGACGGCGGCGGTGCTCCAGGTATCAGGCTACCGAACGGGCCTCTTCACTTCGCCGCACCTCTGCACCTTCCGCGAGCGCTTCCGCATAGACGGCCAGCCCATCAGCGAGGAGGACTTTGTTGCGCTGGTGGACGTGCTGCAAGAGGCCGTCGAAACCTATCATCAAGCGCCACAGTTCGGACGCCTCACCACATTCGAGTTGACCACTGCGCTGGCCTTCCTCCACTTCCGCCAGAGTGGCGCGACCGCGCAGGTGCTGGAAGCCGGCATGGGCGGACGCTTGGACGCCACTAACGTGGTTCCCCAACCCAATCTCTGCATCATTACGCCCATTAGCTACGACCACACCCAGATCCTGGGCGACACGCTAGAAGCCATCGCTGGCGAGAAAGCGGGCATCATCAAGCCCGGTGTGCCGGTGGTCATGGCGCAGCAGCCGGAAGAAGCCCGAACCGTCATTGCCCGCCGCTGCTACCAGCAGAACGCGCCCCTGCTGGACGTCTCTCGCCAGGCACAGTGGTCACGAATGAGCCAGGAACTCGACCTCTCCGGCCAGACCTGCTCCTTCCGGCTAGCTCGCGCGGGCTATCAGATTTGGTTGCCCCTGCTGGGCAGCGTACAAGTGGAGAATGCAGCCACGGTCATTGTCGCAGCAGAGACGCTACGAGACCGCGGCGTTGAAATTGCTTACAAAGCCATCGAGCGCGGCCTTGCGGCGGTGCGCTGGCCCGGACGGCTGCAAATCATACAGCAGCGCCCGTTGCTCATCCTGGATGGCGCCCACAACGGCGCATCGGCCGCGCGGCTGGATGAAGCCCTAACCCAAGACTTCTCTCACCAAAAGCGCATCCTCGTCATCGGCGTCTCGGCTGATAAGGACCTGGATGCCATTGCAGACGCGCTGGCTCCGGCCACCGACCACGTCATCGCCACCAGCGCCAGCGGGCCGCGAGCAGCGTCGCCTGACCTCGTAGCAGCCGCTTTCGCCTCGCGCGGGGTTGCGACCACCTCTGCTGCGAACGTGAGCGACGCGCTTGCTGCCGCCAACGCCCTAGCTTCGCCGGAAGACCTCATCTGCGTGACTGGCTCCTTCTTCGTCATTGGAGAGGCGCTCCAAGCGCTAGGAGAAGAGGCAACCGCACAAGCGACCTTCCACTCAATAGAGGCCGCCGCGGACGAGCCACTGCAACCCCAACTAGAAACCGTATCCTAGAGACAAGGACAATTCATGGACGCAAATTTCTCCCGCGGCCGCAGAAGAGTGGTGATAACGGGCATGGGCGCGGTCGCTCCCCTTGGCAATACCGTAGAGGAACTCTGGGACGGCCTAGTGCAAGGCAGATCAGGGTTAGGCCAGATAACGTTATGTAATACTGAAGGCTACCCTTCGACCATCTCTGGGGAAGTCCACGATTTTGACCCCGCCAAGTATATGGATTTTAAGGCTGCCCGCCGCATGGCCCGCTTCAGCCAGTTTGCCGTGGCAGCCGCCGGCATGGCCATTGAGAACTCTGGACTCAACCTGGAGCATGAAGACCGTGACCGCATCGGCGTGCTGCTGGGCAACGGCAACGGAGGCCTCCCCAACATTGAGCAAGAAGTGGGCGCTATCGTCACTAAGAACAGTCATAAGGTAAGCCCATTCTTCATGGCAATGGAACTGCCCAATATGGCGGCGGGCCAGGTTAGCATCGTTTACGGCCTGCAGGGGTATAACTCCACGGTCACGACCGCCTGTGCTGCCGGCACCCAGGCGATTGGTGAAGCGGCGGAGATTATCCGCCACGGCCGCGCCGATGTCATGGTCACCGGCGGGACAGAGGCCGGCATTGCGGAGATCTCGCTGGCAGGGTTCTGCGCCGCTCGCGCCCTCTCTACGCGCAACGACGAGCCCCACCGAGCCAGCCGCCCCTTTGACAAGGACCGTGACGGCTTTGTGGCCGCCGAGGGCGCAGGCATTCTCGTTCTCGAAGACCTGTCCCGGGCAATTGCCAGAGGCGCGACCATTCTGGCCGAGGTCGTTGGCTACGGCGCATCTGCGGACGCCTACCACATCGTCGCTCCCGATGCCCAGGGCATGGGCGCAGCCAAAGCCATGCAGTGGGCGCTGGACGACGCCGGCATCTCCCCCAGTGAGGTGGACTATATCAACGCTCACGGCACCTCAACGCCCCTGAATGATGCTGTGGAGACCTTAGCCATCAAGCGCGTATTTGGCGAGAACGCCTACGCCATCCCTGTAAGCTCTACTAAGTCCATGATTGGGCACTTGATGGGCGCCGCTGGCGGCATCGAAGCCGTCATCTGCGTGCAAACGCTCCTCTCCCAGGTCATCGCTCCCACCATTAACTATGAGACGCCCGATCCCGACTGCGACTTGGATTACGTGCCCAACGTAGCCCGTCCTGCCCACGTGCGGGTGGCTATGTCCAACAGCTTTGGCTTCGGCGGCCAAAACGCCTGCCTGGTCTTCAAGACCTACGAACGGTAACCACTTGTGCATATCCTCGTCATAGGGGGCGCGGGCTACATAGGCAGCGTTACTTCAGAGCTGCTCCTAGCCAGGGGCCACCAGGTCTCCGTCTTCGATAACTTTTCGACAGGCTATCGCGCGGCCGTGCCTCCCGGCGCAACATCCCTGTGCGGCGACATCGCCGATGGCGCACAGCTAGACCAGCTCTTCGCCGCCTTCCAATACGACGCAGTAATGCACTTTGCCGCCAAAAGCATTGTGCCCGCCTCTCGGAAAGAGCCCGGCGCGTATTTCGCCAACAACGTGGCGGCGGTCATCGGCCTGCTGAACGCAATGACTGCCCACCAGGTGCAACGCTTTGTCTTTAGCTCCACCGCCGCCGTCTACGGCCAGCCGGAGCAGATGCCCGTCCCGGAGGACGCGCCGCTGTGTCCGACCAGCCCCTATGGCACCTCAAAAGTGATGGTAGAAGAGACTCTACCCTGGTACGAGGAAGCTCAGGGCTTGCGCTTTGCGTGCCTCCGCTACTTCAACGCGGCGGGCGCCAGCGAGCGTTTTGGTGAAGACCACAACCCGGAGACGCATCTCATCCCTGTAGTACTCAAGGCAGCCCTAGGGCAGCACCCCGGCCTCACCGTCTACGGCTCCGATTACGCCACGCCCGACGGCACCGCTATCCGCGACTACGTCCACGTGCTGGACCTGGCGGACGCGCATATCCGCGCGCTGGAGCGCCTGGACACGGGAAGCCTGGTTTGCAACCTAGGCACGGAGCGCGGCTACTCTGTAGCTGAAGTGCTGGAGACGGCGCGACAAGTCACGGGCGCGCCGCTGCCAGTACACATGGGCCCCCGCCGCGAAGGCGACCCGCCCATCACCATCGCGAGCTCGGAACGGGCATGGAGCCTTCTGGGCTGGCGCGCCGAGCGTGGTCTCGGGCAGATGATAGAAGACGCCTGGCGCTGGCGGCAGCAGCATCCCCACGGTTACGAGCCGGCGAGCTAACGGTTCACCCTCATGAACACCTTCGGAGAGACCCCTCCTGTTATACGCTTTGCCATTGCCGCGGCCATTGTGTTTGGTATTCCAATATTCGGATTTATGTTCATTTACAGCGCGGCGTTTATCCTGCCGCTATTAGTACTGGTCATCGCCGTCTTCCTCCTCATCCGCTGGTTGACGATGGGCAAATAAGAACCCCCTCGTTAAGGAGGGGGTTCTTTATTCAGTATGAAATTAGGTGGAGGTTAACTCCGCATTACTCCGGATTGGGCTTCCTGGGGAAGCATAACTCCTAGGAGCCGTTCAAAAGCCATTGTATGGCTGCACATTAGACGTTCTTCGAAGAAGTCACAGGTGCAGTGCAAATGCTGATCCTCATAGGTAACGGTGTGCGCATCATTCTCGCCATTGAACTGGGCTTGAAACTGGAGGAAGGTAACGCGCTCTGGCTCTTGGGCGTAACGCTTGGCTTTTTCTATCTTGCCAATGAGACTGGAATTCATGCAACCTCCTAAGCGTAATCTGTTATGAGGTCCTACTCCGTCTGGGCACATTAACTCTCGCGCTTAGACCCCCAAGAGTCAAGGGAAAATCACCCCCACAATACTCCTATAGCGCTCTGGACATGGCCGCGATACGCCTACCGACAGCTCATATTCGCCAGACTCTGCGCTAATCCTATGGGAAGCATGACGCGTGCGATGCTTCTAAGTTAAGCTAGGTGCATCAATAGTTGCGGACAGACCGACCCTGATTAGCTAAGCCTCTTAGCAGAGGAGCTCCGATAGCGGTCCAGCCTGCCTAAACACACGGGAGGTTGCAAATGAACCCGGGAACGCCCATCAAGAATATAGGGGTACTCACCAGCGGCGGCGATGCTCCGGGAATGAACTCGGCCATCCGATCAGTGGTCAGAACCGCCTCTGAAGCAAACTGCAACGTCTTTGGGGTAAAACACGGTTACGCCGGCCTCTTAGCTGGTGACATCAGTCCCCTGGGCCCGCGGGATGTTGGCGGGATTCTGCAGCTTGGCGGCACCATGCTCGGAAGCAGCCGCTCTACGGAGTTCACGACAGAAGCCGGCCAAAGGGCAGCGGTAGAACAGCTGGAACGCCAGGGAATTCAAGGGCTGGTAGTAATTGGCGGAAACGGCTCTCAGATGGGCGCCCACTCCCTCTCGCAGTTGGGATTCCCCGTGGTAGGCGTAGCATCGACCATAGATAACGACCTGTCTGGCACAGATATCACTATCGGCGTGGACACGGCGCTCAATATCGCACTTCACGCTATAGACAGCCTCAAGACCACCGCTTCATCCTTCCGTCGCGCGTTCATGGTGGAAGTAATGGGCCGGGATTGTGGTTACCTTGCCCTCATGTCCGGCATCGCCGGCGGGGCAGAATCGGTGATCATTCCGGAGGTTCCTGTGGATCCGGAGGACTTAGCTGTCGTGCTTAACGACGCGTACCAACGGGGCAAGCTGCACGCGCTCGTAGTCGTGGCAGAAGGCGCACAGTACAACGGCGCCGGCCTAGAAGCCTACTTCAAGGAACATGAAGCCCGGCTGAATTTTGAGCTCCGTTTGACTACCTTGGGACACGTTCAACGCGGCGGCGCTCCTACCGCCTTTGATAGGATACTCGCCTCACGTTTTGGGTTCTCTGCAGTGCGGGACCTGATTGCAGGAAAACACGGGACCCTCACGGGGCTTCGTGCTGGTCACATGACCGCAACTCCCCTGACTGAGGTTGTTAACACCCCCAAGAAGCTGGACCCAGAGTTGTTTGAGGTGATGCGGGTCTTAGCCGTGTAACCGTTTGGGGCTTGAGGCAGCTTGATCATGCCTTGCACCTCGTGAGAGAATCCGTTATTATTAACCCTAAATCGCTGCCAACTTTATATTGTTGATTAGCTAACGTAACAATCTTAAATTTTAGCTGGGGGTGGATTATGGCCACAGTGAAAGTAGAAGAACAGGGTATCGTCCCTATTGTTCAGCAAGAGTTGGACAACTTTGCTAACGAGGCGAAGTCGTACCAGCAGGGGCAGAAGGACGAGACAGCGTTCCAGATCTTCCGCCTAAGGGAAGGAACTTACGGGCAACGACAGGCGGATGTCCACATGATCCGCATCAAAGTTCCCGGCGGGCATCTCAGCGCCCGGCAGCTTGAAGTCCTGGGAGAAGCTGCTAAGGAACATACGCCTCTAGACAAGGGCCACATCACTACCCGTGAGTGCATCCAGATGCACCACATTCCTCTAACGAACGCCGTGGCGCTAAAGCACCTCATTGCCAGCGTAGGCCTTACCAGCCGTGAAGCGTGCGGCAACACCGTCCGCAACGTCATTACTTGCCCGTTGGCTGGTATCTGCCGCGACGAAGAGTTTGACATCAACCCCTACTTGGCGGCATACGTCCGCTATTTCATCCGCAAGCCCTTCACCCAGGCCATGCCCCGCAAGTTCAAGTCATCCTTCTCCCCATGCGCCTCCGACTGCGCCAATGCGCCCTATCACGACATAGGCTTTGTGGCGCAGGTTCAGGAGATTGACGGCGTGAAGCGCAACGGCTTCCGTATCCACGTGGGCGGCGGCAGCTCCATCATGCCGCGCATGGCCCCAGTGCTCTACGATTTTGTACCCGTTGAGGAGTACCTGCGAGTAGCAGAAGCCGTTCTGCGCGTGTTCAACCAGTCTGATGAACTGCGCAAGAACCGCATGATGGCCCGTATCAAGGTGCTCGTTGACCGCATTGGCATGGACGCCTTCCGTGAGCGGGTGGAGACCGAGCTGAAAGAGCCCTGGGCCGAGCAGCCAATCGATCCCACTCCCTACCTCGTGGAAGACTACGAGCCTGTTCCCGGCCCCTACCAGGCCACCAACGGCCACAGCGCCCAGGGCGAGGACTCCCCGGAGTTCCTGCACTGGAAGTCCACCAACCTGGTGGAGCAGCGTCAGCCGGGCTACATTGGTGTCTGGGCCAAGGTTGCCTCAGGAGACCTCTCCAGCGAGCAGTTCTACGCCATCGCAGACCTCACCCGTCGCTTTGGGAATGGCACTATCCGGCTGGACTTTGACCAGAACTTCCTCTTCCGCTGGGTGCCGCAAGACAAGGTGTATGCGCTCTATCAAGAGATGCAGAAACTGGACCTGGCCGAAGCCGGGGTCCATGAGATTACCGACGTTACCTCTTGCCCCGGCACGGATAGCTGCAAGATGGGCATCACCTCGTCCATGGGCGCAGGACGCGCCGCGCAAGACACTATCATGGACTTGAACATTGTCGATCCCTTAACCCGTAAGATGAACGTGAAGGTTAGCGGTTGCCCCAACGGTTGCGGCCGCCACCACCTGGCCAGCATCGGCTTCCAGGGCGCGGCTATTAAGGGCGCGGACGGCGACCAAGTGCCCGCGTACGAGGTGTACATTGGCGGGCGCTACAAGGACGGCGAGTTCCGCTATGCCAAGCGAATCACCCAGAAGATCCCCGCGAAGCGTCTTCCCGAAGCCATTACCCGCGTCATCGGCTTCTACGAAGGCAAACGCGAGCAGGATGAAACTTTCGATGACTTTGTGGACCGGATAGGCCACAGCGCCTTCGAGCCCCTGCTCTCCGACCTCCGGGGAGTCGGCCCTGTAGCAGAAAACATGGCCCTCTATGAGGACTGGGAGCGCATGGGCCTCTACAAGCTGGAGCGTGGCGAAGGCGAGTGCGCCGTATAGGGAGACACCCTGTCATACTCCGGGCAACAAAGCCCAACTCGGCTAAAAACCGCTCATCCCGCGCTTGTCGGGGGGTGGGCGGTTCTTTCTCTAGGCAATGTATGAAGCATAAAGCAACGGCAACACGATTATGGGTGCGCTAGACAGCGTTGTGGTCGCCTCCCTGGAGGCGCGCCGCCGCGTGGAGATGGCCTCTCTCATTAGCCGGCAGGGCGGCATACCCTACGAGGCGCCTGCCCTGCGGGAAGTCCCGCTGGAAAACGGCGATGAGGTCACGGCGTTCATCAACCGCTTCTTGGCCGAACCGGTGGCGGCCCTTGTCTGCCTCACAGGTGTGGGTACCCGCGCGCTGCTGCAAGCGGCAGCAGCCCAGGATGTGCTGGATCCTATCCTCAACAAGCTCGCAGGCACAATCGTGATCGCGCGCGGCCCCAAGCCCGTGGCCGTACTCCGCGAGTACCACGTGCGCATCGATCTCGTCCCGCCGGAGCCCAACACCTCACGAGAGTTGCTGGAGCTGCTCCGACCGCTAGAGCTGCGCGGCAAGCTCATCGCCATGCAGCATTACGGCGAGCCCAACCAGTTCCTGCGAGAAGCGCTGATTGCAGAGGGAGCACAGGTGCTCGAGGTCTCCCTCTACCGCTGGTCGCTGCCGGAGGACACTACGCCCCTTGTCCGCTTCCTCACAGACGTGCAGCAGGGCGGCATCCAAATCGTCGCGGCAAACAGCAAGACCCAGGTGCACAACCTCTTCGCCGTGGCGGAGCAGCAGGGGGTGAATGACGGGCTGCGTGACATCCTCAACCAGTCGGTGGTGGTTGCCGCGGTAGGCCCGGTGTGCGCGCAGGCGTGGCGGGATAATGGCGTAGCGGTGGACGTGGTGCCTGAGCATCCCCACATGGGCCACTTGGTGCACGCCATCGCGGATTACTGGGCAGAGCACGGCGCAAAAGCAGCCGGCGCACCCTCTAAGGCCCACTCCTGACACCACCACGTAGCCTATAATCTATAATCATGACCGAAGAGAGCAATATGGCTGATTCCTGCACTTTCTGTGGCATCATCAGTGGCGAGATTCCCGGTGACTTTGTCTACCAGGATGATCACGTAGCTGCGTTCCGGGACATCAGCCCCAAAGCGCCCATCCACGTGGTGGTAATCCCGAAAGCGCACATCGATTCTCTGGCGCAGCTGACCTCCGCCGAGCGGGATACTGCCGGGCGCCTGATGGAAGCCGCCGCCGAAGTGGCGCGCTTGGAGGGCGTTGAAGAGCGGGGCTATCGGGTAGTCATCAACACCGGCCCCGATTCCGGCAGCCAAATCTCCCACATCCACCTGCACGTCCTGGCCGGATGGATGATGGGGAGCATGGGATAACTATGCCCATCACACTGGCCGAGGCCCGTAGCCGCTGGGCACATCTGCCCGCCGGCTTGCAGGAGCACTTGGAGCGGGTCAGCCACGGCGCTCACCATCTTGCCCAACGCTGGGACGTAGACCCGGAGACGGCCGCCTTGGCCGGCTTCCTCCACGATGTCGCGCGGGCACAGTCGCCGGAGCTGCTGCTGGAGCAGGCTCAGGAGTTGGGGATACCTATCAATCCCATGGAAGAGGCGATGCCGCTTCTGCTCCACGGTCCCGTGGCCGCAGCGCTGCTCCAGCAAGAACTAGCGGACGAAGGTGTCGTGAATGCCGTGCGCTGGCACACCACCGGTCGCTGGGGGATGAGCGCCCTCGAGCAGGTAGTGTTCCTGGCAGATAAGACCGACCCGAATAAGATCAACGGCTCGCCGGGCATGCAAAAGGTTGCACAGCTAGGAGAGACCAGCCTCAATCTCGCCGTCGTCCGCTATTTAGAGCGCTCCACCAAACGGCTGCTGAAACAGGGCCGTATGCTGCACCCCGCCTCTATCGAGGCGCGCAACTGGTTGCTGCTACAGGGAGCAAACTCTGAGGAACAGGTGGTAAGTAGCTAGTATGGAAGCAGACGAGACCGCCCGGCGCATTGTAGACCTGGCCGCGGACCACCAAGGGGAAGACATCCTTCTATTGGACCTGCGGGACAAGGTGGACTACACCGACTACTTTGTCATTTGCAGCGGCATCAACAACCGCCATCTGCGCGCGCTGGCAGAAGCTATTGACGAAGGCATGAATCACAGCGAGGCCAAGTTACTGCGCACGGAAGGCACGCCGGAGTCCGGGTGGGTGCTTATGGACTTTAGCGACGTCATCGTCCACCTCTTCTCGGAGGAGAAGCGGGCGCAGTACAGTTTGGAGCAGCTATGGCGGGGGGCTACCCCCGTGGTCAGGCTTCAATAATCCAGGGGTCAATCGACCGCTGGTAAGCCGTCAGATCCTCCGTCCCAAAGAAGAGGGCGATCTCGTTCGCCGCCGATTCCTCTCCGTCCGATCCGTGGATCAAGTTCCGCCCAATATCAATCCCTAGGTCGCCGCGGATAGTGCCCGGAGCCGCCTTCGCGGGGTCGGTTGTGCCCATCGTCTGACGCACAACTTCCACCGCGCTCTTGCCCTCCAGCACCGCAGCTACAATCGGCCCAGAGGTAATAAAATCTACCAAGCCGCTAAAGAAGGGCCGCTCCCGGTGCACACCGTAGTGCTGCTCTGCCAGTGCCATGTCCATTTGCAGCAGCCGCAGGGCTACAATCTTTAGCCCTCTCGCCTCAAGTCGTCCCAATATCGTGCCAATTAAGCCTCGTTGCACCGCATCCGGCTTCAGCAGGATCAATGTCTGGTCCACACGCCCACCTCACATAAAATCTTCATAAGTGCTGGGTTAACGTACCACGAGTCGCATCCCTACGAAAAGCAGCACCACCCCAACTACTCGCATCGCATCAAGCGGGTGGCTCTGGTGACCAAACACGCCGATAGTGTCCAGGATGACTGATGTCGTCAGCTGGCCCACAACCATGAGCGAGATGAAGGACGCCACGCCGATTATCGGCACCACAATGTTGGCCGTCAGCAGGTAGGCCATGCCAAAGATACCGCCGATGAGCATGTACGGCGGCACCGTGGTGATGCTACCGATATTACCGCTGCGGAAGCCTAGCAACATGGCTACGCTGATGATGATGATGCTGACTGTCAGCGAGGTGAAGGTTGCCTCCGCCACGCCGATGATCTTTCCCAGCGCCGAGTTGACACTGGACTGCACGGCGGTGCCGGACCCCACGGCCAGGCTCATTAAGAAGTAGACAACGAGCAAAGTGTTCTCCTCTCATTCACCCTCACTCTATCCACTCTTCCTTGACGGAAAAGGGGACACGCTAGTCCTCTCCTCCTTGACGGGGAGAGGTAGAAAGGGTGTTGTTTTACCGACTAACCAACCTACAGATTTGGATCCCTCCGCGCTTCGAATCCCATTGCCCTATTTTTCTCCCGGCGGACGGATGAGATAGAGCGGCTGCAACGTGGCCGCGTCCGCTACCTCGCCCGCGATACAGCGCTGCCAGGCCAGCTCGGCCAGCCACGCGCCTCGTCGCACCGAAGCCGCGAGGCTGGGCAACACAACCCGTCTCCCCAGCGCAGCCTTGAGTTGAGGTAGGAACCATTGCGGCAGCTCGCCAGTGAAGAGGGTGCGGCTGTCCACCGCCGCCAGCAGTTCCTCCGGATCGGTGATGCGCGGCGCAAGCAGCTCCCTCCAGCCAAGCTTGCCTGTGTTCTGGTACGCCGCCCAGGCCAGTTGCCCCCGGCCTGCATCGTGAACGGCGCAGACCGGCCAGGGCGCAGCGGCGTGGCCGTAAGCCTCCACCTCAAGTGTGCTCACCCCTACCAGCGGCAGGGACAAACTCAGCGCCAGTCCTTTAGCCGTAGCCAGGCCAACGCGCAGCCCGTTGAAGCTCCCCGGCCCGATGGCTACCGCGAGAGCAGTCAGGTCTTGCAACGACGCTCCGTTCTCGGACAGCACCGCCTTGATGACAGGCAGCAACTGCTTGGCATGGTTCTGGCCCGCTGCCCAGGTGTACTCCGCAACAAATGCCTCCGGACGCGTCAGCGCCACGGAAGCCATGCGGCTAGAGGTGTCCAGCGCCAGCATCAATGGGTCGCTCATGCGCCGTAGGACTCCTCCAACGTGACGCCGGCCTGGAGCAAGGTGTGATAAAGCTCACGTAAGAGCCGGCTGTGACGGTCGCCCCGCGCGCGGAAGGTGAGCCGCCGCGCCTCCTCGCTCTCGTGCTGCAGCACAATCTCAAGATAATCCACGGGCATGGCAGCGGGCGCACGGTCCGGCCACTCCACTACGCAGGCGCCTTCGCCAGAGAAGTAGTCGTCTAGCCCAAGGTCCAGCGCCTCTGCCGTCTTCTCGATGCGATAGAGATCGATGTGATAGAGCATGAGCCGGCCGGGGTATTCGTTCATCAGCACAAAGGTGGGGCTGGTCACGTCAACGGTCACACCCAGCCCCTGCGCTATGCCTTGCACCAGGCAGGTCTTGCCCGCGCCCAACTCGCCGACAAGCAGCAGCGAGTCCTTTGGCTGCAACAACTGGCCGAGGAACGCGCCCACGCGCTGGGTTGCCTCCGGGCTGCGCGTGATGATGGCGTAGGAGAGGTTTACTTCCTGGTTAGGTGGTCCCACCCGATGCCTTTCAATTCCACAGGATTCCCCTGCTCATCTATCACCCTTACCTCGCCGGCAGGCTCCGGCTCTATCTGGCCGATGAGGGTCACCGGCACGTCTGTGCGCTCCTGTACGGCATCTACTACTTCCAATGGGCCGATGAGGAGCAGCTCGTAGTCTTCACCGCCGCCAAGGGCAAGCTGCGGCCAGTCCTGGGGAAAGGCGCTCTTCACTTCATCCCGCACGGGCAGCCGGTCCAACGCCAGCAGAGCGCTTCTACCGCTGGCTTCGCATATCTTCAGAAGATCGCCCACAAGGCCGTCGCTCACGTCCATGCCGCAGCGCAGACCTACCTCCAACGCCAGTTGCCCCACGGTCAGCCGGGGCATTGGCCTGCGATGCGCCTCTAATGCGAAGGCTAGTTCAGGCCGCTGGTCGTTTTGCTGGAGCAGGCGCAACCCGGCAGCGGATGAGCCCACCCATCCGGTCACCGCAATCGCGTCGCCGGGGATGGCCGTCCGGCGCAGCAGGGCATTGTTGGGATAGGGAATGATGCTGCCAGAGCGGCCCATCAGGCTCACGGTAATAAAGAGCACGGGAGAGGAGACAATGTCACCCCCTGCAAGCGCGGTGTCGTGAGCGGTGGCGCAATCCATCAGGCCTTCGTACAGCTCCTCCAGCCCTTCGATAGGCGTGTCCTCAGGCAGCCCCAGAGTGATGAGCGCGTGGCCGGGAATAGCGCCCATTGCCGCAATATCGCTAAGGTTGACGGCCAGCGCCTTCCAGCCGAGGTCTCGCCAGGAGGTGGTGTCCAAGGAGAAGTGGACGCCCTGCACCATGGTGTCCGTGGTGGTGAAGAGCACCGTTGAGCCCGACTGGTAGACGGCGCAATCGTCGCCGATGCCCAACAGCAGCCGGTGCATCCCGCTATCGGCGGTACTGGGACCAACGGGACGCGGCTGGCGTTGCTCAATCAGGCGCTGCAGGCGTTCAATAAGGGCAAACTCGCCAAGGTCAGATACGTACATGGCTACGATTATACTTGAAGCCGCTGGAAGGAACAGGCAAGAATAACTGGAGTATTGATTCTATCCCCACAAAACTGACACCACCTTGACATGCGCGGATCGTGGGCGCTTCTTCCTTGACGCATCGCGCCTTTCCCCATACGATAAATGTAAGACTTAACGACGCAGTTGAGCGCGTCCGGTCGATGTCACCCCACGGTCATCACAGACCGAAAAGCTAAACCAGGAGGAACTGTGGCAAAACCCGCTGATGTGACCACCCAAACCTTTGAGCAAGATGTGCTCAAGTCTTCTACCCCTGTGTTGGTAGACTTCTGGGCGCCTTGGTGCGCTCCTTGCCGGTTCCTTTCCCCCATTGTGGAAGAGTTGGCGGGCGAGTACGAGGACAAGATTACCTTCGTAAAACTGAACACGGACAACGACCCAAGCATTGCCCAGCGCTACAACATCTTCAGCATTCCTACCCTCATTCTCTTCAAGGACGGCCAGCCCGTGCAGGAGTTGGTAGGACTACGCCCTAAGCGAGACCTGAAGAACAGCCTGGAAGCCGTTCTGGCCAAGTAACCACACCTAACGAGGCAGCATCGCCTCATGTAGCTAAATCCCTATGCCAGACATCTACGACGTCGCCGTTATCGGGGCCGGACCAACCGGTATGACCTCCGCAATGTACAGCGGGCGGTCGGGCCTGCGCACGTTGCTCATCGAACGCCTCATCCCCGGCGGGCAGATCGCCACCACCTCTACAGTGGAGAACTACCCCGGCTTCCCTATGGGCATCGAGGGGCCGGACCTGAGCGACCAAATGATGGAGCACGCCCGCCGTTACGGCGTAAAGACCACGAGTACCGAGGTCAACGGCCTACGCCAGGATGGCAGCGACCACGTGATCCTTACTGAAGACGGCGAGTTCTCCGCCCGGTCGCTCATCATCACCAGCGGCGCCGACCATAACCGGTTGGGCATCCCTGGCGAAACCGAGTACATGGGCAAAGGTGTCTCCAACTGCGCGGTCTGTGACGGTGCGTTCTTTGTGGATGATCCTGTAGTAGTGGTTGGCGGCGGCGACGCTGCCTTGGACGAGGGCCTATTCCTCACCCGCTATGCCTCCAAAGTCACCGTTGTGCATCGCCGTGACCAGCTCCGGGCAAGCCGCATCCTCCAGGAGCGCGCGCTGGCCCACGAGAAGATGGAGTTCATCTGGGACACTGTGGTCGACTCCATTGAGGGTGAGCGCGTAGTGGACAAGGTGCAGCTCCGTAATTTGAAGACCGATGCTAAAGAAGCTCTGCCCGCGGATGGGGTCTTCATCTACATCGGCCTCTCTCCCAATACGGACTTCTTGAAAGGCCTGCTGCCCATGGACACCGGCGGACATCTTGTGGTGAATGCCATGATGGGGACACCCATCGCCGGCATCTTTGCCGCTGGCGACGTGCGCCAGAAGGCCGCCCGGCAGGTGGTCTCCGCTGCCGGCGATGGCGCTACAGCGGCCCTCTCCGCTCAAAGCTATCTGGAAGCGCTGGCCAGCCGCACGTAACCCCTCGGCACAGCGCACTCAATAGTAGCAATGGCCGGCGGCGTAAGCCCTTTACGACGCTAATCGGTTCTCTCCTGACTCACCTCCCCATAGCAAGCAACGAATGATTGAACAGACTGCTGACCTGCAGCGTCCCCCCACTACTATCAGACCCATAGCCGCCGCAGATATCCCTCTGCTGGACGCATACTTCCCGGAGGGTCCTGCGGACAAGCACAGCACCCGCCTGAAGCGCCAGGAAGCTGACCACGTGCTGTACCTCATTGCCTGGGTGGGCGAACAACAGCCCGTAGGCCATGCGCTCATCGTGTGGGGCGGGGCAGAGCACAGGGATGTGGTCGCCAAAATTAAGGACTGCCCGGAGATAGACGACCTCTACGTTCTACCGGAACACCGCTCGCGCGGGGCAGGCACAAGTCTGCTGCAAACAGCAGCCCAAGCTACCCTTGACCGTGGTTACCGGCAGCTGGGTCTGGCTGTTGGGGACAAGAACCAGCGCGCCCGTGCGCTCTATGACCGCTGTGGCTACCAGGAGTGCGGCCTGAACGATGTCTGGCTTGCCGGCACCTGGATAGACAGGGAAGGCAAGGAGCAGTTCTGGGGCGAACGCTGTATCTACATGGTGAAGCCGCTGGCCTAGCCGCTCCCTGGCAAAAGCGCGCCGCTCCTCTTTAGTGCGCTGCAAAATGGGACACCTGTGCTCGCCGCATGGTACCGCCGAGCACGCTCCAAAACGCTCGAAGCTCGCTGTGCTATACTTAGCCCAGCGGAAATTACTCGGTTCGTTGCCCCGCTGGTACGGCAAAAAGTAACCCTTCAGCCCCTCTCCTGGCTGGTGGCGCCCCCGAAGAGAGTTCCGACTTAACCTAAGGAGTCGGCTACCATGCCTGACAAGACCCTTTCTTGCCGTGAATGCGGTACTCAGTTCGTTTTCTCTGCGGAGGAGCAGGAACTCTTTGCCCAGCGAGGCTACACCAATGAGCCCAGTCGTTGCACCACTTGCCGTGAGGCGCGCCGCAGCCGTAACACCGGCAGCAGCTTCGGTGGAGCTGGTGGTGGCGGTTATCGGGAGCGGGAAATGTTTCCTGCAGTCTGCGCCCAATGCGGCAAGGACACTCAGGTCCCCTTCCAGCCCCGCGGCGATAAGCCCGTCTACTGCCGTGAGTGCTACGACAAGCAGCGTGACTCGCAGCCTCGTCGTGCCCGTAGCTGGTAACCCAACACCGTATTATTTCTGCGAGGGTCGCCGAGTGGCCCTCGCAGAGCCTTCTAGCTGACAAGGCAAGATAGCCCATCAGGGCGGAACAAAGAGGAGGCGCTCATGCCAGGGAAAAAAAGATATTACCCAAGACGACGCCGCCAGCCTACTACGGACAATAGACAGCAGGATGAAAGTAACCTTAACGCTGCCGCACGACAGCTCGTCAGCGCCCATTCATCTGATGAGCTGAAGATGATGCTTGAGCAAGCGGAAGCCGAATATGCCTTTCGCTGATCGCGAGGCCCAGGAGCAACCCGGACCCATGGCGCTACGACGCTACCGCGCGGCTTCTACGGCTCTAGAAGAAGCCCAGCGCGCGTTTGACCTCAGCTTAAAGGCTTACGCAAGCTAGTCTTGTTCCTATTGACCTATTGAATTGAAGGAACCGAACTAAGGCACAGACCGCCGGATGCCACCTTGGCCCGGCGGTTTTGTTTTACCCAACACATTCCCGCATTCCCTCTCTTTGCTGCGTTGGTGTATGCTAGGCCCTTAGAGGCCAGTCCGGTTGTCGGTCGTTGGCCCAACCCACTCGTAACAAAGGAGTCTTGCACAGCGTGACCCAGCGCGGCCAGAGACCCACCGCCATCCTCCTCCTTGCCTGCCCCAATCAGAGAGGGTTGGTAGCTACCGTATCCAACTTCGTCTACCAGCATCAGGGCGACATCATCCATGCGGATCAGCATACGGACATGGAGCGCGACTACTACCTACAGCGGGTAGAGTGGGATTTAACCAACTTCACCATTCCCAGAGAGGAGATTGCTGACGCCTTCGATCCCATTGCCAAGAGTTTCGGAATGGAATGGAGCCTTAGCTTCTCAGACCACCGGCCGCGGATAGCGATCTTCGTCTCCCAGGAGCAGCACTGCCTGATGGACCTGCTGGCACGCTGGCAGATGGGCGAGTTCCCTGCCGACCTCGCGCTGGTGATAAGCAACCACAACCGTCTGCAGCAGGCAGTGGAGCAGGCAGGCTTCCCCTTCTACCACTTCCCAATCACAACGGACACTAAGCAGCAGCAGGAAGCCGCTGAGCTAGCCATTCTTCAAGAGCACCGTATAGATAACATTATCCTGGCCCGCTACATGCAGGTCCTTAGCCAGGATTTTGTAGCCCGCTACCATAATCGTATCATCAATATCCACCACTCCTTCTTGCCCGCCTTTGCTGGGGCCCGTCCCTACCATCAAGCCTACCAGCGCGGCGTTAAGCTTATCGGAGCGACAGCCCATTACGCGACCACAGACCTGGACGAAGGCCCCATCATTGAGCAGGACGGCGCAAAAGTGAGCCATCGCGATACCGTCGACGATATGATCCGCAAAGGTAGGGACCTGGAGAAGGTAGTGTTGGCCCGCGCAGTCCGGATGCATCTGCTGCACCGCGTGCTGGTGTACGGGAACAAGACCGTCGTCTTCGAGTAGCGCGCAGGTTTCATGGAAGCCAGTCAGGTTCAGCCGCAGCCACGCAAGAAGCCTCGCTTCTTCTACGGCTGGGTGGTGCTCATTGTGGGCGGCGTTTGCAACGCAATGTCCTGGGGCGCAGGCGGTGCAAGCTTTAGCGTCTTCCTGCGTCCCATGAGCGAATCCCTGGGTTGGAACAGAACTACTCTGACTGGCGCGGCTACTACACAGAGCATCTTAAACCTCATAGTCACGCCCATCGTTGGCCCCTTCATCGATAAGTATGGGGGAAGAGTCATCATTGCCTCGGGCGCAACTATTGCAGGAACCGCATATGTGCTCATGGGCCAGATTTCCCAACCCTGGCATTTCTATATCCTCTACACCATTGCGTTTGCCCTAGGACTGCATGAACTAGGCGCTAGTGTGACCACTACTATCGTCTCTAAATGGTTCGTACGTATGCGGGGGCGCGCCGTTGCGCTAAGTTTTATCGGCAATAATGTAGGCGGCACAATCATCCCCTTTATCACCGCCTTCGTCATCGGCCAGTTTGGCTGGCGTACAGCCTGGATGGTATTAGGGTTGCTCATAGCGGCCGTAGTCGTGCCATCCTCTTTGCTCTTCATGCGCCGTACCCCCGAGGATATGGGACTCGAGCCCGATGGTGATGCACCAGAAGAGACGAACGGAGTCGCCACACGTGCGCCGCGGAAACCGGAACCTCGATGGGGGGCTAAAGCAGCGCTACGCACCAAGACGTTGTGGCTCGTAATACTGGGCTCTAACCTTGGCAGCCTCTACTACAGCACCATCCTGCTGCATCAAGTGGCCTTCTTCACAGACATTGGCCTTACGCTACAATCGGCCAGCCTAGCCCTAGGTCTTCAACAAGCAGCGTCTATCCCATCCAAACTTTTCTGGGGGCTCTTGGCGGAGCGCATCCCGGTACGGTTCTGCATGTTGGGCAACTACATCAGCGGCGCGGTGGCCCTTCTGGTGCTGCTCCTGGGTGAAGCGCCGGAGCGCGTCTACCTCTTTGCCCTGCTGAGCGGCTTCGGCAGCTCCATCGGCTCCCTCCAGAGCCAGATCTGGGCCGACTACTATGGGAGAGCTTTCCTGGGCACGATTCGCGGCCTCACCACGCCCTTCCAGCTCTTCTCCAGCGTGGGCGGTCCCCTCTTCGCCGCCTTCGTCTTCGACACCCTTGGCAGCTACAACCGAGCGTTCTGGATCTACGTGGGCACGTTGTGTGTTGCGGTGGTAGTTATGTTCATCGCAAAGCCGCCTATACCACACGCATCGCAGCTGGAGCCGGCGCCAGCACCAGCCGCCACTTAGGAATAGCCCAGAACGTGTTGACACATTCGTACGCCTATGCTAATTTGAAAAAGATAGTCACTAAGAGCTACACAAGAAATGACGCTTAATTTGGTCACCAACCCTACTCAGAGCACAGATAGAGTTGCTCTGAGCGGCCGCGTCCTTCTGCTTGTAGTAGTAACTTAGCCGGCCTGTTGGGCCGGCATAGCACGAGTTGCCTGAGGTCGGCCCAAGTCACAGAGTAAAGAACGTAGCACAAGAAGGTTCCCACCCCAGGCACTCGCCAGCGGCGAGTGTTTTTCTTTGCCCAAAATATCGTTCTGAGAGGTATGCAGATGGAGATGATGCCAAGCGACGCTATAAAGCTGGGGGTGCAGCGCGCCCCCAACCGCTCGATGCTCTATGCCGTAGGGTTCACGGAAGAGGACTTCCACAAGCCTTGGATTGGGGTCGCAAGCTGCTGGAGTGAAGGCACCCCTTGCAACTTCAACAACCACCGGCTGGCGGGCCTCATCAAAGAAGGCATTGGCGAGGGCGGCGGTTTAGGCAAGGAGTTCAACACTATCTCTGTCACTGACGGCATCGCAATGGGCACCGAAGGCATGAAGGCATCGCTGGTGAGCCGCGAGGTCATTGCAGACTCCATGGAGCTCTATATCCGCGGCCACTCCTACGATGCGCTGGTCGCCATCGGTGGCTGCGATAAGACGAACCCCGGCGGCCTCATGGCCCTGGCCCGCCTCAATCTCCCCGGGATCTTCCTCTACGGGGGCACTATTATGCCGGGCACCTTCCAGGGCAAAGATGTGAGCATTCAGGACATCTTTGAAGCGGTGGGCCGCTACTCCGCCGGCGAGATGTCCTTGGAGGACGTGCATGCGCTGGAGCGTGTGGCCTGCCCCGGTGAGGGCGCGTGCGGCGGCATGTTCACCGCCAATACTATGGCTACCTGTAGCGAGGCGCTGGGCATGGCGCTCCCCTACAGCGGGTCCATCCCATCCATTGACCCTGCTCGGGAGGAGATCAGCCGAGCCACAGGGCGAGCGGTGGTGAACCTGATACAGCAAGGTATCCGCCCACGGGACATCATGACCCGTGCCGCCTTCCTCAACGCCATCGCGGTTGTAGAAGCGTTGGGTGGCTCTACCAACGCCGTGCTGCACCTGTTGGCCATCGCCAAAGAAGCCGATGTGCAGCTAGAGATGGATGACTTCGATATCATCAGCGGCAAAGTCTCCCACATCGGCGACCTCAAACCCAGCGGCCACTACGTGATGGCAGACCTGCACACTGCCGGCGGCATCCCTATGGTGATGAAGGCGCTCCTAGATGCCGGCATTCTGGACGGCAGCGCACTAACGGTCACCGGCAAGACGGTGGCGGAGAACCTGGAAGGCGTCACCTGGAACCCCAACCAAGATGTGGTACGTCCTTTGGACAACCCTATTGGCCAGAGCGGGAGCATGGTCATCCTGCGGGGTAACTTAGCGCCCGAAGGTTGCGTTATGAAGATTGGCGGGCTGAAGACCACCAGCCACACCGGCCCAGCTCGCGTGTTTGATGGCGAGGAGGCGGCGCTGGCAGCAGCCATGGACCTCAACATCCAGGCGGGCGATGTCATCATCATCCGCTACGAAGGCCCCAAGGGCGGCCCCGGTATGCGGGAGATGCTGGCGGTCACCTCCGCCCTCTCCGGCCAGCACCTTGACGACAAAGTAGCGCTCATCACGGACGGCCGTTTTTCCGGCGCAACCCACGGGCTGATGATCGCTCACGTAGCGCCAGAGGCCCAGGTGGGCGGGACCATCGGCATCATTAACGATGGCGACATGATCACCGTGGACGCGCAGAGCCGACGCATCCAGGTAGATGTACCGGAGGCAGAGCTGGCGCAGCGGCGGCAAGCGTGGTCGGCCCCTGCGCCGCGCTACACGTGGGGCGCACTGGCCAAGTACGCCAAGCTGGTAGGCTCGGCATCCTATGGGGCTGTATGTGAATAGCGTAGCGGCTTAGCCACAGCATTCTTGTATTTACTAGTAAGTAGAGAGGGTTCAATTTAAAGGAAGGGTTGGCATGAAACTCACAGGAGCACAGATAGTTTTTGAGTCAATGATCAAGGAGGGAGTGAAGGACGTCTTCGGGTATCCCGGCGGCGCAAACCTCCCCTTGTACGACACTTTTATCCAGTATCCCCAGATCCGCCACATCCTGGTGCGCCACGAGCAGGCAGCGGCCCACGCCGCGGATGCCTATGCCCGCGTAAATGGCGACGTTGGCGTTTGCTTTGCCACCTCCGGCCCGGGCGCAACCAACCTCATTACTGGCATTGCCAATGCGTGGATGGACTCGGTGCCTATCGTCTGCGTCACTGGCTGCGTAGTCTCCAACCTCATCGGGCGGGACGGCTTCCAGGAGGCGGACATCACCGGCATCGCACTGCCCGTGACCAAGCACACATTCCAGTGTCTGAAAGCTGAGGACATCGCGCCGGCCATGAAACAGGCCTTCCACATCGCCCGCACGGGCCGTCCCGGGCCGGTGCTGGTGGACATTCCCCGGGATATCCAGCAGCAGGCCGCGGAGTTCGTCTACCCAGAGGAGGTGAACCTGCGAGGCTACCGTGTCCCCAGCCACGTGGACCAGGCAGAGGTACAGGCAGCGGCAAAGCTTATTGCTGAGGCAGAGCGACCGCTGATTCTAGCAGGCCACGGCGTGATCATTTCCCGCGCCTACGAGGAGCTAAAGGAACTGGCGGAGAAGTGCGATCTCCCCGTCATCACCACCCTCCTGGGTATCAGCGGCTTCCCCGGCACCCATCCCCTTTACCTGGGAATGCCCGGCATGCACGGGATGTACTGGAACAACATCGCTATCAGCGAGTCTGATCTGCTCATCGGCATCGGCATGCGCTTCGACGACCGCGTGACCGGACGCCTCAAAGACTTCGCCCCCAAGGCCAAGATCATCCACATCGATATCGACCCCGCCGAGATCGGCAAGAACGTGCGGCCAACGGTGCCGCTGCTAGGCGACGTGAAGGCCGTGCTCCAAGCCCTGAACAGCGAAGCAGCGCGCGCCGAGCACCCCGCTTGGCGCAGCTGGCTCAAAGATATGCGTGAGGAGCATCCTTCTATCCTGATTCCGGATTCGGACAAGGTTCTGCCCCAATACGTTATCCAGAAGATCTACGAAGCCACCGGCGGCGACGCTTACGTAGCCACCGGTGTGGGCCAGCACCAGATGTGGGCCGCCCAGTACTTCTGGTACGACCGCCCTAACACCTTTGTAACCTCCGGCGGTCTAGGCACCATGGGCTTTGAAGTGCCCGCAGCCATAGGGGTGCAGGTCGCTAAGCCAAAGGACACCGTTTGGTCAGTGGCCGGCGATGGCGGCTTCCAGATGACGCTGCAAGAGCTGGCAACCATCGTGGAGTACGAGTTGCCCATCAAGTTCGCGCTGATCAACAACGGCTACCTTGGCATGGTGCGCCAGTGGCAAGACCTTTTCTACAAGAACAACCGCAGCGCCGTGAAGATGTTTAATCCGGACTTTGTGAAGCTGGCGGAGGCCTACGGCATGGTGGCCCTGCGCGTCACAGACAAGACGCAGGTGGAGTCGGCCATTCGGCAGGCTATGGCCCATCCCGGCCCCGTCCTCATCGACTTTGTGGTGGACGAAGACGAGAACTGCTTCCCCATGGTGCCGCCCGGCGCTTCCCTGCAGGAGACGGTTGACGCGCCATTGCCCACAAAACTACCGCGACAGGAGGCCGTGAGATAAGCATGAGACGCAACAATCACATCATCGTTGCCCTGGTCGAAGATAAGCCGGGCGTCCTGAACCGCATCGCCAGCAAAGTACGCCAGCGCGGCTTCAACATCGAAAGCCTGGCAGTCGGCCACTCGGAGACGCCGGGACTCTCTCGCATGACGTTTGTAGTGGATGTCTCCACCACAGACGTGGAGCAAGTGCTGAAGCAGGTGGACAAGCTCATAGAGGTGGTCCACATAGAAGACATCACAACGGAGGACACCATCACCCGGGAGCTCGCAATGCTCAAGGTGCGCTCTTCGCCCTCTACCCGCACGGAGATCCTGCAGATTGTGGACATCTTTCGGGCCAGCATCATCGACGTGACCCAAGACTCCCTCATTGTGGAAGCAACGGGAGACGAAGAAAAGCTGGACTCCCTGATACAACTGCTGCAAGAGTACGGCATCATCGAGCTGTGCCGCACCGGCTCCATTGCCATCATGCGCGGGGCTTCCAAAGTGGGGCCCCCGGAGGAGTTACAAGTAGTGCTGCCGAACCTTACGGGCGGCCGCGCGCCGGGCGGGCTGTACTAGAGCAGGAGAGGGCTAGTGCCAACCGCGGATGATTTTAGGAGGGCTTTAAGGACAATCTTCAGAGATGCCCAGTTAGATGGAGAGAGCACTGTTGATGTAACCTCAGGTCCGCTGCACAGAATGCTCGGTGGGTATCCACAACCTAACCACCGAATGCCTGTATGTTGTAATGTGATGATGCAGGAAATGCGTGAGAAGGACGAAATCTTATGCCAGCCCACTAAAGGAAAGGGAGCAAAACTAACTATTCGTTACCACTTGCCAAGATAGGCTCGTCATCAGCAACAGCTTCAGAGAGAAGAAATGGCACAGCCAAGTTACACAATAATCGTTGAGCCGGATGATAACGGCTGGCTGGCGTATATGCCTGCGCTCCCTGGCTGTCATGCCCCCGGCAATACTATTGATGAAGCGTTACAAGAGCTGCAAGTTGTCTTTGAAATGCTCCTGGAGGAATACGCGGAGGAACAGACGCCATTGCCTCCTGATGTGTCGGTAACGGTCGGTGCCGCCAAGAGCTGACGAACTAATTTCAGTGGCAGAGAAGCTTGGCTTTCGCCAACTACGACAGAAAGGCAGTCATCAGCGTTACGGGCATCCCGATGGCCGCCGCACCACCATCCCGTATCATCGCGGACGGGAGTTAGGAACTGGACTTTTTCATAAGATATTGCGAGAGTTAGGCATAACAGAAGCGGAATTCAACCGCCTTAGATGATTTACCAAAGCGGGAAACAAGAGGAGGGAAGCAATGGCAACGGTATTTTACGATAAGGACGCAGACCTGGGTCTGCTCAAGGACAAACTGGTAGCCATCATCGGCTACGGTAGCCAGGGACATGCCCACGCGCTCAACCTAAAGGACAGCGGCATCAACACCGTAGTCGGCCTCTACAAGGGCAGCAATAGTTGGGCCAGGGCAGAGGCGGCGGGTCTGCAGGTCACTACAGTTGAGGAGGCCGGCCGCGACGCGGACGTCATCATGATCCTGGTGCCTGACCAGACCGCCAAGTCCGTCTGGGACGAATCGCTCAAGCAGAACATGGCCCCCGGCAAAACGCTTATGTTTGCCCACGGCTTCAACATTCACTTCAACCAGGTGGTTCCCCCCAAAGATATCGATGTCAGCATGATTGCGCCCAAGGGGCCGGGTCACATGGTGCGTGACACCTTCACGGATGGCTCCGGCATCCCCGCGTTGCTGGCCGTTCACCAGGATGCCTCTGGCCGCGCCAATGAGATAGCCTTGGCCTACGCTAAGGGCATCGGCGCTACCCGTGCCGGCGTTCTCCTCACCACCTACAAGGAAGAGACCGAGACCGACCTCTTCGGCGAGCAGGTGGTCCTTTGCGGCGGCATCTCGCACCTTATGCAGTACGCCTTTGAGACGTTGGTAGAGGCAGGGTACCAGCCGGAGTCGGCCTACTTTGAGTGCCTCCATGAGATGAAGCTCATTGTCGACCTGATGTACGCGGGCGGCCTCAGCTACATGCGTTACTCCATCAGCGACACCGCCGAGTACGGCGACTACACTCGCGGCCCCCGCATCGTCAACGAAGGGACCCGCGCAGAGATGAAGAAGATCCTCAGCGAGATCCAGTCGGGCGCATTTGCCCGAGAGTGGGTGAATGAGAATCAGGCAGGGCGGCCCGGCTTCTTCGCCATGCGCCGCCACCACGCTGAGCACCCCATCGAGCAAGTGGGCAAAGAGCTGCGCGCCATGATGAGCTGGCTCCCCAAGACCCGGGAATAGCCCGGAACGGCGTGGTGCGTGCTAGCTTCCAGAAGTGCTAGACTTAATAGTTAAGAGAAAAATGCAATGCAGCAGAGCCCAGGGAGGTTATTCATGGATAAGGAGGTATGCAGCGTAGTTCCGTCCCTGTTGACGGGCTACGTGGCCCTCTAGCCCACAACATTTCAGTGGAAGTTACGTTATAGAGCTAAGAGGCGCTAGAGAACAATGGATACGAACAAAGTCACAATTTTTGATACCACCATGCGTGATGGCGAACAGGCGCCGGGCGCAACCATGAATAAAGCCGAAAAGCTCAAAATGGCCCACCAGCTAGAGCTGCTGGGTGTTGACGTAATTGAGGCGGGCTTTGCCGCCAACTCCGCCGACGAGATAGAGGCCATAGCAGCGGTTGCTCGGGAGATACGGGAACCCGTCATCTGCAGCCTGGCCCGCACCGTTCCCAAGGACATCGACGCCGCCTGGCAAGCACTGAAGCATGCCAAGCGGGCGCGCATCCATGTCTTCACCTCCGGCTCCGACCTCCACCTGGCGCATATGCTCCACAAGAGCCGCCAGGAGGTGCTGGATAGCACGATGGCTGCAGTGAAGCATGCCAAACAGTATGTGGAAGACGTGGAGTTCTCGCCGCAGGACGCCACACGCTCCGACATCGAGTTCCTCATCGACCTGTTTACCGCCGCTATTGATGCCGGCGCTACCACAATCAATGTGCCCGACACCGTCGGTTATGCCATCCCCCAGGAGTTTGAGGAGCTGATCCGCTCCCTGATCCAGCGGGTACCCAACAGCAGCAAGGCCATCGTAAGCGTCCATTGCCACAACGACCTGGGCCTCTCCACCGCCAACAGCCTCGCCGCTATTCGAGCCGGCGCGCGACAAGTAGAGGTCTGCATCAACGGCATCGGCGAGCGCGCCGGTAACGCTGCGTTGGAAGAGGTGGTCATGGGCATCCACACCCGGCGCGACTATCTGGGCGTAGAGCACAACCTGGACACTACCCAGATCGCCCGTACCAGCCGCACCTTCACCGACATCACCGGCATCAGTGCGCAGGTAAACAAAGCTATTGTGGGCGCCAATGCCTTCCGCCACGAATCCGGCATTCACCAGGACGGTGTCCTGAAAGAGCGCACCACGTACGAGATCATGAACCCGCAGGACATTGGCCTCAGCGGCAACATCATCCACCTGGGCAAGACCAGCGGCCGCGCCGGCTTCCGCTCACACTTGGAGAGCCTGGGCTTTCACCTCAGCGATGATGAGTTCAACAAGGCATGGAACTCCTTCAAGGAGTTGGTCAGCAAGAAGAAGTACGTGGACGACCGGGACGTGGAAGCCCTGGTGGCAGAGGAGATGCGTACTGTGGCGGAGAATTACCGCTTGGAGCAGATCAACGTGACCTGCGGCGAGCCG
Organism: Dehalococcoidia bacterium; assembly: GCA_965226775.1. Classification (GTDB taxonomy): domain Bacteria; phylum Chloroflexota; class Dehalococcoidia; order SHYD01; family SHYD01; genus CBDDEI01. Next base: position 1,638,374 of record CBDDEI010000002.1, read on the forward strand.
GGCATTCCTACTGCATCGGTCAAGGTGGTCTCCATGGACGGCCAGGAGTGGATCGAGTCTGCCGTAGGCGATGGCCCCGTTGACGCGGTCTACAAGGCGCTCAGCCGCGTGGTGGACATCCCAAATCAGCTTGAGGAATACAGCGTGAAGTCCATCACCGAGAGCACCGAGGCTCAGGGCGAAGTTACCATCCGCATCCGTAGCGACGGAAAGACCTTCACTGGCAGAGGCGTCAGCACCGACATCATCGTGGCCAGCGCTAAAGCGTATCTCAACGCCATCAACCGCGTGGTAGAGAGCCGCAACGCGCCAGAGCTCGTCACCAGCGGCTGAGAAAGCCCCTGGTGGACTTCCTCCTCTCCAAGGCGCGGCTCCGCCCCTGGCGCTCAGGTGATGAAGCGTCGGCGGCTCTGCACGCCAACAACCCCAACATCTGGCGCAATCTGCGGGACACTTCCCCCATCCATACAGCCTGGAAGATGCGTTAAGATGGGTGGAGCATACGAAAGATTCCGATACGAGTTTTGCGATTGAGGTAGACAGCGAAGCCTCAGGTGGAATTAGTCTCATGCTCCAGACCGACGTAGCGCGCCGCAGCGCCGAAATAGGCTATTGGTTAGGCGAGGCGCACTGGGGACGCGGGATCGTGACAGAAGCAGTGCGAGAGCTGACTGCCTACGGCTTCCAACACTTTGACCTTGTCCGCATCTACGCATTGGTTTTCGAGTGGAACCCAACCTCAATGCGTGTCCTGGAAAAGGCCGGCTATCACTTAGAAAGCAGGCGGCGCAAAGCGGTCACTAAGGATGGCAAGACCATAGATGACGTCGTGTACGTCATAGTGCGTGAGGACTGAAATGGCGGCGCTTCAGTGTACATTGGAATGTGCCAAGGCTAGCGTTCGTGAGGAGAATCTCGTATAGTGGCTTTTGTCACAGGTTGCTTCATAGCTGCGCCTCAACTAACAACCACAACCAAGTAATGAATCTTTACCCAAGGAAATAGTCATGCCTAGTAAGACCATGTTCGAAAAAATCTGGGATGATCACCTGGTTCACCATGAGCCCGGCCAGGATCCCGTTCTCTACGTAGACCTGCATATGGTTCACGAGGTGACCTCGCCCCAGGCTTTCGATGCGCTTCGGGTGTCTAACCGCGAGGTACGGCGACCCGACCTCACGGTATGCACCGTGGACCACAACGTGCCCACCTGGGAGCGCACCCGTCCCACCACGGACGAGGTTTCTGCAGCGCAAATTGCCGCCATGCAACGCAACGCTAAAGACTTTAGGCTCCCCTTCTATGACATCATGAATCCCGACCAGGGCATTGTGCACATCATTGGCCCCCAGCTGGGATATACCCAGCCGGGCATGCTCATCGTTTGCGGAGACAGCCATACCTCCACCCACGGCGCTTTCGGCTCCATTGCCATGGCCATCGGCACTACACAGGTGGAGCACGTGTTGGCTACCCAATGCCTGGTGCAGTCGAAGTTTCAGACTATGGACCTACGCGTGATGGGAGACCTCCCGCCTGGCCTGACCGCAAAGGACCTCATCCTTGGCATCATCGGAGACATTGGCGTGGACGGCGGCCGCGGCTACGCCGTGGAGTACACCGGGCCGGCCATCCGTGCCCTCTCTATGGACGGACGCATGACGGTCTGCAACATGTCCATCGAAGCCGGCGCACGCGTTGGTATGATAGCCACAGACCAGACCACTATTGATTATGTTAAGGGGCGTCGTTTCGCCCCAATGGGCGAGGCTTGGGATAAGGCCGTGGCCCGCTGGGAGAGCCTCCCTAGTGATGCGGACGCAACCTATGACAAAGTGGTTGAGGTAGACGCTTCCGCCATGGCTCCCTTTGTAACCTGGGGAACCAACCCGGGTATGGTAGTCCCCGTGACCAGCCGCGTCCCTGATCCCGCTTCCTTCTCCGAGACCACCGATAGGGAAGCCGCCGAGCGAGCGCTGAAGTACATGGGCCTTGAGCCAAACGTTGCAATTCAGGATATTACCATTGACCGGGCTTTCATCGGCTCCTGCACCAACTCCCGCCTGGAAGACCTGCGGGCCGCAGCGCAGGTGGTCAAAGGGCACCAGGTCAACTCCAAGGTCTACGCAATGGTGGTCCCCGGCTCTACGGCCATCAAAGCGCAAGCCGAGGAGGAAGGGCTGGACAGAATCTTTAAGGACGCCGGTTTCGACTGGCGAGAGTCTGGCTGCTCCATGTGCCTGGGCATGAACCCGGACGTCCTACAACCGGGCGAGCGCAGCGCTTCCACCTCCAACCGCAACTTTGAGGGCCGCCAGGGCCCCGGTGGCCGCACACATCTGGTCAGCCCGCCTATGGCCGCTGCCGCAGCTATTGCCGGCCATTTTGTGGATATCCGGGATTGGAAGTAACCTGCGCCACTGCTGCGTACTTGCCAAAGTGATCTGGGTTACTGCGAATCTGCAAAGACCCCTATAGTATGCGCAAGCTTCGCGGGAAGCCCCTTAAACAGATAGCGGAGTACCTCCATGGAACCATTCGTTAAAGTAACAGGCATCGCCGCCCCGTTAGATAGGGTCAACGTAGACACGGATCAGATTTGTCCGGCTGAGTTCCTAAAGCGCATAGAGCGCACGGGCTTTGGAGCGTTCCTCTTTAATAGCTGGGGCAAGCTGCCTGATGGTTCGCCCAACCCCGACTTTGAGCTGAACGCGCCGCAATACAGCAATGCCAACGTTCTGATTGCAGGCAAAAACTTTGGGTGCGGCTCATCCCGTGAACATGCAGTCTGGGCGTTGGCGGATCACGGCTTCCGTGCGATCATCTGCTCCAGCTTTGCAGAGATCTTCCATAAGAACTGCTTTGAGAACGGCCTTTGCCCCGCAGTGCTGCCGGAGGAGCAGGTTTCTGTCCTGATGCAACGAGCCAAAACCACCCCCAACTATCAGCTCACGGTAGACCTTGAGCAATCGGTCATAACGGACAGCTTGGGGGAAACCTTCCCCTTCGTGATGCATCCGCAGCCGGAGACCCATGCATTCCGCCGCTACTGCCTCCTCAATGGTCTTGATGAAGTAGGGCTAACCCTGCAGCATGAGGAGCACATCAAGTCCTACGAGGAGCGTCGTCCTAGTATGGGATTCACTTCCTTTACGGAATAAACTTGGTCTCTGTCAGGTAGATTGTTCATGCCGTCTCTCGTCCGCTTCCGTTGCGCACTTGGTAGCAACAACCGCTTCTCTCTCGAAGGTCTAATGCATGCAGCGTCCAATAACGTGTCTGGTTGCCGGCAGGATACCACCGGCATACGCGAGGCTGGTCGCCTCAATAAAATAGATGGATGAGCCTATGAAATATAGTATCGCAGTACTCCCAGGTGATGGCGTCGGCCCCGAAGTCGTCAAAGAAGGCATCAAAGTCCTTGATGCTATTGGCAAGCGCTTTGGCCACGACTTCCATTATCGCGAGGGCCAGGTCGGCGGCATTGCTATTGATACCCAAGGCATTGCTCTGCCCAACGATATCATTCCCCTTTGCAAAGGCTGCCACGCCGTCTTGTTCGGAGCTGTGGGTGGCCCTAAGTGGGACAACCCTGAATCCAACGTGCGGCCGGAGCAAGCCATCCTTGGGATTCGCAAAGGCCTCAGCCTGTTTGCCAACCTGCGCCCCGTCAAGGTCTACCCCATGCTTGCCAACTCCAGCGCACTGAAGGAAGAGGTGGTCAAGAATGTGGACCTGGTGATTGTCCGCGAGTTGACCGGCGGCATCTACTTTGGCCGGCCCCAGCGTCGCTGGGTTTCCGCACGGGGTCGCCAGGCTGTAGACACCCTCCGCTATTCCGAGAAGGAGATCGAGCGGGTGCTCCGCACTGGCTTTGAGCTGGCGCGTATGCGCCGGAAGCGCCTCGCCTCTGTGGACAAGGCCAACGTGCTGGAATCCTCACGGCTGTGGCGGCAGGTAGCGGAAGAGGTCGCGGTGGAGTATTCCGATGTGAAGTTGGAGCACGTGCTGGTGGACACCGCCGCCATGCGCCTTATCCGTGACCCATCCTCCTTCGATGTCATTGTCACGGAGAACCTCTTCGGCGACATCCTCACGGATGAAGCCTCCATGCTAGGCGGCTCTATGGGCATGATGGCCTCGGCCAGCCTCAGCGGTTCTGCCACCGCGCTGGGCGGACGGCGCAAAGTGATGCGCCTCGGCCTCTACGAGCCAATCCACGGCTCCGCGCCGGACATCGCAGGCCAGAACAAGGCCAACCCCATTGCCACCATCCGCAGCGTTGCAATGCTGCTGCGCTACTCCCTTAGCCTCATTGATGAGGCAGAGGCAGTGGAGAAGGCAGTATACGACACCTTAGCAACGGGATACCGTACCGCGGACATTGGCGTTAAGGGTGAATCCATCCTGGGCACGCGAGAGATGGGCGACAGGATCGCCCAGATCCTGGCCGAAGGCTAATAAACAGAACACGAAAGGCAAAGACCCTGTTCTGTGAGCAGGGTCTTTAGTTTATGATGAGTACATGGACGTAATACTCTACGATACTACCCTGCGTGATGGCGCCCAGATGGAGGGCATCTCCTACTCTGTTGGAGAGAAGCTGGAGATAGTCCAGAAGCTGGACGAGTTGGGCGTGGCCTACATAGAGGGCGGCTGGCCCGGCTCCAACCCCAAGGATGCTGAGTTCTTCCAGGCCGTTCGAGGCTTGCCGCTGGTCAACGCCACCATTACCGCCTTCTCCAGCACCCGACGCCCCAACACGCCCGCTGAGATCGACCCCAACCTGCGCGCCCTAATTGATACCCAAGCGTCCGTGCTCACGCTGGTGGGCAAATCATGGGACCTCCACGTGGACAAGGTGCTGCGTACCACGGAGCCTGAGAATCTCAACATGATCGCCGACTCGGTGCGCTACCTTAGGGAGCAGGGTAGACGGGTCTTCTTTGATGCAGAGCACTTCTTTGACGGCTATCGCGCCAACCAAACCTACGCGCTAAAGTGCTTGGAGGCCGCGGTGAATGCCGGCGCCGAGTGCCTTGCGCTGTGTGACACTAACGGCGGCGCGACCACCCAGGAGATCGAGCGCGCCATTCAAGAGGTGAAGCGCAACTTCCCCGCGGAGTTGGGCATACACGTCCACAATGACTGCGACCTAGCCGTGGCCAACACCTGCGTGGCCGTGCAGATGGGAGTAAAGCAGGTACAGGCCACCATCAACGGTTACGGCGAACGCAGCGGCAACGCCAACCTCTGCTCCGTGGTGCCCGTCCTCAAGCTCAAGTACGGCATTGATTGCGTGACCGACGAGCAGCTCGCCAAACTCACGACCATCTCCCTCTACGTCAGCGAGCTGGCCAACATCCTGCCCAACCCGCGCCAGCCTTTCACCGGGCTGAACGCCTTTACCCACAAGGCCGGCCTCCACGCCGACGCCGTTGGCAAGCTAGCCGAGAGCTACCAGCACATAGACCCCATGGTCGTTGGAAACCGCTCCCGCATACTGGTCTCCGAGCTGGCCGGGCGCTCCTCCATCGCGCAGAAGGCCCAGGAGATGGGTATCGATATGGACACTCGGGATGAAGCCACCCAGCAGGTGCTGCAGCAGGTCAAGGAGATGGAGAGCCGCGGCTACCAGTACGAGGGCGCAGAGGCCTCTTTTGAACTCCTCATCAAGCGGTCTCAGAAAGAGTACAAGCCCCCCTTTGAGCTGGTGGATTTCATGGTGGTGATAGAGAAGCACCGCCGCCCTCCCACTATCGACGAAATGGATGAAGTGCTGTCAGAAGCCACGGTGAAGATAAAGGTTGGCGATACCCAGGTGCACACGGCAGGCGAGGGCAATGGTCCCGTGAACGCCCTAGACCAGGCGCTACGGCAGGCGCTGACCAGCTTCTACCCGGACGTGACCATTGTGAAGCTGCTGGACTATAAGGTGCGTATCCTGGAGGGCGCCGCCGGCACGGAAGCATTTGTGCGGGTGCTTATTGAGTCCACCGACGGCGTCAAGACCTGGCGTACTGTGGGCAGCTCCACCAACATTATCGAGGCTAGCTGGATCGCCCTCGTGGACGCTCTGGAGTACTGGCTCCTCCACAAAGATGACGATTGAGTGGCAAGGAATGCAATGGGCATAGAAATTGAACGAAAGTATCTGATAGCTCCGTCAAAGCTACCTCCATTACCCGCAGGTTCTGAAATCGTTCAAGGTTACTTGGGCAATGAGCCTGAAGTACGGGTAAGACTAGTGGTGGGCAGGTCGGCAACGATCACAGTCAAAGGCTCCGGACGCTTGACACGACCTGAGTTTGAATATCCGATACCTGTAGATGATGCAGTTGATCTACTTGCGATGTGTAAGTGGCCTGCCCTGCGAAAGCGCCGCTATGAGTACGAAGTGGCAGGTCGTATTTGGACGATTGACCAGTTTCTGGATGACCGTGAAGGACTCTGGCTGGCAGAAGTAGAGCTCTCGGATGCGCTTGACGAGGTCTCGCTTCCGAGTTGGGTAACTACGGAAGTGACAGAAGACGCGAGCTATTCTAACAGCGCTCTGTCCCGCCTATCCGATCAGGAATTCGCAGCGAAGCTCTTGTCACCGTTGGGGTCTACAGACAAGGAGAGCGGCCAATAGGCCGCTAAGCACAAGTGAATGTGCGGAAAAGCTACTCCTCTAACAGCTCAAAGTAGCGATTAATCCCCCGCTGATACCCACTGGCAATGGCCAATCGGATCTTGTCCTGTGCGAGGAGCCTTGCCTCGTGGGGGTTGGACAGGAAGAGGCTCTCCCCAAGTATCCCCGGCATTTCTGTCGCTCTGGTCGCCCTGGCGCTTCCCGCGGCTTACCTAGCACAAAGAGTGGGAATACCCTATTCCTGAACACCCGAAATCTGGAGCCATTCTTCAAGCCGCGGTTTGGTGAAGCGTAGCCCGCAGCGCTCAGCTCTGTAACGATGCCGTCCAACACCTCTCCTGCCAGCACCGAGCTTTGTTCACCAAAGGGACGGTCTGGCGCAAACCAGACCTCGGTCCCTGCCTCCTCAGTCTTGGAGGACCCGTTGTTGTGGATGGAGACAAAGATATCGGCTTTGGCCGCGTTGGCGATATCGATACGCGCCTGGAGATCGCCCCGTGTCGAGCCGCGGCTGGTGCCGGCAGGGTTCTCCGGGAAGGTGAACGCCCGTCCCTCGTCCTCGCGAGTGAGCACCACCAGATAGCCGTCCGCCTCCAGCAGCGTCTTCAGGTGCTGCGCGATTGCCAGGTTGATAGACTTCTCGGCCAGGCTGCCGTTGGCCGCACCCACCTCCGGCCCGCCGTGGCCCGGATCCAGCGCCACTACCCGCTTGCCCGCAGCACGCACAAACCCTCGGCGGGCTAGCTCTTGCTCTGCCCAATCCACTGGCGGTAGGTTGTATCGAGAGGTGAAAGGGGCTGCGCCACTGTCCTTGACGCTGCGTCTCTGCCGTGGGCGGCTCAAGAATAGCCTCCGGAGTGGGGACAGGGGTGGGGACGGAGGATAGGCGTGGCGGCTTCCGCCACCTCCGCAAGCACTCGCTTGGGCTCCGGAGCCTCTATCACCGGCTCTGCTACTACTAGGGGGGCTGCCGCCTGTTCCACTCCCGCTTGCGTTGGAGGTGTTGGTGGCGCAGCTGCCGCGCAGCCAGGAAGCGCTGAGAGCAGCAGTATCAGCAGGAACTGGTGGCGCATAGTCATGTGGTGCGGCTTTGAACGTGATCGTCAGCTACTAAGTGGCACGGTCAAAAATAGGAGGGGTTTCGCCTCAATGTACCCGGCTAGTCGTAGCGGAGCGCCTGGATGGGATGGAGTGCCGCCGCGCGTGTGGCTGGGTAGATGCCGAAGAAAAGCCCCACCGCTGCGGATACTGTTATCGATAGCAATGCAATCTCCGGCGAGACTACCGTGTTCAGCGGTTGACCGTTGAGATCGATCCCGCTCAGCAGGCGCGAGATACCTACGCCAATAAGCAGGCCGATGCCTCCTCCGGCTAAACTGAGCACCGTTGCCTCCACGAGGAACTGCGCCAAAAGGTCGCTTCGTTTGGCGCCCACTGCCTTACGGATGCCGATCTCCCTGGTGCGCTCCGTTACGGATACCAGCATGATGTTCATGATACCGATACCCCCCACTAACAGAGAGATGCCGGCAATGCTCCCCAGGAAGGCCGTGAACACGCCGGTTATCTGATTAAGGGTTTCCAACGTGTCTTCCTGACTTGTGATGGAAAAGTCATCCTCTTCACCATTGATGCGGTGTTGGTCCCGGAGAATGAAGGTGATCTCTTCCTTAGCCTGATCAATGAGGTCTTCGTCTGCTACCTGCACATTGATGGAGGACACCCGCTGGCCGCCCCGAGAAGAACGCTGGGAGCTTAACCGGGTCATGGCAGTGCTAATAGGCACCATCACTACATCATCCTGACTACCAAAACCAGTCCCGCCCTTGCTCTCCAACACACCAGCCACCTTGAATTGCAACCGGCCAACTCGTACAGACTGCCCAACAGCGCCGCCGTCGGGGAAGAGGGTGTCGGCCACACTGCTGCCCAACACCAGCACGAGGGAACGGGCAATGACGTTTTGCCGAGTGATAAAGTCGCCCTCCGCAACCTGATGGTTGCGGACATCAGCATACGTTTCTGTCACACCCGTAATGCGTGAATTCACGTTGATACCGCCGACCACTAGCTGGCTTGACGTGCGCAATTCCGGAGCGACCAGTGCGATAGAAGGAGCGAGGTTGGGGTCAGCCAGCGCCTCCGCGTCATCCAGGGTAAGCGTGGCCGCCGATCCCTGAGCCGAACGCACGCCGTTCTGTTGAGGCGCGCCCGGCCGCACAAAGACTAGATTGGTGCCCAACGAAGTGATGCGGGACGTAACGGTCGCCTGGGTACCGCTGCCGATAGACATGAGCACAATAACCGCAGCCACGCCAATGACAATACCCAGCATCGTAAGAAAGGCGCGCAGCTTGTTGGCCTGTAAGGAATCGAATGCAATGCCCAATAACATGGTAACGTTCATGGCGCCACTTCCTCCGCCTCTACGGCGCGCATGCCGGCAATGATCTCCGTGGCTTGCAGCGATTGGGACACCACTTCTACTTCCCGCACGGTGCCATCCCAAAGATGGATAATGCGGTTTGAGTGCATCGCCACGTTCTGCTCGTGAGTTACTACCACTACGGTCATGCCCTCTTCTCGGTTCAGCGATTGAAAGAGCTCTAATATGTCCTCGCTGGTGCGAGAGTCCAGCGCGCCCGTCGGCTCGTCTGCCAGGACGAGAGCAGGTTGGTTCACAATAGCACGGGCAATGGCCACGCGCTGCTGCTGGCCGCCGGAAAGCTCCATCGGCTTGTGTTGCACTCTATCTCCCAACCCAACGCGCTCCAGCGCCTGCATCGCCCGTTCCTTACGGTCGGTGATCCCTGCATAGACTAAAGGGAGCTCTACATTGCTCAGAGCCGTTGAGCGCGGCAACAAGTTGAAGCTTTGAAAGATAAAGCCGATCTTCCTGTTGCGGATAGTCGCCAGTTCATCATCGTTAAGTTGGCTAACATCAATGCCGTCCAGCTCATAGACGCCGCTGGAAGGGATATCCAAGCAGCCGATGATATTCATGAGGGTTGATTTGCCGGAGCCAGACGGACCCATAATGGCTACTATCTCACCCTTCTCAACAACCATGTCCACGCCGCGTAACGCCGGCACCTCCATATCGCCTATGCGGTACACCTTCTTAACGTCTTGAATACGCAGTGCAGCAACTTTGGGCTGTGTCATGCTGACCTACCTAAACCTGCCGCTTGGCGCAAAACCACCCGACCTAAAAGTGCTTCCGCCCTGACTCGTAGAGGTCGCTGAACTTCGAGAACCCTCTATTAGGACGATATCGCCCTCCTGCAGACCCTCGCTAATCTCTGTGTTGGTGTCATCGCTTAAGCCAACGGTAACCACACGCGTCTCAGCCAGCCCGTTGATCAGCACTTGGACGGTGCGGTCTCTACCCGCCGACTTCAGAGCTCGGTTGGGCACCACCAGCACATCGCTCTGTTCCAAGTAGATAATCTCCACAATGGCGGTCATGCCCTGTCGCAGCTTGCTCATCAGGTTCTCCTGAATGCGCGCTGCAACTGCCGCACCGCCCTGCGCCCCTTGCGGGCGTTGCCTGGCGGTTGCGCCCTGCCCATCGCCACTGGCGCCTGGTTCCCTGCCCGGTCGAGCGCCCGAACCTCGGCCCTCACGCGAACGACCGGGAACCGCTCCTTGCGGGCGGGCGGCCCGTGCACCATCGCTCTGCCCGCCTATAGCAGGCCCCCGGATGCTTAACAGCACCGCGTAAGTCGCAACTCCCGACTCTATGGTAGCCTTGGGAGCAATAGTGATGACCTTGCCTTGGAACGGCACTGGGCTCACGGAATCAATTGTGACCAGCGCGGTGGCGTCCGTGCTGAGCTTGGCGACGTCTGTCTCGTCTACGCTGACCTCCACCTGCATCTCAGAAGGATCAATGATAGACATGACCACCGTAGAGGCGCCAGCGCCCTGTCTGGTGCCCTGCGAGATGGACACAGCACTCATGATGCCGCCAAAGGGTGCGAAGAGGGTGGCCTTGTCCAGGTTCTGCTGGGCAAGATCCATGTCCAGTTTTGCCTTATCAACTGCTAGCTGTGACTTGGCAATGTCCTGCGCTGTGGAAGGTGACATGAGCTTTTCAAGTTGGGCTTCTGACTGCTGCACGTTCGCCCGCTGGCTTGCAAAGTCAACGTCTTTATAGGGTGTGCGAGTGTCTTCCAACTGCTTCTCAGCCTGGGCTACTGCGGCCTCCGCGCTAGCAATAGCTGAGACAGTGGGGTGAAGTAGCAGATCCAATCTCGCCTGCGCACTCTTTAAACTCGCCTCTGCGGAAATCACCGAGGTCTCTGCTGATGCAATGTCCAGGGCCGTGGGCTGAAGCAACTGGTCTAGCTTCGCTTGACTACTCGTTAGGTTGGATTCTGCCTGCACAACTGCCCGCTGCTTTGCAGCCTTATCCGTCTCGGATGGATTGAAGAGTGTTTCCAGCCGCACTCTGGCGTTGATTAGACTCTCTCCCGCAGATTCAACACTTGCGGTAGCCGCTTCCATTTCCCTTGCGGTCACCCCTGCAGCTGGAGCATCGGCTTCTTTTTCCAGGCGTTGCACCTTTAGTAGAGCTATCAGCACCGCCTCTTCACCAAGCTTTAACTGCTCATCCACAGCGCTAAGGGACCTATCCCTTGCAAGCCGTTCTCTGGCCACCAAAAGTTCCCGGTACGCCTCGATGAGATCGAATACTTGTGGATCGCTGATCCCTCGACGCAAGGTTATCAAGCGTGCCTCAGCGTTAGACTGGGAGATCTCGGCGTTCTTGACCGCGGCTCTTGCTGAAGAGAGCGCTTCCTCGGTGGGAGTCAGCAGCTTCGCCTGCGCCTCTTTGGCCGCTTCCAGCGCCGAGCGGCTAGACTGCACCGCCGCCTCAACGGCCGCGACATCGGCGCGACTGGGGTTGCGGAGCTTATCCAACCGGATGGTCGCATTCTGCAGGTTCACACGCGCCGTGCTCACTGAGGCCTCAGCGGCCGCAATGTCGCCCTGCGGCGGCGACATCAACTGCTCAAGGCTGGCCTGCGCTTTCAGCAGATTCGCCTCTGCCGAGCGGATATCGGCAGCGTTGCCCTGGGCCAGTATCGTATTCAGACGTTCCTTTGCCGCGGCTAATCCTGCCTCAGAAGCTGCAATCTCCTCTGGCCTGGCTCCCGCCAGCAGCTCTTCTAAATTCAGCTCTGCGGTGCGCAGGTTCAGCTCCGTCTGCCTAAGGGAAAACTCCAAGGGTTCGGGGTCCAGCTTTGCCAGGGGCATCCCTTCCGTAACCGTGTCGCCAGTCTGGACATGCACCGCTTCCACCACGCCGCTGGAGCTAAATGAAAGATCTGCCGTCCTGAGCGGCTTGATAGTGCCAGCGCCGGTGACCATCAAGCGCAGAGTGCCCTTTGCTACTGCAACCTCTTGCATCGGTACCACGACCTCGGCGCCGGCGTTCGCCTGGGAATACATGAAATACGCCCCGCCCAAGAGTAGCGCCGCGCCTCCAAAGCCCACGACCATCTTGCGAGAAAACATGCCCTTACTCCTGTAGCGGTAGTAGCGACCAAGGCTCACCACTCCCTGCCTTGGTCATTAGAAATGCGCCGAACCCTAAGGAAGTAAGGGTAAGGATAATCGGCCAGCCCGCAACTGGCAGCAGACCCAACGGAAAGACCAACGCCATGCCTAATACGATATCTAAAACGGGCGAGGGCAAAGACAACGCTAGTTTTGTTCGTAGCCACCTGCCTAGCGCAAAGATGACGCTCACAAAGCCAAAGAGCGTTGCGGCAGCTACTATCAGCACCACGACTGCCGCAAAGGGGATGGCCGTAACCATCGTCATGAGGATGAAGACCAGGAGCAGGCTAAACCCGTACCCCAAAAGCCCCACTAACGTCAAGAGGGCCAGGTTACGCCAGGAGAAGTAGAGGGATTGTTGGAGTGTGTGCAAGCGCATCGGCGCAATGAATGCGGTGATTGCGCCAACGGTGATCAGGGCGCATAGCCCTAAGAACATCATTCCTAGACCGTTGAAGCCTGTGGGGTAGACACCAAAGGGCGTGAGTACGGCCGGCATTCCGGGTTTAGGTGGTGGAGCAATCTCGTACCTCCTACGGAAGTCGTTGTCCGAATGAACTCGGGTGCGCGCAAGGGACAGCGTGGCAGGCGGAAACGCCCTAAAAGCCGAAGTCTCAACAAAAAAGCCGACTTGATCCATCTCTCGACGCACAACAGTGCGCACGCGCTGCTCAAAACGGCTCTCTCCCGCAGAAACGGCTAGAACCGGGTTAACCCAGGGTTGCGGTAATTCAGACTCAGCGGAGGAAGTAACTGCGGGAACCCCGAAGGCGATTGCGGTGGCGCTCAATAGGTTCATGGCTCCCAGGAACGCTATCCCAATCCATGACCGTGCCATCTCTGTTTAGACCGGACGCTCTCTATAGTTGACGCCCTGGTAACGCATGATGAGCTGCAGCAGCGCAACAGAACAGGCGGTGAACATGAGCCCAATTCCGGCAATAAAGGATACCTCTGCGGTAAGCGCCATCGCGAGGGCGCTATCCACTACGCCAAGGAAGCCGTCCACATCCAGCGCGGTAAGGAAGGCCGGAACCTGTATGTTAGATGTGAGTGCAAAGAAAAAGCCCACTAAGGCGACGACCACTACTGCAGCGTGGGACACAGACCGCAGGACTTGCCCCGTACGCTGGGAGCGGCTGTGATGCGCCAAGACCTGGGTCATGGTATTGGTATAGACCTGCTTGGGTGTGACCACGCGCTCCAGGCTTTCCAGCCCCAGGAAGCTGCGCTCTAGCAGCAAGAACTCGGAACGGCAATCCGGACACTCAGCAACATGCTGCTCGAGCGTCCTTGCCTCCACCTGCTCTAGCTGGTGGTCAAGGTAAAGGTGTAGTAGTTGCTTCGCTGCGGTGCAGTTCATGAGCGGTATCAATAATCCCGTTGGACCGGAGTTTTTCCATCAGTTGGAGACGAGCCCGATGCAATCGCACCTTAACCGTTCCCAAGGGCACTCCCAGCGCCTGTGCCATCTCGTCATAGGAGAGCTCTTCTATGTGCCGCATCAAGAGGACCGCTCGGTAGGCTTCGGGCAAGGTCATGAGCACGCCGCCCACCTGATGCTGCAGCTCTTTGAGCTCCGCCGCGCGGTCAGGAGAGATCCCCTCGTCCCGCACCGGCGCTTCGTCTTCTAGCGCGACGGTCTGTTTGCGCGCCCGCAGGTGGTTGATCGCCACATTGGTTGCGATCTTGTACATCCACGGACGGAAGGGCGCGCCCTCCCTAAAGCGGTGGAGAGCCTTGTAAACCCGCAGGAAGACCTCCTGCGTCAGGTCTGCGGCGTCTTCCCGGTTGCCTATCATCCGGTACAGGTAGTTGTGCACCGAGTCCTGATAGCGAAGCATAAGCTCCGCAAAGGCAGCCGGCTCGTTCTTCGCTTGTTCAACCAGCGCATAGTCTAGGTTGACCATTGACATAGGTTTACTCAGCCTCCTATGTCCCGATACAGTCCTGCTCTAAGAAAGGTTTCACCAGGTTGCTCATTACTCAGCGATTTCGATTGGTTCTTCCTGGATACGCCGGGCTTCTTCATCGATGCGATACGCCCGTATCTCCGGGAGTTGCGGGTCCTGCAACGACACGAGCAAATACACGGCATCCGGGCCAAGGTGCGCCTCATTCACATCAGTGGGCGAAGGGTACGCCTCGGAGTGGGTATGGGAGTGGTAGTTGCCCATCACCGACCGCGGCTCGTCGCCCCACTCAATAAGCTGGAACAGACGCAGCAGCTCCTTGCTGTCAATGAAGTAGCGGTACGGGCTATGGGCTGCATTTTCGGCAGGATAGACCGCTTCCAGTACGCCGTCGCTGCCGGCCAGTAGGCCGCAGCATTCGTCGGGGTTCTCCCGCAAGGCGTGCTCGATGATCTGGTCGGCTAGCGGCTTAGGTAAACGGAACACGGCATCCTACGCCCCCTTCTTCTCTGGCTGTAGCTACTTTGCCCGCGGCTCACGACGATGGTACAAACACTTCGCAGAAGCCGTCAGCGAGCAAAGGTGGTAGATAGTATCCCTATCTACCACCTTCTACTTTCCATTCCAAATGACCGGATTGCTGGTTCAAGTTACCGCTGCGGCGCACTCCGAAAGGAGTAACACAGAGAGCAGCGGGATAACGCTGGAGTGTACGTTGCTTAGTCGTGGACCTTGCGGACGGCGACTATCCAGTCGGTCTCAGAGACCGGCTCCACACCGACGATCTCCTGCCCCTCGTTATTGAAGCTGCGGGGGCAGTTGTCTACCGCCGGCAGGTGGTCCAGGACGATGCGCAGTACTTGACCCACATCCATGTCCTCCAAGGCCAGCTTGGACTTGACGAAGGTGTAGGGGCAGATCTCCCCCCGCAGGTCTATCTCATCATCAACCTTCACCTCAGGTGCGAGGGGCCGTACAGTCAGATCGAGCTCAGTCATGATATGCCTCCTTCAGTGTGCTCGCTAGCCGCCTACTCCACGGGCATTGAGGGGTCGTTGCCCCAATCTCCCCAGGAGCCTGAATAATTGCGTACGTTATCAAAACCCATAAGCCGGAGCGTAAAGTAGAGATGGGACGAGCGTGCCCCGCTCTGGCAGTAGGTGATAAGCTCGTTGTCTGGCGTTGCGCCGGTTGCGCCGATAAGCGCACCGATCTCGTCAGCATCCTTGAACATCGGCACTCGCTCAGGCCGCACGTTGTTAGACCACTCCAAAGACTTTGCGCCGGGGATGTGTCCACCTCGCGCCGCCTGCGCTACTGCGCCCGTGTACTCATCTGTAGAGCGCGCATCCAGCAGCACCGTACCCGCCTTGCCTAGCCGCTCATGCACGTCCGACTTGTTGGCGATACGTTCTGCAACAGGGTTGGCGGCGTACTCCTTCTTCTCGAACTCAGCAAGGTCACGCGCCAGCTCGTGCTGCCCGGTTACCCAGCCAGCCAGCCCGCCGTTTAGCACCGCCTTCCGCTCATGACCATAGTGGTCAAAGACCCAGAAAGCCCGTGCTCCCATCAGCGAAGGGCCGTCGTCATAGAAGACGAGCAAGTCGTCGTTGCCAATGCCCAAGTTGCCCACCATAGCGCTGAAGCGATCCGGCGGCAACAGCGCGCCCGTTCGGGAGGTGGGATCGTCCAGCCTAGCCACGGGCAGGTTGATGGCGTTGCGAAGGTGCCCCTCGGCAAAGCGCCCAGCGCCGCGGGTATCAATTACCCGCACGTCTGGCTCATCAAGGATAGCCGCCAGCTCTTCAGGGCTCAACAATAAATCTTTTCTTGGATAGTCTGCCACGCTCAAATGCTCCTTTGAGGAGTTACCACCAGATTTTCTCGTCTACGCCGGGCGCTTCACCCGCATCGGCATTGGTCCAAAGCCCAGTCGTGAGATATTTCCAACCGCCGTCCGCCAGCAACACTACAATGTTGCCCTGGTCCATCCGCTGAGCCAGCTTTGCCGCGGCGTAGACCACGGAGCCGGAGGAGATGCCGGCAAAGATGCCCTCCGCGTCCATAAGCTTGCGCGTCACGGCAAAGGCCTCGTTGCTGGCCACTACGAAGCGTCCATCCAGCATGGTCTGGTCTAGGATAGGCGGGATGAAGCCTTCCTCCAGACTGCGCAGGCCCTGCACCAGGTCGCCGGGATGCGGAACTACTGCAACCACCTTGGTCTCAGCGTTGCGCTCTTTCAGACGACGCCCCACGCCCATGAGCGTGCCGCCTGTGCCCAGTCCTGCCACAAATACATCCACCTGGGGAAGCTCCTCAAGAATTTCAGCGCCGGTAGTCTCGTAGTGTGCGCGGGGGTTCATTGGGTTGCCGTACTGGTAGGGCATGAAGTAGTCCGGATTGTCTTCCATCATGGCCAATGCCTTGCGGATGGCTCCGTTGCTGCCCTCTGCACCATCGCTCCGCACCACCTCTGCGCCGTACACCTCAAGGAGCTGGCGGCGCTCATCGCTCACATTCTCCGGCATGACCACTTTGACATGATACCCCTTGTAGCGGCCGACCATCGCAAGGGCGATGCCGGTGTTGCCGCTGGTGGGCTCAAAGATGGTCTGGCCGGGCTGCAACGCTCCGGTGCGTTCCGCATCATCAATCATGTACTTGACGATGCGGTCCTTCAGGCTCCCGGTGGGGTTCTGCCCTTCCAGCTTGGCGTAGATATGCACCCGCGGGTTGGGACTGATGCGAGACAGCTCAACGAGCGGCGTATGCCCAATAGCGTCGATTATGTTTTCGTACGGCATGGGGTTCACCTAGTCCGCGGGGTTACGCGTAAGTAGGCGCTCCTCCTGCGAGGGCTGGGAGGATGGACAAGACGTCCCCCTCATCTACAGCCGTACCCAGTTGCCCCAGGAACCGGATGTCCTCATCGTTCTTGTAGATGTTGACAAACCGGTGCAGCTCACCGTCATCGGAGAGCACCTGAGACTTAAAGCCGGGATAGTTCTGCTCCAAGTTTTTCAGCACCTCACCCACGGTTGCGCCGTCAGCATTGACGCTCTTTGCGCCACCCACTACTCGTTGCAAGACCGCGGTCACGCGTACTTCTACGGCCATTGTTGCTTTGCTCTCCTTACTTCTAGTTGCTCAGCGCGGCGGTAGCCGTCTGCATCGGCGATTCGATACCGTTGCAAAACTCTTCGTAGTCGATGAGCTCAGTCACAGTGGGATTGTCGCCGCAGACGGGGCACTGCGGGTCGCGCCGTATCCGCATCTTGCGGAAGTCCATGCTCAACGCGTCGAAGAGCAGCAGTTTGCCAACCAGGGGTTCGCCCAAGTTCAGGATTAGCTTAATGGTCTCAATGGCCTGGATGCAGCCCACAATGCCCGGCAGCACGCCCAGCACGCCGCCTTCAGCGCAGCTCGGCACCATGCCCGGAGGAGGCGGCGCCGGATAGAGGCAGCGGTAGCAGCCCTGTTCTGGCAGGTAGACCGAAGCCTGCCCTTCAAAGAAGAGGATGCTGCCGTCTACTAGGGGCTTCTTCAGGAACACACAGGCGTCGTTCACCAGATAGCGGGTGGGGAAGTTATCGCACCCGTTTATGACAATGTCATAGTCCTTGATGATATCCATCGCATTGTCGGAGGTGAGCAGGGTAAAGTGTTTCACCACCTTAACGTCCGGATTCAGGTCGTTCAAACGCTCTTCAGCGGAGTCTACTTTGGGACGGCCCACATCGTTAGTATCGTGCAGGAGCTGGCGTTGCAGGTTGGAGAGGTCGACTATGTCGGCATCGATAATGCCAAGTGTGCCAACGCCCGCCGCCGCCAAGTACATAGCAGTGGGAGAACCCAGACCGCCCGCGCCTACCAGCAGCACCTTTGCGTTGAGCAGCTTGCGCTGGCCCTTGCCGCCCACCTGGGGCATCACAATATGCCGGCTGTAACGCATAATTTGTTCTTCCCGCCAGGGGTCTGCGCCGCCGGACATGGCCGGCAAAATAGACACTTCATCACCCAGTCTGGACGGAGGTATGCCCGCCCTGGAGCGTGCCAATGTCCCGGTTGTTGACAAAGACTGCCACGTGATCGGCAATCTGCCCCTCCGGGTCAAAGACGAGGCTCTTCAAGGGCCGGGTACTTGCGACCCAGCGCTGCCAGCACCTCTACCACGCTCTCGCCATCGCCCTCCACAACGGCACGGTTGCCGGTTGCGGTCCTGAACGGCCCTGGTACTAATACGCTAACTGCCATGTGAACGTCCTCCCTAGCGTACCCTTTTGGGTTCTGCCTGTTGTTCTTTTGCTGCACTGGTCATAGTAGCTTGTTCTTCTTCAAATGGCACGGATAAATAACGCTCGCCTGTGTCCGGCAGGATAGTGACCACCACCTTGCCCTCCCCTAGGCGTTGCGCCACCTGACAGGCGGCCCACACGTTTGCGCCCGCAGACACGCCCACCAGCAATCCCTCTTCTCGGGTCAACCGCAGGGCGCTGTGCCGGGCATCCTGATCGTCCACCGCAATAATCTCGTCGATGACTTCACGGTTGAGCACCCCCGGCACAAAGCTTGCGCCGATGCCCTGGATACCGTGTACGCCGAACGCCCCACCTTGGAGCACTGGCGACCGCGACGGTTCTACCGCCACTATCAGCACGTGGTCAAGTTCCTTCTTGAGCACTTCTCCCACGCCGGTGATGGTGCCACCCGTGCCTACACCCGCCACAAAGGCGTCGATGCGACCGCCCGTAGCCTGCAGGATCTCCCGAGCGGTGGTGCGGCGGTGCACCTCCGGATTCGCCGGATTCTCGAACTGCTGCGGCATGAAGTAGTCAGGATGCCGCTTCAGCAGCTCCTCTGCCGCATAGACCGCGCCGGTCATGCCCTCCCAAGCGGGAGTGAGCACCAACTCCGCTCCGTAGCGGCCGAGCAAGCGCCGTCGCTCCAGGCTCATGTCTTCGGGCATCGTCAGGATAAGGTGGTAGCCCTTTGCCGCTGCGACCATCGCCAGCCCGATGCCGGTGTTGCCGCTGGTGGGCTCCACTATCGTTGTGCCGGGCTTCAGCTTGCCGGAGGCTTCTGCGTCCTCCACCATCGCCAGCGCGATGCGGTCTTTCACGCTGCCGCCTGGGTTGGTCTCTTCCAGCTTGACCAGCACCCTTGCAGCATCCGCACGCACCACACGATTGAGCTGCAGGAGGGGCGTGTTCCCCACCAGCTCTAGGACGCTGTTAAACACTTGTGGCTGCATAGTCGTGCGCTCTGCGTTACTTGCTGCTAGATATGATACATCGACCGTTGCTGAAGCGCCTTCTGCCGCTCCGCAAGCTGCCCAATAGTGGTAGCTGCGAGCAAGCGCTGGCTGGCATCGGTAAGCTCCTGCCAGACCTCCTGCTGTCCGCAGCGCCCGGAGAGTTCGCAGTTGATGGTGCCGTCCAGGCAACCAATAACGGCGTTCGAACCTTCCAGCACTTGGAACACCTCTACCAGCGGGACCAGCCCCGGCTCCTTGGCGAGCATATGGCCGCCTTGGGGGCCGCGACGGCTGTGGATAAACCCAGCCTTACGGAGCATGGTGAGTAACTGGTCAAGGTACGGTTCCGGGATGTACTGCCGCTCGGCAATCTCCCTGCTCTGGACCGGGCCTTCTCCGTAATGGTCTGCTAAATCCACTAGGGCGCGTATCCCGTAATCGCCCCGCATGGAGACTTTCATATTACTGTTCTGCCCCTATGCCATAATACTCGACTAAGTTAGTCACCATTATAGCATATTAGGCCAAGCGAACAACAGAGACTATCTCGGTGTAGTACACACCGTCTTACCGCTTATCCTTCGACAGGCTCCGGATGAGCGGTGTTCTATTCTCTCTAGGTCCGTGCATGGTTCGACAGGCGCACCATGAACGGTTGCCCTCTTACGCCCCGCCGGCCACTGCGGGCACAATGCTTACTTCGTCGCCCTGCTTCAAAGTAGTGGCTAGACCATCCAGGAAGCGCACGTCCTCGCCGTTCACGTAGATGTTGACGAACCGCCGCAGCTCACCTGCCTCGTCGCAGAGGCGCTCCCGGAACCCCGGGCACTGGCCCTCCAGCCCTTCAATGCACTGGCGCAGGTCATCTCCGGACACCACAAGGGCGTCCTTGCCTCCCGCCAGGTTCCGCAACGGTGTGGGAATCCGAATCTGTACGTCCATTGCCTACCCTACTCTTTTCTTGAATACTTTCTCTATTATGTAAAATTATTGCGGAAATGCCAACCGCAGCGGCTATCCCGCCACCACGTCGCCCTCAATGGGGTCGACGCGGACGCCTAGCTCCCGCACCCACTGTAGCCCCTGCTCGATGGCATCTTCGTCGCCGTCAAGCTCCAACGCAACCCATCCCCGGTCTTCCGTCACGTCTGCGCGGCGGATGTTGGTCACCACCTTGAACTTCTGCCCTAGGCCATAGATGACCGGCTCTTTGATGAGTTCCGTTGAAAAGGTGAACATGACTCGTTTCTTTGACATGTCTACCCTCCCTTGTTTAATGATCTAGTTTCGGAGGAAACCATAGCTCAATGCAAATGCCCTAGACGGCCGCTACGGCCGCGCTCTTGCGCGCCGCCAGCGCTTCCTCAAAGGCCGTGATACTCGCTTCGATGTGCAGCGGCATTGTCACGTTATCGACGATTGCCTCTTGGGTCTTGAGCCCATTCCCCGTGATGTAGGCCACTGTTACCTCTTTAGGACCAATGGCTCCCTGTTCCACCAACCGCTTGAGGCCGGAGACCACGACGCCGCCGGCGGTCTCCGCAAAGATGCCCTCAGTCTCCGCCAGTAGCTTCATCCCGGCCACTACCTCGTCATCCGTGACCGAAGCGGCGCCGCCGCCGGACTCTTCGATGGCCTTTAGCGCGTAGTAGCCATCTGCAGGATTGCCAATGGCCAACGACTTTGCAATGGTGTCCGGCTTCACCGGCCGGATGACCGTGGAGTTGTTCTGGTACGCGGTAACGATGGGCGAGCACCCTTCCGCCTGGGTGGCGAACATACGGGTCTTCACGCCCTCTATCACCCCAATCTTTTCGAACTCGTTGAAACCCTTCCATATCTTCGTGAACATGGAACCGGAAGCCAGAGGCACTACCGCACAGTCCGGGGCGCGCCAGCCAAGCTGTTCCGCCACCTCGTAGCCCAGAGTCTTGCTGCCCTCGGCATAGTAAGGCCGCACGTTAATGTTCACAAACGCCCAGGGATAGCGGTCGCCCAGCTCGCTGCAGAGGCGGTTCACCTGGTCGTAGCTGCCATCCACTGCTACCAATGTGGGGCCGTAGATGGCCGCGCCGATGATCTTCCCTTGCTCCAGATCCGAGGGGATGAAGATGTAGGCCTCCATGCCCGCTCTGGCCGCGTGGGCCGCCACACTGCCCGCCAGGTTGCCCGTTGACGCGCAGGCCAGCACCTCGTACCCCAACTCCCGAGCTCGTGTGCTCGCCACCGCCACCACGCGGTCCTTGAAGGAGTAGGTGGGGTTAACGCAGTCGTTCTTGAGGTAGAGGTTTTCCAACCCCAAGGCTTTGCCCAGACGGTTGGCCTTGATGAAGGGGGTGAACCCAGCGTTGATGTCTACGACATCGTCGCCTAGGACGGGGAGCAGCGGCTTGTAGCGCCAGATGCTGTTGGGGCCGCGCTCAATGGTCTTGCGATTAACCGCCTTGGCGATAGCTTCGTAGTCGTAGACCACTTCCAGCGGCCCGAAGCAGAACTCGCAAACGTTGAGTGCTTTGAGCGGATAGCGCCGGCTGCACTCTCTACAGCCCAGCGCGCTAGCGAACGGCATGATGTATCCTCCTCAGTGTTTAGCCAACACTCTGCGTGGGGTAACCTGGGCCGTTCCGTTGAACGGGCGTCCTGCCTACTACTAAGGCAAGTGCGAGGAGCAATTAGCCGCGCGGTTGAAAACCGTGGTAAAACAAAAACCTCTTCACAAGAAGAGGCTGGCTCGCACCAGGCGTCTCATCTTGCAGATTGCTCTGCCGGAATTGGCACCGCACCAATTGGTCGGTTGCCGGGCTTCACAGGGCCGTCTCCCTCCACCTCTCTTGATAAGAGCGTATGGCTATTAAGTTGTGCCTAAAACGATAGCAAGGAAGCGCACGCGCTGTCAAGTTTGTCTCCATGCAAAAAGCGGGCGGCATATGAGCCGCCCGCTTTTCGATAACTCTGCTTACTAGACGAACAGCTTGTTCGTCCCGAACTTCTCTTTGTTGATGGGATACAGCTCGTCCCAGCTCTTGGCCTCCATGAAGGCTAGCCAGCGGCTGAAGCGCGCCCGGGCCGGCTCTTCCGACATGCGGTAGTTCAGCGTCCAGGTCGGCATCTGCTCATCCACAAAGCCGCGGCCAACGCCCATCTCAAAGTTGTAGGGCAGTGTCTGAGCCGTATTGCCCAGGCTGGCCGGGAAGGCGTAGTTCCAGTTCTCCATGTCATCGGACTCAAACACGCCGGTGGGGCCGCAGTAGCGCATCACGTAGTGGCGCTCCGCATCCTTCACATGCTTGGGCGCATTCTTGTCCACCTGGTACTGACGCCAACTCTCGGTCATGCCTACGCCAAAGGGATGCCACGGGAGGATACGCCAGTGGTCAAACACCACGTTGGGGAAGATGGCAAAGTGGCTGCCACCGTGACCGTTGCCCGGCATTACCTTATTGGCATACACATTAGCCTTAGCCGCGTTGGTGGCACGGTAGTAGTCATCTACTTCGGGCTCTATCCAGGTGTCCTGGTAATCACGCACGCCGGGCTGCTGGTAGAAGCTGTAGGCGCCGCCATGACCCAGGTTGTGGTCACCGACGGTGTGGTTCTTTAAAGGAAAGGGCTTGCGCATGGGGTGAATATCACCCGTCTTATCGCCTTCTTCACCATGCGGGCCGACCGTCGCCACGTTGGCAGAGCGATGCGTCATAGCCCCGTGGGTGGCATCGGTGGCGAAGCTGAAGCCCGGGAACTTCCAATTGGTGGGAAGCCGCCACTTAATAGTGGGGGTGAACACTTCAATGCCGTTGTCCTCACCATCGGTGCCCTGGAAGCAATGGCGAATGCTCTCCCCAAAAGAGCCTACATAGTCCTCAAAGGAGGGGGCTTTGCGGTCCCAGGTGGCCCAGATAGAACCATAGAAGTTCTTCAGCTGCGCAACCTCGTGCAGGCCCCACTGGCTCTTGTCTAGCTCGCCGTTGTAGGCATCGGCATAGTAGGCCACGCCCACTAGACGGCCATCGGTGTCATAGCTCCAGCCGTGGAAGGGGCAGGTGAACACCAGGGTGTTGCCGTCATCGTAACGGCAGACCTTCATGCCTTTGTGGCGGCAGGAATTCAGGAAGACGTGGACCTGCTTGTCCTTGCGGTCCCGCACCATGATGACTTCTTCTTCTGCCATCCGGGTGACCACAAAGTCGCCGGGGTTCGGCACCTGGCTTTCATGGCCCACGTATAGCCAGCAGCGAGCAAAGATCTGCTCCAACTCCTGCTGGTAGAGGGCTTCATTCACGTAGACCTCTCGCGCTACATGACCCTTCTCAAAATTGAAGAGCGATCGGAGTGGCTTGTCTATCGTATGCTGGAGAGTAACCATAGGATAACTGCCTCCTTGTTTGGCATGCCCAACTGCACTGTCGCACGGTTATGACTAGTCAACAATACCCTTAATGGGCCAATTATACTACTAATGCAATAATGCAAAAAGCGGGCAGCCCGTGAGCCGCCCGCTTTTCAATAACTCTGCTTACTAGACGAACAGCTTGTTCGTGCCAAACTTCTCTTTGTTGATGGGATACAGCTCGTCCCAGCTCTTGGCCTCCATGAAGGCTAGCCAGCGGCTAAAGCGCGCTCGGGCTGGCTCTTCGGACATGCGGTAGTTCAGCGTCCAAGTCGGCATCTGCTCATCCACAAAGCCGCGGCCAACGCCCATCTCAAAGTTGTAGGGCAGTTTCTGGGCCGTGTTGCCCAGGCTGGCCGGGAAGGCGTAGTTCCAGTTCTCCATGTCGTCGGACTCAAACACGCCGGTGGGGCCGCAGTAGCGCATCACCCAATGCCGCTCCGCATCCTTCACGTGCTTGGGCGCATTCTTGTTCACCTGGTACTGACGCCAGCTCTCGGTCATGCCTACGCCAAAGGGATGCCACGGGAGGATGCGCCAGTGGTCAAAGACCACGTTGGGGAAGATGGCAAAGTGGCTAGCTCCGTGACCGTTGCCCGGCATCACCTTGTTGGCATAGACCTTAGCCTTAGCCTCGTTGGTGGCACGGTAGTAGTCATCTACTTCAGGCTCTACCCAAGTGTCCTGGTACTCACGGACGCCGGGCTGCTGGTAGAAGCTGTAGGCGCCGCCATGACCCAGGTTGTGGTCGCCGACGGTGTAGTTCTTCGTAGGAAAGGGCTTGCGCATGGGGTGGATGTCACCCGTCTTATCGCCTTCTTCGCCCTGCGGGCCGACCGCTGCCACTTTGGCAGAGCGATGTGTCATGGCCGCATGGGTGGCATCCGTGGCGAAGCTGAAGCCCGGGAACTTCCAATTGGTAGGAAGCCGCCACTTAATTGTGGGGTTGAACACCTCAATGCCATTGTCCTCACCATCGGTGCCCTGGAAGCAATGGCGGATGCTCTCGGCATAAGAGCCTACGTAGTCTTCAAAGGAGGGGGCTTTGCGGTCCCAGGTGGCCCAGATAGAACCATAGAAGTTCTTCAGCTGCGCAACCTCGTGCAGGCCCCACTGGCTCTTGTCCAGCTCGCCGTTGTAGGCATCGGCATAGTAGGCCACGCCTACCAGACGACCGTCGGTGTCATAGCTCCAGCCGTGGAAGGGGCAGGTGAAAACTAGGGTGTTGCCGTCATCGTACCGGCAGACCTTCATACCCTTGTGGCGGCAGGAATTCAGGAAGACGTGGACCTGCTTGTCCTTGCGGTCCCGCACCATGATGACTTCTTCTTCAGCCATCCGGGTGACCACAAAGTCGCCGGGGTTCGGCACCTGGCTTTCATGCCCAACATAGAGCCAGCAGCGAGCAAAGATCTGCTCCAACTCCTGCTGGTAGAGGGCTTCATTAACGTAGACCTCTCGCGCTACATGACCCTTCTCAAAATTGAAGAGCGATCGGAGTGGCTTGTCTATCGTATGCTGGAGAGTAACCATAGGATAACTGCCTCCTTGTTTGGCATGCCCAACTGCACTTTCGCGCGGTTATGACTAGTCAATTACACCCGTAATGAGGCAAATTATACTCCTAATCCTGTCAAATGGGCAAAATCATACTCAGATTATCGCTACCATGAACAATCGCCGGAAGGGATAGAGCGTGACCCCATTGGATTGCAGCGGATAGGCCTCCCGTAACCGCCGGCGCAGACCTTCCCTAAAGTGCTCCTGCTCAACCGCAGATAAGCCCTCCAGGATGGGCCTCAGTGTGGTACCTGTTACCCACTCCAGCACGGGGTCTTCACCCTGCAGCACCTGCAGATATTCCGTCTCCCAGATGTCCAGCGAGGTAGCGCGCCCGCTGAGCAGTTCATAATAGATAGCGGTAGGTGACACCCAGTTGCGATTGGCCTCTTGCCGCACCGCATCGCTGCCGATGGCTGCACCGTTCGGCCCGCCGTGCGCCAGCGTCTCCCGGATCGCCTGGTGTGATGGTTGCCCAAAGCTCAGGGGCATCTGCACCGCTAGGCAGCCGCCCGCGGGCAACAAGCTGAGTAGACGCGGGAAGAGCTCCTGGTGGCCGTCCAGCCACTGAAGCGTTGCATTGGAGAATAGTAGGTCGGGAGCGTCTGCGGGCGTCCACGTGCGGATATCCGCCTCAACCCACTGCACACGGCCGGGCAGCTTAGTTGCCTGCGCCAGCATCGCTGGAGAGTTATCGACGCCGTAGACTGCCGCCTCCGGCCATCGCTGCGCGATGAGTTGGGTCACGTTGCCGGGCCCACAACCCAAGTCGTAGATCGTAGCGGGCGCAGCTAGAGGAATGCGGTCCAGCAACTCCAGCGCGGGGCGGAGCCGGTGATCGGTAAAGCGGAGGTACTGGTGAGGGTCCCAGGTAGGGCTGGCAGCGGGCTCGGGCCGCGTCATGCGTGGGGCTACCACTCGTAGCGCTTCTTTAGCCAGAAGTAGATACGGACTGCAAAGAGCGCTGCCAGGATGACCGCGTAGGTCATGGGCTGACTGACGTCTATCTTCACCCGCCAGATGAAGTGCACCACCGCCAGGATAGCTGCGATATACACCAGTTGGTGGAGCCGCTGCCAGCGTTTATAGCCCAGCCTCACCACCCACCCTGTGGTAGACGTCAACGCAACGGGCACCAACAGCACCAACGCCAGGAAGCCCACGGTGATAAAGGGCCGCTGCGCAATGTCCTCTACGATCGTCTCCAAGCTAAATATCTGATCAAGGGCCACATAGTTCGTCATATGGATGCAGGCGTAAAAAAAGGCAAAGAGACCCAACTCTCGCCGTATCCGAATAGCCCAGTTCCAGCGGAACAGTACCCTGCCCGGTGTGCACGCTAGAGTGGCCATCAAGAACACCAGCGCGGCCAGCCCCAACTCGTTCTGCGCTTGGGTGATGGGGTTAGCGCCCAGCGTACCCTGGCTCCAACGTATCGCAATGGAGATCAGCGGCACCAGACCGCCGATGAAGATGCCCGGCTTGAGCCAGGGCGTGGGTTCTGAGCGACGTCTGGCAGGTGCGGCTTGTGTAGTAGTGGCCATAGAATCTTTCAGGCTAGAAGTGCAAGCGGAGGTTCATACCGGAGTAGAGCTGCTCTACATACTCCGCGTAGCCGTTGAAGGGGAGGGTGTCCCGCCGCTGGAACTCGCCAATGCGCCGTTCCGTGGCCTGGCTCCACCGAGGGTGATCCACCTCAGGGTTAACGTTGGCGTAGAAGCCGTACTCGCTGGGCGCACTCACGGCCCAGGTGTTCTGCGGCTGCTGCTCTGTAAAGCGAATCTTGACAATAGACTTGCCGCCTTTGAACCCATACTTCCACGGCGTCACCAGGCGTAGCGGCGCGCCGTTCTGGCCGGGCAGTTCCTTGCCGTAGAGCCCGGTAGCTATGAATGCCAACGGATTCATGGCTTCATCCAGCCGCAAGCCCTCCACATAGGGCCAGTCCAGCACCGGCCAGCGCTGCCCTGGCAACTGCTCGACGTCGTGCAGCGAGATGAACTCCACGTAGCGCGCCTTGCCGGTAGGTTCCAAGCGCTTAACTAGCTCGGCTAGGGGGAAGCCCAGCCAGGGGATCACCATCGACCACGCTTCCACGCAGCGCATGCGATACACCCGCTGCTCCAGCGGGAACCAGCTCATGAGTGTATCGATATCGATGGTTTGGGGCTTTGCCACTTCGCCTTCGATTTCGACAGTCCACGGCCTAGACCGCAGC
Organism: Dehalococcoidia bacterium; assembly: GCA_965226775.1. Taxonomy (GTDB): domain Bacteria; phylum Chloroflexota; class Dehalococcoidia; order SHYD01; family SHYD01; genus CBDDEI01. The sequence goes on from CBDDEI010000002.1 coordinate 1,665,908, forward strand.
GAGCCGGCGTTGCGCGCAGGGTCGGACTTGCCCAGGCCCAACTCATAGAAGTTGTTATAAGTAGTGATTTCTTGGTAGGTGCTCCACTTCTCGTCAACGTCAAAGGCACCGGTGGCGCTCACCACCTCCGGCGGCACTAGGTCCGGCGGCGCGGGCTGTTCCGGGGGCGGGCCTTGGCCCACCAGCCACATGAGTCCGGCGCCTGCAGCCAGCGCGGTGCCCGCGGTAAAGGCCGCATTTTTAATAAATTCCCGTCGGCGGAGGTAGAGGTTCTCCGGGGTTATCTCGTTGCTGCGGGGCTCTGTTGGATACTTGCTCATAACAATCTCCAGTTTGCCCAGAATAGCGCTACAGCGCAAGACATGAGTCTTACAAGAATATTAACAATAACGCGGAACTAGTTCGTTAGCGCCCACCCACCAAGCACGGGTTGATGCGGATGTGGGGGCTGCCATTGGAGACCGGCAGCGGCATCTGGCCACCCTTGCCGCAACCGCCGCCCTGGTTCACGTCCAAGTCGTTGCCTACGGCATCCAGGTTCAGCAGCGTAGTGAACACGTTCCCCGTGAGCACCACCGGCCGCAACAGCTCTTCTACCCGGCCGTTGCGAATCATGAAGGCCTCTCCTGCGGAGAAGGTGAACATCTCCATACTGGTCTGGCCGCCATACCAGTTGCGCACGTACACGCCCTCTTTGATGTCCGCGATCATGTCGTCGAAGCTGGTCTCCCCCGGCTCGATGATGGTGTTGGTCATGCGCACGATGGGCGGGAAGCGGTAATCCAACGCTCGGGCATTGCCCGTGGCGGCCTCGCCCATCTTGCCCGCCGTCTCACGAGAGTGGAGCCTGCCTACCAGCACGCCCTCCCGTATGAGCGCCGTGCGCTGGGCCGGCGCGCCTTCGTCGTCGTACTGGAAGCTTCCCCGCAGACCGGGGATAGCCGCCCCGTCCGCAATGTTGAGGATGGGCTGCCCAAACTTGCGGCCCAGCACCATTACTTCCTGCATCTTGGGGTTCTCGTAGAGAAAATCGGACTCGGAGAGGTGGCCAAAGGCCTCGTGGCAGAAAACGCCCGCCAGGATGGGGTCGAGCACCACCGGGTACTCAGCGCCCTTTACTGCGGGCGCATCCAACAGCTCCACGGCGCGGCTGGCGGTGACTGCCACTTGCTCATCCATGCCCTCAAAGAAGGAGAAATCTCCCAGTCTTCCTACAGAGAAGCCCGCCTGCTGCACATCGCCGTCACGGCTGGCAACGGCCATTAGCCGGCACGTGACCTCCACCCGGCTCTGGTCGATATACGACCCCACGCTGCTGGCAAAGATAACCCGCTTGGCGGAGTCGCCGTAGCCTACGATGGAACTTTTGATATTGGGCGTGCCGAGCACGATGTCGTTGTAGTGCTCCAGATAGCCCTTCTTCTCGGCAAGGGGGACATTGCGCGGGTCCTTACGTAACTGCGGCTCTACTACCGCCTCCACTTTTGGCACGTCCGCTAGGACGCTCGTCCCCTTCCCCACCAACGCGGCCTGCTGCACCGCAAGGGCCACTTTGCCGCGGAGATCGCTTATCTGGTTGAAGGAGACAAAGCCCCAGCCGCCCTTGACCAGCGCGCGGGCGCAGCCGCCGTAATTCGTGGAGCCGCCCAAGTCTTCCAGCTCCCGACCGCGGTACGCAATGCGGTTGGCGCTGTTCTCTTCGATACGCAACTCAACGTAGTCAGCGCTGTGACCACGCAGCGCGGCTTCTATCTCTTCTCTGGAAATGGGCAGTGGCGACATTGGGAAAGCCCCCTTGACGTGGAGTTGCCCCTATTATGCGAGGCCACCGCCCTTAGGAGCAAGCTATTCTTGCTCGCGTCACGCTGAAGTATCGTCACAGACAATGCCGAACGAGATTCTTCGCTCAGGGTGACGTTTGTGGGTGCGCTACTGGGGAATGCCGCTGCTGGCGTGGGCGCCGCGGCCAAAGAACATGGTGCGCTCCGCCACTATAGGAAGGTCGCTCTCCACCTGGATGGACACCGCTTCATTGGGCACCACGTAGTTAACCGGCACGGAGAGGCGCGAATGCGGCTTCACTTCGTACACCATGGTCACTTGTCTGCCGGACTCCGGCATAAAGGTAACACGGACGATGGTCGCCCTATCCTGCGGGTTTTGAAGCAACAGGAAGGTCTGGAAAGGCGATGCCGTGGAGCCCTCCGCTAGGTACCAGGTGCGCGCGGGGGCAACAGATCCTAAGCTGCCTTGCACTCCGGCATTGAGGATGAACGAGGTGCGTTCAACCGCTATTCGCTGATCCGACTCTACTACCACGGAATAGCCCGCACCCGGACTGAAGTGCGGCGGATAGTGGGTAACGCGGCTCATTGGCTGCAAGGTGAGGGTGGTCTGCTCGGAGGTGTCGTTATCGTAATAAATGTGCACCGTGGCCTGAGCCGGCGTGCTGCTGGGGTTCATGATTGCCAGTCGCGTCCGGTAGCTGGTCCAGCCCTCTGCTAGATACCAGCGCCTGGAAAGCAGCGTCGCGCCGCGGGTACCGTCGCCCGCTTTGCCCCGATCGGTATAGCTTGCTCGCTCTGCGACGATGGGGTTATCCGCCTCGATGACCGTGGAGAAGAGCCCCTCGGGCACATGCTGGTTCGCAAATATGTTGAGGCGGGAGGTGGGATTTACCTGGAACTCCCGCACAATCGGAGAAGCCGTCTCACGCAGGAAGGTAACCTTGGCCTGCACTGGTTTGTTGCCGGGGTTCATGAGGAGCACCCAGGTATGCGTGCCCACTTCAGTGGAACCCTCCGGCAGATACCACCGGCGGTTGGGAGAGTTCACGCCCACAGAGTCGTGCCCGTCGTAGCCAAAGTACATAGCCCGCTCCACAAAGATGGGGCCGGGCGCCTCTACTTTGGTGGAGAAGGCAGTGCTGGGCACTACCTTGTTGGCGTAGATGCTATAACGCGCGCCGGGCAGAATCTCCTGCCGCAACACTATGCTGTTGCCGTCCTCCTTAAGAAAGGTGACCGTGGTAGTGATCATATACGGGTTAGGGTTCTGTATCAGGATCCAGGTATCGTAGGGCTTGGCTGTGGAGCCTTCCGCAAGGTACCAGGTCTGGAAGCCCAACCTATCCCGATAGCTCTGCCAGACACCGCTGTCTTCATGACCTATACGCCAGCCGGCTGCGCCCGCCAGATCGTAGCTGAACACCAAGTCGAGCTTCTCGTCATTGCTGCGGCTGTCTTCAAACCAGACTTCGTGCTCGTTACCGTCTACGGTGTACTTGAAGTAGGGCGTCTTCACGACGTCGTTGTATTGCATCGTTGCGCCGTAGGACGCAGCCCGCTCCATCGCCTGATAATGAGTCACAGCCGATACGCTCTTCTGCGTCAGGTTCCAGTCGTAGCCATACCAGGCCAGACCCAGCAGCACTTTCTCCGCGGTCATCTGGCTGGCCGCGTAAGCAATAGAACGCTCTACCCAGGGAAAGGGAGAGGTAGACTGAGGCACACCAATACCGTAGCCGTAGGTCATTACCACAATGTAATCGTTGTGTTCTGCCAGCGCGGCATAATCGAATGCGCCGGCCCAGCCCACTGTGCGATCCGTCTCTTTAGCCGGTACCGCTTGGGTGACCAGCTTGCCCTCATTGCGCATGGCCGGCGCCAGGCGCGCCATGAACTGAGTAAGGTACACGCGGTCTTCCGCGCTGATTCCTTCGAAGTCGATGTGGATGCCGTCAAAGCCGTTGTTCTTCACCAGCGTTACAAGCTGATTGATGACTTTTTCCCGCACGATGACGCTGGAGAGCACGTTGGTGAAGTCCGCATATGTAGCGCTATTCTTCACCATAGGGATAATCTTAATCTTGTTGTTTCTAGCTAGCTGAATCACCGTCTCCCTGTTGGACTCGTTGCCGTCTGAGTCCAAGAGGTGGACGTTGCCCGCTCCGTCTACGGTGTACCAATAAGGAGACAGGTGGGTTAGGCTGCCAGCATTCTTCTTCAGGGAATCCAGAGAGTCGTCTGCATAGGGAACGTAGTACGCCCAGCGCACCTTGCCAATAATGCTTGGTGTCGCGGCCTCAACGGCTGTCTGCGGATCCGCCGTGGGCGGCGTAACCGCTAAGAGTATAGGTAACGAAATAAAAAGCGCTATTGCTAGCCGTCGCAGCAGTCCCATGTGTGCCCCGTTCTCCCCAAATCACTCTGGAAATTAAATTGATGCCTACTCGTAGCCATGCTACGATGGATGAGCCCATTGACTAGAACGTACATTTCCGAACACAGTTACTCCCACCGAGGGTTATGACCGCAAAGGCCGCCCCGCTGCAGGGCGCAACCATCGATATGCACTGCCACACTACTGTTGGCAGCGGGGACAGCAGACTTACTCCGCGCAATCTCGCCCTTGCGGCGCGCGCCCGCAGAATGACCGTCTGCTGCACTACGGAGCACAACTACCACTGGTCACAGAGAGAGCTTGCCGAGCAGCAGCAAGCCCACGGATCCTATTTCATTCCTGGCGCGGAGGTCAGCACCGACCTCGGACATATCCTGACTTTTGGGCTGGACCACTTCACGCCGGACATGTTCGACGCCCGCGTGTTACGACGCGCGGTATCAGCCGCAGGCGGCGTTATGATCGCTGCGCACCCCTTCAGGAACACGCTGATCAACCCGACCAAAGACCTCCCAAGCCGGGGCCTCGTCTTCCAAAGCGTGCGGGAGGCCGCTGCCGTCCCCATCCTGAGTCTGGTGGATGAGGTGGAGGTGGTAAACGGCGGCACCGACTCCTTGGAGAACTACCTTGCCCTGAGCGTAGCCCGCCTGCTGGGGTTCCGCGGCGTAGCCGGCAGCGACGCCCACTCCGATATCCGCATCGGCAGCTACGGCACGGTCTTCGGAGATGCGATCACTACAGAACGCGCCCTGATCCGGGCGTTGCGCGGCGGACGCTTCTCTCCGCAGAAGGCTCCTGGGCCCGGTGAGCGCCTGCTGCCTTACACGTGGGAAGCGGCAAGCCCAGCGCTGGAAGCGCCGCTGCTGGCCGCACTCGCCAAGCTTCCTAGAGCAGTCGCCGCTTCTCTCTAGCCGGATGCCTTCGTTCCGCGATGCACGTATGCCTCCTTTCGTGTGCTCCCTGCTGTGGCGCGGAGCCGTCATCCGAGATACAATATATTCCGCACTAATACACGTGCTGGCAGTACCGCGCTCGCCGGCTGACTACCAAAAAATAACAACATAAAACCGTTCCTTATAAAGGAATGACAAAGGGGGTTTGCATGGCAACAATGACCAAATGGGTCTACCTCTTTGCTGAGGGATCCGGTGATATGCGCGATCTCCTCGGAGGAAAGGGCGCAGGCGTTGCAGAAATGACCCGCGCGCAGCTACCTGTGCCGCAGGGCTTTACCATCACCACCGAGGCGTGCAACGCCTTCTACCGCGTCAGCAAGCAGTTCCCTGATGGGTTGTGGGAGCAGGCAATGGAGGCCCTGGCCAACGTGGAGCAGCAGACCGGCAAGAAGTTCGGCGATTCCGAGAACCCCTTGCTAGTATCCGTCCGTTCAGGCGCAAAGTTCTCCATGCCGGGCATGATGGACACAGTTCTCAACCTCGGCCTGAACGAGGAGAGCCTTCAGGGACTCGTTGCGCAGACCGGCAACGAGCGCTTCGCTTACGATGCTTACCGCCGCTTTATCCAGATGTTCTCAAAAATCGTGCTGGATATGGAGCCGGAGCTCTTTGAGAAGCAACTCGAAGCCAAGAAACAGGCGGCCAAGGTCACCACAGACGCAGAGCTGCCCGTAGACGCCTTGAAAGAGCTGGTCACCGGCTACAAGGACCTGGTGCAGCAACACTCCGGCAATCCCTTCCCAACCGAGCCGCTCCAGCAGTTGGAGCTCGCCATCAAAGCCGTCTTCAGCTCATGGATGAACAAGCGGGCCATCGACTACCGTGAGTTCCACCGCATTCCCCACGACTTGGGCACTGCCGTCACTGTGCAGACTATGGTCTTTGGCAACATGGGTTGGGACTCCGGCACCGGCGTTGCCTTCACTCGCAACCCCCTCACCGGCGACAAAGTCCTGTACGGCGAATATCTCCAGAACGCTCAGGGTGAAGATGTGGTGGCCGGCATCCGCACACCCAAACCCATCGCTGAACTCAAGACCGACATGCCGCTGATCTATGACTCTTTGCTCAAAAACGCAGAGTCCTTGGAGAAGCACTACAAGGACATGCAGGATATCGAGTTTACTATCGAGCACGGCAAGCTCAACATGCTCCAGACTCGCTCCGGCAAGCGCTCCCCCAATGCCAGCGTAAAGATGGCGGTGGAGATGGCGCGCGAGGGCCTCATCGACAAGGAGGAAGCTCTGCGGCGGGTGGAGCCCGATCAGGTAGAGCAACTCCTGCACCGTCAGATCGATCCCGAAGCCAAGGTGCAGGTCATCGCCCGCGGCCTCAACGCATCGCCGGGGGCAGCCGTCGGTAAGGCCGTCTTCAACGCCGACCGCGCGGAAGAGCTCGCCAAGAAGGGTGAGAAGCTTATCCTCGTGCGCCCGGAGACCAACCCGGACGACGTCCACGGCATCATTGCCGCGCAGGGCATTCTTACCGCACGCGGCGGCGCAACCAGCCACGCCGCAGTAGTGGCGCGCGGCCTGGGCAAGCCCTGTGTAGCCGGCTGCGAAGCCATCACCGTAGATCTTGAACGCAACCGCTTCACCGCAGACGGAGTGGTGGTGAACGAGGGCGACCTCCTCTCCATCAACGGCACCACCGGCGAAGTCATCCTGGGAGAGGTGCCACTTATCGAGCCCACCCTGGCCAATGAGCTACAGGAGTTGCTTGCTTGGGCCGACGAGACCCGTCGCCTCCAGATATGGGCCAATGCAGACTACCCTCGTGATGCCGCGAAAGCGCTGGAGTACGGCGCGGAGGGCGTCGGCCTATGCCGCACGGAGCACATGTTCTTCGAGCCGGAGCGGCTGGCCGTCATCCGCGGCGCCATCGTCGCAGCCGGAGAGGCGGACATCGCCCCGCTTACTATGGGCGTGGACGAGAGTTCCGGTTACGTCAAACCGCTGAAACCTCATCGAGACACCAGCAACGAGGCCCACGCGGCCTATCTGTCAAACATCAAGAAGCTGGAGGAGTTCCAGACCAGCGACTTCACCGGCCTCTTTGGGGTCATGGACAACCTGCCGGTAGTTATCCGCCTTCTGGACCCGCCTCTCCACGAGTTCCTCCCCCGCTACGACGAGCTCATGACCGAAGTCATTGAGCTGCGTCACAATGGCGACGAGAAGGAGCTTGCCGAGAAGGAACGCCTCTTTGAGACCGTCAGCAAGATGCGAGAAGCCAACCCAATGCTTGGCCTCCGCGGCTGCCGCCTGGGCATCCTCTACCCGGAGATGTACGAGATGCAGGTGCGGGCCATCATCAACGGCGCAATTGCCGTCAACAAAGAGGGTAAGACCGCCAAGCCGGAGATCATGATCCCGCTGACCGGCAGCGTCAATGAGATGGACCTCCTCACCAACCACCTTAAGGAGGTTGCTGAGGAGACCTTGAAAGACGCAGGCGTCGAGGTGCACTACAAGTTCGGCACGATGATTGAGGTGCCGCGAGCCGCCCTCATCGCCGAAGACATCGCCAAAACCGCAGAGTTCTTCTCCTTCGGCACCAACGACCTCACCCAGATGGCATACGGCATTAGCCGTGACGATGCTGAGGGCAAGTTCCTCCTCCACTATGTAGAGAGTAAGATCCTGCCGGAGAACCCCTTCCAGGTGCTCGACCCGGATGGCGTGGGCAGGCTTATGCGCATTGCAGCCCAGGAAGGCCGGCGCACCCGCCCCGACCTAGAGTTGGGCATTTGCGGCGAGCACGGCGGCGACCCCGCCTCCATTGCTCTCTGCGACGACATTGGGCTCAACTACGTGAGTTGCTCCCCCTTCCGTGTGCCCATTGCCCGGCTGGCCGCAGCCCAGGCCGCCCTTGCCAAGAGCGCCATCGCGCACTCCGCGTAGTTTTACCACCGCACACCAAGAGGGGCTCGTCTTGTTACACAGGAAGGCCCCTCTTTCATGACTTACTACTAGAACGGAATATGCTGGACAGTACCGCACAAATGTACGACAATAGCTCTTGATGCCCACCTCGTACGTTGCCCTAGATCTGGAAACCACTGGCCTTGACCCCCACCGCGATGAGATTATCGAAGTGGGCGCGGTCAAGTTCCAGGGCGCAGAGGTCATCGACACCTTCCAGACTTTTGTTAAGCCTCGGCAGGCGCTACCCGCCGCCATTCAGCTCCTCACCGGCATCTCTCCTGACGACCTCAAAGGCGCGCCGCCCTTCGCCGCCGTCGCCGGCGACCTCCTCCTTTTCTTGGGCGATAGTACTATCGTCGGACAGAATATCGCCTTCGACCTCTCCTTCCTCGCCAACCAGGGCATGGAGTTGCCCAACCCAGTCGGCGACACGCTGCAACTCGCTAAGATCCTGGCGCCCTATCTCATAGAACGTAACCTCACCGCGTTGACCAACCACTTTGATGTGGCCTACTCCGTGAAGCACCGGGCGGTGGAGGACTCCATCGCTGCCCAGGGCGTGTTCCTAGCGCTGCGGGAGCGGGCCATAGCCCTGCATCCCACTATCATCAACACCCTCCTGCGCCTGGGCTCCAGCAGCGGCTGGGGTCTCACTCCCTTCTTTCAAGAGGTGCTGGAGAAGCAGCAGTCCGGCGGCGCTGCCAATGGCGCTGCTGTTATTGAGAAAGCCCCTGAGCCTACGGTGGTCGAAATCCACGAGTCTCTTACCGACTACCGCCCTACCAAAGCCAAGCAGGCAAAAGGCATCGACATCGAGTGGCTGAGCACGTTGCTCGGCCCCGACGGCGGGCTGGCCCGCGCCTTCCTGGACTATGAGCACCGTCCGGAGCAGGTGGAGATGCTTCAAAGCCGCTGCGCAGGCGTTGCAGGACAAGCAGCATTTACTGGTGGAGGCAGGCACCGGCACAGGCAAGTCCCTGGCCTACCTGCTGCCCTCCTTGGTGCAAGCCATGAGCACGGGTTCGCCTGTAGTGGTCTCCACCCATACCCTGGCGCTGCAAGACCAGTTGCTCAGCAAAGACATCCCCCTCGCGCTGCAAGCCCTGCAGGCGGGTATCGAATCCAGCGACAACGATCCCATCGGACTGCCCCTAGAGCAGGTGCGCTACGCCCAGCTCAAAGGGCGGAGCAACTACCTCTGTCTGCGGCGTTGGCAGACCGTGCTCCAGGGCACCAGCGAGAGCATCGACCCCGATTTCCTGGCCCGCATCACGGTGTGGCTGAACACCACGCAGACCGGCGATCGCACTGAGCTTGGCCTGAACCAGCGGGACGGCGTTGCGTGGGCGCGCCTCTCTGCAGAACAGGATAACTGCCCCCCCAACCAGTGCCTCGCAATGCGGGGCGGCGACTGCTTCCTGCACCAGGCCCGCCAAAAGGCCCAGGAAGCCCACCTGCTAGTTGTGAACCACGCCCTTTTAATCTCCGATCTCAAAGCGGGCAACACCCTCCTTCCCGAACACCAGCACCTCGTCATCGATGAAGCGCACCACCTTGAGGGGGTCGCCACAGACCAGCTTGGCTTCCGGACGCGCATCTGGGACTTCCAGCACTACTTGGAGCGGTACTACCAAGAGCCTGGCGGCCGCCCACAAGGGCTTATCGCGCAGATTGAGAGCGCGTTCAACACCAGCGGCCCTCTCTTCCAGACCAGAGTACAGGGACAGCGGCTGGCCACGGCGAAAGATTCCCTCCCGGGCGCACGCCGTCGGATGGAGCAGCTGTTCGACCTCCTGACCCAGTTTGTGCGGTCCAACGGCGAGGGTTCCGCGGAGTATAACCGCCGCGTGCGGCTTACCAGCGGGCCGCGCCGCCAAGAACCGTGGTCAGAGATAGAGCAGGCCTGGGAGGAGCTTCGTCTGGTGCTGGAATCACTCCAGAACGACCTTGAGTATCTGAAGGGCCCGCTGGAGATCCAGGCCCAGGTGCAGCTCGAACCCTTCTCCGATCTTCTCGCGGAGACCGTGGCCCTCCACTTCATGGGTGCGCGACTGTTGGAGCAAGGCACAACGGTCATTGGCCGCGCCGACCCCCAGTGGGTGACCTGGCTGGCCGGCGAGAGCAACGGTGAGGGCGTCTCCATGTACGCTGCGCCGCTATCCGTAGGGCCCATGCTCCAGAAAGACCTCTTTGGCAAGCGGGAGAGCGTGGTGCTTACCAGCGCCACACTACAGGTAGGCCCCGATTTCACCTATATGAAGAGTCAGCTTGGGTTAGAGTCGCCCGAAGAGCTGGTGGTAGCATCCCCCTTCCCTTACCGGCGGAACGCGCAGCTTATAGTGCCTCAGGATATGCCCGACCCCTCATCAGGAGAGCACCCGCGCCGGCTGGACGAAGCGCTCATAGACCTTTGCACCGCCAGCGAAGGTCGCGCGCTGGCCCTCTTCACCAGCCACGCCGCCCTGCAGAGGGCCTATCGCGGCATCTCCGGTGCGCTGGAGGCTGAAGGGCTCCAGGTGCTGGCACAAGGCATCAACGGCAACCCGCAACAGTTGCTGGAACGCTTCCGCACCCAACCTCGCAGCGTCCTCCTAGGCACCAGCAGCTTCTGGGAAGGCGTGGACGTGGTAGGCGACGCCCTCAGCCTGCTTATCATCACTCGGTTGCCCTTCCCTGTGCCCTCGGACCCGGTATTCGCCGCGCGGTCTGAGTGCTTTGACGACCCCTTTGGCGGTTACACCGTGCCCCAGGCCGTCCTCCGGTTCCGCCAGGGTTTCGGCCGGCTCATCCGCAGCAAACGCGACCGCGGCGTGGCCGTCATCCTTGACCCGCGCGTCCTCACCAAAAGCTACGGCAACACCTTCCTCCACTCGCTGCCGCCGGCCAACGTACGGCGCTGCATGACACGAGAAGCCGCGGAGCTCACCGCCGAGTGGCTGGACGCAACGAAGACCTAGCACACCTAGCTCAAAGCCGCCCTGCTCTATGCGACCTCAGAGAGGTGTCCAAGTGGTAGATAGGGCCGCTCTCGAAAAGGGACGGCCCTCCGGCTAACCAGTCTCTTTCGCTACAAACAGCAAGCCCCGTCCATTACGACGGGGCTTCTTCATGCCTGGTGTGGCAGCTGGTGGCAACTGGTTATAAGGAGCGGGTAGCGGCTAATCGCCTGAGCAACCAACCGCTGCTTATCCCGATGGGCTCCGCTGACCTGTTGCGATTAGTCGTGAAGCATGTCCCTGACACGCAGTTGCATCGGCGGCTCAACAAGGTTCACCCAGTGGATTGCCCCACACTGCGAATCTGAGGAGCACCGTCGGAGAACTCCGCCCGCACCCGCGGCAAGCTTTGAGGATGGCGGTCCCGGAGATACTCGATGAGTTTCTCACGCACGTAGCAGCGGAGATCCCAGCCCTTACTAGAGTCCTCCGTGCTCATAAGCGCCCGCAATTCCATCGTTTGTTCCTTTGCGTCCGTTACCTGCAGGCCCCAGACCTTTCCATCCCATAACGGGGAGGTCTGAAGGATGCGATGCAGCTCCTCTCGGATCTCTTCGACGGGAACGCTATAGTCCGTGTAGATGAAGACCGTTCCGAGGAGATCAGCAGTAATGCGTGTCCAGTTCTGGAACGGCTCTTCAATGAACTTTGAAAGCGGAATAACGAGGCGACGCAAGTCCCATACTCGTACGGACTACAAAAGTGGCGCTAATCTCCTCTATCCAGCCCCACTCGCCCTCGACGATTACGACATCGTTGATCCTAATGGGTTGCGTGAGGGCGATTTGCAAACCAGCTATCAGGTTCTGGAGGGCCGGCCGCGCGGCCATGCCAATGACCAAGCCGGCGAAGCCAGCCGACGCTAGTAGGCTTGCCCCAAGATTTCGGAGGGATGGAAAAGTCATAAGCATTAGCCCGAAGGTGATGAAACCCAGGACGATTGCCGCGACCCTCCGAAGGACCTGTACTCTTGTACGTAATTCGCGATATTCGCGGTCATCAGCGCCAGGGTCCTCGTAACGGAGAACCAGCAATTCCCCGGCAACATTCGTGAGCCTCATCGCGAGCCAGCCAACTGAACCAATCAGTCCCAATTCAACAATGTGGTTGGCGAGCGACCTCGCTTCTGGGAGTAACGGGATGGCGGGAAGGACCAACAAAAGGGCTAGGAGCGGTAGGAGTAACAAGGCCGGCCCTTGAGAATGGCTGACAAAAGAATGGAGGGCTTCATTCATCCGGCTCATTCGTTCGAGCACCACGGAGAAGAGGATACGGTGGACTATTAGGGCCAGGATCACCGCCCCCCCGAGAATTACCCCCGATTGGAGCGCTTGTTGCCATATGAGAAGTGTGTCTGTCATCTACTACGTTTCCTTTCGGCGGTGTTATGTCGCGGGCACGCGGCCCGTCACTAACGTTGCTGACGTTGTGTGTCGTCAGCTGCTTCCAATAGCCGGTCGACCTTGCTCTCCAAGCGTGCCAGGCGCTCTTGTTGAGCATAGCGCTCCCTTGCGCCGTCCTGATCTACAAAGTAGGCAGCAACGGAGGCCGCTAGGGTAGATACGAGACCTATCCCTACAAACATCAAAGCTACGCCCAGCAGGCGGCCCAGTGCGGTAGTTGGCGCGATATCGCCATACCCAACCGTGGTAACTGTGACTACCGCCCACCATATCCCTCCCATTATGCCCGTCTCTTTGACCGTCTCCGGCTCCAGCACTGCCAGCAGGCCACCTCCAGTGACGATAAGCAGCAGCGCAGTGACCGCGACATAGAGCAGTCCTGGGCGGCCAAGAGCAACCCGCAACGCGCCAAAAGCTCGGGCGCTCACGAGCAACAGCCGCACGAGCCGGAAAAGACGGGCGAGCCGCGCGAGGGCTAACAAATGCGGCAACAGAGGGAAGGTTATTATCACTACTGCCAAATCAAGTATGTGATGGCGTGCATAACCCAGGGGATTTCGCGAAACAGTCGCCATTATGACGAACTCCCCAAAGAAAATGCTCCAGATTACCCAATCGCCCAAGAGCACTATCTCAGGGTTGATGCCCAGCTCCTCGCCGGCGGTTAGGGGAATTGTAAGTAGCGCTGCCACTACTACGGCAACACCCAATAGCCTTTCCAGACGGGCATTGGGGCGCGGCATTTCAGGGCGCTGCTGAGGCTGCGTCAACACCCGGTGAATCCCAGCGTTATCGGCGGATTAGTATGGCGCACAGCTTCCGACGGCCATCCTAAGGGCGTAATCCCATGATGGCCCAGTATAGCATCAGTTGGACTCGGCCCTGGTCAGGAGCGCACATAAGTGCCGAGTCTCCCAACCCCCTGCTTCAGCGTTTGACAGCGTCATGGAAAAAACTCGGTTAGCAGCGAGGATGATCTTACTCGCAGTTTAATGGATAATAGCTAGTGGAGAGGTGTCCGAGTGGTTGATGGTGCCGCTCTCGAAAAGCGGTGTGGCGCAAGTCACCGCGGGTTCGAATCCCGCCCTCTCCGCCAGCAAAGGATTCAGCTCAGCATTTAGTGAGTTGGTATGGTGACTCAAAGACCCGCCCAAAGAATAGCCCCCACCCGTCGGGAGCGCTACCCAATGCCGGACTGGGTGCAGGCCGCGTTGGAGCAAGCTGGCCTGATGGACGCTTACCATACCCGGCCTCCCTACCAGCAGAATGACTACCTTGGCTGGATAGCCAGAGCCAAACTCCCAGAGACGCAGCAGAAACGCCTGGCGCAGATGCTGCAGGAGCTGCGAGAAGGCAACGTGTATATGCGGATGGTATGGGTTGGAGGTGACAGAACATGAACGCCCCTGAACTCCCGTTACCACTAAGTGACGATCCCGAAGAGCTGCACACGTGGCGTGAAATAGTGCGCCGCCTTAGATGTGCCATTAGCATCTGCAGAGTAGCGCTCGACCCGCGTGCCGCAGAGGTGCGCAGGGAGTTGGGTCAGTTTGCAAAGACTATGGCCGCAGCCCGTGACCTGGACGTGCAGAGCGCTCACGTACGCACGCAGGCAGACAGCGCAGATCCAGCAGAGAGCTCCGGCTACGAGGAGGTGTTGAGCCTCCTGTCGGACATGCGCAACGCTGCGCGGGCCGAAATGCTCGCATCTCTTAGCGCTCACCCGAATCCACAGATGATCACAACGGTTGCAGACTTGGCTAAGGCGGCGCGGCCTGCCGATTCCTCGCAGCTTAGGCAATCGTTGTCTAGAGCTATTGCCACCCTCACCGATGCAGGAGACACCGAGAGTGTCGATAAGGCGCTTGAGGCCGCAGCGCCGGCGTTTGTTCGCCGGCAGATGCGTAGAGTACGCAGAGAGGGTCAGGCCATTAAGCAAGTCACTCCCACAGCTCTTCATCAGCTTCGTATCGAGGCCAGAGTGCTTCGTGACACCCTACAAATCACGGGAGACCTGTTTTCCGGCAGAGCTGAACCTGTACTCGCGCGGCTGATCGTCCAGCATGACATCCTGGGCCGGCACCACGATGCATGGGTGGGCGCTGAGTTCTTGCGAAGCATTGCCGCTTCACCCCCCAGCACGCTGACACCCGATGCCTCTTCTGTGCTGACATCCCTGGCCGCCCGCTATGACCAGCGAGCACGGCGGCTGGAAAAGAGTGCCTACCGCAAGCCTAACCAGCTGCAGGGCCCGAGCTGGCGTAAGCTACAAAAGAGCTCGTATAAGACTTGAGGCCCGCCTAGCACAAGCCTCGACTGTGGTACCTAATGCTTCGCTACAGGTGAGGCCTAACAACCCTTCGGCTCGTTAGCCGCGGTCACTCATCCGGCTGGCTGCTCGCTGCTGCTCCCCAAGCTGGCTTAAACGCAATCTGCGCAGCCGCGGCGAGAAGAGCAGGAGTCCCAATCCGATGCAGAAGGCTATCGTGCTCAGACCCGTACCTACAGCCGGCGCGCCAACAATATCGGCCATCACCCCAGCGAACATGATGCCAATGGGCATGAGCATCGGCCCCAGTTGCAGCACGCTCACTACCCGGCCCCGCAGGTGGTCCGGCGCTACCAGTTGCAGCACCGTCTGGTTGGTGGTGTTGAAGACTGCTTCCGACGCGCCTGCCGTCGCCAAGAAGGGCACCGCAAACCAGAGCTGGCCCGTAATGGCGCCTACCACGGAGAACGCGCCCTGGGAGAAGCTGTAAGTAAACAGTGCGCCCAGTTGCAGCAGACCTCGACGGTCCACTTGGTTGAGCGATGCGGTGAGCAGCCCGCCAAAGAATCCCCCAAAGCCGATGGCCGAGAGCATGATGCCCAGGCTGGAAGCGTCGCCGCCAAAGATATTCTTGGCATAGATAGGCAGCAACGCCACGTGCAGTGGGATGAGAAACAGCGGATTGATGACGCTCATCAGGAACAGAAGCCGCGCCTGCGGGTCGCCGCTGGCAAAGCGATACCCCTCGGACATATCCCGTAAGAAAGAACGTTCCCGTCGCGGCGCTTGGCTCCTCGCCGGTAATCTGAGCATAAGCACACAGGCCATCACCAGCAGGTAGGCCAGACTCTGAACCAGGAAGTTTGTAGCCGCCCCAACAGTGACGATGAGCACGCCGCCAATCATTGGCCCTGCCGTGCGAGACATACTGAAAGCTATGTTGCTCAGTGCCACCGCATTGGGGACAACGCTGCGCGGCACAATATCAAAGACCATTGTCTGCCGCGCCGGCATGTTGAAGGCCATAGCGCCTCCGGCCATGATAGAGAAGGCGTACAGGTGCCATATCTCCAAACGGCCCGTCCACAGCACCATAGCAATGGTAAAGGTGAAGAAGAAGAGGCAGAGCTGACTAACAGCAATGATGCGGTTACGGCTATAACGGTCTGCAACTATACCTGCCACCGGGTTCAAGAGGAGGGAGGGTATAAGGCGCACCCCGTTTACACTCCCCAGGATGCTCCCGGAGCTTGTGAGGTCGTAGACCACCCAGCCCATAGTGGTCTGCTGTATCCACATAGCTACCGAGGTGAAGGCGTTGCCGACCCATAACAGACGATAGTTGGGGATGGAGAATGCGTGGAATGTGCCTAGCCGGCCGGGCTCTGGCGAGTCGGCAGCCGTGTGCTGTTCGTTCCCGGGTGCTGGCGCTTCCGAGGATGCCTGTGTATTGGAGGGACGCTCTGGTTGGCGTGGCTCGTCTGGGTTGCCGGTGGATGGGGGAGTCTGGGACATTAAGTGCCTAACTAAGAATTGCTTCGGTGAACTATCGGCCTTGATGAGACCGCGCTGCTAGCTCTTCGCAACGTACTCCTGTACGGGTACCCTGTCAACGAAACGATTGCTGAGTGTGGGAACGATCAGCATCAATATTCGGTATCATAGGTACATACGCTCATCCGCTACCGGAGGGCAGTTCACGCAGGAGGTACATGCTCATGATGGTAAGGACTAACGCTAAAACAGCAGAGGAATACCTGCAGGGCTTTCCGCCCGACCGCAGGGAAGCACTGGAAATTGTGCGCCAGGTCATCCTGGAGAACCTGCCTGAGGGCTATGATGAATGCATCAACTGGGGCATGCTGTCTTATGAAATACCGCTGGAGCGTTATCCAAAGACCTACAACGGCCAACCATTGAGCTACGTTGCCCTGGCGTCCTGGAAGCACTACATGAGTGTCTATTTGAACGGCGTATACAGCGATCCGCAGATAGCGGCCTGGTTTACCCAACGTTACGAGGACAGCGGCAAGCGCCTGAATATGGGCAAGTCCTGCGTGCGTTTCAAGAAGCTGGATGACCTTCCCCTCGACCTCATTGGAGAGACCGTCGCCAAGTTCTCGGTAGAGAACTATATTCAGCTTTACGAGTCCTCTCGCAATAGGAGTCTCTAGACGCAGTGTAGGGTAGGACTTCGTTGTCTACTATGACCGACGAGCGTGTCGATGCATACATCGCCAAGGCGGCGCCCTTTGCGCAGCCCATCCTGAGCCACTTACGTGAGTTGGTGCATCGCGCCGACCCTCAAGCTACAGAAACCATTAAATGGGGCTTTCCCCATTTTGAGCACAAGGGCATTCTGTGCAGTATGGCTGCGTTCAAAGAGCACTGTACTTTCGGGTTCTGGAAGGCGGAACTCATGACCGACCCAGAACACGTGCTAGCCGGTGTAGGCAAGACGGCCATGGGGCACTTCGGCAGAATCCAGAACCTTGACGATCTCCCCCGCGATGACGTGCTTGTTGCCTACATCCAGGAGGCGGCTCGCCTCAACGAAACCGGCGCTAAAGCGCCGCAGCGCGCGGCGGCTGCCGTCCCGTTGAGCTTGAAACGCCGGAGTATCTGCTTCAAGCGCTGCGAGCCAATGAAGCGGCGGAGAAGACCTTTGCGGACTTCTCGCCTTATAAGAAGCGGGAGTATGTGGAGTGGCTGGTTGGAGCCAAAACGGAGAAGACACGGACTCAGCGCCTGGCCACGGCTGTGGAATGGATGTCGGAAGGCAAAGAGCTTAACTGGAAGTACGCAAAGTAGCGCTGCAAATGACGAGCCCCTCACAAGCCAACAAAAATCACAGCACAGCAGAAGACATAGTTGCAAACCATAGCCCTGAAGTACGCCGCCTAGTAGAGCGATTAAGAACGCTCATCACGGGGACTGTTCCTCCGGCAACGGAGCACCCCTACCCCGTCTGGCATGGCATAGGATATCGCCATCCCCAACAAGGCTATTTCTGCGGTATTTTCCCTCAGCAAGACCAGGTGAAGGTGGGCTTTGAGTACGGCTTGCTGCTGCCAGACCCGGAGGGTTTACTTCAGGGGTCCGGCAAGCGGATCCGCTACATGCACGTCCTCAACCTAGGCGAACTTAGGGAGGATGCGCTCAAGGCTCTGCTGTTGGCCGCAATCAATCTGCCAAAACTAGGCACTTCACGGGCCTTGTTAGTAGTTGCCTAGATACCCTTATCAGGTATAGTAATACGTGGCCAGGCGTCCACGGGTCGGGGCGCACAACCCCACGCGCGGAGAGGTGCTGGAGTGGACGATCAGGAACGTCTGGAAAGCGTTTGTGGCCGCAAGGTCACCGTGGGTTCGAATCCCACCCTCTCCGCCATTCGCAAAACTATGGTCAGGTATGACACAGCAATCGATCCGGCCAAGGCATAGGTAAAGCAGAACGCCCGACACAATGTCGGGCGTTCATTCATTGGATGCTAGTAGTACTAAACGTCGCGACCGTCCTTGGATGACTGGAAGCGGCGCTGTAAGTCATCTGTGGCGCGCACTGAAGCTACTTTGCCTTCTGCCACGACCTCTCGGAACACCTCGCGGCCTTCCACTAGGGCTTCTTTAAGCACCTCTTGCATCTCGCTTACTGTCCCCTTCAGGGAGGAGAGCTCTTCCTCAAAGCCCATGTTGCTGCGTTCACGCCAAAGAGCGCCTTGCTCTTTAAGCTGCGCCATGGTCTCTTTGCCGGGTTTCGGGGCTAGGAGCACGCCCGCCAATCCACCAACAATCCCACCTATCAAGAGGCCCCTAAAAAAGCCGCCGCTGATTTTCTTATTCATGCTTCGTATCCCTTTCTTGTCGTCCCTTCAGCGCATCTGCAACCTTGCTTGTGGCTGCTCTCAGACCTGCTATAAAGCTCAGTATTCGTATCACCGGACTCACCGTTGTTTCCGATAGAAATGCGGTGGTTCCCTGTATACTGCCCAGTGTCATCTGAATGGTTTTGTACAATGGGCCAACCTTACGGTACAGGGAAATGCTGATGACAAGCAAGACCAGTATCTGCACGATAGCCAGCAGCGCCAGCGCGATAAGGGCAACGTCTCTGATACTTTGTAGATTGATACCGTCTAGGCTCATAGCAACTCCCTATACTTCTTCCTGTACCCGCGGCCTGCGGGCGATAATTCCGCCACCGACCACAGCATCTATATCATAGAACACCATTGCCTGCCCCGGCGTGACAGCCCGCTGCGGCTCTTGGAACGTCACCAGCACGCCGCCATCTACGGCTTCCAAGCGCGCCTGTGTCTCACTGGCCTTGTAGCGTATCTTCACCATGGCTTCCGCAGGCAGGTGCTCAAGGCCGCCCTGTACCAGGTGCACATCTTCCACCATAGCCTGCTCCTGAAAAAGTCCGGTCTCAGTCCCCACTACAATGCGTCGTTGTACCGGATCGATGTCAGTTACGTAAACTCGCTCGCTAGTGGTCAGGCCCAGTCCCTGGCGCTGACCGATGGTGTAGTTGGCCACACCCTTGTGCGTACCAAGGACTCGCCCGGCGGCGTCCACAACCTCTCCCTCCTCCTCATCCAACCGCTCCCGCACAAAGCGACGATAGTCGTTGTCTGGGATGAAACAGATCTCCTGGCTATCCGGCTTGTCCGCCACCGCCAGACCCAGCTCAACGGCAACGCCGCGGATCTCGTCCTTGGTGTAGCCGCCCACTGGGAAAAGGACGCTCCGCAGCTCCTCTTGCCCCAAGGTGTACAGAAAATACGACTGGTCCTTACGAGGATCCACACCCTGTAGCAGACGGTAGCCACGAGCATCGCTGTCGATTCGGGCATAGTGGCCGGTTGCCAGGTAGTCCGCGCCCAGCGCGCGCGCCTGCTGCAAGAGCGCGTCAAACTTCACATACTGGTTGCAGGCCAGGCACGGGTTAGGCGTACGCCCCTTGGAGTACTCGTCGACGAAATAATCCACCACGTTAGTCTTGAACGAGCGCTCGTAGTTGAGCAGGTAGTAGGGAATGCCCAGTTTGTTGGCGACCTCCTGTGCGTCCTCCACTGCCTCGATGCCGCAGCAGGTGCGGTTGGTCTCTGGCAGGTCGTCGCGTTCCTCCGTCCAGAGGCGCATGGTAATGCCCACCACCTCGTAGCCCTGACGCACCAGCAGCCCGGCCGCCACGGAGGAATCCACGCCGCCGCTCATCGCAACGACCACTTTTTGTGCCTTTGTCATACATTCAGTGTAGCACGGCGCTCATTTTCGGGGAAACCACACCCACAGCCATTGCTAGCAACATCGCAAGGACAGAGGCGCCCCAACCCGTTGACAGCCTCTAACGCCAGGGTGTACACAAAATGAAGCTCAACAATCAGCAAGAGGAGTTCACTATGCCTGATCTCAGCGGAAAAGTAGCCATCGTCACCGGTGGCAGTCAGGGCACGGGACGGGGTATCGTCCACTGCTTTGCACAAGCCGGCGCGGATGTAGTGGTCGCAGCGCGCACGCAGGGGCCCATCGACCAGGTGGTAGATGAGGTGCGGGCCATGGGGCGTCGCGCCATCGGTGTCTCTACAGACGTCACCTCTGCAGCGGACGCTCAGAACTTAGTAGACCGAACCGTAGCAGAGTTCGGCCGTGTAGACGTGCTGGTGAACTGCGCCGGCGGCAACTTTGGCCGCGACTTCCGCCGCGCGCCCCTGCTCGAGCTTACTTCGGATGAGTTCGACGCCTGCATCGGCCTGAACCTCAAGAGCGTCTTCCTGGTGGGCCAGGCTTCGGCCAAGGTCATGATGGCCCAGGGCCAGGGCGTCATCATCAACATCGGCTCCGGCGCTCCCTGGAATAACGAGCCCACCCGCACCGGCTTCGCCTTCTACGCCACGGCGAAAGCGGGCATCCCCAAGCTCACCGTTTCCATGGCCTCCGAGTGGTCGCCCACTATCCGGGTGAACTGCGTCCTCCCGGGCTTTATCGACAACCCCAAGGTCACGCCGGGCCGTACACCGGAATTGATTGCCAGACGGGTGCAAGGCATTGCTGCCGGACGCATTGGTCAGCCGGACGACGTGGGGAACATGTGCGTCTTCCTGGCCTCCGACGATGCATCGTTCGTTGACGGCGCAACCATCGAGGTAACCGGCGGGAAGCGCAACCACGATCCGAACGTCATGATGAACGCAACAGACCCCACCGCGGCCAAAGCCGCCGCTACAGCAGGTTAGTAGCTAAACGGTGTAGGTCGGGGCTTCCGCCCCGACCTACACACTTACAACATTCGAATCTATTAGCTTGTCCTCTCTCCGAAGCTGACTCGCCTTCGGAAAGAGCCTTTCTCAAGGGAGAAGCGCTACAGATTCATACCACGGCTTATGGTTCGACAAGCTCACCATGAGCGGGATTGCCAGTTGTATTACGGCTCAGAGTAGACTCTAGGTTCACCATGAGCGGGGCAAGGCCCACGCCCTTGCTATATCAACTCGCCTACGCAATAGCTATCGCGGCTGAGCGGCCTCGGACGGCCATCGACACCGGCACGCCATCCTTATAGGTGACGCTGTTCCAGGGCAGCGAAGGCACGCGCTGCCCCGGTGTGATAATACCCACCAAGTTCAGCGGGTCGGTGGCGTTGACCGTGATGGTCGCGCCGCTGGGCTTGGCCCGGCGCACGCTGCGCAGCATCTGCACCGCCTCCGGCTGCGCGTACTGCTCCCCGGAGAAGCCCGCCACGAAGCGTCCGCCGCGGATCTCGCCGCGCGCCTCCAGACGGCGGTACACCCGCACCAGGTCGCGCCAGGGTGGCAGACCGTTCTCCCGCATCAGCAGCCGCGGGAATACCACACCGTAGCGTCGCAGCAGTTTGCGGGCATAGAACTCGTTCACCTCATCCGAGGTCATCTCCGAGACATCGCCTTTGGGCAGCAGCGACCAGCGGCCGGCGGGTTGTCGCGGGTTCGGCATGCTTGGCGGAATGCGGCTGGGGCCGTTGCGGCGCTGCGGCCTTGCGGATGCCTTTCGCACCGGCGAGGTCAGGGAGAGCAGCCCTGAGAGGCCGTCGCAGGTGACGTAGCCCCGGGCCACCAGCTCCTTCATCCCTTCTTCCACGTCCGCGGGAAGTTGATGGGTGGCGCGCACCAGATCCTGGAAGAAGCATGCGCCCCGGTTCTGGAGGCACTCCAACAGGTCTTGCGCCACGCCGCTTAGGACGGGCATGGGGCCAGCGCCGTCCGTAGTTTCTAGATAAGTGGATAGGTTGTCTCGGAACAAGAATGCGATAGGCGTGGAGCGGGTCGCGCCGCCGGCGGGGGTCGAGACATCGCTGCGAGGGTGCAGGCGGGCCCACGCAAGCTGCCCGCTCAGGCAGAGCTCCTCCAGCCAGGTGCGGCTGAACCGCTTCAAGCGCTCGGGCAGGATGTGGGACTCCCACGCGCCCACCGGGACTTCGAACCCTTCGAGCTGTTCCAGCACGCCCATCAACCCGGTAGGGCCGTCCAGCTTGTGCTGCGGGTCGGCGTGCTGCCACACCGCCAGGAAGCGCAGGAAGTCTGCCGCAGAGACAGGCTCTATCTCCTGCCGCAGCCGGTCCAGGGTGTGGCGATGGATGCGGGCCAACAGCCGGCGGTCGCACCACTCCATCGCGTCCTGGTCGGGAGTAAAGCGGCCGCGCAAAGCAAGGCCTTGCAACTCCACCGCGGTCAGCGCGGAGACAACTTCACTGGTATCAAGCCCTAGCGGTTCAGCCAAGGACTCAGCGGTAACCGGCCCCAGGATCTCCAGACGGCCACGCAAGATGTCCCGCAGCGCCGTCTCCGGCTCTTGAGGCATGTCCCTTGGCGCAGGCAGTGTCTCTAGCAGAGGCGAGGCCACTGCGCCCGGCAATAGCAATGTCACAAGGGGCAGCCGCTCCAGCGCCACCCACAGCGGCTCGCTGTTCGTTGACTGCAAGACCGTTGCCCGGCGCTGCATCACTAGCTCATCAAAATACGCTTGCCACGGCGCGCCTTCGGCGGCGGTCAGGTAGTTGGCCGTGAGCAGCGCATCGTGCAACTCATCGGCGTTCTCAGGCTCCGGCCACGCTTCGCCCTTCACCCGCTGGATAGCTTCTGCGTCCAGGCGTCCCAGGTCTTCCGCAGTCTGGTAGTCCAGCGTGCGCCGCATGGAGACGGCCTGGGTGCGGCGTTCCTCCAGAGGCGCATCGTCCAGGTAGCCGTATGGCCGCACCGAGAGCACCTCGTGAGTGAAGGGCGAGGGCGCTGTGGTGTCTTTGGCGACCAGGGTCACCTTCCCGTCGACCACCGACTCCAGCAGGCTCAGGAACTTCTCCACGTCCATAGCTTCATAGAGGCAGTCCCGCAGCGTCTCGCTCACCAGCGGATGGTCCGGCAGTTGGATGTCGCCTACGATGTTCTCCTGGCAGGCGACCACGTCTGGGAAGACCGCGGTGAGCAGGTCGTCGGAGCGCATCCGTTGCAGCGGCATGGGCACCTTTCGCCCGCCCGACTGCCGTAGGATGGCGAGCGCCCGGCTGGCATTCCATCGCCAGCGCGTCTGGAACATGGGCGCGGCCAGGAGCGCCTGGATGAGCACGTCCTGCGCCGAGTTGGGATGCAGATAGGAGAAGACCTCTTCTAAGGGGAAGCTGTGCTGCGGCCCCAGGGAGAGGACAATGGCGTCCTCATTCACCGCGGCCTGAAGCTCCATGTTGAAGGTGCGGCAGAAGCGCTTGCGCAGCGCCAGCCCCCACGCCCGGTTCACCCGAGCGCCAAAGGGTGAGTGCATGACAAGCTGCATGCCGCCGCTCTCATCAAAGAAGCGCTCCAGCACCAGCGTCTCCTGCGTAGGCATCACACCCAGCGCGGCCTTTGCCAGGGCCAGGTACTCCACAAGCTGTTGCGCGGCCGTGCCCTCTAGTCCGGCGGCCTCCCGCACCCACGCGAGCGCGCCGTCCATGTCGGGCAACCGCTGGTCGATCTCGTGGCGGACGGTGGATACCGCAGCCGACACCTCATCGGTGCGGGCCGGCGCCTCGCCCAGCCAGAAGGGGATAGTGGGTGGCATGCCGTGGGCGTCCTCCACCCGCACTTTGCCCTGCTCCACACGCAGGATACGCCAGGAGGTTGCGCCAAGCTGAAAGATATCGCCGGGGATGCTCTCCACCGCAAAGTCCTCGTGCACCGTGCCAAGGAAGAGTCCCTCCGGCTCCTGGAGTACCTGGTAGTCGGCGTTCTCCGGGATGGCCCCGCCGGAGGTCACCGCGGCCAGGCGCGCGCCCTTGCGAGCACGGAACCGCTTCTGCACGCTGTCGTAGTGGAGGTATGCGCCGCCGCGGCCCCAGCGGGTCGCGTAGCCCTCGGTGAGCATACGGCTTACGGCATCGAACTCCTCTCGGGTCAACTCATGGTAGGGGTAGGCCCCCTTGTAGAGCTGGAAGAGGGCCTCTTCATCCCACTCCTCCATAGCTACTGCAGCCACCATTTGCTGGGCCAGGATGTCCAGGGGCTTTGTGCAAACTGTCAGCCGGTCCAGGTTGCCCTGCCGCACCTGATGGAGCAGCGCGGCGCACTCCACCAGCTCGTCGCGGCTCAACGGGAAGAGCCGCCCGCGGGAGACCGCGCCCATAGTGTGGCCGGAGCGTCCCACCCGCTGCAGCAGGCTGGCGATGGAGCGGGGCGAGCCAAGCTGGCATACCAGGTCCACCGTGCCGATATCGATGCCCAGCTCTAGCGACGCCGTAGCCACCAGCGCCTTCAGCGACCCCGTCTTGAGCCGCTGCTCCGCGTTCAGCCGCTGCTCCCGCGAGAGGCTGCCGTGGTGCGCCGCCACATTGTCCTCTCCCAACCGCTTGGCTAGGTGGAAGGTGGCGCGCTCCGCCAAGCGGCGGGTGTTCACAAAGATAAGTGTAGTGCGCTCCTGCTGCACCAGCTCTGCCAGACGGTCGTAGATCTCCTCCCACGCCTCGTTGGAACAGACCGCCTCCAGCGGCCGCGAGGGTAGCTCCAGCGTCAGGTCCAGCTCCCGGCGATGGCCTTCGTCAACGATGGCGCAGTCGGGCGCAGCGCCGTCACCGCCCACCAGCAGCCGCGCCACCTCCTGGATAGGCTTCTGCGTAGCCGACAAGCCGATACGCACCGGCCGCTCCTCTGTTAGCGCTGCCAGCCGCTCCAGGCTCAAGGCCAGGTGAGCGCCCCGCTTGCTGCCGGCCACAGCATGGATCTCGTCCACTATGACCGTCTTCACCGGCTTGAGCATGCGCCGCCCGCCCTCCGAGGTGAGCAGGATGTAGAAGGACTCGGGAGTGGTCACCAAAATGTGCGGCGGCTTCTTCACCATGGCCTGCCGCTGTGTGGAGCTGGTATCGCCAGTGCGGACGGAGACCCGGATCTCCGGGCAATCCAACCCCATCTGCCGCAGCAACTCACCAATCTCTTCCAGAGGCTGAGCCAGGTTTTTTTGCACGTCGTTGCTCAGCGCCTTCAGGGGGAGATATAGAGCACCTGAGTGGTATCCGCCAGTTCTCCCGCGATGCCCTGTCGCACTAAGTCATCCAGGCAGGCAAGGAACGCGGCCAGGGTCTTGCCCGACCCTGTAGGCGCAGCGATGAGGGTGTTCTGGCCCTCCTGAATCGTGGGCCAGCCGCGTGTCTGCGCCGCAGTGGGGCTAGCAAACCGCTCTGCGAACCAACCCTGGATGGCGGGATGGAACGCGGCCAGCGCCTCGTGGGGGTTTCCTGGCAGTGGAGCTATCGGTGTTTTCTGCATGTCCTGCTCCTTCTAAGCAGCTATGGCAGCGGGGAGGGGTTGCCGCGCTTTGGGCGGCTTTGCAGTGCTCAGCAGGATACCCGTCGTGGCGAAGAGGACGAAGGAGAGCGACCACAGTATAGTGGCAGGCACGCCCACGTCCAGCAGCAAGCCATAGCCCGGTGCGGCCACTGCATTCGCAACGATCGTAACTGGCAAGGCCACGCCCTGTATGGAGCCCAGGAACCGCCTGCCAAAATAGCTGGGCCAGATCAAGTTGTTTAGCGTCACAAACGGACCAATGGCGGCGCCCCACAAAAAGCTGTGGAGGAACACGGAATAGCCTTGGCTCCCCGCAAAGATCATGGGCAGTACGGAGCTTGCCAGTCCTAGGCCGCCCATAAGCCCCAGCAAGCGTACCGAAATGCGCTCTCCTATGAAGCCAAAGAGGAGGCTGGAAAATACCACCGTTAGTGGATCGAAAACCGTCCCTAACGCCACGGTCTCAAGGGGAATGCCCTGGTCCTGAAAGAACGCTACTCTGTGCACCAATGTGCCGGAAAGGGCAATGCCGGTGAGGGCCAGCGCACCCAAGATCATCCAAAAGGTGCCGCTGTGTAGCGTCTCCTGCAACGTCCAGTTGGTTTCGGCAAAGACCGGACGAGGCCGCTCTGTATCTCGGATTACCTGTTCCTTTGCGCCGTCCGGACGCAGTCCATAATCCTCCGGTGCTCGCCGCATCACCAGGGCGCTCACTGATGAGACAACCGTCGTGACAATTACGCCGTAGAACATCCAGCCCCAACGCCAGCCAACGTTCGACAGCAGCCACTGTGTGGTCGGAATCCAGAGAGTTGCGCCCATTGGCATGCCGACCATCGCCATTGCCATAGCGCGGCCCCGCCTGGCGATGAACCACTTGGCCACCGGCACCGTCGTCAGAAGGTTCGCGCCAGGCCCGCCCAAGCCGGCTATCCCAGACACTGCGAAGATAAGATAGAGCTGCCATAGCTCCTGCACGTACCCCAACACAAAGAGGCTAATGCCGGCCACAATCCCGCCGACCATACCCAGCCAGCGCGAACCCCAGCGGTCCAGCAACCGGCCGATGATGGGGCCAGTGAACCCTGCAAGCAACAACCGGAAGGTGAGCGCCAGCGAAACCTGACTGCGGCTCCACCCTAGCTCAGTGCCCATGGGAATGATGTAGAAGGAGAACACGACCGGATTCATGGGCGAGATAGAGAAATTCATCACGAGTGCAGCGCCCGCCATGATCCAGCCATAGTAGATGCCAAAGGGCGCGGGAAGCCTCGAAGCAGGTTTGGGCGCGGGGGGTGGGTTGCCTGATGAAACGGTCGCGCTGGACATAGTTTTCCTATGATACCCCAGCACAGCATCCTTGACTAGAACATCTGAACGGAAATCTTAGGGCAGCCCGTTTGGGAATAGGTATCTTTCGCAATTACTGCTTCCAACTTGACAGCCGTTTTAGGCATCGCTAGCATGATTCATCATGGACTTAACTGAAGACGACCAACCTCCAGACTCTCCGGCTCACCGTAGCCCCTTACCTTCTCCTCTACCCCTGGCCGCTCCAGCGGGATTACTGTACTTGCGTGTTACGCATCCCCTCTTAACGGCCCGCTAATGACAGCTGTCTGGTCAGGTATTGTTCTTGCAGCGGGTCGCGGCACTCGTATGCACTCCAAACGTCCCAAAGTGCTCCACCCCATCGCAGGGAAGGCCATGATTGCCCATACCCTGGATGCGCTGTTCCAGGCCGGCCTCTCTCGCATCATTGTGGTCACGAACCCCGAGACGCTGGCCGGCGGCGCGTGGCCTGCCGACGTCCAACCCGTCCTGCAGGACCCGCCCCTGGGCACAGGCGATGCCGTGCGGCAGGGCTTAGCCACGATCTCGGCGGACACACAACACCTCTTGGTGGTGAATGGGGATGTCCCTCTGGTCACGCCTGAAACCCTGCGCGCCGCTATGACGCGACACGTTGAGGGCAACGCATCCCTCACCCTCGCCACTTGCCTGCGCGACGATCCCGCCGGCTACGGCCGCGTGCTGCGCGATACAAACAACAGCATTAACGCCATCGTAGAAGACCACGACCTAGCGGAGGGTCAGCACTCGTACACAGAGACAAACGAGGGCGTCTACTGCATCGAAGCCGTCTGGGCTGTTGCCGCGCTCTCAAAGCTCCGCCCGCACAGCAACAAAGAGTACTATCTGACCGACCTCGCAGAGATGGCAAGCTCCGAGGGCCTCACTATCGAGGCGCTGCACATCAGCGACCCGCAGGAAACCATGGGGGTCAACGACCGCGTCCAACTTGCTGAAGCAGAGTCGATCATGAGACAGCGAGTGCGCACCGCCGTAATGCGCTCCGGCGTCACTTTGCACGATCCTGCCTCTATCTACATCGACGCCGGCGTCCTCATTGGCCAGGACACGGAGATCTTTCCCCAGACCACTATTAGCGGCAGCAGCGTCATCGGCCAGGACTGCCGCATAGGCCCCCACGCAGTCATCCAGGATTCCCGCATCGCGGACGGCTGCACCGTGGGCGAATCCACGTTGGAAGAAGCAACGCTGGAAGCCGCGGTCACCGTCGGCCCCTACTGTCACCTCCGCCCCGGCGCGTATATACAAACTGAAGCACACCTGGGCAACTATGTGGAAGTGAAGAGCAGCCGCGTAGGGCGCCGCACCCTCATCGGCCACTTTAGCTATATCGGCGACGCCGTGCTTGGGGCAGACGTGAACGTGGGCGCAGGCTCCATCACCTGCAACTTTGACGGCGTAGAAAAACACCAGACCATTATTGGCGATGGCGTATTTCTTGGGAGCGCCACCATGTTGGTTGCGCCCGTTACTTTAGGCGCTGGCGCGGCTACCGGAGCCGGCGCAGTCGTTACGAAAGATGTGCCTCCCGGCGAGTTGGTGGCTGGCGTGCCTGCCCGCCCCTTGCCGCGACGGACTAAGCCGGCGGAGACCTCCCGCTAGGAACAAGTAAGGGGATGATAGAGGGAACGCTGCCCTGAACTGCGCCAAGCGCACTCAGGAGCAACGCGAAACTCGGCAACTTTGGGTACTGAAAATTGGATAGGCGTTGGCCTATTACTCCTAAGTCTAGCTATTATCGAATTCACGTCGATAGCTGAAGTCGCACTGGCGCGGATTCCTCGCTTTACACGCGTGCATAGAGATGCCGCCACGCAGACCGATAGTCCACTTGCGTGGGTAGCGGAGCGGCGAAAATACTTACCCCTTACGCTTCTTACGCTGAAAACGGGGGGGGTTATCTTTGCCGGCAGCATGGCAGGATGGCTCCTCTACCAGGCACAAGGCCTGGGTTGGGAGAGCTTGCTCATAGGAACGGCGCTCTGCCTGGCGGCCCTGGTCGTTTTGCAGATCGCCCTCACATCCCTGGCGTCTACCAACCCGGAGCGCGCCATGCTCATCGTGCACTTCCCCCTACGCATGTTGGATAGGTTGTTGCATCCCGTCACGTTGCTCTACGGTAAACTCGGCGCAACAGCAGAAGAGATAGGGGAGTCGGGAGAAGTCCTGGAACCTCAGGAGCGGGAGATGATCCGCGGTATTATCGGCTTGGACTCCACCATGGTGCGAGAGATCATGATACCCCGCCCAGATATCGTGGCTGCGGAGGCGGACGACCTTCTAGCCAGCGGCGTTGACCTCATCATCCAACACGGCGTGAGCCGCATCCCCATCTACGAAGAAACCATCGACGATATCGTGGGCGTGGTCTATGCCAAGGACCTGCTGAAAGCATTGCACCAGGCCGGTGCGCCTACCACCCTGCGGTCGCTGGCCCGCCGTGCCCACTTCGTCCCCGAATCCAAGAAAATAGACGACCTTCTGAAGGAGTTCAGGGAGAACCATATCCACATGGCTGTGGCAGTGGACGAATATGGCGGCACCGCGGGTCTTGTCTCCTTGGAAGACCTGCTGGAAGAGATTGTGGGCGACATTGAGGACGAGCACGACCGCACGGAACGATCCATTCAGCGCGTCAGTGACGACGAAGCGGTGCTGGACGCCCGGGTTAGCATTGCAGACATGAACGAGCTTTTTGGCACCAAGATCGTCCAGGAAGACTTCTCTTCCGTGGGTGGTTTGGTCTATGCTCAGTTGGGTAAAATCCCCTCGGTGGGCGATGAAGTTAGCGTAAACGGCCTGACCATCTCCGTAGTTTCCACCACTGGGCGGCGTATCCGCAAAGTACGTGCGCTGCACCGGCAGGAAGCCCCGGAGGAGCGGGCCTAGCTAGCCCTCTCGTCAAAGCTAACCTCAACCTTCGCTCGAAAGGTTTACCATGCCAGAAGACCTATCAGGTAAGGCTGCCCTGGTAACGGGCGCGTCCCGCGGCATTGGCCGCGCGGTGGCGCTGGAGCTTGCCCGCCGCGGCGCAAAGGTCGCCGTGAACTACGTGAGCCAGCGGGATGCCGCGGACCAAGTGGTGGCCGACATAAAGGCGCTGGGGCCGGAAGCAATCGCGCTCCAGGCTGATGTGGGAGACGCCGCCGCTGTGGAGGCCATGATCAAGACGGCTCAAGAGCAGTGGGGCGCCATAGATATCCTGGTGAACAACGCCGGCTTCGCCCGGGACGGCCTGCTCGTACGCATGGCGCAGGAGGACTGGGACGCCGTGCTCCGTACCCATCTTACCGGCGCGTTCCTCTGCTCTCAGGGCGTCCTTCGCAACATGATGCGTAATCGCTGGGGCCGCATCGTCAACATGTCCTCCATTATCGGCCTGCGCGGCAACGCGGGGCAGGTGAACTACGCCACCGCTAAGGCGGGCCTCATCGGCTTCACCAAGAGTCTTGCCAAAGAGGTGGCCTCCCGCAACATCACCGTGAACGCCCTGGCCCCCGGCTGGATCGAAACAGACATGGTAGCGGGAACCTCCGAAGAGCTGCGTAAAGGTGCGATGGAGCGGGTGCCCGTCGGACGGTTCGGGACGCCGGAGGAGGTAGCCAGACTGGTGGCCTTCCTGGCAAGCGACGACGGCAGCTACATCACTGGCCAGGTCATCAGCATTGATGGGGGAATGGTGCTATAGTGCTCTTATTGCCTCACAATTTTGGTATATTTACATTAGCAGCAACTTCCGCTAACCCCGTCACTTCCCTTTGCATCTCGTTGTTTTAATGAGTAGATCACTATGTCACTGACAGATAAGGTCGAAGACCTCGCACTCCTGCGAGAGCAGGGCAAACTTGGCGGCGGCCAGCAGCGCATTGATGCCCAGCACAGTCGCGGCAAGCTCACTGCTCGCGAGCGGCTGGAGCTCCTTCTTGACCCGGGCTCCTTCCAGGAACTAGACGCCTTTGTGATGCACCGCTCGGAGGAGTTTGGCACCGGCAACCAGCGCTATCTAGGCGATGCTGTGGTCACTGGGTACGGCCGGATTGACGGCCGCACCGTGTATGTCTTTTCCCAGGACTTCACCGTCTTTGGCGGTTCTCTCTCCGAAGTGGTGGCCGCAAAAATCTGCAAGACCATGGACTTGGCCGTGAAGAACGGCGCTCCCATCATCGGCCTGGCCGACTCAGGTGGCGCGCGCATCCAGGAAGGCGTGTCCAGCCTGGCGGGCTACGGCGATATCTTCCTGCGCAACGTTACGGCCTCCGGCGTGGTGCCTCAGATATCGGTGATTATGGGCCCCAGCGCAGGCGGCGCGGTCTATTCTCCTGCGCTGACCGACTTTGTTTTCATGGTGGAAGGCACCGGCCAGATGTATATCACCGGTCCGGATGTCATAAAAGCGGTCACAGGTGAAGAAGTCACCCATGAAGAGCTGGGCGGCGCGCTCAGTCACGCGACCCGTAGCGGCGTGGCCCACTTCTCCATCGCCGGCGAGGAGGAATGCCTGCGCACCGTTGCCCGGCTCCTCTCCTTTATCCCGTCTCACAACATGCAGGAGCCGCCGGCCATTGAGCCTACCGACGATTCCTATAGGGAGGCCCCGGACCTCATAGACCTGGTGCCCGACGACCCCAACCAGCCCTATGACATGCGGGAGGTCATCAAACGAGTGGTGGACCATGGCGACTTCCTGGAAGTGCACGAGCGGTACGCGCCCAACATGGTGGTTGGGCTAGCCAGAATGGCAGGCCGTCCCGTAGGCATCGTGGGGCAGCAGCCCATGTACCTTGCCGGCGTCATCGATATCGATTCCTCTATCAAGGCGGCCCGCTTTGTCCGCTTCTGCGATGCCTTCAACATTCCCATCATCACTTTTGTGGATGTGCCGGGCTTCATGCCGGGGACAGCTCAGGAGTACGGCGGCATCATCCGCCAGGGCGCAAAGCTCATTTATGCCTACGCCGAGGCTACTGTGCCCAAGATAAGTATCATCACCCGTAAGGCTTACGGCGGCGCATACCTGGTCATGGGTTCCAAGCACCTCCGCGGCGACATCAACCTGGCGTGGCCCTCCGCAGAGATTGCGGTGATGGGCGCGGAGGGCGCGGTGAACGTCATCTTTAGGGAGCAGATAAGCCGCTCTTCCGATCCAGATGCGACGCGTAAGGAGCTCGTGGCGGACTACCAGAACCGGTTAGCAACCCGTACATCGCCGCAGGGCGCGGCTACATCGACGATGTCATCGATCCCCGGCAGACAAGGACTAAAGTCAACGCCGCCCTGGACATGCTCCGTAACAAGCGGGACACCCTGCCCCCCAAGAAACACGGCAACATTCCCCTTTAGCCGTAACCTATACGGCCAAACCGGCAACGTCTTGGTCCATACACTCCTGACAACATTCAGCCGCGGCTAGGCGACAAGTAAGAGACCGCGCCATGAGTCAGCCAATGCCTGCCACAACGCCCACCACGGGCAACGTACTGCTTGAAGTGCAGGATGTGTGGAAGGCCTTCGGTAAGCTTCCGGTGCTCAAAGGAATCGGCCTGGAAGTGCGCGCGGGAGAAGTAGTCGCCATTGTCGGAGAGAACGGCAGCGGTAAGACCACCCTTATGAAGATTCTGGTCGGCTTGGAGCGTGCCGACCGCGGCAACTATCTTATGCGCGGCCGTATCGGTTACTGTCCCCAGTCCCTGGAGCTGCTGGGAGGCTTAACGGTGTCAGAGAACCTTATCCTCTTCGGCGCTGCCTACGGCATCCCGAACAATGTCCTGAGAGACACCGGGCGCTACTACTTGGAACGCTTCCGCTACACCCAGTATGTGGACACCATCTGCAATAACCTCAGCGGCGGCACGAAACAGAAGCTCAACCTTACCATCGCCCTGCTCCACTCGCCAGACCTGCTCTTGCTGGACGAGCCCTACCAGGGCTTTGACTACGAGACCTTCCTCAACTTTGCCGGCTTGCTTCACGAACTACGAGAGCAGGGCAAAGCGGTGGTCACTATCTCCCACTTGATCACCGCAGACTTAGGAATAGACCGCATCCTGGAGCTGCAGGACGGGATAGTCAATGAACAGTCAGAGACTAACCACCGCATTTGAGATGAGCACCAGGGAGTTCCTGCGAAGGCGGGGCATGCTCTCTATCATTATCCTTGTGCCCATTGTGGGGTTTGGGCTCATCTATCTAGGTCTCCCCAGAACGCCCGCATCACTGGAAGCCATAGAAAACGGGGTTAAAGTCACCGTTGAGATGAACCAGGTGGAACTCTTCAGCGGTTTTGGCGCGCTAAGCTTTGTGGGGCTGCTTTCCGGCGTGGTGGGCCTCTATCTCATGCGCAGCGCGCTCACTGCGGACCGTCGCTTACGAGTGGCCGGCTTCGCTGCAGCGGAGTTGCTGACCGCCCGGCTCACCTTGCTCGTACTCGTGGACGCTGCCCTCGCAGCATTCCTGGTGCTCATCACGTCACTCTTCGCGCCACCGCAGCAGCTTATCCCCTTCTACATCGCTATTTTCTTTGCGGCAGTACTCTACAGCTTCTACGGCGCGCTCTTTGCCCTCTTTATCAGAAACGAGATGGGGGGTATCCTAGCTATAACCTTCTTGGCAAACATTGATGTTGGCTACCTTCAACTCCCCGGCTACTCCACCGTCCTTGAGGAATGGTGGATTAAACTGTTGCCTGGTTATTTCCCGGTGCAGCTCGCTATTGATGCAGCCTTCACCGACACTGCGGAGCTGTTCCTAACCTCCCTCTGGGCCATCCCTCATGGCTTAATGATTGCAGGCTTTATGCTTGGCGCTTACCAGCAGGCAACGGAGATACGCCCCTTCATGCCGGAGGAGTCTGGGCGCCGCTTTGGCAAGTTGCTGCTGTTTGGCATTGGAGCAGGGCTGCTCACAGCAGCAGGCGTTTTCGGCTATCTCTACGCCAGCGCTCAACCGCCAGTGGTTCAGACGGACGGCAGAGTGGATGCGCCTTCCGCGCAAGTCATTCCCTTGGTAAGCGGACGCATCCGGGAGCTTCGCGTCCAAGAGGGACAACCGGTAGCGGAAGGAGCAATCGTGGCGTGGCTAGAGGACGAGATTTCGCAGCGAACCTTACCTGTCCGTGCTCCGATAACCGGGCAGGTCACCAGCCTGCCTGTACGGCAAGGTGAAAACATCGTGCAAGGAAGCCCATTAGCCACTATCCACGACCTTGCCAGGCTAGAGGTCCGCTTAGAAGTGGCGGAGACAGACATAGCCCGCATTGCTGAAGGACAGCGGGTGGAGCTGAACTTTGCCTCGTTGGACGCCAAGGTAATCACCACGGTGCGGGAGATTGGTACGGAGCCTCTACCTGCTGAGCCCGGCACCACAGAGACTACCAAACGTATCCGCAAGTATGCTGTAAAGGTCTACTTACCGGACCCAGACCCCCGTCTGCGCCTAGACATGGCGGTGCAAGGGAAGATTTACTACTAAATCAATCAAGTAGCCAGACTTGGCATCATTGAAAGAAGCTACCTATTTGCAGTACAATCTCTCTGCTCTCTTAAGGGAGCATAAATTGAGGAAGGACTTCTATGGAATACAACTCTGACCTCACCTGGAGAGTAGGCGGCCCGCAGGGGGGTGGCATCAATGCCGCTGCCGAAACCTTTGCCAAGGCGCTGTCCAAGGGCGGTTACAAGCTCGTCATGAACATTGAGTATCACTCGAACATCATGGGCGAGCACAGCTACTACACCGTCCGTGTAAGCGATACTGAGAGACGTAATCTTTCCGAGATGGTCCATGTGCTCATCGCACTCGATGAAGAGACGATCTTGGGCAACCATCACAATGAATGGCCGACTCATCATGGCCATTTGCCCCAGATGGTTGAGGGTGGCGTTGTGATTTACGACGGCGCCCTTAAGCTTGACCTCTCCGACCAGCGCCAGGACCTCCACTACATTCCCGTTCCCTTTGACGACCTCCTTCGCAAAGTGCTCGAAGAAAAGGGACGCGCGAGTGAGTTCAATTCCCTGCGCATCATCGCCAATAGCGTAGCCGGCGGCGCTTCCGCCGCAGCGTTAGGCGTAGACTTGGGCCTTTACCAAAAGAGCTTCTATGGCGGCAGAGGTAGAGTTGCCCAACTGGCAGACGTGAACGCGGCTGCGGCAGAAGCCGGTTACAACTATGTTATGGCCGCGCTGAATAATGAGCATGTCTTCAACCTAGTGCCGGTTGAGGCGCCAGCCACTCCCCCGCTCGTGGTCCGCGGTATCCATGCCGCAGCCTTGGCAAAACTCAAGGCCGGCCTGGCGTTCCAGAGCTACTACCCTATCAGCCCTGCTACTGATGAGAATGTCTACCTAGAAGCCAACGCCCGCGCCCAAGACCTGACCGTGGTGCAGGTAGAGGATGAGATCGCCGCCATCAACATGGCGGTTGGGGCAGCGCATGCAGGCGTACGCGTCTCCACCTCCACCTCCGGCCCGGGCTTCTGCCTAATGGTGGAGGGTGTGGGTTTCGCCAGCATCACGGAAGCGCCCGGCTTGGTGCTCTTCCTCTGGCAGCGCGGCGGCCCCAGTACAGGGCTGCCAACCCGCCACGAGCAGGCTGACCTCGACCTTGTGCTGCATGCCGGTCACGGCGAGTTCCCCCACATGGTCGTAGCACCCGGCGATATCCCTCAAGTTGTGGAGGACTCGTACGAAGCCTTCAACTGGGCAGACCGTTATCAGATGCCCGTTATTGTGATGGTGGACAAGAAGATCCAGGCCGGCTACACCACGGTAGACGACTTGGGCCTGGACAAGCTCCCGCCAATCGATCGTGGCGAGCTCTTCACCCCCAATGGCGACTACCTGCGCTACAAGTTCACTGATAACGGGATCTCTCCGCACTCGAACCCCGGCCAAGAAGGCGGCATCTTCTGGACCACTACGGACGAACACGACGAGCGCGGTCACATCACGGAAAGCTCCGAGAACCGCTACAAGATCATGAACAAGCGCATGGGTAAACTCGACCTTGCGATTAAAGAGATTCCTGCAGACCGCAAGATCGCGTTCTTTGGCCCGGAGACGGCGGACGTGACTTTTGTCGGCTGGGGCACCACTAAGGGCGCCATCCAAGATGTCATGCAGCTACTGGAAGAGCAGGACGGGCTCAAGAGCAACTTCCTGCAAGTGCGCTTGCTGCGACCCTTCCCCGTAGACGAGGTTACCGCTGTATTAAGCAAGGCAAAACGCACTATACTAGTAGAAGAGAATTATAGCGGCCAGCTTGGCGACCTAATACGGGCGGAGACCGGTATTAACATGGACCAGCGCATAGTAAAATTTGATGGCAGGCCATTCTCAGAAGAAGAGTTGCTAGACGCGATTAGAACCGCACTAAAAGGGAGCGAGCAACGGGTTGCCCTCTCCCACTTCCTGCCGTAAAGAAACGAGGTGAACTAGTGGTAGCCCAGACGTACACGAGCAAGGACTACAGGACGAACGTCCACAACACGTGGTGTCCTGGCTGTGGCGACTTCGGCATTCTGAACTCGATCCAGGCCGGCCTAGCCGAAATCCAGGTGCCGCCCCATATGGTGGCCGTGGTATCCGGCATTGGGTGCTCTGGCAAATCGCCGCACTACATCAATGCCTACGGCTTTCATACGCTCCACGGGCGCTCAGTGCCGGTGGCCGCCGGTATGAAGCTCGCCAACCCAGAGCTCACCGTGCTGGCCGTTGGCGGTGATGGCGATGGTTACGGGATTGGGGCCGGTTACTTTGTGAACGCCGGTCGCCGTAACGTCGACTTCACGTACTTGGTCTTTGACAACCAGGTTTACGGCCTCACCAAAGGCCAGGGCGCTCCTACTATGCAAAAGGGCCTCAAGGCCAAAGGCATGGCGGAAGCCGCTGTGCAGGACAGCATCAACCCGCTGGCGGTGGCTATCGCCTCCGGCTACACCTTTGTAGCCAGGGGCTACGCCCTCCAGCCACGCTCCCTCAGCCAGCTCATCGCCCAAGCGGTGCGGCATCGCGGCTCGTCCTTTATCGATATTCTGCAAACCTGCCCGGTCTACAACGATATCCACGACAAAGACTGGTTCGGCGAAGTGCTGGACGGGACGCCCCGCATCTACCAACTTGACGACACTGATTACGACTCGAAAGTGAAAGACCCTACCGACGAGGAAGAGGTCATCGCCAAGAAAACCCAGGCCATCACCAGGTCCTTTGAGTATGGCAAGCGCGTTCCCATTGGCGTGTTCTACGACATCGAGATCCCCACTTTTGAGGACCAGCTCAGCAAGGGACGAGAACGGGGCATGGACGCCATCATTAACCCCAACGTCTTTGACCGTGACCTCTCCGGGCTGATTAACAGCTTTAGGTAGAACAACAACCGAACAAAATAGAAGGGGAGCCGCAAGCGGCTCCCCTTCTACGCGAAGAGAGGCGGGTAAACCCGCCTCTCTTGTTTGTCTGTTCTTAAACCCTAGAAGAACCCTGTAAAGTTCTTGTAGAGCATCACGCTCTGATCCAGGTAGATCTCGCGCTTGCACACCTTTAGAACGCCGTTCACCCGTCGCAGCGTATCAACACGCTTGCCGATGAAGGTGCTCTCCTCGTCCGAGAAGCGGTTGCGGTAGTACACAAACCGGCATCCTACGCGCACTTCGCCCGGCGTGGGGGAGTCCAGCACACGCACGTTGGAAACCAGGTGGGAAACCCGGGAGTAGGGCTCCTCCGCCCAGTGCATCCCAGATCGCACCTGCTTCACGCGTTTGGCCAGAGTGTCCTTGTCGTTATCGAACCAGGAGATCTCCGGGCCTTCCATCGTGTTCTCTCGCTCAAGCTCCTTGGATGGAACGTTCCGCTTGATTGGCATCCGGTAGCGGACGTCCTCGGTAAAGACGTCGAGCCACTCTTCATACCGATGCTCATCCAGCAGATCGGCCTCGTGATAGAGAAAATCCTCTACCTCAAGCCGAAGGCGAATGCCCTCATCTGTCATACCTTGTACCACTCTCGGCTCCTCCTACTTTACGGACTCGACTCGCATGGCGTTCCAGTCATCAGCTACCATCATGTCGCTCCAGCGCTTGTAGAACATACGGGTGTTCCAGTCGCTGAGGGTGTGGCCCCACAGGCCAGGGAGGCCGAACTTGGATGGGCCGTGGATGATGTCGTCAGAGAGCCGGAGCTGCATGTTCAGGTTCATCTTGCGCGTCATGTGACCACGGCTAGCCTGAGTCAGGTTGTACCAGTTCTCCATGTCGTCTTTCTGGGTCATGCCGCCGGGGCCGTACCAGTGCTCGTAGTAGCGGGCAAAGGCCTCTTTGACCTCGGCAGGAGCGGCCTTGTCCACCAGGAAGTAGGACCACATCTCCGTCTCCGTGGGGCCCTGGGGATGCAGCACGCGGATAACCCGGCCGAACCAGCCCATGTTGGGGAAGACGTGGGGGCCTTCATCCAGATAGGCCATCTCACCCAGGTTCTTGTTCCGGGCGTCATGCTTGGACTTCAAGTAGTCCTTGATGACAGGGAAATCGTCATACATACCGTTGTCTGGGAATGGTTCGTGCTCGCTCTTACCGGTCGGAACACGGACGGCGGTGGTGTGCCCTTCAGGGAAGGCCACCTGCATGATGCGCCGGGAGCCGCCCAAGTCGGACGGGTCAGAACGCTGCTGTACCCTGGAACCGGAGGGGCTGACGCCCATTGCCACCACCATAGAGCGGTGGGTGATCCAGCCGTGGGTGCTATCGTTGTCTGGCATGGGGACTTTCCAGTTCATGCCGATGCGCCACTTCATGACGCCACCCAGGATCTCAGCGCCGTCATCAGTGCCGTCGGAGTCACAGAATGGGGGCTTCAGGTATATGCCGCAACCACCCAGATAATCCTCAAAACTAGGGGCGTCCTTATCCCAGCAGGCCCAGATGGAGCCCTGGAAGAGGGCCACGCGGGCGGAGATAAGGCCCCAGTCGCCCTTGGGCATCTCGTCGTAGCCGCCGTCCACTTTGGGGAGGGTGACCAATGCGCCGGTGCTGTCGTACACCCAGCCGTGGAAGGTGCACTGGAAGCCGAAGGCGTTGCCGGAGTCGTAGCGGCAGACCATGTTGCCGCGGTGCCGGCAGGAGTTCAGGAGGACGTGGACCTGGTTCTTGCGGTCACGAGTAACGATGACCTTTTCCTCGCCCATGCGAGAGATGATGAAATCACCAGGATTGGAAATCTGGCTGGTATGGCCCACAATGAGCCACGTGCGGGCAAAGATCTGCTCCAACTCCTGCTCGTAGATGTCTCGGTCGCAGAAGATCTCGGGGTTCATCTTGCCCCCGTTAAAATCGACGAGCTTCTGAATTGAACGATCTATAGATGCTACCATGCGCTATCCTCCTTGCTCCTTTGGAGAGTAATTCCTGATTAGAATCGCGTATCTACCCTAGCTGGGCCAGGTTGGATCACATAGGAATATACCGCTCGCCTCCTTCGCCTGTCAAATGGAGGGCGAAGCCAATTGCCTAAGCTCGCTGTTGCTCTGCAGACGTTTTACCTTCCTACGCCCTACTTACTCCTTGCCGTCCGTCAGCAGCATGTTCAGCACCGTCTGCAGGACGCCGCCCTGCTTGTAGTAGTCGATCTCAACGAAGGTGTCGATGCGCGAGACTACTTGGAAGCGCACCTCGCTCCCATCATCCGCGCGCGCCACCACCGTCAACTCCTGCCCCGGCTTCATGTCGTCATCGATGCCCAGGACCTCGTAGGTCTCAAGGCCTGTGAGCCCGTAGGTAGCCGCACTATCGCCGGGCTTAAATTGCAGCGGCAGCACGCCCATACCGACCAGGTTGCTGCGGTGGATGCGCTCGTAGCTCTCCACAATAGTCGCTTTCACGCCTAGGAGGTTCGGTCCCTTAGCCGCCCAGTCACGGGAGCTGCCCGAGCCGTATTCCTTACCCGCAACCACCACCAGCGGCGTGCCCGCTGCCTGGTACTTCTCCGAGGCCTCAAAGATGCGCATCTTCTCGCCATCCGGCAAGTAGAGCGTCCAATCGCCCTCCACGTCTGGCGTAAGCTTGTTCTTCAGCCGCACGTTAGCAAAGGTGCCTCGCACCATCACCTGATGGTTGCCGCGGCGAGCGCCAAAAGTGTTGAAATCGACAGGCTGTACTCCGTTCTCAATTAGGTACTGGCCGGCGGGGCCGCTGCGAGAGATGGCGCCCGCAGGCGAGATGTGGTCGGTGGTGACTGAATCGCCCAGATAGGCCAGCGCCCGCGCGCCCGTAATGTCCACAAGCGACTCAATGCCCTGACCCATCTTCTCAAAGTAAGGCGCTTCCTGAATGTACGTGGAGTTGGCGTCCCAGTCGTAGAGATCGCCTTCCGGCACAGCCATGTTCTGCCAGGACTCGTCGCCCTCAAAAGCCTCGCCGTAGCGCTGGCGGAACACGTCCGGATTCAGCGCCCCTGCTAAGGTGTCCTTGATCTCCTCCTGGGTGGGCCAGATGTCCTTCAGGTACACCGGC
This sequence comes from Dehalococcoidia bacterium, assembly GCA_965226775.1. Classification (GTDB taxonomy): domain Bacteria; phylum Chloroflexota; class Dehalococcoidia; order SHYD01; family SHYD01; genus CBDDEI01. Next base: position 1,706,308 of record CBDDEI010000002.1, read on the forward strand.
TGCCCATCCTTATCCGTGCCGAGTGGCTCCGTCGATAAGTCAAGGTCCATCGTGCCAGCCAGCGCATAGGCCACCACTAGCATGGGTGAGGCTAGGTAGTTGGCCTTTACCTGCGAGTGGATGCGGCCTTCAAAGTTGCGGTTGCCGCTCAGCACCGCCGTCGCCACGAGATCGTTGCTCTCAATAGCCTCAGACATCTCATCAGGCAGCGGGCCGCTGTTGCCGATGCAGGTGGTGCAGCCGTACCCCACCAAATAGAACCCTATCTGCTCCAGGTAGGTCAGCAGGCCGGCAGTCGCCAGGTAATCCGCCACCACCCGAGAACCGGGAGCAAGGCTTGTCTTTACCCAGGGTTTGGAGTTAAGCCCCTTCTCTATCGCTTTCTTCGCCACCAGCCCCGCGCCTACCATGACCGTTGGGTTGGAGGTGTTGGTGCAGCTTGTAATAGCAGCGATGGCCACTGTCCCGTGGTCTATCTGCGACTCCGTGCCGCCCATGTTCACTATTGTGGGCGCGGTAGCCGTCTTGCCGTAGGTCTTCTCTAGCGCACCGGCAAAGGAGCGCTTGGCCTCTTTTAGCGTGGTGCGATCCTGAGGCCGCGCCGGCCCCGCCAGGCTGGGCTCCACGGTGCCCATGTCCAACTCTAAACTGTCGGTGAACTGGGGATCGGGCATGCTATCGTCTCTGAAGAGACGCTGCTCCTTGGTGTAGCGCTCCACCAGATCAACCAGCGCAGCGTCGCGGCCGGTATTGCGCATATAGCGCAGTGTCTCGTCATCAACGGGGAAGAAGCCCACGGTCGCGCCGTACTCCGGCGACATGTTGGAGATAGTGGCACGGTCTGCCAGCGGTAGCTGCGTAAGGCCGGAGCCGTAGAACTCCACCAGCTTCTCCACAACACCTTTTGCCCGCAGCATCTGAGTGACCGTCAGCACGAGGTCGGTGGCGGTTGCGCCCTCCGGCAGCGAGCCGGTGAGTTTGAAGCCGATGACTTCCGGCAGCATCATATAGTAGGGCTGACCCAGCAGCACGGCCTCTGCCTCGATGCCGCCCACGCCCCAGCCAAAGACGCCCAAGCCGTTGATCATGGTGGTGTGGGAGTCGGTGCCCACCACCGAGTCTGGGAAGGCAACGCCATCCTGGGTCATGACCACGTTTGCCAAATACTCAAGGTTCACCTGGTGCACAATGCCCGTGTCCGGCGGGATCACCCGGAAGTTCCGGAACGCGCCTTGGGCCCAGCGAAGCAGCGCGTACCGCTCCTGGTTGCGCTCAAACTCCATCTCCGCATTGCGCTGCAGGGCTGCGCTGTTGCCAAAGAAGTCCACCTGCACCGAGTGGTCGATGACCAGGTCTGCGGGCACCAGCGGGTTGATGCGTCTGGGATCGCCGCCCATGCGCACCATTGCGGAACGCATGGCCGCCAGATCCACCACCACCGGCACACCCGTGAAGTCCTGCAGCAGCACCCGGCCCGGCATAAAGGGCACTTCCTTGCGGGGCTGGCTCGCCGGCTGCCACGAGGCTACGGTGCTGATGTCGTCCTCGGTCACCAGGTAGCCGTCCACCTTGCGGAGCATGTTCTCCAGCATGATGCGGATGGTGAAGGGCAAGGTGTCCAGCCTCACCATGCCGGCCCGCTCCAGGCCGTCCAGGCGATAGTAAGTCACCGGCCCGCCCGCGGTCTCAAGCGTGCTGCGAGCTTGGCCGTGCATGTTTTGGCCTTGTCCTGAGCCTGTAGAAGGAGTGGTCATGGGTTCCTCTCTCTCAATAGTCGGTGCGTTAAAGCATGTAGGAGCGCTGCCGCGACAGCGGGGGCTACGTTTCAGTCTGTAGCGGTAGTAGCTTACCCTTGGCCTGCCTGAGTGTCAACGAATCGCCCTGCTTCAAGCCTGGCTTGGAGGATGGCGGTTGCTTCCATCCCGCTCGGTAGATGGGGTCTGCTTCGCCCCGCTCATCCTGAGCCTGTCGAAGGACGAGCAGTACACCTTCTGCTAGTCCGGTTCATGGATTCGACAAGCTCACCATGCACGGCTGGGAGGAGGCACCCTGCACGATTGGGAGGTGTGCGTGCCGGTTGGAACGCCTCACCAGGAACGGTTGGGACGAGACGCCTGCCGCATTCGAATGGGCGTTACTTCGGCCCGCTCTCCTGAGCCTGTCGAAGGACGAGCAGTACACGCTAGTCCGGTGCATGGATTCGACAAGCTCACCACGCACGGTTATGACGAGTCACCCTGCACGATTGGGTGGTGTGCCCGTCGGTCGGAACGCCTCACCAGGAACGGTTGGGACGAGACGGCCGCATTCGATAGATGGGCTTCGGCCCGCTCATCCTGAGCCTGTCGAAGGACGCCAGTACACCCTCTGCTAGTCCGGTGCATGGATTCGACAAGCTCACCATGCACGGTTATGACGAGTCACCCTGCACGATTGGGAGGTGTGCCCGTGCACGGTCGGAACGCCTCACCAGGAACGGTTGGGACGAGACGCCTGCCGCATTCGATAATGGGCGTTGCTTCGGCCCGCTCATCCTGAGCCTGTCGAAGGACGAGCAGTACACCCATGGATTCGACAAGCTCACCTGACGAGTCACCCTGCACGATTGGGTGGTGTGCCCGTGCACGGCCTCACCAGGAACGGTTGGGCTGCCGCATTCGATGATGGGCGTTACTTCGGCCCGCTCATCCTGAGCCTGTCGAGCACTAGTCCGGTGCATGGATTCGACAAGCTCACCATGCACGGTCGGAATGCCTCACCAGGACGGTTGGGACACCCTGCATTCGATTGGGATCCAGGTGTGACAAGCTCACCATGCACGGTTGGGAGGTGTACCCCATGCACGGTCGGAATGCCTCACCATGCACGGTTGGGAGGAGTATCCATGCACGGTCGCAAGGAGACGCCTGCCTTATTCGACAACCTGTGGGGGCAGAATTATACTTAGCCCGCTCTACTACCCGCGTTGCACAGTCGAACAATCGTAAATAGGTAAGGCAGCTAATGTCTGTTTCTCACGAGCAACGACGCCCCCGGTTCTACTACGGTTGGGTTATCGCCGCCGTCTCAACTCTGGCTAACGCCACGGTGTTCGGCGCGGGCGGCGCGAGCTTCAGCGTCTTCATGGGCCCCATGGGCCACGCCTTGGGCTGGAGCCGCACGGTGCTCACCGGAGCGGTCACCATGCAGAGCTTCACCAACCTTGCCGTCTCCCCTGTGGTCGGTCGTCTGCTCGATCGCTACGGGCCGCGGCTGATCATGGTCTTCGGCACCGTCGTTGCCTGTATCAGCTACATGCTCATGAGCAGGATTGTCGAGCCGTGGCACTTCTACGTGCTGTTCACCATAGGCTTTGCCTTGGGCCTGAACGAGATGGGCGGCATGGTGACGTCCGTTGTGGTCTCCAAGTGGTTCATCCGCAGGCGGGGTCGCGCGCTGGCTATGGCCTCTTTGGGCAATCAGCTTGGCGTTATCGTCATCGTGCCCATCACCGGTTTCCTTATCGCAGCGATAGGCTGGCGCAACGCATGGGCGATGCTGGGCGTAGGGGTTGCGGCGCTGGTGCTCATCCCCACCGCGCTCTTCATGCGACGCACGCCGGAAGACATGGGCCTGCTGCCGGACGGCGACCCGCCCGAGCCAGCCCCGCCCGCTGCGGCCGGAGCGGAAGCGCCCCCACCGCGGCCGCGGCGTGAAGAGCCGCGCTGGACGCCCCGCCAGGCCTTGCGTACCCGCACCCTCTGGCTCATCATCGCAGGCTCCAACCTGGCGGCGCTAACCTTCAGCTCGCTGCTCTACCACCTGGTCCCCTACTTCACCGACATCGGCATGGACCTGGCGACGGCCGGATTCGTGTATGCGCTGCTCAATGTAGGGGCCATCTTCTCCAAGATTGGCTGGGGCTTCATCTCCGAGCACGTGCCGGTGCGCTACTGCCTCATGTGCACCTACTTGGGGCGGATGTCCGGCCTGCTGGTGCTGCTGCTGAGCCGCTCCCCAAACCGGCCCTACTACTACGCAGCCATCGCCGGGCCTCTCAGCCACTCCATCGGCCCGTTGCAGGCGCAGATCTGGGCCGATTACTACGGCCGCTCCTTCCTGGGCACGCTGCGCGGCGTCATTGCGCCCTTCAGCCTGCTCACCAGCGTCTTCGGTCCCCTGTTCGCGGCGCAGACCTACGACCGCATGGGCAGCTATGAGGGGGCTTTCTGGTTCCTGGTGATCACCCTCTTCATTGCATCGTGCATCACCTTCTTTGCCGTGCCGCCCGGCCCTTCGCCGGACCAGGTCCAGGCTGCACCTCAGGAGGGCGCACAGCAAGCGCGTGGGTAGGCCGGAGTCGTAGCCACTAGCTGACACACAGCAACGGTTAGCCGGCAGTCGGCGTCAGGCGCCTACGCCACGTTGACAAGGTTTGAGGGGCAGGAGTACGCTCGCCTCGCCAACCAAGCACGACTAGATTAGCGAAAATGGGAATTCCGGGGAGGACAGTATGACTACTACAAATCAACGTCTGCGAGTCGGTCTAATCGGCGCAAGCCCGCAAGGTGGTTGGGGTGCGCAGTCCCACTTGCCCGCGCTCCAAACAGTGGCCGAGACCGAGCTGCTCGCCATCTGCACTGCCCACGAGGACACCGCGCGAGCGGCTGGAGAAAAGTTCGGCGTGGAGCGAGCCTACCACAACCATGCAGACCTGCTGGCTAATCCCGATATCGATGCGGTGTCGATTGTGATTCGGGTGCCAAAGCACTACGAGATCACGCTGGATGCTCTCAACGCCGGCAAGCATGTGTACACGGAATGGCCCCTGGTGCTGACCTCAGCCGAAGCGCAGGGCCTGGTGGATGCCGCTAAAGCTAATGGTGTCAGGACGATGGTGGGGTTCCAGCGCCGCGCGTCTCCGCCCTACATGCGCCTTAAGGAGCTGGTGGCGGAGGGTTACGTAGGCGAGGTGCTTGCCGTCCACTTCAACATGCAGGGCTCCGGCGTGCTCAACAACACCTCTGATCGCAGCTGGCGGCGGGATAAGAGCGTTGGCACCAACACCATGACCGTGAACTTTGGCCATGAGATAGACGCTGTCCTCAACGCTGTGGGCGAACTCACCGAGGTCTCGGGCCGGGTGACCACCCAGGTGAAGCAATGGTTCGAGACGGACACCAAGCAGTATGTGGACGTAACCGCGCCGGACAACATCTTCATGGAAGGCATGCTGGGCAACGGCGCCGTGATCACCGCGCACGTCGGCATGCAGCCCCATCACGGCAGCGGCTACCGGCTGGAGATCTACGGACGAGAGGGCACGCTGGTCATGATCCCCAAGGGCGGCGGCGATTTTCAGATTCTCGGCGGGAAGGGCGACGACTCGGCCCTCCAGGAGATGCCCATCCCTGAGCGCCTAACCTGGGTCCCCGACACATTGAAGGGCGGCTCCTTTAACGTAGGCCAGATGTGGGCCAGGTTCGCGGAGTCCATCCGCACCGGCGAGCACATCGAGCCAGACTTTGCCACCGGCCTGAAGCGCCACAAGCTAATGGAGGCCATTGAACGAGCGTCCGAAACCGGCCAGCGCCAAACGCTGGACTAGCGGAGCACCACCCGATGAGGTGACGGCAGCGACGGAGGAGGGAGGCGGCAGACGCGCGCGGGCTAATTAAGGAGAGGCACGCCACATGCAGCAAGTTTGCAAAATTTCCTTCCATGTGATGAACTGCTAGAGGTGCTCGCTCCCGCCTATGCTCCATGTGTTCAATTCAAAGGAGCTTGCTCAGGGATTGCGGTGGAATCCGGGAGCAGGATTTGTCCCAAGAGGCTTTATCGGAGGATTCGGTCGCTTAGATAGGATCTGGTGGCCGAACCAGGTAACCCGAAACGTGTCGAAAGACACTTCTGGTGGCCGAACAATACTTGAACGAAACAGGTAAAATCCAAAAGAACCCTATCTTGAAATTTGCTGGCCTGAATTAGATTTGCAAAGTTGCCACGTGGATTGTGAAATTACTTATGCTCAGCGCCAAAAGTGGGCGGCCGAGTCGAGTGCCGCTGAAATGCGCGGGAAGCGCCTCCACGAACGATTGAAGATTTGTGCTTTGTTTATCAGGCACTACGAGAACGATAACAGATCCAAGAGCCGCTCCAAGTCTGGAACATGCGCTCTACTATCTTGGCGCATATTTCTGGCCTCACCGCCAGGTGATTTGTACCAGCAGTTGCGGCCGTGGGACAGAACATACTTACCTCAGCCCAAAGAAGAGACCAGGCCTATTCCCCAGAGCAAAGCGTCCTTCTCCAAAGAACTGTGCTAAGCCGCAAGCAACCTATTTAGATCCGGAATTGAGGTTGCTAGAAGGACGAACCGATTGACTTAAAGCTATTCGAAGCCCTCGGGTTTGGGACTCAGGAAGAAACCAGCGTCGCTCAAAAGGTTTCCGATCTATTATAGTTTTCCGCAGCTTCTGTCGCACCGCCAGCATTTAGAGACGTACTCAGCTAACCTGCATTTTGCCCTTGTCTTCCCCGCTCCTCCGCTTGCGCGGCCATCGTGATTTAGGACAATACATTAAGATTCCTACATGGAATGGCGCGATCTAGGCTGGCAGGAAAGAACAGATACTGTCGCATATGTTCCCAGAGCTCTTGGCCCAGGCGTGATCGCATAACGCATCTTCCGGAACTACCCTGGTGAGGTAGGATCCAGGCGGTGAATCAAAGGCACAAGGCTGGCGAGGTATCCACTCGTAATTGACCTGCTTGGCCCAGGGAATATTGGACGCAGGTCGACATCTTTCCAAGAACTGCGTGGTGGGTCCTGAACGAGGAGCAGTGATAGCGTCCAGGGTTGCTTGGCCCAAGAACGCCAGTTCAGTCCTGCAAAATGCTGAGCTTGCTTTTGTCAGGGTCCGCTGCTTCAAGCAGGCCTGAGCGGGTTTATCCGCTGCCGTGCAACGTGATGCCCAGCAATTATTGCAGCGACCATCGGTCTCATGAGCAGTCTCATGACAGTGGAGCAAGACCGTATCCGCACAACCCCTCTTCCGTAAAACAATAAGCCTAAGAGTCAGAGAAAAGCCTCCTTCTTTCCCCGCTCCTCTTGCTTGCGCTATACTGCTGTCTGGTTAAGACAGACACCGTGAACATGAGACGCGCCGGGCGAGTACAACGCCCGCTAAAGGAGCAATGGCAACCCATAACGTCACCCTGATCCCGGGCGACGGCATCGGCCCTGAGCTCTCTAACGCCACCGTACGCGTCGTAGAAGCCACCGGCGTCAGCATCAACTGGGACGTCCAGGAGGCCGGAGAGGACGTCATAGCGAAGTACGGCACGCCGCTGCCGGCACAGGTCCTCGCCTCCATCCGCAAGAACAAGGTCGCCATCAAGGGGCCTATTAGCACGCCCATCGGCGCCGGCTTCCGCAGCGTCAACGTCGCCCTACGCCAAGAGCTAGACCTCTACTCCTGTCTCCGGCCCTGCAAGAGCTACGCCGGCGTAAAGACCCGCTTCGATAACGTCGACTTCGTCATCATCCGAGAGAACACGGAGGACATCTACGCCGGCATCGAATACGAAGCCGGCAAGCCCGACACCCTCGATCTCATCCAGTTCATCAAGGACACTAACGGCAAGTCGCTTACCCCAGACACGGGCATCAGCATCAAGCCAATCTCGGAAATCAACACCGCCCGCGTCGTCAAGTGGGCCTTTGAGTACGCCCGCAGACATGGCCGCACCCGCGTGACCTCTGTCACCAAGGCCAACATCATGAAGTACACGGACGGCCTCTGGATGCGGGTGGCCGCCAAGGTGGCCGAGGGCTATCCGGACATTCACTACGACGAACTTCTGGTGGACGCGCTCTGCATGCAGCTTGTCCGCATCCCGGAGACGTTCGACGTGCTGGTATTCCCCAACCTCTACGGCGACATTGTGTCCGACGTGGGCGCGGGCCTCATCGGCGGGCTGGGCGTGGCGCCCGGCGCAAACTTCGGCAACGAGATGGCGGTGTTCGAGCCGACCCACGGCTCTGCGCCCCCGCTCAAAGGGTTGAATAAGGCCAATCCAACCGCCATGATGCTTTCCGCCGTGATGATGCTCCAGCACTTGGGCGAGGCTGATGCCGCCGCAAAGATGGAGCAAGCCATAATGGCGGTGCTGGGCGAGGGCAAGGACGTGACTGCCGACCTGAAGCCCGCCCCCGACGACCCGACGGCAGCCTCCACCAGCGGCTACACGGACGCCGTCATCGCAAAGATGTAGTAGAGGTAAGAAGAGGCGTAGACGAAACGTAATTGAAGTGCGGCCGGTTTGCCGCGGTATAGTCTGCCATACCGCGACCGCTAATCGGCCTGCTCCCGAGGGTAGCGTGAAGCACGATTGTGGACGCAGCGGGGCGGCGAGACTATAGTATTGTGGGCAGAAATTCCTTAGGAACTAGGATGTAGCGCAATGACTGACTCAAAAATTATCTACACGTACACAGATGAAGCTCCCTATCTTGCAACGCACTCTTTGCTACCCATCGTCTCGGCTTATGCCGCCAAGGCGGGGGTATCCATAGAGACGCGGGACATCTCGCTGGCCGGACGGATTATCGCCAACTTCCCCGAGTACCTCAAGCCCGAGCAGCGTATTGGCGACGCACTGGCTGAGCTGGGCGCCCTGACGCTCAGGCCAGAGGCAAACATCATCAAGCTGCCAAACATCAGCGCCTCTGCCCCGCAGCTGAAGGAGGCTGTAGAAGAGCTCCAATCCCAGGGCTACCCGATACCTGACTACCCCGACTCCCCTAAGACGGATGAGGAGAGGGCCATTCGGGCTCGCTACAGTAAGGTGCTCGGCAGCGCCGTGAACCCCGTGCTCCGGGAAGGCAACTCCGACCGTCGCGCGCCGGCCTCGGTTAAGCAGTACGCCAGAATGCACCCGCACTCCATGGGCAAGTGGTCCCCAGAGTCCAAGACCAACGTGGCGCACATGACCACCGGCGACTTCCGCACGTCGGAGAAATCCGCAGTGATGAAGTCGGACGGCTCGCTGCGGATCGAACTGGTGGGCGATGACGGCACGACGACCGTGTTGCGCGAATCCGTGAAGGTGCTGGCGGATGAGATAGTGGACGCCAGCGCAATGAGCGCTGCGGCGCTGCGGCAGTTTCTTACCGAGCAGATCGCCCGCGCGCAGTCCGAGAACGTGCTGTTCTCGCTGCACCTCAAGGCCACGATGATGCGGGTGTCCGACCCAATCATCTTCGGTCACACCGTGCGCGCCTTCTTCCCTCAACTCTTTGCCGAATACGAGGAGGCCCTCGCAGCAGCCGGCGGCGATCCTGATGAAGGCCTCGGCGCAGTTCTCCAAGCGGCGCAGAAGCTGCCTGCCGACGAGCGCGCGAAGGTCGAAGCAGCTGTCAACCAGGGGCTTGCCAACGGCCCAGCGATCGCAATGGTTGACTCGGAGAAGGGGATCACTAACCTGCACGTCCCCAGCGACGTGATCATAGACGCTTCCATACCGGCCATGATCCGCGCCTCCGGCCGCATGTGGGGACCAGATGGCAAAGATGCCGATACGCTTGCCGTCATTCCGGATAGCAGCTACGCCGATATTTACCAGATTGCCCTAGACGACTGCCGTGCCAACGGCCCGTATGACCCGACCACTATGGGGTCTGTTCCGAACGTCGGGCTGATGGCGCAGGCGGCTGAGGAGTACGGCAGCCACGACAAGACCTTCGAGATCGCTACTCCTGGCACAGTCCGCGTTGTTGACATGGACGGCAACACCGTTTTCGAACACATAGTCGGCGTCGGCGACATCTGGCGAATGTGCCAGACCAAGGACGTGGCTATCCGCGACTGGGTCAAGCTGGCCGTCTCCCGGGCACGCCTCTCCGGCACACCGGCCGTGTTCTGGCTCGATGAAACTCGTCCTCACGACGCGAACCTCATTGCCAAACTGCGGGAGTACCTCAAGGAGCATGACACCTCCGGCCTCCAGATTGAAATCATGGCGCCCAGCGACGCCATCAAGTTTTCGCTGGAGCGTATCCGGAAGGGTCAGGACACCATTTCAGTTACCGGTAACGTACTGCGTGACTACCTCACCGACCTCTTTCCGATCATGGAGCTCGGCACGAGCGCCAAGATGCTCTCAATCGTCCCGCTCATTGCCGGGGGCTCCATGTTCGAGACAGGGGCCGGCGGATCGGCTCCCAGGCACGTGGAGCAACTGCTCGAGGAAAACCACCTGCGCTGGGATAGCCTGGGGGAATTCCTCGCGCTGGCCGCGAGTTTCGAGCACTTGGCCCAGACCACCGGCAATGAGCGTGCCCAGATTCTCGCCGACACGCTGGACCTGGCAACAGCGAAGTTCCTGAACGAGAACAAGTCGCCTAGCCGCAAGGCCGGTGAAATCGACAACCGCGGCAGCCACTTCTACCTAGCTTTGTACTGGGCCGAGGAGCTCGCTTCGCAGACGAAGGACACCGAGCTCGCCGCCGCCTTCTCTCAGTTGGTTGAAGCGCTGAGGGCCAATGAATCAGTCATCGCCGAGGAGCTGTTGGCCGTTCAGGGCGCGCCGGTGGACCTGGGTGGGTACTATCACCCCGATCCCGCCAAGATTGACGCGCTAATGCGCCCGTCGAAGACGTTCAACGAGGTCTGGTCGGCCCTCGGGGGTTAGTCAGAAGCCCCGGGTTGGCACAGTCTAAGAGCCAGTCCCACACCTGTGTAGACTGTGTAAAACAGAAGGAGCAACTATGCCAAAGAAGAAAGTAACGGTCATCGGCGCTGGCAATGTCGGCGCTACCACTGCCCACCTGCTGGCCCTCAAGGGCTACTGCGATGTGGTGCTCCAGGATATCGTGGAGGGCCTGCCCCAGGGCAAGGCGCTGGATATGCTGGAGGCCGGCCCCGTAGAGGGCTACGACAGTCAGATCAGCGGCACCAACGGCTGGGATGAGACCGCCAACTCCGATGTTGTCGTCGTCACCTCCGGCATCGCCCGCAAGCCGGGCATGAGCCGTGACGATCTGCTGAACACTAACGCCGGCATCGTGGGCGGCGTGGTCAAAGAGGCCGCAGCCATGTCTCCCGACGCGGTCATCGTCATCGTCACCAACCCCATGGACGCCATGTGCCACGTGGCCCTCAAGGCCAGCGGCTTCCCCAAGGCCCGCGTCATCGGCCAGGGCGGCGTATTGGACACGGCCCGCTTCCGCACCTTCATTGCGCAGGAAGTCGGCGTCTCGGTAAAAGAGGTGGAGGCCTACGTGCTGGGCGGCCACGGCGACACTATGGTGCCCCTCACTCGTTTCACCACCGTGGCGGGCGTCCCTATCGCGAACGTGCTCTCAAAAGAGCGGGTGGACAAGATTGTGCAGCGCACCAGGGACGGCGGCGCAGAGATCATCAACTACTTGAAGACGGGCAGCGCGTACTATGCGCCCGCTTCCGGCGTGGTGGCTATGGTGGACTCCATCTTGCTAGACCGCAAGCGCATCCTCCCCTGCGCCACGCTCCTAGAGGGCGAGTACGGCGTGCAGGGCCTCTACATTGGCGTACCCGTGAAGCTGAGCTCCAAAGGCGTCGAGGAGATAGTGCAGATAGAGCTGACCGAAGAAGAGAAGGGCATGCTCAACCACTCCGCCGACGCGGTCCAGGAGTTAGTGGACATCCTCAAGCTCTAACTTCTACAGCCCCTCTCCCTTGATGAGTCTTCTTCTCGTGTCATTCTCAAGGAGATAGCCAAAGCGAGCGACTGAAGAATCCACTTTCCTGAGAATGACCCGCAGACAAGTGGATTCTTCGCGCAGTTTATGCTGAGCCTGCCAGCAGACCAAGCATAACGTTGTTACCACGCCTACATGATCCAAGTACCCGCTGAGATGCTGCAGCACGCCATGCGCCACCTCCTCGGCCAACCGGGCCTGGAGGTCATCGCAGTCGAGACCATGCCTTATAAGCCAGACGACGGCAAGCCGGACTTTGGCGTGCGGCACGGCGACAGCTTCCTCTCACTAATGGGCATGGACGCGTACGGCGACTTCGAGGCGTTGACCACTGTTGGCATCGCCTCGGAGGATGTCGTGCGGCTGGGCTTCAACGTGACCATCCCCTTCTCCATGCGGTTGCTGGAGGCCGTCCAGAAGGCCCAGGGCAACGTGTCGCTGGAAGAAACCAAGATAAATGAGTACGATTATCTACGAGTATCCATGTCTACGCCCGATGGCCCCGTCACCCTGGACGGTGATTGGGCAGACGTGGACGACCTGTAACTGTTAGCATTAGGGAAAAGAGCGAACTATGCGTGAAATAACCGCCGACCAGATTACCGAGGCCGTCAAGGACCTCTTCCAGGACGCCAACTACAACTTGCCGGACGACGTGCTCACGGCGCTGCAGGTAGCCCGTGAGACGGAGGAGTCGCCCCTAGCTCAGGGCGTGCTGGACCAAATCCTGGAGAACGCAGAGATTGCGGGCCGGGAGCAGATGGCCCTGTGCCAGGACTGCGGCACCGCCTGCGTCTTCCTGGACCTGGGACAGGACGTGCACGTAGCGGGCGGCAGCCTCTACGACGCGGTGAACGAGGGCATCCGTCAGGGCTACACCACTGGCTTCCTACGGGGTTCCATCGTCACCCAGCCCTTCTCCTTGCGGGTGAACACCAAGGACAACACCCCCGGCGTCATCCACACAGAGGTGGTCCCCGGCGAGCAGCTGGGCATCACCGTGATGCCGAAAGGCGGCGGCTGCGAGAACATGAGCCAGATCAAAGTCCTCCTTCCCGGCGCCGGCAAGAAGGGGATCATCGATTTTGTGACGCGGGTTATCGAGGAGTCCGCAGGAAACCCGTGCCCGCCCCTCATCGTAGGTGTGGGCATCGGCGGCACAGCCGAGCACTGCATGTACCTGGCAAAGAAGTCGCTCCTGCGCAAGGTCAACGACGCCAACGCAGACCCAGAGGTCGCTGAGCTGGAAGCGGAGCTGTTGCGCTACGTGAACGCCACGGGTGTCGGCCCCCAGGCCGTGGGCGGCACCACCACCGCGCTGGCGGTGCACATCGAGACCTATCCCACCCACATCACTGCGCTGCCGGTGGCCGTGAACCTCCAGTGCCATAGCGCCCGCACCAAGCACGCGGTGCTGTAGGAGCCATCATGGAAATATTCACTCCCCTCACCGACGACGTTATCCGCAGCCTCCATGTAGGCCAGGCCGTGGAGCTCACCGGCGTTATCTACACCGCCCGGGATGCCGCGCACCGGCGCATGGCGGAAGCCCTCGCCAAGGGGGAGAGCATCCCCATCCAGCTAGAGGGCAACATCCTCTATTACGTTGGCCCTACGCCTCCCAAGGAGGGCAAGGTCATCGGCTCTGCGGGGCCAACCACCAGCATGCGGATGGATGCCTTCTGCGCGGCGCTGCTACCCTTCGGCCTGCGGGCTTCCATGGGCAAGGGCGGCCGCGGCCCAGAGCTGCGCAAGCTGATGCAGGAGCATGGGGCCATCTATTTCCTCGCGGTCGGCGGCAGCGGTGCGCTCCTCTCCCGCCATATCAAGAAGGCGGAAGTTGTGGCCTACGAAGACCTGGCTACCGAAGCCATCCGCCGTCTGGAGGTGGAGCAGTTCCCCGCCATCGTCTGCAACGACGTTGAGGGTCACGACCTCCTGGAGGAAGGCAAGCGGCAGTGGGCGCGGCCCCTTCCCGGGCAGACGCTCCTGGGTGCGACCGCAGACAACCCAGCCAACGAGGGCGGCAACTAACCCACGCAGCGTGCCCTCTCCCGCTCCTTGCAGTACAATCGTTAGGAAGTACATCGAAAGGAAAAAGTATGCCTAAATACCTTATGCATGGCACTTACTCAATGGAAGGCGTAGAAGGCCTGATGCATGATGGCGGCACCGCTCGCCACAAGGCAATCCAAGAAGCCGTCGGCAGCGTCGGTGGCACGGTGGAGTCCCTCTACTTTGCCTTTGGCGGCAGCGACCTCTACTTCACCGCGGACCTACCGGACCAGGAGAGCAGCATCGCCCTCTCCCTGGCCATAAACGCCGCAGGCGGAGTGCAGGTCACTACCGTAGTCCTCATCACTCCGGAAGAGATGGACCGAGCGGTGAAGATGGGTGTCCACTACCACCCGCCCGGAAGCGATCCAGGCCACTAGCACATAGGGGGCACGGTCTGATGAAGATCGTGCCCCCTTCTTGTTCAATTGTGCTTGTCGTCACGAAGTCCCTCTGGTACACTGGTCACGCATCAGACGACCTCAAGAGGTATCAACGTGCTCCTAGAACATGACGTCCTGGTAATAGGCGCGGGTATGGCTGGCCTGCGAGCCGCCATTGAAGCAAAACGTAAAGGCGCAGACGTCGCCATCCTCACCAAAGTCTACTCCGTCCGCAGCCACACTAACGCAGCACAGGGCGGTATTAACGCCGCTCTCGATGAAAGCGACTCCTGGGAGTCCCATGCCTACGATACCGTCAAGGGCAGCGACTACCTGGGTGACCAAGACGCTATCGAGATATTATGTCGAGAAGCTCCCAGTGACATCATCGAGCTGGAGCACATGGGCGTCATCTTCAACCGGGATGAAGAAGGCCGCCTGGGCTCTCGTGCTTTCGGCGGCGCATCCTTTGCCCGCACCTACTTTGTGGCGGACATCACCGGCCAGGCCCTCCTTCATGCAGGCTTCGACCAGGTGTTGAAGTACCAGATTCCCACCTACAATGAGTTTTATACCCTCTCCCTCATCATGGAGGACGGCGCATGCCGCGGTTGCGTGGCTATGGAACTGCGCACCGGCGAAATCCACATGGTGCGCGCACGGTCGGTCATCCTCGCCACCGGCGGCGTAGGACGCGTCTATGAGCCTAGCACCAACGCCCTCATCTGCACCGGCGACGGCATGTCCCTGGCCTACCGGGCCGGCGCTCCTCTGATGGACATGGAGATGGTGCAGTATCATCCAACCACCCTCCCCTCCAACGGCGCGCTCATCACTGAGGGCGCTCGCGGCGAGGGCGCTTATCTCATCAATGCCGACGGCGACCGTTTCATGGCTACCTACGCTCCTAACATGATGGAGCTGGCGAGTCGTGATGTGGTATCCCGCTCCGAGCAGACCGAAATCAACGAAGGCCGCGGCATTGATGGCTGCGTGCTCCTAGACTTGCGCCACCTGGGGGAGGAGCTCATCCGCACCAAGCTGCGCCAGATCCTCGACCTGGCCTGGGACTTTTCCGGCGTCAATCTCATCACAGACCCTGTGCCTATCCGGCCCGGCATGCACTACATCATGGGCGGCATCAAGACGGACGTGCAGGGCGCTACCCAGGTGCCCGGCCTCTACGCCGCGGGCGAAACGGCCTGTGTCAGCGTCCACGGCGGCAACCGGTTGGGCGCCAATTCTCTGCTGGAGCTGGTGGTCTTTGGCCGCCGCGCCGGCGGTGCCGCCGCCGAGTACGCGCTCAGCCAGCCCAAGCCTACTACGCCGGAGAGCCGAATGGACGAGGACCGCACGCGTGTCCAGACCCTTATGGATAGCGATGGTAAGGAGATGGCTGGCGACCTGCGCATGACCCTTGGCCAGACCATGCACGAGTACGTCGGAGTCTACCGCGACGACGCGGGCCTGAAGCAGGCGGCAGCTGCCGTTGTTGAGCTACAGAAACGCTACGAGAACGTGGGCTTACAGGACAAGGGCAAGGTCTTCAACACCAACCTCCTCTTTGCTCTGGAGCTTGATAATATGCTGGACTGCGCGGAGAGCATATGTCACGCCGCCCTCACCCGAACGGAGAGCCGCGGCGCGCACTCCCGTTTGGACTACAAAACTCGTGACGACGAGAACTGGCTGAAACATACCCTGGCCTACTACACGCCTAACGGCCCTCGCATAGAGACTGCGCCAGTGACCGTGACCCAGTGGGCTCCCGAGGAGCGGAAGTACTAAGGGCTCCCTCCGCAAGGGCTATTCCTGAAACACACTTCCGGAAAGGACAATCCTTCATGGAAACCAAGCTGCGAGTCCAACGCTACGACCCTGGTGCCGAGCGCAAGCCCTATACCCAAGACTACACCGTAGACATGCCAGATGCGGCTACCGTGCTGGACGCCCTCATTGAAGTGCGAGAACGGGTAGACGAAAGCCTTTCGCTGCGCTGCTCTTGCCGTAGCTCTATTTGCGGCTCCTGCGCTATGCGCATCAACGGCCAAGCCAAGCTAGCCTGCAAGACCAGGATCACCAGTGTGCTGAATAAAGAGGGACAGGTGGTCGTGGAGCCGGTCGGCAACATGCCCGTGCTTAAGGACCTGGTTGTGGACTTTGAGGTCTTCTGGCGCAAGAATCTCGCCATCACGCCTTGGATTCAGCCCGAAGGGCCCGAGCCGGAGCGAGAGTACCTGGTAGATAACGACGCAATGACCAATCTCATCACTACTGTGGGCTGCATCCAGTGCGGCGCATGCGTTTCCGAATGCGCCTCGCTGGCGGCCAACCCCGACTTCCTGGGCCCGGCCGCGCTCGCCAAAGCCTACCGCTTTGTCGGCGACCCGCGGGACGGCCACAAGCAGGAGCGCTTGGAAGAGTACAGCAAGCCCGGCGGCATCTGGGACTGCACCCACTGCTACTTTTGCGTAGAGGTCTGCCCGAAAGAGGTTGCTCCCATGGAATGGATCCTGGAGCTGCGCAGAGAGGCCACTGAGGCCGGCCTGACCAACAACAACGGCTCCCGCCACAGCGCCGCCTTTGAGGAGAGCGTGAAGGAGAGCGGCTGGTTGGACGAAGGCAAGCTGGCACTGGAATCCGTGGGCACTTTGCAGGAGAAGCTCGCGATGGTGCCCGTTGGGCTCCGTGCCATGTTCCGCGGCAAAATGCCGCCTACCGGCCCGCTGCACAACCCGCGCCCCGGCGTTGAGCACGTCCGACGTATTATCGAGGAACTGGAGGCCCACTAGTGCAGTACGCATTTTACCCCGGCTGCGTTGCCAAAGGCGGCGCGCCTGAGCTGTATAACGCAACCCTGGCTGTTGCAGGAGCCCTGGGCATTGAGCTGGAGGAGCTGCGAGAGGCGGCTTGCACCGGCGCTGGCGTCCTCAGCGAACGCAACCCAGAGCTGGCAGACAGCCTGAACGCCCGTACCTTTGCTATGGCGGAGAAGCTGGGCCTGCCCCTGATGAATATCTGCTCCACCTGCCACGGCGTGATGAGCCAGTCCAACGCCCGGCTCCGCAAGGACCCGGAGTATTTGGAGCGAATCAACCACCGCCTGGCGCCCGAAGGTCTGCACTACTCCGGCAACACGGAGATCAAGCATCTCCTCTGGGTCATCATGGAGGACATCGGCATAGACCGGGTGCGGGAGCTGACCACGAACCCTCTCGGCAACCTCAGCGCCGCGCCCTTCTACGGCTGCTACATCGTACGGCCGACCTGGGTGCTGGGCTATGACGAGAAGCCCGAGCGAGTCCATTACTTGGAGGACCTCATTGAAGCCCTAGGCGCACACTCGGTCGAATACAAAGGCTTCAACCAGTGCTGCGGCTTCCCCATCCTCACCATGAACAAGGAGAGCTCACTGCGCATGACCGGCACCCACGTGCTGGAAGCCCAGACCAAGGGCGCCGACTGCATGGTGACACCCTGTCCCCTCTGCCACCTGAACCTGGACGGCGGTCAAGTGGAGGCCGCCGGCGTTGTGGATGAAAAGCTCAATTTGCCCGTGCTGCACCTGCCGCAGCTCGTGGGACTGGCCTTTGGCCTGCCCTTGAACAAATTGGGCCTCACCAAAAACATCGTAGACACCCACAAAGTGGTGGAAAAAGCCACCGCCTAGCACAGTCACTTAGTAGCAATCCATTGCTCCCTCCTCCTAGCCCTAACCGCTGAGGAGGGAGTATGTTTTTCCTTCCCCCTGATGGGGAGCCGGCCGGTAGGCAGTGGTTAAGGCGGGGGTGAAAGCCATGACGCCTCGGAAGAACAACGGAACCATGCACGTGGGCATCTGCCGTCTCTGGCTAGAGATGCCGGAGAACGCTTCCCTCAAGGACAAGCGGCAGATCCTGCGGTCTGTCATCCAGCGGGTGCGCAACCGCTTCCAGGTGTCCATTGCAGAGGTGGACGCCCAGGATCAGTGGACTAAGGCATGCCTGGGCATTGCAGTGGTCAGCGGTGATGCCCAGCACGCGAACGAAGTGCTCTCCAAAGTGGTCGCCTTCATCCAGGAGAGCCGCTTGGACGCCGAGCTCTTCGATTACGAGCTGGATGTCCAGCCCTTCTAGCTCGTCTTCACCTTTGCCAGTGGCGTGCAAGGGATTGGAGCGCCATGGCATTGTCTATCACAGCCCTTTAAGGAAGAGCAGTTCATTCCGCCGGGTGGTCAGTCCCGCCGAAACGCGGGGATAGCTTATCCCGCGCTACGCAAGAGATCGGTGAGTATACGGCGCACCGCTTCTCCGTCGCTGCGATGGGCATCGTAGAGGTACTGCATCGAGCGCATACTGCGCTCCATCCCTGCTACCGTTGCCGCATTGAGGTAAGAGGCTTGAGGCGCGGTCTCCCAGGACTCCACCCGCTGCACTCCATCCCCATCCAGCACAATGCCCCGCACATCTACGGCAAACTTCGCCACGGGCGGCACGTCTATGAGCACTCCGTACCCTTCTAACGCCTCCGCGCCCGCCGCCAACCGTCCGCTCACCTCTCGGGCCAGCTCTTCTTCCCGCGCTCGACGCGTCAAGCTGTCTCGGAAGCGCACGTCGTCGTCTGGTACATCGGCACAAGGCAGGACTACTGCCCGCTTGTAGAGGCGTCGCTCCTCCACACGCGCCAACAAGCCGAGAGCAGGCGGCGGTTCCGTCCCCACCTCGTGAAAAAGGTCGCGCAGAGTCGTCTCCAAGGTGGCATCTGTGCTGAGGCAAACACGCCGCACGCGGCTGTCCGTTATGGATAACTCCTGCACCCCCAACGCCAGCAAGCAGTCCAGCGCCGCCCGGTTGATCATTGCGCCGGCGATGCGGGCCGTGTGGTGCCAGTAGACGTAGCGGAACATGAGATACTTAGCAAACACCACCGACTCCACGGTCCCAACGCCGGGGTCGGTGATGGCAAGGTCGCCGGTCTCCGGATGGACTGTTAGGCACTCCACCAGGCGTTGCACCTCAATGTGCCCGTAAGGCACACCGCTATGGTGCGCGTCCCGGTTCAGATAGTCCAGCTTGTCCATGTCCATAGCGCCATCGGTGAGGGTGTAAAGGAAGCGGGGGATCCGGGCGTTCTCTTTCCCTGAGAGTAGATCGGTTACCAGAGTAGGGTCGGTCTCCCAGTCGTTCCTCAACACCGACTGCAATGCTTCGTCCGTCTGCACCAGCTCCACGGATAAGTCACCGTGCGCAAGCGAACGGCCATGTATGGCGATGTCGTCCATCACGTGGGAAAAGGGAAAGTGGCCCACATCGTGGAGGAGCGCCGCAGCCAGGGTAGCCCGTCCTACTTCCGGCTCAAAGTCCGCTTGCGTGGTCAGGTGCTGCAACGCGAGACGGGTCAAGTGGTACACCCCAATGCTGTGGCTGAAGCGGGTGTGGGTTGCGCCAGGGTAGACCAGATAAGAGGGCCCGAGCTGCTTCAGGTGCTTGAGCCGCTGGAAGTAGCGGGTGTCCAGGGTCTTGTAGGCGGCAGGCAGCAACGGCACGCTGCCATAGAGCGCGTCTCGAATGGTGTAGGACTGGTGGGCAAAGAGATAGCCGTGCTTATCCAGGCGCGCGAAGGAGGCGCTGGGGACGGATGCGGGCTGCTCAGACGGCTCTGGAGACATGGGAACAGGTTGCTCGGGCAGGGCCAGTATACGTGCCTCTGGAACTAAGAACAACTCCCCCTTCGTAACAGAACGCGCGGGCGCGTGTTTTCAACGATTAGACTCATTTTCGCAACTTAGATATGCGTAGAAAAGCGTTTCAGCTCCCGGCCCATGTCGTTGTTGCTCTGGCTACCCTTATGGTAGCCGGATATTTTCTTCTCGCCCTAGTGCAGCGCACCCTCCATATCTACCAGCTCAAAGTAGAGGAGACACGCTTGACACGAGAGGTGGCGGACTTGCGGACCCGCTACCATCAGCTTGTCGCACAGCGCGATGGCCTGATGAGAGACACGGATATAGAGAAGGTGGCGCGTGAGGAGCTAAACCTTATCAAGGAGGGGGAGACCGCAGTGGTGGTCATTCCTTCGCAACAAGCTATTGCGGAGGCGCAGCGCAGCCCAACCGCGCGAAGGTCGCCACCTCCTAGCAAAGCGTCGGAACAGGCCGCGTCCCCAGGGACGCAGATCCTGCAGTGGTTCTTCGGCCGCTAACCACACTCAACCACTATGGCTGCTCCACTACGGCGCGCCGATAGGCCCCTCCTCAGCGCAGTCGAACGATCCCTAGCCTCTGCCAACCTACTTGCATCCCCCGCTACCCTGGTGGTCGGCGTCTCCGGTGGCCCGGACTCCGTCTGCCTCCTCCATCTGCTAACCCGCATCGCCCTCAAGCGCTCACTTACCCTCGTTGCGGCACACCTCGATCACGGCCTGCGCGGCCGCGAGGGGGAAGAGGACGCGGAAGCTGTGAGCGACCTCTGCCGCGAACTGGACGTGCCCTGCATCATCGAAGCCCATAGCGTCCCCGAGTATCGCGCCGCCCACCTCGACGCCGTATCGTCTATCGAAGCGGCCGCGCGGGAAGTGCGCTACGCGTTCTTTGCCTCCGTGGCGCAACAGACGGGCGCAGGCGTGGTTGCGGTAGCCCATACCGCCGACGACCAAGCGGAGACAGTGCTGCTCCATCTTCTCCGCGGCGCGGGGATAAGCGGGCTTGGAGGCATGTCTGAGTTGACGGCTTGGCAGAGCACAACCGGAACGCTCCGTGTGCTGCGCCCGCTGTTGAACATCCCGCGCGCTCAAACCCACGACTATTGCCGCCGTCACAGGCTCCCTTCTCGCGTCGATTCCTCAAACGCTGACCTGCGCTACACCCGCAACCGCATCCGCCTGGAGACCCTCCCCGTCCTGCGCGCCATCAACCCTAGTGTGGACACAGCGCTGCAGCGGCTGGCTTCCTTGGCCCGGGATGATGAGCGCTACCTGTTGGCGCAGACTGATGCCCTGTGGCCTCTGCTGGCTACAGTACACGAGGATGGGTGTGTTTAGACAAGCGTGGGCTAAAGAGGCAGCCCGCGGCGCTTCAACGGCGCATAATCCAGCGCGCCTACCAGACACTCACGGGCAGCGCGGAGGGGTTGGAGCTAGCCCATGTAGACGCGGCTCTTGCCCTGCTTTCGGCGACGCCCGGCAAACACGTGCCGCTGAACGCCGGCATCGTTGCCAGCGCTGCCTACAACGAGCTGTGGCTTACCCAGGGCCGGACAGTAGCTGGCGAGAAGACAGCCATCGCTGAACCGAAAGCCTTCGCTGTACCGGGCACAACGGAGTGGGGAGCGTGGAAACTGCACAGCCGGGTGCATGAGGGCGCGTACCTTCCCTCCCACACCGACGCCCTCCACGCCTACCTGGATGCGCACAAGGCAAGTGGTCCCCTTCGTGTACGCGCCCGCCGCCCAGGCGATCGATACCGCCCGTTGGGCATGGACGGGCCGCAGAAGCTGCAAGACCTGCTGGTCAACCAGCGCATCCCCAGACCACTCAGAGACCTCGTTCCAGTAGTGGTTGCAGGGAAGGAGATCCTCTGGCTCGCTGGCCACAGAGTAACCGAGGAGGCAAAGGTGCGCCCAGAAACTGCTGCTACCCTGGAAATCATCGCAGAACCTTGCACAGCAGATGCCCAAGCGTTATTGCGGATATGGCAGCCCTGAACTATAATACCGCTGCGCAACGACTGCTCAGGAATGCCGGCAAGACATACCAAGAGCCGTTTATACGCAACCTATGACCACACAGCAGCGCTTGTCTTCCCTTGGTAGTGTCCTTGTACCTGTTGGAGGCTCTCCTGCAGACCTGATAGCTATTCAAATAGCCTGCGAGCAAGCTCGGAAGAGTAAGGCGCAGGTTTTTTTTATCTATGTGATAGAAGTGCAACGCGCGCTTGCTTTAGATGTAGAGTTGCCCGGGGAGATTGCCAAAGGGGAAGAGATTCTTTACAGAGCTGAACGGTTCGCGAAGGAGCTGCAATATCCTGTCGATACGGAGATCCTCCAGGCGCGTGAAGTGGGCCCAGCAATAGTGGACGAAGCAGCGCAGCGCGACGTCGGCCTCATTGTGATGGGACTCCCCTACAAGCGGCACTTTGGACAATTTAGTCAAGGCGATGCCGTTCCCTATGTCCTGGAACATGCCGCCTGTCAGGTTTGGATATGCCGAGATACTATGGATAGAACCGGGTAGGACCAAGGAGCGCGAAGAAGCAGTATGCGAGTCTTGATTATGGGGTGCGGGCGGGTCGGCTCAACGCTGGCCATTGCGCTGGAGGAGTCTGGGCACGATGTCACCGTGATAGACACCAACGAAGGGCAGTTTAGCCGGCTGCCGGCGGATTTTAAGGGCACTTCCATCGTTGGCAATGGAACAGACACCGACACCCTGCGCAAAGCCTCCATTGAACAGATGGACGCGTTTATTGCGGTGACCCAGGGTGACAACCGTAACCTGATGGCGGCGCAGATTGCCAAGCAGATATTCTCTGTGCCGCACGCAATCTGCCGGGTGTATGACCCCATCCGCGGCGAACTCTACGAGAGTCTGGGGATTACCACCATCAGCTCCACCAATATCATGAGCCGCATGATCAAAGAGCAGCTTGAACAGGTACAATGAAGACGTCATGTATGTGCTAGTAGTTGGCGGCGGCAAGGTGGGCCAGTACCTCACCAAAGGGCTTCTGGAGGAGGGCTACGAGGTCTTGGTGCTGGAGCGAGACCCCAAGGTCTGCCACGACTTGACCGATGAGCTGGGCAGCGTAGTAATGCATGGCGATGGCTGCGAGGTCGCGACGCTTATGCAGGCGGGCGCTGCTCGCGCCGACACTATTATTGCCGCCACCGGCGACGACGAGGACAACCTCATCGTGTGTCAGGTGGTCAAGCTCAAGTTTAAGGTGCCCCGCACCATCGCCCTCATCAACGATCCGAAGAACGAGAGCGTCTTCCGCCAGCTGGGCATCGACGAGACCGTCAGCAGCACCAAGGTCATTTTGGAGCGCATCCAGGTGGAGATGCCTTCCCACCCGCTACTGCACCTCCTAGCTCTCCGGCAGTACGGGCTAGAGGTGGTAGAGCTGAAAGTGCAGGCTGATGCGCCGGTAGTAGGCAAGCGCTTGCGGGAGCTTCCCCTGCCGGCAGAGAGCGTTATCCTCTTGATTTTCAATAAGACCAATGGCGCAGTAGTGCCCACCAGCGAGACCCAGCTTGAAGCAGAAGATGACGTTATTGCCGTCACCCGCTCGGAGTCAGAAGACCTGATCAGAGCTATCTTCACCGAGCAAAAGCGTGACTAGTTCCCACTCAAACGCACAAGCATTGCGCATCGCTTACCTCGGCCCGCCGGGGACCTATACGGAAGAGGCCGCACTCCTGTACGCACCCTCCGGGACTCGCGTCCCCTTCTCTACGCCCTCTGTCGTAGCTAACGCGGTGGAGTCTGGCATGGCAGACGAAGGCATCGTCGCCATAGAGAACAGTCTGGAAGGGGCGGTGCCCGACACCCTCGACCTGCTCATCCACGACTCCACGCTGCGTATCCGCCACGAGATCGTGATCCCCATCCTCCACTGCCTCCTCGCCAAGGAGGGTACAGCCGTGGAGCAGGTGGAGGCGGTCTACTCCCATCCCCAAGCCCTGGGCCAGTGCCGCAAGTTCATCGAACAGTGCTTTCCCAAGGCCCAGGCCGTGGCGGCGTTAAGCACCGCCGCAGCAGTGGAGCAAATGCTGGCTCAACCCCGTGCGGCAGCAATAGGCAACCGGCGCGCGGCGGAACTGTACGGGGCAACCATCCTGGCCCAAGGCATCCAGGACAGCCCCAACAATGTGACCCGCTTTGTGGTGCTAGCAGCGGAAGACCACGAGCCCACGCAGCAAGACAAGACATCCCTGTGCTTTGGGTTTAAAGAAGACCGTCCGGGGACGCTGGTCTCCGTGCTGGAAGCCTTTTCCAACAGGGGCATCAACATGACCAAGATTGAGTCCCGGCCCACCAAGGAAAACCTGGGGAAGTACATCTTCCTGGTGGACCTAGAAGGCCACCGGTCGCAATCGCCCGTGAAGGAAGCGCTGGATGAGGTGCTGGAGCACTCAGACCCGCAGTGGTTCCGGATCTTCGGTTCTTACCCCCGTTACCAGAACAACGGCACGTAGCACCGCTACGCTAGGAGCTTCTCCAGCTCTCTCAGGGGGATGAACTTGTGCCATTCATCCCGCGACCCTATGTACGGGAAAACGATGAAATAGCTGGATGTCTGCGGCGGACCCGGCTCAATCAGCAGACGCATACGCGCCTCGTCCGGTGTCCTGCCCGCCTTTCTGTGGTTGCACGCTTACAGGCGCTCACCAGGTTTTCCCACACGTGGCGGCCGCCGCGATGCCGCGGCACCACGTGATCTATAGTGAGGTCATTGCCCGCCTTGCCGCAGTACTGGCAGGTGTGGCGGTCTCTGAGGAAGAGTTCGCGGCGGGTGAGCTTGGCTTGGAAGTGAGGGCGGGAAATAAAGTAGATGAGGCGAATGACGGAGGGGATGGGAATGATCCGGGTAACGGAGTGGAGGGACCAACCCTCCACTGGTTCTAGCACTTCCGCTTTGCCCTGGTCTACCAGGACTACCGCTCGTCCTGCGCTGCACACGTTGAGAGGCTCATAGTTCTGATTCAGAACGAGCACCGCTCTGTGCACTATGCCGTCCATATGTGTGCCTCATGCCCTTCACCCCGGCGCCAAGTGCACTGGCGCGGGGGACTTCCTTTAAGCTGCTGCCGCGGCTTTGGAAGATGCAGCCAACTGGCTGAACGCTTCAGGGTCGTTCACGGCCAACTCGGCTAACATTTTACGATTTATCTCTATTCCAGCTTGTTTCAACCCATGCATAAGGGCATTGTAATTCATACCTGCGAGGCGAGCGCCTGCATTGAT
This sequence comes from Dehalococcoidia bacterium, assembly GCA_965226775.1. GTDB lineage: Bacteria > Chloroflexota > Dehalococcoidia > SHYD01 > SHYD01 > CBDDEI01. Next base: position 1,731,409 of record CBDDEI010000002.1, read on the forward strand.
GCGGGTCACCCATAACCGGCGGAACTGCCCCTTGCGGTCTCGCCGGTCCCGGTAGGCATAGCTCAGTGATTTCAGCATGGCCTCGTGGGCTCGTCGATATATCCGATGCTTCGACCCCCACTGGCCCTTTGTCAGTTCTAAGACGGCTTTATGGCGTCGCCTAGCCGTCACTCCACGTTTAACCCGAGGCACTGCTGTCTCCCTCTGGCATCCTGTTTGGACGCATGTTTACCAATTCGAAAGTAATTTGCGCAGCCGGCCCATATCAGACGGATGCACTGAAACCGTATCGTCAAACTGACGCTTCGTACTCTTCTTACGGCGGCGGCGGAAGTGGCTACTCATGCCCTTCATCCGCAACAGCTTCCCGCTCCCAGTCACTTTGAAGCGAGCTGCTGCGCCCTTATGCGTTTTCATCTTTGGCACTTACTTCTCCTCGTCGTCGGAGGCCGTTTCCTTAACAACCTTTTGCTGCTGTGGAACCAGGATGACGCTCATGTTGCGCCCCTCCATTTCCACCGGCTTTTCAATCAATGCAACACTTTGGAGTTGAGCGGTCACGCGATTCAGCAGAACTCTGCCCAACTCAGGATGGGTCATCTCCCGGCCTCGGAACATAACGCTCACCTTCACCTTATCCCCTTCTTGGAGTAGGCGACCGGCAAGCCGTACTTTGGTATCAAGGTCGTGGGGGTCTATCTTGGGACGGAAGCGCACCTCGCGGATCTCGATCGTGTGCTGGTTCCGGCGGGCTTCTCGCTCTTTCTTGGCTTGGTCATAACGGAAGCGCCCGTAATCCAGCAGTCGACAGACAGGTGGAGCCGCCGTGGGAGCCACCTCCACCAAGTCTAAACTGCGCTCGCGCGCCAACTGCTGCGCCTCTGACGCACCCAGAATACCGAGCTGCTCGCCGTTCTCACCAATGAGCCGGACTTCACGAGCCCGGATTTGTTCGTTTATTCGAAATTCCTTCGGGATTGAGGCCTCCCATTACACTCCCAAGATGAGTGAAATATAGCATAGCAGCTAGGCACAGTCAACGCAGCCGCTCTCATAACTTTAGCACACAAGAGCGGTACAGTTACTCCCAACGTCCATGGCAATTCCCAAACCTCCATGCATTGACCACCCCAACAACGCCTGCGTACAATAAACGCGCGCCCTAAGGCGTCGCTCTATGTTTGATCAACTCACCGCAAAACTCGACGCAGTCTTCCAACGCCTCTCCGGTAAGGGCAGCCTCACCGAACGCGATATAGACGAAGCGCTCCGTGAAGTGCGTCTCGCCCTCCTAGAGGCAGACGTCAACTTCCGCGTCGTCAGGGATTTTCTGGCTAAGGTCAAGGAGAAGGCCATCGGCAGCGACACACTGCACAGCCTCACCCCTGGCCAGCAGGTCATTAAGATCGTCAATGAAGAATTAGTGTCCCTCCTGGGTGAGGGGCAGTCTCGTCTCGCCCTAGCCTCCACTCCTCCCACCTTCATCATGCTGGTGGGCCTCCAGGGTTCCGGCAAGACCACCACCGCGGCCAAGCTTGCGCTGCATCTGCGGACCAACGGCCAGAAGCCGCTGCTAGTAGCCGCGGACATCTACCGTCCCGCCGCTGTGCAGCAGCTAGTCGCCCTGGGCAAACAGCTTAGTATCCCAGTCTACGAGGAAGGCACCAGCGCCAACCCTCGCGATATCGCCAAGAACGGCCTGCAGCGCGCCAAGACACAGGGCGATACCGTTGTGATTTGCGACACCGCCGGCCGCCTCCACATCGATGACGACATGATGACGGAGGTTAGCGACATCAAGGCGCAACTGGCCCCCCACGAAGTCCTCATGGTGGTGGACTCTATGACAGGCCAAGACGCCGTGCGGGCAGCAGGCGACTTCCACCAGCGCGTTGGCCTCACGGGCCTAATCCTCAGCAAGCTGGACGGCGATGCCCGCGGCGGCGCAGCTCTCTCCGCCCGCGCGGTGACCGGCGTGCCCATCAAATTCATCGGCACCGGTGAGAAGCCCGATGCGCTGGAGCCCTTTTACCCCGAACGTGTTGCCTCCCGCATCCTTGGTATGGGCGACGTGCTCACCCTCATCGAGAAGGCCCAGACCGTAGTCCAAACGGATCAGAGCGCTGTATGGGAGAAGAAACTGCGCACTGCCTCCTTCACTCTAGAGGACTTCATGGAGCAAATTCAGCAGGTCAAGCAAATGGGGCCCCTCAGCCAGCTTATGGAGATGATCCCTGGCATAAATAAAGTTGCTAAGAACATGCCCAAAGGGGCTATTGATGATAACCAGTTCAAGCACGTAGAGGCCATCATCCACTCCATGACACTTAGGGAGCGCCGCTACCCGGACACAATTGACGGCAGCCGCAGGCGGCGCATCGCCAAGGGCAGCGGCACCACTCCCGCAGACGTGAACCAACTGCTGAACCAGTTCCGCCAGATGCAAAAGATGTTCAAACAGTACGGCAACATGCTCTCAGGCCAGGGCGGCAAGCGTGCACCCATGCGGATGCCTTGGGGACACTAGCCCTCGCCCGCACTTTGTCCGCATCCGCATCACTCTCGGCAACAGGGTGTCCCTATCTCCGTTTAGTCATACAAGATACTCATGACTAACGGAATCACTATGAAGAAAACGCTTACACTGCTGGCGGTCGTGGCCATCGCGCTGCTCGCCTCAACCCCATCTGCCTACTCACGACCAGAAGCGCCTTCGCTCCTTACCCCATTCAACGGCGCGCGCATGCAAACCTTCAGCCCCACTCTACGCTGGTCGGTGCCAGAGGGCGCAACGGTCACCCAAGTGCACTTCCAGGTCATCCCATACCAGAGAGATGGTCCCGGCGTTGACCTGATCCTCTCCCCCAACCAGGGTGAGTTCACCTTGCCCGCGCCGCCCGACTGGTACGGACTGCTGCCTGATATGTCGTATAACTGGCGCGTGCGCGCGTCTGATGCTACTACGTCCATTGGCGTTGACGATGATTCCTGGAGCGACTGGTCTCGCGTCTGGGAGTTCCGCACACCTGCCCTCAACGCCGCTACTATCCAACTCCAAAGCCCTACAGGCGATGTGCAAGTGGAGACCGCCACTCCTACCCTGCTGTGGACGGACATTGAACCCAACTCCTGGTACTACGAAGTGCAGCTAAGCACCGACCCCCTCTTCGGCAACAATGCGTTCCGCTACTGGGAGCTGCGTCACGGCGCGGTCACCGACCCTCCCCGCAGCTATGCGGTGCCGGAAGCCTATCCCCTAGCGCCCGGCGAACGCTACTTCTGGCGCGTGCGGCAGCGGGTTCAAGGCAACGGTGTACCGCTAGAGTGGACGGTCCCCGCCTCCTTCTACGCCCCCGGCGGATCCGGCGCTCCCGTCACAACACCTGCGCCGCCAGGTGTTCCCCCGACGCTCGGGCCAACCACTGCACAAGTGACGGACATCAAGGATGGCGGCACTATAGAGGTAAACATTGACGGGGTGCGCAAGACCGTGCGGTATCTGGGCATCGACGTACCCAAAGTCTCGCCGCCGGAGTGCTACGGGGCGCAGGCCGCGGCTAAAAACAGTGAACTTGTAGAAGGCCAGTTTGTGGAGCTAGAGCCGGACGTCACGGATACCGACGCCGACGGCAATCTCCTGCGTTATGTCTACATAGACGGCTTGCTTGTCAATGGAGAACTGGTACGGGGCGGCTACGCCCGGGTCAGTACGGATGGGCCGGACAGCCGCTATCGTGATGAGTTCCAGGACCTGCAAGAGGAAGCACAGGAGGAAGGACGCGGCCTCTGGCAACAGTGCGACGTTGGGGCGGATGCCGCTGGCGGCTAACTAAAGAATCGCAATCCTTATCGTTGATCGCGATTCCCTAACCTCTTACGTCTGGCAGCGCCGGCAGTAGTTGGTCAACCGCTGGTTGGCGGTAATCTTTGCGATGGTGTTGCCGCAACGGGGACAGGGCTCACCGCCCTTCCCGTGGACTTGCAGGAAGTCTCTAATCTTCAGGTGGATGTCGTCACCCATGCGAGCGGCCACAATCTCCTTGGCCTCATTCAGCACCCGGTGCATCGCCTGATACAGCGCGTCCACTTCTTCTACGCTCAGGCTGGTGCGCTTGCGATAGGGATAGATGCCCGCAGCAAATAGGATCTCGTCCGCGTACGCATTGCCAATGCCCGCCAGAAACGTGTCGTTCACCAGGATATTCTTCACCTGCCCTGGGTGACGGCGCAGTCGCTGCTTGAACACGTCCAGCGTCACTTCAGCCGAAAGCGCTTCCGGGCCCATCTCCTCCCAACGCGGAATCTGTTCAACCCGCCCTTCCGGCACGAGATAGACCTTGCCCATAAGCTTATCGTCAAAGTAGCGGAGTTGCTGCCCGTTCTCCAAGCTAAGAATGAAGCACGTCTTGGCACGCCGGCGCTCTTTGGGCGGGCAGTACTGGAGACGACCCGTAAGCATGGCATTGATGGCGAGGGTATGCCCGCTGGAGTAATCAAGCAGCAAAAATTTGCCGCGACGCCTCACGCTCTGCAGCGTGTTGCCGGTGAGGACCTGAGCAAATTCCGGGGACGAGGGCATCCGGATGGGGATAGCTTGAACTACCTCAACATCACTGATGGTTGCGCCCACCAGCTCTTGCAGCAGGAACTCTTGAATGGCCTCTAGGTCCGGTAGTTCGGGCATCGGAGATCCTCGTTACTGGTACGCTCAATGAACTGTAGTGTAGTTGCTATGCGCTAGCCCGCCAACTAACAGAGGCGCATCAGTCTATCAGCATTTAGCGTGACAGGCTGACCTCAGGGGCGCTCTCAGCCCGCGCCGCGTCGGCCGTCGCCGGCACGCGTACGACGAGAAAGTAGTGTCCAGCCTCACCATGACGAAGGCGACCATCCAGCCTAGCCACTGCCCGCAGCAGCGCAAGGGCCGCGACTGGCCACACTAAACTCAGCGCTTTCAGAATCAGGTAGCTCCCCCGGTAGACAGGCTCATTCCACGTCTCTAGAGAGTGTTCTCCCCCACCTTGGAAGAGCCGGCCTAGCTCTTGTCGTGTGTAACCGGGGCGCAGATGCCCCCACTCGCGGTGTGCCCAGGGCGTGAGCCACGGCGGGAAAATGGCCGTCTGCCGGCTGGGTACGCTCACCCAGAGCGAGCCGCCGGGCCGCACCAGTCGCAGCAACTCACCGGCCAGCCCCCTATCATCTTCAACGTGCTCCAGCACATCGAACGCGATGACTGTGTCGAACGCGCCGTCTGCAAAGGGCGCTGCCGTGCCGTCGCCCCGCACGAACGCGACCGCCCGCGCGCCGGCAGTCTCCGGCTGCACATCCAGCGCCACGCCCTGCACTGCGCCCAGTTGCTCAAGCAGCCGGCCATCGGCGGCGCCAACATCCAGCACGCGCGGCCCGGCCGGACGCAGATCCAATGCAGACAGGAGCAACGCCCGGTAGGCGCTGCCCAAGCGGACCTCGCGCCTCTGCCGAGACCACCGGGCCGCGAGCCTGTGTGCGCTCTCTGCCGACCGGGCGACTAATCCGGGAACGGCTCGCCCAAGCTGCGCTCGAACGGCATCCCGGTTCTGCCACGCCCGTTCAAGAAGACCTATAAGTTCTGCCTTAGTCACCTGCTCCACTGGCAGCGCGTATTCCTCCAACCCAAGCTCCTGCATCAGGGCTTCACCCTTGCCCTGGTAGCTCAGACTGACGACGGGCGTACCTGTTGCGGCGGCGAGCATCCCGGCATGGGTGCGCATAGCCACCACAAGCTCTGCCTCGCCAAGCAGCCCTTTGAGCAACGCGGAGGGCAGCCACTCTTCCAACACCATCGTTTGCTGAGGGTGCAGCATACGGTCACGCACCTGGCGCGCTACTAGCTCGTCCTGCTGATCGCCGCCGGGGCACATGGGCAGGAAGAGCACCTGCACGCCATGCGCGCTCACGAGATGATCGGCTGCAGCAGCTACGGAGCCGCAAAAGCTGTGGAACCAGGAGTCCTGCGCTGCCTGCGGACGCCGGCTCAACCGGAGGGGGAGCCAGCCGCCGTGATAGTGTCCCCAGCGCCGTACGGCGACGACGAGGAACCGTCCGGTGAGACCCAGCCGCTTTCGCAGCGCCGCAACGTCCTCCTTAGACGATGCGGTGAGGCTGAATGAGGGGTCGGCTGTTACCCGGACAGCGGCCGCGGGCAGCCCCAGCTCAACCAATCGTCGTGCGGAAAAATGATCCCGTACACTGACCAGTGTCAGCCGCGCGAGCAAGAACCTGGTTACCCATCTGGAGATGCCGCCGTTAATTCCGCCCACACCCTGGGCATAGCAGACCACTGGCTTTCGCAACAGCAACGCCAGGCCAAGAAAGAGCCATTGCACTAGAAGAAAGACTTTACTGGACTCGTTCTGGAGCAGCTGACCGCCGCCCCACAGCACGACGTCCGCGCGCCAGAGTGTTGCCAGAAACCGCACGCTCCCCCGACGCACTGCGGCCACGTGCTGCTGCTGCGCCGTGCTATCCGGCGTATCAGAAGCCACCGTGACCGCTGCGTCCGGCAACGCGGCGCGCAGGGACGCTAGTGTCCCCGCTAGAATGGCAGCGTCGCCCTGGTTGGCCCAGGAGTCACCGCCCCAGATAAGGATACGCATGGGTTACCTTGCCAGCGCCCGTTCGTACACGGTTTCGTACTGCTGTGCCACTGCATCCCAGCTTAGGTCTCGCTCCACTCGATCGTGTGCGGCTTTACCCATGCGCTGCGCCATCGCGGGCGCTCGCACCAGCGTAAGAATCGCCTCGGCCAAAGTCGGCTCATCGCCTGGCGGGACCAGCAGTCCGGTGCAGCCGTCCTGCACCACCAGCGGCAGTCCGCCCAGCGCGCTGGCTACTACCGGCTTGCCCGCGGCCATAGCCTCCAGGGCGACCGTTGGTAAACCATCCTGGTTCCCGCTGCCATCCACCACGGAAGGAACTACGACGACGTCCGCCGCGGCCATCACGTCCGGCAGTTCGTCAGCGCTTACCTGGCCGCAGAACTGCACGTTATTGCCGAGGCCAAGAGCCGCTTGCATCGCCACGAGGTCTGCACGCTGCGCGCCTTCGCCCGCTAACACCAGCAGCGGAGTCATCTGGGGTTCTTTTTCACAGCTCGACAGCACCTGCTGAAAGGCGCGCAGCAGATGGGCGAACCCCTTCTTCTCCACCATCCGGCCAACTGCCAACACCATCGGCCGCGCGGGGTGAATGCCCCAGCGATCGCGCTGGGCTTGGCCGTTGCCCGCGGCAAAGCGCGCAGTATCGCCTCCCCAGGGGATGAGCGAGAGTTTGCTTTCCGCTGCGCCTAGCACACGCGCGCCTTGCAGCAAATCCGGACTGCACGAAGTCACCAACCGGGATGCGCGCAGTGAGCTCGCGGCCAGCCAGCGTAGCGGCGCGCTTCTCAACGCCAGGTAGAGGTCGGAGCCGTGCAGGGTTGTCACCATGGGGACACCCGCACTATGCGCGGCCGCGGCGGCCAAGGGACCGTTGGGCAGCACCCAGTGCGCGTGTACTACCTGGCTCCGCCAGCGGGCAACCGCTCGCCGCGTGGCAACAAGCCCCGAGAGCAAGTAGGGAGCGGCACAGGCATACGCTGACCAGCGGAGCCGCTGATCGCCCTCCAGTGCCTTGCCGTAGCCCATGGGTTGCACAGAGCGGAAGGGGCTGTACGAGAAGCGGCGGACGGGAATGGCATCCTCCGAAGCGGCTACAGCGGAAGGATCGGCTGGAGCGACGACGCCTACGTCATGCCCGCGGGCCACCAGCGCACGGGCAAGGGCTTGCACAAAGGAACCGGCAAAGTCGCCGGGATAGCGGGGGTAGGAGGAGGCCACCATGCAGATACGCATGGTGTTCAGGAGTAGTCCTGAATCTCCTCGGAGCCCGGGACGACGGCCGGGGTCTCGGCTTTGGCGCAGGCCAGCCTTGAGATAGCGCCAACCGGACCATCACCCAGCGCGTCATGATTGTTGCGCGAGCACGAAGGCCCGTCCCTCTGCCTCAAGGCGGCGATACACCTCCGCCAGCGGCAACCCCGATTGCAGCGCCAGCACCCTGCACGATTCATACTCCGGCGCCACCTGCACTACTTCCCCCTGCCAACGCTTCACCTTCACCGCTGCAGGCCCCAATGTGGACGCAAAATACACCACGCTGCGCTCCGCTTCCCAGCGGGCCATCACCGTTGTTCGCACGCCCAGCGTAGAAGTTTCCCGCAAGAGCAACGTAGCCAGATCGGCGGCCTTATCCAGCCGGGAAAGCACACTCATCTGCGTCCCGGGCCGGCCCTTCTTCATCTGCACCGGCGTGTACCACACGTCCAGCGCACCGGCGGCGAAGAGCTGCTCGGCCACGTAGCCGTAGAGCTCCGGGTTCATGTCATCTATATTGGTCTCCAGCACCTGCACCTGACCCGTCGGAGGTGTTTCTGTTGCAACATCGGCAGCAGTCTCGCCAAGCCACACGCGGAGCACATTGGGCAGCGCGGGATGGCTGCGGGCGCCTACGCCATACCCGATGCGTTGCAGCGTCATCGGTGGCTGGCTGAAGGTGGCTATGGTCGTAAGGATCGCGGCCGCCGTAGGCGTCACCAGCTCCCCCAGGTCCTGCGCGACCGCAGAGACGTCCCGCACGGGCGCGTCCGCCGCCGCAATCAACTCCAGGGTTGCGGGAGCAGGCAATGGCAGCATCCCATGGCTGGTCTGGACAGTACCAGGCGCGACGGGGAATGCCGAGCAGTACACCTGCTCCACTCCGAGCAAGTCCAGCGCCAGCAATCCGCCTACAACGTCCACAATGGCGTCCACCGCGCCCACCTCGTGAAAGTGCACCTCCTCCAGCGGCATTCCGTGCACTCTCGCTTCGGCAGTCGCCAGGCGGGTGAAGACCTCCCTAGCGCGGGCAACAACGCCGGGTGGCAGCGCAGACGCAGCTAGGAGCGAGGAGATATCGGCAAGCGAACGCCGCGGCTGTGCTGCGTCGTCAAGGCTCACGTGAACGCGGGTGCCGGAGATGGGGCCGCGGCGCTCTTCGCCGGCAGCAAGGCTGTACCCGCTAACGGGAAGCGCTTGCAGCTGGTGTTCAAGCTCCACCAGTGATGCGCCGCTGCTCACCAGGGCACCCAAAATCATGTCGCCGCTGGCCCCGGCAAAACAATCAAAATATGCGGTCTTCACCTATGCGCCAGGGCTAGGCCCTTGAGGAGTCACGTAGGGTACGGCTTCGTTCATGCTGCCGGAGCGGTAACCTGCCAGGTCTAGCGTGACATAGAGGTAGCCTAGCTCTCGCAGCTTGGCTACCACCGCGGCGCGTAGCTCAGGCTCCATGAGCCGCTGCAACTGCTCCGGTTCAAGCTCCAGCCGTGCAATGTTACCGTGATGCCGCACGCGCACCTGGCGGAATCCAAGCGCGTGGAGGAAGGACTCTGCTTTATCTATCTTTGCCAACCCCTCCAACTCGATGGGCATGCCATAAGGGAAGCGAGAGGACAGGCAAGCCATGGGCGGTTTGTCCCAGGTAGGAAGCCCACGCGCATGGGAAAGCTCCCGGATCTCGTCTTTGGTTAGTCCTGCTTCAAAGAGCGGGCTGCGGACGCCGTGCTTCTCGCCGGCTTTATGGCCGGGGCGGAAGTCCTGCAGATCGTCGTAGTTAAAGCCATCGGCCACGTGCTGAAAGCCCGCTTCCGCCGCGACCTTAACGATGCGCTCGTAGACTTCGTCTTTGCAGAAATAGCAGCGGTTAGTGTTATTCGCCAGATATTCCGGGTTCTCCAGCTCAAAGGTGTCGATGAAGCGATGTCTGAAGCCTGCCGTACGCGCCAGCTCCGCGGCTTCCTCTCGCTCACCTTGGGGCAAGCTGGGCGAAACTGCGGTCACTGCTAGATGCCGCTCACCCAGCACTTCGTGAGCCACCGCGGCTAGGTAGGTGCTATCCACACCACCGGAGTAGGCCACCACTACGGAGTCCATCTCCTGGAGGATTTGCTTGAGCTGCGTCTCTTTAGCGGTCATGGTTGGCTTCACGTCCTGCTAGGTCGTTAATCTGGGCGGCAAGGTAGCCCGCGCCAAACCCATTATCGATGTTAACCACCGCAACACCCGGCGCACAACTGTTGAGCATAGTGAGCAGCGGCGCAATGCCCTGGAAGCTGGCCCCGTAACCCACGCTGGTAGGCACTGCGATAATAGGGGTCTCCACCAGCCCGCCGATGACACTAGGCAGCGCGCCCTCCATGCCTGCTACGGCAACTATGACGTTAGCCTGGCGCAGTTGCGGCATCACGTCCAGTACCCGGTGCAGCCCCGCAATGCCGATGTCATGGATACGGTCCACGCCGTGACCCATGACACGAGCGGTGACCGCCACTTCCTCGGCTACAGGCATATCGGCGGTGCCGCCGGTGACCAGCAAGATGCCGGCTTTCGGCGCAACTCGATCGCCGCGTTCCACGGTGATGGCTTTAGCCACCTCGCTATACGCCGCATCGGGCGCAACAGCCACTACAGCGTCGTAGCAGTCCTGCTCAACACGGGTGACCAGGACGCGGTCGGCATGCTCAAGCAGCCGCTCCACAATAGCTACCACTTGTGGGATGGTCTTGCCCTGACCGTACACCACCTCCGGCAACCCTTGACGGAACACTCGGTGGTGATCGATGCGGGCAAAGTCTAAGTCTTCATACGGGAGATAGCGCAGCGACTCCAGCGCTTGAGCGGGGGTGAGTCCCCCCTCCTGCACCTGGGCGAGCAGCTTCAGTACTTTTTCGTCGTGAGCGGCCATAGTGTGTGGTGGCTAAGTGGTGCTTAAATGGTCGGGGTGGGCGGACTCGAACCGCCGACCTCTTGGTCCCAAACCAAGCGCGCTAACCGACTGCGCTACACCCCGGTGCAAGGCTATTGCATGCCTACCGTGCTCTTCATCGTGGCATGGCAGGCAATGAGTGTCAAGCACGCTGAGCACTTAGCGGATTCAGGCGCGCGCCGCCAGAGGAAGGGCACTGAAACGGCCCTACGTAGCTACGGGGTCCGCCAGCAACTCTGGAAGCGTGATGGAGTGATACTCCTGTCCAAACACTTCTGAAAAGGCATGGGTAACGGCCGCCTGTACCGAGCCAACGTCCTGGGCTGCGCCTAGCTGCTGCTCCAATGACGTCACCTGACGGTCCGTGATGCCGCACGGAACGATGTCCTGAAAAAAGGAGAGGTCTGTATTCACATTTAGGGCAAAGCCGTGGGAGCTAACACCGCGGCTGATCTTTATGCCAATAGCGGCGATCTTTCGCTCCTGCACCCACACGCCGGTGTAATCGGGATCACGTGCTCCAACAACGCCATAAGTCGCCAGCGTGCGGATAAGGACTTCCTCAAGCGCTCGCAAGTACTGGTGCACGTCCAGACCCCGTTGGCGGATGTCCAGGATCGGATAGCCTACGATCTGCCCTGGCCCGTGGTAGGTCACGTCACCGCCGCGGTCAACCCAGTGCAGCGCAACGCCTCGCTGCGCCAGGGCGGCCTCATCCAGCAGCACGTGGTCGTTGCTCGCGCGCCGGCCCATGGTGTACGTGTGGGGATGCCGCAGCAGCACCAGCGTATCGGGCAAAGCGCCGCTCTGCCGGGCAGCTACCAGGCGGCGCTGTATATCCCAGGCTTCAAGGTACTCCACCTCATCCAGCCCAAGCAGCGCCCAGGGAAGGGGTTGGGGCATCAGTTACCTGCGGTAGAAGTGGATGGCTCGACGGCTGGCGTCCAGCGCGGCTTCACCCACCACCTCGGAAAGGGTTGGGTGAGCGTGAACGCTCAGGCCAATCTCCAGGTTGGTGGACTCTAGGTAGCGCGCCAGCGCGGCCTCTGCAATCAACTCTGTGGCGTTGTGGCCGATGATGTGCATGCCCAGGAACTCGCCGGTGGCCTCGTCAGACACTACTTTGCAGAAGCCGCCCGGCTCGCCGAAGATGAGCGCACGGCCGTTGGCCTGAAAGGGAAAGCGGCCAGTCTTTACTTTGTAGCCCATCTCCTTGGCCTGGTCCTCAGACATGCCCAGACTGGCAATCTGCGGCCGGCAGTAGGTGCAGCGCGGTATCCGGTTGTTGTCCAGCGGATGCACTGTCTGCCCGGCGATGCTCTCTATCGCAATCTCGCCTTCTGCGGCGGCCACGTGGGCCAGCAGCATCCCGCCAATAACGTCGCCAATGGCGTAGACACCGTCCTCTGCCGTGCGGTAGTGGTCATCCACCTGCACGTAGCCTCGCTCTACTTTCACCTTCAGCTTGTCCAGACCCAGGTCATCTACAATGCCGCCGCGTCCCACTGCTAGCAGCAGCTTCTCGCCGGTGATGGTCTTGCGCTCGCCCTTCACTTCAATCTGGATGCTCAGCTCTTTCGCGGTAGTCTTCAGGGTGTCCGGCTGGAGCATTGCGCCCTTGTAGATCTCGATGCCTCGCGCCGTGAACTGCTTCTCCAGCTCAATGCCCACGTCCTTGTCCTCCAGCGGCACCAGGCTGGGCGCAGCCTCAACCAGGGTCACTTTGCTACCGAGGTCTTGGAAGAGCGAGGCGAACTCGACACCGACCGCACCGGCGCCCACCACGATGAGGGACGCGGGCGGCGACGTCAGTTCGAGAACGTGGTCGCTGGTGATAACGCGCTCGCCATCGATGGTCAGCCCTGGCAACGAGCGAGGCGCAGAGCCGGTAGCCAGCACTACGTTCTTAGTGTTGACCTCTGCTACCGCCCCCGCGGCGTCGGAAACCTGTAGCTTGTTTGCGCTGAGGAGCCGGCCCTTGCCGGGCATGTACGTCACCTTGTTGGAACGCAGCAGCCCTTCGATACCCTTGTGGAGCTGGTCGACTATGCCCTGCTTCCGGGTCTGGATGGCGGCGTAGTCAAAGCTGGGGCGGCCCGTCTTGACGCCAAACTTCTCGCTCTGCCGCGCCGTCTCCAGCACCTCGGCGCTTTCAAGGAGCGCCTTGGTGGGGATGCAGCCGCGATGGAGGCAGGTGCCGCCCACCTTGTCGCTCTCAATGAGGGCGACATTGAGGCCAAGCTGCGCGCCGCGGATGGCGGCCACATAGCCGCCAGTCCCGCCGCCGAGAATTGCTACGTCATAAACGGGGTCTGCCATAGGTAATCCTTCCTCAGTTAGTATCGGCAGTGTGCCTGCCGTAATCGTTAATCCTTAGGTGGTAGTCTGGGTCTGAGCCTGCTCCAGCGGCGCTGTTTCCTCAAAGCTGAAGGGAGGGTACGTATCCGTATACAAGGATATGTAGCCCCATACCCTTACCGTCCAGTACAATGCGCCGCGCCTAAGCTCCACAAAGGGCGTGTAGGAGCGTTTATTGAGCAGGATGTATACGCCATCAAAGGCAGAAAGCAGAAAGATGAAGTTGCCCAGGACATCGACTATGAGCAGGTGTGGGATCACAAGGATCCATTTCACCAGCACTAACCTCCTGGAAAGCCGCTCCGGGTACGCCACCTCAAAAGTGACGGGATAGTCGTCGTCGAAGCTGAAGGGCGGATACTCGTCGCGCAGCATCGCCATGTAGCAGCTCACACGAATGCCCCAGCGCTGCACGCCCACAATATAGTTGAACAATATCCGAGGGTACTCGCCCGTGAATAGGATGGAAAAGAAAGAGATGACCCACGCTACTATTACGCCGACGCCTAGAAAGGCCAGAAAAATCCAATGAGGAATAACAAAAAGCCACCATTGGAATAGCACTTTCCAGCTGTCAGGCTCTTCCTTCTGCGGGATCACTAGCCTTACAGGATACTCAACTGCCATTGCGCTCCTCTTTCTATGCTACGCCTGCGTCCGGCATGAAACGCCGGTTACCGTCCGCTACAGAGCTAGCAATGCCGGGTGCTCCAGCATTCGCTTTACCTCGCGGAGGAAGAGTGCGGCATCCGCGCCGTAAAGTACACGGTGGTCGCAGGAGATGGTCACCCGCATCCTGTCCGCCACCACAATCTGGTCGTTCTTCACCACCGGCTTCTTGACGATGGCGCCGATAGCCAGAATACCGGCGTTGGGGGAGTTGATGATGCCTGAGAAGGTGTCGACATCGTACATGCCGAGGTTTGTGATGGAGAAGGTGCTCCCTTCCATCTCTTGCAGGGAGAGCTTGCGGCTCCGGGCGCGGTCAATGAGGTCCTTCGCCTCTGCGGCAATCTGGGACAAGCCCTTCATGTCTGCGTGGCGGAGCACCGGCACCACCAAGCCGTCTGGGATGGCTACGGCAATACCTACGTTGATGGCCTTGTAGCGCACAAACTGGCCGTCAATATAGCTGGAGTTCACGGCTGGGTAGGAGCGTATCGCCAGAGCAGCGGCCTTGATAACCAGGTCATTGAAGCTGACGCCCTGGCCTTCCGGCTGTGCCTCATTGATGGAGCGCCTGAATGCAACCGCCTCCGTCATATCGATTTCGCTGGTGACATAGAAGTGCGGCGCGTTGAGCTTACTGTCCATCATCCGCCGCACAATGGTCTGCTGCATGGAGGTGAGCTGAACGTACTCCACCTCCTCGCTGAGCCCTGGGAAGGCTACAGGCATGCTTCCCTGCGAGGCCGCTGTGCCGGATCCCGGCTGGAACGACTCAATGTCTGCCCGCACGATACGGCCGAGCGGCCCTGTGCCGGTCACCTGCCGCAGGTCAATACCGCGTTCTTCCGCCAAACGACGCGCCAGGGGCGACACCCGCAGCCGGGCGCCTGTGGCAGAGTCGGGAGCAGGTGGCATAGGTGGAGGCGCTGCCTCTACTGGTGTCATGGGAGGCGGCGCAGGTGCAGGAGCTGCTTCAGATGCAGGTTGAGCCGCCGGGGCGACTGCAGCGGCAGGAGCAGCAGCGCCGGTGTCTGCCGGCAATTCTTCCCCCGGCGCAATCAGCAGCGCGATGAGGTCGCCTATTGGAACGGTTGCCCCTTCGTTAACAACAATTCGTCCCAGGACGCCCGCCTGGAACGCTTCGAGCTCCATAGTGGCCTTATCTGTCTCGATATCGACCAGGATGTCGCCCTTCTCCACCTTCTCCCCAATCTGTTTCCGCCACTTAGAGACGGTCCCTTCAGTCATGGTGTCGCTGAGACGGGGCATAGTGATTTCGTTTGCCATCGCTGCTACCTCTTGTCAGAATTTATCAGGTTAGGCCCCCAGGAGCTCCAGCACGGTGCTCACCACCGCTCCCGTGGTGGGGATGACGGCGTTCTCCAAGGGCTTGGAGTAAGGCATGGGCACTTCTTTGCCGCCTATGCGCATGACCGGAGCGTCCAGATAGTCGAAGGCGCGCTCCATGATGGTGGCGGACACTTCGGCAGTGATGCCGTAGGTGGACCATCCTTCTTCAACGAGCACCACCCGGTTAGTCTTCATTACAGAAGTAACAATAGCATCTCTATCCAAGGGCCGGAGAGACCGCAGGTCCAAGACCTCTGCTTCAATGTTGTGCTCCTCGGATAGCTTGGCCGCGGCCTCCATTGCCAGCACCGCACCCTTAGAGTGACCAATAAGGGTCACATCTCGGCCCTCTCGCTTAACCTCAGCCTTGTTCAGGGGCAGCACATACTCTTCGTCTGGCACTTCACCCCTGATGTTGTACAGGGAGATGTTTTCGATAAACATGACCGGATCGTTGTCCCTGATGGCGGCTTTGAGCATCCCCTTGGCATCCTTAGGCGTGGAGGGAGCAACGACTTTCATGCCCGGGACATGGGCAAAGTAGACCTCCAAGCTCTGGGAGTGCTGCGCCGTGAGCTGCTGCCCGCCGCCGCCGGGCGTACGGATAGTGAGAGGCACGCCAACCTCACCGCCGAACATGTAGCGGATCTTGGCTGCGTGGTTCACCACGGCGTCCATGGCCACTAGGATGAAGTTAATGGTCATTATTTCAAGCACAGGGCGCAGGCCCAGCATGGCAGCGCCAATGCCAGAGCCAACAATTAGCTCCTCGGCGATAGGCGTATCGATGACCCGCTTCTCTCCAAACTCTTTAAGCAGGCCGGCCGTTACTTTGTACGACCCCTCGAATATGGCGATGTCTTCTCCCATGACAAAGACATCATCGTTCCGAAGCATCTCCTCCCGGAGGGCTTGGTTCAGCGCTTCACGCATCGTCAGGACAGCCATTTAGGAAGCCCCTCCCTCATCGTAGACGTAGTCAAAGAGACCGGAGATAGGAGGGAAGGGACTTTCGTCCGCAAACACTACCGCCGCTTCCACTACCTCTTCTATTTCCTTCTCCGCTGCCTCCACCAGAGCCTCATTAAGGATATTTGCATCAAGCAGCTGCTGCCGGAAGGCGGATAGAGGGTCTCGGAGGGTCCAGCTCTTTACCTCTTCCTCCGGGCGGTACCGGGCAGGATCGATAACTGAATGGCCCTTGAAGCGATAGGAAACGAGCTCTATCAACGCAGGCGACTGCTCCTTGCGGACGTGCTCTATCCAGCGTCCCACCGCATCCTTCACTGCGAGGACGTCCATACCGTCCACACGCTCAGAGGGCATACGGTATGCCGCGGCTTTCTTGTACTGCTCCGGCTCTGCCGAGGTCTTGTCCACGGCGGTTCCCATCTCATAGCCGTTGTTGACGATGATAAAGAGCACCGGCAGCTTCCAGACGGCCGCTCCGTTCAACGACTCGTGGAATGCGCCGATGTTCCCAGCGCCCTCGCCGAGGAACGTAACCGATACCTCATCGGTGCCGCGATACTTGATCGCGAAACCCGCACCCGTCGCGATGGCCAGGTGCCCACCGACGATGCCCCAGCCGCCAAGGAAGCGGCGGCTAGTGTCCACCATGTGCATGGAGCCGCCGCGGCCGTGAGCCACGCCCGTCTCCTTGCCAAAGAGCTCCGCCATGACCCGCTTGGGGTCCATCCCGCGCACCAGGGCATGGCCGTGCTCGCGGTAGCTGGCCATGATATAGTCTCGTTCCGTGATAGAAGCAAGAGAGCCAACTATGCAGGCCTCTTCACCAATGTTCAGATGGCAGTAGCCGCCGATCTTGGCCTTGGTGTACATCTCATTGACCTTCTCCTCAAAGCGGCGAATGAGGAGCATCTGATGATGGTATTGGAGTAGCTCCGAAGCCGGGTACTTCTCCAGCGGGTCCCGTTGTCGTCGAGTTCTTCTTGCGGTGCCTACCAAAGTGCTCCTCCTCTTCTCGCCTGGAACTGCGAATCCTCTACTGTGCGCCTAAACCTCGTTGGCAAATCGACGCACAGCCAGTAGACTGAGTCGGCTAGCTCGCTACAAATATTGTCAGTATGTTCGTGCCTAATGTATAGAAATATCCTATACATAGCTAGAAGGATTTCCTATGCTGCGCAATCATAGCATAGCAATTTGGCAATATCTAGTGGCGCGCATACAACGTACTATGTACGTAAACACCGCAAGGCGGCAGAACGTTGTACACCCCTTCTGAACTCATCCAACTCCTAGGCGCGTACTACGGGCCCCGTCCCTGGTACGCCCGCAACGAACCCCTAGCGGAGCTGATCCAGACCGTGCTCTCGCAGCACACCTCCGACCTGAACGCGGAGCGCAGCTTCAAGGCGATGTGGAGTCGTTTTGAGAGCTGGGAGGCCATTGCCGGCGCGGAGATGGAGGAGCTAGTGCGCTCTATTCTGTCCGGCGGCCTGGCGCGGCAGAAGGGGCCGCGCATCAGAGCCATCCTGGAGGAGGTGTATGCCCGTCGCGGCGCCTACGACCTCGCCTTTCTGAAAGACCTGCCCCAGCAAGAAGCCCTGGAATGGCTGACCAGCCTCCACGGTGTGGGCCCCAAGACCGCCCGCTGCGTGCTCCTCTTTGCCCTGGGCTTTCCCTGCATCCCTGTGGATACCCACGTGCACCGCGTGGCCAAGCGGTTAGGGCTCATTGGCCCCAAGACCACCGCAGACCAGGCGCACGATATCCTTGAGGCGATGGTTGGGGAGGAGGGCTCGTATCTTTTCCACGTCTACTTGATTGAGCATGGACGTAAAATCTGCCACGCCCAGCGGCCTTCCTGTCCCGAATGCCCGCTGCAGGAAGGGTGCCCATCCAGCACGATGCGCCAGGCAGAGGATGCAAAGACAGCGGCGGCAGTAAAGCGCCAGCCCCGTCCGGCAACCCGGCGCGTGGGCAGCCACGTGGGTGCAGAGGAATAAGTAGTGTTAGGCGTCCGGCAGCAGGAAACGCAGCGTCACTACGTGGCCGTGGCCGCGCCAGCCGCGCTCGCCATCAAGAGTGCCCGACGCGATCTCGAACTCAGCGCCGTCGCGCTCTTGGACGTAGGTGGACGACTCTGCGATGTTTGCAACTAGCCCGTAGGCCGCCTCTCGCAGCGCAAGGAAGCTGGGATGCTCTCCGCGCCAGGCGATACTCAGCACATAGCGACCGTCCGCCTCGGTATGCACAGACTGCAGCTCCAGCCGTCCGCCTGATTTGCCAATGGCCTCTTGCAAGTGCGGCAGCAGGTGATGCTCCGGCTCCTCAGCAATCCAGTGGGAACCAGCCATCTCCGCAGCAAGCCGCTGCAGATCAGCAACGTAGTCGGCTGCCGAGCCTACACCTTGCCCACGGGTATCCGTGTCCCAGCGACGGTTCATTGGCCTGCGTTCGCAGCCCAGGCGGGCGGCGTAAACATCTGGCGAGACGCGGCAACCTGCTCCACCGCCGGGCGGCTGAAGGGCATGGGGTGGTACTCACCGCGATGCCATAGAGCCATCAAGTCGCTGTAGTGGCGGCTGCCAAGCTGGCCGGACTGCCCGGGCGCGTGCACTGATAGGCACTTGTCCCAATCCGATGTATCGGCTATCAGCCGGTAAGAGGGTATCCAGCGAGTAGCGTCATAGGGGTCTTTCAGTGAGAAGGCCGCCTGATGCACCGTATCGCCATCCCCTCGCAGCGGCATCCCGCCGCGGTTGAAGAGCCGGCTCAGGATGGGCCCTCTGCCCAGCACATGCTTGAAAGACACTTTGTGCAGCCGGCCCCAGCTCCATGCTGCAGCTTTAGGCCCCAACCGAACACCCAGGTCCTTCACCGCCTCATCCAGCACGCTCTCCAATAGCTGCGTGGGTGTTTCGCCTGGAGTGAGCACACGCTTGCCGCTTGCCACCTCTTCCAATAACGTCAGGAAGAGCGCCGTGCCCCGGAAAGTAAGTGATGCCGTGGAGGCCAACGGATGCACCGTAGCGCTCAGATAGCGCTCTGCGCCTGGCCCCAGATGGCTGTTCAGGACACGCTGGAGTAGTAGTTGGCGGAAGACCTGATAGAGCGCGGCGGGCCGGCTCTCCACATCCATGTTCCCGTCCCACTGGACAATCTGGTCACGCGCCCAGCAGGCGTAGGGCGAATGGAGGTCAGCGTCCCGCAAGATACGGGCCACCTCCCTTGCCGGCAACGACTCGTTGTCCATCTGCAACGCCTGCATATCATCGGAGGTAAGGCGCTCCTTGCCCTGGAGGATGTCTTGAATCCGCTGCGCGCGGTAGCCGTCAATCCATTCGCCGCCCAGGGGTAATTCCTGGGAATCTTGGGCAGGCTTATTGTTTGCGGTAACCACATACCCCGCATCCGGGTTGAGCGCATGAGGCGCTTCGTCCTGTGTAAGATACCCCTGCCACTCATGGTCGCCGGTCCAGCCGGGCTGGGGCACCGCACCCTCACCGGCCTTTCGGCGGGGGATGCGTCCTACCAACTGATAGCCGATACTGCCGCCGGTGTCCGCGTAGATCACATTCAGCGCAGGGGCAGACCAGTCCGCAACCGCGGCACGGAACTCCCCCCAGTCCTTAGCCTTTGTCAATGCATCGCCGGCTTTAGCAATGCTGCTCGGCTCCAACAGCGTGCTTCGGAGCGCGTATCCCTGCAGCGGATCTCTAGCGCTCCAGGAGACGACCGGCCCGTGCCGGGTCACCACCACCTCTTCCAGCACCGGCTCGTAGCGGCCCTTCACGCTGATCGGCTCTTGGACGGTTTGCGTGTCCTGCCACCCCTTCTCCGACTGATACTGCTTGCGCTCCCCATCAGAGAAACGCTCAAGATATAGGTCCTGGGTATCCACAAGGCTGGCGGTAACGCCCCAAGCAATGTGCTGGTTATGGCCGATGATGATACCTGACGCGCCGGGGACGGATGCGCCGGCTACCCGTACATCCGGTGACTCCAAGTGCATCTCATACCAGACTGAAGGGAGTTGAGGATGTAGATGGGGATCGTTGACCAGCAAAGGCTTGCCGCTCTCTGTACGGTTGCCCGCTACTGCCCAGGCGTTGCTCATGCCGCCGCCCAGGATGCTGCCTACCTCCTCCCACAGACTTGATGCGGCCTCGCCGGAGAGGGGCTCTGTAGCGCCGGGCGGCACGGTCAGCGGATGGCCTGCAGGGTAGGGATGCTCCAACGCCTCCACCTTCTCCTGACCAAAGCTAACGATGGCTTGGGCACGGAAGAGCTCCAGGTCCCAGTTCACCGAAAGGCTCCAGCCCAAGAGCTTAGCCCATTGCAACGAGTCCACCGGCGTCCACGGCGATGGCTGGTAACGCAGTAGCGTGAACTCTACGGGCAGCCGCTCCCGGTTGTTGCGGATGAAGTTGTTGACGCCGTTGCAGTACGCTGCCTGGATCTGCGCAACCTCGCCCTCCAGCAGCTTGGCTTCCTCCTGCGCAACGCGTCGCAGCCCAACGCGCCGCAGAAAGCGGTCGGCTTCCAGCGCCCGCTCGCCAAAGATCTCGGAGAGCCTCCCCGCGCCGATGCGCCGGTTCAGGTCCATCTGCCACAGCCGGTCTTGGGCGTGGAGATAGCCCTGGATGAAGTACATATCCTCCGTGGTCTGCGCATAGACATGGGGCACGCCCCAGGTGTCCCACAGCACCTCAGCAGGCGCGCTTAGGCCAATCAGGTCTACCCATCCGTTCAGGTTGGGCAATGGCGCTCGCACAAAACGATGGTAGAGCCCGCCGCCTACCCCCGCGGCTACGCCCAACCCAATCCCAAGCGCTTTCAACCAGTTACTTGTGCTCATATGTATATATTGTAACGCATGCCTGCCTCCGGCTGTGTGGTCACAGCGCGCACACAGAGGCAGAGCCTCTTCACCAGGGCATTTTGTACTGCACTATCTAAAGCGCTAATCCAATAGCCAAAGCATTGTCCTATGGGTTAAAATAGCGTAGGTTCCGTCTTGTTACGGAGCCTTATCTGTGGCGCATTCGTCTAGCGGCCCAGGACACCTCCCTCTCAAGGAGGAGACCACCGGTTCGAATCCGGTATGCGCTACCACCCCGACTACAAAGCCCCCTCGTTAGTGAGAAGGCTTTTCGTTTTCAACGCTTCACTAGCTTCTGGCTACAGGCCAACGGCGGCCACACGCTGGCTTCCAGTGTCGCCGTCGTAGGCATGGGTTCGACAAGCTGACCATGCGCGATTACTTATCGCTCTAGCTCATCGTCACGAGCGCCCGTGTTCCCACCGTCACAATCTTGACACCGCCCAGCGCGGCGTATAGCGTTATCCATAACCTTTGACTGATTAAGCTAGCACTCCCAGAAAGGAGTCGGACATGGCTACTACCGTGCAGACTAAGTTCGATGTCGGGGGCATTCTCCTTGACCGTCCCTTCAAGGTACGCAGGCTGGGGCACTTTGGCTTCAACGTGGAGCGCATTGAGGAATGCCGCCACTTCTACAGCGACCTCCTGGGCTTCAGTGTATCGGACATCGCGGGCATGGGTTCCCGGCTCTCGGAGGAGCAGCAGGCCGCCATCGGCGATACGCGCGGCTTCTTTATGCGCCACAACACGGACCACCACACCTTTGTCCTCTTCAATAAGAAAGTAATGGAGACGCTGAACCCCCAACGGGCAGGATCCCCCGTCACTATCAATCAGATCACCTGGCAAGTGGGCAGCCTGGCAGAGGTGAGCAACGCCGCGAAGTGGCTGCAGGAAACCGGCGTTCCCTTCATACGCACGGGACGGGACATGCCCGGCTCCAACTGGCACAGCTATGTCTCCGACCCCGACGGCCATACTAATGAGCTCTACTACGGCATTGAGCAGGTGGGCTGGGAGGGCTTCAGCAAGCCCAAACCCATGTACGAGCGCGGCTTCCGAGAAGCGCCTGTATTGCCTCAGATCAACGAGTTCCAGGAAGTGCAGGATGCGCTAGGCAAGGGCGTAGAGCTCCATGAGGGCTTCCGCCACATCCAGGAGCTGCCCGCCACCTTCGACGTCGATGGCATTATGCTGCCCAGGCCCTTCAAGATCGTGCGCATCGGCCCGGTTGGGTTGTTTGTGGAGGATATGGAGGCGTCCAAAGCCTTCTACCAGGAGAACATGGGCTTTACCCTAACGGAGGAGACCACTGTCCACGGCCTGCCCACGGCGCACCTGCGCTCCAACACAGAGCATCACTCTGTTTCTCTCTTCCCTATGGCCTTACGAGAACGCCTGGCCTTTAGCTCCCACACCACATCTATGGCCTTTGGCGTACAGCTAGCAAACTACCGCCAGCTCCGAGAGGCAGTGGACTTCCTGCGCGAGCACGGCGTGCGCGTGGAGACCGACCTGCCCAAGGAGCTGCACCCCGGCGTCGACTACGCCGCCTACGCCTTCGACCCCGACGGCCATTGTGTGCAACTCTACTACTACATGGAGCAGGTTGGGTGGGATGGCAAGCCCCGCTCGGACAGCCAGCGACGCCCGGTAGCGGACGGCCCGTGGCCGGAGCACCTGGACGCGCTGCCAGACACTTTCCAGGGCGAGCCCTTCCTGGGGCCCTGGGGCTAACTACTATCTTCCCTCTCCCTGGATGGGAGAGCCTGCCGGTAGGCAGGGACCAGAGTAAGGTAATACTAGGAGAAATGTCCTATGAAAATAGTCCTCTACGACGATAACAAAGTTGGCCTGCTCAAGGACACCGCAGTGGTGGACGTGAGCGGGATCGTGCCTATGCGGGAGACCCCGCAACTCACCATTGAGGGGCTCATTACTAACTACGAATCCCTCAAGCCGGCGCTTGACCAGGCGCTGAACCAGAACAGCGGCATCCCTCTTGCCGACGTGACGCTTCATGCCCCCGTGCCGCGTCCCGGCAAAATAGTCGCTATGGGCGGCAACTTTGGCGAGTTTGTAGGACGCAAGGGCATTTTATGGGGCTTCATGAAGTCCCCGGATGCCGTCCTTGGGCCCGGCGGCACCGTGGTCCTGCCCGGGCACGACGCCAACATCTTCCACCATGAAGCTGAACTGGTGGCAGTGATGGGCAAGGAAGCCTCCAAAGTAAGTGCAGACGGAGCGCTGAGCAATATCTTCGGATATATGTGCGGCTGCGACGTTTCCGGTCGCTTCCCTCCGGAGGCCCGCCAGCAGTTTGGTAAGTCCTTCGACACCTTTGCGCCCACCGGCCCCTGCATCGTGACCGCCGATGAAATCCCCGACCCTCATCAGCTCCAGGTACGGATGTGGGTAGACGGCCAGATGCGTCACGACTACCCCATGAGCGACATTGCCCACTCCGTAGAAGAGAGTCTGGCCTGGATGAGCGCGAACGTGACCCTGATGCCTGGCGACCTCTTCTTCCTGGGCACCAACCATCAGGGCATTGGCCCGCTGCAGGACGGCGAGCAAGCCATCATCGAGATCGATAAGATTGGCCGCCTAGAGTTCGACGTGATGGACTCGATGAAGCGCCGCTGGCCCAAGGAGATAGACCAGCAGTCGGCACAGGACGTGCGGGAGGGCACTGGCGGGCCAGGGATGAAGACCCGGCCGATGCCACCTGAGTAGTAAATGAAAACTGGCCTGGGCAATGCCCAGGCCAGTTTCTTGCTTACTGAATCGCTTACTTCTCCGGCGCGTACTTGCCGGTAAGTTGGGGCGTTGGTCCTTCCATCCCCTTCTCCCGCCGCTCCAGGCGGGTTTCCCGCGCCCAGGTGCGTTTTAAATCGTCGCGGATGCCAAAGTGGAGCCGGCCCAAGCCCTCAATCTCAATCTCAATCTTATCTCCGTCCATGAAGGGGTTCAGGCCGCGATGGTTCGTGCCCATTGCCAGGATGTCCCCCGGTTCCAGGCTTTGTACGCTGCTCACCCACTCAATGCTGCGGAGGATATTATGAGCCATATCGTTGGTGTTGTAGTCCTGCATTAGCACGCCGTTGTTCCACAACTGCACTTGGAGATTTTGCGGGTCGGGCACTTCATCTGCGGTGACGATGATAGGCCCGACGGGCGCATAGGTCTGCCTCGATTTCATCTGAAAAAATGTGTTGCCCGCGGGCAGAAGGCCGCGCGCCGAGCCATCGATGAAGTTCGTGTAGCCAAAGATGTAGTCCTTGGCTTCAGCCTGGGACACGTTGAGCGCATGCTTGCCAATGATCAGGCCCAGCTCCGCCTCCCCCTCAAAGATGGTGGCGGGCACATCGGGCAGGATCATCGTCTCCCCATCACCGATGATGGCGCTGGGAGACTTGAGAAACGCGTTGATGGGCGGCGCCTGCGGCAGCGTGCCGTTCTCCATGTAGTTCACCGCCATGCAGGCGATGTTCTTTGGGGAAGGCAGCGGGGGACGGACACGGACGCTGCTTAGGGGCACGCCGCTGCCCATGGCGGCTGCTTCCTGCAAACGCTCCTTGTACTGGTCAAAGTTTGCGATGAGCCCGGAGATAAGGTCGCCGGGGCCAGAGTGCGGAATGTCCTGCACTACGCTGGTGACATCCATCACGTTGTCACCGTTGAGCACACCAAGCTTAAAATCATCGTAGAAAAGTAATCGCATACGCCCTCCTAATTGCCGCTCGCATTGAACTTTGCTGCCCGCAGGATACTACGTCCTGCGCAACTTTGGAAATCCCAGGGCCATCAGGGGTCTGGGTTCCATGCTCCTGATTCGCTTGGTTCACGCTCGCCCACATGCTGGAACTCCGCGTAGAGGTCGCGATACATTGCGCGCAGCCGCACGATGGCGCCGCGGCTGGGAGCCGTTTCACTGAAAGGCGTAAGCTGCATCTGGACCATTGGAGAGGCGTAGAACCGCTCGACCGACTCTACCGGAAGGTACTGGCGATAGGCGCTGACCAGCGCTTGCAGGCCGTTCTGCAGCCGCATATAGCGAATGGTCCGCTTTTCCGCATCCTTTAGTGAGGGGCGCAGCTTGTTGTAGGCCTCCTGCAACTGTCGCAGGGCCTGACTCAACGCGGCGCGATCCGGGGCAACCACAGCGTTCCGCTACGTCTGCGCCACTGTTACCCTAGCTGAATGGCGACGTGCACTACCGGCTCCGAACCCACCACGCGGGTAAGGTGACCCGTGCCGGTCACGTCTTCCATCAGCCGGAAGGAGCCTGGTCCAAAGATATGCGTGCTGCCATCCCTCAGCTCGACCTCAAGCTGGCCGGAAATGTGGATAAATAGGAGACGGCCCGGGGCTGGATGCCAGTCTAGGTTAGCGCCCACCCCCATGGTGCGCACGTTGCAACTGGTAGTGGGGAAGCCCTTGGTCCACTGCTCTTCCTCCGCCAGCTCTACCGTCTGAAAGCAGGCGTTGCCGTCCTCGCCTGTATAGACACGAACAAAGTCCATCACGTCTCCTTACGCAACAATCAGCATGCGCCTAGTAGTAAATGGTCCTGGTCAGATGATAGGAGCGCGGCATTGCCAGCGATTGCGACTGCTGCCAGAGCAACCAGTCCACCTGAAAGGCCGTGATGTGCCGCCCTCGCCTCGCAAGCTCATCCCGAACCAGCTCCACGGCCTGTACCATAGCGGCCCGTATCTCCACTTCCTGCACGCTGCCCGCAGGGATGAGCTGCCGCGCGTCCACTTTCGCCGCCAGCTCGGTATCGTAGACCAGCACTCCATGCTCCCGGAGGATCTGCGGCACCTTATAGTCTGCAAAGGCGGTCAGGCATTCCATATCGTGAAACGCGCCCAACCCTTCGCCGCCGAACGCGCCCCAGAGGTCGGAGACCAAGAGCTGGGCACGCTTGTAGAAATAGATCTCCTGACCGTTGTAGAGTGCGGCGTCGTTATACATGGGGAAGTCCCGCGCCACCAGCGCCACCAGCAGCGCGCCGCTCCCCTTTGCATGCTCGATGAGATTGAACGCCTGCCCCTGGTACTTGTCCAGCAGGCCCTGTCCGACCTCCCGGAACCCTGTCAGGCGGTCTGTAATCAGGGGAATGACCACGCCTGGCACGCAGCCCCGGAAGATGCGGTAGACATCGCCTTGGCTCAACTCCGCCAGCACTTTGGCATCCCACAGCCTAACACCCTCTTCCACTGCCCTGGTCAAGCAGGCCGCCAGCGCCCAATAGCCGTTGAGCCGCTGACCCTTGTACTCCATCACCCAGCGCTCAGAGGGGTTCTCTGCCCAGAAGCAGTAGTTCACCGCGTCCAACGCGAGGAGCCAGTTAGCTGATCGGTGCGAGCCGTCGAAGAAATGGTACTGCGATGTCCACGGCGACGCCTGTACGCCTTCCGCTGCCCAGCGCTCCGCGAGCGCGGCCGCGGCCTCCGGCACAATCCGACGTGGCGCGCCTGGGCCACCACCTGCGCGGTGGAGGCTCGTACTGCCAGGGGATCGGCTAAGGCTTGAGGTTCAGCGGTCACGACCACCAGTGTAACGGAAACCGGGCCAACATGAGGAGTGGCTTCTTGCTGAGATGCTGCCCCGTTGAATGCACTTTGCGGTATGATGGTAAGAGTCTACATCCTCACCGTTACGACCCGCCCTCACGCGCTGTTCCCGATGAGTGATTTTCAGACAGGATATGTTTGTGAACAACGCTCCCGGCGCAAGCGCTGCAATACCTCCCCAAACCGACAACCCCTTCCTCGACCTCTCCCACAGGGCAAAGCTGCAGATTCTTGGAGCCGTCCTTCTGGGCTTATTCCTTACTGCCTTAGACCAGACCATCGTCGGCACCGCGCTGCCCCGAATCGTTACGGACCTGGGAGGAAACACCCTCTACACCTGGGTAGTGACGATTTACCTGCTCTGCAGCACTGTTACGGTGCCGTTTTACGGCAAGCTCTCCGATCTCTACGGACGGCGGCCTATTCTGATGGCAGGCATTACCCTGTTCCTCATCGGCTCCGCGCTTTCCGGCCTCAGCCAGACCATGTGGCAGCTCATCCTGTTCCGAGGCATCCAGGGACTGGGCGCAGGCGCGCTGTTTCCCATCTCTTTGGCAGTCATCGGCGACCTCTTCACTCCGGCAGAGCGCGGTAAGTACCAGGGCCTGTTCGGAGTCGTCTTCGGTCTTAGCTCCGTCATTGGCCCGGCCCTGGGCGGTTTCATCACCGATACCATAAGCTGGCACTGGGTCTTTTATGTCAATATTCCCCTCGGTTTGGTCAGCCTTTACATTATTTGGCGGCTCCTGCCTGCCACCAAGCGACAGGTCTCAGTCCGTAGCCTGGACTACCTGGGCGTCACGCTGTTTGTCGCAGCCATCGCGCTCCTATTAGTGGGGTTGACCAACAAGCAGACTGCGCCGTGGAGCGACCCCACCGTGGGCGGCTTTATCGCCCTCGGACTGCTGATTGGCAGCGTGTTCCTCTACGTGGAGTCCCGGGCCAAGGAGCCAATCATCCCTCTGGATCTCTGGCGCAACCGCACCTACTCCGCGGCCATCGTCTCAGTATTCTTCATCAGCTCGGCCTTCTTCGGGGCTGTCATCTTCTTACCCCGCTGGTTCCAGGTGGTCCGCGGCGCAAGCGCCACCGAATCGGGCTACCAGGTCCTGGCCCTCCTCATCGGGTTGCTCATCAGCTCCGTTGCGTCAGGCCAGATAGTCTCCCGCAAGGGACATCACAAAGCGATCCTTCTGGGAGGAGTTTCTACTGCTGCCTTAGGCATGTTCCTCATGAGCCGCATTGGGGTAGACACGCCGCTACCAATGCTATGGGTATGGATGTTCATTACGGGCATTGGTATAGGCCCCACTATGTCGGTCTACACTATCGTGGTGCAAAATGCGGTGCCATACAGCAGGCTGGGTGTTGCAACGAGCAACCTAACCTTTTTCCGGCAGATCGGCGGCTCCGTTGGCTTGGCGGTTATCGGCACCCTCTTCGGCACTCGGCTCCAAGCTGAGCTACCCGCGCGTCTCGCCGCCAACAGTGTCCCGCCCCAGGTGCTCGACCAGTTCGGCCCCAACGCCATCGACCGGCTCGTGGGCGTGGGAGTGAACCTGCAGAGCGTTATCCTTACTAGCGTGCCGGAGCAGGCGCGTGCTGCGTTGGAACCTATGGTGCCTGGCATTGTCAGGGCCGTCCACGAGGCGTTCAGCATGGCGGTGGGCGGCATCTTCCTGTTTGGCGTCCTCACCGCACTCATTGCGCTGGCAGCGTCTTCACTAATGCAGGAGCTTGCCCCCCGGCAGCGCCCTGAAGCCGCCCCATCGCAAGCCGCTCCGGAAGAGGCGGCATCCCCGGGCGGGCGAACCTAGCTGCTTGCCCTCACGCCTCCTCTTCTATAATAAGAAATAAGAACAGATTTTTTTCATGTGGTCTATAATGGCTTAGAATTAAGCTGAATACTTTATCGAGTAACGAACAGTGACCGACCAGCTAACAGAGACTGACAATCGTTTGGCGCTCCGTTGCATCGCGCTGAGAGAGGGTGCACTCTTTAAAGCCGTGTGCATTGACCTGGGCCTTTACGTACAACGCTCAACTCTCCAGGAAGCTATGGCGGAACTTGAGGCACTCATCCAGAGCTACGTCCAGGATGCTGCTGAGGTAGGTATACCTCGTGAAGAGCTACTACGCCCAATCCCAAAGGCTGAGCGGCTCCGTTTGTATGCCAAACTCTTCAGAGCTGAGTTGAGTTCATGGATTAAAGACTTGATCGGACCCAAGCGCCAGAATGGCAGCGGCGCCACCCATGAGACCCGGCTCTGCTACTTATAGCTACTTAGCTGTTCTCCCTGTCCCACTTGCGATACGTCACGCCTGCCCTACGCGCGATATCTGGATGCCCGGCATAGAACCGCTCCCAACCCTCATTCGCTGACCCTCTCCGTTCCCCAAAGAAGCCAAGCTGCGCAGAAACGATGTAGTACAAGGCTGTGTGTGATCGCGCCTGATACTCGTCTATCGACTCGTCCACATAGTCACCAGCTTAGCCACGCCATCTATTACTCCCCGATAGCGCACGTGACTCGTTCCACGTCGCCCCAGCGCTACGAAGCTGTTATGCTCCAGCATCTGAACTAGCTCACGGCGCTTGAGGACGAGTTTATGCATGACTCAACACACCCTAGTTAAGCTGAATTGTTCCCTGACGCAATTTATCTCGTAGATCACCGATTGGCTTTCGCTCACCTGTATTTGGATCGACGAACCGCCAGAAACGCCAGCCGTTGACGGGACTCTTAGTGATCACAACCGCCGCAGCAGAAGGCGTCGCATAGAGTTGGTCATCCCAACGTACTTTAATACCTCTTTCGATTTCCGCTTCATAAGAACGACGCTTATATTGGGCATAAATTTTTTAGGCAGGCTGAGTGGTAGAGAATTCTTGTCCTCATTGTCGTCGCTGCTATTAATATCTACCTCTGTTACTCCTTGAAGTAATTCCTCTGCCTAAACCATGGTCAGAGCAAGGCTGAACAGTAGAGCAGTAGTATATTTGTCCGGTGCAGCCAAGATGCCCTGGCGCCGAGCGTAGTGCACTTCTCTTGTAACCCTATTTAGCCTTGTCGCCCTCTTCTTACTCCTGCTATACTTTTTAGGTGTCCGGAGCCTTGCAGTTGCTCCGGTCTCTTTGTCAGTAGAGGAGCTCCCGTGAACCAACCATCCACCGTGAATATCGACCACCTTTTGCCGCGCGTGCAGAAGGCCGCCCGTTACACCGGCGGAGAGCTGTACAGCATCGCCAAGGAGTGGTCGGACGTGCCCGTGCGTATGGCCCTGAGCTACCCCGACGTCTACGAGATAGGCATGTCCAACAACGGCCTCGCCATCCTCTACGACATCGTCAACAAGCACAGCCACTTTCTCTGTGAGCGCGTCTATGTCCCCTGGCTGGATATGGAGGCGGAGATGCGCAAGGAGGGCCTGCCCCTCTTCAGCCTGGAGACCCGCCACGCCATCAAGGACTTTGACGTATTCGGGGTCTCCCTAGGTTGGGAGATGACCTACACCAACGTGCTCACCATGCTGGACTTGGCCGGCATCCCCGTCCTCAGCCGAGAGCGCCAGTCCCCCTTCCCCATCGTTATGGGTGGCGGCAGCGGCGTCCTCAACGGCGAGCCCATGGTGGATTTCTTCGACGTTTACCTCTTGGGCGAGGGCGAGGAAGTGCTCTCCGAGTTCCTCCAGCTTGTGGAGGAATACAAGACGCACCTGGAGACGAGGGGCATCGATGCACCCGGCCGCGACGAGCGCGAGGAGTTCCTTCTGGCCGCAGCGCAGATTCCCGGCGTCTACGTGCCCGAGTTCTACCAGCCCACCTATCATCCTGACGGCAGCATTGACCGCATTGGTCCGGCGCGCCCGGAAGTGCCGCCCGCGGTGGCCAAACGCCAGGTGGAGACACTGCTGCCGAACCTCTCGACGCCAGTGATGCCCTTCATCCAGACCGTTCATGACCGCGCCTGCATCGAGATTCAGCGGGGCTGCACCCGTGGTTGCCGCTTCTGTCAGGCAGGCATCATCTACCGTCCCCTCCGGGAGCGCAGCCACGAGGAGGTGATGGAAGCCGTTCAGGAGTTGATGGACAACTG
This sequence comes from Dehalococcoidia bacterium, assembly GCA_965226775.1. Taxonomy (GTDB): domain Bacteria; phylum Chloroflexota; class Dehalococcoidia; order SHYD01; family SHYD01; genus CBDDEI01. The sequence goes on from CBDDEI010000002.1 coordinate 1,762,140, forward strand.
CGGCTACACCGAGTTCTCCCTTGTATCCCTGAGCACCAGCGACTACCACGACCTGCCTACCCTGGTCCGCAAGCTCCACGACCGCTTCCGGGACCGCGGCATCTCTATCTCCCTCCCCAGCCTGCGCGTCGAAACCGTGTCGATAGACCTGGTGGAGGCAATGGAGCCCACTCGCAAGGGAGGGTTCACCTTTGCGCCGGAGGCCGGCAGCCAGCGGCTACGCAACGCCATCAACAAATCCCTCACTGATGAGGATCTGCTCAACGCGGTAGAAGCCGCCTTCAGCCACGGCTGGAGCCACATCAAGCTCTACTACATGATTGGACTGCCCACGGAAACCCTGGAAGACGTGATGGGGATTCCAGAGATGGTGCAGAAAGCCATGAAGATCGGCCGCAAGCACGCCGGCGGGCGCGCCCGCATCTCCGTAAGCTGCAATATCTTTGTCCCCAAGCCTCACTCTCAGTTCCAGTGGGCCGCCCAAGAGCGCCCTGAAGCCCTTGCCCCAAAGATAAAAGCACTGCAAGAGGGGCTGCGGATAAAGGGCGTCCACTTTGGCTGGTCTGACGAAAAAGAGGCCATGCTCGAAGCCGTACTGGCTTTGGGCGACCGCCGTTTAGGCGAGGTCATTTACCGTGCGTGGCAGAAGGGCGCCAAATTCGACGCTTGGAGCGATTACTTCAAGTGGGAGCTCTGGGAGGAGGCCTTTGCGGAAGCCGGCCTGGACCCGGAGTGGTACGCCTACCGGGAGCGCCCTCTGAGCGAGACCCTCCCTTGGAACCATATCAAGGATGGTGTGACGCCCGGCTTCCTGTGGAGAGAGTATCGCTACACCTGGCTGGATAAGGTGACTCTAGACTGCCGCCACGGTGACTGCTCCGCCTGCGGCTTACAGGACGACCCCAACTGCGTGCCCAAGTTCCACTTCATGCTACAGCAGCGGGACCACCCCCTGGGGCGAGAGCTGCCCGTATTGGCGCCCGTTGCAAATACCGAGCACTAGCTAATAGACACACAGCGCGCCAGTACCTATCAGGCGCGCTACGCAGGGTTCGACAGGCTCACTATGAACGGAATTCTCACTCGTCCGTCGACAGGGGCAAGCCGTACTTAGTCCATACGATAAGGAGCCAACCTTGAACCAACCGGCTGCAGGTAGACGCGCTGCCGCGCTCCATGCTACTTTGTCTCCCAAGATGGCAGATCGGGTGGCGGTAGAGCTTCGCCTTCCGGTATCGCTCGGAAGCGAGGCGCTGCAAGAGCGTGCGCTGGCCCTGCAACTGGCAGGCTTTCGGTGGGATGCCAGCACGCCCCCTCAGGTCAAGTCCGCAGGCCGCGATGAGATAGGCACAGACAATCCGACCGACCGCACCCATCTGATCTGGGGATGGGCCGACCACGCCAGCAGGCTCCGCCTTGAAGACGAGCCTGATGTGGTGGCAGTCTGGCAAGCAGAAGACACCGGCTCAACCACTTAGGGTGCTCCCACCCTGCATGACTCAGTAATGAGGAGGAGCGTACTATGTCTGGTCATTCAAAATGGTCGCAGATTAAACGACAGAAGGGCGTCGCTGATGCCAAACGCGGCCAGGTCTTCACCAAACTAGGCCGCGAGATCTCGGTGGCCGCCCGCCAAGGTGGAGCGGACACCACTTCCAACTTCAGATTGCGCTTGGCCGTACAGCGCGCCCGCGCAGAGAATATGCCCGCGGAAAACATTGACCGCGCCATTAAACGCGCTACCGGCGGCGGCGATGGCGCGTCTCTTGAAGAGGTGATGTACGAGGGCTACGGCCCCGGCGGCGTTGCCATCCTGGTAGACGCCCTGACCGACAATCGAAATCGCACTATCTCAGACCTCCGGAACGTCTTCACCAAGAGCGGCGGCAACATGGCAGAGGCCGGTGCGGTCGCCTGGACCTTCGACCAGAAGGGCATCATCAGTCTCACTGTAGAAAAGGCCGATCCAGAAGAGCTGGCGCTGCAAGTCATCGATAGCGGCGCAGAAGACGTGAAGATAGAGGAAGACTCGATAGAAGTCCACACCGCGCCCCATGACCTGGAGCAGGTGCGGCGGTCCCTTGAGGAGCAGGGGATCGCCATGGAGTCCAGCGAGATGGTCATGGTCCCCAAGATCTCCGTGTTCTTAGAAGAGAAGGAAGCGCTCCAGTTCCTGCGCTTAGTAGACCGGCTGGAAGAGCTTGACGACGTGCAAAAGGTCTACTTTAATGCCGACTTCAACGCCGAAATCATGGAGCAGGTCTAGTAGCTCATTATCACGCCTACCTGAGGAGTTAGTATGCCGGAACTCAAGAAAGTCGCCGAGAAAAGCGCGCTCCTGTCCGAGCCTGTTATAGGTGTGAACGTAGAAGGATGGCGCATCGCGCTCGTTAGGCTCGGAGATGAGTACTACGCGTTAGAGGACGATTGCCCCCACGAACGCTGCCACATCTCGGACGGGCTGCTGGAGGGAGACGGGCTAATCTGCCCCTGCCACGGGAGTGTCATCGATGTGAAGACTGGCCGGGTAGAGACCGGCCCTGCAATCGTCGGCAGCCATGTGGACACCTACCAGCTGCAGGTAGACGGCGACGATATCAACCTCGTCTGGTCATAGGCTGAACGCACACCTTGTCCGTACCGTCTTTTGTTAAAGTGGCGGAGGTCGCCGCCCTAGAGCCGGAGTCCGTGATTCCCCTGGAGGTGGAGGGCCAATTCCTCGCCATCGTCCGCACCGGCAACGAGTTCTTTGCCGTAGACGGCATCTGCACCCACGCCTTCTGCTTTGTGGGCTACGGCTGGGTGAAAGGCTACAGCCTCATCTGCGGCTGCCACGGCGCAAGCTTTGACGTGCGCACCGGTGCGCCGGAAGACTACATGTCGCCGCGGCCGCTGGCAACCTTCCCCATTCGCATAGACGGCAACGACATCTTGGTAGCTCTGACCCAGCCGGAAGCCGCCAGTGGAGGAACGATTGGAGGCACGTAGAGAACCCGCTACCCAGGAGAAACGCTACGTTAAAGTAGCTCAGGTTTCTGATCTAGCCCCCGGCACGGCGCTCCAGATAAAGGTTGAGGGCAACTACATTGGCCTCTTCAACCTGGACGGCTCCTTCTATGCCATCGACGATATCTGCTCCCACCTGTACTGCAATCTCTCCGACGGCTGGCTGAGAGAGCACACCCTCACCTGCCCCTGTCACGACGCCCGGTTCGACGTGCGCACCGGCAAGAACCTGGACTGGATCGCCCCCGGCCCCGTGGCCACCTTCCCCGTCCGCATAGACGGCAACGACGTGCTGGTGGGGCTGTAAGCTCACTCAGATAAGACTCATTTAGACCTTTATTTCTTCCTGAGATCCATTCTGGCAGTACAATGAGAACGTTATGGGCACATTTTTCTACCCAATCACCCTCATTGGCCCCTCAGGCAGACGCAAGGGGACGGTTGAGGCTTTAGTGGATACCGGCGCAACCTTCACCAGTGTGCCTGCAGATATCCTTGAAGAATTAGGGGTACCAACCACGGCGCCAAACTATTCAACCTGCGTTTACTTGATGGCAGCACTGACATACCCGAGACCCTTAGGACGCACGAGGTAGCTGAACTAGATTAGTGCACTGAAGAGATCACGTTCGTCATATTTGCTGCCCAACCCCGGCTCACCGTCAACGATTGGCGCGGTAACCCTTAGACGTTTCTGCTAGGAGTAGTTTTACCCCGCTTGCAAAACGGCTTGGCATTCCGGTAGCTAGGCAAAATGGCTGAGGCATGAGTAGTACACTCAATCCTGGGATGGTATTACTCAGAATAGAAGAGCAGTATTCTCAGGCAAGGACGCAACGGTACATCACGCGTTATGCCGCCATTGCAACGATGGCGAGGCCAACGCGGAAGATGATAACCATTGGTCAGAGGGCTAGGTGGAATAACTGGGACGCCAAAATCCACCTAGAGAACTACGATAGTGCATATGTAGCTGTCTCCAGCAAGATTGATCCTCTGATTATGAAGAGATTTGAGAGCACGGCTTAGAACGCTTGAATCAGCCCAAGGTCTCAGAGCTTCACTTACCTAGGTCCGAAAACGATCCTTCTTTAGACTTTACTGGAATAGGCCTCACCCCATCGAACAATTCGATGAACTGCTTGAAGTTCCATAATTCATCCAGAATCAAGCATAACCCTGACAAACTTTCCATCACGTTTATCTGAAAAATATAAGGCTATAGGTAGAGGCAGGAACGTGAACTTTTCCGAACAGACTCCTGGGCAATGGGTCCTCGATAAGAGAAAACCGCCAGACTAACATCCCCGCTTGTAATTTGCTTCAACATAAACTCTAGTCCGAACGTCTCAATGACCAGCACATGGCTCGCTCCCGTCCCGTTACTAACGCTGGTCGCCTCTCTCTTCCTGGCTAGCATCTTCAACCGATCCTTCCCCATCGCCCGGCTACTGCCTGCACCCTGGAATAACGTGGGCTGGGCGCTGATAGGACTTGGTCTGCTGCTGGTTGCCTGGGGACTGCTCACCCTTCGGCGGCACCGCACCACGGCCGTACCGGGACAACTTCCCTCAGCGCTGGTCACTACTGGGCCTTTTTCTTACTCCCGCAACCCCATCTATGTGGCAGACCTCATCATGGCGACGGGCTGGGCGGTCAATCTTGGTTCTCTGAGCGCGCTCATTGCGCCTGTGCTCTTTTTCGCGGTAATACACACCCTGGTTATTCCATATGAGGAGCGTAATCTACTGGCAGCCTTTGGAAACACATACCAGAGCTATCTAAAAGCAGTGCGAAGATGGGTATGACCACCAACCATGCCCTGTCGTTCCGAGGACTCGCCAAAGGCGATGGCGAAGAATCTACTTAACCTGCCTGGCAAACTATTGGATTCTTCGCCGCACAGAATGACGTAGAATAGAGTTATGCCAGACTTCCAACTCGTCTCTGACTTCCTGCCTACCGGCGACCAACCCCAGGCCATCGAGAAACTTGTCGCGGGACTGAACGGCGGGATGACCCACCAGGTCCTCCTGGGCGTCACCGGCTCCGGCAAGACCTTCACCATGGCCAACATCATCCAGCAGGTGCAGCGGCCCACCCTGGTCCTCTGCCACAACAAGACCCTGGCCGCCCAGCTCTACCAGGAGTTCAAGGACTTCTTCCCCCACAACCAGGTGGAGTACTTTGTCTCTTACTACGACTACTACCAGCCGGAAGCCTACATCCCTCAGACAGACACCTACATCGAGAAGGATGCGGACATCAACGAGGAGATAGACAAGCTGCGCCACGCCGCCACCCGCGCGTTGCTGCAGCGCTCGGACACCATCATCATCGCCTCTGTCTCCTGCATCTACGGTCTGGGCGACCCTGAGGAGTACCAAGGATTCGTGACCAGCGTGACCAAAGGCGAGAAGACCCGCCGCGACCGCCTGATACGCCGCCTGGTGGACATGCAGTACGAACGCAACGACATGGATTTCACACGCGGCCGCTTCCGCATCCGGGGCGATACTCTGGAGGTGCAACCCGCCTACGAAGAGATCGCCGTGCGGGTAGAGTTCTGGGGCGATGAAGTGGAGCGCATCGTGCAGATCGATCCCCTAACCGGCGAGCTTTTGGGCGACCTGGATAAGGTGGATATCTACCCTGCCAAGCATTTCGTGACCTCCCAGGAGAAGCTCACCGTAGCCATTGAGGACATACAGTCGGAACAGCAGCAACAGGTGGCCTACCTGCGGGCCAACGGCAAGCTGCTAGAGGCCGCCCGCCTAGAGGCCCGCACTAACTATGACATGGAGATGATGCGGGAAGCGGGCTACTGCGCCGGCATAGAAAACTACTCTTGCCACCTGGCGCGGCGGCATCGCCCGGCAGGCGATTCACCTCAGGCCTGCGGCTCTCAGCCGTGGACGCTGCTGGACTACTTCGCCTCGGACTACCTGTTGCTGGTGGATGAATCCCACATCACGCTGCCCCAGGTGCGCGGCATGTACATGGGCGACCGTGCCCGCAAGGAGACCCTGGTGGAGTTCGGCTTTCGGCTCCCCTCTGCCATGGACAACCGGCCCCTTAATTTCAACGAGTTCCTGAACCACATAAACCAGGTCATCTACTTCTCGGCCACGCCGGGGCCCTTTGAGTACGAGCACAGCGAGCAGGTAGTGGAGCAGATCATCCGGCCCACCGGCCTGCTCGACCCACCCATCGAAGTAAGGCCGACCCGAGGCCAGATCGATGACCTCCTGGCACACATCCGGCAGCGCACCGAGGCAGGCCAGCGCGCCCTCGTGACCACACTAACAAAGCGCATGGCGGAGGAGCTGGCAGACTATCTGAAGGAGATGGGCGTCCGCACCCACTACCTCCACTCGGAGATAGAGACCTTTGAGCGGGTGGAGATCCTCCGCGACCTCCGCCTGGGCGTCTATGACGTAGTAGTAGGCATCAACCTGCTGCGGGAGGGCCTGGACCTGCCGGAGGTGAGCCTGGTGGCAATCCTGGACGCGGACAAAGAGGGCTACCTGCGCTCCCACAGCTCCCTCATCCAGACCATTGGCCGGGCCGCGCGCCACATAGACGGCCAGGTGATCATGTACGCGGACGTGGTCACCGAATCCATGCGCATCGCCATTGAAGAGACGAACCGCCGCCGCACCATCCAAGAGGCGTGGAACCACGCCCACAACATCGAGCCCCAGGGCATCCGCAAGGCCATCCGAGACATCACCAACCGCGTGAGGCATGTGGCGGAGGAGCAGGCCCCCTATCTCGCTAACGGCGAGCTGAACATCCCGAAGGATGAGCTAGCCCGCCTCATCCGGGACCTGGAAACCCAGATGAAACAGTCCGCCAAGGCGCTGGAGTTCGAGAAGGCAGCCCTGCTGCGGGACCAGGTCGTCGAACTGCGCCGCCAGCTCTCTCTACTGCAGGACGACGATGTCCGCAAGCTGGGTGAGCGCATCGCCGGCAAGCCGCGCGGGCGGAGGTAAAACGAAGCTCGTAGGACTTACAATAGAAAGTGATAGTCAGATACACTTAGCCATCATCCCAACAAGTATGCTGGAGATACGTGCTTATGAACCGTCGCCGTCTACGCACCATCGGTCTTATCCTTCCTGTTCTCCTATTGTCCCTGGGTACTTCTGACTTCACGCAGGCTGCACCGGAGGACCTGGCGCGGCTGACGACGGAGGGCGGTGTCATCAAGGCTACCTTCCTCTTCGAGTCTCCTACCATTGACGGCAGTATCTCGTCGGACGAATTGGGGCCAGCGATCCCTCTCACTATGAACGGCCAGTTCGTCCCAGCCGACACCGCTGACGTCCAGCTCTACGTAGCCAACACCGCCACAGACCTCTACATCGGTCTCATCATTCCCGACGAGAGCAGCTCGGAGACGGATGCCGTTGAGTTGGATTTCGATACGCCCCACAACCACTCTGCAATCCAGGGCCTGGAGGACGCCATCCGCTATGTCGGCGGCTTGTACGACCTTTACTGGGGCCCAGGGTACTGGATGACCGACGTCCACCAGCACGGCGAGGCAGCGGTGACCTGGGCCAGCGGCGCCTACACCTACGAGTTTCGCAAGGCCCTCAGTTCTGGTGATGGCCATGATATGTCCGTTGCGCCCGGCAGCGTCATGGGGTTCCGCATCGAGACGAAAGACAACTCACCTGTAGAAATCTACCATTATCCCCCGAACACCACCTCGCAGGGCGATTCCACAGACGAGTGGGAGAAATGGGCAGACCTCGTCCTCGCTGAAGCCAGCGTGACGGACACGCCCACCCTCACCGGCCCAGGGAACGCCACGCAGCTCAGCACTATGAGCACTACCCTCACTTGGACCAACCCGCCGGCCACCACCCAGGTGCACGTGCAGGTAATCCCCGCTAACAACGACGGCCCCGGTGTCAACCTGATCCTCGGCAACGTAAGCAGCTTGTTAGTACCCGGTCCGCCCGACTGGTACGGCCTGCTTCCAGACATGAGCTATACCTGGCGTGTCCGCACCAGCGCAAAGGCCACTAGCGCTTCTGAGCACGATCCCTCATGGGGACCGTGGACGCATGAACGCACATTCCGCACACCTATACGCACCAGCGCTAACCTTGTGAACATCATTCCCAGGAACGGGGCCGACATCACCAACACGCGGCAAACGCTCCGATGGCTGAGCACGTACAACGACGTCTTCTACTACGAAGTGCAGGTAAGCCCAGACCCCAACTTTGGCGAGCAAGGCGCCGTTTCCTTTGTGTGGTATAACCTGGTGCACGGCGGCGTCAGCAACCCGACCAATAGCTGGTTTACCCCTGCCCTTGAACCAAACGTCACCTACTATTGGCGGGTACGGCCTCGTGTCCAAGGCGATGGCACACCCGTGGCGTGGAGCCAGACATGGAGCTTCAGGACCCTCTAGCGTGCCACAAATCACTGAAGTAACCCATGCCCTAACTTAAACTTTCCTCCAATTGTCTCCGTGACCCATAACGCAAAACCGGTCAGGCAGGAGGAAAAGGGCTAAGTGATGTCCAAATGGTTGCGCTCAATGGTTTCCATTGGCCTGGTGCTTGCTGCGTGCTTAACAGCATCGCTTCCGCTTCCCACCGCATCATCAGCGGCGTCTACTACACAGATGGCGCGCCTAGCGGGCAACGGGCCGGCGCTGGTGAGCACCCTAATGAACACAGCGCCGGTTGTAGACGGCACTATCTCTGAGGGGGAATGGGCTAACCCTGTCCAGATAACCCTCAATGGCTTCAACAATCCTGCCAACACCAGCACTGCAGAGCTCTATATCGCCAACACGACCACAGACCTCTACATCGCGATGATTCTGAGCGACTCCACCATGTCCAGCGAGGAGATAGCTGAGATTAACTTAGACGCCAACAACGATGGCATCGCGACCGCTGGCGCAGAGGACGCTCTTCGTTATGAAGGCAGCAGCTCCTCCGACCTCTTCTGGCACGGCTCCGGTTGGGCAAGCGACCCCCAGCAGAACGGCTTTGCCAAGGCGACTTACACAGCAGGCACGTATCGCTACGAGTTCACCAAACCTTTGTTTAGCAGCGATCCCAGCGACCTCTCCGTAGGGCTGGGCGGCTCTTTCGGGTTCCGCATCGAGACCTATGACGCCCACACCTTTGAGTACTACCGCTACCCACTCAATACCAGCGGACATGGCGACGTGAGTGTGGAGTGGCCAAAGTGGGGCACGGTGACCCTACCGACTCTTGGCGTCGGCTCGGAGCCCGAGCCCTATCACCCTCGGGACGCCTCAACCCTCGCCGCAATAACCACCGCCCTCGCCTGGGTCAACCCGCCGGGCACTACCCAGGTGCACCTGCAGCTCATTCCCGCCCTGAATGACGGCCCCGGGGTGAACCTTATCCTTGGCGATGCGACCAGCTTCGCTCTGCCGTCGCCTCCTGGCTGGTACGGCCTACTCCCGGACTTGGGCTACACCTGGCGCGTGCGCACTACTACCAGCACTACCTTTGCCCCTGAGGACGACCCAAGCTGGGGATCATGGTCGCAGGAACAGACCTTCCGGACGCCGGTGCGAGACAGCAGCCGGCTCACCCTCGTCACGCCCACCGATGGCGCAACCGTTGACCTCGCGCCCCAGGTTCTTCAGTGGAACAACGACTTTGTGGATGTCTACTACTACGAGGTGCAGGTTAGCCCTGACCCCAATTTTGGGGAGCAAGGCCCGGTGTCCTCCGTGTGGTATAACCTAGTCCACGGCGGCGTAAGCAACCCGCCCAACAGCTGGACTACGCCGGAGTTGACGGAACAGACCACCTATAACTTCCGGGTGCGGCCTCGTGTACAAGGCGACGGCGTCCAGGTGGCATGGGGGCCTATTTGGAGCTTTAAGACCCAGTAGACCCGTGCTACAATCAGGGCACCTTCCTTGTGAGGAGTCCCCATGAACTGCCCGACCTGCTCAGTCCATATAGAGGCCGACGACAACTTTTGCCGTCATTGTGGCGTACCCGTCCATGACCTACGCATACCAACCGTCCTACCGGAGCGCCGCGTTGCGCAGTATCACATGCCAAGCGTGCCTACTATCGTGCGGCGAGGCGTCACCGCGCTGGTGATAGGTAAAGCGGTCGAATGGGCCGCACGGCAGGTGGCGGGCAAAGTAGCAAAAACGGCGGTGGACAAAGCCCGATCACGTGCGCTCTCCCCCTACGAGCAGTCGCCGGAGAAGACCTCCGCAGAAGATGGCCGGCGCGGAATCTTTGGCGTCACAACCGTCTGGCAACATACCCACTGGTTCATACAGGACAACGGCGCTGAGGCAAAGCGCCCACGAGGCTGGGGTCCGTTTAGACGCTAGTTACACACCCCACGCGCCGCTCAGGTGGATGTTTGCTCCATTAACGTAGCGCGCCTCATCTGAAAGTAAGTACCGCACCGCGTTTACCGCGTCCTCCGTGGAACCTACGTAACCCGCGGGGATGTTCCGCTCCATCCGGGCCAGCTCTTCCGCCGGCGCGCTGCCGGAGTCTATGAACCCCGGCGAGATACAGTTCACTGTGATGCCCTTGGGCGCAAGCGCTCGGGCAAGGCTGCGAGAGAGGATGAGGACCCCCACCTTAGCGATGTAGTGGGCCGTGACGTTTGGCTGGCCCACCATCTGGTCGGCGTTAGCCATACTGAAGCTGATAATCCGGCCCCACTCCCGCTCTTGCATGCCCGGCGCAACAGCCTTGGACAGATAGAACAAAGGGTGAAGATTGTTATCAAACATCTCGTGCCAGCCTTCGTCGCTCTCCTCTAAGAGGTTCACGCGATGGTACGGGCCGGCGCAGTTGATCAGCGCATCGATGCGTCCCCAGCGCGTCGCAACCTGCCCCACTAGATCGGCGCACGCGGCCTGATCGGAGACATCGGCCTGCACGGCCATGCCCTGCGCTCCCGCTGCCTGGATGCCCGCCAGCGTTTCCTCGGCATCTGCAACGCTGGAGCGATAGCAGAAGGCAACGGACCAGCCCTCCGCGGCCAGCGCCACGCCAACCGCCCGTCCAATGCCCCTAGCGCCGCCGGTGATCAGCGCTACCCGCGGATCAGCCACTTGCCTCCCTGGCTTTGACCGCCAGATGCGAGAGCAGAATGCCAACCTCATACAGGAGGATAATGGGAACCGCCACAATCGTCTGGTTCACCGGATCCACCGTGGGGGTGATGATGGCTGCAAGCACAAAAGCTCCGGCAATGGCGTAGGGACGGAAGTGCTTCAGCTTGTCCGGTGTCACCAAGCCAATGCGGGCCAGCACAAATAGGATGAGCGGAGTCTCAAAGATAAGGCCAATCCAGAAGAGGAGCGCGGTCACCACTCCCACGTAATCACCCACGCGGATAAGCGGCACCACCAGGTCTTCCTTGAAGTGCAGCAGGAAGTTCAACGCCGGCGGCAATAACACATAGAAGGCAAAGAGCACGCCCAGAATGAAGGACGCCAGCACCGCAGGCAGCGCAAAGCGGAGGAACCGCCGCTCTGGTGGCTTAAGGCCCGGCGCAACAAACATCACTATCTGGTAGAGCCACAGCGGTGTGGAGAGTACTGCTCCACTGATGAAGGCTACTTTCACGTACGTTCCCACCATCTCCGCAACACCCGTACGGATGAGGGTCACCCCCTCCGCACGTGACTTGAGGATCTCGAAGACATAGTCGGTGAATAGGAAGGAGATTGCTACCATTATCACCAGGCCCACCACCGACTTCACCAGCCGGTCACGCACTTCCTCTAGGTGCTGGCCGTAGCTCATAAGGCGGTCAGCGGGGTCTTGCCTGCCCGGAAAGCCCCCTGAGGGCACGCCGATATCCGTAGGCGGACCGGAGGGTGGCGGCGGCGGGGCGGCCATGCTAGTCGACGCTGCACGGGCCGGTTCTCTAGGAACGGGCGCTTGTCCCACCCATTCGTCAGAGGCTGGGTGGGGGACGGCTTCGGGCTCCGTCGCCCCGTTTGTAGGCTCGTCGCCCTTCACCTCCGGCGCGCTATCTTCTCGTCGTTCCTCTGCATCCATGTATCCATTCTAGCGGAAGCCGCCTTCTTGATACTAACCCCTATGGAGGGCTAATTGCCGTGTGCACAACCCTTGAAGTAGACCGCAGAGCAGCTTAGGATACTCATAAACCCTAGGAGTCATACATGCGTCTTGAAAACAAGGTTGCCGTCATAGCCGGAGCGGGAGGCACCATGGGCACAGCCGTGCCGATGCTCTTTGCCCAGGAGGGCGCCAAGATCGTGCTCTCCGCCCGCCGCGCTGAACCGCTGCAAGCCATCGCCGACCGCATCACCGCCGTGGGTGGAGAAGCGACGGTCATTACCGGCGACCTCACCACTGCCGCCGGAGCGCAACACCTCATCCAGGAGACCCAGAACCGCTACGGCCGGATCGATATCCTCTACGACAACCTGGGCGACTCTGCGGCACAGGGGATGAAGCTCCACGAGACGCCAGAAGAAACCTGGGAGTATCTCATGGGCATCAACATGCGGGGCGCGTACGTCTGCTCCAAAGAGGTCATTCCCGTGATGCAGCAACAGGGCGGCGGCGTCATCGTCCTGGTTTCCGCCAACCGCACGGTGCGCCTGCAGGCCCATCCCGGCTACGCTGCTATGAAGGCGGGGCTTATTGGCCTCACCCAGAGCCTGGCAAAGGCTTATCGAGCGGATAATATCCGGGTAGTCTGCATCTGCCCGCCAGGAGGCGTAAACACCCCGGTCGAAGGGGAACGCATCGAGCTGCCGCCCCAGGGGCTGGTGCGCCGGCCCCACGGCGCGGACTTCGCTTACGCCGCGCTCTATCTGGCATCGGACGAGGCTGCGTGGATCACCGGTATCGCTCTACCGGTGGATGGTGGCGATGAGTTTCTGCCTCCTACGCGGTAGGATTCCTGCCCTGTTGGCGTTCTTGCTGGTGACTACAGCATGTGCGCAGGAAGAAGTGCCGCAACCTACGCCCAGCCCAACACCGCCGGCTGCCGCTACCGCTACCATTGCCGCGCCGCTGCCGACCACGACGGCTGTGCCAGGCGCTGGACCCATCTGCATCATGTTCACCAACCGGGGACGGCCATCCACCAGATACAGGGCCCCATGCTGGGAGGATGGGACCAGCTCAATGCCCGCGCAATTCGCTCACGCGCTGGCGAGGCACGAGGGCTGCGTGGTCATGTTCACCAACCGGGGCGCGGCCATCCACCAGATACAGGGCCCCGACTTCCTGCTGGGAGAGATAGGCAAAGACCAATCCTGGGCTCACACCTATGCCACGCCGGGCAACTTCGACTTAGTTCTGTTCCTTTAGGCAGTGGGCTCTTTGCGCCAGCGCCAAAGGCAACTTCGAGTTCTGGAGCGCTCCCGTACAATCGCTGCGCTGCGGGGCACGATTACCGTGCAGCCGTAGCAACTCTTGCCGCAGCGGTGAGGCCACAGGGGTAAATACGGGTGTGCTGCACTTGAAAGCAGCAGTGGCCCTTTGAACACAACCCCCTCAATAAGCTCTTGCCGCTGCCCTGGTGGCTAGGCGTACAATCTAGGAGTTGCCGCTCCTGGTGGCTGCCTCTAGGGGTTGTGCCTCTGTGCCGAGGTAGCTCAGTCGGTAGAGCACGCGACTGAAAATCGCGGTGTCCCCAGTTCGATCCTGGGCCTCGGCACCTCATATTACCCACGAATTAGCCCCCAGGGAGTTGCCTGGGGGCTTTGCTTTGAGTTTGTAGCTAATGCGCCTTCTCTCGTGCGGGCCTAGCTGTTGGGCAAGCGGGATTCGGGATTAACCGCTCCCCAGGAATACCTGAGTCAGTATGTCGGTTTCTCGTATCGATTCAGGAGTACCGTTGTGCACAACGCGGCCTTTGTCCAACACATAGGCCCGGTCGACAATATCCAGAACACCCTTGATATTGTGCTCGACGACGATAATGGTGGTATTGAACATCCGGCTAATCTCGGAGATTTTCTGGAAGGTTTCCTTCACCACCACGGGCGCAAGACCCAGTGTAGGCTCATCGAGCAGTAGCACGTCGGGGGCGGCCATGAGTCCCCGGCCCAGGGCCAACATCTGCTGCTGTCCCCCAGACATCTGGCTGGCCAAGTCCCTGCGTTTCTGGCGCAGGACGGGGAAGACCTCCATCACCGAATCCTTGCGGCGCTCCTTTTCTTCCCCGTCACCCAAGTACAAACACCCCATCTCCAGGTTTTCTTCTATGGTGAGGTGGGTAAAGACGCGCCGGCCCTGGGGAACAAAGGCGATGCCTTCCTTCACTATCTCGTGGGTTGGCGCGGTTAACGGGCTTTGGCGCCAGTACACAGTCCCTGCAACCACCGGGGCCAGACCCATGATGGCCTTGAGGACAGTGGACTTGCCAGCGCCGTTGGGCCCCATCACCGCCACAACCTCGCCCTCCTGGGCACCCAGGGATATTTCATCCAGGGCAACTACCGCCCCGTAATGCACCGATATGTCCACCAGGTCAAGAAACATGGTGTCGGCTTTCTGCTTTGCAGCGTTCACTTAATGTTCTCCATTAGCTAGCGTGGCTTGTAGTTTTCCGGTTGGGCTGGCGGGCTAAGCGCCCAAATAGGCTTCTAGTACGTCCGCCCTAGTTAGAACTTCCTCTACTTCTCCCTCGGCGAGGAGAGCGCCGCTCTCGAGAACAAAGATGTAGTCGGAAAGCTCTCGGACAATATCCATGTTGTGGGAGATGAGGATGATAGTGCGGCCCTCGTCTCGCATCCGTTTCATAATGCCCTTTACATGCTCCAGAATCTGGGGAAAGAGACCGGCGTAGGGCTCATCTAACAGGTAGGTGTTAACATCCAGCGCCAAGGCGCGGCCAATCTCCAGCAGCTTCCGCTGGCCGTAGGAGAGGTCTAGGGCCAGGGACTGCCGTTTTTCCCACATTCCCACATCCTCCAGAATAGCTCTGGCCTTCTCCCTATACGCCGGTTTCGACCGTTCCATCAGCGCGGAGAATACGCCCCGTTTGGTCAGGACCACCATGATGTTGTCCCATACGCTAATCTGGTCGAAAAGCCGCACTTGCTGAAAGGTACGGGTGAGGCCGTGGCCTGGGCTTTCATGGGCCTTGACTACCCGTAGGCCAACGCCGTCGATAACCACCATCCCCCCGTCCAGGGGCAGCGTCCCGCTGAGCAGGTTCACCAGGGTGGACTTTCCGGAGCCGTTGGGCCCAACGATGCTGGTTATGCCCCCACGGTGCACCGCTATGGAAAGCCGGTCCACTGCACGGACGGCGCCAAAAAGCTTGGTGAGCTCCTGCGTCTCCAGAGCGATAGGCCGATCGGGTATCGGGTTGGGCTGGTTCACAGCTTGTACCTTCCCATCAGCCCCTGGGGCCGGAACATCATAAGCCAGACCAGCAAGAGACCCAGCACAATCTGTCGGGCCTGGCCGCTGTAGATGGCGGGCACAAAGGGCAGAAAGCGCATCCCCTCCTCCAGCAGTACAAAAACCATCGCGCCCAGCAGGGAACCCCAGATGGTGGCCGGCCCGCCGAGGATTACGATAGCCACCAGGAGAATAGACTCCAGCAGCAGGAAGGAGTTGGGGTCAATAAAGGTGGCCCAACTGCTGAATAAGCCGCCGGCCAAGCCTGCCATCATCGCCGAGATTACCCAGATGACCTGCTTGTAGTGGATCGCCTGGTAACCAAAAACCTCGATGGCCTGTTCATCCTCCCGGATTGCGGTTAGCACCCGCCCAAAGGAGGAGGACACGATAAGCCAGGCGACCAGCATAACCAGGGCAAGAAGCGCCAAGGCCAGACCCAGGAACTCCACCTCACCATCCAACACCCAGCTTCCTATCTGGGGTCTAGCTATCTGGTGAATACCGAAAGCGCCTCGGGTTAGCTCGCGCCAATTCAGGAAGATGTTGTAGGCGATAATCGCAAAACCGAAGGAGACCAGGACAAAGATATCGTCTCTAAATCGGTTAAGGACCGCACCCACCGCGATGGCTATCAGACCTGCAAGGACTACGCTGACGGGCAGCGCTGCGAAAAAGGGCCAGCCAAAGGTCGGGATCGCCGCGGTGCGTAACTGGTCGTAGGCCTGGGTTGAGGTGAGGATTGCCGTAGTGTATGCGCCAATGCCGAAAAAGCCGATGTGGCCGACCGACAGCAGACCGGTAAAGCCCACCACTAAGTTCAGGCTCACTGCCAATATCGCCCAGATGGCGAAAACGGTTGCCAGAGTGACGGCAAAGCCCACACCTTGCCACAACATGAAGGCGACCGCCCAGGAAATCACCAACAAGTTCACCCACAACTCCAGGTTGCCCCGGGCGAACCTCAGCGGCCCCTGGGGATCGTTGGGCATACTCCGAAGTTTCCTGTAGGTTTGCGCAAGCTTTGACATCACGTTGATTCCGTCAGGTTGACCGTACGGACTACTTCACTGGCAGTACGCCACGGGGCCAGAAGGACAGGAAGAAAATTAGCAGAACAAAGGATATGACGTCCTTCCATTCGCCGGACAAGTCCCAGATGCCGAACTGTTCGACCATGCCTAGGGAAAATCCGCCCAGAAGAGCGCCGTAGAGGTTGCCCATGCCGCCAACCACCGAGGCGATCCAGCCCTTCAACAGCAGCAGCAGTCCCATCTTGGGTTGGATGGCGGTATCGTGGCCGCTCAGCAATCCTGCCAGGGCAGCGTAGGCCGCGCCGATGAAGAATACTAGAGCGATCACCGTCTTGGTGTCGATGCCCACCACCTTGGACACCTCTTCATCGTCGCCGATGGCGCGAACCGCTTTCCCGAAGGCGGTTCGCTTTAGGAGCAGGAGCAACCCGAGAAAGCTGGTGAAGGCTACGCCGACAGTGAAGACGTTGAACCCCTTGATACTTGCGCCGCCGATGACCAAGGGTGCGCCGCCGAAGGCTTCCGGCAGAGGGCGGGGCGCGCTCTGAAAGACGATGGTGATCATGGCCGTGATAGCCAGCAGGATGCCCAGGGAGGCGACCAGCATCACCAGGGGCGACCTCGCCCGCTCCCGCATATGCACGTACAAACCCCGGTACAGGGCCAAGCCTACCGACCCGGCGAGCATGCAGGACACACCCCAGCTCAAATAAAGGTTGGCCTCGGGAGTGTAAGCCAGCAAGAAGCCGGCGGAGGCTCCCAGGACCGCCGCCAGAACCACCCCAGCCAGGAACACCACCCTCTTGGCCATGGCCGGCAGATTCCGCGTTATCCGATAGAATACGCCGCCAATAAGGAAGGCCACGGCCAACGCGACTACCGGGCTGAGGATGAGGTAGAGGAACGCGTGGAAGGCTAGGACAAAGGCAATATAAACACCGGCGCCAGCGGCCAGCGCCCCTTCCATTACCCGCCGGGCCATCGGGTTCAGCCGAGTTACCTGCCTTGGCCTGGGTGCAATGTGCAAGGCCCATACGGCCACCCCAGTGACCATTACAACCAGGAATAGGTTTAGGAAAAAGCCGTCAATCCCGTATCGCGCAGATTCTATGTGCTGAAACTGCAGGTAATAGACCCCGTAGGCGCCCAGTGCTGCGGCTGCCCCGTAGTACATGTCGAAGAACTTGACGGTGCTATAAACCAGGGTGAAGCCCAGTGCCATGATGGCGTACACCGCCCCTACAGACAGGCCATTGAAGGCGAACTGCAGGGCCTGATCACCAGATTGGAGGACCTTCCAGGCAAGGTAGGCTGCCGCCAATGCAAGCAGCGTTGCCCCAAGCAACTGGTTGCCCGAGAATTGGCGCAAAGAAGGACGGCCTTCACCCACCAGTAATCTTAGCAAGCAGAACCCCTCAAAACCGGCCTCAGGCGGGGGGAGCACAGGTAACCTGCGCCCCCGCCCAAAGCCTGTCCATCGTCTCTCGGCTTACGCCAAGCCGGCTCTAGCCCTATTGAACCGGCGCTGCACCCAGCACGCGATAACCCTGGTTCTCCTCGTTACGTTCGGCCAGTGGCAAGACCTGTACCACGCTGTTGGCCAGGCCAGTTACCTCGCCATTTTCATCAAAGCTGTAGTTGGTGCCTATGCTGCCGCTCCAGGTAATACCATACAAGCAGTCCCGGAAGCCGTCCGCGTCCTGATCGTCGCCGGTCTGCTTCAGGCATTCGGCGGTGATGTACACGTCGTCATAGGCAGAACCGATATACCAAGGCAGTGTGGTGTAATCGTAGCGGGCCCTGAAGTTCTTCAGCACTTCCACGCCCTTGGCGTTGGACGGGTCCAACTCCGCGGTGATGGCCTTCAGGCCGGCGGCGGCATCCCCGGCAACCTCCAGGGCAGTAGCGCCCACGGGCACAATTTCCGAGTAGAGCGGACCATCGTAGCCCAACTCCCGCACCTGTTTGACGATGAGGCCGCCGGCGAACTCGGACTGCGCGGCGATATGCAGGGCATCCGGCTTCTCGCCAATCAGCTTGGTCAGCTGGCTCCGGAAATCAGTAACCTCCGAGCTGTAGGCTTCGGCGGCCACTACCTTCCCGCCTAGTTTCTCGAACTGGGCCACGGAGGTACGGCGCACCCCCTCGGCATAGTCGGTGGACTCGGTGATGGTAGCTAGAGTGCGGATGCCATCGGCCCACAGCACGTTGCCGGTGTCAATGCCCAGCTGCAGGTCACTCATGGCCGTGCGGAAGATGTAGTCTCCGGCGCTGGCGATATCTGGGTTGGTGGCCAGCCCGGAGAAGAGGACGACTCCGTCCTTTTCCGCCAAGGGCGCCGCGCCCAGCATCGCCCCGCTGCAGGAGGTACCCAGGATAATCTTCACCCCGTCCACTTCGGTCAGCTTGTTGTAGGCGGTGATGGAGTCCTGGGCGCTGCATTTGGAGTCCTCAACGATTAGCTCCAGCATTTTCCCGTTGATGCCGCCGGCGGCGTTAATCTCCTCCACCGCCAACTGCTTGGCCTGCACCGCTACGTTGCCGTAGGTCTCTCCCGGCCCGGTGACCGATTCCATCACACCTATAGTAAAGGTGTCGTCTCCCCCGGTTATACCGGCTATGCCGTCACAACCCAGGGTCAACAAGACCGGCAACAATAGAATCAAGAAGGGAGTTAAGCATCGCTTTAACATCACTTGAACCTCCTCGCGGTCATTCTATATATAACTTGCCAACTGAACGCTGGTTAATAGGACTGCAGCCTGTACCGTAGCGTCAAGACCAAGTGTAACCCTCACCGTACGGCCGCACGGGCAGCTTGCGCGGACTTTATCATTATTATAGAAAGATGGCAATTTTCAAATGTCAACCATCCAATCCATAGGGGGCAAGTTACTGGATGCTGCTCCGTTAGGGCTTCATAGAAGGCTTGGCCGCCACTCAAATGAGCGATTTCAGGTTTATAACCGCAGAGGACAATGACGAGGCCATGGAATTAGTGCATCGTCGCGTTGGGGGGCCCAACAAGTTACTCGGTCCTTAGTAAACGGGTGGGTAGCATCGCGCACAAAATCAATGGAAAGTATGAAAGTACTATCTAAAAAATTCTTACATGCGCCCCTGCCTCTTATTGAAACAGGAAGCTCACATGCTATACTATTTCGGATTACCCGAACTATGGGCGCGTGCAAGCTGACCAGATCGCGATTATCATTGCCCTAGCGGGTATAGCGGGGTGCCATTTACTGGCCGGTGGCGACACAGTCTAAATTTCATTGCTAGGAGAGGATATGGCACGGTACAGAGGTTTATTCGCTATAGCTGTGGTCAGCATGCTGATGTTAGCTGGATGTGAGGCCACCGCTGAAGAGGCTCGAGAGAACACGCTTGATGAGATCCTGAGTCGTGGCAACTTGATCTGCGGTATCAAGGCCGACACTCCGGGCTTCGGCGTGCTCAATCCTGACGGCACAGCTCAAGGCAACGATGTAGAGTACTGCCACGCCATGGCCGCAGCCATCTTCGGCGACAGGAACAAGGTCGAGTTCAAGGAGGCCACCTCTGCCAACCGCTTCGAGTTGCTCGCAGCGAAAGAGATCGACGTGCTCATCCGCACGACGACTTGGACCGCCAGCCGCGACGCTGACCTCAACGTGGCGTTCGCACCGACGACCTTCTACGACGGCGCGGGCATCATGGTGAAGGCCAGCGCTGGACTGTCTAGCGTGACAGAGCTCGACGGGGCCACCATCTGCATCCTGGACGGCACCAGCACGCAAGGCGCTGTCTCTGACTTCTTCACCGAGCAGGGGCTCACCTACTCGGAGCTCACCTTCCAGGCCAATCCTGAGATACGTGCAGCGTTCATCAGCGATCAGTGCGACGCTTGGTCGTCCGATAAATCGCAGTTGGGCGGTCACCAGTTCACCCTCAAGGCGGACGGGACCGACGCTGTCGTACTCCCTGAAACGCTCTCCAAAGAGCCGCTCGGCCCGAGCGTGCGTGACTACGACTCTGAGTGGGAAGACGTAGTGCGCTGGGTAGTCAACGGGATGATCATTGCTGAAGAGCAGGGTGTCACCTCGGCGAACGTCAGCGAGATGGCGGCCAACCCGCCCAACAATACCGTTGCCCGCCTCCTGGGTGTTGGGTTCTCCGGCGGCGCCCCTAGCAACCTGAACATCGGGCATGGGAAGATCGCCAGTACTTTCATGCAGAGCGTGATCGGACAGGTAGGCAACTACGGCGAGGCTTACGAAGGGACACTCGAGCAGGTAGGACTTACTCGAGCTGGGTCGCCGAACGCCTCCTACACAGACGGCGGGTTGCTCTACGCCCCGCCAATGCGCTAGGAACGCTTTCTAACCAAGTCGAAGTATGGGCGGGTTATGCCCGCCCATACTTCGGTCTTGTATGGTTCCCTCAATGAAGCAGCGCCTGCAAGACATCTGGTTTCAGAAACACTCCCGCTACTTTGCTGTCAACCTGATCGTTGGGGCAGCGGCTGGGCTCATCGCGGGCTACGTCGCCTTCTCCATCGCTGTAAACCTTTTCGAGTTTGAGTTCCTCTTCGGGCCTTACGGCAGCCCTGACCGTAGTTCTATCTTCCCGCTCCTAGACGTGGAGGCGAACGACCCGCGATGGTTGGGGATGCTCAAGGGCGCAGGCAACACAATATCCATCGTGGTCTTCGCCATCTTCATGGCGTCCTTGATGGGTTTGGCCGTAGGCGTGGCCCGCCTCTCCGGAAACCCCTTAATCAGTGGTCTAGGCAAGCTCTACGTCGAGCTGTTCAGAAATCTGTCTCTGCTACTGATCATGTTCTTCTTCGCCTTCGGGGCCTTCAGACATTTGCCCGTTATAGAGGAGCGTTTCGGATGGGAAGGGGTCTTCTACGTCAGCAACCGAGGGCTGGCAGTCCCCTGGCTCGAGACCACGCATGAGCTCTGGTGGCTGTGGCCCATCGCACTGCTCGGTGCCGCCGCGGCCGGCTGGCTCGTTAGAAAGGTCCGCGTGCGCGGTGAGAGCGAGACGGGCGAGAGCCGGCACCCAAACACATGGGGCGCAGCGGTCTTCCTCATCGGAGCAGTGGCGACCTACGCAATACTCCTCTCCCCGGTGCGGCTAGCTCTTCCCAGTGTCACTCAATCGGATTCGGGGTTCTTCGCCTACACTGGCGGCAGCCTGCTCGGGCTAGGTTACCTGAGCGCGCTAGTGGCACTCGCGCTCTACTTCACCGCCTACATCGCCGAGATTGTACGCGGATCGCTCCAGGCGGTGGCCCATGGGCAGACCGAAGCTTCGGTATCGCTTGGGCTCTCGGCGTACCAGCGCTTCTCGCTGATCATCCTTCCCCAGGCCCTACGGATCATGCTTCCCTCCTTGAACAACGAGTACCAGAGCGCCAACAAGGACTCGACGCTCGCGTTTGCCATTGCCTACGGCGAGATCGTCCTGATATCTAACCGGATCGTGAACAACTCTGGTAACCTCCTGCAGACCTACATGTTTATCTTCATCTTCTTCGTGCTCACGAACCTCATCATCTCGCTGATCATGAACACCATCAACAGGAATATACAGATCAGATGACTCTGATGACGACGGCCGCAGCCTATCGGTCCTCGGTCGCGAGCCGCCTGACTTGGGCTGGCGAAAACCTATTCAACACGCGGGCCAACACACTCCTGAGCTTGGCGGCGATAGGGATAAGCGGTTTCATTGCATTCCGGTTGATGCAGTTCGTGCTGTTCCAGGCGAACTGGGGCCTCGTCGCCATCAACCGAAAGCTCTTCTTCATCGGCAGCTATCCTGCTGAGGAGGCATTCCGCATATGGATAGGGCTCTACCTCGCGGCAGCTCTGATCGCCCTTACCTATGGCATCTGGGCCAGCAAGCTGCGGCCCTACATAGTGGCGATCGGCATAGTGGCAGTGTTGGTCCTCACCCTTGGCCTGGGGACCGATCTGCACATAGACGAGCGGCCTTATTCCGAGGAGATAACCTCCGGAGGGCAAACCACCGTCGTGAGCGGCATCGAGAGGGAGCTGGTATGGGAACGTGGCTGGGCGCCCCCCTGGCTCTACTCGCTCTCACTCGGACTTGCCGTACCATTCGGCGACTCCTGGCTACGGCTCGCCGGGCTCTTCTCGGTCTTGCTCGCAGGAGCGTGGGCAGGCAAGCGGCTCGCCCCATGGAGGGGCGGCCCGGTGCTGCAGCAATCGATGGCCGCCGCTTGGCTGCTGCTCATCCCTGCAATCGTCCTGCTGCAACTTGGGGTACAAAGCTCCCAGTGGGAAGGCTCCTTCCTCGATCTACTGGTGTTCGCCGTTGGAGGGTTCTTCTCCTTCTTCATAGGCTTGCTGCTGGCATTGGGCCGCATCTCGCCCTACTGGGCTATCCGCGTCTCCTCGATCAGCTATATCGAGGTTGTGCGCGCGGCCCCCTTGCTCGTCTGGCTCCTGTTCGCCTCGTTCCTCAAGGATGAGCTCGGACCTATCGGAGAAGCCTTTGGCAGCATTGACCTCGTCTATCGAGTCATGATCGTGTTCGCCTGCTTCGGCGGGGCCTACGTCGCCGAAGTGGTGCGAGGCGGGCTGCAGTCGATACCCCGTGGTCAGCACGAAGCGTGCGAGGCGATAGGCCTTTCCTCAACACAGAAGTACGTGTACGTTATCCTGCCGCAGGCGATCAAAGCGGTCATTCCGGCGCTTATCGGGCGCTTCATCGCTCTCTGGAAAGACACCGCGCTCCTCGCCGCAATATCCCTCGTCAACACGCTGGAGAAAGCAAAGAAGGTCCTGGGAGGCCAGACCGACATCGCAGAAGGCGCCTTTTTTGAGATTTATATCATCGTAGGAATCATCTACTGGGTGATTTCCTACCTGCTATCCCGGCTTGGGGAATCGGCGGAATCACGACTAGGGCAGGGTAGAAGATAACGGACTTGGCTGGCCGGAGGACATATTCATGACAAAGCAAACTGGAAACGAAATGGTCCGCATGGAGAACGTGGAGAAACACTTTGGCGACTTCGTCGCGCTGAAGGGGATCGACTTCACGGTCATGGAAGGCGAGGTCGTCGTTATCATCGGGCCCTCCGGCTCAGGCAAATCGACCCTACTCAGGACCATAAACCAACTTGAGCGGCATGATTCCGGCCGGATCGTCGTTGACGGCATCGAGTTGACAGACGACGCCCGCACGCTTACCAAGGTACGGATGGAGACGGGGATGGTCTTTCAGCAGTTCAATCTCTTTCCCCACCTCACCGTCATGCGGAACATAACCCTCGCGCCGCAAAAGGTCCGCCACATACCGCAGAAGCAGGCAGAGGAGACCGCGCTCCAGCTGCTGCGTCGCGTAGGCATCCCTGAACAGGCGGATAAGTACCCCGGCCAGCTCTCCGGCGGCCAGCAGCAGCGCGTCGCCATCGCCCGCTCTCTCGCGATGAATCCGAAGCTGATGCTGTTCGACGAACCCACCTCCGCGCTCGACCCTGAGGTGATCAACGAGTTCTTGAAGGCGATGGGCGAACTGGCGGAGTCCGGCATGACGATGATATGCGTCACTCACGAGATGGGCTTTGCGAGGAACGTCGCCGACCGCGTTATCTTCATGGATGAGGGAGAGATCGTAGAGATCGGAACCTCCACGGACTTCTTCGCAAACCCTCGGGAGAGCCGCACCAAGCTCTTCCTCGACCAGATCCTCCATTGACCCGTTCCTCTTCCCGTGCGCGGGACAAGGAACGAAGACAACAGCGGAGCTTGTCCGCCGCAAACGTAGGAGAGGCTAGAGCTCTTTTACGTTACTGACCAGACGGGTGAGCATATCCTTGGCGCTGCCAAAAAGCATCATCGTGTTGGGCTTATAGAACAGCTCGTTGTCTATGCCGGCAAAGCCGGGATTCATGCTCCGTTTGATTACAATAACGCTGCGCGCGTGGTCTACTTCCAGGATGGGCATCCCATAAATAGGACTACCTACGCTGTCGCGCGCCGCCGGGTTCACCACATCGTTCGCGCCGATGACCAGGGCAACGTCGGTGCGCTCAAAGTCAGGATTGATGTCGTCCATATCGTAGAGCTGCGGATAGGGCACGTTTGCCTCAGCCAGCAACACGTTCATGTGCCCCGGCATCCGTCCGGCCACAGGATGGATGGCGTACTTCACCTCAACGTTGCGCTTCTGCAACTGCTCCGCTAGGTCTCGAGCAGCGTGCTGCGCCTGGTCCACCGCCATGCCGTAGCCCGGCACAATCACCACGCTGCGCGCGTAGGCCAGCACCATCGCCGCCTCCTCCGCATCAATAGAGCGGTAGTGGAGGTCAGACGCTCCTGGCACGGCCACCCCGGTACTATCGCCGGTGCCGAAGCCGGAAAAGAGGATGTTCGCTATGGAACGGTTCATCGCCTTGGACATGATCTGCGTCAGGATGAGCCCGGCTGCGCCCACCAGCGCGCCTGAGACGATCAGCACATTGTTCAAGACCACGAAGCCGGCCGCGCTAGCCGCCATGCCAGAGAAGGAGTTGAGCAGGGAGACTACCACAGGCATATCCGCGCCGCCGATGGGAATGACAAAGAGGATGCCCAATACTAGGGCAATCGCTATCAATCCCAACAGCACCATCGTATTAGTAGGGTTAAGGAAGAAGAGGATACTACCCGCCACAAAGGCGACCAGCAGCAGCACATTAAGGGCCTGCTGGAGGGGGAAGAGGATGGGTGCGCCGGAGATTACGCCCTGCAGCTTGCCAAACGCCACCATGCTGCCCGAAAAGGTAACCGTCCCGATAAGCACGCCCAGAGCGATGATGAACAACGCTGCAAGTCCCAGCGTTTCGCCCGCGCTGAGCGCACGCCAATACTCGCCTACCGCCACCAACGCCGATGCGCCGCCGCCCAGGCCATTGAATATACCCACCATCTGCGGCATCGCCGTCATCTTTACCGTGCGGGCGGCCGCTGCCCCGATGGCAGAGCCCAACAACGATGCCGGCCTAGAATGAGCTCGTAGTTCAGGACGCTCCGGTCGGCCAGCGTAGCCACCACCGCGATGAGCATGCCCACCGAGGCCATGGTGTTGCCGCGCCGCGCCGTTGCAGGCGACCCCAGGTTGCGCAGCCCCAGGATGAAGAGTGAGGCCGCGAGGAGGTAGCTAAGCTGGATGATTGTCGGTATGAAGTCGATCAACGTTCGTCCCTGTTAGACCTGAACATCTGGAGCATGCGGTCGGTCACCATAAAGCCGCCCACCACGTTCACGGTAGCCAGGACAACCGCGAGCACACCCAATGCCGCGGAGATGCTCAGACCACCATGGGCAGTCACCAGCAGCCCGCCAACTATCGCGATGCCGGAGATGGCGTTAGCGCCGGACATGAGAGGCGTGTGCAGGGTTGGCGGCACTTTGGTGATAACTTCAAACCCCACGAAAGCCGCCAGGACAAAGATGAAGAGCCCGCCCAGCAGTCCTTGCTCCATTACACTGCCTCCTGGTTATTTCGACTCTGCCAGCATAGCGCGCACGCCTTCGTGGCGAATCTCGCCGTCGCTGGTCACGTAGACTGCGTTGACAATCTCATCGTTGAAATCGGGCTGCAACGAGCCGTCTTTTGAGAGCAGTTGCAGCAAGGACAGCACGTTGCGGGAGTACATCAGGCTAGCGTGGGTCGGCATGGAGGGCGAAGCGTTTGCCATCCCGATAATGGTCACGCCATTGTAGAGACGTGACTCGCCGGAGATGGTGAGGGCGCAGTTGCCGCCCTGCTCTGCCGCCAGGTCTACCACAACCGAGCCTGGCCCCATAACGTCCACCATGTCCTCGGTCAGCAGCACCGGCGCCTTCCTACCTGGCACCAGCGCCGCGGTGATGACTATATCCGACTGCCCCACGTGGTCCCTCAGCACTTCATGCTCACGGCGCCGGGCGTCCTCAGAAACCTCCCGCGCATAACCACCGGCCGCGGTAGTCTCGTCATCAAGGGTTATGTCAATGAACTGCGCCCCCAGGCTTTGCACCTCTTCCTTAGCGGCTGGGCGGATATCAAAGGCTTCCACCACTGCGCCCAAGCGGCGGGCGGTCGCGATGGCCTGGAGGCCGGCCACGCCTACACCAATGACCAGCACCTTGGCGGGCGGCATTGTGCCAGCGGCCGTCGTGAGCATTGGCAAGAACTTGCCCATCGCTTGCGCGCCTTCCAGCACGGCGCGGTAGCCCGCCACCGACGCCTGCGACGAGAGTGCGTCCATGCTCTGCGCCCGGCTTATGCGTGGCACTAGCTCCATGCTGATTCCGGTCACTTTACGATCAGCCAGCCGTTGGATGAGCGTTGGGTTGCCCAGGGGGTTCAAGAGGCCGAGGACCGCCGAGCCTTCACGCAACAGGTCCAGCTCGCTGGGTTCCTCCTCCTGCGGCGCGTTCACCTTCACCACGATGTCGCCTGCTTGCCACACCGCTCTCGTATCGGAAAGCACCTGCGCTCCCGCAGCAACATAGGCCTCGTCCGAGAAGAAGGCTTCCGCCCCCGCGCCCGCTTCCACCGTGACCTCATGCCCCGCTTTGACAAGGCGCGTCACGCTGTCCGGCGCAAGCGCTACCCGGCGCTCTCCCATGCGAATCTCTTTAGGCACGGCTATATGCATTGAAGCTCCTGAGGCTAGACCGCGTCCTGTGATCGGCGGCCTGCAGCAACGCGCTGGGGCCGTAGAACCAGTTTAGACGGCAAATACCAGCATACGCTGGAGGATTGATTATGCATAGAAAATATCGAGTGGAGTCTACCACAGGGCCGCACAGCCTGTGAATGACTTAGGGCCTCAGCCAAGGTCTTGCCGTTGGATGTTAACTCAATCTTAATGTCCTGCCGCCTGCAACTTGGGCGGCGCGTAGCAAGAAGAAGCGCATGGTCATTCTGAGCGAAGCGAAGAATCCACGGTGCAGCGTGGGCATGTGGATTCTTCTGTCCTCGCTGGGCGAGTCCCTCAGAATGACATTGGGGCAAGCCTGCGCCTTTCGATGCATTGACTGTGTATACTTCTAGTCAATATAGCTATGGCGCTCCACCTCGACACGAACGACCCCAAGTATGCCGCGGCCGCCGCCGATATTCTGCGGCGGCACAATAACGCTGAGCCTGAGGCGAACATCACTAGTTCGGTGCGCGACTTCCTCATCACCACTGGCCTGGTCAAGTCCAACGAGATCAAAGAGGAAAACCCGCCGGCCCAAGGCTCGCGCCGGGCGGTGGACCTCACCGCGCTGGACACCTTCATCGAGTTCAAGCGCAGGATCGGCACTACCGGCGGCTTCAACCCCGACCCCGAGAACGTGCGGCAGCTCGACGATTACCTGGCGCAGTCGCAGGCGCAGGGCCGGGTGCGTATGGGCATCCTGACCGACGGCAAGTACTGGCTGCTGCGCTGGCCCAACGCCGGGCCGGTGAAGGTGGCCCCGCCGTACGCCTTCACGCTGGAGGACTCGGACCACTGGCTCACGCTCTACGAGTGGCTGCGCGACCGTGCCCTCTACACAGAGGAGAACCAGGAGCCCGCCCCACTCACCATCGCCGAGCGCTTCGGCCCCACAGGCCCCTCGTACCTGCGGGACATCGCGGTTCTCAAAGCCCTCTACGCCCAGCACGCCAGTTCCAGCACTATCAAGGTCAAGCGGCAGCTGTGGCAGAACCTGCTCACGGCAGCCCTGGGCGAAATCGCCGGCACTCCTGCCCAGCTGGATGACCTCTTTGTCCGCCACACCTATTTGACCGCCGTCATTGGCATGGTGGTGCAGGCGTCCTTCGGCAGCGACATCTACCAGCTTGCTGCCACCGATCCTGCTGACCTGCTCTACGGTCGCGAATTCCGCAACAAGACCGGCCTCCAGGGTGTTGTGGAGTCGGACTTCTTCGCCTGGCCTGCGGAGGTCGGCGGCCTGCCCTTGCTCGAGACCCTAGCACGCAGCGTCGCCAGGTTCGACTGGCAAAAGGCCCCCAACAATATCGCCGCCATCCTCTACGAGACCGTCATCCCGCCCGACGAGCGCCGCCAGTTGGGCGAGTACTACACTCCGGACTGGCTGGCCCGGGCCATCGTGCAGGAAGTGGTAACCGACCCGCTGAACCAGTACGTCCTCGACCCTGCCTGCGGCTCAGGGACCTTCGTCGCCGTGGCGGTCACCCACCTCATCGAAGCGGCCAAGGCCACGACCCTCGATCCCAAGGAGGTGTTGGAATGGCTGCGCTTCTCCGTCGCGGGCATCGACATCCATCCGGTGGCGGTGCACCTCGCCCGAGCCGCTTGGGTGCTGGCTGCCCAGCCCGCGATCCAGGCCGCCGTCAAAGATGGCTTCGCCGGCGACATCACCGTGCCCATCTACCTGGGAGACGCCCTCCAGCTCCGGCTCCGCACCGGAGATATGTTCGCCCAGCATGAGATCACAGTCCAGGTGGAGGACGAGCAGCATACGGAGCTGGTGTTTCCCGTGAGCCTGGTAGATCGTGACGAGACCTTCGACGCGCTGATGGGTGACATCGCAGAAGCC
Source organism: Dehalococcoidia bacterium (assembly GCA_965226775.1). Taxonomy (GTDB): domain Bacteria; phylum Chloroflexota; class Dehalococcoidia; order SHYD01; family SHYD01; genus CBDDEI01. Next base: position 1,791,111 of record CBDDEI010000002.1, read on the forward strand.
ATCGAGCGCGACGACGACCCCAACTTCGCCCTTGACGACCACCACATCACCGACCCCGCCGAGCGGCAGACCCTGGAGCAGACCATCAAGTCCCTCCAAATGCTGCACAGGGAGGGCCGCAACCACATCTGGGCCTACTACACCCGCAACCTGGTGCGCCCCGTCGCCCTCTCTCACAAAAAGGTGGACGTGATCGTCGGCAACCCGCCGTGGCTGAGCTACCGTAACACCGCTAGCACACTGCGTATTGAACTAGAGAGACAGAGTAAGGACCTCTACGGCATCTGGGCTGGCGGCATATATGTTAACCGTCAAGACGTGGCGGGACTGTTCTACACCCGCAGCGTAGACCTCTACCTGAAGGACGGCGGCTAATAGGCATGGTGATGCCCCACAGCGCCCTGCAAACGGGCCAACATTCCAAGTGGCGCACCGGCTCGTGGCAGGCTGGACGTAGCGGGCGCACTCTGTCGGTTGACTTCGGCTACAAGATGGCCTGGGACCTCGAAAGGCTGGAACCCAACACCTTCTTCCCAGTCCCTGCCTCAGTAGTCTTTGCCCAGAGGAATGGAGAAGACGGCAAGGCTACGCCTCTGGCCGGCGAGGTGGAACGCTGGCTGGGCAAGGCGGGAGGAGCCGATGTGCGGCGGGAGAGAACCAGAATCACCGATACATCTGTTGGTGGCGACTCCCCCTACGCTAGCCGTTCGTGGCAGGGCGCGACGATAGTGCCACGCTGCCTCTTCTTTGTGGAAGAAACCAAAAACCCCGCTCCCATTCAGGCAGGCCAGACCATTATGGTGAACCCACATCGCGGTTCCCAGGATAAAGAGCCGTGGCGTAGCCTCGACCTGACCGTAATCACAGGTAAGACTGTGGAGTCCCCACACGTCCACGATGTGTACCTCGGAGAAACGTTAGTTCCATATGCGACCCTCACGCCGCGCAAAGCAGTCCTGCCTTTCAAGCAAACTGACGCCAATCTTCCTTCCGATACCCAAGGAGTGGGCGGTATCAATCTAGGAGCTTTGGGCCGAGGATGCGAACCCGCTGGCAGACCGTTAGTCGCCTGTGGGAAGAGAACAAACGGCCCGTAAATAAGCTGGACTTGCTGGGGCAGTTGGACTACTTTGGCAAACTCTCGGCCCAATTGGAGTGGCAGCATGATCCTCGAGGGAGGCCGGTCCGAGTGGTTTACACCCAAGCTGGTGAGTCTACGGGAGCGCTGCTCCAAGGTAGTGAAGCTATCGTTGAATCCTTACTTTATTGGGTTGCTTGCAAGGATACGCAAGAAGCCTATTACCTGCTAGCCATCATCAATAGCGATGCTCTGTATAAACTGGTAATGCCGTTGATGTCCAAGGGGCAGTTCGGTGCGCGCCATTTACACAAGCACCTCTGGAAGCTGCCGATCCCCGAGTTCGACCCCAGCAAGCCGCTACACAGCGCGCTGTCTGAGGCCGGGGAGGCGGCGGCGGCGGGCGCGGCCCAGCAGCTAGAGCGGCTGCGGGCAGACCGGGGGCACAATGTCAGCGTCACCATCGCCCGCAGGGAGCTCCGCAAGTGGCTGCGGGCGTCGGCAGAGGGCAAGGCGGTGGAGAACGCGGTGGGACGGCTGTTGGGGAGCGGGAGTAAGAGGAGAGATTCCGAATGAACCTCAATGCGTTGGAAAGAAAGTTCTTTGACAAGATTCTCAATGCAGAGTTGGGTGTCCCAGTACACGCAACTCTGGAATATCAAATGGAAACATTCCTCATTATTATTGTTCCTGAGATAGGCCCAGACGGTTATTTCAGACTGAATTACTATAATGCACCAGCTTACGACCCAGAAACGCAATGTGATGATGGCAAACCTTTCAAAGAGTGGTCCAACAATGAGATTACGGCATCCACTATTAAAACAAGCATGGCTAAAGAGATCCGGTAATCGTGGAATTACACCCATCGCCGTCGCTGCTGCCAATTAGGCCACAATTGAATCCGAAGCTAGGCGCAAAAGTGCTTTACGCGGAGAACCATCATAGTGGAGCGCTGGCTTTGGACGGCACCAGGTAATAGTGCAGAACGCACTGCTCAAGAAAGCCGAGTGCAGCTGTATCGTCGATTTTCCAAATTTTGTGACACCTGATCGCAATGGCTTTCGAATGCCGGAATTGGCAATTGACCAGAGCGCGTATGTTGGAGTCTATAGCCAGCCGATTGGAAGGTGGCGCTAAGATCAAGATTGCAACCTCCCACACATCACATTGTGCTTCAGTGGTGATGGATGGAATATCCTCACAAGAGATAAAGAGCAAACCAGAGACGAGCTCAGTCACACCGGATTAATAGAGAAAAGCGACGGAGGCGAATTCGGAACTGATGAACTTGACGACGTACTGGAAGGATTGAAGTACTTCTTTGCATTTACTGCTGGTGTATATTGTCACCCCACTGTTGTCATCGGCTACAATTCACGGAGCCAGCCAGTCTGGGGTCAAATAGGCCGATTTGAAGCGGAACAGCACGATCCAGACAATTGGTTCTGCAACAACACCAACGCTCCCTTTGGGGATTATCTAGAAGAGTTGTTCTCCAAATTTTGGTGCAGATGGAACGGATACAAGGATGAGATCATAGCCATCATGGAATCCTACGTACACAGCAATGCAATGCAGACAGCAGGCGTTGTAAAAGACGCGGTGGCAAAGAGCTACGCAGGACGAAATACTGGGTCTTAAGTTGAAAACAATTTGAAATTCTGGTGTAGAGATTGACAAGGTCTTATCAGACTTTCAGATTCTCCACCGTCACTTGAATGAATCCGAGACTCCAATGATGACGCAGACTTAGTGAAACTTCAGGTGAATCTGAAAGGAGAGGGTCATCTGCTGGGCCGTGTGCGTAACTACGTTGCTCATCCTCTCGACATTGGAAGTCAAGGGCAAATATCTCAAATATTTGGATTCTAACCTAGGGCATTACTATTACTTGCCTGACTTGTGCCAATTTTACCTTGAGTATATGTTCTTGAACGCTGTGGATATGAAACCAAAGGCACAGGCTACTCCTGAAACCCGCCTAACAACGGCCTCGCCATTCTCCGGATTCTCTTCACCTAATCAGCAGTAGGGGTAAGCTGAGCGCTCCTTCGGTCTACGGGCACTGTCTCGGCAGCTAGCAGGCCGCCTCGCCGTATCAGCGCGGCTTCCAATGCGACTCGCTCCTCACCCTCAGTAACCTCTGAGAAGCGACTAGGAAGACCATTCCGGCCGCCATTGAAACCAGAATACCCAAGTAGAGCAACGCCGTTTCCGTTTGCAGGTTCTCCATCCGGAACAGAAAGCCAAAGAACATAGCCCCCGCGTTGCCGCCCGCCCCCACAATGCCCGCAACGGAGCCCAAAGCCTGCTTGTTGATAAAAGGCGCCACGGAGAACGTTGCCCCTGACGACATCTGGACAAAGATGCCAAACACAATCATCGTCGCCACAGCGGTGAACAGCGTAGCCATCTGCGAGAACAGGATGAGCGCGATGCCCTCCAGCAGCAGCATGATGCCCAGGAACATCACCCGGCCCCGCAAGCCCCAGAGTAGGCCGGCCTTATCGCTGAAGATGCCGCCTGTGCTGCGAGAGAAGATGTTCATCAGCCCAAACAGCCCGGCAATCATGCCCGCAGCACCTATGCCCAGCCCAAAGCGATCGTGAAAGTACAGGGCGGCCTGGATACGTCTGCAAAGCGCCGAACTGATGCCCTACCGGCTCCCCTGTAGCCAGACTGAACTTGTAGGCGTGCAGGGGACAGATAAGGGTTTCCCCGCCTACGATCCCGTCCGCAAGGGGGCCGCCGCGGTGCGGGCAGCTCGCTTGGGTAGCGTAGACAGCGCCCTGCCGCGTGCGGAATATAGCAACCAGGTCGTCGCCTACCAGAAAGCAGCGTCCTTCACCGACCGGAATCTGATCGAGGTAGCCAACCGGCTCCTGGGTGTCTGTCACGGAAGCTGTAATGCTGCTCATTAGCGCAAGGCTCCTACCGGCTCGCCGGCCTCTGCAAGCGGCGCAGAGAATTGTGTTGGATGCATGGGCAGCATCCCCTCTTGCCACGGATCGACGTATGAATCCACAGACGCCGCCATAGCCTTGTCCAGGCGGTCGCAGATGCCCTCTGTGTCGTCAACCAAGACCTCTCGTAAATAGGCGATCCCCCGCCGCTCTACAAAGTCGTAGGTGCGTTCCAAGTACTTGGCCTGCTCCCGGTAGAACTGCATGAAGCGGCCAATGTACAGCAAGGTTTCTTCGTGGGAGTCCACCACACACAGGACATCGCCCTTCCGCACCCGAGAGCCGGCTGCGCCGCCTATGTAGATCTCCCACTTGCCGCCTTCGATGGCGACTGCGCCCACGTCCTTAGTGGTGGACTCAGCGCAGTTGCGGGGACAGCCCGATACGGCGAGCTTCATTTTGTGCGGCGACTCTATGCCTTGAAACCGCTGCTCTATTGCGACGCCCAGGGTGGTGCTATCGCCAACGCCGTAACGACAGAACTCTGTCCCGATGCAGGTCTTGCAGGTACGGAAGGCTTTCGTGTAGGCATGCCCGGACGGCATCCCGAGATCGGCCCATACGTCGGGCAGCTGCTCCTTCGGGATGCCCAGCAGGTCTATCCGCTGCCCACCGGTAATCTTTACCATAGGAACGTTGTATTTCTCAGCAGTGTCTGCAATGCGGCGAAGCTCTTTGGCAGAGGTGACGCCGCCATAGATGCGGGGCACGACGCTAAAGGTGCCGTTGTTCTGGACATTGGCGTGCACACGGTCATTGATGAACCGGGCATCTCGCTCGTCCTCGTAGTCTTTCCCCCAGATAGTCCGCAAGAGCGAGGCCAGACCAGGCTTGCTCCCAGCGTCCTCTTTGCCATTGGCAAGCGCCGCAAAGACGGCCGATACGCTGTGCAAGCTCTGCGCCTCGATGGCCTCTATTAGCTCCGGCTTGGTAAGGGGAACGCCTGGGACGTAATAATGAACAGAGGGATCCTCCGTTAAACCGCCGGCGGAGGCTTGCTCTAGGATGGCCTGTACCAACGATTTGCAGGAGCCGCATCCGGTCCCGGCTCGCGTGCTATCGCACACTGCTTTCAAGGACGGCGCTCCGTTCTGTGCGGCTGCTACCAGTGTTCCTTTGCTCACTCCATTGCAGTTGCAGACTTGAGCGGAGTCCGGGAGGTCGGCCAGGGAAGCGTCATCTTGCGAGCCGCCCGACAGTGAGAAGAGGAGCTCCGCGCGGTTGGCGGGGAGGGTTGCGCCGCTCTCGAACAGGTGCGTCATAGCAGGGGCCATTGCCTCCCCAAGGTGAATAGCGCCCGCCAGCTGGTTATCCCTGATGATGAGCTTTTTGTAGACGTTCCTAGAGGGTTCCTTGTACGTCACTACCTCATCTGTGGGGATCTTGGCTTCCTTCTCCCCCATAACGCTCAGATCGATCCCCATCACCTTCAGCTTGGTTACCACTTTGGAGCCGGCGTAAACCAGCTCACAGTCTGCGCTGCACAGGCGTTCCGCCAGCACGCGTGCCTGATCCCAGCAGGGGCCTACCAGTCCGTACACTTGGCCCTGGTACTGCGCGCATTCGCCGATTGCGTAGATATCTGGGTCGTTACTGCATGCGAGCGTGTCTTGGATTACGATTCCTCGCTCCACATCCAGCCCTGCTTCACGGGCCAGTTGAACGTTGGCCCGTATGCCGGCGGAAATGACCAGCATGTCGCAGTCGAGGGTTGAGCCATCGGCAAACGCGATGCCTTCTATCCGCTCTTCTCCTAGAAGCCCGCTGGTTCGCTTATTCAGATAGAGTTGCACTCCAAGGGCTTCTATATCACGCTGCAGCATGGCTCCTGCGTCAGGGTCCAGCTGGGTCTCCATGAGGTGATCCATGAGGTGCACTACATGGACGTCCAACCCCATATTGAGCAGGCCTCGTGCAGCTTCCAACCCCAGCAGTCCACCGCCCAGCACCGCAGCCCGCCGCGTGTTTGCTGCGTAGCTCATGATCTTGTTGCAATCGTCAAGGGATCGAAAGACGAACACACCCTGCTTCCAGCCGCCGCCTGGGCTTTCCAGGCCGTCAAATGGCGGGACAAAGGGCACGCTCCCGGTAGCTATTACCAGCTTATCGTAGGGCTCTATAATGCCGTCCGCCCCATATACCGTTTTGGATTCCCGGTCTATCCGCTCCGCGCGCTTATTGAGATGCAGTTTGATGCCGTGCTTCTCATACCACTGCAAAGGAGTCATCAGAATGTCCTCAACCTCGTGCGTGCCAGAAAGCACCCCGGAGAGGAGGATGCGATTGTAGTTCCCGTACGGCTCATCGCCAAAGGCAGTGATATCGTAGGCGTCTGCGCCGCCGCGAGCGATAAGCTCCTCCAGGAAGCGCGCACCGGTCATTCCATTGCCCACTACTACCAAACGTTGCTTGAACATCTTCTTAGCTCCTCTGCCCGAACTTAATCCGGATCGCCCGTCGGGCCTTCTGGGGGCACGATGTCAAAATGCTCTCGCCACGCCCGGCCCAAGCGGCCGGTTTTGCTTTGGCCCAGCAAACGCTTGATACCTACCGGGTCGTGCCGGGTGGCCTGGATATTGGCAACCCATTTGACGCTCTTGTAGCCCTGTAGGAAGGGGACTACCAACCTGAGCGGTCCGCCATGCTCCGGGGGAAGGGGCTGGCCGTTAATCGCCGTGGCAAGCAGGGTTCGTGGATCCCGCGCCTCATTCCTTGAGAACCCCTCAAAATAGTGCTCGTCTCTTGAGTGAATGGAGAAGAAGCCATTTTCTGCGGTATCTAGTCCGACATGATCCAGGAAATCCACCAGACGGACGCCTTCCCAAGTAACCTCTTCTGACCAGTTGAAGATTTGACAGATAAGCGGAGCAGTGATCCGCGCCCGAGGCACGTCCTGCCACATGGGGTAGGTAATCATCATCGGCTGGCAATCAAGCCCGCAGGCCTTGATTTCAAAGGATTCTAGCGGGCTCTCCGCAGACGGTGGAACGGGAAAGAGGGCGATAACGGGAGCCAGCGGGGCAGCAAAATCTAGGCGGGCAAAATGGTTCGCAAACTTGGGGTAACGGACAGCTTCCCGTGCACGAGGAATGATACTCGTCTCAGCTTCCGGCGCAGCTACAGGGGCTGCTGCTGGCACGTTCTCTTCCGGCGGCGTTGCGATTCTGCGCTGAAACACGATTCACCTCTAGTGCTACCAAGTTGGTGGGTTGCTGCCTGTTACTCACAACCTACCTTCTCAAACTAAAGGAGACCCGTTTCGTGGGGATTACTGCGTCATTACGGCTGAGTAAACATTAAGTAAAGGCGCGGTTTCTAAGATGTGACGAATGACACACGCTACGCTACGGGTTACGCCAGAGGCAACCGGCGAGAACTTGCCCGAGAGCAGCTTCTCTTAGCAACTAAAGGGTGCGCATAACTAACCCCCTTTAGCCCGATGGAGGCCCTACTACGTCGTTAGAATTTTCTAAAGGCTTTCCTGAGCTTCGTGTCTTCCCATCCTCCCTCATAGGCATGTCCCGTAAAGTGCCACGGGGCCCAATGGTAACGGCTAACAAGCCGGAAATCCCTAGAATCCTCTGGGAACAGCCACAGCCTCAGATCATTGTCGAAGCGCACTACCGCCATGAAGGACGGCCTGAAGAAGCGTGTCTTGTATACCGTCGCGCCGACACAGCTCTGGATGCGCTCACTAATCATCTCTTTTTCGTCCCGCGTTCCGACTAGCACCCTATCCCTAGTCTCCAATCGCCAAGGACATTCAATCATGAGACCTTTTTCGTGGTCCGATTCGATGTCTCCTTCAGGACTCATTTGGCGGCCAAATGAGAGGGATAGGTCGCTCCATATGTCGCCTTCGTAGCGCTCTGCTTTCCAACACTTTTCCCCTATTAACGTCCGTAATAGCCGGGATTGGGCGACAAATGCTTTGTAACTCATCGTTTATGCATCCCGTTTCTCGTTTACTCGTGCGCAGGCGTTCCCCGTAAGTCCGAGTACTGGTACTCCGTGCTGCCTGCTACGCACTGCGCCAAAGGCATCGTAGCTCTTCGTGCCGGTGACCGTGCCTGAGCCATCCGTCATTAGCTAAGTGTTGCCAGGCCAGTTGGTATACTACGGACTCGCTGCTTATATCAAGGACGCTCCTTAGCTAACTTTACATCTTCCCATCCATCTCCATCTGATGTGTAAGCGTAACCAGTTAAGTACCAAGATATCGCTGGGTATCCTCTGTTAGGATCGTAATGCTTAAAACTGTCGGGGAACAGCCACAATCTGAGATCGTTTTCAAAAACGACCTGTACCATGAACGAGGGCCGGAATACGTGCGTCGTTCTTACGCGGAGTCCCTCACAGACTTTTATGCGTTCTTTGAGTATTTCTTTATCTCTATTTTTCGATCCAGCGATAACTTGCTCGCGGGTTTCCAGACGCCACGGACACTCAGTAATTAGCCCCTTTTCATGTGCATTGTCATCTTTGGTTTTAGGGATTCTTAACGCTCCAAAGTAAAGCATTATCGAACGAGAGTACCCAAGAACAGCCTCAGAGCAAATCTCACCATGAAGCGTTTTCAACAGTCTTGCATGTGCACGAAAGGCTTTCACTGTCATTAATGTCTCCAAAATACGTCCAAAAGAAACCTTAGCGATGGTGTCTCAACGAACGATTACCTGTGCGATCTCTTCCAGCCGCTCAGGAGTCAAGTCCTCACCAATCTTATCGTTTTCAACCGCCCTCCTAAAACGATCTTTCTGTATATCATTCATCCCATGCCTATTTGCTACGTCGTCGTACTCCTGTTCGTGGGGTTCTCTAGATTCCGTTACTGCCGTCGGCTGGCTGAGGACACAGAAACCTTAGACGTAGCTGTAGGCGCCGTCCTGTATGGTACGGTGTGGAGACTATCTAAAATCTCGCGTAATAAGATCAATCAGAGAGATATTTGCATATCGAAACAAGACGATAGACATAGTAGTCCAAAGCAAACTGCCTATCCAGACAATCAGTAGCCATGGACGACCTATTGGAGCGGCGGTAGTTGATTCAGTAACGGAAAAACCGACCAATCCCTTCATATACCTAAAACGGGAAGGAAAGGTGTGTTGAAGCACCAAATACCAATGCAGAATCGCAATGTTCAACACCACGTATGCTATTCCGGCAAAGGTAATTAACACCAAGACGACCGACATATACAAGAGCGTAACAAGCACTACTCTTCGCATAGCTTCACCGGGGAATGTCACTAGGTAAGTACATGATGAGAGAAAGTGCTACGCCAAGCTCAGCCAAACGCTCCAACGTCGACGCTTCTATGTATAAGCTTCCTTGTCCTATCGTCGATGCTTGCTCAATTCTAGCCTCCGTTACTTCAGCGCCTTCTGGGCAGTTTTGAAGCAAGGCTTCAAAATCCCTGCCTGTCCACTCTCTTGAAGTTAGGGGAGAACGCGCTAATTGCCTTGCCTCTTGGCTGCCTTGCCGCCGGCCCCAAAGGGAACTGAAGTACCATTCTTCTGTGGGAGAATCTTCTGAGTCGGAGGTGGAGGGGGGATAAAAACCGATAACAATTGGCCAACCACATTTAGCTATCAGCCTTAGTGTGTTTGCACTGAGTAAAGGCCCTGTACCACTGCTTTCGGCACTTATTCCCCATCGCCACTCAACTTCTCCACCTTTGATTTGTCCCAATAGAGTGGAGTGCTGGGTCGCAAAATCAACAAGCCACAATACATGATCATCTAATGATGCAGAATCTTCTGAAAGTGGTGTGCGCTTTATACCATTAAATTCCCAGGGCGAGGGGCGTCTTGGCCGCGGCCTTCGATTAGCGGGAACATCTAGCTGTAACTCGTTTAGTACAGCCAATGCAGGAACTTCATGGCTGGCGACCCTTAGGCGAATTAAACACCACATCTGTCGCGGCATCCTTGTCTTAATAGGGCAATACGGGAGCTGAGGTCAACGGCGTTGCTAGCGCAAGTGGCCATGAACGTTGCCTACCAGAAAAAAGAAGCATATCGCTCCCTACGGAGAGCCGTCAAAAGCCTTGCCCGGGAGACAAGTTTACTCATCTGCAGGCATTCCCAGGCTGCGCATATTCACCTAGACTTATTACGGTACTACGTAAAAGGCACGAAGGCCGGGGATTCTTCCCAGCGTCCGTGCCTGAATTATGCGTTGTGGAGCGGGAGACAAGATTCGAACTCGCGACAGCCTGCTTAGTAATGCTCCTTACAAAGTGCAGTTTACCTGTTATCTAAAGCCCGAAGGCGCTAGCTGATCCTTGGTAGAGCAGAGCCCTCAGCAGTCTCTTGCCACTGCCTGCTCCAGATGAGCTCTCCCTCGCCATCCCAGGCTCTCAAAATAATATGGTCCGTGCCATCCGCTAGCTCCTTTAGCACCTCGGATGACACATCGGCCCCGCCGATTAGTTCCACCCCGTTTGGAATTCGCGTCAAGATGCTGATATCAAGCCACGGCGAATGATGTTCTATACGGAATTCTGCAACCTGGCTAATATCGGCCAGCGGCGCCTTTAGGAAATAATAGACTTCTTTATTATGGACTATCGCGTGGGTGCTATGCTCCCTAGACCAGGGGTCGTCAGGGGCCCCTGCATCATCTGCGAACAGCAGACATCGATTTGTTCCTGCTTCAAAGTAGTCCTGGATGAAACGTTCTAAAGCTTTCTCCGTCTCCTTGCCCTCCGGACGAGTTCTGACCGGCACTATTGTCATTCCATCAACATGCTGTGCACGGCTCCAGTCCAAGGGGATTACTTCACCACCCTCAAAATCCTTAGCCGCCTCCCGCGAAACATCCTCAGGTAAAAATGCGGAAACTTGCCCGGTGCTTAGCGGTAATTCTGTAAGGTGCCGAGCTAATGTTCCGCCCAATTCCAGGCAACTCAGTAGGTAAACGAGTGCCTCATCTCCAAACGTAAACCTCGTAATCATTAGTCAGCCCTCCTAGTGCTTAACAGTAGATTGCAACGAGCGTTCTTAACGGTGCAGGGACGGGAGAATAAATGTCTGCGGGAACATCTAGCTGTAACTCGTTTAGTACAGCCAATGCAGGAACTTCATGGCTGACGACCCTTAGGCGAATTGAACACCACATCTGTCTTGGCATCCTTGTCTTAATAGAGCAATACGGATTTGCTCAGGTCAACGGGGTTGCTAGGGCAAATAGTCATGGTTTTAAGTAGCTTTGGGATAGCTGGATGCGTGTCCTTGCTTATGAAGCGTCCAGCTGGGGGAGGCTAACTTACCTCCACTCGTTGCTGCCGCTTAAGCAACTTACCCGAGACAGTTCATCGCATTATTTGTAACTGCATAGGTTGCGGCTTTGATAGGAATGGATCGCCGTCACCCCTGAAGAACTCTACTTCAAAGGTATCATGTCCAAGAACAAGGAACAGCATCTTGAATTTCATTCCATCTGCATCTCTTCCTTCACCTTCTAGTAATGCGGCAATTGGCTTTACTTCTTCAGGCAACTCTACGCCCACTATTTTGAAGTCGAACGTTGGGCAATTGTCATGAACTTCAGTGACTAATGCACGTGTAAGATCTTCCTCAGTTATACCGGTTTGCGCGAGTCCTTCCAGTAGTAGGTGCTTCAAGAGGCTTGATTCGTCCGCCAGCAGAGGCCGAGGTGGATCAAGCCGAAAAATTGTACATGGGTCGGCATAGTACGTGCCTTGTTCGTTCATCGCTAATTACTCACGCAGGAGAGTACTACTGTCATGTTGCGCCTGCCCACCTAGATTTCTTACGGTACTACGTAAAAGGCACGAACACCGGGGGTTCTTCCCGGCGTTCGTGCCTGAACTGAGCGTTGTGGAGCGGGAGACGAGATTCGAACTCGCGACAGCCTGCTTGGAAGGCAGGAGCTCTACCGCTGAGCTACTCCCGCTCGTGCGTTTGTATCGTTCTTTTATTGTAGGTGGTGTTGCTCTCTAACAGCAAGAATAGGCTCGCCAAACGCGTGCAGCAATAACCGCAACGCTTCGGTTGTTTCAGCGGGGGTAGACAACAGCGGTATACTAGGTGCGCTAGATAGGAGGACTTATGCCACAGAAACTCATTCAGGGAGACAAACTGCCGGACATCACTTTCAAGCTGGCGGACGGCGGAACACTTGCGCTGCCGGCAGAGTTGCCCAACCGCTACTTAACGCTGCTCTTCTACCGGGGCCACTGGTGTCCATACTGCCGCCGGCACCTGACCGACTATCAGGAGCACCTGGAAGAATTGACGAGCCTGGGAGCGACAGTCCTGGGCGCATCGGTGGATTCCTTAGAGGACACCAAGGCGTTGGTGGAAACCCTGGGCCTCACCTTTCCCATGGCTTACGGCGTCACTTCCGATGATGTTGCGGAGATGGACCCCTGGCACGCCGAGCGTGAAGGGAAAGATTACATCCAGCCTACCGAGCTCCTAGTGCTGCGGGGCGGCACCATCTTTGGTTCGCTGTACGCCAGCGGGCCTGTCGGGCGAATGACCGCTGACGAGGTGCTGAACTCCATCCGCACACGGGAACGCCGCCGCTTGGAGCAAGAAGCAGAAGCGCAAACAGCAACCGCACCGCGCTAAACAAAGTTCAGACACAACAAAGAAGGCGGGCTCATCCTTTTGGGGAGCCCGCCTTTAGCATTGTCCGGGATAGCTCGCCCTACTCCGGCGGGTAGTGCGCGGTGACCACCGTGTGCAGGCCGCCGCGAGGCAGGTAGTCCAACTCCAGGCTAATGCGCTGGGGCGAGCACAATCGAACCAGGTCATCCAGGATGCGGTTTGCAGCGTGCTCCTGCACTATGCCCACGGAGCGATACGACAGCAGGTAGTACTTCAGGGACTTTAACTCGATGCAGAGGCTGTCCGGCACATAGCGGATGGTAAGCGTCCCTTGGTCGGGCAGGCCGGTCCAGGGGCAGACTGCGGTAAACTCCTCGGTCGAGATAACTACTTCGCTGTTGCTGCCGGGATATTCGTAGTCAAAAGCCAGCAGGCACTCTGTCTTGATCGCTTCTGTGCCTTGTACGGGGAGGTCGAGATATTGATCTAGCTGGGTATAGCGTTCCTGTAGGTCCATTGCCATCACCTCTGCACCCACTCTACGTTGGGCAGGCATAGTCGTCAACGATTCAGGCATGTCTCGCGTGTTATGTACAGATCGATAGGCAACATCGTACAATGTGGGAAATACTTGAGGAGGCGGCCATGCAACTCGACCACACTATCGTTCCCGCACACGACAAAGAGGCCTCAGCTCGCTTCTTTGCCGATATCTTTGGCTTACAGTATGCCGGCGCGCACGGCCACTTTGCACCCGTGCACGTGGAGGGCCTGACCTTTGATTTCGACAATAGCTCGGACTTTGAGAGCCACCACTACGCCTTCCACGTGAGTGATGAGGAGTTCGACGCTGTCTTTGGGCGTGTCCAGGAAAAGGGAATGCGCTACGGCAGCGGGCCTCGCTCTCAAGAAGACGGCGAGATCAACCACCGTCTTGACGGGCGCGGCTTCTACTTTAAGGACCCCAACGGGCACGTCCTAGAGGTGATGACCCGCCGCTAGCGGGGTTCGCCCGGCCCCGGCTCTCGGAAGAAGTCCTCCACGCTGCGGAGGATATCGTCCTGGTGGAGCGGTTCTTGCGGTTCTAACGCGTCAAGGGGGCGCGTCGCATCGTATATCGCTTCAAGCTGCTTCACGTGCTCCCGCAGCTCGGAGTTGTCGTTCATCGCCCGGTTCACCTGCTCTTGCAGCTCAACGCTGCGCTTGATGAGGGGCGATACATCCAGCGAAAGCTGGCAGGCCGCCAGCGCACGCCAGAGCACCGCATGCCACACGTGGGGGTTAGATATCTGCACGTAGTGGGGCGAGCGGCCCCATAGACTAAAGGCAGGGATGTCCGACTGGGCAGCGCCCTGTATCAGCGCCGTGCTCAGGCCGGTAGGTCCCACGTAGGCGGAAGGCTCCACCTGCAGCTCCTTTAAGCGCTCCAGCACCGCCGCATCGGTCGCAGTTCCCCGGCACAGGATGTCCCGGGTGTGGGGAACGCTATCGTAAAAGCTACCAATGGCGCAGAGGATCTTGGCGTCAATCTTCTTGGCAACCTCCAACACCAGGGCAACATAGCGCTGCCAGCGCAGGTCAGGCTCCGGGCCCACTAAGATCACCAGGTCTTGCTCTCGGTCCGGATTGGTCCAGGCGTAGAGCTCCGTAGTGGGATAGATGAAGGAGCGGATACGGCCCTCATCAACTGACACGTTCGGACGGGAGATGGTGTACTGGTAGAACTCGTCGGGGTTGAACCAGCCGAACTTTTTAGCCTTGAGCCTGTCTTTCAGGTAAGCTAGCGCGCCGGTAGCGGTCTCGCCCGCGTTGGTCCAACCGCCTACGCCCACCAGCAGCACTGGGTTGCGCAGTTCCGGCCATTCCTCAATGTGCATCTCCTCTGCCATCCTCACCTCTCCTTACGCGCCGCGTTCTTCCAGTGTAGACCCCAAGCACAAGTCCTGTGAACCAGAAAGCCGTGGACTTGCCGCCTAATAGAACGGCGTCACCTGCTATAATGGTGACGTGCATAGCAGACGACCTTGGACAACGATTGCCAATGACGGATAGCCTCCACTCCCTAAGACTGAAGTGGAGCGCACTAAGCCTCTTCCGCGGCGTCCTAGACGACGAGACCGGCTGGCGCTTACGTGACGTGCTGGAGTACCTGGCCGACGGCGATGACGCCACCGCGTCCATAGCCCTTGAGGCTATCGACGCCTATGCCAGCGCCGCGTCCCTGCTCCAGGCAGAAGCGTCTCTGGCAAGCAGCCATCCTGCGGGCGACCTATGGCAGGAGCACCTGCTGGACCGCCTGCTGCTGGACACCAACCTCTTAAGCGCTGCAGCGGAACGGGGCACGGGAGCGCCGCTGAGTCCCGCGCTGCGTACCAAAGCCCGCGCCGAGTTACGGGCGCTGCAAGGCATCTTCCAGCTCTCGCTGGATGGCTGGCAGCAGGCCCTCGCTCAGGCGGCTCCGGAGCACGCCGAATCCCTGGCTGCCGTATGGACGTCCTGGGAGGAAGTCGGCATAGCTGCGGGGGAAGCAGAGGCCGCGCACGCTAAGGCGCCGCTCAGGGAGCAGTTCGCCGAGTCCGATGACTGGGCCGCGTTGCTGGATTTGCTGGTGCAGCACTACCGTGAAAACGGCGCAGGGCTCTTTGGCCAGTACCGAGCCTTCCGCTGGGTTTCCCGCAGCGGGGAGGGCGTGCTGGAAGGCATCCCTCATCCAGACACAACTCGAGTTGACGACCTCATCGGCTATGAGGCGGAGAAGGCGCCGGTGCTGCGGAATACCCGCTTCTTTGTCAACGGCGCAGCGGGGAACAACGTGCTGCTCTACGGCGACGCTGGTACCGGCAAGTCATCGATGGTGAAGGCGCTGCTCAACACGTTTGGCGATCAAGGACTCCGTCTCATCGAAGTGCCCAAGGAGCTTTTGGGCGATTTCCCCTATATCACACGCCTGGTGGCGGGCCGAAGAGAACGGTTCATCATCTTTGTGGACGACCTCTCCTTTGAGGAGAACGAGACCGAGTACAAGGCGCTCAAAGCTGCCCTGGAGGGTAGTCTGGAAGCCCGCCCAGACAACGTGCTGGTCTACGCCACCTCTAATCGCCGCCACCTGATCCGGGAGTACTTCGGCGACCGCCCTACACCCGGCAGGGATGAGATCCACCCAGGTGATACTTCTCAAGAGAAGATCTCTCTGGCCGACCGCTTTGGCCTGCGGGTGGGTTTCCGCACTACAAGCCAGGCCCACTACTTCGAGATTGTGTACGGGTTAGCGGAGCGCGCCGGACTCTCCGTGTCCAAAGCAGAGCTGCGGCGTATGGCGTTGGAGTGGGCGCAGCACCAGAACGGCTTCTCCGGCCGCACCGCTACACAGTTCGTCAACGACCTCCAAGGGGCAGCCACCAGCGGTGAGTTAACTAAAACCACAGCAGAGCACCTGTGACCGCCCCCGGGCTAACGCCCGGCGTTCGGGCAAATGCTCCGCCGCGGGCTAGCTCAATTCCCCTCCTAGAAGCATACGATGCTTAACCCAACCCTCGTGCTAGCAGAATGGCTGGAAGCAATTCTCACTGCCTATTCCCTTGGAATGTGGGGGATAGTTTTCCCGTTGGCGGGCGGCCCGAACGGCCCGCTATGGCGCTGGGTGCTAGTTGAAGAAGGGCTCTTCATCCTCTTTGTTTTCCTTGCGATGTGGTGGACACACATGGTATTGGGCTTAGGCAACACTGGACGAACACCCCAGCATTGGGGAACGGCCGCCGTCTTTGCCTGCTGCTTTAGCCTCCTGTGGAACTGGTACAGCCTGGTCGCCACCTATGCCATTGGCCAGGGGTTGCATCCCAACGAAGGGTGGGAGTGGGTCTACTTTACGTGGGGGTTGCCAATGCTCCTCTCAGGCGCTATCCTGCCCGGCGATCAACTGGTGCCTCAACTAGGGTTGGCTCTTCCTATAGGTACGGTGCTTATTTTGCTCCTGGGACGCGCCTGGCCCGATGGCGGCCGCGGACGCGGCTCACGAGGCGGAAGGTGAGCACCTATAGGTAGAGGTCCACTTAGCACAAGCATGATCATCGACTTTCACGTCCATATCTTCCCACCCCGCGTCAAAGCGGACCGATCGCCCTACCTACTACGTGACCCCGGATTTCGTAGCCTCTACGACAGCCCCAAAGCGCGCATCGCAACGGCGGATGATCTGCTGTCCAGCATGGACCGTGCAGGCATCGACGTTTCCGTGCTCCAGGGATTCGGCTGGGCGTCGTCGGAGCTGTGCAGGGAGATGAACGACTACCTCATGGAGGCTGCAGCGCGCCACCCCGACCGCCTGACGCCGCTGTGCACCGTGCAGCCTGCGGACGGCGATGCTGCGCTGGCAGAGCTACGGCGCTGCACCGACGCCGCAACGCCATCCCGCGGCCTTGGCGAGATGCGCCCGGAAGAGCAGGGCTACGGCCCCACAGACTGGACAGTCCTGGGCGCACTAGCCGCGTGGGAGACGGAGCGCCGGCTGCCCATCGTGTTCCACGCCTCGGAGCCGGTGGGACATGCCTATGCCGGCAAGGGGCACATGACCCCGGAGGTGCTCTATAGCCTAGCCCAGACCTTTCCCGATTGGCCTATGGTCTTTGCCCATCTGGGCGGCGGCCTCCCCTTTTACACTGCGATGCCCGAAGTGCGTACTGCTCTCCGTAACTGCTACGTAGACACCGCGGTGTGGCCGCTGCTCTACCAGGCGTCCGTCTTCCCGCCGCTCGTAGCGCTGTGGGGCGCAGATCGCATCCTCTTCGGCAGCGACTACCCTGTGCTGGAGCAGGAGCGAGTGCTGCGAGAGACCAGCGCGCTGCCCCTAGACGCCGCCGTGCTGCAGGCTATCCTGGGCGATAACGCGGCGCGCCTCCTCGGACTCGGTTCGTAAGTTCGCCATGGCCGACGCCAGCGTACGGACATTCATCGCGCTGCCGCTGCCTCCGCCAATAAAGGAGCGCCTGGCCGAGGCCCAACGGATGCTGCAACAGCGGACCGGCGGGCCGGGCGTCCGCTGGGTGCAGGCCGATGGCATGCACCTCACCCTCAAGTTCCTTGGCGACACGCCCACCGCGCGCCTCAGCGCTGTGGAGCGTGCTATGCAGGACGCAACCCAGGGCGTCGCGCCCATTGAGCTAGGACTTACCACGCTGGGAGCATTCCCCAACGCCCGCCGTCCGCGGGTGGTCTGGGCTGGGCTTAGGGGAGACCTAGATGCGCTGGAACAGCTCTTTCAACGGTTGGAGGAGGCGCTGCACCTTGCGGGCTTTCCCAAAGAAACTCGCCCGCTTTCTCCGCACATCACTTTGGGACGGGTATCGGACAATATCGCGCCCAACGCGTTAGGCAACCTGACGGCTGCCCTGAGCGCCGCACCGTCACTCGAAGCAACGCCCGGCTTGACTGGCGAGCGCCTGGTGCTCTTCCAGAGCACCCTCACGCCGCGAGGCGCTATCTATACAGAACTGTCATCGGCACAGCTAGAGGTAGTGCGTCACGAGAAAGATGCTCGTTAAGCGGCGCGCCTCAAAGAGTGGAGCTTTATCGCTGCTCCATAGCCCTTAAAGAGCAACCGCGGAACAGGGGAGGTTTTGAGCCTCCCCTGTTCTCGTTCGTGCTAAGTGTTGATCAATTTTGGGGGTCGGTGGGCGGCGGACGTCGCGTGGTGAGCCGCCAGATAAGCCAGCCGATGAAGGCCGGAGGAATCAGCCACCAGGAGAACACTATCATCCGAATCCCTAGGTCTGCCAGGTCCTGGATAATGGCTAGGGATTCTTCCCACGCCTCGCGGACAGTCTCCAGCGGCTCCCAGATGGGGTCGCCGCCCCTGCTGACGATGACAGGAACCAGGCTCACCACCACTGTAGACATATCAGAAGTACGCTCCAGGACGTTCATGCGGCCCTGGATCCGCTCTATCATGCCCCGAGTATTGGTGAGCTCGACCTGAACTTTGAGCATCTCTTCAACAGTGACGGCCCGCTTCATCAGCTCCAGCAGCTGGGCTTCCGCCGCCTGCAGGTTGCGAATCTGAGCATCCAGATCTGTGTACTCTTCAGTAACGTCTGTGGCCGTGCTGTCCTCATTCTCTACCCGCACCGCCAGCTTCCTGAGACTCGTAATTATGTGCGTGTAAGCGCTTGAGGGCACCCGGAGCGTTAACGTGGCGTACTCCACGCCATCCTGATAGTAGCTGGAGCTACCGCTGACGAAGCCGCCAATGCCCTCGGTCAGGCCACGCACCGCCTCAAGCGCGCTGGGCACGCTATCCACCGCCAGCGTAAGAGAGGCGTTGCGCACCACCATACGATCGCTGATCTGGCTCAGCGCGCTGCTCGTAAACGACTCCTCCCCTAGCATCGCGTCCTTTGTGAAAGCGTCCATAGCGAAGGTGGCAGACTCTGTGCTGCCCGAACTACTGCGAGACATCTCTGAGGCGGGACTCATGGACGAGTCGAACTGGTCAGCGACCGCACCACAACCAACAAAGAGGAAGAGTCCCGCTGAGGCCAGCAACAAAGTTCGTAGCATCATCATGCACCTATTACCAGTATTTCCCATTTGGGTGGCGTTCAGGGCCTTCCGTGAAGCCCCCAAAAACCCTTTCCATGATAGCAATGAGTTGCTGCCAAGTTTAACTAAATACGTCACTAACGGGGAAAGGTTCCAGACTAACCGCTCTACCCTACAGCTCCACAACGCCAAGCCGTGCGAGTATGGCCTGAACGGCGGCTAAGTTCCGTTCGTACTCCGGGTCTTGCACGCTGGCAAGCTCAACGAGGCAGGCGCTCAGGCCGACGCTGCGGGCCCAACCGTTCATGTGACCGGTAGCGCGATAACCCAAACGGCTCCTGCTTGTGTTGCGGGGCGCGCCATCGCGTCGACCGCCGGAGCCGGGGTAGCCGCTCACCTCGGAGTAGAGCTGGCTTAGCTCTCCGCCACCGAACATGAAGCCGCCCACGCTGTGGTAGTTGATGGTGAAATCGGGCCGGTTAGCCAGCATCCAGTTAGCCAGCGCCTCCGTCTCCGGCTCGGAGAACGGCGCAGAGCCGCCCAGTCCGTAGATGTAGCTGCCGTTGGAGTCGTAAGCGTCTGGCTGCCAGTCTGAATTGCCCCAGTTACGATTTGGGTCCACGCCGCTCAAATACTGTCGGCTGCCTGTAAGTAGCCCGTCGGGATTGCCTTCAGGCATCACGTACACCGTCACATTCTCCGGGATAGCATCGGGGTAAGCAGAGAAGTACTCCATGAGCCGTAACGTAAGCTCCACTGTGTTGATCTCCGGACCGCCATGCTGGCCGCCCAGAAGAAAGAGCCGCGTTGGGCCGTAACCGTAGCGATAAATAGTCAGCGGTTTTCCACCCTGTGACTGCCCAATGAGGATTGTGTCCGCGCAGGCGCGGACGGTCCACGGCAGGAGGGAGTAGGCTGCGCCAGCGGCCAGCGCGCCAGCGGCCACGCGCAGGAACGAGCGTCGGGTGAGGGGCTGTTTGTACGGCATCAGCGCACTTATAGCTTCTGGGCGTTAGACATCGCAACACGTTGGAAAATGAACTACCCGCGCCTCAACGTGCGCGGGTAGTTCGATCGTGCGGAATACTTTGGCTATTGCGTTACCGCAATAGCAGGCCGGTAATAACCCCATCAACTACGTGAAAGCTAGTGGGCGATCCCACATGCAGCTCGAGAGCGTCTGGCTTCATACGTCGGTACGAATATGCCTTCTTTTCCTTTTCTGGAGTAAGCAGGGAAAGGGTACCCTTCTCAGGGCTCTCTTTCTCAGGATCGAACGACTCAAGGACGCCCCATACACTTCCATGATTTGGCATAGGATTCTCTCTCCACTCCTTTCTAGATCTTATAATGCGTAACCTGCTGACTATTTATACACCTTTTGAGCAATTTATTGCTATCTCTTGCTGATATTTTTGACAGATTCAGGCTAAGCCCGCGCACGCGTCCACAGCTGATGGGCCGCCAGGTTCACATTGGAGCCAATTGCGTACCGTGTTTGTGCCAAGGGGGAAACGCAATCCCCACTAACCAGCTCACGGTTTCGGAAGTTCCAGCCCAGTAACGAGGCCGCTTTGCCCGGCTTTCCTAACTAAACTAATTTTAGCCGTTATGGCAGGAAGAGTTTGACAGCGGCTTGGCAGAAAACTATAGTGCATCCGAGCTAGAGATTAAGATAGAATTATGTAAGGCGACTACATTTGAGAAGGAGACAGCCATGCTAGCCAGAGAAATCTCCACAGACCTCTCTATGCATAACCTGGTAGACACGAACAACGGTACTATCAGGCCCGCAATTTTTAGTCATCCGGAGATATATGAGCAGGAGTTAGAGCAGGTCTTCGGCAGGATGTGGTTGTTTGTGGGTCACGAGAGCCAGATCCCCAATCCCGGGGACTTTGTCCGGTCCCGCATGGGTGAGGAGCAGGTCATCGTCACCCGGAGCCGAGAGAATCAGATTTATGTCCTATTAAATTCCTGCCCCCATCGCGGCAACATGGTGTGCCGGTACGATAAGGGCCACGGCCTAGCCTTCCAGTGCTCCTTCCACGGGTGGACCTATGGGAGTGACGGGCGGTTGATTAACCTGCCCCCGGGTATGGAAGAAGAGTATGCCGTTGACCTGCACAAGGAAGAATGGGGGATGCTGCAGGCCCGGGTTGAGAGCTTCCACGGCACCATATGGGCCAATTGGGACGAGTCTGCTCCCAGCTTTTTAGACTACCTGGGTGGAGCCGACGAGTATCTGCGCTCAGCCTTGTCCGACGCTGAAGGAGATCCCGACGGCACAGAGCTCGCGGGTGGGATTATGAAATGGCGGGTTGGCATGAACTGGAAGGTCCCCATGCCCGACAACGACATTACCCACGGCTGGATCACCCACCGGTCTATGCGTGGCGCAGGGTTCCCTCTGGGCGAGGAACTCGGCACCGGACGGGACAGGTTTGTGGATAGGTACCACGTCTGGTTCCCTGAGGGCCACACCACAGCTATGGCCTTGCCTAAGGACGGCGCCGAGCGATCGGAGCGGAGCGAGGCAGGCAACGGCGAACAATCACTAGTCAGAGAATACTTCCGGGAGAAGGCGGCAAAGCGCAAAGAGCGCCTGGGAAGGCTCGCGCAGGTCAACGAGTTGCCGCACATCTTCCCCAACATTGGCGCAGTGGGACGCATTTTCCGCATCATGCACCCGCAGGGGCCAGAGGGGTCGGAAATGTGGTCGTACATCCTGGTGGACAAGAACGCGCCGCAAGAGGTCAAGGATGCAATAATCCTGGACCGCCAGCGGATTTCGGGTCCCAATGGGATGCAGCAGAAAGACGACATGGAGAACTGGTATATTCAGACCCGCTACAGCAAGGGTTTCACGACACGGTGGCGGCTGCGCCAGAACAACCAGTTGGGGATGTCGAGGCCGTCGTTGCACGGGCCCTCTAATTTCGGTCTGCCGGGGATGTTCCACTCCTACCCCACCGACGCGAATTACCGGCATTTCTTCGACCGCTGGGCCACTGTCATGGAGGCCGGGAGCTGGGACGATATGCGTGTCAAAGAGTCTGATTCTGCAAGGGTAGGAGGAGCAGTATGACCGCAAGACCAAAGACTATAGAAGACTACATGCTGCAGCTGGAGGACCACTTGCTGCGGCTGGAGGTTGAAGACTTTCTGTGGCACGAAGCAGACCTGCTGGACGAGTTCCGCTACAAGGAGTGGCTGGACCTGCTCACAGATGACATGACCTACTGGATGCCCATCCGGCAAAACGTCCCATCCAGAGAGATGGAGAACGAGATGGCGGGAGAGGGTCCGGCTGAGGTGTCGTGGTACTCTGACGACAAGCCGATTCTGGAGGACAGGGTGGGGCAGATCCTAACCCATGTCCACTGGGCTGATGAGCCCTTTTCCCGGGTAACCCACATGATATCCAACATACGGGTGCTTGACCGGAACGGGCCCGACGAGATCCGGGTTAAGTGCCGGTTCTTGTTCTATCGCAACCGGCACGCGGACGAAGAGAGCACCTTCATCGGAAAGCGGATCGACACGCTGCGGCGTACCGATGACGGCTGGAAGATCAGCCGTCGGGAGATCTACCTAGACGAGAGTGTCATGCTCTTCAAGAACTTTACAAACTTCTTCTAGGGCGGCAGGAAAATGGCACTTAAATTCAAGGTTGGAGACAAGGTTAAGGTGCCAGAAGGCACGCAGGGAGCCAGGGCTTGGTGGTCGGAAAAAGAAGCTACCGTGCGAGCGGCATTTGAAGATACCGCCATGTACGAGGTTCTGTTTGACGACGCCGAGGACTTCGCGTTCATTGAGGAGCACATGCTTGCCCCAGTGAGCAAATGAAGGCAAGGCATAAGGATAAAGCAAAGGCCCCCAGGAATTAACCTGGGGGCCTTTATCACGCCTAGTTTGGTGGTGGCGGGGGTGAGATTTGAACTCACGACCAAGGGCTTATGAGTCCCCTGCTCTGCCACTGAGCTACCCCGCCACGGAGCTATGCGTGCCATGAGGAAGCCCTATCCCAACGGACGCAAACGGCATTGTAGCGTACTTTTCCCTCCCTTAGCTAGCGGTGCAGGCACGCTGTCTTGACATTGAACGGGAAGCAACCTAGCATGGGGCACGGTCGTGCTAGACGGGGAGCTAGCGGTGCCCTGTACCCGCAACCCGCTATAGCGGGGTCGAATGCCTGGCATGAGGCTTACCGCTTCTCAGACCTACCTGGGTAAGGGATGTTGATGGTTGGGTCCTGCGCGGCAGAGGCCTTTGAACCCCGTCAGATCCGGAAGGAAGCAGCGGTAAGGAGTGCCCTCTGGGTGCCGCAGGTAAGCCTGACCTGAGTCACCTGTCCGGGCAAGCTCAGAGCGTAGGTCGAAGACAGGTGCACGGCCTATTTCATATATGGGTATGTACGCACGTATCATCCTCCATATCGGGTTTCTCTGCAGCCTAATGATTATCCTTGCTGCTTGGAGCCAGGTTGGTGCGCCCAAGGCGGTAGCAATCCTGGCGGACGGCCTGCTATACCGGCTGCAAACCCGTGAGGTCCAGGTTGCCAGCGTGCTACGGGAAGCAAACATTTTCCTTTATCCCGGCGACGAGGTCACGCCGCCACTTACCGCTGCGTTGGCCGAAGAAACCGCTATCCTTGTTCAACGCGGGGACACGTTTATCCAGGCTCGTGACAAGCTCCTGCTTGACGACTCTCGACCAGCA
Source organism: Dehalococcoidia bacterium (assembly GCA_965226775.1). Lineage (GTDB taxonomy): Bacteria > Chloroflexota > Dehalococcoidia > SHYD01 > SHYD01 > CBDDEI01. The sequence goes on from CBDDEI010000002.1 coordinate 1,814,993, forward strand.
ACGTCGGCAATAAGCCGGCTCCCTACCGGCAATATAGCCAGCACTAGCTCTGCGATCCCCTCAGCGGCCGCGGACAAAGAGCCGGCGTTCCGGTTTGGTGCAGCGTCGCCCAACGGAGACGGACAAGCCCTCCAGGACGCAACAGCCCGCGTCAGCCGCTCGATCTTTGTCCACACCTTTGGGCTGGTGACAGAGGTCAACACAACGGAGACCTCTGTGCAGGAGGCGCTGATAAAGGGCGGGTTCTCGGTTGGCCCCGCGGACCTGGTGCTTCCACATAAAGACACGCCTGTGCAGCAGGGCCAGCATGTTTTCTTGCGCAATGCTACGCCGCTATCGCTACAGGTGAATGGACAGTCCAAGCCCATACACACCCTGGCAGAGACCGTGGAGCAGGTGCTTCAGCGGAACAACATCTCTCTTGGCCCGGGGGATGAAATCACTCCTGAACTAACCACCAAGGTTACGCCCGACATGACCATCTCAGTAGTTAAGATGTCGGGTCGCATAGAAGTAGAAGAGCGCACTATTCCCTTCTCCACAAAGTATGTGGCAGATGACCAGATAGAATACGGCGAGCAAGTGGTAACCCGTGCGGGAGCTACGGGTATCCATAAACGAGAATATTATGTGGAGTACCAGGACAGGCAGAAAGCACACAAGATGCTCCAAAGGGAATGGACGGCTCAGGAAGCTGTGGATGCCGAGATACACTATGGGACAAAGATAATCCTCCGTGTACTGGAAACGCCGGCAGGCTCCCTCCAGTACTGGCGCAAGATGCGTGTATGGGCCACCTGGTACAGTCCCTCCACCGCGGGCGCAGGCACCGTTCCAGGAGATCACTGGTACGGCATGACGCGACTAGGCTACGAAGTACAGCGGGGCGTCATTGCGGTAGACCCAAACGTCATCCCCATGCGCACCGGCATGTATGTGCCCGGCTACGGCATCGGGCTAGCGGTGGACACCGGCGGCGGCATCATAGGCAACATGATTGACTTGGGCTTTGCTGACGACGACGAGAAGACCTGGCCGACCAAGTGGGTGGACATCTATCTCCTGGGCTCTGGGCCGGACCCAGACTCCATCCAGCCGCCGGAAAGCTAATCTGATGGCCGCCCCAGCCTCTGCCGTAAACGCGGCGTGGCAAAGCCAGGAGGCAGGTCCGCATCGGGCGCGCAAACAGTGGGGGCAGCACTTCCTCACCAGCCGCAGCATCCTGCAGCGTATCCTTCACGCCGCTGCCATCGGCAAGGACGATGATGTAGTGGAGGTGGGGCCAGGCAAGGGTATCCTCACCCGTGAGCTGGCAAAGGCGGCCCGGCGTGTACTGGCCGTAGAGGTGGATAGTGCGCTTGTCGCTCGGTTGCAGAACGAGTTCGACGCCGCCGGCAACGTCCGCATCCTCCAAGGCGATATGCTGCACTACCCGCCGGAACGGCTTCTCCCGTGCTTCCCACCGCTTGCTGACGCGCCGTCCACACCCGAGCGCTACCTAGTAGTAGCCAATCTCCCCTACAACATCGCCGCCCCCACGCTGCGCCTGTTTCTGGAAGGCTCGCCACAGCCTAGCCGCTTAGTGGTGATGGTGCAGCATGAGGTAGCTAAGAATATAGCGGCAGCGCCGGGAGACATGGGACTGCTCTCTGTGGCTGTGCAGTACTACGGCAAGCCCAAAATCATCGCCAAAGTGCCGCCCAAAAGCTTCTCCCCTGCTCCTAAGGTAACCTCCGCAGTCATCTGCATTGACGTCTATGACAGACCACAGGTGGACACACCAGGGACGAGATGCCTTCTTCCGTACCGTGCGCGCAGGATTTGCAGCCCCCAGAAAGCAGCTCCGCAACGCGTTTGCTCAGGGGTTAGGCGTTTCGCCAGACGCCGCAGCCAACGTGCTGGGGAAGGCGGACATCGATCCACAGCGGCGCGCCCAAACTCTTACGTTAGAAGAATGGGGACAATTGGCCTGTGCCAATTCGCCAACCTAGCCTATACTCTAACTATGAGTATCACTGTTCGCGCGTATGCCAAGCTCAACCTCACGTTAGAGGTGCTCAACCGTCGAGAGGACGGCTACCACGAGATCGCCAGCGTGATGCAGAGCGTCTCGATGGGAGACACTTTGACCGTCGCCCCCGCGCAGCATCTTACGTTAGAGTGCTCCATACCGGAACTAGAGAAATGAAGAGAACCTGGCTTACCGCGCCGCCAAGCTACTGCGGGATTCCACCGGCACCAGAACGGCTGCAACTATAACTCTGACCAAAGTGATACCCACGTCCAGCGGTATGGGCGGGGGTAGCGCAGACGCCGCGGCGGCCCTATGGGCACTGGACAGGCTCTGGGACCTGAACTTGCCGCCGGAAGCCCTCCAGGTAATGGCGGGGCAGCTAGGTTCGGACGTGCCCTTCTTTCTTACTGGCGGCACCGCCCTGGCCACGGGCCGCGGCGAAGCCATCAAACCGCTTACCGCATTGGCCGACCAATGGTTCCTTATGGTGCGGCCGCCCATTGAAGTCGCCGACAAGACCGCCACTTTGTATGCCAAACTGCGGTCGTATCACCACACATCCAACAACGTCTCGCAGCACATGGTAAAGGTGCTCGACGAGAGCGGCCCCCTGCACGAGATCCTCTTCCAGAACGCTTTCGATTACGTTGCGCCCTACGCCTACGCCGATATAGGCACGTGGCTGCAACGCACCCAAGCTATTACCGGCGCACGACCGCACCTGACGGGCTCCGGGCCAGCATTCTTCGTGCTTATCGCCAGTCAGAGCGAAGGTGAAGCCTTTGCGGCGGAACTCACGAAAGAGGGGGCGCAAGCCTTTGTGGTGCAGACCGTGCCTCACGCTATCGAGCTGATCGAGACAGAGGAAGCGCAGTGACCCGGCGCAAGCCGCGCGTTGCTGTAGACCCTGCCTTCCGCCGTCAAGTACGGACAGCCCAGCTACAAGGGTGGGCAATAGCCGCGCTAGACTACCTCACCCTCCCTGAGCGCACCGCCATAGAGATTGCTGTAGTAGACGACGACGCAATCAGAGAGCTTAACCAATCCTATCGCGGCTTGGATGAGGCTACAGACGTCCTCTCCTTTCCCTACACGCCGCTGGCCGCGCCCGCGCCCTTCTACGGCGATGCGCCTCAGCAACGGCCCACCGATCCTGCCTTTGCGACGCCGCGCGGCTCTGGTCTTCTACTCGGTGAAGTGCTCATTGCGCTGCCCTACGCCCAGCGGCAGGCCAAAGAGCAGGCACACTCGTTTGAGGCAGAGCTGCAAACGCTGATGGTGCACGGCATCCTGCACCTAGTGGGCCACGACCACGAGGAACCTGAGGACGCAGCCGCAATGGAGCAGGCAACACGGGAGATCATGGAGCAGACGGCGCAAAGCAGCGCACCGGTAAGCTAACCGGACGAAGCCTTCCACAGTGCCCTCTAACAGTGCCGTCTAAAGGAGACTGCACCGCGCGAGTGTTCTATAATGTTTGGCAGATACCTCCTGTGAGGTTGTAGAGCGCATATGCCCACCCCAGTCCTCTATCGAAAGTGGCGTCCCCAGACCCTGAGCCAAGTGGTGGGGCAAGAGCACGTCACGCGCACGCTCCTCAATGCGCTCATTGCAGGCCGAGTTGCCCACGCCTACCTCTTCTGTGGCCCCCGCGGCACGGGCAAGACCAGCACGGCTCGTATCCTTGCCAAGGCGGTGAACTGCCTGGAGAACGGCAAAGGAGAGCCCTGCGGCACGTGCGGCGTGTGCCAGGCTATCACTGATGGCAACGCCATGGACATGATTGAAATCGACGCCGCCAGCAATCGCGGCATTGACGATATCAGGGACCTGCGAGAAAAGGTGAACTTTGCTCCCAACCAGGCCCGCTTCAAGGTATACATCATGGATGAAGTCCATATGCTCACCGACTCCGCGTTCAACGCCCTGCTGAAGACCCTGGAGGAGCCGCCGCCCTTTACTATCTTTGTCCTTGCCACAACAGAGGTGCACGAAGTGCCTGTCACCATCGTCTCTCGCTGCCAGCGCTTCGACTTCCGCAGGCTCTCCGTTTCCGACCTCACCGGCTATCTCAATACCATCTGCCAAGGTGAGGGCATCCAGGCAGAAGAGGACGCGCTGGCTGTTATCGCTCGCACGGCCAACGGCAGCGCACGCGATGCGGTGAATCTGCTGGAACAGGTAGAGGTTGCCAGCGAAGGTATGGTCACAGTTAACGCCGTGGAGCAGGTGCTAGGCCTCGTTTCCAACCCCATTGCTATCCAGGTAGCTCGAGCGGTTGTGGGCCAAGCGCTGCCCGAGGGTTTGAACGCCATCCAAGCCGCCAGAGAGAGCGGGGCAAACCTGGCCCAGTTTGGCAAAGAGGTGACAGAGCATCTCCGCAGCCTCCTCCTGTTGAAAGCAGGTGTGCCGGAAGCCCTTAGCCTACCCGCAGAATCGCTAAAAGAGCTGACCGGCCTTGTCCAGACAGTGAGCCTTCAGCAGATCACCAAGGCGGTGAGCGCCTTCAGCCAGCTCGATTTCCGCGGCGTAGAGGGATCGTCCTTGCCCTTGGAGCTAGCCTTGGTGGAAGCGCTCCAAGTGCCCGCGGCTCCTGCAGCGGCGGCTGCACCCCCTGCGCAAGCAGCGCCCGCCCGCCCTACGGCCGCGCCGGCAACCGCCGCGCCACGCCAGCCGGCGGCAGCTAAGGAAGCGCAGCCCGTTCCCGCCATAACGCCAGCATCCAGTAAACCCGCTGCTGAGGAGCCGCCAGCGCGGGAACCTGCTGTTGCCGCTTCACCTGTGACTCAACCCGAACCAGCACCAGCCCCCGCACCAGTGGCGTCGGTCAACCCCGATGAGTCCGAGTTGGAAAAGATGCGTCGCTTGCTGAAGGAGGTGAAAGTCCCTCAGATGCGGTTCATTGAAAGCCTCTTCCGCAGCGGCTGTGTCATCGACCGTATTGAAGAGCAGATCTTGGTGCTAAGCTTCCGGCCCGCACTCGCCAGCCACAAGGAGCGCATGGAGCGGCCGGAGAACTTGCGTTACGCGGAGGACGCCATCCGGCAACTCAGCGGCACGCCTTATCGTATTCGTTGTATCCTGAATGACAATCCTACCGGCTCACAGCCCGCTAACGGTGGAGCCGGCGGTCACCTAGTCCAGGCAGCGCTCAATGCAGGCGCACGGCGCGTGAATCCCCCATCACAGGAGGCATAATGAATCGGGATATGATCAAGCAGGCCCAGCAGTTGCAGGCCCGTATGGCTAAGATGCAAGATGAGCTTGCCACCGAAAACGTGGAGGCCACCGCCGGCGGCGGCGTGGTGACTGTAGTGATGAATGGGCAACAAGTGCTTCAGTCCATCCACATCCAGCCGGACGCCGTTGACCCAAACGATGTGGAGATGCTGGAAGACCTGGTAAGCGCCGCAGTCAATGAGGCGCTGGAGAAGAGCCGTACCCTCGCCACCCAGAAGCTGGGCGCTATCACCGGTGGTATGAAGCTGCCGGGGATGATGTAGGCCGCTCCCCAATCACATCGTGACCACACCTTCCGCCTTCTCCCGCCCCATGGCGCGGCTCATCGAGGAGCTGAATAAGCTACCTGGCGTGGGACCTAAGTCCGCTCAACGCCTTGCCTACCACCTGCTGCGAGCGTCGCTGGAAGAGGCCCAAGCCCTAGCTCAGGCCATCGTAGAGATGAAAGAGCGGAGCATTCTCTGCCCAATCTGCCAGCACATTACAGAGACCAGCCCCTGCTCCATCTGCCAGGACCTCAGCAGAGACCAGACAAAGGTCTGCGTTATAGAGGAGCCCCTGGACTTAGTAGCGCTAGAGCGCGCGCGGGGCTACAAGGGGCTCTACCACGTGCTCCACGGCGTTATTTCCCCCATGGATGGCGTCGGCCCCGAGCAGCTCAAAATCCGAGAGTTGCTGACACGACTCCAGGATGGGACTATCCAAGAAGTTATCATGGCCACCAACCCCACACTGGAGGGTGAAGCCACGGCCATGTACATCCAACGCCTAATCTCGCCCCTGGGGATTCGCGTCACCCGCCTAGCCCGGGGCCTGCCCGTGGGCGCAGACCTAGAGTACGCGGATGACGTCACGCTGGCCCGCGCTATCGAGGGCCGTCAGGATATCCCCTCATGATGCGAGGAGCGCAGACCTATCGCACCGAGGCAATTGTGCTAAGGCACGTCCGCCTTGGTGAGGCCGACCGTCTGCTGACGCTCTTCTCTCCTACCCTTGGCAAGATACGGGCAGTAGCCAAGGGCGTGCTCCGACCCACCAGCCATCTTGCCGGACACTTGGATATCTTTTCCCGTAGCTCGTTGCTCTTAGTAGACACTCAATCCCTCGACCTCATAACCCAGGCGCAGCTCCAGGAGAGTTTCCCATCCCTACAAGAAGACCTGGAGCGGGTATCTCAGGCGCTCTACGTGGCCGAACTGCTGGACCGCCTCACAGAAGAAGACCAGTGCGAAAGCGCCGCGAGCTACAACCGCCTCCTTTCCACACTGCGTTGGCTCAGCACGACCCAACAGCCTGACGTGGCGGTCCGCTACTTCGAGATGCAGATTCTGGGCCTGGCCGGCTACCGTCCTGAGCTCTATACCTGTTTACTCTGCCGCCAGCCGCTGCAAGAAGAGACCAATGCACTCAGCTCAGTGCACGGCGGCGCGCTCTGTTCCCGCTGCGCCGACACCGACCCCACCGCGCCTCCACTATCCGTAGCCACGCTCAAAGTCCTGCGGCTGCTACAGCAAGACCGCCAGGACACCATCCGCCGGTTACGGCTTGAACCAGCGCTCAGGCGAGAGCTGGAAGCGCTGCTCCAAGGCTATCTTTCCACCGTCCTCGATCAGGAAGTGCGCTCCGCGACATTTGTCGAAACGGTACGGGCTATGCCGCGGCAGGCGAATGAACCACAGCTACTGGGCTAGTTTTGCATAGAGCTATGAGAGGAACCAGCGTGCAACCCACTCAAGGAAACTCCACGTGATCCCGCTTTCCGACCAATCCACAGTACGGCGACGATTTCCGGTCGTCACCGTGGGCATCATTGTCATCAATGTGCTTGTTTTTGTGTACCAGTTCACCCTGAACGAACAAGCGTTGCAGCTCTTTGTGTACTCCTACGGCATGCGACCTGCGGAGATTACCTTGGGCCGGGATTTCGCCCCGCTTATACAGATTCCCGTTTGGGGCACGCTCCTTACCTCGATGTTTATGCACGGCGGCTTCATGCACATCATCGGTAACATGCTCTACCTCTGGGTCTTTGGCGACACCATAGAGGACGTGCTGCACCGTGGCCCATTCATCATCTTCTACGTCGTCTGTGGTTTGACCGCCTCCGCCGCTCAGATCGTCACCGATCCCACTTCTGGCATACCCAACATAGGAGCTAGCGGAGCGGTCGCAGGGGTGCTCGGCGCGTACCTGGTGCTTTTCCCAAAGCATCGCATCAACACCCTGCTCACGTTGGGGTACTTCTGGCGGATGGTGCAGCTTCCGGCCATGCTTGTGCTGGGATTCTGGATTGTGATCCAGTTTTTTACAGGACTAACGTCCTTTGGGGTGGAGACAGGCGTGGCCTATTGGGCACACGTCGGAGGATTCGCGGTAGGCGCTGCCCTTGCGGCGCCCCTAGCGATAAGCTACCGGATGCGGCGCCGCAATCAGTCGCCCTGGGAACAGTAGCGCGCTAGTTCGCGCGCTCTAGCACAAAGCGCGGCGCCTGAGAGAGCGCGTCCCGGATGGGGCTCTGCGGCAATACCCGTAGCTCATCCACGGCAGACCGGCAAAACTCCTCAGCTATCTCGTGCGCTTGCTCCAGCACGGACGAGGCGCGCACTGCTTCCACCGCTTCCCGAACGTCCCGCCGGCTCTTCTCTTGCTCAAAGAGGTGTTGAATGGGGCTCTGCTGGGGCTGCTGCTCCACTAGCAGGATAGCGGGAAGGGTCAGCGTGCCCTCCCGCAAGTCGCCGCCGGCCGGCTTGCCGAGCGTCGCTTCATCGCCGGTAAAGTCGAGAATATCATCCATTATCTGGAAGGCCACGCCCAAGTCATTAGCGTAGCGGCGCAAGGCTTGCACCTGCTCCTCCGGCGCGCCGCTCAGGGCTGCGCCCGACTCCGCGGCCATAGCAAAGAGCGCCGCAGTCTTCTGCCTTATGCGCTGGTAGTACTCCTCCCGGGTGGTCTGCCAGTGGTAGGCTGCAAACTGCTGGGCCAGCTCACCGCCGCAGATAGTGCGCAGCGTCTCCGCAAAGAGGCGCATCACCCGAACATTGGCGGTGCGGGCCACCATTGCCGCGGCGGCAGCAAAGAGATAATCGCCAAAGAGGACGGCAACGCCATCATTCCAGTCGTGGTTGACGGTGGCCATGCCACGACGCAGCATTGCTTTATCCAGCGTGTCGTCGTGCACCAGTGTGGCGGTGTGGAGCAGCTCCACTGAGGTAGCCATGGGGATATGCAACGCAGGATCGAAGCGGCCCACTTTGCCGGTGAGGAGGGTGAGCACCGGCCGCATGCGCTTGCCGCTGGTCCCCAGCACTTGGCGGGTGAGGTTTGCCAGCCAGTCGTACTCCACCTGGCTCACCTCTTTGAGCATCTCCTCTACCTGAGCCAGGTCCGCGGCCACCAAACCGTACAGCCGGGCAGTATCCAGCGCGGTCATAGTACGCTGTCTTCTCCGCCGTCTGAACATGCCGAAGACATGGGCAACCCAGCGCTAGGGGAATTCAACTCTTTCAACAAGCTCAAGGAACCATTTCCTCCACTGCGTGCGAGTGCGGGGAGAAGGGCATGCTCACCTCATATCAATAGTTATACACCCACGCGACTTCGCCGACCAAGTGTGCCACCAGTTTCCCAGTAGATCAAGGCGCGGGTTGCGCGCCGCTTGCCACCGGCAGCGCGTAGAGCGCCGCAGCGTTCGCATTGGTAGCCTCTTCCACCGCATGCACGTCTAGGCGGCGCAGCGCGGCCACCCGAGCCGCCGTCTCCATCACGTACGCAGGCTCGTTGCGACGGCCCCGCTGGCTCTGGGGCGGGAGGTAGGGTGCATCCGTCTCCACCAGCAGTTTATCCAGAGGCGCTCTCTCCGCGACGCCCCACAGGTTGCGCGCGGATGGATAGCTCACCGGCCCTGCCAGCGATATGAGGAAGCCAAGCTTTATGTACCGCTCTGCCGCGGCGAGGTCTTCACTGAAGCAATGGAGCACGCCCAGAGGCCGGTCGCCATCACTAGGGACACTCTTGGCCCACTCCGCTAAGCTGCGATAGGTATCGTAGCCGGCGTCCCGGTTGTGGATGACCACCGGCATGCGCAGCTCCGCCGCCAACTCCAACTGCTCCCGGAACACCCGCTGCTGGTCCTCTTTGGGAGAGCGGTTTTTGAAATAGTCCAGCCCCATCTCTCCCATCGCAACCACCTTGGGGTGCGCGGCCATAGCGCGCAGTTCGTCCAAGTAGCCGGAGTGCATCTTGGCGGCATGGTGCGGGTGCACGCCCACTACTGCATAGACGCAGTCGTAGCGGTCTGCCAGGTCAACGGAGATGCGGCTGGTGCGCAGATCGTCGCCGGTGGTGACCATGAGCGCCACGCCGGCAGCCTGCGCCCGCTCCACCACCTGCGGGAGATCGTTGGAGAACTGGCGGTCGTCTAGGTGGGTGTGAGCATCAATCATGGCTTCTAAATCAAGAAAGGCCCTTCGGATCTAACGGATAGTAATCAGGGGCACATCCCCCGTGACCCTTGCCGGAGGGTTGCGCCTTCCGGACTCCTGCTAGGCTTTTACGCCGAGCTTGGCGGTTTCTTGCTCCACTATTGAGTCGTCCAACTTGATGAAGAGGGGTGCAGGCTCTTGCAGCTTCTGCCCCACTAAGGGCGGTCGCAGGCGCCAGCCCTCGCTCTCCGGCGTGCCCTCACGACCCAGATAGCCGTGGAGCTTCTGCGAGCTGAATGGCAAGAAGGGGTACATCACCTGCTTGAGCGCGCTGATGGCCGTGAGGGCCGCGTGCAGCGTTGTCGCCGTCACCTCACGGTCCTCCTTGATGGTGCGCCAGGGCGCGCGTTCGTCCAGGAAGCGGTTGCACTCCTGGGCAAAGGCCATAGCCGCCCGGATGGCCTCCCGGAAGTGGCACTGCTCTATGTGCTCCCCCACTATCTCAAAGGAGTGGTGCGCCCGCTGCACAAGGTCCTGCGAGTACATATCGTAGGGGCCTGGCGCAGGCACCGCGCCGTCAAAGTTGCGGTAGGTGAAGGTGAGCACACGGTGCACCAGGTTGCCGTAAGTTGCCACCAGCTCGTCGTTGTTGCGGCGCAGGAACTCCCGCCAGGAGAAATCGGCATCACCGGTCTCCGGCATATTGATGGAGAGCAGGTAGCGCAGCGGGTCGGGTTCGTAGCTGTCCAGGTAGTCGGGCACCCAGACCGCCCAGTTGCGGCTCGTGGAGAACTGCTTGCCCTCCAGGCCCAGGAACTCGTTGGCAGGCACGTCGTAGGGCAGGTTCAGCGACCCGAAGGCCATGAGCATGGCCGGCCAGATGATGGTGTGGAAGGGGATGTTGTCCTTCCCGATGAAATAGTAGGCGCGGCACTCCGGGTCCTGCCAGAACTCTCGCCATAGCTCCGGCTGCCCCTGCTGCTGCGACCACTCCTTGGTCGCCGATAAGTAGCCGATGACCGCCTCAAACCACACGTAGATGCGCTTGTGATCCCAGTCCGCGCCGGTGTCGGCAGGCAGGGGTACGCCCCACTCGATGTCCCGGGTGATGCCGCGGTCGTGGAGGCCCTCTTTGAGATAGTTGGCGGTGAAGTTACCCACGTTGGGACGCCAGTGATCCTGCTGGCTCACCCACTCGGACAGCTTGGCATTGTAGGCGCTGAGGCGCAGGAAGAAGTGCTCGGAGTCCCGCACGATGGGCGTGCTGCCGCACAAGGCGCACTTGGGGCCGATGAGCTCCGGCGCGTTTAGCGGGCGGCCGCACTCGTCGCACTGGTCGCCGCGCGCGTGGTCGGAGCCGCAGTGAGGACATGCGCCGACGACGTAACGGTCCGGCAGGAAGCGCTGGTCCTTCTCGCAGAAGAGGAGGGGCGTGGTGTCCTTGTAGAGGTCGCCCTGCTCCCGCAGCTTCTGGAAGATCTCCTGCACCGTCTCCCTATGATTGTCCGTGGTGGTGCGGGTGAAGAGATCGTAGCTGATGCCCAGCCTGTCCCAGGTCTCCAGGAACTCCTTGTGGTAACGAGCGGCAACGTCCGCCGGCGAGACGCCCTCCTGCTCCGCGCGCACTGTGACCGGCGTGCCATGCTGGTCGCTGCCGGAGAGCATGACCACCTGGTTCCCCACCGCGCGATGGTAGCGGGCAAAGATGTCCGCGGGCAGGTAGCAGCCCGCCACATGCCCCAAGTGCAGGGGCCCGTTAGCATAAGGCCAGGCAGTAAAAACGAGGACTTTCTCAGGCATAAGTAAAGCTTATTGTAGCAGGAAGGGGGGTGCTAGGGGGAGAGGGAAAGTGATGGTTGCCTGTATCCTCGCCTAATAAATGGGAATGGTTGCCTCGGCCCAGTTCATTGCCCATATGCGTTAGCTAATAAAGGAACAGAGCCTGAGGATAATCATAAGCTGCAGCAAGATCTCCAGTGAGGCGAACTGATCAGCAACCGGAATTATATGCAGTCTATCGTGGGCTGCAACGATTACGAAATTTGTGCAGATGCTCACCGCCTTTCAGAAACATTTCTTGAAGTTCAGGTAAATAAGCAAGCCTGCAAAGAGAAGTTCGTTTAGACATCTTGAAGTGTCGCTAACACCTCTGCGTCGTTTGAAGCTTAGCGCAATCTTCCAGATGAGTCAAGATATTTCTAACTCCCAGAACATATAGCCTACGACAGGCGGAACAGTAACGGTTTTCACTACTATAGCTAAAGTCTTCAGATATGTCACTCTGTTCTATCAGTGGGACTTGAAGAGTACCTTGAGCCAGCAGCATTCGCCATTGTTCAGCTTAATTACATTGCAGCTAAAACGCCTAGCTAGTTCTTTCAGGTTCTCAAGACTATCTCACGTTACAGCCTAAACTGCAACAACTTTTCTTGAGCGTTTTCCTCTCTCGCATCTACGTTTCTTTCACAATGCCTTTAGATCAATATCTGTCTATCCCCCTCCAGGTCACTTCGGAACTCAAGGACTACCAAACTCTCTCACCCTGGTATTCGAGGAAAGTGCTAGTGCAGCTGTAGCAACCATATAACTTGTGCTTCAAAGTCCTTTAGCTTCGCTCGCATCCCAAAAGTGCGTAAGCAGCAAACGTCTTTGGCTTACCGCGGCGGGACATACTTAATACGTCATTTTCTAGACTGTCACGGCTCGTTAGCTGCCCGGCTCGCTCAGGGGCGACGGTAGCTGTGGGCCTTGATCTGGGGCAGGTAGCACCCAGGCTCCACGAGCTGCTGCCGGGGCTGCGTCGCCTGGATGAGGAGCGTCGCGCGGCGCTAGCGTCGTTGCCGCAGCAAGCGATGGCCAGCTACCCCCTGCCGTCCATGCCCGCCGAGCACACCGTACTGGCCACCGACGCCCGTCGCATCTCCCGAAGGGAGTTGAAGGGTCTTCGTTTCTCTCAGATTGAGCCGGACCGCCACGCGGCCTTCCCCTGCTATCTCATCAACCTGGGCCAAGTAGTGCTCCGCTACGGCCCCCAGCCCTACGCCCGCCTCTCCAGCCAGGCGCACGTGGCCGTTACCGGCCTGCCCGTTGAGCCCGAGAACGAGGGTGACGAAGAGGGCCAGGTGGAGCGTCGCTGTATCTGGCCCATGCCCTGGAGCGCCGACGGCTCCCAGTGGCAGAGCATCAACCGCGGCCTCCTGGAGCTACGCCGCCTCTCCAGAGGCGCACGTGGCCAGCGCCCGTTGAGCATCCAGGGTGCTGGAGCGCTGCAGGACGGAGCTGCGCGGCCTCCTGGAGCTGGCCACAGACTCCAGCGCGGAGCATCCTGTGGGTGCAGGACGGATCCCACGGCCATGCGCTACCAGCGGGAGACTGATCGCTATGTCTCGGAGTATGTGGCCTGCCTGGAGGAGCTGCGCGTGCTGGCCCAGACGCGGCCGCTGGCGCTGGCCAGCTACATCTCTCGCTCTGACAGCAACGAAGTGATGACCAAGCTGCGGATGGAGACGTCGCAGAACGGGTCGGCGGGCCAGCGCACTTATGGTGAGCCTTTGGACCGCGACCTCTTCGCGTCGCTGCAACCGGGCGAGCGGTCGGACATCTATCGCAGCGAGCGGGGTATCCTGGAGAAGTACGCGCCGGAGAACCGCATCAGCTTCTTCTATGTAAACGTGGGGCCGGAGATAGGCCGGGTGGAGCTACCCCTGTGGGCGGCGGAGAACCCCGCGCTGGTGGACTTCACCCACGCCGCCGTCTACGACCAGTGCCGCCGCAGCAACGGCTACCCGGTGGCCCTTATGGAGGCCCACGAGCAGGCGGTGGTCTCGCCCGCGGAGAGCCGGGACTTCTGGCGGCTGGCAAACAAGCTGCTGCAGGGCGAGGGGCTGCCGGTGCAGGAATCGGCCAAAGCCATCAGCAAACGTGTGCCCTGGGCATGAGCGCGGCTTATCGTCCTCCCTCCCCTGGCGGGAGGGAGTTAGAGGGAGGGGGTAACGACGTTCACCCTCACCCTAACCCTCTCCCATCAAGGGAGAGGGAATAGCTTACGAATGCTCAGAAGGAGCGCCGGTTATTGTCCTCCCTCCCCTGACGGGAGGGAGTTAGAGGGAGGGGGTAACGATGTTCACCCTAACCCTCTCCCATCGAGAGAGAGGTAATAGCGCACGAACGCTCCGCAAAATGACAGAATGAAACTACATGAACACAACACTGGTTAAAGTAGGCGAGGTGGTGCAGGCGGCCACTGCGGAGCTGCTGGTGCAGAGCTACCACGTGAACGAGGCTCCGCCCCTGGGCGCGCTGGTGCAGGCTGCGCAGGGCGAGGGCGTGACCGTCTACGGCGTGGTGGCCTCGATACAGACTGCGCCCGCCGACCCGTCCCGCAAGCCCCTTGCCCGCGGCGAGGCAGCGGACTCCTTGCAGGCCATCTACAACGAGAACCCCCAGCTTACCGAGCTCTTTGCTACCCACTTCACGGTGAGGGTGCTGGGGTACGCCCAGAGCGACGAGGTACTCCACGCGTTCCCGCCGCTGCCGCCAGAGATCCACCAGCTGGTGTACGCCTGCCCTGAGCCGGGGCTGGTGCGGTTCACGGAATCCCCGTCCTTCCTGCCGCTGCTGCTGGGCGACCGGGAAAACCTCGTCGCTACGGAAGTGATCATCGCGTTCCTGCGGCACGCTTCGCAGGCGCGAGGCGCAGACGGACGCAGCTTTATGGTGGGTGCAGGCAAGCGGCTGGTGGGCCTGCTGCGGGGCGACCCCATACGGCTAAGCACGTTACTGGAGCGGCTGGCGTGACGCTGTTTTCCGAACCGGAACACAACGGCGCGGGAGGCTTCGACGCCCCGGAGCGACGGCTGCTGGGGAAGATCATCGGCGGATCGCTGTCCCACGGGCTGGACATGCGCCTGGAGCCACACATCTCTCTTGAATCGGTAAAGGTGGGGCAGTACGTGACGGTCGATGGTGAACAGACCCGCTTCTTCTGCGTAGTCTCCGACCTGCGCCTGGAGGCCACCGATGCCGCGCTGGCGTCGTCGCCGCCGGACCTCTCGAACTCGCTGGTGGCAGAAGTGCTGCGGGGAACCGGCACGTACGGCGTTGTGCACCTCGCGCCGACCCTCACCTACGGCGCGGTGGGCGCTCAGCCCGTCCGCACTGTGCCCTCACACTACGCCCAAGCCTACGAGGCCACCCAGGAGGAGATGGAGACCATCTTTGGCGCAGAGGATGAGAAACACCTCTGGATTGGCAGCCCCCTGGACATGGAGAACACCTTCATCAGGCTGGAGCTGCCCAAGCTGGTGGAGCGCAGCAGCGGCGTCTTTGGCAAGAGCGGCACCGGCAAGACCTATCTCACTCGTATACTCATGGCCGGTATCCTTCAGAAGCGGGCGGGGGTGCAGCTAATCTTTGACATGCACAACGAGTACGGCTGGCAGGGTACCACGGAGGGCCCTTGGGGCCAGGTGAAGGGGCTGAAGCAACTCTTTAGCTCCCAGGTGGTCGTGTTAACCCTGGACGAGGAAAGTTCCCGCCGACGCCAGGTGCAGACAGACGGTGTGGTGCAGATTGGCTACGACGAGATAGAGCCGGACGACATCGCCACCTCAGCGGAAGCCCTCTCCCTTAACGAGCTCCAGGTGCAGGCGGCGGAACGCTTGGCGCGACGCCTGGGCCCGCGCACCTGGTTGGCGGAATTCCTGGAGCTTGAGGACAAGGAGGAGCTGAAGAGCCTGGCGGAGCAGCTCGGCGAGCACGAAGGCAACCTAAGCGCCCTGCAGCGGCGCCTCCAGCGCTTGCGCCGCCTCAACTTCCTGGCACCCAGAGCCAGCGAGAATGCGGTGCAGCTCCTGGTGGACTACCTGGAGCGCGGAAAGACCGTGGTGCTGGAGTTTGGGCGCTACAACAACAGCGAGCTTGCCCAGGTGCTGGTAGCCAATATGCTCAGCCGCCGCATCTACGAACGCTGGGCGGAGCGCACGGAGCGCGCCCTGGGAGACAAGAGCCAGGAGCCCCAGCAGCTTGTCATCACCATAGAAGAGGCGCACAAGTTCCTGAACCCCCGCATGGCGGGACAGACCATCTTTGGCACCATTGCTCGGGAGATGCGGAAGTACAACGTGACGCTGCTGGTGGTGGATCAACGCCCCAGCGCCATCGACTCGGAGGTGCTCTCCCAGATCGGCACCAAGATCTCGTGCCTGCTGGAGGACGAGAAGGACGTGGCCGCCGTGCTCTCGGGACAGTCGGGCGCAAACGAGCTGCGCAGTGTGCTGGCCCGCCTGGAGAGCGTGCAGCAGGCGCTCATCTTTGGCCACGCCGTGCCCATGCCGGTAGTGGTGCGCACCCGCGACTACGGCAGCCCGGACTCCTATCGCGACTTTGGCTACCGGGAGAGCAGCGAGCGGTCGGCAGAAGACCGCCGGGCATTGTTTGGGCCGTAGCCACAACTAAGGTATAAGAGAAAGGCGGCGGGTAAAACCCGCCGCCTTTGCGTCTAATGAGCAGCGCCGCGTTTAAGAAGCCCGCACGGTCTCCGTGCTATCAGACTTGCGGTTAAACCATTGGGCCGGGTTCAGCTCTCCGTACTCCCACATCACCAGCAGCTGGCTGGCGATAAAGATGGAGCTGTACGTTCCGACTATAGTGCCGATGAGCAGGGTGAAGATGAAGTTCTGAATAGTCACACCGCCAAAGAGCAGCAACGCAACCAGCGTCAGGACAAGAGTGAGGCTGGTGGACAGCGAGCGGCCCAGGGTCTGGTTCAGGCTGGCGTTGACGATTATATCTAAGGTACGTCCCGGCAAACGGCGCGAGTTCTCACGAATGCGGTCGAAGACGACAATGGTGTCATGGACGCTGAAGCCGATGACGGTAAGCACTGCGGTAATGAACAGGGAGTCTATCTCGGTGCTAAACACCTTCCCAAGGATGGAGAATGTGCCCAGCACCAACAGCACGTCATGCACCAGGGCTAGGATGGCGCAGGCCCCGTAGCGGAATGGCTTTGCTACCTGACGGAAGGCGAAGCTGATGTATATCAGGATGAAGAAGGACGCGACGACCACGGCCAAGAAGGACTTCTGCACGATCTCCTGGGCCACGATGGGCGATACCTGGTCGAAGCTCAGTACGGTGAGCCCGCCGAGACGCGCCTCTAATACTGCCAGCAAGTTCTGACGCTCGCCGGGAGTAATCACTTGGCCGTTCGTGTCGCGCACCTCTTCCGTGAGGAGACGGGTACGTATCAGGTAATCGCCATCGGTGTTTCGCTGGATAATGGCGTCGCCGTACTCCAGTTCGCCCAGTGCACCGCGTATCGCGGTCTGATTCACTACCTCCTCAAAGCGCACAGACATCAGGGAACCGCTGGTGAACTCAATGCCCGGCCGCAACGTGGGCGGGATAAGCAAGGAGATCACGCCCGGAATGATGAAGAGCGCAGACAGAACAAGGTAAAAGTATCGCCGGTTAACAAAATCGATCATCATGTTAGTTCAGTCCAAACATCCAGCTTTGTTGCGTAGTGCGGCGCGCCATGAAGATCCGCAACAAGGTGCGGGTAACCGTGATGGCGCTAAACATGCTAACGGCCACACCTATAGCCAGGGTGAGGGCAAAGCCCATCACCAAGCTTGCGCCAAAGGTGTTGCCAAACCAAAACAGAATCACGCAAATGATGAGGGTGGCCACGTTGCTGTCTCGGATGGAAGGCCACGCCCGGTCAAAGCCAGCCTCAATGGCAGAGGTGATAGTCCTGCCGCCCCGTAACTCCTCCTTCAGCCGCTCAAAGATGAGGATGTTGGCGTCCACCGCCATGCCTACGGAGAGGATGAAGGCGGCGATGCCGGAAAGGGTAAGGGTCACCGGAACCAGCTTGAAGATTGCCAGCACAAAGAAGCTGTACGCAATCAGAGCCAGGCCCGCCAGCACGCCCGGCAGCCGGTAGTACAACACCATAAACAGAAGGACCATCAGCAGGCCAATCTCGCCGGCAACGATGCTCTTGCGAACAGAGTCGGCGCCCAGGATGGCATCCACATTCTGTTCCTTAATAATGGTCACGGGGACTGGCAATGCGCCAGCGTTAAGCTGTATCGCGAGCTGTTGAGCTTCCTCCAGCTCCATGCCGGTAATGACTCCACGATCCGAGAGTTCTGCTTGCACCGTAGGAGAGGAGACGTACTGGTCGTCCAAGAAGATGCCCAGGGGCCTTCCAATAAGCCGCGCAGAGATCTGCTGCATAAGGTGCGCCCCATCGGACGTGAGCTCAAACAGCACCTCAGGACGTCCGGTAGTCTGGTTGAATTGTACTTCTGCATTGGGCTTGAAGTACGAACCCGTAAGATCCAGTACTGTACCGTCTTGCGCGATGGCGGTCGCCTTTTCCCAAATCGGATTGCCTTTTTCGTCCCGGGTAGCTTGACCGGAAGCATTAAGCTGCTCCTGGCGGAAGTCCAGCTTGGCCGTCTTGCCGATAAGCGCTTTAGCTTCCTCCACTTCCTGGATACCGGGAAGCTGGATATTGATGCGGTCACTCCCCTGGAGTTGGATGATAGGCTCGGTAACGCCAAAGGCGTTGACCCGGCGCTCCATGATGTTACGCACGCCTTCCATAGCCCGGTCTCGCTCGCCCACAGGCTGCTGCGAGAGGTCGGCTAGCAGTACCACTTCCAAGCCACCCTGGAGGTCCAGCCCCAAGGTCATTCCTTTGCGTATAAGTTCAACACCGCCCAAGCGTAGATCAATCCACCCGCGCTCAGGCCAGGGCACAACGTTAGGCAGGTAGTTGCTTGGCCGCTGGGGCCAGACTACCCATGCGGAAATGAGCGTCAGTAATACGATGATCACCAACGTCCAGGAATTACGGCTCAAAACGACCTCCTCTGCGCGGGAAACGGGATTTTTCGTGATTTAGGTTTACCGCCGCACCTTCAACGGTGGGCTCCTGAGCGGCCTCTTCAAAGGCCATGTCTTCAAGTATCTGTTCAGTGTAGTCTAGCACGTCTTCCTTAGTGGAAAGTTGCCCTAGCGCATGGGCTTCATCAATTTGTGTAAGCAACGCGCCTATCATAGGCCCCGGGGTCAGTTGGAACCAGTCCATTAGCTCGTATCCAGTGATGAGTCTCGGCGCGGCCTTTTGCTCTTGCCTCTCGAAATAATACGTCAACGCGTCCTGCGCCACCGTCACATGCTGCTGCCAGCGTCCCAGGTGCAGCTGCGGGCCGCGGGCTGCCAGATGATCGGCCAGGTTAAGGAGGATGGTATCCACTGCCACCGGCGCAACGTCTCTGAAATAACGATAGAGCGCCTTGGGGCTGGGCGTGGTATCCGACCACTGGCCGGGCCGCAGATGATAATGCACCATGCCTGCAACAGCTGCTATCTCTTTGCTACTGAAGTGCAACCGCCCAAGGGTTGCCCGCATAGTGTCTGCCCCCTGCTCCGCGTGGCCTAAGAAGCGGGTGCGCCCATCCGGCTGAAGGGCCTTGGTCTGGGGCTTGGCTACATCGTGGAAAAGCGCAGCGAGCTTGAGGATGGTCGGCCTGGGTAGGTTGCCCACGGGCTCCTGGAGGTAGGCGTCCAGCTCCTCGTGCTGCGGCCGATGCGCCACGGCAGCTTGGAGGTATGCCCTGTCACCCAATCGTGAAATGAGGTCTGGCTGGAGCAGCACCTCAATGGCCGCCAAGGTCTCTACCTCATGCCGGAACACGTCCCAGTAGTGCTCCTTGGGCTGGGACACGCCCTTACCTACCGCAAGCTCAGGAAAGATCGCTGCCAGCAGGCCCAGGGCATCCAACTGCTCCACCCACAGTGCTGCGCCCGAAAGGGCCAGGATTCGGCAAAGCTCCTCACGCACACGCTCGCCGGCGCACTGCGCCACTAGGGGCGCTCGCTCCTGAATAGCCGCGTAGGTGGCGGGCTCGATGGTGTAGCCCAGCTCTGCGCCAATGCGCACGCCTCGCAATAGACGGATGGGATCCTCTTCCAGCGCCTGGGGAGAGACCATGCGCACTAGCCCTGCCTCTAGGTCCAGCCGCCCGTTGTGGGGGTCGAGAATAGTCGCAGCGTTCCAGTCACCGGAGAAGCCGCTAAGGGCCACGGCCAGCGCATCGATAGTAAAATCTCGGCGGGCTAGGTCGGCGTGGATGCCGCCCACTGCTTCCGTGAAATCGGCGTGGAGAATGGGGCCTTGGGCAAAGACCACGCGGCCGGTGTGATGTTGCTCCCCCAGGGGAACATACGTGGCGGAGGTGTGCGCAGCTACCGCGCGGGCGCAGGCAAGGGCATCGCCCTCTACCGCAATGTCTACATCAACAAGAGGACGGCCCACGAGGCCGTCCCGTACACATCCACCGACAAGATATAGCGTGCTCTCCTGGCCCGGAGCTGCCGCCCTTAATGCGGCCAGGAGTTGGTCAAAGGTCATGTTTGTCTCTTGGCCCGGTAAATCCCTTCACCAGTCTTAGAGGCCGGCGGTGCTGGAGCCAACCAGCTCCCCGCTCTCCTCCGCTCTCTCCGCTCTCTCCGCTCTCTCCACTCTCCTCGTTCGTCTCGTCTTCTTCGTCTGCTTCTTCTTCCGGCGGGATCTTCCAGAGCTTATCAGGGCTCGTTAGGTGATCGATGTAAAGAATGCCGTCCAGGTGATCTATTTCGTGCTCCAAGGCCTGGGCCAACAGGTTGTCATCCGCCTTGATGCGGATCTCCTTGCCCTCACGGTTCAGGCCTTTCACCGTCACCGTAACAGAGCGCTTCACCTCACCACGCCAGCCTGGGATGCTGAGGCAACCTTCCTCCAGGATACGCTCGCCGGTGCGCTTGACCACCTGGGGGTTGATGAGCACGATGGGCTCGTCTTCCCGTACGTCGATGACCATCACCCGCAGCGGCACGCCTATCTGCGGCGCGGCAAGACCCACGCCATGCCCTTCGTACATCGTGTCGAAGAGGTCGTCAATGAGCTGCTGCAGCGACTTTTCGCTGGTGTTCCGGACCTTCTTAGACTTCTGACGCAGGATAGCGTTATCGGCGTAGAGGATTTCTTTAATGGCCATCGTCATCACCTCGTAGCTCAAAGCTACATCTAGTGGTCTTAATTATAAGAGTGGGGATCACGCCTGTAAAGCTGCGTTGAACGGGACTCCACTCACAGCACCTGAGCCGGATCGACGTCTATGATCCAGCCCCTGGGCGGCGGGAACCGCACGAGCAACTCGGAGGAATCGTAGCCTTTGAGGAGCACCTGCCAGCGGTACTGCCCCCGCACGCGACGAAAGAAGGCGGGCACCGGCCCCAGCACCTCGGCGTCGGTCAGGCCGGCTTCAGCCCGCGCTTGGTTCAGCGCACGGGCGTAGGAGGCGGCGGCGCGCTGGGCGCGGCCGGCGTTCGGCTCGGAGTAGAGCAGGCGCACCATGAGACGAAAGGGCGGGTAGCCGTGACGGCGGCGGAAGGCCAGCTCTCGATGGGCAAAGATCTCGTAGTCCTGACGGGCCGCGCTGTTGATGGCGTAGTGGTCCGGTGTGTACGTCTGGATGACGACCTTGCCCGCCCACTGGCCGCGGCCCGCCCGTCCGGCCACCTGGGTGAGCAACTGGAAGGTGCGCTCCGCGGCGCGGTAGTCCGGCAGGTAGAGGTTCACGTCTGCATTCACCACGCCCACCACGGTGACCCGCGGCAGGTCCAGCCCCTTGGCAATCATCTGGGTGCCCACCAGCACGTCCGCTTCACCTGAGGAAAACTGCTGGAGGATCTCCTGGTGGGTGCGGCGGCCTCGCACGGTATCGCTATCCCAGCGGAGCACCCGAGCCTGGGGGAACAACGCTTCCACCTCCTGTTGCACCCGTTCCGTCCCTGCGCCCAAAAACTTGATGCGTCCGCTCTGACACTCCTCACAGCGGGTGGGCACGGGGCGCTGGAGGTTGCAGTGATGGCAGATGAGATGCTCCTTAGCGCTGTGATAGGTCAAGGGCACTTCACAGCGGCGGCAGCGCACCACTGTGCCGCAATCCCGGCACTGCACAAAGGTGGCGGAGCCGCGTCGGTTCAAGAAGAGGATGGCCTGCTGCTCCGAGCGCATCGCCTGCCCCAACGCGTCCTGGAGCGTCCGGCTAAAGAGGCTGTAGTTGTGGGATTTAAGCTCGTCCCGCAGGTCCACGACTTCCACCTGAGGCAACCCTCTGTCCCTAGGCAGGTCGCTGGCCAGATGCTGCACCGGCGAAATACGTTCCGGCAGCTCCAGCAGCTTGTAGCGACCTTCCAACGCTTCCAGGTAGCTCTCCAAGGAAGGTGTGGCGCTGCCCAAGAGCACCACTGCGCCGGTGTGCCTGGCAAGCTCAATTGCTGTCGTACGGGTGTGGTAGCGCGGCGCGGGGTCCTGCTGCTTGTAGGTAGGCTCGTGCTCTTCGTCCATGACGATAAGGCCCACGTCCGGCTGTGGCGCAAAGAGCGCGCTGCGCGGCCCAATAACCACCTGGAACTCCCCTTCACGGATGCGCCACCACTCGTCATACGCCTCACCGGCGGAGAGGCCGCTGTGGAGCACCGCCACCTTGCCGGGGAAGCGGGCGGAGAACCGCTCCACCATCTGCGGCTCCAGGGAGATCTCCGGCACCAGCACAATGCCCCGCTTGCCCTGGGCCACACAGGTCTCCAAAGCGCGGATATAAAGCTCCGTCTTGCCGCTCCCCGTAACGCCGTAGAGCAGGAAAACGGGCGGCGCATCGCTATCGGGCAAAGCGGGCGCGCGCTCCAACGACTGCACCAGCGGGCGCAGCGCGGCCTCCTGGGCAGGAGTGAGCGGTAGCGGGAACGCCTCCTGGGACGACCGGTCGGCCAGGGGGTCGCGGGTCACTCGCTCCTGTTCGATGGTCACGTAGCCCTGCGCCACCAGCGATCCCAGCGGGCCGCTACTTGGACCGAGGCTCTCCTGCACTTCAGCCACAGACATCCCCTCTTGTTGCCCTCGCAGCAACTCGACGATGGCGCGCTGCTTGGCCTTACGATTCCAATCCGGCTCATCCAGCCGTGCGTCAGCGCCCTTGCCGGTGAGTTTGAGCGACCGCTGGAACTTTGGGCCGGCGCGCGGGCGTTCCAACTGAGAGATTCTGGCTACAAGCCCTTTGGAGACAAGCGAGTCCGCAGTCTGCGTTGCGTTGGCGCCCAACGCCCGTTGCAGGTCCTGCGCAGAGACCTGAGCAGCCTCCCTCGCCAGGTACTCCAGCACTCGCGCCGTCTTGGGGGGAAGCGTGTCATCGTTGAGGGCGCGGGGGTCCAGCGCCTGGTAGGCCACCAGGACGCGCTGCCGAAAACCGGGCGGCATCATCAGCTCCGCGCAGCTGAAGAGGGGGGCAAAGTAGTAGTCGGAGAGCCACTGCGCCAGGTCACAGCGCGCCTGACTCAGCACGGGTTGCGCTTCTATGGGCGCGTGGAGCGCCTTTACTTCGGGGAGTGTAGTGGTGTCCGAGAAGCCGAAGACGATGCCTTGGGCAAGCTGAGAGCCGCGCCCGAAGGGCACCCAGACCGCTTGGCCGCGGCCGACTTCCATGTTGGGGGGAATGCTATAGGTGAAGGTCTTCTGCGGCGCAGAGGAGTCTACCGCGACTTCTGCGTACTGCATTAGCTCTGCTGGGGATGGCGGAACCCAACGCTCGCTCCGGCCGGACGCAGGGCACACACGTCTGGGGACATCCTAGCTAGCTCTAAGCGCGCTGCTCCGTGAAAGGAGCGCGAAGGGAGGGCTTAGATACGCTCGCGAAGACGGGCGGCGCGGCCAATGCGTCCTCGCAAATAGTAGAGCTTGGCCCGGCGAACGATGCCGTGGCGGACTACTTCTACTTTGTCCAGACGAGGGGAGTGATTCATGAAGGTGCGCTCCACACCCACGCCGTGGGAGATGCGGCGCACCGTGAAGTTGGCGTCAACCGCGCCGTGACTCAACCGGATAACCACGCCCTCAAAGACCTGGATACGCTCGCGGGTGCCTTCAACTACCTTGGAGCTGACACGGACGGTATCGCCGGGCTTCAGCTCAGGCACATTAGGATTAGCCACTATAGGAAACAGATCAGACACACTCATGGAAAACCAATGACTCCTTACGGGATACGCTCTCCACATCTTATACGAAGCGGCAAGTGTTGGCTAGTGGTCATAGCTCCAGCCCCGTCTGTTCCCGTAGCCAGATACGCTCTTGCGCGCTCAAGTGAGCGGTCGCCAGGAGTTCAGGACGGCGCTGGGCCGTGCGGAGCAACGCCTGCTGACGCCGCCACTTAGCCACCGCGGCGTGGTCTCCAGAGAGGAGGATAGCAGGCACACTCCAGCCTTTGAAGTCGGACGGGCGCGTGTACTGGGGGTACTCCAGAAGCCCCATGTTAAAGGACTCCTCCTCAGCAGACTCCGAGGAACCCATAACGCCGGGTTGCAGGCGCACCACAGCGTCAGTCAACACCATAGCGGGCAGCTCGCCGCCGGTGAGCACGTAGTCGCCAATGCTGATCTCCCGTGTGACTAGGTGCTGCCGGATCCGCTCGTCCACGCCCTCGTAATGGCCGCAAAGGAGCGCCAGCCAGGAAGACTGGGCTAACTCGCGAGCAATGGCCTGGCTAAACGGCTCGCCTTGAGGCGTGAGCAGGATAGTAGCTGGGGGCTGGTCATGGCCCTCTGCAGCGCCCTCGGCATACACGTGCGCCAGCGCCTCATCCACCGGCTCCGGCTTCATCACCATGCCGGCGCCGCCGCCGTAGGTATAGTCGTCCACCACGCGATGCTTATCGTGGGCGTAGTCACGGATGTTGTGGAAGTAGACTTGGAGCAACCCATCCGCTCTGGCGCGAGCAACGATGCTCTTATCGAATGGGCCCTGGAACATCTCCGGAAACAGGGTGAGGATATCTATACGCATGAGGAAGGACTACCTGCGGGGGTGCTCCTCCACGGAGGCGCGCAGGGTTTCAAGCGCGTGGGGCAGCACCGGCAGCAGGACATCCAGGCACTCTTCCACGGCTTTGGGGCTCCCGGGTAGGTTCACAATGAGCGTGTGGCCACGGATGCCCGCTACAGCACGGCTCAACATAGCCATGGGGGTCTTCTGGAGGCTGGCGGCGCGGATGGCCTCAGCGATACCCGGCACTTCCCGCTCCAGCACCTGCTTTGTGGCTTCCGGCGTCACGTCTCTAGGCGCAAAGCCGGTGCCGCCGGTGGTAAGGATCAGGTTCAGCTGGCTGGCATCCGCCCATAGGGTCAGGGTTTCTGCAATCAGCGGCTGTTCGTCAGCGACGATCCCGCTCTCCACCACCTGGCCGCCGCGCGGCTCCACCAGCGCGCGGATGGCGGGGCCGCTCAGGTCTTCCCGTTCGCCCTGAGCACCCTTATCGCTGATGGTCAGGATGCCTACCGTAAACGCCATACGTGCTACCTCTCCGAGTAGAGCAATGATAGCATACGGGCACAGGAAGGACGTGAGCGTGAACAAGCAGGGCTTTGACGTAGTAACCGGAGCCTTTGGCTACACCGGCCGTTATATTGCGAAGCGGCTGGTGGCCCAGGGACGCACCGTAGCCACGCTCACCCGGCGCACGCAGCCGGCGGGCCTCTTCCCGCAGCCGCTGCAGCGGATTGTGCCCAACTATGCCGATAGGGATGCCCTAGCCGCACAGCTCCAAGGGGCTGACACCCTCTACAACACCTACTGGGTGCGCTTTGATCACGGCGGTACCGGCCATGAGGCTGCCGTGGAACACTCCAGGACGCTTTTTGCCGCGGCGCGGATGGCGGGGGTGAGTAAGATTGTCCACGTGAGCATCGCCCATGCAGACTCCCGCTCACCCTTGCCCTACTACCGGGGCAAAGGACAGGTGGAGGAAGCGCTACGCGGGGAAGGTGTACCCTATGTCATCATTCGTCCCACCCTGGTCTTTGGGCGGGAAGACATCCTGGTGAACAACATCGCGTGGTTCCTGCGACGCTTTCCCCTCTTTGGGTTGCCCGGCTCCGGCGACTACAGTGTGCGGCCAGTCTTCGTGGAGGACGTGGCAGACCTAGCCCTACAGCACCGATCCTGCCGATGCGAACGCGATAGTGGACGCGGTGGGACCGGAAAAGTACACCTTCCGGGAGTTGGTGGCGCTGGTAGCCAGCAGTGTTGGGGAAGCTCGTGGGCTCATAGGTCTGCCGCCACGCGTGGCACTGGCCGCAACCGCGCTGGTAGGGCTCATAGTTCGGGACGTAGTGCTAACCGAGGACGAAGTGCGGGGGTTGATGTCAGGTCTGCTCACTACCGACGGGGCTGCGTCGGGAGAGACCCGCTTCAGCGAGTGGCTAAAGGAAAACGCGAGCTGGCTGGGGAAAGAGTACCATTCCGAGCTAGGGGCACACTTTCGTTAGGTCTGGGTGCCCGCTCACCTGCTGAAGGGCTGGTCAAACCAGCGGGTGTGCATCTGCATTAGGAAGTCGTCGTTGATGGGGTAGCCGGAGGCAGAACCCACTACCGCATCGAAGCCGCAGTTGGGGCAGAGTGCGGTAGTGTACACCCCTTCCCGCTCGTACTCCCATTCCTTGATGTCCGCGGGGGCAAAGATTGCCAGGCAGCGGAAGCAGCCGCAGCTTTCGCTCTGCAGCAGCTCCTCGCGGTGAAATAGGGTGTGCTTATTCGCTTCTTCTAAGTCGTACTCAGCCATAGTAATCATGCCTGCTTTTCTGCAATTCCTGCTACGTATATTAGCCGCCCGTCAGTTCGTAGACAAAGGGGGCCTGGGCCTATGCGGGATAGTATGTGGCCGTCCGTAGCTAGTAGCCGGAACCGCATCCTTATGGCACAGCACATCCATAGCAAAGCCCTCTAATCCAAGGACATAGCCCTTCCCCAATCGGTTTCGCACAAACCGCGCTCCTTGTTGGGGATTGAAAAGTCCTGCTATACTGCTGAATGAGCCCAGCGATGAATTGAATACCGCGCGGGCAGAGGGATGGCAACCAAAAACCACCTTATGAATATCCTTGTCATTGGCGACGTTGTAGGCACGCCCGGACGGAGAGTCATCCAGTCCTTTTTAGAAAGCCTACGCTCTGAACTCGATATCGACCTAGTCGTAGCTAATGGCGAGAATGCCGCTCATGGCCGGGGCATCACCGTCGGTCTCCTGGAACAGATGCTGAACTCTGGGGTAGACGTGGTGACAACCGGCAATCACGTGTGGGACCAGCGGGAGTTCCTGCCACACCTGGACTCCGATTATCCTATCATCCGACCGGTCAACTACCCTGATGGCGTGCCCGGCCGCGGCTATCTCATAGCGCAGGATGTGCTTATTGTGAACGCGATGGGCCGCACATTCATGCCAGCGGTCGACTGCCCCTTTCGGGCGATGGATAAGCTGCTCTCTACGTTCAGCACCCTCCCCCGTACTATCCTGGTGGACTTCCATGCGGAGGCTACCTCAGAGAAGGTCGCTATGGGCTGGTACCTAGACGGTCGCGTGACCGCAGTGGTGGGGACGCATACCCATGTGCCTACCGCGGATGCCAAGATGCTGCCAATGGGCACAGCCTTTGTCACAGATATCGGCATGACCGGCCCTTGCAACTCTATCATCGGCAACGAGGTGGACGCCGTGCTTTCGCGCTTCCTTACCTCTATGCCTACCCCGCTGCCGGTTGCGGAAGGCCCGGCCCTGCTGAATGCCATGGTCATAGAAGTGGACGACAAGAGCGGCCGCGCCCGCTCCATCAGGCGCATTGAGCGCAGCGAGCGAGAATAAGCACCCGCATGCACGTAGATTTACACATGCACACTACGGAGTCCGACGGTCGTCTGACTCCTACCCAGCTCGTTGACCTGGCCGCCAGCAACGGCGCCAGAATCATCGCTATCACCGACCACGACTCCACCCAAGGGCTGGCAGAAGCCTACCGAGCGGCGGAGAAGCACCCTCAGCTCACTATTATCCCCGGCATCGAACTGAGCACGGACATTCCCGGCAGCGAGGTGCACATCCTGGGCTACTTTCTTGACTACAAGCGGCCAGCCTTCCAGGACATTCTGAACAGTTTCCGGGATGCGCGGGAAGACCGCGGACGCCGCATGGTGGATAAGCTTGCAGAGATGGGCATGCCCATAAGTTGGGACCGCGTGCGGGAGCTGGCCGGTGGCGGCGATGGCGCAGTGGGCCGCCCACACGTAGCGCAAGCGATGGTGGAGGAAGGCTACGTGCCTGCCATCAAGGATGCCTTCGATCTCTATATTGGACGCACCGGGCCAGCCTATGCCGAGCGGCCAAAGCTCACTCCCCCGGAAGCGGTGAAGATGATCAAAGAGGTAGGCGGCCTTGCGGTGATGGCCCATCCTAAGGATGTCTTGCCTAACCTGGAACCCATCTTGGAAGAACTCAGCAAAGCCGGCCTAGCGGGCATGGAAGCCCATTACCAGGGCTACGAGCCCGGCCTCGTCAGGCAGCTTGTGAACACGTGCAACGCGTACGACATCATTCCCTGCGGCGGCAGCGACTTCCACGGCTTCCCCGGCCGCATGGAGTTGGGCCCCGGCCAGGTGGACGTGCCCTGGGAAACCGCTGAACGCCTGTATGCCCTTAAGGGCGTACCAATCGCTTCCTAAGCCTATGGTGCTCGGCCCTCGAGAAATCCAGGCCATCATCCCCCATCGCTGGCCGTTCCTGCTGGTGGACAAGATCATTGAGATCGAACCCGGCAAGCGGGCTGTGGGGATCAAACAGGTCTCCAGTGGCGAGATCTATTTCCAGGGGCATTTCCCCGACCTCCCATCATGCCAGCGGTGCTCACCGTGGAAGCCCTCGCCCAAGTAGGCGCGATAGCGCTCATGAGCCAACCCGAACACAAGGGGAAGGTGGCGCTCTTTGCCGGCATTGACGACTTCCGCTTCCGCAAGGCTGTCTTCCCCGGCGACACCCTGCGCCTGGAAGTGACGCTGGACCGCATCCGCGGCAACTTTGGCAAGGGCACCGGCCGCGCCACCGTTGACGATCAGGTTGCTTCTGAGGGCACTATCATGTTCATGCTGGCGCCACCGGATGCCGTTGCGCCGCCCCAGGGTTCATAAGCGGGCAGCCGCTGTTGGCGTTAGTGCAGGCAGTCCGCCGTGCTCTTTTTGAAAGACCGTCTAGTTACCTTCTTATGCTCGCGGCTGGCTAACCTCTTCCCCAGCTCAAAAGCCGTCCCCTCCCTTCCCGCTACCGCTCGCATTCTGGTCATCAAACCCTGTTGCCTGGGGGACATGCTCCTTGCAACCCCAGTCCTTGCCGTACTGCGCGAGCGCTTCCCTGCCGCTACCATTTCACTCGTCACCAGCCCCTGGGCTCGACCCGCCGCGGAGGGCAACCCCCACCTAAGCAGTATCGAGACGTGGGACTTTCCCGCACGGGGCGGCATCCGGAGCTTGTGGGGATACTACCAACTCGCACGCCGCCTGAAAGAGGGACACTTCCACGCCGCGGTGGTGTTGGACCGGTCACCGCTAGTGGCTATGGTGCCCAGGCTAGCGGGTATCCCTATCAGAGCGGGGTTAGACAGCGGCGGCCGCGGCTTTCCGCACACGCATCGCGTGTCCACCACACCGCTGCGCCACGAAGCCTCCCTCTACCTCTCCGCTGCGATGATGTTAATCGGACAACCCGCAGACGCGTCACTGCTCTTCAAGCCCACCCCAGAAGACCAGCGCTGGGCAAACTCAGAGCTTGCGGAAAAAGAGCGTTGGATTGCCATCCACCCCGGCGGCGGCGTAAATCCAGGCAGCACCCTCCTAGGAAAGCGCTGGCCTTTGGAACAGTACACAGCCCTGGCAGGACAGCTCCTGCTCCAGGGGCATTCCGTCGTGCTGGTAGGCCCGCCTGAGGACTTGGAGGCGGCGGACGTTATCCAGGAGCAGTCGCTAGCCTTTGTAAACCAGCACCAGCAGCGCACACGCGGGGCGCGCCCCGGCCTGCTGCGTAACTACGCCGGTCAGACCAGCTTCGGCCAGCTGGCCGCGGTGCTGCAGCGGTGCAGCGCTTTTGTCGGCAACGATACCGGCCCAATGCACCTGGCGGTAGCCGTAAACACGCCGGTGGTGGCGATCTTCGGCCCTTCCAAACCGGACGTTTACGGGCCCTATGACAAGCGCAGCCAGGTGATCTATCACGGAGAGGCGTGCCAAGGCTGCGTCTTCCGAGGCGGCCTGGCCGTGCAGTGCAAGCTGGCATACGCCTGCACCGCGGCGGCCGGCGTTGAGGAGGTGGAGAGCGCGCTCCTCTCCCTGCTCAACGCATCCTAGAGAGCTGATTGCCCCTCTACCTGGCCGATGCTAGGATACGGGTACGACCTCGTTTCGTAAGAAAAGAGCAGCTTTGAAAGAACTCGTGCGCCGCCGTTTGCTCCAAGTTGCCGGTAGAGCGCTGCGTCGCACGCCGGCAGCGCCTCGCGGCCTACCCCAACGCGTAGTGGTGCTCCGTCCCGACCACCTGGGCGACCTACTGCTCACCGCACCCGCACTCCGCCTACTCCGCACCCGCCTGCCAGAAAGCCATATCTCCCTGCTGGTAGGCCCTTGGAACCGTGAAGCTGCTTCTCATATACCTTATGTCAACGATGTGCTTACACTGGACTACCCTTGGTTCGACCGCCAGCCCAAAGGCGCGCTCTGGGCACCCTATTTCCAACTACGCCAAGAAGCCGAGAGATTGCACCGCGCTGCCTTCGACCTCGCCCTGATTATGCGCCACGACTTCTGGTGGGGCGCATGGCTGGCAGCAGCAGCGGGTATCCCGCAACGAGCCGGCTACGACCTCCCAGAGGTCGCACCCTTCCTTACCACCGCACTCCCCTATGCGTCCGGTCTCCACGAGACAGAGCAGTGCCTACGGCTGGTGCAAGCAGCAACGCCTAGTGAAGACAGCGCGATGCGCGCTACGTACGGGCTGGACTTTGTCCCCACGCCTGACGAACAGGCCTTTGCGGAGAGGTGGTTGCAGGAACACGGCCTAGCAGGCGCCATCGTTGCGCTGCACCCCGGCGCGGGCGCACCGGTAAAGCAATGGCCGTCAGAGCGCTTCGGTATGCTGGCCCAGCAGCTGGCCGCCGACCACCGCGTTGGCATTGTGGTCACCGGCGACACCCATGAGGCCGCCCTAGTGCAGAAAGTGGTTGCAAGCAGTGAAGAGGCTCACGCCGCTCCCCTGGTGGGCGCGAGTATCGGACAGGTGGCTGCGGTGCTCCAGCGGTGCGCGCTGGCCGTGGGCGGCGATTCCGGCATTCTGCACCTAGCCGCGGCAGTGGGCACACCAACGGTGCGGCTCTACGGCTCCGTGGACTCCCAGCGTTTTGGGCCCTGGGGCGCGCCTGAACAGCACCAAATCCTGCGGTCAGAGCTGGCCTGCGTGCCCTGCAACCGGCTCGACTTTCCAGCAGAAGAGCTGCCCTACCATCCCTGCCTTCGCAGTATCACCACGGACGCGGTGCTCCAATCCGTGGGAGCGATGCTGTCGCCCGTAGCGGCCGCTTTGTAGCCATGCGGATCGGCATCGACGCTAGCAGGGCGCTGATCTCGCAACGTACCGGCACGGAGAACTACTCGTTGCACCTCATCCGTCACCTCTTAGCTCAGGCTGAAGAGGAACGGTCGGAGGACACCTTTGACCTCTACTGTCCGCAACGGCCGCCGGCGGGGCTCTTTTCCGACAGCCCTCTGGCCCGTGAGCGGATCATCCCTCTGCCGCGGCTGTGGACCCACGTGCGCCTCTCCCTGGAGATGCTGACGAACCGCCCGGACGTGCTCTTTGTGCCGGCGCATATCATCCCGCTCGTCCACCCGGACTCCTGCGTAGTGACTATCCACGACCTGGGACATCTCTATTACCCGGAGACCTACCCCAAGAACACTCTGCGCTATCTGACCTGGGGCACGGAGCACAACCTCAAAGTTGCCCGACATGTGCTGGCCGACTCCCAGGTGACTAAGCAGGACATCGAGGAGCGCTTCCACGTGGAACCTGAGCGGATCACTGTGGTCTACCCCGGCATCTCCGGCGAGTACCGCACCGGCCACACCCCCACCGCCATTGCGGGGGTTCGGGAGCGCTACGGCATCGATGGGCCTTACGTGCTCTACGTAGGCACGCTGCATCCCCGTAAGAACGTGGAGCGCCTATTGGAGGCCTTTGTTGCCGCCAAGCAAGAGCATGGACTGGCGGAAACACTAGTCATCGCAGGCCGGCTGGGATGGCTGCCGGAGGGCATTCTGCGGCGACTCAAAGATGCGGAACCATCGGTCAAGCTGGCGGGCTACGTGCCCGACAACGATCTCCCGCTGCTCTATGAGGGCGCCCGCCTCTTTGTGCTTCCATCGCTCTTTGAGGGCTTTGGCATGCCGATCCTGGAGGCCATGGCCTGCGGCACACCGGTGCTGGCCGCGGACAGCTCTTCCCTCCCTGAGGTGGTTGCCGACGCCGGCGCGCTCTTCAACCCCAACGATGTCGATCAGCTTGCCAGCTCTATCGCCTGGCTCCTGCAGCACCCGGCAACCCTCGAAGACTTCCGAGCGCGCGGGCTGGAACGAGCGCGTGAGTTCTCCTGGGACGTGGCCGCTCGCCGCACCCTGGACATTCTGAGGGCAGCCAGCAGCTAACGCCATGCAACGCATCCTTGTGGTCAAGCTGGCAGACATCGGCGACGTGCTCACCGCCACACCCGCGCTGCGGGCGCTGCGCATGCCTTCCCCCACGCCCACATCACCGCGCTGGTGCCACCAAACTCCGCGGGAGTCCTGGAGGGATCCGCACTGACGGACGACCTCATCCTCTTTGACAAGCAGTCCTTTGAATCCGCAAGCGGCCTACTGCGGCCACGGGCTATGGGCAGTCTCGCCGGACTGGGGCTGCGGCTACGGCGTGCAGGATTCGATGCGATGCTCTTTCTGCACCACCTGACCACGGCGGCCGGCGCTCGCAAATACGCGGGGCTGGCGGCGGCAGCAGGCGCGCCGGTGCGGGCCGGCCTGGATAACGGACGGGGTGGGTTTCTGACCCACCGCGTGCAGGATCAGGGGTTCGGAGCGTTCCACGAAGTAGAGTACAGCAACCAGGTGGTGCAGGCTGCTAGGCGTTGAGCCGGACTACGGCCCCCTCGCCTTCACGCTGCACGACGCCGACCTCTCACAAGCTGAGGAATTACTCAAGGGACACACCGGCAAGCCCCGCATTGCTGTGCATCCCGGCAGCGGCAGCTACAGTCTGGCCCGGCGCTGGCCCATCGAGCGGTTCACGGCACTGGCGAAGGGCCTGGTCGAGCGGCTGGGCGCGACGGTAATCGCCGTGGGCGGCAGTGATGAACAAGCCCTGGGAAACGCTGTAGCGCAAGCGGCAGGAGAAACGGCGCTGGACCTGACTGGCCGCACGACGCTGCGAGAACTGGGTGCAGTGCTCCAGTCCTGCGATCTGCTGGTCTGCAACGATAGCGGAGTCATGCACCTTGCGGCGGCGGTGGGCACGCCGGTAGTCGCGCTGTTCGGTCCCTCCAACCACCGTGCATGGGGGCCGTGGTCGCCCGAAGCTGCTTCCACCGTGCTCCGGTCGGACTTGCCCTGTAGCCCCTGTTTCTACACCGGCCACTCCTTGGGCACGCCGGAGGGCTGTCCGGAGCGTACTTGCCTTCAACTCATTACTCCTGAGCAGGTCTTGGATGTCGTTCAGCGTCACCTCGCCTGAGCTAAGGGCCTGCCCTGTCCTGGGCGTACGCGTGCACGGGCTTACTCAAAGGGAAGCCCTCACCCAGATAGATACATTCATAGTATCTGGCAAAACCCACCAGGTGGTGACGGTGAACCCGGAGTACGTGGTGATAGCCCAACAGAACGCCGCTTTCCGCAGTGTGTTGAACAACGCAGACCTAGCCTTGGTGGATGGCATCGGGTTGTCCTGGGCCACCTGGGCCCTCGGCTGCGGTTGGGCGCAACGCATTCCAGGAGTCGATCTGGTGGATGCGCTGGCAGCTCTAGCTGCGGAGAAGGAGTACCGAATCTTCCTCCTTGGCGCGCGAGCGGGAGTGGCGGAGGGCGCAGCTCAGGCGCTGCAGCAGCGCTACCCCGGCCTCTTTGTAGCCGGAACCTACGCCGGTTCACCCAAGATGGAGGATGAGGAGACGATCCGCCTCCAGATCCAAGCGGCTGAACCGCACATCTTGTTTGTGGCGTACGGCGCGCCGGCCCAGGACCTCTGGATTCAGCGGATGCTGCCTCGCCTGGGCGTGCCTGTTGCCATGGGCGTTGGCGGCGCGTTCGATTACCTCAGCGGCGTACTGCCCAGAGCGCCGGGCTGGATGCGTAAGCTGGGTCTGGAATGGCTCTACCGGCTGTATCGAGAACCCCAGCGCTGGCGGCGCATGCTGCGCCTGCCCCACTTTGCGTGGATGGTATTGCGGCAGCGGCTGCAACAGCGCTAGCGGCGCGCCGTTCCTATTGAGAGCGACTGCTGTGCTACACTGGCGGCGGTATTCTCCCTAGCGCAAACATACAGATGACGCAACAAACCTCTCCCCTGTCCCAGGTTCCAAACTTCTGTCTCCGACATCCGGACACCGAGAGCAACCTGCGCTGCAGCAAGTGCGATTCCTACATCTGCCCGCGCTGCCTCGTCATGACCCCTGTGGGCGCCCGCTGTCCGGACTGCGCCCACGTGCAGGCGCTACCGCAGTTTGAGGTCAAGCCCATAGAGTACGCCAAGGGAACCGGGCAGCAGCGGGCGTAGCCCTGGTTGGCGGCGCTATCTGGGCCATCCTCCCCTTTGGCAATTTCCTGGGCTTCTCTTCGGTATTGGCGCGGGCTATGCTATTAGTGAAGGCATGAACGCGGCCACCAACCGGCGCCAGAGCACGGGACTCAAAATCATTGCCGCGTGTGGCGTGGTCCTAACCTTCCTTTTCTCGAAAGTAATCGGCATCATCCTGGCCTTTGGCATGCCTTCTAACCCTGAAGTGATCCCCGTGCTCTTCATTGCCGCATTCCAAGGGATGATGAGTCCCTTTACCTTGATCATCGTTGGCCTTGGCGCATTCTTCGCGGTCACCAGGATAGGGTAGGCGTTAACTATGCCCGATCTCACACAGTGGCCTGCCAAGTGGCGCGGCAAACGCATCGTCGTGCTGGGTGACCTGTGCCTCGACGAGTACATCGTGGGCAAGGCCCAGCGCCTCAGCCGGGAAGCGCCGGTGCCGGTGCTGGAGTTCCAGGAGCGCTTCTCCATGCCGGGGGCAGCGTGCAGCCCCGCGCTGAACATCCAGGCAGTAGGCGGCAACGCGGCCTTAGTGGGACTGGTGGGCGATGATGAAGCTGGGCATACGCTGCTGCTCACTCTGAACCAAGCTGGCATAGATACCTCAGGCGTAATTGTGGACGCCGCGCATAGCACTACCGTGAAGACGCGGGTGCTGGCCAGCCACCTCTTCCACACCAGATGGTGCGCATAGATAAAGTGGACAGGCAGCCCATAGGCCGCGCGACCGCGAACAAGCTGCGCGACGCCGTTGCCCGGGCCGCCGCTGAAGCGGACGCAGTCCTCGTTTCCGACTACCGCAGCGGCGTGGTAAGCGCGCCACTGGTGGCGAGGGCGGTGGAAGCAGCCAGGCAGCGGAACATTGTGACTACGGTGGACTCTCAAGGAGAGTTTGCAAAGTACCGGGGCGCCACCCTGCTGCGCTGCAACAAGGAGGAGGCGGAGAGCTACCTTCGCCGTAGCCTCACCACAGACAAGGCCTTTGCTGCCGCTGCCGCTGCCCTACAAAGACCCCTCAACGTGGCCTCTGTGATTATCACGAGGGGCAGCGACGGCCTCAGTCTTACCGACGCCGCGGGGCAGAGCTACCACCTACGCGCCAGCAACCCCAGTGAAGTCTACGACGTCACCGGCGCAGGCGATGCAGTGATCGCGCTCGTTACGTGCGGCTGACTGGGGGCTCAGACCTGTTCTCCGCGGCGCAGGTGGGCAACATTGCCGCAGGACTGTCGTGCGCAAGCTGGGCAATGCAACGGTGGCGTTATCTGAGCTTACAGCCGCACTTACCGC
The DNA here is from genome assembly GCA_965226775.1 of Dehalococcoidia bacterium. GTDB lineage: Bacteria > Chloroflexota > Dehalococcoidia > SHYD01 > SHYD01 > CBDDEI01. Next base: position 1,850,728 of record CBDDEI010000002.1, read on the forward strand.
TTACGACCGCGACCCACGCAACAGGGACGGGTAAACCCGCCCCTGTTTCTAGCTAACTTCAGCTTATAGCGGCAGCTTATTCCGGGGGTAGCTCCTCCGCATCCTCTTTGCTTTCCTCATCCACTGCGTCCATTGCTGGCAACAGCTCCTCTTCCTCAACGCTTTCGGTTGCGTTGCTGAGGTCCAACTCCATTTCAGGATGGGCATCATCTGCGGCAACGTCGTCGTCATCAAGGTGTGCCAGAGGCGCATCATCGTCCCCGTCGTTGAGCAAGACGCCCACGGACGAGTCGTTATCAGAGAGGCTATCCAGCAAGAATTCGTCATCCTCAGGAAGAGTATCGGGGAAATGCATGCCCTGGGCAGGGATGAGCCGACCGATGATGACGTTCTCTTTGAGGCCCAGCAGCTTGTCCACCGAGCCGTTAACCGCAGCTTCGGTGAGGACACGGGTGGTCTCCTGGAAGGAGGCCGCGGCCAAGAAGCTGTCAGAGCTGAGGGAGGCTTTGGTCACGCCCAGCAGCACAGTCTCCGCAGTGGCAGGCTCACCGCCCTCCGCCAGTACTCTAGTGTTGATGTCTTCATAAACAAACCGGTCAACCAGCTCACCCGGCAGGAGGCCGGTATCACCAGGGGCGTCTACACGCACCTTGCGCAGAAGCTGGCGCACTACAATCTCAATATGTTTGTCGTTGATGGACACACCCTGGGAGCGGTAGACCTTCTGTACCTCTTCAACAATGTAGCTCTGGACGGCCTCTCGACCCAAGATTCGCAAGAGATCCTGGGGGTTGACGACGCCCTCGGTCAACTGCTCGCCTGCGTGAATCATCTGGTTATCGCTAGCTCGAATTTGGGCCGCAGCGGGAACAGGGTACTCTCGCTCTTCCCACTCTTCGTAATGCACGACGACACGGGAGCCTTCCAGCTCTACTTGGCCGGACACCCTGGCAATAATGTCAGAGGGCTCCACCAGCGCAACTTCCTGAGTCTCCTCGGTATCCTCGTTCCCGGTGCTGGCGGGCTGCGCCAGAACGGCGCCGATCTCCACCTGCTGGCCCGGTTGTACCAGGATTTGCCAGCTGGGATCCACCGGGTACTCATCCCTGTAGATCTCGCTGCTGGAGATGCGGATGCGTCGAGCGTTGCTTTCGTCCTGCACCACTTGAGCCACACCGTCGATCTCGGAGATCACGGCCTGGCCCTTGGGCACGCGGGCCTCGAATAGCTCTTCAACGCGGGGAAGACCGCTGGTGATGTCTATCAGGCCGGCGATGCCGCCTGTATGGAAGGTGCGCATAGTAAGCTGGGTGCCTGGCTCGCCGATGCTCTGCGCTGCAATGATGCCAACCGCCTCGCCCATATTCACGAGCTTGCCGGTGGCCAGACTCCAGCCGTAGCACTTCCGACAGACGCCTCTGCGGGCCTGGCAGGTCAGCGGCGATCGCACGTATACGCGGGTGATGCCTGCGGCAACCAGTGCGTCGGCCTTTTCCTGGTCTATAACTTCGTCTCGGTCAATGATGACTTCGCCCGTTTCAGGATGCGCTACAGGCTCGGCTGCAAGGCGTCCGCCCACACGCTCCATCAAGGTTTCCATGATGCCGGTGGAGGACTCCGACGTAAGCCAGGCGCCCATACCCGTGCCGCAATCCTCTTCTAGAATGATGACATCCTGAGAGACATCTATGAGGCGGCGGGTGAGGTAACCGCTGTCCGCCGTGCGGAGCGCAGTGTCTGCCAAGCCCTTGCGTGCGCCGTGGGTGGAGATGAAGTACTCCAGCACGGTGAGGCCTTCCCGGAAGCTCGATTTAATGGGCAATTCAATGATGCGGCCTGAAGGGTCGCTCATAAGGCCGCGCATACCGGCCATCTGGCGTATCTGAGCAATGTTACCTTTGGCTCCTGAGGTAGCCATCATGTAGATGGAACCAAAGGGGTCAAGGTGCTCTGGTAGGGCTGCGGCCAGCTTATCGCTAGCCTCCTGCCATACCTGCACCGCGTTGGTGTAGCGCTCTTCCTCAGTGATGAGGCCGCGCTGGAACTGAGTTTCTATCTGCTCCACTTTCTCTTCGGCAGCTGCCAGGATCTCTGCCTTCGGGATGGGCACATCCAAGTCGTTCATTGCAATGGTGATACCTGAGCGCGTGGCGTAGAAAAAGCCGATGTTCTTGATACGATCGACAATTTGGGCAGTGGTCTCATTGCCATAGGTCCGGTGGCACTCAAAGACCAGGTCCTTAAGGGCCTTCCTGTCCATGACCTGATTGCGGTACCCCATATCCTCCGGCAGAATCTCGTTGAAGAAGATGCGGCCTACCGTTGTTTTGATGAGGGCTTTCGACGCGTCCGGCGTCCGGACGGTAATTTCAGTCTGCAGGTCTATCTGTTCCAACTGGTAGGCCAGTTTGGCCTCATCGCTGGAGGAGAAGGCGCGCCCTTCGCCCATAGCTTTGGGCCGGGACAGGGTCATGTAGTAGCAGCCAAGTACCATATCCAGAGTGGGCGACACTACAGGTTCGCCAGAGCTGGGGGAGAGCAGGTTGTTGGTGCTCAACATGAGCTGCTTGGCCTCATCCATGGCGTGGCGGGATAGCGGCACGTGCACGGCCATCTGGTCGCCATCAAAATCCGCATTGAATGCGGCGCAGACCAACGGATGGATCTGGATTGCGTTGCCCTCAATGAGCACGGGCATGAAGGCCTGGATACCTAGCCTGTGGAGGGTGGGCGCTCGGTTGAGGAGCACCGGGCGATCCTGGATGACGTCTTCCAAAACGTCCCAGACTTCCGGCTTGGCCCGCTCCACAATACGCTTGGCGCTCTTGACGTTATGGGCCAGTCCGAGCTCAACCAGGCGGCGCATAACGAAGGGCTTGAACACCTCCAGCGCCATACGCTTGGGTAAGCCGCACTGGTGCAACTGAAGCTCCGGGCCTACAACGATGACCGAACGGCCGGAGTAGTCCACGCGCTTGCCCAGCAGGTTCTGCCGGAAGCGGCCCTGCTTGCCTTTCAGCATGTCGGACAGCGATTTCAACCGGTGGTTCCCATTGCCGGACACGGCCCGCCCGCGGCGGCCGTTGTCAATGAGAGAGTCCACCGCTTCCTGGAGCATGCGTTTCTCATTACGAATGATGATGTCCGGCGCACCCAGCTCAATGAGCCGGCGCAACCGGTTGTTGCGGTTGATAACACGACGATAGAGGTCGTTGAGGTCGCTGGTAGCAAACCGGCCGCCATCCAACTGCACCATGGGGCGCAGATCAGGCGGCAGCACCGGCAGCGTGCTGATGACCATCCATTCCGGACGGTTCCCGCTCTTGCGGAAGGCCTCCACCACACGCAGACGCTTGGTAGCCTTCTTGCGGCGCTGACCGGAGGTGGTCTGGACTTCCCGCTGCAGCCGTTCCCGAAGCTCATCAAGGTCTAGGTTGGAGAGGAGGTCCAGAATGGCCTCGGCGCCCATGCCTACAGAGAAGATGGCGCCGTATTTATCGCGCAGCTCTCGAGCCTTAGCCTCGGGTATTAGCGCCAAGGGGCGCAGCTCCTGGAGGTCGTCCAACCGGCTTTCCAGGCCTTCCTTAACCTTTACCTGCTCGTGCGCAAACTGCCGTTCAATGGCATCTACATCCTTTAAGATGCTGCCGTTGAGCTTCTCTCGCTCAGCCTGAATCTTGTTAAGCTCGTCTTCTTGCTGTTTGGCGTACTTGAACTCTATCTGCTTGGTCTGGCCCTGCAGCTCGGTCTGGAGCTTCTCGCTGTGCTCGCTGCCGATGGTCTCGCCTGCCGCGGCAATGACGAAGTCACCCAAGCTCAGGGCATCCGTGGTAGCTTCGCCTGCGGAGACCTCTAATACAACCAAGATCTCTGCGGCGCTAACCTGAAGGGCAGTAAGCAGTTCTTCCTTTTCCTCTGTTAGCCTGGCCTGTAGCTCATGCTGCTGCTCGTCTAGCGCAGCAAGCTTATCCTCAATAGGGGCACGCACGAGGCTAAAGCGCTCGTTGCGTTGCTCCTCCAGCTCTACAATCTGGCGGCTGTAGTCATCCTGCGCGGACTGCTGGAACTGCGCCCGAGCGGTATCATCCACGCCCGTCACTACGTACTGGGCGAAGTAGATGATCCGTTCCAAGCTGCGCGGCGAAAGGTTGAGCAGCAGGGATAGGCGGCTGGGTATGCTCTTCACAAACCAGATATGCGCCACGGGAGCCGCCAGTTCAATGTGGCCCATGCGCTCACGTCGTACCTTGGAGCGGGTAACTTCCACGCCACACTTGTCGCAGACAATGCCCTTGTAGCGCACCCGCTTGTATTTGCCGCAGTAGCACTCAAAGTCTTTCGTAGGACCGAAGATCTTCTCGCAGAAGAGTCCGTCCTTCTCAGGCTTGAGGGTGCGATAGTTGATGGTCTCCGGCTTGGTAACCTCGCCGTATGACCAACTCCGGATCTGCTCCGGAGATGCTAAGGAGATGCGAATAGAAGTAAAGTCGTTCACGTGCGCTCCTAAGACTCGCCTTTTTCCAAGCCCGTCAGATCAATGCCCAGGTCGGGCACTTCTAATGCAGCGTCTTCGCCGAATATGATCGATTCCTCTTCCTCGTTTAGCACTTCAACGGCTAGGCCAAGGCTTTGCAGCTCCTTAACCAGCACTTTGAAAGATTCCGGCACGCCCGCCTCAGTAATGTCCTCGCCTTTGACAATGGCCTCATAGGTTTTCACCCGGCCAATGACATCGTCGGACTTCACTGTGAGCAACTCTTGCAGCACGTGGGCTGCGCCATAGGCCTCCAGCGCCCACACTTCCATCTCGCCAAAACGCTGGCCGCCGAATTGAGCCTTGCCGCCCAGAGGCTGCTGCGTAATGAGAGAGTACGGGCCGGTGGACCGAGCGTGAATCTTGTCCTCCACCAGGTGGATTAGCTTCATCATGTACATCTGACCAACGGTCACCGACTGGTCAAAAGCTGCGCCGGTGCGGCCATCAAAAAGGGTGACTTTGCCAGTACTGGGCGGAGATATCCGCTTCTCCGAATTAAGGGTCTGGGTGGCCGCATCCACACTCTCAATGTCCATGTTCTGAGCGCCTTCAACGCCGTTTTCCTCAAGCCAGAGCCTGGTACTTACTTCCTTGGCATAGCCTTCGGCCGTATCGTTGAATATCTCTTCGGCATTGAAGCCTTTATCGGCAGCCCACGCCTTTGCTAGGGCAATACGCTCCGGCGCGGGTAGCGGGTCGCCGGCAGCCGGGCCGCGCTCGTCGTAAGCCTGCTCAACAAGCCACGCGCGAGCCAGCGCATCCTCAATGGCGATGCCTTTGGCTCCGTCAAACACTGGGGAAACCACACGGAAACCCAGCTTCTGGGCAGCAATGCCTAGGTGAGCCTCCAGCACCTGACCGATGTTCATACGGGATGGCACGCCCAAGGGGTTCAGGACAATCTCTACCGGCGTGCCATCAGCCAGGTAGGGCATGTCTTCTACAGGCATAATCTTGGAGATGACGCCTTTGTTCCCGTGGCGGCCCGCCATCTTGTCGCCTTCTGAAATCTTGCGTCGCTGGGCAAGGCTCACCTGCACCAGCTTGATGACGCCGGGAGGCAGCTCAGGATGCTCGTCTCGGGTAAGCATGCTAACGCCGATGATCTTGCCGTGTTCGCCGTGGGGGACCCGCAGGGAGGTGTCCTTCACTTCACGGGCCTTTTCACCAAAGATGGCCCGAAGCAGCTTCTCTTCCGGAGTCAGCTCCGTCTCACCCTTGGGCGTAATCTTACCCACCAGGATGTCGCCAGGTCCCACCTCTGCGCCAATGCGGATAATGCCTTCTTCATCCAGGTCACGCAGACTCTCTTCACCCACGTTGGGAATGTCTCGCGTAATCTCTTCAGGCCCCAGCTTGGTTTCTCGGGCCTCAATATCGTGCTTTTCTATGTGCACAGAAGTGAACTTATCGTCCTGTGACACACGCTCGCTTAGGATAATGGCGTCCTCAAAGTTGTAGCCGTCAAAGCTCATGAAGGCGCACAGCAAACTCTGCCCCAGGGCAAGCTCTCCCTGGTCTGTGGAAGAGCTATCTGCAAGGGGCTGGCCCGCCTTCACCACGTCGCCCTGAGAAACGATAGCGCGCTGGGTGAGGCATGTGCCCTGGTTGCTACGGCGGAACTTTATGAGCGGATGGTCGTACCGCTGACCGTCCGCACCTTCCACCACAATGCGCTCGCCGGTAACGCTAGCAATGACGCCGTCCACCTGGGCAAAGACCACATGGCCGGAGTCCCAGGCCGCCCGCTGTTCCATACCGGTGCCCACCAGGGGCACTTCCGGCCGTATGAGCGGCACTGCCTGGCGCTGCATATTGGAGCCCATAAGGGCGCGGTTTGCATCGTCATGCTCCAGGAAGGGGATGAGGGACGTTGCTACGCTGACTATCTGCTTAGGCGCAACGTCCATGTAATCCACCCTTTCCGGGGACTCGATGAGGAACTTGCTGCCGTGACGGCTTTCAATCTTAGTCTCCGTGAACTGGTTACGCTCGTCTAGGAGCGCGTTGGCCTGAGCCACAATAAAGCGGTCCTCCACGTCTGCGGAGAGGTATTCGATCTCCTCCGAGGCAAAGGGAACCACATTGATGGTACGGGCATCCTCCTGGCGGATGTTCGTCAATAGCTTTTCAGTGATTTCAGCGCCGACCGCCGCCAGAGGTTTCTTGCTCTTACCGGGAATATCTTCCCGTAATGTGCGGCCTAGGAGCATCTCAGAATCGCTGGACAGCTCCTTGATAACCCGCCTGTAGGGCGTTTCGATAAACCCGTACTCGTTCACCCGCCCGTATGTGGCCAGGGAGCCGATAAGACCGATGTTCGGCCCTTCAGGTGTCTCAATGGGGCAGATACGACCGTAATGGGAGTGGTGCACGTCTCGGACTTCAAACCCTGCCCGGTCACGGGAGAGGCCGCCGGGGCCCAGAGCCGAGAGGCGGCGCTTGTGGGTCAGCTCTGCCAAGGGGTTGGTCTGATCCATGAACTGGGAGAGCTGCGACCCGCCAAAGAACTCTTTGACTGCGGCCACCACTGGCCGGATGTTGATCAGTGCGCTGGGCGTGACCTCTTCCGGATTGGTGATGGTCATGCGCTCTCGGATAACTCGCTCCATACGCAATAGGCCAACACGCACCTGATTCTGGATCAGCTCGCCCACGGCACGGACACGCCGGTTGCCCAGATGATCGATGTCGTCCGGGTGGCCCTGGCCGTTGTTCAGTGCAATGAGGCAGCGGAGAATCTCCGTGATGTCCTCATGGTTCAACGTGCGGTTAGAGAGCTCCGTCTTAAGCTCTAGACGTTTATTGACTTTGTAGCGGCCAACCCTGCCCAGATCATAGCGGCGGGGGTTGAAGAACAGCGAGTTGATAAGGGTCTGCGCGTTGTCCATGTTAGGCGGATCGCCGGGGCGGAGTCTGCGATAGAACTCAATGAGCGCTTCGTCAACATTCTTAGTGGGCTCGCGTTCGATGGTAGACCGGATGTAGTGGTGGCCCGTCTGGCTGTCGTCTTCGCCAAACAAGGAGAGCAACTCTTCGTCCGTGCCGATACCGATAGCCCGCAGCAGCACCGTTACCGGAATCTTGCGGCGGCGGTCCACCTTTACAGAGACGATGTCTCTGTTGCTGGTCTCAAACTCCAGCCATGCGCCGCGGTTCGGGATCAGCTTGGCGTAGGCCAAGCGGCGGCCGCTGGTCAGGTCATCTTCCAGGGTGAAGTAAATACCGGGGGAGCGCACCAGCTGGCTTACGACCACGCGCTCGGCGCCGTTCACAATGAACGTGCCTTCCTGGGTCATAAGGGGGAAGTCCCCCATATAGATGTCTTGCTCTATGTGCTCGCCGGTTTCCTTGATGCTCAGGCGCACCTTGACGAAGAGGGGCGCAGCAAAGGTCATGTCCCGCGCGCGGCATTCCGACTCGTTGTGCTTGGCGTCCCTGAACTCATAGTCTAGGAATCGGAGCTCCATCTTGCTGCCGGTGAAATCAGTTATGGGACTGATCTCCTCAAACAGCTCGCGGAGACCTTCCTGCTGGAACCAGCGGAAGGACTGGAGTTGCACCTGGATGAGGTTAGGAAGCGAAAGAACTTCCGGGATCCGGGCGTAGAGCTTCCTTTCCTTGGACACTGGACTACGCGGGGAGATAACGGCGGTGGCTAGAGTCATAACGAGCCCCTCCTTGGCAGAACTAAAGCAGGTTGAGCAGGATTCTCAGACACGCAAAACGCGGGTGTGATCTATTAACACTCTGGAAACCAGAAACCCGGGGGTTGGGAATGCCTAATAAGCCACTATACATAGTGTGCGTCTTGATAGAATAACTTTAACGCTAGCACATGTCAACTACTATCTTACCTTAATTAAAAGGCGGTCTCTGGAATGAACCTCTGAAACTGGGAAAAAGGCCTCGTGAGGAAGCACATCGGCCACGCGCCTATGCTAAAATTAAGGGGCGCACTTTCTTGCAGACGTCACCGTCCGCACCCTCGCGACTCCTTATGAAAGGGAATCCATGGGGGAAGATACCAAGACAGACACCCATCGCGTTGCCACCAGTGGTGACTTAGAGGTCTCCACTTATCTTGAGCTTGCAGAAGCCAAGGTAGGCGCCAAGCCGCTTCCTGAAGACGCCGCCAGACCCAAGCGGGACACCATTGTTGTGCTGGACTTCGGTTCCCAGTACAGCTTGCTCATCGCCCGCCGCATCCGGGAACTGAACGTCTACTGCGAGATGGTCTCCTACGATACGCCCTGGGAGCAGATAGCGTCGCTCCAGCCCAAGGGATTCGTCCTCTCCGGCGGTCCCGCCAGCGTCTACGAAGCAAATGCCCCGCTAATCCCGTCCTACATCCTTGAGGCGAACGTGCCCATCCTGGGTATCTGCTACGGCATGCAGCTCCTTGCGCATCAGCTTGGCGGCAGAGTCGTGCCCAGCGATAAGCGGGAGTACGGCTTTGCAATCCTCCACCGGGAAACGGACGACAGCCCCATCTTCAGGGACATGCCTCCCTCTTCCCAGGTATGGATGAGCCACGGCGACCGCATAGACGAGCTGCCCCCCGGCTTCAAGCCTCTGGCCTACACCGATAACTCTCCCATCGCTGCCATGGGCGACGGCAGAGGCCACGTTGGCATCCAGTTTCACCCAGAGGTGGTGCATACCGTTCACGGCAAGGAGTTGCTGCGGAACTTCCTCTACGAAATCTGCGGCTGCACCGGCGACTGGACGGCCGGTAATTTCATCAATGAGAACATCCAGCGCATCCGTGACCAGGTGGGCAACGGCCGCGTGCTCTGCGCCCTCTCCGGCGGCGTAGATTCTGCGGTAGTAGCCGCCCTCATCGGGCAGGCCATCGGCGAGCAGCTTACCTCTATCTTTGTGAATAACGGCCTGCTCCGCCTCAATGAAGCCGAAAGCACTCTGGAGACACTGCACCGCAACCTTATCTGGAACATCGAGTACGTAGACGCCACCGACCGCTTCTTGGGCGCGCTGAACGGAGTAGTTGACCCAGAACAGAAGCGCATGATTGTGGGAGAGACCTTCATCCGTGTCTTTGAGGAGGAGGCCCGCAAGCTAGGCCGCATCGACTTCCTGGCCCAAGGCACCCTCTACCCCGACGTCATCGAAAGCGCCACCACCGACCAGAAGAGCACGGCAAAGATAAAGACGCACCACAACGTAGGCGGCCTCCCCAGCGATATGCAGTTCAGCCTCATCGAGCCGCTGCGCTACCTCTTTAAAGATGAGGTGCGCCAGGTGGGCATCGCGCTTGGTCTGCCGGAGGAGATGGTCTGGCGGCAGCCCTTCCCCGGCCCGGGCTTGGCCATCCGCATGATGGGCGCGGTGACGCAGGAGCGACTGGATTTGCTGCGAGCCGCAGACGCCATCGTGACGGATGAGATCCTGAAGGCCAGCTACTACAGGGAAACAGCCCAGGTCTTTGCAGTGCTGCCGGGCGTGCGCACCGTTGGCGTCATGGGCGACTTCCGCACGTACCGTGAGGTTATTGCGGTACGCGCCATTACCAGCGAGGACTTTATGACGGCCGACTGGGCTCGCCTGCCCTACGACCTGTTGGCCCGTATGAGCAACCGTATCGTCAATGAGGTGCCGGGGATCAATCGGGTGGTGTACGACATCACCTCCAAACCGCCGGGCACCGTGGAGTGGGAGTAGCACTATGGCACTAGCCGATTTCGTCTCTGCAGCTATGAGCAAGGCCGTCTATAAGGAGATGCCGGACGGGACGTTTGAAGCGTCCGTACCGCAGCTCTCCGGAGCCATAGGCCGCGGCAAGACCCGTGAGGAGTGTGAAGCCGAGCTCCTCAAATACGTGGAGCACTGGATAAAGCGCACCATGGGGACATTGCACCAGTAGCGCGGCGTTAAGCTAGCTATGAATGTCCTTGTCATCGGGTCCGGCGCAAGGGAACACGCCATCGCCTGGAAGCTGGCGCAGAGCCCCCGCGTACGGGACATCTACGTAGCGCCCGGCAACGCGGGCACTGCCCCCGTTGCCCGTAACCTGCCCATACAAGAGAGCGATACTGATGGACTGCTGCGCGCCGCTCGGGACAATGGCATCGATCTCACGATAGTGGGCCCGGAAGTGCCACTGGCGGAGGGTATTGTGGACACCTTCCAGGAGCAGCACATGCCCATCTTCGGCCCCACGCGGAACGCGGCCCGCATCGAGTCCAGCAAATCCTTCGCCAAAGATCTGATGCAACGCCACGGCGTCCCCTGCGCCCAGAGCCAGACCTTCGACCGGATGGACGCGGCAATGGCCTACATTGCGGAGATGGGACTGCCCATCGTCATCAAGGCAGACGGGCTGGCGGCGGGCAAAGGGGTTGCTATCTGCTTCACCCATGAAGAAGCCACCACGGCCCTTGAAGATGCCCTGGTGCGCCGCACCTTTGGCATGGCCGGCGCAAAGGTAGTGGTTGAGGAGTACCTGGAAGGCCCGGAGGCCAGCTTGCTTGCCTTCTGCGACGGCAAGACGGTGCTCCCTATGACCCCAGCCGCGGACTACAAGCGCGCCTATGATTACGACCAGGGTCCCAACACCGGCGGCATGGGGGCATATAGCCCACCACCCTACTTTGGCAGGCGCAGGTGGATGAAGCCAAACGCACCATCCTTGAACCGATAGTGCACGCCCTGGCAGAGGAGGGCTCGCCTTTTGTGGGCGTGCTGTTTGCCGGTCTAATGGTCACCTCCAGAGGGCTGCGGGTGTTGGAGTTCAACTGCCGTTTTGGAGATCCGGAGGCCCAAGTTGTGCTCCCTAGGCTGAAGACTGACTTACTTAGTGTGGTGGAGGCATGCCTGCAAGGGCAGCTGGACACCATCACTTTGGAGTGGGATTCCCAGGCCAGCGTGGGCGTGGTGGTTGCCTCTGAGGGCTATCCCCGCGAGTACAAAACGGGCTACGGTATCACCGGCCTTGATCAGTTGGCGGACGGCATTCGAGTGTTTCACAGCGGCACCGCCGCCCGTCCAATGCAGGACAACGGCGGCTCTGTGGAAGAGCGGCTGGGCGGCGACATCGTTACCGCGGGCGGGCGGGTGCTCACAGTGGTCGCGATGGGCCCCACGCTGGAAGAGACACGGGAGCGCGTCTACCAGAACGTCGATCTCATCCGCTTCGAGGGCGCATTCTCTCGCCGCGACATCGGCATTCCGTCCGGCAGCGCCGCCAGCGCTCCCCCAATAGCAGTATCATCCTCAGAACAACCGGCCACTTAGGAGAGTTAGTATGCCATTAGTAGGTGTTGTCCTTGGCAGCCGCTCCGACGAGCCTGTGATGAAGGCCTGCACAGAGCTGCTGGAACGGTACGGCATTTCATACGAGGTGAAGGTCATGTCCGCCCACCGGGTGCCGGACATGGTCAAGGAGTATGCCAGCACGGCGCGCGAGCGGGGGGTTCAGCTCTTCATCGCTGCAGCGGGCGGCGCAGCCCACCTACCGGGCGTGCTGGCAAGCTGGAGCACCCTCCCCATCATCGGCGTGCCCCTGGCCTCCAGCGAGCTAAAGGGGATAGACTCCCTGTACAGCATCGTGCAGATGCCGCCGGGCATTCCCGTAGCCACCGTCTCTGTGGGCGACTGGGGCGCTCGCAACGCCGCCCACCTTTCGGCGCAGATCCTGGGCCTGCAGAACGAAGCCATCCGCGCTGCCTACGACGCCTACCGCGCAGAACAGGCGGCAGCCTACCAGTAACTTGGCTCAAGAACAACCGGGCCTAGGTATCACCGTTCATGGTGAGCTTGTCGCGCTGCCCATCCTTCCATGAACCGTAAGGACTAGCGCTTGTTCCGGGCGTTCCGGGCGCTGCCCATCCTTCGACGGGCTCAGGATGAGCGGGTGGCTCGCTGTAAGACGTACCATGGTGAGCTTGTCGAATCCATGAATGAGACTAGCGGTTCCGGGCACTGCCCATCCTTCGACAGGGCGCCCATCCTTCATCAGGATGAGCGGGGGGCTCGCCGTAAGTCGCACTAACGATGGGTATCACCGTTCATGGTGAGCTTGTCGAATCCATGAACAGGACTAGCGGTTCCGGGCGCTGCCCATCCTTCGACAGGCTCAGGATGAGCGGGCGGCTCGCCGTAAGTCGCACTTAGGTATCCCCGTTCATGAGCTTGTCGAATCCATGGGGCATTTTCGCCCATCCTTCGACAAGCTCAGGATGACGCCTTAATACGGACTATCAGGGGGGAACAATGCTGACAAAACTACTCGGTCTAATAGCAGGGATGGCGCTGATTGCAGACGGCTTGTTGTTTATCATCTCGCCGCAAAAGTGGAGAGAGTACTGGCGGGAGATTGCCGCCTACCTCCCCGGCGGCGCCGCCGAATACCTTGACGAAGTGGTGCAGGTAACAGAGAGGCACAGGGAGCGGTCGCCGGTAACAGTTGCGGGCGTGTTCGGACTAAAAGTGGTCGTGGGACTGATGGTCGTGAGACTCGCCCTGCGCTCTCGCTGGCGATAGTCCCACCAAGAAGATATTGGAGCATCTGAATGATTGACCGCTACACCCGCCCGGAGATGGCTCGCATCTGGAGCGAGGAGCACAAGTTCGCGCAATGGCTGCGGGTGGAAGTCGCCGCCTGTGAAGCCTGGGCCGACGTAGGCGTGGTCCCACGAGAAGCGGCGGAGAAGATCGCCCGGACCGCCAGCTTCCGCATCGGGGACATCAACCGCTATGAGCAGGAGATGCACCACGATATGAATGCCTTCCTGCGCTCGGTCAGTGACAGCCTAGGTGAAGAGTCCCGTTGGGTCCATCTTGGCCTCACCTCCTACGACACTGAGGATCCGGCCACTGCCCTGCGCTTGGTAGATGCCGCCAACATCCTCTTGGAAGACTTGCGGCGCTTGGACGAGGCTATCGCCGCACGAGCCCTGGAGTTTAAGGACACCATCTGCATGGGCCGCAGCCACGGCATGCACGCAGAACCCATCACCTTTGGCCTCAAACTGCTGAACTGGCTGGACGAAGTCCGCCGCTGCACTGAGCGTTTAGAGGCAGCGAAGAAGGATATTGCTGTAGGCAAGATAAGCGGCCCCGTAGGCAGCCATGCCACTGTTCCGCCAGAGCTTGAAGACCGGATCTGCGAGCGCCTTGGCCTGGGCGTGGACAATGTCAGCACCCAGATCGTCTCACGAGACCGCCACGCGCACTTCATCCAGACCCTGGCGCTTATCGGCGCTTCTTTGGAGCGGTTCGCCACGGAGGTGCGCCACCTGCAACGCAGCGAGGTTGGCGAGGCGGAGGAGCCGTTTCAGGAAGGTCAACAGGGCTCCAGCTCCATGCCCCACAAGCGCAATCCGGAGAAGGCTGAGCGCGTCTGCGGCCTGGCGCGGGTGCTGAGGGCTAACTCCATCGCCGCGCTGGAGAACATCGCCCTGTGGCACGAGCGCGATATCTCCCAGTCTAGTGTGGAACGCATAATCTTCCCCGACTCCTGCCTGGCGCTGGACTACATGCTGGCGCTCTTCACCGACATCGTGCGCGGCCTGGTGGTCTACCCGGAGCGTATGCAGGAGAACATGGAGCTTACCAAGGGTGTTGTGTTTTCCCAGCGCTGCCTGCTGGCGCTGGTGGAGACGGGGATGAGCCGCCAGGTTGCTTATCCTATCATCCAGCGGGCGAGCCACACTGCCCTGGCGCAACGCCGCCCCTTCCGCGAGACCATTGCTGAAGAGCCCGAGGTAAGCTCACGCCTCACCGATACCGACTTGAATGCGATCTTCGACTACGGCTACTTCGTGCGAGAGGTGGACAAGAGCTTCGCCCGCATGGGGCTGAACTAACGACCTCTAGCAGCGAGGCACTAACCCTACTATGCCAATCGAAGTAGGCATCTGGCGAATAGACAGCGGATTTACGCGGCTAGTATCCGCACCGCTGGACAAAGAACTAAAGCTAGAAGAGGCCCTTGTAAAAGATATTGGGATTGTCAGTCCCGACATTATGCTTATCGGACGACAAGTCAGTACAGACAGTGGCGGCAAGATTGACCTCTTGGGGATTGATGCTGAAGGGAATCTCCACGCACTTGAACTGAAGCGCGACAAGACACCCCGCGAAGCTGTAGCTCAACTGCTTGATTACGGTTCTTGGATTCAGGGACTCTCGCATGAGGATATTGTTCGCATTTTCTCTGATTACACATCCACTGAGAGCGCCTTTGAGCAAGCTTTTGAGAATCGCTTTGGGATTGCACCTCCCGAGCTACTCAACGAAACACACCAACTTACTCTAGTAGCATCTGAATTAGACAGCAGTTCAGAACGCATTGTTGAGTATACTGCCCGTTTTGGAGTCCCCATTAACGCCGTCTTTTTTCGCTATTTCAATGACGAAGGGCGGGAATATCTGGCACGTACCTGGCTTATTCAACCAACAGTAGTTGAAGCACTGAGAAAAACAGGATCATCTAAAGAGGAGCCTTGGAACGGAAGGGAATTTGGCGTAACTGTCGGTGAGGGACCGCACCGCGCATGGGAAGATATGCGTCGTTATGGATTCATCTCAGGCGGGCAAGGCATTTGGTATGCGCGGACACTAAATCAATTGTTCCCTGGTGCACGTATTTTTGCAGCCATTCCAGGGAAAGGCTATGTTGGTGTTGGAATTGTTAAGGACGTGGCTATTCCAATCAAAGAATTCACAGTCGAAGTTGACGGTCACACAAAGCCGATCCTAGATGCGCCCCATGAAGCGCCTATGATGCATGAGAATGCAGATGATCCAGAGAAGTCCGAATACGCCGTGCGCGTAGAGTGGGTGAAAACCCTTCCAGCCACCAATGCTTATTGGGAGACAGGCATGAGGGCGAATGGGCTCACTGCATTTAGGTTACGGACCAGATTTACTCTAGATCGTCTCATTCAGCGTTTCGAGTTAGACGAGTAATACCGAACTGGGCATTAACGAAGAATTTCACCCAGACAACTACACTTGACTGCCCCTTCGCTGCGCTCAAAATGACAGAGCACCCACTCCTCGCCAAACTTACCGGCGGCGACCGGCGCTCCATCGGCCGCAGCAACGAGGTGGCCGCAGAGGCGCAGGCCCACCCAGAGCTGATCCCTGTCCTTGTTGAGGGCCTGTCCTCGGAAGATTTGCTGATTCGCATGCGCGCCGGTGACGCCCTAGAGAAGGCCACTCGCCAGCGCCCGGACCTCCTCGAACCCCATCGCTCGCTACTGCTCTCCCTCGCGACCACAACAGCGGAGCAGGAACTGCGATGGAGCCTAGCGCCGATGCTGCCGCGCATCCAGTGGAGTGCGGAAAATCGCAAAAAGTCGTGGAAACCCTCTTCGGGTATTTGGCAGACAAGAGTACAATAGTTAAAGTAATGGCTCTCCAAGCCCTCAGTGATCTCACGCGCCAGGACCCGCCGCTTACCTCAACCGTGGTCCAGGCCATCCACCAAGAATCCGTAGCCGGACGTCCCGCTGTGCAAGCGCGGGGACGCAAGCTTCTACGAATACTAGAGAAGAGGTAATCATGGCTCTATTGCTGGAAACCCGCCTGCCTAATCTATTCCGCCGGGGAAAAGTCCGGGACACCTATGACCTGGGGGATAAGCTCCTCATGGTCGCCACAGACCGTATCTCCGCTTTTGACGTAGTGCTGCCCACAGGCATCCCAGAGAAGGGCGCGGTGCTCACCCAGCTCTCGGCCTTCTGGTTCGATAGGCTGGGCCATCTAGCGCCGAACCACTTCGACACCCTTATCACCAGCGTCGACCAGTTGGAGCCCTACCGCGATATCCTGGGCGCTGACAACGATCTGGAAGACCTCGTAGGCCGCTCTATGCTGGTTCGCAGGGCAGAACCCATCCTAGTCGAGTGTGTAGTGCGCGGCTACATCTCCGGCTCCGGCTGGGCCGAGTACAAGAACCGCGGCACCCTGGCAGAAGTAGAGCTGCCCGGCGGCATGCGGGAGAGCGAAGAGTTGGACGAACCCCACTTTACACCGGCCACCAAAGCGGACAGCGGCCATGACGAGAACATCTCTATTGGGGAGATGGCGAACATGCTGGGGAGCGACCTCACAGAGACGCTCCGCCGCTACAGCGTCAGCCTCTACGAGCACGCGCGGGTCTATGCCCGCGGCAAGGGCATCATCATTGCAGACACCAAGTTCGAGTTTGGCATCGCGGACGATAAAGTCATACTCATTGACGAAGTGCTGACGCCGGACAGCAGCCGCTTCTGGGACACCCGAGACTACCGGCCTGGCATCGCGCCGCCCAGCTTCGATAAGCAGTACGTGCGGGACTGGTTAGTGGCCAGTGGCTGGGACAAAGAGCCGCCCGCGCCGGAGTTGCCGGCGGACGTGGTGGCCAGTACCACCGAGAAGTACCGCGAGGCTTACGAACGACTGGCGGGACATCCCCTTTCGTAAGCCAAGCCGCTAGTTGTTATGGAGGATCTACAAACTGTCATTGAGCAGTATATGGATAGCCTGCCGGAGTGCACGCAAAAACACGCCTTCGGCTTCCTGTGCTACTTTGCCAAAGGCCGCGTCTTTGGCATGTTCGACGGGATTGCGCTGACCTTAAAGTTCGATAAGCCCACCGGCGACGATCTACTCAAGCTCCAGATGGGCCAACGCTTCCAACACGCTACCAATGCCTTTGGCCGCTCCTGGATCCGGGTCTACCCGGAAAAGATGGAGTCCGACGAAGTGGTGGAAACCCTGATAAAGCAAAGCTATGACTACGTGATAGAGAGCAAAGAATGAGCTTCTATTTAGGCAAGGTTGTTGTTACGCCCAAGCCAGCAGTGAACGACCCACAGGGGGTCACTATCACCGGCGGCCTTCATGCGCTGGGGTTCCGCTCCGTGCAGCAGGTGCGCATGGGCAAGTACCTGGAGGTGCAGCTAGAGGCCGCCGATCAGGCTGAGGCGCAGACGCGGCTAGAAGAGATGTGCCGTAAGCTGCTGTCAAACACCGTTATCGAAGATTTCCGCTTCGACCTGGAAGAGGTCGCAGCGCCCGCCGCTCCTTAGTTCCCTCTCTCGCTGGAAGCGGGAACGAGGCTCCTCGTCATTCTGAGCAAAGCGAAGAATCCACACTTTGACCTAAAAGAGGTCGCAGCGCCCGCCGCTCCTCAGTTCCCCCTCTCGCGGAAGCGAGAAAGACGCCCCTTGTCATTCTGAGCAAAGCGAAGAATCCACCTTAAGAGGCTTCCCGGAACCTTAAGTGGATTCTTCGGTCGCTATGCTTCCTCAGAATGACCTACCGAAGCTATATCTCTACCTCCCGCACTTCTCGCACGCGCTTGCCAATAAAGAGCACTCCCGCGAGCACAAAGAAGGCTTCGCCCGCGATGGTGAAGGGCGCCCCGATAACCGAGGCGATGGCTCCCGCCTGGACCGCCCCCAGGGCCGGCGCGCCGATGATGAACATCATCCGGATGCTCTCGATGCGGCCGCGTAGCTGGTCGGGCGTGACGAGCAGCAGGATGGTGTTGCGGAAGGTCACGTTCACCTGGTCCAGCGCCCCTAGCAGCGCCACCACGAATATGGAGAGGGCATAGATGGGTGATAGCCCAAAGGCGATGAGCGCCAGACCGTAGCAGAAGAGCGCACCCAGCACCATGCGCCCCTTGTGGCGCACCCAGGTCAGGTTCAGCACTATCAGCACACCCAACACCGCGCCGCCGCCGCTGGCAGCCAGGAGCACCCCAAGTCCCTGAGGCCCCACGTGCAGCACATCTTCCGCAAACACCGGCATCAACGGCTCGAATGCGCCGAAGAAGGTGGCGACCGCGTCCAGCATGAGCAGGGAGAGGATGATTGGCGTCCCCAACACGAAGGTTAGCCCCTCCCGCATAAGCTGCAGCATATTCTGCTCCTCCCCTTCCCGTTTGGCGATTGCGGAGGGCAGCCCTAACGCCACCAAGAAGGAGAGCGCATAGAGCGCAACGTTGAGAATGAACGTGCCGGATACTCCTATGGTAGCCAGCAGCAAACCGGCAACGCCGGGCCCCACCGTGCGGGTGAGCTGGTTGTTTACAGAGTTCAGCAAGATGGCGCCCGTCACCAGTTGTGGCGGCAGAATAGTGGGAAGCAACGCCACCTGAGAAGGCCGCTCCATTACACTGCCAGCGGTACTCAGGAAGGCTGCGCCATAGAGGTGCCACACGTTCAGGACACCGGAAAGCTGTAATGCCACCAGCCCGCAACCGAGCACGATACGGAAGACCTGTGTGAGCAGAATCAGCTTCTTGCGGTCGAACTTGTCGGCCAGCGAGCCGCCCGCCAGGGAGAGGAGCAGCAGCGGCACCACCTGGAACGCGCCCAACAGTCCGAGCATAAGAGGAGAACCGGTCAGCTCGTAGACCAGATAGAGGCTCATGACCCGCAACCCCTGTTGCCCTAATTGGGCAAAGAACGCGGAGACCCAAAGCAACCGGTAGTGCGGATTGGCCAGCGCCCAGATGGGATGCGTACGCTTGGGATCAGAAGGTGGTGCGGTCTCCGACGGAGTGTCGGACGGGGACGATGGAGGGTCTGCCATTCGGCAATACTACACTAAAGGACGCCTTTTGTACTGGGCACGCTGCCGCCGCGCCGCTCGTCAATGCGCGTAGCCATATCCAGCGCGCGGGCAAGGCCTTTGAACATGGCCTCGGCAACGTGGTGGCCGTCCTCACCGCTAAAGACGTGCACGTGGAGGTTGTTGCGGCTCTCCCTGGCAAAGGTTTCCAGGAAGTGATGCACTAACTCCTTGGACAACTGGCCTATCGGCCCGCTGGGCAGCTTGCCCTCCAGCACGGCGTAACCGCGCCCGCTGAGGTCGACAGCCACCATGGCGAGGGCCTCGTCAAGCGGCACGATAGCGTGGCCCATGCGCACGATGCCGGCGCGGTCGCCCAGGGCTTTGTCAAAGGTCTGCCCCAGGACGATGGCGATGTCCTCAACCGTATGGTGTGCGTCGATGCGCTCGAAGTCGCCTGTTGCCTTTATCGTTATGTCGAATAGCCCGTGGCGTCCGAGTTGCTCCAGCAGGTGGTCCAACATCCCGATGCCGGTGGAGACAGCAACATCGCCGCTGCCGTCCAGCGCGATCTCAACGGAGACCTCTGTCTCTCTGGTCTTGCGGTGCATCTCCGCTTTGCGCGGGGTGTCTGACATCTTTACAGCTCCTTGAGGGCGGCCAGCACTGCGTCCGTGTGCTCCGGCTTGCCCGTGCTGATGCGAATTGCGTTGGGTAAGTAGGGGCTATCCACGCGTTTGATGAAGATACCGCGCCGCTCCAGCCCGTTCTTTAGCGCAGCGGCGTCCCGGCCATCAACCTTGCACAGAAGAAAGTTCGCTTCCGAGGGAATAGGTTCCAGATAGGAGATGCCCTGTAGCGCCTGGAACATACGGCCCCGTTCCTGCACCATCAACCCCACTCGCTTCAGGAGGAGGTCGCGCTCTTCAAGGGATGCCTGAGCGGCTACCAAGCCTGCGACATTCACATTGTACGGCGGCTTGATCAGGTCGATGAGGGCGACTAAGGCGGGCGTAAGCGCGCCATAGCCCACCCGCAGGCCGGCCAAACCCGCCCACTTGGAGAAGGTGCGCAGCACTACCAGGTTCTCATGCTCCTGCACCAACGGCGCGTAGGAGGGGGCTGCGCTGAACTCCTGGTAGGCCTCGTCCACCACTACCAGTATGCCGGTGTCCAGGAGCGCATCCAGCTCATCCGGGCGCAGCGGGTTGCCCGTAGGATTATTCGGAGACGCCAGGAAGATAAGTTTGCTGTTCGGTTGCTTTGCCGCCTCAAGCAGCGGCTCCATGTCCAGAGTAAAATCCGCCTTGCGAGGCACGTCCACCACGCGACCGCCTACTACTTGGGTGGTGAATGGATACATGCCAAAGGTGGGGCTGCAGGTGAGGATGGCATCACCGGGCTCCACTAGCAGCCGGGCGAGCAGGTCGATAAGCTCGTCGGAGCCGCTGCCCACGGCTATCTCCTCGACCGCGACGCCAAGGTAGCCGGCCAGGCCCAGGCGCAGCTCTCGCTGGCTGGGGTCGGGATAGATGTGATACGCATCGTATTGCTGGAGCGCCGCCAGGGCGCGGGGCGCAGGGCCGTAGGGATTCTCATTCCCGTCCAGCTTAATGACCCCCTCCTGAGACAGTCCGCCCTCTTTGCTCAAGATGTCCGTGGGGACAATGGGCACGTAGGGCGTCAGTTCCTGATAGTGCTTGAGGATGGCGGAGCGGAGGCGCGCGCTCTTGATGCCTGGGGGTATCGCGGTCACTGGGCCCTAATCTCCTGCGCGGAGAGTTGCTGGTGCATCTCTACCGCCTTGGCATGGGCGGTCAGACCCTCCGCGCGAGCAATGGTGGCCGCCGCGGGAGCCAAAGCCGACGAGTCCGCGGCGTCCAGCCCAACCACGCTGGTCACCTTCACAAAGTCATCCGTGTGTAGGGGCGAGCTGAAGCGCGCCGTCGCTCCGGTGGGCATGACGTGGCTTGGCCCCGCCACGTAGTCGCCCAGGGCAGCGGAAGTGGCCGAGCCCACAAAGAGCGCGCCCGCGTGGCGTACGCGGTCGATCAGCGACCAAGGGTCGCGAGCAAGGATAGAGAGGTGTTCCGGCGCTAGGATGTTAGCGAGGTCTGCGCCCTGGCTCAGGGTTTCCACAAGGATAAACAGCCCGTTGTTGTTCAACGCGCCGCGGATGACGTCGGAGCGGTCGAGCTCGGCAAGCTGGCGCTCGACCTCCTGCTCCACGGTGTTGAGCAACCTTTCTGAGTCGGTAATTAAGATAGCAGAGGCTAGCTCGTCGTGCTCCGCCTGCGCCAGCAGGTCAGCGGCGCAGAGACGGGGATCGGCGGAGTCATCGGCCAACACAGCCCCCTCCGTGGGACCGTGGAGGCCGTCTATGCCCACAGTGCCGTAGACCGCACGCTTCGCCAGCACCACAAAGAGGTTGCCCGGCCCGCAGATCTTGTCCACCCGGGGGATGCTCTCCGTGCCGTAGGCCAGCGCGCCAATGGCCTGGGCGCCGCCCGCTTTGAATACTCTATCCACGCCTGCAATCTTTGCCGCGGCCAGCACCAGAGAGTTGGCGTTGCCCTCACGGTCCGGCGGCGTCACCACTATTATCTCGGGCACGGATGCCACCTTGGCGGGGACAGCAGTCATGAGCACGGTGGAGGGATAGGCGGCGCGACCACCCGGCACATAGATGCCGACGCGGTCTAAGGGCCGCACAAGCTGGCCCCAGCCGGCGGGCTTGTCGATCCAGGTCTTGGGCAAATGTGCCTCATGGAAGCGGCGAATGCGCTCGGCGGCCAGCTCCAGCGCAGCTAACACATCGGGCGGCGCGGCCTGGTATGCCTGCGTGATCTCCTTATACGAGACTTCGAACTCGGGGAGAGTGACGCCATCGATGCGAGCAGTATATTCACGCAACGCAGCATCGCCACGGGTCCGCACGTACGCCAGGATCTCCGCTACGGCTTCCTGGGGCGTAATCGGCCGCCCAAACAGTTCATTTAGCCGCGCGAGCACCGCTGCTGAGGGGGCAAGCTCTTGGAGTTGCCGCTTCTCTAGGAATTCGCGAGATGCTTTGTAGCCACGAATAAACTTCACACTAACCTCTGTTCATATTGAGCACATGATTGCTGTGCTCCACGTGTACTTGGGAGAGCTTTCGGAAGGGGCTGGCCTTAGTGCGCGCCGTTAGGTCCCACCCCGCTAGTGGACTCCAGCACCCGGCTTAGCTGCTCAAAGGACTCGGCCTGCTGCTCAAACACATAGTTGGGCGGAAACACGGTCACGCTGGCGGCCCCAATGCTCCTGAGGTGTTGCACCGCCTGCAACAACTCGGGCTTACGCACTATTACCGTCACGGCGTACCAATCCTGCTCCTCGCCATACCGGCTATACACCTTGGAGACCGTGGGCCCACGCATGCCCGCGGCCGCGGGATGGCTGATAACGCCCTGGGCCACCGACTCCGGAGTGTCGCCCCGGATGTTGGCGGTGATGCTGAAATAGTCCCTGGCCCGCAGGTTGGCCTCGATCATCTCAAGCATGCGCTTGGTGGTCTCCAGCGCCACGCCGTTCTGACGCAATGCCTCTAAGTTGCCAATGAGGCAAGACTGTGAAGTGAGAATGTTGCCATCGGTCAGGGTTTTGAGGCCGTTCTCTCGCAGCGTGGTGCCACTGGAGGTGAGGTCGGCGATGACATCGGCAAAACCCATAGTCGGCGCAACCTCGATGGCCCCCGTCGACGCCACTAGGTTGAAGTAGTTCAGCTCTTTACGCAGCAGAAACTCCCGCACCAACCGGGGGTACTTTGTGGCGACCCGCAGCTCCTGGCCCCGGTCCCGCAGCTCCTCAGAAACCTCCACCATGTCCGCCATGGAGGAGACGTCTATCCAGGTCTCCGGCACCGCAAGTACTAGATAGCATCCGCCATACTCCAGGTCTTCCATCAGTACATGGGTATCGCTGCCTTCGTGCAGGTGCTCCCTCACAATGTCCAGTCCGGTGATGCCCAGGTCTACGCTGCCCTCCTCCACCTTGGCGGGGATGTCCGCCGCCCGCTGGAAGAGGACGGTGGTGTTGGGCAGCGCGGGGATGGCGGCCATGTACTGGCGCGCGTTAGGGCGGTTGACGCTCAGCCCGCACGCCCGCAGGAACGCAAGCGTGGGCTCTTCTAGTTCGCCCTTGCTGGGCAATGCTACACGTAACATAGTTTGCTCACGCCACCGATAGCTCTTGCATGCGCCCTGCGCCGACGACGACTACACGCCCGATGCCCGCTTGCTGGCAGTAACTCAACCGCTCTGCCTCTGACCGAAGCTCCACTTCCAACACCGCGGCCACGCCTTGTGCCCGCAGCTGTTCCGCTTGTCGTACGGCCTCGGCAAAGTCGGTGTCCCGTTCTGCCACTACCAGGACGCCGGCCGGTTCGCCGGACGCTGCGGCGCCTCCGGGCGCGCTCGCTAGGAGGTCCTCCAGGGTGTAGGCAAAGCCGAGGGCTGGCACGCTGGCGGGTCCGCCTAGGGCCGGTACTAGCTCATCGTAGCGGCCGCCGCCGCCCACGGGGCGGGAAGCATCGCCCGCGTAGAGCTCAAAGACAATGCCGGTGTAATAGCCCAGGGGCCGGATAAGCCCCAGGTCCAGCTCAATAGAGATGCCGTCCAGGTGGAAGGCGTCCAGGGTAGTAATGACCGACTCCAACTCCTGCAGCAACGGGAAGGCCACGCCATAGCGGGATGCAATAGCTGCGCCCGCCTGCAGCGCGTTGTTGGGCGACTCCCGCACCTGACTCAACTCCTGCACCAGTCCCAGCGCCCGCTCGATGTCCTGAGGTTGGTCGGTAGCCTGGTACTTAGCCCGGAAGCGGCTGATGATCTCCTCCGGCCCGCGCCGGCCGGTGGGACGAGTTGCGCCCACCTGCACAAACCATTCCAGCAAGCCCAGCGTATCCTCCATCGCCGCGCCGGCAGCGCTCCTTGCTTCCGCTTGCTCTTCAGGAAGCTCGGCCTCGTCGGGAGAGGCGGTCTGAAGCGCACGCAGCCCTTCACGTAGCTGCTCCACTCCCATCAGGGCCGCTGCGCACCAGCGCCAGGTGGTTCGCAAGATAGAGCTGGGAGCGCTCCGAGAGGCCGATGCCTGCCAGCAGGCTGGGCAACAGGCCCGCGTGGCCCAGCACCAGCCGCGGTGACGGCGCACCGATGGCGCGCATCCCCTGGCAGGCCAGGGCCAGCAACTCCGCGTCGGCGCGGGGCGTGCCCCCACCGATGAGCTCGGCTCCTAGCTGGGTGAACTGGCGCAACTGCCCTTGACGAGTATCGCCGTCCCGGAAGACGGGGCCGCAATACTGCCAGCGCAGCGGTAGGGAAAGCTCCTGAGCGTGGTTGATATAGCTGCGGATGACCGAGCCGGTGAACTCCGGACGCAGGCAGAGGCGCTCGCCCTCTTGGTCGGTGAGGGTGAACATGAGGCCCGCCACCTGGCTGCCCAGCTTGCGGAGATAGAGGTCGGCGCGCTCCAGCACCGGCACCTCGACCTCTTGATAGCCGTAGGAGGCCAGCAAGGCCTGTAGCCGTTGCTGTGCCTGCTGCACCAGAGAGAGCCCTAGCCGGCTCCGGTCTTGGGTGCCCGGAAGCGGCGTTTGCGATCGATCCGTCACGTTATCCTGTTCTTAGTTACTTAGTTTCATTGTACCCCAGGCAGGCATACCTAGCCACTCATAAGAGAACGTAGAAAGGCCGCTTCTTGTACATTGCCCGTCACCGCGCGGCTTTGGCACTCTATACTTGCTGCTTGTTGGGGCAGTTGGGAACACGTTCGTCTGGCAGACAGGGCGGTCAGGGGTTCGAGTCCCCTCAGCTGTACTAAACCTCCTGAACTACGCCCACAGGCTGGGAGAGCAGTTGCTGCGCGTTTTTTGTCTGGCATGGCAGATTTCGGACAAAGCTTGCAGGCGAATCTCAGTTCTCCCCTACCATCCAGGTGTTCGTGAACCGTCCTCACTGGGAATCCTTCAAGAGTAAAGACGTTCTTACCAAACCAGACACTCAGCTGTAGCCAACCAAATTGGACTAAATAGCCAACGGTGGACGAACCTTACGTTGCACAAAATGTCCGTGAACCACTTGACCTACTGCCCTGCGGTAATTGCAACGCGACGCGTGCTTCATTCAAAGACGCGTAAGGGCACGTCTCCGAAATCCCTGCGAGCGCACCCGTGCTCCTTGAGCCACGACTCAGAGACCCACGACGGAATCACGTACTGGCCGCCCTTGACACGCTGGACAACTGGCGTCGGCTGGTGGTGCGGTACGATTGGCATACCGACGTCTACATCGCATTCCCGACTATCGCCTGCTTCATGACCACACTGTCAAAGATTTTGGGATAGGTTCATGACTCTCGTTTTCTAAGACCTAACGCTTTTAGCAGGCGCGCGCTTTTCAGCGTCGCCTGGCTAAACTTGCTAAGCCCTTTATGGTAGATGGCAATTCCCTAAACGTAGCGACCTTGGCAGTTGCCTTGATGACGACAAATCGTGAGCATCGCCTGCAGTGAACTCGTTCGCAACCACGATGCAGTCAATACCCGCCGCTATTGCCGACTTCAACCCTCTCGCCGAGTCTTCAATAACCACCGTTTCAGCGGCAGTAGCACCAAAGTGGGTTGGAGTCCTCTCAAATAGGGCTCGGGATGTGGTTTAGGCTCGCTCGTAATCCTCCCGAGTTAAATAGAATTCCATATGATCCAGGATGGATCGCCTTTCGTGTATTAAGGCGTATCTGCTCAATCAGGTGGTTTGGAGGTAGTAATTATGCCCATCCTGTACTCACCTGCGAGTACGTCTAGCGTTTCCAAGACACCCTCGATTTCGATGTCTTCGGTGATCAGCGTATTCCTGGTAGTACCGGTTTCTTAGACCGAAATCTCGGCCTAACGATTAATTTCAGATTCGGATATTCCTGAAGACTCCTGCCGCCTCCCACGGCGGAAACTTGCCCATTGGCCATATTCACCAAATATGCGTCTCGCTCCACCAAATTGGGAGATCAATTCCGAGAGATGCCAGCGAATCTCGTTTGTGCGAGCAGTGATTGCCGTAAGGGAATGGTGCCCACGGTCGCATTGTAGTGAGCCTCGCGCTCATCGTGAGTGTCAGGCAGGCCTAAGGTAATACCAATGTTCTGTTTCGACTAA
The DNA here is from genome assembly GCA_965226775.1 of Dehalococcoidia bacterium. Taxonomy (GTDB): domain Bacteria; phylum Chloroflexota; class Dehalococcoidia; order SHYD01; family SHYD01; genus CBDDEI01. Next base: position 1,876,982 of record CBDDEI010000002.1, read on the forward strand.
AACCCCATCATGGTCAAAGAGCTCGTCCCGCCTTAAGTATTGATTTGATCAGTGGGACTTCGTGTGCTCGATTCAATTTCCCGCCTTAACGATGGACAAGCTACATTCCTTCGGACGCAAGCTCCTTGCGCTAAGCCGAAAGTCGCCTTGTTCACTGAGTGAAGAAGCCATCCTCCATCACACGGGCTCAGCAACGAACACCGGTATCCTCCGCTCCGTCCGGCTCTGATACTCCTCGTAGGGCGGGAACGCCGCCACTGCCAGTTCCCACAACCGCGCTCGTTCCTCTGCATCCACAACTTCGCGGACCCGCATCGCGTACACCTCGGTCTCGTCCCGAATCTCTACGTTACCGTCCGCCCGGAGATTGTGCACCCATTCCGGATTCTTCGGGGCACCGCCTCTAGATCCCACCAAGATATACTTGTTCCCTTCCTTCACCCGCATCAGCGGCGTCTTTCGGATTGCCCCGGTCTGGTTTCCCCGATTCTTCACAATGATTACGGGCAGTCCGGTATCGCGCAGCGTCGTCCCTTCTTTGCCCCCACTGCCCTCGTAGAGCTCCACCTGCTCGCGAACCCAATCCATGGTCGACGGTATGTACTCTGACATGTTTCCGTTCTGCCTCCCAATTAACAGTTGCTTGCCACCTAATCATAGTGTGAGTCTCTGCTAACCACCAATACCACCACGGCTTCCCAACTGCACAATCACCCTTGTTTCTCTGTCCATTGCCCCTACAAGACGTGAATCCAAACAGCAGAGTTGACAGCATGCCAATAGAGCCTCGCAATCATAAGCCATCCTTGATATACCCCCGAAGATAGGCGATTGCTATAGCTGGGAGAGCACACGGACGGACATTTCGCTCTTAATGAGGCCGATGACTGTGGTCCTTCACGTCGAGACTCAAGAGGAGATGCATCGGGTTAGGCTTTACGCTCACGATCTCGCCAATCGTGTGGGTACTCTGCACCAATTGGTCTGCCTTCCGCATTTACTACGATTGGGGCGCCACTCGCGGAAGGTACGTCCAAGAGCGGCAGACCAATATCGGCCGGCGCTGCACTGCAGCGAAGTGGCCTACGGTTGGAAAGACTCAGGCCGTCTTGTAAAAATGCATAATTGATCAGTTTGCGCTCGGCGGCCGACTGCACGATCACCCTTGCATACCGCTGTCAGGAACCAACGCGTGAGCGCGTTATAGCGTCCCTCCACTTGGGGGTGCTATAATTTAATTACTAATTCAAAGATAGTATTGCCTACCGTAGAGTTAGGCTCACTAAATACCTCCAGTGCGGAGAAGACCAGGTGCGTAATCAGAGCCTCACCCTTAGCAGCGGGGTACAGCCCGGCCCGTAAGGCCGAGAGGCCTCCTCCTGCATAGGAGAAGACGAGACGGGCAGGGCCAAGACCCTGCCTTTTGTGTCGAACGGGCATTAGAGTCTTAGAAGCCAGCCCGACGGCATCCGCTTGTGAAAAGATGGTCCAACACATCATTCAACAATCATGTTCACGGAAAGGGAACGAGATTGATCGAACGGGCACTTAGAGCTTGTTACTTAGGATTTCTAGCAGATTGGCAGTAAACGATCCGACGGCATCCGCTACGTTCAGCCAACGTAATTGGCAAGCTCATTCTGCAAGCTCCACTGAAATTGTATCGGCGGAAATTAAGCTGGATACCCTGCAATTGGTAACTGCATTCGGGCAAGCCTGTGCTTATCGTCTGTTTAGCCATAAATCGTATCTAGTTGTGCCTAACTTAGATTCGCCTCAAGACGAAGTAGCAAGATTGGATGCATTCGGATTGATCTTGTTTGATGCGTCTTGAAAGACATCCAGAGATGTTTTGAAGCAGAGATGTTTTCGTAGTCGGAGTAACTCATGGCAGAACGGTATAACCCCCAAGAGATAGAACCCAAGTGGCAGGAGCGCTGGGAGGCGGAGGGCCTCTATCGCCTCAACCCAAATCCCAGCAAACCCAAGTGGTACGCCCTCACCATGTTTCCCTACACCTCGGGCGACCTCCACTGCGGCCACTGGTACGCCATGGGCCCCTCCGACGTGCAGGCCCGCTACAAGCGCATGAAGGGCTACGACGTCTTCTTCCCGGTGGGATTTGACGCGTTCGGGCTGCCGGCGGAGAACGCCGCCATCTCGCGCGGCATCCACCCTCAGAAGTGGACGCTGGACAACGTAGTGCGCATGCGGGGCCAGCTCCGTAGCATCGGCGCGATGTTCGACTGGAACCAGGAGATCATCACGTGCCTGCCGGAGTACTATCGCTGGAACCAGTGGCTCTTCCTGCAGTTTTATAAGAAGGGCTTGGCCTATCGCGCCAAGGCTGCCGCCAACTGGTGCCCTAGCTGCCAGACGGTGCTGGCCAACGAGCAGGTGGCGGCGGACGGCACCTGCGAGCGCTGCCATACCGTCGTGACCAAGCGGGACCTGGAGCAGTGGTTCTTCCGCATCACCCAGTACGCGGACGAGCTGCTGGAGTTTGGCGATCTGGAGTGGCCGGAGCGGGTTAAGACCATGCAGACCAACTGGATCGGCAGGAGCTACGGCACCGAGATGACCTTCCCTCTGGAACGGCCAGACCTGCCGGAGAAGGAGATCCGCGTCTTCACCACCCGGCCGGACACCATCTACGGAGCGACCTTCATGGTGCTGGCCCCGGAGCATCCCCTGGTGGCCCAGCTCACCACCGCCGACAAGCAGGCAGAGGTGGACGCCTACCTGGAGGAGACCCGCCACCGCTCAGATATAGAGCGGCTCTCCACCGTGGGGGAAAAGAGCGGTGTCTTCATCGGCGCGTACTGCGTCAATCGCTTTACCGGGCAGCGCATCCCCATCTTCATTGCAGACTACGTGCTGATGCACTACGGCACCGGCGCGGTCATGGCCGTGCCCGCCCACGATACTCGTGACTTCGCCTTCGCGCAGAAGTACAGCCTGCCCATCGTGACCGTCATCGCGCCGCCCGGCTACCAGGGCGAGCCGCTGGCCGAGGCGTACGTTGACCCCGGCGTCATGGTGAACTCCGGCGACTTCAACGGCCTCTCCAGCGCCGAGTTCATGGACAAGGTGAAAGACTACATAGAGGCACAGGGCTGGGGCGGCCGCAAGGTGTCCTACCGGCTGCGGGACTGGCTCATCTCCCGCCAGCGGTACTGGGGCACGCCCATCCCCATCATCTACTGCGACCAGTGCGGCATAGTGCCCCTGCCGGAAGACCAGCTCCCCGTGCTGCTGCCGGAGGACGCGGAGTTCAAGCCCACGGGCGAGTCGCCGCTGAAGTACCACCAGGGCTTCTTCAACACCACCTGCCCCGACTGCGGTCGTCCTGCCACCCGTGAGACCGACACCATGGACACCTTCGTCGACTCCAGCTGGTATCAGATGCGCTACCTAAGCCCCGGCTATGAGCAAGGGCCCTTCGACCCCAAGGCGGCACGCTGGCATCCGGTGGACCAGTACACCGGCGGCGCAGAGCACGCTACGATGCATCTGCTCTACGCCCGCTTCTTCCACAAAGTGATACGAGACCTGGGGCTGGTGGATACGCCGGAGCCCTACCTGCGCCTGTTCAACCAGGGGCAGATCCTGGGGACAGACGGCCAGCGCATGAGTAAGTCCCGGGGCAACGTGGTTGCGCCCGATGAAAATGTCTCCAGGTACGGCACAGATACCTTCCGCGCCTACCTCATGTTCCTTGGCCCCTGGGAGCAGGGCGGCCCGTACAACACCGACGGCATCAACGGCATCACGCGCTGGGTCAGCCGCGCGTGGACCTGGTGCTGGACACTTGGACTGCTTCCCGTTCCGGCACGCCGGGCGATGCGCCATTGAAGGAGCTGCAGCGTGTCACCCACCAGACCATCCGCCGCGTGGACGAAGACCTGGCCGATTTCCGCTTCAACACCATGTTGGCTGCGCTAATGGAGTTCACCAACTATCTGACCAAGCCGGAGACCCAGGCGCTCAGAGGCACGCCGGAATGGCGCGCCGCCCTGGAAGCGCTCATCCTAATGATTGCGCCCAGCACGCCTCACGTGGCAGAGGAGCTGTGGGAGCGGACCGGCCACCGTTTCAGCGTGCACCAGCAGCCGTTCCCCACCTGGGACCCCGCGCTGGTAACCAACGAAGAGATCACCCTGGTGGTGCAGGTGAACGGCAAGGTGCGGGACAAGCTCACCGTAGCCACCGGCGTGAACGAGGCCCAGGCCCGAGAGCTGGCCCTAGCATCGGACAAAGTACAGTCGCAGCTAGACGGCAAGCAGGTAGCGCAGGTGATCTACGTGCCCGGCCGTCTTGTGAACGTGGTAATAAGATAGTAGCGTTAATCAGCTTAGAATATGAGCCCGTTCGCGCGCTGACCAGCGGAGGTAAACAATGTCAGGATTCGCAGACCTCGTAATCTTACAAAAAAACTCTCCGATCATTGTTGTAGAAGTGAAGCGCCGAGAAATAGATAAGTGGTTCGAGGGCCCAGTCATCACACAATTGAATGCCCTTACCAAACAGATGCACGCAAAATGGGGCGTTCTAGTTGATCCTCAATACACAAGAATATTCAGAGGTGACGACTTCAAAGCACCGCTTGTAAAGAAGAAAACGTTGGACATCTTAAAGTTAACAGGGCTTCCGCACGAGTCTCCCGGCGAACTTCTACTTGTTGAGGCCATCGAAAGATGGTGCACGAAGCTCCGAGCCTTACCTCACGGAACCTATGAGGAACTTCCAGCAGACTTTGTTCAAGATATCCAAACAACTGATGATGCGGTGAGAGAGTACGCCTTTGCCTAAGACTGTCATCGTTGACACTACGTGGGTTGTGGATGTCACGATGCAACGATCAACTGCATCTATCAGATTGTGGGATGAGATTCAGCAGAATAACGTCACGCTCTACCTCCCTGCAATTTGTGTTATTGAAGCCATTAGGAGGCTGGACGAAGAGTCCAGGAAACGTCGAGAGTTAGTCCGTAGGCTTGATGCTTATAAGACAGATGTCAAACGTATGCCAGCATTTGATCAGGCAATCCAGCACATCTCCGATGTTCAAGATGAATTAAGTATTACGGAGGGCCCCTTCGAGCAACACTTCTGGTCTACCCTCGAACGAACTACAGGCAAAGCGATCGTAATCGATGTAGATAGGGATTTTGTATCTATAGCTGGGATAGTTAGAGATCAAGTCGGATTAGCACCTGCAGATTCATCTGTACTGGCTGCTGTATTAATAGCCAATTGGGACAAGAAAACTAACTGCTTCTTATCAGCTAACCACACTGATTTTGATAGGCCGGATGTTAAACAACTGCTGAAGGAGCAGGGAATTAAATACTTCCGAAACGCTGACGAGTTCTTGAACGCAACCTAGTCCACCACATTCTTCCTCACGCCAAATCCCACAACACGGAAAGGAACACAACATGCGAGCCGTAGTAGTTGACCCGTCTAGCGCTCAGAAACTAGTACTGCAGGAGGTAGACGCTCCGCAGCCCTTGCCCAGCGAGGCCCTGGTGAACGTCTCCGCCATCTCCCTGAACCGCGGCGAGGTGCGCAGCTCCCTAGCAGGCACCCAGCCGGGCGCGCGTCCCGGATGGGACCTGGCCGGCACGGTGGAGCAGGCCGCCGCCGATGGCACCGGCCCTCAGGCCGGGCAGCGGGTGGTCGGCATTCTGCGCACGCGGGCGTGGGCCGAGCAGGCCGCGGTGCCCACCGCACAGCTCGCCGTGCTGCCCGAGGGCGTCTCTTTTGAGCAGGCCTCTACCCTACCTGTAGCAGGACTCACCGCCCTCTACGGACTGGGCATCGCGGGGAGTTTGCTGGCGCGCAGCGTGCTCATCACCGGCGCATCGGGCGGCGTGGGCCACCTGGCAGTGCAGCTCGCGCTGGAGTCGGGCGCATCGGAGGTGGTCGGCACGGTGCGGCAAGAGAAGCACGCCGCTGCAGTGCAGGCCGCGGGCGCAACCCAGGTCGTGGCAGATGAGACCGGCGAGGGTGCAAAGGCTTTTGGCCCCTACCATTTAGTCTTCGATGGCGTGGGCGGCCAGACGCTCGTTAACGCCCTGCCGACCCTTGCCAGCAACGGCTACTACGTCTACTACGGCGGTAGCGGCGGCACCTCCGCCACTATCGAGCCTATGCGCATCCCCACCCCCTCAACCTTTTACCGCCTCAGCGTGTTTCAAGAGTTTGGCAAGGAGGCGGCCTCGCTGGGCCTGGCCCGCATGAGCCAGCTCATTGCGGCGGGCAAGCTGAATCCCCTCATCGACCTGGAAGCGCCGTGGACGGAGATTGCTTCCGTAGCCCAGAAGCTCGTTGACCGAGCCTACCCCGGCAAGGCCGTCCTGCACGTAAATTAAGAGCTACCGTCTGTCATGCCGAGCATCGCGAAGCATCCTGAGCTAAGAAGTGAGTTCTTCGTCCTCGCCTTTGGCGAGTCTTCAGAATGACATTGCACAAGAGGCACCATGACCCAACACCATAACGGCCTGGACGGCCAGTTCGCCCTCATCCTGGGGGCATCTTCCGGCTTTGGCGGCGCGGTCGCGCTGGAGCTGGCCCGCCAAGGCATGCACATCTTCGGCGCGCACTTGGACCGCCGCGCAACGCTGCCCAACGTCGAGCAAATCGTCGGTGAGATACGGTCGCTGGGCCGAGAGGCCCACTTCTTCAACGTAAACGCGGCCGATGCCGAGAAGCGTGGGGGGGTCGTCGCCGCCATCAAGGAGCGAGTGACTGCGGACCCGTCCGGCCCACAGACGGTGAAGGTGCTGCTCCACTCTCTAGCCTTCGGCACACTGCGCCCCTACCTCTCGGAAGACCCCAAAGAGCGGCTGACACAGGCGCAGATGGAGATGACCCTGGACGTGATGGCCAACAGCCTGGTCTACTGGACCCAGGACCTGCACTTTGCCGGCCTGCTGGGAGAGGGCAGCCGCATCTACGCCATGACCAGCGCAGGCTCTACCCGGGTAGTGCCCACCTACGGCGCGGTGTCTGCGGCGAAAGCGGCGCTGGAGAGCCACATCCGGCAGCTTGCGATGGAGCTGGCTCCCATGGGCGTGACCGCGAACGCCATCCGCGCCGGTGTGACCGATACTCCCGCGCTGCGACGCATCCCTGGCCACGAGAGCCTTATCAGCAAGGCAGAGGCGGGCAACCCCAGCGGCCGCATGACCACCCCCGAGGACATTGCGCAGGCAATTGCGGTGCTGGCCACCGATGGCACACGCTGGCTTACCGGCAACGTGCTGGGCGTGGACGGCGGAGAAGACATCGCAAGCTGGTAGGGGCTGCGCTTTAACGTCATTCCGGGGTCTCAGTTGAACGACTGAAGCTGATCTTGCAGCAAGACCCCGTCGATACGGGGACAGTATGAATCAATTAAGGAGTGTTGTTGATCGACCGCACTCACGAGGCTGTAAATAACGTCGAGTGTAATCGTTTGCACGCCCTCATCACCCGGCTGAGCGATGCAAAGCTGAGTCTGCCCATGCCAGCGGGTTGGACGGTAGCCGCGGTGCTAGCGCATATCGTTCTTTGGGATGCGCGAGCCATATTCTTGATTGAGAAGTGGCAACGCGGCATTGAGCCTTCTGTTGCCGACTATGCGCCTGAGGACCTTGACTGGGTAAACGACGCGGCCAAACCGCTCTGTCTCGCGATTCCACCGCGTGATGCAGCGCTGCTCGCCCTCCGTCTCGCGGAGGAGGCTGATAGGAACATCAAAGCATTGAGTGATGAACTGCTCGCTAAGATAAGCGCAGTCGGAAGCCCTTTTGATCTGTCCCGAGCGGAACACCGCAAAGCACACCTGGATGACATCGAACAAGTACTGAACTCTTGAGGAAATAGACCTCTCTAGCTACGCGGCTTTAAGAGACCCTTACTCCGGCGGCGCTGGTCGTTCCGCTGCCGGCCCCATATAGATCCACACCAGCCCCTGTCGCTCTACCATCGGATAGGAAATGGTCTTGAACGCGGCCACGTGGACCGCACCGCCGTCGATCCGCTGGCCTTCCACATCATACTTCCAGCCGTGGAGCATGCACTGGATGCCGTCCTCCGCGTTCCGGCCTGCCGCCAGCGAGCCGCCCTCGTGAGGGCAGAATGCGTCCAGCACGCCTAGCCGGCCACTGGTGTCTCGAAACACGATCAAGTGCTCGTTAAGCACACGCAGCCGCACGGGCGGCGCGTCCGCGGCCGGCAACTGGTCTACGGGAAGGACGGGGATCCAGTAGCGTCGCAATGCCTTGCCTACCGGGTTGTAGCGAGTGGCCCGGCGCAGGACGGTCGTTTCTTGAGCGGATAGCACGCGTTCAGTATATCCTGTCGCCCACACTTGAGATCGCTCTGCCGGTCACCTTGGCGACCTCATCGCGAAGACGGGGGAGGGAGGGCGCGGAAAGGCCAGGGCGTTTGCCCTGGCCTACGTTCATCACTATCTCCTGGACCTCTGGGAAGGGGTCGAGATGAGGGTATCCGCTACTTGGCGGCGCGGGCTGCGTCGATGAGGATGGTCGCCACTTCTGGCCGGCTGTACTCCGGCGGTGGCAGTGTGCCCTCTTGGAGCATGGTGCGCACCTGGGTGCCGCTCAGGTTCACATGATTGGTCGGATCGTGAGGGCATGTCTTCAGCGATGCCATTGCTCCGCACAACTGGCAGTAGAAGGTGTTATCGAAGAACAAGGGGATGATACCCAGTTCCGCAGGAGTGAACTCCTCGAAGATCTTCTGGGCGTCGTAGGTGCCATAGTAGCTCCCCACGCCGGCGTGGTCCCGTCCCACAATGAAGTGGGTGCAGCCGTAATTCTTCCGCACCATAGCGTGGAAGATGGCCTCACGCGGGCCTGCGTAGCGCATGGGCGCCGGCAGCACGGAGAGGAGGACCCTGTCCTCGGGGTAGTAGCCGTCTAGTAGCACCTGGTAGCAGCGCATCCGCACGTCCGCGGGAATGTCGTCACTCTTGGTTTCTCCCACTAGCGGGTGCAGCAGGAGGCCGTCGCAGATCTCCAACGCGGACTTCTGGATGTACTCGTGGGCGCGGTGCACAGGGTTGCGGGTCTGGAAGCCGACGATGCGTCGCCAGCCGCGCTCCCGAAAGCTTGCGCGGGTATCGGCAGGCGTCAGGCGATACTCCAGGAAGTCCTGGGGCACCGGCGGCGCGATGACGGTAACCTTGCCGCCCAGCAGCACGTCGCCCTGGGCATAGAGCATGGTCACACCCGGATGCGCCTCCTCCTCCGTGCGGAAGACCTGACGCGCCTCTAGGGCTTTGTCGTAATGATACTTCTCGGCAATCTCAAGCACGGCAACAATAGTCCCTGCGCCGTTGGCCAAGCGCCAGCTCCTGGCCCTCTTTCAGACCAGCAGCCTCCTCTTCCGAGACGGAGAGGGTGATGGGAATGCTCCACACAAGGCCGTTGGCTAGGTGCATGTTGTCACGCACCTCTTTGTAGTCACGCTCGCCCATGAAGCCCTCAATGGGAGAGTAGGCCCCGTTGGCCAGAAGTTCCAAGTCCCAGGTTTCCCGGACGGCTAGCGTGTGCTTCGGAAGGGATTTTGCCCGCTCCGCCAACGCGGCGGCATCGGTATCAGATGCCTTGCGGGAAACGAGCGTCCCGCCGTGGGGCGGGATAGCATCGGTTGTAGCTGTAGACATAGGTGTAGCGGAGACGGTCATTAGGATACTCCCCCAGCCACGGTGGACGCTGCGCCTACGTAACCCAGGTCTTGCAGCTTTTGCACGATCTTAGCGGCGCTCTCGTCAATGCTCTCTGTTTCTGAGTTCACAACTACGTCAGCGTTCCAGGGCGGCTCGTAGGGGTCGGAGACACCGGTGAAGTTCTGGAGCTCGCCTCGCAGCGCCTTCTCGTAGAGGCCCTTCACGTCGCGGCGGGTCAGCTCCTCGATGGAACACTCAACGTACACCTCGACGAAACGACCGATGTTCTGCCGCGCCTCATCCCGTACGTCACGGTAGGGCGAGATGGCGGCGGTGATAGCAACCACATCATTACGAGTGAGCAGCTTTGCTACAAAGGCGATGCGCCGGATGTTGGTGTCCCGGTCTTCTTTAGAGAAACCCAGCCCTTTGCTGAGGTTGGTGCGAACTTCATCGCCGTCCAACACCTCAACCTTGTGACCGTGTTGCAGTAACGATTCGGTTACTTTGTTTGCCAGAGTGGACTTGCCGGCGCCCGAGAGGCCGGTGAACCAAAGGGTAAAACCTGAAGCCATCTAGATGATTCCTCCCACCAATAGTTAGCTATTGCTTCTGAACGTCCGTAAGGGTAATGGTAGCCTCGTTCTCTTCATGGAGGCCGCACTCATCTTTGTCGAAGTCGGCCCAGCGCCCGGAGCGGGGATCGTCGCCGGGGTTGACCGCCTTGGTGCAATTAGTGCACCCGATGCTGGGATACCCGCGATCGTGGAGCGGGTTGTAGGGAACGTCGTGCTCAAAGATGTAGCCCCAGACCTGACGATCGTCCCAGGAAGCCAGCGCGTTGATTTTAACCAGATCGAATTGCGTGTCCCACTCCACCAGGTCTACGTTCGCGCGGTTCTTGGTCTGGTCCCGGCGGATACCGGTAATCCACGCACGCTTGCCCTCCATGGCCCGCTTGTTGGGCTCCACTTTGCGCAGCGCGCAGCAGAGGTTAGGGTCGCTGGTCCAAAGCTCCGCGCCGTGTTGCGCGGCCTGCTCTTCGGGTGTGATCAGGGATTTGTAAGCAGAGGGGGTGAAGCCATAGCGCTCGCTGGCGCGCTTCACGAGGTCGTAGCTCTCCGGGAAGAGGTAATCAGTATCCAGGTAAAAGACCTCCACCTGGGAGTTGATCTTCATCATCATGTCCAGCAGCACCATGCCGGAGATACCGCCAAAGCTACAAGCCATGGACAAGTCCGGGTGAAAGGTATCTACCGCCCAGCGCAAAATCTCCCGAGGGTCTTTGCCCTCAAACCCTGCGCTAATGGCCTTAAGCTCTTCAAGAGAATAGTGCTGCGTTTGGCTTGCCATAGTGCCTCTCTCCGAGAAAGTATAGTTATTTATCAACAATATAAACTATACGTGAAAAGTTTAACGTTCCCCTTTATTTGTGTCAATAGTTGCTATCTGCGCTCACGCACAACGGGGAATGGAAGCGACGAAGAGTGCCTCATCTATTGGATCGGCACGCGAGCGGCGGGCTATCGGGAGCCTAGGAGCTTCTCTTCCTCCTCTACGCCCTGAATGGCGCTGTTGACGGTGCCGAGTTGGGTGTTAAGGCTGTTCTCCAACCGCCGGAGCTGGAGCAGGATGTATTCATTGAACTCCCGCCGGCGCTCCGCCATCTCCTGCTCTGTGTGGGTGATGGTGTCCTGGGCCTGCTGTTCCGCCCGCGCCATGACCTTCTCCGCCTCCGCGCGCGCCGCGGCCACCAGTTGATGCTCATCCAAGCGCTGGCGGAAGGCCGACTCCGCCTCCTCCCGAATGCGCTGGCCGGACTCACGCGCGTCCTGGAGCAGCTGTTCCTGGCTTGCCAGCACCTCCTGGGCGTGCTCGACATCTTCCGGAATGGAGGCGCGCATCTGGTCTACCAGCTCCAACAGCTCGATCTTATCCAGGAGGACTTTATCCAGCCCTGGAACCGAAAAAGACTCTGTGGACAGGATTTCTAGGCGGTCAATTAGCTGCAAGATATCGATGGCGAGCCTCCTAAAACTATGCTTCCTGCCTACGCGTGCCGCTGCTCGGTTGACGCAGCTTCTGCTGTAAGGCGCGGTCAACGTTCTCGGGTACCATCCCTACCAGTGGATACCCCATTCCCCACAGCTCCTTGATACGGGTGGAGCTCAGGTAGAGGTACTCGTGGCTGCTCATCATAAAGATTGATTCAATATCTGCCACCATGCGCTTATTCGTGAGGGCCATTTCCAGCTCATACTCATAGTCGGAGAGCGCGCGCAGGCCGCGCACTAGGGCTCTAGCTCCAAGCTGTTGCGCCAGCTCAACGGTTAGGCCGGTGTACGGTATCACGGAGATATTGGAGTTAGGGGGCAGGCAGCCCCGCCATAGCTCTATGCGCTCCTCCGTATCGAAGAGGAGTTGCTTAGGCGGCTCATCAAACACTGCGACCACTACTTCATCAAAGAGCCTGGCCGCGCGCAGGGCAATGTCCAGATGTCCAAGGGTAACGGGATCGAAGCTGCCAGGGTAGATTGCCTTAGCCATTGCTTCGTTCCTCTCTCGTAAAGAGCAAGATCATCGTATCTCCGTGCCGTCGCTGCTTCTCTAGCGCTAGCGACGGATAATCGTGGGTCGTGCCCTCTTGGGACCGGACACTGCGCTCCAGTACTAACTGGCCCTCTCGCTCCAGGAGGTCTTTATCGACCAGTGCACCCACAAGCTCCACGTCCACGGCCTGCCCGTAAGGGGGGTCCATAAAGACCAGGCTGTAGGGGCCGACCAGCTGCGGAAGCGCCCGCTGCGCCGACAGGCAGTACACTTTGGCCCGGTCAGCCAGCCCTAAGCGCTGCAGGTTCTCCTGAATTACGGCGCAACATTGGGGCTCCTGATCTATAAAGTCCGCCCAACCTGCGCCGCGGCTCAATGCTTCTATACCCAGCGCACCTGTGCCGGCATAGACGTCCAGCACCCGCTCCTCTTCCGAGAAGTACGGCCCCACGATATTAAAGATCGCGCCCCGCACTAAATCCGAGGTAGGGCGAACGCCTGCTTTGCGAGGCGCTTTCAGGGGGTGGCCCTTGACCTCACCCGCTATCACACGCATAGACGCTTGCAGTCCTGAGGCAGGGCATAGCGGCTCACTCGCGCTCTCCCAGGGTGACCTCCACCGCCAACTCTTGGCCCTCTCGGTTCACCACAACGGGAACCTTCTCATCGGGCTGGTGCTTCATGAGCATATTCAGCAACGGACGGTCCTGGTCAATGGTATCATCGCCAATCTTAATGATGATATCGCCTTCCCTCAACCCCGCTTGGGACGCGGGCCCGTCTGCGGCTACCTGGACGATAAAGGCCCCGTAGCGGACAGGCAAGCCATAGAAGGAGGCCAGCGCTGGGTTAATCTGCTGGTGAGAGATGCCCATGTAGGGCCGCACCACCTTGCCTGTTGCGACAAGCTGGCTCGCCACCTGACGGACGGTGTTGCTGGGGATGGCAAACCCGATGCCTTCCACCAGCTGACCTTCACCGGTAAGGCGAATGACGCTGGTGTTGATGCCTACTACCTGACCCGCGGCATTCACCAGCGGCCCGCCGCTGTTCCCTTGGTTGATGGCAGCATCGGTCTGGATGAGGTCTTCCATGACCAGACCTCCTCCACGCCAGACCCGGTGCAGACCGCTCACCACGCCCTGGGTGACGGTGTTGCTGAAATGCCCCAACGCGCTGCCGATGGCGACCACCCGTTGCCCAGGTGTCAACGCATCGGAATCGCCCATCTCCAAGGGCTCCATTGTGCCGGCATCAATCTTCAGCACTGCGACATCGTTGAAGGGATTGTCCGTGCCGACGAGCGTTGCTTCGACCCGCTCGCCGTCGTGAAAGATGACGGCGAGGTTCAACGCGCCCTCAACAACATGGGCATTGGTGACAATGTGTCCCTGGTCGTCAAAAATAAAACCGGAGCCGGATGCGATTTCCGGTGTAGTGATGCCGCCTTGTCGCCGGGGAGCATCTAGGTCGGCCACAACCGTAACGACGCCGGGACCCACACGCTGCACCACATCCACCATCGCGGAATCCTCGGTAAGGCTGAAGCTCCCCCGCGTGGATGGCGCACTAGGCCCGCCGATGATGCCGGCAGGTAGAAGGACCATCACAGCCAGCGCGCCGCCAACGCCGCCTGAAAACAGCGATACAAGCATAACGAGCACGAGTGAGAGTCGGGACGACCGTGCGCGGGGCTGCTGCTCAGGCGGGGACGCTGTAGTTGCTTCCATACTCATATGCTATGCGCTTCCTCAAGGCAATGTTTCAGTGAGAAGGCTACCGGCGTGGTGGAGAGTCGAAAGTCGCTGATCAGGACTGTTGACTGCCGTGATTTTACGTTAACTTTGCGTTAATTGTAGCACAGCGGCTGCTGCCCGCCTCAAGAGGATTACGCACGCCACAAGGTCATCCTCCGCCTCTATACAGTTGTTAGGGCGGAGCATATAATAGTGCCGAGCGGGAGACTACACGTCGCTCTCGTTTTTTATTTCTCGGGTTTTTGCACAGGTGGGGTAAGGAGTAGGAGGATGACGCAGCGACGACAGCCGGCCTACCTCACTCCAGAGGGCCACGAAGAGCTACTGCGGGAACTGAAGCGTCTCCGAACTGTCCGAAGGGGTGAGGTTGCAGACATCATCAACCAGGCCAAAGAGCTTGGGACAACCGTCAACAACGCAGAGTACGATGATGCCAAACGAGAGCAGTCCTTTGTAGAGGGACGCATTCTGGAGCTTGAAACCGTCCTCAAATCAGCCAAGGTTATCCCGCACAGCACAGGCACCAACATACAGGTCGGCGCCAGGGTGGTGTTGATGACAGCAGACGGGCAAGAGGAGCACTTCACCATCGTAGGCAGCGCAGAGGCGCACCCACTGGAGGGCAAGATCTCTAACGAGTCCCCCGTAGGCAAGGCGCTCATGGGCAGAAAAGTGGGTGACCCCGTCCAGGTAATGACCCCGGGCGGAGTCATTAGCTACACCATTCGGAGCCTGGAATAGTCCAGGGCGCGTGACCAGCACAACGGCCCAACGACCCCAGGTACAGACCTGGGGTCGTACACTGTCCGAAGCAGCACAGAGTAAACAGACCGCGCTATGACACAACGCAACGAAGAATACTATCGCCAGCGATTGTCCAAGCTGGAGCGCCTGCGCAGCGCCGGCGTCGATCCCTATCCGGCCCGCTTCCAGCGCACCCACACCGCGCAGGAAGCCACCGCGCGCTTTGAGCAGCTCCACGGCGATGCGCCCGGCGCCCACGGCGAAGAAGAAGTGACCGCTGCAGGACGCCTTACCGCCCAGCGCATCATGGGCAAGGCCAGCTTCATGGACCTCAACGATGGCTCCGGCAAACTCCAGCTCTACTTCCGCTCCGACCACCTGAGCCCGGAGCAGTACGAGGCGCTGGAGCACCTCGACCTAGGAGACTTCCTGGGCGCAACCGGTACCCTCTTCCGCACCCGCACCGGCCAGATCAGCCTGGAGGTGCATAGCTACACCGTTCTGGCAAAGGCGTTGCAGCCGCCACCGGAGAAGTGGCACGGCCTGACCGACGTGGAGACCCGCTACCGCCACCGCTATCTTGACCTCATGTCCAGCGAGGAGGTGCGCGCCACCTTTGTGACACGCGCCCGTCTGGTGGCGGCCATGCGCCGCTTCCTCAACGACCGCGGCTTCATCGAAGTGGAGACGCCGGTGCTGTTACCTCACGCCGGCGGCGCAGCCGCCCGGCCCTTCGCGACCCACCACAACGCCTTGGACCAAGACTTCTTCCTACGCATTGCCACCGAGCTGCACCTGAAGCGGCTCATCGTCGGCGGCTATGAGAAGGTCTACGAGATTGGACGCATCTTCCGCAACGAGGGCATCTCCACCAAACACAATCCCGAATTTTCCACGATGGAGTGCTATGAAGCCTACGCCGACTATCAGGACATGATGGTGTTGGTGGAGCAGATGACGGCGTTCATGGCCCAGGAGACCGTGGGCGCGCTGGAGCTCCCCTTCAAGGAGCAGACCATCTCCTTAGCGCCGCCGTGGCAACGCTACACCTTTGAGGAGGTGCTCCGGGAGCACACCGGCATCAGCTACCTGGACTATCCGGACGCAGCCTCCCTCTACCAGGCCGTCAAGGAGAAGGGACTACGGGTGCCGCCCGGTCTCGGCTACGGCAAGCTGGTGGACGAGCTCTTTTCCGAATACGCAGAGTCGCACCTTATCCAGCCCACCTTTCTGCTGGACTACCCCATTGAGCTATCCCCCCTAGCGAAGCAGAAGGCCGACGACCCGCGGCTGGTGGAGCGGTTCGAAGGCTTTATTGGCGGGATGGAGATAGCCAACGCGTTCAGCGAGTTGAACGACCCCGAGGAGCAGCGCCGCCGCTTCAGCCCAGCAGGCCACCGCCCGCGCGGAGGGCGACGAAGAAGCGGAGCTTCCTGATGAGGACTTTCTCTTTGCCCTGGAGCACGGCATGCCCCCTACAGGCGGGCTGGGCATGGGCATAGACCGCCTAGCCATGATCTTCACGAACAACGCCTCCATCCGAGAGGTCATCCTCTTCCCCCTGCTCCGAAGCAAGGAGTAGCGCTCCCCGTTCGCAGGTACGCCCAAGCAGCGTTTGTTGAGTTGGGCGATACTACGCCGGTCGCACTTGGGCAAGCTAAGGCAACGCGGTGATCCTCTATGCTCGTCCCCTTGTCAGCCTGTCATGGTAAACTGACTGCGATCTCTTCCTTCATCAATCGTACATTGGGGTAGTTTATGTTAAGTATTCAGCTCATCCGCGAACATCCGGAGGTGGTGGAGCGCGCCATGGCCCGCCGCCACTCGGACACGCCCCTGGACGAGATCCTGGCGCTGGACGCCGACCGCCGCAAGCTCCTCCAAGAGGCCGACACCCTCAAAGCCCAGCGCAACGAGGTGAGCCGCAACATCGGACGTTCCCGCCAGGAGTCGCCGGAGGCTTTCGAGCAGACGCGCGAGGAGATGCGCCAGGTGGGCGACCAGATTAGCGCACTGGAAGCGCAGATCACAGACAAGGAAACTCGCCTGAACGACCTGCTGCTGATGCTCCCCAACCTGCCGGATGACTCCGTGCCGGAGGGCGAGGATGAGAGCGGCAACCTGGTGCTGCGCACGGAGGGCACGCCCCCTAACTTCGACTTCGAGACGCAGGCCCACTGGGACATGGGCGAACGCCTGGATATCATCGATTTCCAGCGCGGCGTAAAGCTCTCCGGAAGCCGCTTCTATGTGCTCAAGGGCCTGGGCGCGCGGCTGCAGCGGGCCCTCATCACCTGGATGCTGGACTTCCACATCAGCCGCGGCTACGTAGAGATCTACCCGCCTGCGCTGGTCAAGTCCGAGGTCATGCAAGGCGCGGGCCAGCTCCCTAAGTTCTTTGACAACCTCTACCGTGATGCAGAAGAGGACCTCTTCCTCATCCCTACCGCGGAGGTGCCCGTCACCAACCTCTATCGTGATGAGATCCTGCCACCGGACGCGCTCCCCATCTACCACGCGGCGTACACCCCCTGCTTTCGCCGGGAGAAGGTGTCCGCTGGGCGGGACGTACGCGGCATCAAACGCGTCCACCAGTTCGACAAGGTGGAGATGTATAAGTTTGTGGAGCCAGAGACCTCAATGGACGAGCTTGAGCGTATGCTCGTGGACGCAGAGGAGTTGTGCCGGATGCTGGACATCCCCCACCGCATCCTCTCGCTGTGCACAGGAGACCTAGGCTTCTCCGCAGTGAAGACCTACGACTATTGCTCTCCATGAAATTCTGGCGCAATGAAGGCAAGCCTACGCCATTTTCTTAGGCGCAGGGGCTTCGAGATCTGGGCGCCCGGCAGCAAGGAGTGGCTGGAGGTAAGCTCCGTGAGCAACTGCGGCGACTTCCAGGCACGGCGGGCCAACATCCGCTACCGCCCGGAGCCCAACGGCCGGCCCATGTTCCCCCACACCCTCAACGGCTCCGGCCTAGCCCTGCCCCGGGTGATGATCGCGATCCTGGAGAACTACCAGCAGGCGGACGGCACCGTGGTTATCCCCGAGACGCTGCGCCCCTACATGGGCGGCCGAGAATTGATTGGCTAGCAACAGCACCGTACTAACAGGAGTATCTCATGGCAACCTACATTCTTCTGCTCACCCTTACGCCTGAAGGTCGCGAGAAGGCGCTGGCCGACCCGGATAGCCTGCGGCGCGCGGAGGCAGCCATCAGAGTCCCCGGCACGCAGGTGCTGGGCCTCTACGGCGTCCTGGGCCAGTACGATTTCGTCTCGATTCTGGACGCGGAAGACAACGCGGCTGTAGCCCAGTTCTCTCTGGATAGCCCAGTTCTCTCTGGATCTGGGCGTGAGAGCAGGGGTGTTCGTGAACTCTCTGCCGGCCATCCCCATCAGCCGGTTGGAGCATGCCTCCGACGAGCCGGTCGCGCAGGCAGAGGCCGATCCCCAGCTTGCTCGTCCGTCGCTCAACTAAACCAGCGCGCTTTTCCTAAGGTGGTGGGCTAGTTGGCATTCGGCTGGCAAACAGCCGCCCGTGCTTCGACAAGCTCAGCATGAGCAGTTCGTAGGTTCCTGCACTTCGCTTAGGGTAAACAACCGCGCACCATGAGCGACACGTTGCTCGCACGCCATTGACCCGCCGCGTTCGCCAGGCGCGAGTGCCTAAACAGGCGGGACTTGTGGTACACTTCTGCCAGCGATTTCAGGCACGCGCGCCTGACCTTGCAAGCACCAACAAGCACTATTTCGTAGGAGGGAAGAATGGCCAGAGTATCCCCAACAGATGAGCAAATCTACAAATGGTTTGACGAGCTTAGCAACTGGGGCCGCTGGGGTAAGGACGACCGCATGGGCACGCTCAACCTCATCACCCCCAAGAAACGGCTTGAGGCCGCCGCCCTGGTAAAGGAAGGCATTGGCGTTTCCTGCTCGTATCCTATCCGTTTCAATGAGCACAACACCGACGATACGTGGGCTGAGCCCCGGCATTATATGAACAGCATGCCGGCCCAGAACACGGCAGAGTTCATGGGCCCCACCGGCAGCACGGACATAGGCGTGCTGAACTTCCACGGCCTAAGCCTCACCCACATAGACTGCCCGGGCCACTACTTCTTCAAGCCGGCCGCGGACCGCCCCATTGCCGGTTACAACAACCTGTCCCCCAACGTAGTAACGCCTCGCGGCGTCGACCCTAGTGGCGCCGTTACCCTCATCGGCGATGGCATCATCTCCCGCGGCGTCCTGATCGACCTGCCCCGGCTGCGCGGCGTGGAGTGGCTGGAGCCCGGCACCGCCATCTTCCCGGAAGACATTGAAGAGGCCGAGGAAGCCCAAGGCGTGAAGGTAGGCCCCGGCGACATCCTCTGCGTCTCTACCGGCCACGGCAAGCGCAAGCGCAAACAGGGCTGGAACAGCCGCCCGGGCGAGCAGGCTGGCCCCGATGGCGCACTGCTGCCCTGGATGAAACAGCGTGACGTATCCGTTCTGGCCTGCGACACCGCCAACGACTGGATCCCCAAGACAGAGGGCATGATGGTCCGCCCTATCCACGGCATTGGCATTGCGGCTATGGGTATGTGGCTCATCGATGGCGCAGACTACGAGGGACTCAGCTACGAGTGCGCTCGCATGCAGCGCTGGGAGTTCCTCTTCATCGTCCCGCCGTTGAAGCTGAACAACTCCACCGCAAGCCCGGTGAACCCCATCGCCTTCCTGTAAATCGCTACATTAGGCACAAAGAACTACGACCCAGGCGCTCGTGCCCTGGGTCGTAGTCTGCCTCTGTAGTTTAGCTTGCAGAGGTGCGTGAACCTGTTTACAATGAGCGAGATGCACTTTAGATTGGCATAGCATCATGCAGAGAAGGGCTCCACCAATGAGCCCAAGGGCTACGGCCCGTTTACTGTGAGGAATGTTTTAGCAGCCAGCCAAGTAGCGCTGGCGCTAATTGAGATAACGAGAGATCAGGGATAGTCAGAAGTATGACCTTTGTAAGCTTAAACGATGGAGAAGGCATTGAGAGTCTGCTACGGCGGTTCCGTAACTCCGTAGCGCGGTCTGGCCTCTTGCGAGAGGTAAAGGAGCGGCGCTTCTTCCGATCCAAGTCGGAGAAGGCTCGGATGGCCGTTCAGCGTGCGGCGCGGAAGCACCGCCGTCGGCCTCCCACCTAATCAATCGCACACACCAAGCCCGGGAAACAAGCCGAAGTGGCGGAATGGCAGACGCGCTACGTTCAGGACGTAGTGTCCTTACGGGCGTGTGGGTTCAAATCCCACCTTCGGCACCACCTATTCTCCCTGCGGGTTGGCTGGTAACAGCAGAGCGATAAGCAGCCACCACGCCAAGAGACGACGTGCGCTAGTAGCTCAGTGGATAGAGCGCAGCCCTGCGGAGGCTGAGGTCGTGGGTTCGAGACCCGCCTAGCGCGCTTTTACTAGCATATTCTGCCGGCAAGCACATCCGCTTGCCGGCATTTGTTTACCCAAGTCCTCCCCCCTGCTCCTGCGCACCCGCAGGCCGGGCTTCCTCTAACACCTCCGCGGCAGCAAAGCGGCGCAGCGCCACCATCAGCAGCGCCAAGCCCACTGCCACACCAAACCACAGCGTGCTCAAGCGGATCAGGATGGCTGAGGTGACCGCCTGCTCCCGGGACAAGCCCAGCAAGAACTGCGAAAGGCCGGTGATGCCGCCCTCGGCAATGCCCAGCCCGCCCGGCATCAAGAAAAGCGAGCCGCCCAGGGAGGATACGGCCAGGATAAAGGTGGCCTGCACCAGCATCTCGCCGCTGGGCGGCTGGCCCAGACCCAGGAGCACTAAGTAGTAGGCCATGCACTCACCTCCCCAAGAGAGGGTGCCCAAGAAGACGCCCAAGAGCAGATTCTTAGGGTGGAAAATAACCTGAGTGCTGGCGTAGAACTCGCGGAGGTGGCTTATATGGTTTCTGACCATTGGAACGCGCCCAATGATGGAGAAGGCCACCTCTGCAAGCGCGGGCGTCCAAGCCACCACGAGGATGCTCCCTGCAGCCAAGAGCACAAACAGCACCACCTGCCAGCCCAGCCCAAAGGACGCAACGCCCACCGAAGCCAGCAGCACCATCGCAAGGCCGTCTGTCAGGCGCTCCGCAACGATGATGGGCGCAGAGCGGAAGAGCGGGACGCCCACCCGTATGCGCAGGAAGTAGCTCTTTAGCCACTCGCCCACTTTGCCTGGCGTTACCACCATGGAGAGCCCGGCAAAGAAAATGATCAGGCTCTCCCAGGGAGAAAGGGTGCGCACGCCAATCTGGCGCAGGTAGAAGTGCCACTTTAGGAAGCGCAGGCCGTAGTTCCACAGGGTAAGGGCCAGGATGGCCGGGAGCAGCGCCCAGTTGAAGTCGCCCAGGGTCCGCGCCAGCTTTCCCGCGTCTGCGTACAACGAAAGCGCCGCCAGCACCACCACGGCGAATACCAGGGAGAAGAGGAACTTGGTTCGGATTGAGGCGAGCAAGCGGTTTACGACTGCGCAGGTTACAGCGCAGTAGTAGCCAGGGCGGGCACGGATATTAGCTTTCGATTGATTGGATCGGCGGCAAGGCTGAAGGCTTCCAACACAATTGCGCCTAACAATGGGATGCTTCCTTCGTCACCAAAGACACATGGCACGGGCCAACTCTCATCGCCGATGCGCACTTGGGCAGCAGTTAACTCTCGCTCGATTGTTTCACCAGTCGCAAGAGTGAAGGGACGCGTCGCCAATGGGTGATACCCTAGACGTTCCAACAAAGGGCGCGGCAACCACAAGTACGTGGAGCCGGTGTCTACCAGCGCTTCTACTTCCTCCTGGGCATCACCCGTTAGAGAAAGAACTGTGAGGGGATAATAAAACGTGCCCATAGTGCACCAATTATAGCATTAAGCTGCAGGCCAGCTTGCCCGCGTCCGCGTACAACGAAAGCGCCGCCAGTACCACCACGGCGAATACCAGGGAGAAGAGGAACTTGGTTCGGATTGAGGCGAGCATTAGCGCTTTACCGCAACAAAGCGGAGGCGAACGTAGTCTACCGACCACGTGCCGTCCCGGTAGAGCGCCGGCCGCAGCGAGTCCTCCACTAAAGCAATGGCCGCGGCGCGTTCGCCCGCGCTCAGGTGCGCGAAGAGCCGGGCGCCAAACATCCCCAACCAGTCCGCTAGCCCGGCATCGCCGCCGTCCACAGGCGTTGGCCTGGGAAAGCGCCAAAGAGCCTGCACTTTGAAACCCGCGGCCTCCAGCAACGTGGCGTACTCGCCGGGGCTGGGGAAGTACCACGGGTAGTCGTCCGATGAGAGCGGGCGTCCAATCGTGTTGAGCGCTTCGAGGGACGCCGCGACAACGTGTGCGATGTTGTCCTTCTCACCGAGCTCGGCAACGAACCGCCCACCGGGCTTGAGGGCTGCCGCCACGCAGGCCAGCACGGCAGCAGGGTCCTTCATCCAGTGCAGCGCGGCGTTGGAGAAGACGGCGTCAAAGGGCTTAGAGAAGGAGAAATCGGCGGCGTCCGCCAGCACAAACTCGATGTCCGAGGAGTGGCGGCGCGCCTCGGCAAGCATGTTAGCATCACGGTCCAGGCCAACGACCGTCGCGCCCGCGGCGGCAAGCTGGGCGGTTAGTTGCCCTGTGCCGCAGCCAAGGTCGAGGATGCGCTCTCCAGGCTGAGGAGCCAGGAGTTCAATCAGGTTTTCGCCGTAGCGCCAGACGTAGGAGAACTGTTCCTGGTAACGGGCTGCTTCCCAAACCATGCTAGTACTGCTGGAAGAGCTTGCCCCACTCCATGTTCATCATGCTGTTCACCCGGCCTTTGCCAATAAGGTTGTACCAGAAGCCGTTGTAGTAGAGGTTGGAGGCAAAGTAGGCCCAGGGCACGATGAAGGAGCGCAGCAACAGGTGCTCCAATGGCTTGAGGGGACCCCAGTAGATGAGCTTCTGACCCTTGCTGGCCAGAGTGTTCTCGCTGCCGGTGAAGCGCCAGTCCACGCCCTCGATGTCCTCTCCAACCACCTCAATCTCCCGGGGGTCGCCGCAGCCCAAACCCATCTCATGGGCCAGGCGGATGAACTTGATGGAGAGCGGGTCGAAGCCCATCATCTTGGCCGCGATGGCGTCCACCGCCACGGGGTCGGCGCTGGCAAGGAAGGTGTTCTTCACGTAGGGACGCATCGCGCGCGGGCCGGGACCGTCGCCGGCAAAGGTGCCGTCGGTCAGCGCGAATACGCCCGGGTGAATCTCCCGCTGGATGGTCAGCAGATCGACCAGGGTTTCGTGAATGACGGCGTGCGTCCAGTGCCGCTCAAAATTCAGCAGCCCGCCGAACGCGTTCTTCATTGCGCCCGTGATAGTGGTGAAGACATGCGTTTTCATAGTGGGCAGGTGAAGCACGTTCTTGCCGGGGAACATCGCGGGGATGCGGATGCCGTCCGGGTAGACCTTGTCCAGCACCAGGAGCGGGCTCTTAGGCTGATAGGGTTCCCAGGGAATGTCAGGCTCATTCAGGTGGACGCTCTGGAGGCCGTGCTTATCCAGAACCGCCTTGTGCTTGTTCTTGACCTCGCCCTCGCGGGAGTCCACTACCACCGTGCCGTTCTGAGCGGGGATGAGGTCGTTGTAGCCCATCGCCCGCAGCGCCCTGATTGCCCCGTCCAGCTGCCAGGGCGTGGTGGAGCAAGCGGGAAAGAAGTGCTGCCAAGTGATATTTATCTTGAGGAGCGTCTCCGGCCCCTTGGGCATGTGGGCGGAGTACTCGGCCAGCGCCAGCGCCCGTTGGATATCCTCATGCACCGTGTCGGGGCGGGTATACACCACGGCGACCTTAGCAGTGCGCGGCTTTTTGGCAGCGCCGGGGGTAGCGGCTTGCGTCTGGGGCACTGCGGTGGTCACGGGACCTCTATTTCTTGCGAGCGATAGCCTGCTGCACTTTGGCAGCTATGTCCGCAGCGGTAAGGCCATACTCTTTCAGCAGCTCGGCGGGTTTGCCCGACTGCCCGTAGCGGTCACGAACGGCCACGATCTCCTGCGGCGTGGGCCGCTGCTCCGCCAGCACCGTCGCGACCAGGCTGCCGAGGCCGCCCTGGGCCAAGTGCTCTTCTGCGGTCACGATAGCGCCCGTTTCCTCAGCGGCGGCTAGGATGGCCTCCGTGTCCAGGGGAGCAAGGGTAGACATATTCAGCACCCGCACCGAGACGCCCTGTCCGGCAAGCTGGTCGGCGGCGTCCAGGGCTGCTTTCACCATCACGCCGCAGGCAATGACTGTCGCGTCTTTGCCCTCGCGCAGCTGGTCGGCTTTGCCCAGTTGGAAGCGGTGTTCAGGGTCGTAGATAAAGGGGGTGGCCGGACGGCTGGTCCTGATATAAAAGGGGCCGTTCGTGTTGACGGCTACGGCGGTGGCCTGCGCGGTCTCCACACTGTCCGCCGGCACCACCACGTTGAAGCCAGGAAGGGCGCACACCAAGGCAAGGTCCTCGATGGCCTGGGCCGACTTGCCGTCCTCGCCAACGGTCATGCCGCTGTGGCTTGCGACTATCTTCACGTTGAGGTGCGGCTGCGCGATGGACACCCGTAGCTGGTCGAAGGCCCGAGAAGTGGCAAACACCGCGAAGGTGGTCGCCACGGGCACTTTGCCCGCCGCAGCTAGCCCGGCGGCTACGTTCATCATGCTTTGCTCCGCCACACCCACGCGGAAGAAGCGGTCGGGATACTTCTGCATAAAATTGATGCTCTTGGTGGACTTGCCCAAGTCTGCATCTACTACCACCAAGTTAGGGTGGTCCGCGCCCAGCTCCGTCAGCGCGTTGCCAAAGGAGTCTCGTGTAGCATAGCCGGCGGCAATCTTCTGGGGGTCGGCAAAGAGCGCCTGCAGGAACTGAAAAGCGCCGTCGTAGTGGCCGTTGTGGTGCGCGGAGGTCATGCGCCTATCTCCTGAAGCGCCAGCTCAAGCTGCTCCTTGCTTGGCGCTGCACCGTGGAACGCGGGGTTGTTCTCCATGTAGCTCACACCCTTGCCTTTTACTGTAGATGCGATGATGACGGAAGGCTGACCCTGCACCTGCTGCACCTTGTGGAACGCCTGCAACAGCGATGGAAAGCTGTGGCCGTCCGCCTCTTCAACATGCCACCCGAAAGCCTTCCACTTATCCGACAGCGGGTCTATGGCCGAGGTCACACGCACAAAGTCGTCGTTCTGGATGCCGTTCTTGTCCACGATGGCGACCAGGTGGTCGAGCTTATGGAAGCTGGCGGTCATGGCCGCTTCCCACACCGATCCCTCCTGGCACTCGCCGTCACCAAGCAGCACGTACACCCGGTAGTCAAGCTGATCTAGGCGTCCTGCCAGCGCGTGGCCCACGCCAAAGGGCAAGCCCATGCCTAGCGAACCCGCGGACATCTCGACGCCGGGCACCAGGGTGGAGTCGTTGTGGCCCTGGAGTATGCTGCCAAAGCTACGGAAGGTGGGCAACAGCTCTCGGTTAAAATAGCCGGCCTCCGCCAGCGTCGCGTACATGATTGGAGAAGCGTGCCCCTTGCTCATGATGAAGCGGTCCCGCTCCGGCCACTTGGTGTTCTGAGGGTCGTAGCTCATCACGGCAAAGTAGAGGGCGGTCATGATGTCCGCAGAAGAAAGGGAGCCGCCGGGATGGCCGCTATTAGCCGCAAACACCATCTCCACGACCTCTCGCCGCAATGTGCGGGCAATGGCCGATAGACGATCAATATGCTCTGGAGGGTAGGGCGGGGCTGGTAAGGGGTGCGGGGCTGATGTTCGAGGAGAAGTCTCGCTGGTCATGGGACTCCCGTTAGCGTGGATTTCAACTCATTATAGACGCAGGGTTCTCGCGAGTCTAACATCCCGCCAGCTTAGGCAGGCCAACCGTTATTGAGAAGGAGCGCCGCTGTCCGGCAGCATCCATTGCATGCGCAGACTCTGCATACAGTGACGCTGTTCCAGCCCCCGGTGGTAGCCTTGCACCAGCGCGTCAAAGAAGGAGGGGTCCTCTGTAGTCGTCCCGCTTAGACTGCTGCTCGTAGTTGCGCTGAGGGGCGTCCCGCCGTCGCGGGCGTTTCTTGCGGCGGCCCAGAGTTGTAGACAATCGAAAGGCTCTTCAGGGGCAGCTGCAAGTTGTTGGGCATTGGCGGGGAGCAACAGAGCCTGCTGGACACTGGACCCGCCACTTGGCAACAGGAACGCCACGGTAATTGCCAGAATGCAGAGGAGGAAGCACGCGAGTAGTTGAGCGAAGAGTAACCGGAACTGACGGCGCTCTTGGGAACTTCGCGCCGTTAGAATGCGTTCCAGCTCTTGTTCGAGTTGGTCGTTCAGTCCCTGGGAGCGATCCTGGCTACTTGAGGCCATCGTCCATCCCTCCGATGCACCCACATCGTCTTTCCCACGCGACACTTATAGTGTACACGCTCCAATGCAGTATGGCGCAATAATTTTTCCTGCACCAACCGCCTTAGGGATGATTATGCTACCTGAAAGCCGCCCTCCTCACAAGCGCGCCGCGCACATTGCCGCTCCGTCCCCGCTACCCGCCTACCGCGTCCTTGAGGACCTCCACCCGCAGCAGCTTGCCCTGGGTGGTGAGCTCCACCGCTACCAGGTCTATGCGCAGCTCCTGAGGCAGCTCCGGATGCTCCTGCGCGTACTCCTCCGCCAGCGCGGCCAGACGCGCCGCCTTGACGGGCGTCACCGACTCCTCCGGCGTGCCGCGGGAGACGCCTCGCTTGGTGCGCACTTCGATAATGACCAGCGCTCCGCCCTCTAGCGCCACTAGATCGATCTCACCGTTGGTCGTGCGGTGGTTCGTCGCCAGGATCTGGTAACCCAACGCTTCCAGCCGCTCACGGGCTAATCGCTCGCCCATCGCGCCCAAATTGATGCGCGCGCTACCAGCCACGGCTACGACTCTGGGAAGAGGGCGGGCTGCCGGAAGGGTGAGAAGGAGAGGCGGTGCGCCGAGGAGGGCCCCAGGCGGCGGATGGCTTCCAGGTGCGTGGCCGAGGCGTAGCCCTTGTGTTGGGCAAAACCCCAACCGCTGCAGCAGGCATCAAGGCGGCACATCAGCCGGTCCCGGTAGACCTTCGCCACCACGGAGGCTGCTGCCACAGAAAGCACCAGGGCATCGCCTCCGATGATGGCCTTCAGCGGCGCGGGCAGCTTGGGGCGCTCCCGGCCGTCTACGATGACGAAGTCCGGCGTGCAGGGGAGCGACTCGATGGCGCGGCGCATCGCCAGGTGGGTGGCTGGAGCGATGCCGATGTCGTCGATAACACGGGGCGAGACTACGCCCACACCAATGCCGAAGCAGTCGTTGCGGATGAGGGGATCGAGGGCCTCCCGCTGACGCGCAGAGAGCTGTTTGCTGTCTCGCACGCGGTCGAGCCAGGGAAGCGCGACGTCAGGGGTGTAGAGCACGGCAGCGGCCGCAACCACCGGGCCGGCTAGGGGACCGCGGCCCACCTCGTCCACGCCGGCGATGCAGCGATAGCCCTGCGCCCAGAGCGCTTGCTCTTCCAGGAAGGTGGGGACCTGCTTCCGGCCGCTGCCTGCCATGAGCGTGCGCTAGCTGAGAATCCCGTCTACGTCCTTTGGGCGGGGTTGGATATGGAGCACGTCATCCACCACCACCAGGGGGCGTCGAATGAGACGAGGCTCCTTGAGCATCCAGTCCAGCATCTCCTGTTCGCTCATACGCTCAGGAGTAAGCCCTAGCTTCTTCACGCTGGGACTCTTCATTGAGAACAGGTCTGAGATAGGGCTGCTGCCCGCCAACGCGCGCAACTCATCCGCCGAGAAGGGATCTTTGAAAAAGTCGCGGTCGGCGATGGCGTCGACCTTCTCAGCTATGGCGGCGCGGGTATCCCGGCACTGGGAGCAGCTCTTCCACCAGTAGTTGGTAATGGATTTCGGCATGGACGGCTCCTATGCTCTCGAAGGAATCACCGGCCTCCTTCGACGTACTAAAGGAAATAGGGGACACACCTAAGACCCCCTGTTGAGGAACTCCGCCTCTCTTGTAGAAGAGCCGGGGTGTGGGCGCGCTACTTGCTGGCGGACTCCTGCTTCTCCCGTGCTTCTTCCGTGACGGCCGGAGTGACGTAGAAGTTGTGCTCGAACAGTTCGGCTACTTTGGCCAGGTCCTCCTCGGTGAGATCGGGCTTGTCTGGCGCGGTCGCAAACTCCAGGATCTGTGCTTCTTCGTAGATGTTAGGCAGAGTGCTCATCATCAGCGGCTCTGCCAGCAGCCACTTGAGCGCCGCCTGGCCTAGGGTTTGGTCGCGGCCCGCATAGAGGAACTTCAGGTGCTCTATCTTCTCCAAGCCCTCCACCAGCCACGAGCGAGGACGGTGGCTGCGGTGGTCTTCCGGCGGGAAGGTGGTCTCCAGAGTGTAGTGTCCCTCCAGCATGCCTGAGGAGTGAGGCACTCGGGCCACCATACCCGTGCCGCTCTTGCGGGCGGCCTCTATGAAGTCCCGGCCGGGGTTCTGCTCCAGGAGGTTGTGGATGATCTGCATGCCCGTCATCTTGCGATGCTCCAAGGCGTAGAGGCCTTCGTTGCGCCAGCCGATGGCCGGGCCTAAGGCGGCGGCGTAATAGCGCACCTTGCCCGCCTTCTGCAGCTCATCCAGCGCGGCAAACAGCTCGTCGCTCTCAAAGGCATCCTGCTTGGGGTTGTGGAGCTGATAGAAATCGATGTAGTCCGTGCGGAGACGCTTCAGGCTCTGCTCACATGCATAGATGATGAACTCCCGCGACCAGTCCTGGGGCAGCTCTCGCTGACCGGGGCGCGGGCCCGGGTTGTTATAGAAGTCGTAACCAACCTTGCTGCCGATGACGATATCCGTGCGGCGTTTGGGGAAGGCCTTGGGCAGGATCTCCTCCCCGTAGCCGTTGCCATAGGTGTCCGCCGTGTCGAAGTAGGTGATGCCCAGATCGAAGGCCTTGGTGAGGAGACCGGTGGCCTCCGCCTCCGAGTGCTTGCCCCACCAGCCGGCGGTCAGCGTCCACACGCCGAAGCCGACCTCCGAGAGGGTCAGGTCCGTGTTGGGGAAGGTGCGATAGCGCATAGGGTTCTCCGCATTATCTATTCCCTCTCCCTTGAGGAGAGAGGGCTGGGGCAAGGGTTATCAACTAAGCGCCTCAAGAATAGCACAGGGTGGATGGACAAAGGCAACCATAAAGCAGCGCCGCTACACCGCGCCGACTCTCCGCTTTAATAGAGGAGACAACGTAAGAGCGCTCCTCTGCACCGATGAGGAGGAACTGCTAGTCCCCCACACGCGAGGGAGGGTGCTCGCTTGCAAGCGAGCACCCTCCTGTTTCGTGCGCTGTAGTTGTAGCTAGAGCGGTTTAGTAACGGCCCCGGCCGCCACCACCATATCCACCACCGCCGCCGCCGTATCCGCCGCCGCGGTTGCCGCCGCCGCCATAGCCGCCACCGCCGCCGCCACCGCGGTTACCACCGCCGCTGCTATACCCGCCGCCGCTGGCAGCGCGCTGCTTGCTGAAGCAATCGGAGCAGTAGACGGGCTTGTCACCGCGAGGCAGGAAGGGGACTTCGGTGTCTTTGCCGCACTGGGCGCAGACTACCGGGTGCATCTCCCGCACGCCGGAGCTGAAGTTGCCGCCGCGGCCGTAGCCGCTATCGCCGCGCGCAGACTTCCGGGCCTCTCGGCAGGTAGGACAACGGGTGGGCTCATTGGTGAAGCCCTTCTGAGCAAAGAACTCCTGCTCAGAGGCCGTGAATACGAAGGGGGCGCCGCAGTCACGGCACGCTAGATTTTTGTCAGGCATTTTCTACGCTGACTCCTTGTTCTGTAGTTGGTAACGAGTCGGTCAGCGCGTACTGGAACAGACTGCGAGGACACCTGCGGAAGGTATCATGATAGGTCGCCAATTTCGAGCCGGGATTCATTGCCACTGGGGTAAGCATAGCATTTTTTGAAAAAAACTGCATACAAAGAACCCGCGGCCTGACAAACACGCCACAGGGAGCGCACGCACAACACGAAACGCCCCCTGTGGATCTGTATTCAGTTATAGGGAAGGCTGCGGAAGAGCCAGCGCTATATCGTGTCGAACACCTTAGCAGCTGCCTCTAGCTCTGCCATGTGGACCTGGCTAAAGAGCATCTTCTTGCTCCCAACGCACTGTCCCCTACCAATGGCAGTCAGCTCATACTGGCCTTGCTTGTGGAGCAGCCAATCTTTGTGCACTAGCTTGTCCAAGACTCCCTGAGCTGCACTCGGATCCACCGCGGCGGCCAGAGGAGCACACAAGGGAAATTGTTTCGCTAGCTTCTCAAACACTGAGGCTATACGAACGCCGTCATCCGTAAAAGTGTCTGATTTAATGCTCGCGAGCATCCCGGAAAGCACTTCATCCAAAGAGAAGCGCATAGAAGGGTTAGTACTACTAACGGACGTCATAACTAATCTCCATCAAGACTATCTACCCGCGGCGCCAACATAGCGAGCGAGAGGTACAACGGGTATGCGCGAGCCACATTGACCCGTCGCTGCAGGCTAGACCACCATTACCTTGGTAGCTTTGGTCGTGCCGCGCCGCTCGTCCCGGCCGAGCTCAAAGGAGACCTTCTGTCCTTCCCGCAGCGAATCGTATGCAGTTCCCTGCACGTCCGAACTGTGAAAGAACAGGTCTTTGCCGTCTGTCGCTCCTTCTGGAACAATGAAGCCGAATCCGCGATCACTGACCAGTTTCTTGATGGTTCCTTCTGACATGTGTCCTACTCTCCTGCCGGGCAGCGGCCCGGGTTGCACGCCTACGTGAACGCCCTCAGCTCCGCGAGTCGGGGTAGGACGTCCGCTACGTGACTCAAGCCTCTCCCGTAGGGTAAGCATCATCAGCATGCCCTTCGGTACGCGTGAGGTTACCACCGCGCGGGGTGTGGGTCAATGTGGAGATACAACAACCCGCATCGCCCTGTGCTTGACACTCTAATCAGGCTGGCCTTACACTACCCATACCCCCTGGGAGGGGGTATGGGTTACGACGAGACAGGAGCAACCTATGGAAGACTCCGTGAAACTGGAAGCCTTAAAACGACTGAATTACATCGAAGGCCACCTCAAAGGCATCCGCAAGATGGTGGAAGACGACCAGTACTGTGTGGACGTGCTGCATCAGACCTTTGCCGTGCGCAAGGCCATCCAGAAGCTGGAAACGCTGATGCTGGAAGGCCACTTGAAGGGCTGCGTTACGGAAGGCATCCAGGAGGGCCGCACCGACCAGGTGGTGGGGGAGCTTCTGGGTCTCTACGGTCTAGCGGAACGCTAACAGTTTGGCCGTCATAGTGAAGTATGTCCTGCGGGCCGAAGCTATCTCCTGCCTGTTAATAAGGCGCAGGAGAGCGCCTCGTCACCACCTTCGGCGATTCCTCGCCGAGCCGTAATTTGGAGCACACCATGGCCATTGATCCTATTTGCCACATGGAAGTCGATGAAGCATCGGCAGCTGGAACATCGGAGTATCTGGGCGGCGCCTACTACTTCTGCTCGCCCGGCTGCAAAAGGGCCTTCGACGCTGATCCCGAGCGCTATCTGAACGGCAATGGTGACGGCACGCCCCCCATATCGCTCCTGATGCCGGAGATGCTTACCCGCTCCACGGCTATGGCTACGGAAGGGCAGGCGGCGACTGCAACGGTAGCTGCTCCCTCTGCAAAGAACCTGGTCACGCTCAATGTTTCAGGGATGACGTGCGCCTCCTGCGTGGAGCGGGTGGCACGGGCGCTCACCCGCGCGCCGGGCGTGCAGCGAGCCAACGTGAACCTGGCCACGGAACGCGCCCAGGTGTACCTGGAGCCCGGCGTCACCGACATCACGCCCCTGCTTATCTCCGTAGATGAGATTGGCTACGGTGCGGAGCTTGCGCAGGCATCCGAGGAAGAGGCGGCGGAACAGAAGGCGGCTGAGGTACAGACGCTAAAGCGGGACACTACCATCAGCGCAATCCTGAGCGCGCCGGTGGCCCTCATTGCTATGCTCCCGCTCCAGGCAATGGGGCTAGTGCCGCCAACAGCTACACCCATCATGGTCTATCTCTCCCTGGCCCTAACTGTACCTGTATGGGCCTACTTTGGCTGGCGCTTCCATCGCGTCACTCTACTCAACCTTCGCCACCGCGCCGTGACTATGGACACTCTCATCACCATCGGCACCAGCGCAGCATTCCTCTACAGTCTCTGGTTCACCGTGATGACCTGGGGCGAATCCATGCACGGCGTCTACTACGATGCCGCTGCGGTCATCACCACCCTGATCCTGCTTGGCAAGTACCTGGAAGCATCCTCAAAGCAACGCAGCTCGGAGGCAATTAAAAAGCTCATAGGGCTGCAACCACAAACGGCGCGGGTGCGCCGGGACGGCGGTGAGCTAGAGGTGCCGCTGGCAGAGGTGGCCGTGGGAGACCTGGTCCTTGTGCGGCCGGGTGAACGCATTCCCGTAGACGGCCGCATCGAAGAGGGCAGCTCCGCCGTGGACGAGGCGATGCTCACCGGCGAGAGTCTGCCAGTAGAGAAAACCCCCGGCGATGAAGCCATCGGCGCGACTATCAACAAGAACGGGCTGCTGGCAGTGAGGGCACAGAAGGTGGGAAGCGATACTGCCCTGGCGCAGATCGTCCGTCTGGTAGAGGAAGCTCAGGGATCCAAAGCCGCGGTGCAGCGGCTGGCAGACCGCGTGTCCGAGTTCTTTGTCCCCGCAGTCATCCTTGCCGCATTGCTTACCTTTACCGGCTGGTACTTTGTCATTGACGCGGGCTTTGCCCGCGCCCTCATCCCCGCTGTCGCCGTGCTGGTCATTGCATGCCCCTGCGCTCTAGGATTGGCCACTCCCACCGCCATCATGGTGGGCACAGGCGTAGGCGCAGAGCACGGCGTGCTCATCAAAGGCGGCGAGGTGTTGGAGCGGGTGGGCAAAGTAACTACGGTAGTACTAGACAAGACGGGCACCCTCACTAAGGGCAAGCCATCAGTAACCGACGTGGTGAGGCAGGACAGCGCCGCCGAGGACGAGGTGTTGCTCTTGGCGGCTACTGCGGAGCGCGGATCAGAGCACCCCATCGGCGAGGCGATTGTGGCGGCAGCTGAAGAGCGGAACCTCACCATCGACCAGCCGGTAAACGACTTCCAGGCGGTGCCGGGTCACGGTCTGGCCGCCCGCATTGACGGCCGCGCCGTGCTGCTGGGCACCCGTAAGCTTATGACAGACCGCGGGGTGATCCTTAGCGCGGAGACATCTGGACGCCTGGACAGCCTGGAAGCGCAGGGAAAGACGGCAGTGCTACTGGCGCAGGAAGGCCGACTCATCGGTATAATAGCGGTAGCGGATACGCTGCGTCCGGAAGCCGGGGAGGCCATCGCCAAGTTGCATCAAGCGGGGCTGCAGACGGTAATGATAACCGGTGACAACGCCCGCACCGCCGGCGCCATTGCGCAGCAGGTGGGCATC
Organism: Dehalococcoidia bacterium; assembly: GCA_965226775.1. Classification (GTDB taxonomy): domain Bacteria; phylum Chloroflexota; class Dehalococcoidia; order SHYD01; family SHYD01; genus CBDDEI01. Next base: position 1,910,208 of record CBDDEI010000002.1, read on the forward strand.
GATCAGGTGCTGGCCGAGGTGCTGCCGCAGGACAAAGCACAGCAGGTGCAGCGCCTACAGGCACAGGGCCAGGTGGTCGCTATGGTAGGAGATGGCATCAACGATGCGCCCGCGTTGGCCCAGGCAGACGTGGGTATTGCTATAGGAACCGGCACAGACGTAGCCATGGAGGCATCGGACATCACGCTCATTGGCAGCGACTTACGGCTTATACTGACAGGAATCATGTTGAGCAAACGCACGCTACGCACTATCAAGCAAAATCTCTTCTGGGCTTTTGTGTACAACACCCTGGGCATTCCGCTGGCGGCGATGGGGCTGCTCAGTCCCATGATTGCCGCGGGTGCGATGGCCTTTAGTTCGGTATCTGTCATCAGCAACTCCCTACGGCTGCGGGGCTTCAAGGCATAGGCATGTTTCCCTCTTTCCAAATCGCCACGCTGGCGGGCATCCCGCTCCGGGTCAATATCTCCTGGTTCATTATCTTTGCGCTGGTTACTCTCTCGTTAATAGTCGGCCAGTTTCCCTCCGCCTACCCTAACTGGGAGCAGTCGGCCTACATAGGAGTGGGCCTTGCAACCAGCATGCTCTTCTTCGCATCGGTTATCGCCCACGAACTCGCGCACAGTTTGGTCGCCCGGAAGTTGGGCGTGCCCGTGCGCAACATCACGTTGTTCATCTTCGGCGGAGTGGCCCAGATTACCCGAGACGTGCCCATGCCCTCGGGCGAACTGCTCATGGCCGCCGCCGGACCAATGTGCAGCTTTGTGCTCTCCGCGCTGTTCGCCGTCGGCTGGCTCATCACCCGGCCCATTAGCGAACCAGCGGCCGCACTGACGGGCTGGCTAGCCTGGATCAATCTCAGCTTGGGCATCTTTAATCTTTTGCCAGGCTTCCCCATGGATGGCGGGCGCGTGCTGCGCTCCATCCTGTGGTGGTCCACCGGCAACCACCGCATGGCCACACGGATAGCGCTGTTGGTGGGGCAAGCCGTGGCTTTACTCTTCATCATCGGCGGCATTGCGCTGGTGCTCAGAGCGCCGGGGGCGTCCTTTAACGGCATCTGGATCGCATTCATTGGTTGGTTCCTGCATCAAGCGGCCAGCAACAGCTCACGCCAGAACAATTTCCGCAATGCGCTGCAGGGGTATACCGTTCGCAACCTGATGAACGCCGATGTTGCCCACGTAACTCCGCAAACTACCCTTAACGACTTTATGCAGAACGACGTATCCTCCTCCGATCGCTCGTGGTACCTGGCTACGGAAGGCTCCATGCTGAAAGGGCTGGTGAATATCTCCTCGCTGACGAAAGTGGCACAAAAGCGGTGGGGAACCGCCACTGTGGCCGAAGTCATGACGCCCGCCCAGGATATCCCCGTGGTGCATCCGGATACCGACATCCTGATAGCCACCGAAATGATGGAGGACCAGCGCGCTCGCGAACTGCTGGTGGTAGAGGAAGGCGAACTCAGGGGTGTCGTCACCCAAGGCGCGCTGTTTCGGCTGGCACAGATCCGCCGCGGCTTGCGCCGGTAGCCTGCCACCACCGTTGTTGCAAGCCTGCCACCACCACGGTTAACTCAGGTATGAGAGACACAGCCATCATTGGGGCCGCTCGCGCGGCAGGCATGCTGGCCCGGCTGACCCGTCGTGGCGGCGGCACTGCCCTCCCTGGACTCCTGGTGGAGCGAGCAGCGCCCACCCTCATCACTTCCCTGTCTGAACGCCTCACCGAGGGCGCCATCCTCATCTCCGGCACCAACGGCAAGACTACTACCGCCCGGTTGCTGGCGTCGCTGTTGACCAACGCGGGGTATCAGGTCACCCACAACCGGGAAGGCTCCAACCTTATCCGCGGCATCGCCAGTGCCCTTATCAAACCGCTCGGCCAGGACAACGACAAGGGCGCGCCCAAAGAAATTGGCCTGTTTGAGGTGGACGAGGCTACGCTGCCGGAGGCTATTGCCCTGGTGCAGCCAAGACTCATCCTGCTACTGAACCTGTTCCGAGACCAACTCGACCGCTACGGTGAAGTCGACACCATCGCAGCCGCATGGCGCGCTGCCCTGCGCGACCTTCCCGAAGGCACTCAGCTCGTCCTGAACGCGGACGACCCTCAGGTCGCTGCCCTGGCCGAGAGCACCAACGCCACAACCCACTTCTTTGGGCTGGAGGACACGAGCGTTGGGCTTTCCGAACGGGAGCACGCCTCGGACTTTGTGGAGTGTCCTACCTGCCGCATCCCTTACGACTACGCGGTGAGCTACTACGGCCACCTGGGCCACTACCGCTGCCCTCGTTGCAACGGCGGCAGGCCGCAACCAACGCTCTCTGCCCAGCAGGTCATGCTGGAAGGGCTAAAGGGCAGCAGCGTCACCCTCCAGAGCGATGCCGGACAAGCCAGCGGCTACCTTCCGCTGCCCGGCCTGTACAACGTGTACAACCTCCTGGCCGCCGTGGCTGCCGCCGCCGCCCTCGACCTATCGTTAAGCGCCCTCAGCGAGACGCTTGAGACGACCCGGCCCGTCTTTGGCCGCGGCGAGCGTTTCTCTCTTGAAGGCAAGCCCGCGGTCATGCTCCTGACCAAGAACCCCGTGGGCGCAAATCAGGTGCTCCGCACACTGGCCTCCGAGCCCGGCCAGAAATCCTTGCTCATTGCGCTTAACGACGGCCTGGCCGATGGGCGGGACGTCTCCTGGATCTGGGACGTGGACTACGAGCTGCTGCGGGGCCAAGTATCCTCGGTCATCGCCAGCGGCAACCGCGCGGCGGACCTGGGGATGCGCCTAAAATACGCAGAGCTGTTCGAGGCAGGCGCAAGGGAGAGTCATGCGGTGGCCTTGCCGGACCTGGCTCAGGCCATCACCACCGCCGCCTACCGCCTGCCGGAGGGTGAGACCCTTTACGTGCTCCCCACCTACACGGCCATGCTGGAGCTGAGGCGCATCCTGACCAAGATGGGCGCGGCCCGCCCGTTCTGGGAGGAGGCATGACCATCCGCATTGCGCACCTCTACCCGCGTCACCTGAACCTCTACGGCGACCGGGGCAACATCATGTGCCTGGAGGCGCGCTGCCGCTGGCGCGGGCTGGACGTCTCCGTTACGGAGATGCTGCCAGGCGAGCCCATCGATCCCAGCGCGTTCGACCTTATTTTTCTGGGCGGCGGGCCTGACCGAGAGCAGGAGCGCATCGCCGACGACCTACGAGAGGTCAAGGGCGAGGGTCTGCGCCGCGCCGCCGAATCGGGCGTCGTGGTGCTGGCCGTATGCGGCGGCTACCAGCTTCTGGGCCACTACTACCGGCCTGCTGAAGGACCGGACCTCGCCGGCCTAGGACTGCTGGACCTACACACCATCCACCCCGGCCCCAAGGCGCGCCGTTGCACCGGCAACATCGCCGTCTCCTGGGGAGAAGCCACCCTGGTGGGCTTTGAGAATCATGGCGGGCGCACCTACTTAGGGTCGGAGTGCCAGCCCCTGGGGAAGGTAACGGCTGGTTTCGGCAACAACGGCCAAGACGGCACCGAGGGCGCGCAGCAGGGCACGGTCTTCGGCACCTATCTCCACGGCTCCCTCCTGCCCAAGAACCCGCAGTTCACCGATCATCTGCTGGGCCTCGCGCTGGAGCATCGTGGGGAAGACGCCACTCTGCCGCCGTTGGATGACCGTGCGGAGAGGCAGGCGCACGATGCTGCCGTGCAACTGTCCCGGCGGGAAAAGCGAGCATAGTAACTACTCAGGCTTAGCTGCCAAGAATCCGTCGCCAGTCTCTTAGCCTTTCTGTGAGCAATTGTGTGCGTATCATGAGCCAGTCGAAACCTGCCTGCTGCAACGCGCCTGGACATCTGCTACAATACCCAAAACACAGCTAGAGAGTGTCATCCTCTAGTTAGATTTTCTCTCTCAAATAGGAGGATGGGTGGTCAAAATTCGCCTTAAACGCGTAGGGGCAACAAAGCGTCCCTCGTACCGTATCGTTGCCGCAGAAGCATGGGGCCCACGGGATGGTCGTTTCCTAGAAACACTGGGACACTACAATCCCCTTAGTAACCCCGCTACCGTAGTTATCAATGAGGATAAATTAAACGCCTGGCTCCAGAATGGAGCCGAGCCTACAGAAACCGTAGTCCGTATCCTGCTGCGCACGGGCGTGGCGCTCCCGGACCGGGTGAAGTCTATCGTAAAGGTGCACGGCACTAAAAAGCAGGCGCTGCAAGCGCAAGCAACCGCAGCCACTGCCGCAGCAGCTGCCACCACCGCAGCAGCAGCTGCCACCGCCGCAGCAGCAGCTGCCACCGCCGCAGCAGCGGCCGCAGCCACTGCCGCAGCAGCCAGTGCTCCCGCCGCCGCGCCAGCCCCAGCAGCGGAAGTCGCAACCCCTGAAGCTGAACCCACCGCTGAGGCGGAGGTAGAAGCTCCGGCTGAAGAAGCAGTAGCCGAGGCAGTAGTAGAAGCTGCCGCTGAAGAGCCAGTGGCGGAAGAGGCAGCCGCGGACGAGGAAGCACCCGCGGCCAATTAGCCGCCTTCCTCTCCCGTACCCCCTAACATATTATGAAACAGCTAGTTGAGTTCATAGCCAAAGCTCTGGTTGACCACCCGGATCAAGTTGAGGTTTCAGAATCCTCCGGCGGCGGCCGCACCGTGGTGCGCCTTCAGGTCCCCAAAGATGAGATGGGTCGCGTCATTGGCAAAGACGGCAACATTGCTCAAGCCATTCGCATGCTGCTGAAGGTGGCTGCAAGCCGCCAAGGCAACGGCGCACGCCAGCCAAGCCTCATCATCTCCCCGCTGGAGAACGTCGCCGGCAAGGACGATGAAGAGGCCGAAGAGGCAGAAGAGCACGCTGACGCCGACCACGACCACGACCACGACCACGACCACGAGGATGATGACTCATAGCGCACCCTGAGCATAGTAAGCGCATCTTCGTTCCGGAGCAGTCTTCTAACCCGCACGTGTCGCCCACCTACTACGCCGTCGCCCAAGTCACCGGGGCTTGGGGCATCCGCGGCGAATTCAAGATAGAAATCCTCACGGACAACCCCCAGCGCTTTTCTCCGGGCAACCGCCTCTACTTACAGGGCGCGCCCTACGAGATCGAGGGCCGCAAGACCGTCTCCAAGCGCACCGTGCTCAAGCTGCGGGGCATTGATACGCGCGAACAAGCAGAGGCGCTGCGCGGCGCATCCCTGGAAATCACTGAGGACGACCTCCCCGCCCTAGCGCCGGAGACCTTCTATGTGCACCAGATCATTGGCTTGGAGGTGGTGAGCACCGTCGGCGAGCGCCTGGGTGTGGTGGCAGACATGTTCAAGACCGCCGGCAACGACGTCTACGTGGTACGCGAAGACACCCGGGAAATCCTGGTGCCCGCCATCGGCCAGGTGGTCAAAGAGATAGACCTCGCGGGCGGGCGGATAGTGGTGGAGGTAATACCGGGGCTACTGGGCGACGGTTAGTCGTCTACGCCCTGCTGCGGCGGAAGGGAATGGGCACTAGAATAAGGGTGGCAACGGTCTGGAGCGCCGCGGCGTACCAGAAGGCTGCGGGCAGCCCGTAACCCTCCACCAGCAGGCCGGTCACAATCGGCGAGATGAGGGTGAAAGGCTGGCTGAAGAGCCCCGTTATGCCCATCGCGCTGGAGTGCACGTGCTCCGGGGAGACATCCATCATCGCTGACATGGTGACGTTGGCGGTGCCATAGAAGAAGCACCCTAACACCGCTACTACAAGGCCAAGGGCAACGCCGTCCTGGGCTACCACCATCAGAGCGAACAGCACCGCCAGGCTGGCGAAAGCCGGCACCAGCACCGCCTTCCGTCCGTACTTGTCTGAAACCACCCCCATAATTGGTTGCGACACCACACCCATCGCGTAAAGCAATGCCAAATAGATCCCCAGAACAAAGGTAGAGTACCCCAGGGTTTCGGTCACGTAGATGGGGAAGAAGGTGAGCACTGATAAACGGGCCATCTGGGAAACAGTGTTGGACCCCATCACGCCTAGCACCTGGATATTGGTGAGCATCTCTCGCAGGCCGGTCAGATAGGAGCTGAAGGCAGGACGCGGCCCGCTCTCCTGGTACATATTTCGCAAGCTCCACCACAGGACCACTGCCACCAGGGCAGCGGGCAGCAGATGCGCCTGCATAGCAACTCGCCAGTCGATGCTAAGAAGCAGCGCGCCCACCAGCACTGGAGCAACGCTATCGCCAACGCTGGCCCCGGCCCCGTGGACGGACAGCGCCATGCCTCGCCGCTCCTTGAACTGGAGGGAGAGGGAGCCCAGCGCGGCCGGATGCCACAATGCCGCGCCCAGACCGATGAGCGCCGCGGCCACCAGCGTCCACTCGTAGGACGGCGCGATGCCTATGAGATAGTAGCCCAGCCCAAATGCGAAGATAGCCGAGCCCACGATCAGGCCGGTCCACCCCCGATAGGAGTCGGCCAGGTAGCCGGAGGGCAGCGTGAGCCCGTTGGTTACTTGCCGCGCGGTGGAGAGCGCTCCTACCTGCACGTTGCTCAACCCCAGTCCCGTCTTCATCGAGGGCAGCACGAGGGAGAAGAGTTGCTGATACCAGTGCACCACCACGTGGCCCGTGGTCAGCATGACTAATACAAGGAGACGCTCTCGGCCCAGGGCACGAGCGCCTTTCCACACGTTGGGGATAGCTAGTTGCATAGGTGCATTATAGGTCAGCGCAAAACCTTCGTCAGGCCTACGTTAGACCAAATTCAACAAAAACAAACAAAAATCATCTAAAATAGCAAACAAGCGTTTGTCGCTGTAAAGATAAGGGAGACCATTTGTGATGCGTGAAGTGCTGACTCCTGAAGAAGTAGCCGATTACTTACAGCTTACCAAAGATACGATATATCGCCTCATAAGGGAGCACCGGCTTGCGGCTACTCGAATAGGCCGCTCTTACCGGATTCCCAAGGAGGACTTGGACACCTTTATCTTGGCGAACAGTACTCGTCCTATCGTGCGACAGCGCCTCTTTGAGCGTGTCCTAGAGATAGGCGACCGCAACCAAGAAGTAAACGGAGATGTGCTACTAGGTGAGTTGGAAAAGACAGACAACCAGCAGCACAGTGGATGATCCGCGCGGTCTTAGACGTCAACGTTATTATTTCGGCCGTTCTCTCCGCGCAAGGCGCTCCGCGGCGCCTCCTAGAAGCCTGGCAAGCCGGGGCTTTCGTGGTAGTTGTCTCCCAGGGCATCATTAGCGAGGTTACTGTTAAGCTCCTCTCACCGCGTATCGGTGGAGCATATGGCGTGACCAGCGACGACATTCTTTACGTTTCTGCGTTGCTGCAAAGCCAGGGTGAATTGGCGCCAGTGCCACAAGGGGACGTGCCTATGGTTACCGGCGACTTAGAGGACGACTATGTCCTAGCAGCTGCAGCCGGTGCGCGGGCAGATGCACTGATTACCGGCGATAAGCGATTGCTCTCGCTTACTGAGCATGAGGGAGTGCGGATTATTAGCCCCGCACAGTTTGTTGAGGAACTAGCTTTAGGGAGCTAGAAAAGCGCTGTACCTGGCGCGATAACCAACAGCTAGGCGTCTACCTTGCTCACTTTCTCCATAGGGCCAATGCTCAGCAATGAATTCAGAAAGTAGCCCTTTTTCTCTCAGAAGAGTTACTATCTTTCCTCGCCTCAAATCAGATGTCGAATAAGATTTGAACCGACTTTGGCTTGAACATATGGCTACAACGTTTTCTGCATACCCACGAGCTTCTAAAAATGCATAAGCCCAAGTTAACGGAAGTTTCGCTGGATTATCGGAAAAGCAGCCAAGGTCAACTTTTCGAGGATAACTACTCGCCCGCCGTCCACTGGCCGCTGAACACCGATTCCGCGGGGCCGGTCACTGAGCACCGGGCCCTGGCCGGGCCAGTGGATAGTGAGCATGCCGCCCGGCACCTCTATCTCCACCGTGTCGTCGGTGTAGCCCAGCAGGTGCGCCGCCACGGCAGTTGCGCACGCGCCCGTGCCGCAAGCCAGGGTGAGGCCGGCGCCCCGTTCCCAGGTGCGCATCCGTAAGTGGGAGCGGTCTAGTACTTGAACGGCGTGGAAGTTCACGCGGCGGGGAAAGAAGGAGTGATGCTCCACCAGCGGCCCTAGGTGCTCCAACGGAAACTCCTTGGGCAACTGGTCGATGAAATGGATGGCGTGGGGGTTGCCCATAGACACACAGGAGACATCCAGCCGCCGTCCTTCCACCTCTATCGCATAGTTGTGGGCCCAGCGGAGGCCGTTGGCGTCCGGCTCTAGCTGGCCGGCGGTGACGGCCACCGGAACCATCTCCGGCTCCAGGATGGGCGCGCCCATGTCCACCTGCACAGAGGTAATGTGCCCGTCCTCCCAGCGCGGCCGCAGGGTAAGGATGCCAGCGCCCGTCTCGGCGGTGAACTCCTCCCGGCTGCGCGTCACGATACCGTCTTCCAGGGCCATCTTGGTGAAACAGCGGATGCCGTTGCCGCACATCTCGGCCTCAGAGCCGTCCGGGTTCCACATACGCATCCGCAGGTCGGCCACATCGGAGGGCTGCAACATGATAAGCCCGTCTGCCCCAATGCCGAAGTGCCGGTCGCAGACTCGCTCCGCCACCTGCGACCAGTCCTGGTCCGAAAACTCACGGCCATCTACCAGGACAAAATCGTTACCCGTTCCGTGCATCTTTGTGAATTGCATCGTAGTACTCCGTGCTTAGGCATCCCCAAACCCTCTCTTGGGTTCACGGAAGCCCTTTGGGCTTAAAGGTGATTAGGGGACACTCCTTGAGCTCCCGCTATAGGTGCTAGCTCCTCTGGACTCCCCCTGACTATTTTAATAATAGCATCTGCCTGGAGGGAGGGCGAACCCTCAGCCTGGAACCAAGTGAGCGCAGTGTCCGCAGCCCGGAGCCAGGCGTACTGCTGGCGGGCATAACGATGGGTAGCATACTTGATGCGCTGCACTGCGCTGGGCAGGTCGCACTCCCCGCGGAGGTGCTCCCCAAGCTGGCGATAGCCCAGGCCGCTCATAGACGACAGCTCCCAGCCGTAGCCGCGCGCGGCCAGTCCCTCCACCTCCTGAAGCAGTCCGGAAGCCAGCATCTGATCGACGCGCCCGTCGATGCGGCGGTACAGCTCCGTCCGCTCGCAGGTCAGGCCCACCAGCGCGACCTCAAAGGGCGGCGCGGTCCGCTGCTGCCAGTAGGAGAAGGGCTTGCCCGTCGTGCGCCACACCTCCAGCGCCCGCACGATACGCCGGGTGTTCGCGGGATCGATGCGGCTGCTCCCTTCCGGATCGATGGCGGCCAGCTCCCGGTAGAGCGTTTCCGTCCCTTCAGCGGCAGCGCGCGCTTCCAGCGCTTGGCGGAGGGCGGTGTCCGGCGGCGCTGGCGGCACCACGAACCCCTGCAGCAGCGCACGCATGTAGAGTCCGGTTCCGCCCACTATCAGGGGAAGCTTGCCCCGGCCCTGAATGTCGTTGATGGCGGCAAGGGCCGCCGACCTGAAATGCGTCAGGGTAAAGGTGTCGTCGGGATCGACAATATCGATGAGGTGATGGGGCACAACGGCGCGGTCGGCCGGCGACGGCTTGGCGGTGCCGATGTCCATGTAGCGATAGACCTGCCGGCTATCCGCGCTGACAATCTCGGCATCAAGCCGTTGCGCCAACTCCAGTGCTACGGCGCTCTTGCCCGCAGCGGTGGGCCCCACAAGCGCTAGCACCCGTTCCACGAGGCTTACCTAAGGACTAGCTGGCGTCCGCGGCAGCCTTGACCAGGGCCACGAACTCGTCGGGGCGGAGGGATGCGCCGCCTACCAGCGCGCCGTCAATCGTAGACAAGGACACAAAGCTGCCCACGTTGCCGGAGGAAACTGAGCCACCGTACAGAATGCGGGTCTCCTCCACGGGCTGACCGGGAAAGCGCTCTTTCAGCCAACCACGGATGAGCAGGCCCACCTCTTCCACATCCTCCGGCTGCGCCGCGGTGCCGGTGCCGATGGACCACACCGGCTCGTATGCAATAACTAGGGAGGTGCTGAACGCCGTATCCTGCAGACCCGTTGCCAGTTGTCCCGTAAGCACTGCCTCCACCTGACCGGCCTGCCGCTGAGTTAGGTCCTCGCCAATGCAGAAGACGGGCGCCAACCCGTGGTTGAGGGCGGCCAGCACCTTGCGGTTGATGTCCGCATCCTGCTCGTGGAAGTAGCTGCGCCGCTCCGAGTGGCCTAGGATCACGTACTGGCAGCAATCCTTGAGCATCCCCGGCGAGACCTCACCGGTGAACGCGCCCTTGTCCTCGTGGTGCATGTTCTGGGCGCCCAGCTTCACAGAGCTGCCCTTGAGCAACTCGGCTACGGCGGTAAGCGAGATGTAGGGCGGGCAGAGGAGTTTCTCCACGCGCGGAATCTGATCAAGACCTGCCAGCATTGCCCCGGTGAGTTCCTGGGCCTCTGCCACAGTGGTATTCATTTTCCAGTTACCGGCAATCAGCGGGGTACGCGCCATGCGTCCTCCTTAAGACGGAATAGTTCCGGCCGAGATTCTTCAGTCAGCGCCTCTCGCGATTCCTTCAGAATGATGTGCAATAGGCTTGGTTGGATGATAGCAGGCTACGCGCCGTACTTAGTGAGCTTCATGGCCTGAGCCATAGCCAGAGGCATGACGTCTACCGCCGGGAAGCGGCCAAAGTCACCCTGCCGGCACTCCCGCTCGGAGAATGTCCGCACCTGGTCTGGATAGCCGTCACGCGACCACATGAGGAAGGGCACCGGATGCCAGCTATGCGCCTTCATGCCGGAAGGCGTCGAGTGGTCGCCGGCAACCATCATCACGTCCGGGTTGAGCGCGCGCAATGCGGGGATAGCAGCGTCGAACCCCTCCAGCGCCTCCACTTTCGCCTGGAAGTTGCCATCCTCACCGGCGGAGTCGGCCCACTTGTAGTGGACGTAGAAGAAATCAAAGTTATCCCACTCGCTTTTAGTGACCGCAATTTCGTCTTCAACGGTCTTACCTCCCTTGAAGACGGTCATGCCCACCAGCTTGGCTAGGCCCCGGTACATGGGGTAGACCGCAATGCCGGCAGCCCGCATCTTGTAGACCTCGGTCATCGTGGGGATTTGGGGAAGCGTGGAGAAGCCCCGCAGCATCAGCATGTTGGCGGGCGTCCTGCCCTTCAGCATCGCCCGCGCCTTCTCGATGAACTCATTGACCAGCCTAGCCGACAGCGCCGCTTCCGGCACACGGGCCACTGCGGGGAACGGCTCCATGCCCTCCCGCTGCGGATCGGTGTCCGTCAGCCCTTCAGCCAGGCCTGGGCCGCGCAACACCAGCAGGAAGCGATAACCCTCCACCGGCTCTACACAGACCTCGACGCCATCGAGCTTGATCTCCCGCAGGATGTTGCACAGCTCCACGTTCAGGTCCGTGGCCATGCGGCCGGCGCGGCGGTCGGTGATGACGCCATTGTCGTCCACCGTGCAGAAGTTGCCCCGCGCCGAGAGGTCGTTCGGACTCAGCTCGAAATCGATGCCCAGACCTTCCAGCACGCCGCGGCCAATGTCGAAGACCAGGGGATCGTAGCCAAAGAGGGCCAGATGACCGGGGCCGCTGCCGGGAGTGATCCCGGGAAGCACCGGCTGGGTCACGCCGCAGACGCTCTCCGCAGCAAGCTGGTCCAGGTTGGGCGTCTTGGCCATCTCCAGCTCGCTCAATCTTGGTGGTCGTGCTCCCTCCGGGCCTGGCGGCAAGTCGCCGCCCAAGCCGTCGGCCACCACCATGAGAATCTTGCTGGGGTTCGATTCAATGGAAAGTTCCCGTATCAGGTCAAAGTTGTTCATCAGGCACCTTCTTTATAGCTAAGTGTGCGTGTTTCCAGTATAGAGCTTCTCTGAAATTTGTTCTTCAAGAATTTACCTTATCAATGTCTAGGCGTAGTCACTCGCAAAGGAAAAATCATAGGGGCGGGTTTGAAACCCGCCCCTTCAGGATCTGCGTCGCGGATAAAAATAAGACCGTGCATATGATCAAGGGCTGTTTCCTCATGATACGACCGTTGCCAGACCGACGTACCAGGCGTAAGCGGAGGGGAGGCGGAGAACGTCCTAAAGCCACGAACGACTTCCGGAAGTCCCTTGGTATTCGTACTTATGCTCCAGCGATTGAGGATAATCTGCTGCTGTTCATCAAGATAAGCCGGTATGGAGCTTCTCTAAAAATAGACTCTCAAGATACGACCGTTGCCAGACCGACGTACCAGGCTACCAGGAACTACGAGCGGAGAACGCCTAGGGTTGCGCCGCCGCCGGTGGAGACGTGGGTTATCTTGTCCTAAAAAGAGCAACGCCCACTTCTTCGACGGCCTGGGCCGTCTCGCCGCCGCCAACGATGGTCATCGCGCTGGACTCGCCCAGGGCCCGGGCCACCGCCTTGGTGCCGCCGGCAAAGGCCTCCCACTCAAAGACGCCCATGGGACCGTTCCACAGCACTGTCTTGGCACTCTTGACCGCTTCTGCGTAGCGGGCGCCGGTCTCCGGGCCAATGTCCAGGATCATCCAACCGGACGGGATCTCGCCCAGCTTGACCACCTTGTGCGCCGACGCTTCCTCGAACTTCTCGGCGACCACTACATCGTGGGGCACCTCAACACGCACGCCACCCGACTCCGTAGCGTCCTCCAGAATCTTGTGCGCATACGCCGCATCCCTCTCGCCTAGCTTGGATGCACCGATGGCGATACCCGTCGACGGCCTGGGCCGCCAGGAACGCGTTGGCCATGCCGCCGCCGATGATAAGCCGGTCTACCACCGTGAGCAGCGCTTCGATAACGAAGATCTTATCGGTGACCTTAGCGCCGCCCAGCACGGCCACGAAGGGCCGCTCCGGCTCTTCGAAAACCTGCCCCAGGAAATCAATCTCCTTCTCCATGAGCAGACCCGCCACCGCCGGCAGGAGCTTGGCTACACCCTCCGTGGAGGCATGGGCGCGGTGCGCGGTGCCAAAGGCGTCGTTCACATATACGTCCGCTAGCGCGGCAAGCTGCCGGGCGAACTCGGGGTCGTTCTTCTCCTCCTCGGGATGGAAGCGCAGGTTCTCCAGCAGCAACACGCCGCCAGGCTCCAATCCGGCCACCGCAGCCTCCGCGGCAGGGCCCACGCAGTCCGATGCGGTAGCCACCGGCTGCCCCAGCAGCTCCTGCAAGCGGCCGGCCACCGGCGTAAGCCGCAACGCTTCCGCCACCTTGCCGTCCGGGCGGCCCAAGTGGGAGCACAGCACCACCTTTGCCTGTTGAGACTGCAAGTACGTAATGGTGGGGAGCGCGCCCCGAATACGAGCGTCGTCGGCAACCTGGCCCTTCTCTAAGGGCACGTTGAAGTCCACCCGAACCAGCGCCGTCTTGTCCTTTACGTCGATGTCTCGCAACGTCATCTTGTTCATGTTCAGAATCTTCTTTCAACCGAGAATTGGATCAGCGCCTGGAGGTCATCCACTGCCGGGTTAGCCAGCCCAGTCGCCACTAGCTGCTCCTGGGCTGCGGCAGCGTGGGCCACGGCTGCGGCCTGCGCATACTCCTGCGCGCCTAGCGAAGTGAGGATATCCAGCGCGCTGTGGACGGCGGCTTCATCCAACGGCTCCGGCAGGTAGACCCGCATCAGGGCCGCTTGGGCTGCGCCGGTGGCGTGGGCCAAACCATAGATGATAGGAAGCGACCGCTTTCGTTCCCGCAGGTCCTCCCCCACTAGCTTGCCCAGCGTCTCCGGTTCTCCCCATAGTCCCAACACATCGTCCCTAATCTGGAAGGCCAGCCCCAAACGCCGGCCAGCTTCGCCAAAGCACGCCAGTTGCTGCGGGTTTGCGCCGCCCAGCAACGCGCCCATCCCGCAGGATGCGGACATGAGCGCGGCGGTCTTGCCTTCGATCATTGCGTGATAGTCGGCCTCGGTCACGTCAGTGCGGGTCTGGAAGTCCAGGTCTAGGAACTGGCCCTCGCAGAGGCGCAAACAGCTCTCCTCCATGCGCTGTACCAGTTCTACCACGAGCTCCTGCGGCACACCGCTTGGAGAGGCGCAGCAAAGCGAGACGCGCCAGGATGAAGAGCGTATCGCCGGTGTTAATGGCTTGGGGTTCACCCCACAACCGCCACACGGTATCACGATGGCGGCGCTGCGGACTGTGGTCTTCAATATCGTCATGCACTAAAGAGAAGTTGTGCGCCAGTTCCAGCGCCGCAGCGGCGGGCATGGCCTGCTCTATCTTGCCGCCCAGAGCCTCTACCACCAAGAGCAATAGGGTGGAACGCAGCCCCTTCCCGCCTCCACCGCTTAACGCTTGGCCCTGGGCATCTACCCAGCCCAGATGGTAGCGCACCATGGTGTAGAGGGGCAGGTCTTTCTCCGAGAGGAGTCCTTCCAAGAACTCGCGGACGGAGAGGGTGTAGCGGTCCAGGGAAGCGGGGGTAGGAGTCTGCACGTTGCTCATAAGGTTACTCCTCACTGTTCTCCACGCGGTAGGTCACGCCCAGGACTTCCTCCAGCGCGATCTGGGTGATGGCCCCTACGCGCAGCAGCCGAGGCGACTCGGTTGTCATATCCAGCACGGTGGAATCGATGCCAACGGGGCAGAGACCGCCGTCCACTATCAGATCAACAAGCTCGCCTATCTGGGCGGCCGCCTCCTCCGCGGTGCGGGGACTCGGTTCGCCGGATCGGTTGGCGCTGGTAGCCGCCACTGGGCTGCCAAACGCCTCGATGACTTCCACACACTGCTCCATATCCGGCACCCGCACCCCAACTGTGGCGCCGCCGGCCACTACGGCCGGGGCCACGTTATCAGCTTTTGGAAGCACTAGGGTGAGGCCACCGGGAAGAAAGACGCGGGCGGCGCGCCACGCTGGGTCAGGGATGTCCTTTGCTACTAACGCGATGTCCTGCACCTTGGCTACCAGTAGTTGGAGCGGACGGGAAGAGTCTCTGCCCTTTACGTCGTAGACGCGGCGCACCGCCTCGCTGTTGCCGGGGTCAACAAAGATGCCGTAGACGGTGTCCGTAGGAAACACCACAAGACCGCCATCACGCAGCACGCGCGCGGCCTCCGTCACCGCGTCCGGGCTCATCTGGAGCAATTTAGCCATCTTGGGGGATCTTTCTGGCGAGTTTGTCTGAGTAATTCACGGCATTACAGGACAAAAAGGCCAAAATTAGAACATCCTTCTTATTGACAAGTGTTTAAAAGATGGCAGAATTGGGGGCACGATGGTGAAAAGTGGTGGAAAATGGTGAATTCTTCTACATCTTGTGGTGCTCTTGGGGCCACGAGGGTAGTACGTCCCGCCATGCCTATTCAGTTGCGCTCCCAAAGCGTAGCACGGGCATCTGATAGGGGCAATAGGAGCAATCGTGTTCCTAGGTGAGTACTCCTACGCCCTGGATGACCGCGGGCGCGTCGCCATTCCTACCCGGTTCCGGGAGGAGTTCAAAGACGGCCTTGTCCTGGCGCGGGGCATGGATCGCTGCATCACCGCCTATTCGCCCACCAGTTGGCAAAAGCTCACCGAGAAGTTGGAGGGACTCTCTTTCATTCGTGGCGACGCCCGGCGACTCCAGCGGGCTATCTACGCCGGCGCATTCGAGGTGGAGCTAGACCGGCAGGGGCGCGTGCTCATCCCTGCCCCCCTGCGGGAGTACGCAGGCATTCGACAAGAGGTCGCCGTGGTGGGCACCAACGACCATCTGGAGCTCTGGGACCAGGAGAATTGGGCCCAGGAGCGCGTGGACATTGACAATCAGCTAGCTGAGATAGCGGAGCGCCTGAATGGCTAGCGTCGTACTAAGCAGAAGAGAGCTTGTAGCACCCATGGCAGAGCAACATATTCCCGTCCTTCTGGAAGAGGTGGTGCGATCGCTCCATCCTCACCCGGAAGGCGTTTACATTGATGGCACGGTGGGGCGTGGGGGACATGCCGCGGCCATCATGGACGGGGCCGGCGGCCACGCCCGCCTCCTGGGGCTGGACGCCGACCCCCGTTCTCTTACCCTGGCAGGGGAAACCCTGGCGCAGTTTGGCAACGCTGTCGCCTTGCAAGAGGGCAACTTTCGCCACATTGCCGCGCTGGCAGAAGAGTCCGGTTTTGCCCCCGTGGACGGCATCCTCCTGGACCTGGGCATCTCCAGCATGCAGCTCGATGCGACGGGCCGCGGCTTCAGCTTCCAAGACACGGAGAGCTTGGATATGCGTTTCAGCCCGCGACAGCAGGTGACCGCGCTCGATTTGGTTAACACCTGCCCTGAGTCGGCGCTGGCCGACCTTATCTATCGTTACGGGGAGGAGCGCCAGTCCCGGCGCATCGCCCGCACCATCGTTGCGCGTCGCCCCATTATCACGGCAGCGGAGCTAGCCGCAGTGGTTTCTTCCGCCATGCCCCGTCGCGGGAAGATCCATCCTGCCACCAGAACCTTCCAGGCGTTGCGCATCGCCGTAAACGATGAGCTCGATGCCTTACGCGAGGCGTTGCCCCAGGCCCTGGGTTTGCTGACCCCTGGGGGCATCCTTGCGGTTATCAGCTTCCACAGCCTTGAGGACCGTATCGTCAAAGAGCTTTTTCAGCGGGAAGCAAAAGATTGTGTTTGCCCGCCTAGCACGCCCGTCTGTGTCTGCGACCACAAAGCACAGGTCCGGCTCCCGCATCGCCGGCCTATTGCGCCTACACCAGAAGAAGTAAACCGGAACCCCCGCAGCCGCAGCGCCAAGCTGCGCGTAGCGGAGAAGCTTTAGCCCGCCCGTTTGTGCAGGTGATTGTTATGCGAACAGCACCCATAGAGACGTTTGCAACTGCGCCCAAAAGCCCGCAGCAGTCCCGGAGCTTTGGCCGTCAGGTATTTCTAATCGGCCTTGTGATGCTCTTGGCAATGGCGGTGCTCCTGATCCAGACCAGCATCGTGGCCACCACTGGCTACAGAGTGGAGCAACTCAGTAACGAGAAAGCGAATCAGGAGCGGCTCATCCTGGAGATGTCCGCAGCGGTCGCGGCATTGCGCTCCCTGGACCGCATAGAGTACGAAGCGCGCACCCGTCTCAATATGGTGACGCCCACGGAGTATATCTACGTGAGCGTTGATGCCCTGCCAAACAAACCAACCCCACTGCTCCAGAAGAGCTTGAGGGACAAGCAGAGCAACCTGACTGAGCCGCAGCCGTCGTCGTGGTGGGAGTCCATCCCATTAGTGAGGAATATCTTTAGGAGTGAGCCATGAAAGCACAACTGATCTTAAGCCCAATCCGGCTAGGACTTGTCCTTTCATTCTTTGCGCTGTGCACCATGGGTCTGGTTATTCGCCTCTGGTATCTGCAGGTCTACCAGCACGAGTCCTTTGTGCAGCAAGCCCAGAACGCTCATTGGGACCAGGAGACCGTCACCGCGCCGCGCGGCTCCATCCTGGACAGCGAAGGAAACCCGCTGGCCCTCTCTCTGGCAAGCTGGGAGGTCACTGTAGACCCCAGCGAGTTCACAAAGCCAGAGCAACGGGAGAACGCCGTGCGCGTCCTTGCCGCAGTCTCTGGATTTTCATCCGAGGATCTGGAGAGCACAATAGATAATGGCAGCGGCAATCCCGTCCTCGCTATCCCCAACCTCGACTATGAGCGGGGCAAACTCTTAGCCGCAACCCAACTCCCCGGCGTCACGTTGCAGGAAAACAGCAAGCGCACCTACCCAGAGGGCAGTTTAGCTGCGCCGCTCATCGGGTTCCTGGGCAGGGACGGCACCGGTCTTACCGGCCTGGAAGCAGACCTCAACCCGGAACTTGCCGGCACGCCCGGCTCCCTAGTCTTTGAGCGGGATAGCGTCGGCAACCCTATTCCTCTCGGCTACCGCGCTACTACCAACCCTGAAGAAGGGTACGACATTGTGCTCACCGTCGACCGCTACGTGCAACGGGTGATCGAGCGTGAGCTGGACGAGGCCATGACGCGCCACGAGGCAGAAGGCGGCACCATCATCGTGATGGATCCCCGCACCGGCGGCATCCTCGCCATGGCCAGCCGGCCAACTTTCGATCTGCAAAACCTAAGCCTGGCGGATGAGGAGGCCCTGGCGTTGGTGCGCAACCGCGCCGTGACCGACCTCTACGAGCCTGGCTCGACCTTCAAAGTGCTGACTATGGCCGCGGCCATCAACGAGGGCCTGGTCACGCCTGAGACAACCTATGTGGACAGCGGCCCCGTGATGAAATACGGCTACACCATCGACACCTGGGACGGCAATCACTGGGGCAAAGAGTCCATGGCCGACCTGCTGATGCATAGCAACAACGTGGGCGCGGTCTGGCTCAGCGACCAAGCTGGGTCTGGACATCTTCTACAAGTACGTGAACGCTTACGGCTTCGGGAAGCCGACCAATATCGGCCTGTCTGGTGAAGCTAACGGCCAAGTCCGGATGCCGGACAATCCCAATTGGTCACCCATAGACCTGGCTACTAACGCCTTTGGGCAAGGCCTCAGTGTTACGCCGCTGCAACTAGTCGCCGCCGTTAGTGGCGTCATCAACGACGGTGTGCTGATGAAGCCACAGCTAGTGAAGGGCCTGGTGAGCGCTGATGGCATGCAGACCATCCAGCCGCAAATAGTCCGGCGCCTGGTCTCTTCGGAGACTTCACGCCAGATTCGCAGCATGATGCGGGCCGTTGCGGAGGATGGGCCATCCAAGCTAGCCACGGTGCCCGGCTTCCACGTGGGCGGCAAGACGGGCACGGCAACCATTCCCGGCCCGGACGGGAAGTACTTAGAGGACGCCACTATTGCTTCTATTGTGGGCTTCTTCCCATACGAGGACCCACGAGCAGTAGTGCTGGTAAAGATTGACCACCCAAAAGACTCGCCGTGGGGCGGCCAGATAGCTTCGCCCATCTTCAGTAACATCGCACGGGAGTTGCTGATATACTGGCGAATACCACCCTCCGACGGGGCGCTAGCGGCCAGGATCCCGTAGCGCCAGCAGGAAGCATTATGCTGACCGGACGGGACATCGCTTCTGGGTTAGGCCCACTCCTCCTGCTGCCACTGGACACGGCTGCCGATACACGGGGGTTTAGCAAGGCTGTGGTCGACTCCCGGAAAGCCGCACCCGGCGACCTCTTCATTGCCCTCCCCGGTGAGCATGCAGACGGCCACCAGTTCATCGCCGATGCGATCTCCCACGGCGCAACAGGCATCCTCGCGAAGGACTGGCCGGAGGACGTAAGCCTAGACACCCGCTCCTCTGCCGTCCTTTTCAAAGTTGCCGATCCGCTCACCGCGCTCCAAACCTTATCCACTTATTGGCGGGACCGCTCCGAAGTGAAGGTGGTTGGCGTGACCGGGAGTGTGGGCAAAACTACTACCAAGGAAGCCATAGCCGTCGTCCTAAGCACGCGCTATAACGTTCTGAAGAGCACTGGCAATCTGAACACCGAGATCGGCCTGCCGCTGGTACTGCTGGAGCTGGAGGAGCGCCACCAGCGCGCCGTACTGGAGATGGGTATGTACCGCCAGGGCGACATCGCGCTGCTCTGCGGTCTGGCCCACCCGGAGATAGGTGTGGTCACCAACGTGGGGCCAACCCACCTGGAGCGGCTGCGGAGCATGGACAACATTGCCGCTGCCAAGGCGGAGCTGGTGGAAAGCTTACCCGTCAACGGCACGGCGGTACTCAATGCAGACGACGCCCGTGTGGCGGCAATGCGCGCCAACACCCGCGCACGGGTCATCACCTACGGGCTTTCCCAGGACGCCCAATGCCGCGCCATAGATGTCGCGTCCCACGGACTGGGGGGCGTTGGGTTTACGTTGACCTGGGAGGGCGCAAGCCAGCCCGTAGAGTTGCCACTGCCCGGCCGGCACAACGTCTACACTGCGCTCGCAGCGGCATCGGTGGGTCTGGCAGAAGGCTTTGCCCTGGATGAGATAGCCACGGCGCTGCAAGCGCCAAACCCGGGCGGCCGCATCCAGACCTGGAAGACTGCTGAGGGCGCCACTATCATCGACGACAGCTACAACGCAAGCCCGATTTCTATGAAGGCCGCCCTCGACCTCTTGAGCGAGATGCAGGGCACTCGCATCGCTGTTCTGGGCGACATGTACGAGCTTGGGAGCGCCGCAGAGTCCGGCCACCTGGACGTGGGCCACTACGCCGCTACTCATACGGATGCGCTCTACACCATCGGCCCCAAGGCAGCTACCATTAGCGCTGCCGCCAAAGCCAACGGCCTACGCGCCAACTACCACTATGACGACCTAGAGTATCTCGCAGGCGTGTTGCGTGGGCGTTTGGGCCCCGACGTCTACGTGCTCGTGAAGGCTTCGCGTGGCATGGCTCTTGAGCGGCTCGTCGCGCAGTTGTGTGAGGCCTAGATGGCCTATTCGCTAGCAACCGCGGCCATCTCATTTGTGATTGCCATGATACTTGCCCCAACAATCATCAGAGTGCTGGAGCGCGGCGGCATCGGCAAGCGCATCCGTGAAGACGGGCCGGAGCGCCACTACAGCAAGAGCGGCACCATCACCATGGGCGGGCTCATCATCTTGATCTCTGCGCTCATCACCACCGTAGCGTTCAACCTCCAGGGACGCTCTATTCTGGTCCCCTTGGGGACTATGGTGGCCCACGGCCTCCTGGGCGCCATCGATGATGTCCGCACCCTAGTGGGCCACGCCGAGGGCGGGCTTTCTGCGCCGCTCAAGTTCGCGCTGCTGGCGTTCATCGCCCTGATAACGGCCCTCACACTCCACTACGGCCTGCTGCTGGAAAGCGTCTATCTTCCTTTCACGGGCAAGATACCCATTGGCGCGTGGTATGTGCCCATCGCCATGATAACCATCGTGGGCACGGCAAACGCCGTGAACCTCACCGACGGCCTGGACTCCCTGGCGGGCGGCACCGCGGCTATGGCCTTTGCCGCGTACGGCATCATCGCCTTCTTACAGGAGCAGTCCTACCTTGCCACCTTCTGCTTCACGATAGTTGGAGCTACTCTGGGCTTCCTCTGGTTCAACGCACATCCGGCGCGCATCTTCATGGGCGACACCGGCTCCCTGGCGCTGGGCGCATGCCTGGCCGTGGTAGCCATGATGACAGGCCACTGGCTGCTCTTGCCCCTAATCGGCGCGGTGTTCGTTGCAGAGACCCTCTCCGTGATCTTACAGGTAGGGTATTTCAAGCTAACGGGCGGCAAGCGGCTATTTCGCATGAGCCCGCTGCACCACCACTTTGAGCTGCTGGGCTGGTCGGAGCCGCAGATTACCATGCGCTTCTGGCTGGCGGGTATGGTGGCGGCGATGATAGGCGTGGCGCTGGCCCTGGCGTAGCAGTATGGACATGACGACGCTAGCCGGAAAACGCGCCACGGTGGTCGGCCTGGGCATCGAGGGCGTTGCCCTGGTGCGCTACTTGGCCGCTCAGGGCGCGCAGGTCACCGTAAGCGATGCCAAACCCGCCGAGGCGCTTCAGGAAAACCTGGCCCGCATTGCCAGCGCGCCGGTTCGCCTCTCCCTGGGCGGCAACTATGCCGAAGCCTGCTTGGACGCGGACGTTCTCTTTGTAAGCCAGGGCGTGCCCTTGGATATCCCCACGCTAGTAACGGCGCGGGAGCGCGGCATCCCCTTCAGCTCCTCCACAAAGCTCTTTATGGATCACTGCCCCGCGCCCATCTTGGGGATTACGGGAAGCGCCGGCAAGAGCACGACCACTGCCCTCACCGGCGCGCTGTTCCAGGCGGCAGGCGGGCCGGTTATGGTGGGCGGCAACATAGGTCTGGTGCTCCTGGACAGCCTGGACCAGCTAACACCGGATCACTGGGTGGTCCTGGAAGTTAGCCACACCCAGCTGGAGCTAACAGACCGCAGTCCCCGCATTGCCGTGGTCACCAACATCTCTCCCAGCCATGCCGACCGCTATCCCTCTCTGGATCAGTACATTTCGCTGAAGGAGCGGCTCTTTCAGTATCAAGGCCCGGAGGACGTGCTGGTGCTGAACTGGGAAGACCCGGTGACCCGGGCTATGGCTGGCAAGGCGCAAGCTCGCATCATCTTCTTCTCCGACGGCGAAATTCCCTCCGGGGACGCCACTTATCTGCGTGACGATCAGATCTGGCTCCGCTACGGGGGGACTGAACAAGCGGTTGTCCCAATTGACCGTATCAAGCCGCTAGGCGCTCACAACGTAGCCAACGCGCTCGCGGCTTGCGCTGCGGGAGCGGCTGCTGAGCTGCCCATCGCCGCGATGGCGCAGGGTGTGGCCAACTTCCGGGGCCTCGCCCACCGCCTAGAGTGGGTGGGACAAGCAGCGGGTGTGAACTATTACAACGACAGCATTGCCACCACGCCGGTGCGTACTATTGCGGGACTCCAGTCTTTCGCCAGACCTATCGTGCTGCTGGCGGGCGGCAAGGATAAGGCGCTTCCGTTAGCAGAGTGGGTGGACGAGGTCTGCCGCCGTTGCGCCGCTGTGGTGCTCTTTGGCGAGGCCGGGCCGATGCTCCAAGCTGCCCTCGCGACCCGCTGGCAAGGACGCGCCCCCCTTGTGTATGCGCCGCAACTTCCCGAAGCGGTGGCAAAGGCCCGAGCGCTTGCTGAATCAGGTGACGTGGTGCTGCTGTCCCCCGCCTGTACCAGCTTTGACCAATATCCTAACTTTGAGGTGCGCGGCCGCCACTTTGCCGAGCTTGTCACACAGTTTGCCCACACCTCGGCCATGCCCGCCGATGAGAGCTCCTTATGACCTCGCCCCGTGAAGAGCGACGGCAGCAGCTGGGGCCGCCAGACGCCCTGCTAATGGCGCTGGTCGGCGTGCTCATCCTCATTGGACTACAGGTGGTTTTCAGCGCAACCTTCGCCCTCTCCCTTTCCGAGCACAACCACGTCTTCTACTATCTGATGCGGCAGAGCCTGTGGGCGGTCGTTGGGACCCTACTGTTACTCTTGTGCATGCGGGTGGACTACCACCTCTGGATTACCCTCAGCCCGGCCCTGATCGCGTTAGCGCTGGTGCTGCTGATCCTGGTGCTCATTCCCGACTTCCATGTGGAGGCTAACGGCGCAACCCGCTGGCTCCGTCTTGGTCCATTGCCGACCATTCAACCCAGCGAGTTCGTGAAGCTGGCGGCCATCATTGCCCTAGCGGGCTGGCTTGCCGGCCCGGAGGAGCGCGTGCGTTCCTTCGCCCTGGGACTAATCCCCTTTGTCGCCTTTATGGGCATACTGAGCGTCCTCATCCTGCGTCAGCCCGATCTCGGCACTACCCTCGTACTGCTTCTGGTAGCGACAACTATGTTCTTTCTCGCGGGCGCAGACCTTAAGCTAATGGCGACCCTCACTGTAGGCGGGACGGCGACGGTCTTGGCGCTGGCGCTGGGTGCCAGCTACCGTATGGCCCGCTGGCAGTCCTTCCTCGATCCCTGGCAAGACCCCTCCGGCGTAGGGTTCCACATCATTCAGCTACTGATAGCCCTGGGCAGCGGCGGCATCTTTGGCCTGGGTTTGGGAGCAAGCCGCCAGAAGTTCTTCTACATTCCCGGCGCGCATACGGACGGCGTCTTTGCCATCATTGGTGAGGAGATGGGCTTTGTGGGTTGTCTGGTAGTGCTCCTCCTCTTTGCCGCGTTGCTCTATAGGGGCATCCGAATTGCCCAACGTGCGCCGGATGCCCAGGGCGCGCTCCTAGCCTGCGGCATCCTCTGTTGGTTTGGTTACCAAGCGCTCATCAACATCGCGGGCATCACCCGCTCACTCCCCATGACCGGCATCCCGCTACCCTTCCTCAGCTATGGCGGCTCCTCCCTTGCCGCCGCTATGGCTGCTGTAGGCATCTTACTGAACGTGTCTCGCCAAATGAGCGACCAGCCGGTGGAGCAACCGGTATCCGTGGGCTCTGCGCCCGCCGCTGGAGTGAAACGATAATGCGTATTGCCGTAACGGGCGGCGGCACGGGCGGCCACGTGTACCCTGCGTTGGCCGTGGCCGCCGCGCTCCAGCAGCCGCCGCTAAACCTGCCGCCGCAGAACATTCTCTATTTGGGGCTCCAAGGCGGGATGGAGGAGACGCTATCGGCAAAGGCAGGGTTCGCCTTTGCGCCTATCCGGTCTGCGCCGGTACTGGGCCGCAGTCCCCTGGGCGTCCTTCAAAGCGGTCTGCGGATCTCCAGCGGCACTATCAAGGCTATGGGCGCGTTGCGGCGCTTTGACGCTCACGCCGTGCTGGCCACCGGCGGGTACGTGAGCGTGCCGGTAGGGGTAGCCGCGTGGCTCAAGCGCATACCTCTGCTGCTCTACGTGCCGGACTTGGAACCCGGTCTGGCCGTCAAACTCCTCGCCAAGTTTGCCAGCAAAGTCGCGGTGACCGCGCCTCCGGCGACCGCAACCTTGCCGCAGCGCAAGACCGTGGTTACCGGCTACCCGGTGCGTTCCGAATTCGCGGCGCTGGATAAAGCAGCGGGGCGGACGCGGCTCAACCTGGCATCGGACCTCCCCGTCCTGCTCGCCTGGGGCGGCAGCCAGGGCGCACACACGCTTAACCTGGCGCTGGCCGAAGGCGCACTCCAGCTCTTGCAGCGCTGCCAGATGGTGCACATCTGTGGCGCCGCCGACTTTCCTGAACTGGAGGCGCGCCGTAACGACCTACCTAGCGACCTGCAGCCACGCTACCGGCTGTACACATACTTATTTGATGAAATGCCAGCAGCTATGATCGCCGCCGACTTGGCGGTGTCTCGCTCCGGCGCTTCTACCCTAGGGGAGCTCCCCCTAGCAGAACTCCCCGCCGTTCTGGTGCCCTACCCGTATGCGGGAGGGCACCAGCGGCGGAACGCGCAATATCTAGCGGACGAGTCGGCCGCGGTGGTGCTGGAAGAAGCCAATATGCACGAACTGGTGCCCACCATCCTAGCGCTGCTCCAAGACCCGTCCCGTCTGGCCCAGATGGCGCAGCGTGCCAAGGCGCTTGCCCGCCCGGAGGCCACCAAGACTATCGCAGATCTACTGGTAGCGCTAGCGGCTCCTTTCGAGGCAAAAGCCACGCAGCACGCGGGGGTAGACTAATGGCGGACGCCCTTCCTCAGCGCATCCACTTTGTTGGCATCGGCGGCATTGGGATGAGCGGACTGGCGCGCCTGCTGCTGGAGGAGGGCCATCAGGTGTCGGGCTCCGACCTCCAGAGCAACAACCTCACCGCCGAACTTGCCGCGCTGGGAGCGACAGTGTATCAGGGCCACGACCCAAGTAACGTGGGCGAGGCCGAGCTGGTTGTCGCAACTCCGGCGGCACACAGTAGCAACCCTGAGCTGCAGGAAGCAATGCAGCGCGCTATCCCCATCCTCAAGCGCGGCGAACTCCTGGGCAAGCTGATGGAAGGCAAGCGCGGTATTGCGATTGCGGGCTCTCACGGCAAGACAACGACCACTGCGCTCATTGGCTGGATCCTGACGCAGGCCGGCCTCGACCCCACGGTGGTGGTTGGCGGCGAGGTGCCGGATCTGGGCGGGAACGTACGTAGAGGCGCTGGGGACTTCTTTGTAGCCGAGGCCGATGAGTACGACGCGGCGTTTTTGTCCTTGCACCCAGAAGTCGCAGTGGTCACCAACATTGAGGCTGAGCACTTGGATTTTTACAAGGATTTTGCCAGCGTAGTGGAGGCTTTCAGGAGCTTTTTACGAGGCGTTATTCCCTCTGGACACGTGGTCTTTTGCCTTGACGATCCCGCGGCGGCAGGACTACAATCAAGCCAGGCGGGCGAGGCAGTAGCTAAGCTAAACACCAAACACCAACAGGAAGGTGGGGCTAGATTGACCAGGCAGGTCCCCGTGCAATCGTTGGTTAGCTATGGACTGCATCCTCAGGCCCATTGGAGAGCTATTGACCTCAAGCCCAACAGCGCGGGCGGGCACGACTTCACTGTCCATGAAGGAAACCACTCTCGCGGCCGCTTCTCACTCCAGATCCCCGGCCAGCATAACGTAAGCAACGCCCTGGCCGCCCTGGCAGCCGCTAGCGCCAGCGGCGTAGACCCGTCCAGAGCGCGGGACGCCCTGGCCATGTTCACCGGCGTAAATCGCCGCTTTCAAGTGTTGGGCACTATTCGAGGCATTACTATCATCGACGACTACGCGCACCACCCGTCCGAAGTACGCGCCACCCTCGCGGCAGCCCGAACGCGCTACCCCGACCGGCGTCTCCTCACCGTCTTCCAGCCCCATACCTATAGCCGTATCAAGCTCCTACAACCCCTCTACACCAATGCGTTCCAAGACGCCTCGGTGCTATGGGTCACCGATATCTACGCTGCCCGCGAGGACAACTCTTGGGGGATAAGCGGCCAGGACCTGGTCAATAGCATCGATCACTGCGATAAGCATTATGTCAAGGAATTGGCTGATGCTACCGATGCGGTGCAGGCCGCTGCCCAACCTGGCGATGTAGTGCTGGTAATGGGCGCGGGCGATAGCTATAAGGTTGCACAAGCCCTGGTAGAGCGCCTTGAGAAGGCCAATGACCTTGCCTGAGGCGCTCATAGCCGCCTTGGAGCGTGTGACACCCGTGCGTCGTAACGAGACGCTGGCGCTGCACACCACCTTCCGCATCGGCGGGCCGGCGGAGGTGTATCTTCACGCATCGGACTGCGACACCCTCCGTCAGGTGGCTGCCCTGGCCCATCAGTGGGAGACTCCCCTCTTCGTGCTGGGCGGCGGCAGCAACCTCCTGGTCGGCGACGACGGTATCCCCGGCTTAGTAGTGGAGACCTGGACCAACTCGGCTCCCCTGCCCAGCAGCGCCACCGAGCCGGATGAAGTAGTGCGCGCCTGGGTGTACAGCGGCACGCCGTTGCCGCGCCTGGCAACAAACGCGGCCAAGGCCGGCCTTGCTGGCCTGGAGTGGGCCATAGGCGTCCCCGGCACAATAGGCGGCGCGGTGGTGAACAACGCTGGCGCTCACGGCAGCGACATGAGCCGGCAACTAAACGCCGTTCTGGTGTGGGACCAGGAGGGCGAACGCGCTATGGAGCCTCAGGAGATCGAGTTCTCGTATCGCAACAGCAACTTCCGGAGCCGCTGGACCGGCTGCACGCCCAAGCCGGTAGTGCTGGCCGCAGAAGTTGCGCTCCACGTCGACGAACCCCAGCGCGTCCGCGAACGCATGGATGAGCACAGCGCATACCGTCGCGCCACGCAGCCTTCGCAGCGGAGCGTTGGCTCAATCTTCAAGAACACTGAGGAGCATCCCGCCGGCTGGCTGCTGGAACAGGCCGGCCTCAAGGGCCGTAGGGTGGGCGGCGCACAGATCTCCACCAAGCATGCTAATTTCATTGTGAACCGCGGCGGCGCACGGGCCGCAGAGGTCAGCGAGCTGATGCTCTACGCCCAGGAAAAGGTGCGGGAAACCTTCCACATTGAGCTGGAGCCAGAGATCCAGCGAGTGGGCGAGGGATTCTAGCATGGCAAAGCTGCAGGTAGCGGTCCTCTTTGGCGGTAAGTCCGTGGAGCACGATATCTCCCTGGTATCAGCCCGCTCTATCATCAACGCCCTGAACGCCGCGAAGTATGAGATCATTCCCCTGGGCATCAGCAAAGAGGGGAATGGCTGAGCATCGAGGCCTCCGCCGCGATGCTGCACGGCAACCTCCGGGAGCTTTCCCACAGCCAGCCTAAGCAGCTTGAGTTCGCGCTGCCCGCAGCAGACGTGGTCTTCCCCATCGTCCACGGCACCAACGGTGAGGACGGCACCGTGCAAGGCCTGCTGGAGCTTGCAGGCATCCCCTATGTAGGCTCAGGCGTGCTAGCCAGCGCCTTAGGGATGGACAAACTCTACATGAAGCGTCTGTTCCAGCACGCGGAGCTGCCCATTGCGCCATATATTGCTATTGGACGGCAGGACTGGCACAAGAACTCCGCAGAGCTAAGGCAGCAAGTCGCCGGCCAGATTGGCTACCCATGCTTCGTGAAGCCTGCAAACGGCGGCAGCAGCGTGGGTGTGGTCAAGGTCCGCGGCTCGGAGGAGCTGGACGCCGCAGTAGAGCAAGCCCTGGCGCTGGACCGGCGGGCGTTAGTGGAGCAGGCCATTATCGGACGGGAGTTGGAATGCGCGGTTCTGGGCAACGACGACGCTCTGGCTTCAACCGTGGGTGAGATCATCCCCAAGCGGGAGTTCTACGACTATGAGGCCAAGTACCACGACGATAGCACGGAGCTGGTTGTTCCTGCCGAGCTGCCGAAGCACCTTTCCGACACAGTGCAGGCCCTGGCGGTGCGCACCTTCCGCGCCATAGACGGCGCGGGCATGGCCCGGGTGGACTTCTTCCTGCGGCGTGAAGATGACGCCCTCTTTGTCAACGAGATAAATACCATTCCCGGCTTTACGCCGATAAGTATGTACCCCCGCATGTGGGAGGCCTCCGGGCTCCCCTACCCTGCGCTCCTGGACCGGCTCATTGAGCTTGCCCAAGAGCGGCACCGTGAGCAGCGAGAGACCTCCTTCTCGCACAAAGCGCCACAGCCGGCCTAATAACCATGACCTACATCGATTTTTCGCACCACGATAGTGAGCTGAGCGCGGGCACCCCGCCAGAGCCGACGCAGCTCGCCTCGGAAGCCGCGCCGCGGTGGCGTTCCCGCATTCTCCCCGTGGTGCTGCGGGTCAGCGCGCTCATGATCGGTGTGGGCGCAGGAGCAGCCCTCTTCTATCTGCCGGTGTTTGCCGTGTCCCAGGTCTCCGTGACCGGCGCGCGCCACATCGTGGAGAGTGATGTCATCGCCAGCCTTTCTCTGGTGGGTGATAACCTGCTGTCCCTGCCGGTAGAAGACCTGCGGGCGACGCTGCAGGAAGAGCCCTGGGTGCGAGACGCAGAGCTTCGCCGCTCGCTGCCCGGCCACGTGACCATCGTGCTGGAAGAGCGGTCGCCTTCAGCAGTATGGCAGGTAGGCAGCCAGAGCTACTGGGTAGACCGGGACGGCACGGTGCTGCAAGTGCTAGCCCAGCTAGACCGGTCGCTCCCCCTTATCAAGGACATGAGCGGCCCGGACCTCTGGCCCGGCCAGAAGGTGGATCCGGATGCCGTTAGCTTGGCCCTTACCCTCACTGAGCGGCTCCCCCAGGAAATGCACGATGAAGCCGTATTCTTCGAGTACCTCAGCTATGCCGGCATTGTCGTCGAAACCCAGAAGGGCTACCGGGCCCGCTTCGGCGTTTCCGAGGACTTGGACTGGAAGCTGGCCGTGTGGAGGAGCGTCATTGAGACTGGAGAGAGCAAGGACCTGAAGGTGGGACACGTGGACCTCCGCTTTGGCGACCGTCCCTTCTTCCGGCCCTAAGAGAGAACTGATTTAATGGTTAGAAATGCGCTCTACGCGGCAATAGACATCGGCACTACCAAAGTGTGCACTCTAGTCGGCCGCCCCGGCCCAGGCGACTCGCTGGAGATCACGGGCGTGGGCATTGTGCCCTCCCGCGGCCTCATCAAGGGCATGGTGGTAGACATGGAAGAGGCAGTGGAAGCCATCCGCGCCTCCGTGCAGCGAGCGGAGCGCAGCAGCGGCAGCCGTATCTTCTCCGCACACGTGGGCATCACCGGTAACCACGTCTCCTCAATGAACAACAAGGGGATGGTCACCATCACCCGCAATGACCGCCTGGTCTCAGAAGAGGACGTGAACCGGGTGCTGGAAGCCGCCCGCTCTTCAGTGGGCGTGCCCACCAACCGCGAGATCATCCACGTGGTGCCCCGCAGCTACACCCTGGACGAGCAGGAAGGGGTGCGCAACCCCATCGGCTTGCACGGCTTCCGGCTGGATGTGGAGGCCCATATCATCACCGGCGCCATCAACTCCATCCAGAACCTGGCTAAGTGCGTGCAGACAGCCGGCGTGCAGGTGGACAACCTCGTGCTGGAACCGCTTGCCAGTGGCGAGGCGGTGTTGCAAGAGGACGAGCGGGAAACCGGGACAATTTTAGTGGATATTGGCGGTGGAACCACCGATTTAGCAGTGTTCACCCAGGGCAGTGTGGGCTACACTACAGTTATCCCCGTCGGCGGATACCAGTTCACCCAGGACCTTGTCATTGGCCTGAGAACACCGTACGCCGCGGCGGAAGCAGCCAAGATAACCTACGGCTCCGTGGAACCAGCCGCCATCCCCGTGGACGAGATGGCGGACCTTACCGCTTTCGGCTCTTCGGATACCCGGCCTGTGTCCAGACGCCTGATGGCGGACATCCTGCGAGCACGGTTTGAAGACCTGCTCACGCTGATCCAGGCGTCGGTGCGGCAATCCGGCTACGATGGCCTGCTGCCGGCAGGGATCACGTTCACGGGTGGATCGTCCAACCTACCGAATATCGTAAGCCTCACGGAGGAATTTCTTGCCGTGCCTGCTCGCGTTGGCAAGCCAGAAAATATCACCGGTCTATCCGATGCGCTGGAAGACCCTGCCTACGCCACCAGCATAGGCCTGCTGCTATGGGCCATACGTTACGGCGACGAGGACGGCAGCAGTCAAACAGATGAGCGCTCTTTTGCGCTCCGGGATTTCTTTCAGAATCTCTTTTCCTGGCTTGGCCCGAGAAGATGAGACCACCTATTTCTACAACGGTGAACCGACACGAACAAAGGGGGAGCAATGCGACCAAGAAGAGACGCTAGTGGTAGCGGCAACCTGCAGGCCACTCTCAAAGTACTGGGTGTAGGTGGTGGCGGCTCCAATGCCATCAACCGAATGATCCAGGAACGGCTCATCGGTGTCGAGTTCATCACCGTCAATACCGATGCCCAGGCGCTGGAACACTCCGAAGCGCCTAAGAGTATCCGCATTGGCGACAACCTCACCCGCGGCCTGGGCGCCGGCGGCGACCCCGGCAAGGGAGAGAAGGCCGCTCGGGAGAGCCGCGACGACCTCGGCGAGATGCTGGAAGGCTCGGATATGATATTCATCACGGCTGGCATGGGCGGCGGCACCGGCACCGGCGCAGCGCCCATTGTGGCCGAGGTGGCCAAAGAGGTCGGCGCGCTCTCGGTGGCGGTGGTGACCCGTCCCTTTACCTTTGAGGGCACCAAGCGCCGCATGGTTGCTGAGGAGGGAATCCAACGTCTCCAGGAGCACGTTGACACCCTCATTGTCATCCCCAACGATAGGCTGTTGGCCATCACAGACAAGAAGCTCCCTCTGGCGGAAGCCTTTCGTATGGCGGATGACGTGCTGCGCCAAGGCATTCAGGGCATCTCGGAGCTCATCACCACGCCCGGCGACATCAACCTGGACTTTGCGGACGTAAAGGCCGTCATGGCCAACGCCGGCCACGCGCTCATGGCCATTGGCTACGGCGCCTCCGAAGACCGGGCGGCAGAGGCCGCGCGGGCCGCCATCACCAGCCCGCTGCTGGACATCTCCATCGACGGTGCAACGGGCGTCCTCTTTAACATCACCGGCGACGAGAGCCTGGCCCTCCATGAAGTCAATGAGGCTGCGGAGATCATCGCCAAAGCGGTGGACCCCGATGCCAACATCATCTTCGGCACTGTCATCGATCCACGGATGGACGGCAAGCTGAAGATCACCCTCATCGCCACGGGCTTCCAGGGCGCAGCGCTGGGCGCACGGCTGGTGAAAAATGACAACGTGGTCACCCGGCTTGCGCCACGCACACCGGAAGAAATGAGCGACCTCGATATCCCACCCTTCCTCCGTCGAGCACGGTCGGTAGGATAGACCGCTAGTTAGTTGCAGGCACCCTTCTTGTGAGTAGGAAGGGCGCCTTTTTCGCCAATCGCCACGATTACTGCGAGCGCACCCCTCCGCTCACCCTGAGCCTAGCAAAGCCCGCACGCGGCAGGCAGGACGAGCCGCTTATGGACGCTACAGGCTCACTATGTCGCCGTAGGCGACTCCCCATTGGAGAGAGCGGCTTACAGATTGTCTCAGAACGCTTCAGTTACACCGACTAAGACGCCCTCTCCCACGGGCCGTCCGCCATTCCCTACGCCCTTCTTCTACGGCTGGGTCATTGTGGCGTGCAGTGTGGCGGGTTCGTTCCTAAGCAGCGGCACCTCCAACGTGGTAATGAGCGTGCTGCTCAAACCCATGAGCGACGAGACCGGCTGGTCCCGCACCATGATTGTGAGCGCGATTAGCATGGGCTCTCTGGCCTCCGGGCTCATCTCCCCCGTTGCTGGACGGATGGCAGATGTTATCGGCGCGCGGATACTGGTGCCGCTGGGCGCGCTCATCTCCGGCGCCCTCTATTACGTGGTCGGACTTGCCGCGATCTACCCGGTCTTCCTGGTTGGCTACACTATCAACCGCAGCGTCTCCACCTCCACCGTGGGCGGCGTTGCAGGACAGACCGTCGTGGTGAGCTGGTTCGGGAGACGGCGGCCCCGCGCCCTGGGCATGGTAAGCATGGCCGGCGCCCTGGGCGCCACCGCTATGGGTATCATGGCCCAGTTCCTGCTGGACGACATCGGCTGGCGCGGCGTTATGTTCATCTACGGCACGCTGATCCTGCTCTTCATGGTGATCCCCGCAGCATTCCTGCTGCGGAAGACACCGGAGGAAACGGGCCTCTGGCCGGACAACGAGCCGCCGGAGCCACCGGAGACAGCAGGCACGGAACAACCCGGCCGCAGGAGGAGAAACTACACTAACGAGTATCCCTGGACGCTCTCAGAGGCCATGCGCACCCGCGCGCTCTGGCTACTGATATTTGGCTCCGGCCTGGCCTCCTTTGCTATCACGGGAGTCAGCGTGAACCAGATTGCTTATTTCACCGACCGCGGCCTGCCCCCTGAGGCGGCAGCGGGCATCCTGGCGGTATACACCTTCTCCTCCGCTATCGCCAGCCTCCTCTGGGGCTTTCTCATCGAGCGGTTTGACGAGCGACTCGTCAGCTCCGCATCCTTCGCCTTAGCTGCCGGCTGCCTCTGGTACCTTACTCAGGTGGACAGCATGCCCAAGGCGTTTCTCTTTGTGGCGGTGTTTGGGACCTGCGCCCGGGGACAGAACAACATCATCAGTATCCTGTTTGCGCAGTACTTTGGGCGCAGGAGCTACGGGACCATCCACGGCTTCACCAACTTTATCCACACCTTCTTCAGCTCCGCCGGCCCGCTGGCCACCGCCCTGGCCTTTGACCTCACCGGCAGCTACATCTCTATGTTCCGTGTGCTCATCTTCGTCTTCGTGGCTGCGGCCAGCTCCATGTTCATGGCGTTCAAACCCAAACCACCGGCCCAAAGGCCTCCTGCGTTAGACCTCGCAATGGGCTAAGTCCATGCCATCTTTAGCAAATAATAACAATTACCGTAAAAACCGCTTGACAAGCCCCTATATACAGACTACTCTGCCAACGTTACACTAAATAGAGTGTAACGTTGGCAGAGTAAAGCAATTTATTCTGGCGTGTGTTTCTACTAATGAGGCTACAAGGAACCTGTCGGGATGCAATGCCCCTACTGCCAATGGGAAGATTCAAAGGTCATCGACTCCCGGAACGTCGGTGCGGGCATACGCCGACGCCGCGAATGCCTCAGCTGCAAGTCCAGGTTCACGACCTACGAGCGCATTGAAGCCCAAACGCTGCAGATTATCAAGAAGGACAGCCGCCGGGAAGAGTTCGACCGGCAAAAGCTTTTCTCCGGAATCCGCACGGCCTGCGCCAAACGCCCGCTGCCTACTGGCACCATAGAACGCCTGGTGAACGAGGTGGAGGCGGATTTGCGGACCTCGGGCCGCGCAGAGGTTCCCAGTTCACTGGTGGGCGAGACGGTCATGGAGAAGCTCCGCACCCTCGACCATATTGCGTACGTGCGGTTCGCCAGCGTGTACCGGGAGTTCACCGACATTGAAACGATGCGTGACGAAGTAGAACGCTTGGCCACCGGCAGGGATACGGGCGTTACTCCCAGCAGCCAGCTCCCGCTGCTGCCGAGAGAGCCGCTGCCGGCCGGCCGGCGTCGTGGACGACCACGAAGCTAACCCTCAGGAAGGAAGGTGGAGAATGCCCAACGCAGCTAACGACCCCGAGCGCCCGGAAGAGGCCCGGCCTCAGGAAGCCTCCCAGGAGCCTCAGACCAAGGCCGAGCAAGATGAGCAGGCCGCCGGCCAAGCGCCGGAAGGAGAGCAGCTAGACGCCACTCCTTGGGAAGAGCCTCTGGTGCCCAGCCGGGCTATCTTCACCGCGATCTACAAGGCCGGTGGGAAGAACGCTGACGATCTTCAACGGCTGCTCATGAGCAACCAAACGACCCTGGGCTGGGCAGACTTCTGGGCCAACGAAGGTTATCTGACCCGCACTCAAGGCAACGGCGGCCAGCGCTTTGCCCTCTCCCACCGGGCCGTGCTGGAACTAGAGCTTGGAGTAGCCCTTAGCCACCGACTGCTCTTTATACGAAAAGCACACTATTAATCGAAAAAAATCATAAAATTTTCCGGAAAAATCTAGGAAGGTAGAGACTATGGCAACGAGGCAGAGCGCAAAAGACCGCAAAGCGACAGGAGATGAGGCCGCCGCGACGACTACCCCGCAGGTAACCGAACCGTCGCGCCCCAAGAAACCGTGGTCCGTAACAGAGACAGCCGCCGCTATCAATATTACGAACCCAAAGGCGGTGGCTCGCCTGGAACGGGAAGTGGCCGCTAAGCAAGCGGGCCGCTCCTTTGGCCCGCCACAGCCGCCCGCAGCAGTCTACAAAGCGCCCGCCCAAGTGGAGGGTCTACCCAAGCTCACTCCCCAAGCTACTACCGTCCTGGAAAAGCGCTACATGAAGAAGGACATGCAAGGCAAGCTCGTTGAGCACCCCGACATGATGTTCCGGCGCGTGGCGGAGAACCTGGCAGAGGCAGAGGTGCTCTACAACCCTGCCGCCAACAAGGCCGCCTGGGCGGAAGAGTTCTATCAGGTCATGGCTACGCTGGACTTCCTTCCCAACTCCCCTGCCCTGGCCAACGCCGGACGGGAGTTGCAGCAGCTCTCCGCCTGCTTTGTGCTGCCGGTAGAGGACTCCCTGGACATGATCTTCGAGTCGGTGAAGAACACGGCGCTCATCCATAAGACGGGCGGCGGCACCGGCTTCAGCTTCGGACGGCTGCGCCCTGCCGATGACATCGTCTCGTCCACGGGACAGGTAGCCAGCGGCCCGGTCTCCTTTATGCGCGTCTTTGACGCCGCCACAGAGGCCATCAAGCAGGGCGGTATGCGCCGGGGCGCCAACATGGGCATTCTGCCTGTTACCCACCCGGACATCATGGAGTTCATCACCTGCAAGGCAGACATGGTCTCTATCACCAATTTCAATATCTCCATCACCGTCACCGAGGACTTCATGCAGGCAGTGCTCGACGACACCGAGTACGACCTCATCAACCCCCGCTCGGGTGAGCCTTGCGGTCGCCGTCAGGCCCGCGAAGTGTTCAAGGCCATGACGGAGAATGCTTGGACTAACGGCGACCCCGGCATCGTCTTTATCGATCGCATCAACCGCGACCATCCCAGCCACAACATCGGACCCGTGGAGAGCACCAACCCCTGCGGTGAGCAGCCTCTGATGCCCTATGAGTCCTGCAACCTGGGTTCCCTGAACCTGGCTAAGTTTGTCATCCCCACCGCCAGCGGCAGGGTCACGGACGGCTGGGGCCAGGACCCCATGGCCCGAGTGGACTGGGAGCGCATGGGCACAGTTATCAAGCTGGCTACCCGCTTCCTGGACAACGTCATCGATATGAACCTGTACATCGTCCCTGAGATCGAGCTGATGACCAAGGGCACCCGCAAGATCGGCCTTGGCGTTATGGGCTGGGCCGATATGCTGGTGCAGCTTGGCCTGGGCTACAACTCCCCAGAGGCCCTCCGCCTAGGCGAGCGGGTGATGGAGTTCATCAACCAGAGGGCGAACGAGACCTCCCAGGAACTGGCCGTCGAACGAGGCGTCTTCCCCACCTGGGAGGGCAGCATCTACGACTATCCCGGCGGCCCGCGCTATCGCAACTCCACCCGTACCACTATTGCCCCCACCGGCACCATCTCCCTCATCGCAGGCGCATCCAGCGGCGTGGAACCCATCTTTGCCCTGTGCTTCATGCACCACGGCCTGGAGGGCGCCATCAAGGACCGCTTCGTGAACCCCTACTTTGAGACGGTGGCGCGGGAGCGCGGCTTCTTCTCTGAGGACCTGCTGGACATCATCGCGGCCCACGGCAGTTGTCACGACGTGCCCGGCGTACCGGAGGACGTGCAACGGATCTTCACCACGGCCCACGATGTGGAGCCGCTATCCCACGTGCGTATGCAGGCCGCTTTCCAGCGCTACACGGATAACGCGGTCAGCAAGACCATCAACTTCCCGTCCCAAGCCTCTGTGCAGGACGTGTGGGACGCATATATGCTGGCCTACCGAGAGGGCTGCAAGGGCATCACCATTTACCGTGACAGCAGCCGCACCGGCCAGGTGCTCACCGCCGGCGATAACTCCTCCGTAACGGCGCAGGCCGCGGCCGCAGCAGCTACTCCGGCCATGGACGAAGGCCGCTGGCGTCAGGCGGTGGCCGCTCGCCCGGACGTGCTCAACTCCAAGACCATCAAACAGATCACCCCCTTCGGCAACCTCTACGTGACCGTCAGCGAATGGGAGCCCGGCGATCCCTTTGAGGTCTTTGCCACTGTCGGCAAGGCGGGATCAGACATCCAAGCCATGACGGAGGCCGCCTGCCGCTCAATCTCCCAGCTTCTGCGGGTGGCCTCCCCCATCCCGCGGCGGGAGCGCCTGCTGCTGCTCATCGAGCAGTTTGAGGGCATTGGCGGCTACGCTACCAGCGGTTTTGGCAGCGCCCGGGTCCGCTCCATTCCCGACGCCATTGCCAAGGCCCTACGCCGCTACTTAGGCGAGAACATCACGGAGCTAGAGGTGGCCCTGCACCGGGAGACCTATGCGCTCCAAGAGACCGCCGGCTCGGCTCAAGAGCTGCCTATGGCCAAGATGTCCGCGCAGTATTCGGAAGGACGCTCCATTGGGGCCATCTGCTCGGACTGCGGTCAGGCCGCCGTCTACATGTCGGAAGGCTGCATGACCTGCCAGTCCTGCGGCTGGTCCCAGTGCTAACTAACATCTACCCAACGGGGAGTCCTGAGGGGCCAACCCCGCAGGTTATACAGGGAGTTATCCAAACCAAAAGGGGTGTCCCCTCATGACTGCATTCTCAGCCAACAATCCCCCTAATGAATCCCATTTCTCTGGAAATGCCAGTGACTCCAGAACATAGGGGAATAGGGAAGGGGCTAGAGCAGGGAAAGAGTTCGAGCAGTTCTATTTTGCAACTCAAGAGCTTACTCAGGAATAAGAAACGGCAGAGAGGGGACTAAGGGGAAAAGTGTCATGGTCATTCACTGCTGGGCATTTTGCAACGGGTCCTGAGTCCTGCAGGCAGAAGTAAAGGAGTGAGATCCAGTGGACAGCAATCCCGAACAGGCAAGGGAGTTCTAAGAGGGGTGCCAATCCCCTCATATCCATTGTTCATCAGGCGAGTTTGAAGTTCCTGAATCAGCACCCTCTCCCTCTGCCATAGGGAGAGAGGGGACTAAGGGGAAAGGCTAAAGGTCCGAAGTTAGCTAATGGTCATTCGTAGGGGCCTGCAACGGGGAGTCCTGAGGGGCCAGCCCCGCAGGCAGGGAGTTTGAGGGGTGTCCCCTCATATCCAATTTTCTTCCCCCTCTCCCTCGTAGGGAGAGGGGACTAAGGGGAGAGGGTGCCATGGTCATTCATAGGGGCCTGCAAACAAAAGAGGTCACCCAAGCAGCAGAAGCCGCCGTAGCGCAATGCCTGCGCCGCGACGGCTGGCAGATCGCCTGGGACACCACCCTCTCCTACATCGAAGCGCACAAGGGGGCGGCCCAACTGCTGGTGCGGGTAACCTCCGCCATCGCGCCCGACGCACCGGACCTGCCCGGCAGCAGCGAGTCGATCCAGTTGCGCCAGCGGGCTACGGAGCTAGAGACGGTGGCATGGATTGCAAAAGTTCGCCTGGACGGCGACCTGAACCTCAACCGGATCGACTGGGTACCGCTCTAACAAACTAGATGAGAAAGCATTTCAAGAGACACTAGGCCGCCTCGTCTGGCGGCGAATCGTTATCAAGCTAAATGACCTTTAGAAGGTTCTCCTTCCGCCCACCTCCTGCTCCGCAGCCAGCGGAGTATCCCTTCCACGTCTACCTTTCCCACGCCCATGAAGATTTCCTGGTAGTGGAGCGACTCTGGCACGTGCTGGAGCGGATAGGTATGCGGGCCTATATGTACGAACACTACCCGCATCCCGGCACCTCCGTGAACAATGCGGTCATTGGTGCTATGCGCGACAGTTCGGAGATCGTTTCCTTCCTGACGGATGGTGGCGCGAGCTCGGCGTGGGTGCACCAAGAGCTGGGCGCAGCGCTCGCGTTGGGAAAGCCGGTGGTGCCAGTGGTGGAGGTGACCGCAGTGCAAGCGCCAGGGTTCATGCCGCTGAACCGGCCCGTCCTCTATCAGCCGCAGCATCCAGAGCCCGCTTTAGGCGAGTTGGTGTGTCTCCTCCGCGCCGACTTCAACATGATGGACACGGACATCTCGGTGCAATGTCCCTCCTGCCAGAGCTACTGGAAAGTGCCTTTGCCTCGCATCCACGAGGCCCGGACCGCTATGGAGATGGAGAGGCCGCTGGGCCCGCACCTCTGCAAGGGCTGTACGGAGAACGTCTATCTTTCCCCCTACACCTACGAGGCTATGAGCCAGCAGCTAGCTCTGGGCCGTACCTGGTCGGAGTAAACGCCCGCGCTCAGGCGCAGGGGTTTGGCGCCCGCACCCCTACTGAGAAGGGGCTGGCGTTAGTGGGGAGTGGACGGCATACCACCTGGCATCGTCGGCAACGGTGGCGCCGTAGCTGAGGGCCAGCATTGTTTGCCCTAACACAAAACGGATTCCTACCGTGCGTGCTCCAGGGCGCCGGCGCGCAGGCGTCGGAGTTGGTTGATGTGATCGATTTCGTGAAGGGTTTCCCGATCAAGCATCGCCCGCAGACTGATGATGCCCGTCTCCTCGTGGGTGCCGCGCCGGTCCCAGCTAGCGGGCGCAAGGTCCCGCAGGAAGCTGATTATCTCCAGCCTGTTCTCGATGAGGGCCGGCAGTACCAGCGCCGTATCCTCAGCAAGATAGCCTTTTGCGTGCTCTTCCTGGTTCCAGGCCGGCAGGTAAGGCTCATCACGCGTGGCCATGCGCTGCATGCGCACGTTGTAGAGATTGGCGGAGTCTCGCAGGTGGCAGAGCACCTCTTTCACTGACCACTCGCCATCTTCGGGATGCCACCGGAACTGCTCTTCACTCAGCCCGGCAACGAGCGCATTCACTTTTGCGGGCACTCCGGCCAGAACAGCCAAACAGCGTTCTACTTCCATGGCTCCTCACACCTGCTAAGAATAGGCTCTCATTCTACTCCAAGAATCACCCTTTGTTATGAGATATTCCACAGCTCTCTGACCTTCTGCTCAAGGGTTGGAGACAACCTATTCATCCTTGTCCTCCTTTAATGGACAGGCAAACGAGACTTAAGGCTTCCGGAAGCCCCTTCGTGTTCGTAGGGGCGGGTTTGAAACCCGCCCCTACAGGGTTTACGCCCTGCTCCAAGGGTTAAGAATAATCTGCTGCTGTTTTCTCATGATACGACCGTTGCCAGACCGATATACGCGGCGTACTGCGGAGCGCGTTTAACTTACGCGCGGAGAACATCTTAAAGCCACAGACGGCTTCGGGAAGCCCTTCGTGTTCGTAGGGGCGGGTTTGAAACCCGCCCCTACAGGGTTTACGCCCTGCTCCAAGGGTTAAGAATAATCTGCTGCTGTTTTCTCATGATACGACCGTTGCCAGACCGATATACGCGGCGTACTGCGGAGCGCGTTTAACTTACGCGCGGAGAACATCTTAAAGCCACAGACGGCTTCGGGAAGCCCTTCGTGTTCGTAGGGGCGGGTTTGAAACCCGCCCTACAGGGTTTACGCCCTGCTAGGGTTAAGAATAATCTGCTGCTGTTTTCTCATGATACGACCGTTGCCAGACCGATAACGCGGCGTACTGCGGAGCGCGTTTACTTACGCGGAGAACATCTTACTTCGGGAAGCCCTTCGTGTTCGTAGGGGCGGGTTTGAAACCCGCCCCTACAGGGTTTACGCCCTGCTCCAGGGGTTGAGAACAATCTGTTGCTGTTCCTCAAGATAAGTCGCAGGATAGAGCTTCTCTAGAATTAGTACCTTAAAGGCTGGAGACCGTGGATTGGTTTGAATCCGGGCCGGCAAGAATCTGCTCGTCGGAGCTTGTTGAAGCGCCATGCGCTCATGGATTCAACGGGACCGCTATAAGCCATAAGCAGCTTGCAGGAAATTGCCCCGCTACCAAGTTGTAGGTTTTTGTGACGAATAGCCTCCACTCTCCTATAATGGGTGAAACCTTTGATGGAGACATGAACATAATAAATACTACGAGCACGCAATGGCCTGGAATCAGATAAGCCAACTACGCGGCCAGCTGGCAAAAGAGCAGGGCGCGGTTCTCAAGGATTGGGGCGGCAAGACGGCTATAGCCTTGGCCTACCCCAACAACTACTATCTGGGCATGTCCAACCTGGGCTTCCAGACCATTTACGATAAGTGGAACTCCCTGGATGAGGTCGTTTGTGAGCGCGTTTTTTGGGAACTGCCGAAGGACGAGGCGCCCCTTGCGCCCTTGAGCATAGAGTCTCAGCGACCCATGCGGGATTTCAGCATGGTGGCCTTCTCCATCTCCTACGAGCTGGACTTCTTCAACATCCCACATTTCCTGCGAGCCGCCGGCATTCCGGTGCGCGCCGAGGACAGGGACGATAGGCACCCGTTGCTGATCTGCGGCGGGCCCTGTGCCACGGCCAACCCAGAGCCCTTGTCCCTCTTCTTCGACGCCTTTGTGGTGGGCGAGGGGGAGCCGGTGCTCTGCGCCCTCGCGGAGATAGCCGGTTCGGGCGCCAGCCACTACGATCAGCTGGAGGAGCTCTCCCGCGTGCCGGGTGTCTACGTGCCCCTGGTGCACCGTCCCCTCATAGAAGGAGGCGGGGAGTTCCCGGGCATTACCCGCCAGCTTGAATGGGACATGAACAACTACGCCACCATGAGCCGCCTCTACACGCCGGACACGGAGCTAGGCGACCTCTCTTTAATGGAGATAGCCCGCGGTTGCGGCCGGGGATGCCGCTTCTGCCTGGTGGGCTTCTTGTCACGCCCGCCGCGCTTCCGTTCCATGGACCTGCTGCTGGAAGACGCCAAGGTGGCGCTGCGGCATCGGGCACGCATCGGGCTGGTTGGGCCAATCGTCTCCGACCATCCGGAGCTGGAGGAGCTGGTGCTGGCCCTGCGGGCTATGGGCGCCAGGCTCTCCTTTAGCTCGCTGCGGACGGACAACCTCTCGCCGGTGGTGGTGCAGGCGCTGGTGGAGAGCGGCACCAAGACGGTGACCATCGCGCCGGAGGCCGGCAGCGAGCGCATGCGCCGCTATATCAACAAGGGTGTGACGGAGGAGGACTGCTTCCGCGCCGCCGACCTTATAGGCCACTACGGCGTGCGGCAGGTGAAGATGTACTTTATGGTGGGCTTGCCCACAGAGACCGAAGAGGACATTGTCGCGATGGCGGACCTAGCCCAGGCCTGCAAAGTTCGCCTGGACCGCCAGAATCCCGGCACACAGATGACGCTGAACGTGAGCCCTTTTGTGCCTAAGCCGGTGACACCGCTACAGTGGGCGCCCATGACCACGCCGGCGCTTATCACCAGCCGTCTCAACCTGCTGCGCTCCACTCTGAAGCCCAAAGGCATCAAGGTGCGGGCGGACAGCCCCGAGTGGTACTGGATAGAGGGCATCCTCTCCCGGGGCGACCGCCGCGTGGGCGAGGTGATTGAGCTGATGGAGCAGACCAGCCTGGGCGCATGGAAGCGGGCCGCAGCGGCCGCTCAGGTCGACGTGAACGCCTATATCGACCATCCCCTCACCGTTGGGGAACCGCTGCCCTGGTCCATGCTGGACTCGGGCATGCCCAACAAGTTCTTCAGCATGGAGCTGGCCCGAGCGGGGAAACTCAACGTCTCCCGTCCTTGCCCGCCCTCCGGCTGCAAGCTGTGCGGAGTCTGCTAGCATGACCACCACTACAGCGCTCTCCCCGGCGCGCCTGGCGGAGGTCAACGCCAACGTTGGGGAGGTGATGGGCCGCATTGCCGCAGCCGCCCGCGCCGCAGGACGAGATCCCTCGGAAGTGACGCTGGTGGCAGTGAGCAAGACCTTCTCTAAAGAGCTGGTGGAGGCCGCGCATGGGGCCGGCTTGCGCCACTTCGGCGAGAACTGGGTGCAGGAGGCGGCGGAGAAGCTGCCCGCACTAGCTTATCTCACCCCTAAGCCCACCTGGCATCTCATCGGCCACCTTCAGACCAACAAGGTCAAGGCCGCCCTCGACCTCTTTGATGTCATCGAGAGCATCGATTCCGTGCACTTGGCCGAGGCGCTTGCCCGCCGCGCCGGCGGCCGCACCCTGCGCCTTCTGCTGGAGGTCAACGTCTCCGGCGAACCCAGCAAACACGGCTTCCGCCCAGAGGATCTGCCCGCGACGCTCCAGACCATCCGTGCAGTGCCGGAGCTTTCGGTAGAAGGTATGATGACCGTGGCGCCGGAGACCAGCGACCCGGAGTCGGTTCGGCCGGTCTTCCGCCGCTTGCGGGAGCTCCGGGACGAGCATGGCCTGCAGGAACTCTCCATGGGTATGAGCGGCGACTACGAGGTTGCTATTCAGGAAGGGGCGACTATGGTGCGCATTGGACGGGCAATCTTTGGAGCAAGGACGTACTAGTATGCTCAACTCCCTCACTATCATCGGAGGCGGCGTCATGGGTGAGGCTATCCTGGCGCGTCTGCTGGCGCAAGGCGTAGTCGCAGCAGCCAATGTAATGGTTGCGGAACCCGTCGCGGCCCGCCGAGATCAGCTTGCCTCCGACTACGCCATTACGTGCAGCGCTACCAACCGTGAAGCGGTGGAAGAAGCGGAGACCGTTGTGCTCGCGGTGAAGCCCCAGACCCTGAAGCAGGTCTTCTCAGACCTCAGCGGTACCCTGGTACCGGACCAGCTGGTGTTCTCCATCATCGCCGGCGTCACCCTGCGCTCCCTTACCAAGGGCCTGGATCACGCAGCCGTGGTGCGGGTGATGCCCAACACGCCGGCACAGATTGGCCTGGGTATGAGCATGTGGACGGCCACCTCCGCCGTGACCGATGCGCAGAAGACTGCGGCGCTGGAGGTGTTGTATGTGCTGGGAGACGAGATCTACGCTGCAGAAGAGCACTACCTGGACATGGCCACCGCCGTGAGCGGCAGCGGGCCCGCGTACGTCTTCTTGGTGCTGGAAGCCCTTACCGATGCAGGCGTGCACATTGGCCTGAGCCGGGAGGTGGCGGAGCGTATGGCGCTGCAAACGCTGGTGGGGTCATCCTTATACGCCAAGGAAACGGGAGCCCACCCGGCAGTGCTGAGGAACCAGGTCACTTCACCT
Source organism: Dehalococcoidia bacterium (assembly GCA_965226775.1). Taxonomy (GTDB): domain Bacteria; phylum Chloroflexota; class Dehalococcoidia; order SHYD01; family SHYD01; genus CBDDEI01. The sequence goes on from CBDDEI010000002.1 coordinate 1,953,793, forward strand.
GGCGGCACCACCACGGAAGCACTCCAAGTCATGGAGGACGGCGCCCTCCGCAGCATCTTCATTCGGGCAGTAGAGGCAGCTTACCTCAAATCACAAGCCCTGGGTAATAAACAGGAGGACTAGTGGATTTTATCGCACAGTTTATTTTCTTTGTCATTCAAGTGCTTACTTGGGCCATTTTCATCAGGGCCATTCTCTCCTGGTTCCCCGTCTCCAGGGACAACACTATGGTGATGCTGCTGATGCAGGTCACCGATCCCATTCTCCTCCCCATCCGTCGCGTCGTGCCCACCATTGCGAATATAGATATCACGCCCCTGGTGGCGATTTTTCTCCTGCAGTTCCTGGGGGAGTTCCTTATTCGGATCCTCTAATGGGCAGCGCGTCCAGCCGCCGGCGCAGCTCTTCCGCGCTCATAGTCTCGACAAGCAGCACTTTGTCGCGGCCGCGCGCTCCTCGATGGAGGGTCACGGCGCTCTTGGGCACACCCAACGTCTGGGCCACCAGCTCGGTGACCGCCCGATTAGCCTGACCATCTCTCGCGGGCGCGTGGACGCTTAGCTGGAGCACACCCTCTTCCCAGCCGATGATCCGGGTTTCGCGCGCGCCGGGGCGCACCCGTATCTGTAATCGCACTACGTCCATATCCTGTTCGCCCTGCTCTGAGTCTATCACTCCATAACATGCTTCCCGAGGCCGGTCCAATGCTAACGAACATTTACCCAACAGGGCGTCCTGCGGGGCCGGCCCCGCAGCCAGGGAGTTTGAGGAGTGTCCCCTCATAGCCAATTCTCTTCTCCCCGCTCCCTCGTAGCGAGAGGGACAAAGGGGAGCGGGTGCCTTTGGTCCTACATAAGACCCTGCAACGGGGAGTCCTGAGGGGCTGGCCCCGCAGGCAGGGAGTTTGAGGGGTGTCCCCTCATACCCTGCCACTGAGGGGCTCTTCTCCCCGCTCCCCGCTCCCTCGTAGCGAGAGGCGATCAAAGGGGAGCGCGTGCCTTTGGTCATACATAGACCCTGCAACGGGGAGTCCTGAGGGGCTGGCCCCACAGGCAGGGAGTTTGAGGGGTGTCCCCTCATAGCCACTTCTCTTCTCCCCGCTCCCTCGTAGCGAGAGGGGATCAAAGGGAGCGCGTGCCTTTGGTCCTACATAGACCCTGCAACGGGGAGTCCTGAGGGGCCAGCCCCGCAGGCAGGGAGTTTGAGGGGTGTCCCCTCATAGCCACTTCTCTTCTCCCCGCTCCCTCGTAGCGAGAGGGGATCAAGGGGAGCGGGTGCCTTTGGTCCTACATAGACCCTGCAACGGGGAGTCCTGAGGGGCTGGCCCCACAGGCAGGGAGTTTGAGGGGGGTCCCCTCATAGCCACTTCTCTTCTCCCCGCTCCCTCGTAGCGAGAGGGGATCAAGGGGAGCGCGTGCCTTTGGTCCTACATAGACCCTGCAACGGGGAGTCCTGAGGGGCTGGCCCCACAGGCAGGGAGTTTGAGGGGTGTCCCCTCATAGCCACTTCTCTTCTCCCCGCTCCCTCGTAGCGAGAGGGGATCAAGGGGAGCGCGTGCCTTTGGTCATACATAGACCCTGCAACGGGGAGTCCTGAGGGGCTGGCCCCACAGGCAGGGAGTTTGAGGGGTGTCCCCTCATAGCCACTTCTCTTCTCCCCGCTCCCTCGTAGCGAGAGGGGATCAAGGGGAGCGCGTGCCATTGGTCCTACATAGGACCCTGCGAACAAGAGCCATTACTCAGGTGGCAGAAGCCGCCGCAGCGCAATGGCTGCGCTAGCAGACTAATGAGGGTAAAAAGGCGCGGAAGCAGTTACAGTCAAGGCGAGACCCATGTATAATGCCCGCAAGAGTAGAGAGCCCCAGCATACGGCAGACCATCGGGATGCGCGGCGGAATGAACTAAGGCGCTAGGAGCATGGTGCAGGAAAACGGTCGCCACTTCAAAGCTCCCCTCATCATGCAGCTCAACATGGTGCACGGGGAGGCTCGGGAAGAAGGCCCCTTCATCCGCATCCACACTATGCGGGAAGAGGGCGAGCTTGCCCATCTCTTCATCGTGCTGGAAGCGGACGGGCCGTACCCGGAGGAGACCTGCACCCGGGTGGCCCAGAGCTTCATCGTGCAGTTCTCCGTCGGAGGATCATCCATCACGGGACGTCTGCAAGAAGCGCTCAAACGCACCCACGAAGGACTGCTGGCGGAAAACTACCTGGCAGCGCCGGAGGATCGCTCTACCGTCGGGATCGTCTGCGCCTACCTCCAGAACTCCGACCTCTACTTAGGCTACGCGGGCCCAGCCGCAGCCCAACTCATCGGCCCTAAGAACAGCCTTTCCCTGGCCCCTGCGCCGGGCGACCCTAAGGATCGTTTGGGCGCAGCCGACACCCAACAGGTCTGGGCGCGCCACCACCGCCTGCTGCCGGAAGAGACCCTGGTGCTCTCCACGTCACCCCTCCATGAGATGGTGGAAAGCCACCTGCTGCTGGCCAGCTTCCGCCAGCGCCTAGAGCAGGGCATGGCGACTATCTACCGCGCTGCGGCCAATACTTCGTCCTACGCTGTCCTAGCGGTGGCGCCCCGGGTGCAGTGGAAAGAGGCCTCTACTGCGGCGCCCAGCTCGGCGCCCAGCGCGCCGCCCCCACCACCGAGGACGGAGATGGAGGACGACGAGTACTCCCCCTTCGATACCGGTAGAGTGCCGCCCTGGCGTTCCGTTTCATCTCGCTTAGACGCCCGTTCTTGGGAGCCTATCCCTACGCTAGATCTGGGCATCGCTTTAAACCCCAAGATGCCCGGTCGCTACCGCAGCCGCATTAGCCGAAGCCTACTAAAGCCCGTAGCCCTGGCAGTGGCAGGGCTCTTCTTGCTGGGTGGACTGGCCACTGGCACGCAGGCCATCCGGGAAGGGATTAATCAACAGACGCTAGTGCAGGCGGAGGCGCTGATACAGCAATCACATACTCTCTGGCTGCGAGCATTGAGCGCGCCCTCCAAGGACGAGCGCCGCGCCCACCTACGGGAAGCGGCAGTGCTGCTACGCGAAGCCGTGGTCAAGACCCCCAACGCGGGGGTCGCGAGACTCTATCAACAGGTAGAAGACGCTCTGGCCGCGCTGGATGCAGTGGAGCCGCTCCAAGACGTGCGCCTGGTAGCCGATGCCCCCGCGCTGCTGGGCCGCAACGTGCTGCTGCGGGACCCGGTGGTGCAAGCAGACCGTCTCTATCTCCTGGACAAGCTAGGCAATCAGGTGCTCCAGTTCCCCCTTTCCGGCGCGCAGGGCGGTGGGACAGCCACGTCCATAGCCTCCGTGCTGCCTCAGAACGGCGCATACCAGGGCCGCCTCACCAAGCTGTTGTGGTTGCCCAGCGGAGGCGATTGGACGCGGAACAGCTTGCTGGCGCTGGATGAGAGTTACGGACTGGTGGAAGTGGACGCGCCCGCCGGCCCGCAACCGTTGACCCTAAGGGGCACGCAATCCTGGACAAGCTTCCAGGCCGCCGCCGGCGCCAACGGGGCGCTCTATATCCTCGACCCCAAGGGAAATCAGGTGCTGCGCCACATGCCGACAGTGGACGGATTCGACGCGCCGGCACGGGTCACCGCAAGGAATATCGACCTGGAGGACAGCGTCGACTTTTACATCGACCAGCACATCTACTTCCTCTCTCGCGAGGGTAGGGTCATCAAGCTTATGGATGGCACAGCCCAGCGCCTCAGCTTGGATGGATTGGACAAGCCCCTCACCAACCCCATCGCCATCACCAGCCTCCCCTCCTCGGCCAACCTCTACGTCCTGGACGAGGGCAACAAACGCGTGGTCGTGATCCGCAAGGAAGATGGCGTGTTCCTGCGCCAGCACACGCTGGGTGACCTGCCGCCCATCCACGCCTTCTGGCTGGATCAGGAGCGTGGCCGCATCATCCTCATAGGCGACAGACAGATCTACAGCGCCTCCTTCCCCGGAGCCTAACCTGCTCATCCTCGGCGTCGAAACCTCCTGCGACGAGAGCGCCGTAGCGGTGGTGGAGGACGGCCACCGCCTCCTCTCCAACGTGGTCGCTTCCCAAGAGGCGCTGCACGCCCGCTTCGGCGGCATCGTGCCGGAGGTGGCCTCTCGCCAGCACCTCTTGGCGCTGCCCCAGGCCGTCAACCAAGCCCTGGAGCAGGCCGACTTAGACTGGGGCGAGATCGACGCTATCGCCGTAACCTACGGGCCGGGGTTGGCCGGCTCCCTCCTAGTGGGCCTTAGCTACGCCAAGACCTTATCCTTTGCCCGCAACCTCCCCCTGATTCCTGTGAACCACATGGAGGGCCATATCTATAGCAACTGGCTGGACGCCGAGCCGCCGCCCTTGCCCGCCCTCTGCCTCCTGGTCTCAGGAGGCCATACCGGCCTCTTCCTCATGGAAGCGCACGGCCGCTACCGGGCCCTCGGCCACACCCGCGACGACGCCGCGGGCGAAGCATTCGACAAGGTGGCCCGGCTGCTGGGGCTCGGCTTTCCCGGCGGTCCCGCTATCCAAAAAGCGGCTCAGGGCGAGGACGCGGGCAAATTTGCCCTACCCCGCGCCTGGCTGCGCGGCAACGACGATTTTAGCTTCAGCGGCCTCAAGACCGCCTGCCTCCACCTCATCCAGCAGCTGCAAAAGGATGGCGGGCAGGTGCCCGTGGCCCAGGTGGCCGCGGCCTTCCAGGAATCCGTGGTTGATGTGCTGGTGAGTAAGGCTGTGGCGGCGGCGGAGCGCTTTCAGGCAGCCAGCATCCTCCTGGGCGGCGGTGTTGCCGCTAACCTGGCGTTGCGGGAGGAGATGGCCGCACGAGCCCCGGTGCCCGTAGTAGTGGCGCCGCCCCGCCTCTGCACCGACAACGGCGCGATGGTGGCCGCTTGCGGCTTCTACCGCTGGCAGGCCGGCGACCGTGCTGGCTTAGACCTGGACATCTACCCCAACCTCGCGCTGGCTTAATCGCCTCGCCGCAGCGGGCAACGGGCCTGCCGCCCTCGGGCACAATACCAGCGGCTGAGGTGGTGCAATCCCTGCTGCTGGCAGGCGGTCAGCCCCTTAGGCTCCAACCCCAGCCGGGTCGCGGTTGCCCGCACGACGGTGTCCGCCTCCAGGCCGGGGTAGTCTCTATAGCTACGGAGCGCGGTCTCTTTTAGCCCCGCGTCACTCCGCAACTCTGCCTGGGCGGCCAGGTACGGCAGCAGCAGGTTCACCACCAGACTATCCGCCCGGCCGGGGCCGAGGGCGGCCCAGGGCAGCCCCAGCTCAGCCTCCTCCGCTGCTACGGTGAAGAGGGAACGTAAACGGGTAAGGGGCCGCTCAAGCGCGATCCCTTGCGAGGCCATCACCACCGACGGGCCGCCCTCCCTCCAGCGGACCAGTAGGGCGGCCGCTCCTAACAGCCGCACCCAGGGCTGCGCGGCGGGGCGGGTGCCGGAGCGGCGCCACTCCTGCGCCGCTATCACCACGGGATGCTGCAAGCCGGCCCAACGCCGCCTCAGCTCTTGCCAAGAGTCCGGCGCAACCGCCTTCGGCGCAGCGCCCTCTAACGCTAAGCAACCGCCCGCGCCCAGCAGGAGCGCCTGGGCGGTGAGGCGCGACCAGTCGTGGGCTGTAAGGATGCGCTGCAACGTGGTCCAGGGCAACGCTGCGCCCAGTCGGGCGTAGAGCGGCCGGTTGGGGCCCACTCCCAGCGTCTCCAGCAGTCCTTGATAGAACGCCTGCTCCGGACCCGCCGCTGCGATGCGCCGCATCCAACGCCGGGTGTGGATGGTAAAGCGGATCGCGCCCTGGGCCTCCAGCTGCTCCGGCTCCGTTACGCGGCATCCCGCGCATGGCCCTGCCTGCCCTCCTGTTAGATTAGAGAGAGCGGAGCGCGCGGCCAGATCAGGCGCCAGCACGAGCACCGGCGCCCGGCCGCCCATCGGGAGCTCGGTGGGCGCGCCCTGATCGTCCTTGCCCACCACGTGGAGCACCACCCGGGCGTAGCGGGGGTCTGCGCCGTGGCCGTGGGCCCGCCAGCCGCTGGTAGCCTGGTGCACTTCTACGTCTCCCCGCACGATGCGTCCCCGCTCCGTGGCGAGCACCGCGCCCAGGAAGTCCGGCCCCGGCCCTGGATTCACGAGGCCGGGGAAGAGCACCCGCACCTGCTCTCCCTCCTGGGTGCTCAGGGGCTGCTCGGTAGGCACGCCGGCCCAGCGCCGGGCCAGGCGGCTCTCCGCGCCTTCACTCTTCTTGCCCCTACCATCCATGTTACCCATGCTCCTAGTATACACGTTTCCGTGTAAACCATCAGCGCGTGATGCCCTTGGTTCTGCTATGGGGTTAGGGAGGACTTACGTGTCCCCTCCCTCTCGATGGGGGAGGGTTAGGGTGGGGGTGCTGGTTCGTGTCAAGCGGTTTTCAAGGTAGTAGGATTAGGTTAGCCACGAACGCCTTCGGGAATCCTCTTCGTGTTAGTAGGGGCGGGTTTGAAACCCGCCCCTACAGGCTTTACGCCCTGCTCTAGTGATTGAGCATAATCTGCTGCTGTTCCTCAAGTTTGGAAGAGGGCGCTATGGGGACGGGAGGCAGGGGGCTAGGAAGGTGAAGGCAGCGTGGTTGAGCCGGAGGCGTCGTAGTCAAAGCCGGCCCGCTCCGCCACCAGGGTGAGCAGGGTCTGGGATGCGCCCCGGGGCTTGTAGAGCCCCCGTTCCCACTCGCTAATGGTCTGCTGGCGGGTGCCCAGCTCCTCGGCCATGGCGTCCTGGGTCATCCCCATGTGACGCCGCAGCGCCTGGAGCCTGGAGGCGTCCCACTGCACCCGCTGCCGCTTTGATCCGCGCGCCATGCATTCATGCTATGAAGGATGCCTGCGGCTGTCAAACCTGGCATCGCGGCCTCCGCCTCGTGCTATAATCGTCAGCAACTCATCTCTCACCGACCCTGCAAGGAGGCGCAATGGACCCCCGTTTCCCCATCCTAGAGCTCTTCCCCGTCACCGCGGAATGCAGCCCTCAGGCCCATCTCACCATTGGCGGCTGCGACGTCTCGGAGCTGGCAACCACCTACGGCACCCCCCTCTACCTCTTTGACGAGGCCACCTTGCGGGAGCAGTGCCGGGGCTTCCTCCAGGAGTTCGGCAGCCGCTATCCGGATCTGGCCGTCCTCTACGCCTCCAAAGCCTACATCAATAAGTCCTTGGCCAAGCTCTTTGCCGAGGAGGGGTTAGGGCTGGACATCGTGTCCGGCGGCGAGCTGGCCGTGGCCCAAGCGGCGGGCGTCCCCCTGGAACGGGTCTACTTCCACGGCAACAACAAGGGGCCGGAGGAGTTGGCCATGGCGGTGGACCTGGGTGTGGGACGCATCGTCCTCGACAACTTTTACGAGATGGAGACCCTGGAGTCCATCTGCCAGCAGCTCGACAAGACCCAGGCCGTCATGGTGCGTATCACCCCCGGCGTCGACCCTCACACCCACGCCTACATCGCCACCGGCGCCACCGACAGCAAATTTGGCTTCACCCTGGCTACAGGCGCGGCCGCGGAGGCCATCGCCCGCGCCCAGAGCAGCCCCCATCTGGACCTGGTGGGCATCCACATGCACCTGGGCTCCCAACTCTTCGAGACCTCGCCTTATACCGACGCCATTGAGGGCGTAATAGCCTTTGCCGCCCAGATGGTGCGGGAGCAGGGGCTACGGCTCCAGGAGTTCAGCCCCGGCGGCGGCTACGCGGTGCAGTACCTGCCGGAGCAGCCCGCGCCGTCCCTGGCGCGCTACGCCGAGACCGTTACCGGCGCCCTGAAGCAGGCCTGCGAGCAGCACAACCTGCCCCTGCCGCGCATGATCCTGGAACCAGGCCGCTCCATGGTGGGCCGCGCCGGCGTGGCCGTCTACACCGTGGGCGCATCCAAAGATATCCCCGGCGTTCGCAAGTACGTGGCGGTGGACGGCGGCATGGCGGACAACATCCGGCCGGCCCTCTACAGCGCGCAGTACGACGCCGCGGTCGCCAACCGCATGGCCGATCCTCCCGCGGAGACGGTGACCATTGCCGGGAAGTACTGCGAGTCCGGCGACATCCTTATCCAGGAGTACCATGGCCCGGCGCTCCAGCCCGGCGACCTCCTAGCCCTCCCCGCCTCGGGAGCATACTGCCTCGCCATGGCCAGCAACTACAACCTAGCGCCCCGTCCTGCCGTGGTCATGGTCAATGGGGGCCAGGCCCGCCTCATCCGACGCAGGGAGACCTACCAAGACCTGATGCAGTGGGACCTGTAATCCGCCGGCCCATATCTCTGGCATCCCCGGCGCTCAGGAACCGCTAAGATGGCCCAGGACAACTGGGGGCTCATCGGACACCAGGCCGCCGTAGCCACCCTCCGCAACGCGCTGGCGAGCGGGCGGCTGGCCCAGGCGTATCTCTTCACCGGCCCCCAGGGCGTAGGCAAGAGCATGCTGGCGCGCGCCCTTGCCGGCGCCGTCAACTGCCGCGGCGAGGAGCCCCCTTGCGGCGAGTGCCCCCAGTGCCAGCGCATCCTGCAGGGGATCCATTCGGACGTCACGGAGCTCTCCTTAGGCGCGGGCGAACGGGAGCTGAGCATCGAAGCGGTGCGGGAGCTGCAACACTCCCTCCACCTGCGCCCCTTCGAAGGCCGCATGCGAGTTGCCATTATCCAGGAGGCGGAGCACCTCAGTACAGAGGCGGCAAATGCCCTGCTGAAGGTGCTGGAGGAGCCGCCGCCGGAGTCTATGCTCATCCTCACCTCCGCGGCTGAAGACTCCATCCTGCCCACCCTCCGCTCTCGCTGCCAGCGCGTCGCGCTGGATCCGGTCCCCACTGCGCCCCTAGTGCGGGCCATGGAGGAGCAGCACGGCCTGAACGCCGCGGATGCCCGCCGCATTGCAGCCTACGCCCAGGGCTGCCCCGGACGGGCCTTAGGAGCGCTGGAGCGGCCGGAGGTCTTTGAGCAGCTAGAGGAGCGCTTCCAGACGCTGCGGGCGTTGCTGGAGGGAGACACCGCTGCCCGGCTGCAGCTTGCCGGGAGCACCGGCCCCCAGCAGGAGTCGCAACGGGAAGCCCTACAAGCCCTCCTCCAGGTCTGGCTGCTCTGGTGGCGCGACCTGTTGCTGGTGCAGAACGATTGCCAGGATGGCATCGTCTACGTACAGGAGACGCTGCACTACCAGCAGTACGGCGCGCAGCTCAACCCATCGGAGGTGGCCCTTGCCCTCGCTGCCCTGCGCACGGCCCTCCGCCGCGTCGAGCAGAATGCCAATCCCCGATTGGTCATGGACACCCTTGCCCTCGCCCTGCCGCAGCTCTCACCAACCCCAGCCCCTGCCAACGCCCTTGCCTAATCGCTCGAGTAACAGCACCCTGACTACCCCATTGCCCCCGTACCGCGGACTCATCCTGGACATGGACGGCGTGCTGCTGGACAGCGAGCCGCTCCACTTCCAGGCCTGCTGCCAGGTGCTTGCAGAGTACGGGGCGGATCTCACCTGGGAGGTCTACCGGGAGTACATCGGCACCGACGCCGTCTCTACCTTCGCTGGCTTCAAGCGCACCTACGAGCTGTCGGGCACACCCCAAGCGTTCATCGACCGCTACGATACGTTTGTGCTGGAGATTCTCAGCGGCGGCATCACACCGTTGCCCGGAGCCGTGCAGCTGGTTGCAGAGGCCACGCGGCGAAAGCTCCCCCTGGGGCTTGCCTCCTCCTCCCTAAGGGCATGTGTCGAAGCGACGCTCAATGGCCTCGGCGTGCGCCAAATGTTCCGCACTGTAGTCTCAGGGGAGATGGTACAGCGAGGCAAACCTGCCCCGGACATCTACCTCCTAGCGGCCAAGCAGATAGGAGTTGCGCCGGAGCGCTGCGTGGTGGTGGAGGATTCTCCGGCTGGGGTGGCCGCGGCGCGCGCCGCGGGCATGCGTGTCATAGGAGTGCGGACGGAGTCGGTGCCGGCAGCGGAGATTGCGGCGGCGGATGTGGTGCTGGAGACGCTGGAGCAGTTCGACTGGCGTCTCTTTGGCGAATCCTAGCCGCTGCCCACCAGCTCGCTCACTGAAGGGATGCCTTCCCGCTTAAGGTACTCCCGCAGGTCAAGGTTCAGCCGTCTAATAAGCCCCGGCCCCTGATACACCATGCCGGTATAGAGCTGAACCAGGCTCGCCCCCGCCCACAGCATTTTGATAACGTCTGCTGCGCTTGACACGCCGCCCACGCCGATGATGGGTGTTCGGCCTCCCGTGAGGCGGTAGAGCATGCGGACCACCTCAAGGGAGCGTACCGCAAGGGCGCGCCGCTCAGCCCACCGCTTTCGTCCTGGTAGCGGCTGCGCAGATAGGCAGGACGCTCAATGGTGGTGTTCGTAGCCACGTAGCCCTGCACCGGATACTCAGCCGCAACCTCCACTAGGTCGGCCAGCTGCGCATCCTCCAAGTCCGGCGAGACCTTGATCAGCACCGGTTTACCCGCGCCCGCGTGGTCTATTCCCGCAAAGAACGCGCCCAGCACCCGCCGTAGCGCGTCCTTCTCATGGAGCGCCCGTAAGCCCTGGGTGTTGGGGGAAGAGATGTTCAGGGTAAAGTAGTCGGCCACATCGTGCAGCGCGTTAAAGCAGGCGATGTAGTCCTGCAGGGCAAGGTCGGGCTCGACGTGCTGGGCGTTGGGGCCGATGTTCAGCCCTCGGATAACCTCTCCCCGCCGCTGGGGAAGCAGCAACCCATGAGTGGCCTGCGCGCCCAGGCTGGCAAAGCCGATGCGGTTGATGAGGGCCTCGTCCTCGTCCAAACGGAAGATCCGCGGCCGTGCCCTGCCCGCCTGGGGCAGCGGAGTCACGGTGCCAATCTCCATGTGGCTAAAGCCCAGACAGGCCAACGCAGATGCGGCCGCGCCGGTCTTATCGTAGCCCGCCGCCAGCCCAATGGGGTTCTTGAAGGAGAGCCCAAAGAGGTCGGTGGCAAGCGCCGGGTCCTGCACGTGCAACGCACTGCTTACCATGGCCCCTAGCGGCGGCACGCGCCGCAGCAACGAGAGCGCCCGGAGCGAAAGCCCGTGGGCCTGCTCCGGATCGACGCTGGAGAGGAGGGGAGCGATGAGCTGTCTATACATGGATGCCGTTTACCTGCGACACGTGGTCAAACGATTATACCGTTGCAGACAGTCCGAGGATCATGAAAGAGCCCGCCAATGGCGGGCTCTTTGCGTTTTGATGTTGTCTGCAGTGCGGCAGAGGTTAGGCTGCGGGGTTTTCCTTCAGCCCTTTGAGGTCGCCTACGCCCCAGTAGTCCATGTCGGCATGGCGTTCCTCTTCCCGGACAGTGTCACCACCGCCGCCGGAGAACCGGCGCTGCTTGCCGCAGTAGCGGCATTGGCCCGTAATCACGTCCGCAACAGAACGACCCAGCACCCAATAGTGTGCACAGGTAACAGTAACCTGCTGCGTCTGCTCATCTGCTCGCTCTAACGTATTCTGTACCATCTCACCTCCGTAAGCGGTCGTTATTCTCGACTGGCTTCAGTGGGATTTCGCACGACTAATCTACCGCCATTTTCTCCAATTGTCAATGATTTTACGGTATTTTCAATAAATACTTATTTACCTTGCTTGTGGATAACTTCCTTGCTATACTTAGCAAAAGCATATGTTAGTTCACCTCTAGACATGCCAATCCAAGAAACGCGCTGGGCAATCCTGCAACATTTGAAGCGCCAAAAGGCCAGTACCGTAGAGACGCTGGCCCAAGCGCTGCAAATGGCGCCCATGACGGTGCGACAACACTTAGCCGTCCTGGAGCGGGAAGACCTCATCTCCTCCCACTCGGTACGTAAGGGTCCGGGACGTCCCGCCTTCTCCTATACTCTTACCGACAATGCGGAGGAGCTCTTTCCAAAGAGCTACGACAAGCTGGCGGTTCGGCTACTGGACGAAGTGCGCGCCTTGGACGGCCCCGAGCTTGCGTTCCTCTCCGGACAGGAGAAGATCACCCTTGTGTTCCGCAACATGGCCGTCAACATGGCCGGTGACTATCGCGAAGACATAACGGGCGAAACGCTGCAGGAACGCACCGGGCAACTGGTAAACCTGCTGGAAGAGCGAGAAGGCACCCTTTCAGAATGGACGCCCACGGAAGACGGCGCGGAGATTGTGGACTACAACTGCCCCTTCCAACGCGTGGCGGCGGCGGAGCCGGAGCTGTGCTCTTGGCACGTCCACTTCCTAGCAGAGGTTTTGAGCGCAGAAGTGCGCATGGAGCGCAGTATTACCCAGGGTCAGTCCTGTTGCCGCTACCAGGTAGAGCCCACTGCAGTGACACAAGATCCTGAACAAACTTCCACCAGCTAGCCATAGGGCTGGCTGTTTCTGAGTAGCAAGCAAATCGTTATCACAACACCCTACTGTAGCGCGGTGCATCACCGCGGGAGGAGCAACAATAATGGCCATCACTGAAGCCCAAGTGCTGAGCGTCCTTAGCCAGGTGAAAGACCCGGAGCTGGGACGGGACGTAGTCAGCTTGGACATGATCAAAGACCTCACTATCAAGGACGACGCCGTCGACCTGAAGCTGGTCCTCACCACGCCGGCCTGTCCCGTGCGGGAGGAGTTTCAGCAGTCGGTCCACGATGCCGTCGCAGGCATTGCGGGTGTCGCTAAGGTGAACCTGACGGTGGACGCGCAGGTGTCCGGCGTTACCGGCGGGGGCAAGATCGCGCCCAATGTCCGCAACATCATCGCGGTAGGCTCCGGCAAGGGTGGCGTGGGCAAGAGCACCGTATCGGTCAACCTTGCAATCTCCTTGCATCGCATGGGCGCAAGTGTGGGCATCCTAGACGCGGATATCTACGGCCCCAACGTGCCCCGCATGATGGGCGTCAAAGACATGCCCCAGCCCCAGGGCAACACCACCATCCCCGTTATCGAAAACTACGGCATCAAGATCATGTCTATGGGCTTCTTCATTCCGGACGGCCAGGCAGTGGTCTGGCGCGGCCCCATGATCCACGGCGCAATCCAGCAGATGCTCAAGGACGTGGACTGGGGTGAGCTGGATTACTTAATCATCGACCTGCCGCCCGGCACCGGCGACGCCTCGTTGAGCCTCGCCCAACTGGTGCCCCTCACCGGCGCGGTCATCGTCCTCACCCCCTCTGAGGTGGCGTTGGAGGACGGCGTAAAAGCCATCTCGATGTTCCGCAAGCTGGAAGTCCCCCTCCTGGGGCTTATCGAGAACATGAGCTACTTCACCTGCCCGCACTGCGACGGGCCTGTGGACATCTTTGGCCGCGGCGCAAGCAAACGTGTATGCCAGCAGTACGACATCGAGTTCCTGGGCGAAATCCCCATCGACCCCATGGTGCGCATCGGCGGCGACGACGGCATCCCGGCAAGCATAGGCGCGCCGGAGAGTCCCACCGCCAAGCAGTTCGCAGCAGTGGCGCGCGGGCTGGCGGGCAAGATCAGCATCCAAAATCTCAACCGTACGGAGGCGCTGCCCACTATCCAGATGCACCCGGCCCCCAGATAGTAGCCAGTACTCACACAACGCAGTTAAGGGCGGTCACCGGTTAGTGGCCGCCCTCTTCGCGCCCTACAAGGACAGCCGCGACGGCTATCTTCACCCCCACCCTAACCCTCCCCCATCTGGAGGGGGAGGGGACGCTAAGTCCTCTCTAACTCCTTCCCCCCTCAAGCGGGGGAAGGTTGGGATCGGGGGCGCTCACCGCTTCCCCCACGCCGTATGCGGGTCTACACCCCCAACGAGGTTGGTGGATCCGGGGCACAGTGGTGGCCGACAACAACGTGGCAGATGCTCATGTTAGAGAAGCTCTATACCGCGACTAATCTGGAAGGAACAGCAGCAGATTACGCTCAATCGCTGAAGCAGGGGCGGAAATCCTGTAGGGGCGGGTTTGAAACCCGCCCCTACGAACACCAAGGGGCTTCCCAAAGGCGTCCGTGGCTTAACCTACCGAGAACTGGATCCTACCCCATCTTAAAACCGCTTGACACTAACTAGCACCCTAACCCTCCCTCATCGAGCGGGAGGGGACGCTTTAGTCCTCCCTCCCCTGGTGGGAGGGAGCTAGAGGAAGGGGGAGCGTGGCTATTTATTTTCGTGCACGGAAAGGCTGAACGTCAAATTTACAACGAAGGGACGGAATGGCGGGAAGGTAGGGTCCTCAATCCGGACAGCAACGAGGGGGTCAGCCCTGTACTCACGTAGCTCGCTAGAGCGCTAGGTCTTTCATCTCAAAGCAAGGGCCGTCCTTGCAGGCCAGGCGAATCGAGTCACATTACGCCGCGCTTGGTCTCCACCGCACAGGAGAAGCACGCTCCCGCGCCGCACGCCATTGGCGATTCCATTAGCGCCTGCACGGTGCTAGACGGCTTCTGAGGCCACTGCCCGTCGGCAACCCTAGACCAACGCCTGGTACAGCAGCAACGGCCCGCTCGCGTAAACGGCGTCGGCCCAGGGCCAGTACTCCGGCGCAAGATCGGTCACCGCGCCCTGCTTGCCCAGCGAGCCGTCGGAATCGGTAGCGTAGACCACCTCTACCTCAGGCGGCAGCCACGCGGTGGGATAGTGCGCCTTAGCCTGGGGGGCGCCCGCAAGGAGCGTCACCGGCCTTACCCCGCGCCACCTGCTGCTCCGCCAGCGCTATCAAAGGCGACACCCCCCAACCGGAGCCGACCAGCAGCAATCGTTCTACGTTGCGGTGTACCGTGAACCCGTTGCCCAGCGGCCCCAGCACACTGACGGCGTCGCCCGGCCGTTTATGGGCCAGCGCGGCGGCGCCCTTGCCGCGGACGCCGTAGAGCAGCGCGAAGGTAGCTGCCTCCCGGCGCACCCGGTGGATGCTCAACGCCCGCCGCAGCAGCGGGTCCCATCCCTCTCCGCAACGCACCATGACAAACTGGCCGGGCTGCGTCTCGCGCGCCACTTCCGGCGCTTCCAGCCATAGCTGGTTCACGCCGTCCATAGCGGGCTCGTTGGAGAGGACGGTCGCCTGGAGTTGGTGCACCGCTCTTAGCCGCCCAGCAACCGCGGCATCATCGCCGCGGCCAGGCCCAAGAGCATGATGAACCCCCCGACATCCGTAATCGTGGTCAGAAAGATGGAAGACATGAGGGCGGGGTCCAAGTGCACTGCCCGCAGCAGCATGGGGAGGAGCGCGCCGATGATCACCGCCAGCAGCACGTTGCCCATCATGGCTGCGGCAACCACCAGCCCTAGCCAGGGGTTGCCTATCAAGATAAACGCTATCGCCGCGCTTATTGCCCCTGCCACAAGACCGTGCGCCAGACCAAAGGCCACCTCTTTTACCAGGACGCTCTCCGTATCTCGCGGGTGGAGCTCTCCCAACGAGAGGCTGCGGATGACCAGCGTGACCACCTGGGTGCCGGTGTTGCCCCCATGTCCCGCGATCACGGGCATGAAGACCGCCAACGCGGTTAGCTGTCCAATAGTTGGCGCAAAGTAGTGCACTACATAGGCGGATAGGAAGGCGGTGAAGAGGTTTAGGAGCAGCCAAGGCGAACGGCGTCGGACGGTCTCCATGAAAGGGCCCTGGAGCTGCTCATCGGAAGACATGCCCGCCTGCCGGAAGATATCCTCGGTGGCCTCTTCATCCAAGACGTCCGCGGCGTCATCAAAGGTGATGGTGCCCAAAAGGTGCTTCTCCTCATCCACCACCGGCAACCCCATGAGGTCGTAGTGGCGAATGAGGCGAGCGGCTTCCTCCTGGTCGGTCCCTGCCCGCACGGAGATCACGTCCCGGTCCATGATCGTTTCCAGTTTGGCGTCCAGAGGGGCTACGACGATATCTCGTAGGGAGACCACGCCCAGCAACCGTTTCTCGCTGTCCACCACGAAGAGGTAAAGGATAAGGCCGCTGGGCGGCTGCGCGGCTCGCAGGTAGGCGAGGGTTTCTTCCACGGTCTGGTCCACATCCAGCACCAGGACTTCCGGGGTCATCACGCCGCCGGCGCTCTCTGCGGGCTGTAGCAGCAGCGGCGCCACCCGTTGCCCCTCCTCCATACGCTCCAAGACGACGGCCGCCATCTCCGGCGTCAGCTCGCCAAGGACGTCCGCCGCCACATCGGGATCGCTCTCATCAAGGGTGGATGCTGCGGTAGTGGGGTCCAGCATGATCACCATATCTGCCGCGTCTTCACTGTCCAAGTAGTTGAAGACCGCGGCCAACCGCTCCGGCTCCAGTCGATCCACCAGCGCGAGGCGCTGCGACTCGTTCAAGGCCATTAAGATGTCGGCTGCGTCTGCCGGGTGCTCCTCTTCCAGGCGCGCAGAAGCCGCGGCCAACTCATTGTTGGCTAGCTCATTTTTAATCTTCTCGTAGACTGCCTGGGCTTCCGGTTCCATAACTTCAGATAACCCCCCTCAGGCGCATAACTCTGCTGGCACAGTGAGCATCTGGGAAACGAGCGCGCTGCTCAATATAGTCAACGTAATCGCCTTAGGATATGGGCAAAGAGTTCTCACCCGCAACGTAGTAGTGCAGCGGCTGGACGGAATAGCCGGCAGTCCCCATAAGAAGCGAACGCACCGCCACCCGTACCGTGTCCAGTGAAGTGAAGCAGGGGATGCGCATCTCCGCAGCCGAGCGGCGGATCTCGAAGCCGTCTTTCAGGGGGCTGCGCTGGCCGGTGACGGTGTTTACCACCGCCGTGACTTTGCGCTCACGGATAACGTCCACCACGTCCGGGTGACCAAAGCCGATCTTCTTGGCCTCCAGCTCCACGGGGATGTCCATGGAACGCAGCAGTGCGGCCGTGCCCTCCGTAGCGTAGAAGCGACAACCAAGGCGGTGCAGGCCGCTGAAGAGGGGCTTGACTTCCTCCTTATCTCGCTCGGCAATGCTCACCAGCAGGGCGCTGCCCGGCTGCACCATGAGGTCGGCGGAGAGCAGCGCCTTGGTCAACGCCGCATCAAAGGTCGTATCGATGCCCATCACCTCGCCGGTGGACTTCATCTCCGGCCCCAAATAGGTGTCTACACCCACCAGCTTGGACATGGAGAATACCGGCGCTTTGATGGCTACCAGGGGACTGGTCGGCCACAGCCCTTCCGGGTAACCCATCTCTGCCAGGGTCTTGCCCAACATGATGGAGGTAGCCAGCTTGACCATAGGCACCCCCGTGATCTTAGAGAGGAAGGGCACGGTTCGGCTGGCCCGGGGGTTCACCTCCAGCACATACACTGCCGGCTCGTTCGAACCGTCCTCACTGGGCATGACCACGTACTGCACATTCATCAGCCCACTCACGCCAAGCCCCAACCCGATGCGGCGGGTGTAGTCTACCATCACCGCCGTCTCTTGCGGCGTTAGGTTCTGGGCCGGGTACACCGCCATAGAGTCGCCGCTGTGGACGCCCGCCCGCTCGATGTGCTCCATGATGCCGGGGATAAGGACGCGCTCGCTGTCGCAGATGGCGTCCACTTCCACTTCCCTTCCTTCCAGGTACTTATCGATGAGGATTGGCTTGCCCTGGCTCAGTTCCACCGCCTGGTTCATGTAGCGGGTCAGGTCATCCGTGTTATGGACGATCTCCATAGCACGGCCGCCCAGCACGTAGCTAGGACGCACCAGCACAGGATAGCCCACGGTTGCCGCCACCTGATGCGCCTCTTCCAGCGAGTTGATGGCCGCTCCCGGCGGCTGCGGAACACCAAGATGGTTCATCAGCTCCTCGAAGCGGCGGCGGTCTTCCGCCAGGTCGATAGTCTCCGCGCTGGACCCCAGCAGCGGCAACCCCACCCGCGACAGCGGTCCGGCCAGGTTGATGGCCGTCTGTCCGCCAAACTGGGTGATAGTGGCTGGCTCTTCTCCCGGCGTATCGCCTGTAGCTACGCCCGCCTCGTTCTCCAGAATGTCCCGCACACTCTCATCATCCAGCGGTTCAAAGTAGAGACGGCGGCTGGTATCGAAGTCTGTGGAGACGGTCTCTGGATTGGAGTTCACCATGATGCTCTGCACGCCCGCCTCTTCCAGCGCCCAGGCCGCGTGCACCGAGCAGTAGTCGAACTCTATCCCCTGGCCGATGCGGATGGGCCCGCTGCCGATGACCACCGCCTTCTGTCCTTCATCCGGAATGGCCTCGTTCTCAGCATCGTAGTCGCTATAGAAATAGGGCGTGGCTGCGGTAAACTCCGCCGCGCAGGTGTCCACCATCTTGTAGACGGGTATGATGCCCCACTCGGCGCGCAACGCCCGCACCCGCTCCGCCAGGCCCTCGGTGCGAGAGCTGTCCGCCAGCCCCGCTACGTCATCGTCAGAGAAGCCCATGCGTTTGGCCTCCCGCAGCAGCCGGGGCGTTAACGGCTCGCCGAGCAGCCGGCGCTCCATAGCAATGAGGCCGCTGAGCTTTGAGAGGAACCAGAGGTCGACGCCGGTACGCTTGGAGAGCTCCACGGCGTCCGCGCTGCGCCGCAGTGCTGCCAGGATTGCCCACAGCCGCAGGTCGTTGGGCTCCAGGGGCAGCCCCTCTATTAGGCTCGCGCTGCTGCTTTCTCCCAGCGACTGCCAGGACGGGTCTTCCCACAACAGCGAGCGGTTGCCGAACTCCAGGGAGCGAATCGCCTTCTGCAGCGCAGATTCAAAGCTCCGGCCGATGGCCATCACCTCGCCCGTAGCCTTCATCTGGGTGCCGATGGTGCGGTCGCCGGAGGCAAACTTATCGAAAGGCCAGCGGGGTATCTTCACCACGCAGTAGTCCAGCGCCGGCTCAAAGGCCGCGGTGGACTCCCCTGTTACCTGGTTCATAATCTCGTGGAGTCGCTTGCCCACCGCAATCTTGGCCGCCACCCGCGCGATGGGGTAGCCGGTCGCCTTGCTGGCCAACGCAGAGCTTCGGCTTACCCTCGGGTTCACTTCGATGACATTGTAGGGCGTGGCGTGGCCGTCCGGGCTGTAGCTTTCGCCCTGCAAGGGCCGCGGCGCCATGCTGAACTGGATATTGCACCCGCCCTCGATACCTAGCGCCCGGATGATCTTGAGGCTGGCGGAGCGGAGCAACTGGTACTCCTTGTCCGTCAGCGTCTGGCTGGGCGCAATAACGATGCTATCGCCGGTGTGGACGCCCATGGCGTCAAAGTTCTCCATATTGCAGACGGTGATGCAGTTATCGGCGCCGTCCCTCATCACCTCGTACTCGACCTCCTTCCAGCCCACCAGGGATTGCTCCACCAGCACCTGATGGATTGGGCTGGCAGCCAGGCCGCTGGCGACCACCTCGTCCAGCTCTGCCATGTTGTAGGCAAAGCCGCCGCCGGTGCCGCCGAGGGTATACGCAGGACGAATCACCAGGGGCAGACCTATCTCCTCCGCCGCCCGACGCGCCTGCTCCAGCGTGGTCACCGTTGCGCTGGGCGGCACCGGCTCGCCGATCTCTTGCAATAGCTCCTTGAACAGCTCGCGGTCTTCCGCCTTGCGGATGGTATCCAGGGGCGTGCCCAGCAGCCGCACGTTGTAGCGTTCCAGCACGCCGGCGTCCGCCAAGGCCACGGCCAGGTTGAGGCCGGTCTGTCCGCCCAGTGTGGGCAGCAAGCCGTCCGGCCGCTCCTGCGCAATGATGCGCTCCAGCACCTCCACGGTCAGCGGCTCGATGTAGACCACATCTGCAATGCCCTCGTCAGTCATGATAGTGGCCGGGTTTGAGTTCACCAGCACGGAGACCACGCCCTCCTCCCGCATCGCTTTGCAGGCCTGGGTGCCGGCGTAGTCGAACTCCGCCGCCTGGCCGATGACGATTGGCCCGGAGCCGATGATAAGAACCTTGGAGGGCTTACTTGACTGCATGTGTGCTAACTCTCTGTCTCATGTAATTTCGTTGTGGTACCCCATCCTCTCCTACTGAGGCGAATGGGACGCTTATGTTCTCCCTCCCCTGGTGGGAGGGAGTTAGAGGAAGGGGGAGCCTTGGCACCCTGAACGCAACGAAGGGTCGGGAGGGTGGCCACACCACCCCATGCACTGAAAGAGTTACGTAGGCTTTTTCTGACATTGTGTTGGTGCACCCCCACCCTAGCCCTCCCCCATCAAGGGGGAGGGGATGCTGAAGTGAGGCGGAGGAGATGCTACATTCTCTCCGTGAGGGGACGAGGATGCTTACGTTCTCCCTCCCCTGGTGGGAGGGAGTTAGAGGAAGGGGGAGCCTTGTCTCCTTGAACGCAACGAAGGGTCGGGAGGGCGACCACCCTACCACATGCGCTGAAAGCATTACGTAGGCTTTTTCTGACATTGCGTTGGTGCACCCCCACCCTAGCCCTCCCCCATCAAGGGGGAGGGGATGCTGAAGTTCTCTCTCCGTGAGGCGGAGGGAACGCTTACATCCTCCCTAGCCTGGGTGGGTACTGAGAACGCTTCCTTCATCCGAGCGCTACCCGTAGTAGTCCATGTTTACGCCGGGCCTGTCTGGCAGGATGCCCTTCAGCCGCTTGGCCCCGGGCGTAACGCGGTACCCGCCCGACTCTTCTTGCAGCAGCGCTCCCACAAGGACCAGCTTCCGGATGGCAGCTTGCACGTCGTGAGGCACTTGCGTGGGCCGCTCCTCCATCACTTCATGCACCAGGTCTTGCTCCTCCAACGCCCGCTTGTCGTCTAGCAACAGGATTTTCAGAATCCACTGGTCCGATACCGTCAGCTCAATGACTCGTTTCGGCTCCTGTGGCTTGAGGTGCAGCAATTGCAACAACCAGTCAAACATGTCGTAGCTCCTCTGCCGAGGCCAGCCGCCGGAGCTGCGCCTGTGCCTGGTCCGGAAAGTTGTGGATGACTGCAGAGACTCCGCAGCGCGCCGCGTGGGCAACCTCAGCCTCGGTCTCGACGCTCCAAGCGCCAACCACCAAGCCGCGCGCCGCCGCCGCTTCTACAAGCTGCCGGCGTGACTCCTTGCACGTGCGCGTAGATGCCCTGTGCGCCCAGCGCAACCGCCTGATCTACGGCGTCGGTGGGCGGATGCTCCGTCAGCCAGCCCAGGTGCAGCCGTCCTGCGCCCTGCGCCGCCAGCGTCTGCACCACCGTTTGGTCGAAAGCAAGGGCCGCTGTGCGGCCCTGTAGTCCGTGACGTTCCACTAATGAGATAAGTGCGCCCTCCAAGTTCGGCTCCTTTAGCTCCACCCATAACTTGGCCCGCCCGGCGTAGCGCTCGAACAACCCCGCCAACGAGGGGATGCGTTGCCCTGCAAACGCCGGCCCGTACCAGGAACCAGCGTCCAACGCCTGTAGCTCCGCGAGGGTGCTCTCAGCCACTACGCCCTGCGCGCCCGTGGTGCGGTCGACGGTGGCGTCGTGGATGACCACGGCCGCGCCGTCTTTGCACCGCCGCACATCGAACTCGAACTCGCTGCACCCCAGTTCCAGCGCCTTATCGAACGCCGCGAAGGTGTTCTCCGGCGCGTACCCGGACGCGCCCCTGTGCCCGATGACCATAGGAAGGTTAGGCATCAGACTTCTTACTCAAATTGAAATGCTCGTGAGATATCATCTAGAGCCGTCCTAATTCCTTACTCTCTAGTTCTTCCAATTCACTAAGATTATCCACAAGCTCTATTTTCCCAGCCACTGCCTGCAACTCTGCTATTCGCCTACTTCGGACGTACTCAGCTAGCCCCTTGTTCACAGCCTCAGCCTTTGTTTTCTCGCCAGTGAGGACGAGCACCGCATCCAACAAGTTCTCATCAATATCTAGCGTTATGCGCATCACTCCCCTCATCACTTCTTATGCACAAAATCAGGAATTTATCAAAGATGTAGACGTTGTCCTGCGGGCCCGGCGAGGCCTCTGAGTGGTACTGGATGCTTAGCACGGGGAGCCGCATGGCGCTAGGCCCTCCACTGTTGGCCGTCGTTCCAGGCTGCGGTGAGTCAACCTCCGCCTCGTCTCGCAGCAGCGCGCCGTCCACTGCGTAGCCGTGGTTCTGGCTGGTGATATGCACTCGGCCCGTCTCCAGGTCTTGCACAGGGTGGTTAGCGCCCCGGTGCCCAAACTTAACCCAGCTTGAAAGTGTTTGCGCCCAGCGCGCGGCCCAGGACCTGATGCCCCAGGCAGATGCCCATCACCGGCAGCGGCCCGCCCGCTGGCGCCTGCGCGTCCAGCAACCCTTCCGCCAGCGCAACCGTGCGGTCCAGCCGCGCCGGGTCGCCGGGGCCGGGTGAGAGGAGCACACCGTCCGGCTGCAAGGAGAGCACCTGCTCCAGTGTGGCCGAGGCGGGCACGTGCGGTCCCGCTACACCCCTAATTCCTGTCACCTAGCAGCCGCAGGATGTTGTACTTAAGGCCTTAGTCCACCAGCTACGATGTGCCGCTTGCCCTGCATTATGGGGCGGTACCCTGCTACACGCTACTTCGGACATCACTCGCACACCCCTTTGTTCACCAGCCGTAGCCTTTGGCCAGTGAGGACGAGCACCACATTACAGGTCCTCATCCGTAGCTGGGCTGCGCTCAGCAGCCCTCCAGCGCGGCTTCCGGCACTCTAAGAACCTATCGAAGATGTAGACGTTGTCCTGCGGGCCCGGCGTGGCCTCTGAGTGGTACTGGATGCCCTCAGCACGGGGAGCCGCTTATGGCGCAGAAGCCCTCCACCGTGCCGTCGACTGCCAGGCTGCGGTGAGTCACCTCCGCAGTCGTCTCGCACCAGCGCGCCGTCCACCTGCGTAGCCGTGGTTCTGGCTGGTGATATGCACTCGGCCCGTCTCCATGTCCTGCACAGGGTGGTTAGCGCCGCGGTGCCCAAACTTCAGCTTGAAAGTGCTTGCGCCCGCGCGCGGCCCAGGACCTGATGCCCCAGGCAGATGCCCATCACCGGCAGCGGCCCACCAGATGGCGCCAGCGCGTCCAGCAGCCCTCCGCCAGCGTAACCGTGCGGTCCAGCCGCGCCGGGTCGCCGGGGCCAGGTGAGAGGAGCACGCCGTCCGGCTGCAAGGAGAGCACTTGCTCCAGTGTGGCCGAGGCGGGCACGGCGGTCACCGCGCACCCCTTCTGCACCAGCAGCCGCAGGATGTTGTACTTAAGTCCTAAGTCCACCACTACGATGTGCTGCTTGCCCTCCAGCTTGGCCCGCATTATGGGGCGGTCGGTATCCCAGCCGTAGGGCCCGGTAGTGGTCACCACTTGCACCAGGTCCTTATCACCGTAGCTGGGCTGGCTCAGTAGCCGCTCCAGCGCGGCTTCCGGCGACTCGTCGGTAGTGATAGTGCCCATCATCACGCCCTCGCTGCGGAGGCGGCGTGTTAGCGCGCGGGTGTCGATGCCCTGGATGCCGGGGATGCCCCGGGTGAGAGGAAGTCGCCCAGGGTGCCGGTGGACTGCCAGTGGCTGGGGGTCTCGCAGTGCTCCCGCACCACGAAGCCGCGCACCTGCACTGCCCGGGACTCGAAGTCGTTCGCATTGATGCCGTAGTTCCCGATGAGGGGGTAGGTCATGGTGACGATCTGTCCGGCGTAGGAGGGGTCCGTGAGCACCTCCTGGTAGCCGGTCATGCTGGTGTTGAACACCACTTCTCCCGAGACGTGCCCGCCCGCGCCGAAGGACACGCCCTCAAAGGTCGTGCCGTCGGAGAGGATTAAGTAAGCTTTATCTGGCATGTAGTTGGTTCAGTCCTTGTAGAGTGTGCATCTTCACCCCCACCCTAGCCCTCCCCCATCGAGGGGGAGGGGATACTTAGGTCCTCCCTCATCAAGACGGATGGATACGCGTAAGTCCTCCCTCCCCTGGTGGGAGGTACTGACAAAAGTTAGAGGGAGGGGGAGCCTTGGTCTCCCTGAATGCACTGAGCGTGTATTGGCCCTCTGTCTTTGTCATGCCATCACTCCTCCGCACGGTGCACGCGGACGCCTGCGACGTAGTTTTTGAACCTCTCGATCCCAACTGATCCATCACCCCTCCGCACGCTATCACGCTGCCTTTGAGCGAGACGCCCTCCAGCGGTGTGTTCTTGCCCTTGGAGTGAAACGCACTCGGGTTCACCGACCACTCCCGGTCGGGATCGATGAGCGTTAGGTCCGCCGGTGCGCCCACGGCCAGCGATCCCAGGCCGTTCGGAACCAGGTGAGAACGCCCGCGGCTGGCCCGCTCACCCTGAGCCTGTCGAAGGGTGGGGGGCTGCGCTGGTTCGACAAGCTCACCATGAGCGGTAGGAGTAGCACGAGCGGTAGGGGTAGCAGGAGCGACCGGAGTAGTAAGAGAGGCAGGGGTAGCTCCTAGAATCCGCGCCGGCGCCGCCGTCATGCGCTCGATGAGCACGGGCAGGTCGAGGTCGCCCCGCTGCACCAGGCTCAGCAGCGCGCCCAGCGCCGTCTCGATGCCGCTGATGCCGTTGGCCGCCTGGTCGAACTCGCAGAGCTTGTCCTCCTGCGCATGGGGCGCGTGGTCCGTGGCGATGCAATCGATAGTGCCGTCCCGCAAGCCCTCGACCAGCGCCCGCGCGTCCGCCTCGGTACGCAGCGGCGGCGCGACCTTGGCGCGGGTGTCGTAGGGCACAGGCGAGCAGCCGTCAGTGAGAGAGAGACCCCGCAGACCGTAGCCGCAGCCCAGCACTCGCTCATCCGTGAGGGTCAGGTGGTGGGGCGTAACCTCGGCGGTCACGGGCAGGCCGGCGTCCTTGGCCCGGCGCACTAGATCGACGCCGCCCGCGGTGCTGATGTGCGCAATGTGCACCCGCGCGCCGGTGAGCCGCGCCAGCTCAATATCCCGGGCAATCATGATCTCCTCGCCCGCGTCGGGCCAGCCCTTCAGGCCAAGGCGGGCAGAGACCAGCCCTTCGTGCATAGAAGCGCCCTTGGTCAGGGATGGGTCCTGACAGTGATCGATAATCGGTAGCCCCAGCGCGAGGCTGTACTCCAGCGCGTGCCGCATCAGCGAGGGGTCCCACACCGGCTGGCCATCGTCGCTGAAACCCACTGCCCCGGCGGCTGCCATCTCGTTCATCTGGGCAAGCTGCGCGCCCGCCAGTCCCTTGCTCACCGCCCCGATGGGCAGCACTCGCACGGCGCCCCGCTCGGCGGCAATCCGCAGCACCAGCTCCACCACCGCTCGCTCATCAATCACGGGGTTGGTGTTGGCCATGCAGCACACGGTGGTAAACCCGCCCGCGGCCGCGGCCAGGGTTCCCGTAGCGATGGTCTCCTTGCCCTCGAAGCCAGGCTCCCGCAGATGACAGTGCAAGTCTATGAAGCCGGGCGACGCGACAAGGCCGCGCGCATCGACAACCTCGTACTGGCCGGACGGCAGCGGGTTCGGCGCACCGGACGCGGACAGCCACGCGACCACGCCGTCCTGCAGCAAAATATCCCCCACGGCATCCAAACCCTGCGCCGGGTCGATGATGCGCCCGCCCTGGATGAGGATGGCGGTCACTGCGGGCCTCCTACCAGCAGGTAGAGCAGCGCCATACGCACCGCCATCCCGTTGGTCACCTGTCCATCAATGACCGACTGCGCGCCCCGCACCAGGTCGGCGGAAAGCTCCACGCCTTCGTTCACCGGACCGGGGTGCATGAGCAGCGCGCCAGGCTTGGCCCAGGCCAGGCGCTCGGCGTTCACCTGGTAGCGGCCGATATATTCGCCCAGGCTTGGGAGCAACCCGCCCTCCATGCGCTCCTGCTGCAAGCGCAGCGTCATTACCACGTCCGCGCCCTCAAGGGCTTCTGCCAGGTCGTAGGTTACAGAGGCCGGCATATCTGCGCCCTCGCAGGCCCACTCACGGGGCAGCAGCGTGGGAGGGGCGCACAGCGTCACCTTTGCGCCCAGCGCGTGCAGCCCCCAGATATTGGAGCGGGCCACCCGACTGTGGAGCACATCGCCCACAACGGCCACCTTGCAGCCTTCCAGGCTTCCGAAGCGCTGCTGCATGGTGTACATATCTAGCAACGCCTGAGTGGGATGTGCGTGCCAGCCGTCGCCGCCGTTGATCACCGATGCGCCGCCGCTCCCGGTGGCTTCCTCGCACTGCTGCGCCACTAGGTAGGGCGCGCCGGAGCTGCCGTGCCGTATCACGATAATGTCCACGCTCATCGCCAGGATCGTTCGCACGGTGTCCACCAGTGACTCTCCTTTGACCGCGCTGCTGGTCTGTGCCGTGAAATTCACCACGTCCGCGCTCAGCATCTTTGCCGCCAGTTCAAAGGACATGCGAGTGCGGGTGGAGGGCTCGTAAAAGAGCGTCACCATAGTCTTGCCCCGCAGCGGCGGCACCTTCTTGATGTCTCGCTGCAGGATCTCCTTCATGCCGTCCGCAGTAGAAAAGATGAACTCGATCTCTTCCTTGTCGAAGTCGTCCAGGTCGAGCACGTGATGGTGGCGCAGGCCGCCCTCTACCTCTCTCATGCCAAAGGCTGCTCTACTAACGTTGGTCATGCTTGCCTCCTGGCCGGCGCACTGTAGCCACCATTAGCCTCGCTTCTCCGCGGGAAGCGTGGAGATTAGTCCCACGTTATCTTCACCATCGGTTTCCTGAACGTGCACCACCACCTCCTCGTCCAGTGCAGTGGGCAGGTTTTTGCCCACGTAGTCAGCGCGGATGGGCAGCTCACGATGGCCGCGGTCCACCAGCACCGCAAGCTGGATGGTTGCGGGACGTCCGATGTCCAGCAGCGCGTCCAGAGCTGCCCGGGCCGAGCGTCCGGTGAACAGCACGTCGTCCACTACAATAAGCGAGCGGCCTGCCAGGTCGAAGGGTAGTTGCGTGCTCTGCAGCAGCGGGCGGAGCGGACGCTGGTCCAGGTCGTCGCGGTAGAGGCTGATGTCCAGCGTGCCCACGGGAACGTCCACGCCCTCGAACTCCTTGACTAGCATAGCAAGGCGGCGCGCCAGGGGAACGCCCCGGGTGTACATCCCCACAAAGGCCAGGCTGGACGCGCCCCTGTTGCGCTCCAGCACCTCGTGAGCCATGCGGGTGAGGGCCCGCCGCATGTCCTCCGCAGAGAGGACGTTCTTCTCGGGCATGTTTAGGACAACAAAATACCCTCGCCGCCAACGACGAGGGATCCAATGCAAAGAGATGGGTTAACTAGGCTATCCGGAATATGACTGGTTAGACTACTCCTGTTTGTTGACACTACCATGCTCCTTCCCGGCCTCGCTGGACCGGATTAAAGGGGTACAGTCCCTTATGTGACAAAACAACCGCTATTTAGTTAGTGAAAGTATAGCATAGCGATATTGTCGGGACAATCCTTGTTGGAGGCGCGCTCTGCCTGGTATAATTCGCAGGTGAGCCCCATGCAGTACGAAACTATCATCGGGCTGGAAGTGCACGCACAGCTCCTCACTAAGAGCAAGATGTTCTGCGCCTGCAGCACGTCTTATCAAGACGCCCCCCCAAACTCCCACGTCTGCCCTGTCTGCCTGGGCATGCCCGGTGTCCTTCCCGTTATCAACCGCCAGGCCGTGCATTACGTCATGATGACGGGCTTGGCCCTGAACTGCTCCATCAATCCCAACACCAAGCTGGACAGGAAGAACTACCCCTACCCCGACCTCATGAAGGGGTACCAGATCTCCCAGTACGACCAACCTCTGTGCGTCAACGGCTGGCTTTCTGTTGACGTGGACGGCGAGAAGCGACGCGCCGGCATTACCCGCGTACACATGGAGGAAGACACCGCTAAACTCTCCCATCGCGCCGTTGAAGCTGAGACCTACAGCCTGGTGGACGTGAACCGCGGCGGCACGCCCCTTATGGAGATTGTCGGCGAGCCCGACTTACGCTCGCCAGAAGAGGCGCGCCAGTATCTCATCAAGCTACGCCGCATCCTCCAGTTCTTGGGCGTGTCCAGCGGCAACATGGAGGAGGGCAGCTTTCGTTGCGACGCCAACGTCAGCCTACGCCCTATAGGCTCCGACAGGTTCGGCACCAGAGCAGAAGTAAAGAATATGAACAGCTTCCGCTCCGTCTTCCACGCCCTAGAGTTTGAGGTGGAGCGACAGCGCGCCATCCTCGACTCCGGTGGGCGCATTGTTCAGGAGACGCGTGGGTGGGTGGAAACCAAGGGCGAGACCGTCTCCCAACGCTCCAAAGAACAGGCCCACGATTATCGCTATTTCCCGGAGCCGGACATCCCGCCGTTGGAGATCAGCCCGGAGTGGGTGGCAACCGTACAGGCAAGCCTTCCTGAGCTGCCCGATGCCAAGCGAGAGCGCTTTATCCAAGAGTACGGCCTCTCCTTCTATGATGCCGATGTGCTAACCAGCACCCGCGCAATGTCCCAGTTCTTTGAGGACACCGTGAAGCAGCCGGTGGCAGTGGCCGCAGGCAGCAACGGCGCCGGCGGGCAACAGCGCGCCAAAGCAGTGAGCAACTGGTGCGCCGGCGAGCTCTTGCGCCTCCTGAACGTCCACAACTTGGAAGTTAATGAAGCTAACGTGTCGCCAACCGGCCTGGCGCAACTCCTCGACCTGCTGGATGCAAAAGAGATCAACCAAACTGCCGCCAAGACCGTCTTTGAGGAGCACTTTAAGACGGGCAAGCCTCCGCGGGACATCGTACAAGAGCAGGGGCTAGGGCAGATTAGCGGCGCAGACGACCTCTCGGACATTGTGGAGAAGGTTATCGCGGCCAATCCCCAGGCCATCGCCGACTACAGAAGCGGCAAAGAGCAAGCCCTCAGTTTCTTGATGGGCAACGTGATGAAAGAGAGTAAGGGAAGGGCGAACCCCGGCGTAGTAACCACACTGCTGAAGGAAAAACTGGCTCAGTAGCCGGGAGGCAGCGCTATGCTCGACTTTTTCGATAGGCTCTTCTCCAGAAGCGATCCGCAACGTAACGGCGGGTTCCGTCGCAGGAATCCCGATTTCCTAACCTGGCTCTACCCAGGGATGCACGTCAAGCGGTGGCTCCTCCTCCTAATGTTTGGCGTTGCCCTCTTTGGCTTGGGCGTTGCGTACTTCCTGCGTGATATCTACGTTTTCTACACCTTCCCCGAACCTGTCTACTACATCACCCTCCAGTTCTTGCCCAGAACCATCCGCGGCGTCCTCTTTATCATAGTGGCTGCCAGCGCTATCGGATTCGGCGTTGCGGGGCTTAACCGCTCCCTCTTATCCGCAATGCGTAACGGGAACGGCAATAATCAGAGTGGGCGGCCGCTGGTCAGCCTGGTCTATCAGCACCGCTACGGCAACCGCGGCCCTAAAACCGTTGCCATTGGCGGCGGAACCGGACTTTCGGTGCTGCTGCGGGGCATGAAGGAGCACACCGATAACCTCACCGCCATCGTAACTGTTGCGGACGACGGCGGCAGCTCCGGCATCCTGCGCCGGGAACTGGGTGTGCTGCCCCCCGGCGACTTCCGCAACTG
Source organism: Dehalococcoidia bacterium (assembly GCA_965226775.1). Taxonomy (GTDB): domain Bacteria; phylum Chloroflexota; class Dehalococcoidia; order SHYD01; family SHYD01; genus CBDDEI01. Next base: position 1,983,098 of record CBDDEI010000002.1, read on the forward strand.
CATCGCCGCCTTAGCCGATGCCGAGCCGCTGGTCACCCGCCTGATGCAGTACCGTTTTAGCGAGGGTTCCGGCCTGGAAGGGCACAGTTTTGGCAATCTGTTCATCGTGGCTATGACCGGCGTAGTCGGCAACTTTGAGGAGGCCCTCCGGGAAACGGGCCGTGTGCTGGCGGTCCGGGGCCAGATCCTGCCCGCCACTCTTGATAATGTCACCCTTACGGCAGAGATGGCCGACGCGCAGACGGTGCGCGGAGAGCACCTCATCGGAGAAACACATCGCCCCATCTCGCGGGTCTTCTTAGACCCGCCGAACGCGACGCCGTACCCGGACGCTATCCGAGCCATTCTAGATGCGGAGTTGGTGGTCCTGGGCCCCGGCAGCGTGTTTACCAGCGTCCTTCCCAACCTGCTGGTGAATGGCATTCCCCAGGCCATCCGAGACTCCAAAGCCACCAAGGTCTACGTGTGCAACGTAGCCACGCAGCCCGGTGAGACGGATGGCTTTGACGCGGAGCAACACGCCGAGACGCTGGTGCGGCACGTGGGTCCCGGCATCTTTGACTACTTTCTGGTACATGATGTGGAGAAGCATCCCGTGCCTTCCGATGGACTCGCCCGTCCGGTGCTCGTTTCCAAGCGCGCCCTCCCCGGCGTCTCGGTTATACTAGAGAATATGGTCAGCAAAGACTCACCCTTGCGCCACGATTCGCAGAAGCTTAGCATCGCCTTGATGCAACTTCTACAGAAGGGTCCGGCGCTCAGCTCCGATCCAGAGCCGGAGCTTGTGAGCATCCGTGGCCGTTAGCAAACACAAGAAACTCCAATACTAAGAAAGCAAGCTCATGAAGATTACTCTCGAAGTCCTACAGATTGTTCTATCCATCATCTTGATTGCGGTAATCCTGCTGCAAAGCAGGGGCACCGGATTCGGAGGCGCGTTCGGCACCCAGGGAGCCATGTTCCGCACCCGTCGTGGTCTAGAGGAGTACCTCTTCCGCGGCACCGTGATCTTAGCGGCTATCTTTGTTGTGGTCTCACTCATAAGCGCGCGCGCGGGCGGCGGCTAACCGGCCACGTTTTAGCATCCTTTTCTCCGTAGTCCAGGATGGCCAGAAGACGCAGTAGTATTCCCTTTGTTCCCATTCTCTTACTTGGGGCACTGCTTGCACTCTCCTCAGGTGTGCTGCTGTACTTTTTTTATACAAAAGAAGTGCCAAGCCCGGGAGGCGTCTATCACGAAGGGATAGCAGGCAGCCCCATGCACCTGAATCCCCTCCTTGCCTCCTTTAATGAAACCGACCAGGACATCACCAGCCTGCTCTACTCTGGCCTCACCAGAGTCGACCAGCAAGGCAGGGTAGCCCCAGACCTGGCTTCCGAATGGGAGAGCAGCGCAGACGCCACTACCTACACCTTCAAGCTTCGGGAAAACGCCCTCTGGCACGACCGCCGGCCGGTGCGTGTGGAAGACATTCTCTTCTCCATCAAGCTCATACAGAGCCCAGACTTCCAAGGCAATCCCGAGCTAGCTGCGTTATGGCAGCAGGTAAGGGCGGAGAAAATAGATGACCAGACGGTGCGCTTGGTGGTGGATCAACCCTTTGCCCCGCTTCTAACGTATACCAGCCTTGGCATCCTGCCCCAGCACCTGTATGACGGCATTGCTCCAGAAGACATGACCGACGCTCTGAAGGCTCCCTCGCCCGTAGGCAGCGGGCCTTTCCGGATCAAGGAAGCCAACTTAGCGCAAGTGGTCATGGAGGCCAACCCGGACGCCTACTTAGGCCGTCCGTTCTTAGATGAGATCCGGTTTTCCTTCATGCGGGACGACCAAGCCCTCGCGGCAGCCCTCAACGCGCTGGAAGTGGAGGGAGGACTGCTGCGCCCCTCGGTTGGGCGAGAAACCATCGAGCGCGTGCGTCAGAATGAAGCGCTCACCCTCTACACGGCGCCTCGCGCCAGCTATACCGTCCTCTTCATCAACACCAACAATCCCATCTTTCAACCAAAGGCGATGCGTCAAGCCCTGGCTTACAGCCTGGACCGGCAGCTCCTTGTGAACCAAACCGTCAGTGGCCTGGGCTTGGTCGCCAACAGCCCGCTCCCTTTCAACTCCTGGGCCCATCAAGCGGACGCAGACTGGTACCCCTACGATCCGGTCAAGGCGGCAGAACTCTTTGACCAAGAAGGCTGGAGAACCAATGCTAGCGGGCTGCGAATGAAAGACGGCCAGCCCCTAAAATTCACCCTGTACACCAACGATGACCTGCTGCGGGTAGCCACCGGGGAAGAGCTGGCCCGGCAGCTGAAGGCAGTAGGCCTCCAGCCGGACTTTGCCTACAGCGGGCCTTCCGGGCTGCTGCAGAACTTCTTGCTCCCCAGGCGTTACGAAACCATCATCTACGGCATCGATCCGGGAGTGGATCCGGACCCATACCCCCTTTGGCACAGCTCCCAGGCAGGAGGAGAAGGGCTTAACGTCTCCACCATCGATAACCCTAAGATGGACGACCTGCTGCAGCGGGGACGGAGTACTACAGACATGGACGAGCGGGAAGCGCTCTATGACCAGTTCCAGACGCTCTTTAAGGAAGAAGTGCCCAGCATTCCCCTCTATCACCCGCTCTACACCTACGCGGTAGACCAAAGCGTCCGCGGCATTGGTCTAGCAGGACTCTTTGCGCCCAGCTCCCGGTTCTATAATGTGAGGGAATGGTACAAAGAAACCCAACGAGTCTGGGGTCGATGACCCCTCCTCCGAAGCGCGAGACGAGATGCCTGGCCTAATAACACTGCTGACCGACTTTGGGCTTGCAGACAGCTACGTGGCCGCAATGAAGGGTGCGCTGCTACAGCGTAACCCCGCTGCAACCATCGTAGACATCACGCACACTATCCCGCCACAGGACATCTTCTTAGCAGCGTTCACCCTAGGCACTGCCCACCCCGCATTCCCGGAGGGCACAATCCATGTGGTTGTGGTTGACCCGGAAGTAGGCACAGAACGCCGAGCGTTGCTGCTGCGTACGCCCCACGCCATCTTTCTTGCGCCGGATAACGGCGTCCTGGCTTTTGTGCTCAACACCTACGGAGCCATCGTTACCAACGTCGTACCTCAGCAAAGCCCCCACGGGCCCCCGCCTACTTCAGAGGTAGCGACGACGACGCCGCTGGAAGCGTGGGAGATCACCAACCAGAACCTGTTCAGGACACCGGTAAGCCACACCTTCCACGGGCGCGACATCTTTGCGCCGGTGGCCGCCGCCTTGAGCAAAGGACTGCAACCGGAGGAAGTGGGCCCGCGCGTAAAAACTGTCCACACCTTTGCCCTGCCGCACCCGCGCAAGGATGTCCGGGGCAACCTTATCGGCACCGTGCTCCACGTTGACCAGTTTGGGAACTTGATCAGTAACCTGCGGGTCACGGACATTCCCCAGACCTCCGCCACCTTCCATATCGCCGGACGCGACGTTGGCGGCTTACGCGCAACGTATGCCGAGGGTGATGAACTCATGGCTATCGAAGGCAGCAGCGGCTATATCGAGGTGGCCGCTCGCAATGGCAGCGCCGCCCAGAAGCTAGGCGTGGGACGCGGCACCCGGCTCCATGTGACCGCGCGCTGAGCTACCGGACACCGCCCAGCTGCGCGCGATGCCGCCAGCGCCACCAGACGCCAGCCGGATAGCCCAGCATCTTTGCCACATCGCCTGCCACCCTAAGCACGGGAGCCAGCGCGCAGGCGGCCAGCCGCTTGTGCCAAGGAAGCTCTCCAAGCCAGGGCCACAGCCTGCGTAGGGCTGGTAACAATAGCCCACAACGCCCACCGCCAACAGCACCCACAGCAACGGCGCGCCGAAGGCTCCCCAAAAAAGCAGCGAGCCTGCTAGATGCGCGCCGTAGCGGATCAGGTGCCGCTTTAACCACAGGTCCTGCCTTGCCGTCACCGCGAGCGTAGTGGTAGTACTGACGAAAGAAAGCCCAAAGGGACGTGCGGGGCCGATAGCGCGCCTCCGCCAGCGGCGCCCAGACAAAGCGCACTCCCAAGGAGCGCAGCCGCAGGTCAAAGACCAAGTCTTCACCATAGTCCAGCCAGTCGGGGTAGCCACCGCCGTAGCGGCAGGTGCCGCTTTCCCAGGCCGCCTTGGTGAAAGCCACCAAAGGGAGCGGCTGGAGGGCAAAAAACTCGCGGGATCAAAACCAAGTCTCCTCGAGTGCGGGGAGGGTGGTTGCGCCTTGAAGAGTGGTTGCGCCAAGGGTTAGCTCAAACAACGTGGTTGGGGCAGCGCGGAAGAAGCCGGCCACCGCATGCGTCTCCGCCGACTCAAAGGGCCGTAGCAGCTCTTCCAGCCAGCGCGGCGGGAGCTGCACGCCGGCATCCGTCACCGCGATAATCTCGCCCGTTGCCTCGGCGATGGCGCTGTTGCGGCCTTGTGCAATCGTTGTGCCGGGCTCTTGGAACATACGCAGTGGTAGGTTGCCTTCATGCTGCTGGAGCAGCTCCCAAGACCCATCCACGCTGCCGCCGTCCACGATGACTATCTCATCAGGCGGCGTAGACTGCTGTTCCAATGAGTCCAGCAGCGCAGGCAGCGACTGCGCCTCATTCAGGACCGTTACGATAACCGATACGCGCACGGGATCGCCCTTCCCGCCGGCTACCAGCGCCACCGAGACGCGGTAGCTACCCCTAAACCTATCGCGAGGGCGCTGCCTAGAAGCAACGCTGCGGCGGCTCCCTGTTGAGGCAGGAAGCCTCTTTGCGCGGTCACGATAAAGCCGTCCACAACTACGTCGCCGCCGTCCAAAGTGGTCAGCACCACTCGATGGTAGTCATCGGGAAGACCGCTTGCCAGGGACAACAGGACTTCTCGTTCCGCCTCAGACGCTAGCAACGTCTGGACGCCCGCGGCTCCAGGCAGCCCGTCAATCGTCACGGCAAAGGTCCCGCCGGCGGGGCCGCGTGCGGTCACTAGCGTAACTGCTGTGCCCTTGAACCAGAAGGAGATGGCATTCCCTGCTTCGCGGGCTAGCCGGTAGCCGGCCGGGTGCGCGGGCGGGAGACCCTGCCACTGCTGTTCTTGCCAGCCTTCCGAGTATTGAATCCCCCAGTGGTCCTCCTGCCGCCAGCCATAGTGGAGCGCCGGTGGCGATGAGGTGACCTCCTTGAGGGCATCGTAAACCGGGCGAAGTGTGAAGTCCGGATCTACTAGCCGGAAATAAAAGTCCTCGTGCTGGCGGGCCGCGTCGTCCACTTTGCGAAAGTGCCAATAGAAGACTACGCCCACCCAGGGCCACTCCTGCTGGATACGCTCCAACCCGGCCTTTGTGTAGCGCGCCTGCTGCTGCTCCGTAACCCTCCCGTGATGGGCAGGTTCGTGGAAGTCCAGGGGTACCGCGTCCCATCCGAACTCCGAAATCCAAATAGCTTTGTGGGCATCGCCGTTGCGCACCATGACCTCACGGGTGAGCTGCACACGGGAGAGGTTCGCTTGGCTGGCCTCCGCGCGGCGGTCGCCGGGGCCCGTCCACAAGCCATACCCCTGCGCAGCCATAACGTCGAAGTAGTCCTGTGCGCCTGCCTGATACATCGCCGTTAGGTAATCGAGGTCGTCCACGTTCAGACCATCCGGCGTGCCCAATGTGGGGGCAAGCGCCGCAGCGATGATCACAACCTCTGGGTCGACTGACTTAGCCCGCTGGTACGCAACTTTCAGCAGCTCCACGTACTCCGCGGCTACCGGCGCGCGGCCCCACTCCAGCACAGTGTTCGGTTCGTTCCAGATCTGGTAGTGCTTGATGCGCCCTTTGTAACGCGCTGCCAGTGCGGCAACAAAGTCGCCGTAGTCGTTATAGTCATCGGGCGGCGCTCGCACCACCGAGTTGTCTTGGCGGCTCCAGAAGGGCGGGAAGTCGGGGCGAGCCACGATCTGCAGACCATACTCCTCTGCCAAGCGGACGATGCGGTCGTAATGCTCCCATGTATCGCCGAAAGGCCCCACGAACTGCCCCTTCCCCGTCCACTCGATGCGGTCCCAGGGGAACTCCTGCCTGATCCAAAGGACGCCGGCCTCCCGCAGCAGCTCCATGCTGCGACGAAGCTTCTCTTCCTCCACCTCCTGCTCAAAAAAGGTGGACGCGCCAAAAGGGTAGACGCCGGTGTGGCTCACAGGGGTCAGGTCTTGGGTGACGGGCTGCCGTAGCAGCGCCAAGCGCACCAGCGCCTTCATTTGAGATACGAACTCAGTCTGCCCGGTCTGCTCCTCCAGCCAGCTTGTGGCGTTCTCCCGCGGTGAGCACGCAGGCACGGCCAAACAGAGCGCTAGCAAGAGCGCAATAAGCGGACGGCTAATCAGAGGACCTCTTGCCGGCGCGGTTCCCAAGTTGTTCATAGAAAGACTCCAGCGCCGGCATGCGCTGCGACCAATCGGTGGTCAGCGCCAACGCGCGCGCCTGCTCCCCTAACCGTTGCGCCAGATCCACATCCTTGAGCAGGCGGATGGCGGCATTGGAGAAGTCCTCCGGCGCATCCGCTACCTCTCCGTGAACCCCGTGCTGAAAGGGAATGCCCGACGCCCCCATAGTGGTGGTTACAATGGGCAACGCACTGGCCATGGCTTGGAGCAGCTTCAGCCGGGTGCCGCCGCCAAAGCGCATGGGCAGGACAAAGAGGTCGGCCCGCTGGAAATAGGGAAGGTCATCCGCAACCTCTCCGGTGACCGTGACGTGACGGCCTGCCAACAGGCGCACTTCGCTGGTGGGTTGGCGACCCATCACCACCAGGCGCGCGTCTGGAACAGCCCGCAACACTTCTGGCATAGCGTGACGGACAAACCAGTGCACTGCATCAGTGTTCGGACGGTAGTCCATGGTGCCGGTGAAGAGGAGCACCTTGTCCTGAGGGGCAATCTCCGCCGGAAGCGCGGAGGAAGCAACCTTCTCACCCGGCGCGTAGCGCGCGGTATCCGCACCGTTGGGCACCACACTAATGGGCGCCTGGGAACCCAGGCGCTCCAGCGCAGCCTTATCCTCCTCGGAAGTAGCCAGGATACCCGCAACCTGCTTGCTCACGGCGGCCTCGTAGAAACGCAGCTTCTTGGCCTGCACCCAGCTATAGGCTGCCCGCGGCCAGTCGAGCGGCTTCGCTCGCGCGGCCTGGGAGGCGCGCTCCTGCAACAGATACTCTGCGTTCAATGCGTCCAGAACGATCGCGGCTCCGTCCAGCTCGCCCTCTAGCTCTTCGAGCGGGAAGAGCGACGCCGCAGCCTCCAGCCCGACAACGTGGATGAGGTCGAAGCGGCGCTCACGGAGGATACGGCGCAGTGCAGACCGCAATGGCGGTTGCCGCATACGCAGCACCAAGTCCGGCGTGCGGGAGGTCGCAATGGCGAGCGCACGCTGCCCCATGCCGTCGTTGTGCGCGTATGGGACGCCCGTGATACTGCTACACCTCTCGGACAGCGCCTCCTTTATCGTAAGCTCTTCCCTTACCGTGGCCGGGCAGAGCAAGTGGACGTTATGACCCTCGCCCAACAGCCGCATGAAGTGATAGGCCCGTAGGCCGGCGCCGCCGCTGGTGGGCAAGGGTGGCGCAGCCGTAATGAAGAGTAGATTCATTGGAGCGCCGCCTTCTCGTACACCGCCAACGTGCGGCGGGCTGTCTCCTCCCAGCGGTAGAGGGCCGCGCGCTGTAAGCCCGCTTCTCGCAACTGGCAGCTTAGCTCTTCATCGCATTGCAGGCGTGTAAGATGCTTGCTCAACGCCGCGGGGTCTGCGGGATCGAAGTAGAGGGGCGCGTCCCCCAGCACTTCTTGCAGAGCGGCCGCAGTGGAGCTGATAACCGGCGTGCCGCAAGCCATCGCCTCCAAGGGCGGCAGCCCAAAGCCCTCGTACCAGGAGGGGTAAACCAACGCCCAGGCCGCGTTGTAGAGCAGGCGCAACTCATCTCTGGAGGCAGGGCCGTAAAAGATAACCCGCTCCCTCAACCCTAAACGCTCCGCCAAATCTGCGCCCTCCTCTGCGCGCCAGCCGTTGCCGCCAACCAGCACCAAGGTCTGTCCCCGTTCTTCTAGCTGGGCTTGCGCCAGGGCTTCCAGCAGGCATTCCAGGTTCTTGCGCGGCTCAATAGTGCTCACCCACAGGATGAACCGCTCTGGCAGGCCGTGCGCGCGGCAGAACGCCGCGACAGCTTCGCCGTCATCAAGCGGACGATAGGATGGATCGACGCCGTGGTGCACCACGTCTATGCGCTCTGGCGATGCGCCCAGCAGCTCCACCATGTCCCGCTTAGTGCTCTCCGAAACCGCGATAACCCCCTCAGCGGAGGCAACCGCCTTGTCTACCTGGCCGTAGTATCGCAGCGCGTCCGCCGGCTTGGACTCGGGATAGCGCAGGAAGGCCAGGTCGTGGACGGTGATTACGGCGGGAACCTTCCGGCGCAGGGGTGGTATGAAGTCCGGACTGTGGAGGACGTCCAGCGGCAACCGCGCCAGCTCCACCGGGAGCGTCCACTGCTCTAGCCGGTGATGGGGCGGCGTCCACAGTGTACGCCGCTGCGCGCCGGATGGAGCTGATGACGTCTCGAATCCTTTGCGGCTCTGGAGCAGATAGTAGCTATGCTGTGGCTCTAGATTCCCCAGGGCGGCCACCAACTCCTGGACGTAAGTGCTTATCCCGCCCTGCTGGTAGGGCACCAGCCGCGCATCTATGCCTATCCGCATCCTGAACTCGTGAACGCTATCCTGTGCCGCCTGCTAGTTGGGCGTCAGGATGACCGGCACTGATACCAGGTCCTCCACGGAACCGTCCATGACGCTCAGGCTGAACACCTCGATGGTGCCATTCTGGCGGCCTCCAGTCAGCGTGAATGGAATAGCGGCAGTGTAGTCGCCGCGTCCCGGCGCGCCCATAGTAGCCGTTGTGAAGTCGCCGCCAACGACCTGCCCCTGGGCGTTGCGCACCCTAATCTGCACGTTGGCTTCAAAGACTATAGCGGTGCCCTGCACCTGCGCGGGGCTGCGCACCTGGGCCCCGGCCTTGGGTAGGCTCACGGTGATAAAGGCGTCTGCGTTAGGGATGGGCGTCGCAGTAGCCGGTATCGGGCTGGCGGCCACGGTCACGCTGACCGTTGGGGTTGGGGTAGGCGTAGGGGTCACGCTCGCGCTCGGCGTAACATCACGGCTTGGCGTGACGTCACGGCTCGGCGCGACTTCGCTGCTTGGCGCGTCCGGTAAGCAAGCCATTACGGTGGGCATCATCACCATTGCTGTTGTTCCTACTAGAGATCGAAAATATAGTGCACGCACTGGGTACCCCTACCCTGCTCTGTCGCTCAATCGAAGAAAAGGTATGTACAATAACGAACGGGAGCATGGTTGTACACGCCCCCTCGGACACGTATTTTAACCCACTTTCACGGCAGGCGTTTCATTCCCACCCCGCAGGAGCCAACAAACTGACTACTATCTCCCAAGAACAACAAGCCCAGACCGAGACGCGCTTCCTAGCTGCTACGGCAGGGTTGGGCCTTTCCCTAAGCAGCAATGCGCTGGAGCCCTTCCGGCGCTACCAGCAAGCCCTTGAGCAGTGGAACCAGCGCGCGAACCTTACCGCTATCACCGGCTACGAAGAGGTCTTCTCCCTCCACTTCCTCGATTCCCTCTCCACCCTCCTGGCGCTGCCCAACGGCAACAGCCCCGTCCGGCTTCTGGACGTGGGCGCGGGCGCGGGCTTCCCCGGCCTGCCTCTGAAACTAGCAAAGCCGGATCTGCAGCTCACCCTCTTGGAGGCTACTGCTAAGAAGACCGCCTTCTTGGATGCGCTGGTGACCGAGCTTGGCCTGGAGAGCGTGACCGTGCTCACCGGACGCGCCGAAGCCGCCGCCCACGATGCTGCCCACCGGGAGCAGTACGACGCGGTGGTGAGCCGGGGCGTCGCCAAGCTGGCGACCCTGGCCGAGTACCTGCTCCCCTTCTGCAAGGTGGGCGGCCTCGCTATTGCGATGAAGCAGGGAGACATCGCGGGGGAACTCACCGCGGCCGAGCGCGCCATCGGGCTGCTGGGCGGCGTGCTGCAGGAGACCGTTGCTGTTGACCTCCCAGGCCTACCGCCGGGCCGGCAACTGGTGGTCATGCTCAAGGCGCACGCTACGCCGCCTGCCTATCCCCGGCGCACCGGTCTCCCCGCGAAACGGCCGCTCTAGCCGTAATGTGCCCGCTTTCCCCCGACCCCCTGGCGATGGCCCTGCGCTCCTTGCCTACAGCGCGCGGGCTATCATCTTATCCACCAAAACCCGGCGCCGCTACCTGCTGCCGCTCCTCCACGGCATCATCGCGATGGGGTACTATCTGTGGGCGCAACGCTACATGGGCCGCGCCGGCATCGTCATCTCCCTCACCGTGGTTGAATTCATGACCATCAGCAATTTCGTTACCGACCTCCAGCACCACAGCGCACTCGTCGAGACGGGCGACCGCCGCGGCTCCTCCGGTGCACTCAACCAGCTTGCCTCGTACTTAGACGAGTCTGGTCAGCGGCAGCCTATCGCGCAGGACTGGGGGCTGAAGTACAACGTCCCGATCCTCACCCAGGCCCTCGCCACCGGCGAGCACGTCCATCTTTCCCACGGCGTCGATGATTATGTCACCTATCCTAGGCTCTTGCTCTCTGAGAAAGCGCCGAGTGAACCAGGCATGCGGCACGCACTCCTAGCAGAGCCCCGGGAGCGGGACGGCGCGCCCATCTACCAGATATACGCCGCGCGATGAAGCTCCCACCCCAGCCCTGGCTCCACGCCCCTGCGTTGCGCGACCAAGCCCTCGCCGGCGCGGTGGTAGCAGCCATCACCCTCGCCTTCTACTGGAGCCCGTTGCTGCCGCTGACCGTCCTGCTGGGCGCAGCCCTGCTCTATCTCTTCTGGCAGCGGCTGGATCTGGGCTTGCTGGTAGTGCTGGTGAGCGCCCCGTTCTATCGTTTCCCCAAGCTCTACGACCAGGGGGGATTAGGCGCACTACTTGGCCGTGAGGGTGCGCTGGAAGTGAGCCTGGCCGAGTCCGCTCTGATCCTGTGCCTCCTGGCCTGGGGCCTCCGGCGGTTCTTCCAGCCCGACATCGACGCGGCGGCGACGGGAAAGTCTCCTTTTACCGACCCCGCGGTCTGGCTTCCTCCCGCGGTGCTCATTGCCGCGGCGGTGGTAACACTCCCCTTCACGGAACACCTCAGCGTGGCGCTGCGGGAATTCCGCGTAGTGGTGGTGGGGCCGTCGCTCTACTACCTGATGCTCGTGCACACCCTCCGCAAGGAGCAGGACGTGGGCACGTTTATGTGGGCGCTGGCGCTCCTGGGCGGCGGGATAGGGCTGTACAGCCTGTACCACTATCTCTTTGTAGGTGTGGTGGAGAGCACCGGCGGGGTGGACCGGGTGCTGGCGGTCTATCACTCCCCCAACGCGCTGGCCCTCTTCCTCGGCAGGGTTATTCCTGTAGCGGCGGCGTTGATGCTGGCGGTCTACGCGCAGCAGGCTGCAAGGGATGCGCAGCGTTTCTGGAAGCCTCTCCTTGCGCTAGGTGGCGTGAGTCTGGCGCTGATGGCCGGCGCGCTCTACCTCACCTTCTCCCGGGGCGCGCTCCTGGGAGTCGTCGCCGCGGTGCTGGCGTTGCTCTTCGGCCTCAACCGCCGCTCTGCGTTCCTGGTGCTGGGCGCGCTGGCCGTAGCCGGAGCCGTCGCGCTCATCGCGGTGCCCCAGGACCGCCTCCTAGCCGCAGCGCCGCTTCTGCAACGGCTGTACGTGTGGCAGGCAGCGCTAGCTATGGTCGCGGACCATCCTATCGTGGGTGTGGGCCTCGATAACTTTCTTTATTACTACCCACGTTATATACTGCCGCAAGCGGCGTTGGAGCCTAACGTCTCCCATGCCCATAACGTGTTCCTTGATTACTGGACACGACTTGGCATACTAGGTCTAATTACTTTGACATTTTTACAAGGACTCTTCTGGGGGCGGGTCAGAAACTTCCTGATACGGCCTGTCGCACCATACCAGCGCTGGCTCGTCCTTGGCCTTGCTGCGAGTATGGTAGACTTCTTAGTGCACGGGCTCATTGATAACAGCTACTTCCTTATTGACCTAGCCCTAATCTTCTGGCTTACCTTTGCGCTCATGACCATATTGCATCGCACCGCTCCCCAGCCGCTTGCGAGAGGCTCGCAGCTGTGAACGTAGTCGTCTCAGGAGGCGCAGGCTTCGTCGGCTCGCACCTCTGCGACTCACTGATCGCAGAAGGGCACCGCGTTACTGTCCTGGATAACCTCATCACGGGCAAGTGGGAGAATGTGAAGCATCTGGAGGGTTCATCCAGCTTCCAGTTTATCCTGCACGACGTCACCGAGCCTTTGCCGGACCTCCCCTGCGACGCCATCTATCACCTCGCCAGTCCTGCCAGCCCTGTGGGTTACTGGGCACACCCCTTGGAAACCCTCATGGTGAACTCTATCGGCACCCACAACCTACTCCAGCTCGCCGAGCGAGAGGGCGCTCGCTTCCTGCTCACTTCCACCTCCGAGGTGTACGGCGACCCTGTGGTTCACCCCCAGACTGAGGACTACTGGGGCAACGTGAACCCGATTGGGCCCCGCTCCTGTTACGACGAAGGCAAACGGTTTGCGGAGGCGCTTACCGTGAACTACGCCCAAGAGCGCGGGCTGGATTACCGCATTGTGCGTATTTTCAACACCTACGGCCCCCGCAACCAGCCAGAGGATGGGCGGGTCATCCCCAACTTCCTGACGGAAGCCCTTAGCGACACGCCCCTTACCATCAATGGCGATGGCCGCCAGACGCGTAGCTTCTGCTATGTGTCAGACCTAGTGGAAGGGCTCATGCTCACGATGTTTGAAGAGGCCGCCCGCGACCAGGTGCTAAACCTCGGCAATCCTGAGGAGTTCACCATCCTGGACTTGGCGCAGCGCATCAAAGCCCTAGTGGGCAGCGCATCTACCGTTAGTCACGAACGGCCACGGCCTGAAGAGATTGTGAGGCGTCAGCCCGACATCTCCAAAGCTAAGAAACTGCTGAAGTGGGAGCCAAAAGTTGGGCTAGATGAAGGCCTTAAGCTCACCGTGGAGTGGCTGCAGGACCGCTCCCTCTCATCCCAACTCCCCACCCTACATTCCTGACCGGAGCGGCTACGGCCACTTTACGCCTCTTTCCCCTGGGCTACCTGGCATGGATCGGTGTGCTCCTGGGACTCGCGCTAGCCCTGGCGACACTCCCTCTCCCTAGTATCGGACTGCTGCTGGCGGCGCCGCGGCCGTTCTGGTAGCCATCACCTATCCCGTCGCTGCTATCGGGCTCGTGGCCTTCGCGGTTCCCTATAGCGATGTCATTAGCATCCCCATCGGCGGTTTCTCGCTGACCGCCGCGGAAGGCGCGCTGGGGCTGGCGTTCCTGGTATGGCTTGCTCGCTGCGCCTTGGAGCACAACCTCTCCCTCCGCAATCCCGCCGCGCTCTTCCTTGTAGGCGTCATGGTGGCAGCAGCGGCCTTCTCTGCTGCAGGCGCGCTCTCCCTGGGCCCAGCCCTCAAGGAGGTGGTCAAGTGGCTGGAGTTCGGCCTAGCGATGTTGCTGGCGATGCAGCTAATCCGCACAGACACCGAGCGCACGGTAGCCGTCGCAGCCATCCTGCTCGCGGGGGTTTCCCAAACGCTCCACGGCATCTCGCAAGCGAGCGCAGTGGCGGGGCCTGCAGGCTTCCTCCTAGCGCCGGGCACCCTGCGCGCGTTCGGTGTGTTTGACCAGCCCAACCCCTACGCCGTGTACCTGGCAACCACCCTTTGCCTCACCTTCGGCCTCTCGCTGGCGCTGGCTACCCACCGCTTCCGGCAACTCTTCAGCATGCCTGGGTTGCTCCTCCCCATCGCAGGGGTGCTGGTTTCTGCAGGCGTATACCTCTCCTACTCCCGCAGCGCGTGGTTGGCAATGGCCGCTGCTGTTGGCGTGATGGTTGCCGTGAGAAGTCGCAGGCTCGCGCTGGTTGGAGCGGCTGGGATCGCACTGCTGGGCGGCCTGATTATCACCGGCGGGATCGCCCTGCTGCCTGCGGCGCTCACCGCCCGTTTCAACATCTTTTTTGATATGTTCTCTCTCTTTGACGCCCGCACTGCCGTCCTCACCTCAGAGAACTTTGCCATCGTCCACCGAATGGCTATCTGGCAGGCCGCTTGGGACATGTTCCGCGACCATCCCTTCTTGGGGATAGGCATCGGCAACTTTGACCTGTTCTACCCAACCTATGCCCTGCCGGGTTGGCCCGTGTTGCCCGGCCACGCCCACAACTACTACCTAAATCTGCTGGCTGAACAGGGAGTCGTAGGGTTGGCCGCCTACTTTGCGCTGCTGAGCGGGCTAGCCGTGCTGGTACTCGCCGCGTTACGGCGCATCACCGCTCCCGCCGAGACACGCTGGCTGCGGCAAGGGCTGGTCTTAGGCGCATTGGGCACGCTGGCCTTGCTGACAGTGCACCACGGCTTTGATAATCTCTATGTGCACGGCATTGGCATCCAGCTGGGGCTTCTGCTTGGCCTTGCCTTTGGGGCACAAGATAACCCGACGCAACGGCGCGAGAACGGCGGCCACTAAGTAGTGGAAGACACTGCCAACAAAGACGCCCTCCTTCCGCAAGAGGAATCCCTCCCTACTTCAGGATGGGGCTGGCGTTCTGCGCTCTCCTTCGCCTTTGCCCTGGCGCTATTAGCCTTCTTTGCATCCCGCCTTAACGTAGACGTAGGCAGTATTTGGCAGACTATCCGCGGGGCAGATGTGTCCCTGGTAGCCGCGGGCTTTGTGTCCTACTACCTCATCTTTCCGATACGCGGCTTGCGCTGGGGCAAGCTCCTGGGAAATGTGAGTAAAGACGCCTCGGTGCAGTACACCGTGCCGCCCCTCAACACGCTTGCGGAGATCACCTTCCTGGGCTGGTTTGTGAACTGTGTGATGCCGGCCAAGCTGGGCGATGCCTACCGCGCCTACCAGTTCAAGCGCATTACTCAGGGCAGCCTCTCCTCCGCCCTAGGCACCATCTTTGCCGAGCGGTTCCTGGACGTAGTTGTGCTCGCGACGCTGCTCATCGGCGCGTTGCTCACGCTGGGCGCTTTCAATCAGGGCTCTGACAGCACGCCTACCGCCCTGCTTGGCGCAAGCCTCCTCCTGCTTGTAGTGGGCGCAATTGGACTGACCGCCATGTGGACGCTGCGAGAGCGCCTGCCTTCACTCATGCCCCAGCGGGTACAGGCCATCTACTCTCGGTTCCAACACGGCATCCTGGGCAGCTTCCAGAACATGCTAGTAGTGGCGCCGTTGAGCATCCTGGTCTGGTTCGCAGAAGTGGGACGGGTGTACTTTGTGGTCCAAGCCATGGACTTGGATTTAGGACTCCCCTTCATAGTGCTGCTAGCCCTCACTCAGGCGCTGCTCACCGTGGTGCCTTTCACACCCGGAGGGCTCGGCCTGGTAGAGACAGGCCTGGTGGGCCTCCTGCTTTTTGCGGGCATCCCCAAAGAACTAGCAGTGGCTACCGCGCTCCTAGACCGGACTATCAGCTACTGGAGCGTCATTGTGCTGGGATTCATCCTCTTCCTCATTCGGCGCAGGGTGTAGGACGTTGCGCATCGGCATCGACTTCACGGCGGCGGTGGAAGAAAGCGCGGGCATCGGCCGCTTCACACGGGAGCTTATCCGCGCCCTCCTGGATACCGAGAGCGACCACAGCTACGTGCTGGTCGCGCCAAGAGGTACAGCCGCGCCATCCTGGGTAGCGCGGCGCCCGGCGGTCCGGTGGGTAACTCTGCCTGCCTCCGCCCGCATCGCCTCCATCCTGTGGCACCGCTTACACGCCCCTATCCCCGTCGAGCGCTTCACCGGTCCCTTAGATCTGTTCCACGCCACCAACTACCTCCTGCCGCCCTTGCAACACGCGCGGGGTATCGTCACCGTCCACGATCTCAGCTACAAGGTGCACCCAGAGTTCGCGGAGCCGCGACTGGCGCGCTACTTGGCGCAGCGGGTGCCCGCCTCGCTACGGCGCGCCGGCCTCGTCCTGGCCGACTCTGCGCACACTAAGGCGGAACTAGTGCGGCACTACGATATGGCTCCCGAGCAGGTGTCTGTGGTGTACGGGGGCGTTTCCAAGGAGTTCTGCCCGGACATGGACGAGCGGGAACTTGAGCGCGTCCGCCACCGGTACGGCCTGCCGCCCTCCTACCTCCTTACCGTTGGCCGTTTGGAGCCCAGAAAGAACCTGCTCACTTTGCTAAAGGCCTACCAACTGCTGGTGACACAACAAACGCCCTCGCTGCCCCGCCTGGTCATTGCCGGCGGCACGGGCTGGCGCTATGAGCCCATCTTTGAAGCGGTGTCCGGCCTGGAGTTGACCAACCTGGTCGATTTCCTGGGCTACGTGCCCGACGAGGATCTGCCGGCGCTGATAGCGGGAGCAGAGGCTTTCCTCTACCCCAGCTACTACGAGGGCTTTGGGTTGCCGCCCCTGGAGGCGATGGCTTGCGGCACGCCCGTAGTCGCCAGCAACACCTCCTCCCTTCCGGAAGTGGTCGGAGACGCCGGTCTCCTGGTGTCCCCCCACGAACCGGAGGCGCTGGCACAAGCGATGTCGCTCCTCCTCTCTAATCCCCAATTGCGGCAAGAGCTGCGGGAGAAGGGGTTGGCTCAGGCAGCGCGCTTCACCTGGGAGGCGGCAGCGCAACAATTGCTGGAGGCGTACACTGTGGTTGGCGGCTCGCTCACTACGAACCCCGCCCGGAAGTAAGCACCACGATGCACCTTGCCATCAACGGCTATTTCCTAGACAAGCTGAATACCGGCACCGGCCAGTACACGCTACAACTGCTGCGCGAGCTGGAGACGCTCTGGCGAGACAAGATCACCGTCCTGGTTCCCATAACGCCAAGGACACCTATCAGAGTCCGAAGGTGAACGTCCACGTAGTGAAGGCATCCCTACCGGATAACTGGAGCAAGGTTTGGTTTGAGCACATTGGCGTGCCGCGCGCGGTGCGACAGCTAGGCGCAGACCTCCTGCACGTCCCCTACTTAGGCCCACCGCTGCACTGTCCCATAGCCAGCGTAACCACCATCCACGATCTCATCCAGCAGGTTGTCCCTGCACTGAGGGGGGGACATTTAGCGGGCTTCTACAACCGCATGGCGGCGGTGGCGGCACGACGCGCGACCCTGCTCCTCGCCGACTCCGAGCACACCCGGCAGACCATCCAGACCCACCTAAAGGCAGACCAGGAACGGGTGGAGCGCATCTACCTGGGCGTGGACAAGAGCTTTACCGCTACGGCCGAGGAGGGTGAACGATCACGCATCGCCCAGCGGTACGGCATTGACGGCCCTTACATCTTCTACCTGGGCGGATTGGACTTGCGCAAGAACGTCTCCTTCCTCATCCGCTCCTACGCTCAAGCGCAGGTGACCACACCGCTCGTCATTACCGGCGAGCCCCGCTCCAGCAGACAGGCCTCCTTCCCCGACCTCCTGACGGTGGCGCAGCAAGCGGGCGTGGCGGAGAAAGTACGCTTCATCGGCTGGGTGCCGGAAGAGGACAAGCCCGCCCTCTATCGTTCCGCAGACCTTTTTATCTTCCCCTCCCTTTATGAAGGCTTTGGCCTGACCCCTTTGGAGGCCCTGGCTTGCGGCACCCCCGTACTGTGCAGCAATGCAACCAGCCTGCCGGAGGTGGTAGGCGACGCCGCCCTGCTCTTCGATCCCTTAGACGAAGAGGGTCTCGCCAACCTCATCCAACAGACCACCCATGACCAAGACCTCCTTACTTCACTGCGCCTGCGGGGACCCGCCCAGGCCAAGCAGTTTACCTGGCGCCGCACCGCAGAGGAGACCATTGCCGCATACAACAAAGCGTTGAGCCTACATCAGACACACAATGATTAAGCAACCTGCCGTTACCCTTGTACCAGCGGAACCACAACCCTGGCAGCCGGAAGAGGGGCTGAACCGCCGCAACCTCACGCTACGCCGCGCCGCCCGGGAGATTCAAAGCCGTTCGGGCCGGGTGCTGGAGGTGGGCGCTGGCACGGCGCGCTTCCTGCGCGCGCTGCGCGCCGGCCGGAGCGACCTCCAGCCCCACGCCAGCGACCGCGACCGCGCCAGCCTGCTCACCGCGCGCCGCATGGATCCGGACGTGCAATTGGTTCAGAGCGACTTCACCGCTCTCCCGTATCATGACGAGAGCTTCGACATCGCGCTGGTCTTTGACGTGCTGGAGCACCTGCCTGAGCCTGAGCGCGGCCTTGAGGAGCTGCACCGGATTCTGACACCCGGCGGCTTGCTCCATGCCCTTGTCCCCTGTGAAGGCCAGCCTGCAACGTTGCACTGGGCCATGTGGAAGCTCCACGTAGCCTCCGACCTTAAGGAGCGGCGGGTGGGACACGTGCAGCGGTTTACCCACCGCAGCCTATCGAGGCTGCTGCACGCGCACGGCTTCCGAATCCAGCGGGTGAGCTACAGCATGCACCCCATCGGCCAGGTGCGGGATGTGATTAGGTATATAGAAGAGGAGCGATGGTTCCCCAACTGGGTGCAGCACAATCCGTTGTACCGGATAGCACGCGGCGCTGTCTGGGGCGCAGCTTACGTGGAGTCCACCGTGCTGCGTAGGGTTCCGCTGTCCGCCGTCGCCCTCCACGTTACCGCCGTCAAAGCATGAAAGTGCTCATGGTCTCCAAGGCCTGCTATGCAGCGTCCTACCGGCGCAAGCTGGAGGAGTTGGCGGCCATGCCGGACGTGGAGCTCACGTTGCTGCTGCCGCCTTACTGGCCCACCAGCACGGGCAAGCTCACCTTTGAACCGGGGCAAGACAGCGGTTACAAGGTGCTGATCGAAGAACCGGTGCTGAACGGCCACTTTCATCTGCACTTCTATCGCAAGCTCCCCGACCTTATCCGTACCATTCAGCCCGATATCCTCCATATAGATGAAGAGCCTTACGACTTCGTGACGTATCACGGGGTGCGGGCAGCTGCCGGGCTGGCACGCCGCACCCTCTTCTTCACTTGGCAGAACATCCCGCGCGCCTATCCGCTGCCATTCGGCTGGTTTGAGCGCAGCGTGCTCTCCACCGTCCACTGCGCCATCGCCGGCAACCAAGATGCGGCGCACATCCTGCGGGACAAGGGCTATGCACGGCCCCTCTATGTCATCCCTCAGTTCGGCGTAGACCCGGACCTCTTCCGTCCCGCCGAGACCTGGCCCCAGCGCATTGAAAGCTTCTCCCAGGAGCGTCCCTTCCGCATCGGCTTTTCCGGACGACTAGTGGAAGAGAAGGGACTACTTGTGCTGTTGCAAGCCGTCGCGCGTCTGGAGGGAGACTGGGAGCTGCTCTTCCTGGGGAACGGTCCCTTGCAAGGCCGTCTCATTGAAGAAGCGACGGCAATGGGCGTCGGCCAGCGCCTCCGCTTCTTGGGCAGTGTGCCCTCTGAGGATGTCCCTCGCTACATCCAGGAGTTCGACGTGCTCGTGAACCCCTCCCTCACCTGGCGGCAGGGGCAGCGCCAGTGGAAGGAGCAGTTTGGCCGCTCGCTCGTGGAGGCTATGGCCTGCGGAGTACCCGTCATCGGCTCAGACTCCGGGGAGATCCCCAACGTCATCGCGGACGCCGGGCTTGTTGCGCCGGAGGGAGACGTGGATGCGCTCCACGCTCATCTGGCCGCCCTCATGGCCTCTGCCGACCAGCGCCTAGATCTGGCCCGCCGCGGCAGAGCGCATGCCCTTGCCAACTACACCCAGCTGCGCATTGCCCAACAGACCTACGCCTGCTACCAGCAGCTCCTTCAAGAACCATGAGAGGCCCAACAGCTACCCAGAAACGCTTCGTTGCCGGCCTAGCCGACCCTCTCCTCCGCCTTGCCTCTCTCCTCTTCCGCCGGCTGGCGGGGGTACAGCCCATGCGCCTTCCCAACGACCTCGATCAGGCTGCGGCGGCAAAGGTCGAGCGCGTGCTGGCCGTCCGCTTAGACGCCATCGGAGACCTGCTCCTCACCGAGCCTGCCCTCGCCCTGCTGCGGCAGCGTTTCCCCAACGCCCGCATCGATCTCGCCGCTAATCCCGCCAGCGCGCAGGTTCTGCAGGACAGCCCCAACTTTGACCGCCTGATTCCCTACCGTGCGCCGTGGCACGCCGCATGGCGCGGCGCGAAGGTAGACTGGCGCAGCGAACTGAGTACGTTCCGGGAGCAGACCTCCGCCCTGCGCCAGGAGCGCTACGACGTAGGGGTAGAGTTGCGAGGCGACATCAGAGACATCTTCTTCTTAGTCGCCGCTGCGCCGCGCGCCGTCATCGGCAATAGCTTTCGCGGCGGGAAGGGCCTCCTGGATTGGGACATTCCGCTGCCCGCGGATGGTCACCAGGTAGCGCTGTCAGCGACGATTGCGGGCCTGGGTCAGCCGCCGCAGCCGATCCCTGCGCCACGTGTTGTGCTCACCGATGCTGACCGCACACGAGCCGCCTCATTCGTCTCCGAGGACGGGCTCCCAATGATTGCGCTTCACTTGGGGGCAGGGTTCGCCAGCAAATGCCTTCCCGTCGGGCACTTCATCCAGGTCTGCACGAGCCTCTGGAAACAGGAGCCGCAACGCCGCTTCCTGATAGTGGGCAGCGCAGACGAGACGCCTCTGGCCCAGGCTTTCACTGCAGCGGCGCCATTTCCGACCCTCGATCTTACCGGCAAGCTCTCGTTGCTAGAGACTGCGGCCGTCCTTGCCCGCAGCCGGCTCTTCATCGGCAACGATAGCGCGCCCATGCACCTGGCTGCGGCTGTAGGCACGCCGGTGGTCACTTTCTTTGGGCCGTCAGAGCCGTGGAAATTCCATCCCTACGGAGCGCCGTACAAGCTCTTGGAGGTGGCCCTGGACTGCCGTCCCTGCGACTATATCCACTGTATCTGGCCTGAGCCCTTGCGGTTCCAGTGTATGACCGCTCAGTCTGTTGAGGACATTAAGGCTGCCGCGGAGGCTTTGCTGGCACAGCCCGTGCCCGCCCGTCCTGTTTGACACCCCTAGATAGCCATGCTAGCCTGTGGCATCCTCGCTGGGGAGCAATTTCCGCTAGCAAAGGACACACTTCATGGCGAACAACGGAATGCAGCCCCTGCCTATGACCGCCTTCATTGGCGGCAAGAAGTATGCCACCGCCTCAGCGGCGCTACTTGCAAACGGCGCCAACGAGGGCGGACCCCCCTGGATTCCCACCGACAAGGTCTCCTTCCTCTTCCGCACGAAGGACGGGAGCTACTTTGTACAGCACCGCGGCCTCCCCGAACGTGAACGAGGCCGTCACACCGACCGCAGCTACTGGGTCGAGCCCCTCACTGAGTTGGATGCAGTCATCCTCTACTGGGAGCTTGAAGAGCACAACGCCGCATACGACGACGCCTTTCCGCCGCCAGAAGGCAACGGTTCTCTTTCCCCATAACGCGCTCCCTGCCGGCATGCAGGGTATAAAACACAAGCGTAACCCCCTGAAAAGGCTCCCCCCTCCCACTAGCTCCCCCTCGATGGGGGAGGGCTAGGGTGGGGGTGCAGTGAAGATGCACAAGCATTGAGCCAAAGGAATACCAGACAAAGCGTACGTAATGCTTTCTGCGCATCTAGTGGGGTGGCCCCACTACAGACCCTTCAGTGCATTCCGGGTGACGACGACCCCCCTTCCTCTAACTCCCTCCCACCAGGGGAGGGAGTACTTACGCGTCCCCTCCCCCTCGATGGGGGAGGGCTAGGGTGGGGGTGCAGTGAAGATGCACAAGCATTGAGCCAAAGGAATACCAGACAAAGCGTACGTAATGCTTTCTGCGCATCTAGTGGGGTGGCCCCACTACAGACCCTTCAGTACATTCCGGGTGACGACGACCCCCCTTCCTCTAACTCCCTCCCACCAGGGGAGGGAGAACTTACCCGCACTCTCCCTCTCACCAGGGGAACACTTATACGCGTCCCCTCCCCCTTGATGGGGGAGGGCTAGGGTGGGGGTGAAGTAAAGATGCACAAGCATTGAACCAACAAAATGCCAGACAAAGCGTACGTAATGCTTCCTGAGCATCTGGCGGGGTGGCCCCATTCCAGATTCTTCAGTGCGTGCAGGGTGACGATGATCCCCCTTCCTCTAACTCCCTCCCACCAGGGGAGGGAGTACTTACGCGTTTCCTCCCCCATTAAGGGGGAGGGCAAGGGTCGGGGTGAAGGTGGTTATGTTACGCAGCGTTCTTTGCGCTCACAGCCAGCGCACGCTGCCAGCTACGCTCTAGGCGCGACCTTTCGAGTACTCCCCTCTGCGCCGGCACGGGAAGCTGGGACTTTGCCTGCCAGCTGCATCAGCTCACTAAAATCGGTATGCAGGGCTTCCGCCAACGCCCGGATGACACGCTCGCGCGGCGGACGACGATGGGAGTTCTCTATCTTAGAGAGGTAGGTAAAGTTGATAAGCGAGCTGGACGCCAATTCTTTCTGACTCAATCCGCGTGCTCGCCGTAGCTGTCGAACATGCTCTCCGAAACTCACGCTGTGCTCCTGAAATGAACGTTATTTTCTTCACAAAGTCTAAGTAAGATGCAGCGCATCCTAGCAGCAGGCATGGACTTTGTCAACACCCCTACACGTAAGAAGCCTCACCACAGCCTCGCCAAGCGAACAAAGTTAAAGGCCCACCTGGAAAGGTAGTAGCAGGCGTGTTATAGCGCTCTGTAACCCCTGATCGGATAGGTTTTTAGATGATTACGTATTGCAATATATAAGGCTTAGAGTATAATCATCAAAACAGCATCCAGTTGTGTCTGCATTAGCGGATCAGAGCCGTTTCTGCGATAGGCAGAAAAGCACAAGGAGCAAGAGAGCAACATGACAGAATACGCGCTTCGTCGGCTGTTGGCCCTCATCCCCACTGTTTTGGGTGCCTCAATGATCATCTTCTTCACGCTCCGGCTCTTCGCGCCGGTCGATATCATTGAAGAAACACTCCTGGAAAGCCCCGGCGCATCTGACCCAATTGTTCGTGAACGACTAAGGGCAGAGTTTGGTCTAGACAAACCCATCTACGAACAGTACGTTCAGTGGATATGGGGGGCGGTGAGAGGTGATTTAGGCACCTCTTGGAGTTCCGGCCGTCCAGTCATGACGCAGATCACGGAGTCACTCCCCGTTAGCCTAGAGCTCACAGTTATTAACCTATTACTGGCGGTAATCATAGGCGTGCCTATAGGGGTCATCTCCGCCGTCAACCAGAATAGTTGGTCCGACTACGGAGGCCGGTTCTTCGCGATCTTTGGCCTTTCTGTCCCTAGCTTCGTTATTGCAACGGTGTTGCTCCTAACGCCGGCTATGGTCTGGGGGTGGGCGCCGCCGCTGGGGTACGTCTCCCCATTTGAGGACCTACAAATTCACGCTCTGCAGATGTTCCTACCCGTGTTCTCTCTGAGCTTCTCCGTGGCTGCCACCAAGGTGCGCATGCTCCGCTCCACTATGCTTGAAGTTCTCCGCATGGACTATGTAAGAACGGCTCGAGCTAAGGGTTTAGAGCAACGCGTTGTTATTCTGCGGCATGCTCTCAAAAATGCGCTCATCCCTGTTGTGACTATCCTGGGCGTACAAGTAAGCTACTCCCTCGGAGGTTCGGTAGTTATTGAGCAGATCTACTCTTTGCCTGGACTTGGGCGGCTGACCCTTGCCTCTATTCAGCGGGGTGATTTCCCACAGCTACAGGCAAATGTGCTCTACCTCCTCATTATCTTCCTAGTTTTCAACCTAATTGTAGACATTAGCTATGCGTGGCTAGACCCCCGCATCCGCTACCAGTAGGCCTTTAGCTTGTCTGGGGTTAGTCAGAAGGAGATCACATCATGGAGCAGCAATCGGTAAGTGAATCAACTATAGTGTCGATGGCCAAGCAGGCCATGCAGCCACAGCATGGGGCGCTCACGGGTCTTGTTACATTCATACGGAAGCAGCCCATCGGCTCGGCTGCGGGACTGCTGCTCTTGATCATCACCTTTTCAGGCGTTTTTGCTGAATTAGTATCGACAACTGATCCAACGGAACAGCGGATGCGCTATGCTCTCAGCCCGCCAGGCACTATTACCTCTGATGGCTTTATATTCCTGCTAGGCACCGATGCTCTTGGCCGGGACGTGTTCAGCCGCACTGTCCATGGCGCTCGCATTTCTCTAAGTGTTGGTGTAGTTGCGGTCATGATCGGAACCGTTGGCGGGTTGCTGCTAGGCATGTTCAGCGGCTACCGGCGCGGTAGCCTAGACATGATTACGCAGCGCATTATGGACGCTAAACAGGCTATCCCCACGCTCATCTTTGCAATGATGCTTGTTGCTGTCATGGGGAAAGCCCTTTGGGTCACTGCTGTAGCAATTGGTATAGCCCAGATACCGCGCGCTAACCGCATCATCCGCGGTAACACGCTCTCGGTCATTCAGGAAGCATACATTGATGCTGCCAAGGCTATTGGCGCTCGAGAGTCCCGCATTCTGCTGCAGCACATCATGCCGAACGTGATGGCCACCACGCTCATCGTCTTCTCCACCAGTATTGGCGCGGCTATCGTGACCGAATCCACGCTAAGCTTCCTGGGGCTGGCTGCACCGCCGCCGCTGGCTACCTGGGGTGGTATGCTCACCATCCAAGGCCGCCAATATATGCTGGCTGCACCCTACCTCCTCGTGATACCTGCCGTAGCCCTAAGCATTACCGTGCTCGCCTTCAACTTCCTGGGCGACTCTATTCGAGATGCCCTCGACCCACGGCTCAGAGGCCGCTAGACCCCTTAGCTCAAGAAAACGGAAGAGACCCCACTTAGGTGGGGTCTCTTCTTTTGTCTTAGCTCAGCAGGTTAGCTGGGCTTATTGCAGCGGGGCGATACGGTAGAGACCTGCTCCTGATTAGCCGGAGCGGGGTGCGGCGAAGGTAGACATACAGGTCCGGGCCATTGGTGACCTTACGGTCTTCCAACCACAGCTAGGCTTTTTTCTTACCTTGCGTTGGTGCACCCCCACCCTAACCCTCCCCCATCAAGGGGGAGGGGACGCTTACGTCCTCCCGCCCCTGGACGGTAGCGCCGTCCGCCGTCTTATAGAACACAGCCTGCCCATTGCCACGCCAGTACCGGCGCCGCTATCGTGACTGAATCCACCATAAGCGTCCTGGGAATGGCTGCCCGCCGCCGCTGGCTACTTGGAGTGGTCGCTCACCATCCAGGGGCCGCAGTACCTGCTAGCAGCACCCTACCTCTTGGCGATACCAGTCGTTGCCCTAAGCATCACCGTGCTTGCCTTCAACTTCCTGGGTGATGCCATTCGCGATGCCCTCGACCCCACACTCCGGGGCGGTAGTCTCCGTAGCTTAAGAAAACGGCGAGGAGACCCCACGTATGTGGGGTCTCCTCTTTTGCCCTAATACAGGTTAGTTAGGCTTATTGTAGCGGAGCGATGCTGAATACTACGTGAAACGCCAGGCAATAAATGACGACACTTTGCTGCTTGGACACATCCACATCTGCAGGAATAGGGTAGTTCAAGTTCCCAATGTTCCCTCGTAGCTTGCCTAGGTTTGCATAGCCTTCGGCCTGGACCTCCTCCGAAGTAGCCGGTGCAGGATGCGGCGAAAGGTAGACGTACAGGTCCGGGCCATTGGTGACGTTAATGTCCTCCAGGCGCAGCACGGTAGAGCCGTCCGCCGTCTTGTAGAACACCGCCTGCCCGCTGCCCTGGTGGAAGTCGTCCGCATCCTGCAGCGCGCCGCGCTTCATCACAACCGCCTCCGCAGACTGCTCGCCGCTTGCCTGCGGCGTACTCGCAGCCGTGGACTGTTCAGCGCTTGCCTGCGGCGTACTCGAACTCGTAGACTGCTCAGCGCTTGCTTGGGGCGTATTCGAAGCCGTGGGCTGCTCGCTGCTTGCTTGGGGCGTACTCGGAGCCGTGGGCTGCTCGCTGCTTGCTTGGGACACAACCACGGGCGGGAGCGTTTCATCCACCGTAGTATTGAGAAACAGCGGCGATACCAGCCACCACCCTACGCCAATGGCGGGCAGCAGCACGATTACACTAATTATTATTAACACTTTTCGCTTAGCCATATGCGCGTATCCTGCCTTCATTGAGTTTCAAGACGGGCATATGCTACCATGAGAGTGCCTAATGTGTAAGGCAGAGACCAAAATTTAACAGATATTGCTTTATCCACATGCCCGCGGCCGTAAGGCCCTTTTTAGTGTAAACTGACACCCCATGGAACACCCTTTTCGACAACGCCTGCGCGGCGGTCCAATCCTAGCTGACGGCGCGATGGGTACTATGCTCTACGCAGAAGGTGTGGACTACCGCCGCTCCTTTGAAGAGCAGAACCTCTCCCAGCCTGATCTCGTCCAGGCTATCCACCGCAATTACATTGCGGCCGGCGCTGAGCTTATCGAGACCAATACCTTCGGCGGCAACCGCTTCAAGCTGGCGGCCCACGGCTTGGAAGGGCGCGTGCGTGACATCAACTACGCGGGCGGCAAGATTGCGCGAGACGCCCGGGAGGTCAGCGGCGAGCAGGTCTTTGTGGCAGGCTCCATTGGCCCCTCCGGACTGGGGCTCAAGCCCGGTGTTGATGTGAGCGAGGCCGCGTTGGCGGATGCGTTCAAGGAGCAGGCCGAGGCCCTGGCGGAGGGAGGCGTAGACCTCCTCATCCTGGAGACTTTTACTGACGTTACCGAACTAGCCACCGCCATTCGGGCCGTGCAGGCCATCAGCGACCTCCCCATCATCGCCCAGCTGACCTTCGCGGAGGACCTGCTGACCCTAGCCGGTCAGGACATCGCCACGGTTGTCGCCACGCTCAAACCTCTGGATATCGCGGCCCTGGGCACCAACTGCACCATCGGCCCACAAGGGGTGCTGGACGTGGTAGAGGCGATGAAACCCCTGACCGATCTGAGCCTCTCTGCAATGCCCAATGCCGGCTTCCCCAAAATGGTGGATGGCCGCTACTTCTATCTCACTACGCCGCAGTATTGCGCCGACTACACCCGCCTCCTCTTGGACGCAGGAGTAACCATTGTGGGCGGCTGCTGCGGCACCACACCCCAGCACATCAAGCTCATGCACGAGGCGCTGACCACCCTGCGGCCCGTCAAGACAAACCGTCCCGCCGCCAGCGTGTCCGTCCGCCCTGTGTCAGAGGAGGAGGAAGGCGGCCCAACCAAAGGCGAGCATGAATCGCAGCTTGCTAAGAAGCTGGCCGCCGGCAAGTTTGTGACCAGTGTGGAGCTGGGACCCTCCCCGGGGCAGCAATCCCGCCAAGGTGCTGGCAGGAGCGTACATGCTCAAGGAGCATGGGGTGGACTGCATCAACATTGGCGACAGCCCGATGGCCCGTGTGCGCATGAGCGCGCTGGCAATGGCGGTGCTCATCCAGCAGCAAGCCGGTATAGAGGCCATCATCCACTTCACGAGCCGGGACCGGAACCTGATGGCTATCCAGTCCGACCTCATCGGTGCGCACGCACTGGGCGTTCGGAACATCATCGCGCTGACCGGCGACCCGCCCCGCGTAGGCGACTACCCAAACGCCACCGCTGTGTGGGATGTGGACTCCATCGGCCTCATCAGCATCCTCAAGAAGCTGAACGAGGGCCAGGACGTCTCCGGCAACTCCATCGCCCCGGCCTACCACGTTCAACGTCGCTTGCGCCGTCACACCTAAAGCGCCCGACGTAGAGCTGGAAAAGAGCCGCTTCCGAAGAAAGCTGGAGGCCGGCGCAGACCTGGTGATGACCCAACCGCTGTATACTGTCGAGGACTTGGAGCAGTTCCTAGATGAGTTCGGTCCCCTGGAAGTGCCGGTGCTCCTGGGCATCCTGCCGATGCAGAGCCACCGCCACGCTGAGTTCCTGCACAACGAGGTCGGCGGTATTGATGTGCCTGAACACCTGCGAGAGCGCATGCGTCTAGCCGGCGACCGCGGCAGGGAAGAGGGCCTGAACATTTCCCTGGAGTTCGTCACTCAGATCAAGAATAAAGTGAACGGCGTCTACATCATGCCCTCCTTTGGCCGCTACGAGGTGGCCGCAGAGATAGTCCACGCACTAAACAACTCCTAAGTCACTACGGATGCTGGCAGCACAGCAATCGAGAGAATAGGGTGGCCTAGCAGGAGCGTCCAGAGAGGCGTAGCTTCTTTTGCAGGGGTTTCAAGGGGCACCGCTGAACCTGATTCAATTCCAAAGGAATCTCCTTGAACCACCTTGAGGGAGCTTGGGGATAACAATATGACCGCAGAAATCATCGACGGCAATCGCATCGCAGAGGACGTCCGGGGCGAAGTTAAGGCCCAGGTGGACGCCCTCAAGCAACAGCACGACCTCACTCCCGGCCTGGCTGTCGTCCTGGTGGGGGAAAACCCTGCCTCCGTATCCTACGTTCGGGGTAAGGAGCGTGACGGCGTGGAGGTCGGCTTCTTTGCAGAGACCATCCGTCGCCCCGCAGACATCTCTCAGGACGAGCTCATGGCGCTGGTGCGCGAGCTCAACGAGGACAGCCGTTACCACGGGGTGCTGGTGCAACTGCCGCTCCCTCCGCACATCAACGCGGAAGTGGTGCTGGAGTCCCTAGACCCCCGCAAGGACGTGGATGGACTCCACTCCGCCAACGTGGGCCGCCTGCTCAAAGGTGAACCCCGGCAAGTGCCCTGCACACCCCTGGGCGTCCAGCAGATGCTCCTCCGCACCGGCCACGCGCCGGAGGGCCAGCACGTGGTCATCTGCGGCCGCAGCAATCTAGTGGGCAAGCCCTTAGCCGCCCTGCTGCTCCAGAAGCAGCCCGGCGCCAATGCCACCATTACCATATGCCACACCGGCACCCAAGACCTAGCCCGCTACACCCGTCAGGCCGACATACTTGTGGCCGCCACTGGCGTCGCGCGGAGCATCGGCGCGGACATGGTGCGCGAGGGTGCGGTGGTGATCGATGTAGGCATCAACCGCGTGGAGGATGCCAGCACCAAGAGCGGCTTCCGCTTAGTGGGTGATGTGGACTATGCAGCCGTGGCGGAGAAAGCCGCCGCGATCACTCCGGTGCCCGGCGGGGTAGGCCCCATGACGCGCGCCATGCTGCTGGTGAACACACTGCGCGCCGCCGCAGACCAACGGGGCATCACACTCCCAGAGTAGCGTGACTACAACCGGCGTTCAGCCCAATATCGCTCTTCCCCAACCGCAGCAACGCGGCCGCTTCATCCGCCGTCTGAATCGCTTTGCCGTTGAGGTGGAGCTGGACAAAGGGGCAGTGCAGGCCCACCTCCCTAACTCCGGCCGCATGACCGAGCTCCTGGTCCCCGGCTACCCGGTAGTACTCGTGGAATGCCCATCACCAAATCGCAAGACCGCTTTTGACATGCTGCTGGTGCAGTACCAGGGCCATTGGGTGTCCGTAGACTCCCGCCTGCCCTCCGCGCTAGCATACAAAGCGCTGGAACAGGGCGCGCTTCCTGCCTGGGCCGGCTATACGCAGGTGCGCCGCGAGGCCGTCTACGGCGACAGCCGTATCGATCTCGCGCTGCACAACGGCGACCGGCGCGCGCTCATCGAAACGAAATCGGTGAACCTGGTGGAGAACGGCGTGGCGCTTTTCCCGGACGCACCGACGACGCGCGGCCAGCGGC
This sequence comes from Dehalococcoidia bacterium, assembly GCA_965226775.1. Classification (GTDB taxonomy): domain Bacteria; phylum Chloroflexota; class Dehalococcoidia; order SHYD01; family SHYD01; genus CBDDEI01. Next base: position 2,012,821 of record CBDDEI010000002.1, read on the forward strand.
ATCTCCGCACACTTATGCAGGCACAGCGCGAGGGCATAGCCGCGGGCGTGCTGTTCGTTATCCAGCGTGAGGACGCCCGCTCTTTCCATCCGCACGACGCCGCCGACCCCGAGTTCGGCCACTGGTTGCGGGAAGCGGCCCAAGCCGGCGTGCGGGTAGAGGCCTACCGCTGCCTCGTCACACCGGAAGCCATGACCCTAGACTCCGCCATCCCCGTCGAGCTATAAGCGTCAAATCCTCTCCCCCTCGACGGGGGAGAGCTAGAGTGGGGGTGAACCCATGCTCCAACAATCCCATAACCCATCACACGCTGACTCCCTCCTCGCCCTGCAGCAGCGGCCAGCGCCAAATCCTCTCCCCCTCGACGGGGGAGAGCTAGAGTGGGGGTGAACCCATGCGCCAACAATCCCATAACCCATCACCCGCTGACTCCCTCCTCGCCCTGCAGCAACGCACAGCGCCAAATCCTCTCCCCCTCGACGGGGGAGAGCTAGAGTGGGGGTGAACCCATGCACCAACAACCCCATAGCCCATCACCCGCGGACTCCCTCCTCGCCCTGCATCAGCGATTGAAGGAGCACTACAACTCCCCCCATTGGTGGCCCGCAGACGGCCCCTTCGAGGTCATTGTGGGCGCAATCCTGACGCAGAACACCAACTGGCGCAACGTGGAGAAAGCGTTGGGCAACCTGAAAGCTGCCGGCGCTCTGGACGCCGCGGCACTGCGAGCCATGCCGGAACCTGCCCTTGCCGAGCTGATCCGTCCCTCCGGCTTCTTCACCGTCAAGGCGCGCCGCCTCAAAGCGCTGCTCGCGTGGCTAGGCGAGGACTGGCGCGAGCGGTTGGCTGGCGACCTGAACGAGGTACGCGCTGGTCTTTTGAGCGTCAACGGTGTGGGCGAGGAGACCGCCGATGCTATCCTCCTGTACGCTGCCGGTCACCCCACCTTTGTGATCGATGCATTCACCCGGCGCATCCTTGATCGCGTCGGCATCACGCCGTCGGCGCGGAGCAACGAGGGGTATCGCCGGATGTTCATGGACAACCTGCCACATGAGGCGTCCCTCTTCAATGCATTCCACGCCCAGTTCGTGCAACTCGGCAAGGAATACTGCCGCCCGCAGCCGCGCTGTGCCGCTTGCCCGCTACGCGATCTCTGCGCAACAGGGAGCCTACTACCCTCCCAAGAAAATTGACAGCCACACACGGCCACTCCTATCATAAGAAAGAAGCAACCTAACAAGACCATTAGGTCAAGATGATGGCTCGCTTGGATCCCCTGGGACCGAGACGGCTCAAGACCTCTGATAGAGCAGCGCACGGCCTCACAGATAAGAGGCTGTTTCTTTTTGAGGGAGGTTCCCCTCCCTTAACAGGCACAGCAACAGGTAGAGAGGAGATGGTACCTTGCAACGGACCATGCTCAAGAGCAAAATCCACCGAGCGCACGTCACCGACGCCAACCCTCACTATGAGGGCAGCATTGCTATCGACGCAGCCCTTATGAAACTGGCCGATATCCTGCCGGATGAGCAGGTCCACGTCTTGGACGTGGACAACGGACAGCGGCTCATCACCTACGCCATAGAGGGTCCGCCTAACAGCGGCGTCATCGTAGTCAACGGCGCGGCCGCCCGCCTCATAAGCCAGGGCGATACCATCATCATTCTGGCCTACGGGAGTTATGACGAAGCCGAGCTTGCCGCCTACTGCCCCCGTCTGGTGTACGTGGACGACCTCAACCGTCCCATCGCGCGCCCGTTAGCATCCCCGGCTTCCTCCGCCGCACTGGAAGGCTAGCTGCGCCATGCGCGTTACCGTTACGCAGATAGCGGAGATGAAGCAGCGGGGAGAGCGTATCCCCATGCTCACCGCATACGATTACCCCACCGCGCGCTTCGTGGATGATGCGGGCGTCCCCCTTATCCTGGTGGGGGATAGCCTAGGCATGGTAGTGCTTGGCTACGATTCCACCCTCCCTGTGACCATTGACGATATGCTTCACCACACTAAGGCCGTTGTCCGGGGGTCAAAAAACGCCCTGGTCATTACGGACATGCCCTTCATGACCTACCAGACCAACCAAGAGGACGCCCTCCGCGCCGCGGCGCGGTTCTTGCAAGAGGCGGGCGCACAGGCGGTGAAGATAGAGGGTGGCGTACGCAGCGCGCCCACGGTGGCGCGGCTGGTGGAAACGGGCATACCGGTGCAGGGCCATATTGGCCTAACGCCGCAGTCTATCAACCAGATGGGGGGCTACCACGTCCAGGGGCGAAGCGTCCAGGCCGCCAAGCAGCTCGTGGCGGACGCGATTGCCCTCGATCAAGCCGGCGCGTTCAGCATCGTGCTGGAGGCGGTGCCAGCCCAGCTCGCTAAGCTCATCACAGAGCGGGTCAGTGCCCCCACCATCGGCATCGGCGCGGGCCTGCACTGCGACGGCCAGGTGCTGGTGCTGCACGACATGCTGGGACTCTATCCTGATTTTGTGCCCAGGCATACCAAGCAATATGCCAAAATAGGTGAGCAAATTAAGACCGCCGTAGGCGACTATATCCAAGAAGTAAGGGATGGGGTATTCCCTACAGCTAAAGAGAGCTTTACTATAGATGAAGCAGTGCTGCGGGAACTCGCTGACTAAGAAACTCTCCCAATCCCTATAACCGCTTACCCACGAAAAGAGGCCTGTTTGACTACGCAGTCTGGTCAAGAACATATCCCTGCTGCCAACACAGCAACCGACGTTCCCCAACGGGTACCCATGGGGGATTTTGCCGCACCCAGGGTGATGAGCACCCAGCATCCCGATAACGCATACCTTCCCCCCTTCTCCGACGAAGAGGTACTGAAAGGGGAAGGCGAGATTGCTGAAGCCCAGTATGTCTATTCCAAACTTGGCTGCGATGAGCAGATGTGGGACTACGAAGGCAAAGCTGCCGACGTAGACGTCGTCCTCAAGCTCCTGCTCAAAGACCCGGACTACTATCGCAAGAATATCCTGGGGAAGGACATCTTCCTCACCCTCCGCATTCCTAATCCCACCGTTGAGCATGAGATGCGGAAGAAGGTGGAAGAGGCGCTCCACACCATCGTCACCAGCTACGACCTTGCCAGCAGCTTCTATAACGCGCCCATTGCGCCCATATTCCAGGTCATCCTGCCCTTTACTGTCTCCGCCGACGAAATGATATGGATAGACTCTTACTACCGAGACGTAGTGGTGGGCAAGCAGGACCACAAGCTCCCCGGCGGCATGATGGTCCGTGACTGGCTGGGCGAGTACCGGCCGGAATCCATCCAGATGATCCCCCTCGTAGAGGACAAGGAGAGCGTCCTGAAGGTGGATCAGATGGTCGAAAAGTACGTAACGACCGTTGGCCGTGACATCCCAGGGGTACGCATCTTCCTTGCCCGCAGCGACCCCGCTATGAACTACGGCATGGTCAGCTCCACCCTGAGCAATAAGGTTGCTTTACAGCGGCTTAACAAGCTAGAGGGCAAACTCGGTATTCCGCTCTGCCCTATGATCGGCGTTGGCGCAGTGCCCTTCCGTGGCAACTTTCGCCCCGAGCGGGTCGATTCGTTCCTGGAAGAGTATCCCAGCGTGCAGACGTTTACCATCCAGTCATCCTTCAAGTACGACAACGACGTGAACACAGTGCGTGACGCCGTCCGCACCCTCCATGCTCACAAGCGCACCGACCCCACACCTATAGATGAAGACCGGGCGACCGATCTCATGGACCGTCTTACTGCAAGCTACCAGGCACGCATCAGCACTATCGCGCCGCTGGTCAATGCTATTGCGCCTTATGTGCCCGCGCGCCGGGACCGCCGGCTACACATCGGGCTCTTCGGCTACTCTCGCAATGCGGGAGAAGGTCAGGCCAATATCCGGCTGCCCCGCACCATCACCTACTGTGCCGCGCTCTACTCCATCGGCGTGCCTCCGGAGATTATCGGCCTGGAAGCGCTAACCGAAGACGACCTCGCCTTCCTCAAGGACGTCCATCCCCACTTGGAGGACGATCTGGCCGATGCGCTAACCTACGCCAACGAGTCTGCCATCGAGCATGTGCTGGGCAAGGCAGGCGTAGACGTGATGAAACGCTTCTCTCGAGGCATTGACCACGAGCATCGCGGCTTCACCAACCTGCTCTTTGGAAACATCAATGAAAACGTTGACCCTGACAAGACGCGACAGCTTGTCACGTGGGCGGCGCAGACCCGACGGTTCCTGGGATGACCCAGCGCTCTGACGAAGTGAACGACGCGTCAGTCAGCGCCATCGTCTACGACCGTATAGAGCACGTTCAAGAGGCGTTGATCGCCACGTTCCCAGAGGCTAAGTTCCACGTAGAGGCCACAGATGACCCCACCATCTGGCACTTTGCCATCTACGCGGAGAATGGGCGGCTCTTCCTGCCCATGGAAGCCACTCAAGAGCTTAACCAGATGTGGGTTGAGCACAAGATCAGCGTGATTACCACCATCTATCCAGCTACGGCGTACAAGGAGCACTCACATGGCTGAAGTCCTGCCCTTCCGAGGGCTGCGCTACAACCAGCAATTGCCAGGGGGACTCAACGCGCAGCTTGCGCCACCCTTTGATGTCATTAGCCCCGTGCTCCAAGAGGATCTCTACCAGCGCAGCCCTCACAACGTCGTGCGGCTAGAGCTCGGCCTCACCAAACCGTCGGACACAGATGCCGATAACCGCTACACCAGGGCGCAGACCCAGCTCTACGAGTGGCTCCAGCAGGAGGTGCTGGTACAGGAAGCCACACCCGCCTATTACGTGTGCCGCCACCAGTTCCGGCTGGACGGCGCTCAGCACGTCCGCTGGGAGCTGCTGGCCCAGATTCGCCTCGCCCGTTGGGAAGAAGGCGTTGTCCTGCCCCATGAACGTACGCTGCCTGAAGCCAAGACAGACCGGCTACATCTGCTGCGGGCCACTGAGACCAATATCAGCCCGGTGTTCTCCCTCTACAGGGACGCAGAGGGCGAGCTGTCCTCGCTATTGGAAAGCACCACCGCCGCCGCGCCAATCGCGCAGGTGGACGAGTGGCACGACGCCTCCTTCACTATCTGGGGCATTACCGACCCCGCCATCCAGCGCAAGGTGCAAGACTTCTTTGCCGCAGGCCAGCTCTACATCGCCGACGGCCATCACCGCTACGAGACTGCGCTGAACTACCGCGAAGAGCGCCGTAGCGCCTCTGGCGGCAATGAGCAGGCGGGCTACAACTATGTTTTTATGTCCCTAACCCGCCTAGAAGACCAGGGACTCACCGTGCTGCCCATCCACCGTCTGGTGCGTGCCCTGCCCAAGGAGCGGCTCGACCGCACGATCACCTCCCTGGCAGACGAGTGGGAGACGGAACGGCTTCCCTTACAGGACGCGTCGCGCGACCTGCCCCACTGCCTTGAGCGGCTGCGCCCTGGGCGAGGACGGCCCTGCCTTTGCCATCTACGGCGCCACTCCAGGAGAAGCGCTGATCGTCCGCCCGCGTGACCGCGCCTCGCTATTGCGACGGCTTCCGGAGCAGCTGAGTGACCGCTTGCGAGACCTTGACCTCACACTGCTCCATCAGATCATCATCCACGGCTACATGGGTATCGGCCAGGAGGCCCATGAGATAGAGGCAACGCTAAGCTTCACCCATGATGCGCACGAGGCTATCGAAACGGTGCAGCAGGGGACCCGGCAGCTGGCTATCCTGGTGAACCCCACCGCGCGCCGCAGATAGTCGCCATCGCGGAGGCAGGTGAGACCATGCCCCAAAAGTCCACTTTCTTCTATCCGAAACTACCCACTGGGCTCCTCATGCGACCCGTTGAGAACGCCCTGGAATAACCCGCCTCTCAAAAGGACTTGGCACTTCCGCGGCACGCGGCCGATACACCACCCAGGTGGCGCTGGGGCGCACTAGCCGCCCTACTCTTGGGCGCGCTGGCTCTACGCCTCTACGGCATCGACTGGGACCAGGGTTACCACTACCACCCTGACGAGCGGTTTCTCCTCCTCTTCAAAGTTCCAGAGATCCAGTGGCCCATCGGCGACCTCTGGTCGTCACTTCTAGACCCCGCTACCAGCAGCTGGAACCCTCGCTGGTTTGCGTACGGCAGCTTCCCCTTCTACCAGCTCTACTTTCTCAACCAGCTAGCCCCTGCGCTGCACCCGGACTATGTCCTAGACGACCTGCGCTTTCTGGGCCGCGGCCTCTCTGCGCTCTTCGATGTCGGCGCAATCTTCCTCACTTACTTGCTGGGTGCGCGGCTCTTCAGTTGGCGGACAGGACTGCTGGCCGCGGCCTTTGGAATGCTAGCGGTTATCCACATCCAGCTCAGCCACTTCGCCGCCTTCGACGTGCAGCTCGTCTTCTGGGTGCTCGTCGCGCTCTACGGCGCGGCGCGTGTCATTGAGCGGCCCGACCTCCCCGGCGTGCTCCTCACAGGCGTCGGCCTCGGCCTGGCCCTGGCCACCAAGACCTCCGTGCTTCCGCTGATCATCCCCATAGCGACCGCGTACCTGCTTTACGGATGCACTGAGCAGTCGGCGCAGCGGCTCCGGCTGAACATTGATCCAGCGCGCGTGCGGCGCGCACTCTGGGGGCTCGCAGGCACGGCTGGGGTCGCCGCCCTCCTCTTCGTCATCGCAATGCCCTACGCGCTCCTGGACTGGGCCACCTTCACCCGGGATGTGCTGGAGCAGTCTGAGATGGCGATGCGCATCCGGGACTACCCCTATACCCGCCAGTACGTGGACACCACGCCTTACCTCTACCATATCCAGCAGCTCATCTCCTGGGGGTTCGGCATACCTCTGGGCCTTCTCGCGTGGCTGGGGCTTGTCCTGGCTTGCCTCCGCGGCCTGCGCAACCCTCACGCCGGCGACTTGCTCCTGCTGGCGTGGGTGCTCCCCTACTTCCTCTTTATTGGCGCAACGCCCGTCAAATATCTGCGCTACCTGCTGCCCATCACACCTGTCTTGCTGCTCCTGGCGGCCCATGTCCTTGTGCTCTGGTGGGAGTCGTCACGCCCGCGGGAGCGCACATTATTGCCCGTCGCGCCTAGGCTCGGAACCCCTCGCTTCTACATCGCACTCGTGCTCCGTCGCATCTTCTCGCCCGCAGGAGTAACCGTCATCGTCCTAGCGACTACCGCGTGGTACGCCCTTGCTTTCACCAACATCTACCAGGAGGCGCATCCTGCCACCCGCCTCTCGGAGTGGGTGAATGAGCATGTGCCAAAGGGCAGCGTGCTCTTGAAGGAGCACTGGGAGGAGGGCGTTCCTCGACTAGAGCAATACCAGATCCAAGAGCTCCCCCTGTACGAGCCCGATGATGCCGCTAAGCTGGGCCAGCTTGTCCATCGGCTGGAGGGCTCCGACTACGTGGTCTTTTTCAGCAACCGCCTTTACGGTACTATCCCCCGCCTGCCGGAGCGCTATCCCCTCACCAGCCGCTACTACCGGCTGCTCTTCTCCGGCGACCTGGGGTACCGGCTGGTCCACACCAGCAATGCTGAGGTGAGCTTTCTGGGCGTGACTTGGCGCAACGATACCTTCACCCGCCCAGGCTTGCCACCACCGGAAGGCATCTCCTACCCGTCCCAGGGTCTGGTGCTGCACATGGGTTACGCCGACGAGAGCTTCACCGTCTATGACCACCCCATGACCCTTCTGTTCAAGAAGGAGCAGGCGTTGAGCGCTCCGGAGCTGACTGCGCTGCTGCAACCGGCATTGTTTACTGATACGCCCTCCGGCGTGAGGGAGGGCCCGCTGCTCACGCCACAGGATGCGCAGACGCAGCGGGCCGGCGGCACCTGGAGCCACATATTCCAGACAGACTCGCTTCCCAATCAGCATCCCTGGTTCACCTGGCTGCTAACCATAGAAGTCCTGGGGTTGTTGGCCTTCCCCCTGGCTTTCTGGCTCTTTCAGGCCTTCCCCGACCGCGGCTTCCTGCTGGCAAAGGGACTCGGCATCCTGGGGCTGGCTTACGGGTCGTGGCTGCTGGCCAGCCTGCAGTGGCTGCCCTTCACGCAGAGCACCATCGTGCTGGTGGGCATCCTCCTTGCGCTCATGAGCGTGCTGCTCTTGTTCAAGCAGCGCACCGTCATAGTGCGGCACATTAGGGAGCGCTGGCGGCTCTTGCTGGGTATGGAAGGGCTGTTCCTGCTGGCCTTCATCGTCTTCTATCAGATACGAATACTCAACCCCGACCTCTGGCATCCCTGGCTCGGCGGGGAAAAGCCCATGGACTTTGCCTACCTCAACGCGGTCATCCGCAGCACTATCATGCCTGCTTACGACCCGTGGTACAGCGGTGGCATGATCAACTACTACTACTTCGGCCAGGTGATTGTGGGTACGCTCATTAAGCTCACGGGCATCTTGCCGGAGATTGCCTACAACCTGGCTATCCCCACCCTCTTCGCGCTGACGGTGGGGCACGCTGCTAGCCTGGGCAGCGCGTTGCTGGCCGCCCAACGCGCGTCACTGCTCCGAGGTCGAGCGCTGCTTGCCGCAGGCGCGTCGGCAGCCGTAGCCGTCGCGGTGGTGGGCAACCTGGACGGCTTGGTGCAAGTCTTGGAGAACCTCCGCAACGCCAGCGATCTGGACTTCGTTAGCACCATTCCCGGGTTGGAGGGCGGCGTCAAGGCTGCTGCCGGCTTGTGGAACTTCCTCGGCGGCCATAGCGCCCCGGGGCAATTCGACTACTGGCGCAGCCGGAGCCTGGGCGGCATGGACCCGGGGTTCATTGATCCTGCGCTACAGGCCCCCAGTATCAGCATCACCGAGTTCCCTTTCTTCACCTTTCTCTTTGCCGACCTGCACGCCCACCTTATAGCGCTGCCCTTCACGGTGCTGGCAGCGGCCTTCGCTTTGCAGACCGCCATACGCAGCCAGGGCAGCCCGCTCCTGCGACGCCTCGCATTGCTCCTCACCTTTGGGCTGGTGCTGGGCGCGCTGCGCTGGACCAACACCTGGGACTTCCCAACGTACCTTGCCTTGGGACTAACAGCCGTAGCAATCAGCCGGCTGGCGCAGTGGTCGTCCTTCTCTCTCGGCGCCGTCCTTATAGTCGTCTTCCAAGCGCTCTTCCTGGTTGGCTCCAGCCTCCTCCTGTTCCGCCCCTTTGAGTCCGCTTTTGAGGTCTTCTATAGCGGCGGCCTGCAGCCTAGCCCGGAGGCTACGCCATTGCTGCTCTATCTACGGATGTACGGCCTCTATCTCGCGGTGCTCGTTGGCTTCGTGGTGTATGAGATCGTCCATCGTTTCAACAACACTCCCCTTCTACGATTAGCGCGGCTTGCCCTTGCCCGTCCTGCCCATGCAGTGCGCGTGGTGAGCCTTGCCCTGCGGTTGGGCCTCCCGACCGGCCGCGCCCGTTTCAGCGCGATTGCAGCAGTTCTGCTGATCGCAGCCTTAGTTGTGCTGGTAGGCGCAACTAGCACCGTCGGCTTCTTGCTGCTCTTGCTTGGCGCGCTGGCCCTCCTGGCTTGGCGGGAGAGCACCCGGCCTACCGAACGGGGCAGCGCGTACCTCTTCGCGCTGGCTTTGGCCGCCGGCGCAGCCTCCCTCAGCCTGGTAGTGGACGTGGTGAAGCTGGACATTCCCGGTGAAGTGCAGCGCATGAACAACGTGTTCAAGCTCTATTTCCAGGTGTGGACGCTCTACGCCCTGAGCGCCGCGTACGCGCTCTGGTGGGTGCTGGGAGGGCTGCGCCGTAGCGCTCCCCCCGCGTCTAGCCGCTGGCCTGCTTTCTGGCGGCGGGCCTGGCTGACAGGCGTCGCCATCCTGGTGGCAAGCAGCCTGGTCTATCCGCTAATGGCAACACCGGTGCGGGTTGCCGACCGCTTTGCACCCACACCGCCTACGAACAACGGCATGGAGTTCATGAGAAGCGCCGTCTACAACGATGAGCACGGTCCTATTGAGCTGCGGTGGGACTATCGCGCTATCCAATGGCTACGTGAACACGTTGAAGGCTCGCCGGTAATCCTGGAAGGGAACACGCCTATCTACCGCTGGGGATCACGCGTGTCTATCTACACCGGCCTGCCTACCATCCTGGGCTGGGACTGGCACCAGACGCAGCAACGCTGGGGTTATCCAGATGGGCTACACCAGCGCAAAGCGGACGTGACCACCCTCTACAGCACATCCGACATCGCGACTACGCTGGCGCTTCTGCATCGCTATCAGGTGGAGTACGTTTACGTAGGAGAGCTGGAGCGCCTCTATTACCCGGTCAGCGGTATTGATAAATTCCATACCATGACCAACCAGGGAATGTTGCAAGCTATCTACCAGAACTCCCAGGTCACCATCTACAGGGTGTCCAGCTAGCCTGGCGCTAGACAACACAAAAGGGGGAGAGCGTTTGCTCTCCCCCTTTTTCTACGATCAGGATTAGTTAGGTTGCGGCCAGTGGGGTCAGCACGACTGCCGCTTTCTCTGTTCCTTCAGAAGTTGCGGTAGAATTGCCATCAAGAAGTTTGGTAAGCTCCTCACCTTCGATGGTCTCTTTCTCGATCACCGCACGGGCAATGTTGTCCAGCCGGCTGCGATACATAGTGAGGATGCGCTCCGCAGTGTCCGCGGCCTCTTGAACCAGTTGGTGCACCTCTTCGTCTATATCCTCAGCAATCCGCTCACTATAGTTGCGCTGCTCCGAGATCTCCCTGCCCAGGAATATCATCTCTTCTTTACGCCCAAAGGTGCGGGGCCCCAGCTTCTCGCTCATGCCGTACTCGGTGATCATCCGTCGGGCGATATTTGTAGCCCGCTCGATGTCGTTGCCCGGGCCCGTGGTGGACTCGCCGAAGACAAGCCGCTCGGTCATGAGACCGCCCATCAAACTGGACAGCATGTCTTTGAACTGCGACTTAGTCCAGGTGTAACGGTCTTCCTCGGGCAGATAGCGGGTATAGCCGCCCATCGTACCTCGGGCGACGATGCTTATCTTGTGCACCTTGTCCTGATGCGGCAACACATGCCCCACCAGTGCGTGGCCGGATTCATGATAAGCCGTAATCTCTTTCTCGCGTTGGCTGATAATGCGGCTCTTGCGCTCCGGCCCTGCAACGACTCGGTCAATAGCCTCTTCCAGCTCGTCAAGGTCAATATCCGTCTTGTTGCGCCGGGCGGCAAGGATGGCGGCCTCGTTCACCAAATTCTCAAGGTCAGCGCCAGTGAAGCCGGGCGTCTGCTTCGCAAGGACTTCCAGCGCCACGCCGGCAGCCAGGGGTTTGCCCTTGGCGTGCACTTCCAGGATCTGCTTGCGGCCGGCGATATCCGGGCGGTCGAGCACCACCTGCCGGTCGAAGCGGCCAGGACGCAGCAGCGCCGGATCCAGCACATCGGGACGGTTGGTGGCCGCTATTACGATGACATTCGTGCTGGTGTCGAAGCCGTCCATCTCCACTAGGATCTGGTTCAGCGTCTGCTCCCGCTCATCATGACTGCCGCCGAGTCCCGAGCCCCGCTGCCGTCCAACGGCATCGATTTCATCCACAAACACAATGCAGGGCGAGTTCCGCTTAGCCTGGTCAAAGAGGTCACGGACACGGGAAGCGCCCACTCCAACAAACATCTCCACAAACTCGCTACCACTTATCGAAAAGAAGGGAACGCCCGCCTCGCCGGCCACGGCACGGCTGATGAGCGTCTTGCCGGTGCCCGGAGGGCCAACCAGCAGCACGCCGCTAGGGATGCGCGCGCCCAAAGCGGAGAATTTCTCCGGGTACTTCAGGAACTCCACTACCTCTTGCAACTCTTGCTTGGCTTCCTCAACGCCAGCCACGTCGGAGAAAGTGACTGTGGGACGTTTGCCAGTGAACATCCTGGCGCGGCTCTTACCGAAGCTCAGAGCTTGGTTGTTGCTCCCTTGAGCCTGGCGCATCATAAAGACGAGCAGGCCACCTATGATAATCAGAGGGACAAAGTTAAGCAGCAGGCCCAACACGTTACTCATCTGGCTTGGCTCACTCACCACAACAGGGATATTGGTCGCGGCCAAGTCAACGCCGCCCTTTTGCAGCACGTCCAAGATGCTCGCGCTGGGCTCTTTACGAGAGCGCACGCGCTCTCCATTACTCAACTGCACCATCAATATGTCGCCCTGCACCTCAATGCGCTGGATATCACCACTTCGGGCCATGCTGATGACCTCTGTGATGTCCAGGTCCCGGCTCTGTTGCGAGGGCGGGAAGAGGGTAAAGAAGATCGCTGCAACTGCAACTAGGAGGAGCAGCGGTATGAAGCTATTGCGTAACCAGCGAGTATCCACGGTGTTTTTTTAGAACCTTCTAGCAAGAATGCTACTCAGTTTACTAGCCAATATTCTACGCTGCATTTAGTATACCAAAAACTCTTCCTTAATAACCGCTTATTGAGCGCGACAGGCGTGAATCACTTATCTGCTCCTGATACACACGCTGTGCTCTTGCGTTCCCATAAGCAGGACGCTACAGTGAGGCAGCGTTTCAAGCGGTATCTCTCCAGTACTATTCACACTAATCCACTCGACGTTACACCGGCTTCTCTGTGCAGCCTATTCTTGAGCAAGTCCTAGGCGCCGGCGCTCTACTGCTCCTGGCGAGCCTTGCAGGCTACGCGCCTGCCCGGCTTTGGCTTCCAGAGAGCCTTAGGCGTTGGTTCTGGCTCACCGTGCCGCCTCTGGGATTGGCTACCCTCGCCGTGACCCTGGGCTGGCTAAACAGCTGGCTTCCACTTACCGAGGCGGTATGGCTGGTCCTGGGCGCAAGCCTGCTGGCGGACGTCCTCGTCCTCCGTCGTCTTGGCCTCGCGCCGGCTGAGCAGTCGCGGACGGAAAGCTACGCAGTGGTCGCGCTTACTGCCTTGGCCTTCTGCGTAGCATTGCTCCCCCTCTGGGACCATCCTGATCTCCTCTCCATTGGCCCCAACTGGGACATCGAGATCCACCTACCCCTATCGGCTTACCTAACCAGCTACCCCAGCGGGTTCTCCTTGAGCAACCCCGCCGGCGATCCCTTTCCCGCCCATCCAAACCCTCTCCTCTGGCGAGTGAACTTCTTTGACGTGCGCTGGGCTGGGCTGGCCTTCACGCAGTGGTTGGGCACGGCCGGCGCGTTGCTGGATAGAGGGCCGCACCAGTCGTTCGTGGGGGTGCTGGCGCTGCTCCACGCGCTTTCCATTCCATGCGCCTTCCTGCTCTTCCGGTCCGCAGGCGGCCTTACCAGTCGCTTTGCGCTGGCTGCTGCTGCCGCCCTTGCCGTCAACACCGCGGCGCTCTGGATCGTCTTCTGGAGCTTTGGCCAACAGGCCAGCGCGCTCCCTTTGCTTCCCCTCGCGCTCCTTCTTGGCTGGCAGGCGCTCCGTTCGCCGGGCCTCGGCTCGGCAATCCTGGCAGGGCTAACTCTGGCTGCGCTGCTAGCCGCCTTCGCGCCGCTGGCACTGCTCTACGGCCTGGCGCTGGCCGCCTTCGGCATCGTTGCCTTTGCCACTGCCAGCGATAAGTTTGGGACCATACGCAGCCTTGCCGGTATTGGAGCGATCTCCGTCGTCCTAGCCCCGTGGGCCTACCTGCGAGGCATCCAGCGCTTTTTGCACGGCCTGCAGGAGGGCGGCGTGGCAGGCTTAACCCAGGGCCCGGACATCACCCTATTCCCTGCTCTGCTATGGGTAGCGGGCCTCTCTCCGGATCAGGAGAGCGGTTTGGGCGGCTTCCTGGGTTCCGCTTCGCCCTGGAACGGGCCGGCGTCAACCCTTTTCACTCTTGCTCTCTTTGGACTGCTGGCCTTCGGGACCTACCGTGGCGTCAAAGACCGCCAGTGGCCGCTGGCCCTAGCCGGACTCGCGCTCGCTGTGCTGCTCCTCGCCATGCGCTACGGCGACCCTTATCCCTATGGCTATCAGAAGCTGATGGCCTCCGGCGGCTTCCTCTTCATTGGCCTCTTCTTCTTAGGGGCACAGGCGTTATGGCAAGCACGTAACCGGTTGCCGCAACACTCCGCTGTAGGGCTCAGCGCTGCCGCGGTACTGTTTGTTGGGCTGAACCTTGCCAGTGTCCCCCAGTTCATCGGCGGCATACGGGACGATAGCGTGATGAGCTACCGCCCGCTGCACGTCCTCGAGGAGATCATCCCTCCCGACGCCGCGGTCTATATCTCCGGCCACCGCGATTACCAGGGGCCTGAATCGGGCGCCCTAGCCTATTTCCTGCGTCACGCCGACCTGTACGGGCACATCGAAACCGGATTCTCCTCCTTCTTCAGAAGGAACCCTGCCGGCACATACCAGTACGCCGTATACCACGAATCGGAAGGCGCGCCCGCTGAGCTCTTCCCCCCCGAAAATATCGTCTGGGAAGGATCTGGCCTCAGCGTGTACAAGGCGCCCAACGACCTCCGCTACGCGCAACTGGCCGGAAATGCCGCAACGCCCCCTGTCATTGAACGCAGCGCCGGTATGGGCAACGCCGGCGGCCTCCGCCTTACCGAGTGGCGAGAAGACGGCGCGCCCGTGTTCGAGGGGTGGTCGCCACCATTGCTGGGCGTCCTCGCAGACGTCACACCGCCCCAGGACAACTACCCGGAGGCTAAGAGCGGCCAGGACTGGACCTCCGACCTCACGGTGCAGGGGGCGGCCCCCACGCAAAGCCAGCCCTCCGGGAACCTAGTGGTAACCTTAGCAACTTTCACCGCACAGGAAGTGACGCTCCTCGTCGGCCAGGACACGCACCACCTCAGCGTGCCTGAAGGCGTTAGCACCCACACGGTCAGCCAGGTGCAGCTACCCGTACAACTCACCTTGCGCAATGAGACGGACACCCCCGTGTATCTCCGCTCCGCGCTCGTACGAGAAGCAACGCCCAACCCGCCCCAGTTCACCCACAGCAATGCCGTGCTCCTGCAGTGGCAAGCAGCTATGGACGGCGAGAGCATCGCCCTGGACCTGCGCTACTCCGGCCCCAGCCAGAAAACAACCCTGGATGTCTACGCCCCCGCAGATGGTCACCACCTGGGCTGGTGGGAGTTGCCCGCTGCCCAAGACAACAGCCGTGTGTACGGCGTGCGCTTCCAACCCGCGGTTCCAACGATGGATATACTGGAGCGTAGCCGCTGGGTATCGCTGCCCGGTTGGCGCGGCGAACCGCTGCCAGGCAGCTACCGGCTCTACTTCCTCCTTTGGGAGAGCGATAAGATAGTGCGCTCAGTCTCCCTCCTGGACTTTGGCCTAGGAGCAGAAACCCAGGTCGAGCTGCACACGGGCGCTGCCGGGCTCTCTATCCACTAACGAAAGACTATCCAGGACGGACTTATAGGAGCGCGCTATGCAACAAGAGCCTCACAACCCTCCCATTGGTGTACTGGACAGGGCGAGCATCGCCACCATGTTGGCGCGAACACCGCCGCTTGTGGAAGGCGTGCTCGACCCGGAGACGCAGCTCCAACCCAACGGCATCGACCTCACCCTCCGCACCGTCGCAGCGCTGGACACTCCGGGCCAACTGGGAGTAGCCACGGAGGACCGGGTGCTCTCCCAGACCACGGAACTCGCCTACGATGCTGAGGGGTACGTGCAGCTTGCGCCGGGCTGCTACCTCATCACCCTCAACGAGGTGGTGCACCTGCCTAAGGACATGGCCGCGCTGGGTTGGCAGCGTTCTTCATTGCTCCGCAGCGGTGTCACCATTACCTGTTCGGTGTGGGACGCGGGCTACGAAGGTCGCTCGCAATGCCTGCTGACGGTGCTGAATCCCAAGGGGTTCCGCCTCGCCAGGAATGCGCGCGTAGTGCAAATAGTCTTTTTTCCGCTGGCGCAGTCCGTAACTCAAGGGTATCAGGGCATCTTCCAGCGGGAGAACCTCTGACTGCGCTCCCTAAGCTAGACGTGCTACACTAAGAAGAGATACTGTGCAGCAACCATCTACGCCCATGGCAACGTCCACAGACACGGAACCCCGCGAAGGCACGCAACGGCGGCTGAAGCGGGATATTCTGTTTTTTTCCATCGCTGGGATCATTCTGGTCTTTGATCAGCTAACCAAGAGCCTGGTGCGGGCCAACCTGCCCCTGGGGTCATCCTTTCCAGAAGACACCTGGGTCCGCCTAACCCACGTGGCGAACACCGGCGCAGCCTTTGGCCTGTTCCCGGACCAGTCCTTCCTGCTGCTCATCACCACGCTGGTGGGCGTCATGGCAATTACCCTCTACTACTTCTACCCGCCCCTCAATGCGCCGCTGCTGATGCTGAGCCTGGGCTTGCAGTTGGGCGGCGCGCTGGGCAACCTCATCGACCGGCTGCGGCTGGGCCACGTCACCGACTTTGTGGACTTTCAGGTCTGGCCTGTATTCAACGTGGCCGACTCCGCCATTGTGGTAGGCGTATCTATCCTCGCCTGGTTTGCGCTCTTTGGAGACCGCGCGAAGCCCGCTGCGCCGTCCGAGTCCGAGTCCGAATCCTAATGGCCCAAGCGCCGCAAACGTCTGCACAAGGCCCGTTCAAACTCGTAGTAGGAGCCAAGGAAGAGCGCCTGGACAAGCTCCTCAGCGGCCACCTCAAGCTCTCTCGTACCATCGTCCAACGGCTCATCGAAGCCGGCAGCGTGCGCGTCAACGGCCAGCCGGCCAAGTCCGCGCACAAAGCCGAGCCCGGCGACGTCATCGAGGGCGAGGTCACCCCTGCTGAGCCGGTCACCCTTGAAGCCCAGAGCATTCCCCTACACATCGTGGCAGAAGACCCCGACTTTATCGTGGTGAACAAGCCGCCCGGCCTTACCGTGCATCCCGCGCCGGGACATCGCAACGGCACGCTGGTGAACGCGCTGCTGGCGCGCTATCCGGAGCTACGCGGCATAGACGACGCGCAGCGGCCTGGCATTGTGCACCGGTTGGACAAAGACACCTCCGGCCTCATCGTAGTCGCTAAGAACACTCAGACCCTGGAGCATATCTCACGCCAGTTGCAGAGCCGCCAGGTGACCAAGGGTTACGTTGCCCTGGTTGAAGGCCTACTCACCCCCAACCGCGGCCGTATCGAGGCGGCTATTGGCCGTGACCCCGGGCACCGGCAGCGCATGGCCGTTGTGGAGCATGGACGAGAGGCAGAGACCCAGTACGTGGTGCGAGAGCACTTCCCACGCCACACCTTGCTGGACGTGCATCCCGCCACCGGCCGTACCCACCAGATTCGCGTCCATTTGGCGGCCATCGACCACTCTATCGTCGGCGATGCCCTCTACGGACGGCGGGCGGTCTGGTGTCCTCGCCAGTTCCTCCACGCACAGACGCTCGGCTTCAACCACCCTCGCAACGGCACGTACGTGGAGTTCCACGCCGACCTGCCGGAAGACTTGGAGCTTGCCCTGACCTGGCTGCACCAGCAAGCGTGATTGAGCACTACGCTATAATGCATACTGTAATGAATAGATATGCGCTGGTGATGTATGGCTCCCATGATTCGCAAGCAAATCTACCTTGAAGCTCATCAAGAAACGCAGCTGAAGGCGCGCGCAAAGGCGAACGGTGTTTCAGAAGCTGAGCTTATTAGAGAAGCAATTGATAAGCTGCTCAACGCGCCCGTAACCGTACCCACCGAAGTGCCTGGGAAGAAGCCAAAACATTCATCAAAGAGCGCATGGCGATGAACGTCCCCCAGACTGGACGTCAGTGGACGAGAGACGAACTGTATGACGAACGCCTCAAACGGTTTGCTGATTGATACAAATCTCCTCGTGTATAGGCATGACCTACGTGATACGGAGAAGCAGCGGACATGCTTGTTGCTCACAGAGCAACTCTTTGAATCAAGTTCCCTTTGTGCTTACTGAAGATGCAGAGCACGGCCTTGTGCGAGAAGGAGTACGCTACCTTAACCCCTTCTCACCCCAGTTTTCTATTCAAACGTAGCGCGTTAACCTACTTACTGTGAGCTGTAAATGACTACTGAACCAGAAGCAGAAGCAGAACCTCAACGCCGCCGACGCGGCCAACCTGTTGACCCGGATGCCCCACAGGTGCGGGTGCGCTTTGCCCCCAGTCCCACCGGAGAACCCCACGTTGGCAATATCCGTACCGCGCTCTTTAGCTGGCTCTACGCGCGCCACACGGACGGCGTGTTCATCTTGCGGGTGGAGGACACCGACCAGGCGCGCGTAATCCCCGGCGCGTTGGAGGCGATCTTTGAAGGCCTCCGCTGGCTTGGCTTGGACTGGCAGGAGGGGCCGCAGGTAGACGGGCCCTTTGCGCCCTATATTCAATCGGAGCGGGCGGCCCTCGGCATCTACGCCGACCATGGCCGCCAGCTCGTCGATCACGGCTGGGCCTACGAGTGCTACTGCCCGCCCGAGCGCCTGGACGAGGTGCGCAAACAGCTACAGGCGCAGAAGCTTCCCCCCATGTACGACCGCTGGTGCCGCAACCCCGACCAGCGCGCGCAGATGGCCGCACAGAACCCCGGCGCAAAGCCGGTGGTGCGCTTTGCCATACCCCAGGAGACGGACGAGCAGGTGACCTTCAACGACTTTGTGCGCGGCGAGATCTCCGTTGCTGCTTCTACGCTGGACGACTTTGTGCTGTTGAAATCCGACGGCTTCCCCACCTACCACCTGGCGAACGTGGTGGACGACCGCCTGATGGAGATAAGCCACGTCATCCGCGGCGACGAGTGGCTGCCCAGCACGCCCCGTCACGTGCTCCTCTACCGCGCCTTTGGCTGGGAGGATAAGATGCCTGTCTTTGTCCACCTTCCCCTGATCCTGGGGCCGGACCGGGCCAAGCTCTCCAAACGCCACGGCTCCACCAGCATTGCCGACTATCGCAAAGAGGGCTATCTACCGGAGGTGATGATCAACTTCCTGGCCCTGCTTGGCTGGGCGCTGGACGATAAGACCGAGATCATCGAGCCGCCGCGCCTTATCCGCAACTTCACCCTGGAGCGCATTGGCAAAACAGCCGCCGTCTTTAACAAAGAGAAGCTGGACTGGATGAACGGCGTCTATCTCCGGGAGATGGACGGCCTGGAACTGGCGGACCGTGTGCTCTTGCTGGTGGAAGCGCCTGAAGCGGAGGGCGGCCTGCCTGACGCCATCCCTCGGCCCGTAGATGAAGGCTACCTGGCGCGCATCATGCCCCTGGTGCAAGAGCGAATGCGCGTCTTCAACGATGCTGCGCCCCTCATCGACCTCTTCTTTGATGAAGCCTTTGCCTTCGACGACAAGGCCCGCAAGACACTGGAAGCGCCGGAGGCGGCACGACCGCTACAGGCCGCGCTGGAGCGACTAGAGCGCCAGCAGGACTGGAGCCACCCCGGACTGGAAGCGCTGCTGCGCCCTATGGCGGAGGAGTTCGGGCTGAAGACCGGCCCCTTCTTTGGCCTGCTGCGGGCCGCTATCACCGGCCGCACCGTTTCGCCGCCCCTCTTCGAGAGCATGGAGGTGCTGGGGAAGAGCCGTTGTCTCGCCCGCCTGGGCCAGGCTTGCCAGCTGTAGACAGCCCCGCAACTCAGTGGGCAACCCTGGTCGCACCGTAGCGTGAGCTCCTTCCTGCGTAGCTTCCGCTGGGCCATTCAGGGCATTGCCCAGGTCATCGCAACCCAGCGCAACATGCGCATCCACCTAGCGGCGGCCGTCGCGGTCACGGTGCTTGCCCTTTGGCTGGGCCTCTCCCCCGTCGAGTGGGCGGTGCTTATCCTCACTATCACGCTGGTGCTCTCCCTAGAAACCCTAAACACCGCGGTAGAAGCGACAGTTGACCGGATCTCCCTGGAGGAACACCCGCGCGCCAAGCTCGCAAAAGACGCCGCCGCGGGAGCGGTGCTCATCGCGGCGGCGGGTGCGGTTCTAGTTGGCTTTGCGCTGATGGGCCCCAAGCTGCTGGACCGGCTTGCGCCCTAGAGCCAGCCTGTTAACGTGCTAGGAGCTGCAGTAGTCCTCGCAGATCTCAATCTTATAGCCGCTCTTCAACGCTGGATTCTGCAGGATACTGTCGGCGGAAGTAATACTGTCATCAAAGGTGATGTCGCTGGTCCCCTGACGCCAGTTGACGCTGGCATAGCGCACGCCTTCTGCCTGCTTTAGCGCAGTGGCTATAGCATTAGCGCTTTCTGCGTCCGGAATGCTGCGGATGAAAAGCTGCAAGCTCTGTACGGCCATTGGTTCCCTCCTGGCGCCGGCTCAAGATAGTGCTTTCTATTATGGTACTCGGCTGGCGCTCCGTCCAGAGGCAGGCAGCGTAATTAGCGCTACCCCCTTCGCAGCGCCCATCCCCTGATGTATACTTTGGGAGCGAGATTGTGTTTTTTTGCACTAATGAGGGGGCGACGTGCTGACCGAGTATGGCCCACTGTTAATCTTGATGTTGGCCGCTCTTATTTTCCCCATAGGAGGTGTGGTCACCTCCCTGCTCTTTGGTCGTTTGCGGCTCCGTCCTGATAATCCAAACCCCATCAAGAACGATACCTACGAGTGCGGTGTTGAAACCGTTGGCCCCTCTTGGATTCAGTTCAACTTCCGCTACTACTATTTCGCGCTCCTGTTTGTCATCTTTGATGTTGAGGTAGTCTTCCTGCTGCCTTGGGCCGTCTATTTCCGGCAGCTTGCGCTCTTTGGCCTCATAGAGATGGCGCTCTTTATTCTCATCCTAGTTGTGGGTTTCCTCTACGCCTGGAAGAAAGAGGCGCTGGAGTGGACGTAAGTCCTTGGAGGCATTATGGCTGACCTACCGCTGCTGAACTCCTTTGGCGTTGAAGACGAGGACAAACGCGAAGGCCGCCTCGCCCTCGACCTGATGCGGGAGGCCAAGCAACCTTTCGCGGACAACGCCTACACGGTGCCGGAGGACTGCCCTCAGAACGTCATCGTCTCCTCTCTGGACGAGGTGATGACCTGGGCCCGAAAGGCGTCGTTGTGGCCGGCAATGTTCGGCCTGGCTTGTTGCGCCATCGAGATGATCACGACCACCTCCTCCCGCTATGACATCTCTCGCTTCGGCATGGAGATCTTCCGTCCCTCGCCCCGTCAGGCCGACCTCATGATCGTCGCCGGCTGGGTCACCTGGAAGATGGCTCCCGTGGTGCGCCGCATCTACGACCAGATGGCGGAGCCCAAATGGGTCATCGCTATGGGCGTCTCCGCTATGAGCGGCGGCCCCTTTGTGGACACCTACAGCGTAGTGCCCGGCGTTAATCTTATCGTCCCGGTAGACGTCTACGTTCCCGGCTGCCCGCCGCGCCCGGAAGCGCTGCTGGCCGGCATTGTTAAGCTGCAGGAAAAGGTACAGCTAGAGCGGAATGCTCGGGCTACGGGCTAGGCGCAGGCTACTATGACAAAGCCCCTCAGCGGCCGGGATCTAGCTATGATGCTGGACCCGTCCTATGGCTCCTCCGTGATGGAAGTAACGGCCGATGCCGTGGTGGTAGCGCGGGAGGCTATACCAGAGATCTGCCTGCATCTGCGGGATCATCCTGGGCTGGACTTCAACTACCTGACGGACCTGACTTCCGTGGATTACATCGACTACTTCGAAGTGGTCTACCACCTGCTCTCGATGAACAAGAACCACAGCGCCGTGCTCAAAGCCCGGGCTCTGGGCCGCACCGACCCCTGGGTGCCCTCTGTGACCTCCATCTGGAAAGGCGCAGAGATGCAGGAGCGGGAGGTCTGGGACTTGATGGGCGTGCGCTTTGAGGGCCACCCCAACCTCCGCCGTGTCCTGCTCTTTGAAGGCTTCCCCGGCCACCCGCTGAGGAAGGACTTCCTGGAGTTTGACCACCGCACCATCACTATCCCTTCGGACGAAGACGTCTAGCATGTCGGCGTATCATCGAACGACGCTACAACCTGGGGAGTGCACAACAGCTTCTCTTTCACTGGGCTGGCGCTGGAGTCCCTCCCAATGACAACGCCCAACGCATTCATGGTCAACATGGGGCCGCAGCACCCAAGCACCCACGGCGTACTTCGTCTACGGCTGGCCCTGGACGGCGAGACCGTGCTGGACGCGGAGCCGGTGCTGGGCTACCTCCACAGCAGCAAAGAGAAGATGCAGGAGGAACACACCTACCTCCAGACCATACCCATCACCGATCGTATGGACTATCTCGCTTCCATGAGCAACAACCTGGGCTGCGTGCTGGCAATCGAAAAGCTCGCGGGCATCCCTGTGCCGCCTCGGGCCACCTACATCCGGGTGCTGATGGCGGAGATGCAGCGGTTAGCCAGCCACTGCTTTGCCCAAGGGACGCTCCTGCAGGACATGGGCGCGTGGGGCACGCCGCTGATGTACTTTCTACGAGAACGGGAGCAGATCCTCGACCTCTTTGAGATGGTGTGCGGCGCTCGCCTCACCTATAACTACATGCGGCCCGGCGGCGTCGCCCAGGACCTGCCACCGGAGTTCTACCGTGGGCTCCAAGACTTGCTGGACATCATGCCTCAGCGTCTGGACGAGTACGAGGACCTCCTGCGGGGTAACGAGGTGCTACAGGCCCGAACCGTAGGCGTCGGCGTGTTGTCCAAGGAACTCGCTATCAATGCGTCAATCTCCGGCCCCACGTTGCGCGCCAGCGGTGTGCCCTGGGACCTGCGTAAGACCGACCCCTACTGCGGCTACGAAAACTTTGACTTTGCGGTGCCAGTAGGCACTAACGGCGACTCCTACGATCGCTTTGTGGTGCGCTTTCAGGAGATGCGGGAGAGCGTCAAGCTGGTGCAGCACGCGCTGGACGGTATGCCCGCCGGCCCCTGGAAGACGCCCACGCCCATCGTCATCCGCCCGCCTAAAGGCGAGGTCTACGTGCAGATAGAGTCGCCGCGCGGGATGCTGGGCTATTATCTGGTCAGCGACGGCAGCGCGGCGCCCTGGCGCTTCCACGTGCGCGCTCCCTCTTATCTGAACCTGAATGCGCTGAAAGAGATGCTCATCGGCTATAAGATAGCGGATGTGGTGGTCACTGTCGGCAGCATCGACATCGTCATGGGCGAGGTAGACCGCTAGTGATCAACGAGATCATCATCGCCACGCTGAGCGGCACGCTGCCCCCTTGGGTGGTGGCCCTTATCACCGGCGTCGTCTCCGTGGTGAGCCTGCTCAGCTTCATCCTGTTCTGCAACCTCATGGCCGTTTGGACCGAACGCAAACTCATCGGACGCTTCCAGCTACGTTCCGGCCCCAACCGCGCCGGGCCGGAGGGCCTCCTCCAATCCATGGCGGACGGCATCAAGGTCATGGGCAAAGAGGCTATCACGCCCTATGGCGTCGATAAGTTCGTCTACTGGGCCGCCCCTTCTTTGGTCTTTGGGCCGGCATTCCTCACCTTTGCGGTCATCCCCTTTGCGCCTGGCGCAGTGCTCCTGGACATTGATATTGGCCTGCTTTATATCGTGGCCGTGGGCGCTCTGGGCGTTATCCCGGTGTTCATGGCAGGCTGGGCCTCCAACAACAAGTTTTCGCTCCTGGGAGCTATGCGGGCCGTGGCCCAGACCATCAGCTACGAGATACCTCTAATCCTCTCCCTCGTGGGTATTATCCTTCTATCCGGCACGCTGGATCTGAGCCGTATTGTGGACTACCAAATCCAGAACGGGTGGTTCCTGTTCCTGCAGCCTCTGGCCATGGTTATCTTTATCATTGCCGGCTCAGCGGAGTTGAACCGCACGCCTACGGACATCATGGAAGGCGAATCGGAGCTCGTGGGCGGCTACCATACCGAGTACAGCGGTTTCAAGTTCAGCCTCTTTTATATCGCTGAATACACCCACCTTCTTGGTATCTCAGCCCTTATTACAACCCTCTTCCTGGGCGGCTGGGGCACCGGCCCCGTCCTGAGCGCCATACCCGCTGTCCTGTGGTTCCTCCTTAAGCTCTACCTGGTGCTCTGCTTCTTCGTGTGGGTGCGGGCGACCCTTCCCCGATTACGCATCGACCAGTTGATGGGACTCGCATGGAAGTTCCTTATCCCCCTAACCCTTGCCAACATCTTTGTCACGGCCTTTGAGGTATATCTGGCGCTGCCGGGGATCGTGGTGGTTGCCATCAACATAGTGCTAGCGGGATTATTCATCATGTTCTGGTCCCGGGTTGTGTCAGCGCGCAAACCGGCCCCGCTTGCCCCGTCCTTCAATGCACAGGTTAGCAGCATCAGATAGGAGCCGCGTATGTACGGTCTAGGCATCTTAAAAGGCTTAAGCGTGGTGTTCCAGCACCTAGTGCGCAAACCCTTGACCCGGCAGTATCCGGAGGAGGCCGTGCCCATCAAGCCTCGCTTCCGCGGCTACGACTTCGCTTGGGTGGAGCCACGCTGCACGGCGTGCGCAACCTGCGCGAAGGCCTGCCCCCACGGCTGCATAGACATCGTCACACACCCGCAGGAAGACGGACGCTACGCTATCGACCGCTTCGACATCGACCTTGGCAAGTGCATGGTATGCGGCCTCTGCGTAGAGGCCTGCCCCTACGATGCGCTCTTCATGGGCCGCGGCTTTGAGCTAGCGACTTACGAGCGGGGGAGCCTGGTGGCGCACAAAGAAGACATCGCCAACAGGCCACTCCTGAGCGCATACTACCGGCCTCCCTTCAATGAGGAGGGCGCAGACCGCGACGTGGTTGGCAACGCGTATCTCCCCACGGCCGGCCTACCCAAACCACCTCCCCCCGAGGAGCAGAAGTAACTTATGCCCGTTGCCGCTGAAGCAGATATTGCCCACGCGCTTAGCTTTTACGCCCTAGCAGGGCTGACGGTGCTTTCGTCGCTGCTGGTGGTGTCGCTACGCAATATCTTCCATGCCGTCCTTGCTCTGGTAGTCTCCTTTATCGGCGTTGCCGGCATCTTCCTTACGTTAAACGCCGGCTTTATGGCTATGGTGCAAGTGCTTGTCTACATTGGCGCAATTGCCGTGCTCACTCTTTTTGCAATCTTCCTTACCCGCAACGCCATGACCCAGGGCAACCCCCCTGGGCGCTTGCAGCTCTCCGCCGTAGTGACGGCGGGTCTTATGTTCGTGCTCCTCGCTTACACCTCTTTGCAGAGTCACTGGGCCCCGGGCCCGGAGCAGGCCCCTGCCTTTGGACCGGAGGCCATCGCAGACCGGCTTTTCACTGTGTACGCATTCCCCTTTGAACTCGCCTCAGTCGTGCTCCTGGTAGCCATGATTGGGGCCATTGTCCTAGCAAAAGAGTAGCTGTGGACGTCACATTCAACCACTACCTAGTCCTCTCCGCCCTGCTCTTCAGCATCGGGCTGTACGGCTCGCTCTCGCGGCGCAATGCCGTCGCTATTCTTATGTCTATCGAGATCATGCTCAATGCCGTGAACATCGCGCTGGTGGCTATCTCTCGCTACGTCGGCGCATCAGGGCAGGTGACCGCCCAGCTCTTTGCGGTGTTCGTCATTACCGTAGCCGCTGCGGAAGCAGCCGTGGCCCTAGCCTTACTCATTTCCCTCTACCGTTCACGGAACACCGTGGACGCCGAGGAGATTAACTTAATGCGCTGGTAACCGCACACTTCTGTAGGTTCTTGCGGGCGTCGCCGATGGCGGCAACCGAAGAACCTCAGACTTTCTGTTGTCCGGATGCGATCCTTCGCTCTGTTCAGCATGACGTGCAAAGAAACGATGGTGTTCAACTATGTGGACTGAAATCAAAAAGGCTCCCAACCTGGTGGTGGCTGAGCTATGGAAAGACCTGTTCGATAGCGAAGGCATTATTGCGTTCATTGCGCCGGATGTCCCCAACTGGGAGGGCGTCAGCCAGGCGCAGCCCCGCCGCATCATGATTCCCATAAGCAAGAAGCATGTAGCCGAGGAGGTCCTCAGGAAGCTCTAGATGACACCTGAGTTCCTAGCCTGGGCCATCTTTGCGGCCCCGCTGGCCTCCTTCCTTATCATCGTCTTTGTGCTGAGGCCCTTGGGCGCGCATACCGCCGCCGGCTCCGTGACCATCCTAGCCATGGGCATAGCCTTTGTGCTCTCCCTGGTCACGCTGGGCACGGTCTTCGGCGCACCCGGCCACGAGTTGCACCTAGCCGACTACCCCTGGATCACCCTCGGCGAGGTGCAGTTCCACGTCGGCCTGGCGGTGGACTCCCTCACCGCTATGATGCTGGTAGTAGTCACCTCCGTGAGCCTGCTGGTGCAGATCTACTCCACGGGCTACATGCACGGCGACACCGGCTACTCCCGCTACTTTGCGTATATGTCCCTGTTCACCACCTCTATGCTCGGCCTGGTGTTGGCGGATAATCTGCTCCAAGTCTTTTTCTTCTGGGAGCTGGTGGGCCTCTGCTCCTATCTACTCATTGGCTTCTGGTTCCACCGGCCCGCCGCCGTGACCGCGGCCAAGAAGGCCTTCCTGGTGACCCGCTTCGGCGACCTGGGCTTCCTGGCCGCCCTGCTTATCATTGTGAACCAGACCGGCACCCTCACCATCTCAGCGCTCTTCGAAGAGCACAGCGTCGAGGCATTGATGCACGCCGGCTTCTTGGGTTTCCCCATCATCACCTGGGCCACCCTCGGCATCTTTGCCGGCGCAGCAGGAAAGTCGGCGCAGTTCCCCCTCCACGTCTGGCTTCCGGACGCTATGGAAGGCCCCACGCCGGTCAGCGCCCTGATCCATGCCGCCACAATGGTGGCCGCGGGCGTCTACTTAGTCGGGCGTATGCTGCCCCTCTTCGTCCACGCGCCGGACACTATGGCAGTGATCGCGTTCCTGGGCGCATTCACCGCCATCACTGCGGCCGGCCTAGGTCTAGTCGTTACCGATATCAAGCGGGTGATGGCCTACTCCACGGTGAGCCAGCTCGGCTACATGATGCTGGCTCTGGGCCTGGGCGGGTACGTTGCCGCCTTCTTCCACCTGATGAACCACGCCTTCTTCAAGGCGCTCCTCTTCCTGGGGGCAGGCAGCGTGAACCACACCTCCGGAACCTTCAACATGCTCCATATGGGCGGCCTCCGCAAAGCCATGCCCATCACCTGGATCACCCTGTTCATCGCCTCCCTTAGCCTCTCCGGCATCCCGCCCTTCTCCGGCTTCTGGAGCAAGGACGAGATCCTGGGCGAGGCCTTTGCCAAGAGTCCGGTCCTCTTTGCCATGGCCCTCATTACCGTCTTCCTCACCGCCTTTTATGTCTTCCGGATGCTCTTCCTCACCTTCTCCGGCGAGTACCGCGGCGGCGTTGAAGCGGAGATGGGAGAGCATGTGGAACCCGCTAACCCTCACGACGGGCAGGAGGATGACCATACCGCCGATAGCGGCCATGGTCTGCACGAGTCGCCCTCGGCGATGACCGTGCCCCTGATTATCCTGGCAGTACCGGCCATCTTCTCCGGTCTGGCAAACTTGCCGGGGGTGCATTTCCTTAGCGACTTCCTGCAGACTGAGGCCATCCATGAGGCGCTGGGCGAGCACGCGCTCCCCTTCGACCCTATCCTGGCAATCGTCTCAACCCTGGTGGCCCTGAGCGGCATCTGGCTGGCCTGGCAGATGTACGAGGTGAAGGCGATCTCTCCTACAATCTTCAGCCGATTGCTCTGGGGCGTGCCTGCTTACGTGCTCAATCAGAAGTATGGGCTGGACCTGCTCTTTGAGCGCGTCATAACCCATATATTGACCTATTCCGCCATCGCCAACGGTTTGGCCGGCTTCGACCGCTACGGCGTGGACGGCGTGGTGAACGGCGTCGGACAGCTCACCAAGCTCTGCGGCGACGGTCTGCGCCGGTTGCAGACGGGCCAGGTGCAAGCCTACGGTATGGCAATCTTCCTGGGCACGGTAGTCATCGCCGCGGGACTGATAATTAGGGGCTAGCAGCAATGCCGTCACTGCTCTCCCTCATCGTCTTCCTGCCCGCCCTAGGCGCGATCGCGCTGGCAGTAGTGCCCGCCGCGCAACCTAAGCTGGTGAAGCAGGTGGCCGCCGCCATCACCCTCGCAGACCTGCTCCTTGTCCTCTACCTCTGGCTTGGCTTCGATACCTCCAGCACCGCCATCCAGTTCGCCGAGCACGCGCCCTGGGTGCCCGCCCTCAACATCTTCTACTACATTGGCGTGGACGGCCTGAGCTTGCCTATGGTGCTCCTCACGGCGCTCCTGGGCTTCCTTTCTGTCATTATCTCCTGGGGCATAACGCTCCGGCCAAGGCTCTACTTTGCCCTGCTGCTGCTGCTGCAGACCGGCATCTTAGGCGTCTTCACCTCTCTGGACTTTGTGCTCTTCTTCCTGTTCTGGGAAGTGGAGCTACTGCCTATGTATCTTCTCATCTCCATCTGGGGCAGCCCGCCGCCGTTGGGTCGCCGTGAGTACTCGGCAATGAAGTTCCTGGTGTTCACCATCTTCGGCTCCGCGGGTATGCTGGCGGGCATGCTGGCCCTCTACGCCAGCACCGGCACCTTCGATCTCATCGAGCTGAGCAGGATCAGTCTTCAGAACACGGTCATCCCTGCCGGTGCCATCTTCTGGCTCATCTTCCTGGCCTTTGCGGTCAAGCTCCCCATATTCCCGGTGCACACCTGGCTGCCAGACGCCCACACCGATGCGCCCACCGCGGTCAGCGTGATGCTGGCTGGCGCGCTCCTGAAGATGGGCGGCTACGGCATCCTCCGCATCTGCATCTCCATCTTCCCCAACGAGGCCTCCATCTTTGCCCCCACCCTGGCGCTATTGGCTGTGGTCAGCGTGCTCTACGGCGCATTCATCACCTTGCGACAGCGGGACCTTAAGCGGTTGATCGCGTATAGCAGCGTGAGCCACATGGGCTACGTGCTCCTGGGCATTAGCGCGCTTGGCGAAGTGGGCATGACGGGAGCGGTGCTCCAGATGTTTACCCACGGCACCATAACGGGCCTCCTTTTTGCGCTGGTAGGTCTGATTTACGACAAGGCCCACACGCGCCAGATTCCCGATCTCCGCGGTCTTGCCCATCGTATGCCCTTTGCGGCCACCATATTCGGTATCGCGGCGCTGGCGGCCCTCGGACTGCCCTCCTTGAGCGGCTTTGTGGCGGAGTTCCTGATCTTTGTGGGCACGTTCCCCGTCTTTGGGCTCTACACGCTCCTGGGCGTGTTTGGCGTGCTCTTAAGCGCCGGCTACATGCTCTGGACGGCAGAGCGCAGCTTCTTCCAGACCGTCAGCCCCAGGGTGTCCCATCTGGAGGACGCTACGCTACTGGAACGCGTGCCCCTGGCGGTCCTGGTGGCTACTATCCTGGTGGTTGGTCTCTTCCCCAAGGTGCTGCTGGATGTGATTAAAGTGGGCATTCTCCCTATCCTGAGCAGGTTCGACTAACATGGCAGCAAGCCTCGGCCTCATCACCCCCGAGCTGGTCGTCCTCGCCTTTGCCGTAGCGCTTCTGCTCATTGACCTAGCTTCGCCGCGCAAGGAGTTGCTGGTCTCCTTAGCACTCCTCGGCCTGATCATCTCAGCCAACCTTACGATCACGATGGCCGGCAGTAACCCCGGCGCGGCCTTCGGCGGCATGCTCGTGATAGACGACTTCTCTATCGTGCTGAAAGTGCTGATGCTCTTCAGCACCGCCATCGTCGTCCTTGCATCCACCAGCTATGCCCGGCACTTCGAGCGCTTCCAGGGCGAATACTACTCGCTGCTCCTCTTTGCCTGCGCCGGCATGATGTTCATGGCTTCAGCAGCGGAGTTCATCACGATCTATCTATCCCTTGAGCTCACAGGCATCGCGCTCGCCATCCTGGCCGGCATGCTGAAGAACCGCACCTCTAGCGAGGCCGGCATTAAGTATCTCCTCCTGGGCGCGCTGAGTTCAGCGGTCTTGCTCTACGGCATCGTGCTCTTCTTCGGCCTCACGGGCAGCACTTACCTCACCCAGATCCAGCCCGTGCTGCTCCAGAGCTACCAGGAGAACCATCTACCCATCACTGTAGCCACGGTGCTGCTTATTGCGGGCTTTGGCTTCAAGCTGGCGACGGTGCCCTTCCAGATGTGGGTCCCGGACGTCTACGAAGGGGCGCCCACGCCCGTGACCGCATTCCTCTCAGTGGCGAGCAAGGCG
Organism: Dehalococcoidia bacterium; assembly: GCA_965226775.1. Taxonomy (GTDB): domain Bacteria; phylum Chloroflexota; class Dehalococcoidia; order SHYD01; family SHYD01; genus CBDDEI01. The sequence continues at coordinate 2,042,832 of CBDDEI010000002.1, forward strand.
GCGGGCATTGCGGTGATCCTGCGGATCTTCCACACCGCGCTGGGAGATGGCCCCCTGCCCTCGGACTGGACCATCGTCTTTGCCGTGCTCAGCGCGTTCTCCATGACCATCGGCAACGTGATAGCCATTCAGCAGACCAACATCAAGCGCATGATGGGCTACTCTAGCATCGCCCAGGCGGGCTACCTGCTGGTGGGCATGGCCGTGCTGCCTGTCCTCGGCCCAGGCGGCGTGCTCTTCTTCCTGGTGAGCTACACCGTCACCAACTTGGGCGCGTTCTTGGCGATCATCGCCCTATCAGAGCAACTCGGCAGCGATCTCATCGACGACTATGCCGGCGCGTGGCAGCGTGCGCCGTGGCTCGCGTTCGCGCTCGCGTTCTGCCTCCTCTCCCTCACGGGTCTACCGCCAACCGCAGGCTTCTTCGCCAAGCTCTTCATCTTTAACGCGGGCGTCCAGCAAGGGCTGGCGTGGCTCGTGCTGATTGGTGTTGTGAATACCGCCATCTCCGCGTACTATTATGTTGGAGTTATCAAGACCATGTTCTTGCGCAGCCCTGCCAGCGAGTCCGCTATACGTATACCGGTACCCTTGGGAGTAGCGCTCCTTATCGTCACGATGGGCACATTCTTGTTGGGCGTCTTACCGGGACCCACCTTCTCCATCGCAATGGCGGCAGCCGGCACCCTCGTCCCATAACCAGCTTTTTCAGCTTCGTTTTCTAGGGTCGTGCAGCAACTAAAGCCGCATGAGGGTGGTAGTACCTAAGAGATGAGATACGTCTTCTGCCTCATACTCAGCCTGGTAGCCGTAGGCGCACAGTCCCTATTTGAGCTGCCTCGCCTGCTGCAACCCACGTTTCCGTTGCTCTTTGTATTGGGCTGGGGCCTGGCCTTCGGGCCCGGGCAAGGTCTGCTGGCCTGCGCGATGAACGGCCTGTTGATGGACACCGTTAGCGCAGCGCCCCTAGGCAGCCACCTCCTTGCAATGCTCGCGGCGAGTATGATCACCCTCCTAAGCGTCCAGGAGCTAGAACTGCGCCTAACCGAGCGGTTCATTCTTATCCCGATTGCGACGCTGGCCTACTATGTCGTACTCACTGTGGCCATTGCCCTCACCGGCTACGCCATTAGCTGGCCTGAAACCGTGGTCTGGCACTGGTTCCCGGGCGTGTTTGCTAATCTTCTGTGGGGATTCCCCCTTCTCTTGCTGCTTAACGAGCTGATCTCTCGCGACAGGCGCGTACCTGCTAACATCCTGGGAGCAACCACTCTGCCGGGCGGAAGGGTCTAAGGCATGTTCCTCTTTTTTCGCGAGAATCGGTGGCGCTCCTCTAAGCGTAAGCCTCCAACAGACGAGCAGACCCTGGTCAAGCATCGGATATGGTTGCTGCAGGCAACTATCGTCCTGGCCTTCGCCATCCTGGCAGGACAGCTTTGGCGGCTACAGGTAGTGGAGGGTAGCACCTATCGCGATCAGGCGGACGGCAACCGCGTACGTTTGGGCACCGTGGACGCCACCCGCGGCATCATCCATGACCGCAACGGGAAGCTCCTCGTCCGCAACGAACCCTCTTTCACCGTGGCGGCTGTGCCTATTGACCTCCCACAGAGCCAGCAGCCGGAGGTGCTGAGCAAACTTAGCAAGCTGCTCAAACTGCCCATAGGCCATCTTTATCAGCTTGTGCAGGAACGGCGCGCCAGCGGCCACGTTCACACTCCTATCCCCCTCAAAACTGAAGTGGACCAGGAGACGGCGTTCATGATTGAAGAGCGCCACTGGGAGCTTCCCGGCATTACTGTGCTCGTGGAAGCGAAACGCGTCTACCTGGACGATAGCTTGATGCCCCACACTCTGGGCTACACCGGCCGTATCTCCGCGGAAGAGTACGACAAGCTGAATGAAGAAGGCTACACTCTGAACGACCGCCTGGGCAAGATGGGAGTGGAGCTCACGCATGAAGACGAGCTGCGCGGCTCTCTCGGGCGACATCGGGTAGAAGTAGACGTGACCGGACGCCAGCGACAGGTGCTCTATGCCGAACCCCCCATCCCGGGCGGCAACCTAACGCTGACCTTGGACTTGGACCTGCAGCGAGAGATGACCAAGATTCTCCAAGAAAGCATGGGGAACTCCAAGTACGCTGCAGCAGTTGCGATGGACCCAAAGAACGGCGAGATCCTGGGCATGGTTTCCCTCCCCAGCTTCAATCAGAACCTGCTAAGCAGCGGCCAGGATGCCGAGGGGATTCAAGCCATTTTGGACAACCCCAACCGGCCCCTCCTCAACTATGCCATCGGCGGCACCTTCCCGCCCGGTAGTATCTTTAAGCTCATCACGGGCACCGCCGCCTTGCAAGAAGGAGTCGCAACGCCATCCACCCGCATCACCAGCGTGGGTAGCATCTCCATCCCCAACAAGTACGACCCCAGCATCGAGTACAACTTCTACGAGTGGACACCAGGCGGCCTTGGGGAGCTCGATTTTTACCGCGCGGTCTCCATGTCCTCAGACATCTACTTCTATTACCTCGCTGGCGGTTTTGAGGATTTTAAGGGCCTGGGGCCAGACCGCCTTGCCTCCTACGCGCGGCGTTATGGGTTAGGCCAGCAGACGCGCATTGACCTGCCCGGCGAAGCAGCCGGGGTGGTTCCCGACCCGCAGTGGAAGGTGGAAACCTTCGATGAGGAGTGGGTCACCGGCGATAGCTATAACTTCGCCATCGGCCAGGGCTTCGCTCTGGTCACCCCTCTTCACATGGTGCGCGCCGTCTCTGCCCTGGCCAACGGCGGTGAAGTCCTCCGCCCAAGAGTAGTGCGGGAGGTGCGGGACGGCTATGGCAACCTTATCCGCTCCTACGACAAAGTAGTGGAATCGCGACTCGACATCACACAAAAAAACCTCCAGCCATTCCGAGAGGGTATGCGTCAAGGCGTGGAATCGGGCACCGCCACGAACGCTCAAGTCCCTGGTGTTCAAATTGCCGGAAAGACAGGCACCGCGGAGTTCGGCCAACCGTTGGATGAAGCAGGCCGCCTGCATGAAACCCACGGCTGGTTCATTGGTTATGCGCCCGTTGAGAATCCGCAGATCGCCATTGTCGTGTTCCATCAGTTGGGGCAGGGCGCAAAAACGGCTGCACCGGCCGGGGGCAAAATACTGAGCTACTATTTCAGCAGAGCAGCCCAATGAACCCATCAGCAGCGCTGCCCCAGGAAAAGGGATTTAGGCTAGACTTTCCCCTCATCATAAGCGCTATGGGGCTCGTTACGACGGGCGTTTTGTTGCTCTTTAGTGCATCAAGTGTCCGAGAGCTCAACGGCCCCTTCATAGACTCTCCCCCTGGGCACCATGCGTTTCTGGGACTGATTGGGCTAGTGCTTATGCTGATAATGGCCCGGCTGGACTATCGGTTGCTTGGCGCGGTCATCCTGCCCATCTACCTCATAGTAATACTCCTCCTCGTCGCGGTGCCCTTCATAGGCGAGTCCGTGAATGAAGCACGGCGGTGGCTCAACCTGGGCCTCTTCCTAATCCAACCCTCAGAGATAGCCAAGCCAATCTTGGTGGTCATGCTCGCTAAGATATTTGCCGACAATCGTACGCAGTTGTCCAGTATACGGATTCCCATCTTCACCGTCCTGCTGGCGGCTCTCCCCGCAGCGCTGGTCTTCATACAGCCCGACCTGGGCACTACGGCTATCTTTGGCGCCATCTGGGCGGGAATTGCCATTATGGCCGGTATCCGAGCGCGCCACCTGGCACTGATTAGTGTCCTGTTTGCGGTAGCGGCGCCCCTCATCGTGCTTTTTGCAGCCCGCTCTTACATGCGAGACCGGTTGCTCCTTTTCCTCAACCCAGAGCTAGACCCCCTGGGGGCCGGGTACAACATCCTGCAATCGGAGATCAGCGTCGGTTCCGGCGGCCTCTTTGGGAGAGGCCTGTTCAACGGCACACAGAGCCAGCTTAACTTCCTCCGCATCCAGAAGACCGACTTCATCTTCAGCGTCTTGGGAGAAGAGCTGGGCTTTATAGGCGCTATCTTCATCCTGGTCTTGTTCGCTATCCTATTGTTCCGTGGGCTGCACATTGCCAGCCATGCGCGAGACGATCTGGGACGCAACATTGCCATAGGCATCGTCATGATGTTCCTGTGCCAGATCTTCATTAACATTGGTGTAAATATCCGGCTGCTGCCCGTGACCGGCATCCCACTGCCCTTCCTCAGTTATGGCGGCAGCTCATTGCTCTCCTCATTGCTCGCGTTGGGCGTTCTGCAAAGCATCTACGTACACCGTAGACAAACTAACTGGTAACGCAAAAGCCCCCCGCCAATGGCGGGGGGCTTTTCTCGTCGTTTTATATCTAAGGAGTGGCTCGGTTCCTTTACGCAGGGGTTGCCGCAACCTCCACTGGCTTCAGGACTATCTCCTCATCTTCCACATCTACCAGAATAGTATCGCCAGCGCTGTACTGTTCTTCCAGAATGGCCTCAGAGAGCTTGTCCTCCACAGTATCCTGAAGCAGCCGCCGCAGTGGCCTAGCACCAAAGGATTCGTCGTACCCCTTGGTCCCCAGATAATCCTTCGCCGCAAGCGTAACTTCTAGCTTCATGCCACTCTCTTGAACCTGCTTGGCAACGAAGACCAGCTCCAGGTCCACGATAGAACGTAGCTGCTCTTTGTTCAGCGCATGGAACACTACAGTAGCATCAATGCGGTTCAGGAACTCGGGGCGGAATGCCTTTTGCAACTCAGCAGTGACTTTCTCCCGCATCTTGCTATAGACCTCTTCCTGGGTCTTCGCCTCGTCACGCTGTACCGCAAACCCTAGCGTTGTGTCCCGCTTAATGAGCTCTGCGCCCAGGTTGCTGGTCATCATAATGAGCGTGTTCCGGAAGTCTACCTTACGCCCCTTGGCATCGGTCAGGTAGCCATCCTCAAAGATCTGGAGAAGCATGTTAAAGACCTCAGGATGGGCCTTCTCTACTTCGTCCAAGAGGATAGCGCAGTAGGACTTGCGCCGCACGGTATCAGTGAGTTGGCCGCCGTCGTCGTAACCGATGTACCCTGGAGGTGCGCCCACCAGCCGAGCAACGGTGTGCCGTTCCATGAATTCAGACATATCCAGTTTGATGAGCGCGTCCTCGCTGCCAAACATAAAGTCCGCCAGCGCCTTAGCCAGCAAGCTCTTGCCGACACCTGTGGGGCCAAGGAACATGAACACGCCAATGGGTCGTTTGGGATCCTTAAGTCCTGCCCGAGCTCGGCGCACTGCCTTCGCAATCGTAGTGATGGCCTCTTGCTGGCCCACCACGCGATTGTGCAGCGCCTCCTCCATGTGGAGTAGCTTGGCCGACTCTTCACTGGCCAGCCGCATGACCGGGATTCCGGTCCACATGCTCACCACCTGGGCGATGTCTTCTTCCGTCACCACCAGCGGGGCAGGCTCATGCGCCTCTTCGTAACTGCCGCCCTCTAGACTCTCTATACGCTCCACAAGGTGAAGCTCGCGGTCTCGGAGCTCGGCAGCATACTCATACTGCTGGGAAGCGATGGCAGTTTCTTTCTCCCGCCGCACGCTCTCAAGCCCACGCATGGCCTCCTTCACGGAAGGCGGCATCTGCGAGCGTTTGATGCGGACTCTAGAAGAAGCCTCGTCTATCAGGTCAATTGCCTTGTCAGGCAGGAATCGGTCGGAGATGTAGCGAGCGGAAAGGTGCGCCGCGGCTTCCACCGCCTCTTGACTAATAGTCAGGTGGTGGTGTTCCTCATAGCGGCCCTTAATGCCGTCCAGAATCTTAATCGTGTCCTCCACGGTGGGCTCTTCCACCATGACCGGCTGGAAGCGCCGCTCCAAGGCGGCATCCCGCTCGATATGCTTGCGATATTCGTCCAGGGTGGTAGCGCCAATGCACTGGAGCTCGCCGCGGGCCAGGGATGGCTTCAGGATGTTAGCCGCATCCACTGCGCCTTCTGCCGCGCCGGCGCCCACAAGAGTGTGCAGCTCGTCAATGAACATGACGCAGTTGCCGGAACTTTTGATCTCTTCGATAACTTTCTTTAGGCGTTCTTCAAACTCGCCGCGGTATTTGGTGCCTGCTACCAGCGACCCCATGTCCAGGGTCACCAAGCGGCGTCCCTGCAGCGTGTCCGGCACGTCGCCACTGATGATGCGCTGAGCCAGCGCCTCGACAATAGCCGTCTTGCCCACACCCGGCTCGCCGATGAGCACAGGGTTGTTTTTGGTGCGGCGGTTCAGAATTTGCACCACCCGCTCTATCTCTTTGCTGCGGCCAACGACAGGATCCAGCTTATCGGCTCGCGCCAGCGCCGTGAGGTCCATGCCTAACTGGTCGACGGTGGGAGTGCGGGTGCTGCTGCGGCCCTGGGTATGGGTCTGCGGCCCACTCTGGCTAAGGATGCGGGTGGTCTCCGTCCGCACCTTCTCCAGGTTAACGCCCAGGCTTTCCAGAACGCCGGCGGCAATGCCCTCTCCCTCTCGGACGAGGCCAAGGAGAAGGTGCTCGGTGCCAATATAGTGATGATTGAGACGCCGTGCCTCATCCACCGCCAGCTCGATGACCTTCTTGGCTCGGGGAGTCAAGCCGACATCACCGCTGCTGGGGCGGTCGCCACGACCAATGATAAATTCGACCGCGGAACGTACTTTGTTTAGCTCAACACCTAGGTTGGACAGTACTTTAGCAGCCAGGCCATCCCCTTCCCGTACCAGACCCAGGAGGAGATGCTCTGTACCTATGTAGTTGTGGTTAAAGCGCTGCGCCTCTTCTTGGGCAAGGCTTAATACTCTGCGTGCTCTCTCTGTAAACTTGTCGAACCTATCTGCCATGCTCTGCTCCTTAGAAGCACTATGACTTACGCCCTATGCTTCCAACTAGGGTCTCAATGCTAAACGCCGTTTGTCCGTTAGCACTATTATAGTACGTTCTGGGGCGCTTCGCTCCCCTAAACCAGGGCTTTTGCGAGCATTTCCCCTAGTGAGACGTTAAGTTGTTGTTTCGTCTTCTTTGGCGTCGTCGCTGTCCCGTTCGTCGGCCAGATTGCCTTGAGCTCGTAGTTGCTCAAGCACAGAACGGGAGCTTTCAGACATCGTTTCTTCTAGCGTGGGAGCTGCAGAAACGGTCTCTTGGTGGACAGGCTCCACCGCTTCCGGCACCACTTTGCGTTCTTGCGTCTCTATCTCCGGCAGCGCTTGCCGCAGACTAAGGCCAAGGCGCTGGCGGTCCCGCTCAATGCGGATGATCTTCAGCGTCATCACGTCGCCTTCCTTCACCACCTCTTTGGGGTGGCTAATGCGACGGTCTGCCAGCTCAGAAATATGGATGAGCCCCTCTACCGGACCTTCTATTGAAGCAAAGGCTCCAAAGTTGGTGAGCTTGGTGATGGTGCCGTTGATGAGTTGCCCCACCATATACTTGTCCATCACCTCTTCCCATGCTTGAGGCTGTGCCCGTCGGAGACTAAGCGCAATCTTCTTGGTCTCTTGGTCTACCTTCAACACGTAGACGTCTAGCTCTTCACCAACTTTAACTACTTCCTCAGGGTCCCGGTTACGGCCCCAAGCTAGCTCGGAGAGGTGAACGAGCCCATCTGCGCCGCCAACGTCTACAAAGACCCCAAAGGGACGGATACTGGTGACCGCGCCTTTGGTTATCGTGCCTTCTTGCAGCTCAGAGAGCAGGCGCTCTTTCTGCTGGGCGCGCCATTCTTGTTGCGCGGCACGTTCAGAGAGGATAAAGCGGTTGCGGCGGCGGTTGAGTTCAATAATCTTGAGCCGCAGGAATCTCCCAATCCACTGAGCCAGCCGTTCGTCAGAGATAGCCTCTTCCGAATCGCCCTCAGGGCGCAGGCCAACCACCTGCGATGTGGGGACAAACCCGCGAACGCCTTCAACGTTCACCAAAAGGCCGCCCTTGTTGTAGCCCATAACCTCTGCGTCAAAGATCTCGCCGGCCTCAAAGCGCTGCTGCAGGGTACGCCAGCCTCGCTCGCCGGTAGCGCGATCCAGGGAGAGCACTACCTGGCCGTCCTGCGTCTCAGGCTGCAGCACGTAGGCTAGCACCTTGTCACCCACCTTCAACTCTTCCCACTCTGGAGGAGTGAGGGAGCGCATCTCGTTAGCGGGGATAACACCCTCGGTCTTAAAGCCAAAGTCCACCAGGATGCCATCATGGTCTAGTTGGGCAATTATGCCCTCAATGATGTCACCGCGGTGAATCTCTTTGAAGCTATCTGGCTCCCCTTCCCAGAGTTCGGCCATACCCATGGCAAACTCCTCATTAGGAGTTTCTGCTGGGGTTTCCTCCGGGGTTTCTTCGGTTTGGGATACAGTTTGGTCGCTAGGGTTCATAGTCACAGAATCCAGCTCCTTCCCAGCTGCCCACTGCGTCTACAAATTATCCATAGCTAAGGGACGCGGCAGTGTAGGTAATAGGTGCCTCATGGTAGCACAGGCAACAAAGAGGGGCAAGCCTAGCACCCAAGGAGTGCCTAGGCGGAGTTCGTAGAGTAGCTAGGTAAGTCGGGGGGAGCACGTTAAGGAAAAGGAAAAAGCGCTTCTGGCAACGGCATATTTTCCACACCCAGTTGCCCGGGCAGTATCGTCTGCGCTGAGGCGTTTCACTTCCGTGTTCGGGATGAGAACGGGTGGGGCCACCTCGCAATGCCACCAGAAAGCGCTCTTAACCACAAAGTAAGTTGGTAGCGGGAGTTGGATTCGAACCAACGACCTTCGGGTTATGAGCCCGACGAGCTGCCACTGCTCCATCCCGCGCCAAGTCTCGCAGTTCTCTCTTCTCTGCCGGAGCGAAGGGAGCCGTAGCGCCCATCCGCTGCGAGTAGAGAAGAGCAGCGATCAATCTGAAGAGGGTTTGTTCATCGGGGGAACTTGTGTGCGGTTTAATGTAGGTCAAGCCCTCGACCATTAGTACCGCTCAGCTGCAACCATTACTGGTCTTCCACATGCGGCCTATCAAACAGGTGGTCTACCTGCGGTCTTACCTAGTTACCTAGTGGGAGATCTCATCTTGGGGTGGGCTTCGCACTTAGATGCTTTCAGCGCTTATCCCTTCCCGACTTGGCTACCCAGCTATGCTCCTGGCGGAACAACTGGCACACCAGAGGTCAGTCCCTCCCGGTCCTCTCGTACTAAGGAGAGCTCCCCTCAAATCTCCTGCGCCCACGCCGGATAGAGACCGAACTGTCTCACGACGTTCTGAACCCAGCTCGCGTACCGCTTTAACCGGCGAACAGCCGGACCCTTGGGACCTGCTTCAGCCCCAGGATGCGACGAGCCGACATCGAGGTGCCAAACCTTGCCGTCGATATGAACTCTTGGGCAAGATAAGCCTGTTATCCCCGGGGTAGCTTTTGTCCGATAAGCCACGGCCCTTCCACGCGGGACCGTAGGATCACTTTGTCCGCCTTTCGGCCCTGCTCGACTTGTAGGTCTCGCAGTCAAGCCCCCTTCTGCCAATGCACTCCACGGGTGATTTCCATCCACCCTGAGGGGACCTTTGAACGCCTCCGTTACCTTTTGGGAGGCGACCGCCCCAGTCAAACTGCCCACCAGACGCTGTTCCCCTGCCGGATAACGGTCAGGGGTTAGCACCAAAACTTCGCCAGAGTGGTATTTCAACGTTGACTCCCCCAGGCCCAAGAGCCTGGGTTCATAGTCTCCCACCTATCCTACGCAGACGAAGCCTCAATGCAACGCCAAGCTGCAGTAAAGCTCCACGGGGTCTTTTTGTCCTGGCGCGGGTAACCCGCATCTTCACGGGTACTTCAATTTCGCCGAGTTCCTCGCTGAGACAGCGCCCAGATCGTTACGCCATTCGTGCGGGTCGGAACTTACCCGACAAGGAATTTCGCTACCTTAGGACCGTTATAGTTACGGCCGCCGTTCACCGGGGCTTCGGTTCAATGCTTTTAAAACATCTCCCCTTAACCTTCCGGCACTGGGCAGGCGTCAGCCCCTATACTTCCGCTTGCGCGTTAGCAGAGACCTGTGTTTTTGTTAAACAGTCGCCTGGGCCCTTTTGCTGCAGCCCCAAGAGGCTCCCCCAGCATGTGGGTTCACCCCCAGGGCACCCCTTTTCCCGAAGTTACGGGGTCAAGTTGCCTAGTTCCTTAGCGAGGATTCTCTCGAACACCTTGGGGCTCTCACCCCCGTCTACCAGTGTCGGTTTGCGGTACGGGCACCAACGGCTCTGACAACGAGGCTTTTCTTGCCGGCCTAGGATTAGCAGCTTCGTCTTGGCTTGCGCCGCGACTCCCCCCGCACCTCAGCTTAACGAGCCAGGGGATTTGCCTCCCAGCTCACGCCTACGTTTGGGAACGGGCTCAACCAATCACCCGCTCTGCCTACCTTCCCGGGTCCCCTCTTTGTTTTAAAACGATCCGTTAGTGGTGCAGGAATACTAACCTGCTGTCCATCGCCTACGCCCTTCGGCCTCGGCTTAGGCCCGACTAACCCTACGCGGAGTAACCTTCCGTAGGAAACCTTAGACTTCCGGTGCGCCGATTTCTCATCGGCGTTAACGCTACTCATGCCGGCATTCGCACTTCTGTCCCCTCCACCGTTGTTCACACAACGACTTCACCGCAGACAGAACGCTCCCCTACCATTGCTTTACAGCAATCCCTAGCTTCGGCGGCGGACTTGAGCCCCGATACATTGTCCGCGCTGTGTCCCTCGACCAGTGAGCTATTACGCACTCTTTAAAGGGTGGCTGCTTCTGAGCCAACCTCCTGGCTGTCTGAGTGACACAACCTCGTTTAACACTTAGTCCGCACTTAGGGGCCTTAGCTGAGGGTCTGGGCTGTTTCCCTTTTGACCACGAAGCTTATCCCCCGCAGTCTCACTCCCTGACTGTGAACGGTGGCATTGGGGGGTTAGTTGGGTTTGGTAAGCATCGCGCCCCCTAGCCCATCCAGAGCCCTACCTCCACCGTTGATCATCAAAGGCTGCACCTCAATGCATTTCGGGGAGAACCAGCTATCTCTGCGTTCGATTGGCATTTCACCCCTACCCACAACTCATCCAGTAGCTTTGCAACGCTAAAAGGTTCGGGCCTCCACGAGGTGTTACCCCCGCTTCACCCTGGCCATGGGTAGATCACGCAGTTTCGGGTCTACTCCCTGCGACCTCGTCGCCTTATTCAAACTCGCTTTCGCTACGGCTCCGGCACGCCAGTGCCTTAACCTTAACGGCCACAAAGAGTAACTCGCCGGCTCATTCTTCAATAGGCACGCCATTACCCGCCAAAGACGGGCTCTGACCGCTTGTAGGTCCACGGTTTCAGGTCTATTTCATTCCCCTCCCGGGGTGCTTTTCACCTTTCCCTCACGGTACTAGTTCACTATCGGTCGTCAAAGGTATTTAGCCTTGGAGGGTGGTCCCCCCAGCTTCCCACAAGATTTCTCGTGTCCCGTGGTACTTAAGCACAGAAGGGAAGCCTCACTTTTTCGCCTACGGGACTATCACCCACTACGGTGGCTCTTTCCAGAGACCTTCGGCTAAAGATCGGTTTGTAACTTCCTGGGCTAGCAGCAGTTCGCCCTCTCCTGGCTTACAACCCCCATGGTGCATAGGACTGCCGTCCACTAAGCAGCATGGGTTTAGGCTCTTCCCCGTTCGTTCGCCACTACTAAGGGAATCTCATTTTGATGTATTTTCCTCAAGGTACTAAGATGTTTCAGTTCCCTCACTAGCCCCCAAATGGCCTATGTGTTCAGCCATAAGGTCACCAGCCATGACGCTGGTGGGGTTGCCCCATTCGGATATCTCCGGCTAAGCTTGCTAGACAACACACCGGAGCTTTTCGCAGTCTTGCCACGTCCTTCATCGGCCTTTGACGCCAAGGCATCCACCATGGACCCTTTGTAGCTTGACCTACACTAAATCCCACACAAGTAAAGTACCCTCAGAACATTCCCTCTTCAGTTGTTAACGTGCCGCCGTTGCCGGCTTTGGGCTTAACCGCCCAGGAGAATGTAGCGGATCCCGCTGCCCTCTCCTGATAGGTTAAGCAATCACTATTGCTGGGTGCTAAGTATTTTAAGGCAGAAAAAAACGGCCTACGTCTTCAGGCCGCTTCCTGAAGTCCGCGCTTTATCCGTTTACCCGGTGCCTTCTGCCGTTGCGTTGTTCCTTTCTACTTGGTGGAGCCGAGGGGATTCGAACCCCTGACCTCCGCCGTGCAAAGGCGGCGCTCTCCCAACTAAGCTACGGCCCCGCCTCTACGCTTCCTACGGCGTTCTTTTTATCATACCAGATGCAGCGCGCTTTGTGATACTGTGCCGGTTTTACGGCGGTGGTGCTGCTGCCTTCTGTGTCTGTCTACCTGCCTTTGTTACTTACGTGATGGTGGGCCACGATGGACTCGAACCATCGACCCCAGTCTTATCAGGACTGTGCTCTAACCAGCTGAGCTAGTGGCCCAAGAACCCTACTCGTCAGCGCCGCCTCAATGCGGCAGATGCGTTCAGGCGCTTGGCCCACTCAGCAGATGCCTCCTGAGCGACGCCTTAACCTCTAGATAGCGGAAGGACCCCATTGCGAGCTTGGGCAGCGGGGACTGCCCATCGACCTAGGAGATTGGGGGCAGAAATTTGCATCTCCGACCTCCGAGAACTCCCTAGAAAGGAGGTGATCCAGCCGCAGCTTCCGCTACGGCTACCTTGTTACGACTTCGTCCCAGTTACCCGCCCCACCTTCGGCGCCTGCCTCCCGAGGGTTAGCCCAGCGACTTCAGGTGTTGCCGGCTTCCATGACGTGACGGGCGGTGTGTACAAGGCCCGGGAACGTATTCACCGCAGTGTGCTGACCTGCGGTTACTAGCAACTCCTACTTCATGCAGGCGAGTTTCAGCCTGCAATCTGAACTGAGGACGGTTTTGATGGGATTGGCTCCGCCTCGCGGCTTGGCAACCCGTTGTACCGCCCATTGTAGCGTGTGTGTAGCCCAGAACGTAAGAGCCGTGCTGACTTGACGTCATCCTCACCTTCCTCTGCGTTTTGCACAGCGGTCTCGCTAGAAAAGTACAACTAGCGACGAGGGTTGCGCTCGTTGGGGGACTTAACCCAACACCTCACGGCACGAGCTGACGACAGCCATGCAGCATCTGTGCACTAGCCCCGAAAGGCGTCGCCATCTCTGACGACTTCCAGTGCATGTCAAGTCCTGGTAAGGTTCTGCGCGTTGCGTCGAATTAAACCACACGCTCCGCTGCTTGTGCGGGCCCCCGTCAATTCCTTTGAGTTTTAGCCTTGCGGCCGTACTCCCTAGGCGGGGCACTTAATGCGTTAGCTACGGCACCACGGGGGTCGATACCCATGACACCTAGTGCCCATCGTTTACGGCGTGGACTACCCGGGTATCTAATCCGGTTCGCTCCCCACGCTTTCGCGCCTCAGCGTCAGTAATCGCCTGGAAAGCCGCTTACGCCTCTGGTGTTCCTCCCGATATCTACGCATTTCACCACTCCACCGGGAATTCCACTTTCCTCTGCGACACTCAAGCCTCCCAGTATCTACAGACGCCTCCCAGTTAAGCCGGGAGATTTTACCATAGACTTAGAAAGCCGCCTACGCGCGCTTTACGCCCAGTAAATCCGGACAACGCTTGCCACCTACGTATTACCGCGGCTGCTGGCACGTAGTTTGCCGTGACTTATTCCTTGGGTACCGTCATCATCTTCCCCAAGAAAAGGGGTTTACAACCCGAAAGCCGTCATCCCCCACGCGGCGTTGCTGCGTCAGGCTTTCGCCCATTGCGCAAAATTCCTCACTGCTGCCTCCCGTAGGAGTCTGGGCCGTGTCTCAGTCCCAGTGTGGCTGATCGTCCTCTCAGACCAGCTATCGATTATCGCCTTGGTAGGCCTTTACCCCACCAACAAGCTAATCGAACGCAGGCCCCTCCGAAAGCAATAAATCTTTGGTCGAACCGCCTTAGCAGTCGACATTATGCGGTATTAGCCCCTCTTTCGAGGAGTTGTCCCCCACTTTCGGGTAGGTCACCCACGCGTTACTCACCCTTTCGCCACTATCACCGAAGTGACCGTTCGACTTGCATGTGTAAGGCACGCCGCCAGCGTTTATCCTGAGCCAGGATCAAACTCGCCGAATAGTACCCCTATTACGGGGCATTTTGGCATGTTTTTAGCATGTATTGTTTGCCCGCTTGTTCCTTCCGCTATCTAGTTGTTAAGGTGCGCCCTGCTTTAGGGGCATTGAGTAATGTAGCAAGTGGGGGCTCCCCTGTCAAGCGTCCTTTTTCCATATTCTCCAAACGCGGCACGCCCAGGCCGCTGCGTCTCAAGGGCCTGGGCGTGCGTCTAATTACTTTAACGGGTTAGAGAATGGCGATGGGGTTCACCGGGCTGGCGCTGGCATTGTTCAGGCGCAGCGGCGGGATCACCATCTGGAACTCCCAGCGGTTCAGGCGCGCGCACTGCACAGCCAGGTCCTCGTAGTCTGCGCCGTCAAGCAGCCAGAGGCCCAGCGCGGCCATGCCAATGCTGTGGACCGGGCGCACCATCTTGCCCTCGTCGGCGGGGAAGACATCGTTCGCCGTATCGCAGGCCAGCAGCGCTACATCTCGCTCCTTGAGCCACGGAAGGCATGCGCCATCCGGCCCCGCCTGTTCGCTGGGACGGGAGTTCCAGCCTTCGGCGCGCTTGCGCATGGGGTGGCCGGAGCGAATGCAAAGGATGTCTCCGGGCTCTACTTTCACGCCTTGGGCCTTCTCCGCCGCTTCCAAGTCCTCCGGGAAGATCTTGGTGCGTGGCTCCAGCCAGTCCACGCCCTGGAGACGGGCGATGTCCAGCAGCACGCCGCGGCTCACAACGCCATCAGCCACCAGTGTGATGTCGCCTTTGACGATGTCCCGCGAGCTCACTGCCTCGGAAGCGAGTACGCCGTTGAACAGGGTCATCGGCCGGTCCATCGATGGCTTGAAGAAGGTGTGGCCCGGCGCGTCCAGATGAGACAGCGTTAGGCCGTGGGTGTTCAGCACCACTACATCGGAACTGGCGCCGCGGCCAAGAAAGTCCGGGCTGTGGATATCGCCAAAGGTGCTGGTGAACCGGCGGGGTTCCGCCCACGCGTCGTCCAGATTGTGCTCAAAGAAACGGATGGGCATGGAGCAGGAAACGCTAATCCCCTCTGTGACCAGCGCAGCGGCCTGTCGCCGCTTCTCTGGCGTAATGAGGTTGAGCGTGCCCATAAGCTCGTCCTTGCCCCAGCGGCCCCAGTTGCTCAGCTCGTCAAACCATTGGTGGAACTGTTCAGTGCTGGGTGTTTCACGGGATGCTTGGGTAGCCATAGTCTTCTCCTATACGAGTTACTGTGCGCGAGCGGGGAGTAGTACCCTCTCACCAATGAGCCGCCCGCAGCGCTGCCCAAAAGTGTAGCACACGCGCTGCCTGCTTCAAGTCCTGCACCCGCGCACTAAGGAAACGGGGGAACGCTAAGCGCTCCCCCGTTGTACACCCGTGGTTTATAGACTACTCCGGACCGCCCGGCTCCTCAGCGGCCCAATTGCCAAAGTTGGAGTTCCAGTAGGACTCTACCCTCACCATCTCTTCCTCGGTGAGGCCAGGCATACCTGAACAAGCAGCAATCTCTTCCAACTGGTTGATGTCGGAGAAGCCGCCGAGAGAGGTGGCCACGCCAGGATACATCAGGTTGAAGATGGTCCCTGCCTGGGCCAAGTTACGGCCGGGCTTGGACAGGAACGCCAGTTTCTTGGCCCTTTCTATATTGTTGAGGAAGGCAGGAGAGGGATTGGCCCGCGGGCCCGCCGTTACCAGCGGATGGGGCGCGCCGCCCATGATGGTGTTGTCCGCAAGCACGCCGCCGGCCAGCGGGCTGTAGATGACGCCCATAGCCCCTACTTCCTCAGCGTATGAGATGACGTTGCCAAAGTCCGACCCCACCTTGAGTCCCAAGGGCTTCACCATAGTGCCGGTGGGGTTGAGTAGGTGCGTAGTTACGTTGATAAGAGAGAAGATGCCGGTATCCAGGAGCGTGCGTACCTGAGTGCCGTCATTGCCGCGGCAAATGAAGCCCAGATAACGCGCTTTTCCTGCGTCCCTTACGCGCTCCAGCCCTTCAATTGCGCCGCCCTTCTTGAAGTAATCTTCTATCCAAACCGTAGAGTAGTAGCCGCCGCCGTCAGGCCGGGAGTTCATCTCCGGCTTATCCCACACCGGGCCGTTGTGGATCATCAGCACATCGGTATACTCCACGCCCATCCGCTCCAGGCTCTCGTTTAGAGAACGCTCCACTAGGCCGGCGATGTCGTCCAGATTATGCCCGCGGATCTCTATCTTGGTGCAGATTAGGGGCCGCGCACCCAGTTCACGCATTACTTTGCCCAGATTGACCTCAGAAGCGCCGGGGTAGCCGTAGTCCGGCGACTCGTCAAAATAGTTGATGCCCAGCTCTAATGCCCGGTCTATGGCCTTGACCTGCTCCTCAAAACTACCCCGAACCATTAGGCCGGCCGCGCCGCCGCAGCCAAACCCAATCTCGGAAATCTTGAGATCGGTATCTCCAACCGTACGGTATTCCATGGAACCCTCCTCCTTCGCTTGTTTCACCGGTATCCGGGCCATTACGCTCTCGCATAACCACCCAGGCTGTATCTATATGCCCTATCAGCGGTAAGCGTATGAGTGGCGTTACGTGCTGTCAAGAGAACTACTGCGCAAAGCAACACACCGCTCACCGGCTCTGTCCCACAAGGCGATACGAGAAGCGGTATAATCGGCGATAGTCAGTACTTAAGCGCTTTGCAGCTAGAAAGCCTCTATGCCCCCCATACGCGTTATGTTGGTAGTTGCCCTCTGGTTGGGCAATGTGCTCCCGGCGGTAGATGCCACCCTGATAAGCACCGCACTCCCCACCATCATTGGAGAGCTGGGCGGCCTTGACCTCTACGGGTGGGTCTTTGCAGTAAACCTGCTCACCTTCACCACGGCCGTGCCTATAGTGGGCAAGCTGGCCGACCTCTACGGCCGCAAGCCCTTCTTCCTAGGCGGCGTTGTCCTCTATCTTATAGGCCACTTGCTGAGCGGCTTGGTGCAGAACATCGAGCAGCTCATCCTCTGCCGCGCCCTGGTTGGCCTGGGATTGGGCGCGATCCTGCCCATGGGCCTAACCATCATGGGCGACGCCTTCCCCCTGGCGGTGCGAGCGCGCATCCAGTGGATATTTGCCACAACCTGGCTCAGCGCGAGCATTATCTGCCCTGCCCTGGCCAGCATTATCATCCTCAACGCCCATTGGCGAATCGTCTTCTACCTACCGGCGCCCTTGGCCCTGATGGCCCTCTTCTTCCTTGCTAGGGAGTACCAAGAAACAGTGCAGCGCCGGGAACACCAGATCGATTTCTTGGGCGCGTTCCTGCTTACCGGCGGCATCGTGAGCCTCCTGCTCGCCCTTGCGCCCATCGGACGCGGGGGTGCGCTGAGTGTTAGCAGCGGCGGACTGCTCTTCCTGTTAGCCGTAACACTGCTGGGGCTCTTTGCTTGGAACGAGCTTAAGAGTAAGGAGCCGCTGTTACCTCTGGGCATCGTCTTCAGCCGGCTTGTGGGCCTCTCCGTAGCCATGAGCTTTGTGACGGGGCTGGTGCAGTTCGGCACCAACTCCTACCTACCCCTTTACGCCCAAGGCGCTCAGGGAGGCACGTCGGCCAACGCCGCGGCCGTCATTGCGCCGCTGACTATAGGTTGGCCCATCGCGGCGGGCGTGGGAGGACTGCTGCTCATGCGCCTCGGTTTCTACCGGAGCATCCGTTTCGGCATGGGCGTGGTTTTTGCCGCCCTCATTGCGCTCACCTTCCTTACAAGAACAACGCCGCTGCCCTTGGAAATGCTTGTTATGTTCATCATGGGAGTGGGCTTCGGCTTCGCTAACATCGCCTTCCAGATGGCGGTGCAAGAGGTGGTGGAGTGGCACCAGCGGGGTATAGTCACCGCATCCGTGCAGTTTGCGCGCACCATGGGAGGCAGCCTGGGGGTAGCGGTGATGGGCGCAGTGCTCAACCTGCACATGGCGCCCTTCCTGGCCTCCGAAGGGTCAGGTGACGGCCGCAGTGTGACGAGCTACCTGCTGGACCCCGCGGCTCGCGCGTCCCTTTCTCCGGGCACGCTGGAGACGCTGCAAAGCGAGCTGGCTAGCGGACTGCACACCGTCTTCCTCATGATGTTGGTCTTTGGGCTCATCGGGTTCATTAGCGCGCTTGCCTTCCCCAAAGCGAGCCCAGTGCGGGGCACCCGGGCCGACGGCACGCCGGAACCCCTGGCTGCTTCTCCTAGCGATGCGTAGCTAGCGCGGGGCTACCCGGCCACATGTCATTCTGAGAGAGCGACGCGACCAAAGAATCCACAACAGGAGTCCGCATGCCCGACTTTGAGCCAGCGGTTTCGTAGTTGACTAGGACCCCAAGGCAAGCAGGCGTTTATTTAGGTGCACCCCCACCCTAAACCCTCCCCTATCAAGGGGGAGGGGACGCTTAAGTCCTCCCTAACTCCTTCCCCCCTCGCGGGGGAAGGTTGGGATGGGGGCGCTCACCGCTTCCCCCACGCCGTATGCAGTGGTTGCTCATGTTAGAGAAGCTCTATACCGCGACTAAGTCCTCCCTAACTCCTTCCCCCCTCGCGGGGGAAGGTTGGGATAGGGGCGCTCACCGCTTCCCCCACGCCGTATGCAGTGGTTGCTCATCTACTGCGACTTATCTTGAGGAACAGCAGCAGATTATGCTCAATCGCTGGAGCAGGGCGTAAATCCTGTAGGGGCGGGTTTGAAACCCGCCCCTACGAACACCAAGGGGCTGCCCAAAGCCGAGTAACCGGCTAGTCCTCCCAGCTAATGTCGCCGGTATCGGTGAGCAGCAGGTGCGATTCGCCCCACTGTCCGGCAGCAGAGACATCCCAGCTTGCCCCGTCGGCAGGGCGAAACCGCAGACCGCCGTCGCCGCCCATGATGAGATAGGCATGCCCCTGACCCGAGTCCTCCACTTTTATGGACTGCGCGGGGCTGGGCTCCCCTTCGTTATTCCAGCCGATCAGGTCGTAGAGCTCACCGGGCCCTGGTTTCACGTAGAGGCGCACCTGTTGCACCGTGCGGGGCTCCTCCAAGCCGGAGAACATCAGCTGCATGGAGTACGGGCAATTGTCCCCCGCCTCTACATCTAAAAAAATACTGGTCATTGCACCATAACTCCCTCTAGTTCAGTCTAGCCTTCTGTCACTTGCGCTTCTAATTATATTGACATTCCACTGCCCCAACACTAGGCTTGGTGCTGCACTATACTGGACATCAACCCTTATCATTTAGGCAGAGGGAGACAGACATGGAATACGAAGGTTTAATTGCGGAAACACTCCGCTACCCTGGCCACAACAACGACGTCCTTTTGTCCTATTTGGCCCGGCCCACGGGCGCAGGCCCCTTCCCCGGCGTCGTCGTCATCCACCACGCGCCCGGCTGGGACGAGTGGGTGAAAGAGGTAGCGCGACGCTTGGCCCACCACGGTTACATGGCCATCCTCCCCAACCTCTACACTCGCTACGGCGCAGGTGAGGTGGATGACATCGCTGCGAAAGCACGCGCAGAAGGCGGCACCCCCGACGACCAGCTTCTGGGCGATGTGGCGGCCAGCATGAACTTCCTCCGCCTGCAGACCAACCACAACGGCAAGGTGGGCGTCATGGGCTTCTGCTCCGGCGGTCGCCAGACCTACATGAGCGCCTGCCGCATCCCCGGCTTTGATGCCGCAGTGGACTGCTGGGGCGGCGGTGTGGGCGCGGATCCGCCGCGTATCACGGACCGCCAGCCGGTCCCACCCATAGAGTTCACCAAAGACTTGGGCACGCCGTTGTTGGGACTCTTCGGCAACGACGACCAGTCGCCTTCACCCGCAGACGTCGACCGGACAGAGGCCGAGCTGAAGAAGCACGGCAAGACTTACGAGTTTCACCGCTACGACGGCGCTGGCCACGCTTTCTTCAACTGGTCGGCTCCCTCCTATCGGCCGGAGCAGGCCAAGGACGGCTGGAAGAAGGTCTTCGACTGGTACGAAAAGTATCTATAAACACTCGCCGGCTCCACGGCGCAACCCGTGGGCGCGGCCCTGTAAGCAACATACTGAAATTAGGAGAAGTGCAATGTGCACCTACATCATCCAAAAAGCGGACATCCTGGGCAGCGCCAAAGGCGCACAGGGCTGGTTCCCCCTCACACTAGCCAACGTAGGGTTTGACCATCCAGCCCACTTGAGTTTGGAGCACGCACTCCTCATCGACTTCGTTAACCCGGAGCATGGCCGGGTAGCCGTGGAGATGAGTGCGTCCTCAGCGCGGTCGTTAATCACCGCTATTGAGACCGCGCTGCGTGAGGCTGAGGAGCAGGGGGCTATCATGGAGGAAAACCTCCCGCCGGCCCTCTCCGTTTCCAGCAGCTCCCACTAACTACGCACATCCGTCAATCCGCCGTACACGAGAGGGCAGATCAAAAACCTCCCCACTGTCAGTCTTTTGGGAGGATGGAAAGGGGCACTGCCATGACGCAAATATCCACAAGAGAGATGGTTACCCTTGGAGGCGGCTGCTTTTGGTGCCTGGAAGCAGTATTCGATGAGCTACGGGGTGTAGAGGACGTGGTCTCGGGTTACGCCGGCGGCCAGGTGCAAAACCCCTCTTATGAGCAGGTTTGCAGCGACACTACCGGCCACGCAGAGGTGGTGCAGATTACTTTCGACTCAAGCGTCGTCTCCTTCAAAGAGCTGCTGGAGGTGTTCTTCACTATCCACGACCCAACTACCCTCAACCAGCAGGGGCACGACATTGGGAGCCAGTACCGTTCCGCCATCTTCTACAGCAACGAGGAGCAGCAGAAGGTAGCGGAGGAGACTATCGCGGAGCTAACCGAGGCCAAGCTCTGGCCGCGCTCCATCGTCACTCAAGTGACGCCGCTCCCGGTCTTCTACCCTGCGGAAGACTATCACCAGGAGTACTTCAAGAATTACCCCAGCCAGGGCTATTGCCAGGCGGTCATTGTGCCCAAGCTGGTGAAGGCCCGCACCCACTTCTTAGAGAAGCTCAAGAAGTAAGTCTGCCGCCAATGGGTAGAGCTATATAAGGAAGAGTCAAGTTATCCGCTTGATTGTGTTTTGATACACTAGTGTCCTATTATAGTCATCAATTTACAGTCCTAGCCTCGTAGGCAAGGTAGAACAGCAAGCACAGTACTAACGCCCAGCCGGAAGGCGGCGTTAGAGCATAGGAGGAGATGTATGGTAACCCTACAGCATACAATCGACCGCCCGCTCCGCTCCCTTTTCGATACTGAGAAGAGTTCGGTCAGCCGGGAAATCTACGTCAACGAGGCCATCTACCAGCAGGAACTGGAGCAGATCTACGCCCGCTGCTGGCTCTTCATCGGCCACGAATCCCAGGTCCCCAACCCCGGCGACTTCATGATCACCCGCATGGGCGAAGAAGAAGTCATCATGGTGCGTGACCGCAAAGACAAGAAGATCCACGCATTCCTCAACTCCTGCCGCCACAAGGGCATGAAAGTCTGCCGCTATGACGACGGCAACACCCTCGTCTTCACCTGCCCCTTCCACGGCTGGAGCTACGATACCGACGGCAGGCTAGTAGGCGTGGCCTACTTCGCCGATGCCTACAATGGTGAGCTTGATAAGAGCAAGTGGGGCCTCCATGAGGTCGCACAGCTTGAGAACTACTACGGCTCCATCTGGGCCACCTGGGATGCCAAAGCGCCCTCTTTCCTGGATTACGTAGGCTCCTACGCCGAGAGCATCCGCCACTGCTTCCAGAGTTCTGATGGCGAGGACAACGGCATTGAGTTGTTCAACCCAGTCATCAAGTGGCGGCTCCCCACCAACTGGAAGTTCCCGGGGTTTAGCTTTGCCACGGACAGGACCCACGGCGCAATGACCCATCGCTCCGTGAACGTAGCGGCCATCGGCCCCCAGGGCGACCGTGAGGGCGGCGCACGCAGCCCTATCCGCAAGCCCTTCCCAAGCCAAGAGGTGACCGTTGGCGACCATAACCTGGGCCACGGCGGCGCTTATACCTTCTACAAGCAGCCCGGCGTCCGTGAGTACACCGATACCTGGGTAGAGCCCGGCATTGACGACTACTACCGCGTCACCAGCGCCGCCAAAGCCAAGAAGTACGCAGACACCATTATGCCCGGCAACGGTTGGGGCGGCGGCCACTTCGCCATCTTCCCCAACGTGGTGTTTGACAACTGGCGCATCCTCCCGTGGCAACCCCACGGCGTAGGCATGACCGAAAGCTGGCGCATCTATCAGGTTGATAAAAATGCCCCCAAAGAGGTGAAGGACGCGCAGCGCCACTACGTGATGCGCTACTGCGGCCCCACCGGCGTCACCGAGTCCGACGACATGGAGAACTGGAACTACGCCTTCCCGGCTAGTCTGGGCACCACGGCGCAGAAGCTGCCCTACAACTTTGAGATGGGCCTGAATCGCTCCTTCAAGGACGACCGTGTGCCTGGCTTCGACCTAAACTACTACATGTCGGAGGAGCCGGCCCGAGCCCGCTTCAGCCGTTGGCTAGCCTTCATGGAAGCCAAGAGTTGGGACGAGCTCTACCCCGTTGATAAGAAGGCCAACCACAAGATATTCCCGTAAGGTTCTCAAATTTCTACCCATCATCGTAGAATAAGCACACACAAGGAGCCCAGATATCTGGGCTCCTTTGCTATCTTGTTGCGTTTGTTTTCGGATAGGGGCTGTACTATTATTCTGCCCAATGACATAATGTCTAGGACAAGTTCCGAGAAGGAGTAGCCCTATGGTCACGCTACAACATACAATCGACCGTCCGCTCCGCTCCCTATTCGATAGTGAAAAGGGTTCGGTTAGCCGAGAAGTCTACGTCAATGAGGCGCTTTATCAGCAGGAGCTAGAGCAGATCTACGCCCGCTGCTGGCTCTTCATCGGCCACGAATCCCAGGTCCCCAACCCCGGCGACTTCATGGTCACCCGCATGGGTGAGGAAGAAGTCATCATGGTGCGTGACCGCAAGGACAAGAAGATCCACGCCTTCCTCAACTCCTGCCGCCACAAGGGCATGAAGGTCTGCCGCTACGACGACGGCAACACCCTCGTCTTCACCTGCCCCTTCCACGGATGGAGCTACGACACTGACGGCCGCCTGGTCGGCGTCGCCTACTTCGCCGACGCTTACAACGGCGAGCTCGATAAGAGCAAGTGGGGCCTCCACGAGGTCGCCCAGCTTGAGAACTACTACGGCTCCATCTGGGCCACCTGGGATGCCAAAGCCCCTGCCTTTGAGGACTATGTCGGCGCCTATGCGGCAAGCATCCGCCACTGCATGCAGAGCAGCGACGGCGAAGACAATGGCATGGAGCTATTCAACCCCGTCATCAAGTGGCGGCTCCCCACCAACTGGAAGTTCCCGGGCTTCAGCTTTGCCACCGACTCCACCCACGCGGCCATGACCCATCGGTCAGTGAACGTGGCGGCCATCGGCCCCCAGGGTGACCGTGAGGGCGGCGCACGCAGCCCCTTGCGCGTCCCCTTCCCTATGAAGAACTACACCATCGGCGACCATAACCTCGGTCATGGTGGATCCTACTCCTTCTACGAGCAACCCGGCGTCCGTGAATACAAGGAAACCTGGATAGAGCCCGGCGTAGATGCGTACTATCAGGAAACACGCGACAAAAAAGCAGAGAATTACAAGAACACCATCATGGCGGGTAACGGCCACGGCGCAAGCCACTTCGCCATCTTCCCTAACGTGGTCTTAGACCACTGGCGTATCCTCCCGTGGCAACCCCACGGCGTCGGCATGACCGAAAGCTGGCGGCTTTATCAGGTGGATAAAAATGCGCCCAAAGAGGTGAAGGACGCGCAGCGCCACTACGTGATGCGCTACTGCGGTCCCACCGGCGTCACCGAGTCGGACGATATGGAGAACTGGAACTACGCCTTCCCCGCCAGCCTGGGCATCACCGCCCAGAAGCTCCCATACAACTTCGAGATGGGCCTTGGTCACGGCTTCGAGGATGATCGGGTACCGGGCTTTACCCTCAATAAGTTCCCCTCAGAGGAGCCGGCGCGGGCACGTTTCAGCCGCTGGCTGGCCTTCATGGAGGCCAAGAGCTGGGACGAGCTCTATCCCATCGACAAGAGCAAATTCGGAACCACCAAGCTGTACCCGTAAGGCGCACTCAAGAAACGAGAAGGCCCCGCAGAAATTGGCGGGGCCTTCTCGCGCCATAGAACCTGACGGCAGCAACCCTTTTGATTTGTCATCTTCCCTACTCTGTTCTATAATTCCCCCAACTTACATAAGCGCCCACAGGGTGCTTGAGCCTTACCAGCGAGGATAAACGGGCAGCGATTAGCAGGAAGCGTTCAAGGCGCAGTCCCATATCTGAGGAGGATACCGATGGTCACCCTGCAGCACACAATCGACCGGCCCCTCCGTTCGCTCTTCGACTACGAGAAGGGCACAGTGAGCCGGGAAGTCTACGTCAATGAGGCACTTTATCAGCAGGAGTTGGAGCAGATCTACTCCCGCTGCTGGCTCTTCATCGGCCACGAATCCCAGGTCCCCAACCCCGGCGACTTCATGGTCACCCGCATGGGTGAAGAAGAAGTCATCATGGTGCGCGACCGCAAAGACAAGAAGATCCACGCCTTCCTCAACTCCTGCCGCCACAAGGGCATGAAGGTCTGCCGCTACGACGACGGCAACACCCTGGTCTTCACCTGCCCCTTCCACGGCTGGAGCTACGACACTGACGGCCGTCTAGTCGGCGTCGCCTACTTCGCCGATGCCTACAACGGCGAGCTCGATAAGAGCAAGTGGGGCCTCCATGAGGTGGCCCAGCTTGAGAACTACTACGGCTCCATCTGGGCCACCTGGGACGCCAAAGCGCCCTCTTTCCTAGATTACGTAGGCTCCTACGCCGACAGCATCCGCCACTCCTTCCAGAGTTCTGATGGTGAAGACAACGGCATGGAGGTGTTCAACCCCGTCATCAAGTGGCGGCTCCCCACCAACTGGAAGTTCCCGGGCTTTAGCTTTGCCACGGACGCCACCCACGCAGCCATGACCCACCGGTCGGTGAACGTGGCAGCCATCGGCCCCCAGGGTGACCGTGAGGGCGGCGCTCGCAGCCCGCTTGCGCACCCCCTTCCCCTCTAAGAACTACACCGTTGGCGACCACAACCTGGGCCACGGAGGCTCCTACAGCTTCTACCAGCAGCCCGGTGTTCGCCAGTACCAGGACACCTGGGTGGAGCCCGGCGTTGACGAGTACTACCGCGACACCAATGCGGCAAAGGCCAAGGCCTACGCCGACAAGGTCATGCCTGGCAACGCCCACGGCGGCGGCCACTTCGCCATCTTCCCCAACGTGGTTCTAGACCACTGGCGCATCCTCCCGTGGCAACCCCACGGCGTGGGTATGACCGAAAGCTGGCGCATCTACCAAGTGGACAAAAAGGCTCCTAAGTACGTGAAGGACGCGCAGCGCCACTACGTGATGCGCTACTGCGGTCCCACCGGCGTTACCGAGTCCGACGACATGGAGAACTGGAACTACGCCTTCCCGGCGAGCCTGGGCATCACCGCCCAGAAGATCCCGTACAACTTTGAGATGGGCATTGGTCATAGCTTTGAGGACGACCATGTCCCCGGCTTTACCCTCAACAAAACTCCCTCGGAGGAGCCGGCTCGAGCACGCTTCAGCCGCTGGATAGCCTTCATGGAAGCTAAGAGTTGGGACGAGCTCTATCCCATCGACAAGAGCAAATTCGGAAAGAACAAGCTTTTTATTTAGAAGCTTCTCTTCTCCCAAAGTAAAAATGTCAAGGGCCCGGTTTTAGCAGCCGGGCCCTTTGGCATAGCATCTGCACCTGATCACGACCGTATTGCATGCGTTCCTTATAGTGAACAGCTCACATATCAATAAACGTATCGTCAGGCTAGATGTTTGGTTTGACTATGGCCGCAACATTGCATAGATTTGCAGCCGTGCTATTATGTCCGCAATACATTCACTGTAAGCTCATTGGCATGAGACAGCAGAAGCGCTTTCTGGCAGGACAGAGAGTCTCATGCGGGCAAAGGCAATGAGTAATGTGCGGTAAGGCAACCAGAAGGCACCTTGCGCCAGGAATTTTCTAGGCACTGAAATAGGAGGAGATCAATGGTCACTCTTCAGCACACGAATGACAAGGTGCTACGTACGCTCTTCGATCCCTACAAAGGTACCGTAAGCCGTGAAGTCTATGTCAACGAGGCCATCTACCAGCAGGAGCTGGAGCAGATCTGGGGCCGTTGCTGGATCCTGCTTGGCCATGAAAGCATGGTCCCCAACCCCGGCGACTTCGTTACTCGCCGTATGGGCGAAGAAGAAGTCCTCGTTGTCCGCGACCGCAAAGACAAGAAAGTCCACGCCTTCCTCAACTCCTGCCGCCACAAGGGCATGAAGGTCTGCCGTTACGACGATGGCAACACCCTCGTCTTCACTTGCCCCTTCCATGGCTGGAGCTACGATACCGACGGCCGTCTGGTCGGCGTGGCCTACTTCGCCGATGCCTACAACGGCGAGCTCGATAAGAGCCAGTGGGGCCTCCATGAGGTCGGCCAGCTTTGCAACTTCTATGGCTCCCTCTGGGCTACCTGGGACCCCAAAGCCCCCTCCTTCGAGGACTACCTCGGCCCCTTCGGCCCCAGCCTCCGCCACGTGATGCAGAGCTCCGAGGGTGAGGACAACGGCGTCGAAATCTTTAACCCCATCATCAAGTGGCGCCTCCCCACCAACTGGAAGGTGCCTGCTTTTAGCTCCTCCACCGACCCGACCCATGCGGCCATGACCCACCGCTCCGTCAATGTGGCGGCAATTGGGCCACAGGGCGACGTGGAAGGCGGCAACCGTGCGCCTATGCGGACTCCCTTCCCCAAGAAGAACTACGTTATCGGCGACCACAACCTCGGCCACGGCGGCGGCTACACCGCGTATGAGAATCCCGGCTCGCCTGAACACAAGGACACCTGGATTGAGCCCGGCGTGGACGAGTACTTCCGTGAGGCCGCCACAAAGAAGGCGGAGGTCTACAAGGACACCATCATGGCCGGCAATGGCCACGGCGGCGGCCACTTTGCCGTATGGCCCAGCTTCGTCATCGACCACTGGCGCATCCGACCCTACTATCCCCATGGCGTCAACGCCACGGAGCGGCATAGTATGTACGCCGTGGACAAGAATGCCCCCAAAGAGGTCAAGGATGCCATGCGCCACTACGTGATGCGCTACAACGGCCCCTCCGGCATCACCGAGTCCGACGACATGGAGAACTGGAACTACGTCTTCCCTGCCAGCCTGGGCACCATTGCCCAGCGGCTTCCTTACAACTTCGAGGCGGGCTTGGGCCACGAGTTCACCAACGACCGGCTCCCCGGCGTGAGTTTCAACAAGAGACCTTCTGAAGAGTCGCAGCGGGCGCGCTTCAGCCGATGGCTCGCCTTCATGGAAGCCAAGAGTTGGGACGACCTCTACCCCCTCAATCAGAAAGCCGACCACAACATCTGGAAGCGATAGTGTTATCGGGCGGCTGAGGCGTAGCCTCAAATGCCTAGCAATAAATAGAAAGGGCCCAGCTCCTAGGAGTTGGGCCCTTATCTCTGCACATCTAGGAGCCAAGTTTGTATTACAAGCAGCCCTGTATTATAATCCTGGTGCCCTAGTATAAGACGCATGAATACAGTCGAGGTTATGTGCAGCCGACTTGAGGGTCTGCCGCACTAAACAGGAGGAGATTTATGGTCACTCTTCAGCATACGAATGACAAGGTGCTACGTTCGCTCTTCGATCCCAACAAAGGCACCGTGAGCCGTGAGGTCTATGTCAACGAGGCCATCTACCAGCAGGAGTTGGAGCAGATTTGGGGCCGTTGCTGGATCCTGCTCGGCCACGAGAGCATGGTCCCCAACCCCGGCGACTTCGTTACCCGCCGCATGGGCGAGGAAGAAGTCCTCGTTGTCCGCGACCGCAAAGACAAGAAAGTCCACGCGTTCCTCAACTCCTGCCGTCACAAGGGCATGAAGGTCTGCCGCTACGACGATGGCAACACCCTCGTCTTTACCTGCCCCTTCCACGGCTGGAGCTACGATACTGACGGCCGTCTGGTCGGCGTGGCCTACTTCGCCGATGCCTACAACGGCGAGCTCGACAAGAGCCAGTGGGGCCTCCATGAGGTCGGCCAGCTCTGCAACTTCTATGGCTCCCTCTGGGCTACCTGGGACCCCAAAGCCCCCTCCTTCGAGGACTACCTCGGCCCCTTCGGCCCCAGCCTCCGACACGTGATGCAGAGCTCCGAGGGTGAGGACAACGGCGTCGAAATCTTTAACCCCATCATCAAGTGGCGCCTCCCCACCAACTGGAAGGTGCCTGCCTTTAGCTCCTCCACCGACCCGACCCATGCGGCCATGACCCACCGTTCCGTCAATGTGGCGGCCATCGGGCCCCAGGGCGACGTGGAAGGCGGCAATCGGTCTCCGATGCGGACCCCCTTCCCCAAGAAGAACTACGTTATCGGCGACCACAACCTCGGCCACGGCGGCGGCTACACCGCCTATGAGAATACCGGCGTCCCCGAGCACAAGAACACCTGGATTGAGCCCGGCGTGGACGAGTACTTCCGTGAGGCCACCATAAAGAAGGCGGAGGTCTATAAGGACACCATCATGGCCGGTCACGGCCACGGCGGCGGTCACTTTGCAGTATGGCCCAGCTTCGTCATCGACCACTGGCGCATCCGCCCTTACTATCCCCACGGCGTCGGCGGCACTGAGCGGCATAGCATGTACGCCGTGGACAAGAATGCTCCCAAAGAGGTCAAGGATGCCATGCGCCACTACGTGATGCGCTACAACGGCCCCTCCGGCGTGACCGAATCCGACGACATGGAGAACTGGAACTACATCTTCCCCGCCAGCCTGGGCACCATTGCCCAGCGGCTCCCCTACAACTTTGAGGCGGGCTTAGGCCACGAGTTCACCAACGACCGGCTTTCCGGCGTGAGTTTCAACAATAGTCCTTCTGAAGAGTCGCAGCGGGCGCGCTTCAGCCGATGGCTCGCCTTCATGGAAGCCAAGAGTTGGGACGACCTCTACCCCCTCAATAAGAAGGCCGACCACAACATCTGGAAGCGATAGTGCTATTGGGCGGCTGGGGCATAACCCCAAACGCCTTGCAGTGAATAGAAAGGGCCCAGCTCTTAGGAGTTGGGCCCTTTCTTCTGACAGAGAGATTGCGCTATTTGTGTTCCCCCCAGTCCTGTATTATAATCCGCATACTTAAAAGGGATGCTTATGGAACACCCCAGTAACGTGCGTGTGACCTCACGGTCAACCCACAAGGGATAGGAGGAACTCTATGGTCACCCTGCAACACACGATTGACCGGCCCCTCCGCTCACTCTTCAACTACGAGAAGGGGACGGTCAGCCGAGAGATCTACGTCAATGAGGCGCTTTATCAGCAGGAGTTGGAGCAGATCTATGCCCGCTGCTGGCTCTTCATCGGCCACGAATCCCAGGTCCCCAACCCCGGCGACTTCATGGTCACCCGCATGGGTGAAGAAGAAGTCATCATGGTGCGCGACCGCAAAGACAAGAAGATCCACGCCTTCCTCAACTCCTGCCGCCACAAGGGCATGAAGGTCTGCCGCTACGACGACGGCAACACCCTCGTCTTCACCTGCCCCTTCCACGGCTGGAGCTATGACACTGACGGTAGGCTAGTCGGCGTGGCCTACTTCGCCGACGCTTACAACGGTGAGCTCGATAAGAGCAAGTGGGGCCTCCACGAAGTCGCCCAACTCGAGAACTACTACGGGTCCATCTGGGCCACCTGGGATGCCAAAGCGCCCTCTTTCCTGGATTACGTAGGCGAGTACGCCGAGAGCATCCGCCACTGCTTGCAGAGCACTGCAGGCGAGGACAATGACATCGAGGTATTCAACCCCGTCATCAAGTGGCGGCTCCCCACCAACTGGAAGTTCCCGGGCTTCAGCTTTGCCACGGATGCAACGCACGCAGCCATGACCCATCGCTCCGTGAACGTGGCCGCCATCGGCCCCCAGGGCGACCGTGAGGGCGGCGAGCGCAGTCCGCTACGCAAGCCCTTCCCATCCAAGACCTTCACCGCCGGCGACCACAACTTGGGCCACGGTGGGTTCTACCGGTTCTATGAGCAGGCTGGTGTGCCTGACTACATGGACACCTGGGTAGAGCCGGAGGTTGACGATTACTACCGCGAGACCAACGACGCAAAGGCCAAAGCCTACGCCGACAAGGTCATGCCCGGTAACGGTCACGGCGGCAGCCACTTCGCCATCTTCCCCAACGTGGTCTTTGACCACTGGCGCATCCTCCCGTGGCAACCCCACGGCGTGGGCATGACCGAAAGCTGGCGCATCTACCAAGTTGACAAAAAGGCTCCTAAGCATGTCAAGGACGCGCAGCGCCACTACGTGATGCGCTACTGCGGCCCCACCGGCGTTACCGAGTCCGATGATATGGAGAACTGGAACTACGCCTTCCCGGCTAGTCTAGGCATCACCGCCCAGAAGCTCCCGTACAACTTTGAGATGGGCATTGGCCGCGGCTTCACGGATGAGCGCACCCCGGGACTCACCCTGAGCTTCCGAATGTCGGAGGAGCCGGCCCGGGCCCGCTTCAGCCGCTGGATAGCCTTCATGGAGGCTAAGAGCTGGGACGAACTCTATCCCATCAACAAGAGCACTTTCGGAAAGAACAAGCTTTTTACGTAGGAGCCGGATCATGGTAGAAGCAAGCAACAGCAAAGATCTGAATAGCAGTAGCGCTGCCTTCATCTTCCGCGACCTTCCCGTCGGAGGAAAAATAAAGATGAGCGGCGGAGCAGTTGGCGAGATCGTGGGAAACCCCGGCGACGGCGCCTGGTTGATAGTCCGCTTTACTGAGCACCCCGCGGAGCCCATTAGAGTAGGGGAAGAAGCTATGATCTTCTTCATGGACGTTGAAGAAGTACTCTAGGCCCGCTTTCGCCTAGACGCTCTTGTAACCTAGCAATTTAGAATGAATCTAAAGTAGGGGAGGCCAAAAGATGACCACAACGAACAGCATGCAGCAAGGGCTGGAACAACTACTCCTAGAGCGAGAAGTTGAGCAGTTCCTCTATCACGAGGCCGAGTTGCTGGACGAGCGCAAGTATTACGAGTGGACGGAACTCCTATCTGAGGACATCCACTACTGGATGCCCGTCCGCCGCAACATCAAGTTCGGCGAGTTGCACCGTGAGAACTCTGACCCGGAGTCGGAAATCTCCTGGTTCGATGAGGGCAAAAAGACTCTGGCAGGCCGTGTGCGTCAGATCATGACCGGCGTCCACTGGTGCGAGGAGCCCTTCTCCCGTATCCGCCACTTTGTCACCAACGTCCAGGTCTACGGCGTAGAGGAGGACGAGGTGCTAGTACGCAGCCGCTTCCTCTGCTACACGCAGCGTCTGGCAAGCGAAGTTAACATCTTCGTAGGCAAGCGGGACGACGTTTTGCGACGCGACCCTGACACCGGCTGGAAGATAACAAAGCGCCATATCCTGCTGGATCAGAACATTCTCCTGGCGAAGGTAATCACAACGTTCTTCTAAGCAAGAGTGACTACTATGACAATGCACGTAGAGTGGAGAACCAAGGGAGAAATCAACGATACAATCATTCTCGTTGATGCTGACCAGCACAAGGTTAACAACGCGCTTGAAGCTAACCCGAAACTGCTCACCACCTACTTAAACGAGATGGACCTTGCGAACTGGCAGAACGGGGATGCCGTTCAAGGCAACCTGACTGAGCCGGAGTCGTGGGGTGAACTGGTCATGTCTAGAGGCGCAGGGGGCGAGATTGTAGATATGGACCCCGAGCTCTTCTGGGATGGAATCTACCAATGGTTCCGGTCTCGCGGCATAGACCCCAACCTCATGAGTATGGTGAATCAGCTCCGATCCGGCAGATAGAACAGCACACAAAAGGGGCCCGCTGATCGTATGGCAGCGGGCCCCTTTTTGATTTCTCTGTTTTTACGACTCCCAACTCTTCACACAGCCACAAACAGGCGTCAAACTGCAGAACCACTCCCCATCCACTCCCACCTATAAGCTACTCGCGCCCCTAGGCATATCTTAGCCGAGGATGGTTGACGAGCCTCAGAAGCCAGGGTTAATATTCTGCCGTCCAGTTGAACCTCCATAGAAGATCTGGGTGCCATCCGAACGGAGGTTCTGACACATTAAATGTAGTCTGAACCAAATAGGGAATGTCTTACCTTAGCTTTATGCATCACGGGCATTGTGCTTGACGGAAGGTTCTCATGCTTCGCTTAATCAAACGGTTACTCGGAATCGACACAACTGAAAGTGTGCCCGCGCTCCACAGAGACGATGATTTAGCGGCTGACCCTCCCTTCCAATCTCATGGGATCGGGTCTTACGGCCCCTATTTTGATACGTTGCTCCGGATGCAAGACGCGATTTCTCACCAAGATTATAACGGTGCCGCTCTCCTTGTCCGGAAGAACATTGCATCCATTCCGAGATGGGTGGCGGAAACTCGCCGGCAGCATGGCGCGTTCGACATCCCATCGATTCCATCCTTTCAGCAGGGCGGCAAGGTTCTTGCGCTCGTCGGTGATGATGCAGGTCTATCGAAGATGCAGAAGATTGTGGATTCTATTCCCGAACTCAGACCATGGGCCGAGAATATCCAACAGCACAAATACGATTTACAGCTCTTCAAGGCGATTCAAGGGGCCATTGCTTCCCATCCAAACTGCTTACAGACAGACGTCAAGAACCTGATCGGTGAGCCGGACGGGCGCAGAGTTGCAAATTTGATTTCATACCTCGAGAAAGATGGGAGGATCACACGCACTAGGGACGGACGTACACACAGGCTTGCAAGCACAGAATCTTTGGGGGCCCCTGTCACACCACCGAAGCCACCCTTACGGTCGCATAGGACTGACTCAAGGCACACGGAATTGCGGGAGCTAGATCTCTCGTCCCTCACATACATCCCCCTACCGCGGGCGCCCCTAAAATGGGAGGAGGCGCAGGCTGGTCGGGAGAGGGAAAAGGTAGCGAGACCAAAAGCCTACTTTGAGGTTCGTGGTGCCGATTGGAGTATAGAGTCGGTTGTGGATATTCCTCTCTCCGAGCGCCCAGATACCGCCTTCCGCCAGATTCACCCAAGTAACTCCGGCCTAATGATGATTGACGACCTTGGCAATGCGGATGGTCTTGGCCAAATTGAAGCCGCAGTCTTACGTTACGACCGAGAGGGCAACATGGTACTGAAGGCGGGTTTACATCATGGCACTTATCGTGTCGGCGTACACTCGCTAGGGCGTGGCCTGATAGCTATGTCACAGGACTGCATAATTCATGCCTACGATGACAATCTTGCGACAATCCTTGAAACACCACTCACCGAAGCTCCGGAAATACTGGCTTTGAAGAGACGCTTAGATATACCGGACGATAAGCTCAAGAATCACATACGATGCGTTGCCCTCTCACGAGACGCAGGCCGCTACCTCTTTACTGCAGTGGACGAGGCTTGGTGCGTCGACATCACTGGGAATGGACTGTGGGGTATCAAGCTACCCCTCAAGGAGGGGTGGCGCCGTGTGGCGAATCCGAGTGACGGTTATTCTACAAGCGAAGGCGTAGACCAAGCACTCGCCCTCATGGGACTTTCGTTCCCAATTACGCCAGACGGCATAAAACTTCGCTATCGAGAACTTGCCAAGCGCTATCATCCTGACCTGAATCCAGGGAATTCAGAAGCCGAAGACACGATGAAGCTGGTCAACTTGGCTGCAGAAACACTCTCAGGTCTCGATATGAATGCTACCCAAGCTCCCGCCAATGCCAGATTTGTTCAGGAACTGGACCGGCAAGAACTCGATGGTTTGAGGGTTTCGATGACAGTGGAACTCTCAGTTGGGGAGATATTTGCCTCCGACTGGATTTACGCTGCAAGCTTCGCCTCTGAATCGGATTCGGTATACCTAGCTAGTTACTCAGGTCGTGTAGTGTTGGTCAACAACCAAGGCCGAGGTATAAGAGTGTACGACATTGGGAGCGTGCCGCGCCGTATCATCGATACTGGCGACTACCTCTATCTCCTAACCGACACAAGACTCTACATACTGCGCGATGATGAGCTTCACGGCTTAGTCGACACTTTCGAGGGAGGAGACCTCGTAGTCGCTCAGACTGGGTTTGGCCTAGTTGAAAAGAACCGTGTACGCTGGTTCCGGGAAGACGGTTATTACTTGGGCAGCGCAGTGTCTCAGGACCCTATTCGCCGAGTCTATTCGAGAGGTAACGCAATGATCGTCGAGACGCGGAAGAGGCGCGCGACTATTCAGGGCGTTCCCGCGTGGTGGGAGTGAATGCACTGCTTCGGCGGTACGGCAACGCGCCTTCCACTACGCAATGAGGGGCTTTTATCTGAATGTCAAACGGACAGGCGCAGAGTGGCGCTAACGCGGCCCATCGACCTGCACTGTAACGATGTCTACGCCGTGATACTTCTGGTGCCGCACCGAAGAGGCGTAATGCCGTAACAGACGGAACGATAGCTCCCGCTCGTCAGGTCTATCTGGCATTTCTCCCAGATACGCCAGCTGGTCCTCCAAGTTCTCCCCCTCTGCTGCCGACACAAACTCCAGTTCCGCCGCGCGGCCGAGGGGACGGGCGGTGACAACCAAGCGCCGCGCTTCCTCCCTTGCTGAGTCCTCTCCTTCTTCTGGAAACAGGCTCGCCAGCGTCTCCTCTCCCACTAAGACCAGACGCTCCGTTGTAGCAGCGTCCCATCCGCCCTTCGCCGCAAACCCGCGCAGGAACTCGTCTATCCTCGACAAAGCGTCGCTGTCCAATGCAACCTCCAGACGCCGGGGCCGCGGGCTTGTCAGATCCATGAAAACCATCATAATGATCGCGACGATAGCGCCTGCCGTCATGCCGTTGCCGAGCAACACGCCCAAGAATCCTTCTCCCAGCAGGTCTGCAAAGATTAGCTGGTTCTGAAAGCCCACACCGAGCCAAAACGCCAATCCTGCAACGGTGGCCTTCCGGTGATCGACGCCGTCCTGGATGATGATCTTCATCCCCTGTACAAAGAGCAGCCCCAATAGGACGATGATGTAGGCGGCAGCCACGGGGCCGGGAATAGCTATCAACAAGGCCGCAACTTTGGGGAAGAATGCCAGCACCAAGAAGATGACGCCGATAACCACACCCACTCGCCGCGCGGCTATTCCTGTGACCTCTGCAAGTGAAATGCTGGTTGAGTAGGTTGTATTGGGCAGTGTCCCTAAAAGACCGGAGAGCAGATTACCCACGCCGTCTGCGTTGAGGGCGCCCTGCACTACCCGGAAATCGGTTGCCTGCGGCCTACGTTGGGAAACCCGTTGAATGGCAACTCCGTCGCCGATAGTTTCTATCGCGCCCACTATGGTAACCACAATGAATGCCGGCAGGAGCGCCCAGAACTCCACACCCAGCGTCACATCGAATCCCGGCCACGATGAGACCGCGGGAATGCCGAGCCACGCCGCTTCCAGCACATTCTGCACGTTATACAGCCCGAAGGGCACGGCCACTGCACAACCCACCGCTATGCCAATCAGCGGCGACCATAGCCGCAACGCCAAGGGAGCGCGCAACACAAGCCCCGTAACCGTAGCCAGGGTAGCAAAAGCCACTACCGGAGCAGCAAGCGACGATGAGCCGTCGGGCACGTCCTTCAGCGTATCGAATATTATCGGCATAACCGTGACGGGTATCAGCATAATCACGGTGCCGGAGACCACCGGCGTGAAGATGCGCCGCAGCAGCGAGAGCCGCGCGGCCAGCAAGAACTGAAAGAGCGACGACACGACGATGAGGCTCGCCATCAGAGACGGCCCGCCCTCCGCTAGAGCCGCAACACAGACCCCAATAAACGCCCCTGATGTGCCCATGATGAGCACACGCCCAGCCCCGACCCTGCCGACCCGGACCGCCTGGAGAATGGTGGTGGCTCCGCAGATTATCAGCGCCGCAAAGACGGCCCACGACAAGTAGCTCTCGGGCTGCTGGGCAATCCGAGCCACAATGACCACGGTCAGAACCACCGGCGCCACAATGATCATGGCGGCCTGAACGCCCGCGCCAATGGCCACTAACGAGGGCGGGTTCTCATCCGGTTCGTAGCGGATGTTGTCGTTTACAGATGTCGCAGCCACTATGCACTCCTCAACTGCAGTTATGTCCAGTACGTGCCGCCCTGGCGAGTTTGGGGGAACCTATGCCAAGAAAGTTTGCGACGGGGAAGCCATTGTCTCCGGCTGGGACAATTTGCTCTACAGTCCTGAAGTTACAGGACAGTTTGAGCGGAGGTAAGAACCCAGGGAGACCGCGGCTGCAGCTTAGTTCTTGCTACCTATATGTAGACAGGAAGTGTGGGCCTACACGTACGTACTGCGAACTCTTCGTTGGAAGGTCTACCTATTAGGACGGCGGAACCGGTTTCATCCGACCGGCTAAGCCCCCGGCCCCTGCGCACGAACGCCCGGCGCAAGCGCCAGATCGCGCTCAGTTCTGGTAGAAGTGGGGTCAGGTGACCTCGTTTAGCTTCCCCGTCGCGCAGTCGTAGATGAAGCCACGCACATCGTCCTTATTGAGAATGAAGGGGCTTGCCTGGATTCGGGCCATCGACTGTCGCACATCCCCCTCAAGATCGGCGATCGCCAGCGGCGGCGAAGGCCTGCGCGATGGCCCTCTCGATGCCCCGGCCTCCACCTGTGTTGAAGGCGATGCGGCCGTCCAGCCTTTTGAGGTCAGTCATCGGAACGCCTGCTGATAATCCTTGGGTTGAACGCCGGGATGGTAGAATTAAACCCTATTCTACATCCCTCAATCCTACATTTATTACAGCGCGGAGGTATACGATGTCGGACAACACGGAGATGGTAACCTTCACCAGCATGGCCGAAGGCACGCGGGAGGACTACGAGCTGCTGGATCGCCTGGAGGCTGAGTTTTCTAAAGGAACGGCCGACCGTATGTTGACGATGCTTCGTGACCTGGCCGGGTCGCTGTCCGGATATAAGATTGATCGTCTGGAGCATTCGCTGCAATGCGCCAGCCGCGCCTACCGAGACAGAGCCGACGAAGAGCTTGTAATAGCGGCCCTGCTGCACGACATCGGGGACCTGCTGTCGCCATTTAACCATAGCGAGCTGGCCGCAGCGGTGCTTCGCCCTTATGTCTCCGAGCGAACGTACTGGATAGTGCTCCATCACGGCCTGTTTCAGAGCTACTACTACGCCCACCATACGGGCGGTGACCGCAATGCCCGGGACACCTACCGCGACCATCCGTGGTATCAGGACACTGTGGAGTTTTGCCACCGGTGGGACCAGTCATCTTTCGACCCGGACTATGAATCCCTGCCCCTGGAGTTCTTTGAGCCGATGGTGCGGCGCATCTTTAGCCAGCCGCCTTTCCGTGGTGGCAGTGGCAGTCGGCTGCCAGATGCTTAAGAAAGAGACGTCGGAACAAGGAGCGCAGACCCCGCCGTCGCCGGGCTGGGACCAGTGTTCGATTACAGATCAAGAACGAACCTCAAAGTAGAGGTTCTCGATTTTCTCCAGGTTGGTGGGCTGCACGGTCAGGGTACAATGCCTGTCTCTCCCCCAGAGGAGCCCGGACGGCGAGTAGTTGGCTCTATCGGGTCTGATCTTGCCTACAGCACAAGCAACGAAAACTGGTTCGGCTGACCTGACAGGTACTGTCTACAGTACACCAAGGCCGAAAACGGTGGGCCTACACGTACCGAATTGCGAACTTTTCGTTGGGAGATCCTGCTATAGGGAGCCTAGTTGGGTGGGGGTGAACTCTCCAACTGCATAACTCCTGTATACTCTGGGGCGGAGTGGACTCGTTTCATTTCAGTCCGATCGGTGCTGTATACCTGGATCTGGGGATGTCTGTTACCTGGGATGCTTGCGACCCGTCATTTGATTGCTGAGCAACGATGTAACAACCAAGCAAATTGAGGATCTTCGCAGGACAGGGAGGGGGAGCCCCTTTGGTGGGTGAATCTCGGATGAAATGGTTGCTATTGATAGGGATGTTGGCGGCCGGCATCACGGGTTCGTTCATGGTATGCGGCTCCCCTCCTAATGCTGCTCCTGCAACGCCAACGCTGGAGTCGCATTCCTCAGTATCTCCTGCGCCCAGTCCTGAATCGTCTCCAATTTCAGAGGAGGCGACGTTACCAGCTTCGCCTGTACCTATCCAAGCGCAGTACACTCTCCTGCAACTCCAGAAATGGTACGACCAGTTGGGCCAAGACACTGATATATTCGGTTTGCCAGAGGTGACACTGACAGACCTGGATGAAGGGAGGAATCGTATCGAAGTCGGCGTAGCCTGCGAGAGCGACCGAGACATGGTGCGCGAGGAATTGCAGAAGCGCTTGACTTCTCTGGGCGTCCCGCTAGACGCAGTCATCTTTACAGTGAGGCCCCGCGCCTATCCGCTAATAATGCCCCTAGTATTCGAGTGCGTCCCATCTGAGGTCATCGATCCGGCTACGGGACTTTCTACCCCTGGGTTCGGGGGCCTTTACGTAGACTCTGGCATCGCCTACGTCTACCTGCTGGAACCGTCACAAGAAAAGGCTGAAGAGCTCGTACTCACTCAGTTCGGCAGCGAGTCCTTTGAGGGCATCCAGGAGGTGCGGGCACTCAAAGGGCTATACACGTGGACGCAATTAACGGAATGGTATGAATCGATCAAGGATGACATACGGGGGATTCCTGCTACGGGTGTCGTATCGGTTGACCGCCACAAGAACCGCTTGACCATAGAAGTGCGCACAGAACACGAGGGCAACACCGAAAGCCAGATAAAGGATGTTCTATCAAGGAATGGGGTGCCTTACGAGGCGGTCATTCTATTGACCCACTAATTGACGCATCCTCTCAAGTGATCTTTTCTCGACGCTACGCGTCCAGTCGAAAAGGTCGTCCGCTTAGGTCTGTATCCTTCCTGCACGGCTTCACTGATTCCTCGACAATGGACTCCACCGGGAGAAGAGCGACTGCTGCGGCCCAGTTCTTACTACAGCACAACTGGGCGGAAGTGGTGGGCGATAGAGGGCTCGAACCTCTGACCTTCTGTGTGTAAAACAGACGCTCTAACCAACTGAGCTAATCGCCCGGGATCACAGAATCCAAGTCTACCTGCCCCCCTGAAACAGCGTCAAGCAGAAACCGCTATTGGCCGTCTCGCACGCCGCACATTTCTGCCTGCAGCACGCTTGACAGCAGATCGCCGTAGGAGTGTATGCTGAAACGTCTTTATGGAACAGCGGCTACTCATCGCGGTCATTGGGGGCAGTTCCTGCCCGCCAGAAGTTGCCGCCGCGGCCGAAGAGGTAGGCAGGCTGCTGGCCGAACAGGACGCGGTGGTCGTTTGCGGCGGGCTCACCGGCGTCATGGAAGCTGTCTGCAAGGGCGCTCGCCAGGCCGGCGGGCACACCATTGGGCTCCTGCCCGGCTCGGAACGGTCGGATGCCAACTCCTACATCGAGTTTGCGCTGCCCACCGGCATGGGCCACGCCCGGAACGCGCTGGTGGCACGGTCGGCTCACGCGGTTATCGCCATAGACGGCAGCTACGGCACGCTCTCCGAGATGGCTTTCGCGCTCGCCTTTGGCACACCCATCATCGGGCTCAACACCTGGGAGATAGGCCTGGAGGGTCAGCAGGACACCGGGGTTATCAGGGTCGCCAGCCCGCAAGAGGCGGTTGAGCGGGCACTGGCCGCCGCACAAACACATTCATCCTAGGAGACTCCCACGACTATGATCACCATCCAAGACTTGAAGGCACGGCAAATCCTGGACTCCCGGGGCAACCCTACCGTAGAGGTGGAGGCCACGCTCTCCGATGGCTCCCGCGGCCGAGCGGCAGTCCCCTCCGGCGCCAGCACCGGCGCGCACGAGGCCGTAGAGCTGCGGGATGGCGATAAGAGCCGCTTTGGCGGCACAGGCGTCTCTAGGGCCGTTGCCAACGTGCGAGAGGCGCTCTTGCCCGCAGTGAAGGGCATGGACGCCGAGGAGCAGACTGCGGTGGACCGCAAGCTCATCGCAACGGATGGCACGCCCAACAAAGGCAAGCTCGGAGCAAACGCAATCTTGGGCGTCTCCCTCGCGGTGGCTCACGCCGTGGCCGCCTCACGCAAGCAATCGCTCTTTCGCTCAGTGGGCGGCGAGCAGGCCAACGTCCTGCCGGTGCCTATGATGAACATCCTCAACGGCGGCCGTCATGCGGAGAACTCCACAGACTTCCAGGAGTTCATGGTCATGCCCGTGGGCGCCGCCAACTTCTCGGATGCCCTCCGCATGGGCGCAGAGATATATCAAGCGTTGAAGAAACTGGTGCAGGCTAGAGGTCAAAGCCCCACCGTAGGGGATGAAGGCGGCTTTGCCCCCTCGCTATCGTCCAACCAGGAGGCCCTCGCGCTGGTGGCGGAGGCTATCCAGGCCGCGGGCTACAAGGCGGGGTCGGACTGCTACCTTGCCCTAGACCTTGCCGCCACCGAGTTCTACGAAAACGGCCATTACCACCTGAAGAAGGAGGGGCGCAGCCTCACCTCGCAGGAGATGGTGGACTTCCTGGCTAGCCTGGCGGACCAGTACCCCATCGTCAGCATTGAGGACGGCATGTCCGAGGACGACTGGGACGGCTGGAAGCTCCTGACCGCCCGGCTGGGCGACCGGGTGCAGCTTGTTGGCGACGACCTTCTGGTCACCAATACAACGCGCATCCAGCGCGCCATCGACGAGCAGGCGGTCAACTCAGTGCTTATCAAGCTCAACCAGATTGGCTCTCTTACCGAAACCCTAGAGGCAATGGAGATGGCCAAGCAGGCCGGCTGGACGAGCGTCATCAGCCATCGCTCCGGCGAAACCGAGGACACCACCATTGCGGACCTGGCGGTGGCCACCGGCTGCGGCCAGATCAAGACGGGCGCGCCTGCCCGCAGCGAGCGGGTGGCTAAGTACAACCAGCTCTTGCGCATTGAAGCTGAGCTGGGCGAAAAAGCCCGCTATGCCGCGCCGCTCCGCCTTCAAGACACTAAAATAATTGCCGCTCATGCCCCGCGACTCGCAGCGGCATCTTTTGGTATGAGAGCTGCCTTAGCCCGCTCTTCCACGTTAGCGACGTGTTTCCGCAAGAAATGTTGGGGAGAGCACATGCCCGAGCCAAAAGGCCTGTAAAAAGCCTGGGTTTCTGTCTCTATTTTTGCTATAATCAATTTGCCTAGTTCTCACCGTTAGGTTTGCCCTGCAGCAGAGGAGTATCACACGCCCCAAATGCACCGGGCCCCCCAAGATGAGTCCGCAGCGCAAGATCAGCTTCACGAGGCTTGCGGAGTCTTTGGTATCTACGCCCCAGGCGAAGATGTCGCCAGGATGACCTTCTACGGTCTCTATGCGCTACAGCACCGGGGACAGGAGAGCGCCGGCATCGCCTCCGCTTACAAAGACAAGATTAACGTCCACACCGGCATGGGACTCGTCACCCACGCTTTTGAAGAGGCAGACCTCATTGCCCTCCGCGGCGACATGGCTATAGGCCACACCCGCTACTCCACCACCGGCTCCACCCATCCCCGCAACGCGCAGCCCTTCATTGCTGAG
Organism: Dehalococcoidia bacterium; assembly: GCA_965226775.1. Lineage (GTDB taxonomy): Bacteria > Chloroflexota > Dehalococcoidia > SHYD01 > SHYD01 > CBDDEI01. Next base: position 2,084,702 of record CBDDEI010000002.1, read on the forward strand.
GGTGAGCTGGGCCAAATCGCCCTCTCTCACAATGGCAACGTGGTTAATGCCGGGGACCTGCAGGCAGAGCTGCGTGAGCAGGGCAAGACCTTCTCATCTTCCACCGACTCCGAGGTCATTGCCGTTGCGATTGCCCACGCGCCGGGAGACACCTGGGTAGAAAAGATCAGGCACGCATTGCGCCGGTTTAGCGGCGCATATTGTTTGACCCTCCTGACCAAAGACAGCGTTATTGCCGTGAGAGACCCCATGGGCATCCGTCCCCTCTGTCTCGGCAAGCTCAACGGCAGTTGGGTGGTGGCCTCCGAAACCTGCGCGTTGGACCATCTGGGCGCACAGTACATCCGGGACATCGATCCCGGCGAGATGGTAGTCCTTGACAGCGCCGGCGTCACCAGCCATCAAGTCGAGGAATCGCCGCGCCAGGCCTTCTGCATCTTTGAGCACATCTACTTCGCCCGACCGGACAGCGTCCTGAACGGACGGCTGACTTATCTCTCCCGCGAACGCATGGGCGAACGCCTGTCGGAGGAGCATCCTGTGGAGGCCGATATCGTCATCGGCACGCCGGACTCCGCCATCCCTGCCGCCATCGGCTACGCTAAAGCCTCCGGCATTCCCTACAGTGAGGGGCTTATCAAGAACCGCTACGTGGGCCGCACCTTCATTCAGCCCGACCAGCGCATCCGCGCCCTAGGCGTGCAGCTTAAGTTCAACCCGCTGCCAGAAGTGCTGCAAGGGAAACGCCTGATAGTGGTGGACGATAGTATTGTGCGGGGCACTACTACCCCTCGCGTCGTGGGCCTGCTACGGCGCGCCGGCGCAAAAGAAGTGCACCTGCGTATCTGCTCCCCGCCTATCAAGAACCCCTGCTTCTTCGGGGTAGACATGGCGTCGAAGAGCGAGCTTATCGCTGCGCAGCACAGCATACCTGCAATCCGGGACATCGTGGGCGCCGACTCTCTCGGTTACCTAAGCCTTGCCGGCCTGGAATGGGCCATCAATTTGCCAGACAGCGTCCTCTGCACCGCCTGTATAAGCGGCAACTACCCCTTGCCGGTACAGCTGGAGCTAGACAAGCTTGCGTTGGAGTCCGGATGGGCGCTGGACCCGGACCGGCAGAGCGGCGCTGCCGGCGACCGCCTCAAGTAGTTCGCCACCCGTGCCTGCACAGGCCAACCTACTCGACACAATCTGCACTTTCGTCCCCTAATAAGCTCGCCCGCAAGAATCGGGTGAGTTAACGCACAACGTGACTAGGAGCATGCCATGCGGGCAATACTGAGTGTCTACGACAAGACCCAACTCCAGGAGCTGGCCGCTGGCCTTACTGCGCTGGGCGTTGAGCTTTTCAGCACTGGCGGCACCAAGAAAGCCTTAGAGGACGCCCGCATCCCGGTGCGCGCAGTAGAAGACCTCACCGGTTTCCCTGAGATGATGGACGGCCGCGTCAAGACCCTGCATCCTGCGGTCCACGGCGGCATTCTGGCCCGCAGAGACGTCCCGCAGGACATGGCCCAACTGCAGCAACACGGCTTTGGCCCCCTGGACATGGTGGTGGGCAACCTCTATCCCTTCGTGGCTACCATTGCACAACCCGGCGTTGCGCTATCCGATGCGCTGGAGAACATCGACATCGGTGGGCCGACAATGCTGCGCGCGGCTGCCAAGAACCACCCCAGCGTGTGGGTAGTCACCGACCCCCAGGACTACGAGCCGGTGCTCGATGCGCTGAAGCAGGGCGAGAACGATGACAACCGCGCGTTCCGTCGCCGTCTTGCGGCTAAGGCCTTCCAGCACGTGGCCTACTACGATACGGTCATCGCCGGCTACCTGCGTGGCGAAGACGACCCGTTCCCCGAGGAGCTCACCCTGGCATACCAGCGCAAACAAACGCTCCGCTATGGCGAGAACCCCCACCAGAAGGGTGCGCTCTACCAGGAGCCGCTGATTGGGTTCAGCAGCCTGGTGGTCGGCGAGCGGCTCATGGGGCAGCAGCCCTCCCTCTGCAATTTCTACGACCTCTCTGCGGCGCTGGAGACGGTGCGAGACCATCCCGACCGCGCTGCGGCGGTGGTGATTAAGCACGCCACACCCAGCGGCTTCGCCTTTGGCGCAACACCGGCGGAGGCGCTGCAGAAGGCCATCCATGCGGATGCTACCTCTGCCTTCGGCGGGATCATCGGCCTCAACAGGATGCTGGACGTAGACACCGCCCAGGTAGTGGCCGCGTTCAAAGAGGACGAAGCATCCAACATTGATGCTATCGTCGCGCCAGGCATCGAACCGGAGGCCAAGGAGATCCTGGAAAAGACCCGCCGGCGCACCATCCTCTACTCCGTGCCCGCCATTCAGCGGCTTCCCGCTGGCTATCGAAACCTGAAGCAGATCCCAGGCGGGCTGCTCTATCAAGAGGCGGACGTGCTGCCCATCCAGACCACGGACTGGAAGGTGGTCACAGAGGTAGCGCCCACGCCTGAGCAGATGGAGGCCATGCAAGAAGCATGGTCGCTGCTGCGGCGCATTCGTTCCAACACTATCCTCATCTGGAACGGCACGGAGAAGGTTACGCTGGGCATCGGCAGCGGGCAGGTGAGCCGCGTGGGTGCGGCCAAGCTCGCGCTGCAGCAGGCGGGAGAGCGTGCCAAGGGCGCTGTCCTGGCCTCGGACAGCTTCTTCCCCTTCCAGGACTCGGTAGAGCTTGCGGCCAGCTATGGCATCGCTGCGGTGGTGCAGCAAGGCGGCTCAATTAACGACGGTGCATCCATAGCCGCCGCAAACGCCGCCGGCATCCCCATGGTACTCACAGGCCAGCGCGCCTTCTGGCACTAGACTAACGCCCGTTCCTCTACCCCATGACGACGCCAAGCGGATCGCCTTCTTCAGACCTACCCGCTGGGCGGCTGCCCCATACGGTAACCACTGTGGAGACCGCCGCCGGCCTCATTAAGCCCCAACGTGTGGATGTGGTCATCCCTGTGTACAACGAGGCGCACGTGCTGGCGGGAAGCATCGAGCAGCTGCGCGCCTTTCTCTCCGCTCACCTCCAGCCGCACCGGTGGCGCATCGTCGTCGCAAACAACGCCTCCACCGACCACACGCTGGAAGTGGCCCAGCAGCTGGCCCAGACCTACCCAGAAGAGGTTGGCTACGTCCACCTCGACCAGAAGGGCCGCGGCAGAGCCCTCAAGCGGGCCTGGCTGGAGAGCGACGCCGACATCCTGAGCTACATGGACGTGGACCTCTCTACGGGGTTAGAGGCCTTCCCTTTGCTGGTGCAAGCCATCATCAACGGCTATGACGTTGCTACCGGCTCCCGGCTCATGCCGGAGTCCCAGACCAGCCGCTCCGCCAAGCGTGAGTTCATCTCCCGCACGTACAATCTCATCGTCCGCCTCAGCCACGGATCTAAGGTTATCGATGCCCAATGCGGCTTCAAAGCCATCAGCCGCCCGGCGGTGCAGGATCTAGTGCCCTTGGTGGAGAACAACGAGTGGTTCTTTGACACGGAACTCCTACTCTTGGCTCAGCAGCGCGGCTACACGATCAAAGAGCTCCCTGTCCGCTGGGTAGAAGACCCGGACACCCGTGTGAACATCCTCCGCACTGCCCTAGAAGACCTGCGCGGCCTAGTGCGTGTCCGCTTCCGCCCGCCCAAGTAGCCCTCTCCACCTTCCGCCAGTCATCCGCTATTCTCAGGGTGCGCACGCGCCGTGTATACTCATGTCAAATAACAACCTCGTCTAGAAAGCGTTAGGTAACCCTATGAACATCGTCGTTTGCATCAAGCAAGTGCCCAACGTGGCCCAGATCAAGTTCGACTCCGAAACCCGCACCCTCGTGCGAGAAGGCGTCACGCTCCAGCTCAACTCCCTGGATCGTCGCGCCATCACCCAAGCCATACGCTTGAAGGAAGCGCACGGTGGAACCGTTACCTTTATCACCATGGGCCCACCTCAGGCGAAATCGGCGCTGGCCGAGGCTATGGCCACCGGCGGCGACCGCGCCATCCACCTCAATGACCGCGCCTTTGCTGGCTCGGACACCCTTGCCACTGCCCGAACGCTGGCAACCGCTATTAAGAAGCTGGATTACGACGTGATCATCTGCGGCCGCTTCACCAACGACTCCGAGACGGGCCAGGTAGGACCGGAAGTTGCCGAACTCCTAGGTATACCGCACGCAACCAACGCCCGAACAGTGGAGTACGAGCCCGTCGGCGGCAAAATGCTCGTGACCCGGGAGATAGAGGAGGGTTGGGACAAGTGGGAGCTTGATCTGCCCTGTCTGTTCACTGCAGGCGAGTTCCTCATCCTCTCCATCCGTCCCAGCGCCGCGGAAGTTGAAGCCGCCATGGCCCAGGAAGTAGAGGTCTGGACTGCTGCCGATCTTGGTCTCTTGCCGGAAGAGGTAGGTCTAGCCGGCTCCCCCACTTCCGTCTCAGAGATTCGAGAGATGCACGTTGACCGGCGCCAGCAGGTCGTTAGTGGCGCTAACCCGGAGCAGGCCGCCGGTCAAATGGTGGACTATCTCCTCAAAGAAGGCCTCTACACTCCCTGGCAACGCTCCATCGCATCGCTGCCGCCACGCGCTTCTGCTGCCGCACCGGGCACGGCACAAGCCGTCTGGGTAATCCCTGAACTAGCCCAAGGACAGATACGCGGCGTGACCTATGAGCTATTGAGCAAGGCGGCGGAGCTGGCGCAACGGCTTAACAGCGAAGTTGCTGCCGTCCTCATTGGCAACAACGTTAGCGCACAGGCGGAAGTCCTGGCTAGCTACGGCGCAGACCGGGTCTACGTAGCAGACCATCCTGATCTGGACCACTACCACACTCTGCGGTACACACAGGTACTGGCAGAGGCCATTGCCAGCCATAAGCCGTACGCCGTGCTCTTCCCCGCCAGCATCAACGGGCGGGACCTGGCCCCCAGGGTAGCCGCTCGCTTGGGCCTGGGCCTCACTGGCGACTGCATTGGCCTGGAGATCGATGACCAGCAGCGGCTAGTGCAGCTTAAGCCCGCGTTCGGCGGCAACATCGTGGCTCCCATCCTTACGCGCACCACACCGGCTATGTGCACCGTACGCCCGGGCGTCCTGGACCGCCTGGCTCCGGCCTCAGGGCGAACAGCCGCTATCGAAGCGCTGTCCCTGGGCCAGTGGCAAGAGAACCACATGCGCCACCTTGGCCTTGAGCGCCTTCCCGGCGATGAGGGCCTCGCCTTAGAAGAGGCCGAGGCGCTGGTGGGTGTGGGCAACGGCGTGTCCCTCCCCGACGACCTGCCGCTCTTCCAGGAGCTGGCGCAGCTTGTAGACGGCAGCATCGCTACCACCCTACGAGTAGTAGCCAATGGGCAGCTGCCAGGGCCGTTGCAGGTGGGCCTCACCGGACGGTCGGTTGCCCCCCGCTTCTACATCACCTCAGGTATTTCAGGAGCGTTGAATCACTTAATCGGCGTTCAGAAGTCCGAGCACATCGTCGCTATCAACAACGATCCTGAAGCGCCCATCTTCAAGAGTTGCGACTTCGGCATCATTGGTGACTACAAGACGCTGGTTCCCGCGGTCATCGACCAACTGAAGGCCGCCAAGGCTGAATCCGGCAGGGCACACTAACACCACAAGCCCTTGGGAGAAGCATCCGTGGCAAAGGGTTGGTTCTTCCTAGGGTGTGCCGGCATCTTCGCGCTGGTGGCGCTGCTCGTCCTCAGGCGGCCCTTCTAACGAGCCGGCCCCAAGCGTTGCGGCCGCTCCTGCGGCTCCCCTTGCCGCCACGGCGCTGAGCAATCCTCCTGAAGTCACAGAGGGCGGCGCAGGCCCCCTCCTCGCGCCGGACTACCAGGAGCCAGACCCTACGCCTGCACCACCGCAAGCGCCCACGATACCGGACGTGGCCGCGGAGGCCTACATTGAGGAGGGTGCAGGCCCCATCCTCGTGCCGGACTACCAGAAGCCAGACCCTACGCCTGCACCGCCGGAAGCGCCCAAGCTACCGGGCGTGGTTGCGAAGGCCTACATAGTGGTGGACGCGGCAACGGGCGCCGTGCTGGCAGAGCATCAGGCCCATCAGCGGCGTCCTGTCGCAAGCCTTACCAAGATCATGACTGCGCTCTTAGTGCTGGAGCAGGCTCGCCTCGATGAAGTCGTCACGGTAGACGATGCCATAAGCAGGCTGTCTCGCCGCAGCACGGTTATGGGCGTTGTCCCTGGCGAGCAGCTTACGGTGCGTGACCTGCTCTATGGCATGATGCTCCCTTCTGGTAACGACGCCGCGCTGGCGTTAGCTATCCATGTAGGCGGCGCCGAGAGCGCTTTTGTGGGCATGATGAACGAGCGCGCAGACGGGCTGGAGATGAAGAACACCCACTTCGCCAACTCTCATGGCCTGGATTCCCGTCGCGGCAACCACTACAGCAGCGCCTACGACCTCTCCCTGCTGACCCGCGTCGCCATGGAGAACGCTACCTTCCGGGAGATCGTGGCGACCTACTCATGGAGCGCCCAGGGACTGCTGCAACCCTACGGCTTGTACAACCGCAACTCACTGATCAACAGGTACGCTGGAGCAGATGGTGTGAAGATTGGCTACACCCGCCGCGCCGGCCAGACCATCGTCGGCTCTGCGGTGCGCAAAGAAACACGCCTGCTGGCCGTTGCGTTAGGCAGCACCCAGTCCATTACCGACGCCATTCGTCTGCTGGACTTTGGGTTTCAGCAACCTCCCTAGCTCCTCTGAACACGTTGCGCCGCCAACGACCTCCGCCAATCCGGCTTCCCGCTCTGCCTCGTTGTCGTATGTGGCAGCAAGCCGCGCGCTCCTGTACCTGGCAGCGCGCTCCTGTAAGCGCCGGCAACGCTACGCCCCGTAAGCTGCTATCCAGGCTGTGACACGATGCCGACCGCTGCTCTCGCTTCTTGTAGCCGTGCTGCCAAGCTGATACAATACCTATGCGCCCGCTTCTAGCGGGCACCATTGCGCGGTGGGCGTAGCCGAGTGGTTAAGGCGCCTGGTTGTGGCCCAGGAGAACGTGGGTTCGAACCCCACCGTCCACCCCATTCTCCCCTAGAGAGTGCTCCTCCTACACAAACTTCCCCAACATCCCCAGCAACAAACAGCCGCCGCGAGCATGGCTCGCGGCGGCTTTGTTCTAGCGGTCTGATGAGGAGAGTAACCTCCTCTCAGCTGCGCCTAGTTGCTATTTGTCTATCCATGCATTGATCGTTGAGTAGCCTTGATCCAGGTGCGCGGTATAGTTCTTCACGTAAGGATGCCAGAAGAACGCATTAGGAGACCGGGCAATGGCAATTCCAAATGCCTCCTGATTGATGTAGGTGATTGCCTCTTTCATGATCGCCTGACGCTTCGTCGGATCACCCTCTCGCCGCTGCGCCTCAATGAGCCCCTTGAGTTTGTCGTCTTTCACACTCGTGTAGTTAAGACGCTGGTCGGGGTAGTAGTATCCGTACAGGCTGTAGTCCGCATCTGGGCGTGGGTACTCTCCAAACCAGTGCATCTCAAACAAGCCCTTCTTCCGGTCTCGAGAAACTTCTGCACGGGGCCGCACATCAAACTCTACTGTAATCCCCACCATTTTGAGTTGGGCTTGCAATAGCTGCGCAAGGGAGCGCTCTTGATCGGTCCCTAAGTCTGTCAACAACGCGTATGTGAAGCCATTTGGATAGCCAGCTTCGGTAAGGAGTTGCTTCGCCTTTTCCCGGTCAAAGGGCTGTAATGCCTTTATCTCTTCTTGCGTAAAGATGTCCACAAAGGTGTTGGCGCCCGCCAACCCATACGTTCCGCCGCCTATAACCTTAATGAATTCATCGCGATCGATGGCCAAGGAGATGGCCTTACGCACCAGCTGACTTTGGAAGGGCTCAAACAGATAGTTCATCAGCACGTAGCGGGGGGTGCCGGGGAAATCGTGGCGGAGCGCCTCAGGGTTCTGAGCTGCCAAGTCCTTGATCCCCTGGCCGCTGGACGAGTTCATGACATCTAGCTGTCGCGTTTGGAATGCCGCAAATGCGGTCGCATCCTCCGGCAACACCAGGTAGCGAATGTCGTCTAAGTAGATTGAGTCCGCATCCCTATAGGTGGGGTTTTTCGTGAATACCGCTCTGGTACCCTTTTGGGTATCCGCCTCACTGTGTTGGAAGGGGCCAGTACCCACAATATTCGTGGAAAAGTCCCCCTCAAGCTTCAAGAGCTCTTTCGGGTAGATGGGGTTGAACGCGCTGCTCGCATAAATTAAGAACGGCGCGAACCCATCCTCGAACTTGACCACTACGGTGTAGTTGTCCGGCGTTGTGATGCTCTCAAGTCCGGCCCACATGAACCCGTTCTGGCTGGCCTTAAGATCGGAGAAGTCACCGGTGCTGGAAGTATAGTGATAGCTCCACTTCACATCCGCAGCGGTGAGCTCACGGCCGTTAACGGGAGCTATGTTGGCATACTTCACGCCCTTCTGGAGGTAAAAGGTAAAGGTCTTGGCATCGGCTGAAACCTCCCACCTCTCCGCCAGCTCCGGCGCAACGGTCTTATCGAAGTAATTAATGTTCGGATAAGGTGTTACCACTTGCTGTAGGAGACTGTCGTATGCAAGTCGGATGCCGTTGACATTGTTGGAATTCTGCCCGTTTATCCGCATATTCCAGTCTGTCATGTCCGTGGTGTTCCGAATCCTGAGCGTACCCCCGGTCTTCGGCTTTCCCATTGCATCGCCCTCGGTCTTCGCCATTGCGTCGTCCGTCTTGGGCTTCGCCATAGCGTCGCCGCTCTCGGTCTTCGCCATTGCGTCGTCCGTCTTGGGCTTCTCCATTGCATCGCTGCTCTCGGTCTTCGCCGTTGTAGCGCTGCTACTAGACGCAGCTGGCTGTGCGGGCGCGGCGGGGGCCGCGCAGGCTAGCGCGATCATCATAGAAGCGATCACTAGATAAAACACTGGCTTGAAATACATCAAGTTCCTCCTTGTTCTCGGGGACAACCCACTCTTCAGCCACTGGCAAGGCCGCGGCTAAAGGAACCGCAACGTTTGTCCCTTACGTTGTACTTGAGATGCTAGTGCAGATACATGAGTAATTCATGACGTGTTCATGAGAATTATCACGATCGGGCGCCATTGCGCGGTGGCCGTAGCCGAGAGGTTAAGGCGCATGGTTGTGGCCTAGGAGAACGTGGGTTCGAATCTCACCGTCCACCCATTCTCCCCCTGAGAGTGCTTCTCCTGCACCAAGCTTCCCCAACATCCCCAGTAATATAGAAAGCCGCCGCGAGCATAGCTCGCGGCGGCTTTCTTCTAGCGGTCTGACGAGGAGATTAACCTCCCCTCATCTGCGCCTAGTGCTATTTGTCTATCCATGCATTGATTGCTGGGTAGCCTTGATCCAGGTGCGCAGAATAGTTCTTCACGTAAGGATGCCAGAAGAACGCATTGGGAGACCGGGCAATGGCAATGCCAAACGCCTCTGTATTGATGTAGGTGATTGCTTCCTTCATGATCGCCCGACGCTTCGTCGGATCACCCTCTCGTCGCTGCGCCTCAATGTACGTCTTCAGCTTATCGTCTTTCACACTCGTGTAGTTAAGACGCTGGTCGGGGTAGTAGTATCCGTACAGGCTGTAGTCCGCGTCTGGGCGACCGTACTCGCCGAACCAGTGCATCTCAAACAAGCCCTTCTTCCGGTCTCGAGAAACTTCTGCACGAGGCCGCACATCAAACTCTACTGTAATCCCCACCGTTTTGAGCTGGGCTTGCAAGAGCTGCGCAAGGGAGCGCTCTTGATCGGTCCCTAAGTCTGTCAACAATGCGAATGTGAAGCCATTCGGGTAGCCAGCTTCAGTAAGGAGACTCTTCGCCTTTTCCCGGTCAAAGGGCTGTAATGCCTTTACCTCTTCTTGCGTGAAGATGTCCACAAAGGTGTTGGCGCCCGCCAACCCATACGTTCCGCCGCCCATAACCGTAATGAATTCATCCCGATCGATGGCCAGGGAGACGGCCTGACGCACTAGCTGACTTTGGAAGGCAGGAAACTGATAGTTCATCAGTACGTAGCGGGGAGTGCCGGGGTAATCTTGGCGGAGCGCCTCAGGGTTCTGAGTTGCCAAGTCCTTGATCCCCTGGCCGCTGGACGAGTTCATGACGTCTAGCTGTCGCGTTTGGAATGCCGCAAATGCGGTCGCATCCTCCGGCAACACCAGGTAGCGAATGTCGTCTAAGTAGATTGAGTCCGCATCCCTATAGGTGGGGTTTTTCGTGAATACCGCTCTGGTACCCTTTTGGGTATCCGCGTCACTGTGTTGGAAGGGGCCAGTACCCACAATATTCGTGGAAAAATCCCCCTCAAGCTTCAAGAGCTCTTTCGGGTAGATGGGGTTGAACGCGCTGCTCGCATAAGTTAAGAACGGCGCGAACCCATCCTTGAACTTGACCACTACGGTGTAGTTGTCCGGCGTTGTGATGCTATCAAGCCCGGCCCACATGAACCCGTTCTGGCTGGCCTTAAGATCGGAGAAGTCACCGGTGCTGGAAGTATAGTGATAGCTCCACTTCGCGTCCGCAGCGGTAAGCTCACGGCCGTTAACGGGAGCTATGTTGGCATACTTCACGCCCTTCTGGAGGTAGAAGGTGAAGGTCTTGGCATCGGCTGAAACCTCCCACCTCTCTGCCAGCTCCGGCTCAATGGTCTTGTCAAAGTAGTTAATGTTCGGATGAGGTGTTTCCCTCTGCTTTAAGAGACTGTCGTATGCAACGCGGATGCCGTTGACATTGTTGGAATTCTGCCCGTTTATCCGCATATTCCAGTCTGTCATGTCCGTGGTGTTCCGAATCCTGAGCGTACCGCCAGTCTTCGGCTTCCCCATTGCATCGCCCTCGGTCTTCGCCATTGCGTCGTCCGTCTTGGGCTTCGCCATTGCGTCGCCGCTCTCGGTCTTCGCCATTGCGTCGTCCGTCTTAGGCTTCTCCATGGCATCGCTGCTCTCGGTCTTCGCCGTTGCAGCGCTGCTACTAGACGCAGCTGGCTGTGCGGGCGCGGCGGGCGCCGCGCAGGCTAGTGCGATCATCATCGAAGCGATCACTAAATAAAACACTGGCTTATATTGCATTAAGCACCTCCTAAGTTCTTGGGATAACCCACTCTTCAGCCACAGGCAAGGCCGCGGCTGAAGAAACCGCAACGTTTGTCCCTTACGTTTACGTTGTAATTGAGATGCTATTGCAGAAATATGAGTAATTCATGATGGATTCATGAGAAATAGTAAGAGCGGCACTTTACCACACTTAACCACGCCTACCTCACTATAGCGTCATTGGGAACTCATGCGGCCCTAATCTAATGACCTTACAGTCCTAGCACCTGTACTTACGAGCAGCATAGAGTAAGAAGGAGGTAGCCACAATGAGTACTAAGGCATGGCTAGTAGCCCTGTCCATCAGCGCACTGCTGGTAAGTGCCTGCACTGCGGCCACACCCGCGGCGCCCGCTGAAACCAGCGGGTCCACGAGCAGCGGCGCCAGTAGCAGCAGCGACACCAGTAGCAGCACCAGTGGTACGAGCGACACCAGCAGCAGCACCAGTGGGACCAGCGACACCAGCAGCAGCACGAGCACCACCAGCAGCCCTAGCGCGACTCCTGTCCCCGCTGCCAGCAGTAGCAGTAGCACGACCAGCACCACGGGCAGCGGCGAAACCAAGAAGGAAACCGGCGAAGCCGCAAAAGCCGAACAGGTGATGAAAGACACCGCCGGCAGCTCGGACGTCGTATGTGAAGAAGGCAAGGAGTCCTGGCGCTCCCCCGGTCCCCCCGTCCGCGGCGGCAGCCTTGTCTGGGCTACTTCGCCCGTCAGCCATCTCGAGAGCGGCGGCGCGTTCCAGGTCTACAACAGCCTGCTCCAAGAGCGTAAGTGCTTCGTCACCGACCGCGTCATCGTCCCCAGTCTCGCGAAGTCCTGGGAGGTCTCCCCTAACGGCTTGACCTGGACCTTGAAGCTCAACGACAACGTGAAGTGGCAGAATATGCCCCCGGTCAACGGCAGAGCCTTCGACTCCTCCGACGTGGCCTGGATGATTGACTACCAGAAGGAAAAAGGACGCGAGCGCGTCTGGTGGGAACACGTCAATTACACCACCCCAGACAAGTACACCATCGTCCTGACCCTTACCCGCCCTGACCCCGACTTTGTCTACAAGCTGGGGGCCGGCGCTAACCTCATGAAAGCCAAAGAGGTCTTTGAGCAGGACGCCGGCTTCCGCAAAACCGCCGTCGGCACCGGCGCCTATATGGCGCATGACTGGAAGACCGGCCAAGGCGTCACCGGCGTTAAGAATCCCGACTACTGGGAGACGGGCGCAGACGGCAAGCCTCTCCCCTACCTCGATGAGATCAAGAAGGTAGCTTTCGGCGATATCGCCGCGGAGTTGGCCGCAATGCGGGCCGGACAAACGCACCATCCCGGCACCTTTGGCTTCCGCCCCGACATGCTGAAGATCCTACGAGATAGTGATCTGAAGCTGACCTTCTACGACATCCTCCCTCCCATCCATGGCGCCGTGTGGTTCGATACTACTTCTGCGCCCTGGAACGATAAGCGGGTGCGCCAAGCCACCCTGAAGTCCATCGACCGGGAATCGCTCATCATCTCCTTGCAGGGCGGCGTTGTTCACTCGGGCTATGTACCCGGCCCCTTTACCGATGCGGCCTGGTCTGAAGCAAAGACGATTGAGAAGTTCGCTCAGGACATCCCTGCCGCCAAGAAGCTCTTGGCCGAAGCCGGCTACGACGGCAGTGGCCCCCCCGCCAAGATGACTACCACCGGCCAGTATGCCCAAGAAGCCGAAGTGGTCCAAAACTTGATGAAGAAAGCTGGCTTCAACGTGGAGCTCGAGGTCGCGCCTGACCGCTCCTGGACCACCACCATGCGGAAGTTGAAGTTCGAGATCGGCTGGGGCGTCGCGGGAGGCTCCATCACAGAGTTCCCGGTCTACTACCTCTGCCAGCTGGTGACCGATAACCCTCTGAACACAACTCGGTACGGTGATGCCACCATCGATAACCTGTGCGGAACCCAGGCCGTTGAGCTAGACCCCGCAAAGCGCAAGGCTATCTGGGATCAGCTCCAGGACCACCTCTATGACGTAGTGCCTTACGTGCCCACGGTCGGCACCATCTACGGCATGGCTTTGGCCTGCGAAGTCAAAAACTACAAGCGTGTCCACACCGGCCGCAATCCCTCCGGATTCGTCCGGGCCTGGCTCGACAAGACCGGCTGCTAACACCTAGCTAACAGTCGTTTCTAATTAAATAGCCGGCATCAGCTGCATTGGCCAAATAAGCTTGGTTAATGCAGTTGATGTCGGCTTGCATCAGAACACGTACCGAGTGGAGCCATGAATTCACCAGAGCCAGGAGAGTGGCTGACGGAGTTGCGGGCCCTTTACGATAACGCCTTCAGTTACGATTGGGACCGGCACGTTGACCAACTCAATAAGCGGTATAAATTACACGGCAGCAGTAAGTTGGGCCTGCTGGTGCGTGGTCAACCACCTGCATGGTTTAACGGCGATGTAGAAGCTATCCAGCCGGACCGCTGGGTGTTGGTTGTCTCGCTAAGTCATCAGCTACCTAGCCAAGACCTCGAAGACCATGTACCCGATAGTTCGTGGCAAGCGTGTTGTCACAACAATGCCAGCTCAGTCATACAATATCCGCAGTTTTTCACGCGAGCGGCAGAACTTGCTGCTACGGCCCTGGAACACGAACACCTACAACCAGAGGGGCCTCAGCTAACTGCGAAGGACCTAGTGTTTACCCAAATGTGTCCCTATACCTTCGGACGATTTGAGCCGCCTTTAAGCACAATCAGGACAGTGGTAAGACGCGATATAGGCTGTCTTACCGCCGCATCAGTCGGGAGAATCCTCGTAGAGAAGGCCAGGCCCAAACTCATACTCGTCAACGGTAGTCCTACCGTGCTTGAGTTTGACGCCATCTACGGCAGCAACCTTTCCTGGGAGGAAAAGCAGTACCCTTCAGAGAGCCACCCGCACCTAAAGCTATGGCACAGGGAGGGGTATTGGAAAACAGAGCAGGGCGCTATACCAGTAGTAGGAATCCCTCTCTTGGGCACCCAAGGAAGCCATGACTCTGCACTTGAACGCAAACAGCTGAACGCAGCAATACGAGAACTAGTTGCCTATCCGGTTGCTGCCTCCAACCTTAGCCCGTAGCATCTGCTTCCATACACCACCTACGGCGTAAACCCCTTCTGTGCTGGCCGAGCTGGCAGCAGCCTCAAGTTGCTGCTCAGACGAGCACCATACTAGCCGCTCAGTCTGCTACAATTTATTCGCCGTGCGCCCGTAGCTCAACGGATAGAGCATCAGACTTCGGATCTGAGGGTTGGGGGTTCGAGTCCCTCCGGGCGTACCATCTCTCTCTTGCTGACAACAGTGTCAAGCAGAGCTTGCAAGCGAACAAAAAAGGGGCCAGCCGTATAGGCTGGCCCCTTGCTCGTGTAGCGTCTAAAGATGGCTAGCTCTGAGTGAGCATCTCCTTTAGCTGGTCGATGGTGGCCTGCCGCCACGTGCCCCAGTTCTCTTGCCGATAGCGGGCAGTGTGAGCCGCGCGCTCTTCCGGGGACATATTCTCAGTGCCGGCCCGCGCCTCATTGATGTGCTCCTCGGCATACTTGGAGCGCTCTATGAAGTGGGTGATGTACTCGTGGTCTTTGGTGTAGAACACCAGGACGGGGATGGACTCAAACTCGCCATCCTTCTTGAACTCCTCCATGATGTCCTTGTGCTGGTCCCGCTCAAACACCCGCAGCTCCATGCCGCTGGCCTCTGCAATGCGCGCTATTACGGGAGTTTCCCTGTAGCAGTCCGGGCACCAATTCTCGGTAATAACCATAACTTTGGCCACACCGCCTGGTTGGGCCATAAGATTCTTGAAGTAGGCGGCATCCTCGTCGCTTACTGTCGTCGCTTCGTAGTTTTCGTCGTACCTGTCACCATACTCGGTGAAGGATGCCCTATAGTCTGCGTACGGTTTTCCAGTAGCAAACCGCTCCGGCGTCACCACACTCTGCTTACTTGTAACCATGGTCAACTACTCCTGTGTCCACTCTTAACGCGTGCCAATAGTGCCTAACCGCTCCATCGTTAGCTTGGTTAGCGGGGCTGTAGTAACGGCCCTCCCGGGTCCTTGACCGTTCCGTCTAGGGCGATAATTGCCGGCCGCTCTTCGCAATAATCACCAAACTCGCACTTTTCAAAAAGAAATGCGCTCATATCCTTATCATAACGTATATTCCAGGAGCCCACTACGACACCGTCGGGCCCTAACTCAAGCTGCTGCTGCAACACCTGAAGCAATGCGTTGAGCTGTGCTTTCCCCATTGTTCCTCCTCCTAAGCAGCTAAGCAGCGGGTTGCCGCTCTACTCGCTCAAGAACGCTACTGCAGCCTCGTTGAACTCCTGCGGCTTAAGAACGGCTACGTCATGCCCGCACTCCAGCACCGTCAGTTGAGCGCCAGGCGTCAGGGCCATCGCCTGCTCCGATGCAGGGAAAGAGGCATCGGTGCGGCCCCAGGCGTAAAGCGTGGGCGCTTTTGTGTATGGCATGCGGCGCATTAGGTCATAGCGCTCCCTGGTGACGCCATCGCCCATATGGCGGGCAAGCTTGGCAAAGGCCTCAATGCGGCCAGGCTCATGGGTCGACTGGATCCGCTCCGCTACAAGTCCTTCCAAATCAACATCTGCGCCAGCCCCAACCACGCGCAGCCAGTCCGCGATTGCCTCATCTGTGGGGGGTTTCCAGTTCATCATGCCGGCGTTTGGCCGGGCGCCAATGCCGTTGTGCCCGGTCTGGACGACCTTTTCCACGCGCTCCGGGCTTTCGTAAGCCAGCAGGCCGGCAATCCAACCGCCCATAGACGCGCCAATTATGTGACTGCTGCGCAGGCCCATAGCGTCCTGGAACTCCCGCACAAAGTCGGTAAGATAGGCAAAGGAGTACTCCTGGTCTAGGAAGTCGCTAGGCGCCCAGCCCACACAGTCCGGCGCAAGGACATGGAAGTTCTCCGCAAGGGCCTCAACGTTGGGAAGCCAGTCGTCGGCGCTCCGCTGGAACGGGAAGCCGTGGATGAGCACCACCGGCTCTCCGGAGCCCATATCAATGTAGCGAGTATTGCCGTGACTCAGGTTGACTGATTTGTATTGAATAGCTGCCATTGGATTCTCCTCTAGTCCGCTCTGCGTCTAGTCTTTCCAGCCAATTTTCTTCCATAACGTAGCAGTCAGCGCCACAGGGGTCAAGTTGCCGTTAGGCAGCCGGTTCTACAGTCCGCAGCCAGCGCCGCTCAACGCCCTTGATCTCGTTGTGGACAAAAGCCATCACTGCGCCGCCAATGCCTCCGCCCACCAGGTCGCTCACCACCGAAAAGAGGAAGTCCGATCCAACGCGTCCCATGAAGATTGTGAGCACGTCGTCCACAATAACCAGAACCACCGCCGCGGCAAGCGCCGTGTTGATGAACCGGTCCTTGGTGGTCTTTGCCTGGTCCGCCACAATGGTGACCACGGTGCCGGGGATAAGCCCGCCGTACAGTACTACGGTGGGCCAGTTAGCAAGCTGGTTGTAGAGCGGGCTATAATCGCCCCTAAAGATCCCCCAGGCGGCAGGCTCAAGAATGAAGCCGCTGCCAAAAAGTCCTGCCGCAAGCGCCAGCCGCAGCAGCACCAGGCCGCTGGTTGCCGCCCTGGGGCGTATGCCGGTTTCCCGCAACAGGCCCCAGTTGTTCGCTGTAAGTATGAGCCAGGTTACCAGCGCGGCAACCACAGATAGAAACGACCACAGCCACACGGATAGTACCTCCTAACGTAGTGCTGAGTAGGCCGTCGGCCTCAGGATGGTATTGGTGATGTTGAGGATGACCGGCCGGCCATCTCGCAGTGATTGCGCCGATGCCTCAACCCATTCGGGATCGCTGCGGAACGCTCCCCAGACTTTCTCCCGCGCGCCCAGACTCTCGTAGGCTACCAGGTAATCCAAACGATTATTCACTCCTACTTCCTCAGTCCAGTAGCCAATGTTGTGGATGCCGTGCTTCTCAAAGAGACGGCAGGTGACGTTGGCAAAGCGCTGGTTAAGGGAGGGCAGGTGGCCGGTCTCGGTGTCGTACCTCCGCAGCTCGTAGACTCGGCCCTCGCCACTCTCCGGCTCCTGGGGCGAGTAATCCGTAGGACGGAGGATGACGTTGCTAATCTTGTTGACAATGGGTGAGCCTCTCTCAGCCGTTTCTTTGTTGGATGCCACCCACTCAGGATCAGTACGGAACCCCTCCCATGCAGGGTAGCGGTCCGCTAGGTTGTCATACCCAACGATGTACACAAGGCGTCCGGTGGTGCCTATCTCTTCCGTCCAGTAGCCAAAGTTGTGCATACCATGCTTTGCAAACAGTTTGGTAGTAAGGCTGCCGAAGCGTTCGTTCAGCGCCGGCAGATGGCCGGGAGCGGCCTCATAGATGCGTAGCTCGTGAATCATAGCGCCCTCCTGACTAATATCAGTAAATAGTATAGCGGAAGGGCAGTGTCTTGCGTTGGTATACCCACACCATGGACCGCTACGAGAACTGGAAAATGAGGAAAGTGAGGGAAAGTGGGAATCCTGACCTCCAGGCTACTATCCTTCTCCCTCGGAGGCAAGGAGGGGGAAACGCGCTGCGTAAGCTTAAGCGCCGCTGGCTACGATTGCTTAGTGCTTGGGTAGCGTGAACGTAAAAGTTGCTCCCTGGCCGGGGGCGCTCTTCACCCAGATGCGTCCGCCGTGAGCCTCTACAATGGCCTTGGCAATGCTCAAGCCCAACCCGCTGCCAGCCGCTTTCTGAGTGCGGGCCTTGTCCCCGCGGTAGAACCGCTCGAAGACCTTCTCAGCTTCCTCCGGCGCAATGCCCTCGCCCGTGTCGATGACATCCACCTGCACCTCTTGCCCTTGGTCGCTCGCCTGAATAGAGACTGCTCCGTCCGCGGGCGTGTGGCGTATGGCATTCTGCACCAGGTTGAACAGCACACGGTGCACCCGGCTGGCATCCACCAGCACGGTGAGCGTCTCGTCCTCTACGTGCCCTTGCAAAGAGAGCCCGCTCTGACGCGCCTGCGCGCTCATGCTCTCCAACGCATCGGAGATAAGGTCGTGCAGGCTGGCGCGCTCCAAGTGGAGTTGCAAAACGCCCGTGTCTATCTGAGTCAGCTCAAATAGGTCGTCAATGAGCACACTCAACTCCCCTACTTCGTGCTCTAGCATCTGGAGATAGCGTCGCACCGTCTCAGGGTCTGTGACCACGCCATCGTTGATGCTCTCCACAATCGCACGGATGGACGCCACAGGTGTCCGCAGGTCGTGGGATACCGCCACAAACATCTCCCGTCGCGCCTGCTCAAGGGCTTGCTGGCGCTTGAAGGCGTCCTCAATGCGGGCGGCCATCACGTTAAATGCCTCGGCCAGCTCACTAAGCTCACTCTTGCCGCCAACCTCCACGCGCGTCTGAAGATCGCCGCCAATCATCCGCTGCACGCCCACAGACAGTCGTTGAATGGACGTCCGCAGCGATTCTGATAGGAGATAGGTCAAGAACGCAGAGAGTCCCAGGGAGAAGAGCAGCACCAGCGCCAGCAGGGCGAGGTCGTGTGCGGAGATGAACATGAGCTGGGCAATGAACCAGGTGTTGGCAATGGCCACCACCACCACCACCAGCGGGATCACCAGCAAACGCAGCCGTACGGAGTGGAGGAAGGGGAAGTCGCCAAGGTAGACCGCCAAGTAGCCAACGGCCAGGGCAGCGCCGCCCGAGGCAAGCAGGAAGAGACCCAGCAGCGTAAGGTCTTGCAGAGGAGCCTGCAGCAAGGCTAGGCTTCCAGCCAGCACCGCCAGCGTGAGCGCGGCGAGCCCCAAAATGCCCGGTAGCAGGGTGGAACGCATCCAGGGGGTCACGGGGTTGCCTCAAACTTGTAGCCCACACCCCAAACCGTCTTCAGGTAGCGGGGCCGCACCGGGTCCGCCTCAATCTTCTCCCTAATACGGCGCACATGCACCGTCACGGTGCTGGCATCGCCGGCGTAGTTGTAGTCCCACACCGCATCCATAAGTTGTTCACGGGTGAATACCTGGCCGGGGTGGCTGGCGAGAAAGTACAGGAGGTCGAACTCCTTGGCAGTAAGAGTGGCCGGGCCAACCTGGGTCTGTACTCCCCTGGTAGAGGCGTCGATAGTGAGGTCGCCAAAGTGGAGGCTTTGCTGGGGCCCAACGGTGGTCTGTGAGGTGACCGCTCGGCGTAGCACCGCCTTGATGCGCGCTACAAGCTCTCGCGGGCTGAAGGGCTTGACTACATAGTCATCGGCGCCCAGCTCCAGACCAACGATGCGGTCGGTCTCCTCTCCCCGGGCAGTCAGCATAATGATGGGCACCTGGCTCTCCTTGCGGAGAATGCGGCACACCTCCATGCCGTCTATCACCGGCAGCATCAGGTCCAGTACCAGGAGGTCTGGTTGCCAGGAACGGAAGAGGGCCAGGGCCTCGCCGCCATCCTTGGCGCTGGCGACTTCGTAGCCTTCAAACGTGAGATAGCGCCCAAGCACGTCGGCCACCACCGGCCCGTCGTCTACCAGCAGCACACGGCCGCGGCTCGCTTCAGCCACTTCTAGCGCGTTCCTCTCCGGCGCACGATGCTTCGCTGCTGCCCTGCGTCATTACGTGCCCAAGGCGAGCGCACTGGAGATACGGGGGAGCAGGCCGGTAAACAGTGATATCCCAAAGGCGATGAGCATCACGCCCGCCGCCTGGTGCGCGACCTCCAACCAGCGGCCCTGTGTGCGCAGTAACTGGCTCGTCCAGCCGGTCACTAGTCCTGCCGCCACAAAGGGCACCATCAAGCCAAAGGAGAAGCTGGCCAGCAACGCCGCTCCGTAGCCTGCCGATGTGCTGGTGCCAGCAACGGCGAGGATTGCGCCCAGGATTGGGCCGACACAGGGCGTCCACCCCAGGGCAAAGGTCGCGCCCACCAGGAAGGAGGCCAGCCAGCGGAACCGCACGCCCGTTGCCTGCTGAGGCTTGAACCACGGGATAAAGGTGGGCGTCTGGATCAACCCTAGAGTGATGAGACCCATGAGGATGATGAACACCCCGCTCACCTGGTTCAACCAGGGGCTGAAGGTGACCACCGCAGCAGAAAGGGTGCCCAGGGAGGCTCCCAGGGCTACAAAAACCACGGTGAACCCTAGGGAGAAGAGCAGGATGTTGACCGCCATGGCCACCTGGTTCCTGGATTGAGCGCCGTCCACCTGCCCTGCCAGCGTGAAGCCGCCCAGGTATGAGAGGTAGAGGGGCACCAGGGCCAGCGTGCAAGGCGCCAGAAAAGATGCGACGCCTGTCGCAAAGGCTGCCAGATAGCTAAATGGAGCGTCCATCTACACCTCCGCCTCGCTAAAATGGCGCAGGGTGGTCTCTCGCAAGGGATCATGCCTGGCCATGTTAAGCCCTGTCGAACCCCTAGCGCCCGCCCCTACTTACGGCAGGCAGGCATGCCTACCGCAGGGAGGCCTGCTCCCATAAGCAGTCTTTAGCAAGCTCAGGACGAGGGGTTGTAACCGACTCGCGCTCAACCTAGAAGCTTGCCTAGCGTACGGTCGGGGTCACGTGTCCCTAGGAGGCCTGCTCCTTGGCTTCCTTGAGCAGTCGCTGGATCCACTCCTCTGTGGTCGCGTACCCGCCTTCGCCAATGTGATCGTAGCGGATGCGGCCCTGCGCGTCGGCCAGGTAGAGGTGCGGCCAGTAGCGGTTCTCGTAAGCGCGCCAGGTCGAGAAGTCGTTATCCATCGCTACGGGCCATACCACGCCCAGCTCTTTCACCGCCTTCTGCACGTTAGCCAGATCCTTCTCATGGTTAAATTCAGGCGAATGTACACCCACGATGACTAGGCCATCGTCTGCATACTTGTCGTGCCACTCTCGCAGATAGGGCAGGGTGTTGACGCAGTTGTAGCAACCGAAGGTCCAGAAGTCCACCACGACCACTTTGCCCCGCAATTCCGCGATGCTCAACGGCTCAGAGTTCACCCACGCAGTGATGTTCTGCAGCTCCGGCGCCGCTGGGGCGTCCACCGCGGCCGCCTGTTCGGCCGACGAGTCTGACGGCGTGCTGCTATCCGGCGTCACCGAGTCCGGCGTGACCGAATCAGGCGTTACCGAATCAGACTTAACCGAATCAGACGTTGTCGAACTCGGCGGCACCGAAGCCGGCGTCGCTGTAGGTGGTAGCCACGTTTGTAATGCCACAATGCTCCCCACTATTACCGTCACTGCCAACAACAGTCCTTTTACGCCGTATCTTCCAATCATGAGTCACCTTCCTGTATGCCAGACCTGTGTATCAGAGACTACTCTAACAGTAGACTACACATCAAACCTTGCCCGCTAGTCACTATTCTTACGTTTATCTTAAATCATTTCCGCAAGCATTTAAGAGCCCCCATTAGAAGGGGGTTTCACGCCTGAAGCCGGCATGCCCATCATAACGGTAAGACGCTGGATCAGGTACGATGTATCGGTAACCCTATGCTAGTTACACCATCCTACCGCCATGCCTGACATTCTGAGCTTCTTTGCTGCCATCGAGGGGTTCATGGTAGGCGTCGCCAGCCTGCTCCCCTTTGGTTATGCGTTCGGGGCAGGTATGGTGGCCTCGGTGAACCCTTGCGGCTTCTTCATGCTCCCGGCCTTCGGCACCTACTACCTGCGCACACAGGATCCCGGCTTTGAGCAAGCGCACATCCTGCTGCGCTTGCTGCGGGCCGTCTACCTGGGCACGATTGCCTCCGCTGGCTTCGTGCTGCTCTTCGGTGTCGTGGGCTTAGCCCTCAGCCTGGGCGGCCAGAGCCTCATCAGGGTCTTCCCCTGGGCCGGCCTCCTCATTGGCATCGCGCTGGCGGGCACGGGGTTATGGCTCCTCCTCACCCACAACGATATCGGCATCTATGCCGCCAGCCGCATCCGCGCGCCGCTGGGCGGAAACATCGGCAACGTCTTCCTCTTTGGCATTGCTTACGGGATCTCATCCCTAAGCTGCACGCTGCCCATCTTCCTGGTAGTGGTGGGCACAGCGCTAAACAGTGGTGGGCTGGTAAATGGCCTCACCCAGTTCGTGAGCTACGGCCTGGGCATGGGGCTGGTGCTGGTGTTGGTAACCGTCAGCATGGCTGTGTTCCGCGGCGCGCTCACCAGCCGGCTACAAGCGCTGCTGCCCTACATTCACCGCGTGGGCGCAGTCTTTCTGCTGGCCGCGGGAATCTACCTGATCTACTACTGGGTAGTGCTGGGCGATATCTTCGGCTAGTCCGCTACCCGAAACGCCTCGAACTCGGTCAACGCTTCGTCCCAGCCCTCCCGCGTCTCCGACCCGATAGCGTCGGCGGCGCGGTAACCCATGTAGAGTGAGTGATGGGTGTTGTTGTGCAGGAACAGCCCCTGACGGCCAACCAGCCACAGGTTCCGGAAACCCTCCATCCACGCCATCACTGTCTTCATTGACTCCTGATAGGTGAGGTCATAGATGGGGTAGACCTGGCTAAAACGGCGGCTGAACACCTCCTCCACCTCATCGGCGGCAACCAGCCCAGCCTCGTGCAGCGCGGGCAGCACGTACTGTAGCAGGTCGGCGTCGGAAGCCGAGATGATATCGCTATCCGGGTTGCAGGGGATGTCTAGGCAGAGCACCGTGTTGCCGGCAGGGCTCATGCGAGGGCTGAACTTCTTGAACTCCACCGCTCGGTTAAAGGGGAACTGGGGCTCGGGAAAATAGTAGGTATCGGCATCACCCACGTTTGGTTTGTTGAGCGCCAGGTAGAGGAGCACCACCGCGCGGTAACGCAGGTTGCCCACGGCCTCCCGCACCTCATCCGGCGGCGCAGGAGTCATGCGTCGCACCAGCTCCGGCAGGGGCGCGCTCCAGATGCAGTGGCCCGCGGCCGCCTCCTGCCGCAGCCCGCGCGCCTCGTAGCGCACCGCGACCACCTGGTCCTCCGACCACACCACTTCCTGCACCGAGGCGGCGCGCTCTATGGTGACGCCATCCATACCTTCCAACGCCTGCTCGTAGGCTGCGGGGATCTGCCCAAAGCCGCCCTGGGGGTAATAGTATGTCGCCGGCGCGCCCCTGCCCGCAGCGGCCCGGAGCAGATCAGTAAAGCCGCGCTGGTTCACCCGCCGCTCCGCCTGGGCCACGGCGATCTGACTGCCCGGGAGACCCCAGGTTTTCTCCGCGTAGGGGCCGTAGAAGAGGTCGTAGAGGGGTCTGCCCAAGCGGCGCACCAGCAACGCTTCGTAGCTGCCCGCCGGGCTGGAGTTACCCTGCGCCTTCGCAAGTGCAATGCCAGCGGTGAGGGCCGCGAGTCTGGGAATCCCCAAACTGAGGGCAGCACGCGGCCCCAGCGGATAGGGTACGTAGCGGCCTGCGACTCGAATCTTACCGTGACGCGTGCGCTGAACAAGGTCTTGTCCGAGCAGCAGTTGGAGGTCGCGCAGGACGTCCGGAGCCAGCTCTGTATGGAGACGGTGGGGCCCAAAGTCCAGGATGTAGTCTTTGTGCCGGAACCCGGCGGCCAGGCCCCCTAGCACCGGCGCTCGTTCCAGTAGCAACGAGCCGACGTCCCAGCGTTGCGCGAGGCGGTAGGCAGCAGCCAGTCCTGCCGGCCCTCCGCCCACGATCACTACCGAGGCCACACCGTCTTGCTATAAGAGAAAAGGGGGCTAAGCACTGCTTTGTGCTCTGGCACGCAACCACCGGTGGCTGTAGATCATTCCTGCGCACAGGAGAAGCCAGAACCCAGTCAGGATCCAGGTGCGGGGCTCGTAGCTGGTGTAGAAGGGATACGCCTGGGCCAGTAGCCGGAAGGGCTCCCAGGCCAGGGCAAAGGGGTCCACTACGAGCACCACATCCTCCGCCGCCGCCTCTGCATACAGCGCGCGAGTAATGAGCAGCGTATACAGCCCCAGCACCGCGGCGCTCCCCATCCACAGCGCCGAAACCTGCACCCGGGAGAGCGTCCATGCCAGGAGCGGCGCGAGCAACGGCAGCACGACAATGAGCATGCGGCCGGGGAACCACCAGCCGCGCATCGTCAACGATAAGAAGGCGGCAACCAGCACTTGCGTCACCAACAGCAGCGCGAGGGTCCAGCGCACGCGAGGAGGCTGTCTGAGGAGCCACGGCACGGCCGGCAGCGCGAGCAGCAGGACTGGCGTCCACCGCAGCACACCAAACTCGCCATCGAACCACAGCCCTGCCAGCCTGTAGAGACGCTCCCACAGTACAAAGTGGCTGCCCACCAGCTCCAGGGTATCCTTGCCGGCGTACAGCACGTTCACCACGTAGGGCGTCAACCCGCCGTAGGTCGCCAGGTGGAACCAGGCGTAGCCCATGCCCGTGACCGCTGTGCCCAAGAGGAACGGCCCGCGCAGACCGGCCGGCATACGCGCCAGGGCGATGAGCCCGGCTACCGCACCCACCAGCAGGTACTTGCTGCCCAGCCATGCCAGACCGTTGAACGCGAGCAGCAGCAGCAACGCGCCGCGCCAACCCAAGCGAGGCTGCACCAGGATAAGCGTCGCAAGGACGAGGCAGAGGGCGGCAGGCATCTCCGGATAGACCTGCGTGCTGTAGACAAAGAGGGGGGCGCTGAGCCCCAGCAGCCCAGCCGAGATAACGGATGCGCCGAGGTTCCCGGTGATGCGATAGGCAAGGAGCATCATGCCCGCCGCGGTCAGGCCGCCGATAAGTCCCAGGAACCCCTTAGCCGCATCGACGCCGCCCAGCGCGTAGGCCGGCGCGATGAGCAGCGGCAACCCCACGTTGTGCGGGGAGAGGATGCGCCCCTGCGCGTCCGGCGCAGATTGATGCCATAGCGGCTGGGAATGATCATAGTACGCGGTGTAGCGCTTCAGCTCGTAGTCGTTGCGGAGGTCTAGGTCGCCGTCCTCTAATAGGCTCACCGTAGTCAGCAGATAAAAGGGTTCGTCCGCCGTGACGCGTGCGCCGTGGCTGGCCCGCAGGGGCACGCCCCACTGGTAACACCATGCCAGCACAACCGCCAGCAGGAGCGCCGTACACACAACGGGAAGCGTGAGCCTCCCAACTTCACCCCGCTGCGTAGCCTGGGATTCGGCGCGGCGTTGCAGCAACCCTGCCAGGCCCGAGCGCGCGCCGGCCAGCGTCGTGCTCACGGCTCCAGTAGCTCCTGGGCCATCGCGGGGATCACCCGCCGCAGATACTCGCGGTAGCGGATGAAGGAGCGTCCATGGGAACGCAGTTGGTAGGACACGGGAGTCTGGCTCAACCGCATCCCTTTGCGGAGCAGGTCCAGGGTGAGCACCTGCGCGTAATTGTAGTCGTGGCGGATCTCCGCCAAGGCCAGCGCCCGCGCGCTGAAGGCCCGATATCCTGTCTGGCCGTCCTGCAACCGCTTGCCTGTTAGCAGGGAGACCAGCAGCGTGAATGCACGGTTGCCCAATTTGCGAGACCAGCACATGACGCCGTTCGCGCAGGGAAAGCGGGAGCCTAGCACGTAGTCGGCGTCCCCGTGCAGCACCGGCTCCAGCACCGCAACCATATCAGCGGGGTCGTACTCGCCGTCGCCATCCAGATAGACTACTGCGCCCGCGCCCCGTGCAGCGCCGCGGTCAGGCCGGTCCGCAGCGCTGCGCCGACGCCCTGCCGCGTATCGTGGCGCACCACCACGTCGGCTCCTGCGGCGCGCGCCACGGTGCCCGTGTCATCGGTAGAGCCGTCGTCCACTACGATGACCCGCACGCTGTATCCCATCGCACTTAGGGCGGCGCGGGGCACACCGGAGACCACCCGTCCGACCGCAGCGGCTTCGTTAAGCGCGGGAATCACTACAGCAACCCAGTTGCCTGCAGGAAGCGGCGCAGCGGCGGGCAGCGGGTGGTAAGAGAGCCACCACTGCCGCAGCAACACAATAGCGGCTAATGCTGCCATGCCAAAAAGCAGCGCCTCTCCAGGGCGGGACGCTCCGAGGAGGATGCTTTGAGCGGTCAGTGTAGGCCACAGCGCTCCCACGAGTGTTGCGCCCACGGCTGTACGCTGCCCCAGCGCCAATGCGCCGGCAATACCTAGCCCAAGTGCAATACCGCTAGCTGTCAGGGAGAACACCCCAAAGAGCGCCACGAAAGCCAGCGGGACCAAGAGCAGCACGGGCAATGCCCGCAAGGGCAGGTGGTGGGTCTTGCCCAGCAACGCCAGCGGCAGTGTGGCCGCCAGTCCTGGCAGCAGCGTCCAGCCGTGCTCCGGCAGCGCCACTATGAGCGCAGCAGCCAATGCCACCAGGATGCCGTGGTCGACGTAGCGACTCAGCGGCAATGAGCTAGTACGCCATCGCTGCAACAACTCCTGGGCCCACGGCAGCCGCCAGCTAGCGGGCAAGCTGCCAGAGGCTGCTCTTGGCACGAGTTGCCCCAGCAACGCAAACGCACCGCCCTCAAAAGCGCAGCTAACGGCGCCGGTTGCGTAGGAGTAGACAAACTTGAGGCCGTGGGTGGATAGCGCAAGGGCAAGGGCCACTGTGGGGTCTACCCCGAAGAGGGTTAGTCCTCCCGCCTGGGCAACCTCGTAGACGCCCAAACCGCCGGGGGTTACCTGCACCGTCTGGAAGAGGATAGTAAACGCAGTGACCGCCACCGCTGCCTCAAAGGCTAGGGGCACACCGCCAGCCTGGGCTACCACCCAGAGCACCGTGCCTTCCAGCACCCAGCTCGGCAGCACCAACGCCCAGGCCAGGGCGACGCGGGGCGCTTCCAGCCCTTTAGCAAAGTCCGCCAGTATGCTCAACAGCCGTCGAAAGCGGCCTAAACGGCTCAGCAGCAGCGCGCCGCCCAGGGCAGCAACTGCGGCGATTCCCGTCACGCCGCCCAGCAGCGCCACTTGGGGCGAATCCAGGCCGGTCAGGAGCGCGGTAGCGACAAGAGCGAGGCCAAGCACCGCACCCAGGTCCAGCAACCGGGCCAGCACGGTGGTGCTAGCCGCTATAGGCAGCGCAATGCCTCGGCCTGCCAGGAGCACGATACGCAGCGGCTCGCCGACCTTAATAGGAAAGAGGTGGTTGGCGAGCAGCGAAATATGCAGGATGGCGAGCAGATGGAGAGTCTGACCCCCGTTGCGGCCCAGCAAGACCCGCCACGCCCAGGCCCGCAGCAGGAACGCGCCGCCGTAGCCCGCAAGGAAGAGCGCCAGCCACTGGGGCGTGAGCGAAAGGCCGCTGATGGTCGCCAACACCTGTGCGCTAAGGGGAGAGTAGGACAGCGAAAGGAGGAGAAGGAGGAGCGCGCCCGCCGTGCAAACCAGGCTAAGGACGCTCCAAGAGGCCCGCCCCTGCAGCGACCGCTCTGCGCGCTGACCCAGTTGCGCCGCATAGTTGAGACTGGGCTTGGGAAGACTCTGCTGCATGCTAGCCTCGGGTGTGAACGGAGCGACTACGTGGGGGTTGAGCCTACTACTTCTTCAGCGGCAGCGAAGACCTGCACCGGGCCGACCACTTCAACCTCCACCCGCTGACCCAACTCGAAGGCATCGGCCACATCCACCCGAGCGCGGATCACCCGGCCGGAAGCAAGCTGAATCGCGTAGCGCTGGGCGTGACCAAAGTATTCGCGACGCATCACTTGGCCGCGCCCATCTGCTGCGGCCTGTAGCCGCACGCACTCCGGCTTCACATAGATGTCCACCGGGCCGACTGCTTCGCCGCTAAACTGCAGGTCGCCCAGCTCGCACACGACGCGGTCGTTGTGTGCCTTGCCTGGCAGACAGTCCATGTCTCCCACAAACTGCGCAACCTCTCTGGAAATAGGGGTCTGATACACCATTTCCGGCGTATCCACCTGCAGCACGCGTCCCTCCCACATCACCGCCACCTTATCGGCCAGAGACAGCGCCTCTTCCTGGTCGTGAGTCACGAAGACCGCGGTTGCGCCGGCATTTTCCAGGATCTCACGCACTTCGGCGCGCACCCGGGCCCGCAACGTCGCGTCGATGTTGGAGAAAGGCTCGTCCAGCAGGATAACCGCAGGCTGAGGGGCCAGCGCCCGGGCCAGCGCGATGCGCTGCTGCTGCCCGCCGGAGAGCTGGTGCGGGAAGCGCTCTCTGAGGTCGGCCAAACCCACCATCTCCAAAATCCGTGAGACTGCGCTGTTCCGCGCCTCCTTGCTCATATGCATCAGCCCAAAGGCCACGTTATCTGCCACGTTCATATGGGGGAAGAGCGCGTAGTCCTGGAACACCATACCCACGCGTCGTTGCTCCGGCGGCATTACGCGGCCGCGGTCTGCGACCACTCGTCCGCTGATCTCGATTCTGCCGGCGTCGGGCGCTTCAAAGCCGGCCAGCAAGCGTAAGGTGGTGGTCTTGCCGCAGCCGCTGGGCCCGACCAGAGAGAGCACTTCCCCCTCCGACACCTCCAGGTCGACGCCGTCCACCGCCGTGGTGTGGCCAAAGCGCTTAGTCAGTCCGGTGCAGCGAATCACTACAGAAGCCATATTGGTTTACCTCCCCTCCTGCCTGAACAAGAGAGCAACGGATACAGATGACGCCACTACTAAGAATAAGGATGGGACTGCGGCCTGTGCAAAGAGCGCTTCACTGGCGGCGGACCAGATAGAAGTGGCGAGGGTCTCCACGCCCGGCGGACGCAAGAGCAGGGTAGCGGGCAGCTCTTCCATAGTCAGCAAAAATACCAGCGCCGCGCCGGCTATAACGCCTGGCAATACAATGGGCAGCGTCACCTTAAAGAAGACGAGCCACGGCGGCATGCCCAGACTGCGGGCCGCCTCTTCCAGGTGTGGCGTTACCTGTCGGAGCGAGGTCCCTATCCCGCCAAGGGCAGTGGGCAGGAAGAGGATAGCATAAGCCAGCAGCAGCAGAAACAGCGTCTGGTACAGCGGCTGCATATAGTTCGCGCCAAAAAATACCAGTCCCAGGGCCAAGGCGATGCGGGGCAGCGCGAACCCTATATAGGTGGCGCTCTCCAGCAGCCTAGTGAGCGGCCCGGGATAGCGCACCGCGAGAATTGCTATGGGCAGCGCCGCTAGCACCGTGCACACTGCCGCCATCGCGGCGATGGACACCGAAGTGAAAGCTGCGTTCATGAAGAGATTTAAGGACTGTCCCGCTGCGATGCCCCGTGCCGCCCATGTGATGAGCACGCCCAGCGGCAAGACCAGCGCGATCAGCAGCAGCACGCTGGAAAAGATAAGCGACGGCGCCTTCCATGGCCCAAGACGATCCACCTTGCGCTCGCGAGACGTGCCCGGATCGGAGCGGTAGTACTGCACGTTGCGCCGGGTCATCGCCTCCCCCAGGAGCACGAAGGCCGTCACCGCTACCAGCACCAGGGAGAGGCCGGCAGCCAGGCTCCGGTCGAAGGCGGACTGATACTGAACGTAGATGGCCCAGGTGAACGCCTCGTAGTTCATCAAGGAGACCGCGCCAAAGTCGCCCAAGCTGTAGAGCGCCGCTAACAGCGCGCCGCTAATAATGCCGGGCCGTAGCTGCGGTAGCAGGACTTGCCAGAAGGTCTCCCGCTTACTTCTTCCTAAATTGCGGGCCGCCTCTTCCATAGACGGGTCCAGCCGCTGCAACGCCGCGCGCACCGTGAGCATCACATAGGGGTAGGTGTGGAGTGTAAGCACCAGCAACGCGCCGGGAAAGCCGTAGAAGTCCGGGAGGCGTTCCACACCCAGCGGAGCCAGCAAGCCCTGCACTAAGCCTTTGGGCCCAAAGGCAGTGATGAAGGCCAGTCCGCTCACATACGTCGGAATTACCAAGGGCAGAGTGGCCGCTATCAGCCAGAAACGACGGAAGGGGATATCCGTGCGGGTAGTGAGCCAGGCCAGTGGCACTCCTATCAGCACGGCCAAGGCCGTTACCGCCATAGTCAGCGCAAGGGAACGGAGGAAGATCGCCAGGATACGGATACTGAACAGGAAATCGAGCAGCTCCGGACCTGCATCCAGTGCCCGCAGCAGTAAGTAGACGATGGGCAGGACAAGCACAATGCCCACGACTGCCGCTGGCAACGCCAGTCCAATGGGCGGCACGCCGTGCCTGGGGCTGGACAGCAGCGGCCAGGTGATGGCCCGTGCCCACGACCTAGACATGACTAGCTCGTGTTATGGGAGTACTCCCGTCTCTCGGAGCAGCTTCAGCGTACCCTCAACATCCCCCAGCTTATCCTGGTCTATAGCTGGGGGATCCAGCTCATCGAAGGATGGCAACCCGGCTGGCCCAGCCATATCCGCCACCAGCGCATACTCAAAAGTCTGCTCTACAAAGAACTGCTGTGTCTCTTCAGACAGAAGGTAAGCCACAAATTCTTGTGCCGCCTCCTGGTTCTGGCTGCGCTTCAGGATCCCCGCGCCCGCCACGTCCACTAACGACCCCGGATCGCCTCCCTGAAGAAAGAAGTTCCGTGCGCCAAAACTCTCGCCACGCTCGTTGATATACCGTGGCACGTAGTAATGATTCACAAAGCCGACCTCTATCTCACCATCAGCGGCAGCCTGGACGGTGCTGATGAGGTTGGGGTAGACGCGCGGCTCGTTGGCCATGATGCCCAGCACCCACTGCCTTGCCCGCTCTTCGCCAAGTTGGATACGAAGCGCAGTCACCGTTAGCTGCCACTCTCCGTGGGTGGGCGACCAGCCGATCTTTCCCTTCCATGCAGGATCGGTGTAGTCCAGTATGGAAGTTGGGAGC
The DNA here is from genome assembly GCA_965226775.1 of Dehalococcoidia bacterium. GTDB lineage: Bacteria > Chloroflexota > Dehalococcoidia > SHYD01 > SHYD01 > CBDDEI01. The sequence continues at coordinate 2,115,514 of CBDDEI010000002.1, forward strand.
GTATTGGGGCTCTGCGCCTTGGTGTTGTACACCACAACCTTGGCGCGGCCGGAGGTGCCAACCCACTCCCCCTTGGTAGAGCGAAGCCGTGGGTCCACCTTGTTGAGCACCGACTCAGGCAGCGTCGCCAGCAGGCCCCGCTGGGATAAGGCGCCCAAGCCGCTGCTCTCGCCCAGATAGACCAGGTCTGCGGGCGAGTTCTCCCCTTCTTCCAGCAGCGTTGCCACAATCGAAGCGGTCGTATCGTACTTCACTCGCAGGTTCACGCCCGTTGTTGTCGCGTAAGTGGTGAGTATGGGCTGCACCAGGCTCTGTGCTCGGCTGGAGTAGACCGTGAGGGTGGGTGTTGCACCGCCCTGGCCTCTGCCGGAAATGGCACACCCACTTGCTATCAGCAGCCAGGCAAACGCCAAGCCCAGCAGGAAAATCCATCGGTTCATACCTATGTAAAGCTATCCTCTCTTGTTGCTACTGACTGGAGCTCTGCTACTTGTTACGGCGTCACCGTGAACGCCACCCACATGCCCAATTGATAGTGGCTCTCCAACCAGCCTCCCTCTATTTCCGCGATGTTGCAGATGAGCGCGTACTTGCCGGGCGTCAGATTGAATACTCCCGATGCCTTAGAGTTTGCCGTAAAGGGCCTTACTTCACCCACTAGGTTTACCTTGTCCTCGGGCACTCTTCCTTCAGATGTCGGAAGGCCCTCAGGCGAAAGGTCTGTCTTGATAATGACCAACTCATGGACATCATCCGGACCCTGATTGTCAACCAGGAAGTAGACGTTGCCGGCCTTGACTGTTGTGGTCTGCAACTCAATGGCCCACTCTCTGAGTGTCACGTTCACTTGGGTTGCGCCCGCTGGCTTTGGCTCAACAACGCCTGGCTCGGCAGCGACTCCGCTTACGGAGACAGAGGCCGAACCGCCCAAGTTCTCCACGGTCCCTGGACGCGGTTCCGCCTGGCAGGCGACCGCAAGAAGAGCTAAGGCAAGTGCGCTCGTAAATAGAAGCCGTGGGCTCATGTACTCAATCCTTAGATTTTGTGCCTTTCAATTATCCCATTAGGTCTGCCTAATGGCAAACGTTGTAAAAGCTAATACTATCTGTTTGGTATGTCAATTTCGGACTTAGTGGGACCAGAAGTCTCAGGTTCTAGCCCAACTGGAATGAAGATTCCCTTAGCGCTGGAATCGGATGGCACGGCTGGTGTTGGGGCCGGCGCCGCAACCGCAGAAACAGATACGCTCCCTCCTGTGCCGTCGCCTATCGTCTCAACCGTGACTGGCCGGGCTTCCGCCTGGCAGCCTAAGGCCGCCGCGGACAAGAGAAAAACGCTTACTATAGTGAACCAACGCGTAAGGAACATTCCTTACAACCTCCCAACTGTTAATTTATTGATTAGGGTAGACTAATTAGGTAACCCTAATAACAATTGTTAGAGATTATATAGCTACATTATTAGGCTGTCAATAGTAAATCTCTTCCCTGTTTAGAATATTCAGAACTATTTTTTGCCCTCGAGCGTCTTTGCTGTGACTGCTTCTTGCTAACGTTGCTGATGCCCAATAGAGCGGCAGCAGTTCTAGACACCACCTTCCAAGGAGCTCGGCACATTCACGACGATTAGCCACGGACAATTGACAGTGGTTGTAGCTTGCCCGCATCATGATTGAGCTATGCCGTTGACACATTTAGTTAGATTCCGACGATGGCTTTTACCGACCTTCACCAATTTGTAGAGTTCCTGGACCGCAACCACCAGTTGCAACGGATCAAGGCGTCCGTTGACCCGGTGCTGGAGCTCGCCGAGATCACGGACCGTGTCTGCAAGGCAGACGGCGGCGGCACTGCCCTCCTCTTTGAGCACGTGCAGGGTTCGAGCATGCCCGTGCTCATCAACACCTTCGGCAGTGAGGAGCGTATGTGCTGGGCGCTGGGCGTGGATAGCCTGGACGATCTGGGCGCGCGCATCAGTCACCTGTTGAGCATGAACATGCCCACTTCCTTTGTGGAGCGCGCTAAGAAGCTCCTGGAGATGAGCGAGGTTGCCCGCTTCTCACCCAAAGTGGTGAGCCAAGCCCCCTGCCAGGAACTCGTAGAGACCATCAATCCTTCTCTGGCAGACCTTCCCATCATGCAGTGCTGGCCTAACGATGGAGGCCGCTATATCACCTTCCCCCTGGTCTTCACCAAGAACCCTTCTACTGGGCAGCGCAACGTGGGGACGTACCGCCTCCAGGTCTACGACGACCGTACCCTGGGGATGCACTGGCACATCCATAAAGGCGGCGCAGAGCACTTCCGGCAGGGCCAGGAACGCGGCCGGGGGTTAGAGGTCGCCATCGCTCTGGGCGCGGATCCGGTCACCATGTACGCCGGCACCTGCCCGCTCCCGCCTATCGTGGACGAGATGATGCTGGCGGGGTGGCTCCGTCGCGAGCGTGTAGAGATGGTGAAGGGTGTAACCGTAGACCTAGAGGTGCCAGCCCATGCGGAGATCATCCTGGAAGGCTACGTTGACCCGGACGAGCATCGCACAGAGGGCCCATTCGGCGACCACACCGGCTTCTACTCCTTGGAGGACGAGTATCCTGTCTTCCATCTGACCGCGGTCACCAGACGTCGCGATGCCATCTACCCGTCGATTATTGTTGGACGGCCGCCCATGGAGGACGGCTGGCTGGGAAAGGCTACGGAACGCCTCTTTCTGCCGCTGATACGGTTAATCCATCCAGAAGTGGTGGACATAAACATGCCCTTTGAGGGCAGTTTTCACAACCTGGTGATTGTCTCTGTTCGCAAGTCCTATCCCGGCCAGGTGCGCAAAGTGATGTACGGCCTATGGAGCCTTGGCCTCTTGATGCTTGCCAAGAACATCATCGTGCTGGATGAAGACGCGAACGTGCACGATGCAAGCGAGGTGGTGTGGCGCATCACAAACAACGTCGACCCCAAACGAGACGTGGTCATTGTTGATGGACCGCTGGATGCCCTGGACTACGCATCGCCGATGCCGCACTACGGCTCTAAGATGGGCATAGACGGCACTAAGAAGGGGCCAATGGATGGACACACCCGACCCTGGCCGGAAGAGGTCACCATGTCGCCGGAGGTCAAGGAATTGGTCACTCGGCGCTGGCAGGAGTACGGCATCCGGCTCAACTGAAGTTCAACAAACAAACACTCCTAACGAAGAGTTGAGGCCTCTCCCCAATGCGGGTAAAACACGGACATTACAAGTACAAAACGCCCTTCCGTGCTCATTCCCTCCTGTCCGACGTGCCGCTGCACGATGTCTGGGCTATCCTTCTACACGCACGCGGGCCCAAACGCAACATTCAGGATGTGCGACGCGTCCTTGCCTCCCTGCGCACTGAGCACCCTGACCCGCTTGTGGACTTCTTTCTGCGCGCCCGGCAGCGGCTAGGACGCATCTTTGAGTGGGACGATGAGAACCACGGCACACCGGACAGCTCTTACGTGCATCGTCTCACGCCGGACGACCGCAGCCGCTCTTTGGAGCCGCCGGGGACAATTGATCCCGCCTCCGACTTTCGCGTGCTCTACGTCTTTGAGGACGAGGCCGCCTTTGAAGTCATTAACGGCACAGGGCAGTCCTTCTACGTCATCGCAATGGAACCTGTGGCCGAAGGCTACATTCTATATGCCGCAGTCTACGTGAAGCAGACGAGCTTGTGGACCCCCTTCTACACGGTCGTAGCAGACCCCTTTCTCCGCTACATCATCTACCCCACTATCATCCATAACCTGGAGTCATTATGGGCGGGGCTCTACGCCCGGACGCGCCAGCACGCGCCGCCGCCGCCGCCGCCACTTCCTCCCCCTAGGTCATTGAGAGGCCGGTTCTGATGCTGCTCTACCGCAAGCTGCGTCTGCTCCTTGAGAACATCCGCTTTGAGCAGTCCGTGTTTGCCCTGCCCTTTGCCTACCTGGGCATGGTGCTGGCGGCCCAGGGCCTGCCCACGCTTTACCAATTCTTGTGGATCACGCTCGCCATGGTGGGCGCGCGCAGCTTTGCCATGAGCATGAACCGCCTCCAAGACTTAGACTTAGACCTTCGCCATATGCGAGCACGTGAGCGGCCAATCCCTTCAGGACGGTTAAGCATTGCGGAGGTGCTGGTGTTCAGCCTGGCCGCCGCGGCGCTCTTGCTGTTCGCCGCCAGCCAGCTCAATCCGCTGTGCGTCCTGCTCTCCCCCCTCGCCCTAGTGGTGTTCTCCGGCTACTCTTATGTGAAGCGGGTGAGCTGGCTCACTCACTTTGTGCTGGGCATCGCGCTGGGCGGCGCGCCGGTAGGGGGCTGGATTGCAGTAACGGGCACATTGGGCTGGGAGCCGGTGCTGCTCGGACTCTCCGTAGCGGCCTGGGCCAGCGGGTTCGATGTGCTCTATGCCTGCGGAGACGCCGACGAGGATCGCGGTTTGGGCGTCAAGACTATTCCGGTGCGCTTCGGCATCCCGACTGCGCTGGCGCTCTCTGCCGTGCTCCACGTGATAACGGCGCTGTTGCTCATCAGTGTGGGGGTTGCCTTTGGGCTAAGCTGGCCTTATTGGCTCGGGCTAACCTTTACCCTTGGCCTCTTGGCCTACCAGCACCGCGTGGTCACTCCAAACGACCTCTCTCGCCTCAATGCGGCCTTCTTTACCGTGAACGGTGCAGTGTCCCTCGTCATCTTTCTCAGCGCCTTCATCAGCCTGCCGCGCTAGTGTAGACTCCTTGCTATACTATGAGCGGATTTTAAGAAACTAATGGGAGTACACGCACGTGGCTGAGCAAGCAGAGACCCACGAGCTTCCCCTCTTTCTCCTAAATACCGTCCTGTTCCCCAGAATGGAGCTGCCGCTCCGTGTCTTTGAGCAACGCTACCGCGAGATGGTGGCCTTCTGCATGGAAAGGGACCAGACCTTTGGCGTCGTCCTCATCAAACACGGAAACGAAATCGGCATACCGGCCGTACCCTACTCCGTGGGCACTGCCACGCATATCGACTCCATTGAGAACTTGGCAGACGGCACGCTGGCGGTGATGACCAGTGGCGTCCGGCGCTTTGTGCTGGAGGAGGTAATCCAGGAACGGCCCTTCCAGATAGGGCGCGTCACCTATCCGGACGACACCGCTAATCCCCTCTCGGACACTGCCTTTGCGGAGATACGGGAATTAGCAGCGCGCTGCGTTCAACGCTGGCTAGCGCTCAACCGCCAGTGGATGCGTGAACCACCGCTGCCTCGCAGCCAGCGCGGCCTCTCCTTCTCCATCGCCACGCGCTTGCCTCTGGAGATGGACGTCAAACAGATGCTGCTGGAATGTCCCAGCGCATCGGAACGCCTGGAAAAAGAACGAACGCTCCTCGCCCAAGAAGAGGAGCGTCTCAACCGGCTTATTCTGGAGCAGGCCTGGCTCCAGACGGCCAGAATGAACTAGTCGCCGCTGCGGCGCACTACTTCAACCCCTGCGTAGTCCAGCGCGCCCGGCAATGGCACGCCCGGCTTCTTCACCCGTACCAGCACGCCGTTCACGGGAAACGTTTGCAGCACCTTGTTCGCTATAGCCGTTGCAAGGGCTTCCAGTAAGCGATAGGGCGCACCCTGCACGATTGGGGCCACTGTCTCGTACACTTTGCCGTAATCGATGGTGTCGGCTAGGTCATCGGAGTCACCACTCTTGGAGAGGTCCGTCTCCAGCTCCACGTCTACTACAAAACGCTGGCCCAAGCGCTGCTCTTCGGGCGACACCCCGTGATAGCCGTAGAAGACCATGCCGTGCAACAGCATGCGGTCAGCGGTCACGATAGGGATTGACTCCTTGTAACCCTAGTACCGGCGCGGCCTCTTTCATGGCATCAATGACAAAGGCGATGTGCTCCTTCATGTCCAAGTCCATGTCTTCAATGCCTACCCGGATATCCTCGCGGCTGACCGACCTCGCAAAAGCCTTGTCTTTCATCTTCTTGATGACCGAATCCGCATCAACTTCCCATATGCTCTTGTTGGGCTTGACCAGGGCCGTAGCGGTAACCAGACCCGTTAACTCATCTACAGAAAAGAGGGCCTTATCCAGCAACGTAGAGCGGGGCACACCCGTAGCCGCGTTGTGGGCCATCACCGCATGGACCACCTCCTCCGGAAAGCTGCGCTCCGTGAGAATGCGTCCTCCCACCGTGGCATGCTCTTCTGGCGCGGGATATTGCTCGTAGTCAAAATCATGGAGCAGTCCCGTCATGCCCCAGAGGTTCCGATCCTGCTTGAATTTCAACGCGTAGGCCCGCATCACTGCCTCAACGGTCAGTCCATGCTTAACCAGGCTGTCTGCCTTAGTCAGCTCTGAGAAGACTTCCCAGGCATCCGAGCGGGTTTTCTTGCTGGCCTCTGCCATATCTCACCTCAGCGTTATTTGCTACACCATATATATTGAGCACAAATTTGCACTCTGTAACCTTGACGCACCTTGCACCCGATGCTATGATGCTGCTGTTTGTGATTTTTGTCATTAAGAGACACAGCATGGAGCGTCTACTAGTAGCCTTAGGTCTGATCATTGCGTTAAGCATTGCGTGTGCGCAAGCTGGCCCTGTGCCCGCCACTCCTGTCGGCGGCGGCCCCATGCCCACAGCTACTCGTCCCGCAACAGAAGACAGCGGGGTGATTCCCGGTCAGTCTCCTGAAGATGCTGGGAAGGGGCTGTTGACCACCAAGGGCTGCATAGCATGCCACACTGTTCCCAACCTACCCGGCGCTGTCGGGACTATCGGCCCAGCACTGGAAGGGGTTGCGGATCCCGAAAAACGGCCTACTATTGCGGACGGCAATTTGGCTAACACCCCAAGCAACATGAGGCGCTGGCTTTCCAACCCCCCAGCCGTAAAATCAGGCACTTTGATGCCCAATTTGAGCCTGAGTCCCGACGAAATAGACAGCCTGTTAGCGTATCTACAAACGCTGAAGTAACCCCCTACGGGGGTTACTTTCTTACGGCCTTGGTCCGCCTATGGTAGAAGCGATCTCTTCTATTGAAGGGCGGCCTTCTCTCTGAGACGCCTCTAACTGCCGGTAAATGGTGATGAGCTTGCAGCACTCTTCCAGCAGTGAGGTCCAGCGGTGCGCCTCTTCCAGCAACTGCCCCACAGCAAAAGTGCCGTGGCCGCGCACAACTACTACTTTTGACTCCTTCAGGAGCGACGCCAGCTCTTCAGCCACCGTACGCACCTGAAACACCACCTCATCGCCCACAACCGGCACGAGTTCCAGATTATGCCGAGCTTCCGCATCCAACGGCTGGATGACCCGCTCACGCAGCGAGAGCGCAACGGCATACGCCGGATGCGCGTGGACAATAGCATGCGCGCCCGTGCGCTGATAGAGGAAGCGGTGAATAGATAGCTCCGACGAAGCGGAGGGCGTGGCGCGGTCGTTCCAGTCCACACCTGTCTCCACCATGTCTCGCTCCCTGAGGTGGGCCAACCGGGAGGCTCGCCGAGTGATGATAAGCTTGTCACCAGCCCGCACGCTCAGGTTGCCACCGTGGGAGGACACCAGCCCTCTTGTAAAAAGATCGCTGCCTACTTCTTGAAACTCTTGTAAGCGCATGAGGCTACCTCACTCAACTAACTCATCCATCCCATTCATATAGATATAACAAGAAAGTACGGTCTTAGTAACAGCTTTTTTGCATTATACGGAATGCTTTCAGCCGCCGCCAAATCCAGCAGCGCTGCCCCCTGCAAAGCCGTTGTATACTACCTAGAGCTTCAAGCAAGCTAAGGCTCAACGCTCCTAGCTACTATCCTGCGATACTACAGACCTTATGCGCAAGTTCGTTTCTACTAGACCTGACCCCTACGCTGCCATTGCCAGGTTCTACGACCTGGAGTACAGGGATTACGATGAAGACCTTCCCCTCTACCTGAGCCTTGCTCAGAAGAGCGGCGGGCCCATACTGGACGGCGGCGCTGGCACAGGGCGCGTCGCTCAGGCGTTGGCGGAAGCAGGACACACCGTGGTGGGACTAGACATCTCGCCCGCGATGCTGGAGCTTGCGCAGCAGCAGATTCCGAAGGACATCGCAAAGCGCATCACCCTGGCGCTGGGCGACCTGCGGAAGTTCAGCCGCCCGGAGCGGTTCACCCTTGCCCTGCTGGCCGTCAACACCTTCGACTACTTTGCAACGCGGGAGGAGCAGGAGCAGGCCCTCAGCTGCTTATGGGAGCACCTGGCGCCGGAGGGGATGCTGGTTATAGCGCTCCAGAATCCGTATCTCTGGGCAGTGGACACTCAACAGCACGAGACTATTCTTGAATGGGACCTCGCCGGCCCTGATGAGGGAGAGCACACGAAGAAGTTCTCTTCCGGATGGTCTGATCTCGCTAATCAAGTTCGCCATGTTGCTTTATGGTATGATGTCGCAGGCCCCAGCGGGGCGCTCCACCGTATTTCCACCTCCATGACTCTCCGCTGGAGCTACCGTTTTGAGCTTGAGTTGCTTCTGGAGCAGGCGAGTTTTCACGCCGAGCAATGGTACGGCTCCTACGACTTAGAGCCGTATATGGACGACAGCCCCTTGCTCCTTGTAGTGGCAAGAAAAGCCCCCAAAAAACGGTAGAGGCCGTGACCTGCCGGTAGTTTTAGTGTTTATAACAATCGAAGACTTTAGTACGTAGATAGAGGCAGCGTGGAATTACCTGCATCACAAGTACGACACAGCTTAAAGATAGCGCACGCAATCCTAAAGCGCGCTCCCTCAAACTGTCCCAGTAAGATGGTTTCAGTAGGAGCGTCTGCCCTCCTAGTGGTCGCCTCAGCGGTCATGGCCCGCTTGGTCATCACCAAACCGGAAGATGCCGCCCACGTCGAGGCCAAGGAGTTTTGTCGGAACTGCGCCGTTCGGCCTCAATGCAAGCACAGCCTGGTAAAGTAACCAACCCCTGCTTGTAGCCACCTCAAGATGCGCATCGCGGTAGACGCTATGGGGGGTGATGCCGCCCCCCAGGTAGTAGTTGAGGGTGCTCTTGCCTTCGCTGCTCAATCCCCAGTAGAAGTACTCCTCGTCGGCCAGGAAGAGGCCATCCTCCCCCTTCTCAACGCACGCGGCTCTGTGCCCAGTTCTATTCACGTTCACCACGCGCCGCAGATTGTGGAGATGGGCGAGCACCCCTCCGTTGCCGTGCGCCAAAAATCAGCGTCCTCCATTGCTCTCGGCCTGAAGCTGGTCAAGGACGGCGAGGCGGAGGCCTTTGTCTCGGCAGGCAACACCGGCGCCGTGATGGCGTTTAGCCTCCACCTCGTAGGGCGGCTACCCGGCGTCGAGCGGCCGGCGCTGGGAGCGGTGTTCTCCGCCCAGGACCGTCCGTGCCTGCTCATAGACGCGGGCGCAAACGCAGACTGCAAGCCTAGCTACTTACTCCAGTTCGCTGGGATGGGCAGCGCATACATGCGCGGCACCTTCGGCATAGACGAGCCTCTGGTTGGGCTGCTGAACATCGGCGGGGAAGAGGGCAAAGGCAACCAACTAGCCCAAGCCTCCTATAAGCTGCTTCAAGAGAGCGGCCTGCCTTTCATAGGCAACGTAGAGGGCCAGGAGCTCTCCCACGGGCGTGCCCAGGTGGTGGTAACCGACGGCTTTTCCGGTAACGTGGCCCTTAAGATAGCGGAGGGCACAGCAGCAGTACTGCAGAGCAGCCTCCGTGAAGCCCTCACCGCTAAGCTCCACTACAAGCTGGCGGCAGCCATCCTGCGCCCTGCATTCCGAGCCGCAGCCCGGCGCTTAGACTACGCCGAATACGGCGGCGCGCCGCTGCTGGGCGTGAATGGCATCGTGATCATCGGCCACGGCAGAAGCACGCCCCGGGCTATCCAGCAGGCTATCGTAGCGGCTAAGAACGCCGTGGAGGGCAACGTAGTGGAACGCATCCGCGCCTTCACCGCCAACGCTGCCACACCTACCGAGGCAGAATGACCTATCAACAACCCTGGCGTCTCTTCACCTTGGAAGAAGCAAAGGAGGCGCTCGTCGCCATTGAGCCGCTGGCGCGGGAAGCCCAGCAGAAGGTCGGCGAGCTGCAATCCTTGCGCTTGAACCAAGGCCGCGCCTTTCAGGAGACACAGCATACTAATGGACACCACACCAACGGGCACCACGCAGAGGCCGAGGAAAACGCAACCGGCCAGGGCGAGCGCGCAGAACGGCTGCTGAACGACATCCAAGAGCTTATCAACCAGATCCAGGCGCACGGATGCGAGCTGAAAGACCCGACGCTGGGGCTGCTGGACTTTCGCGCTATGCGGGACGACAGGATTGTCTATCTATGCTGGAAGCTGGGAGAAGACACTATTGCCTACTGGCACGAGCTGGAAACCGGCTACGCCGGCCGTCAGCCGCTTTAGCAGCGTATCTGCATAAGCATCGATAGTAATTTTTTAAAGGTTCGGCTATACTGTTGCTACGCCTAAAAAGCAGCGTGCAACGTTGAAAGGAGCACCATGATCACGGTAACAACCGATGCAGCAGTTCAATTAAAGCAAATTATGGAGAACCAAGCCCTGACGGACGTCAGCGTGCGTGTATTCGCTCGCGGTCAGTGCGGTTGTGGCAAGATCCACTTCGGCATGGGTTTTGACGACAAGGTTGCCACCGAGGACCAGGCCATGGAGAGCGAAGGCGTCAAGCTCCTCTTTGATGAGAAAGTAGCTCCTTCTCTAACTGAGGCAACCATCGACTTCATCGAAACCGAAGCCGGTCAAGGGTTCACTATCAATACGCCCAACGCGCCGGGCTGCAGCTGCGGCCAGTAGGAGTATTCTAGGGCAGGGATACCTCCCCTCCAGACTGCGCGCGTGCCCCTGTAGCTCAGAGGATAGAGCACCGGCCTCCGGAGCCGGGTGCGAGCGTTCGAGTCGCTCCAGGGGTACCATCCCCCCTAACTACAACAGCTAAACCCGCTCTTAATCAGGGCGGGTTCTTCACGAATATGAGTCAAACACGTCGTCTGCGGCGGGAAGCCGCACGCCAACAACTACAGCTTCGCCTCAGAAGAGCCCTAGCCACAGGTCGCACGCGCCGCGGGACCTATCCGTGGTGGGCCTTCTGGTCGTCCCCAAAACGCACCATTGCCGTCATCGCGTCGATAGGTATGGCCCTCGTCATTGGCCTGCCGGCCCTCGCCCCGCCTGCGCCTAGCGACACTCCCGAGCCGACACCCGCCACTATCTCCGAACCAACGCCAGGTCCAGAGTCCAAGAAAAGATCAGCGCCCCCTGAGATGCAGCTCACCCAGGAAGCAACGTACTCGGCCGCTATCCGCACCAGCCGCGGCGAAGTTAGGGTGAATTTACTTAGCGCACGAAGCGCCCAATGCAGTGAACAACTTCGTCAGCCTGGCTAATGACCGCTTCTATACCGATACACCCGTTGCTACCAAGTCCACCGCTGCACAGGTCTACCTGGGCGGTCTGGACCCTGCCGGCGACGAAGGCCCCGGCTACGGTATCCCCGCGGAGACCACTTCAAGCCAGCCCGCTCTTGGCTCTGTGGTAATGGTGGACCAGGGCGATGGCACCCTAGGCAGTCAGTTCATCATTGTGCTGGAAGACCAGCCCACCGTCAGCGGCCCGTACACGGTCATTGGTCGGGTGACGGTGGGCCTGGACGTGGTGCGGCGGCTGACTCCCAACGACCAAATCCTAAGCGTAAATATCACTGAAGCGCCGCCGGCTGGCGGATAGCTTCACTTGTAGGAGCGCTCATTGCACACAGTGGGCGTAGACATCGTCGAAATTGCGCGGGTAGAAGCAGCTCTCGAGCGCTGGGGGGCGCGCTTCCTCAATCGCATCTACACGGACAAAGAGATCCGCTATTGCCGCGGGCGTGTTCCAGAACTGGCCGCTCGGTTTGCCGCTAAAGAAGCGGTCATGAAGGCGCTGGGAACCGGCATTAGAGGCGTGGGCTGGCGAGACATTGAGGTGCTCCCCATGCGCAGCGGCAAGCCTCTGGTCTTCCTCCACGGACGCGCTCAGCAACGGGCGCAGACGCTGGGCTTGGAGGACTTTGCTATCAGCCTCACCCATTCCAGAGAATTTGCCATCGCTTCGGTGGTAAGTGGCTTCGGATAGCGGCGGCAACTCCTCCCGCCAAAGGCGCATCCCCAGGGTGCTGATTCCCACGCCCTTCGTCTCTCTTATTGTCGTGCTCCTCGTCGGGCTTGCGAGCGCCGCCGCGGGCAGCCGCACCACGGAGCGCTCAGTTACCGTTCAGCGTGAGGTTACCATTGCGCCTGAAGCTACCACCGCCCAGGCCGCGGCGGCCTCCCCTATCAGCACGGTTGCCACCGGCCCCACTTTTATCACCGGCGGCACGATTATCACCGGAAGAGCTGAAACCCTGGTGCTCCATTCGGCCGACGTGTTGCCGCTGTCTCGAGACTTGCGCTTATCCGAGGACCAAAGCGGCCCCCTCGACTCGGCTTTGGCGAACGGACGCTGGCCCACGCCCACGGGCGAACAGTACAATGCGTGGGGACGAGCCGATGGCCATCGGACCACATACCAGCGCAGGCACCTCGATACCGACTCCAGCGCGCCGGTAGAAGTCTACTCCCAGGTCGATGTCTTCAGCTCGGTCTCCGGCGCACAACAGGCCTTAGAGGCGGTATCAGCAGAGCGGCGCGCGGCCCCCGCCGTTCCGCTTTCCTACAAAAGGATTGCCAATGCCTCATTTATTCTTATAGGCGCCAATGGCCCCTTTGTCCAGACGCTGGTAGTCTTCCGGAAGGACAGTGCTGTGGCTCAGGTGCTGGTTACAAGCTATAGAGAGCATCCACCTCAGCAAGCTGCGGTAATACTGGCACACCTGCTGGAGGAGCGCATCGAGCTGCTGGGAGGCGGCCAGTGAAGGTCGTTACCATAGCCCAGATGCGTGCCTTGGAGGAGCACGCCTTCCAGGAGGGGATGTCATCACCCATGCTTATGGAACGGGCGGGGCTAGAGACGGCCCGCGGTGTGCGTGACCAGCTCGGCGGGGCAGCCGGACGGCGCATAGTGGTGCTGGTTGGGCCCGGCAACAACGGCGGCGATGCCCTGGTGGCCGCGCGCTATCTCTCCGACTGGGGTGCGCTCCCCCACCTCTTTCTCCTGACCGCCCGCGCAGCCTCCGACTCCAACTTCCAGGCCACCCAAGAGCGTCGTATTCCTGCAACCCTTGCCGGCGACTCCACTTATCTCCCTGCGTTGCAACACGCGCTACGTCAAGGCGAGGCCGTGCTGGACGGCGTTCTGGGCATTGGCAGCGAGCGCCCGTTGGAAGGCATCTTCAAGGAGACGCTGGAGTTAGTCCGTCAGGGCAAGGCACAGCGGCCCAGCCTGCAGCTCATCGCCGTAGATGTGCCCACAGGGCTGGGCGCAGACACCGGCGCCGCCGACCCCAGCGCCTTTCCCGCAGATACTACTATCTCCCTCGGTGCGCCTAAGCGCGGCCTCTTTGCATTTCCCGGCGCAGCTCTGGTGGGGCGATTGCTTACCGCGGACATTGGTCTACCGCCGGAATGGAGCGCAGACCTTCCCGTGACGCTGCTGACGGCGGCGTACGCCCGCAGCCTGCTCCCCGGCCGCTCTCTGGACGCCAACAAGGGCACCTTTGGCCGTGTGCTGGTAGTGGCCGGGTCGAGCAACTACCCAGGGGCGGCTATCCTGGCCTGTCGCGGCGCAACCCGCGCCGGCGCCGGCTTGGTGACGCTGGCTGCGCCACCGTCTGCGATAGACGCCGTGGTTGCGGCCATGCCAGAGACCACCTATCTCCCGCTCTCGGATGCGCCATCGAGCGATGTGAAGGCCCTGCTCACTGCGAGCAGCTACGACGCACTTCTTGTGGGCTGCGGTCTTGGCGCACAGCCCGCCTCGAACGCGCTGGTCTCCGGCCTCTTATTGGATAACCCGGACCTGCCACCCAGTCTGGTCATTGACGCCGACGGCCTGAACATTCTGGCGGGCATCCCTGAATGGTGGAGGCGTCTCAGCCGCCCCGCCGTTATCACGCCACACCCAGGAGAGATGGCGCGCCTGTTGAACACCACCATACCGGCTGTGCAGCAAGACCGCATCGCCACGGCTACTAGCGCCGCGCAGTCATGGGGCTGCGTAGTGGTGCTCAAGGGCGCCCACACGGTCATCGCAGCGCCGGACGGGCAGTCCTTGGTCAGCCCCTTTGCCAACCCCGCGCTGGCAACCGCGGGCACGGGCGACGTGCTGGCGGGCGCACTCGCCGGCCTGCTGGCCCAGGGCGCTTCACCCTTTGACGCGGCGGGCGCAGCGGTCTACGCCCACGGCCTCGCCGGAGAGCGCTTCTTCCAAACCCACGGCAATGCGGGCCTGCTCGCGTCTGAACTGGCATCGCTGCTGCCCGACGCGCTCACCGCCATGCGGCAGGGGACTTAGTAGCGTGATCGCCGGACTACTGTTGGCCGCGGGCGAGTCCCGTCGCATGGGTTCACCCAAGCCGCTGCTGGACTGGCATGGCCGCCCGCTGGTGCAACATCAGGTGCGGGAGCTGCGGCGCGGCGGCTGCGACCTCGTGGTGGTGGTGCTAGGCCATCAGGCGGGCCGAGTGGAGTCCTTTGTCCAAGCATCCCAGGCGCAAGTAGTCTACAACGCCGACTATCGGGAGGGCAGGGCAAGCTCGGTGCGGGCGGGCGCTCAAGCACTGCCGGGCAACCTGGACTGGATTGTAGTGCTGGGCGTTGATCAGCCTCGCCCTGCAGGAGTCGTTGCCACCATAGTCAAGGCGGCGCGCCAGAGCGATGCCAGCATCCTGCTACCGGTCTACCAGGGACGCCACGGCCACCCCACGCTGTTCTCGGGGCGTCTCCTGGCGGAGATGGCGCAGGTGCAGGACGAGACCCTCGGCCTGCGGGCGGTCGTTCGCCGCCACGAATCCGAGTTGCGGGATGTGCCCGTGGACACCGGTGCAGTGTTGCTGGACCTCAACACACCCCAGGACTACACACGAGCCCTTGCATCAAGTCGGTAGAAAGCTGCCGTCAAGCAGAAGCGTCATGCAACCATCTCTATTGGGAAGTTCAGAGGGGTAGTCCCTCTGACAGAGGTTCTAGGGGGCATCTCCCCCATAGTATTTCGATAATCTACTCCTTGAACCCCATTGACGGAGTTGGGAGTGATACAAGGACGAAAATTATGGCAATTAGAGTCTTTTCAGATATAGGCCCCTTTGGCAACAACGTCTACTTGGTCTGGGACGAGGTCAGCAAGGAGACTATGGTTGTGGACACCTCCCTGGGCAGTGAGCGCGTGTGGGACGTCATCCAGCAAGAAGGGCTGACGTTAAGCTGCATTCTCAACACCCACGGCCACCTGGACCACCTGATCAACAACGCCTACTTCAAGGGTAAAGCGCCCGGCGCGGGGCTGATCCTGCACAAGGACGACCTCTTCCTGCTGGAGGGCATGGTGGAGGATGCCAAGCGCTGGGGGGTGAACGTTGCGCCCTCTCCTGCGCCCGACCGCTTCATTGAGGGCGGTCAGCAGATCACGCTGGGCGAAACCCACTTCCAGGTGCTCCACACGCCCGGCCATACGCCCGGCAGCGTGTCCGTCTACGGCGAGGGCTGGGTGATTGCGGGCGATACGCTCTTCCAGGGCGCAATCGGCCGCTGCGACCTGCCGGGCGGGGATATGCCTCAGCTGCTGACTTCTATCCGGGAGCAGTTGTTAACGCTGCCGCCGGACACTACGGTCTACCCCGGACACGGCGCTAAGACAACCATCGGCGACGAACTAGTCGATAACCCCTACCTCCAGGAAAGCTTCCTCAAGCGTGTAGGGCTGGCGTAGCATACCCGCAACATTGCTTGCGGCTTCGCCGTGCCCTTTGGTCCCATACAACAAGAAATGGGAACGCCCGGAAGCCACGCCCTCTGCAAGCCTCTGTAGGCTTTAGAAATCCAGCCCTGGCTGCGCCTTGATCCCCTGCTTGTAGGGGTGCTTTACCTCTCGCATCTCGGTAACCAGGTCGGCGTACTCGGTAAGCGCCGGGTCGGCCTTACGGCCGGTCAGGATGACGTGCAGGTGCGGGGGCCGCGCCCGCAATGCTTCTAAGACTTCCTCAACAGGGACCCAGCCGTAGGTGATGGGGTAGGTGATCTCGTCCAGCACCACCACCTGATACTCCGGTGCTTGCAGTTTCTCCTTGGCCGCATCCCAGGCCTCGCGCGCCAGCGCCTTATCCCGCTCGATGTCCTTGGAGAGCCAGGTAAAGCCGCCGCCCAGGCTGATGATCTCGATGTCCAGCTTGCGGGCTGCGTGGTGCTCACCATACATGCTCGTGCTCTGCTTGATGAACTGTACGATGACCACCTTCATGCCCCGGCCCCACGCGCGGAACACCACGCCTAGCGCTGCGGTGGTCTTGCCCTTGCCGTCGCCGGTGTTGACGACTACCAGGCCCCGACGCGTCGAGCCGCCTTCGGAGATACTACGGCGGCCCTGGGTTTCGTCTTGGGCCGCCGCTTCTTGCTCTGGGTGTGGCTCTTGTGTCACGGAAGAAGGTCTCGCTGTTTGAGCAGCTCTCCTACGAGCACCGCGCCCTTGGCGGCGCCCATCTTGGTGTTATGGGAGAGGAGCACGTACTTGATGCCGTTGTCCAGCGCGCCATCCTCTCGTATGCGACCCACTACCGTCGCCATGCCGTCTTCGGTGTCGCGGTCAAGACGAGGCTGCGGACGGAAAGGGTCGTCGCTCACGACAATCATATGCTCAGGCGCGGAGGGCAACCCTAGCGGCTGCAGCACCGGCGCGTAGGACTCCATCACCGCACGGATGTCGGCCACGCTAGCCGGGCGCTCGGTAGAGAGGAAGACCGTCTCCGTGTGGCCGTCCATCACATTGACCCGGGTGCAGGTGCAGCTGATACGAAAGTCCGCGTCAGCAATAGCGCCTTCTCCCAAGCGGCCCAGGATCTTCTTGCTCTCTAGCTCAACTCGCTGCTCTTCATTGGGGATGTAGGGAATTACATTGTCCAGAATATCTAAGCCCAGCACGCCGCCGGCACGGCCCGCGCCAGACATAGCCTGCATGGAGGTCATGAGCACTTGGCGCACCCCAAAAGCGTCCATGATGGGGCGCATGGTCACCGCCAGGCCGGTGGTGGTGCAGTTGGGCTGGGTAACGATGTAACCATGCCAGCCGCGCTCTCTCCGTTGCCGCTCAATCAAGGATGTGTGGTCGTCATTAACACCGGGGATGAGCACCGGCACGTCCGGTTCGTCTCTAAATGATCGCGCAGTGCTGATGACTACGGCATGCTTAGCAAAACGGGGCTCCAGCTCCTTTGCGGCCGCCGTCTCCAATCCGGAGAAGTAGATATCTGCCTCGGTGCCGTCCAGCTTGTCGGCCTCTACCACGGGCATCTCTAGGACATCCTTATCCGGAGCTTCGTCGCAATACCAATGCGTTGCGCCGGAAGGATCACGCAGCGCATCCTTGTAGCTCTTGCCGGCGGAGCGTTCGGATGCGGCGAGTAGTGAAAGCTGGAACCAGGGGTGCTTTTGGAGGGCCACCACAAACTGCTGGCCTACTACTCCGGTGGCACCAATGACTGCGGCGCGAAGCATGGGTATGGGTATCCTTTCGATGAAAAGTTGAAACTATAGGCGAGAACGCCTAACAATTATAGCATCACTTAGGCGCTACGGGGAGACGTGTTGCGGCTGACAATGGGGCAGTCGATACAGCCGAGTTCCCGATCATGGCCTCGGCGGGCTGATGTTCTGCGCCACGCTAACGTTACGGGGCAACGGATCCTCCATGAGCAGCGCCCGCCGCGGCGTGAAGGGTAGCGTGATGATGTAGCTGCTAGCCGTGTTCGTGGAGCTACTAGCCGTGTTCGCGGAGATGTACCAAAACCCGGAGCGAGGCCGCCCGCCGTCATTCAGCGTATCGGGGTCGGAGAAGGGGATGTCCGCCGATTTCCGGGTAGGCAACTCCACGATCGTGAAGTGGAGATGCGGCGAGCCACAGACATAGCCCGTCTTGCCGGTCACGGCCAACGCGTCTCCGGCCCTTACCGTTGCGCCTTCAAGCGGAACCACGCTCTGGGGAGCTAGGTGCCTGTAGATCGATCCGTACCCATCGCCGTGGTCCAGCACCACATAGTTGTCCTGCCCTGAAGAAGCAGGATCGCAGTCGGGGCTGGTGGGGTAGTCTTCCTCCAGCTCCACGACCGTCCCGTCACTACTGGCGAGTACGGTGAAGGTGCCATCGCCGGTGGGCGCGGGGGCAAAGTCGTAAGCATACTTGGAGTAATAGCTCTGGTGCGTGCCTTGGGCCTGTCCCTGGAAGACGTACATCCGCTGACCTGCTTCCCAGGGCAGCAGGAACACCGGCGCTGCGACCGCTGAACGGAGACCGGCTCCCCCAGACAACGCCGTAAGAGCCAGTAAGAGAAGGCCGGCGGCTCCCGCTACGCGCAAGAAACCCGGCCATTTTCGCCAGGCGCCATTCTTAACTTGCCGTGGTTGTGCCCCTATGGCTACCCCCTCAAACGCGCGCAGGTTGCCTCATTTGTTCTAACGGGGATAGGGGAAAGAAGTTTCGGAAGGGGCGCTAGGCGTCTTGCTGCGCCTGTTGCGGCTCGGGAGCAAGAAGCTCCATGTGGATGAAGAGATAACCGTTACGCATGACTTCCCGCACCGGTGTAAAGCCAGCCTTCATGAAGGACTTCTGGGCCCGCACGTTCCACTTGAGGGTATGCAGATAGATGCGCTTCAGGCCGCGCTCGCTGAAGAGGTAGTCAGTGAAGAGCGTGATGGCTTCCGTGCCGTAGCCCTGGCCCCAGTAGTCCTTCCGGCCAATCATGATGCCGAGCTCTGCTTCCGCCCGATACTCTTGGTAGTCATAGAACATGCAGTTGCCAATGTGGTCGCCTGTCCTAATATCCTCGATGGAGAGATTGAGCTGCCGCGGATAGGGGTGCCCCAAGTCACGCTCCAAGATGCGCTTAAAATCCGCACGCGACATGCGCAGCGCCGGCACGGCGTCGAAGGTCGCCAGCTCTGGGTCCGACCGCCAGTCGAAATCGTCGTCGGCGTCGTCCAGCCGTTTCTCTCGTAGCACTATTTGCTCGCCAACCAGGCGGATGGGGGTGCCATCACTGATGGGCGCGGGGTCCGGACGAGCGCTCATGGCTGCTCTTCGTTACCGGGTGAAGACTCGGGCGCGGGTGGATCCTCGTCTGGCAGAGGCTGGCCGGTCAGCGCTTCGTAGGCCTTCCTAACGATATTCACCTCATTGGGATAGCTCATAGTAGCCATTGCATCTCGGATGGGGAACCAGCGCACCTCATCAAATTCGTGGTCATGCAAAGAGATATTGCCGCCGCAAGGACGCATCAAGTAGTGGTGCACCGTCTTGTCGCAACGGGTATTGTCCTGCGTGCGCATGAAGAAGTAGCGGATGGCTCCCAGCTCGCTCTCAATCTCCACCTGCACGCCTGTCTCCTCGTTCACCTCACGCCGAGCGGTCTCCTGAATAGCCTCGCCGGGATTGGGCGTCCCTTTAGGCAGCGCCCAGAGGAGCGGCTGGTGGCGGCCGCAGAGCAAGATCTCTAGCTTCCCATCTCCGCGACGGTACACCACCCCGCCGGCGGAGATCTGCCGCTCGTATTTTGGTCTACGGTTGGTGTTTTGCGAGGTCATTCGTTTTTCTTTAGAACTTGCTGCGGCGGGACAGCCTCAACGCCCAAGGCTCCCGCTACCGCAGGATGGGTTACCACACCCTGGTAGGTGTTCAGCCCCAGGGCAATCGCCTGGTCTTGCGCCGCCTGCTCCAGGCCCGTGTCAGCAATCTGCGCTACGTAAGGATAACTCGCCGCGGCGTAGGCCTGGCTGGCGGTACGGGGCACCGCTCCCGGCATATTTATTACACAATAATGTACCACGCCCTCATCAACGTAAGTGGGGTCGCTGTGGTGCGTGGGCCGGGCCGTCTCAATGCAGCCGCCCTGATCAATAGAAACGTCGATGATGACAGCGCCGGGCTGCATAGTCCGCACCATCTCGCGGGTCACCACAGAAGGCGTTTTAGCCCCCGGGACCAGCACTGCGCCCACCACCACATCGGCCACAGGCAGCGTATCCGCCAGCGCGACCTCGTTGGAGAGCATGGTTACCAGATTGCCGTGCAAGTTTTCCTGGAGATAGACCAGCCGGCGGTGGGAGCGGTCGAGCACTGTAACCTCTGCGCCCACGCCCAGGGCCATGCGAGCCGCGGCCGTGCCCACGCTGCCGCCGCCTACGACCACCACTTTGGCAGGCGACACGCCTACTACGCCCGGCAGCAGCTTGCCGATACCACCACCCGGCTTGGAGAGATAGTATGCGCCCACTTGCAGCGTCATCTTGCCCGCAATCTCGCTCATGGGCGAAAGCACCGGCAGCGCGCCGTCCGCGGTCTGCACCGTCTCAGCGGCAATGCTGTTCACCCGCTCCTTCAGCAACACCCTCGCAAGGTCTGCCTCTGCAGCCAGGTGAAAGAAGCAGAAGAGGTTCAGTCCGGCCCGAAAATAGGGATACTCTTCGGGTAGCGGCTGCTTTACCTTGACCACCAGTCCTGCCCGCTCCCAGACCTCTGCGGCGCTCTTAGCTATCTCCACGCCCTGCGTCTTGAAGCTGGAGTCTTCATGGCCTGCGCCTGCACCCGCGCCGGACTGGAGCAGCACCGTGTGGCCGCGCTTGACCAGCAGGCCGCACACGCCGGGCGTGAGCCCCACGCGATACTCCTGATCCATCACTTCCTTGGGCACCCCAATAATCATGGCGTTTCTACACAACTAGTATGCGTGCTGACTCAATACTACTTGATGGCATTGCGCAGCAAACCTTGCGGCTAGAACTGGGTTAGCGAGAGCAGATTCCCGTCCGGGTCTTTGAACCAGGCCACTTGTGCGCCGCCCGGCACGCTCCAGACACCATCCTCGTCCTGAGGAAGAAACTCGTAGCGCTCAAAGACCACGTCTTGCTCTGTGAGACCACGTATAGTGGCGCGAATGTCATCCACGCGCCACCCTAGCGCGGTGTACGGCGTGGGCGACACTTGCTCCACTTTCTGAAGCCACAGCGTTGTCCCGTTGGCATTGAACACCATCGCCCACTGCTCGTCGGACATCAGCTGCAACCCTAACACCTCCCCATAAAAGTGCTTGGCCTGCTCCGGGTTCTGGGTGGCGGCAAACGCGATAAGACTACTTTTGTCTAGTATGCTACAACTCCGTTAGGGGAACTAGCGGCTGGGCGCGGCTGCCTTCACAGGCACCGGCGTTAGCCAGTGGGCGTAGCGCTCATCTTTGCGTCGCACTACCTGCTCAAAGCGTTGCTCCAGCGTCTTGGTCAGGGGCCCCATTGCGCCCTCGCCCACCTTGTAGTGGTCGACGCTGCCTACAGCGGCGATCTCCATTAACGTGCCGCAGAGGAAGACCTCGTCGGCCACGTAGAGCTCGGTGCGGTCCACCTCTCGCTCCTCCGTCGCCACGCCCATTTCATGCAGCATCTCAATGAGACTGTCTCTGGTGATGCTCTCCAGGATGCCCTGTGTCTTGGCTGGCGTGATAGCGACACCGTTGCGAACGATGAACACGCAGGCGTAGGAGCCCTCGGCTACCTTGCCGCGGTCGTTGAGGATAAGCCCTATGTCGTGGCCGTGAAGCTGTGCCTCGTTGGAGACGTAGCGGCTGTTCTGGTAGTTGGTCACCGCCTTGGCCCGTGCGGGCATGACGTTATCGGAGATGCGCGCCCAGGAAGAGACGCCGCCGGACATGACCCGGCTTTTGCCCAGGTTGGAGGGCGCAGGCCGAGTGGTAATAAACACCTCGCTGGGGAAGCCGTCTGCAGGGAAGTAGCCGGGCACGCTGCGCCCCATGTACGCTAGGGGCTGGCAATAGGCGTCGTCCCGGTAGCCGTTGGCTTGGATCAGGGCCGCAATGGCAGCCTCAATATCCTGAGCCGAGTAGGTCTGCACCATACGCATGAACTTGATGGAGTCGGAAAATCGCCTCATGTGCTGGTCTAAGCGGAAGATGAGAAACTCCTCCCGCTCCGCATCCCAGTAGGCGCGGATGCCCTCGAACACCGCAGAGACGCCGGACCAGCCCACCATAGTGACGTGGACGTTCGCCTCCTCCCAGGGGGTAACTTTGCCGGCCCACCAGATATAGGGCGGGTGCTCCGGCGCGGCGCCCACGTTAGCGGCGTTTTGTTTGGGGTCTTGCGTAGTCATAGTACGCCCGATTGTAGGCCCGCACCCGCGGCGCGGTCAATGCACAAGGGGCTTCCCCAAGCGAAAAAACCTAGTATTATATTCCCTGGCAGCATTACTATCTCTGCGCTATACCGGCGCCACACTAGGGTTGCATGCAAGAGTTAAAAGCCACAGCCAACCGGCTGGAGTTGCCCGCAATAGCCACTGCGACGGGCCTCGGATTACTCACAGCGATTATCCTGGGAGGGACTATGTTCCTCTTGCTGTTGGGCTGTCTGATAGTCGGCTATGGCCTGCTCAAACTCTCCACTCTGCTTAAGGAGCGTCCCGTCACTGAACCCAGTCTGGGTGAGCGCTGCCACCGTTGCTGCCGGCGGCGACATCACTGTGCGCTGCGAGCTTCGTCCCAGGCCGGGCACTGCGATTCGGCAGGTGGCCATTGGTCTGGAAGGGATAACCGCTCACCAGTCACGGCGCAAGGTGGGCGACATCGACCTTGCAAAGCACAAGCGATCAGAGATAGTGGTTCCACAGGACGACGCGCCCGGTAGCTCCGCCGCTGAGGTTTCCCTCAACGTCCCCTTTGACGCACTCCCAACCGTGCAGGGGGCGAACTACCGCTGGTATGTCACCCTGCGCGTCTCTACCGGCCAGTGGCCGAGTGCGCTCAACCGCCGCTATGAGATAGACGTGCGCCCTCACGCCTGAGGTCTGCAGCTACGTCGCTTTTTTCGGCTCCACACCGGCGGCGTCAGCCCGTGCCATGGTATTGCCAAGGAAGGTCTGCGCCAGCACCGAGACCAGCAGCGCGCATACCGCCAGGTAGATAAATCCCGAGCCGTAGCCCTGCCACTCCGCAAAGAAGGCAAACAGGGCGGGGCTAATGGTAGCGCCCAGCTGGGCAATAAGCCTCCAGATAGCAAAGAAGCGCCCTCTGGCGAACGCGGGCGCTAGGTCCGTCCCCAAGACCTGCATCGTGCCGCCCACCGTGCCTTGAGTCATCTGCACCAGGATGTACGCGCCCAGGAAGAAGGTTAGCGGGAGCGACAGGAACGAGGTGAAGGACATGACGATGACCGCCACCGCGTAAGAAGCCCACCCCGGCACGATAACCGACCGGCGGCCAAACTTGTCCATGAGATACCCCGTAATGAAGGGCACGGGCAGACCAAAGACTACCGAGGCCGTATTCAAGAGCCCGAGGAGCTGCGGGCCCACGTTATACGCGTACACCGCGTAGAGGTTCAGCGACCCGTATTCCTGGCCACCGCGCGCCAGCTGTCCCGACATCTGCACAATGAAGAAGATGATCATCTGGAAGGTGAGCATGTAAGCAATGACGCCCTTCCAGCCCTCTTGCGTTCCGGCAGCGGTGGCGGCCGCAGCCTGGCGCGCTTTATCCGGCCTGCTCTCCTTAATCAGCCAGAAGCTGGGCAGCACGATGAAGATCTCCAATGCAGCAAACAGCACAAAAGGCACCCAGATGCCAAACTGCACCGCAAGGAAGCCGCCCAGCGCAGGGCCGATGAGATGCCCCGCCCGGCCAAAGCCCATCATCCACTGCACCTGGCGCGCCCGCTCATTGTCTGCCGCAGTGTCCGCAATCACCGCTAGGCGTGACTGCTGCCAGAGCTGGTTCGCGCCGCCTGCCAGGAAGCGCCACATTAAGAGCTGAGTGAACGTGCTGGAGAAGGGCGTCATGGCGGAACCCACAGCCTCCAGGATGGGGCCGGCCAGGAGCACCGGCTTCCTGCCGATCTTATCGATGAGGTAGCCGGCGGGAAAGGTGACGGCCACGCCGCCCGCGTTGTAGGCCACAAAGACCAGCGCTGCAGCGCCAAAGCCGACGTTGAAGGACTTGGTAAACACGGGAATGATGGGCGCAACCATACTGATGCCAAAGGACAGCACCACTGAAGGAAGATAGAGGGAGAGCACCTGGTGGAGAGAGAACAGCCCGTTACGGCGAGCCTCGTTCATTGCCGGCACCTGTTTCTAAGATAGTTAGGCACCGCGCGCTTACGCGCCAAGCGCTGCCGAAGATACTATCTTCCTTTGTGCAGCCTAGCGCAACTTACCCCGCGGTTACGGTACCTAAGGGCAATAGTGGATGGATTGACAGTGTACTGAAACAGGACTAGCCTTGAACCCTGGCAGCGATCGCGCTGCCAGGATGCTTTTTACGAGAGCTTAAAACAAGCGCCCAAAGGAGTGCATAATTTAGTGAAGCGGCAAGTGGGAATGGCGATTCTGGCGATGGCCGTGCTTTCTCTCCTCGCATGTAGCGACAACGACAGCGACGGCGACAGCACAGGCACAAGTCCTAGCGCCGGCAGTGATACCAGCAGCATTACCAGCACTCCAGCGCCAGCCGCAAGACAAGGAGGATCAGTGCAAGACGGCGATACAGTAGAAGTCAACTATAGAGGGACACTGGACGACGGCGCGGAGTTCGATTCATCGTACGGTCGTGCACCGCTCAGCTTTGTTGTAGGACAAGGCCAACTCATCCCCGGTTTTGAGGGCGCTGTGATGGGCCTTACCCTTGGCGATAAAGTCACCGTGCGCCTGGAGGCAGGTGATGCCTACGGCGAGCCATCAGAGGATATGATCTTTGAAGTACCGCGAGCGCAAGCCCCGGAAGACGTCTCTGAGGGCGACCAGGTGCAGCTTAACAATGGCGCAGCGGCCACCATCGTACAGGTAACGTCCGAGGTCGTGCGCATTGATGCCAATCACCCGCTGGCAGGCAAAGCCCTTACCTTTGAGATTGAGGTCGTCTCGATCAACGGACTGGCGCGCTAGCTACTCAACAAAAGACATACCAAAAGGGACGGGCTAGCCCGTCCCTTTTTCTAACTTAGCGAGTGTTTAGCGAAGAGCGCCTAGCGCTTGCCCTAGGTCAAGGCCCCATTCATCACGCAGCTTCTGGTGGAAGGCCCTGTTTGTAGTAAGTTTGAGCAAATGCAGCTTACCCGTGACCTGCGAAACCTTGTCGAGGCTCTCTTTCATTGCGGTAACGTCCATATTAGCCACTTGGAGCATGGCCTGAGAATGCTTCTTGTAGTCTTTAATGAAAGTGGGGCCGGGCATCTGGAAGCGGAGTAGCATGTCGTCCACTTCATCCATCAGGTGCTTGTCCTCTTTCAACTCCATCTTACATTTCTCTAAGTAGAACTGGCAGTGACGGTACTCGTCCTTGGATACCAGGTTCAAGATAGTTTTGAGCAGCGGTTCCTTGGTAGACTCCGCAAATCGCTTATAGAACAGGCCGGTCACCTGCTCCTGGAGCGTGGTGTAGGTAAAGCTCTGCACGCGGGTCATGTTCATCTCTTCTTCGCCCCAGGGGCCTGCGCGAGTCTCGTCCAGCTCCTTCAGAAGCTCTTTGGCGTCCACCATGCCGGTTGCTTCCAGGTAGGTCTTCAGGGCGGCGTAGTGCTTCATCTCCTCGTAGGCCCAGGTGACCACAAAGGAAGTGAGCTCATGATCCTGGCGGAAGTAGTCCAAAATACGGGCTGTATAGACGGGGTTGTGAGATTCCACTAGCATGGCGCCGCGAATGGCGCCAATATCTTCCGGCGTCAGCAATTCTTTCTTGATACTGGAATAATCCAAGTCATTGAACTGCCACATCACCTTCTCATGAATGCGGAAGAACTTGTCAAAATGAGGGGAAAAGAGCATCCCGGGAGCATTCTTAGGAGCAGAGCCCTGCCCGAACTTACTAAAGACCATAGATATTACTCCATGTTAGATATCAGCCAAATTGGCACAAACTCGTGAAAAGTTTCGCATTAAACTATACCATGAGAAGCGCTCTCCCAAACGGACTCTTGAGACGATTTCTTAAGGAAATGTGGATTACTAAATCCCGGATTTGCCCCTATCCAGGACCCACACACGCAGCAAGCCAGCCACGCTCTTAGCGTCTTTGATCTCCCCGCTCTCAATAAGCCGCACAGCTTCTGGCAGCGATGTTGGCACAAGCTGCAACAGCTCGTCAACATCCGGAGCCAGTGGATTGTGGCGTAAATCCTTTGCCAGGAACAGATGCAGGTACTCCTCCGTGTAGCCGGGTGCGGCGTAGAAGCCGCCCAGAGCCTCCAACACGCCCGCAGAATAGCCCGTCTCCTCTTGCAGCTCTCGCATGGCGCTCTCTTCCGGCGACTCGCCAGGTTCCATCCCGCCCGCTGGCAGCTCCAGAAGGCTCGCACCGATGGCTTTGCGATACTGTCGCACTAGCAGCACACGTCCCTCGGCATCAATGGGCGCCAGCACTACCGCAGGGCCGTGCTCCACGATCTCGCGTTTGCTGGTAATGCCGTTGGGCAACTGCACCGTATCCACACGCAGCCCGAGCACTCTACCGGAGAAGAGATGCTGGCTGGAGATGGTCTCTTCAGTTAGGGGATCGTGCTGCTGTGTCATGGCGATGTGCTGATCCTCGATCTAACAAGATGCCCCGCCTATGCGGGGCCCGGTGTCTTTTACCTATCCCGCGCTAACCAGAGCGTCCGGCATTGTTCCATACAGGCAGCAACGCAGAGGGCACGTCTCCATCGGGGTCCTGCTGCAGGCTGTCTGCGCCGCCGGGCAGTAGGTTATAGACCATGGCCACCTCATTACAATGAGGGAACTTAGGACAGCGCAGGCACTCGCCCCACACTTTGCGGGGGAGGGTCATCACGTCCACCTGCTTAAAGCCAAGCTGTTCGTAGTAGCCGGTCTTGAGCACCAAGACGAACACACTGCTAAGGCCCATACTCTTGGCCTCTTCCATGCAGTGGTGAATAAGCTGTTTGCCCAGCCCTTGGGACTGGTGGTCTTCACGTACTGCAACTGCCTTGATCTCCGCTAGGTCCGACCACACTACGTGGAGTGCAGAGCAGCCAATGATCTCGTCCCCTTCCCGGATGACGAAGTAGTCCCGAATATTCTCGTAGAGTTCGCTGAGGGGACGATGTAACATCTCGTCCTGATTTGCGAAGTAAGTGATGAGCTGGTGGATCTTGGGAACATCGCTAAGTTGAGCCCGCTGGATAGCGAACTCTGCAGTGGCTGCACCGTCTACTTTCTGCTGTGCCATAACCTAATGTCCGGATTCCGCCGCCTTTGATACTGCATTCCTGATTGCAGAGAAATAGGACATAAGTCTAGCACGAAAGCCCACGTTTGCGAAATAGGGATTTCACGCTACAATAGAGCCTACACACTGTGGGCGCATGAGCGCCCATTGTGCGCTTTAGGGTGTGAGGAAAGCCACGAGCGGGGCACGCCGCTCGAAGGGAAGAGGTGCGATGGCCGATGCATTCGGTGCTCTGCACGAACAAGTGGCGGAAAAGAGCCGCTTCGTCGCGCCGTTGCTCGCAGAAGTTGGCAAGGTCATCGTGGGCCAGCCCCAGCTCCTTGAGCAGCTCCTCATTGGGCTGATGTGCAACGGGCACATCCTCATTGAAGGCGTGCCCGGCCTCGCCAAGACCCTCACCGTCCGCACCCTCTCGGACGCGATCCAGTGCCATTTCCAGCGCATACAGTTCACGCCTGACCTGTTGCCGGCCGACCTCATCGGTACCCTGGTCTACAACCCCCAGTCCGGCAGCTTCTCGCCCAGAAAGGGCCCCATCTTCGCCAACCTCATCCTGGCGGACGAGATTAACCGTGCCCCAGCCAAGGTGCAGAGCGCTCTGCTAGAGGCTATGCAGGAGCAGCAGGTGACTATCGGGGACACCACTTATCCCCTTGACGATCCTTTCATGGTGCTGGCTACCCAGAACCCTATCGAGCAGGAAGGGACTTACCACCTCCCTGAAGCCCAGGTAGACCGCTTTATGCTCAAAGTGCTCGTCTCCTACCCCACTCCTGAAGAGGAGCTGGTCATCATGGAGCGGATGATGGGGGAGGAGATGCCGCCCGTCCAGACTATGGTCACGCCTGAAGACCTGCTCGCCGCCCGCCGAGTGGTGCGCAGCCTCAGTCTGGACGATGCGCTAAAGAACTATATCATCCAGATCATCTTCGCCACTCGGGAGCCGGAGCGCTTCAACATGCCGGATATGCGCCAGCTCATCGCCTACGGAGCTTCGCCACGCGCCACCATCTACCTGGCTCTGGCTGCCAAGGCCCGGGCGTTCATCCAAGGCCGCGCCTACGTCATCCCAGAGGACATCAAGGCGGTGGCCCATGAAGTCCTGCGCCACCGCATCATCGTAACCTACGAGGCAGAAGCGGAAGAGATTACGCCGGAGATGGTGATAGACCGGGTGCTGCATCAGGTGGCTGTGCCATGACCTCCCAGAGCGCGG
Source organism: Dehalococcoidia bacterium (assembly GCA_965226775.1). Taxonomy (GTDB): domain Bacteria; phylum Chloroflexota; class Dehalococcoidia; order SHYD01; family SHYD01; genus CBDDEI01. Next base: position 2,144,086 of record CBDDEI010000002.1, read on the forward strand.
CGCAGGATACTCACACCTTGGGCATCCCTGCGGAACTGCTGCGCAAGATCCGCAGCATAGAGATACGTGTGCGCCGCATTCTGAATACCTCCTTCCTTGGCGAATACCACTCCGTCTTCCGCGGGCAGGGCATGGAGTTCTCCGAGGTGCGCGAATACCAGCCCGGCGACGACGTGCGCGCCATCGATTGGAACGTCACCGCCCGCATGGGGTACCCCTATATCAAACAGTTCGTGGAAGAGCGGGAGCTGACCGTCCTTCTGGTAGTGGACGTTTCGGCTTCCGGCGACTACGGCAGCGCGGACCAGTCCAAGCTGGAAGTGGCCACAGAGGTGGCGGCGCTGCTTGCTTTCTCCGCCATCCGCAATAACGACAAAGTTGGCCTTGTGGCCTTCAGTGACCGCGTAGAGAAGTTTGTGCCCGCCCGCAAAGGCCAGCAGCACGTCCTGCGCATCATCCGGGAGCTGCTTTACACCAAACCCCACGGCCGCGGCACCAACATCGTAGAAGCCCTACGCTACGCCAACCACCTACAAAGGCGGCGCAGCGTCATCTTCCTCCTGTCCGATTTCCTTACGGAGGACTATGAGGCAACGCTGCGGGTGACCGGCCGCCGCCACGACGTCGTCGCAATCATGCTTAGCGACCCCAGAGAGGAGCAGCTGCCCAATGCCGGCCTAGTAACCCTGGAGGACGCCGAAACCGGTGCCCTGGCCGTGGTGGACACAGGCAACCCCTCCGTACGCGCCGAGTACTATCGCCTGGCGCTGGAAGCGCGGGCTAAGCGCAAAAGCACCCTGAAATCGCTGAAAGTAGACAGCCTGGAGGTCTCTACACAGTCCTCCTACGTGGAGCCGCTGGCAGTCTTTTTCAAGAGCCGGGCGCGGAGAACGTGACATGTCACGGATAAAGCTCATCGCCCTCGTCTTTTCTATTGCAGCGCTGCTGCCGGTGATAGACACGCCCGCCGCTTTGGGCGCACCCGCCGCTGCCGAAACCGTGGCGGTAGAGACACGCCTCACTCAGAACAGCTTCCACGTGGGCGATCAGGTGGGGCTCCAGGTAATTGTCATGCACCCTCGTGAAACGCTTGTGCAGTTCCCCACACTCCAGGGCAAGCTGGGCTCGGCGGAAGCCCTCGGCTTCAAGGCCCTTACTCCACTCCTCGGCATAGATGGCACCCAGACTTCAACAGGGGAGTACGCCATTACCAGCTTCCTACCCGGCCAGTTCACCTTGCCGCTCATCACCGTCACGTACACCAACACAGACGGCTCTCCGGCTTCTGCAACCAGCACACAGCCCATTGCTTTCGAGGTCGTCAGCGTCCTCACTGGCCCGGTGGAAGAGCCGCTGCGGGACATCAAGCCGCCCTTAGCCATCGCCAAGGTCCCGACGTCTTACACCAATCCCATAGCATGGACAACTCTCGTATTGGGCAGCTTGGCCCTGGCTGCCATTACCGCCCGGCGCATCAAGGCAAGCAGGAGGCGTCCCGTCCCCGTGGCGTTGGGAAGGACGCTGGAGGATGTGACACGCGAGGAGCTAGACCGCATCGGGGCGATGGGCCTGGTGGACCAGGGCCGCTACTCGGACTACTGCAATCTCATCTCCGCAGCAGTGCGCAACTATATCGACCAACGTTTTGAGCTGGAGTTCACGGCTTCTACGACCACGGAGATTCGAGGCCAACGGCTACAGGAGCGGCTGGGCACCTGGGAGACCCGCGTTGTGGTGGGACTCTTGGAGGAGTGCGACGCCATCCGCTGGGCGCACTACCATCCCGATCCTCAGCGGGCCGCTCGCTTGCTGAACATGGCCTACGAGATACTAGACCTAACTGCGGGGGAGCCTGCGGAAGTGGCGAATGAAGCCCTTGCGGGAAGGGAAGCGCGGTAAGGCAGCGTCATGACGTTCCATCTTGGTGAGCCGTTTGCCCTGCTGTTGCTCGTTGCCCTGGTGCCGCTGCTGCTGTGGCGAATCCTCACCAGCGGACAGGCACGCGGCACGCTGCGCTTCTCCAGCGTAGCTATTGCGAGCAAGCTCCCGGTAACGCCCCGGCAGCGGCTGGGATTTGTGATGGACGCGCTGCGTGTGTTGACCCTCGTGATGCTCATCGTAGCGCTGGCCCGCCCTAGCATTAGCCGCGCCGTGGAGGTCATCCCCACAGAAGGCATCGACATCGTCCTTGCCATAGACGTCTCCTACAGCATGGCAGCCACGGATATGGGGGCTCTAACTCGCCTTGAAATGGCCAAGGGCACTATAGAAGAGTTTGTGGCAGGCCGCTCCGGCGACCGCATGGGCCTAGTGGCCTTTGCATCCGAAGCCGTGACGGTTAGCCCGCTGACCCTAGACTACCCTCTGCTGCTGCAGACGCTCTCCGAGACGGGGCATGGCCGCCTTCCCGAAGGAACAGGCATTGGCAACGGCCTTGCCACAGCGGTCAACCTGCTGCGAGAGGGCCAGGGCAAATCCCGGCTGGTCATTCTCCTAACGGACGGACAGAACAACGCCGGGGACATTGCACCCAACACCGCCGCGGAGATGGCGCACCTGCTGAAGGCCCGTGTGTACACCGTAGGCGTCGGCAGCGATGCCAGCGCCAATCCCAGTAGCGGCGGCACGCGCCGGGGCCTGGTCTCTATGGACACTGTTATCGACGAAGAAACCCTGCGCACCATCAGCGAGATTACCGGCGGCTCCTATTTCCGGGCCGTTGACCAGGACGCGCTGCGAAGCATTTACCGCCTCATCAGCAATCTGGAGACCACCCAGAGCGGCGAGACAAAGTACGTTGATATCATAGACCTTAGGACACCGTTCCTCTTGCTGGCCTGCCTGTTCTTGTTGCTGGAGATAGCCGCTCGTACTCTAGGCTTTAAGCGCATTCCATAGTGAGCTTATGTACCTAAACTATCCTCAGGCGTTACTCCTCCTTCCCACGCTTATCCTGGCGGGGGTCATGTTCCTGGTGCTCACTCGCTGGAAGGCGCGCAGCTTGCGGCTCTTTGCCCAGGGCACAGTGCTGAACTCCTTACTTACCTCGGTAAGCGGGTTCAAACAGCGCTTCAAAGTAGCCCTCCTGCTCTTCGCGCTGGCTGCCAGCGTGGTTGCGTTGGGACGGCCCTACTTCGGCACGCTGGAGGACGCGCCAAAGCCCGGCCAGGGGGATGTGGTTGTCGCAATGGATGTGTCTTTGAGCATGGCCGCTCAAGATATGGACGTTTCCCGGCTGGACGAGGCCAAGGCGCAGACCCTCAGACTTATCGATGCCCTCCAGGGCGACCGTATTGGCCTGGTGGTCTTTGCCGGTGACGCAACGCTGCGCTTCCCCACTACGTACGACTACGGTGCGGCAAAAGTCTTTGTCCGGTCTGTGAATCCCGACTCCGCCCCTACCTCCGGCAGCGCATTGAGCAGTGGCACCAGAACCGCAGTCTTGGCGGTGCGCCAGAGTCTTTCGCCCTTCAAGGCCGTCTTCCTGCTTAGCGACGGCGAAGATCACGGCAGCGACGTTGCTTCCGCCATTGCCCAAGCCGCCAAGGAAGGCGTGCCGGTCTACACGGTGGGCTTTGGAACGCCGGGTGGCGGGCCCATCCCCATGGAAGACGGCGAGATGAAGCTGAACCAGAGCGGCGTCGTGGTCCACACTAGGCTGGAGGACGCGCCCCTCAAGCTCCTGGCAGAAGGCACCGGCGGGAGCTACTCCCTGGCCTCCTTTGGCGGCAACGAACTGCGACGCGCCTACGAAAGCGCACGGCAGGCCGGGATAGAGCCCACACCTGCGGAAGAGCAGGTCCCCTTCAACGACCTCACAAGCATCTTTGTGATTCTGGCCTTTATCTTCCTCGCCGGCGAATATCTCATTACCGAACGCCGCTCGGTGAAAGTGCCCGTGCTCCCTGCGCTCACCTTGGCGCTGCCCCTAACCTTGATGCTCACGCTGGCCTGCGGAACCACCCAGGAAGGCGCCGCCTTCAAGCTGAACGAGCAGGGCGCCCGCTTTTACCAACAGTCCTTCTTCTTGCAAGCGCTGGACTCTTTCCGGCAAGCTCAGGTCCAGCGGCCCGACATGCCGGAGCTCTCCATCAACGTGGGAACCGCCCTTTACAAAATTGGGGAGTATGAACGTTCCGCGCGGGAACATCAGCGCGCGCTTACCTCCGAGTCTCAAGAGCTACGCGGCCCGGCCAACTTCAACATCGGCAACGCCTTCTACCAGCTCGGCCAGTATGAAGAGGCTTACGAGGCTTACCGGCGTGCGCTGCTCCAAGACCCATCAGACTTAGACGCCAAGATAAACCTGGAGCTCGCGCTGCTACGCATACAAGAGCAACAGGCTCAACAACAGGAGAGGGAAGCGCAGCAAGAGGGCGATGGTCAAAGCGACCAGAACTCTGATCAGCAGAGCCAGCAGCAGCAAGCCAGCCAGCAGGGTGGCGACTCGCAGCGGCAGGCTGGGAACCAGAATGCTCAACCCCGCCCGCGCGAGTTGCAGCAGGCGCTCAAGATTGCTGGCGAGGACGTAACGCTGGAAGACGCGTTCCTTATCCTGGATGCGCTACGGGAAAAAGAGAACGAACTGCAACGCCGCTATCACCAGTCTACTTCCGATGCCGGACGGAACCGTGGCGTAGTGAAGGACTGGTAACCCTTCTTCCCCTTCTCCCGCCGAAGACTAAAGCGTGCGGCTAACCTAGGGGCGTGGCGGACGCCCAAACCGTCTGATACGAACCAGAATTCCTATGAAGAGCGCTTGCCGCAACGCCATCCATGCTTTGTTGATCCCGGTCATCTCCTCGGGGGTTAGCGGCTCCTGGCTGTAGCGGCTCCTGGCATACCCCTGGGCAATCTCATCAGCGTCACCTTGCACCCGCGGCAGGGAACGGCCGATCGTTTGGGCATATTCGTGTGGTGTCTCCTGGGCCTTGGGAGCAAGGCCAGCTAGGCCAGCCAGCCGGCACATCTTCTCGTACACCTGCGCGGAAAAGCTCAGAGATCGCATTCCCAGCTCCCACAGGAAGCGTAGTAGCAACGTGACAAACCCAATGGACGCACCAATAATCGCTAGGGCTACCAGAAGCTTCGTTTGGTCAGTCCCGCCCGTCAATATTCCGGGATCGATAAACTCATCCTCTTCTTCCAACGGCTCCGACAGGTCACCGCCTTCAAGCAGGTCGTCATCAAAAAGCTCATCCTCTTCAGCAAAACCGCCGCTGGTGAGGAATCGGCGCGGGAACGTGGGCCAGTTAGGGCTAGGGTTGAACTCCACCCAGCCGTAGGCAGGAAAGAAGACATCCACCCAGGCGTGTGCGTGTGATTCCTGCACCACGTAATGCTCTTGCTGGCTATCCCAGTCACCGCTCACATAACCCACCACAACCCGGCTGGGAATACCCACGCCTCGCAGCATGACCGCCATTGCAGAAGCATAATAGTCTGCATAACCCCGCCGCGTGGACAGAAAGTAGTCCACTCCGTCGCTTTCTCTTGGTGGCGGTGGGATATTCGTGCTGTATTCAAATTCCCGCAGCTTGGCTTCGATAGCCACGGCTTGATCGAACGGGGTAGTAACGTCCTTTGTCCACTCCCTGGCCGTGTCCATTACCCTTGGCGGAAGGTCCTGTGGAAGCTGGAGATACCTATCCGTCACCCAGCCGGGATACTCTCGCCCTGCTTCCTGCAACAATTCCACCGGCGCGACAGAGATTGACGAGGTCACGCTGTACGCCTGCCTCCGACCCACGGGAACGGAAGGCCGTACAACGTTAAAATCTGGGGGGAACGACTCTGTGCGCCTTATGTCCAGCGCCAGCACCTCCGCGCCTCTCACGGCTGGCCGGGTAACCCGCAAATCAGGCGGTAATAGCCTCTGGAGTTCTTGCTGGGTTACTAACCTCCCCGGGTTGCGCAAACTCGCTCGCAGCGTCCTGGCAAGCTCCTGCAGTGTGGGGCTGAGCGCGTTGTTGTTCCCCAGATCGTCCAGGTCCAGGGTAACCGCAAGAGGTTCGCTGACCTCGCCCTTCGCAGGCGTATTGCCGTAGATGGGCAAGCCGCGATAGAAGAGGATATCTTGAGACGAGACGGGTTCCATCGTTTGCGTAAAGGGCACGCGCTCCTGATATTCGTTGATAGCGCCTTGAACCGGATTCTGCGGCAACGCTTTCTCCGTTCTCGGCGGCTGCACCCATCCTAGTCCGGTGTAGACGCTGTAGGTTTCGGCGCGCCAGTTGCCCGGCTCATCCGCCTGCACGAAAAACACAGTGTTTCGAGCCAAGCTCATCCGGCCGGCTGCGGCCAATTCGTCACCAAAGTTGACCGCGCCTCGCAGCGGTAAGGCCCCACCAAACGAGTGGAGCGGCGCCACCTGGCCCGAGCTAAGAGAAGCAAAGAGCCGGTCAAACTCACGCTCAAAGGAGCGCCAGGGCGCAGTCGTTTGCTCCCAGAAGATAGTCACCGGCAGTGATTGCCCAATGTGCGGCATCCAGAAGACCAGCGCCAGCAGTATGCCGCCGGAAAAGAAGACCGGGGCCATGGAGCCCGCCCGGCGCATCTCATTGGGGCTAACTTTCTCATTCCGCCAGTGGCGCTGCAGCTCAGAGCGTTGCGATGCCATCACAAGCACCAGTCCTAGGAGCACAAACATGAAGAAGAACTCCCCAAACCGGCCAGGCAAGTAGGTTAGGTTAACCAGCAACGCTATTGCCGGCGGAACCAGCGCCAGCCAAACGTTGTGGTGGCGGTACAAGAACCAGGTGGACCCGTAGGCAACCAGCCAGGCCAATATTATCACCTGTACCGCAAAGGGTAGGCCGTCCGTGCTGATACCACCCTCCTGGGCAATGATCCAGAACTCATTCAAGCGCAACGCCGCATCAATGGCCTGCTCTTCAAAAGTTGCGCCATCCGCGACGGTTATGGTAAGCCAGCCTCCCGCTACCAGCCCAAGAAACGCTCCTAAGGGATGGAGCAACAGAGCCCATACCTTGAATCGGGAGAGCACATAGCTGATCAGAACTGCCAGTAACGTTAGTCCGGAGAGCCCGGGCATTTCCCGCACCCAGCCTGCCCCTTCTACGGCCCAGACCGTCACCAGGAAGAGCATGGTGGCCAGAAAAAGGACCAGCCATCCCTCTTCCGGGCGGAGTATGGCTTTGAAGCCATCGAACGAGAAAGTGTCTAAGCGGAAGGCCGCCGGGGTATCTTGTTCGCCGTTTCGGCTGAACTGCGATCTCGTGCTCATAGTTGCCCGGTACCTTCCGGCACGGCTATCTGTGCGACTGCGGCGATGTCCTCCATCGCCTCCACCGCTTGCTGTACCGACTCGCCCCGCTTGAGGGAATAGGACTGCACGCCCGCGGCCAGCAGCGCGCTGACCACCAAGAGGGGGTTGGACACTGCCCCAAAGGTATTCGGGTCCACGAAGACAGAAGCTACCCGAGCGCCTTTGCGCATCAGGTGCTCTAGCTGGTGCACCCAGGACTCCTCAACAGAAGGCGTTACAACGAGTAGCGTGGAGAACCGGCCAAAGCGCCCGGACTCTGCCGCCAGCAAGCTAGCCAGGGAGATGTGTCCCTCCGCACGCGCCAGGGCCAAGGCTTCCATGATCTTAACAAGCTGATGACCGCCGCGCTCCGGACGATGCACGTCCAGGTAGCGGCCGTTGGTGAGCATCCCCAGCGGACGGCTAGATTCCAGATAGAGCTTCGCCACAGAAGCAGCCAGGGTGACGCCGTATTCCTCGGTACTTTGCAGCCCAGAGCCCGCGTGCACTCGCTGCTCCATATCCAAGATCAGCCATGTTTCACTGGCAGGGTCCAACTCGAACTCTTTCACCATCAGCTGGTTGTTGCGGGCTGTGCTGGGCCAGTGGATACGGTTGTAGCTATCGCCAAAGACATACTCCCGCACGCCGGACGCGTTCGGGGTGATGAAGTGGGTGCGGCGACGGTGCCGCCCCTCACCAGGAAGCTCGGCAGGCGGCAGAACGAAGTCTGGCAGAGCCACCGTGCCGGGATAGACGAGCACATTGTGGCGGCCGGGAAACTGTCGCTTTCGTTGAAACAAGCCAAAGGGGTCGCTGCTGCTCGCGGTAATGGGCCCAACGGTGTAGCGACCCCGCTGTATGCAGGGAAAACTCAGGGGAACATTCACCCCCATACCGGCTGCCAAATGCACCACATGGGGCACGGGAGCCACAGGGAGGGTAGACTGCACCTGCAATTCAAGCCACTGCTTGGGTATGGGGTGACTATTCTGGACGGTGAGGGGAATAGCAGCGTCCTGCCCTACTGTTGTGAGCGTCGTCCCCGCTGGCATGCGCACGCTGACGCCCGACAAACTAAGGCGCGCCCATATCCCTCCTGCCACCAGCAGGCCGGTGAGCATATAGGTCACCCGAGCAAAGAGGTCTGAGCCGTTGGCCAGCGCGAAGAGAGCACAGAGGAGAGTAAGAAAGACTACCAGTGCCACGCGCATGGAAATTTGCTCATACCTTAAGGTTCGAGGACAGTCCCGCAGAGCGCGGCAGAGTGGAACATTGCTTTACGGTTCCCAGGGGTTCTCTGCATCATCCACCGCCACACTGTTCCAGCGCGGTTGAATTAGGATGCGACTCCCCGTCCGGCGCGAGCGCCCGGCACTGGGGTGACAGCAATAACTTGACGGATAACGTCATCCGGCGACACATCCTTAACCCTGGCGGCAGGATTGACGATGATGCGATGAGCAAGGGCTGGGATGGATAGCACTTTGATATCGTCAGGGAGCACAAAGTCCCGGTCGTGCAACATCGCATAAGCCTGCGCCGTCCTGAACAGCGCCAAAGAACCGCGTGGAGAAGCTCCAAGATAGACATCATCGTGATGGCGAGTAGCGTCTGACAGCGCCACAATGTATTGCTTCACAAGCGAATCCACATAGACACTCTTTATTACCGCTTGCATCTGCAAGAGTTCCTCAACATCCACTACTTGCTCTACTTCTCCCACCTCGTCGTGATCCTGCAGGCGGTCCAGGATCACTACTTCGTCGGCCGTGGAGGGGTACCCAAGGTTAATTCGCATGAGGAAACGGTCTAGCTGCGCCTCTGGAAGCGGAAATGTGCCTTCGTACTCGATTGGGTTTTGCGTCGCCATCACCATGAAGGGATTGGGCAGCATGTGCGGCATGCCGTCCACGGACACCTGTCGCTCTTCCATGGCCTCCAGCAACGCCGACTGCGTCTTTGGCGTCGCTCGGTTGATCTCGTCTACAAGGACTATCTGGGCAAAGACCGGCCCGGCGCGGAACTCAAAGTCTTGGTCGCGCTGGTTGAAAATCGAAACGCCCGTAACATCGGTGGGCAAGAGGTCGGGCGTAAACTGAAGCCGTCTGAACGAGCATCCTAGAGAACGTGCAATACTCTTTGCCAGCGTAGTCTTACCCACGCCCGGCACGTCTTCGATAAGCAGATGGCCCTGGCACAAGAGCGCCACAACAGCCAGCTCTACTTCAGCCCGCTTCCCAACAATAGCGCGTTCTACGTTGGTCACAATGCGCTCATTGACACTGCTTGAGCGTTCCAAGGCGGCTCCTTTCGTCTCAGGCCGTGAAACTTCACCCTTTGACGGGCGCACAGCCGTGACCACATTCTAGCAGCGACTTGCTAGATAGCAAGATATCAGACAGGGCTGCTGCGTTACTGGCTATTCCTGACCCCGAAACACTACCAGGATAGTTCCTGAAGCCACCAGCCACAGAAGCACATCCAGGAGGAGCGGCTTGTCTCCAAGCAACGTCTCTTCCGGGCTCCCGCCCATCTGCTTGTGATAGACCAGGAAAAGATAACGAAACACCCCATACACCACAAAGGGAAGTGTCCACATCATGGCGTGATTCATAGGAAGTGCCGCAGCGCTGAACGTGTACAGGCAGTACGCGATTACGGTGCTGGGGGCCACAACGCCTAGCATCTGGTCCAGCAGCTCCGGAGAGTACGCCTCCAGCGTCTTCCTATGCTCCGACGCCTTGTCTTGGAGCAGCAGCAGCTCATGGCGACGCTTGGGAATCGCAAGGAAGAGTGCGCCCAGGAAGGTACACACGTAGAGCCACGGAGAGATGGGCACCTGGATGGCTACTGCGCCCCCTACCGCTCGGAGCACAAACCCCATCGATAGGATGCAGATGTCCAGGATGACCTGATGCTTCAAGCCCAGGGTATACGCCGTCGTGAGGGCTATGTATCCTGCCGTCACCAGGGCGAAGGCAGGCCCCAGCAACAGGCTGGCCCCAAGACCGCCGGCAGCAAGCACGCCGGACGCCGCGAGGGCTACTGTTGGAGAGACCCGGCCTGCCGCAATGGGACGGTTGCGCTTGGTCGGGTGAGCCCTATCCTGGGAAGCATCCATCACGTCGTTGAGCAGATACGCGGCGCTGGAGAGCATGGAAAAGAGGACAAAGGCGGCAAAGGAGCGGGCAACAATCTCCGTGACGGCCGGGAGGTCGGTAAGAGACCAGTACTCATTGATGGAGAACAGCAGCGCCATGAAGACCAGGCCGTTCTTCAACCACTGGCGCGGCCGCAGGGAGGTCACCAGATCCCGCCACGGACGGGTAACAGCGGGCGTCAGCTCTGTCGCCGTGGCATCGGCTGGGACCGGAGCCTGGAAGTTCATCGTTTCCTCAGTACCACTCTGGCCTTCACAGTAGCGTAGCTCCCAGTAAGCGTCAATTGTCTATGATTGACTTTGCATCTGGGGCCTACGTATGCTGATATATTGCTATGTCACGGGTGCGTCTAGACACACTGATAGTTGCGCAGGGCCATACCGCCACACGTGGGCGCGCTCAAGCGCTCACCCTGTGCGCCGCGGTGCGCGTAGGTGACCATTCTATGGTAGTACCCTTGAGCAGCCCATCATGAGCAAGCGCATCGGCATCCTCTATCACCCCCGGCTCTCGGAAGCGCTTGCCCTCTGCGAGGCGCTGAAGGAACGCCTGCAGCAAAGCAAGTACGAGGTCTGGACTGCCTCAGCCTGGGCGGAGCAGTCCACTACCCCTTTGATGCCCGATACTTCCGCCCTGGTGACTATCGGCGGAGACGGCACCATCCTGCGCGCTGCCCGCTCGCTTATCCCGCATCCTATCCCCATCCTTGGCATCCGTTACGGCCGTCTGGGGTTCCTGGCGGGGGTGCCGCCGGATGACGCTCTGGAGCAGGTTCCCCACTTGCTGGAAAGAGAGGAGGCCCCCTCTACGCGCGCCATGCTCCAAGCCACCTGCCCGCCAACGGTGCTGAACGCCCTCTTTACGCAGGAGCACCATCCTCTCCTGGCGGACGAGCCGCAGCTTAACGGCCTCAACGACGTGGTCATTGCACGCGGCGCGGTGGGTCGGCCCATCACTATCATGGTGAGTATAGACAAGCAGCCGGTCACCAGCTACCGCGCAGATGCTGTCATCGTCGCCACGGCCACGGGCTCAACGGGCTACGTCCTGGCTGCCGGCGGGCCCGTGCTGCACCCAACGTCGCCCAATATCATCCTTATGCCCGTCTCTGCCCACGCCACCCTGGACAATCCGATGGTGCTGGAGCCCTATGCAGAGGTTGAGCTTACCGTGCACAGCGACCAAGGTGCGTTCCTGAGCGTAGACGGCCAGGTAGACCTACCCCTGCCTGAAGGAGCGACGGTCACCGTGCGCCGTAGCCCGTACAACGCCTATTTTATCCACGACGGCTCAACAGACCAGTTCTACAGCCAGCTCCTCACCCGCCTCCACTTTGGAGAAGCAACAGACCCCTAATCACCCGACGGCGGGCACTACTCGCCGGACCCTGCGGTGACCATACCAGGCGTCAGCACTCTATGAGCAGCGTTCCGCCCAGCAAGCCATCCCAAGAAGCGGCAACCGCCAGCGCTATCCTTCAAGCGTTGCGGGATGAGCTGCGCGCTGCTGAAGCCCGGGCATCCCAGGACGGCGGCCCAACGGCTCCCGCGTCCGGCTTGCAGCAGGCGCGTGATCCCCTGAAGCAGCTCACCGCAGAGCTTACCGAGCGCTGGACCATCAAACCACGGCCCTTCACTTCAGGAGCGCCGCTGGTAGGCGGCCTCATTGTCCGCTTCCGCACCCTCTGGAATGAGGTCTCGACCCGCTGGTACGTTGACCCGCTGGTTCAACAGCAGTCCGATTTCAACAATGCCGTGCTCCGCTTGGCCCAAGTGCTACAAGCCATGCAGGAAGAGATGCGCCTGGTCTGGGAAGAGGCTGCCCATAACGACCGCCGGGGACTGGAGGTTAGCCGCAGCCTGGCCCAGCTAGACCTAGTGCTCAAGGCCGTCCAGGAGCAGCAACGACAACTCCAGGAGCAGACCGAGCACAGCTCCCTGGCTGCGCTGGAAGCCCGCCTCACCCGCTTAGAGGGGCTGCTAGCTCAGCCTGCAAGCCAGGCAACCACACCCGACACACTTCTGCCCCCTCCGCCAGCTCTGCCTATGGACTATTTCGCCTTTCAGGAGCGCTTCCGCGGCTCGGCAGCAGCCATCAAGGCGCGCCAGCAGCCCTACGTGGAGTACTTCCGCGGCCGTGAACCGGTGCTGGACCTGGGCTGCGGCCGGGGCGAGTTTCTGGAACTGCTCAAAGAAGCAGGCGTGGCCTCACGGGGCATCGACTCCGACGCCAGTATGGTGGCCTACTGCCGGGAACGGGGTCTCCCTGCAGAACAGGGCGACCTTATGCCCTTTCTGGCCGGCCAGCCGGACGCCAGTGTGGGCGGCATCTTTGCTGCACAGGTGATAGAGCACCTGCCGCCCAGCGTGCTCCTGGCGCTCCTGCAATCCGCCTATGCTAAGCTGCAGCCCGGCGGCGTGCTGCTGCTGGAGACCATCAACCCGCTCTGCCTGTGGGCACTCGCCTCCAGCTACACCCTCGACCTCACCCACGCGCAGCCGGTGCATCCGGAGACCGCCGCGTTCCTAGCAGAGTCGCTGGGATTCGACGCCGTGGAGATACGCTACACCTCGCCGGTGCCGGAACAGGCGCAGCTCCAGCCCCTTGCGCCGCTGCCCGACCCGCAATGGGAGCCCTGGCGGCAGCAGCTCAACGAGAACCTGCAGAAGCTCAACAACTTGCTCTACACCTATCAGGACTACGCGCTCATGGCGCGCAAGCCCGCCTAGCGCTGCCGATGGCGATTCAGCGGGTGTGCATCTGCCACGTGCAAGTGCCCTTTGTGCGGGGGGGCTCGGAGCTGCTGGTGGAGAGCTTGCAGCAGGCGCTGCGGCAGCGCGGTATCGCCACAGACGTGGTGAGCCTCCCCTTCAAGTGGTACCCCAGCCGGGAAGTCCTCACCCACGCGCTCGCCTGGCGTCTCCTCGACCTCACCGAGAGCCAGGGCCGGCCCATAGACTTGGTCATCGGCACCAAGTTCCCCTCCTATCTAATACGACATCCCAACAAGGTCACCTGGCTCTTCCACCAGTTCCGCCAGGCCTACGACCTTTACGGCAGCCCCTTTGGGGAGTTGACGGACAGCCCGGAAGACCAGGAGGTGCTGAACACCGTGCGGAACATGGACGCAACGCTCCTTCCAGAGTCCAAGCGTCTCTATACCATCGCAGGCAACGTGAGCCAGCGGCTGCAACGCTTCAACGGCCTGGACAGCGAGGTCCTCTATCCGCCGCCGCCATTGGAAAACCGCTACTACTGCGAGGACTACGACAACTATGTCCTCTCCCTGGGGCGGCTAGAGTCCATCAAGCGGGTAGACCTGCTCTTGAAGAGCGTGCAGCAGGCCAAGGACAAGGTGCGTTGCGTGGTGGCCGGCACGGGGCCGGAAGAGGCCAACCTGAAAGCGCTGGCAAAGGAGCTTGGAATCGAGCAGCAGGTCACCTTCGCAGGCTACGTATCGGAAGAGGAGCTGCTGGAGCTGTACGCCCGCTGTCGCGCCGTCTACTACGCCCCTTACGATGAGGACTACGGCTTCGTGACGCTGGAGGCGCTGCGGGCGCAGAAGCCTGTCATCGCCACTAACGACTCGGGCGGCGTGCTGGAGTTCGTCCGCCACGAGGAGACCGGCCTCATTGCTGAGCCGGAGCCGGCCGCGCTGGCTGCGCTACTGGATCGCGTGACCGCCGACCCCGACCTCTGCCGGCGCCTGGGCGAGCAAGGCAAGGGTGAAGTGCAAGACATCTCCTGGGACAAGGTGCTGGATGCCCTCCTTCAAACGGCCCCTTAAGCTGGCCTACTTCAGCCCGCTGCCTCCGGAGCCCTCCGGCATCTCCGATTACAGCCGCGAGCTTCTGCCCTACCTGGCGCGCTGGGCGGAGGTCCACCTCTACATCGACGACTACCAGCTTGCCGATAAGGAGATCGCCTGGGAGTTCCCGGTTTTCAACTACCGGGAGTTCCCCTGGCGTCGTCCGCTCTACGACTACGACTGCACCCTCTATCACCTGGGCAACAGCGCCGTCCACCGCTACCTCTACCCCTACGTCTCGCAACACCCTGGCGTGGTGGTGCTCCATGACTGGGTGCTGCACCACTTCCTGGCCGGCCAGGCATTGGACTACGGCCGCTCCGGCGGATACGTGCGGGAGATGACCTACGCTATGGGCCCAGCAGGCGCAAACCTTGCCTGGGAGATCATCGCCGGACAGCGCACACCGCCCTATTTCGAGCAGCCCCTCTCCCAACGCGCGCTGGACGCCAGCCTGGGCGTGCTGGTGCACAGCGACTATCTGCGCGGGCTGGCCCGGGCCGCCGCGCCGGAAACGCCGGTGGGCGTTGTGCCTATGGGCATTCCACTGCCGCCTGACCCTGGCCCAAAACCGCAGCTGCGGCAGCGTCTTGGTCTGCAAGCTAACGCGTACATCGTCGGCTCCTTTGGCGTCGCTACCAGCTACAAGCGCATCCCCTCGGTGCTACGGGCTGTCGCGCAGCTTGCCGCTGAGGGCATCGACGCACGCTACGTGGTGGTCGGCGAAGTGGCGCGCGACTTAGACATCGCCAGGGACGCTGCAGAGCTTGGCATCGGTGATCGGGTGCTTGTGACCGGCTACCTGCCAGAGCAGGACTTCAACGCCTACCTCCACGCAGTAGATGTGTGCGTGAACCTGCGCTTTCCCACCGCCGGCGAGACCTCGGCGTCTGCGCTTCGCTGTATGGCCGCGGGGCAACCCACCCTCGTCTCTAACGTGGACGCCAACCGTGAGCTGCCGGACGAGTGCGTGATCAAGATACCCGTAGGGGCGCCGGAGGAGGCGATGCTGACGCGGGCGCTGCGCACCCTGGCGGCGGAACCTTTGGCGAGGCAGGCGCTGGGAAGCGCTGCGCGGGAGTACGTGGCTAGCCACCACACCCTGGAGCAGGCCGCTCGCAGCTACATCCTGTTCCTGGAAGACCTTATTCAGCGGCCGCGGCCTCTACGTGTCACCGCCGCTGCTGATGAACAAATGCGTCCTGCTGCGGGAAGTGGTAACCTGCAAGAAATTGCTGGCCACTTACGTTCTCTATCTATGGACGCCCATACGCTGCCCTGGCTCAGTCCAGTAACGGACGCCATAGCAGACCTGGGCCTGTGGAAGCCGCAGGCAGAAAAAGAAGACTAAAGCACACCATGCAAACAAGCCCACACGCTAGCTCAAGCACACAGGCCCCCGGCGCGCCGGTGAACTACTCCCTCATCATCCCCGTGTACAACGAGGAAGGGAACGTGGAGCCGCTGCACCAGGGGATCGTGCAGGCTATGGAGCAGGTGGAGGGCAGCTACGAGATTATCTTTGTGGACGATGGCAGCCGGGATGCCAGCTTTCCCGAACTCGCGGGCTTAGCCGAGCGGGACGCACGAGTGCGGGTGGTGCGCCTGCGCCGGAACTTTGGGCAGACACCCGCCATCGCAGCCGGCATTGACCACTCCCGCGGCCAGACCATCGTCTTCATGGACGCCGACCTCCAGAACGACCCCAACGATATTCCCCGCATGCTCAGTATGCTAGAAGAAGGGTACGACGTGGTCAGCGGGTGGCGGCAGCGACGCCATGACACCTATCTCACCAGGGTTCTACCCTCAAAGCTCGCCAACGGCCTTATCTCCTTCATCACCGGCGTCCACCTCCACGACTTCGGGTGTAGCCTGAAAGCCTACCGCCGGGAGGTGCTGGCCCACGTGAACCTCTACGGGGAAATGCACCGTTTTATCCCCGCCTACGCAGCCTGGGCGGGCGCTTCCATTGCAGAGGTGGTGGTGGAACATCACCCAAGGGTGCGGGGTACCTCTAAGTACGGACTCTCCAGGACGTTCAGGGTGGTGCTGGACCTGTTGACGGCCAAGTTCCTGTCCAGCTACTCCACCAAGCCCATCTACGTCTTTGGAGGTGTAGGGCTGTTCTTAGAATCCTTGGCGTTTCTGTGCATCTTCGTAGCGCTTATCCAGAAGTTCACCGCCGACGTGTCGCTCATCCAGACACCGCTCACTATGTTGTCAGCCATCTTAGGGGCTACCGGGTTCATCGCCATCTTGCAGGGGCTCAATGCAGAGGTAACGATGCGCACCTATCATGAGTCGCAACAAAAGCCGACCTATGCGGTGCGGCAGGTGCTCAACCCGGCTCCATCGCAAAACGGAGCGCATCCCAACGAGAGCCCGCCGGCCGCTTAGCATATCGGAGAGCATCCTGCTACGTAATACATTAGAGGCCGGTCAACCGACGCTAGGCGCTAGTGTCGCCATGGCCTACGATACTTAATAAAGAGGAGAACACTATGGCCTCAGGAGTGAACCCCATCCCGGAGGGCTACCATACCGCAACGCCCTACCTGATCATGAAGGGCGCATCAGACGCAATCGAGTACTACAAGCAAGCCTTTGGCGCGATGGAGCGCTTCCGCGTGCCCGGCCCTGATGGGCTCATCGGCCACGCGGAGATCAGCATTGGCGATTCAACCATCGCGCTGGCCGACGAGGTGGTGGAGATGGGCTTTAAGGGCCCTAAGACCCTCGGTGGTTCTCCTATCAGCCTCATGCTCTATGTGACGGACGTGGACGCGGTATTTGCCAGCGCCATTGCCGCCGGCGGAAAAGAGGTCGCCCGGTAGAGAACCAGTTCTACGGCGACCGCACCGGCAGCCTGGAAGACCCCTTTGGTCACTCCTGGTATATCTCCACCCACGTAGAGGACGTTCCCCCAGACGAGCTAGAGCGGCGCGCCGCTGAAGTGGTGTCGCAAGAGGAAGGGAACGCTTAGTTAGAGCATGTGCGGCATTGCGGGGGCGGTTGATCTAACCAGAGCCGAGCCTATCACCAGTGCGGTGATGGGCTCTATGCTGGCGACCCTGCGCCACCGCGGCCCGGACGATGAGGGCACCTACTTTGATGACCACATAGCCCTGGGCGCGCGCCGCCTCTCTATCGTCGATCTCGCCGGCGGCCACCAGCCCCTGAGCAACGAGGACGGCAGCGTGTGGGTGGTCCAGAACGGCGAGATCTTCAACTACCCGGCGTTGCGCTCCCAGCTTGAGACGCGGGGGCACCGCTTCGCCACCAACTGCGATACGGAAGTCCTGGTCCACGCCTACGAGGAGTGGGGCACAGACCTAGTAACCCACCTGAACGGGCAGTTCGCCTTTGCATTGTGGGACAAGGCCCGCCAGCGCCTGCTCTTGGCCCGGGACCGAACGGGCATCAACCCCCTCTATTACTGGCACCGGGACGGCGCGCTGGTCTTCGGCTCCGAGTTACGCGCAGTTGTCGCTCATCCGGATGCGCCGCGGGAGCTGGACCTGACCGCGGTCGACCAGTACCTCACCTACGAGCACATTCCGGTGCCTCGGAGCATCTTCAAGGAGATCGCTAAGTTACCACCGGGCCACATCCTGACCCTGGACCGTAGCGGCTTAAAGCTACGCCAGTACTGGGACATGGATCTTGCCCAGAGTGAGCGTGCCCCTGTCCGTTCGGTAGATGAATGGGTGGAGGAGTTCAGGGCAACGCTCACAGAGGCCATTGGGATGGAGCTAATGAGCGATGTCCCCCTGGGCGTCTTCCTCAGCGGCGGCATTGATTCCAGCACCATAGCCGCGCTTATGACCGAGGCCGGCGTCAGTGATGTGCAGAGCTTCTCCATCGCGTTCGACGACCCTTCCTTCGATGAGTCCAGCCACGCCCGCCTCGTGGCGCGTCACCTCAACACCACCCACCACGAGCGCACTGTCACCGAGACCGAGCTACTAAACCTTGTCCCCCAGCTTTCGGACATCCTGGACGAGCCCCTGGGCGATTCCTCCTTCATCCCCAGCTACTTCCTCGCGCAGTTTGCCCGGGAGCACGTGACCGTGGCCCTGGGCGGCGATGGCGGCGACGAGCTGCTGGCCGGCTACTCGACGCTGCAGGCCCACCGCCTGGCCGATACGTATAATCTGTTGCCCGGCCTGTTGCGCACCAAGATGCTGAATCCCCTGGCCCAGCGGCTCCCCCTCTCCATGAACAACATCAGCCTGGACTTTAAGGTGAAACGCTTCACTGCCTGGGCGGATGCGCCACCCATCGTGCGGCACCATCTCTGGCTGGGCTCCTTCTCTCCGGCGGACAAGCTGTCGCTGCTGCGGCCGGAGGTGCGAGAGGCAGCAGGAAGTGCTACCTTTGATCTAGCCGCAGACTATTACAACCACGGCGACGCACGGAAGTCCCTGAACCGCATCCTCTATATGGACATGAAGCTCTATTTAGACACGGACATTCTCACCAAGGTGGACCGCTCCAGCATGGCAAACTCTCTGGAGGTGCGCGTCCCTTTCCTGAACCAGATCGTCTTGGACTTTGCCAGCCGCCTGCCGCTGAACATGAAGCTGCGGGGCTTCACCCGCAAGTACCTCCTTCGTAAGGCGGTGCGGGACATGATTCCCGCCTCCATCATCAAGCGCCCCAAGAAGGGGTTCAACATGCCGGTAGCTAAGTGGTTCCGCAGCGAGCTTCGGGAACTACTGCAGGACACCCTCTCGGAGGGAGCGATCAACCGGGCCGGACTCTTTGAGTACGCGGCCGTGCAGCGGTTGCTGGACGACCACCTGCAGGCGCGGCGGGACAATCGCAAGCTTCTCTGGACGCTGCTGGTCTTCCAGCTTTGGCACGACAAGTGGATGTCCCCCCACCAATCCGTCCCTCTGGCGGCTCCGGCATGAAGCAACGTCTGTTGCAGTACCTGGTCTGCCCCCGCTGTGGAGACGCCCTCTCCCTGACCGAGGCCGCAGCTGCTGAGGAGGTGCTGACGGGCGAGCTGCGGTGCGCCTCCGGCGACCACCGCTTCCCCATCACGGGCGGCATCCCTCGCCTGTTGCCGCCGGAGCTGGCGCAGGACGTGCAGCGCACCTCAGACAACTTTGGCTGGCAGTGGTTGGAGTTCAGCACACTCCATCCCACAGAAGACCTCTACCAGAGCCAGTTTCTGGACTGGATATACCCCATCCAGCCGGATTATTTCACGGACAAGGTGGTGCTGGACGCGGGCTGCGGCATGGGGCGCTTTGCGCTGGCCTCCGCAGAGTTTGGGGCCAAGGACGTGCTTGCCATAGACGTGAGCGAGGCGGTGGAGGCAGCCTATGCCAACACCCGCCACATGCCCAACGTTCACGTCATCCAGGCGGACATCTACAACCTGCCCTTCAAGCAACCGCTGGACTTTGCCTTCTCTATCGGCGTGCTCCACCACCTGCCCAACCCGGAGGGCGGCTTCCGCGCGCTGGTGCGGCACCTGAAGCCGGGCGGGACCGTCTTCGCGTGGGTGTACGGGCGGGAGAACAACGGCTGGATCGTCAACATCGTGAGTCCGCTGCGGAGCAAGGTGTTCTCGCGGCTCCCTCGCATGGCGCTCTACAGCTTCTCCCTCTTGGTCGCCCTCATGGTGCACCCTACCCTCAAGCTGCTGTATCGCCCAGCTAACACCTGGTCCTTTCTCAAGCCTCTGACTAAGCTCCTGCCCTACAACGGCTACCTGAGCTGGCTAGCCCAGTTTGGCTTCCGCCACAACCACCACGTGATCTACGACCACCTGGCCGCGCCCACCGCGTTCTACATCAGCCGCCAGGAGTTCCAGGAGTGGTTCCGCCGCGCCTCCCTTTCCCAGCCCACTATCTCCTGGCGCAACCAGAATAGCTGGCGCGGCTGGGCAGTGCTGGAACATGCGGGTCCTAGCGCTTAACTACGAGTTCCCTCCTCTGGGCGGCGGCGCCGCCAACGCGACGGCCCATATCTGTAGGGAACTGGTGCAACTTGGCTGCACCGTGGAGGTGCTCACCTCCGGCTTCTCCGGCCTACCTAAGCTAGGAAGAGCTGGATGGCTACCGGGTGCGCCGTGTGCCCGTGGTGCGCCGCAAGACGCACCAGAGCTCACCCCTAGAGATGGTGACCTTTGTCGCCAGCGCGCTCGTTCCGGCGCTTCGCCTTAGCCATTCCTTCAAGCCGGACATCGTTCACGCCTACTTCGCCATGCCCACAGGGCTCATCGCGCTTGCGCTCAAGACCTTCACCGGCGCGCCCTATCTCCTCTCCCTGCGAGGCGGCGACGTTCCCGGCTTCCTGCCGGAGACCTTGGGCACGTTCC
Organism: Dehalococcoidia bacterium; assembly: GCA_965226775.1. Lineage (GTDB taxonomy): Bacteria > Chloroflexota > Dehalococcoidia > SHYD01 > SHYD01 > CBDDEI01. Next base: position 2,164,662 of record CBDDEI010000002.1, read on the forward strand.
ACCGCCTAACCGGCCCCTTCGCCAAGCCGGTGTGGGGCCGGGCCGGCGCCATTGTGGCAAACAGCCAGGGCCTACAGGAGTTGGCTCAGCACTCGTCGCCCATTCATGTGGAGCTTGCCCCCAACGGCATCGATCTCGAGTTCTACCGCCCGCCGGCTACGCCGCGCAGTGATGGTGTCTACCGCATCCTTTTTGTGGGAAGGCTGGTGGAACAGAAGGGGCTCCGTTATCTGCTGGACGCGCTGCCCGGTCTGCGCACGCAGGCGCAGCAACCCGTGGAGCTAGTAGTGGTAGGCGACGGCCCCGCCCGTCCGGCGCTGGAGGAGCAGGTGAGCGCCCTCGGTCTGGAAGCATCGGTCCGCTTTGCCGGTTGGGCGCAGCGCGCCGATATGCCCGGCCACTATCAATCCGCGGACGTCTTCGCATTGCCGTCCTTCGAGGAGGGGATGCCCAACGTAGTGCTGGAAGCCATGGCCTCCGGGCTGCCCGTTGTCACTACGGACATCTACGGCAACCGGGAGCTGGTAGCCCACGAAGAGAACGGCCTGCTCTTTCCCCCGGCCAGCGTGCAAGCCCTGGAAGCGGCGCTGCTTCGCCTCGCGCGGGAGCCGGAAGCGCGCCGTGGGATGGGCGATCGCTCCCGTGCACGAGTACAGGACTACGGCTGGGGTCGCACTGCGCAGACCTACTGGGAGCTGAGCCAGCGGGTCATTGCCAGGCGGCGCGAAGGCCACGTGGCGGCGGGCGTCTGATGCGCGTGCTATCGGCGGCTGGCCGGCATCCTACGCTGCGCGCCGTTGCGCAGGCGCTCTTCAGCCTGGCGCTCCTGACCTGGCTCTTCACCCGCATCGATGTCGCCCAGCTTGCGGAGGCGCTCCTCACCACCGACCTCACCCTCTGGGCAGCGGGACTGGCAACAGCCAGTGGCCGCGTGGCTGCTGAACACCGCCAAGTGGCGGGTGCTGCTGCGAGCGCTGGGCTATCCCAACCCCTATCTCAAACTCCTTGCCTTAAACTTTATCGGTATGTTCTACAGCATCGTCTTGCCCGGCCAGGTCAGCGGCGAGGTGGTCAAAGGCTTCCGGCTGGCCCGGCAGGGCGTGCCCTCCGGCCCGACCACAATGACCATCACCCTGGACCGTCTCACCGGCCTCGTCGCGCTGGGGCTGCTGGGCCTGGTGGGACTGCTCCTCGCGCCGCCGCCCTTCGCCAGCGGACCGTTCCTCGCCCTCTCCGCGCTGGTTGTGCTGGCCGCCGCCAGTCCTATTGTGCTGCTGGTCCTGCGACCCTCCCCACACCCGGCACAGCCTCCTCCCAGCGACCTCAACCTGCTGCAACGCTTTCTCTATCAGGCTCAGGAGGCCATTGCTACCTACCGCCGGTCGCCCCAAGTGCTGGCATTAGCTCTGGTCCAAGCGCTTGGCTTCCAGGCGCTGGTCGCGGTATCTAACTACCTCATCGCCCTGAGCGTCGGCGTGCAAGTATCGCCCATTGCCCTGCTCTGGATCGTGTCGGTGGTATCCCTGGTGAGCATGTTGCCGCTGGCATTGGGGGGGCTCGGCCTGCGCGAGGGCGCGTATGCGTTCCTGCTGCAGCAGTATGGCGTGCCCCTCTCCCTCGGCATCTCCCTTTCCCTGGGCGTGTTCGGGGTTATCCTCACGCTGAGCGTCATAGGCGGCGTAGTAGAGGCCCTCTGGCCCCGCCTGGCCGGTGAGGCCACAAACATTACCCCAACGCCCCTGGAGAGCACCGAACCCCAACACCGGTAGCGTGCCATGATCGCTGCACAGCTTCTTTTCTACTTCGCCCTGAGCCTTGGGCTGCTGAGCTACCTGGGCTACGGCCCGGCGCGCCTCCTGCTCCCGGAGCAGCATCGCCGCTGGCGGCTGTTGCTCGTGCCTCTCCTGGGTTTGTGCGCCACCGTGGTGCTCTCCTCCTTCCTGAACTACCTCCTGCCCATGACCCAGGTCACCTGGCTCATCCTAGCCGCCGCGACGGTGCTGAATGCAGCGCTCATCTGGCGCAGCCGCTCCTTAGGACTCGACAGGCCCACTAGAACGGACGGCGTCGTGCTGGCCTTAATGGCTGTTGCCTATCTGCTGGGCGTACTGCCCCTCATCCACGATGGCACCACCGCTTTCCTTGGCCTCCAGTGGGACCTCGAGCTCTACCTCCCCCTCACCGAGTACTTGAAACGCTACCCCATGGGCCTGCCCCTTACTGCGTTCCCTAACCCTCTCCTGGACGCCATTAACTCCGCCCCGGTGCGCGGCGGCTCCGGCTGGGGCTTCTCCTACCTGGACGCGTTCCTGGGAACCGTGGTAGGCCACGCCTCCTTCGAGACCTTCCGGCCCACGCTGCACCTGGTGTTCGCGTTGAGCGTACCCGCCGTCTACCTGTTCTGCCGCGGCGGCCTGGCAATGGGCGCGGGCGCGGCGCTGCTGGCGGCTGCCCTTACCGCAACCAACGGCCTCAACCTTTGGATCGCTTCTATGGGGCTGGCAGGCCACGCCGTGACGTTCAGCGCGCTGCCCTTAGCCTTCACTGCAACCCTGTGGGCGCTGCGCGATGGCACCCGGCGATCAGTCATGCTGGCCGGGCTTTGCGCCGCGACGCTCCTGCTCTCCTTCTACACCGGCGCGGTCGTCCTCTACGCCCTGGGTGTCGGAGGGGCCGGCCTAGCGATGCTCGTCCGATCCACGCAACGGCGGGCTACCATCGTTACCGGGCTGGGCATCGCCGCCGCAACCTTGGCCTTCGGCGCGGCGGGACATCTGCGCTTTCTGGAGCTGCTGCCCCTCTACTTCCAGCACGGCTTCAGCGGCGGCTGGCAGGTCAATCAATTCAGTCCTCTCAGCCAGGGGCTGGGCCTCACCCCCTACGAGCTGGTAGTGCAGCGCCTGGGCAGCAGCACTGCCTGGGACTGGCTCTCCCCAAACATCATCAATGTAGTGGCGGTTATGCTCACACTGGGCGCAGCGGCGTTCACTGCCGCGGCGCTTCGGCGGGGCAACTGGGACCGCACCGCCTTCATTGCGTTGCTGCTGGTCTTCGCTGCGTTCGGACTCTATCTCCGCTACGTAAGTCCGTACCCCTACGGCTACTTCAAGCTCGTCTCCCTCGGCGCGTTCCTGTTGGCCGCCGGGCTAGCTCAAGGCATCGCGACGCTCTGGGCCTGGTCATCAGCGCAGCACGTCCCGCGCCCTGGCCCGGGCGCGGCATTGGGCAGCGCCGCGGCTGACAAGGCTTCGTTGCTACTACCGAGACTTGCCCAGAGCCGCCTTGCCACCGCAGCGCGCGGCGGCATGCTCCTTTACGGGCTGCTCTTTCTCGCCCTCCTTAGCCACAACTCCCTACTGAGCGTGCGCTTCTTCTGGCAGCCCGACCCGGACGAGCTGCCTCGTGCCACCTGGGAGTTGCACGCGCTGCAGAGCATCGTCCCTGAGGGAGCTCCCGTGCTCCTGAGCAGCCGCTCCAGCTTTGAGCCCCGCTTTGCAGGCATGGTGGCCTACTTCTTGATAGACAGCCCCATCACGGGCGATGCCAAGACCGCCTACGGACAGGCGGAGAGTGACCGCCCTGATATGGACTACGAGTACCTAGTGCTGCAAGCCAGTGAGCGAGCCGACGTCCGCGGCCTGTCGCCGGAGGATCTGGTATGGCAGAACGACCTGGTGGCTCTCTATCAGCGGCCTGAACAATGGCTGGAGGACATCGACCTAGAGGGCGTGCGCCGCCCCTTCTTCTTGAGCAGCCGCCAGCCCGCTACCCTTTCGCTCTCGCCGGGTGGGTGGCACATTGCTTCCGGCGGGACACGCTTTGAGGACGCGCCACTGGCTGCCGACGGCCCGCTGCAAGTTGAGTACACCTTCCTGAGCTTTGCGGACGTGACGGCGCGGGTCAAGAGTCCGCAGTCCACTATCGACGTGAAGCTGCCCGCGGGCCTCTCCACCTACCGCACCCAGGCGCTATCCCTCCCAACGCTCCTGGAGCTTTCCCTGGCCGATACCTCCACCCCAGCCTGGTTGCTCAACGTGCGGCTGCAAGCGCCCGAGAGCGCCACGGCCGCACTAACGCACTTCCCGGACACCCTCGCGCTACGCCCAACCGTCCGCTCCGGCGACGGGCAAGCGCAGCTCTCTCTGGACTACTCCTTCGGCGACTCCCGCGGTGGTTCCGTCTCGCTGGCCGCGGAGCTGTATCAGCAGAGCGGTCAGACCGGGCGCTACGCCCCAGCGGCTTCTGGCGGTTGGAGGAACTCAAGGCCGCGGGCTTCGGCAGCAGCAGCTTCCTGCTGAACACGGCGGACTGGCAGTGCGGCGTCACGCCCGCCGACCTCTTCCCAGCCACAGAAACTGCCCTGGAAGACGGCGCGTATCAGGTCCACCTGGCTGCATATTATGTTAACGAAGAGGTGGGCCGCTGGCCCTGGCTCTCCTTCACCGTCCAGCAGGGGAAGATCACAGACACTCGCTCCGTAGACCTCCCGCCCTACCAGTTGCTCTACCTCTCGCCGCCGCGAGACGTGCGGAGCATGGAGGAGGCGCTCCCGGCCGGCGCGCAGGTCTACCTTCCCCCGCTCATCCAGCCCAACACCTCCTTCCAGCGGGTCGCGGTGGCTAGCCTCCAGGACCGCCGTTTCTACACCGACGCTCCTACCTTCTTCCCCGGTGCGCTGCCGGCCTCTCCCAGCCAGGTGTACGGCTACGGTTTGCTGCCTGCCGAGGCAGTCCCGGCAGACTGGGGCTTCCTGCCCAAAGCGCTGTGGTCGAACGACCAGGCGGCGCTCTACCCGCGCGATCCCAACAACACCCAGCCGAGCGCTCGGTTAGGCGCAAGCAACGCGACCAGCGAGCAGTTCTCTGAGAGCACACTGTCGGTGGATGCCGAAGCGACCCTCAGCGCTACTGGCGCTCATGTCACGCTCGCAACCCGCGGCAGCGTGCCCCCGGGCGCAGTCCTGGGCGTCGACATCTACGGCGAGTCCGCCTGCAACGTGCAGCACTTCGGCTACTGGGCAACGCCGCTGAATGCTCCATCCTCTGAGCTGCGCATCGATCTCAACCTCCCGCAGCAACAGGGGAGCATCTCAAGCGCCAGTAGAGGCGCGCTGCCTGCCCTCAGCGAGGTCTGGCCGGTGCACCCTGGCTCCTTCCGCGCCTTCCTCTTCTACAAGGACGGCGACCGCTACGAGACCTCGCCCCTCTTTGAGTTCACTCTGACGCCCGAGGGGATCACCCGCACCCTTACCTATCCACAGACCATGCGTATTCCTTTAAAGAGCGATAGTGGCCACACAAGCTACGCCCGGTAGCGGAGGCGCGCCGGTTAGTGTAGCGAGGGGAAGAAGCGCCTGGCGCGCACTCCTGCACCGAGACGCCATCCTTGTTGGGGCGCTCTTTCTGCTCACCCTCTGCATCGGCATCCCCAACCTGGAGCACAACCCGCCGCTCTCCTACGATGAGGGCTACGTGCTGCAAGCGCCTCACAACTTGCTGACGCGGGGCTTCTACGGAACCTGGGCTAAGAGCTGGAACCTCCCCTTTGATACCTACACCAGCACCGGCCCCACCGTCCTGCTGCCGGTCGCTGCCAGCTTTGCAGTCTTTGGGGAGGGCGTGGTGCAAGCCCGCATGGTCGTTGTTATCTATGGCGCTCTAGCGGCAGCGGCCGGGTACGCGCTCTTCCGGCTCACCCTAAGCCGCGGCCTCGCGCTCCTGGCAGCGCTGCTTCTGTCTCTCTCCCTCTACCCCTATCAGCGCAGCGTCTTGGGAGAGGTCCCTGGCCTCTTCTGGCTGCTGCTAGGATGCTGGCTCTGGCTTCGGGCCATCGAGCGCGGCGGCCACACCCGGTTGCTCGCCCTCGCGGGCGCGGCCTGGGGCGCAGCGGCCCTCACTAAGCTGGCTCTCGGCCCCATTGTGCTGGGCGGGCTGGCGCTTTGCTGGCTGCGCTTCCGGTTCGGAGCAAAGGATGCTCATCTTGCGCCCCGCTCGCTCTACTTGCCCCTGGCGGCTGCACTGCTGCCCCTGCTGCTGTGGTACGGCCTGCAAGCCGTCATCCTGGGCGGCGACACAGTAGTCGACCGTCTGGCGACGGTATGGACGTACCAGCCTCAGGTGGCTGCTGCCACCCCCGGCGGCATCCTCCAGAATGCGCTGGCTCTGCCCGCCATCTTGCCGCAAGGGCTTCTGGTATGGATGGGGCCAACCGTTCTTGTCATCTTCTCCTGGTTACTCATCTCACCCACGCCCGCTAGGACACTCCCTGCAGCTATGTGGCTTATGTTCCTGGGCTTCTATCTAGTTTCTGTTGGCTGGCCCCGCTACGGCTTCTGGGCTGTGGCCCTTACCGCCGCCTTCACTGCACAGCTCATTCCCCTGCTACGCGCCGCGCTCCCAGCCCTCAGCCAGCGACAACAGCAAGCCGTAACCGGTGTCATCGTCGCGGCTCTTGTGGCGCCCATTGCCCTCTGGAACTGGAGCGCACTGGAGCGGGTCGATGCAAGCCCCCAAGAGATCGTCTCGCTCTTACAGGGGCAGGTAGCTCCCCAGGAAATCGTAGGGAGTACCGAGTGGGAGCTGGTCTTTCTGCTGGGTCAGGAGGTAGAGGTCCCGCTTCCCCGCATCGCCACAGCAGTCTCAGAAACGGGGACGGGCGAAATCGACTGGGCCTGGCCCGAGGCCGACTGGGTGGTCACCGGCCCCATAGGCGATTTCCTGGGTGCAACGACCAAGCTCGTTGAGAACGACGCGTTCTTGGAGCGCAGCGTCATCGGACCATATCGCATCTTCCAGCGCACTGCGGGGCCGCCGCCCGGCTGGCGTTGGAGCACGGCGGGTGCGACGGCGGTCGCCCTCGCGCCTGGCGCTACCGTCGGTCAGTCCTTCACCGCCGACTACGACGTGCTCACGGAGGTGCGCTTGCTCATCGCGGGAGGTAGCGGGCGAAGCAATGCGCCGGTGCGGCTGGCGCTGTACGCTGACCCCCGCGGCGGCGCGCCCTTAGCCACCGCAACGCTCCCCGGCGTCCAGCTCACAGAGAACAAATGGTACACTTTCCCAATAGGACGGCTTGCAGTGACAAAAGGCGACCGCTACTACATTGAGGTCACGGGGCTGGCGCAGCCCGGTAAGGTTGCACCCGACCTCTGGTACAACTCCTCCGCAGACCTCTATCCCTCCGGCAACTGGTACAGCAACGGAACCTCCCAGCAAGGCGACCTCTACTTCGGGCTGCTGGGCCACAACACCACGCAACGTAGGGGCTCCTGATCTATCGTGACGGCTGAACCAGCGTCCAACACCCCAGAAGGACAGCCTGGTTCTGCCCGTACCGGCTCCCTGGCCGAGGTCGCGGCGCTTTTCTTTAAGCTCGGCTGCATTGGCTTTGGAGGGCCGGCAGCTCACATCGCGATGATGCGGGCTGAGGTGGTGGAACGCCGTAAGTGGCTCAGCGACGAGGAGTTTCTCGACCTGCTGGGCGCAACCAACCTGATACCAGGCCCCAACTCCACGGAGCTGGCCATCCACCTGGGGTATCGCCGGGCCGGCTGGGCAGGACTGGTGGCCGCAGGCGTCTTGTTCATCAGTCCGGCTATGGCGATTGTGCTGGCGCTGGCGTGGGCTTATATGGCTTATGGCAGCCTGCCCCAGGCCCAATGGCTGCTCTACGGTGTAAAGCCCGTAATCATCGCCATTGTCCTCCAAGCCTTGTGGGGACTGGGTCGCACTGCCTTCAAGCAACCTCTCTCCATCATCCTCACTATAGCCGTCATTGCACTCTACCTCTGGGGCGTCAACGAGCTGGCTCTCCTCTTTGGCGGCGGGTTGGCCATGCTCGTGATCCAAGGCGGTCGCAAGCTAACCGCTAAGTTCAGCGCATCTGCCCTCGCACTCGTAGCGCCTGCCAGCTCCGTTCCCGCTGCTCTAAGCGCCGTGACCGCAATGGCTGCTCCCTTCAGCCTCACCACTCTCTTCCTCACATTCCTCAAGATCGGTTCCGTGCTCTACGGCAGCGGCTATGTCCTCCTGGCATTCTTGCGAGGCGACCTCGTGGAGCGCCTCGGCTGGTTGACCGACCAGCAGCTACTGGACGCCGTCTCAGTGGGCCAGTTCACGCCCGGCCCCGTTTTTACCACCGCAACCTTTGTGGGCTACGTAGCCGGGTATGAGCACAGCGGTCTGGTGATAGGCGGCATAACGGCAGCTTTGCTCGCCACACTTGGCATCTTTCTACCCTCTTTCGTCTTCGTTGCCATCTCCGGCCCGCTCGTCCCCCATCTGCGGCGTTGGACCGTCACCGCTTTATTGCTCAACGGTGTGAATGCCGCCGCCCTGGGCCTCATGGCTGCAGTGACCCTGGTCCTGGCCCGCGCCGCCTTGCTCGATCCCTTCACGGTTGTCCTTGCCATTGCAGCGCTTGTCGTCCTGTTACGCTGGAACGTGAACTCCGGCTGGATTGTGCTGGCCGGAGGCCTGTTGGGCATTGCGTGGCGATTCGGTACACTAGCAGTGAGTATCTAGACCGCTATGCTGCTTCTTGGAAACGCGCCGTTGCCCCTTCACCGAGCGCTGGTACGCGCAGGCTACCAGCTTGCCTATGGCCGCTCGCCCCTGGCGCGACGCGCCGCGGAGCTGGAGCGCAGCCAGTGGTGGTCGCCGGAGCAGCACCGCGAGGCCCAGTGGCAGCGCCTGACGAGACTCATTGAGCACGCCTACCGCACCGTCCCCTTCTATCGCGAGGCCATGCAGGGGTTAGGTATGGAGCCCGGCGATATCCGCTCGCCGGAGGACTACGCCCGGCTGCCGGTGCTGTCCAAAGCTACTATCAACCAAGAACAAGAGCGGCTGATCTCATCGGACTTCCTGAAGGAGCAACTTATCCGCACGGCCAGCGGCGGCTCTACGGGCCGGCCCGTCAGCCTCTACCACGACGCCGCCTTCGTTACCGAGTATCGCGCGGTAAAGCTCCGCAACTTTCGCTGGGCCGGCTGGCAGCCCGGCGACGGTTGGGCGCGGCTGTGGGGCTCTCAGTTCGATGTCGCACCGCACCAGGCGTTGAAGCAACGGCTGCTGGACCGCCTCTCCCGGGTGCTTATTCTCCCCTGCTGGGACCTCAGCGAGACGACTATGGCCCGCTACGCGAAGAACCTCCAGCAATTTCAACCCGACCTCATTGAGGCGTACACTACTCCTATGTACCACTTTGCCGGCTACCTCAAGGCAGAGGGCATCGGCGGCATCCGCCCCAAGGGGGTCATCGTCTCCGCGGAGATGCTCTACCCCTACCAGCGGGCGCTCATTGAGCAGGTCTTCCAGTGCAAGGTGTACAACCGCTACGGCGGCCGCGAGATTGGGGACGCCGCCCACGAATGCCCGGCCGGTACCATGCACCTGAACGCGGAGCACGCCTACGTAGAGTTCGTGCGGGAGGGTACGCCGGCTGCTGCTGGTGAAGCGGGCGAGATCCTGCTAACCCCTCTGGGCCTCTACGGCATGCCCTTGCTGCGGTACCGCGTGGAGGACGTGGGCAGCCCCAGCGACGCCGTTTGCGCCTGCGGGCGCGGCCTTCCGGCTATGGCAGTGGTGGAGGGACGGGTTCAGGACCTCATCAGCCTGCCCCAGGGCGGCTTCCTGCCCGGTGAGTTCTTCCCCCATCTTCTTAAAGACTTCGATATATCCCAGTTCCAGGTAGAGCAAGAGCGTCTGGATAAGCTGACCCTACGCTTGGTGCGCGGCCCCGGCTTCAGCCAAGAGCAGCTGGACTATGTCCTTGGCAAAGTCCGGGAGTACACCAGCGGGCGCATCCAAGTGGACGTGGAGTTTCCGGACAACATCCCAGCTTCGCCCTCTGGCAAGTTCCGCTATACCATCTCCCACGTGCCGCCTGCCTTCGCGCCGGCCCAGGAGGTTGAACGTGCTTGACCCGCAAAGCGTCGTCGCATGGAACGCCGGCGTAACGGCCTACCCTAAAGCGCCGCCCTTCCATCCTGATCAGGTTTTCCCGGAATACCCCTTCGGCGCAGAGGCCACCGGCCCGGCCAACGCGGTCTACGCCGCGGTGCGGGAGATGCTCCACGCCGCGGGCATGGACGCCCAGCGCTTCGGCACGCCCTCCTGGAATCCCCTGGGCGAACTAGTGCAGCCGGGCAACACCGTGATCCTGAAACCCAACTTTGTCGTAAGCGAGCATCCTCAGGGCTTGCCCGGCATGGAGGCCGCGGTAGTCCACGGCTCCGTTCTACGACCCCTGGTGGACTACGTTTACCTGGCCTTAGAGGGCCGCGGCCGCATCATCATTGCAGACTCGCCCATCAAAGAGGTGGACTTCCAGCAGGTACTGGACCTCACGGGCATCACCGACGTGCACGCCTTCTATCAACAGCGCGCTCCCAGATTGCTCGAGACGTTGGACTTCCGCGACGCTTACGTGCGGCGCGACAAAGATGGCTTCATGACCGACCTCCAGCCTTTGCCAGGCGATCCCTCGGGCTACACCATGCTGGACCTGGGCCGCCAGAGCATGTTCCACGACATTTCACAACACGTGCGGCGGCTTCGCAGCACCGCGGTTTACTATGAAGATGTGATGCCGGAGTTTCATGACGGCAACCATAATATCTACAGCATCCCTAACACCCTCTTGCAGGCGGATGCAGTCATCTCCGTGACCAAGCTCAAGACCCACCGCAAGGGCGGCGTGACCCTCAGCCTGAAGAACGCCGTGGGCATCACCAACGAGAAGCGCAGCCTGCCCCATCACCGCGTCGGCACCCCCCATGAAGGCGGCGACTCTATGGCAGAGAACGCCCGGCTGGACGCCCGGCTGGAGGACCGGTTTCGGGACTTCATGCTGAGCCGACCAGGCGGCCGCGCGGGGCTCCGCGTCATCGGCCCGCCCTTGCGCGCCGTTGCCACCCGCGTGGTCAAGCCCTTCTTCCAACGCGTCAGCCCCAATCAGTCGGCCATCGTTGAGGGCGATTGGTGGGGCAACGACACCGTATGGCGCATGGCCCTGGACCTCAACTGGCTCCTGTTCTGCGCCGACCGGGACGGCGAGCTCCAGCAGAAGCCGCAACGCCGTTACCTTTCCGTGCTGGACGGCGTAGTAGCCGGTGAGGGAGAAGGGCCGTTGTTCCCTACGCCCAAACCCTGCGGCGCGCTGCTGTTAGGAACGCATCCGGTGCTGGTAGACCTCATTGGCGCACGCCTGATGGGCTACGATTGGCGCAAGATCCCCATGCTACGGGAAGCAGTGGAGCGGGATTGGCCGTTGAAAGCCCCAGTTGCGCCGGAATTGGTGCAAGTTGCCAGTAACGAGGATGCCTGGAAAGATGTTTACCATAACGATAGTCCATTATTTCGCTTCCAGCCTAGTCTAGGCTGGAAGGGGCATATTGAGGTATGATTTATCTGTCAAGTTTCGACAGATCGCTGTAACAGGTAAAAATATCAACTCGTTTTAGCTTATGGAACCGACAAAAGAACGGGCAGTCCTAGCTCAAGATCCTCAGGAAGTGGTTCTGATTGAACGGGCCATTACCGGAGACGCTGAGAGCTTCGGACAGCTTTACGACCAGTACATCGATAAGGTCTACCGCCATCTGTATTACCGAGTAGGTAATGCGACTGAGGCGGAGGATCTAGCGGCTCAGGTCTTCCTGAAGGCCTGGAAAGCGATGAGCCGGTTCAAGCCTATGGGACGGCCCTTTGGAGTATGGCTGCTTAGCATCGCACATAACCTGCTGGTGGATCACTATCGTGCGCAGCGTGACAGCACTCCCATTGATGATGTCATTATCCCTGCAGATGACACTGCAGACCCGGTGGCCCTAGCGGAGAAGAGTTTTGCAACCGTGCATCTTCGCCAAGCCATAAGTAAGTTAAAAAGGGAGCAACAAGTAGTCGTAGTTATGCGTTACATAGATGGACAGGACTATGCAGACATCGCTGCGTTCCTGAATAAGAGCGAAGGCGCGGTACGCGTAATCCTCCATCGAGCGTTACAGGCATTGCGACGTATTATGGCAGCAGAACCGGCACAACTGTGATAAAACAAGAAGACTTACTAGCACAGGGTCTCATGGAACTGCAGTCCGGCAGGTCCATTAAGGAGATCGTGTATAGCTATCCTATGGACCAGCAGCAAGAGCTTGCCTCGCTGTTAGAGGTAGGCGTCCACTTGCAAGAGCTGCCACGCAACATCGAGTTGCCCGGCACTAATAAGGCCCGTCAGCGGGCGCAGCTCATGTCCCAGATCGCACATCCAACCCCGCGTCCGGCGCGCTTCTCTTGGCGCAACCCCCTGGCCGGCGTTGCGGAACTCTTCTCAATGCCCCGCTTGCAGCCCATGCTGCTCCGGCCCTTGGGCGCAGCTCTGTCCGCCTTCATGGCTATCAGCTTGGTCAGCGGCGGCACCGTTTATGCTTCTATGGACACCATCCCCGGCGACAATCTCTACCCGGTCAAAATAGCGGTGGAGCAAACCCGCCTCAACTTGAACTTCAACGAAGAGGGTCGCGCAGAAACGTACCTCTGGATGGCAAATGCCCGCGTTGGCGAGCTCAACCGGATGGTTTCTGAAGGCCGTCTAGACGAAGCCCCTATGGTCATTGCTAACTACGAGCACAGCGTGAGTGAGGCCATCCGCCTAGTGTCTGTAGAGAAGGACCCGCGGGCCCCCAGCTTCTACGAGCAAGCCAACACCGTGCAAACCGCTCTGGTCGCGCTCTATGAGAAGGCCCCGGTGTCCGTGCAATCTATCCTCGGAAACAGCCTATCCCTTGCCTCCACCTTCAGCCCTGACGAGAGCATAGCTAGCCAATCTTCAGACGTCGTTCCTGCAAAGGATGCGCCGGCGCTGCAGATCCCCAGCCGTGATACATCCGTCACCACTGAGCTGCCCAGAGACCCTACCCTGCCTAGAAACAGGGGTGCTGTTAGCCCTGAGCCGCCTATCAAGACAAGTCCGCTCTCCAATCCGCCAAGTGATGATGTGGTGACCATTGATACACCCACGGCGAAGGGCAACCTGGGTCCGGAGACTGGCCCTGTGACCTCGAGCGAGCAGCAGCCACTCACTCTGCCCAGTAGTGATGAAGGTAAAGACACGCCCCTATCCACTACGCCAGCGAATGTGGATGACAAGACGCCCAGCGGCCTGAACAGTATCCCGCTGCCGCAGGACAAGACCGGGGGCGCCGTGCAGGGCGTATCATCTAGCACTATCCCCGGCAAACAGGCCCCGTAACCCCGGCCTAGCGGCCGTTTCTCAGTACCTGTACCTCAGTTAGGCGCGCCTAGCCGGCACCGCGTCGCGCTTTGGGATTGCTCCAGATGTCCTTTATGAAGAGCGGCTGCGGAAGAGGGCAAAGGAGCTGGTGTAGCCGTGGAGATAGGTAGTGTTATCCACAGGCCCAATCTCACCGTTGCAGAAGAACCCGCCCAGCGGCACTATCCCCAGATAGTCGCGTAAAAGGCCGGTGTCGTGATCGGGATGGCCGTAGAGATACTCACCCCGCCCAACGCAGGAGAAGAGCAGCGCACCCGTGGGCTTGGCCTGCGCGCCGCCGGACACATACTGGGAGAGCATTGCCTGCAGGTCTTCCCGCGCCGCCTCCGCGTCCCGCAGGTGGAACTGCACTGTCTGATGCTCCCGGAGCATTGCGCCAATGTAGAGTCCGCCGGTCTCCCGCTGCACGCCCAGCAGGTTTCGGATGAGGAAGTCCCCCGTCTTGTAGTCTTCTTTTAGCTCATCCATCACCACGCCTAGGAAGAGTGAACTGGACATCAACGCGCGGTCACTATCGGAGGCCCGCTCGTAAAGCTCCTGCATTACCGTAATGGCAGACCTGCCGTCGACCTCCTCCAGCAGGTTATCGGCGCACTTGGTGATGCGCATGGGCGAGCCGATGGGCCGGCACCCCTGCGCCACGACCGTGTCCAGAACAAGGTCGCCGGTCATGGCAACGCCCACCGCTCCTTCGCGAGAGCACTCACCGTTGAGATAGAGCGCGTTTAGCATGGGACCCTGCCCTCCGCTGGCAAGACCGCCCAACTTGGGGCTAGCGGGATACGCATAGTCCAAGCCGGCTAGTAATTCCTCCGCGCGTAGCGAGTAGGGGTCTGCAAGGATGACAAAGGACGGATTGTCCTGCCTGCTCACGCCCATGAGCGTCTCCCATTCCAAGGGGCTGGCGTCCTGGCTGGGCAACGCACCGTCCTTGATGCCAAAGGGCGTCAGCGTAACGCCAGGCAGCTCGCCAACTGTCATGGAGAGGCTGTGGCGATACTCAATCTCGTGGCCCGCGCCAATAACTCCCGCCGCGGAGCAGCCTACTACCAGGGTCTTACCCAGCGCGGCAGAAAGCAGCTCGTTTAGGCGAAGGTAATCGTTTGCAAAGGAGTTGGAGATAAAGACAAAGGCCACATCCGGCTGCGCCCCATCCAATGCCGTCTTCACCTCAGTCACGCAGGACTGTACGGCCTGCTCAAGATCGGTATTATCAGAAATTGCTGATGCCCAACGCATAACATAGCTCCTGGGTCGAATTCACCTCTATTATAGCAACTTGTGGGGCCGCCTTCGCCCGCAAGCCATGCAAACCCGCTCGATCTGTCACAATAGGCGAGCTGCCTCATAAGAAAGGCTATCGAATCCCTGCCTGCGGTAGGCAGGCTCTTACCGCCGCAGGTAGGCCCTACCACTCATGGATTCGACAGGCTCACCATGAGCGGTAGGGGGAGTGAGTTGTAAGAGAGCCATCGGTAAGGGAGCCACCAGAACATTCATGGACAGCCAGCAGGCGCTTGTTCCCCCAGCTATAATAGAGACAACTTTTTCTGGAAATCCCTCAAAGGAGTTAGCCATGGATCTCAAACTCGTCACTGGCGATATTGCCGCCCAGCAGGTGGATGCCATCGTGATTAACCTATTCCAGGGCATCACGAGCCCAGCGGGCGCAACCGGCGCCGTGGACCGCGCGCTGGACGGGGCCATTAGCCAGCTTATCGCAGATGGCGATGCCAAAGGCAAGGCCGGGGAGTTCACTCTACTCCACACCTTGGGCAAGATCCCGGCCAAACGCGTGGTAGTTGCCGGCCTGGGCAAGGCCGATGAGTTCGACGCCGACAAGATCCGCGCCGTCTCCGCAGAGACCGCCCGCTTCCTGCAAGGGCACAACTGCACACGCGCCGCCACCATCGTCCACGGGGCAGGCATCGGCGGCATCGACCCGACTGCCGCGGCGCAAGCGCTGGCAGAGGGCGCCATCCTGGGCAGCTACTCCTTCGACCGCCACAAGAGCAAGAAGAATGGCAGCGATGACTCCGAGCTGCAAGAGCTGCTAGTGGTGGAGTTTGACGCTGCCAAAGTCCCTGCGCTGCAGCAAGGCATAGACCAGGGCCGCATCATAGCCGAGGCCACCAACCTGTGCCGCGACCTTGCTAACGAGGGCTCCAACAATATGACCCCGCTGCTTCTTGCGGATGCGGCCCGCCAGGTGGCGGAGCGCTACGGCCTGGAGTACCGTTCCTACGACCGCCCGGAGATGGAGGAAATGGGCTTTGGCGCGTTGCTGGCCGTAGCCCAGGGCAGTGCGCAGCCACCCCAATTCATTACCCTGCGCTACAAGTCCAGCGATGCCGTGGGCGACAAGCCCGCCCTGGCCATCATCGGCAAGGGCGTCACCTTTGATTCCGGCGGCATCTCCATCAAACCTGCCGACGGCATGGACCACATGAAGGGGGACATGGCGGGCGGCGCGGCCATCATTGCGGCTATGCAAGCCATCGCCCAGCTTAAACCCCACCTCAATGTGGTCGGCGTGGTGCCCGCGGCGGAGAACATGCCCAGCGCCACCGCCTACAAGCCCGGCGACATTGTGCGCGCCGCCAACGGCAAGACCATCGAAGTGCTTAATACCGACGCCGAGGGCCGCATGCTCCTGGCAGACGCCCTCTCCTGGGCCAATAAGGAGGGCTTATCTCCCCTCATCGACGTCGCTACCCTCACCGGCGCGTGCTCCGTGGCCCTAGGTCCCTATTACAGCGGCGTTATGGGCAACAACCAGCCCTTAGTAGACCAAGTGCTCACCTCTGCCAAGCGCTCCGGCGAGCTCATGTGGCAGCTTCCCCTCACCGACGAGTTCAAGGAGCTGGTGAAAAGCGACGTGGCCGACGTGCGGCAGACGGGCACCAGCCGCGCCGGCGGGGCCATCAGCGCGGCTCAGATGCTCCACGAGTTCGCCGAGGACACGCCCTGGGTGCACCTGGACATTGCGCCAACCTCCCGCAGCGACCGCGACCGCGGCGCTACGGTGAAGGGACAAACCGGCGTGGCAGTCCGCACCCTGGTCAGCCTAGCGCAGCTGCTGGCAGGAGAGTAAGCGCCCTCACCCTACCCTCTTTCAGGAGGGAGCAGACAACGAACGCGAAGGGGCGCTCGCCAGTGGCGAGCGCCCTTACTGTTTCCGCTAACCAGCCGTTAGGGGTTGCTGCGCTGCCGCAGCGCCTCCGTCATCAGCCCTCGCTTCTCGATCTCCTGCCGGCCCTGCTCCGTGTTCTCAAAAGGCACTGTGAACTCAATGTGATAGCCGTCGGGGTCGTCAAAGTAGATGGAAATGCGCCCCAGGCCGTGGGTGCCAAGACGCGTGGGTACGTTGTGGTGCGTAAAGTGCTCCACCCAGGCGTCGTAGTCCTCCAGCCCAATAATGTACGCGTGGTGCTGGGCGCCGCTGCCGGGCATGGGCTGCTGCCCCTCGCGGGCGGGGAAGAAGTCGATGAGGGTTCCGGCCAGCACGGCTGAGGTGGGACCGCCGGTGCGCTGGGGCTCCTCTGCGCCCAGCACATCTACGTAGAACTTCTTGGTGCGCTCCACGTCGCTGGCCACCAATGTCCAATGCTCCAAGCGTTTCACTGAAGGTATGCCGCTCATGCATCGCCTCCTTATGTCGAGTTTATGTGTTGCCGCCCATGATACCAGTTGGGCTGAGTGCGTCAAGAAGACAAGACCCCTCTTCCGCTGGGAGAGGTAGGGTGAGGGCAGCTGTCAGCGGTTGCCGAGTGCGCTGTCGTCATTGACTGCATAATAACCAAAGGGGTCCCAGAGCAGCCAGCCTTGCGCACCTGCCTCTGTGCTGGCGTCTATCTGTGCCACAATCTCATCGTGGCCGTAGGGCAGGCCCTGCTCCTGGTAGTCGTCGTAGGCCTGGAGCCAAGGCCGCACCTTTGCGCCGTAGTCCTCCAGCCGCTGCACCGCTCGCCCCACGCTCAGGTTGACGATGCGGTAGGGCTCAGCAGGCGGGTAGTCGGAGCTGAAGGAGCCGGGCAGCCAGGTGGAGGGATAGACCATAGGTGAGACGTAATCCACATGCTCGGCAATCCCCTCGATGACCTGGCCGATGCCAAAGTCCTCCTCCACAGTGGTGAGGCCGAACACATCGGCAGAGATGGTCACACCCAGGGGATGGAGCCGCTTCCGCGCCTCCCGGAGAAACTCCTCAATGGCCTTCCGCTGGTTTTCCGGCGTGTTCGGCTGGGCATAGACCAATTCCCCCGGGATGCAATCGGTGGGGAAGCGCACGTAATCAAACTGAATCTCATGGAAGCCTAGGGCAGCAGTGCGCTCAGACATGTCCAGAATATACTCCCGGGCCTGCTCGCTATAGGGATCGAGCCAGCGCTGGCCTTCGCAGTCCACATAGAGGCCACCGCCGCCGCTCTTGATTGCCATGTCAGGGTTCTCAACGGCGATTGGCGTGTCCTTAAACACCACCACTCTGGCAATAAGGTACCAGCCGTCGTCGCGTAGGCTGCGCAGAAACTGCGGCAAGTCTCGCGGCTCCGACGTGGTGGCTTCGGCTTTTTTTGCCATCTCCGGTGCAATAGCTGCGTGGACCAACCCTCTATCGCTCTTTATGTCGATGACGAGGGTATTGAGGCCGAGGTCCTTGCCCTTCTTGACGATGGCTTCCCGCCGATCCTTCAGATTCAGATAGCCAAACCCAAGATAGATGCCGCGGCTCACTAGCGGTTCCAGGCGCACCTCCATTGTGAGGTCATTACTTGGCTCCAGCAGTACGGGCAGATAACCCGGCGCGCCAATAACTATGGCGGGGTCACGGGGCACGTCATCCAAACGGAAGTCGCCGGAGGAGCCAACCAGGATCTCCTCACCGTTTAGGGTTAGCCATGCGTTGGCAACCGGTTCTCCCGCGGTGCTTTCCACCCGGCCGGTGATCACGTTGGGACGGAGCTGCACCACCTGCTCTCCCCAGAGGATGTCTTCTTCCACAGTCTCATAGCCGTCTTGAGAAACGGTGAGCGTCTTGACAGGGCTGGAGCGGTCGACGCCAGGCAGCTCGAACCTGCCTTCTTCGGTGACCTGGGTAATGCGCTCCTCCCATTCCACCAGTGCGCCGACCACTGGTTGACCGGTGTATTCATCCACCACGGCCCCAGACACCGTGGTGGTATAGCGGTCGTAGGCAAACTTGCCGACAACGAGCAGCACCGCCAGCACCGCAATCACGGCGAGACGGCGGGGACCTCGGCGACGCCGGTGGCGGAAGTCCATCTGTCCTCCCTCTAGCTCACCAGGTGGGCAATGACTACCCCCTGATATTGCGGCCTATTGTAACATGATGCCATCTTTAGCCCCGTCGCTCAGCAGTCACAAACCGGTCAACGGCTTGACTAATACCAGACCCCAGACCATTATTAGCGGTAGCCTAAAAGGAGGGTGAATATGGCAAGATTAAACAGGCTCATCGAGGTGCTGGAACAGGGCAAGGTAGCGATTGGCCCCGGCACGATCCCAAATGGCAACATCAACGACGCCATGATGTTCAGCGAGTCTAGCTACGACTTCATCATCATCGACATGGAGCACGAGAATTTTGATGTCCCCGGGCTGCGCACTACGCTCCAGTACATGCTTAACCGCAAGGTTATAGCCAACCTGGGCAATCTGCAGTCCACCGTAACTCCCATTGTCCGCATTCCACCTAATGCCAAGGAAGGCGACCAGTGGGTCACCAAGCAGATTCTGGATGCCGGCGTCTACGGTATCGTTGCGCCCCACGTGGGTAACGTGGAAGAGGCCCTGAATGTGGTGAAGGCCATCCGCTACCCGCGGCCGGCCGAAGAGCCCAACGCGGACGACCCCCGCGGCGAGCGCGGCTGGTATCCCGGCGGCCCGGCTCGTTACTGGGGCCTCCCCGTGCCCGAATACTACAAGAAGGCCGACCTCTGGCCGCTGAGCCCTGAAGGCGAGATGTTCCTCATGCCCATCATCGAAAGCGTAGAGGGCATGGAGAACTTGCCGGAGATCCTGAAAGAGGTCAAGGGCATCAGCGCCATCTGGGCCGGCTCCGGCGACCTCTCGGTGGACATGGGCCTGGCGGGCCAGCCCGGCCATCCGATGGTGGAAGAGGGCGTGCAGAGGATCCTCAAGGCCTGCATGGATGCCAACGTCCCCTGCTGCATCGTGGCCAACCCACAAAACATTGAGCAGCGCATCAACGAAGGCTTCAGGATGCTCTGCGCCAGCCCACAGCGCGCGCATACTTCTCTAGAGATAGGTCGCAAGCTTACCGGCGGCTAAACGCTCGTTCTTCGCGTATTGTCGTGAAGAATCTCCTGGATAGAGAGAGCGCTCCACTTCACAGTGGAGCGCTCTTCACGTCACCATACATCAAACATGGCGAGCAACAACGCTGAGGGCAGCGGTGGGCATTGCTTATGGTTCGACAGGCTCACCATGAGCGGGGAGGGGCGAGGACAGGGAAGGGACGAGGGCGGGGACGGGGACGGACGGGGACGGGGACGGGGGGGGCAGGGGTGGGGAAGCGGCCGCGAGCCTAATCTGCGGGGCGGTCTTTTGAGCTGAGGAGATGCGCCACCTTGTCGAGGATACGGTCCGCCACCTCATCCTTGCTCAGGAGCGGCAGATCGTCCTCGCCGCCTTGTTCGTCCAGAATGGTCACTTTGTTCGTGTCCACCTCAAAGCCAGAATCCGGACGGGACACGTCGTTCGCAACAATAAAGGCAAGCCCCTTGGAACGCAGCTTCTCCCGAGCGTTGGCAAGCAGGTCTTCCGTCTCCGCGGCAAAGCCCACCCGCAACACGTCCAGCGGCACCTCATTGAAGAAGTCCGGGTTCTTCTCCAGCTCCAAGGTTAGCGAGTCCGCCTTCGGGTCCTTCTTCAGCTTCTGGGCATGCGGGTGCGCCGGACGGAAATCGCTTACTGCCGCCGCCATAATGAGCACATCCGCCTGACGGCATGCGCCCAGGACCGCCTCTCGCATCTGCGTCACGGTCTCAACAGAGATCGCCTTAACGCCGTAGGGTGCAAGCAGGCTCGCTGCAGAGACCAGCACAACCTCCGCGCCGCGGTTGCGGGCAGCCTCCGCCAGCGCGTAGCCCATCTTGCCGCTGGAGCGGTTAGTGATGATACGCACGGGATCGATAGGCTCCTTGGTGCCGCCCGCAGACACTACTACCGTGCGGCCCTTGAAGTCGCCATCACGGCCCAGCGTCTGCGCCAGCGCGCCTAGGATGGCCTCGGGTGAAGAGAGCCGTCCCATGCCGGTCAGACCGGAGGCAAGCCGTCCGGCGTCCGGGCCCACCAGAGTGACGCCGCGCTCACGCAGGGTAGCCACGTGGCCCTGGGTGGCGGGATGGTCGTACATGTTCGCGTCCATGGCCGGCGCGACTACCAGCGGCGCGCGGGTAGCCAGCGCTGTGCCGGTGAGGGGGTCGCCGGACAGCCCCAGCGCCACCTTGGCGATGCAGTCGGCAGTAGCCGGCGCTATGAGCACTACGTCTGCCTGCTCCGCCAATGAGACGTGCTGGATGCTCAGGTCGGAGTCTGGGTCGAACCAGTCGGTGACCACCGGTTGATGGGTGATAGAACGAAAGGTGAGCGGTGAGACAAACTGCTGGGCGGCAGCGGTCATGATTACGCTCACCCGCGCGCCGGCCTGGGTCAAACGGCTGGCCAACTCCACTGCCTTGTAGGCGGCAATGCTCCCCGTCACCCCCAACACTATGTGCTTGTCTTGAAAGATCACGCCGTTATTCCTGGTTCATCTCGTAGATGTAGCGCAGGCCGTGGAGCGTGAGGTCGGGGTCCACGGCATCTATCACCGTAGTTTCGCTGGCAATGAGTCCCGCCAGGCCGCCCGTTGCGACTACTTTCGCCTCGCTGTTAAGCTCCGCCTTGAAGCGGGCCACCAGCGCCTCGATGAGTCCCACGTTGCCAAAGAGGATGCCCGACTGCATGCTCTGCACGGTGTTGCGGCCGATGGCCTGCTTGGGCCGTGCCAGCTCGATGCGCCGCAGCATGGAGGTGCGGGCCACCAGCGCTTCCACCGCCACCTGGATGCCCGGCGCGATGGCTCCGCCCAAGTACTCCCCACTCTCCGTCACCACGTCCAGCACCGTGGCCGTGCCGCAGTCCACAATGATCACCGGCCCACCGTAACGGCGGAAGGCCGCCACCGCGTCGGCGATGCGGTCCGCGCCAACTTCGCGGGGGTTTTCGTAGAGCACCCGTACGCCGGTCTTAATGCCTGTCCCTACGATGAGGACATCCTTGTCCAGATAATGCTTGCAGAGCTGGCGAAAAGTATGGACCAGAGGCGGCACGCTGCTGCAGAGGGCTACTGCGCTGATGTCTGCGGGGCCCAGGCCCGCGTGCTGCATGAGGCCGTGGAGCAGCACCTGATACTCGTCCTGGGTGCGCTGTGTGTCCGAGGCCAACCGCCAGGTGGCGCGCAACTCCTCACCCTCAAAGACGCCCAGGGTGACGTTGGTGTTGCCTACGTCTATAGCCAGCAGCATAGCCTTCTTATTGTCCGCTGCGTACAGGAAGGCGTCAACTTAGGGTGAACGGTAGGGGGCCAGAACCTCCAGCGCCGCCTGCACCGTGGCTAACATGCCGGCGTCTTGGTAGACGGATGCGGCCCAGGGCAGCAGCGCAACCACCTGATGGTGCACCCGCCAGCTCTCCTCCAGCCTGTCGAAGGACTCCAGGGCCTGGCGCGCCAGCACAGGGTCGCCGCTGTCGTAGAAGCGATAGGTATAAAACAACCCGCTCAAATAATCGTGGAGCACCGCCAGCAGCGACCGTTCGTACTCCAGGCTCACTTCCACCTGCTGCGCCAATTGCGCGTCGTCAATGAAGGGACGCGCCGCCTCAAAAGTGGCCTGCATACGAACTACCAGCGCCAGCGCCGTCTCTTGGTCGGCTAAGGCTTGCTCCAAACCGCCATGCTCCTTGCACGTTTGGTAGAGCAGGGTAGCTTGGTCGCCGCCCGCCACCGCGTCGTCCCGCACCCAGAGCGCGTTGGGAGTCCACGGGCCGCTGTTGATGGCGTAGCACTGCGGGTAGAAGCCCTTGAGCACCACCTCCGATGAGACGGTCAACAGCGATGCCATAGCTGGACCGGCCGCATCGCCAAAGTGCAGCCGTGACCAGTCCAGAGCGAGAGTATCGGGATCGGCGTCCACGTTCCACAGGAGCCGGCTGGTGGCATAGATATTGGCCTCCCGCCAGAGGTCGGTGCGTAGCTCCGGGCCGTTCCAGCCGCCGCCCTTTGGCCACACCCAGGCCTCACGCACTCCGGCGCGGTATGCCGCGCGCAGGCCGCCCGGGCCGGGTACTTCCGGCGGCCCCACACCATAGACCTCGCCCACATAGTTGGGGAATGCGCCCTTGCCCTCATATTCCCGTGCTGCCTGCAACTCCACCATGCGGGTTTGCTGGGAGTTGAGCAGGTTTGGATTCAGGCGGTTGTAGCGCCAGAAATCCGTCTCCGTAATCTTGTAGGAGAAGGTTAGGTCCGTAGGGTTAGTCAGCGGGCCATCAAGACTCTTAGCCAGGTGTGGTTGCGCATGAGAACCCTCGCTGCCCAAATCCCATGCCCGCAGGATGAGGCTCTTCTTATGACGGGTCACCACCTGGCCGTAGAGGAACTCCCAGGTGCGGCGCTGGCTCTCCTGGCCGTTGCAGCGGATATCCATAGGAGAGTTGCCGGTCAGCGGCCCCAGTGGGTAGTTTTCTCCAGTGCGCACCATGATGCCGTCTATCTCCGGGAACTCCGCGAAGAACTCGTCCAGTCCTGCAGCCAGAATCGCCTGCACCTGGGGCCGCTCGATGCAGTAGCGCGGCGGGTCCAGCCCGTCGGAGACGCCCAATGCGGTCATCTCCAGCACCTGCGCGGGCAGGCTAATAACGTCGCTGGGAGCCAGCACCCTTAGGTGGAGCGCCTTGGCCTTGGCAATCTGCGCGTGGGCAGTACGCCGTTGCTCCTCCACCCAGCTGCGGGCTTCACCATAGACCGCCGGATCATAGATATCCCGCGAGAATTGCTCATAGAAGACCAGGCTGGGCCAAGGTTCCGTCATCACTGCGTTGTAGCCCCATCGCAGCGCCTGGGCCGGGTCGGGGTAAGTGGGATCCAAAGGATCCGAGACTAGCCGCAGCGCCATGTCCGGCGCGCGGCGCACCGGCAACGGCGTCTCCAAATAGCCTCGATGCAGCCGCAGGTCCTCCGAGAGCTTCAGCATCCCGTATGCGACGCCTAACACATCGCCCCCGGCAACCAGCACCCTGGGGGTGGACCCGCCCTGCAGCGGCTGGATGATATACTCCTCCGGCGCTAGTGCAGGCAGGGCGACGCCGTACTTGTGAGCAAGTTGCCGCACCTCTGGATTGGCGGCGGTGCCCACCACTACCGATACCTGCGGCGAAGTCCCGCCCAGCCAGCTCGGCATCGCGAGGCGCTGGGGCGGCTGCATGTCATCGATGGTCTCCAGCAGCTCCTGACGGGCAAGCTGCACCGCCGCGTCAGAGCGGTGCTCTGTCAGATAGACCGCCGGCTGCTCAGAAGGCCGGGGCAGCCACAGGAGGCCCGCCACCACTCCGAACACCGCGACCGCGGGCAGGAGCCGCCGTTTCTTGGGCCAAGACACCTAAAAGCCCCTTCTCAACTCAACGATACGCACGGCAGTTCCGTCGTTTCGCAGGGGTTGCTGCGCCACCTCAGCCTCAGGCAGTAGGGACGGCAATGGGGCATAGGGTTCTTGCGTGCCCACCAGCTCTACCCGCACCTCCGCGTGGTCGGCCCTCGCCAGAGGCAGCCAGAGGATCTGCACCTGCATCAGCTCTCCTGGCGCCCATTCGGTCGGCGGGACCCAGAGCGTAGTGGGCTGGTAGCGTTCGTGGTAGATCTCTTGATTGCCATCACCAACAACAGAAACGGAGATAAGGAAATCTTGTGGCAACCACTGGTGGGTCTTGAAGAAAAGCGTCATCTTGGCATGAGGAACCGTGCCGTGGAGCTGCTCCCCCGGCACTAGGTCGTAGCCCGCCAGCTCAACCGCATCCCCAAACATGAGGC
Organism: Dehalococcoidia bacterium; assembly: GCA_965226775.1. Taxonomy (GTDB): domain Bacteria; phylum Chloroflexota; class Dehalococcoidia; order SHYD01; family SHYD01; genus CBDDEI01. Next base: position 2,189,065 of record CBDDEI010000002.1, read on the forward strand.
TAAGGGGCACAGTGACTGCGGACGAATCGCCTCGCACAAAGGTGTAAAACTCCTCCGGCAGCGCGGAGGCCAGCGCACCGCGTTGCAGCAGTAGGTAGCCGTTTCTGGCCGCGACCACGCCCCAATCGCCGCTGTTAAGCAGCTTCTGCACGCGCCACCACTGGTTCGCCGCATCAATGGGATACGGGCTGGCGGTGACGTCCAGGAAGATATACTCGGCTTGCTCAATGTCCGGGAAGAGGGAGACCTGCTGCCGCTGGCTCACGTGGGGATTCAGCGTCGTGCTCGCCGCCACAGCGGCATCGGGCGGTATCAGCGCCATCAGCGCATGCGCCGCATCCATCCGTTTCGTGGTCTCCGGCAGATGGTCGGTTAGGGGCAAGAACACCTGCTGCCAGAAGCTCATCAAAGAGCTCCCCAGCACCAGCACTGCTAGGACGCCTACGCCCCACTGGGCCGAGAGCGGATGCACCCGCTCCAACAGCCGCCGGGCGTTGGCCAAGCCCAGGATAGTGCTTATCGTAACCACTGGCACCAGCACTGCGCCGTAGTGCGCCCGCCCACTGAACATCTCGGGGAAATTGCTCAACAGGTTGATGGCCAAGTCCGGCAACGCCATCACCACCGTGGCAGGGCTCAGCAGCGCCAGGTAGAGGGTAGGAGAGAAGACGCTCTGCACGTAGTCCAGCTTGGCCGGCTCCAGCACCAGTCCTATAGCTGCGCCGGGATCCGAGAGGACATTAGTGAGCATGTCTAGGGGATCGCGTCCAAGCTGGTCGTAACGGCTGAGGTAGGGCGACACCCCCTCCGGGTTGAAGTGCGGCAGCACGACGCCAAAAGCGATGGCCGCCCATGCCAGCGCGATACCGGATGCAGCATAGCCCACTATCAGCCGTCGCTGAACGAACACGATGTAGAGCCCCATGAGGAAGATAGTGAAGGGAACGTGCTCCTTTGTCGCCATAGCCAGGACGGCGGCAAGGAAAAACCCCACGTTATTGCGTTGATACGCATAGTAAAAGGCAAAGAGCAGCAGCGTAGAGCTAAAGGCCACGGCGTGGAAGTCTGCTAGGTTGGCAATCTCCAGCGCCGGCGCAAGCAGGTAGGTGAAGCCGCATACCGCCGCGGCAAAGACGTTGTCCAGCACCCGGCGCGCCAGCCAGAACGCGGGCAACGCGCCCAGCGCCAGCACCACCGATTGCAGCACCAGCAGCGTCTCCGGTCCGCTGTACAGCGCGTAGAATGGCGCTACTAAGAACAGGATGGGCTCTACGTGCACCGCCAGGCGGGTGTTCCCGCCCTCCCAGTTGGTAAATTCCAGGAACCGCCCGTGGAGGGTGTTCCACACCGCCTGGTCCATGTTGCCCAGATCAAAGGCATTGGTCTGGAAGCTGGCATGTTGCATTACGCTGAGAATGGCGAAGGTAACCGCGTAGAGCGCCACCACCGAGCCAAGCAGCGCCGGCGCCAGCGTCGATTCCACGGTTGCAGTAGTCCCTACGACTTCTTGCTCCTGAACCGGAGCCGGAGTGGCTGCCGCCTGCCGTGCCTTCTTCCAGCTCACACCCCCAAACATGTGCGCCATAGCTACTGCTAGCTGCGCCGCCCGCACAAGACGATGATCCAGGGGAAGGCGGTGCGCACCTGCCGCACGTCGGCGCGTTCCTGCACCATGCGCTGGAAGGTTGCGCCGCGCCAGTGCTGCACGTGCTCCGGGTCTTCCCCCAAGGTGCGGAGGTTCTTGCCTCGCAGAAAGTTGGCTAACGAGAAATAGGGCTGGTTAGGCACGCTAAGAATGAGCGCTCCTCTGCACACGCGCTGGAGTTCAACCAGGGCCTGCCAAGGGTCGGCCAGATGTTCCAGCACCTCCGCACAGACCACCACTTCCGCCGCATTGTCCGTCAGGGGGAGCTGAAATGCGTCTCCGGCCAGCCAACCTGCTGCGTCCGGGCCGGAAGTGCGGGCGTAGCGCAGCGCCTCCCAGCGCGGCTCCACGCCCAGGCACCGTGCTGCGGGGATCCGCTGCGTTAGATAGTTGGTCACAAAGCCTTCGCCGCAGCCGACCTCAAGCACCAGAGGCTGCCGCCCGGAAGGAGCGTCTTGCAGCGCCGCCTCCACCAGGTTGCCCAGTGTGCGATGGAAGCGGCTCAGCAGCCAGCGGTGCAGCGGATTTGCGTTGGTATGTTTCTGGAGGTTGCGGCTGGTCATGTGTAGCGTTCTGGGGCGCGGTCGGCCTCGCGGGCAGCGGACGCGGCCGGCGCAGTTGCCATCGGCGCATCGTGTTCTGCCGCCGGCTCGATGACCTCGTACACGTGCACCTTCTGCTGCCCTCGCGCCGTCGAGAGCGTCACCATCTCTCCGAGGAGGCCCAGGCTCAGGAACTGCACACCCGTGAACATGAGCAGCACCCCCAGTTGGAGCAGCGGACGGGTGCCTATGGGCTCTCCCGCCAGCCAGAGGGCGGTGAGATAGAGATTGATGAGACCACCCACGGTTAGACAGATAAGTCCCATGCTGCCGAAGAGGTGAAGCGGCTTCTGCTGGAAGCGGGTGAGATAGAGGACAGTGAGCAAGTCCAGAGTGCCCGAGAGGAAGCGGGCCGGCCCGTACTTGGAGCGGCCGTACTGGCGCGGATGGTGCACCACCGGCACCTCCGTGACCCGAAACCCCTTCCAGTGGGCCAGCACGGGCAGGAAGCGGTGCATCTCGCCGTAGACCTGGAGGTCGGTGATGACCCGGCGGCGGTAGGCCTTGAAGCCGCTGTTGAGATCGTTGAAGCGGACGCCGGTGAGCAGTCCTGCCATCGTGTTGAACACGCGGGAGGGGAAGGTCTTGGAGAGGGGATCCCGCCGCGGGTGCTTCCAGCCGCTGGCGAGGTCGTGCCCTTCGGCTAGAGCAGCCACCAGTACGGGGATTTGGCTCGGCTCGTCCTGGAGGTCGGCGTCCATCGTAACGATGACCTCGCCCCGAGACTCACGGAAGCCGGCGGCCAGCGCCTCAGCCTTGCCGAAGTTACGGGCAAAGTGCAGGATGCGTACATTGGCGTCCTCTGCCTGAAGCGCCCGTAGCTCCTGGTAGGAGCCGTCCGTGCTGCCATCGTCCACAAAGAGAAGCTCGTATGACCGCCGCCGCCCAGCGTGCTGGTAAGCGCCGTATAGAGCGGGCGGAGGCTCTCCTCCTCGTTGTAGAGCGGCACCACAACCGTGAGCCAAGGTGCATCCCCTGGCCTGTTCTCAGCGATAGTATCCGGCGCTCGCAGCATCCTTCTCCGCACTCATGTTCTTCCTCCAGCATAGCTGATAGCCTACGAAGCGGGCAAGAATGGGATTGTCCTTCCAGCACTACGACAAGTTCAGCGCAGGCTTGTCGGGAGAACGCGCGTGGTCACCCACGCTCTTCTGGGTGCGATCGAGGAACGTCTAGCACTCGTTACGCTATACTAAAGCTGCGGTCCGCTGTACGACCGGAGTGCGCGTGCCCCAGTAGCTCAGGCGGATAGAGCAACGGTTTCCTAAACCGTGTGTCGGGGGTTCGAGTCCCTCCTGGGGTACCATTACTAATGCACAACGCGCCCTACCCCTCTGCTACTTGCTATACTAGAGAAAGAGAGCTTTCTTATGAATATGAATAAGAGGACCCTGTTCTTCATTCTTGTGGCCGTATTCTTAGCCGTCTCCCTCGCCACCTCTTCCTGCGCAATCGCAAACGATGAGCCCGACGCGGACGATGGCGCAGATAGAAAGTCTGCACCTACGTTCACCGTTGCCACCACCGATGGCGGAACTTTCAGGCTCACAGAGCAGCGCGGCAAAGTGGTAGTGCTATTCTTCACTGCACCCGGATGCACGGTTTGCATCACCCAGTTGCCGGCAATGGCTCGCCTCCATAGCGAATCAGACCAAGCTAAAGTGGCCATGATGGCGATAAACATTTTCCCCCAATACTCTGAGCAAGAGTTCCTGGCATATATGGCGCAACACAAGGGCGCTGCTCACTACTACGCCCTGGACAAGAATTCCTCAATTACCCGCTCTTATGGCGTTCAGTCCACCGGCGTCACCGTCATCATCGATAACAAAGGACGCATTGCGGAAATGGTTCTCCCACCCGGGCTTACCTATGACGAGCTTAAGGCCTTGATTGAAGGGCTAATTTAACCGCTTGCCCTCATCTAGCGGGCCTTTCTCCATTATGAAAGGCCACAATTTCTTAACCGCCACGTGGCTGCCCAGACGGTCATTTCCTTGACATACGTGCCTGTGCAGGGGTAACATGAGGATGTTCATAGCTTTCCATAACACTGACCCTGCATACTATCAAGAGAAAGAGAGGTAATAATGCCGGAAGGTGCCCTACTATGGGGCTTAGTGGGACTTGTAGTCCTAACAGTCAGCGGAGCCGCTGGTTACTACTTGATTAACGCTGCTATCAAGAGAAAAAAGCAGAGTGCAGAGGCTGAAATCAAGTCGCAGCGTAACGAGGCGGAAACCGAGTCCAAAGACCTCATCTTAAAAGCAACGAAAGAGTCGTTGCAGCTGCGCAACTCTGCCGAGATAGAAGTGCGAGAGCGGCGACAAGACATCCAGCGTCTTGAACGCAGAGTTAACCAAAAAGAAGAAAACCTTGACCGCAAATTAGACCAGGCAGACCAGAAGGAACGCCAAATCACCACCAAAGAGAAGGAAGTAGAATCGGCCAAGGCAGAAATACTAAACAATCTAGACCGCCAGCTAGCCGAACTTCAACGGGTAGCAAACATGACGCAGATAGAGGCCAAGGACGCCTTGCTCCAAGCAGTGGAGCATGAAGTCCGTGAGGACGCCAATCGACGCCTCATGCTCTTGGAGAAAGCCTACAAAGAAGAAGCGGACCGTCGTGCCCGCGACATCGTTATGCAGGCCATCCAAGGCGTGACTTCAGAAGTGGTGAGTGACTCCACAACCTCTATGGTCACGATCCCCAATGAAGAGATGAAGGGCCGGATCATCGGCCGGGAAGGCCGCAACATCCGGGCGCTGGAGCATGCAACAGGCGTGGACATCATCATCGATGACACGCCAGACTGCGTTACGCTTTCCAGCTTCGACCCGATTCGCCGTGAGATCGCCCGATTGGCCCTCACCCGGCTAGTGTCGGATGGACGGATCCACCCCAGCCGCATCGAGGACGTGGTGGAGCTGGCCAAGTCGGAGATCGACCAGACCATGCTGCGAGAAGGTGAGCGGGCCAGCTATGAGTCCAACGTGCCGGACCTGCATCCGGACCTGATACGACTCATGGGCCGTCTCAAGTATCGCTACAGCTACGGTCAAAACGTCCTGGAGCATAGCATTGAAACCACTAAGTTCGCAGCCATTGTGGCCGCTGAACTTGGCGCAAACGTAGGCATAGTGAAGAAGGGCAGCATCCTCCACGACATCGGCAAGGGCCTTGACCATGAGATCGAAGGACCCCATGCCCTCATCGGCGCAGGCCTGGTGGAGCGTTACGAGAAGTCACGTGAAGTGATCATCTGCATCGCCAAGCACCACGATGACTGGTTTACCAACACCCTGGAGGGCGCAGTGGTGCAGGTAGCAGACGCCATCAGTGGCGGACGCCCAGGCGCTCGCGCAGAGTCCATGGACCGCTACATCAAGCGCTTGCAGGCGTTGGAAGAGATTGCCCTCAGCTTTGACGGTGTGGAGAAGACCTACGCCGTGCAGGCTGGTCGAGAGATCCGCATTATTGTCCGACCGGACAAAGTGGATGACCTTTCGGCAACACGGTTAGCCCGCGAAGTTGCCAGAAGAGTAGAAGAAAGCCTTGAGTACCCGGGTCAGATTAAAGTCACGGTTGTCCGTGAAACCAGAGCTATTGAATACGCCCAGTAGTCATTACTAACACTAGAACGCACATAAAAGCGGGGCCTCTTGAGAGGCCCCGCTTAATTTCTAGTTTCTTGAGGTAGTTTTCTAGCCTTCACCCGGCGCTTTATCGTTGTCTTCTTCCCCACGCTTCTGGCGCAGGAAGTCTTCCAGGTCTTTCACCAGGGCCTCGCCGCTAGGCAACTCTTCGGTTCCACCACGGGGGAGCGTCTCCTCTTGCCCTGTGCGGCCCGACTCTTCTTCCAGCTTGCGCACATAGCTCGCGATCTCCGCGTTATCCAGTATCACCTGAGCAACCTGCTCCTCAAAGCGTGCGGTACGCGTCTGCAAGCGGGTTAGGTCAAACTCCAGATGGAAGAGCTTCATCAATTCGTGCACCATAGCCAGGCTAACCTTTAGGTTAGGCCGCGCCGCCAGATAGTGGGGCACACTCCCCCACAACGAGGCAAGAGGAACATTAGCTTTCTCCAAGGAGGTGTTCAGAACGCCCATGATGCCCGTAGGGCCCTCGTAGCGGGAGGGGGACGGCGGTATCTCCTTCAGCCGGCTTATGTCCATGCTCAGGGCAGTGCCGGTGAGCCGGACAGGCTGGGTATGGGGGACGGCTGCAAGCACTCCGCCAAGGGAGAGCACTAGGCTCACGTTCATCTCTTCCACAAGTTGCTGCACGGAGGACACAAAGGTCTTCCACTTCAGGTGGGGCTCAGGGCCCACCATCACAATGAAATCCCGGTCGCCATTGGGGTCTAAGTGGTAGTAGAACTCGTTGCTGGGCCAGAAGATGGCCCGTTCTCGTTCGTTGACCCACCGGGTGTAGGGCCGCGTCTCAGTGAACACGTAGAACTCTTCTGCGTCTATTTCGGCAAACTTTGCGGCAGTCCACCGTCTCACTAGGAAGCGAGCTGTCCAGGTGGCTACTTCGGAGGCATCGCTCCAGCCCTCAAAAGCTGCAATGAGGACAGGTTGGCGGAGCGAAGGCCGTTCGTCGTAACGTAGGTACTCCATCGTCATCCCTTTCCATTGCCAACGGACCGGCTATACTTTCAGCCTATCCCATACCGATCTATCCTGCAACCCTGCGAGGCTGCCCGCCAGCCTGTGCTAGGCACACTCAAGTTGCTTCACCACCCCGCACACGCTAGAATGAACTATTAGCTGCAACGTCTCCACAGCGGGAAAACCTCCCAAGCCCACTAGTAAAGGACCACGGTGCCCTACACCATAGCTGAGAGCACATTTGAAGAGCTGGCCGACATTTGGGACGATATATTGGCCCAAAGCCCAAGCGATACGCTTTTTCTCACCTACCCCTGGCAACGTCTCTGGTGGCAATACTTTAGCGATGAGTACCAGCCTCACTTCCTCCGCATTGCCCATAATGATACGCCTGTCGGGATCGCCCCACTGATCGCAAAGGGGCACGAGGTCACGCTGCTGGGCAGCACCGCCGTCTGTGATTACATGGACTTTATCCTTCCTGCAGAGCACACCTATGGCGGCCTCTCGGCGGCCTTTGATCACATGAACGGCAACTCGTGGAGCACCGCCGTGTTCCAGAGTGTCTCCGGCGGCTCCCCTACCCTGGACGCCCTAAACAAGCTCGCTGATGCGCGCGGCTACAAACTGAGCGTCGAGCAGGAGGACGTCTGCCCGCGGGCCGAACTCCCGGCCGACTGGGAGACCTACCTCAGCGGGCTAAGCAAGAAGGACCGCCATGAGCTGCGGCGCAAAGCCCGGCGTCTGGAGCAACAGAGCGAGGTGCGCTTGTACGCCTGTAGTAGTTCGGGCGATGACCTTGACCGAGATTTGGAAGATTTCTTCCGCCTGCACCGCTTGAGCAGGGATGAGAAGGCCGTCTTTATGACGGAAGACATGGCAGATTTCTTCAGCAGCGTCATCGCAGAACTGCTGCCTGCGGGGATAGCCAAGCTCTTCTTCTTAGAGGTCGCCGGTGTGCGCGCCGCTTCCGCCCTCTGCTTCGATTACCGCAACAAGCGACTGCTGTACAATAGTGGATACGACCACGCCTACGCGGCCCTGAGCGTGGGCCTTCTGCTGAAGGCGTACATCATCCGAGACGCGGTGGAGGGCGGTCTGGACACTTTCGATTTTCTGCGGGGCGATGAACCATACAAGTATGATCTGGGAGGCGTAGACCACCCTATCTACACCTGCACCCTACAACGTGAGTAACACAGTGAACCCAACAATGCGCATAGCCGTCATTAGCGTGCACGGTTGCCCCCTGCTCGTCCCCGGCACTCGGGAAGCGGGCGGGATGAACGTCTACGTTGCACAGATGAGCCAGGAGCTCGCGCGCCTTGGCATCGCGGTGGACGTATTCACCCGCTGGCACGACTCGGACGATCCACCCATCGTGGAGCTAGAGGAGAATCTCCGGGTCATCCATCTTGAGGCCGGCGGGCGTGACCCGCTCCCTAAGGAAGACGTCTTCCCCCACCTCCCTGAGTTCCTTCGCAACCTGGAAGTCTTCCAGCAAGAGCAGGGCCTTCAGTACGATCTCATCCACTCTCACTACTGGCTCTCCGGCTGGGTGGGCGCACTCCTTGGCCGGCGCTGGCAGGCGCCCCACGTTGTCATGTTCCACACCCTGGGCGCTATAAAGAACCAGGCCCGCATCGGCGAGAACGAGACCGACGAGCGCATTAGCGAAGAGCAGAAGATCATCCGCTCCGCAGACGCAATCATCGTGGCCTCAACTCAGGAGGAGCAGTTGCTCCAGCGGCTCTACAAGGGCGCGTCAACTAAGGTGCGCGTCATCCCCTGCGGCGTAGACCTGGACATCTTCCGTCCCCTGGACCAGCTGGCGGCGCGTCACGAGCTCGGCCTCAACGGCGAGCGCGTCCTCCTCTTCGTTGGCCGGCCAGACCCCCTCAAGGGACTGGACATCCTGGTCTCCGTAGCCGCGCAGTTGGAGCACCCGGACGGTGTCCGCCTGTTAGTGGTCGGCGGTGAAGGCGCGCCTCTGGAGTTCGATCTCCAGCAGGAGGATATCCAGAACCCCCTTGTGGAGCAACAGGTCAGCTTTCTGGGTCGTGTAGAACACGACCGCCTGCCCTATTTCTACAACGCTGCCGATGTCTGCGTCATCCCCTCGTATTACGAGAGCTTTGGCATGGTGGCCTTAGAGGCTATGGCCTGCGGCACCCCCGTGGTCGCAGCGCGGGTGGGCGGCCTGCAGAGCACCATCCGCGACGGCGAGACCGGCTTCCTCATCCCGTGGCATTGCCCGGAGCCCTTCGTCGACCGCCTGGAGTTGCTCTTAGACAACGAGGCGCTCCGCCAGCACATCGGCGACGCGGCGCGCACCGCCGCTGAGGCGTACCCCTGGTCCTCCATTGCGACCAGCTTACTGGCAACGTATGAATCGCTTTTGAACCACCCCACTAAGGCGGCCAGCGCCTGAGCATATATTGCAACAGGACCGAAGGAGCACAGCATGGCAGATGCGGAAAACGAAGCGCCGGGAGCATGGGCGCAAAAGGTGATGATGGTGATGGCCCACCCGGACGATGTGGAGTACTCCGCTGGAGGGACCATCGCCAAGTGGGTCAGCGAGGGCAAGGAGGTCTACTATGTCCTCTTTACCCGAGGCGATAAGGGCAGCAGCGACCCAGAGATGACCTCCGAGCGCATGGCCGTTATCCGAGAGGCCGAGCAGCTAGAGGCCGCCCGCGTCATGAAGGGCGTCACCTTCCTGGGCTACCCGGACGGCGGTGTGGAAGACACTCCTGAAGCGCGCGGCCACGTAGTGCGGATGATCCGCATCCACAAGCCGGACATTGTGGTGGTCATGGAGCCTTACCGCCGCTACTGGCAGCACCGGGACCACCGCAACGCCGCTATCATGGCCATGGACTCGGTCTACCCCTTTGCCCGTGATCGTCTCTCCTACCCAGAGCACGAAGCTGAAGGCCTGGAGCCCCACAAAGTGGGCGAGGTCTTTGTAGCCGGCCCGGATGAACCCGATATCTTCATAGACATCTCTGATTATGTCGATAGAAAGATAGACGCCTTGCTGAGCCACAAAAGCCAGGTGCACGATCGCACCCACGACGAGATGAAAGAGCAGCTCATGCAGATGGGCCAACGCTTCTCCCACCTGCCGGAAGGCTACACCCCCGGCATGGTGGAGAGTTTCCGCCGCATAGACTACCGGCGAAGGTAAACGAACTGCGCCAACTTCGCTAAAGGACGCGACAACAGCTTTATGGAAAAGTTCTCACTCTACCTCCTCACCTCGGCATTCATTTGCCTCTTTATTGCGTTTGCCTTCCATGCGTTCAACACGTGGAAGCAGGAGCATCGAAGCATCCATACCCTAGCCACCATGTTCACTTGGCTGGGGACCATCTTCCTGGTTGGCGCATGGGTCACCCGCTGGGCAGCCACCGGCCACGCTCCCTACTCCAACATGTACGAGTTCGGGATGAGCTTTGCCATGGGCACTACTCTTTCCTACGCCATCCTCGAGCAGAAATATCAGACCAGGACGCTGGGCACCTTTGTCCTGCCTGTGACCTTGGCTCTGCTGGTCTACGTGTTCACCCTGCCCACAACTATTGAGCCGCTGGTGCCGGCCCTGCAGAACCAGGAGCTGCTTACCATCCATGTGGCTATGGCTATCATCTCCTACGGGGTCTTCGCCGTCGCGTTCGGCGCGGCAGTCATGATGCTCATACAGACGCCGGCCAACCGCTTCGCGTGGCTTCCCGCCTCAAACACCCTTGACGAGATCAGCTTCCGCGCGGTGGTAGTGGGTTTCCCCTTCTTCGCGCTGCTCCTGGTGCTAGGCGCCTACTGGGGCAACATCGCCTGGGGCCGCTACTGGGGTTGGGACCCCAAGGAAACCTCCGCGCTGGTGACCTGGCTCATCTACGCCGCCTACCTGCACACACGCAACCTCTCCGGCTGGCGCGGGTCCAAGAGCGCCGTCCTCCTCATTGTCGGCTTCGTGGCAGTCCTGTTCACCTACTTTGCGGTGAACCTCTGGATCGTAGGACTGCATAGTTACGCGGGATTGTAGAATCGCGCCGGGGCCGCGTTGAACAACCAAGCAGCCGCAGCGCCCGCTTCCTCCGCACCGCGTAAGACCTCTCGCTTCTTCTTCGGCTGGGTTGTCGTCGCAGCCTCCTGCATCACGGGAGGAATCTCCTCCGGCGCAGGCCACACCAGCCTTGGCGTGCTCATGCGTCCCATGAGCGACAGCTTGGGCTGGAGCCGCACCACCATCACCGCTGGCTCTGCTTTCCAGGCGCTCTCCAACCTTGTGCTCGCGCCGGTTCTCGGGATCATCATTGACCGCTATGGGCCACGCATGGTCATGGTCCTGGGCGCATGCATTGCTTCGATCAGCTACATGTTTATGACCAGAGTCACCGAGCCCTGGCAGTTCTACATCCTGTACACCTCTGCCGTCTCGGTGGGCCTGTACGAGGTGGGCAATTTTGTGACCACAACCGTGGTCAGCAAGTGGTTCATCCGCCTCAGGGGCCGCGCGCTGGCCTTCACCACCCTCGGCATCGATGCAGGCACCGCCACGCTCGCGCCAGTCGCCGCGTTCCTAGCGGCGAGTATCGGGTGGCGCAACACCTGGGGCGTCCTGGGCGTCATCATTGCGGCTGTGGTGATACCGCCCTCCACCTTCTTCATGCGCCGCACCCCAGAGGACATGGGCCTCCGCCCTGATGGCGATCCGCCCGACCTACCGCCGCAACTTGGCAATGTCGCAGCGCCGCCACGGCCCGCGCGCCGCGTTGAGCAGGACTGGACGCCCCGAGAAGCCTTCAGGACCCGCGCACTCTGGCAGCTTGTTATCGCCATGAACTTGGCGTCCATAGGCGCAAGTGCCCTCTTCCTCCACATCGTCTCCTACATTACGGACACCGGCCTATCTCTCCAGACCGCCAGCCTGGTAGTCTCCGTCCACGGCTTAGCGGCCATCGGCTCCAAGCTCATCTATGGGTTCTTGGCGGAACGCATACCCATCCGCTTCTGCCTGGGCGCAAACGTCGCAGGAAGGGCGTTGGGCTATCTCATCCTCCTGATTGGTCAAGCGCCGTGGCGGGTGTTCGTTTTTGCGCCCCTGGGAGGGTTGACCGGCAGCGCCTTTGCGCCCCTTTCGGCGCAGATCTGGGCCGACTACTACGGCAGGGCCTCCGTGGGCGCAATCCGCGGCTTCATCACGCCTCTTAGTCTGATAGCCAGCGTTACCGGCCCCCTAGGAGCGGCGTACGCTTATGACGAGTTGGGCAGCTACGACCGAGTATTCTGGCTCTATGCCGGCCTGCTCCTAGTGAGCGCAGTGATGATCTTTACCGCTAGGCCGCCCGTACATCCTGTAGCCGTCGCTGCTGCCACTACTTAGCCGGCCTCACCAGCGCACCAAGCCCCGCGAGCAACAGGCCGCGCGCACGCCACCCGTTGAGCCGCTGAAATAGCTGAAACCTAAACGCGCTGCTTGCGGAAGCCGGGGAACAGGAATAGCACCGCCAGCATGTAGCTGATGAGGAGGGATGCGCTAACGGTCACTGTGGCCTGCACCCCTACTAAATCGCCAAAGAAACCGATCGGCAACACGCCGATAGGCTGCGATGCGTGACTCAGCATGTAGAGACTCATCGCGCGGCCTCGCATCTCTGGCGGCGCGTTGAGCTGGAAGAGGGTGCTGGTTAGTGTGGTGTAGGCAGCCTGGAAAACGCCCACCACTACCATCATGAGCACGCCCACGGATAGCCAGGGAGCGTTGGCAAAGAAAATCAGCGCCGCGCTCTGCAAGGTCCCGCAGATGAGCAGCAGCAACGGCTTGCGTTGCATGCCGCCCAGCGCCGCAATAGCCATGGAGCCCAGCAGACCGCCCAGTCCTTGACTACCTTGCAGCATCGCTAGTCCCACACCTCGGGGCGCCTGAAACACCTCCTCTGCAAAGATCGGCAGCAAAGGTGTGGTCGAGGTCGCGAAGAAGGTCACTCCCAGAGCCGCCCCAAGGAGAATCAGGATGGTAGGCGACTGGAAGGCAAAGGCGAACATCCCGCCGATGTCCTGAAAGATGGAGGTATGGCGTTTCGCCTCCGCCCTCTTACGGCTGAACACAGGCAGGAGCGCCAGCAACCCGATGCTGTGCGCGATGGCGATGAGCAGAAAGGCCAGCATAGGCCCGCCGGTGAGACCTATCGTCACTCCCGCGATGGCCGGCCCGCCGATGCGCATGGTATTCAGGGCAACGTAGTAGATGCCATACGCCTTCAGAAACTGCTCTTCCTTCACTACTTCCGAGACCATGGAGAGGCGCGCCGGCAGGGAAAAGCCCGTGGTCAGGCCGCGCACGACGCCCAGGGCTACCAAGTGCCAGAACTCGATAAGGCCGGTGGCCAGGAGGAGGCAGAGGAGCAGGCCGCTGGAGGCCAGGACCACTTGAGCAGCAAGCAACATGCTGCGCTTGGGAATGCGGTCCGCAAGCGCTCCACCCATGATGGACATGAGGGTTGAGGGAAGTCCCAAGCTGAGGGCCGCGACGCCCAGTAAGAAGGCTTGGCCCGTGAGGTCGTAGGCTAGCTGTGCGCGAGCCGTCAGCTCCATGTGCAGGCCGGTGTAGTAGGCAAAGCTGCCCAGCCAGTACCAGCGATAGTTTGGGTCTTGGAAGACGTTTAGGGCTTCAAGGGCCCGGGCCCCACGCCCGGGTTTTGGAGCGTCCTCTACGTCGGAAACCGCCAAATCTGCTAGTCTCCGCTCCTAAGCTCGGAAATAATGCCAACGACTGGACGCCCTTCCGCGAAGGCAGCAATATTCTGGAGCACTATCCCCAGCGACCGCGCCGGGGCGAGCCGGCTTGATGCGCCTGAGTGCGGCGTCACCAGGACGTTGGGCAGGTCGTAAAGGGGATTGTGGCCTGGCTCTTCCTTGTCATATACATCCACCGCTGCGCCACCTAGATGCCCGCTCTGGAGCGCTCGCACCAGCGCGCCTTCATCCACCAAGCCGCCTCTAGCAGCGTTGATGAACAGCGCGCCCTCCGGCATCATGGCAAACTCTGCATCTCCCAGGAAGCGGGCGTTCTGTGCGTTCAAGGAGGCGTGCACCGTCACGATACTGGAGCCGGTGAGCAGCTCCTGTAGAGACGACGCATGGGTCACGTGCAGCCGCTCCTCTACCTCAACCGGCACTCTGTGCCGCGCGTAGTAGCGTTGGATCGCGCCGAACCCTTGCAGGCGGGCGGCTACTGCCTGCCCTATTGCCCCAAAGCCAATGATCCCCACGTGGGAGCCCTCTAAGTCGCCGCTGCCGGAGAACTCGCCCCGGGGCCAACGGCCGGAGCGGGTCGCCTCAACCGAAGGCACCAGCCGCTTCAGCAACGCCAGCATCATCATCACCGTGTACTCTGCCACCGGCGTGGAGTTGCCGCCGGCGTTGTTCGCCATGATCACGCCGCGGCGCTTAAGCGCCTCAATATCTATCATGTCGTAGCCGGCGTTGGACTTCTGGATAAAGCGCACGTTGGGCGCTAGGTCCAGCAGGCGATCGTCTATGGAACGTCGACCCACTAGCAACGCATCGGCGTCGCTAATCTGGCGCTCAAGCTCCTCGTCACTGGCATCCGCTACGGCTACCACTTCGATGAAGCGGGCAGTCCGGCGCGTATGCGGTCAAAGCGCTCTTTTGAGGTGGGGTCTATGAGGACTAATTTTATGCTGCGGTTGGTTGGGGGAAGCGTTTGCACAAAGCTAAAGATACCTGGTGCCTCACCCTCACGTCAAGGGAAGGTTTGGCCTCCAACAGGTCAAGGCATAGGGAATGGCCCCCGCACTGCTGCGAGGGCCTCTAAGCGTTATGCCGTTGTTTTGGATGCGTCTAGAGCTGACTCTTCCAACGGAGGCAGGTGGGCCATGATCTGCTGCGCCAGCTCCAACCGGTACTCTATGGACGTCCGCTCAAAATCCTCTGAGTTGAAAATGCGGCCGGGCTGGTCGCCGGGATAGGTGGGCACAATGTGTACGTGATAATGCGGCACCATCTGCCCCGCCGTCAGGCCATTGTTCTGGAAGATGTTCAGACCGGCGCAGTCAAAGGCGCTGGAGATAGCCGTGGCAATGCGATGCACCTGCCTCATGATGTCCATCGCTTCTTCCTGCTTCAGGTCTAGCACCGTGGGCGCGTGGCGTTTTGGTACCACAAGCACGTGTCCCTTGCCAAACTGCCGCGGGTTCAGGAACGCATAGGTTCCCGGAAGGTCCACCACCGGCGCCGATTCTCTCTCCCCCGAGCCAAACCCGCAGAAGGGGCAGCGTTCTTGAACGGGAATCTGTATGGGCATAGCAACTCCTCCACACTAGTGCTTGCAACTTTCGCCATGAGCAATTACCCAGAGATTTTACTCCAAACCGCGCCGCGCGTCCTCGTTCGCGTCTCCTGTTAACCAGCCTCATCGGTATTTGACATGCATATTCGCCAAGCCTATGCTACCGATTGTTTCCCACACTACACTTGGTTTCCCAGCCTTTGATGTTACTCCCACGGCTCTCTAACCTACTTTGACCGCAAACACGCCGGGCAACGCTCCCGCGCCTGAAACTGCCGTTGTGCAGCTCAGCAGGATTAGGATGGCACAGGTCTACCTGACCAGCCCCTTAGCCATCACCTACATGAGCCTCACCGGCATCCTCATCCCTCTACGCCTCATTGACATGGGCACAGAGCCGGCAATGATCGGCATCTTTGTGGGCTCTGCAGGCATCCTTGGCGCGACGATGGCGGTGCCGGCAGGCGCAATAGCTGAGTCAATTGGCCCCAAGCGAGCCCTGCTCATCGGCGGCTTCCTTAACACCCTGGCCGGAGCCAGCTTTGCCCTGATTGACAACTACTGGATCCTCCTCATGATCCAGATTCTCAGGGGCGCACCGCACAGCCTGGGTTGGGTTGCGGGACAGACGTATATCATGGGCATAGGCAGCCCCGACCAACGCGCCACAATCGCCGGACGCTTTGGCTCCGTCAACAGCATGCTGGGCTTTTTCTCCCCGATTATCATGGGCGTCATAGCGCAGTTCGTCGGCACGCAACAAGCCTTTTGGTTCGTCGCCGCCTATAGCCTGTTCTTTACTACACTCGGCCTCAGCCTGCCGGAGCTTCGGACAAAGTCCGCCGCGGGAGGGTCGTCATCTCAAGAGTCCTTTGGAGGCTTTAGCTCTGCGCTAGAGCTTCTACGGCTGCGGCCCGTTAGAGTCGCCTTGCTGCTCACCTTCGTACGCCTCTACATCAGCTCCGGCTGGATGCCCTTCTACATCGTCTTCCTACGCACGCAGGGATTCCCGCCGGCACTCATCGGCACCGTAAGCGGTATAACCGCCCTCATAGCCAGCGCCACCGGTCTGCAGACCGGTTGGATAGCCAGGCGTATGAGCAAAGAGATAGCTACCGCCATTGGCCTGGCTATGGGCGGCCTTGCTGTAGCCATCTCTCCCTTTACGGCGGTCATCCCCTTTGTTTACCTCCCCTCATTGCTGGCTGGTGTCAGCACTGGACTGAGTCTGCCCCTGGTCATGGCTATCCTGGCCGACGCTGCCCCTGCGGGCAAGCGTGGCATTGCGATGGGTCTGCGCACTACTGGCAATCAGTCCGCCAACCTCGTCTCCCCCATCGCAATGGGCTTGATAGTCGGTCCGGCCGGTATGATGCTTGGGTTCTTTGCCCATGCCATGATCATCTGGGGCATGGTGGGCGTATCCGTCTTCCTCCACCTACGGGACGTTGCCGAATCCCGCATGCGGGCGCTCCAGGACCTTGCGCCAGCCGACACCCCTACGTAATTCCGTAACGCAGGTTGGCGGCTCGGAGGGCGCAGTACGCTAGCTCATGGGAAATCGTAAGAGCACGCCCGCACCGCACCCGTTATCTAACGCTGTCCCCTGCTCAACACAAGAGGTTGAATGAGCGCTGGTAAAGCGCCGCCGCGCGTGTTCTACGGCTGGATCGTGGTGGGCGCCTCGTTCCTCTCCAACATAATGGTGCTGGGCGCCGGGACCGCGAGCTTCACCGTCTTTCTGGGCCCAATGACCAGGGCCCTAGGCTGGAGCCGGACGACCTTTACCGGCGGCGTGACTGCCCAGAGCCTCCTCAACATCGCGGCTAGGCCCGTGATAGGGATCGTGCTCGACCGTTACGGCCCCCGTCCCTTGATGGCGGCAGGAGCGCTTATTGCGGGCGTCATGCTACTTGTTATTGAGTCAGGTCACCCAACCCTGGCAGTTCTATATCCTGTACAGCTTCGCGGCGGCGTTCGGGCTAGGTGAGGCCGGAGACCTGGTTACGTCTGCCACCGTCTCAAAATGGTTCATCAGGATGCGTGGCCGCGCCCTAGCCATAGCGTCGACAGGGATGAACTTAGGCCAAATTATCTTCAACCCACTGTGCGCCCTGCTTATCGCAACCATTGGGTGGCGAATGACGTGGAGTGTGACCGGCCTCATGGTAGTTAGCGTCCTCTTGCCCCTCGCCTTCGTAATGCGGCGGTCTCCCGAAGACATCGGACTCCTGCCTGATGGCGCACCGCCTAAGGAACCGGCGCCAGGCAGCACAGCGACTGCACAAAACGCAGCAGAGCCAAGTTGGGGACTGCGCCAGGCCATCCGGACTCGGGCGGTATGGATACTAATGCTCAGCTCTAATCTCTCAAGCCTCGCTTACAGCGGCATCCTCTATCATCTGGTCGCGTACTACACCGACAGCGGGCTCTCACTGCAGGCAGCAGGAGTGCTCATTGGGCTGAACCACACCTTCGCGCTCATTTCCAAGGTCCCCTGGGGCATGGTCGCCGAGCGCTTCCCGGTGCGCTACTGCATGATGTTTAGCTATTCAGGAAGAGTAGCCGGGCTACTCATTCTCCTCCTGAGTACGTCGCCTCTGCGTTTCCTTGGGTACGTGGTGGTCAGCGGCTTAATCAGCCACGGCGTCGGCAACCTGCAGTCACAGATTTGGGCCGACTACTACGGACGAGCAAATGTTGGCACTATCCGGGGCGTATTGGCGCCGATAAGCATCCTCTCAAGCATCGCCGGGCCGCTCTTCTCCGCAGCGACCTTCGACAGGACCGGCAGCTACCACGGCGCGTTCTGGGTCTTCGCTGGAACGCTGACGTTGGCGGTATGCCTGCTTTATTTTGCTACGCCGCCCCGCAGGCAGCCGCTCGCCACTCCGGAAGCGCCGTCAACCACGACTAACCAACCTGCGTAAGCGTACACAGCGCCATCGGGTGATGTTGCCGGAGGTTTGTATCGTAGGAGCCCTGCCTATTGGCTGGAGCAAATTTGGTCTGCTACGCTAAGCAGAGCGCAGACCGACAGAGCAGGGCGCAAATCGGTAACGCAGGGGGCTTCATGAATCCAAACAATCCTGCCCTGGTGTCAGCAAGCTGATGAACCCTACACCTACGGCGAAGAGTGTGGTCTTACGCAGCTTAGCTATTGGCGTATTATCGGGCCTGGTAGGCATTATGTGCTGCGTGTCCCCGGTCGTGCTGGTACTGGTGGGGCTCTCCTCCGCTACGGCAGCCATCTCCCTTGGCGATACGCTGTATTACGAATACGGCTGGTACTTTCGTGGGGCGGCGATGCTTTTCGCCGGCGCGGCCGTGTACTGGCAGATGCAGCGCAAGGGGTATTGCCGCCTAGACCGGCCGCGAAGTTTTGTCACCCCGTTCGCTATCATTGGCGGGACGGCCGTAGCGGTTTACGCAGCCCTCTACTGGTTTACCACGTACCTCTCGGTAACCTTCGGCTAACCTTTCCTGGAGTTTTGCGGGGTATTGCTGCGTTAGCCTACCCCCGAAAGCGGCAACGATTGGTGCGCCTCTATTTCACAGCTATCGTCCATATGGAGAGGTGAGTCAATCGTCCTCTCCCCCTCGACGGGGGAGAGCTAGAGTGGGGGTGAGGGTAGTATCTGTGTTATGCGCGACTATAGCGCTTAAGGAGCTAGAGCGCTGCTAGGCTTGGCAACCCCGCTCAGGATAAAGGGCGACACTAGCCGATAGCTATCCCCTCAAGGGTTCGCAGAACGTCGAAGGATATAAAGCTAGCGTGCCTGGCGTTGAACCGGGACTAGCGGACCAAAGCTTGTCTGACCCTACGTTCCCTAACGACCCCGCAGCCTCGGATCCAGGGAATCTCTGATAGCGTCGCCAAGGAAGTTAAAGCACAACACCGTGAGGCTCAGTGCAAAGGCCGGGACGATCAGGAGCCACGGCCCTCGCATCATGTACTGACGGCCTTGAATAGTGAGCATTCCACCCCAGGTTGCTATAGGCGGCGGGAATGCAACGCCAAGAAAACTCAGCGTAGACTCTGCTACGATAGCCGCGCCGATGCTGGTTGAGAAGATGATAAGCGTCGCGGCCATCACGTTTGGCATTATGTGCTGAATAAGGATGCGGGACTCTCGTGCGCCAATCACCCGGGCCGCGTCTATGTACGCTTCCTGGACAACAGAAAGCGTGTTTCCCCGGATGATGCGGTTTGCTCTGGGTATTTGGCCTATGCCTATGGCGAAGGGGATAACCCAGTTGGCTGAGCCGAGCACGGCAATAAGCAGCATAGCGAAGATCAGCGTTGGTATGCTTTGTTTAGCGTCCATGACCCTCTGGAGAACCATGTCCAGCCGGCCGCCTCTAAGGCCGCTAAACATGCCCAGGAACAGCCCGCCAATGGTGCCGACCGACACTGCTGCGACTCCAACCGCCAGGGAAATGCGCGCCCCATGCACAACTCTACTTAAGACATCTCGCCCCAGTCCATCGGTGCCGAACCAGTAGATAAACCCATCCTCTCTAACCGTGCCGGGTGTGCTCAGGCGGTCGGTCATTATCTGAACTTTTGGGTCTGCCGTGGCCACCAGATCGGCAAAGACGGCGGTGAATACAATCAGGAGGAGGACAGTAGCGCTTGCGGCGCCAATGGGTTGTTTACGTGCAAATCTAAGCAAGCCAGCCACCACGCCCTCTCGTGGACGCATCGCATGCTGGGCCATGGCTTCTATCGTTGCACTGCTAATTGCTCCGTGCTGCATGGCGTGTTGCCCCTCTCTTCTAATGCCTCAGGCACACACTACTGGTAGCGGATGCGCGGATCTAGCCACGCATAGCTAATGTCTACTATAAGGTTAAACACCAAGAAAATGAGGAGGAAGTACAGGACGTTGGCCTGCAATTGGGGAAAATCCCCTGTCTGGATTGTGTACAGGGTTAACCGGCCTAGTCCGGGCAGAGAGAAGATCTGCTCAATGACTACAGCGCCGCCCAATGAGGCGCTGACCTGTACTCCCAGGATAGTGACTACCGGAATCAGCGCGTTCTTCAACGCGTGGCGGCTTACCACGACCTGTTCCTCTAAACCTTTGGCGCGAGCCGTCCGCACATAATCCATGCGCAGCACTTCCAGCATCGTAGAGCGCAGCATACGAATCTGAGTCGCAGATATCGAAGCGCTCAAAGCAATAACCGGCAGTACCATAATGAGGGCGTGTTGTTGCAAGTCCTGGAAGGGCGACATGTAGCGAATCGGCGGCGACCAACCCCAGACAACGGCTGGCGTCAGAAGCAGTGCAGTGGCCACCACAAAACCTGGTACGGAGAGCCCCAGCACTGCGTAAAAGCGGGTGGCGAAGTCCGCTTTGCTGTTTTGATAGATTGCTCCCACGATGCCTAGCGGAACTCCAATAAAAACGGAGAGCGCCAAGTTGATAAGAGTGAGTTCCAGACTAACAGGGAGGGATTGGGCAATTTCCTCCATGACTGGCTTGCCTGAGCTCCAAGAGGTGCCCATGTCTGCCCGTACCGCTCCCCACATCCACAGCGCGTATTGGATGTAAACAGGCTTATCTAAACCAAACTCGGCGCGAAGAGCGGCCAGTACTACTGGATCATCCGCGCCTGGGGTTTCGTCGATAGTCGCCTCGATAAAGTCGACAGGCGCGAGGAGGCGTAAGGTGAAAAAGACTATTGCCGAGGCGATAAAAATTGTTGGGATAAGAGCGAGCATCCGGCGCAAAATATAACTCGTCATAGATTGCTCCTACGGGCGATCCGCTTCCATTCTTGGGCACTTGATACGATTACATATGCCGCTGAGTATAGCGCAACGCGGTTGTCTTCTGTCAACTGTTACGATTACACCCAGCGAACCATGACGGGAAACCATCTTTCCAGACATCTGAGCAGAAGCTGACGTGCTAACTAAGATGATGAACCACAGCCTCACCCAGTTGGTCTTCTTCCCGCATAGTGATGAGTTGGTGCGTTGCTACCACAACAATACGCTACCATCCGATTTGCCCTCGCTTCTTGATCACCAAATACTCATGTATTACTCACTAAGGCGTCACCTTAATGCACTAGGCTCGCTATACGATATGTAAAGTACTCGAGCTTAGCTTTAAGGAGGAAATGTCGTGGTAGCAACGAATCGTGAGGTGCCTTCGAGTATCAGACAGGCCCTGGTGATGGTTGCAGTCGCAGGTCTGCTTACCATAGCTTGTGCACAAGCGCAGGCCCCGCCGGTAGCACAACCAGCAGAGCAAGCAAAACCAGTACAGCAAACCGAGCAAGCAAAGCCAGAACAGAAAGCAGAACCAGCACCGCAAGCAACAGCAGCACCGCAAGCCCCGAAAGCAAAGCCGGATGCGGGGGTAAGTACCGTAGGTCAGGTACAGGCCAAGGCCGCGGAAGAAAAATTTGAAGAGCTTGCGGACCAGTGCGCGCCGGGCAAGGAACACTGGTCGGACCCCGGACCGCCGATCAGAGGTGGGACTTTAAACGTAGGATCTGCACCACGACACCTTGATCCTAGTGTTGCCTCGGCGCAATTCAAGAGCCCAATGAGAATGTATGAGTGGCTAGTAAAGCAACGCATGTGCTTTGGAAGCGACACTGCGGTTGTACCGTCTCTCGCAAAATCTTGGGAAATCTCCCCAGATGGCCAGACTTGGACGTTCAAGTTGCATGAAAACGTCAAATGGCACAACCTTCCGCCGGTAAACGGCCGGGCCTTCACGTCTGCTGACGTTGGCTGGACCCTGGATTACTACGCGGAGGCCTCGCCACAACGGCGATTTTATAGTGGCGTTACCCACTCCGAACCCGATCCTTACACGGTAGTTCTCAAGCTTTCCAAGCCAACCGCCGACTTTGCGCTCATGCTCGCAGATGACTCGAACGCAGTGCTCCCGCACGAGATCAAGAAGGAGCACGGCGATTACAAGCAGATTGCTGTCGGGACAGGAGCGTGGCAACTAAAGGAATACCAGGCAAGGCAATACATCACCTGGGAGCGGAACCCTAACTACTACATCATGGGAGCCGACGGAAAACCGCTTCCCTACATGGACGAGATCCGGGGCGTTGACCTGCCGGATTCAGCCGCCACCTTTGCAGCCCTCCGCACGGGTCAGCAAGATCATAACCGTGGGACGAGCTTCCGCCCGCCGGAAGCGGCTGAATTGCAGGCAGCAATCCCCAACGGGAAACTAGTCCCAATTCCTGCCCTCACCGTCTTTGGCATTTGGTTTAACCACAATAAGGCACCCTGGAACGATGTTCGGGTACGCAGAGCCATCTCTATGGGTTTCAACCGTGACGAAACTATCGCCAGTGACGATGGAGGCTCCATTTATTCAGGGTTCATGGCTGTAGCTTTGGGTGATTTCTCTTGGTCAGAGGAGAAGATAAAGGAGAAGTTCAAGTATGACCTGGCGGGCTCCAAGAAGCTTTTGGCCGAAGCCGGTTTTGCCCTGAAAGAACCAGTAAAGATAGCTACCGGACGCGGCTCTACCTATGGTACGCACCTGGAAGTGGCCGGCAGTCAATTCGACAAGATGGGTATTCCTAACGAGCTGGTGTTGGCTCCTGGTGGCAAGACCGCAGCTGGTTCGGTTATCCGCAGCTTTGAGTTTGATCTCGCTTATGGCCCCCCAGGCGCCTGCAAGTTCCCCACTTGCTGGGCACAGGAGCTCATCGCCTCTGGTCCTGGAAACATCACCCAGTTGATTGATCCCAAGCTGGATGCAATGGCTGAAGCTCAGTCCAGAGAACTTGACCCAGTCAAGCGGATAGAGCTGGTCCACGCGGTGCAAGATTACGAATATGAGATCATGCCCTTTGTACCTCTGGTAGTACGGCTTTATCAGACGTGGGAGGGGTGCCGGGTCAAGAACATGAGGCCACACCACGGTTTGAACACTATTTGGGGTGTCCAACATGCTTGGCTTGACGACAAGGATTGTTAGCCGACATTAGCAAGCGCCGCAGATTAACGAACGCAGGTGGCCGGTTAACCGGCCACCTGCGTTCAATTTATCCTCTCCGAGAACCATTCATAGTAGGGATAATCGGAACGTCATCTTGCCAATGTTGCGATAGTTGACAAACAGAACTAAAATCAACTCAAGTTTAGTGTAAAGTGACCGTTTTGGTCGGAAATAGCCGGCATCGGGCTTTAGCCAAGGAGGAAAGGTATGGTTACGCTCACCCGTACGATTGACCGTCCGCTTCGCGAACTCTTCGATCCCGTTAAAGGCACAATAGATCGGGAGATCTATATCAATGCGGCCATCTACCAGCAGGAACTGGAGCAGATCTGGGGCCGGTGCTGGATCCTCCTCGGACATGAGAGCATGGTCCCCAACCCGGGCGACTTTGTGGTCTGCCGGATGGGTGAAGAAGAAGTCATCATGGTGCGGGACCGCAAGGATAAGAAAGTCCACGCCTTCCTCAACTCCTGCCGCCACAAGGGGATGAAGGTCTGCCGCTACGACGACGGCAACACCCTGGTGTTCACCTGCCCCTTCCACGGCTGGAGCTATGACACCGACGGCCGCTTGGTGGGCGTAGCCTACTATGCCGACGCCTACAACGGCGAGCTGGACAAGAGCCAGTGGGGCCTCCACGAGGTCGCGCAGCTCTGCAACTTCTACGGTTCCATCTGGGCTACCTGGGATGCCAAAGCGCCCTCCTTTGAGGACTACCTTGGGCCGTTCGCTCCTAGTCTGCGCCACGTTATGCAGAGCACAGACGGCGAAGACAATGGGGTGGAAGTCTTTACGCCCGTCATCAAGTGGCGGCTTCCCACCAACTGGAAGTTCCCCGCCTTCAGCTCGTCAACTGACCCAACCCACGGCGCTATGACGCACCGTTCCGTAGACGTAGCTGCTATCGGACCGCAGGGCGACGTGGAGGGCGGCAAGCGCAGCCCGCTGCGTAATCCCTTCCCCAAGAAGAACTACACCATCGGCCACCACAACCTGGGCCACGGCGGCGGCTACACCTACTACGAGCAGGCCGGCACGCCGGATTACAAGGACACCTGGGTAGAGCCGGGCGTAGACGAGTACTTTAGAGAGACGGCAGCGAAGAAGGCCGAGGTGTACAAAGACACCATTATGCCGGGCCATGCCCACGGCGGCGGTCACTTCTGCGTCTGGCCCAGCTTCATCATCGACCACTGGCGCATTCGCCCGTGGCACCCTCAAGGGATCGGCATGGTGGAGCGGCATAGCATGTACGCGGTGGATAAGAATGCGCCGCAGCATGTGAAAGACGCCATGCGCCACTACGTGATGCGCTACAACGGCCCCACGGGCGTCACCGAATCCGACGACATGGAAAATTGGAACTACGCCTTCCCGGCAAGTATGGGCATGATGGCTAAGAAGCTGCCCTACAACTTTGAGATGGGCCTACGGCGAGGTACCACGGACAAAGAACGCATGCCCGGCACCACCTTTGACTACCGGCTTTCTGAAGAGTCGGGCCGAGCGCGGTTCAGCCGCTGGCTGGCCTTCATGGAGGCCAAGAGCTGGGACGACCTGTATCCCGTCAACAAGACTGCCGATCACAACATCTGGCGCTAGTAGTCATACGGCACTGAAGAAGGTGGGCTGCTTTGTAAGGCAGCCCACCTTCGCGCTGAAGTGATCCCAGCTTAAGCGCCGTCAAGTTTCACCAGTCGTCACTCTGCCGCGAAAACACCCCGCTCGCTCTGAACAGGGTGCTACTTGTTGCTGCCTAATGCGACCTGTATTACGACAATGTAATGGCTGGCGAGCCTGGATTCGAACCAGGGCTAGAGGATCCAAAGTCCCCCGTGCTACCGCTACACAACTCGCCAGCGGAACAAACGCGTCACATTCTCCAACCTAGCATCGCATAGGTAGGCGCTCTCCTACAAGTTATGGATAAGGATCGGAATCAGGGATGCCTTCGGCCAGAGATGCACTGCTCTCCTCCCGCCGCAGCTGCACTTTAGCGTCCCGCTGCACAGGCTCAAGCAGCACGTTAATCTCCGCGCCAATCAAGAGGACCACGCTCACCAGGTAGAGCCACAGCATAAAGACGATGATGGTGCTAAAGCTGCCGTAGGTCGCATCGTAGTTTGTGAAGCTAGAAAGATAGACGCTGAAGCCGATAGTCAGGACCGCCCAGCCCACAGTGGCAAAGGCGCTCCCAGGCAACGACCACCAATACTTGTGGCTGACATTAGGCAGCACAAAATAGAGGACGGAAAGCCCCAAGAAGAGCAGCAGCATCAGCACCGGCCAACGCGCCACTGTGAACAAAAGCGCAAAACCCTGCTCCAAACCCACCACCGCTGTCAGAGCATCCACGATTACCCGTCCCAACGCGCCGACGATGAAGAAGGCCAGCCCTATGGGCAGCAGCAGGATTATCGCCAACATCGCGAGAAGCTGTCTTTGCCAGAATGGCCTGGACTGCTCGACGTCATAGGCGCGATTCAGCCCCTTAATCAGGGTGCCAACGCCCCCGGATGCGCCCCACACCGTGCCGATGATACCAATGGCTAAGAACGCCGGTGACCGCTCGCCCAGCAGTCCCCGCAAGTAGCCTTCGACTAATGCGTAGATCTCGCCGGGGAGCAGCGGCTGAATCTGGCCCAGTAACCATGAGAAGAGATCATCAAAGCCCAAGGCTTTTCCTACAAAGCCCAGGCCCGCCGTCAAGAAAAGAAGCATTGGGAAGAGGGCAAAGAGGAAGCGGTAGGCCATCTCCGCAGCCATGCCCATGATGTCATCGTCGCCAATCTCATGGGCAAGGACGAACAGAAACGCGCCCATGTGAGTGCCGGTAGCCTGCCCATGAAGCTCCTGCTGGCGGGCTTGCAGCTTTGTGACTCTCGTCCTCACCCAGCTACTCCCGCTTGTAAGCTGCTGATGTGCCTCCTGTGCATATGAGTGCGGGCCGGGCCTAAGCCAGGTTCAGCGTCGTAGGGTCAAAGATCTCTTCTATAGTAAGCGCGCGGGAAATCAGACCCTGATCATAGGCATATCGCACCATCGCCTCAAGGGAGCGCTGGTTCTGTGCAATGCCGTAGGGAATAGGGTCGTCCCCCACCACGCTTTTCCGCTGCACCATCATCTGGTCCCGGGGCGATGCCGGTTCGCCCTCGGTGAGCTCCTTCAGATAGCCCTCCTTGGCGGCTTTGAAGGCGTCGAAAAGCGACTTGGCTACCCAGGGATGCGCTTGGAGCACACTGTCCTTCACGACGATCACGCCGTGGATGGGAAAGATGCCGGTCTCCTTGTAGCGCTCCCGCTCCGTAGCCCCAATATCAGGCGTCAGCGGACTAAGATGCGGCGCAGGCTCCACTCGCCCAACGCCCGCGGCGCCGGTAAAGGACGCAGCTAGCTCTCCTGCGTTCAGGAGGTCACGGAGGGACTTGCCCTGGGGCGCTGCCTGTACGTAGTCAGGGGAAGTGTATTCGGTAACGTGCTCTTCGTCGTCGGTCACCCAGGTGACGCGGTTCAGCGTCACGCCAAAGGCGTCTTGCAGCAGACCGCGCACCCACACGCCCGTCGCCACGGTGTACGCTCTAACCCCAACCCGCTTGTCCTCAAAGTCCTTGTAGGACTGGAGGCCGGCGTCTGTATGCGCCACCAGCGCGCCATCATGAAACACACGGTTCAGAAAGATAGGGAGGGCAGTGAAGGGCTTGTGATACATCTTGGCCGCCAAGTAGGTGGTTGGCGACATCTCGCAAACGTCGAAAGCCGTCTCACGCACCATGCGCCGAAACGCGGCGATGATGGAGTCGTGCTCGACGAACTCAAAAGCGATCCCATCGGCGCTAATGCGACCGTCTTTCAACGCAGCCGTGTGGCCGTAAGTTGCAAGGGCCGTCTTCAGCGTAAGGGGCTGTGGGGCTGCAACCATGCTCTGTCTCCTATGGCAATGTCTGCTCTGCTGGCAGCGTAGGCGGCTCAGTGCGCCCCCGTCAAGGGGGTAACCCCTCAGCGAGAGAGCCCCTCCTAAATGGAGGGGCTCTCTATCCTTGGTTCGTCAGGTTATGCCGGCTACTCCGCCGCCGCCGCCGCCACGACCGCTGCGGATCTGGCTCGCCATGAGCTGGCTGCGGGGGTCCTTCACCAGCGTCATAACGGCCATTGCCCCTACGTAGGAGATAGCCATGACACCGAACGCCGTAGAGAAGTCGAAGTTCTCGTAGAGGAATCCGGTGAGGATGGCCCACACCGGGGATGCGAAGAAGCCGAGGAAGAAGTACATGCTAAAGGCCGCATCGCGGTCTTCTTCCTGCACAGTATCGGCAATGAGCGCTTGGGTCAGCGTGCCTCTGGAATGGGTCACCGCCCCATAGAAGAGCACGCTGGAGATCAGCATCGGCAGGCTGGGGCCCTGGAATGCCAACCACAGTGTGGCAATACCAGAGAGGAAAAGCGATGCCTGGAGAATCTTCACCCGGTTCAGCCTATCGGACAGCCAGCCAAAGAAGATCGGGCCACCCATGCCGGACAGGTTGAAGAGGAAGAGCGCAGCAGCGCCGTACCACAGCGGAAAGCCAAAGTCGTTGACCAAGTGCAGCGGCAGGTACACAGGCGTGACATCGCCGCGGCCCGCGCCGCCTACCATAAACACCAAGGCAATGAAGATCATGTTCCGGTTTTTGAGCACTCGCAGATAGCTTATCTTGCTCGCGGCCAGCTTGGCTCGATTGGAGCCGGTCTTCTCATCCCGGACTTTATCCTTGAAGAAGAAGTACGTGATAGCCATCATTACGCTGAGGATAGAGACGAGCATAAAGGTCGCGCGCCAGCCCACAAGCTGCAGCAGGAAGATGGAGACCACCGGAGCCAGCATTGTCCCTATTTGAGAGATGCTGGTATTCAACGCCAGTACTTGACCACGGCTCTTGGGAAAGTAGCTGGAGAGCAAGCTGGCTCCTACCGGATGTTGCGAGCTGCCGCCTGTTGCTGCAACACAACGTGCGATCACGAGCGTGGTGAAATTGGTGGCGAACCCTGTCCCAAAGGTGCCGATGGCCATGATGATGGCGCCCACACCCAACAAGTGGATGCGATGGATGAAGGGCGTGAGGAACCCGTAGCCTAGCTGCGTCCAGCTGTTCAGCATTGTGCGGATGCCGGTGAGCAGACCTATCTGAATAGGACCAAACCCCAGGGTCACCATGAGGGCTGGGTACATGGGGTTGAGCATCTGGTTCTGAAAGTGGTTGGTGAGATGATTGATGTTGGCCAGCCAGAGCACGATCGTGCGCTCACGCTTATCAATGGCCTCAGCCGCAGCCTCCGCCGCTTCTACGCTGTTGCGGCCGCCGTTCTCAAGCGAGTCCGGTTGAGGCTGTTCTGTTTGTGCTTGCATACCGCCCCCTTGGGATCACCAACACTTGCAGTGCTTCAGAAGAGACAAAAGCGCTATAAAATCGCCTTAGCTTACCGCCTTCCGAAAGCCGTTGCAACAACCCCCGCGTGGCCCCGTGAGCGCCTGGCTGCTGTGCTACAATCCTCCTAACTTGAGCTAGACGCGTGATTGCGCCGCAGTGCTCACGTAGGAGGAACTTATGCCCAAAGCTGAGAAACTCACGGAAGCTGCAATACGTTTTCTTCAGGAGAAGCACATCGCCCATTTTGTCACCCTCATGACAGACGGCTCGCCACAAGTGACGCCGGTGTGGGTTGACGTGGACACAGACGGCAGCCACGTCCTCATCAACAGCTCGGAGGGCCGCGTGAAGACCAGAAATGCTGCCCGGGACCCCAGAGTAGCGGTGAGCGTGCTGGACGAGCAGGACCCCTTCAAGTTCGTGATTGTGCGTGGGAACGTAGTGGAGCGCAACCACGAAGACGCCTCTGCGCACATCGACCTCTTGGCAAAGAAGTACACCGGCGCGGAGCGTTATCCCTACAGCCGGGGGGAGGAGCAGCGGGTGATCCTGCGGATCAAACCAGACTATGTGCTAGAGCAGGGACTCGCTTAATCACCGACGCAATAAGAGCGGGCCAACTGAGTGGCCCGCTCTTGCTCTATAGCTAGTTAAGTGATTACCAGGACTCGCGTCTAGGCGGCTGGGGAGAAGATCCCCGCATCTGATCGTAGCACTCCCGGCAGTAGACGGGACGATCGCCCCGCGGCTGGAAGGGCACTTCGGTGTCCTTGCTACACTGTGCGCAAACAACCGAGAACATCTCTCGCTCACGTCGCCCGTAGCCACCACCACCGCCGCCGAAGCTGTTCCGTTCCCGGCGAACTTCCCGACAACTTGGACACCTGCGAGGCTCATTCGTGTAGCCACGTTGTGCGAAGAGCTCCTGCTCTTCTGCCGAGAAGACGAAGGTAGCATTGCATTCCCGGCAAGTTAATGTTTTGTCTGGCATCGCGCCCGACTCCTTATGGGTAGCGTCGGTAGTCGTCGGTCGCTCCTCCCGGGGTGAAGGATCGGTCCTGGTTTCAGTAGGAAGCACACCTAGGGCAATGCGCCGTTGATTCCCGCGGCAACACTATAGCACGGATATTTAAAAATGAAACCTTTGCGGCAACTGATTGTAGGTACTCACGTAGCCATGCATTGCCTGCCATACCGCATGGTGAAACTCCAGCCGTATTATTCTTTTGCATTGGGCCGTTACAATGCCTGGCGACACAACGCTACTCT
This sequence comes from Dehalococcoidia bacterium, assembly GCA_965226775.1. GTDB lineage: Bacteria > Chloroflexota > Dehalococcoidia > SHYD01 > SHYD01 > CBDDEI01. Next base: position 2,218,916 of record CBDDEI010000002.1, read on the forward strand.
GTTAAGAGGTGCTCAGCTAGTGACATCACTGCGCTACTCCATCCCCCTATTGTTCCTCGTTCTAGCTCTAGCCGCCTGTACGCCGGCGCCCCGGCGGCCCCAGCAGCCCAAAATGTATCGCCTGAAAGCGCAGCGCCCACCAGCCAGCCCGCGGCCACGGCACAGCCCGCCAGCGAAGCCACCAGCCAGCCCGCTGCTACTGCGCAGCCCGTCAGTGAAGCTGCCAGCCAGCCCACTGCCGCGGCGCAGCCTCCCAGTGGAGCGGACGGCGCCACAGAAGTCCGCCTCACCCAGGAATCGGAAGCCCGCTACCGTATCCGGGAGCAGCTTGCCAACCTCCCCGCCCCCAACGATGCAGTAGGCGTCACCACCGAGGTGTCTGGTTCCGTATTCCTGAATGCCGACGGCTCCCTGGACACAGCGCAGCCTTCTCAGATTACCGTGGGGCTGGCGAGCCTCAAGAGCGATGAGAGCCGGCGCGACCGCTATGTCCGGAACAACACGCTGCAGACCTCCCAGTTCCCCAACACTGTCTTCACAGTGAAGGAGTTCCAGGGCTTGCCTACGCCCCTTCCCACCAGCGGCGAGCACAGCTTTAAGATGATGGGCGACCTGAAAATAAAGGACGTGAGTCACGCCGTGACCTGGGACGTGACCGCTGCCTTCACAGAAGAAAGCATTGATGGCATGGCCACAACGAGCATTGCCTTTGCCGACTTCAAGATGGAGAAGCCCAGCGTTTCGATAGTCCTGAGCGTGCAGGATACCTTCACCCTCGAGATAGACTTCAAGGCCACCGTCGGCTAGTCACTGACACTGGACGCGAAACGGGTGGGAGCAGTGCTCCCACCCGTTTTTACTTGCCTTACTAAGCGGACTAGCTGAGGTGCTTGCCGAAGAACTCGTAGATCTTGCCCCACCCGTCCATGGCCTGTTGCTGACGGTAGTTGGCCCGGTCGTAGTAGAAGAAGCCGTGGCCGGCGCCGTCGTAGCGATGGAACTCGTAGGACTTGCCTGCTGCCTTCAACGCCTCCTCGTGCATGTTCACTTGCTCCGGCGATGGGCCTTGGTCCTCGTTGCCAAAGATCCCAAGAATGGGGCAGTTGAGGTCGGGCGTCATATCAATGGGAGCAACCGGGCGCTTGGGGTTGGTCTCCGGCTGCACCACGCCACCGCCCCAGCAGTCCACGATAGCGTCGAACGCCTTTGTGCGGCAGGCTACTAGGTAGGAGTGGCGTCCACCGGAGCAGGTGCCCGTGATGCCAACCTTGCCGTTGCTGATGGGCAACGCCTTGATGTAATCCAGCGCCGCCTGGCAGTCCCCCACCACGCTATCATCGGACACGCCGCCGTCACCGCGAACTGTAGCCGCTACCTCATCCGGTGTGCCGTGGCCGACGCGCGCATACATGTTGGCGCAGACTACGATGTAGCCGTGCTGCGCGTAGCGGCGTGCCGTCTCTCGATAGTACTCGTCCCAACCGGGCAGGTGGTGCACCAGGACAATGCCCCCAAACGGCCCGTTGCCGGATGGACGCACGTAGTACGCGTTAATGGTGTCGCCGTTGTAGCCCTGCAGGTCGATGACCTCTGCCATCATACCGTCCCGGCCCTCAGTATTATATGAATTCCACATTGCCTCTCTCCTTCACTCGCACTTGGTTATTGCAATTTTCGCTGGATTCCGCCTGATGTCAAGGGCAAGAATGCCCCACCAGTACGGCGCTAGTCTATCACTAACTGCGGTTCAGAGCGCAGTCCCAGTCCTGCAGCAAGATGCCTGCAAAAGCAACAACAAAGCGGGGCGGCTGCTAATTCAGCCGCCCCGCTTGCGTGTTCGCACGTTCCGTAGAATATCCTGCTCGGCGTCCCTTTAGGGCCCCTCAAGGCCATGGGCTTCCAGCAACGCCTCATCGGCAAGAAGATCATAGGTGGGGCCGTCCGCCACTACACGGCCGCCATCAATGATCACCATGCGGGGAAACAGCTCTTTCACCATGTGCATGTCGTGGGTGGTTACTAGAATAGTGAGGGGGAGCGCGCCCAGCAGTCGGATAAGCTCTCGCCTAGACCGCGGGTCCAGCCCTGCTGACGGCTCGTCCAGGCACAGAATCTCCGGTCGCATGGAGAGCACCGTCGCCAGGGCGGCGCGCTTCTTTTCGCCGCCGCTCAGGTGATGAGGCATGCGTTGACCGTGGTTGGGCAGGTTTACCTGCACCAATGCCTCACTCACTCGCTGGTTCACTTCTTCCGGAGACAGCCCCATATAAATGGGACCAAAAGCCACATCTTCATAGACTGTAGTTGAGAAGAGCTGGTCATCCGGGTCCTGGAATACCACGCCCACTTTGGCCCGCAGCTCCCGCAGTTGCTCCGCCTTCGCGTTGGTGACGTCTCTGCCCAGCACCCTAAGCTCGCCCGTCCCCTTCAACAACCCGTTGAGATGCAGCAAGAGGGTGGACTTGCCGGCGCCATTCGGCCCGACCAACGCCACCTTCTCGCCGGGCTGCACCGTGAGGTCCAGGCCGCGCAAGGCCTGAAGCCCATCCGGGTAGGCAAAGCAGAGCCCGCTCGCGGTCATTGCTGGGACATCGGGCCGCCCCACAGCCGGGATTTCTAGCCCCTGCTGCGCGCTCATACCAGTAACCTCGCAGCAGCCACTACAGCCACTAGCCCTAGCAGTGTTGCGATGCCGGCGATCAACTGCGGTTGTGGCAACGGCTGGGCGACGGCCTCTCGCGGCGAGCCGTCGTAGCCGCGGGCAAGCATCGCCATGTAGATGCGGTCGCTCCTATCGTAGGTGCGGAGGAAGAGGGACGCGGCCATCTGGCCCGTCACCCGGGCGCGCCAGGATATTGTCCCGCCCGTCTTCAGCCCCACAGTGGCGCTACGCGCGCTACGGGCACGCAACAGCCTTAGCACCTCATCCACCAGCACGAACAGGTAGCGGTACATGAACGACACGATGGATACCAGCACCCTTGGGATGCGCAGAAAACGCAGGCCGTCCAGCAACGCCTGGAAAGGCGTGGTGATGGTCAGCAGCAATGCTGCCGTTACGGAAACCCACGACCTTATAAGTGTGGTCAGGAAGAATTCAAACCCATCGTAAGAGGCGTGCAGCTGAAGGGGGCCAACCGCCGCCTGCCAGAAATAAGGCTCCGGGCGCGTGAACACGATGGGCAGCGCTATCAGTATAAAGGGGGCAGCCAGCAGCGTCCGCTTCAACAGTCCCACCACGCTGATACGAGAAGCCAGCACTAGCACCCACAACACCGCAAACATAATCCCGAACGCCCACCAGGAACCCGGCGGCAGCGCGGAAAGAGAGAAGATGAACGCCAAGGTGAGCACCAGCTTCAGGCGCGCGTCCGCCTTGTGGAGAAAGCTTTCGCCCTCTTCGTAGCGTTCTAGAAAGCCCAGGTAGGATGACATTTTGCTGTAAGTAGTGTGTTAAGCCGTGTCACGCGTTACGCGCCGCTGGTGCGCCACATAGGCCAGCCCGGCCACAAGAACAAACAAGATGGTCACGCCCACCATGCCCGCCAGGATCGTGGCCAGCGCCTCATTCGATACGCCGGGCAGCACGTAGCCCGAGATGACGGAGTAGGGCGCGTCCTGTGCCGCATCGCTAAAGCCCTGGTCTTGGGCTACGCGCTCCAGACCGTCCGGGTCCCCCGACGCCAGGGGCGAGATTACCGTGAGGGCAAGGGCAATAACATAGCCAATAATCCACCAGCGCTTGTTCTGCATAGCTATGCCCCTGAATTAAGTGGCCGCTTCCTTGAGCAGATCGCTGTGCACGGTCCGGATAAAGCTGAGCGCGCCCACCGTAATGAGCCCTTCGCCAACACCGATGAAGGCATGGACGCCGATCATTACAGGAAGCGCAAGGGAGAGGGCGGTCGTTCCGGAGATAGCGAGCTCAACGCCGACTGCAGCAGCCGATATCACTACGGAGATCCAGGACGCAGCGAAGCCCCGCACCAACAGTCCGCGCATACCCGATCCCAAGAACTCAGTGGAGCGATAGACGCCGTAGCCTACCAGGCAGCTCAACACACCTATGTTCAAGATGTTGGCCCCCAGGACTACCAGCCCGCCGTCCTGGAACACCAGCGCCTGCACGGAAACTACAGCCGCCATGACCAGTACCGCGGCCCAGGGACCAAGCAGGATACTGGTGAATGCGCCGCCGATGAAGTGGCCGGAGGTCCCTCCCGCTACCGGAAAGTTGAGCATCTGCACCGCAAACACAAAGGCAGCCATAACGCCCATCAAGGGAACCATGCGTTCGTTCAGTTGCTTATCGGTGCGCTTCACGGCGTAGGCAATCACCAGCGCGGAGATCGCGTAAGCCACCAGCGCAACCGGAAGGCTCATGAACCCGTCCGGCGCATGCAGGGGTGGCGGCGCGGTTTGCGCGGCGTAAGGTAGGGCCAGGTCTATCATCTAAAGTCCTTCGCGCTCAAGTTGCAGCAAGATACCCTATAACCTCTCTGAATCATCGCAAGCGGCGCAGACCCCAAAGATGGCGAAATGGGTAATCTCGGGGCGAAACCCGTAGGAGTCTAGAAGCATCGCAGAGAGGGAACCCATGAAGGTGTCGTCTATCTCTGATGCCGTACCGCACTTGCGGCAGACCAGATGGTGGTGGTGGGCCTCCTCCGCGTAGTGGTACTCAATGCGTCCAGTGCCCAGATCCGTTTGGGTCACCAACCCCAGGTCTCGCAAGGTTTCCAGAGTGCGGTAGACCGTAGAAAGGCTCATGTCGGGATACTGTTCGGCCACCACTTCATGGATTGCCTCCGCCGTCACGTGTCCCTTCTCCGTGCTCACTGCCTCCAGGATCATGAGCCGCTGCGGTGTGAGGCGAAAGCCCTTCTCTCTAAGTTGCTTGCCCAGCCGGACCAAGTCTTCAGCGTGATGCATGTGCGTTAGCTCCCAAATCCACCGAAAGACGTCATGCTATCGCCCTAACACTTTCAGCGCACACTCTAACAAAAAAGCAGAAGCTATTGCAAGTACTTGCAATAGCTTCTAGCGGTAGCTGCACCGAGTCGGTTTAGCGAGGGGATGTAGCAGTGACGCTCCCTAAGGTGCCGGAATACCGTTCGGCAAGCCTGTCGAGGAGGGAAGACAACGGGGCTTAGTCTGCTGGAGCGCCGTCCTTAAACCGCCATCGCGTGGCCGAACCAGGGAAATCCTGCTCGCGCCATGCAAAAGCGATGGTAGGCGGCACCACATAGACTGCCATGCTAGGGTCCGCCGGGTCTGTCGGAGTCCGCTGAGCCCAACGAGTCCGCCGGGAGGCTGTACTTGGCTTCAAGGGCTGCCAAAACTCGCTCCCACTCCGCTTGATCCAGTACACGCTGCGCTTGCCCTTCAATGATCACCGCGTCGTCGCCGCTCTCTAAGTGGACGACGATATGGGGATTGGTCGCCAGGTTGCGTCCCTTACGGGATTCGGCTTCGGTGCCAAAGTAGAAGGCTCCGTCCATCCAGAGGCCCCACACCGGCACAACATGGGGCCGGCCGTCAGGCCGTGTTGTGGCAACCCAGTAGTTGCGGGCGTCCGTAAGCTTAGCAACAGCTTCCTCCCAGGAAAGCAATCCGCCGGTTGCGGCCGGATCGACGCCGTAGCCGGAGGGCATCTGGGGCCGGTCGGACTGAGGTGATGCGTCCATAGGAAAATAGTACGACTTCAGAGAGCGGCAGGCTAGCGGGTGGTAGAGTAGCTAGTCGATGTGAAGGCCCGCAGCCACGGAAGCAGCCTCGTCCGGCTGGCCGCCACCGCCGCGACGGCCGCGGCCACCTGCTTGGCCATCGCCCCAGAGACCGGAGCCGGTGAACTGCCAGACCTTTGGGCTCACTACGCGTGCGGTCAAAAGCGCTCCCAAGCACACCAGCCCGCCCATGGCTGTAGCCCATTGCACTCCTACAATGGTGGTCAACGCTCCAGACTGGAAGCCGGCCCCTTGGCCCAGCCCGCGCTGGGAGATGGAGTTCAAGCTCATGACACGTCCCAAGAAGCTGCGATTTACCAGAAGCTGGATCACCGTCTGCTTGGTGGTGCCGTACATGATATCCACAAAGCCGGAGAAGATTAAGATGGGCACTGCTATTAGGAACGTTGGCGCAGCGGCAAACGCGAGCATGGAGCCGCTGAACAGCAGACCGCTCACAAAGATCAGCCGCCCCTTATGGTGCACGTCTCCGCGGGCGGCTAGGAGGATGGACCCCAGGATGGCTCCTACGCCCACCGCGCTTTGCAGAAAGCCCAGGCCCTCTGGGCCGGTGTCGAAGATATCCCTCGCAAAGACCACCATCATGGGCTGTGTAGACCCAAACATACTCACTATGCTTTGCATGATGAGCAGGGTGGTCAATGAACGATCGGTGGCGACATACCGGACGCCTTCCATCATCGACTGGAGCGGACTGCGCGCCGGACGGTCGTCTATTGGGTTGGTGGTGCGCATGAGCGCCAGGCAGGCGAGCAGCACTACGTAGGCAGCGCTGTGGATGAAGAACGCTCCGGCTACACCAAAGCTCGCGACGAACAACCCTCCGAGCGCGGGGCCAATAACCTGGCTGCCCTTTCTCACCGACGAGTTCAGACCGATAGCCGTCATCAGGTCTTCTCTGGGCACGAGATAGGGGATCAAGGAGGATCGCGCCGGCGCTTCGAACGCGGCTACCGCGCCGATGCCCGCACTCACCGCATAGATGTGCCACAGCTCGACCCAGTCGCCTGCCACTAGGATCGCGAGAAACAGCATCAGCAACCCGTTAAGGCCCTCGATGGTGATAAGCAGTTTACGGCGGTCCACCCGGTCCACCACGGTGCCGGCATAGAGCGTGATAAAGATGAAGGGGATGGTGCGCACAAAACCGGTCAGCCCCACCTGCAATGCTGAGCCGGTCATCTGGTACACCAGCCAACTTTGGGCAGTGATCTGCATCCAGCCGCCCAAGTGGGAGATGACTTGGCCTATCCATAGCAGCCGGAAGTCACGGGAATAGAACGCGCCAAAGGAGCGCGCTTTGGGTACGTCGGGCGGATTTACGTCATGGCTCATGAGGAAATAGTCTGATCAATGCGTCGCTAAAGTTAACGTTAACGTTATTGTCATTGTAGTCCTGCCTGGTGGCTTTGGCTAGGGCCAATCACGACGGAGCTGCCCGGAGCCTACCCTGACTGGTTTGACGGCGTCTTCTGAGTGTAACCGCTGCTTCCGGAGAGGGGAACGCCCGTTTAGGTACTATGACACCCAGAGTCCCTCCTCTGAGATTGGAGCGTGTCTTCTGGGTGTAACCGCTGTACTCCGATACCAAAATGCCCGCCAGTAGCCGGCGGGCGCTTGCTCTCTCCACATCCCCGCGGCGGTTTGACACTGCTCCTATGCTTTACTATGCTTGGGCCACCTGCCAGCCCGCCCCCACTCATGCGTTCGCGGCCGCTGGCTAGAAAGAGGCAGCATGCAGAGCCAGAGCGCTGAGAACGCCTCTACGGCGCCCTCTCCTCCCGCCAAAACGGGCCGCTTCTACTACGGCTGGGTGGTCTTGGCGGTGGCCAGCATTGCCAACACCATCGCCTTCGGAGCCGGTTCCGTCAGCTTGGCGGTCTTCATCCGGCCCATGACCGAGTCCCTTGGCTGGACACGCACGCAGCTCCTTGCCGGCGTCACCTTCACCAATGCCACTAACCTAATCGTCGCGCCCATCGTTGGGCCCATCATCGATAAGCACGGCGCGCGGCCGGTTATGCTGGTGGGCGCGATAGTCGCGGGCATCTCCTACGTCTTGCTGCGCAACGTGACGGATCTGTGGCAGTTCTACATCATCTACGTGCTGGCCACCAGCCTGGGTATAGCGGAGATTGGCTCTCTGGTCACCACCACCGCGGTTTCCAAATGGTTCGTCCGCATGCGTGGCCGCGCGCTGGGCATCGTAACCGGGTTCAACAGCGTGGGCGCGGCCATCGTGGTGCCCATAACCGCCTTCCTTATTACGGTCATCGGCTGGCGCGATGCGTGGGCGGTCCTGGGTATCGCGCTCATTGTCATCGTGGTGCCGCCCGTGTTCCTGTTCATGCGCAACACGCCCGAGTCCATGGGCCTGCGGCCTGACGGCGACCTGCCGGACGCGGCTCCCAAGCCCGGCCAGCGCCAACCGCTCGGCGAAAGCTACTCCTGGACTCGCAACCAGGCCCTGAGAACCCACGCGCTCTGGTACATCGTCGCTTCCACCAACCTGACCAACTTGGCCTTCAGCGGCATGCTCTTCCATCTGGTTGCCGCCTTTACGGATGCGGGCATGAGTCTGCAAGAAGCGGGTTTTGCTTACTCCGCCTACTCCATTGGCGCAGTCGCCTCCAAGCTCATCTGGGGGTTCTTGGGAGAACGTCTGCCTGTGCGCTACGGGCTGGCCGCCAATTCCGGCGCTCAGGGCCGCCTCACTGCTCATTTTCTTGTTCTACCCTACCCGGGCCGGCGCGTGGGCCTTCGCCGTCCTGGCCGGCCTATTCAGCACCGGTTCTGCGCCCCTCTCCGCACAGATCTGGGCCGACTACTACGGCCGCGGCTTCCTCGGCTCCATCCGGGGCATCACCCAGTCCATCAGCCTTATTAGCAGTATCATGGGCCCGCTGCTGGCCGCGTACCTCTATGACCAGTTGGGCAACTACACCGCTGCCTTTTGGATCTACGTCATCACGCTTACTATGGGGACGGCGCTCATGTCCATAGCCAAACCGCCAACACCCCCCGTGACCGCGGCCGCGGCCGCGCAGAGCTAAACACTTCAGCCATATCAACAAGAGAGAGCCTGTACGGCTCTCTCTTCACATGCGGTCCTGCACCCAAGAGTTCGCAAGGTAAATTTTTGTTATCCCCTTGACAGGCATACCGTCGTATGTTAGTTTACCCATCAGTATTATATTAGGGTATCCTAATATAGAACTCGCAGAGCTATTCTTCCTAGGAATTGACAGCTCAATCACTGACATAGCGTGAGGTAAACAATGGTCCAGCAACAAGCAGAACAAACCCAACGACGCCAGCGGCCCCGGCCTACCTACCGCACCGTGCAGGTGCAGCGGATCAACCGCATTACGCCGCACATGGTGCGTATCACCGTGAGCGGCCAGGAGATGGAGGGATTCGCGTCTCGCGGCCCCGCGGAGCACATCAAGGTGTTCTTTCCGAAACCGGGCGAGGAACGTCCAGTGCTGCCGGTCTGGGGTCCGGATGGCCCTCTCTATGCAGAAGGCCAGGAACGGCCCACCAGCCGCACCTACACGCCCGTCAGTTGGAATCCCGACACTTTAGAGCTAGAGATAGACTTCCTCATCCACGGTGACGGCCCCGGCGCAACCTGGGCGCTTCACGCTAAGGAGGGGGACTTCGTCGCTATCGGCGGGCCAGGCGGCCCCTACAACCTTGATACGGAAGCGCCGTGGCACCTCATCGCCGGCGACGACGCCGCCTTGCCAGCCGTTGCAACCATCCTCAAAGCGCTTCCCGCCTCGACTCAGGCAAAAGTCTACGTAGAAGTGCAGGATGCGGCGGAAGAGCAGGAGCTGGAAAGCCCGGCACAACTCGAGGTCACCTGGCTGCACCGGGGCGGCCAAACGGCGAACGTTGGCGCGCTGCTGGAGAACGCCCTTCGGAACGCGGAGCTACCGGAGGGTGATGGCAAGGTGTGGGTAGGCTGCGAGGCGAACGTGATGCGCACCATCCGCAAACACTTTCGGGACGAGCGCGGCCTAGATAGCGGCTCCCTCCACACCCAGGGCTACTGGAAGCAGGGCGCAACTAACCATCCCGACCATGATCTGGGGCAAGACGACTAACTTACCTCCTGGTAAGGCAAAGGGGGCGGTCCTTGGACCGCCCCCTTTGCGCGTTCTAGCGTTTCTCTTTACCCGGCAGCGCTTGGGAAGCGACGCGTGCGCGCCAGACGCTCGCGCGCCTTCTCGGTAGCTAGACGCTCGGCCTCTTCTTTGGTTGCGCCCTGGCCTCGCGAAAAGTTAGCGCCAGGATCTACGTCGTCCACCGTGCAGTGATAGGTATCGCCAAGCTTGTAGGAGACGATGTGCATCTGCCACCCGCCCACCTCTTCTTTGCGCTCGGTGTAGTCTTCCGGTTTCATGGTCATCGTTTGTATTCCTACTGAGAGGCTCGTTACTTCTCTACCGGCGCGCCCACCAGGTTGCCCCACTCCGTCCAAGAGCCGTCATAGTTCTTAACGTCGGAGTAACCCAGCAGGTACTTCAGCGCGAACCAGGTGTGGCTGGAGCGCTCGCCGATGCGGCAGTACGCTATGGTAGGCTGGGCTGCAGTGATGCCTTTCCCCCCGTAGAGGGCCATCAGCTCATCGTGGCTCTTGAAGGTACCGTCCTCGTTGGCCGCCTGGCCCCAGGGGATGTTCTGCGCGCCGGGAATGTGGCCGCCGCGCTGGCAGGTCTCCGGCAACCCTGGCGGTGACAGAATCTCTCCCGAGAACTCAGCAGGGCTGCGCACGTCCACCAAACCGGCCGACTTAGCTTCCATCGCCTTCTGCACCTCGGGCAAGTACGCCCGCAACGAAAGGTCAGGAGCGGAGGCCATATAGCTTGCACTTGCCATCGCTGGCGCGTCCTTGCTCAGATCTCTGCCCTCGGCAACCCACTTCTTGCGGCCGCCGTTGAGGATGTGGAGGTTTTTGTGGCCGTACATGGTGAGCTGCCAGAAAGCCCACGCAGCAAACCAGTTATTGTTATCGCCGTAGAGCACCAGGGTAGTGTCGTTGCCAATGCCCGACTCTCCCAGCAGTTGCTCCAGCATGCTCTGGGGGATGATGTCTCGAATTACGGTATCCGCCAGTTGGGTAGACCAGTTCCAGCCTACTGCGCCGGGGATATGTCCCTCGTCGTAGGCTGCAGTATCGGTGTCCACCTCTACAAAGCGGACGTTGGGATCATTCAAGTGCTGCGCTGCCCAGTCGGTCTCAACCAAGACCTCTGGATGTGCGTAATCTGCCATGCCTCACCTCCTATTGATTCTCGCTAAGTCAATTTTACGCAATGCGCGTACATACGTATATATCTCGACAAAGGCCGTACCGCGCGGTCACGGGCATGAGCGGCCCTTCTCAGCAGAACGCCTATAAACGCGGGAAACCCCTGTAAGTATAGTAGGGGCGCATTCCCAGCCGCAATCCAGGCAACAGTGCCTTTGAGCGCCCCGCTGCTTCGCGATTGACAGTGGTCTCGCTCCGCTTTATGTTGAGCGCATATCAGAAGGCGGCTCCCTCAGGCAGGGGGCGCTGGAAAGGGGCCACCATGAGCAGTATCTCCACCCTTGTCTCAGACATGACGGAGGCAGCCACCAACCTGCTGGATATTTTGAGTCCTGAGCAGCGGCAAGCGATCACCCTCTCCTTCCGTGACGATGAGGAGCGCCGTCGCTGGTACTACACCCCCACACCGCGGGCTGGAGTGTCCTTGCTCCACATGAACCCTATTCAGCAGGGACGCGTCATGCGGTTACTCTCCATCGGTATGAGCGAGGCCGGCTTCAACCACGCAGCCCTCATCATGGGGCTGGAAAATATCGTGGCCTACCACGCCAACTTCCCGGAGCGCACCTACGGCGATCTGCCCGGCACCAGGGTGCGAGACCCCCTCAACTACTTTGTTGCCTTCTTTGACGAACCGGGCTCGGACATGTGGAGCTGGCGCATCGGCGGCCACCACTTCAGCATCCACTTCACCGTCCACGACGGCGCGATCTCGCCTACACCCGCCTTCTACGGCGCGGAGCCGGCCAAAGCGCCCATGCCCGGCGGCCTGTGGCTGCGCCCGCTGGCAGCAGAGGAAGACCTAGCGCGCCAGCTGCTGACCTCGCTGAAGCAGGACCAGCTTGCTAAAGCGGTCATTTCGCCCATTGCCCCCACCGACATTGTGCAGCAGAACCGCCCGCGCATCGAGGACAACGCGCTACCTCCCACCGGCGGCACTGGTCCCGGCGGCGAGGCGCGTCGCAAGGAGCTGGGCCTCACTCCGGAGCACGATGAGATGGTGCGCTTCTCCCTGCAGGCAAAGGGACTGCCCGCCACGGCCATGGACGCCTCCCAACAGGAAACCCTGAAGCGTCTGGTGAGCACTTACTTTGAGCACCTGGCAGAGCCCATCGTGGCCCAATACACCGAACAACTTACGCCCGGCGCCATCGAGGCCACCACCTTCGCGTGGGCAGGCCCGCCAGAGCCCGGAGCGCCCACTACTACCGCATCCAAGCGGACCGCATGCTCATCGAGTACGACTGCGTGCAGAACGGCGCCAACCACTCCCACAGCGTGCTACGCGATCCGCAGGGAGACTTTGGCGAGGACATCCTGGCCCACCACTACGCCACAGAGCACCGCTAAGAGCCTCGCAAGCTATGCAAAAGGGCGGCCCATAAAGGGCCGCCCTTCATATCTCTTCTAAGTTCTGACAGACTACGCGCTCACCGCCGCCAATTGCCGTGCGATGAACTCTTTCATGCGTAGGATCGCCCGGTCGTGCTCCATGCCTGGCTCACGAGCAAAGCCGTGGGGTGCGCCGGGGAACCACTGCACTTCTATCTCGCCGCCACGCGCCCGGTACTCATCCTCAAACCGCCAGACCAAGTCTCGCGGGATGTTGCCGTCGGGGTATCCTTGCACAATCAGCGTGGGCGGCATCTCCAACGCCTCTCCCTGCTCAAGCGCGAGGGTGGGATTGCCCTCATGCATGGCGTCTTCTGTTCCAAAGTACTGCAGGCTCCACTCCGGGATCTTATCCATCCCCCGGCCTGAAGCCACCAACGCCTTGTCATTAAGGTCAACGGTCTGACCGTACAAATAGCGGGCCCAGGGGTCCAGGACGGCCCACAACAGCATCTGATAGGCCAGGGTGGCATCCACGTCCGGCGCTTCCGGCAAGGGCAGGGCGCTGTAACGGGGATCGTGAGGTCGCATGGCGCTCATGATCATTGTGTGCCCGCCGCTGGAGGTGCCGTTCCCGCCCAGGAAGTCGGGCGATGCGTTCAACTCCGCGGCGTGGGCCTTCAACCAGCGCGTTGCCAGGCTCACGTCCTGGATCTGCGCCGGATAGGGCGCGGCCTTTGATGTACGGAACTCCACCGACGCCACGACTAGACCCGATTCCGCCAGCTCGGTATCGATGAGGGTGTTCTGCTTGCGGTCGCCCCCGTTCCACTGACCGCCGTGGACATCTATGAGCGCCGGGAATGGGCCTGCGCCTTGGGGCTGGTAGACCCGCAGCTCCCAGTCATTGCCTTGGTCGTCTTTACGATAGACCACATCGAAGATATTAACGTCGTATTTAGCTTTGGGATCGTATTTCACTATGGCTTGCGTCGCCATCGGGTCACCTCGTCAGCATCCATTTAGAATCGCCTCAGACTACTTCTTGGGCCAGCAGTTGTCAAACAAGGCGGCGCGAAAAGGCCCAGGCTGTGTGCCTGGGCCCAGATGTGCGTTAGGAGCGGCTACGCAGTCACCGCCGCCAGTTGCCGCGCGATGAACGCCTTCATCTTACGCACCGCGCGGTCGTGCTCAAAGCTCTTCTCTCTGGCAAAGCCGTGGGGAGCGCCGGGAAACCACTCTACTTCAATGTGGCCGCCGCGGGCTTCGTACGCATCCTCAAAGTTCCAGACAATGTCCCGGGGCACGTTGCCGTCCGGATAGCCCTGCACAATCTGGGTGGGCGGCAGCAGCATCTCTTCGCCTCGTTGTAAAGCCATCGTGGGGTTCCCTTCCTGCATGGCCTCTTCCGTGACAAAGTACTTAAAGCTGTTCTCAGGAATCTGTTCCATCTGCATGCCGGAGGACACCAACTTCTCGTCCTTCAGGTCAACGGTCAGTCCGTACTGGTAGCGGAACCAAGGGTCCAGCACCGCCCACAGCAGCATCTGGTAGGCGAGGCTAGCGTCCACGTCCGGCGCTTCCGGCAGCGGGAACGCGGCGTAGCGCGGGTCATTGGGACGCATCGCGCTCAACGCCATAGTGTGGCCGCCGCTGGAGGTGCCGTTCCCACCAAGGCCCTCAGCCGTCGCGTTCAACTCTGCCGCGTGGGCTTTGAACCAGCGCGTCGCCAGTTCACGTCCTGCACCTGCGCCGGGTACGGGGTAGTGTCCGACCTACGGAACTCGGGCGAGGCAACCACCAGCCCAGTCTCGGCCAACGTATCGATAAGCGTGTTCTGCATCCGGTTAGCGTAGCGCCACTGCCCGCCGTGGACATCAATGAGCGCAGGGAACGGCCCTGGGCCCTGGGGCTGATAGATGCGTAGCTCCCAGTCATTCCCCTGCTCGTCCTTGCGATAAACTACGTCAAAGACCTTCACTTCATAACTAGCGTTGGGGTCATACGACACTTTGGTCTGGGTGGCCATTGTGATCTCCTTAATAATGATGACAACGTTAAGTGTGCCCCAAGCCTACTTTTCTACAATCTGGTTGTCAATTCTGACACAGTAGGAGTGGGGGGACGACGTTTCACCGCCCTTTACCACGAGACTGCCGGTGACCGCGGTACTCCCGTCCTCGGGGCGTGTTCTCTCACGCAATGTCCTCGTGCAGGAGTCGCAGGGGCAAGCTCTCCCGCTCGATACACGATCTCCGTTGCCGGCGAAGTAGCCGCGGTCGTGCAAGGTCTCTGATCGTTCATTTCCTGCGCTTCTCTGCGGCGAGCGCCGCAGCCTTCGTTCCTCGGCGACCACGGTGAAGTCGAGCACCATGGTCACCGCGCCGGTGCTGCTCGGAGCCGTCATCAGGACCCGCCAATTCAATGAACCGGAGCTCTTTCTCACCGCAATGAGCGCGCCCACGGGAGTGTAAATGCGAACGTCCTGCACAATTGGTAAGTGCGCCTAGGGTAATTGCCCCACGTTTCGCTCAAGGGTTAGCCCACATGCAAAGCCACCTCTCGTAGTGGGTCCCACGTCAGTTATACCACCGCGGTCCTTCGTTCGTTGCGGAGGTACGTAGGGCAAGCTATCGTGTCCAGCCCCACTTCGGCGATGCGCGGCGAGTACCACGGGCTGGAGTATCCCACTCACACGAAACCCACATCGAGCATCCAAATCGGCTTAAAGAGCGAATATCTACCCTAGCGCCCATAGAATCTCGCGGCCTCAGTATTCCGAGTCACGGTAGGTCGACCTCATCAAGCTTACTGGCCTGGCTGCAGCGTTGCGTTGCCCTCATAGGCGCTTGTGTTTTCAAGACATGGCCACCGGTTGCCGTCTGAGACGAGACGGCAAAGCTCACCCCTTCTGCATCTCCGAGAAGGTAAGAATTCCCACAATTTCGCCGCGCATGTTCAACATAGGGCCGCCACTGTTGCCGGGGTTGGCGGCGCATCCGTCTGCACGAATGCGCTGGCCCTCCCATCGTAACGGAAAGCGGAGACCACGCCTTTGGTCACCGTTGCCGAGCCTAGGGAATCCCCAGGGGATAGCCCACAAGGGCAACTTCATCACCCAACTCAGCAGTGCCAAATTGCAGCGCGCTGAAGTCCCGCAGCAGATGCGGACTACCGCAAGGTCTCTCATGGCGTCCACCCCAAGCACCGTCCCTGTGTCGTTCACCGTAACGGTAACGGTTGCGTCGTACCCAACCACGTGCTCATTGGTGAGCACCCACGCGCTCTCCCAGCAGTCTCGAAGATGACGCCTGACCCGCTGCCCTCACTGGTTTCGATGCGCACAACCGACGGACGCGCCATAGCCACCATGCTGGGAAAGGAGAGCGCGGCCGGTGTTGCCGTGGGCGTAGGGGTAGGTGTGGCGGGCTGGCGCAGCGCCTCATACCGGCGCATGAACTCGGATAGTGCCAGCGCTGCGCTCCGCCAGGTCAGACGGATGGACACCACTCGGCATCATGACCGTTCCGCCAGAAGTACAGGCTGCTGTAGGTGGTCAAGCGCCAGGGTGTCGGTGATCGTGTAGCCCAGGGTTGAGGGCGCACAGCTCAAGTGCGCTAATGCCGCGGGTATGACGCCAATCGTTACTGGCGCATGAACTCGGAGGCGTTGCCATAATGCCAGGTCATGGTGCGTTCCACCAGGTCGGGAGCAATGCCCCCGCCGCGCCCGTTCTGGCACCACTCCGCGTCTTTGATGACCGTCCCCCAGTACATGAGGCTGCGATAGGTGTCCTGTCCTCATAGCCGGTAGGGGGCCACAGTGTGTTTTGCAGGCCAGGGTTACACAGCTCCTCCGCGCTGGGTGCGGCCTCTACTTCAGGGACACCCCGCTCACCACGAGTAGAGTTCCAACCGGCTGCTATCACCGCTCAAACTCCCCCTACGGTCAGTCATCTCGACAGGACAGCGCAGGCGTTCGCCCGTTATTGTAATCACGCACAAACTTCTTTCGCAACGCGGCCTGCGGCAGCACGGATGGAGGCATTTCTGCCAATGTCCTGCGTAAAAGCGCGTTAAATACACAAACGCTAATCGGTTGCTCTTGAATCCTAGCTCTGGTGACATTACAATTTCGCCATAGCTGTATCATGGCGACTTTTTGCCTTACAATGCTCTAGACTTGTTCGGGATGACGTGAGAGGAGACCGTTATGGCGCGCTATACCAAAGCTGAAGCGCAAGAATGGGCCTGGGAGGCCCTGCAGGGGCAGTGGACCACCATCATGACCCCCTTTAACCAGGACTATAACCTTGATGAAGAAGGTCTGCGAAAGAACGTCCAGTACATCCGTACCTTGGGCACTCGCGGCGGCGGCTGCACTTGGGGCATGGGCGAGTTCTGGAGCCTTACCCACGACGAGCGGGTGCGCGTCATGGACGTGGTTGCGGACGCTGCGGAAGGAAAGTGGCTCATTGCCGCGCACGTCACGGACACCTCGCCGCAGGAGAGCATCTCCCTGTCGCAGCACGCGGAGTCCGCGGGCTTCGACCTGCTGATCATCGCTCCTCCCTACATCAACACCAAGACGGAAGAGCAGGTCATTGAATACGTCCGCCACGTGGCAAACCACACCAACCTGGGCATTATGTTCTACAACTCGCCGCAGTTCGGCATTGTGATGAGTCCGGCGGGCCTACAACAGCTCTGCAATATCCCCAATGTGGTCGGCGTCAAGGAGGCCAGCTTCAACCAGCAGCTCTCCATTGAGACCCACCTCCTGCTGGGCAAGGACCATGTCATCAGCACCCCCGATGAGTGGATCTACTGGAAGGCCAAGGAGATTGGCTTCAAGCAGCAGGTCATGTTCGCTAACACCTCGGACTGGCGCTTCGACACGCCGGAGTGCAACTACTACGTGCAGTTCATCGAGCGCGCCTGCAAGGGTGAGCTGGACGAGGCCTTCTACGAGCGCCACCTCCGCCGCCTGAACGAACTGTCCGATACCTGGTGGACCCGCATCCAGGACAAGCACAACGGCGCGCTGCCCGTCCCTATGGTTAAGTACTGGGGCGAGCTCATGGGCATGGCCGGCGGCCCCGTCCGTCCGCCGCTGCTCAACCTGACCCAGCCGGAGAAAGACCAGCTTAAGCTGGAGCTAGAGCCGCTGAAGCCCAGGCCGCCGCGCGTGCCGGTCTACGACCGCAAGCCGGAGCCCGAGCGCACTGCTTGGCTCACCGGCAACAATAACTTTGCCACCGGCATGCTGCTCATGGTCAGCGTCCAGAACCTGGGAGAGGCCCTGGAGGCCGAGCGTGGCGGCGCAGACGTGGTGGACGTGAAAAACCTCCAGGAAGCCCTGGTGGGTTCCGGCCACCCTAACCTGGTGCACCAAGTGCGCAGCCGCATCCAACCAGAGAACCACGTGAGCGTGACCCTGGGCGTGGTCCCCGGCCAGCCCGGCACCGTAGCTATGGCCGTCTACGCGGCCGCCAAGCTAGACGCCACCTCCGTGAAGGTGGGCTTCTGCAACACCGATTATGAAACCGCTCTTGAAACGCTGAAGCAGTCCCGTGAAGCCTTAAAGGGCTCCAACACCAAGCTGGTGGGCTCCCTCTTTGCCGATAACCCCCTCTACGGCGGCCTGGACCCGCACCACATGGTACGCCTGGCCACCGAGAGCGAATGCGATGGCTGGCTCATCGAC
The DNA here is from genome assembly GCA_965226775.1 of Dehalococcoidia bacterium. Lineage (GTDB taxonomy): Bacteria > Chloroflexota > Dehalococcoidia > SHYD01 > SHYD01 > CBDDEI01. The sequence goes on from CBDDEI010000002.1 coordinate 2,237,018, forward strand.
ACCCTGACCAAAGACGGCCGCAACCTCTTCGACTTCCTGACGGAGGAGGAGCTGCGGGAGATGGTCTTTGAGGGCAAGCAGCTGGGCCAGAGCACGGCCCTCTCCGGCCACCTGAAGATAGATGACTTGGACGAACTGGCCCGCATTAACCCAGACATCGTAGGCGTGCGAGGCGCGGTCTGCGCCTCCGGCGACCGCGACCGCACCGTCGCCTGGGAATCCGTGGCCGAGTTCAAGCGCCAGGTAGACCTCCGCAAGAGCGGCCAGATTGCCGTCCACAAGGACCCTGTCGGCGCAGTCAATGGAAACGGCAATGGCGCCAGCGGCTGGACTGTCTTGGACGGGCGCGGCAAGAGCTGTGCCGGCATCCTCGCCGCACTCACCCAGCAGGTGGAGGCCGACCGCAATTCCATCGTAGAAACCATCCTGGGCGATGCCCTCAACATCTACGACGTAATGGTCTGGATCGATAAGGGCGGCCACCAGATGATCACCCGCCGCATGGAGAGTGATGGCAGCGTCCGTGTGCTCATCCAGCCTGGTGGAGGCGGCAACGGCCACTACGCCAGCGGTAACGGGAGTGGCGCCCAGGCAGGTTCATCCGTCACCAAGTAACCCTTCCACAAACTAAGCGTACTTATAGGAAAAGGGGGTCGCGTTAATGGAGCGCTCCCCCTTTTGCGTAAAACGGGTTAACTCTACGGAAAGAGGATACTGATGGCTCAGTTCCCACGCAGCTCAGTGTCTCTGCTCTTAGTCCTTGCTGCCGTCCTGGGCGCGGCCGCCCTCGCCTGCAACGCGCCCGCCGCGCCGCCGAGCGCACCGGACACGACGCAGACCGCCTCCAGCGATGTACCCTCTGCACCTTCCTCCCCTACCACGGCGGACACACAGACCGCCTCTGGGGACGTGCCTCCAACACCTTCCTCCCCTACCACGGCGGACACACAGACCGCCTCTGGGGACGCGCCTCCAACACCCTTACCTTCCCCCCTTGCTACGGCAGACACAGAGATCGGGCTCACTCCCGCCGACCAGTTCACTATTGAAGAGTACGATGTGCCTGGAGGATCGCGGCCCCACGACGTTGCGCCCGCGCCGGACGGCACGGTGTGGTACACCGCTCAAGGTTCCGGCGGGCTGGGACGCCTGGACCCCGTCAGCGGCTCGTCAACGTACGTCCCTCTCGGAGAGAACTCCGCTCCGCACGGCGTCATCGTAGGGCCGGACGGCGCAGCCTGGGTAACCGACGGCGGCCTCAATGCCATCGTCCGCGTAGACCCCGCCACCAACGAGGTTCGCACCTTCCCCCTACCTGCAGACCGCGGCAACGCCAACCTGAATACCGCCACGTTCGACGCCGGCGGAACCCTCTGGTTCACCGGACAGAACGGCATCTATGGCCGCCTAAACCCCAGCACCGGAGCGATGCAGGTCTACGATGCGCCCAAGGGCCGCGGTCCCTATGGCATCTCCACAACGCCGGACGGCAACGTGTACTACTCCTCCCTCGCAGGCAGCTACCTCGGACACATAGACTTGGAAACGGGCGCGGTTACCGCCCTGGAACTGCCCACGGCCAACGCGGGCGCGCGCCGGGTGTGGGCCGACTCTAAAGGCGTGCTTTGGGTGAGCGAATGGAACGCGGGTCAGGTGGCCCGCTACGACCCGGCCACAGGCGAATGGGAGGAGTGGAAGCTCCCCGGCGACCGGCCGAGGGCCTACGCGGTGTACGTGGACGAAGAGGACGGCGTGTGGCTCACCGACTTCGGCGGCAACGCCATCACCCGTTTCAACCCAACCACCGAGCAGTTCGATGTCTTCACTCTGCCCAGCGACCGCGCCAGCGTGCGCCAGCTCCTGGGCCGCCCTGGCGAGATTTGGGGCGCTGAATCGGCACGAGACAAGCTGGTGGTTATCCGAAAAAAGTAACGCAATGCTTGGGGCTGCTCATCCCGTCCTGTCGCTTGTGTCGCTCCTCATGAACGCCTACACTAGGTGCTACTAAAAAAGGCACTCATTGGAGGCATCCGCACACTACCAGCAACGTACAGGCAGAACTACTGCAAGCCCAAGCGCCCAACCCACCAAAGAGGTCTTGGTCTCTTTTGCAAGCGTAGTACTATACCAATCCACACGATTTGCTCATAATAGGCGGCAATCCGCTATAATGGTTGGTAAGCATTATGTAGAGGAGAGGTCATGGTTACGAGAGTCCTTATCGTAGACGACGACCATGCTGTGTTAAGCGGCCTCAGGCGGGCCCTTGCCCTTGAAGGCTATGCTGTCCTCACCGCTGAAGACGGCGAAAGCGGCCTCACTACCGCCGATTCTGAGAAGCCGGACTTGGTGGTGCTGGATGTGATGCTGCCGGGCATTGACGGACTCACCGTCTGCCAGCGGCTGCGGAACATCTCATCTGCGCCCATCCTCATGCTCAGCGCAAAAGACACCACCACTGACCGAGTGGCGGGCCTTAACCAAGGCGCTGACGACTACTTAGTTAAGCCCTTTGCCCTGGACGAACTGCTCGCCCGAGTACGCGCCTTGTTGCGTCGCTCCCAGCCTGTAGAGCCCGCCGACTACCTTGAATTTGAGAATGTAGTCCTGGACCTCAAGACCAGAGAGGCCTCCCGCGGCGGCAAAACGCTCCGGCTCACACCCCGTGAATACGAGCTCTTACATTGCTTTATCAGGCACGCCAAGCAAGCCCTTACTCGGGAGCAGCTCTGCCAGCAAGTCTGGGGCTATGCCTTTGAAGGGGAGTCTAACTTCATTGACGTTGCGGTGAAGGAATTGCGGAAGAAGCTGGAGGCGGAACGCCAGTCCCGCATCATTCACACAATCCGCGGTTATGGTTATGCGTTACGGGATGGGTAAACCGTGTCCCTACGCCTACGGTTGGCGCTTGCCTACACCTTTCTCCTAGTCGTCCTGCTGGGTGTCTTTGGCGTAGTTCTCTACACCAACATGTACCGCAGCCTGCAGGCGGAGATGGACCGCCGCCTGGATGTGCGCGTAAGTCAGGTGCACACGGCTATCTTGCCCATTACTCGTACCTTCAGCACTATTGACCTCCGTACCGCGCAGCTAGACCTCTCCCCGGTGGACGACTTAGGGTCCCCCGGCCTCTATGTCCAAGTGTTGGACAGGACGGGAAAGGTAGTAGGTGTTTCCGCCAGCCTTCGCGGACAGGTTCTGACGACAGACCCCTCCAGCTTTACCCGCGCCTGGAACAAGGAGCGGATGATTGAAAACGTGATGATAGACCACGACAGGGTCGTCCGTATCCTTAGCGCGCCTATCATGTCCGGTGAGATCGTCATTGGCGTGTTACAGGTCGGCCAGGCTCGCCAACCGCTCACGGAGGCCATGAACAATCTCCGTAATATCCTGCTTACTCTCGGCCTCCTCACCATGTTCCTGGGCGTGCTTGGCGGCGTATTCGTGATCTACCGCAGCCTCATCCCATTACGCACCATCGCCTCCCGTGCCGCCGCTATCGACGCTGAGCGAGACTTCAGCCAGCGCGTAGGCATTAACTTGCCCCAGGACGAGGTAGGTCAGCTAGCCACTACCATGGACCACTTGCTCGGGACGGTGGAGGAGACGTTACGCCACCATAGGGACTTTGTCGCAGACACCTCCCATGAGTTGCGGAACCCGCTGATGGCCATCCGCACGAACCTGGAGCTGCTCAACCGGGTAAAGGATGATGAGGCGCGGGCGGAGTGCCTGCGTGAAGCGCACCAGCAAGTGGCCCGCATGAGCCGCCTGGTGTCAGACCTGCTCCTCCTAGCCCGGATCGAGGCCAGTCAGATGCTGGAGCGCCGTCCTTTACGGCTGCGCCGCCTCATCAGCACTATCTCGGACGAGATGTCGCTGCTTGCGGATGGCAGAACCATTACTGTTAAAGAGCTGCAAGCGGCACAGGTGTTAGGCGACGAAGAGCGGATTGCTCAAGTCATCAAGAACCTGGTAGACAACGCTATTAAGAACACACCGGTGGGCGGCACCATCTCCCTCTCTCTGCGCAAAGAGGACGGCTGGGCCCTCATCGCCGTTCAGGACACCGGCCAGGGCATAGCTCCAGAGCACCTGCCTCATATCTTCGAGCGGTTCTACCGGGTGGGCAACCAGAACGCCGCCGCCAGCGCGGGCACCGGCCTGGGCCTAGCTATCGTAAGGCACCTGGTGGAGGCTCAGGACGGTTGGGTGAAGGCGGAAAGCGTGCTTGGGCAGGGCAGCACCTTTACCATTGGGCTTCCCCTCTACGTCCGGCCCCAGCCCGAGCCTACAGAAGCCTCTAACAGAGAGGCGGAGGCAGATGCCGTTGGAGCTTAGCGCTAGCAGAACAGTTCTTCACACCAGGCTAGTGCATTGCGTTGCCTGGCGTTTTGTCTCTAACGCCCGCTGATTGCTGGTGCCCCTTTATCTCTTGCTCATACTCAGTTAATATGGGGTTACCTTGTTTGCAAGGTTATTAGTGGAACGTTGCCCCAATCCCCGTTGAATCTCCCCCGTTTGTCGTCCCACTCAACATGCACTTGTGGTGCACTCAGAATAGAACATCCTAGGAGGTGAAGATGCGATCAGACAGAGATGATGCGCCGTTTCGGCCTAATGATCCTGAACGCGGTCCAGACTTAGATCAATTCATGAGCTCGCTAGGCGGCGGTGGCGGCGGTATCCTCCGGCGTCTGCCCCGCCTTGGTGGTATTGGCCCCGGCGTCATCCTGATAGTCATCGCGATCCTGTGGTTGGGCAGCGGCTTCTACCAGGTGGACCCGGCATCCCAGGCTATTGTCCGCATCTTCGGCGTCCCACAGCCGCCAGAGGGTGAAGGCTTGCACTGGCGTCCTCCGTCGCCCTTTGCACAGGTAGATGTAGTGAAAGTGCAGGAGATCCGCAGCATGGAGCTGGGCTTCCGCACCATCGATCCCGGCCCACCCGCCCGGTTCCAGCCGGTTCCCGTAGAAGCGCTGATGATTACCGGCGACACCAACATCGTGGACGTGGAGATGGTGGTGCAGTACCGGGTACGAGACCTTAATGATTTCCTCTTCAACGTAGCCGACCCCGGCGACGTCGCTCGGCAGATCCGCAACCGGCCTGACGGCCGCACCCTGCGCGACGCCACTGAAGCAGCGCTGCGGCAGATAGTCGGTAGCCGCACCCTAGACGACGCGCTCACCGTTGAACGCGCCGCTATAGAAGGCGAGACGATGGAGTTGCTCCAGCAACTGCTGGACATTTACTCCACCGGCATCAGCATAGAACGTATACAGCTCCAGATTGTAAAGCCACCGCAGCCCGTTGAGGCAGCGTTCTTGGACGTGGTTTCCGCCAGAGAAGAGAAGGAACAGCTCATCAACCAGGCACGCGCCTACGAGGCCGATATCATCCCAAAAGCCCAAGGCGAAGCAGAGCAAATGATTCGGGAGGCTGAGGCCTTCAAGGAGACTAGAGTTGCCCAGGCAGAGGGCGACTCCTCTCGCTTCCTCTCTATCCTGGCTGAGTACTCCCAGGCCAGAGACGTTACCCGCGCCAGGCTTTACCTGGAAGCTATGGAACGGATCTTGCCCAACATCCGCAAGTTTGTCATCACGCCCGATGCCAGCGGCGGTGTGTTGCAACTGTTGCCCTTGGAGGGTCAGGCATCCATCGGCGCCACTCGATCGGCGCCTGCGCCCGCGGCTCCGCCCGCAGCGCCGCCTCCTAGCGGCACTCAGACTCAGGGATCCGGAGGGTAACTCATGCGATTTAGCTTAATTGTCGTCGTCGTCATTTTAGTGCTAACTTTTATTGGCGTAAATCAGTTGCTCTTTTCCGTGGACACCACGGAGCAGGCCATCGTCACTCAGTTCGGCCAGTTCAAGCGGGCCGAACTAACCCCCGGCCTCAAATTCAAGTCACCCTTCATAGAGCAGGTGACCCGTTTTAGCAAGCGGTTGTTGCGGTATGACCTATCGCCTACCTCGCTGCTCACTAGTGATAAGAAAAACCTCATCATCGACGCCTACGCTCGCTACCGCATCGTCGACCCGTTGAAGACCTTCCAAACGGTGGGCGATGAACTGGGCGCAGATGCCCGGATAGGCTCCATCATCTCTAGCGAGCTACGCAAGAATGTGGCTTCCCATAGCCAGCAGGACATCATCGCCAGCACACGTGCTGAGTTGATGGCAAACATTACCGAGCTGGCCGCAATTGAGGCCAATACTTTCGGGATCGAAATCATAGACGTGCGCATCAAGCGCGCCGACTTCCCGGACGAGGTGGCCCAGAGCGTGTTCTCCCGAATGAATGCCGAGAGAAACCGTGAAGCCACCCAGTTCCGGGCGGAAGGCAGTGAGGAAGAGCTCAAGATCAAGGCAGAGGCGGACAAGCAGCGGGCAATCATTCTCGCAGAGGCCGGGAAGCAGTCTCAGATCATCCGTGGCGAAGGTGAGGCTGCAGCCATCAGTATCTTTGCCGAGGCCTATGGTCGGGATCCGGAGTTCTACTACTTCACCCGAACCCTGGAAGCCTACGGCCGTGCCCTTGCATCGGATACAACTGTAGTCCTCTCCGCGGACTCAGACCTCTTCCGCTACTTGGAGGACCCAGCAGGCGAAGAGTAGTTCCTGTAGCCCTTCCTTTAGACCGTTGAGCGCTGCCTCAGTGATGAGGCAGCGCTCTCTTTCTTAGGCCAGCGGCGTGAACTACATCCTTTACACATTTAGCAATCAGGTCAGCGCAAGCGGAACTGAGACAGCTACCAAATGGAGGTATCACACTATGGTCAGCATGAGCGATTTAGCCGCATCACTACTTTTGGCGAGCTTAAAGGCGAGCGGCGTCACCGAGGATCAGGGGCTACGCTTGGTGACTAACGAAGGAAGCCTGAGCATGGAGATAGACTCCGCGACTGACGATGATCGTGTCATCGAGCACGACGGCGCTAAGGTGCTCATCATCGGCAAAGACGTCGACGAGTTGCTTGGCAACATCCTCATCGATATTGAGGACACTCCCTCAGGGCCGCAACTCGTGGTCAAAGAGTCCGAATCCTAAGCCAAACGGCTCACCTGGGGGGCCTAGCTAAGTCTGAGAGAGCCTCTCCAGCGCGTCAGCCGGCAGCGGCCCCCGCTCCACAGCGGCCAGAGCGTGCTCCAATTGCTCTACGCTGGAAAGGCCCACCAGCACAGTAGAGAGCTGGTTCGTACTCAGCGCAAAGCGGACGGCGGCCTCCGCCATATCCCCTGCAATCCCCTCTCCTACTAAGAATTGGAACCGCTCGGCAGCCTGAAGGTCTGCATCATAGTCTGCGCCGGTGCCTATGGGCGCCACGTTACCCGCGGCAATGGGATGGCGTTCAGGACTGCCTGTGAGCGCCCCCGCCGCCAGAACCCGTATGCCCAGCGTGCCCATCCCCCGTTCCGCGGCGTGGTCTAGCAACAACCCGTAGTCCTGATAAGCAAAGCCCTCAGCCGCCGCTCTCCCAGCGCTTGGGTTGAGCAGGTTGTAGCAGACCTGCACCGTGTACAGCGCTCCGGAATCCACCACCTCGTTGACCGCCTCGGTTTCACCCAGGCCGGTGAAGCCGTAGAAGCGAATCTTCCCCGCCTGCTGCAGCCTGGTAAAGGCAGGCACTACAATCGAGATAACATCGTCAGGACTCAGGTTGGCGTCTGTGCGGTCCCGTCCAATGGAGTTGTGGAGCTGGACAAGGTCGACTCGGTCACGTCCCAAGCGGCGCAAGCTTCCTTCCACCGACGCCATAAGCTCCCTGCCAACAAGGTCGATGTCTTCCGAGTGCACTCGCACCTTAGTGCCCACAGCGACCTCGCGCCCGGTCTCCTTCAACGCGCGCCCCAAGTTACGCTCGGACTCGCCGTTGCCGTACTGGGCAGCCGTGTCGAAGTAGTTGATGCCCGCATCGCAGGCGATATTGACGGCGCGTACCTGGTCGGCGTGGTCGCCGCGCACCATGAGGGCTCCCACGTTGCCGCACCCAAATCCAAAAGCAGAAACCTGCAGGCTGGTCTGTCCCAGCGGACGATATTCCATTGCGGTGCACCTCTTTGCGCCAAGTCTTCTAAACCAAGGTAGTTTCGCAGGTAGAGCAGCCAGCGCGCAAGGGGCGCAGACTAGACGTAGCAGTTTCAAGGCTCTACTATGGCGTCATGGCAATACCTACACAGCCTTTTGGCCGCACCGGGCACAGCAGCAGCCGTATCATCTTTGGGGCTGCCGCGCTCTCTAGAGTCACCCAAGACGTGGCTGACCGCACGCTGGACTTGCTGCTGGAGCATGGCATCAACCACATAGACGTGGCCGCTAGCTACGGCGAGGCAGAGTTGCGCCTAGCGCCCTGGCTGAAACGCTACCCGGACCAATTCTTTCTGGCTACCAAGACCAGCGAGCGCCGGGCACAGCCTGCCCTTGAGGAGCTGCAACGCTCTCTGGACCGTCTGGGCGTAGACCGCGTAGACCTGTGGCAGTTCCACAACCTCTCGGATCCCATCCAGTGGGACACCGCCCTCAGCCCCGGCGGCGTCCTGGAGGCTGCGGTGGAGGCGCGAGAGCAGGGGCTGGTGCGAGCCATAGGGATCACCGGCCACGGCCTGCAGGTGGCGGCTACCCACCGTCGCAGCCTTCAGCGCTTCGACTTCGACTCAGTATTGCTCCCCTACAACTACTTAACTATGCAGACCCCCTACTACATAGAGAACTTCAACGGGCTGGTGGCTACCTGCATGGAGCGCAACATGGCGGTGCAGACCATAAAGTCCATCGCCTACCGTCCATGGATGGGCCGCACCCGGACCGCCACCACCTGGTACCAGCCCCTGAACGACCCTGCAGACATAGCGCAGGCCATCCACTGGGCGCTGGGCCGTCACGAGATCTTCGTCATCTCCGTTGGCGACGTGGAGCTGTTGCCCCATGTGCTCAACGCCGCGGAGCGCTTTTCACAGGGCACCAGTGAAGAAGCAATGGCGGAGTTGGTGGCGCGCATGACCATGGAGCCCCTCTTTGTCTAACTCCCCAGCGTCCTTCTGAACCCGTCCTGCTCTGGCCGATGAGCTCGCTGAAGGCGGGCGACTGACGGATTAGGGCAGCAAAGCTCGCGCGTCCGCCTGGGAGAAGAGGGGGAAGAGTAGTACTTTGGGCGAATCTTAGCTCTCTTGCGCCGAAACCGCCCTCTCTTCAACCCGCACCGAGCGGAGCAGCAGCCAGGATACCAGCAACAGTAAACCGCCACCCAGAAGCACCGTGCGGAGCGTGCCAGTGGCATCCGCCATCAACCCCAGCATGGTCGCACCCAGCGGTTGCCCCATAGACCAGATCATGGTGCTCAGACCGCTGAGCTCACCCATGCGACGCGCCGGAACAATCTCCGTGAACAGCGGGTAGGCGAGGGCGGTCGGAACCGCTTGGGCTATTCCTGCTACCGCCAGGGCCACCACGGCCTGCTCCTTGGTAGCGATCTGCGAACTCGCGATAATAATCAGGCCGAATACCAGCAGGCCCCAGACGCTCACGCGCATCTTGCCCAGTTTATCCCCCAACCAGCCAGCGGGCACTACCGCTATCAGCGTGCTGACGAACACCGCCAGAAGCAACAAGAAGGTCTCGTTCTCGGGAATGCCCAAGTCTTCGTGGCCAAATCGAGTAATAAAGGGCGTTACGCCGCCAATGCCCATCCAGAAAAAGAGGTAGCTCACCACGTATTTCGTAGCCTCTCGCATTGCGAGCAGGTCCCGGAGGTAGTCCAATGGTCGGAACTTAAGTGAGCCGCCATCTTCGCCCTCCGGGGTTGGTCCCTCCTGCACGGTGAGAAACGTAATCAAGAAGCCCAGGGCAAGGCCCACCGCCACGGCAACGAAGATCCCCCAGGGAGCGTCCTCCCAGAGCGCAGAAGAGAGCAGCAGCAGCCCCATGCCCGCAAGAAAGGCGCAGGCACGGTTGACGCCGTTCACCAGCCCGCGCTGCGCAGAAACCACGTTGTCCGGCAGCAGCACTTCGTAAGCGGTGACAGCCACTCCCAGAAAGATGGGGCCAACGAGAAAGATGGTAACGGTAAGCCAGGTATCGGGCCGGCCCATGAGGATAAGAAAGCCCAGCACCACAGGAATGATGCAGAACATAAAAGGCTTGCGACGCCCGAACCGCCACCGCAACCGGTCGCTGACGCTACCTGCAATAGGGTTGAGGACACCTCCTATAAAGGAGCGCTCGTTCGCGAGAAAGCCGATGACTACGTTGGGCAGTCCGTAGGACGCTAAGAAAAGTCCGGCAACAGCGTTGAAGAAGGTATCGTGAACGCCTACCCCCGCGCGTGCAACGCTGTAGAGCAGCATCCAGGCAACGGAGACACGTCGCATTACGAGGCGCTATCCAGCAGTTCAGCGAATGCGCACAGCTTGGCGGCGGCCTGCGACCGGATAGGCGGAAAGTGGCTAAAGCAGATAGTCTCCACATCCAACAGTGCGAGCTTCTGTATCGACTCCTTGGCCTGAACCATATCCACGCTGAACAGGCGGGACGGCAGCCCCAGCCGTCCCCAGTAGCAATTCAGTGCGTCTCCGACGATGATCAGACCAAGGTCCCGGAAGTAGAAACTAACACTGCCCGGCGTGTGCCCTGGCGTATGAATGATCTCCATCCTTCCTAGCACGTCAAATGTGTCGCCGTCACTGAACGGAAGGTCTACCGGAACGGCCCTTGGTTCCAACACCGGGATAACAGGATGCGTAACCTGCGCCAGGAAGGGATGCACGAATGGGTTAGGGAAAGGATACTTCCCAGCCATATAGGGAGCCTCCAGCTCGTGCGCCCCCACCGCACCTCCACAGTTAGCCCTCAAATAGGGGAGGCCTCCCATATGGTCAAGGTGGTAATGCGTAACGAAGAGGTAGCGCACCTGCTCGGGCGCTACTCCCTGGCTCCGGAGGTACTGCAAGATGAGATAGCCGCTTCCCTTAAGGCCGGCATCGATTATGGTGACGAAATCGCCCAGCACCAGATACACGTCTGCGCCAAGAGCCGTGACTCTGTGCACCTTGGGCGCGACTTCCTGGCTTCTCAGTAACCTGACTAATCTGCTTGAACGCATGTCATTCACGCGCGGAACGTACTACGTCAACAACCACCCGTCAAGGCAGCCGAGCAAACGAGGGGCGGATCAGGGCGCAGCCCCGCAATTTCCCGCTCATGGTGAGCTTGTCGAATCCATGCGCCACTCATCCTTCGACTAGCTCAGGACGAGCGGGGCTGATCCCGCTCGAACTCTAATCGACCCACTACCCGCAAACGAGGGAGTAGGGCAGGCGCAGCCATCAACGCTCCACTCGTGGTGAGGCAGCCCCCCACCTTCCCGTTCATGGTGAGCTTGTCGAATCCATGACCCGCTCACCCTTCGACTAGCTCAGGACGAGCGGGTCCGATCCCGCTCGAACTCTAAGCAACCCACTCCCCGTAAGCGTGGGCGCGGGGCTGGCGCAGCCATCAACGGTCCACTCGGGGTGGGCAGCCACGCACCTTCCCACTCATGGTGAGCTTGTCGAATCCATGACCCGCCCATCCTTCGACTAGCTCAGGACGAGCAGGGCTGCTCCCGCTTGTACTCAAAGCGACCCACTACCCGCAAACGAGGGGGTAGGGCTGGCGCAGCCATCAACGTTCTGCTCGTGGTGAGGCAGCCCCTCACCTTCCCGCTCATGGTGAGCTTGTCGAATCCATGAGCCGCTCATCCTTCGACTAGCTCAGGACGAGCGGGTCTGATCCCGCCTGAACTCAGCAAGTCAGCGTCAACTCACTACACGCAGTCATTCTCGCCTCTCAGCTGGCTCAGTTGCCTCGTTATGCGTAAATGCCATAGCGCGCGATGCAAATCAATACGCTGCCCGGACGCCCGCGTAGCGTAGTAAGCCCGCCGTTAAGTAGCACCTGCCTGAATCAGTCGTGCCAGGCCATCTCCCCGGCGCGGATGGGCACGTCCAGCCAGTTTTCCGCCGGCGGCACGGGGCAGCTCCACCGTTCGTTGTAGGCGCAGTAGGGATTGTACGCATAGTTGAAATCAACCATTACCGACCCGTCCCCCATGCGGTGCGCTTCCAAGTAGCGGCCGGCCGGGTAGCTCTCCTGACCTGAGGTAGCATCCCGGAAGGGCACAAAGAACTGGTTGGGATCGTCCACACTGTAGAGGTGGATTGCCGTTTCTTTGCCATCCACGGCAAACGTGACCACTCCCTCCCGGCGATAGCGTTGCACGCCGCCCGTGGAGGTCTGCATCTCTATTTCCGTCTGCTCTACGTTCTCATCCAACGTCCCGACAATACGCATTCCCGGGTTCTCCGGAAAGTACTTCAAACCCTCAAAGGAGAGCTTCTGGTTGGGCAACAGCGGCGACTGCGGATGTGTTTTGAACGACTGATCTTTTTGTTTACGAAACTCTTCTAGCTCGGACATCTTGCCATTCCTCTTTTTGTGTTAGTCTAGCCAACTCCGTCCAGCGTTATCTTATCAATAATAGACAAGTCCTCTTCCGAGAGCTGCCAGTCCTCTGCTCTGCAGTTCTCCACGACCTGCTCCGGACTCGTGGCCCCCGCGATGACGCTACAGACCTGGGGCCGCGTGAGGAGCCACGCCAAGGCCAGCTCTCCAACCGTATGGCCCCGCTCCTGGGCAAAGCCTTGTAGCGCCTCAACCAGCGTGAAGTTGCGATCGGTCAGGTTAGCAGAGAACGTGGGGTTGTTGTACCCCCGCACACCCTCCGGTATCGGCTCTCCCCGGCGGTACTTGCCCGTAAGAAAGCCTGCCGCCAGGGGCGTATAGGGAATAATGCCCACGTTATAGACTCGACATGCGGGGATGAAATCCTGTTCGATTCCGCGCGTCAGCAGATTATAGCGGGCTTCTACGGCGACCACTGGGGACAGCCCATAGGCTCGAGCCATCTCGTTGGCCTCCGCAAGCTGCCACGCTGCATAGTTGGATGCGCCCACGTAGCGGAGTTTGCCAGCCCGGACAAGGTCATCAAAAGTGCGCAGCATCTCCTCCATCCGGCCCTGTCCCGCCACGGGCAACTGTCCTTCAAAGAGGTCGATGTAGTCGGTGTTGAAGCGGCGCAGCGCCTGGTGCACGCCCTCGGTAATCCGTAGGCGGCCCATACCGCTCTCGTTGGGACCTGTGCCTATGGTGGGCCCGCCCACTAAACGAGCGCTGAGCACCACCTGGCTGCGACGGTCCGCGATGGCCTTCCCCACCACCTCCTGGGATGCGCCGCGGCCATACGCCGCAGACGCGTCGATAAAGTTGACGCCCATGTCCAGCGCCTGGTGGATAATGCGCGTGGACTGGGTAGCGTCCACCTGGGTGCCAAAAGTGGTGCCTCCCAGGCCAATGGCAGAGACCTGGAGTCCAGCATGCCCTAGACGACGGTATTCCACGCTACAACCTCTTCCTCATGTCTGGAGTGTCCTTCCGGAGCGTTAGCTGCCCTATTGTAACAGCACTTCCTAGGAAATCATGCGCCATTTACGCCTGCAACACGCTTCGCCCCCTTGTGTGAATTGGCGTCTAGGCGTATATATATGGTGACTTTATATGGTCAAGTACCCTTGGTCTGGCCCTGTGCCAAAAAGTAACACCGGTGAGGAGAGCGAGAGAGTAATGGCAATCAGAAGCTTACTGAAACTCCCTGTGGTTGGCTACGCTTCAGAAGCGGACTTCCTGAAGAACATAGATGCGATGGTAGCGCTCGCCAAGCAGCAGCAGGGCTTCATCAGCGTCGAGGTCTGGAAGTCTCACATGGATACCGACCCCATAGTCTACATGGTGGAGAGCGAATGGGAGACCAGAGCGGACATGGCGGCAATGGAGAACCATCCGGAGCATGACGAGGTTATGTCCGGCTACCCCCACGCCCCCATCCACCTGCGCTTGGTGCCCTGGGAAGCCCCACCCCCCGCATAACGCTTGTAAATACGCAAAGAGCGCCTGGCTAGCAGGCGCTCTTTGTTTGTCCCCACAGACCACTTATGTTGACAGTGGCCCTAGTTAGCGCGATAAGCGTGCGCAGTACCAGTAGTGAAGAGAAGGGGTGACACTATGGAATACCGTCAGTTTGGCAACACAGACATGCAGATTTCTGTCATAGGATTCGGCGGCGGAGCAACGGCAGGCCTTTTCAGCCGGGGTGACCCCAAAGACCGCCGTGAGGTAGTAGCCCGCGCGCTCGACCTTGGCATCAACTATTTCGATACTGCCCCCGGCTATGACGCTACCCTCTCGGAGTCGGGTCTGGGCCAAGCCCTGGGCGAGCTTAAAGCGCGGCCGATTATCGGGACTAAGATCTCTTTCAAGCAGGAAGACCTGGAAGACATGGTCGCGGCAACCGCCAAGTCGGTGGAAGGCAGCCTCCAACGCCTGGGCGTCGACACCATTGACCTGCTGCAGGTGCACAACAAGCTGAGCGTCACCCGGAGGCCGGAGTACCCTGCCGAACTCGCTGCGGATGAGGTGCTGGGCCCTGGCGGCGCACTGGAGGCCTTTGAGCAGCTACAGAAAGAGGGCAAAGTCCGCTACATAGGCATCAGCGGGATAGGCCAAACGCAGGCCATCCAACGTGTCATAGACGAAGGCCGCTTCAACACCCAGCAGGCCTACTACACCATGCTCAATCCCAGCGCCGGCCAAGCCGTTCCGGCCGGTTTCCGCAACAACGACTACGGTCAAATCATTGACCGCGCCGCGGCGAAGGGAATGGGCACTCTTATCATCAGACCTCTGGCTGCCGGCGCGCTGGCGGGAGCACAGGAGCTGCACCCCCTGGCGGGCGGCTGGTCCCGCGGCGCTTGGTACGAAGTGGACGCCGACCGCGCCCGCGTCCGTGCCTTAGACTTCCTCTTAGACGAAGGCAGCGATGCGACCTTTGCCCAGGTAGCCATCCGTTTTGCGCTGGCAAAGAAGGAGGCTGCTGTAGTGGTCATTGGCTTCTCCAGCATGGAGCAGATGGAGGAGGCCGTGTCCTGTGTCGGCAAGCCTGGACTCAGCCAGGAGCAACTGGAAAAACTCCAGCACCACTACCACGCCGACTAATCGACGCTCCTAAAACGCAAGGCGGGGGCTCCCATTGAGATGGAAGCCCCCGCTTCTTGGTTCGTTCAGTGTGAGGGGTTAGAGGATAGCTATGGGATTGACCGGGCTGGCCGTCGCGTTGTTCAGCTTCAGCGGCGGGATGACCAGAAGGAACTCCCAGCGGTTGAGCCGTGCGCAGGCATCGCCCAGCGCCTCGTAGTCTGCCCCATCAATGAGCCACATGCCCATTGCAGGGATGCCGATAGCGTGGATGGGGCGGGCCATCATGCCCTCATTCTTCGGCAGCCAGTCGTTAGCGGTATCGCAGGCCAGAACCGCCACGTCGCGCTCCTTCATCCAGGGCAGCAGTGAGCCGTCAGGGCCGGACTGCACGCCGGGCTTGTCGTTCCAGCCGTGCTCACGCTTGTGCCTGCCGTGGCCGGTGCGAACACACAGAATGTCGCCGGATTCTACTTTAACGCCCTGCTTGGCTTCTGCTTCTTCCAGGTCCTCCGGGTAGATAGCTGTGCCCGGCTCCAGATAATCAACGCCGCGCAGGCGGGGAATGTCCAGCAGCACACCGCGGGAAACAATGCCGTCGCCCGCAAGTGTCACGGCAGCCTTAGGATCTACGCCGCGAGAGCTAAGTGCGCTCGGGGCAAGCCCGTTATAGCCGCTGAGGGGCGCGTCCTTGGACTGCTTGAAGAAGTAGTGCCCCGGGCAGTCGATATGGGTAAGCGAAAGCCCGTGACAGTTCAAGATCACAATGTCTGAGCTACCGGACGGGCCAAGAAAGTCCTCGTCCGGCTCCATCGGCGGCATGTTGTTCATGTAGTGCCGCGGCTCCGGCCAGGCGTCATCCAGGTTGTGCTCGTAGAAACGGATGGGATAGGAACAGGAAACGGTGAGCCCTTCCTTAACCAGTGCGCTGGCTTGAAGCCGCTTCTCTGGAGTGATGAGGTTCAGCGTGCCCATGGTGTCGTCTTTGCCCCAACGACCCCAGTTGCTGAGCTCATCGAACCACTTGAATATCTGATCGTTTGACGGACTTTCTTTGGCCATGATGCCCTCCTATATAGTTATGAAATACGTGGCTAAGTGCGGCTGATTCCTGCAACATCCTACAGGATGGCGTCCTGCGCTTCAACTGACCGCTGTGTAACCACTAAGACCTCCGGAGGCGATGTCAACTGCTCTCAGTGGTTGCAGGGGCCTCTGCAGGGTTCTTCACGTCTTTTACGGTTAAGAGCGCCATCGGGATCATGACGGAATAGATACCGGCAAGCAGCATGAAGGGGAAGCTGAAGCCCAGGGTGTCCGTGAGCCCGCCCACCGCCATGGGGCCAATGAGCTGGGCAAAGTGCTGCGCCATCCCCTGGATACCGTAAAACTGCCCCCGTGTCCCCCGCGGCGCAATGTCCATTGCATAGGACCGGGCGCCCACGTCTGCAAGGCTTGTCCCCATTCCCATCAGCAATGCCAGCGGAATGGACGCCCTACCCGCAATCGCAAACATGATCAACGCGGCTACGGACACCACTATGCCCGGAAAAATCCCGTAGCGAACGCCCCATCGGTCCACAAGCCGCCCTGCCGGGAAGGAGATCAGCAAGTTGCCCACGCTGATAGCGCTGATGATAAGCCCTACTTCCGCCTGAGAAAGCTCCAGCACGTGCCGAGAATACACGGGGATGATCACCTGGGTGATGCCGTTGCGGAACAGCGTGGTGGCAAACATCTCATAGATGCAGAAGAAGAAGCCGGTGGCAAAGATGGCTTTCAGCACAAGACCGCTTGGCAACAGGCTGGAACGTTTTGGCTGCTGCGGTGGCTGTTCCTGGCGAGCGGGGGCTGCCTCAGGCTTCGTCGTCGCCTCTGTGGCAGGCTCAACGGCGTATTGTTTCGTCTCGCCCACCATGAGGATGAAGGTGATGAGGCAGATGAACTTAGTGAAGCCGTTGATGAAGAAGGGGATACGGATGGCGTTCGTGACACCCATAGACGGCGTCGCCCAGCCCCACACCAAGCCGCCCAGCAGCGGACCGATGATGTTCCCCATGTGGCTGAAGGACTGCCGCCCGCCAAAGATTGCGCCGCGGTCGCTGCGCGTAGAGATGTCGGCAATGATGACCTGGGAGCCGGTGCCGTAGATAGCCGTGCCAATGCCGGACATGAACCGGAACGAGGCGAGCTGCAGGATGTTGGTGGACGTCCCTTCCATGAAGGAGAAGATAGTGCGGATAACGATGCCGACGATGGTCACGCCACGTCGCCCCAGGCGGTCTATGAGCGGCCCAGCAACGTAGGATGCGATGAGGCTGCCGATGCCCGTTACGCCGGTTGCCATCCCCGCCACAGCCAGGATGGGGACAAGCTGATAGGAGAGCAACGGGAACAGCGGCACGGATGCGCCCAGGCCGAGTGCCCAGGTAAAGGACATGATATTCAGCCCAATGATGATTCTTCTTCTGGGCGCACCAACCGGTGTACTCACAGGCGCATCCTTTTCCGGGCACAAAACCTACATCCCAGGCAACCCGTACTTGGGTCGCCTGGGATGCAAAGGAGCTTAGCTAAGCTTGGTTGTCGTGGCTCGCATAAGCGAACAGTTGCTTACATATAGGAGGGGCACTGATGGCTCAGGGTGATCTCTGTATGCTCGGTGCTGGACTTGATGGCGGCCAGGATTACCTCCAACGTAGCCATGCCCCACTCACCGCTCTGGTTCACCTTCTTGCCCTCGGTGATCGCCTCGTACACTTCGGTGATCTCCAGCATGCCGCCCTCGTGCCCGGCATCCGCCTCAACCTCGCGCTGGCCGTCGTCATCGTAAATCCAGAGTCCCTGGGGGGACTGCCGGATATCGCCGTGCTCGCAGCTGACGATGACGATGCCCACGTCCGACCGGTAACGGGCCGTGCGGTTCCCCTCGTCTTCCGCTGCAGGCTGCGAAGCGGCGGCATCACGCGCCCCGCCAAAGCGTCGGGCTTCTTTGGCTGTCACGTCATCGAAGGTGCCATCACGTAGCGCGCGGCGCACTTCGCCGGGGTTCGCCACGGTGCGGCGTACGCCTGCCCACGGCACCAGCTCTCCGGTGATGAAGTAGCCGTAGCCGTTATAGGTCACGTTGGCCGGGGTGCCGTCTTCAAATTCTAAGAAAGCGGTGTAGTACCCGGGCGCTGGGCGCTCCGGCATCCACTGGCCTACGCTGGCCCGCACACTCCTCACCTTGCCGCCGCCCAGCAGGCGGATGGTGTCCAATTGGTGCGGCGCCTGGCGGTAGATGATGCCGCCGCCCAGGGCAAGGTTTACCTCGTCTGGCAGACGGGGAAGCAGCATCCAGTCCGTGTACGCAAACACCTGGATAGCCTGCAGCTTGCCCAGCTCGCCGGAAGTGATGATCTTACGCATGGCCTGAATTGCGCCGTTAGTGCTGCCGGTGCGGCCGGAGACCAGGTGCACGTTGTTCTTCTTGGCGGCGTCGACCATCTTCTGTGCCTCGTCCAGAGAGTTGGCCATAGGTTTCTCTACGGAGACGTGCTTGCCGTGCTCTGCCGCCGTGACCACGTGCTCGCAGTGGAACTTGTTGGGCGTTGCTACCCAGACCAAGTCGATGTCCGGATCCTCGCACATCTTCTCCACGCTATCGTAGGTACGGCCTCCGTAGCGCTCTTTGAACGTGGTGAGCGCCTGCGGCCGCACATCAGCAGCGGCTATCAGCTCAACATTTGACGCGCGGCTCAACTCCTTCACCGTCCCCGCAGCAGCTACGCCTAGACCGGCAATGCCAACACGGAGCTTTGTTGTATTAGTAGTCATTTCCCTTCCCTTTGTCCTTTCACTAGATTTTTAGGGCTACTCCCAGAATTTGCTCTTGTGAAGATAGAGCTGCTGGCCTTCCTCCGACAACGCTTCTATTCCTGAGATATTAGACAGACGATCGGCGAATTTGATCATAACGCCCTCCTGAGAGTGCAATCTCGGAAAGGAGTGCCCGCGCTCATCTGGTCGTTCCTCGCGAGTTACTTCCATAACGAGGTTGGCTACTTTCCCTCCGAATTCCTCCAGGAGGTCCGTGTAGGTCGTCTTTGTATGCTCGACAGTATCATGGAGATAGCCTGCAGCTATGATAGCTGGGTCTTCTGTAACTTGCCTCAGGATATGTACGACCTGTTGAGTATGCTCAAAGTACGGCCTGCCTGAAGCTTTCAACTGCCCTTCGTGCGCCTTCTCGGCGAATACCTCCGCCCGGTTAACTAGGTCGGGATGAACCATACTTCCTCCTTAAAGGCAGGGAGGGGAGTGTCCACTCCCTACTAATCCTCATTGCTCTCCAAAGAAGTTTGGTATACAGCCCTTAGCAGCAAGGGCGAGTCTGATGAGCCGGATAGGGCGCTGGTGGCAGCGCTTTATGCAAAGCGCTGCCACCACCCTATGATTAACGTTACGTTAGGGCTAGAAGTCGAGGGTGACTCGCTTCCCTTCCTCGTAGACCTTCTTGTAGTACTCCCAACCAGCATCAGCCTCGCTGCCTGCCTGCGGCGCACGGGCTAGGGATTCCTCGACGTCTTCCCAGGGTACGTCCGGAGCACACATGCCAGAGAGGGCTACCTGCCACTGCAGACGCGCCAGGTTCTCCAGCTGGATGGCCCGCACCGTCGCCTGCTCCACCGAGCGGCCGCACACGACGTTGCCGTGGCCCTTGAGCAGCACCACGTCTTTACGACCCATCACCGCCAGCATCGCCCCCGCAATCTGCGGGTTGTGGATGAGCAGCGCTCGCGGGTACACGCCTATGCCGCCCCGCGCAAGCTGCGCGCCGCCGTTGTTCTGCGCGCCCACAATGGGCCGCAGCTCTATGCCGGCGTTGGCGCACAGCACCTGCGCCGGTGGGTGCGCATGGATTGCGCAGCCTACTTCTGGGCGCATCTTCATGATTGACGCGCCAATGTGGCGTTCCGGCGGGATCACGTAGTCATCGGTGGGCTCGGTGGGGATGCCGTCAAAGTCGATGCGATGTATCGCCGCCCTCATGACGTAGGCCGGCGACTGATCACCCAGGTTCCGGCAACGCGACAGAAAATCGTTGGCCCCCGGTACCCGTGTGAACACATGGCCGGTGGTATCGCCCATGGACCTGGTCATCACCAGGATGCGATGGGCAAGCACTACTTTATCTTTTAGTTCGTCTAATTGATCTGCCATAGTCTTGCTAACCTTCCTCAGCGTCATGCAAACGCTAGAAATCGATAGTGACGCGCTTCCCTTCTTCGTAGACCTTCTTGTAGTACTCCCAGTTGTAATCCTGTCCGCTGCCCTCTTGCGGTGGGCGGGCAATGCCCTCCTCCACGTCTTCCCAGGGCACGTCCGGAGCATACAGACCTGAGAGGGCTACCTGCCATTGCAAACGCGCCAGGTTCTCCAGCTGGACGGCTCGCACCGTCGCCTGCTCCACCGAGCGGCCGCACACGACGTTGCCGTGGCCCTTTAGCAGCACCACGTCTTTACGTCCCATCACCGCCAGCATCGCCCCCGCAATCTGCGGGTTGTGGATGAGCAGCGCTCGCGGGTACACGCCTATGCCGCCCCGCGCAAGCTGCGCACCGCTGCCATTCTGCGCGCCCACGATGGGCCGCAGCTCTATGCCAGCGTTGGCGCACAGCACCTGCGCCGGTGGGTGCGCATGGATTGCGCAGCCTACCTCTGGGCGCATCTTCATGATCGACGCGCCAATGTGGCGTTCCGGCGGAATCACGTAGTCATCGGTGGGCTCGGTAGGGATGCCGTCAAAGTCGATGCGGTGTATCGCCGCCCTCATGACGTAGCCTGGCGACTGATCCTCCATGTTCCGGCAACGAGACAGAAAATCGTTGGCCCCCGGCACCCGTGTGAACACGTGGCCGGTGAGGTCGCCCATAGACCTGGTCATCACCAGGATGCGATGGGCAAGCACTACTTTATCTTTTAGTTCGTCTAACTGGTCTGCCATAGAGTTACTTCTTCCTTCCCAGATTACGCTGTCCAGCGGCCTAGAGATGATGCCTTAGTACTGAATCATCCCGTCTGGAGAGCTCTCGTCGGGGAGGGGCTGCCCTTCACGCAGCATCTGCACGTAGTAATCCCAGCCGCCCGAGGTGCCGCGGGTGGGTGCGCCGCCCTGCGCCTGTGAGGCCTCTCGACCTCCGGCGCCGGAGACGCTGTCGTCCCAGTCTTCCCAGGGAATCTCCCAGACCGGGTTGTTGCTGCGCTGCTGAACCGCAAGCTGCCAGCAAAGGCGGGCCAGGTTTTCAATACGGACCGCTTTGAGGGTGCAATCTTCGGTAGAAGTGCCCGCCACCACGTTGCCGTGACCGTGCAGTAGGCAGACATCCTTGTTGCCCATAACCCGCAGCATCGCCTGGCCCAGCACATGGTTGACGATGGTCAGGGACCGCGGATAGGTGGCGATGCCAGGACGCGCTAGCTGGCTGCCCGCCCAGTTCTGGGAGCCCACAATGGCCTGCAGCTGTACGCCGGTGACGCTGCACAGCACCTGCGCCGGCGGATGCGCGTGGGCGACGCAGTTGATCTCGGGACGGGCATTCATGACCGTGAGGGCGATGAAGCGCTCGCCGGAAAGCCAGTAGCCGGGCGTCAGCGTTTCCGCGGGCTCGCCCGTCATCAGCTTAACGCGATGCATACTCCTGGGCGTCGCATAGGCAGGAGAAACATCTTCCTGATTATTGCGGCAGCGATATAAGAACTCGTCGCTGTCGGGAATGCGAGGCATAACGTGGCCGGTGGAGTCACCCATGGACCCCGTAAAGGTCAAAATGCGATGAGCTACGGCCGCTTTCCATTTTAGCTCTTCCAACGTATCTGCCATTAGAGACCTCCTCTACAATAACAACTCGCACAATCAACCCGCAGGGCTACTGCAAACTAGGAAGGACTGCTCATCTCGCCGCAGCCCTTCTAAACGTAAGATTACTCGGGATCAACAGGTATTCTTCGACCTACCTCGTACATCTTCTTGTAGTACTCCCAGGTCCAATTGTTGCCGCCGCCGCCGCCCTCATTACGAGAGATGGTCTCCTCAATGTCCTGCCAGGGAACCTCCGGCGCAGTGCGGCCGGTTAGCGCAATCTCCCAGGTGAGGCGCGCCAGGTTTTCGATCTGTATGGCCCGTACCGTGGCCTCTTCGACGTTCCTGCCGGCCACCACGTTGCCGTGGCCCTTCAGCAGCACGATGTCTTTGCGACCCATGGCCGCCATCATTGCGCCGGCAACCTCTTTGTTGTGAATAAGGAGCGCCCGAGGATACACGGGAATGCCGCCGCGGGCTACCTGAGAGCCGCCGCCATTCTGCGCGCCCACAATGGGCCGGATGGGCACACCCGTGTTCACGCACAGCACCTGCGCCGGCGGATGCGCGTGGATCACGCAGCCCACCTCAGGCCGCATCCGAAAAACGGCCGCCCCAATGTGGCGCTCCGGCGGGATGGTCCAGCCGTCTACTGGCTCTGTGGGGATGCCGTCAAAGTTCATGCGATGTATCGCCTCTTGTTGCACGTAGCCGGGCGAAACATCGTAGTCGTTCCTGCAGCGAGCCATAAACTCATCGGCGCCGGGCACGCGTACAAAGACGTGGCCCGTGATGTCGCCCATGGACTCCAGCATGGTCAATATGCGGTGCGAAAGCACCTGCTTCTCTTTTAGTTCCTGTAGTGCGTCTGCCATAAAATACGCCTCCTCTTCCCTACGGTTGATGCCTAACGCACCTAGTACTGCGTGCGTCCAACGGTGCTTTCGGCGGGAATCAACGCCCCGGCTTGGAGCATCTGCACGTAATACTCCCAGGAAGCATTGGTCATCCGGCGCGGCCCACCGCCCTGGGCTTCAGAGGCCTCCCGCATGGGCAGCCCGGAGGTCATGTTGTCTACGTCTTCCCACGGGATAGTCCATGGGACATACTCGTCGTTGCGTTGCACCTTGGCAATCTCCCAGCAAAGTCTGGCAATGTTTTCCGTCTGGATGGCCCGTACCGTGGCCTCTTCTACGTTCCTGCCGGCTACCACGTTGCCGTGGGCTTTCAGCAGCACCACGTTCTTGTTGCTCATCATGGCAACCACCGCGCGAGCCAGCACATGGTTCACGATGGTCATGGTGCGGGGATAGACTGCGACGCCCTGACGCGCGACATCGTGCCCGCCCCAGTTCTGCGACCCGACGATAGGCTTGATTTCAACATCAGCCATGCTGCACAGCACCTGCGCCGGCGGATGCGCATGGATCACGCAGCCCACCTCCGGACGCGCCGTGAACACACCCACGCCTATGAAGCGCTCACCCGACATGGTGTACCCCGCTAGCAACGGCTCCGTGGCCTCACCCGAGGTGATGTCCACGCGATGCAGCGAGGTTTGGGTGATGAACGCTGGGGAAACATCGTTGTCGTCATTCCGACAGCGATAGTAGAACTCGTTCGTATCCGGGATTTTAAGCATCACGTGCCCGGTTATATCGCCCATAGACCCGGTCATCACCAGGATGCGGTGGGAGAGCACGCTTTTGCGCTTAATCTCTTCGATGGTATCGGCCATTCAAGACCTCCTCTTCACAACTTGCTGCTGTGCTATGCACACAGGCTCATGAACTCCCTGCCCCGTACTTTATACTGCTAGAAGCGGCGCGTTGCAACACGCGCCGCTTCTAGTAGCGCGCTAGCTCAATGTCAATGGCTTAGCTGTCTTGCCACGCCTCGTAGAAGTCGAACGGGCGGCGTGCTTGGCGCAGTTCCTTAAAAAAGTTGGGCCGACACGAAAGTAATCGTGTCGGCCCAAGCCTATGCCGTACTAGAGTGCTGCGAGAGGACTACACCGGATCCTTCATACCTTCTTTAATCTGCTCTGCGTAGGTCCCCTGCGCAATCTCCAAGGTCTTGAGGTCGTTCTCGCGCACCATGACCTCGCCCAATTCCTGCGCTACCACTTCCGGATCGGAGGGCGTCACGCCACGGGCGTGCTCGGTGAAGAGCCTGCGCATGCCCACTACCACGGAGTCGGTGGAGGAGAGGTATTCGGGCTGGTCGTACTGCCCGTACATCTCCGCAAAGACGTCCTGGTTGCGGAAGTTGTAGTTCTTCATCCAGTTGCGCACGGGCCAGGTAGCGCCCTTCACTACCCGCGTCGCCAGGCTCGGCGGCTCAGCGTACCGCTCCACATTCAGGTACACCATGCGGGTCAGGCCTTCCTCTACCGGCACCGGCCAGCGAGTATCTCGGTACTTGTCATTGGTGCCCGCAGTGCGAGACATGCCGGGGAGGCAGGTGCCATTCCAGCGGTCCGGTACGTTCCGCGTCGGCTGGAAGTTGCCGGTCCGCTTCTCCCGCTGGCGCCTCGAACGCCGGTCGGCAATCCACGACCACAGCCGCCGCCAGCGGTGCAGGGGCCATACGCCCTTCACTCCAGGGTAGTACATCTGATAGGGAATCTTGCCATCTTCGTCGTAATAGTAGCGGTCCACCGGCGCCTTGGTCCCGTCCTGCTTGTAGTGGACGGCATGGTTGTCCACTATCTGGACACGATAGCCAAAGGGTGTCCGCGGTCGTCCGCCCAGCATGCCGCTCTGGAAGAGCACTGTGAGCGAGTTGCGATGGGTGAAGAATGCGTTGTGCGCATCCAGCGTATTTTCCAGGGTCAGGATCCAGTTGCACGGGATCATATAGAACGCGGGCCGGTAGATGTTGTTTGGCTCAAACATCTCCGGGGGAATATCCTCCCGCGGGTCAACCGGCTCGCCTTCACCCATCCACACAAACACTAGCCCAAGCAGGGTGATGGTCGGGAAGGCTCGGGCCTTCAGCTGCCCCACCATGCGTGAGTCGGGTCCCTCCGTTATGAAGGCCACACAATTGCCGTCGCCGTCAAAGGTTGCGCCGTGGTACGGGCAGGTCAGAAAACCCTTGAAGAAGCAGTCGCCGTTGGAAAGATAAACGCCGCGGTGCGGGCATACGTCTAGCAGCGCCTTCACTTCGCCGTCTTCGCCGCGGAAGAAGGCCAGGTCTTTGCCCAGCATGCGGAGCACCGTCGGCTTCTTAGAATCTATGTCTTTGGCCGGCATCGCCGGATACCAGTACTCTTGGTAACCTAGCGCGGGAATGCGGCTTCGTCGATCTCGAGGATCCGTGGGCTGCTTGAACTCCGGCGGCGCGTACCGGGGCTGCGTGCCCCTGGGCATATGCTTATAGCCACCCGGATAGCCGCCGATGATGCTCTGTATACCAGACAATAAAAACATGGCTGCTCCTCCTAGCGTGAACAACGTTGCGTTAGGAACTCTCTGCCAATCTTATACTGACCGACATATAGTATGTCAAGCACAGGCGCGACTCTATAGTAGGTAACACGGGATGAGTGAGCGCTCCGTGAGATTGTAGAGAAAGTCGCCACGCCTACGCAACAGCGTTTGTAGAGACAATGAGCTTATGCTACACTCCGACCACTTTGGATTTTGGAAGCCCAGCTAGGCACGATGGCTGAGGCAGTTCGACGAACACCTAAATAATTAGGAGGGAACTATGACAATGGAAAAGAAAGCGCTCGATCCCCTGGCCCGTGGCGCACGGCGCTTTGAGGGCAAGGTCTGCGTGGTTGCCGGCGCCGGTCAGGGCATTGGCCTGACCGCCGTTCGACGCCTGGCTACAGAAGGCGCAACCGTCGTGGTCGGCGACTGGGCCGAGGACATCGCTCAAAAGGCCGCCAAGGACGTTGAGAGCATCGGCGAAAAGGCCAGCGTCCATATTGGCGACTATCGCAGCTGGGACGGCTGCCATGACCTTATCAACCATACCGTGGAGAAGTGGGGCCGTATCGATTCTCTCATCGTCATCGTTGGCGGAACGGTCTGGAGCTATCCGTACCAGTACAATACCGAACAGCAGATTATCGAGACCGTCAACAAGAACTTCTACCCCACCATGTACTGCGTGCATGCCGCGTTGCCATACATGATTGAGCAGCACGAAAAGTCCAGCGATGGCGTGGGCGGCAACATCGTCACCCTGGCTACACACGCACTGGTTGGTCTAAACCGAGTGCCCTACGCCGCCTCCAAGGGCGGACTCATTGGCCTGACCCTCTCCTTGAGCAAGGAAGTTGGCCGCTACGGCATCCGGGTCAACTGTGTAGCCCCTTCTCAGAACGACGGCAAAGAGCAGGTCTACCGGCGAGACTACAACCTGGAGTTCGTCGCCAAGAGCGAAGTGCCCAAAGAGGCGGAGATCGCCCAGCCCGTGGACGAATCCGGCAACCGTCAGGAGCGTCCGTTGTCCCTCGGCCTGAACCGGCCCGCAATGGTGGAAGAAGTTGTCTCCGCGATCGCGTTCATGGCTTCCGACGATGCCGGCTACATCAGCGGTCAGGTGCTTTCTGTAGGCGGCGGCGAGACCTTCCCCTTCTAAGCAAAATTGTCAACTTATTGGATAGTTTGGTAATCTTGCATCATACGCGGACTACCAACTGTCTAACCTAACGAGCGGAGGACTCTCATGGCTGAACTAAAGATTTTCTCAGCGGATTCTCACGTCAGCGAGCCTGGCGACCTCTGGGAAAAGCGGATTGATAAGGAGTTCCGGTTCCGTGCTCCCTATATGAGACGGCTGGAGCGAGACGGCAAGATGCAGGACCTCTTCTTCTATGAAGGGTTCCCACCGCACCCAGTAGGCGTAGGTTTGGGCGCGGCCCAGCGCGTGGGCGCCCGTCCTGATGCGGCGATAGGCTCCACCTTCCGTGACGAGCAAAAGGGTTACAACGATGCCCTGCCCGGCGGCTGGAACCCTGAGGCCCGCCTCAAAGACCAGGACATTGACGGCGTGGAAGGCGAGCTACTCCATTGCACCATTGCCTTCCGCATGTTCTGGATGCGAGACGCCAAGCCTCCAACGCGCCATCTTCCGGGCCTACAACGACTGGCTGGCAGAGTTCTGCAGCTACAGCCCCAACCGCCTCGTTGGCGTGCCCCTCATCTCGCTTTACGATGTAGATGAGGCGGTAAAGGAGCTGTATCGGGCGCACAAGATGGGCCTAAAGGGCGCAATGATCGGGCTTTCTCCGCCATCGTCTTGCCCGCCCTACTCCTCTACGGCCTACGACCCCTTCTGGGCAGCCATGCAGGAGGTAGATCAGCCCATAGTCCTTCATGAGATCACCGGCGGCGGCTTTGAGAGCCCCCTCTCACCCTCGTCCTACTGGGACGACAACTTCTCCCTCGGCCTGCTTATCCGGCCTCACGAGATCCAGAGGACGCTGGCCCAGCTCATCATGTCCGGTGTTTTTGAGCGTTTTCCTGCGCTAAAGACCATCTCCGCGGAGAACGGCACGGACTGGCTGCCCTACTACGTGCGGCGGCTTGAGCGCGCGGCTAGGGGACCCTTCTCCTTCCCCACCAAGCTCTCCCTCTCACCCATCGAGTACTTCCGGCGCAACGTCTGGTTCTCGTACATCAATGAACCGCATGCAGTGCGAGACCGGGATCTGCTGGGCGAAGACAAGCTCATGTACGCCACGGACTACCCCCACAGCGCATCGGTGTGGCCCGAGTCCATGAAGCTGGTTGAGCGAGACCTCAGCGATTTCCCAGAGGCAGAGCGGGCGGCTCTCATTCGAGACAACGTTCGGAAGCTCTACAATCTCCCGGCGCCGGTGCTCGCCTAAGCGGAGTTCCCGCACACACCTTAACGAACGGCACTCAGAAGAGGTGGCCTCATACGAGGCCACCTCTTTACGCAACTTGGGTGCTTTCTCTGAAGGAGCAAGCTAGTCGTGTCTTATTTTCTCACGCTCGGAAAAGCCGCCGATTTCCCTGACGGCAAGATGCGCGCCTTCGACATAGGCGGCTACGAGATTGCCGTTGCCCACGTTGGCGAGAAATACTATGCCTTTCGGAACGCCTGCACCCACCAGCAGGAATACCTCACGGACGGCTTCCTCACCAGAAGCCACCAGATCATCTGCGCGTATCACGAGGCAGAGTTCGATCTGGCCTCGGGCGTCGTGCAAGCGGGTCCAGCCCTCTATCCGCTTCCCACCTTCCCGGTGCGCATTGAAGAAGACAACCTCCAAGTAGAGTGGCCCGGAGAGGTGCTTCAAGATGCCATCAAAGAGGTAGACCACAGTGACGAAGACCGGTCTACCGAGTACGTCATGTAATGCTTGGACGAGGCCCTACTAGCACCGCGTCAGTAGAGGCTAGGTACTCCGGCTAGTCGTACCCCATTTTCCATTGCATGCGCCTGGTGCATGCGCCCGGCATCTTCTCTTTAGCCTCGCCCATTAAACATGAAGAACGTATAAATAAAGCATGATTGACTTGTCACTTCGACGTCATCATTATTTGCAGAATTATTCACTCTGTAGAGCATTACCTGAGCAAATCATGAGCTTCTAATGACTTGCTCATTATCTCGTCATCTTTTACACTTAGCGTTCAGAGAGGTTTCCGCTGGCTATTGCAGGCGGGATTAGTCTCCTATTGGCAAGATTCGCATGTGTTGAGCGCCTTTGGGCTCAACACAGAAAGGAAAAGCAATGCGGTTAGTGAGCATACTGTTGCTGACAACTGGCTTATTCGCCTTAGCATGTGGCCAGGCGGCGGCACCAACTACACCCGCTGCACCTGCTGCATCCGCCTCATCCGCAGCACCCGCAGCTACGGCAGCACCCGCCTCATCTGCTGCCGCACCCGCTGCACCCGCTGCTACGGCAGCACCCGCCGCAGCAATGAAGGACGAGAAGGTCGCAGAGGTGCAGAAGCAAGCCGTTGAGAAGCTCGCCAAGCAAGCGGAGCAGCAAACAGAGCTTAGCTGCGAGCCCGGCAAAGAGCACTGGCGCACCGACGGACCGCCCACCCGCGGCGGCATCCTCACCTGGGCCACCGGCGAGTTCTCCCACCTAGACCCCACCGGCGCCAGCCGGGCCGGCACCGGCCAGGGCCAAATCTTCAATAGCCTTATGGAGAAGCGCGGCTGCTTCTATGAGGACACCGTATTGAAGGGTAGCCTGGCAAAGTCCTGGGAATCCACGGACGCTCAGACCTGGACCGTGAAGCTGCGGGACGATGTACTCTGGCAGGACATCGCCCCGGTCAACGGACGCAAGTTCACCTCCGCTGATGTCCTCTGGAACGCCAACTATCACGTTGAAGAGAAGACCCGCTATCGCAGCTACTTCGATGGCGTCGATGTCTCCGCTCCCGATGACTACACCATCGTCTTCAAACTGAAGGCCCCCGACCCCGACTACATGTGGAAGTGCTGCTTCTACACCACCAAGCTCGTCGCCCACGAGGTCTTTGAGGCCGACGGCGACTTCAAGTCCAATGCCGTCGGCACCGGCGCATGGATGGTCGACAAGATAGAGCTCAACTCCGAGGTCCGGCTCAAGCCACATCCGAAGTACTACGAGATGGGCAAAGACGGCAAGGCCCTCCCCTACATGGGTCAGGTACGCAATCTGGTCCTCCCCGACTACGCCGCCTGGGTCGCCGCCCTGCGGGCTGGCAAGCTGGATGTCCCCGGTTTCTCCGGCATCCTCGCCCAGGACGTCCCCTCCCTCAAGGAGTGCTGCCCCCAATTGCAGTTCGCCGTCCAGAACCGCCATTCCAACTCCTCCCTCTGGTTTAACCTAGACAAGGAGCCCTGGAACGACGTCCGTGTGCGCAAGGCTGCCCGGCTCTCCATCAACCGCGAGGACATCATATCCAGCTACGAGGGCCAGGCCGGCCACGCAGGCTATATGCCCCCTGGATTCAAGGAGTTCCTCCCCGCAGAAGACAAGCTGATCGAAATGTTTAAGCAGGACGTTCCCGCCGCCTTGGCGCTGATGAAAGAGGCCGGCTACGGCCCGGACAACCCCGTTACCGCCACCATCAGGACCGGCTCAACGTATGCAACCCAGGCCGAGGTCGTGCAGCAGCACCTCGCCGCCATCGGCATCAACTCCTCCGTTGAGGTCATTGGCCGAGGCTTCACTCCTATCCTTCAGGAGCACGCGAAGGAAGGCAACCTAGATCTGGGCTGGGGCAACCTCGGCAGCGTCTTCTTCCCAGGCTACTGGATGGGCGACGTGATCAGGACCGGCAGTTCCCAGAACTTCCCCGGCCTCAGCGATTCCAAGATAGACGAGCTGGCCGACGCACAGAGTCGAGAGACGGATCCTGCGAAACGGGCGCTGATATTCACCCAGATCCAGGAGCGCCTCTACGAGCTCATGCCATGGGTGCCTACCGTTGGCGGCCACTACCAGCGCGTGATTGGATGCCGCGTGAAGAACATGCCGCTCTACCAGCACAACCACAACTCCTACTTTGTGGTCACCGCCTGGCTGAACGACAACGGCTGTTAACTACCCACCTTCCTTCGTAAGGAAACGAGGCCTCGGAATCACTCCGGGGCCTCGTTGTTTGCTCAATCTCAAACGCAGAGAGGGGTGCGTATGGGTAGACGCATCCTTACCCTTCATGCTACTTTGTGACGCGGAACACGCAGGCCGCCTGAACCAAGTTTGTTAAGGCTATGGCCTGCAAGCGGACGCCTCCGTACACAAGAGGCATCCCTAGACTACAGATACTTTATTAGGAGACGCGAATGGCGGACTTTGTTAAGGTAGGCGAAACGAGCGAGATTGCACCGGGCCGAATGCAATACTATACGGTGAACAAGAAGGAGGTCTGCATCGCCAACATTGACGGCATGTTCTATGCGGTGGACGACCTCTGCTCTCACGCGGAGTGCAACATCTCGGACGGTGACATAGAGGGCGAGACCATTACTTGCCCCTGCCACGATAGCTCCTTTGATGTGCGGACAGGAGAACCCAACCACCCCCCCGCTACGGAGCCCCTTGCCACCTTTGAAGTAAAGATTGAGGGCAACGATATCCTGATCCTCATCTAAGTCCTCACAGAGCGCACACCATTCCATTGCGCTCCTATGAGGTAGGTGCAAGAGAGGCAGGCACGATGATCGTATCGGCCTCTCTGTTGATGTTTTACTGTTGTGGGTGGTACCTTCATGAGCATTGTGAGAACAACATCATGACATATTCATGGTAAAATCATGTTGCAAGGCTACTATTGGCCAACTTAACACTCACACGCGAGCGCGTTTAGGCGTAAAATCGTTGGCAACTGATTATGTACCGGTTGCCAAAATCTCTAGTAAGTGAAAGGAGCAATATATGCGATTTGTGAGCATACTGTTGCTGACAACTGGCCTATTGGCCTTAGCATGTACCCAGGCGGCGGCACCAACTACACCCGCTGCGCCTGCAGCATCCGACTCATCTGCTGCCGCACCCGCAGCTACGGCAGCACCCGCCTCATCTGCTGCCGCACCCGCTGCACCCGCTGCTACGGCAGCACCCGCCGCAGCAATGAAGGAGGAGAAGGTCGCAGAGGTGCAGAAGCAAGCCGTTGAGAAGCTCGCCAAGCAAGCGGAGCAGCAAACAGAGCTTAGCTGCGAGCCCGGCAAAGAGCACTGGCGCACCGACGGACCGCCCACCCGCGGCGGCATCCTCACTTGGGCCACCGGCGAGTTCTCCCACCTCGACCCCACCGGCGCCAGCCGGGCCGGCACCGGCCAGGGCCAAATCTTCAATAGCCTTATGGAGAAGCGCGGCTGCTTCTATGAGGACACCGTATTGAAGGGTAGCCTCGCAAAGTCCTGGGAATCCACGGACGCTCAGACCTGGACCGTGAAGCTGCGGGACGATGTACTCTGGCAGGACATCGCCCCGGTCAACGGACGCAAGTTCACCTCCGCTGATGTCCTCTGGAACGCCAACTATCACGTTGAAGAGAAGACCCGCTATCGCAGCTACTTCGATGGCGTCGATGTCTCCGCTCCCGATGACTACACCATCGTCTTCAAACTGAAGGCCCCCGACCCCGACTACATGTGGAAGTGCTGCTTCTACACCACCAAGCTCGTCGCCCACGAGGTCTTTGAGGCCGACGGCGACTTCAAGTCCAATGCCGTCGGCACCGGCGCATGGATGGTCGACAAGATAGAGCTCAACTCCGAGGTCCGGCTCAAGCCACATCCGAAGTACTACGAGATGGGCAAAGACGGCAAGGCCCTCCCCTACATGGGTCAGGTACGCAATCTGGTCCTCCCCGACTACGCCGCCTGGGTCGCCGCCCTGCGGGCAGGCAAGCTGGATGTCCCCGGTTTCTCCGGCATCCTCGCCCAGGACGTCCCCTCCCTCAAGGAGTGCTGCCCCCAATTGCAGTTCGCCGTCCAGAACCGCCATTCCAACTCCTCCCTCTGGTTTAACCTAGACAAGGAGCCTTGGAACGACGTCCGTGTGCGCAAGGCTGCCCGGCTCTCCATCAACCGCGAGGACATCATATCCAGCTACGAGGGCCAGGCCGGCCACGCAGGCTATATGCCCCCCGGATTCAAGGAGTTCCTGCCGCCACAAGAGAAGCTCATAGAGATGTTTAAGCAGGACGTTCCCGCCGCCTTGGCGCTGATGAAAGAGGCCGGCTACGGTCCCGACAACCCCGTTACCGCCACCATCAGGACCGGCTCAACGTATGCAACCCAGGCCGAGGTCGTGCAGCAGCACCTCGCCGCCATCGGCATCAACTCCTCCGTTGAGGTCATTGGCCGAGGCTTCACTCCTATCCTTCAGGAGCACGCGAAGGAAGGCAACCTAGATCTGGGCTGGGGCAACCTCGGCAGCGTCTTCTTCCCAGGCTACTGGATGGGCGACGTGATCAGGACCGGCAGTTCCCAGAACTTCCCCGGCCTCAGCGATCCCAAGATAGACGAGTTGGCCGACGCACAGAGTCGAGAGACGGATCCTGCGAAACGGGCGCTGATATTCACCCAGATCCAGGAGCGCCTCTACGAGCTCATGCCATGGGTGCCTACCGTTGGCGGCCACTACCAGCGCGTGATTGGATGCCGCGTGAAGAACATGCCGCTCTACCAGCACAACCACAACTCCTTCTTTGTGGTCACCGCCTGGCTGAACGACAACGGCTGTTAACCACCCCCTTCCTTCGTAAGGAAACGAGGCCTCGGAGTAACTCCGGGGCCTCGTTGTTTGTGCCCTGAGCAAGGCAGGCTTAACAGGAGCAACGGCTTGGTGTGGTAGACTAGAGGTGTTCTGCATTCATCCAAGCACGCAGGATGTGGCTCAACGAACCCATAAAGTGAGGCGCTGACAATCAGGTCAGCGCCAAGAACCAAAGGGGCAGAGCCAGCGCCTCCCCGGTTGCACGCTCTCCAGCACAGCCCCGAACAGAGAATGGAAGGCGCATCAGTTTTACGATGGCACAAGAAATAACACGACCACGAGTCGACCGCAAAGCGCGGCTGCAAATCCCTCCCCAAGACCTTATCAAGCAGGACCCAGCCCTGCGTCAATGCAATTGGAATGAAGTTGTCATAGGTTTTGAAGACAGCCAGGCAGCTATAGAAGAAGCCACCCGCTGTATCCAGTGCCCCGACGCGCCCTGCATAAAAGCCTGCCCCGTCCAGAACGACATTCCCGGCGCGCTCTGGGAGATTGAGCAAGGCAACTACATTGAGGCCGCCAACATCTTCCGCCTTACCAGCACTATGCCGGAAGTGTGCGGCCGCGTATGCCCCCAGGAGCGCCTCTGCGAGGGTTCTTGCGTTGTTGGGCACGTTAAGAAAGTGCCGCCCAATCCGCCCGTAGCCATTGGCCGCCTTGAGGCTTTCACCACAGATTACCAGCGCACTACGGAGGGCTTCCCCATGCCTCCTAAAGCCGCTGCAACCGGCCACAAGATAGCGATAATCGGCGCTGGCCCCGCCGGCCTTACGGTGGCGGAGCACGTTACTGTGGCCGGGAACCAGGCAGTGGTTTACGATAGCTGGCCCACTCCCGGCGGCATCCTGTACTACGGCATTCCCAACTTCAAACTGGACAAAGACATCGTTAACGAGAAGCTCAGCTACCTGGAAGCCCTGGGAGTGCAGTTCCTTTGCAACACAACCCTGGGCAAAGACATCACTGTCGAATCCCTCCTCGCGGAGGGCTACGCAGCGGTCTATCTGGGCCAGGGCGCTGGTGTTGCCAGGACCATGAACATCCCCGGCGAAGACCTGACTGGCATCTACCCCGCGACAGAGTTTCTTGTGCGGTGCAACCTGCCGGCGGAGGACCTCCCGGAAAAGCTCTCCAAGCCGGTCCAAGTACGCAAACGTGTGGTGGTCATTGGCGGCGGCGATACTTCTATGGACTGCGTTCGCA
Source organism: Dehalococcoidia bacterium (assembly GCA_965226775.1). Taxonomy (GTDB): domain Bacteria; phylum Chloroflexota; class Dehalococcoidia; order SHYD01; family SHYD01; genus CBDDEI01. Next base: position 2,271,352 of record CBDDEI010000002.1, read on the forward strand.
CCGCCGTCCGTAGAGCAAAGGAGCAGGACGTAGACGCAACCGTTACCTGCCTCATCCGCACTATCGAAGAAGGGCTGCCCGGACGGGCTGCGGAGCGTCAGCACGCCTTGGAAGAGGGTGTGCAGTTCGAATACCTCACTGCTGCCACCCGGTTCGTTCCGGATGCCGACGGGCGCGTCTCCTCTATCGAATGCGTCAAGACGGAGCTAGGCGATCAGGACCCTTCAGACCCAACTCACGTGCCCACACCAATAGCAGGCTCTGAGTTCGTTATAGAAGCGGATACTGTTGTCATAGCCGTTGGCTACCAGGGTGACGATGCGCTGGTCGAAAGTGCGGGTGTGGAGCACAACGACGGCCGCATCACAATCGACCCGGAGACTGGCATAACCAGCCGCCCTGGCGTCTTTGCCGGCGGTGACAGCGTCCGTGGTGCGGATCTGGTAGTTACCGCCGTGGCTCAAGCTCGCACTGCTGCGGAAGGCATCCTCAACTATCTGAAAGAGAAAACGCCCGTTACACAGTAGGCGCACAACCTTCGTACTACGTTAGAAACCCAGCCGTACTATGGCTGGGTTTCTTGAACGCTGCTCACCTACTCTTAGTCAGAGGGACGTGAACCAGCCTCTGCCAACCGCTCGTTAGCACTAGCCAGCAGGTCAGCCGGTAGCGGACCTTTCAGCGCCGCCGCTATGTTGTCCTTCAGGTGGCCCACATCCTTTGTCCCGATGATCGTGCTGCCTAAGTCCGGGTTGGATAAGGTATACCGCACAACGAACTCCATACGGCTCATACCGTCCAGCAGGTCGTCCAGTTGCGCCGCTTCCCAGCGGTCCTTGGCGACGGTGCCCGGCTGCATATAGTACCGGCGCTGCTCCCAATCCGTGGGCTGGCCTCTTGATGCGCCCCCGCGCACCACAACGCCTGAACCCGCCGCGGCTGCCGCGTTCATAACGGCCTCGTGCTCACGCTCCAACGCAGAGTACGGGATCTGAAAGACGTCAAAGGCGCCCATCTCCACCTGCTCAACCAGATTAGGGAGCGTGCCAGACATGCCTATGAACCGCACCTTCCCCTCTTGCTGTAGCGCCACAACGGTATCCAGAGCCTCTCCTTCCAATTCTGTGCGGGGTAGGCTGCTGTGGAACTGTACTACATCCAAGTAGTCGGTCTTCATCAAGCGCAGGCTGTGCTCCACGCCCGCGCGAATGTTTGTAGCAGTATGTACATGCTTGCCGCGCTCACCTGGCACACAGCCGCACTTGGAAGCCAGGTAGTACTCTGACCGCCGGTGAGCAATGTACATTCCAATGAACTCTTCGCTGCGGCCATAGTCAATGGAGGTGTCTATGTAATTGATGCCCTCGTCCAGCACCGCGTTCAGTATTAGTTTTGCCTGGTCATCGGTGATCTCTGGGCCGCCAAAGGGCACACCGCGAAGCTCCATAGCGCCGTAGCCCAACGCGGTCACCTCTAGGCCGGTGCGGCCAAGGACTTTGCGAGACAGGTCGTTCATTTATTGCTCCTTCAACGTTACAGTAGGCTGGCTCTTTGATTGATTGGTTGATTGATAGATTGTAGGCTCGCCCACGTAACCTGTCGAGGCACTTACGGCAGTCCATGTCTAGGTCAGGAGCCGCATTCATAGAGCAGTAGGCTCTCGACCGCCTGCCCCAGAGATTATCCTGACACCTTTCTTGGTTCATGGGCTTACCCGTGTCTCATGATATGTGGTACAACACAGGGAGTAAGTTAGTCTGTGCTCTCATCCCATTAGGCGGTGGTTCAGTCTGAGAGCCAGCACTGCACATAGCTAGAGAAAGGGGTTCACGGGGGCGCCCCTGAGAACTCCTCGTGTATTCAACCCCTAATAACTAAGCAGGTGTCCATGAAACCAGTCCAACCGATCACCCTCACTTCTCTGGAGCTCACCGCAGTGGTAGATGTACAGGGTGCGGAGTTGCACTCCCTCCGCACCGCAAGCGGCGTTGAGCTGCTCTGGCAGGGCAGCGCCGCCAGCTGGCCGGACCACGCGCCGGTGTTCTTTCCTGTCATTGGCCAGCTTGTGGGCGGCCTGTTCCGCCATGCCGGCAAAGAGTACCCCATGCCGGCCCATGGCTTCGCGCGGCATACGCGCTTTCAGGTGACGGAACAGACGAAGGACCGGTTAGTGCTGGAGCTTACCGATAATGAAGAAACCCGCGCGGCCTACCCCTTTGTATTCTCCCTTCGCGCTGAGTTTGAGCTGAACGGCCCCACTTTTACCCTCTCCTTAGTGCTGGAGAACCGGGACAAACTGCCCATCTTTGCGGATATAGGCTGGCACCCCGGCTTCAACTGGCCGCTGGAGCCGGAGCTCTCCAAATCGGACTACAAGGTGACGTTTGCCTATCCCGAGCCGGGGCCTATCCGCCGCGGCGTCGGTGACCCCATCATGCTTTTGCCAGACCCGCACCCTTCACCCATAGAGGGACGCATCCTCCAACCCACGGACGATCTCTTCAAGGAGGGACCTATTGTCTGGGACACACCGAACAGCCCATCAGTAACCTTTGGTGCGGCGGGCAAGCTTGGCTTGCAAATAGACTTCCCGGACAGCCCTAGCCTGGGTCTTTGGATGATCCCGGGCGAACCCTTCTTAGTCATCGAGCCGTGGAAGGGCTATCCCTCCGCACCCGATTTTACCGGCCCCTTCCAGGACAAGCCCGAGACCTCCCGCATCTTCCCGGAGGCGCTGGACGCCTGGCGCTTCGGCGTGACGGTGCTGCCGGTAACCCCGGAATAACCAAGAGCGTTCGCTATCACATAGCCGCGTTCTTCCCTCTCAGCCTAACGCCCGATGCAGGTGACCGTAGGGTTCACTGTTCCTGGGCGCTAAGCGGCCTGGTCATCGTGCTGCCTACCGTGCACCGTACTTATCACGCGGCTACTTAGGCGCGAAAAGGCGCGGGAGGCCTGGGCGTTGTTTCGTTAGCGCTGCGCTTACAGTGCGGGTTCCGGCGGTGTAGGTCGCCGTGCCAAGAAGAAGAGGCCGCTCGCGAGCAAACTCAGTACCACCATTGTTGTGAAAGTGATCTGGTAGCTGCCCGTCAGGTCGTGGATGAGCGCGCCGCTGAAGCCCGCCAGGGTGATAGAGGGCATCATGACCACAGACGCGTAGCCGGTGACCGCGCCCACAATCCTGCGGCCAAAGTAGTCGGCCCATACCTGCCCTTGCAGCGGCATGGTTGCGCCGGCGGCAACCCCAACAAAGAAGACCGTCACGTACATCTGCATCAGGTCCTGCGCCATCACAAAAGAGGCCATGACGACGGCGTAGCTAAAGGCAAAGGCGATCATTGCGCGGCGGATGCCTTGCCTAACCACGATGAAGGGCCACACCATTCTGGCTACCACGCAGCCAACGGAGTAGCTGGTAAGGATAAGTGCCGACGCAGCCGCGGTATACCCGTGGTCCAGCCCATAGGGCGCAAGGTGTACCAGCATCCCGCTGCCCGCAAACATGGTGCACATGAAGCCCAGCGCCACCAACCAGAACGCGGGTGTCCGCAACGCCTGCCCGCGCGTCCACCGGTCTTCCGGTCGCTCCTGCATGGCAATCGGCGCTCGCTCTTCCGCGGGCATACCCTCCCTGCCTGCCACCGGCTCGCCATCGGGCAGCAGTCCCACGTCCTCGGGCCGTCGTCGCATGAAGATCCAGGACATGGGCGTCACGATAAGCATGGTGAGCACACCCATGAACACCCAGATGAACCGCCAGTCAGTGAAGGTGAGCATCCATGCGGCCAGGGGCACAAACACCACTCCGGACAAGGGCGCGCCAACCGTAAAGGTTGCGAATGCGCCGGGACGCTTCTTAATGAACCAGTTGGCGATGGCGGTGCGAGGCCCAAGGTTGGTGAACGCCCGGGCAAACCCCAGCACGCCGCCGATGAGCAGATAGTACTGCCACGGCTCGTTCACCGTGCCTATTAGCAGGATTGCGATACCGCTTACCAGCGTGCTGCAGGTCATCATGAAACGCGGCCCATAGCGGTCGAAGAACGGGCCTACAATACCCGCCCCAATGCTTGCTACTACTGTAGCCACGCTCATCGCCCCGTAAAGCAAGGAGCGGCTCCACCCCAACTCGTCCTGCATCGTGGCCACCAGGATGCTGAACACGTAGCCAGTGGAGCCGGCGCTGATCATGCCATTCAGCACGCCGGTAAAGACGATCCACCAGCCGGGGTAGATGCCTCTGAGTGTATCTAACGGTCTGACGAGGGGTGTGAGGAGCGCTGCCGCGTTCGCCATATTGAAGCAATTTTACACGCTTGCAATGCAAAAGGGCTAATCCAATACCGAGTATCGGCCTAAGCGCATTCAGCGAGCCGTGCCTGGTGCTCAGGCTCATACAACGGAGGCGCAAGCATGGTGGAGGTTGCTCACGGCGGGTGTGGCAGCGTTCGCCTAGGCCAGTGCGGTTTGACCATCCTCAGGCCACTGCGACCCGATCGAGTCGCCTGGCAGTCTCACGACTACAGCCGTAGATAGACACGCAATCACTACAGGTAGTATAATATGTTGCTAGTATCCCAACATACTGTAGTAATATCCCCGATTGAGTAAGGAGAAACCCAGATGGTAACTACGAACGATCGGCCGCTCACTAGGCAGACCGACCAGTTGCTGGCCGAGATTGCAGCCCGTATACAACTCAGTCCTAGCCGATACCGACAGGCCACGGAGAGGTACCAAACGGTGGCCGACTGGCTGGAACGGGACGGAAGCCCCCTAAAGGGAAAGGTAGCACAGCTATATCCTCAGGGCTCGATGGCTATAGGCGCCGCCATACTGTCACGAAATAGCGACGATCAGTACGATATCGACATCGCCTTGGAGTTGACCATCCCTCAAGACACCTCCCCCAAGTACGTTTTGGACATCCTGTTCCAAGTGGTAAAGGGCGAGCCGGGCTCAAGATATTACGATATGACACGCCGTCGCAGTCGCTGTGTCACCATCGAATACTCGGACATGCACTTAGACCTAACCCCCATGGTCAGGAGGCCCGGTACGCTGGAGAGGGAAGGCTGGATATTCGAGAACAGAAGTGAGACCCCGAACTTAGAGAAGCGGCTGATAGCCAACCCGCACGGTTTTGCAGAATGGTTCAATGAGCTGACCCACAGGGACGGCGACGCGTTCGCGGATGCATTCCGGTCTATCGCAAAGTCCTATGACATATCATACGCTGAGCAGGAGCCGGTTCCTGAATATGAGGACTTCGAGAACAAATCTCAGCCTACGGTTGTACTACAGCTCGTCAAGCAGTGGCGCAACGTGCAGTATCAGGGGGTGGAGGATAAAGGCCCGCCTTCGGTTCTGCTTTCCAGAATCGTCGCGAAAACGTCCAACCCTATGCTCCCCCTGTCCAATGACCTGGCACTGACGGCTCACAAGATGGCGGAGTTCATCGCGCACCACCGCCGGGCCCGCCTCTTAATCACAAACCCAGTATGTCCAGAGGACGTGCTGACCGATAGATGGCAGCTTGACCAGCCTGAAGCCCAAGCCTTCATTGAGAAACTCCTACATTTTGAGTCGGAGATAGGCCTCCTTAGCTCTGGAAAAGACTTGAGTGAGGCCAAGAAGATTCTGGCCACCCTGTTCGGTGAGTATCCCACCAGGAACGCCGTGGATCAGTATGGCGAGCGCGTGGGGGAAGCAATACGGTCCAACCAAACGTCACACAACAAAGTGACGGCAAGCGTAGTAGTTCCAGCGGGCAGCCAAGCCGGGCTCCGCGTTGCTAGGCCAACCCAGCCTCACCAATTCCATAAACCGCCCGAGTTATAATCCATGGGTCTTTCGCTCCGTGACCATGAGAGGAGTATGCGCCGGACGTTTCCAGGACTTCAGTTTTCCAGATTGCAGAATGGAACGGTAGCCTGGGAAGGTGAAATCAACCCGGGTAACAAGGCGTACAGAGTCCGGCTCACCTGTCAGACCGGCAAAATACCAACCGGCACGGAGGAAATTCGGGAACGCCCCCGCGTAGAGATTCTGACTCCAATTCCGAGACGGCGCAAGGAGGCGCCGGAAGAAGAGATTCCTCACCTGGAGTACAAGGAGCGGCCAGGCTACCGGGCACTCTGTTTGTACGATGCAGGAGGGAACGAGTGGCATCCCGGCATGTCGATAGCCGAGATGGTCCCTTGGATTAGCGAGTGGCTGCTGTGCTACGAAATATGGCACGCCACCGGAACCTGGACATGTGGATGACCGCAGGCAACGATCCGCCCAGGAGGTCCGCTAGCATCCAGTCCAGACGACGTGAGCGCCTGAACTGGCAATCTGACCAACCATTTCGCATCTTAGCCCTGGACGGAGGCGGAATAAAGGGTATCTTCCCTGCGGCGGTCCTCGCCGACTTGGAGCACAGGTACCTCAATGGCAACTCAGTGGTCGAGTACTTCGACTTGATAACCGGAACATCAACCGGGGGGCATCCTGGCACTTGGATTGGCAGCCGGGCTAAAGGCAAGTGAACTGCTATGCCTGTACAAAGACAGGGGAAGAGAGGTGTTTCCGCCTCAGCGCAGGATGCTACGGAAACTCCTCCAGTGCTTTAATACTGGCTACAAACGTGACCCGCTGGAGCGATTACTGGGAGATTGGGAGGCCTGAAGCTACGAGACTCGCTGGTACGCCTCTGCATACCTTCACTGGATTGGAAATATGGTGATGTATAGCCTTCAAGACGCCACATCACCCCGATCAGCCAATGGCCTAGGTCGCAACCGCCACAGCCCGCACCTACCTATTTCAAGCCCGTGCAGGACGTTACAAGCAATCATGATTGGGCTGATGCAGCTTGAACGACATTGCTATCCTCAGCATCGGATGCGGTGAGAAACCCTACACTATCAACTGGCCAGGAGGTGGCTGGGAGGGTGACATGGGCCGGCATCATATTCGCAGCGATGCACTTCCAAGGAATGCCGTTGCTCTCTCCCGCCTAGCTTTCGGAAGGGATAGAATCGTCAAGACCCTCCAACGAACTATTGAACTCGATGACAGATCTTGCCGGGTGAAGCCAGGGATGCAGTGGCGGCGAGCAAATAGCATCCACTTTCCTGGCAAGCAAGGCCGTCCGGGTTCCTGGGATAGCTGTTGAGCGCCAGGCCCTTCCTATTACGATAAGGCGTACCCATGAGCGAAATTCGCGACGGTTCGCTGTGCCCGCCATGCTCCAAGTCCACGTAGGAATACTGCAGCGAGTTTGACTTACGTCGCGACCCTCCGTAGGCGCATGGCTGCAAGGAGTTCGCGCTTGCAAAGCAATGGCACGGGACTTTTGTACTACATCCTTCGCGCTGGTGCACGGGTTAGCAGTCGTCGACGCATCCGTACTGGTCGTGGCCGATAGATCCGGGACACTAGGGCAGATGGGCGGAATCTACACTTGCCCTAAGCCCACCATCTCCACCCTACGTGCTGTATCAGAACCAGGCGTCTGCTCGACTCTAGGACTAGTTCCCACAGGACACGTCACTTCCGTTTAGCACTGAACGGCACCGAGCATAAGCGCAGTGGACGGGGAGCTGCCGGGCTAGCGAATCGGCTGTGGGGATGTTTTGACTTCCCGAGGTGAAGATATCTATGCTTGGCATCGGGATTTTGTAACATGACGGGCTGTAAGCCTCCTTCCGGCCGCCGGGTATCGCCCTGCCAGCCTGGACCGGAAGCGTTGGAAGGGAACCGTTAGTGGCAGGTAGGGTCAGGGGCATGACTAAAGGGGGCAGCTATGACAGAAGGAAATGTAGAGGCACCGGGAATCTTCGGGCGATTCCTCCAGCCACTGACTGATGAGTTCTACTTGCTCTTCAGGCTAATCTTCGCAGGTTTGGTTGCGCTGCATGGCGCACAGAAAGCGTTTTTGCTGTGGGGCTTTCCTGCAGAGGCGAATCCGAACGGGCTCGGCGCGCTGGTTGATATTGCGGGCTGGGTCGAGCTTATTGCGGCAGTCCTTATCGGGTTCGGCATTCTGACCCGACTGGGGGCGGGCGCACTGGTTGTACTGACGACTGTCGCGTACTTTGGCGTACACGCTGCCCTCAGCCCGGTATGGCCTTGGCCGCATCTGTATCCTAATCCTCCCGACGGAGGCAATGCGTTCGTGGCGCACGGTGGCGAGGTTACAATCCTCTGGTTCATCTGCGCAGGCATCATCGGTGTCCTTGGCAGCCGCAAGTGGGGTATTGAGCGACGCCTATTTGGCAAGGAGCTTCTGTAAGGATCCACCTACCACCCCCGTGCAGTACGGGGGCAACAGAGCGAAGGGCAAAGTCCGGTGCCACGGACCGATAGCTACGACGCGATCGTGGTCGGCGCGGGGCCCAATGGCCTGGCAGCCGCAATAGCCATCGCGCAAACAGGGCGTTCGGTGCTGGTCGTGGAGGGGGAGGACACGGTCGGAGGTGGTGCCCGGTCCGCCGCCCTGACGTTGCCTGGATTCCTTCACGACGTGTGCTCGGCGGTCCACCCACTGGCAGTCGGCTCGCCATTCTTCTCTACACTGCCGCTGTCCAGTCACGGCTTGGACTGGGTACAGCCTCCCGCGCCGCTGGCGCATCCACTGGACGACGGCACGGCTGTAATGCTGGAGCGCTCGGTCGAGGCGACCGCCGACGGCTTGGGATCTGATTCGGCGTCGTACCGCGGGCTGTTTGGCCCTCTCGTGAGGGACTGGCCCAAGCTCACCGACGACCTCCTAGGCCCTCTGCGATTACCGCGTCACCCGCTGGTGACCGCGCGCTTCGGACTCACCGGCCTGCGGTCGGCGCTGTCAGTGGCGCAATCCCGCTTTGGAGGCGAACGGGCCAGGGCGCTGTTCGCCGGGCTGGCCGCACATTCCATACTGCCGCTCGAACGACCCGTCAGCGCCGCGTTCGGCCTCGTCTTGGGTGCTAGCGGTCATGCCGTCGGCTGGCCGATGCCGCGGGGCGGGGCCCAGCGAATAGCCGATGCCCTGGCCTCCCATCTGACCTCTCTCGGCGGTCAGATCGAGACGGGCAGGCCGGTGGAGCATCTGGAGGACCTGCCCACCGCGGAGGTCACCCTTCTCGACATGACGCCCAAGCAAGTCCTCAAGGTCGCCGGGCAACGCCTGCCCGCCTTCTTTCGACGCAGGCTGGAGGCGTACCGCTACGGACCGGGGGTCTTCAAGATGGACTGGGCGCTGAGCGGTCCGGTGCCCTGGAGGGCCTCGGAGTGCGCGCGGGCTGGCACGGTGCATCTGGGAGGCACGCTGGCTGAGGTCGCCCACTCCGAGCGTGAAGTGTGGCGCGGGAGTCACCCTGACCGGCCCTTCGTGCTGTTCTCCCAGCCGAGCCTCTTTGATCCGTCCCGTGCCCCCAGGGGGCAGCACACGGCATGGGCCTACTGCCACGTACCCAACGGGTCCAGCTTCGACATGACTGACAGGATAGAGGCCCAGGTGGAGCGTTTCGCGCCGGGGTTCCGCGAACGGATCCTCCAGAGAAGCGCTCGGCCGCCGGCAGCGATGGAAGAGTACAACCCAAACTACATTGGCGGCGACATCAACGGCGGCGTCCAGGACATTGGCCAGCTCTTCTCCCGTCCCGCCCGCATGTTCAGCCCCTACTCCATCCCGTCGACCGACCTCTTCATCTGCTCCTCGTCGACGCCGCCCGGGGGCGGCGTGCACGGCATGTGCGGCTACTTCGCCGCCCAGGCCGCCCTCCGCCGCCTAGACCGCTGACTTCCCTACAGCAATCGCATCTGAACATCCGCCGCTTTCAAGACCACCCCCACTCCATCGCCGGCGTACGCGCAATGAATCAGGCCGCGTTAAGCGACACGCGGAAGCGCGTTTAGCTAAGGGCTCGGTTCCTACAGGGCACTTCTCTACCGTTTAGCTTTGAACGGGGTCGAGTAGGTAGTTATTGGAGCGCCGCTCTCAATGCACTTACGGCAAGGCGGCGACAGCGGCTTCGGGGCAGATGCCTACCCGGGCCACATGTGCGCCTGGGCTGAGGCGGCGACCGATACCCGGATGTCGTAGGTTGCCTGGGTCATGGCTTGACCGATGAGGTCAAGCTTGCTCACCTGCTCAATGCGGGCGGCCGCCCTGTCGCTCTCCTGCCTGGACAGCAGCTTGTCAAAGATATTGCAAGCGTCGGCCAGGGAGATGATCATCGCGTCGCGCGGGGCCGGTATATCGTCGCTGAATAGCACTTCCATGATGCGCAGCTTAACCTCGCGCTCAGCCGTGCCGTCAACGAGCGGATAGCGCCTGGAGCGGAAAACCCACAAGAAGGTGTCCTCCTGGCGTTCCAGAATGCCGAGCTCGACCAGGTGGGAGAGGGCAGCCTCGTGGATCGCGTTGGCGCGCCCCGCGGTACGTTCTACCCAGAAACGGGCGTTGTGCTTATCCCCGGCTGCTATATCGGCCAGCGTCGGGTCAAGCAGGTTGTCGCCCAGGGGCGTGGCATCGAGCAGAATCAGATTATCTAGGTCGGTATCTATACGGTTCTCTATCGCTAGGTCCATCAGCACACCGCCGGCGATGGCATAGTCCAACGACCAGCTTGGCATACCTACGAACATCCCACCCTCGTCGCGGAGCAGGAGTAAAGTGATTTCCTCTGCTAGTCTCAGCATGCTACTTGTCATCCTCCAGTAATGTGTTACCCAAGCCCCGTTACCGGACCTTGGCCACATGACGGCCGCGCCGGGCAGTTGGGCGTCATAGAATATTTAGTGGATCCTCGTAAGCCCGCCGGTCTGCCAAAGTGGGTATCCGGGTGCTTCACTCGTTTATCTACCTAAGGTCGTCCAATCGACATCAGGTAAGTCCTCTATCCGGGATTCTCAACGGAATTCCCCATTTGGGTTGCGCCCAAACCTTCCGTGGAGCCCCAATAGGATAGCGAGATTGTAGCCCTAGCCTCTAGGGCCCGTCAACCGCTCTAGGCTGAAGTGTAACCCTGCCACGTATAGCATGAGCAACTCCCGCAATCGCGTCGCCTCGGCCTGCTGAATTGGTGTCAGAGGACCTATTGCGCCTTGTCGCTGGGCGCCTTCAAAGATGCATCACACCAAGATCGTCGCTTAAGGGAATTGGAGATCTATCCTGGCATAGCCCGACCCTGTCTTCGCAATATTTGATATAGTAGCCCTAAGGATAGGTATAGGATCGGCAGCCGTACGCCCGACGGTGTGTAGTCCACTGAGCTACGCCGCCCGGTGGGCTGACCCTGCCCAGGAGGAATTGCGTGTCTGCAAGAATTGCCGTCGTATTGGCGGGGTTGGCCGTGTTATTGTCTGCTTCGGCCCTGGTCGTCGCGGTCATAGCGCTTACCCAAGATGCGCCCCCAGTGTACACACCGACCAAGGACGAGCCGGGCGCGTACACCAAATGGGTGGTGCAAGGTGCCATCCAGCACTACCAGCGGGACGGGTTGCAGGCAACCATGGAATACTACAGCAACCCTGAGCATGTTGACGGCCAGTGGTACGTGTTCATGATCAACGAAGAAGGCCGCACTTTTGTCCACTACAACCCTGAGCTCAGGAATCGCGACCCCAGCCTCCGCGTTGACTCGACCGGACGGTTCTATGGCGACGATCTGCTAGGAGCCACCGAAGAGGGCCGGTGGGTCGACTACTTCATCAAGAATCCAGAGACGGGCGAGGATGACCAGAAGCACGCATGGATAGTTAAGCACGACGGTCTCTTGTTCGCCTCAGGCTGGTACGAACGGTAGCCCGCTCGCCCGGGGCGCAGCCGCCTCTTGTGCCTTACTCCTTACGGTAAGGGCTGCTCCCTCGGCGCACCACCCTGAACACCTGCTCCGCGACGACGTTGCTATCTTGCCGTCGCATCTTAGCCGTAGCTACGTGTCTGCTAGGCCTCGCCGGTATTTTTGTCGACCAGGTTACGCAACGCCTCGCCGTCCATCCGGAAGGTCCGCCATTCGTTTAGCACTACCGCCCCCAGTCCCTCGTAAAATCGGGCGGCGTTCTGATTCCAGTCCAGCGCCGACCATTCGAACCGGCCGCACCCACGCTCCACAGCGATCCCTGCCACATGCCTGAGCAGCATTGTGCCTAACCCCTTCCGGCGATGCTCCGGCATCACGAAGATGTCCTCCAAATACATGCCGCGCCGCCCCAGAAACGTCGAGTAGGTGTGGAAGAAGACCGCAAACCCCACCGGATCGTCGCCTAGAAACCCCAGCGCCACCTCTGCACTAGGGTTCGGCCCAAACAGCGATTCCCTAAGGCTGTCTTCCGTGGCCGCCACAACGTGGCTCAGCCCCTCGAACTCCGCCAAGTCCCGAATGAACCGGAGGATCAAAGGCGCATCATCGGGCTTAGCGGGACGAATGTGGAACCTGTTGTTTGTCATCGTCATCGTTCAATCCACCTGTGCCCAAGTTTACTGTATCCCAATTGAAGAGCAAGAACTGCAGAGTAGCCGCCAAATTCATCAGCAGGCATCACAGATGAAGTGGCCTCAAAAAGCCTTGTCCAACATACACGAAACTGGCAGATGGCCTTCTACCGTATACTATATGGGGCTAGTATTCTTGGTTTCCTCAAGAAATGGAGGTCTTGCACATGATTCGTACTATTCTCTATGCTCTTTGGCTGCCTATCCTAGTGCTGGTTGTCTCTGCTGCCAGATTCGGCTTTACCATGCCGCTTGAAGGTCCCGGCCTGATGGGCATCGTCATGTTGTTCGCGCTGGCATGGCCTGCCGCGATTCCACTTACATTGGCGATCCGGCGTCTGCATCGGCGCTCGCGTATCCTGGCATACGGTTGCGCCGTAGTGTTGGGGCTAGGGTCGGCTTGGACGGTCATCCTGGGCGGGCTGTTTGGGCCGATAGGCGTCGTCCTATACACGCTCATAGCCTCCCTCCCCGCTTGGATACTCCTGGGCATCCTTGCCAAATTCCAAGGGGGCATGGGGAGCCAGCCTTCCAGCGCCTAGCTATCACCTCAAAGCTCACGCTGACACCGGCATCCTAATCTTTCCCGTGGATGGGAATGGACTTGGCCCCTGCCTCCGTTGGGAGAAAGCAGGGGCCAAGGTGCGTTAGATGCCTTTCTGGCGGGATGGCAGCGGCGCTACGGCTTGGTGGCGATACCCTCGCCGAAGGCGAAGCCCCCGACGGCTCCGGGATGGCTCTTCCACTGGGCGAGGTGCACGCGCCACTCGTCAAATTGCTGTTGTGTCACCAGTCCAAAGGCCGTCGCCGCTGCGATGACCCTAGGCGAGAAGAACCAGTCGCCGACGAAGGCGTGAAGGAAAGCAACGTCTTCCGGAGTGCTGAAGACATCGAAGGACGCAGTCGCCCGGACGTTTGTGAACCCGGCCTCGATGAAGGTGTTCTTTAGGTCTTTCCCCATCTGTGGATGGCCGCCATTGCCTTCGAGAAGTCTTGCGAACACGCCCCATCCGGATCGGAGGCTGTCTGAGGTAGGCTCCATGAACGAGGATGCGACAATCATTTCACGGCTGGCAATGATGCCGCCGGGCTTCAAAACCCGCTTCACCTCAGCTAGGGCCGCCGTGGTATCCGGAACGTGCATGAGCACGGCGTGGCAATGGGCCACGTCGAAGGAGTTGTCTTCGAAGGGAAGTTCAGTCACGCTGCCAACGTGGAACGTTACGTTGCTGTGTCCACCCGCTTCGGCGGCAGAGCGGGCCCAGTCGATCTGCGATTCCTCTATATCGATGCCGTGCACCTCGCCGGGTTCCACTGCCCTGGCCAGACCGACCGAGATGGTCCCCGGTCCACAACCAAAGTCGAGGACGCGGAGGCCGGGCTTGAGATACGGGAGCAGATGTGCGGCGTGGGTCTCCAAGCTGCGACGGTTTAGCAGCTGCTGAAAGTCATCGCTGTAGCCCATGGTGTAGCCGGATGTTGGAGCTGTTTCCTCAGCCATGGTCATGCGCTCCTTTACGTGTCGGTTGTTCGTTCTATATGGAACGAGCAGGGCAGCGGGTGCTGGCCTAAGCTTACGCCCTTGCCCCTTCGGAGAGCATCACACTCGTTCTTCTTCGTCGTCCGACTTGTCCCCGTCCTGCCCTACTGCAGCCTTCACGCGCGGCTCTAGGGGCAGTTCGATAATCATCTCGGTGAACTCGCCGGGTTCGGTTTCCACGCGGATGGTGCCACCATGCTCGCGCACGATGTCGTTGGAAATCGCAAGGCCTAGGCCAGTGCCTTGGCCGGTGGGCTTGGTGGTGAAGAACGGGTTGAATATCTTCTCCACCACTTCGGGCGGCATCCCGTTCCCATTGTCCCTGATGCGGATCACTATGTGGTTCTCCGTCCGCTTGGTAGAGAGCATGAGCATTGGAGAGTAGGCGCGGCGCCGCTTTCCGTTTCCATGCTGGCGCGCCGCTTCTCATCAGTCGCGTAACAGGCGTTCCCCACCATATTCAGGAATACGCGGCCCAAGTCCTGCGGAATAGCTTCTATTTCGCCGGCATCGGGGTCAAGGTCTTGCCTTATGTCCAGTTGGAAATCCGGGTCGCTCGCCCGTGCGCTATGGAAGGCAAGCCTGGCGAATTCGTCTACCAAAGAATTGATATTGGTGAGCTGCCACTCGGAGGAGCCTCTGCCCATCATGAGCATGTCGTGGACAATCCGGTTGGCGCGTTCCGTGTGCTGTCCGATGCGCTCGAGGTTGCCGGTGAGGTCATTAGAAATATCCTCAACGAGTCCCCGCTGGTTCTCGCTCATGTTATTTCCGTCCTCTTCGAGGGCTTCCCGCAGTTCTACAAGAAGTTCCCCCGAGACCTCGGAGAAGTTCTTCACGAAGTTCAGGGGGTTCCTGATTTCATGGGCTACGCCGGCGGTGAGCTCGCCCAGCGCCGCCAGCTTCTCACGCATAACAATCTGGTTTTGCGCCCGGTGCAGCTCCCCAACGGTACTCTCCAGTTCAGCGTTCTTCTCCTTCAACTCCTCCGCCAGTAACTCCACCAAGTTCAGGCGCTGCACCTCAAGGGCATGCTGGCGGAACACCTCCAAGGCCGCAGCCATGTCTGCCACCTCGTCGCGCCCGCCGATCTCTACCTGTGCCTCCAAGTCGCCTGCGGCCATACGGCGCATCCAGTCCGACAACAGCTCCAGACGGCGCAGCAGTACCCGGCCAACGAAGACCCAAGCAATGAGCACAGCGCCGACGACGCTGAATGCGCTGAGGCTCAGCAGAAGGGTGCGGCCTGTTTGGGTTGCTTCCGTTGAGGCGAGTGTGGCTTCCTGAGCATTCGCGTGGGCCTCGCTCACCAAGCCATTGACCTCGGCTACAAGGGCGACGGATATGTCGCGATTTTGCGCCAGCAGATCGCGTTGACTCGCGACCAGCCTAAGCTCCCGGTCAAGCAGATCGAAGCCGCCCTGCTCTCCGATTCCTAACTCTACCAGCCTCCTCAGGAGCGGGCCGACTTCGGCATGCAGCGAGGAATCCTCCAGCGATGCCAGGCTCCGCTCAATGCGGCCGGCTGAGGACTCGAAACGCTCCCGCAGCGGCTCGAGGTGAGGGGCCTCCGAGACGCTGAAAGCGCTTTCCAAGAGGTGCGCAGCGATGCTGGCGTCTGAGTGTAAGTCCGCAAGGTGGCGGTAACGGTCGAGTTCTATCTCCGAGAAATGGTCCGTGCGGTTGGCCTGGGAGTCGTCGAGGGAGCGGTAGCCGGTCAACGTGTAAAAGAGCTGATCGTCTACGGCCGGAACCAGCAAGTTGTCCAAGCGAGTGAGTAGTTCCTCCTCAAGCTCCGTTCGCAGTGCTCCAGAGCGGGCTCTCAGGTCGAAGATCTCCGTCCTCTCGTCCTCAATGGCCTGGATGTTACTGAATAGCTCGTTGGCGTTGGCTTGGATACGCGTTCGAAGTCTTCGTCGTACCCTTGATCCCGTCCCAGAATAGCCAGCTCTTCCTCCAAGGCCTGGTGCGCTTCGGTGATTTCGGCGTCGGCCAGAGCAAGCTCTTCAGGAGTTACGGCCGTCGTCAGGCGGGGGCCGCGACCACCAGGGTACCGCTGTGCTGTGCAACTCCGAAAGCGGCCACCAACGCCGGAACGCTGTTTTCGTTTACGCGACCTTGGGCTTCGCCCACCCGGTTGAAGGAAAACCAGCCCACCAAGCTCGCGGTCAGCGTCATAACGACACCGCCCCCGATTGCCAGGTAGAGTTGCGTGGAGATACGGTTGCGCCGCTCCAGCAGGCTCATCAATCGGGCTTGCATTATCGCGCGTCCTGCAAGCTGCCGACGGACTGATAGTTGCCGTCGGTGCCGATAGTAGTCAGGAATACTTTGTCGGAGCCTTGGTTGTCGCCGGAGCCGTATCGTAGTTCAAACCCATTGATGTCGACGACGTCGGCGCGGCGCAGGCTGTCCAAGAAGCAGGCCCGGTCGACCTCCTGGCCGCAGCCGTTAAGGCCGGCGATAGCCAAGCGGCCTGCCAAGTATCCCTCAAAGGAGACGAAGCCGGGGATGGCGTTGGCGTCGTAGTCTGCTAGAGCATCGAGATAGGCGGCAGTGACTGGGAGAGAATCGTCCGTCGGGAAGGGCACCACTTGGGTGACATAGACACCGGCGCCGTCGGGACCGAGTTCCTCCGCCAGTGCGTTGCTGCCTACAAAGGAAACGGTCAGGAAGACCGGGTTCATGCCCAAGTGCCGCGCCCATGTGATCAGCGCCGCTACCGGCTTGTAGGCCCCGATCATGATGACGGCCTCCGGCGACCCATCGCTCAGGTCCAGCAGGGCGGTCTTTACGGCTATTGTGTTGCGCGTGTACAACCCGATGGACACCGGTTCCAACCCGCGCTTATCCAGCGCAAGCCGCACTCCCTATACCCGGCGCGGCCGTAGGAGTCGTCCTGATACATCACCGCGATACGATATATGCCAAGGTCTTCAGTAAGGCGGGCAACCATCTCCTCAGTCTCCTGGTAGTAGGAGGCGCGCAGGTTGAGGATGTTGTCCCACTTGGGATCGCGCAGGAATTCGGCGCCGGTGAACGGAGCGATGAAGGGAACGTTTGCTTCCGCAGCGACAGGAGTGGCGGAGCGCGACGTAGGCGTGCCCACCTCGCCAATCAGCGCGAAGACCCCCTCCTCGATCAGTTGGAGGGTGTTGGTGATGGCGGCTTCTGGTTCGTAGGCGTCGTCTAAGGAACTGAGCTCCAACTGCCGGCCATGGACGCCGCCGCCCTTGTTCGCTTCGTGGAACGCCGCCTCAATACCCAGCCGCATGTTCCTGCCCAACTCCTGGGCGGGACCACTGAAGGCGGCGGACTGGCCGAAGAGGACGCGATCGTCTGAAACGCCTGGTACTGAAGGAGAGCCGCCAGTCTGCCCATTCGCAGGAGCGGCCGGTGGGTTAGTAACGGGAACTTCGGGATTGTCTGCGGAATTGCACGCAAGGCTGACGGCTGCGATGAGGGCTACGAGTAGCACGGGCAGAACGGCCCGCTGCGAGAAGGGGGAGGCTATGGGCGGACGAGGGATACGCTTCATTTTGGCCTGCGGGCGACCAAGGTCAGGTGGTTCCTCTCCTCCTCACGCCGATAGTGCACCTCGTCCATCATCGTGCGTACCAGATGGACGCCGAGGCCGCCCACCTTCCGCTCACCGACCGGTGCATCCAAGTCTGGTTCGGGAACGTCGTTCAGCGGGTCGAAGGGCCGGCCGTCGTCCACGATCTCGATTGTAAGTGTGTCGGCCTCCGAAGTAAGGGTGACGTCGAACTCGTGGATACCTTCGCTATACCCGTAATCCATGACGTTGAGCACCATTTCTTCGAGCGCCATGTTCACCCGGAAGACGAAATCGGGAGGCCATTCCTCCTGCTCTGCTAGGCCTTCCATGGCAGCGACGACGGTTTCCAGTTCGTCACGCCTGGTCGCGACCTTCAGCGACAGCCTCGCACTCATCTTTCGAACTCGCCTCGGCAAAGCGTGAGACAGGTAATATCATCGGACTGCGGGGTGCCGACGACGAAGGTGTCCACGGCATGGAGGACTCCCATATTGGCCTCTTCTGCATTCGCCGGGGCCCCCTCCGTGAAGATCGCCCGCAGGCGGTCATTCCCGAACTCCTCGGACTCCCCGTTCATCGCTTCGGTAACTCCGTCGGTGTACAGCACTATGGTGTCGCCAGGGGAGAGGGTGAGGCTGCCTTCCCGGTACTCAAGGTCGGGTACCAGGCCGAGGGCGATGCCGTCGGTCAAGGGAAGCAATTCCGATTTTCCGTCAGCGTGAACGATGAGCGGTGAGTTGTGACCGCCGTTAGCATAGGTCAGCTCCCCGCTCGCCGGATCATACACCGCGTACAGAATGGTCACGAACATCGCGGCTTCGTTATCCTCGTTGAGCAAGTTGTTGACCTCGCGCAACACAGCGCCGGGGTCGGAGGTGCCGATGGCCGCGCCTTTTAGCAGGGTGCGGGTGGACATCATGAAGAGGGCAGCGATTACTCCCTTGCCGGAAACGTCCGCAATGGCCACGCCGATTTTTCCGTTCTCCAAGCGCATGATGTCAAAGAAATCGCCGCCCACGCTGCGCGCGGGTTTCATGCTGCCGAAGACCTCGTAGCTGGGCCCCTTGGGGAACTGGGTTGGAAGGATAGACTGCTGCATACTGCTGGCCACGTCGAGCTCGTTCTGCAGGACAACCAGCTTGTCCCTAGACTCGAGCGCATCACGCCACTCGGCTATGCTGCTCAGCGTCCGTTCGATGGTGACTTCAAGGTCCTCAAAGTCAATGGGTTTGGTGACAAAGTCAAACGCCCCACGGTTCATCGCCGTGCGAATGTTCTTCATGTCTCCGTAAGCAGAGATAATAACCGCACGTAAATCGGGGTCCACTTTGGGTATCTGTTGCAGCAGCGTAAGGCCGTCCATCTGGGGCATGTTGATGTCGGAGAGCACCATTACGATCTCTTTGTCTTCATGTAGCCGCGCCAAGGCCTCTATACCGTTCTGTGCAAAGACGAACGTGTAGCTGCCGTCCCGGATTTTGCGCCGCATACGCTGCAGCACCAGGGGCTCTACATCCGGTTCGTCGTCAACTACGAGTATCTTGTACGGCTGTTGCAGCGTCATGCTTTGATAACTCGCTTTGCTAGCAAATAATGTAGTCCCAAGCCTCTGTCGTGCTCGTCTTAGTCACTAGACAAGCGGGCGTGGGCTTGACTCGTCGGTCTCGTTGCCCGGTTCGGCTATACCCGGTTCCCTCGCGATTATTCGTACAGCTTCTAGCAGGGCGGGCTGGTCATGCGGAGGGGACGGCGACGCGACGCGTATCCCAGTTATTTACTGACTGCGGAAAGCGCGTCGTCCTGCGCGGCGTAAGTTGGGATGATCTTGTCAAAGCCGCTAATCTGGAACACCTCGCTAATGGGGCCTGGGAGCGAGCACACTGCAAATTTCGCAGACTGACTCTGTAGCTGCTTGGCCACTAGAAGTATGACCCTGAGCCCTGCGCTGCTGATATAGGACAGCTTCTCCATGTCCAAGACCATGGCGCTGTTGCTCCCTTCCAAGACGGTTTGCAGGGCGCCCTGGAGTTGACTGGCGTTGCTGCCGTCGACGCGGCCCGTGGCCTTTACGACCAATGTCCCGGCCTTCTGTTCGCCCTCTAAGGTCAAATCCTTTATATCGTCAACCGTCCAAGTGTTAGCTTCCATTAGGGCCTGCTCCTTTATAATTGCTATCCAAGATTCCACTTGACCACAATGGGCATATTCCGCGCCCAATGACATCGGTAAGTCTTGTCGACCCTCGCGTCCTCTTCAATGCTTCGGGCAGAGATTTGCTCATACTACTATATTAAAACCCTGTAAGTCTCTTCAAGTAATACCTAAAACTCAGTTTCCGCCGTCGACTGTGCCGGCATCTGTGGAGTCCGAAATAGCAGCGGGCAACCACGGTTTACCCGCGGTCATGATAGTCCCCCACACTCTGCCAGTACCGGTGTCGCACCAGCACCCTGCTTGCGGGCTTCAGCTTCGTAGACTTCTCCGCAGCAAGCCTGTAGGATATTATCCTAAATCAATCGTGGAGGAACAAGTCATGCCGCAACGTCGTCAGTGTTATCAGCTTTCAGACACCTCTGCCGAGCGCGATCCGTGGGGCTCACCCGCTGCAACAAAGCTCGGCGACTATCTATTCTCCGGCGCTTGCACAGGCCAGGACCCCGCCACGGGCCAACTGGCGCAGGGCGCAGACCAGCAGGCGGCTCAAGCCTTCATGAACGTGAAGGCAGTGGTCGAGAGCTCCGGCTTCAGCACAGACGACATTCTCCGGGTGTGGGTCTGGCTAAAGGACTGGAGCGCACAAGATGCAGTAAAGAAACCCTGGATGGAGCTGTTCCCGAATCCGGACAGCCGGCCTGCGGCCACGTTCGTGGCAGCAGCAGACCTCCCGCCCGGTCAGCTCCTGCAGGTCGAGATTGCAGCAAAGCAGAGTAGTGATGCGCGTCGCAGCATCAGCATCCCCGGTGCAACCCTTGACGATGCCTATCCCACCATCTCCATCAAGGGAGATTGGTTCGCAACGGGCTCGCTCCAGGGCGATAGCGGAGCCCCCACCCCAGACCAGGCCGAGAGTCTGCACGGACGACTGCAGGCAGCGCTGGAAGCAGCCGGCACCAACACCGATAGCGTCGCCCATATATTGTCCTGGTATCGCGACCACAGCTCACGTGATGTCCAGAATACGCCCTTCGCAAGACTCTTCCCGATGTTGGGTGACCGGCCAAACCGCCACTCGGTTATTCGAGATATGCCGGACGGTATCGAGATCACTTCGGAGGCCATGGGCGTTGTGGGCGGGATGCGCGTGAACTTCACCATGCACGGCCCGCGGCATGGCGGCATCGATGGGCTGTCGAACTCGCTTCCCCTGGGCATAGCCATCGGAAACCTGGTGCACTCAGCTGGAACCATGGGCCGCGACCCGGTTACCGACGACACTCCCAAAGACCCCAACATGCAGGCGGAGCTCGCGTTGGCAAACACCCGGCGCCTGATGGAAGCCGCAGGGCTTTCCCTCTCAGACATCGGCCACATGTTTGTCTGGCACAAGGGTCAGGCCGCCCGTGACGCTCTGAATGCGCCCTTGCAGGCCTTTTTCCCCGACCCCAACGACCGCCCCGCCTGGCACGTCCTTGAAGCTGACCTGCCGGGAGACATGGTGGTCCAAGTGGAGGTCATCGCTGTCAGGCCATAGTGTGGAGCTAGCATGGCCTTACAAGGTTGATCTGGCCCTGAGGGCACCCTTGAACTAGCTAAATAAAACAGACGAGCGGGAGGCGCATACTCCGAAATGCCTCCCGCTTTTTTGTTGCCCAACAGCAGGGCAGCAGCTCCCAGACCTGCTACGAATGGCCGCGCCGCGTGGGCGGAGACTGCCCGCCGCCTCGGAACTTTCTCTTACGCGGTATGGCGTTGGTGGAAGGGCGGAGTGCGTCCCAACGCTCAGCACATGATGGCGCTGCGGGAGATGGCCGACGCCCTGAGCCTCGGCCATCTGTTCACCAACTGAGGCGATGCGAGACGCCGAGCGACTGCGACCGCAGCGGCTGGATCTGGAGTCCGTATTGGACGCTGTTGGGGCAATTATACCAGTCCCGGCCCAAACTTACACTAACTTCACGGAAAATCACCAATGCTCTCACGGCCATCTTACACGCCACCAGTAAAGTGGAGTACGCAGGGTCCCCCGCACGTGTGCAAACACAACGCAAGGAGGAGAGCCATGACCAATGCAATGCCAAACTTCAGTATTTCCTTTTGGGCAGCGTGGACGAGGCTGGCCCAGTTCCTCGCGGCCAGCGGCCTGATGGCCGTCTTCCCGGCCCCGCAGGCCCACGCCCAGGGGGTGGAGACGACGGACGTGGCGCTCTGAACCGCTACGCTCACGGTAGGGGGTGGGACTTTCCGAGAATACTCCTCTGTGGATAACTATGGTTCGATCACTTCGACTTCCCTGTCGTTTCCTTCGAACAGCTACACGATTGGCGGTCTCGGATACTCCACCATCACGAACAGACTCGAACTGAGACTGAATCCCGGCCCCAGTCAAACGAGTACGACGATTTGATGCTGGTGGTCGGCAACAGGCGGTTTGCCTTTTCCAGCGCAGGCGCCACTAACAGCGGCACCAATAGTGAGGTCTTCCGTTGGTTTAACTGCAGCCTTTCGTGGGCAGAGATTGCCCGCCGCCTGGGGACCTATCACCCCTACACCACAATGGCAGACCCCCGGCTCAACGTTGCCCAGACCACCATCCAAACATAGGAGTGTAACCTGATGCGCAACAGCATCTTCACCAGCAGGGTAGCCGCACTGGCCCTCTTTGCCGTTGTTGGCTTTTTTGCCGCCCTCGCGCCCCCCATTGCATCCCTAAACCTGGCCCGCGCCCACTCGCCGGGCGGCGCCACCCTCACTGCGCTGTCGGTGACTGCGGGAGGGACGGCGCAAACGCTCTCCCCGACGTTTAGCAGCACGGTGACTGACTACACGGTCGCCGTGGCCAACACCGTGACCCAGATCACCATCGAGGCCACGCCGGACGGCGACGGCACTGTGGCCTATCAGAACACGGACGGGACGACGCTTACGGACGCCGACACGAACACTGCCGGCCAGCAGGTGAACCTCCCCGCGGGGGACGACAAGCGCATCAACGTGGTGGTGACCCATACCGACAGCGGGACGACGACGACGCAGACCTACCGCGTGCTGGTGAGCCGCGAGGCGACGGACGACCCATGCGACGGCGGCGGCTACAACCCAACGCCCACGGCCGTCACGGTGGACACCGTGCCTATCGTGGTCGAGTCCACCACTGACGACTACTTTGTGCTCTACGTGAACCACGAAGTGAACGGCAGGGAGGTGGAGCTGCCGGTCCTGGTGAAGCGGGGCGAAGCCGGGACGACCGAGCTGGACGAGAATATCGAGGCGCTGCCCCCGGAACGCTACCGGGTGGAGAAGTACCTCATCTCGGACCCGGCCGACGTCGATGGCGACTGCATCGACGACATCACCGAGCTGGACGACTATGGGAAAATGAACCCGGTCAACTTCGCCGCGTCAATTGCCTTTAAGCACGGCACTGTCACCATTCCCGATCGCAGGACCTTCGAACGGCTCTCTTACCAAGGTGATGATGTGCAGATTGACCAGCATCTCGCCGGTCTGGAGTACGTCAAGTTCTTCATCACCCGCATGAATTCCGACCAGCCAGCGGTCTATTTCATGAACACGGTTAGACACCGGTGTCACTGCACTTTTGCCCTCGCTGTCAATTTTACGTTCAGAAAAGGGATGCGCGGCGAGATCATCTACCACCCCAATGTCGTGGCGCCGGACGGTTCGATAGGCGTCTACCGGTTCGAATTCGAGCCGGGGGATAACTATCCCTTTCGGGCTGTGCAATATGGGTATGAGGTGCTGGCCGCCAGCATGCCGCTGCTTGAGAACAACCTAGCGTACTACCCGATGCCCTACCGCGCGCTACCGCGGTATCACAGAGAAAAGGAGCAGTATGACGCCTCCCGGGTCAAAGTGTTGTTGGAAGAGGACATCTTACCCGATGTTGATTTCATCTCCCTCAACCAAGAGACCGGTTACGGGTTCTTGCGAGTCATGTCGCTGGACGAGCGTCCCTATCCTCGCGACATCGTGATCTATGACACGCTGCCCAACGACCTGCCACGGGTCGCCGGCATCATGACCACCGTGCCGCAAACGCCGCTCTCGCACGTCAACCTGCGCGCCGTGCAAGACGGCGTTCCCAATGCCTTTATCCGCGACGCCCTTGATGATGACACCATTGATGACCTGATCGACAGCCACGTCCAATACACTGTCACGCAGGACGGCTACACCATCCGCGCGGCCAACAAGGCGGAAGTCGACGCCCACTACGAGGCTTCCCGCCCGACCACGGCGCAGACGCCGGTGCGGAACCTCTCGGTCACCGAGATCACAGCGCTCAGCGATATCGGATTCGACGACTGGGATGCGTTCGGGGTGAAGGCGGCGAACGTGGCCGTGCTGGGGACGCTGGGGTTCCCGGCGGGCACCGTCCCCGACGGATTTGCCGTGCCCTTCTATTTCTACGACGAGTTCATGAAGGCCAACGACCTCTATGCCATGGTCTCAACCATGCTGGCAGACTCCGACTTCCAGACGGACTACGACACACAGGAGGACGAGCTCAAGCAACTGCGCTCGGCCATAAAGGATGCAACCACGCCGGACAGGATCATCACCGCGCTTGAGGCTATGCACGCGGAGTTCCCGGACGGCACGTCACTGCGCTACCGCTCCAGCACCAACAATGAGGACCTGCCGGGATTCAGCGGCGCCGGGCTGTACGACTCCAAGACGCAGGACCCCGACGAGACCGAGGAAGACGGGATCGACAAGTCGATCAAAGGGGTTTGGGCGAGCCTGTGGAACTTCCGCGCCTTTGTCGAACGTGACTTCCACCGCGTCGACCACTATGCGACGGCGATGGGAGTCCTGGTGCACCCCAACTACTCAGACGAGCTGGTCAACGGCGTCGCCGTCAGTTTCGATCCCTTCAATGGCAGAGAGGGGAGCTACTACGTCAACAGCCAGGTCGGCGAGGACCTGGTCACCAATCCCGACGCGCGCTCGATTCCAGAGGAACTCCTGTTGGGCCCGGTTGGGGGCACGTATGGGCCATTCACGATTCTTGGTACTTCCAACCAAGTACCGGCTGGGCAACTCCTCATGACGGAAACTCAAATGGCCCAGTTACGTCAACACCTCGAGGTGATCCACGACCACTTCGCGGGGCTGTACGACCCTGTAGCCGGCAAACCGTTCGCCATGGAGATCGAGTTCAAGATCACCAGCGAGAATGTCCTGGCGATTAAGCAGGCCCGCCCCTGGGTCTTTGGCTCAGCAGAAACGGTAACCCCGCCGCCCACGAACCAGGCCCCTGTGTTCACGGATGGCGCAAGTACAACCCGCAGCGTGGCCGAAACCACCACCGCGGGCGTGAACATCGGCGCACCGGTCGCAGCCACCGACCCCGACAACGATCCCCTGACCTACAGCCTGGGCGGCGACCGATGCGGCCTCCTTCGACATCGTCGCGTCCTCCGGCCAGTTGCAGACCAAGCTCCCTCTGGACCGAGAGACCAAGGCCAGTTACTCCGTCACCGTGTCAGTCAGCGACGGCGACCCCGACACGGCGATCGACACCACGACCACGGTGACGATCAACGTCACCACCACAACCACCGCCACTGCCACCGCTACCGCCACTGCCACTGCCACCGCCACAACCTCATCGGGGAGCAGGGGAGGAGGAGGAGGCCGCGGCCGCGCTACCCCAACGCCAACACCAACTCCGAGCCCAACGCCTACGGCGACACCAACCCCTACCGGACCGCAGTTCTCCGGCTTGATTGCCGCTGAGCCCAGCGTGACCGCAACGGTGGTTCCTGAGGGCACTACCCTGGGCCTCAACGGCGGCGCAGACCTGCCAGGCGGCGTCTACGTGAACTTCCCGCCCACCGCAGTGGCCTTGCCGGTGCACGTGAGCGTCTCGGTGAGCAACGAAGCACCGAGCGACGTGGTTGCGCCCAGCGGCACCACCTCTGCTGCCGCTCACCATCGACATCACTCCGGAAACTCCCATCACCCTGGGCGAGCCGCTGACCATTGAAATCAACCCCACGCCGGAACAGCTGGAGGCCGCAGGCGGTGACCTGAACAACCTCTCCGTGGGCGTGGTGACCCCCAACGGCATTGTGGTGCTGCCCGCGCAGGTGATGCACGGCAGGCTGGTGGTGACCACCGACCGCCTCGCCCCCTTCGTCCTGTTAGCCATCACGGACACCGGCCCAGTTCTGACCCAGCCGCCTATGGGCGATGCCTCGTCCATGGGCCCGCTGCTGCAGTGGACCCAACCGCCGCGCACTACCTGGTTCCAGGTGCAGGTGATCCCCTTCAATGAGGACGGCCCCGGCATCAACCTGGTTATCGGCGACCGCGCGCTGGTGCGCGCCGCGCAGTACCAGGTCCTGGGCCCCAACTTCGGCAGCGCCGACCCCAACTACGTGATGCTGCCCGGCATGACCTACCTCTGGCGGGTGCGCACTACCACGGTGACCACGAACCCCACGGAGGACGACTGGAGCGCGTGGGCAGTGAGCAGCTTCAAGACACCGCCAGCCAGCAGCAGCACCATCACCCCGGTGGCGCCGCCGGCCTTTGCGGAGGTGAGCACGCTCACCCCGACGTTGACCTGGGCGAACTCCAACACCACCGTGTTCTACTACGAGGTGCAGGTTAGCAAGGACTACGCGTTCGGGCCGAACGCCTTCCTCTACAGTGAGTACGTCCATGGCGGAGCCAGCACCCCGCCCAACAGCTACGTGGTGCCGGCAGCCTTCCCGCTAGAGGCAGGCGAGATCTACTACTGGCGCGTCCGGCCGCGGATTCAGGGCGACGGCGACCCGCTGCCGTGGAGCGCCACCTACGTGTTCCTAGCGCCGGGCTAGGGCAGAGGCCGGCAGACGAGCGTTGAGTAAGGAGGGGGCCTGATGGCCTCCTCCTTTCCTTGGTAGCGTTTTTGATGGGCAGATAAAGTAAGGTGAACTGCTGGTTAGCGGGCGAGCCTATGTACCCCAGCCGCAGGCCAGAAACTACACAGTAATTGTCACGATGGCGGCCTATGTGCACACATCATGTATACCTAAGGGCTGTATCATGGACTATATATAATCTAGGGATATTATTTAGGGCCATACAGGTGGAGTGAAATGAGAAAGCTCATTGTCCTGCTGACCATAGTTGCCCTTGAATCAAGCGTGATGACGGTCCTGGCCGGATGCGGATCGCCTACACCGACGGACCAGCCCGCTGCAGCGCCCACGGAGACCGCATCGCCACTCCTGAAACCCACCGCAACCGTAGCTACTCCTCTCGTGGATGACTCCGTGTCTACACCAACTCCCGCGTCGTCTGCCAGCGACGGGATTGAATTCACGCCCGTCGACTCTTCGGAACGTCCAAGAAACAGGACCCTATAACGGTTGCTGATCAGGATTCTCCCCAGAAGGATGGCCCCGGCGCTACCGGCCCTGTCCAGGGTGACCCCTACACCTGGCAGGACGGCGACAGGACCATGACGGTGATGCTTCAGGCAGACCTGGTAGTCGAGAAAGACTCCGGCGGATTGCCTCGTGACGTCGTTTCAGCCAACGAGGGTGGAACTAACGTTGTCAGGAGTGCGGATGCACAATCGAACAGTGCTACCCTGCCCGTCTTTCGCGCGGAGTCCGGCGCGCTGATGACCCTCCCCGGCGGCGTTCTGCTGGTGCTCAGCTCTGAATGGAGCCAGGCGGAAACGAACGCCTTTTTCTCCAACAATGGGATCAAGATGGACCGCGTGTCGGAGTTGGGCTACGTCGCTAACGGCTTCTTCGTTGAAACTGAACCAGGATTCCCCTCGCTGGACCTCGCCAACGCCCTGGCAGTGCAGGACGGTGTGGAAATCTCCAGCCCCAACTGGGGAAGAGACGCCACCCCGAAGTGATTGTTGCCTGTGCATACCACCGGTTGTTGTGACCCACTGTTCCCGTGAACGCTAACGTCTCTTCAGCGTCATCTATCCCATGACCAGGATGCTCAGTCCGGCCAGACTGCTGCCGGCGGCGGGATGTGCCCTGCTCTGCCTAGTGCTGGCCCTGAGCTACGCCAGCGCGCAGACTCCTCCTGCCGCGCCTACCACCGACTCTGTAACTTCTGGCGATACCTCACTTACCGTGGCCTGGACCGCTCCCGCCGGCGAGACCGGCATCACGGCCTACGACGTGCGTCACATCGAGACCAGCGCGGATGAGACGATGGACTCCAACTGGATCATCAAGGACAACGCCTGGACATCCAGCGCGCTGCAATATACCATCACCGGCTTGACCAACGGCACGGAGTACGACGTGCAGGTACGCGCGGTAAACTCTCACGGAGACGGGACCTGGTCAGACATCAAGACCGGTACGCCGGCACTCCCTGCTCCCATTATAGATTCCGTGCGTGCCGATGACCGAGCCGTGCTGGTTTCCTGGAGCGCACCCACCGGCATCACCACCGGAGTCTCGGCTTACGACGTGCGCTACATCGAGACCAGCGCTGATAAGACGATGGACTCCAACTGGACTGTGGAGGAGGACGCCTGGGAAGAGGGCGACGGCAGCCTGGCCTACGCCGTCACCGGCCTGACCAACGGCACGGAGTACGACGTGCAGGTGCGCGCGGTGGACGAAAAAGATGTCGACGGCGCCTGGTCGGCCACAACCAGCGCAACTCCCGCGGACCACGGCAACACCCAGGCAGCAGCCACTACCGTCTCTCCTGGCGCCAGAGTGTGGGGAGCCATTGACCCCGCCGACGATGAAGACTACTTCAGCTTTAGTGTGTCAAGGACAGCCGATTACTGGATATATACTTTAGGCGACCTGGATACCGTGGGTGAGCTGCTGGACGGTGACGGCATGTCCATCGACATCAGCGATAGAGGCTCCGTGCTGCCCAACCCGGACAACTTCTTCCTGTGGCAAAGACTCCAGTCCGGGACGTACTACATCAAGGTAACCGGCTACGGATCTACTGACGAACCATATGTCCTTAGGATCAGGGAGTTTAGGGACACAACTTCAAGGAGCAACGCGGCCACTCTGAATCTCAACGGCTCCGCAAGCGCCACCATAGACCCGGAAGACGACGAAGACTACTTCAAGCTGGAGCTTTCCGAGACAACGGAAGTTGCCATTCGCGCCTCCGGGTACCCAGACACCGTTGGTGAGCTGCAAAGGAGCAACGGCACGGTAATTGCCTCCAACGATGACGGCTTTCTCTCTGGCGGCTGGACGAACTTTCTCATCCGGGAGAGCCTAAACGCCGGGGTGTACTACGTCAAGGTCAGCTCTTTCGCAAGTAGTTCCGATGGTCCATACACAGTATATGCTACGGCTATAACCGAGCCGGGCAGCGCCATCGCCGACGCTCAGCCGCTGACCCTCGGCGGTACCGCAGGCGGAATCATAGACCCGGCCGGCGACGAGGATTACTTCAGCCTGACCCTCGAAGAGACAACGTACGTGATAATCGGTGGAGCGGGCGAAGTCGTTAATATCAGCGGCGATCTGACCGATGAAAACGACCTCGCTGCCCCGGTAGACTCAGTTCACTTTAACCACTTATTCTTCTTCCAGGGCAGATTGGACGCGGGCACATACTACTTGAAGGTGACGGGCAAGGACGCCACGGAAACAGGGCGTTACACCGTCAGGGCTATTGTGGAGAGCAGCTACACTTATTTTGTAAACCGCTGCTCCAACATCCCAACCAGCAGCAGCATCAACGACCCGCTCTACGGATGCCAGTGGCACCTGAAGAACAATGACCAGTTCCGCAACAGTGGTGGGCATGACATACGCGTCGAGGAGGTATGGCCCACCTACACAGGCTCCGGCATCAACGTGGCAGTGGTGGACGATGGAATGCACTACTGGCACGAGGACCTGACCGGCAATGTCCTCACCTCCTTCAATCACAACTATGACCCCGACCTGACCGACATCTACCATCCATTCGAGGACCACGGCACCGCGGTGGCCGGGCTCATCGCGGCGAAGGACAACAGCCTTGGCATGCGCGGCGTAGCCCCCGAGGCCAAGATATACGGTTACAATTATCTGGTGGTAGATACCGTGGCCAACGCGGCGGACGCAATGTCTCGCAACGCGGCGACCACGGCCATTTCCAACAACAGCTGGGGGCCTGGGGATTACGGTCGCCCGGAACCTGCCCCTGAGCTGTGGGAGACTGCGGTCAAGCATGGCGTCACCACCGGATACGACGGGAAAGGCGTCTTCTACGCGTGGGCTGCCGGCAACGGAGGAGACCGCGACGACTACTCCACTCTGGACGAGTTAGCGAACTTCTATGCCGTGACGGCAGTCTGCGCTGTCGGGCACGACGACATTAGAAGCGACTACTCGGAAGCAGGCGCAAACCTGTGGGTGTGCGGGCCGTCCAGCAGCGGGAGGGATGGCCAGCCCCGAATAGCCACCACCGATAACGGACACCGGTATAGGGGCAGTTTTGGCGGCACCAGCGCCGCCACTCCCATCGTATCCGGCGTCGTCGCGCTGGTGCGCGAGGCCAACAGCGCGTTGACGTGGCGGGACGTCAAGCTCATCCTGGCGGCCTCCGCCCGCAAGAACGACCCAGATAACACCGGCTGGGTGGAAGGCGCTTTCAAGTACGGGTCGAGCACGGACCGCTACAACTTCAACCACGAGTACGGCTTCGGCATGGTGGACGCCAAGGCGGCCACGGACCTGGCTCCGGGCTGGACCAACGTACGCGACTTGAGGGAAATCACCTCCGAATCCGGCGTCATCAACCTGCCAATCCCCGACTTCCCGTCATCCGGTACGCCTACCACCGTAACCACCAACCTGACCATCGACCCGTTTGTGGAGTTCGTCGAGTTTGTGGAGGTCAACGCCCACTTCTTCCACGCTAACTTCCGGGACCTGACCGTTGAGCTGGTCTCGCCCTCAGGGACCGTTTCAACGCTGTCCACTACCGCCCTTAGATTCGGGTCGTTGACCTACAAGTTCCGCTTTGGTTCGGCCCGACATCTGGGCGAGGACGCGGCCGGCGAGTGGACGTTGCGGATTAAAGACCTGGAAAGAGTTGATACAGGAGCTCTCAGGTCGTGGGGTCTCACCATCTACGGTCATGGCTTCGTTCCCGGCGAGCCTGAAATCGACGTTGTGACTCCGGGTGGAGGCACACTCGAAATTGACTGGAAAGCGCCGACCGACACAGGGGAGACTGCCATCACCTCCTACGACCTGCGCTATATCCGAGATGACGTCACCGACAGGAGCGATGACAACTGGTCTGTGGTGACGGGCGTGGGGACGCCGAGCAACCGGAGCTACACCATCACCGGACTGAGCGGCGGAGTTAAGTACGATTTCCAACTCCGTGCCCACAACGATTCCGGACACGGCCCCTGGTCCCTAGGGGAAGCTGACGAGCCCACCACGGTCAAGCCGGCCGCACCGGCCATTACCGACGTCACTCGCAGCGATAGGACACTGGCGGTCGTCTGGACGGCCCCCGCTGACACGGGTGGCGGGGTCACAGCCTACGACGTGCAGTACATCGAGACCAGCGAAGACGAGACGATGGAAGCCAACTGGACGGTACGGGACAACGCCTGGAGAAGCGGTGACCTTAGATATATCATCTCCAATCTCACAAACGCGACGGAGTACGACGTACAGGTGCGGGCCGTCAACTCCGCAGGGGATGGAGCATGGTCTGGCACAGAGACCGGCACGCCGCTGCCGGATGACATACCCATAACGTTGCAGTGGGAAGAGACCTCTATTGAAGTGGCCGAGAACGCCGGGAGCATAGTCCTGAGGGCAGTAGTCACAACCACACTGGACGCGCCGCCGGAGGCTGACTTCACCTTCGATGTGACACTGACCACCACCGATACCGGCACGACCCAAGGCGACGACTACACGGCTCCGCCTTCGTCCGCAACCTTTGTCGCGAGCGACTTCAGCCAGACCGACGTGAACGGCCAGCAGCGCTACCGCGCCACCAGGGATTTCACCGTGGCTATCATAGACGACACCGCGGATGAATCGAATGAATCATTCAGGGTAAGGCTGGCCTACCTGACTCCCGGCCTCACGCATCTCCAGGGAGGCCCCTCTACCGCAGTCGTCACAATCCAGGACAACGAACACGTTCCAGTTACTATCAGCTGGGAACAGCCGGATCTAACGGTCAGTGAGAACACCGGAAACGCCACCCTGCGCGCTTACGCCATCACCACGGTGGACAAGCGGCCTGAAGACGGGTTCGCCTTCGACGCCTCCATCTATACGTCTGACGGCAGCGCGACCCAGCCCGGCGACTATACGCGGGTGGACGATACCGTCACTTTCAGCCGGACCGACTTCAGCCGGGTAACCATCAACGGCGAACGACGCTATCGCGCCGCAAAGCAAGTGCCTGTGCCCATTCAGGATGACACATCCGACGAAGACGAGGAGGACTTCACGGCAACCATTGAGTACGCGAATCCCGGCCCGCTTCACCTGCAGGGCGGACCAGCCGTGATGACTGTAAAGATCACCGACAACGACTTCGTACCCGTCACCATCAGCTGGGAACAGCCGTTGGTGAGCGTCGACGAGGATGCGACAACGGTCACCCTGCAGGCCAGGGCTACCACCACGTCGGACAAAATGCCGGAGAGCGGTTTCACCGTCGCGCTGTCCGCGGCGACGGCCGGCGACACCGCCACCCGAGGCTCGGACTATCGGAGGCTGACCAGCAACTTCCGCTTCAGCCAGGGCGACTTCACGCGCGTAGAGGTGGGGGGCCAATTCCGCTTCCAGGCAACCAAGGACATCAGCGTCTCCATCATCAATGACACCGCCGACGAGCCGGACGAGGACTTCACGGTAACCCTGAGCTACTCCAACCCAAGCCTCCCTCATCTACAGGGAGGTCCCGCCACTACGACGGTGACCATTACTGATAACGACCACGTGCCCGTGGTCCTGAGTTGGGAGCAGGCGGCGGTGACGGCCGAAGAAGCCACGAGTCCTGGGAGCACGCGCCCCGTCTCCCTGCGCGCCGTCGCCGTCACCACCAAGGACAAGATGCCGGAGAGCGGCTTCACCTTCGACGTAACCGTAGCCACCGCAGATGACAGCGCAACCCAACCCGCCGACTACCTGCGGTTGTCCGACACGGCGACCTTCAACCGGAGTGATTTCAGCCTGGCGACCGTCAGCGGCCAGCGGCGTTACCGCGCGGTGAAGACCTTCACGGTATCCGTCACTCACGACACCCTCCAGGAACCCAACGAGACCTTCACTGTGACCCTGGCCTACGCCGACTCCAGTCTGCCTCACCTGCTAGGGGGAAGGGACACGGCGACGGCGACGGTGACCATCACCGACGACATATCATCTACTGTGGACTTGAGTACAACGGTATCCGGCTCGCCCTTCCGTGTCTCCCGAGGCGAGGAGTTGACCTACGACTACACAGTCAGTAACTCCGGCCCGGCTGCATCGACAAACACGGTTGTGACGAGCACGCTCGACCGCGGCGTGAGCTTCGTGTCGGCTACTCCCGCTGACAAGTGCGCCCACTCGGGAGGAGCGACCGGCGGCGTGGTCACCTGTAGGTTCGATGCCCTGAATTCGGGCGCAAGCGAGGCAGGCGAGATCGTGGTGCAGGTCGGGCCAGCGGCATCCGCGGACATCGCCATAACCTCCGTAGCCACTGGCAACGAGCTGGACCGCAGTCCGGGGGACAACACGGCCACCGCGTTCACCGAACTCCTTGCCCCGCCCGAGCAGGTGACGAATCTGTCACCTGCTCGGAGCGGCGTCGATTTCATCGAACTATCGTGGGCCACGCCCGCAGACAATGGCAGCCCCATCACCCGTTACGAGCTGGAACGCAAGGAGGCCGGCGAGAGCTATGTCCCCATCAATCCCGGACCTAGCGCCGCGGCTACAACGTACCTGGACAGCCAGGTGCCGGCTGGAACGACCTACACCTACCAGTTGCGCGCCGTCAACGCCGACGGCGACGCCGAATGGTCCAACGAGGCGACCGCAACCGCTAGGGAAACCCGGCCTCCACCTACTCCTGGGCCGCGCGGCGGCGGGGGAGGAGGTGGGGGTCGCTCTGCCCAAACGCCAACACCAACGCCTACACCGAGCCCAACGCCTACGGCGACACCAACGCCTACCGGACCGCAGTTCTCCGGCCAGATTGCCGCGGAGCCCAGCGTGACTGCAACGGTGGTTCCTGAGGGCACCACCCTCGGCCTTAACGGCGGTGGAGACCTGCCAGGCGGCGTCTACGTGAACTTCCCGCCCACCGCAGTGGCCTTGCCGGTGCACGTGAGCGTCTCGGTGAGCAACGAAGCACCGAGCGACGTGACTGCGCCAAGCGGCACTACCCTGCTGCCCTTAACCATCAACATCACCCCGGAAACGCCCCTCACCCTGGGCGAGCCGCTGACCATTGAGATAAACCCCACGCCGGAACAGCTGGAGGCCGCAGGCGGTGACCTGAACAACCTCTCCGTGGGCGTGGTGACCCCCAACGGCATTGTGGTGCTGCCCGCGCAGGTGATGCACGGCAGGCTGGTGGTGACCATCGACCACCTCTCCACCTTCGTCCTGTTGCCATCACCGACCCCGGCCCGTTCTGACGCAGCCGCCGATGGGCGATGCCTCGTCCATGGGGCCGCTGCTGCAGTGGACCCAACCGCCGCGCACTACCTGGTTCCAGGTGCAGGTGATCCCCTTCAATGAGGACGGCCCCGGCATCAACCTGGTTATCGGCGACGGCGCGCAAGTGCGCCGCGCAGTACCAGGTCCTGGGCCCCAACTTCGGCAGCGCTGACCCCAATTACGTGATGCTGCCCGATATGACCTACCTCTGGCGGGTGCGCACTACCACGGTGCTGACGAACCCCACGGAGGCAGACTGGAGCGCGTGGGCAGTGAGCAGCTTCAAGACGCCGCCGGCCAGCAGCAGCACCATCACCCCGGTGGCGCCGCCGGCCTTTGGGAGGTGAGCACGCTCACCCCAACGTTGACCTGGGCGAACTCCAACACCGCCGTGTTCTACTACGAGGTGCAGGTAAGCAAGGACTACGCGTTCGGGCCAAACGCCTTCCTATATAGTGAGTACGTGCATGGCGGAGCCAGCACCCCGCCCAACAGCTACGTGGTGCCGGAAGCCTTCCCGCTAGAGGCAGGCGAGATCTACTACTGGCGGGTGCGGCCGCGGATTCAGGGCGACGGCGACCCGCTGCCGTGGAGCGCCACCTACGTGTTCCTAGCGCCGCCGGGCCAGTAGGCCAGAAGACGAGCGCTGAGTAAGGAGGGGGTCATCAGACCCCCTCCTTTCCTTGGTAGCGTTTTTGATGGGCAGATAAAGTAAGGTGAACTGCTCATTAGCGGGCGGGGAGGCTTGTCCAAATACATTATCTCCTCAGTTGTCTTCTGAATAGTGCGCCGCGCCCAGGCCGCAGCCAATGTGCGCGAGTGGTTCCGCGATAGAGCCCACGCCGTGCACGTCGCAGCGGGACCTGCTGGTAGTTGGCGATGCTGGAAGTAAGCTGCTAATGTGTCTAGCAATCTCGAGGGGGTGAGCTGTGGGACGTCGGAGCGAAGTATCCAACTCTACCTGGGCATCTGTGGCGGCGCTGCTGCTGGGCGCGCTGACGGTGATGTTTGGCCTCCAGCTTATGCGGATGCTCTTCGTGGGGATGGCAGTCTACCTGACTCAGGTCCAGGACATCAGCTCGATTTTGGTGGGCGTCATGGGTCTGGCCGTGTTCCTGTGCGGATTGCTGGAGCCCCTCGTGCGCCGAGTTCTCGGGTTCCGGAATGCCTTACCAATAGTCGTGGGCAGTCTGTCGCTGGTTTGGCTGGCCGAAAAGCTCGTCTTATCTCTTCCCGTGGACCTCGGCCTCTCCATCGCCGGTACGGTGCTGTTCCTGTGGTCCTTGCCGCTCCTGTTTCGGTCGCTCCGAACGCCGGGAGGCCACGGCAGCGCCGCTCATGCCGTGATCGCCTTCATGGTGGGCATTTCTGCCGATACCGCGGTCAAGGGCATCTTCGGCACCATCGACCTCTCGTGGGTGCAAGGAGTTGCGGGATACAGCGTCGTTTTTGGTTTGGTTGCCGCCCAAGGGTTCCTTCTGTGGCAATTCGCATCGCATAGGAGCCAAGAGCAGGAACAAGGGCCCGCTGCCTCAGCCATGTCCTATTTGGCCTTCGGTCCGGCGCTGGCATTGCAGTTCCTACTGTTCCAGAACGTTGCCCAACAGACCGTGCTCATCGGCTGGCCGCAACCCGCGGTGTACGCCTGGATTCTTACAGCCAACCTCATTGGGGTTGCGATCGCTGTGGAGCTGACGAGATGGGGCAGACACCCATCCTGGCCAGTACTGGCGCTGATCGGAGGGCTGCTGATCGCGATGGTAGCAGTCGATCAGTCTGGCTTGGCAGCGGCCCTAGTAGTGCTAGCCGGCCAGGTGGTCATTGCCGTCTCCCTGGTGTCCGTCGTCAAGGCGGCACGAGAACCCATCGTCGAACATTCGAACCGCGGTATTTCTATTTGGATGGGCGTTGGCATGGTAGTTATGCTGATGTTGCTCTTCATCTATTACGCAAGCTACGATACCAACGTCTTGGTGCCAAAGGAGGCCGTGCGTCCCCTAGCCGCACTGTTGATTGGTCTGGCGGCGCTTTGGGCCAGTTTAGCGAGCCACACTGTTGGAGCGCCGGTAACCAGGGCGGCCAGCATCCCTGCACTGCTCCTGCTGTTACTCCCATTGGTCTCTCTGGCGATGTGGAAGGACGTGCAGCCGGCTCCGGGCGCAGGATTCCCTGTTAAGGTTATGTCCTACAACCTCCACCAGGGATTCGACGTCTATGGAAGCCACGGAATGGAGAACCTGGCCAGGGTCATAGAGGCCGAAGACCCGGACATCATCGCGTTGCAAGAGGTATCAAGAGGCTGGGTCGTCAACGGTTCTGTCGATATGCTGGTATGGCTCTCACAGCGTCTCGAAATGAACTACGCGTGGGGTCCGGCAGCAGATTCGGTGTGGGGCAACGCAGTCCTCAGCAAACGCCCGATTACCGGGTTCCAGAACCATGAGATGCCCAACAACGGCGTACTTCGCCTCGACCGGGCGTTCCTGGTAGCGGAGGTCGACGTGGGTGGCGGAGAGGCGCTTGAGGTAGTAGCTACTCACTTCCACAACGACGAGGACGACTCAGCGATCAGGGTGCCGCAGGCGCGGGCGGTACTGGAGGCTACCGGCAGCGACCGGGCTACCGTCTTGATTGGAGACTTCAACGCCCACCCCGATCACCCGGAGATGCTGCTGATTGCCGGCGCCGGCCTCAACGATACCTTCGTCGCTTCTGGAGCAACGGGGGACGGCTTTACCTTTCCCACCGACGCTCCCTGGCGCCGCATTGATTACATTTGGGCCAGCCCCAACTTGAAGGCGCGAGACTTTTCTATCCCCAACAGCCTAGCCTCGGATCACTTCGCCGTGGCGGTAACGCTCTACCGGTAAAGCTGCGCAATCTTGCGCCGGCTTGGCGCCGAGCAGACTTCGATGCTTTTCCCCAGCAGCCCGTAGTTTCTCTCGCAGTAGATCGGGATGTTAGGCGATTGATCTACTAAGGGGGTCGCCCCAAAATGCCCAAGTGCTGGGTAAAAGAGGTACTGGGCTCGACATACGAGGGGCTTTCTCTAAGCCACTGCCCCGCCTGTTAGAGCGGGGCAGTGGATTTGTTATCCAGTAGTCTGGATATGTTCTAGCCGATATTAGGGGAGAAGGAGCTACTCCGTCGGCCAGCCGTCGGCGACTTCGTTGGCGCTTAGGGCGGCATTGATGGAGCTAGCAGCATCGTCGGTAACCCAGTTCGACCAGACGTTGGGCTGGGTCTTGAGCCACCAAAGAGCGGCGTCATTCGCGCTCGCGTCCGGGTTGTCGTTTTGCCAGGCGGCGACTTCCTTATAGACGTCGATGTTGAAGCCCCACGCCTCAAGCATAGCTACGACTTCCGGAGCCCTCTCCGGTAGCTCTGGGTGCACCGCTATGAAGATCGTTGCATCTTCGTAGGCGCATGCCTTGGTGCTCTCCCAACACTCATCGCTATAAGCGGGCTCTTTGAGCCGCACCAGGTCCAGGAGCAGGGCTGGGTCGTTCGTGCCCCACTGATAGCCAAGCCAAGGCTCACCCTTTTCAAAGGCGCCGTACAGATCGGCGTTGGCCGCTGCCGAGTCCCCAGGGTTGAGCACATGAACGTAGTCGGTCAACCCGTAGCTCTCGATCTGCTTCGCGTTCACTTCTTCACATGCCCAGCCGATTACGCAAGACACCATGCGCGCCTTGCCGTCGGTCTCTGCAGTCGCAAAGAGCTTCGCATACTTCTCTTCCTTCAGGTCTTCAACGCTGTCCAGATCGGGATATTCCTTCTGCAGATAGGCAGGGATGGTGAAAGCCGACTGCCAGTCATTGCCCAGACTAGCGCCAAGGCGAACTACCTCCTTGGCGGCAAGGGCCTCCGCCCAAGCTTCGTCTTGGTTAGGCAGCCAGATCTCCATAGTTACGTGGGTGTCGCCCTTGCGCAAGCCCTGGAAGAGGGGTAGCGTTGCGCCGAATACCACGTCCGTAGGGTAACCGTACCCCTTCTCTACGATGTACTGAGCAACGCGATTCTGGACTTGGGCGCTTGCCCAGTTCAGGTCGCTGAAGACTATAGGCTCCTTCGGCCCGGCAAGCATGTCGCAGGCGGAGAGGGCCATGGCGGCCACCATCACTACTACAAGGAGTAGTAGTCTGATCCTAGATATCAATTGTGCACCTCCTGATTGTTTGTTGGCTGCAATGCCGGGTACTCTCCCATTCCGACGATTCGCGCCTGGCACGATTGTGGCACAAATATTGCGAGACGTACAGTCAAGCGACGCCGGCGGTTAGCCCGCATTCGTTACTCTTCTTCCGCTCCTGGCCAAGGCCTGGGTCAAGCGGTCTATTATTATGGCGAGGAACACGATGGCAAGCCCCGCGATTGCCCCATTACCAGGCTGGTTCTTCTGCAGCGCCCGCAGTACGTTATCGCCCAGTCCACCCGCGGCCACCATGCTCGCAATGGTCACCATTGCCAGAGCCAGCATCGTAGTCTGGTTAATGCCGGCCATGATCGTGGGGAGAGCCATAGGTATCTGGACCTTGGACAGCACCTGCCAGTATGATGCCCCGAAGGACCGGGCGGCTTCAACGGTCTCGGCGGAAACCTGGCGTAGCCCCAGGTTAGTCAGCCGTATCGTCGGCGCGACCGCGTAGATGATGGTGGCGAAGATGCCCGCCGGGTCCCCCAATCCAAAGAAGAGCACACCCGGCAGTAGGTAGACGAAACTGGGCATGGTCTGCATCGCGTCCAGGATGGGACGCAACACGTAGTCCGCCGTCTGGTTGCGAGCGGCCAAGACGCCCAGCGGAAGCCCGATCGACACTGCGACGACCACCGCCACTACCATGAGCGCTATGGTTTCTATCATGTTCTCCCAAAGGCCCATGAAGCCGATGAAGAGCAGGGCCAGGGCCGTGAAGATCAGCAGGCTCCATCGACCCGCCACAAAGGAAAGCAGCGCAAGGCCCACCACGACGGCCGGCCAGGGCAGCCACTTCAAGGCCCTTTCGATATAGACCAGCGCATAGGTGACTGCCGTACTCGGGCCATCGAATAGCCAGGAGGCCTCCTTGGTAATCCAGTCCACCGAGTCGTCGATGGTTCTGCTGGCGACGTCTCGAATCGATCTATCAAGGGTAACTGGGCCGGATGTGATGGTGGCTACGGTAGTCGGGAAACCCATCTCCGGGCCCCAGAGCAAGATGCTCGCCACAAGGACGGCCACCACCACAATCAGCCCCGCTACCAAGCGGTAGATGGGCGAGCCAACTCCGGACGTGACCTGCTGTGCCCAGGTCTCGATACTGGATTGCGTATTCTGGGTTTCGGCCATGCCAGACCTCCTAACTGCCATCGGCCATGCCTGTGAGCAGGACGCCCCGGGGGATCTCCCCCAACAGGCTCCCGTTGTCGCCAACCACCGCTATCGGGAACTCAGTCTCGGCCGCTTTCGGGATTATAGACTCAATATAGTCATCAGGGTCTGTGGTCACCGCCTCGACGACCTGCGTGCCTTCCAACGATTCCTTCCCCTCTGAAACCAGGTCATTGGCCCGCTCCCGCGTGAGAATCCCCCGCAGGGTGGCGTCCCGCGCTAGCAGAAACACCGCGCCGACGTCGTGATTCAGCATGACGTGCAACGCCACACGGGGATTCTGCCATTCGTACACGACCACGTTGGGCTCCCGCATGATCCCCTTAGCCCGGATTACCTTTGCCTTCGACACGTCTCTCACGAACTCGGTAACGTAGTCGTCGGTCGGCAGGGTTACAACCTCCTCCGGCGAACCCTCTTGGATGATCTCCCCGTCACGCATGATAGCAATGCGATCGCCTATTTTGAGGGCTTCGTTTAAGTCGTGCGTGATGAACACAATGGTCTTTTGAAGCTCCGACTGAATGGAGACGAGCTCATCCTGCATCTCCCTACGTATGAGCGGGTCCAAGCCGCTGAACGGCTCGTCCATGAGTATCACGTCGGAGTCCACGGCCAGCGCCCTTGCCAGGCCGACTCGCTGCTGCATCCCGCCGCTCATCTCACTCGGATAGTAGGTCTCCCAGCCCTTAAGTCCCACGGTCTCAATGGCCTTCTCAGCGGCCTTGTACCTCTCCGCCTTGTCCATGCCCTGAATCTCTAGGCCGTATGCCACGTTATCCAATACGTGACGGTGAGGGAGAAGACCAAAGTGTTGGAAAACCATGGCGACCTTGGTCCGGCGGAACTGCATCAGCTGCGCCGGTGAGTATGTGCAGATATCCTCGCCGTCGAAGCGTATCTGCCCGCTCGTAGCTTCCATGAGCCGGGTGAGACAGCGCACCAGGGTCGACTTGCCGCTGCCGGACAACCCCATGACGACGAATATCTGCCCGGCGTCCACCTGGAACGATATGTTCCGTAGTCCCACCACTACGCCCAGATGCTCCTGGAGCTCTGTGCGGCTCATCTCTAGGTACTCCGGCTGGAAGACCCGCTCCGGCTTGTCGCCGAAGACCTTCCATACGTCGTTGACCTCAATCCGTCGCTCTGGCTCATTCATGTTGTCAACATCTCCTCTGGGCAGCCATTCACGCCAACCAGTTCTCTCACCTGCACCTCAGCTGGGTGCACACTATCCTATCAAAACTGCGGCAGCAATGGCTTCAAGCTTTTCGTTTAGGCTGCTTGACCTACGTCGTGTTGGCGCAGCTAGTATACTTCTTCTACCAGAACCCAGGAAGTGGCGGAAGAGTGGCGTCTGGCTGTCTGGTCAGGCTGCCCCGGCGGGCAGCAGCATCGGTTCATCCGCCGTGTGCTGAGCGCCGACATAGAATTGCGGCATGAGGTTTCGGCCCTAGACTACCCGTGGACTGCGCATCTTTGTCGCCCAAGCCTTAACTCACCCTACCGCCTAACCCGACGCCGCACCGCGGGAACCCGTAAAAGCTTTTTCAATGAGGGCCAAGCTCTTATCTACGCGCCAGGCTTTGTTAAATCCGATTACATTTCATTGAGCCCGGAGTACGAATAGCCTGCAAGATGGGATCTCGAAGCCCTCGAAGAACCAACTTCGAAAGGTCCATAAAGGCTTGTGCCCATTCGTCGCGGCTGCCCGTTCGAGGAGGCCCCAGGGCGCGTTCAAGAACGTTTCTTCACGAAGCTTCCACCAGTTACATTAGACTCAGACCACTGTCGCATATCAACAGAATGTCCTCCAAAGGGTGGGTTATTTCTGTCCATTCGCCTCTGGTCGAAGAGCGCGCGTTCGGAAATCTCCGCTTTGGGTTTCTCATTGAAGCTCTTCCAGTACAGTTGTTCCTGATAAGGAAGGGCTCCTAGCATATGTAGGTATGGACTTGGCCGGCTTCGTTGATATCGTAAGTCTTCAACTCCCAGCCGCCTCCTCTTACGATCGGTGTTCTTCGTTGATCGTGTACTTTTCTCTGTCAGCCTTGTATTTCGAGGACAGAACCTGCGGGTCGCGGAAAAATGCCGGGGATACCTCGTGGAAGCGAATTCCTTGGTGCGTCAAAATAACTGGTCGTGACTGCTGGATTGGTCGATATACTCGCTACGCGTTTGTTGCGCCAATCCCGCGCTATGAATTCACAATACTCACGGTCTTTGCGTAGCAGTCCTTCCATCTTTGATTGATGAGAATATCATGCTCTTTAGATGGCGTGGGGCGAATGATTCGCACGCCGCGGGTATACGCTGCTTTCTCGGCATCGACCTTTTGCCGGTAGAAAAAATCTTCGCTCTCCCTAACCACATTTTCAGGGCCATCAGGCCATTGGATGAATTCAGAATGCCGCAATAACGCGAAGTCGAACATACGGATCAATACTGAAGTTCGAGGCGGCGAGATACTGCTCCCAGGAAGCTCCTCGCGCTTGAACGACACGAGTGCCACGTCTCCCTTTTTTTCTTTTGACGTGATAGAACTACTGGCTATGAAGTCCCCGAGCTCGTCGAAGCGGCAATAAGCGTGCAGTTCTGGACGCCAGTGAAGCGACCCTGATAGATGAGAATACTCCTGCAGAATTTCAAAATGCACCCTATCGCTTCCACGTAAACCTTCGAACTCACGGCCAAATACGAGCAGTCGCGCATCCTGCAGTGCCTTGGAACCCCA
Organism: Dehalococcoidia bacterium; assembly: GCA_965226775.1. Classification (GTDB taxonomy): domain Bacteria; phylum Chloroflexota; class Dehalococcoidia; order SHYD01; family SHYD01; genus CBDDEI01. The sequence goes on from CBDDEI010000002.1 coordinate 2,313,839, forward strand.
AATTGGGCCGTCTCTTTCAATCCAAACATCGTCTCTCCCTCCACCCCAAGTGTAGCTCGCGCAAGAAGAGTATGGATTACCGTTCCAATGTAGCAAGTCATCCTGGACAACCTAACCTGACCAAAGGCTATCTTCACTTACGACGACTTCATTGATGAATGTATAATCTCCAGACTTCCCTTCTAGATGATGGAACTCGTCATCGTCGTCGGTGTCACGTAGCAAGCCTCATGTGTTCGCCAGCCCTTGATCCAAGCTGCATGTGCCTGGCAGAATTATCTTGGGCGGAGTGTCGAGCCTGGCGATGCGCTCGAGCAACTTATGCCGTGGTCGGATAGCTTGGCATGACATTGACCTCCATTCCGCTTAGCGATACGACTAATAGTGATTCTAAGTTTGGTCTAAACGTTCTGTGATTATCCAGTATAGCTAATCCCCCACATATTAGGGATCCCCTTCGGGAGGCTGGCTGCGGCACCATCGCCGACGTTGGAAACGGGGGCTAGTGTGAGCACGCAATGCAGACGCTAAATGGGCAATTGGTCTACTCGGCGACGGACCTCGTGGGCTTCCTCGAGTGCCGGCATCTCGCCAACCTTGAGCGAGCGGCCACGGAAGGTCACATCAAGAGGCCTGTGCGGAACGACCCCGTGCTAGACCGGATCGCCCAAAAAGGGCAGGATCACGAAGCCCGTTTCCTCGCGGACCTGGCTGTCGACGGCGTCACCGTCGAGGAAATCAAGCCGGCCGGGAATACTTCTCCAGCAGCGCGCATTAAGAGCGGGCGTGAGGCCACGTTGCAGGCGCTACAATCGGGGGTAGACGTTGTCTACCAGGCAACCTTCTTCGATGGCCGCCGGCTTGGTTACGCCGACTTCCTGCGCAGGGTGGAGCGTCCCAGCAACCTGGGTGCGTGGAGCTACGAAGTCTGGGACACAAAGCTGGCCCGGCACGCCAAGGCCTCTGCGGTGCTGCAACTCTGCATGTACTCGGAGATGCTGACTGCACTCCAGGGCGTTGCGCCCGAGCGGATGCACCTGGCGCTCGGCGGTGTGCAGCGTGAGACGGTCTCGTTTCGTGTGGCCGACTACGCTGCGTACTACCGCTCGGTGGCGCGGGACTTCGAGCAACACTTGGGCGCCGCGGAACCCTCCTTCCCGGTGGCAACGACGCCTGAGCCCGTGGAACACTGCGACATCTGCCGCTGGAGTCTGGATTGCAAGGCACAGTGGCGACGGGATGACGATCTGGCGCTCGTTGCGAACCTGAGTGCTCGCCAACGGCGCGCCTTGCACACAAAAGACGTTACTACGAGGACCGCGCTCGCAGAACTGTCGCTCCCACTCCCCGAACCTCTGGACGGCGCGGGACGGGATGCGCTGGCACGCATCCAGGCGCAGGCAAATATCCAGGTGCGGGGCGAACGGCAGCGGCAGATCATCTCCGAGCGCATCCCCCAGGCCCGTGACCGCGAGGGCATGCTTGACGCTGACCAGGGATTGCTGATACTCCCTGAGCCATCTCCCGGCGACCTCTTCTTTGATATTGAGGGCGACCCATTCTATGGGTCCACTGAGGCGGACGGCATCGACTATCTGTTTGGCTTTATCGAACCTGGCCACTTGGATGACGCGGGGAATCCGACATTCCAAGCGCTATGGGCCATCGAAGACGGCAGCGTATCAGGCGGGGCCGAACGCCGGATGTTCGAGGCTTTTATCGACCGCGTCATGGAGGGGTTGGCTGCCGACCCCAAAATGCACGTTTACCACTACGCACCGTATGAACCCACTGCGGTGAAGCGGCTGGCCGGCCGTTATGGTACCCGAGAAACGGAAGTGGACCAACTGCTCCGCGGCGGCGTCTTCGTCGACCTTTATCGCGCCGTGCGCCAGGGCATCCGTGCCTCGGTGGAAAGCTACTCTATCAAGAAACTAGAGCCGCTCTATGGCTTTAAGCGAGTAATCGACCTGCGTGACGCCGGCGACAGCATCGTCCAGTTCGAGACGTGGCTGGAGCTCGGGGACGGCCAGGAGCGCGACGAAGTACTGCGGGAGATAGAAGGCTACAACCGTGACGACTGCGTTTCTACCCTGCTCCTCCGCAACTGGCTAGAGGACCAGCGAGCCGCGCTTGAAGGTGAGCTGGGCGAGACGCTGCCGCGAGGACGTGTGAAGGAGCCGGAAGAGACTGAGGATAGCGAGGCCCTGAAGGAAATAAAGCAAAAGGTAGAGCAGCTGACGGCCGGTGTTCCCGATAACCTGGAAAGTGCGACCGAAGAGCAGCGGGGGCGATGGCTCTTGGCGCAAATGCTTCTGTGGCACCGCCGGGAGGCAAAATCTATCTGGTGGCGGTATTTCCTCCTGAAGAACGAGCTAACCGACGAAGAGCGTCTAGGAGAGCCCGATGCCTTAAGCGGCCTAGTCTTTAAGGACTCCTGGCCCGATCCGAAGCCTAGGGCCAGTTCTACCATCTATCGTTTCAGCTTCCCACCCCAGGAGCACAAGATCAGCGTCGGTGACTCGCTCCGTGATCCTGTGACCGACATGCCCGCTGGCACAGTGGCGTCTCTAGACGACGAAGCATGCGTGCTGGAATTGAGGCTTGGGACAAAAAACCCGCCGCCAATAGCCGCCACCTCGCTCATCCAGATGCCTTTCATGCGTCTCTCGCCTAGGCCGGAAAGCCTCCAGCGTCTAGCAGACTGGGTGATCGAGAACGGCTGTGACGCAGACGGCGATTTCAGGGCAGCGCGTGACCTACTCATGCGCCGCCTGCCGCGTGTTAGCGGTTCGCCGGAGGGAGTCGCACTCCAGCAAGGCGAAAGCCCGCAGCATGCGGCGCGGCGGCTCGTCCTTGCCCTCGACCACAGCTACCTTGCACTTCAGGGACCGCCGGGTTCCGGCAAGAGCTCGGTTGGAGCAGAGATGATTGTGGACTTGGTTGCGGCCGGGAAGCGTGTCGGAGTCACGGCCAACAGCCACAAAGTCATTGGCGAGCTACTGGATAAAGTGGACAAAGAAGCCCAGAAACGAGCCGTTCCCTTGCGCATCGGCCAGCGGACCGACGAAGAGCCAACCTTCCCCAAAGCAGTTCGATTAAAGTCGACTGCTGACGCACAGCAGCAGCTGGCTAACGGAACCCTCAAGGTAGTAGGCGGCACCAGCTGGCTCTGGGCGGCCGAGGCGATGATCCGCAGCGTCGATGTGCTCTTTATCGACGAGGCGGGCCAGATGTCCCTTGCGGACGCACTCGCGGCGGCGCCTTGCGCGGCGAACCTTGTGCTCCTTGGGGACCCGCAGCAGCTGGACCAGCCACTCCAGGGTATCCACCCGCCGGGGGCCGAGCGTTCGGCATTGGCGCACGTCCTCAACGGCGAAAGCGTGATGCCGGATCATCTTGGCATCTTCCTCGATGGCACCTGGCGCTTGCATCCCACAATCAGCGCCTACACCTCTGAGGTCTTCTATGAGGGGCGACTGCACTCCCAGCCTGGCCGCGAGTTCCTCGCCCTGCAGGGGAGGCCGCCGCTTTCGGGTGTCGGTATGCGGTTCATCTCCGTGCCCCACGAAGGGCATTCCAGCGATGCGCCGGAGGAAGCTGCAGCGATTGCCAAGCTGGTGGACCAGCTACTGGCCGCGGGCGCGACGTGGACCGATGCGAGTAGCCAGACGAAACGGCTGACGGCACAGGACGTGCTGATGATAACCCCGTACAACGCCCAGGTGAGAGTGCTTAGCGCCGGCCTTCCCGGCTATCGCGTTGGCACCGTTGACAAGTTTCAAGGGCAGGAAGCGCCCATTTCGGTTTACTCAATGGCGACAAGCTCCTCGGATGAGGCCCCTCGTGGGTTGGAGTTCCTCTACAGCCTGAACCGCTTGAATGTCGCGACCAGCCGGGCGCAGTGCCTGGCCGTCGTTGTCGCGAGCCCTCGGCTGCTGTCGGTGCGATGCCGCACGCCCCGTCAGATGCGGCTGGTGAACGCGCTTGCTCGTCTAGTTGAGGTTGCTACCACCGAACCTGGGCCTTAAGCGCCGGAAGAGTGCGCTTAGCAGGGGCCGTTCCCAGCCTTTAGACGATGGTATCGAGTGATAGCGCCTCATTGACACAAGTACCTAGATACTTGATCACATCTGAACGGTTTCGGATGCTTCCCTTGTCAATCCATTCCTGAACAATGTTCAGTTGCCCTTGTTCAAGCCGTCCGTTGTAGAGATGTCCAGCAGTCCGTTACGGATGCACCAGAGCACTAGCCCCTGCATTGTCCCGACCTTCAACTTTTGCTGGATGCCGTAGATGGCGTTCCGAACGGTCACCGGCTTTATCCCCCTCTCCTCCGCTATCCGAGCGTAGGACATGCCCCGGGCAAAGGAGACAAGTATCTCCCGCTCCCTAGAAGTCAGCCCGTCGGTGGCATCTTCCGTCCTTCTTGCGCCGCGTATCGCCGAGAACGCCCTTCTGACAATTACAGGTGGCAAACGATAATCGCCCAGAAACACGTTCCGCACGGCTGACAGCAGTTGCTCCATGCCAGTCTCCTTCTGGAGGTATCCGTTAGCGCCGGCGGCCACGGCCTGCACAACGGCGTCTTCCTCGGTCGAGGCCGTTAGCATGAGCACGCGGGTCTTGGGTGCGTACTCCATGATCTCCCTGCACGCCTCAATTCCATCCTTCTTCGGCATTATCACATCCATCACCACCACGTCTGGTGACACGTCTGCGGCCACCCTAACCGCCTCCTCGCCATCCTCCGCCAGTCCCACTACCTCGAACTCGCCGGACTGCTCTAGGACCCGTTGCAGGCCGGCCCTCACAATAGAATGATCGTCAACGATCATCACCCTTATGCGCTCGTCCGTTGACATCCCGGTCCTCCTCTCACTTTCGTTCCAGCGGGATCACGCAGGTCACGGTCGCGCCGCCCATGGCGCCTTTCTTATCCACCTCAAGACGCCCGCCCAGCCGCTCGGCGGCACTGCTCATGTTCGCAAAACCGCTACCGCGCTCCGCGTAATCATCGGGAAGCCCGGCCCCGTCGTCCGACACCGAGAGGCGACTATCCTCCTCGGCAAACTCCAAGTTGATGGCCACACTCTTCGCCTCAGCATGGCAGTATGCGTTGGTGAGCGCGTTGTGGGCTATCGAGAAGAGCAGGCTCTTCGCCTCTATCGAAAGGGGCGGCTCGACTCCCGTCTGTGTCATTGCAGCGGGCACGGAGGTGACATTCGTAAAACTGGACGCGTGCGACCTGAGTGCCCGGCTCAACTCCCTGCCCTCGAAGATACCGCCTACGTTAATGGGATGTCTCAGCTCCAAAATGATGGACCGGGACAGCCGGGACGTCGCCTCAAGCGTCGCGGTCAGCGCGGGGTTCGCGTCTCCGGCCAGGGCCTGCGCCGAGTCAATGCCCAACCTGATCATGTACGCAGACTGGGCCGCAGTGTCGTGAATGGCCCGGGACAGCTCGACCCGCTCACCCTGAAGTGCCCGCTCGCGCTCCACCCCCTGCCTCCACCTGATCCGCTCGAACCTGGTTGCCAGGTTGACCGCCACAACGACCGCATACATGACAGCTATCCTGGCCACCAACGCCTTTTCATCCTTTGCCTCGATGTCTATTCCATCCCCCACGGTCAGGCTGATCGCCACATAGATGAGGGACACCATCGTCACCCAGGCTATGTTGAGCCTGAAGGAAGTGAATAGCACCGCCATCCCGGCCAACACAGGATAATAGAACAGGTGGCTGAAGGGGTGGCTGAAGCCGTTGCTTAACGCCGCCACTGCCGAAAGTAGGAACACATCCAACGCGTAGAGAGCCACAAGCCAGTGCCATGTAATCAGCCTCTTCGACAGGATACGGTAGTGAATGTACCCGTTGAACCCGATCAACACCAGGATCAGCAGCGCAAAGGCGGCATATGTGGCAACCCCAAAATCGAGATTGGGGCGATACACCACTTCAAACAATCCTACGACGATCAGGAACCAGTGCGCTCTGACCGAAATGGTCGCCACGTACTTTAGGCCGTCCGGGTCTATCTGGTTGAGCGTCCAGTCGTTTAGCCGGAAGGTGTCGGTTGCCTTTGTGACTAGCCGCATGACGCGGCTGTAGTGGAATCCGTGAGGCATCTCGTTTCCTGGTCCATGAGTCTATGAGCCGCTTGGATGGTTGCGCGCTGGAGTTCCCATCGCAGCCTTTTTCAATCTAACCAGTAGGGGCCATGTGGGCAAGAAGCAAATGTATCTACCCGCTATAGCGAAAGTACCTGTAGTGGGAGCATTGTCACTAGATAGGCGTAACAATCGGAGATCTGCGAGCGGTCTTGAATGACTATCTCCAAATTAGGCTGGGCCTAAGGTTATGGGGTGCGCGCAGAAGAGGCATTCTTATTCCCTTCAGAAGCGCTTTTGACGTTCCTGTGGCAGGGCAAAAACCCCTTGGAATAGGGCGTTTGGTAATTGTCGGCGGCAAGGAAATCAGAGAGTCTAAGGTTACACCATCGGGGCTGGGTCTGTTCAATCCCATCCCATTGTAGGTAGAGGATCGTAGGACACGTACACCATCAGCTTTACGAAGACGGAAGGAAGGCGGCCGGAAGTTCACGTCCAAAGACGAAGACACACTCATCTTGTTTGCCGCCCAAGCGGCAATGGCCATCGCCAACGCCCTGAGTCACAGTACGGAACAGCAGGCCAGAGCCGACCTAGAGGCCCTGATCAACATCTCGCCCGTGGGCATCCTGGTCTTCGATGCGAAGACCGGAGACCTGATGTCGGCTAATGAGGAGACCCGACGGATCGCCGGCAAGCTGAATGCGCCGGGCCGCACCCTAAAGCAGCTCCTTGAGGTGGTGACTCCCAGAAGCGTGGATGGGCACTATATCCCGTTGGATGAGCTTCCTACTGCAAAGGCGCTGAGAAACGGCGAAACCGTACTCGCCGATGAGGTCGTCATCCACCTACCGGATGGACGGGCGGTCACCACTCTCGTCAACGCCAGGCCGCTCTACCGGGAAGACGGCGAGGCCGTGTCCGTCGTAGCCACCTTGCAGGACATAACCCCGCTGGAAGAGAATTGAGAGGATCGGATGCCGCTATGAATTCGGACCTGAGTCGACAGCAGGCCGCCATAACGGGAAAGCCGCCCCTTGAGCTAGAGGAATGTGTGACCGGCTTTGTGAACGCGGGTGCCAGGGGGCTGGCGCATCAGGTGGCACACCATGATTTCACCCCCTTGGAGTTTGCTCTCCTCAGAGTCTTCCTGAGGCAAGAGGAGTGCACCACCACCCAGTTGGCGCAGATACTCCCCGTCACCCCGTCTCTCATAAGCCGCGTGGTGACCAAGATGGTAAACCGGGGCCTGATGCGCAGGCGCCGCCTCCGCAACGACCGGCGCATCGTGATGCTGACGTTGACCGAGGAGGGGAAGAACCTGACGCTAAAGCTTCACCAGCGCGTGCTGGCATACGTTGCAATGCTCTTCGAGGGCATCAGTGAGGAGGAGACGGCGGTCTTCGCATCCGTAACCTTAAAGGTCATGGCCAACTACTCCGCCTTGGAGGAGTCAAACCTATCGTAACAGCCCACGTAGTCAAGTGAAGAGGAACAGGGGAGCGGCGGCGTTGGGCATCGACCCCAGGACGGTGGTCGCGTGCAGGAGAGGGAGAAGGCTCTGCTGCGGCCCTAATTCATGGAGTGGGTTCAGCCGCTGCCGTGGCGGGCGCAGGCCGCGCCAGCGGGGGTTTCCTCCGAGTCTGGACCACAGGCAAGAACCAGAACTGCCGGAGCGAAGCTTATCTTCTTGGCCGATAACGGTTAGCCCGTGACCCCACATGTGGTCGGTTTCAGGTCCCGTGGGGCGGCCGAACGACATGGCTGCATCGTAAATGGTCATTCGATGCCGGTCCATCTCCGGTGTCTCCATGTTGTGCAAAGGTCCGTGGAGGGGGACCCAGCGCCCTAGATTCCGGCCTGCGACGGAATGGAGATGTGAGACAAGCGAGCGACGAAAATGGAAACGTGGTGAACGGGAAATTGCTTTGCATTCGGCCTTGCCTCTTGTATGCTGTAGGCGCTTTTTATCGGTCCGCAAACCATGTGTGAGGAAAAGACAATGGGCGCCATGACGGAGAACAAGATCGGCGGATTCGCGCTAATGAGCGGAGCGATTCTGATGATGGTCGCATCCTTGATCGCACCTGGAACGGGCCTCGTGGACACCATGGAGCAACAGACCGACCTGGTGGCACTGATGGAGTCCATGGTGGACAACTCCAACTAGACCCACGTCACGTCGCTGCTAATCTCCCTGGCGATGGTGTTGCAGATCTATGGGATCGTCGTCCTCTGGCAGAACACTGGAGACAGCGGTGCCGCCGGCACTCTAGTGAGGCTGGGCCTGTCCGTCATAGTGGTTGCGATAGTCTTTCTGCTGGCGGGTAAGGGCTTGGACCACGCCTCCGTCCACGTCAGAGTGCACGGTGTGGGCATGGGCGTTGGGGAGGCGCAGGCGCCAGCGCTGCAGGCGATGGCGCTAACGATCCTGGCTGTCAAGGGCGGCCTGTACGTCATGGCCAGCACCGCAGGCAGCTTAGCTACATTGTCTTTGGGCTGGGCATGGCGGCCAGGTTCCCATCCATGAACTTTCACAAGATAGCGCCGCTCATTGTGACCGTCTTAGCAGTCTTCGGTTTGGCAAGCGTAGTCGGCGCCGAGCACGCCCACGACCTACTCGACCCGGCGGTCAAGTTCTCCCAGGTCCTCATTTTTGTGAACCTCCTCTACCTAGTGATGGTTGGATGGGGCCTCTACCGGGGCGTGGCCGGCTACGCAAGGGAGGAATGAGGCGACGGCGCACGGCCCAATCCGTTCGCCCTTAATGAGGCCCGCATGGCGGATGGCTGTTAGCGGTGTCAGACCTGTGTGCAGGAGAGCGGGTTAGCCCCTAAAACGGAAGTCAGGGCCGGCTACTAATGACCTGCCTCGCAAGAACGGGTCCAGGCTCAATGGCCTGGCGGACACACCCGAGTGGGAGCGATACGCTGTCCATCGAGCCTGGGTGTAGTGAGGTGCGGGCACCCCACTACACCCGATGGTTCCAATCATGATTAACAAGTATTTGGTTCAGATACAGGCCGCCACGCAGACTACTGGTATCTATGCCTACCGGGGACAGCGAGACTCTGCATGGCCGCTCCACTCAGCAGCTACGCGTCCATGGTCGTGACATAGTACGGGACCCAGACTTTCCACAGTTATACATCAACTACAATCGCGACACTCTCGTAGAACCGGCACGAACCCGCGGATTCGGGTCTGAATCAGGGCGTCGACTGTCAGACTTAGAAGTGCTTGCAAAGTTGCAACACTTCGGCGCAGCGACTGCGCTGCTGGATTTCTCGTGGAGTCCCCTAATCGCCTGAAGTGGTTCGCGTGCGAAGACCTGACCAGCGACCTATTTTTGATCGACACGAACGATGCCATACGAGTTTCTAGGGTTTTCAGCGATGAGGCGGCCCAGGAACTGACCGCTGTGCTTCTGGGTCTCCACCGTATTGGGAACCAATCATGAGCGGGGATGCTTTGGCGCGGATTCTCCGGCAACGTAGTGTATTCATCATTGGCCGACCTCTACTGCCAGTCGATAAAGATATCTTGAGTGAAATATTGGTCGCGAAGGAAGATAAGGAGGCACTCAGGCTTGGCAAACTCTTGATTTCCACCAGGAATCACTAGTTCAAGACGTGTATGGGTTTGCTCAGGCCAGCCATAGAAGGCCAGTCCCAGCGCGTACCAACGACTCGGCAATCGGCACTATCCAAGGAGAGTACACCGAGGCGGTCGCAGCCTACAGCAAAGCCCAACTTGCTCCAAATGTGGGCATGACACACCTCTTGCGCGGCTGCAAATGCGGACTCCATCAAAAGGCTATCACGACAAGGCTGTAGCTCACATTGTCTCCTCCATAGTCGAAGATAGGTTTTCTTTAAGTAATTCCAAAGCGGAGTATAGACTACCACCCGACTACACGGAAGTGATAGGGGTTGCCTACTATAACCGAGGCAACACGTACGTAGATACAGATTCCTTTGCTCCTACGATCACAGGAAATACCCAGGTGGAGGCCGCCTTCAATAGAGGCAATACTCTATTGGCGCTGGGGCTGGCCGAGGCACGACTTTGTTATACGAATGCCGTTGCGAAGGGCGTAGATCATGAAGGGATCGCCCAAAACCTGTGGACGTTAGAGCAGGTACTGTTGGTGGTAAATGATTTGGATTATACGGTCAGGGCACTCCCCGATCCAAACACAAGCAGCATGTGTCTGAGGTTCGAGGTACTAGCCTGAGCGAGGTCAAAGCCTAAAACGCCTCTTATTTTTTGGACGACAGGGAAATAATGGCAATATCGGCGGGCTATATGGGTAAACGTATCTATGTAGATTCGGAACGAAGATACGTGCTTCCTGACATGTACATAAGTACGGGGCGTCTATTGGGAGCAACATATACAGCACCGAGGTCTCGGGTGTCGGCACCTAACCTCCGCCTACAGTGGCAATTCGCCGCAGCATGGCGCTCCACTTCGCCGATAGCTATTGCCTCCTAGCCATTCCACCGGACTTCAGGCTAGTTAGCAACTTACGTCTATACGCCTTGCCCTCTCTGGCAAGTACAACCTCAGGCAATACCATCCGGTTCCTTGACATATTCCATCTTCATCAACAGGGCCGGCACAATTGCAAGCAGGGACAGGAACCCCGCGATCATAAAGAGGTTCTGGAACACGGTGACGCCGGCTTCTATCAGGATGGCCTCGGTCTCCGCAAAGTTCGCTCCAAGACTCACGTCAGCGGTCAGACTGTAGAAGCGCTCTATACCCCAGGCGGACAGGGCCGCCAGCCCCAGCGCCATCCCCACCATTCGCGACGCGGTGACCAATGAGGCCGCTGCTCCCCAATAATCCCTGGGCGCTGCGCTCAAAGCGCTAACGCCTATCGGAGGGATGACCAGGCCAAATCCCAAACCCGCTGCCACCAGGGGCAAGGTTAGCCTGAGCTCCCCAACATCCGTCTCCCAGCCACTCATGAACAGCAAGCCCGTTCCCATCAACACAAGGCCGGTTATGCACACCTTTCTCACTCCCGCCCAGGGAAGAATGTAGCCTCCTACCAACGCCCCCACCGGAATGGCGGCCGTAAGGCGCACCAGGCTAAGGGCGCTCTCCCAAGTCTCCCTTTTCATGACGGTGCCGGTCATGAGGGGCACGCATACCAAAGCCATGATCAATGCGATCCCCACCAGAAACTGGGTAATGTTGGACGATAAGAACGCCCTGGAGGTATACAGGAAAGAAGCCAGCAGAGGTTGGGCCGCCCGTCTCTCCACCATGATCAGTACGCCGATAGGGATGGCTGCTCCGGCCAACATCAGGTACGGGTAGATGGACTCCGCGGTGAAGATGCTTCTTTGGGCCAGTGCAACAGTTAGCACTGTGAGCGCCGCTCCAAGCGCCAACGCCCCTAAGTAGTCCATCTTTGCAGCAGGATTGGGGCGGTTCGGCAAGATGGCCATCAGCGCTATGAGAAAGAGGCTCTGGGGTACGTCCAGCCAGAATATCCATCGCCAGCCAATCCATTCGATGATGGCTCCTCCATAGAGGGGGCCCACAACGGATCCGGCTTCAGCCGAGGCGGCCACTAGTCCTATTGCAATCCCCCTCTTCTCCGTTGATACGGCTCCCACGGCCATAGCCAGGCCTATGGGTACCGTAGCGCCGCCTCCGATGGCCTGGACCACCCTGGCGGGCACAATCCAAGCGAAGTTCGGCGCAAGCGCTACCAACGCCGATCCAACGGCGAACACAACCAGCGCCGCCTGGAACATCCTGACGCGGCCGTAGACGTCGGACAGACGCCCCGCCAATGCCATGGCCACCGTGTAGCTGATCAGATACGCGGTTATGATCCAGGACGCCTTATCCAGGTCCGAAAGGGGGAGCTCCAGGTCCACCATGACGCGCTGCAGGGCGGCGACCACAACGGTCTGATCCAGCGCAGTCGAAAATACCCCCAGACAGAGAATCCCCAATACAACCGACTGGGAAGAGCCCAGGCGATTGAGGGCAGACCTCACGCCGCTCACGGGCCGGAGGTTATATCCGGAAGCTCGATGTCAACGGGGACGTTGATGTCTTCGATGGTTAGAAGACGGCTAGTCTCCGGGGCGTCGCCGTTGTAGATTTGGCCCACGAGCCTCACCTGTCGCAAAACAAACTCTGTTTCGTCAATCCACAAGGTCAGGGTCACCTCATTACCCGGATCCGCAGACGTGATGAGGTCCAACAGAGCCTCAGACGCAACCACTCCTTCAATGCGAATGGTCTGGGCGCCCTGCACGGTCTCCCGGCCTGTCATGGCTACGTTCTGTACCGTAGCAGGCAAATTGGCAAAAACCATACCCAACCCTGCAAAGTTGAAGGGCACTTGCTCCACGGGCAATGGGGACCACCGCGCGTTTTTGGAAAGTTTGACAAAGGCCTGATCCCCTACCTTTATCATCTCAATTTCCAGAAAACCAAAACCCGGAGCCACCACGTCCACCAGCATTCTGAGGCCGTCTGGGGCTTCTAGTACCGCTTCCATGCTCTTGAAAGTCGCCCCAAAGAACAGCGCGCCCGTTCCCGTTTCGTCGACCATACTGAACTTTGCCGTCTGCATGGCGCCTATATTCGCCCCCGCCGCCGCAAGATAATCTGCCGCACTTGGGGTGGGGGTCGGTGTGGGCGTGGGGGCAGGAGTGGCAGTGGCAGTGGGTGCAGGAGCGGGAGTAGCTGTAGGCTCCTCTGCGCACGCAGCGGCCATGAACAGGGAGGCGACCATCAACACGGTGATTGACAACCCGCGAATAGGCGTCATGCACACTCTCATGTCATATCTCCTTCATCCAATGTCCGGCTGGAAGGCGGCAATCTCACGAGGAGCGGAGCCTACGTGCAAGTTACCAGGCGATTGCACCCCTACAGACGTAGCATTTATGTATCCTACTATGCTGCCAACCGCAGCGGAAGTGCGGTTCTTGGGCCTTCTGATGAAGGCCGGCAGTTCTTCCGTGTCGCCAAGAACGGTTATCGCTCCATATCGTGAGCCAGTAAGAGAGCGGGCGCTGTCCACGATCCCCTGAAGCAAGTTGTCCAAGTCGAGGCCCTCGCTGAGACGGGACAGCCGGTCTATCTGAGCCTGCATCTCCAGGTCCCGTGCATCGTCTCGCTTCATATCTCCGCCTTGATTGGGATTGCGGAAGACCCGGGGTCCCCTCCACAGCGACCCAGGCTCCATGAAGCCGGATTCGACGTCTTGGGGCAAATTAAACAATCTCGACCAAAACTTACATATATTTCATATAAAATAGCTGATTATCTCACAGTAACCTTACACACACCCTGTAGAATAGAGCGTAATAGGGAGGTGTTAGGCCAATCCCTGCGCTAGTCGGACTGAGATAGCAGCCGGTACCAAGGATGGGGGCAGGGCACATCTCGACGGCGGACACGTCGGGTATCGCCTACGGAGACAGGCTGGACAACGCCACGTTAACCCCTTGTGTTCTTGAGGGGTCATCCCCGAGACGATGAAGGCGGCAGCTCTTCAGTGTCGCAAAGGACGATTATCTCTCCATATCGTGAACCGGTAAGAGAGCGGGCGCTGTCCACGATCCCCTGAAGCAAGTTGTCCAAGTCGAGGCCCTCACTGATGCGCCGGCCGGCCTCGCTCAAGCAGGACAGACGGCCGACCCGTGTTCGCCCCGGTCGGGAATCCGCCACGGATTGGGCGTCATCGCCTAGACTGGGCCGATTGTACCAGCCGCAGGCCAGAAACTACACAGTAATTGTCACGATGGCGGCCTATGGATACACGTTATGTATACATAGGGGCTGTATCTAGGGATATTACTTAGGGCCATACAGGTGGAGTGAAATGAGAAAGCTCGTTATCCTGCTGACCACAGTTGCCCTTGTACCAAGCGTGATGACGGTCCTGGCCGGATGCGGATCGTCTACACCGACGGACCAGCCCGCTGCAGCGCCCACGGAGACCACATCCCCTCTCCTGAAACCCACCGCCACCGTAGCTACTCCTCTCGTGGGTGACTCCGTGTCAACACCAACTCCCGCGTCGTCTGTTAGCGACGGGATTGAATTTGTGCCCGTCAACTCCTTCGGATCTTCCACGAAACAGGAACCTATAACGGTTGCTGATCAGGATTCTCCCCAGAAGCGCGGCCCCGGCGCCGACGGCCCTGTCCAGGGTGACCCCTACACCTGGCAGGACGGCGACAGGGCCATGACAGTGCTGCTTCAGACAGACCTGGTAGTCGAGAGAGGCGCCGACGGACTGCCTCGTGACGTCGTTTCAGCCAACGAGGATGGAACTAACGTTGTCAGGAGTGCGGAAGCACAATCGAAGGGTGATACCCTGCCCGTCTTTCGCTCGGAGTCCCGCGCGCTGATGACCCTCCCCGGCGGCGTTCTGCTGGTGCTTAGCTCTGAATGGAGCCAGGCGGAAACAAACGCCTTTTTCTCCAACAACGGGATCAAGATGGACCGCGTGTCGGAGTTGGGCTTCGTCGCTAACGGCTTCTTCGTTGAAACTGAACCAGGGTTCCCCTCGCTAGACCTCGCCAACGCCCTGGCAGTGCAGGACGGGGTGGAAATCTCCAGCCCCAACTGGGAAAAAGACGCCACCCCGAAGTGATTGTTGCCTGTGCATACCACGGGTTGTTGTGACCCACTGTTCCCGTGAACGCTAACGTCTCTTCAGCGTCATCTATCCCATGACCAGGATAACCAGGATGCTTAGTCCGGCCAGACTGCTGCCGGCGGCGGGATGTGCCCTGCTCTGCGTAGTGCTGGCCCTGGGCTACGCCAGCGCGCAGACTCCTCCTGTCGCGCCTACCATCGACTCTGTAACCTCAGGCGATACCTCACTTACCGTGGCCTGGACCGCTCCCGCCGGCGAGACCGGCATCACGGCCTACGACGTGCGTCACATCGAGACCAGCGAGGATGAGACAGATGACGCCAATTGGATCATCGAGGACAACGCTTGGACATCCGGCGCGCTGCAATACACCATCACTAGCCTGACCAACGGCACGGAGTACGACGTGCAGGTGCGGGCGGTAAACTCCCACGGAGACGGGACCTGGTCCGCAACTGAGGTCGGGACGCCGGCCTTGCCCGCTCCCGCCGTCGACTCCGTTCGCGCCGACGACCTGGCCGTGCTGGTTTCCTGGAGCGCTCCCACCGGCATCACCACCGGAGTTGCCGCTTACGACGTGCGCTACATTGAGACCAGCGATGATGAGACGATGGACTCCAACTGGACTGTGGAGGAGGGCGCCTGGAAAGAGGGCAGTGGCAGCTTGGCCTACGCCGTCACTGGCCTGACCAACGGCACGGAGTACGACGTGCAGGTGCGCGCGGTGGACGAAGACAATGTCGACGGCGCCTGGGCGGCCACAACCAGCGCAACTCCCGCGGACCACGGCGACACCCAGGCAGCGGCCACCACTATCTTCTCTCCGGACGCCAGTGTGTGGGGAGCCATTGACCCCGCCGACGATGAAGACTACTTCAGCTTTAGCGTGTCAAGCACAGCCGATTACTGGATATATACGTTAGGCGACCTGGATACCGTGGGTGAGCTGCTGGACAGCGGCGGCATGTCCATCAAGAGCAATGATAGAGGCGGCGCGCTGCCCAACCCGGACAACTTCTTCCTGTGGCAAAAACTACAATCCGGGACGTACTACATCAAGGTAACCGGCTACGGACCTACTGACGAACCGTATATCCTCAGGATCAGGGAGTTCCCGGACACCACGTCTAGGAGCAACGCCGCAACTCTGAATCTCAACGGCTCCGCAATCGCCACCATAGACCCGAAAGACGACGAAGACTACTTCAAGCTGGAGCTTTCCGAGACAACGGAAGTTGCCATTCGCACCTCCGGGTTCCCTGACACCATAGGTGAGCTGCAAGACAGCAGCGGCACAGTAATTGCCTCCAACGACGACGGCTATCTTCCGGGCGGTATAAGGGATTTTCTCATTCGGGAAAGCCTCCAACAGGGAATCTACTACGTTAAGGTCAGCTCTTACGACGAAGATTCCGATGGGGCTTATTCAGTGTACGCTGCGTCCATAACGGAGCCGGGCAGCTCCATCACCGACGCCCAGCCACTGACCCTCGGCGGTCTGGCGGGCGGAATCATAGACCCGGCCGGCGACGAGGACTACTTCAGCCTTACCCTCGAAGAGACAACTCACGTGATAATCGGTGGAGTGAGCACTGCCATTAATATCAGCGGCTATCTGACCGATGAAAACGACCTAGCGGCCACGGTAGAATCAGGTCACTTAGACAACTATTTTAGCTTCGAAGGCAGATTGGATGCGGGCACATACTACTTGAAGGTGACGGGCAAGGATGGCACAGAGACAGGACGTTACACCGTGATAGCTATCGTGGAGCCCGATCTAACCTATTTAGAAAACCGCTGCCACAACATTCCCAGGAGTGCAGGCATAAAAGACCCGCTCTACGGATGCCAGTGGCACCTGAAGAACAATGACCAGTTCCGCAACAGTGGTGGGCATGACATACGCGTCGAGGAGGTGTGGCCCACCTACAAAGGCTCCGGCATCAACGTGGCGGTGGTGGACGCTGGTATGCACTTCCAGCATGAGGACCTGACTGACAACGTTCTCACCTCTTTCAATCACAACTATCACCCCGACCTAACCGACATCTACCACCCCTTAGCGAACCACGGTACCGCCGTGGCTGGCCTCATCGCGGCGAAGGACAACAGCCTCGGCATGCGCGGCGTAGCCCCCAAGGCCTCTATCTACGGCTACAACGTACTGGTGGTTAGACCAAGCGCTGCCAACAAAGTGGACGCCATGTCGCGTAACGCGGCGACTACGGCCATTTCCAACAACAGTTGGGGCCCTGGAGACGACGGCCTGCCGCAACCTGCCAGTGCACTGTGGGAGACGGCAGTCAAAGATGGAGTCACGACCGGGTATGGCGGAAAAGGCGTTTTCTACGCGTGGGCTGCTGGCAATGGCCATGGAGAATTCTTCCACGACTACTCCACTCTGGACGAGTTATCGAACTTCTATGCCGTCACTGCCGTCTGCGCCGTCGGCCACGACGACATAAGAAGCGACTACTCGGAAGCAGGCGCAAACCTGTGGGTGTGCGGGCCATCTAGCAGCGGGAGGGAGGGCCAACCCGAAATAGCCACCACCGACAACGGCCATCGCTATAGGGGCAGTTTTGGCGGTACCAGCGCCGCCACCCCCATAGTCTCCGGCGTGGTAGCGCTGATTCGAGAAGCAAATAACGCGTTGACGTGGCGGGACGTCAAGCTCATCCTGGCGGCCTCCGCCCGCAAGAACGACCCGGATAATACCGGCTGGGAGCAAGGAGCATTCAAATACGGGTCGACCACGAACCGCTACAACTTCAACCATGAGTACGGCTTCGGCATGGTGGACGCCAAGGCAGCCGTGGACCTGGCTCTGGGCTGGACCAACGTCCCCGACTTGAGGGAAATCACCTCTGAGTCAGGCGTCATCGACCTACTAATCCCGGATGCGCCGCGGTACGGTACGCCTGACACGGTTACAACCAGCCTGACCGTAGACCCTTATGTAGAGTTCGGTGAGTTTGTGGAGGTCAACACCCACTTCGACCACCCTTACTTCCGGGACCTGACCGTTGAGCTGGTCTCGCCCTCAGGGGCCGTTTCAACGCTGTCCCCGACTGCAGCACGAGTGCCGGGGGCGCTGACCACCGAGTTTCGCTTTGGTTCGGCCCGCCACCTGGGCGAGGACGCGGCCGGCGAGTGGACGCTGCGGATCAAGGACGCTGTGACGATAGATAGCGGGACCCTCAAGTCGTGGGGTCTCACCATTTACGGTCATGGCTTCATTCCCGGCGCGCCCGGAATCGACACTGTGACTGCGGGAGGAGGCACACTCGAGGTTAACTGGAACGCGCCGACCGACACAGGGGAGACGGCCATCACCTCCTACGACCTGCGCTACATTCGCGAAGATGCTACGGACAAGAGCGATGACAACTGGTCTGTGGTGACGGGCGTGGAGACGCCGAGCAACCGGAGCTACACCATCACCGGACTGAGGGGCGGGGTGCAGTACGAAATCCAACTGCGGGCCCACAACGGTTCCGGACACGGCCCCTGGTCCCAAGCGGAAGCTTACGAGCCCACCACGGTCGCGCCGGCCGCGCCGGCCATAACCTCCATCACACGCGGCGACACGACTCTGGCTGTCGTCTGGACGGCCCCCGCTGACACGGGTGGCGGGGTCATCACAGCCTACGACGTGCGCTACATTGAGACCAGCGAAGACGAGACAGATGACGCCAACTGGACGGTGCGGGACAACGCCAAGAGAAGAGGCTTCCTGCGGTACACCGTCACTGGCCTCACCAATGCCACGGAGTACGACGTACAGGTGCGGGCCGTTAACTCCGCGGGGGATGGAGCCTGGTCTGACACAGAGACCGGCACTCCGCGGGCGGAAGCTATACCCATAACGTTGCAGTGGGAAGAGACCTCTTTTGAAGTGGCCGAGGACGCCGGGAGCGTCGTCTTGAGGGCAGTCTTCACAACCACACTTGACGCGCCGCCGGAGGTTGACTTTACTTTCGATGTGACACTGACCACCACCGATAGCGGCACAACCCAAGACGACGACTACACGGCTCCGCCTTCGTCCGCGACTTTTGTCGCGAGCGACTTCAGCCAGACCGACGTGAACGGCCAGCAGCGATATCGCGCAACCAGGGATTTCAACGTAGCCATCATAGACGACACAGCGGATGAATCGAACGAAGCCTTCAACGTGACCCTGGCCTACCTGACTCCCGACCTCACGCATCTCCAGGGAGGCCCCTCCACGGCAGTCGTCACAATCACCGACAACGACTTCGTACCCGTCACCCTCAGCTGGGAACAGGCGGCTATAACGGTCGGTGAGCACGTCGGAACCGCCACACTGCACGCCTACGCCATCACCACTAAGGACAAGCGGCCCGAAGTCGGGTTCTCCTTCGACGCCTCTATCTCTACCTCGAACGGCAGCGCGGCCCAGCCCGGCGACTATACGCGGGTGGACGATACCGTCACGTTCAGCCGGAACGACTTCAGCCGGGTGACCATCAACGGCCAACCCCGCTATCGCGCCGCTAAGCAAGTGCCCGTGACCATTCAGGATGACACGTCCGACGAAGGCGAGGAGGACTTCACCGTAACCATTGAGTACGCAACTCCCGCCCCGCCGCACCTGCAGGGCGGAGCAGCCACGATGCGCGTAACGATCACCGACAACGACTTCGTACCCGTCACCCTCAGCTGGAACCAGGCATCCGTGAGCGTCGACGAGAATGCGCTAACGGTCACCCTGCAGGCCCGGGCTACCACCACCTCGGACAAAATGCCGGAGAGCGGTTTCACCGTCGCCCTGTCCGCGACAACGGCCGGCAACACCGCCACCCAAGGCTCGGACTATCGGAGGCTGAACAGCAGCTTCAGCTTCAGCCAGGGCGACTTCACGCGCACAAACGTTGGGGGTCGATTCCGCTTCCAGGCAACCCGGGACATCAGCGTCTCCATCATCAACGACACCGTCGACGAGCCAGACGAGGACTTCACGGTAATCCTGAACTACTCCGACCCAAGCCTCCCCCATCTACAGGGAGGTCCCTCCACGGCAGTCGTCACAATCCAGGACAACGAACACGTACCCGTCACCCTCAGCTGGGAACAGGCGGCTATAACGGTCGGTGAGCACGCCGGAAGCGCCACACCGCGCGCCTACGCCATCACCACTGTGGACAAGCGGCCGGAGAGCGGCTTCTCCTTCGACGCCTCCATCTCTACCTCGAACGGCAGCGCGGCCCAGCCCGGCGACTATACGCGGGTGGACGTTACCGTCACGTTCAGCCGGAACGACTTCAGCCGGGTGACCATCAACGGCCAACCCCGCTATCGCGCCGCTAAGCAAGTGCCAGTGACCATTCAGGATGACACAGCAGACGAAGGCGAGGAGGACTTCACCGTAACCATTGAGTACGCGAACCCCGGCCCAATTCACCTGCAGGGCGGAGCAGCCACGATGCGCGTAACGATCACCGACAACGACTTCGTACCCGTCACCCTCAGCTGGGAACAGCCGGACGTGAGCGTCGACGAGAATGCGCTAACGGTCACCCTGCAGGCCCGGGCTACCACCACCTCGGACAAAATGCCGGAGAGCGGTTTCACCGTCGCCCTGTCCGCGACAACGGCCGGCAACACCGCCACTCAAGGCTCGGACTATCGGAGGCTGAACAGCAGCTTCAGCTTCAGCCAGGACGACTTCACGCGCACAAACGTTGGGGGTCGATTCCGCTTCCAGGCAACCCGGGACATCAGCGTCTCCATCATCAACGACACCGTCGACGAGCCGGACGAGGACTTCACGGTAATCCTGAACTACTCCGGCCCAAGCCTCCCCCATCTCCAGGGAGGCCCCTCTACGGCAGTCGTCACAATCCAGGACAACGACTTCGTAGCCGTCACCCTCAGCTGGGAACAGCCGGACATAACGGTCGCTGAGCACGTCGGAAGCGCCGCACTCCGTGCCTACGCCATCACCACTGTGGACAAGCGGCCGGAGAGCGGGTTCACCTTCGACGCCTCCATCTCTACCTCGAACGGCAGCGCGACCCAGCCCGGCGACTATACGCAGGTGGACGATACCGTCACGTTCAGCCGGAACGACTTCAGCCAGACCGACGTGAACGGCCAGCAGCCGCGCAACCAGGGACCGTAGCCATCATAGACGACACCGCGGATGAATCGAACGAAGCCTTCAAACTGGCCTACCTGACTCCCGGCCTCACGCATCTCCAGGGAGGCCCCTCTACCGCAGTCGTCACAAAAGACAACGAACACGTGCTCAGCTGGGAACACTCGGACGTAACGGTTGAGAACGCCGGAAGCGACTGCGCGCCTACGCCGTCACCACCGTGGACAAGCGGCCTGAAGACGGGTTCTCCTTCGACGCCTCCATCTCTAGTCTAACGGCAGCGCGGCCCAGCCCGGCGACTATACGCAGGTGGACACCGTCACGTTCAGCCGGAACGACTTCAGCCGGGTGACCATCAACGGCCAACCCCGCTATCGCGCCGCTAAGCAAGTGCCTGTGCCCATTCAGGATGACACACGACTGCG
The DNA here is from genome assembly GCA_965226775.1 of Dehalococcoidia bacterium. Lineage (GTDB taxonomy): Bacteria > Chloroflexota > Dehalococcoidia > SHYD01 > SHYD01 > CBDDEI01. The sequence continues at coordinate 2,335,152 of CBDDEI010000002.1, forward strand.
AGGAGGCGTAACCATTGAGTACGCGAATCCCAGGCCCGCTTCATGCAGGGCGGACCAGCCAAGCGTAACGATCACCGACAACGACTTCGTACCCGTCACCCTCAGCTGGGAACAGCCGTTGGTGAGCGTCGACGAGGATGCGCTAACGGTCACCCTGCAGGCCCGGGCTACCACCACCTCGGACAAAATGCCGGAGAGCGGTTTCACCGTCCCCCTGTCCGCGACGACGGCCGGCAACACCGCAACCGAAGGCTCAGACTATCGGAGGCTGACCAGCAGCTTCAGCTTCCGCCAGGGCGACTTCACGCGCACAGACGTGGGGGGCGGCCAATTCCGCTTCCAGGCAACCCGGGACATCAGCGTCTCCATCATCAATGACACCGCCGACGAGCCGGACGAGGGCTTCACGGTAATCCTGAACTACTCCGACCCAAGCCTCCCCCATCTACAGGGAGGTCCCGACACTGCGACGGTGACCATCGCCGACAACGACCACGTGCCCGTGGTCCTGAGTTGGGAGCAGGCGGCGGAGACGGCCGAAGAAGCCACCAGCCCTGGGAGCACTAACCCCGTCTCCCTGAGCGCCGTCGCCATCACCACTAAGGACAAGAGGCCGGAGAGCGGCTTCTCCTTCGACGTAACCGTAGCCACCGCAGACGGCAGCGCAACCCAACCCGCCGACTACCTGCGGTTGTCCGACACGGAGACCTTCGACCGGAGTGATTTCAGCCCGGCGACCGTCAGCGGCCAGCGACGTTACCGCGCGGTGAAGACCTTCACGGTACGCGTAACTCACGACACCGTCCAGGAACCCAACGAGACCTTCACGGTGACCCTGGCCTACGCCGACCCCAGTCTGCCGCACCTGCAAGGTGGAAGGGACACGGCGACGGTGACCATCACCGACGACATATCATCTATCGTGGACTTGAGTACAACGGTATCCGGCTCGCCCTTCCGTGTCTCCCGAGGCGATGAGTTGACCTACGACTACACCGTCACGAACTCCGGCCCGGCTGTATCGACAAACACGGTTGTGAGGAGCACGCTCGACCGGGGCGTGAGCTTCGTGTCGGCTACTCCCGCTGACAAGTGCGCCCACTCGGGAGGAGCAACCGGCGGCGTGGTCGCCTGTACGTTCGATACCCTGGATGCGAGTGCAAACGAGGCCGGCGAGATCTTGGTGCGGATCGGGCCAGCGGCATCCGCGGACATCGCCATTACCTCCATAGCCACTAGCAACGAGCTCGACCGCAGTCCGGGGGACAACACGGCCACCGAGTTCACCGAACTCTTTGCCCCGCCCGAGCAGGTGACGAATCTGTCACCCATCCGGAGCAGCGTCGATTTCATCGAACTGTCGTGGGCCACGCCCGCAGACAATGGCAGCCCCATCACCCGTTACGAGCTGGAACGCAAGGAGGCCGGCGAGAGCTATGCCCCCATCAATCCCGGACCTAGCGCCGCGGCTACAACGTACCTGGACAGCCAGGTGTCGGCTGGAACGACCTACACCTACCAGTTGCGCGCCGTCAACGCCGACGGCGACGCCGAATGGTCCAACGAGGCGACCGCAACCGCTGGGGGAACCACGCCTACGGCGACGGCGACACCGACGCCGCGCAGCGGCGGGGGAGGCGGCGGCGGCGGCAGCAGCAGCTCTGCCCAAACGCCAACCCCAACCCCAACACCGAGCCCAACGCCTACGGCGACCCCAACGCCTACCGGACCGCAGTTCTCCGGCGTGATTGCCGCGGAGCCCAGCGTGACTGCAACGGTGGTTCCCGAGGGCACTACCCTGGGCCTTAACGGCGGTGGAGACCTGCCAGGCGGCGTCTACGTGAACTTCCCGCCCACCGCAGTGGCCTTGCCGGTGCACGTGAGCGTCTCGGTGAGCAACGAAGCACCGAGCGACGTGACAGCGCCCAGCGGCACTACCCTGCTGCCGCTTGACCATCGACATCATCCCGGAAACGCCCCTCACCCTGGGCGAGCCGCTGACTATTGAGATAAACCCCACGCCGGAACAGCTGGAGGGCCGTACGCGGTAACCTGAACAACCTCGCCGTGGGCGTGGTGACTCCCCAATGGCATTGTGGTGCTGCCCGCGCAGGTGCTGCACGGCAGGCTGGTGGTGACCATCGACCACCTCTCCACCTTCGTCCTGTTGGCCATCACCGACCCCGGCCCGATCCTGACCCAGCCGCCTATGGGCGATGCCTCGTCCATGGGGCCGCTGCTTAAGTGGACGCAGCCGCCGCGCACTACCTGGTTCCAGGTGCAGGTGATCCCCTTCAATGAGGACGGCCCCGGCATCAACCTGGTTATCGGCGATGGCGCGCTGGTGCGCGCCGCGCAGTACCAGGTCCTGGGCCCCAACTTCGGCAGCGCTGACCCCAACTACGTGATGCTGCCCGACATGACCTACCTCTGGCGGGTGCGCACTACCACGGTGACCACGAACCCCACGGAGGACGACTGGAGCGCGTGGGCGGTGAGCAGCTTCAAGACCCCACCGGCCAGCAGCAGCACCATCACCCCGGTGGCGCCGCCGGCCTTTGGGCAGGTGAGCACGCTCACCCCGACGTTGACCTGGGCGAACTCCAACACCGCCGTGTTCTATTACGAGGTGCAGGTAAGCAAGGACTACGCGTTCGGGCCGAACGCCTTCCTCTACAGTGAGTACGTCCACGGCGGAGCCAGCACCCCGCCCAACAGCTACGTGGTGCCGGCAGCCTTCCCGCTAGAGGCGGGCGAGATCTACTACTGGCGGGTGCGACCGCGGATTCAGGGTGACGGCGACCCGCTGCCGTGGAGCGCCACCTACGTGTTCTTGGCGCCGGGATAGGGCGCAGGCGAGACGAGCGTTGAGAAAGGAGGGGGCCTGATGGCCCCCTCCTTTCCTTGGTAGCGTTTTTCATGGGCAGATAAAGTAAGGTGAACTGCTCGTTAAACGACGCCCTCGCCGAGCGCTCAGCCTACCTAGTGGATCGGGCCAAGGCCGAGTCGCTGTGCTTGTGGGAGGACGACGATCGGGTGGCGACGCTCATGGAGCGGTGGGGGTAAGCGAGGGACCTGCTCCCAGACACCTGCGCCAAGGTAAACGAGCGTCCTCTGTGGGACAGTGCTTATCTATAGGAAGACGAACTTGCGGAAGAGCGGACCGTGGGCCTGCTACGGGCGCGGGACGGCCGGTGCACCGGCAGGATGGTGTTCCCTGTTTTCCAATAGACACCAAAAGCTCCGGTACCCGTGGGCGGTAGACTTGAAGCCAGTCCATAGTCGGACATGGCCGTTCCTCGGCAATGGGCATCACGACCTTAATGGTCGGTTCGAGCCTTCTCAGGTGGGCCTAAAGGGACTGAATTGCGAACTTTTTGCTGGGAGGTCCTCATATAAGGAGCTGGTCGAGCCGCCCCGGATTAGCTCCTCGGAGCCTCAGGCCCGCCGGATTGGAGGCTCTGTCATTCATCGGAGGCGACCGCGATGCCTCTCGTCAGCGGACGTGAGAACAGGCCCAACCACAAGCATCGGGGCTCCCCACCGCGAGACAAGACCCTGTGCAGCGGTTTCGCCAGGGCTTTGGCCAAGCGTCCTCTCCCTCAGGACTTCCCGGACAACCTGACTCATCCTTTTCTAACGGCGCTGGGATTGGACGAGCGGTAGCGCCCCTGCACTACGTCTCGCAGGGTATTCAAGAGTTGATCCCTGCCCCACAGCTTGGGCAAGTAGCCAATCGCCCCCGCGGCCACCGCATTGTTCGAGGCGTTACTGTCCGAAAAGGCGGTCAGCATGAGCACTTTCGCGTCGGGCAGCGCCGTCATGATCTCCCGGCACGCGTCGATGCCGTTCTTCCCGGGCATCAGCACGTCCATCAGAATTACATCGGGCCGGAGCCTCTCCGCCAAACCCAGTGCTTCTTCTCCTTCGCCAGTCTGCCCGACCACCGTGAAGTCATCCGAGTGTTCTAACGCTTCCTGAAGGCCTTTCCGGACGATTTCATTGTCGTCGACCAGCATCACTCTAATCGGCACTCTCGCTGACACTCTACACACCTCCTGGATTTGCTTGGTAGGGGACTACGCAGGTTACTCTGGTGCCGACTCCGCCAACGCCTGGCGATACCTCCAAACGTCCGCCCATGCGCTGCGCGTTGGCGGCCATGTTGCGGAGACCGTGGCCCCATCTTTCGCGCGCTTGGGGTATCCCGATGCCGTCGTCCAACACGGACAGACCTAGGTGGTCGGCCTGGAAATCGAGGGCGACTTCGACCCGGCTAGCTTGCGCATGGCGCAACACGTTGGTCATCGCGTTGTGGGCGATGGCAAAGAGCAGCCCCCTGATGAGCGGCGGCAGGTCGGGTTCTTCGCCAGCCTGGATCACCTCCACGGGCAGGGACGTAATGGCGGTAAACGCGGAGGCGTGGGAGTTCAACGCCTCCGCGAGGTCCCGGCCCTCAAAGATTTGACCTGAGTCAATAGGGTGCCTCAGTTCCCACATGGCCGTTCTGGACATGCCGAGGATCGCCTCCAGCCTGGCCGCCAATCCATCGTTGGTCTCCTTGGCCAGATCCCTGGCCGTCTCGACACCCAGTCCCACAACGTACACGGACTGCGCCACGGTGTCGTGGATGGTCTGGGAAAGCTCTATACGCTCCCTTTGAAGCGCGCGCTCCCGTTCCATGGCCTCCTGCCTCTTCATCCTCTCGGAGCTGGTGACAAAATTAGCGGATGCCGCTACCGCATACATGACGGCGATTCTTGCAAACAGCGCCTTGTCGTCTCTTGCCTCAAGGTCGAGACCTTCTCCAACCGTCAGGCTCACAAGGGCGTAAATAACGGCCACCATTGTCACCCATGCGAAGGTTAGTCTGAAGGAGCTGAAGAAGACGGCGAACCAAACCAGGGCAGGGTAGTACAGCAAGTAGAACAAGTAGTGTTTGAACCCGCCGGCCACTACCAAGCCCGCCGTAATCAGGACCAAATCCATAGCGCTGAGCGCGAGCATCCAGTGCAATGTCACTGTACGACCTGACCGGACGCGGTAGTGAACGTACCCATTTAATGCTACCAGCAGTGTGAGGAAGAGTGTGTAAGCTCCATATGTGAAGAGGGTAAAATCGGGGCGGTAAATCAAAAGGATCAGGCACAAGACGACAATGAACCAGCGCACCCAGACAAATAGCGTCGCCGGATATCGCAACGCATCCGCGTCGGCTGCTTTTGGGTTCCAACGGCTCGCTGGAGAAGCACCGGTTACTGCGGCTAGCAGTCTCAAGGCGCGACTCCGCGGTTTTGAGTAGCTCGGTGACGATGGAGAGTCAGGATTATGCATTCTGACCTGCAGTATTGGAGATCTCCGTCCCGTTGACCTGCCCCTCCCCCTTGGGCATCCGGTAGCCGACGCGGAGCTCCGTGAAGATGTAGGCCGGGTTTTCTGCGTCGTCGCCCAGCTTGCGGCGGATGCTACTTAAGGCGGTCCGCATCGGGCGAACGTCGGCGTCGGCGTCGAGCCCCCAGACCCGCCGCAGCAGATGCTCGTAGGTCAGCACGCGCCCGGCGTTGGTCGAAAGCTCGACCAGCATCCCGTACTCAATAGCGGTCAGTTGGATGGGGCGACCGGCGAGGGTCACCCGGCGCTCGTTATAGTCGATGGTCAGATCGCCCAGGACGTAGGGCTCCGACGGCTTAGGGGCCTCGCGCCTGCGCAGCGCGGCCCTGATCCTGGCCGACAGCTCTGCCGGCGAGAAGGGCTTGACCACGTAGTCGGCGGCTCCCATGTCGAAGGCCCTGGCGACGAGCTTGTCCTGGCCGTAGGCGGACAGGAATATGACCGGCACGTCTCTCCTCACCGCGATGTCCCTCATCAAGTCTATCCCGTCGGTCCCAGGCAGCACCATGTCGAGCAGGACCAAATGGGGCTTCTCCTCCTGCACGAGACGGAGCGCCTCCTCCGGGTCGGCCGTAACCAGCGGTTCGTAGCCCGACCTGACTAGGGCCTCACGGACATACCTGAGGGCCTGGGGGTCGTCGTCCACAACAAGTATCCGCACCTGTTCCGACGCCCGCCGTCGCATGGCGCGGGTAGAGGGCTGGGCGGGCGCCACCGGAGAGACGTACCCGGCCTCCTCGACCGTCGGAAGGGTGAAGGTGAACCGTGCGCCCAGGCCCGGCCCGTCGCTCTCGGCCCAGATGCGGCCCCCGTGGGCCTCCACTATCCCCTTGCAGATGGCAAGGCCCAGGCCGGTGTCGCCCCCCTGCTCCTCGGACTCGATCCGGGAGAACTTCCGAAACAGGAGCTGCAAGCTCTCGGCGGGGATGCCCCTGCCCTGGTCGGACACTGACACCGCAACGTGGACTCCCTCCCCCACTGCGCTCACCCGGATGACGGAGGAATCGTGCGAGTGCCTGGCTGCGTTGGTCAGCAGGTTGCCCAGCACCTGGACCATGCGCAGCCTGTCCGCCATGACCCAGGGCAGGTCCGGCGCAAGGTCGATTTCGATGTTGTGCCTTATCCCGCCGCTGATGAAGCCGTTGCGGGCCTCGCCCACCAGGATGGCCACGTCCGTCGGTTCGGGTGAGATAGCAAGCGTGCCCGTCTCGATGCGAGCCACGTCCAGCAGATCGCTTATCAGAATGTGCATCCGGTCGATCTGCGCGTCGATAATGCGGAAGAACTGCCTCGTCTCGGCGGAGTTGAGCACGGTGGGAGGGTTCAGCAGCGTCGTGACTGAGCCTTTGACCGAGGTCAGCGGGGTGCGCAGCTCGTGGCTCACCATGGCCAGAAACTCGGCCCGCAGCCGCTCGATCTCCTCCAAGGCCGTCATGTCCTGTATGGTCACGACGAAGGACTCGACCTCCCCGTTCTCCGACCGGATGGGCGTGGCGTTTATCAGCGCACTCACGCTCCGGCCATCAGGCACCTGGAAAACCATCTCCTCGGCGCGCACCGTCTCCCCAATGCTCAGCACCTCAGCCAGGGGGACCTCAGCCAGGGATAGCCTCCGCCCGTCTCCCCGCTGGACGGTGAGCACGTGTAGGAGGTGCTCCGGCGGCTGGTCCGGCGACCTCAGGGCCTCCATGATTCTCGCCGCCTCCCGGTTGAATGACATCGGGGCTCCCGTCCTGGCGTCGAAGACCACCACACCCACCGGAGAGGTGTTGATCAGGGTCTCCAGATCGGCCCTGGCCCGCTGCTCGTCCCGGTACCGGCGGGCGTTGGCGATGACCATCGCTGCCTGGGAGGCGAACATCACCAGCGTCTCCTCGTCCTCGGCGGTGAACTCCGAGCCGCCTTCCTTCTCGGCAAGATGGATGATGCCAACTCGCTCGCCGCCGTGGCGGACCGGAGCCGCCAGAAAGGGGAAGACGGACCCCACCGGCATGGGTGGGTGGAACTCGGGCAACCCCAGCAACCGTGTGTGGCCGTGGAAGTCCCGCAGCCGCAGCGGCTCCACAATCTTGCCCAGGTACTCAAAGAGGCGCTGGCCCTCCGGCAAGTCTCGGAGCCCCTTGGCCTCTTCGGGAGTTAACCCCGAAGTGAGGAAGTCCTGTGCCAGCGCCGAATCGTTGACGACCGTCATCGCCCCGTAGCGGGCCTGGGTGAGGTCGCGGGCGGAGTCCAGGACCCCCTGGAGCACCGTCTCGAAGTCTAAACTCTCGTTGATGCGCAGGCTGGCCTCACTCAGCCGGGACAGCCGGTCTCTCAGGGCCTGCATCTCCAAGTCTCGTGCATCGTCTCGCTTCATATCTTCGCCTCAATAGGGCTGTGGAAGGCCCGATTTCCCAACCAATGCGCAGCGGCTGCCTCTGGAGTCCGTATTGGACGCTGCTGGGGCAATTATACCAGTCCCGGCCCAAACTTACACTAATTTCACGGAAAATCGCCAATTCTCTCACGGCCACCTTACACGCCACCAGTAAAGTGGAGTACGCAGAGGCTCCGCGCGCGTCCAAACACTACGCAAGGAGGAGAGTCATGACCAAGGCAATGCCAAACTTCAGCATTTCCTATAGCGCCGCGTTGATGAGGCGTGGCCCTGCTGCTCGCGGCTGCGGCCAGCGGCCTACTGGCCGTCTTCCCGGCCCCGCAGGCCCACGCCCAGGGAGTGGAGACGACGGACGTGGAGCTCTGAACCGCTACGCTCACGGTGGGGGGTGGGACTTTCCGAGGATACTCCACCATCACGAACAGACTCGAACTGAGACTGTATCCCCCGCCCCAGTCAAACGAGTACGACGATTTGGTGCTGGTGGTCGGCAACAGGCGGGTTGCTATTCCAGCGCAGGCGCCACTAACAGCGGCACCAATAGTAAGGTCTTCCGTTGGTCCAACTCCGGCCTGGCCTGGACAGAGATTGCCCGCTGCCTGGGGACCTATCACCCCTACACCACAATGGCAAACCCCCGGCTCAGCGTTGCCCAGACCACCATCCGAACATAGGAGTGTAACCTGATGCGCAAAAGAATCTTCACCAGCACGATTGCCGCACTGGCCCTCTTTGCCGTTGTTGGCCTTGTTTCCGCCCTCGCGCCCTCTTTTGCATCGCTAAACCTGGCCCGCGCCCACTCGCCGGGCGGCGCATCCCTCACCGCGCTGACGGTGACGGTGACCTCGGACGGGACGGCGCTGCCGCTCACGCCCACGTTCAGCAGCACAGTGCACTCCTACACGATCCGCGTGGAAAACAGCGTGGCCGAGGTTACCGTTGCGGGCACGCCGGACGACGACGGCACCGTGACCGCGGACCAGCAGGTGAACCTGCCTGCGTCCGCCGAAACGAGCGTCGACGTGGTGGTGACCCATACGGACAGCGGGACGACGACGACGACGCAGACCTACACTGTGACGATATTCCGCGAGAGCGTGGACCGGGCCGCGCTGATGTCCCTGTACCGCAGTACGGGCACCACGCGTTGGTGGAACCGCTACAACTGGGGGAGCGTTGCGCCCATTAACACCTGGTATGGCGTCACCACGAACAGCGACGGCCGTGTCACAGAACTGAACCTTGGGGCAAACAACTTGGTCGGGACCCTGCCGGCCGCATTGGGCGACCTCGACCAAATGGTGAATCTGCAACTGTCGAGCAATCGGTTGCGCGGGGCGATCCCGGCCTCGCTGGGCGGCCTCACCAACCTGCAGGAACTGAGTTTCAGTAACAACCAGATGAGCGGGTCGATCCCAGACCTGAGCGGCCTCACCAACCTGCAGGAACTGAGTTTCAGTAACAACCAGATGAGCGGGTCGATCCCAGACCTGAGCGGCCTCACCAACCTGCAGAAACTGTATCTGCCGGGTAACCAGTTGAGCGGGCCGATCCCAGACCTGAGCAGCCTCACTAGCCTGACGCACCTGTACCTGAACTACAATCAGTTGAGCGGGGCGCTCCCGAACTCGCTGGGCGACCTCACCAGCCTGCAAAAACTGGTTCTCAGTTCCAACCAGTTGAGCGGGACGATCCCAACCCTTAACAGCCTCACCAACCTGGTAGAACTGAGTCTCGATTTCAACCAGTTGGACGGGACGATCCCAACCTCGCTGAACAGCCTCACCAGCCTGAAGGAACTCAGGCTCAATAACAACCAGTTGAGCGGGACGATCCCAACCCTGAGCAGCCTCACCAGCCTGCAACTGCTGTGGCTTCACAACAACAACTTGACAGAGACGATCCCGGGCTCGCTGAACGACCTCACCGGCCTGAAGTCCCTGAACCTGTCTCACAATCAGTTGAGCGGGACGATTCCGGACCTGAGCGGCCTCGTGAAGTTGGACCTCCTGTCCCTGCGGAACAACCAGTTGACCGGGCCAATCCCGGCCTGGCTGGAGCAACTCACCGGCCTGGGGATACTTTACCTGTCCGTGAACCAGTTGAGCGGAGACTTCCCGCAAGCGCTGGGCAACCTCACCAACCTGTATTTCGTACGCTTCGCGAGCAACCCTTCGTTGACCGGGTGCGTGCCCCTCGAGTTGCGCTATCTCGTGACCGATGAGCGGGACCATGACTTCAGCGCGCTGAACCTGCCGTTCTGCATGCTCAGCACGCTGGAGTTCAGCGACGTGACCCTCACGCCTCCCTTCGCCAGCGCCACGACGGTCTACACCGCCTCCGTGGTCAACACCGTGGAATCTACGATGGTGACGCCGACGTTGGCCGACTCCAGCGACCGCTTCTCCATCAAGAAGGGCAGGCGCTCGTACGCGAGCGGCGCAGCGGTGCCCCTCGCCGTGGGGTCGAACGTGATCACCATCAAGGTCAACCCTGCGGACCGCACCCCCAAGCCGACCTACACCGTGACGATATTCCGCGAGGGCGTGGACCGAGCCACGCTGACCGCGCTGTACAACAGTGCGGGCGGCCCATCCTGGACGGAGAACGACAACTGGGGGAGCCCTACTGAGCCCCTCAACACCTGGTCCGGCGTCAAGGTGGACGGCAACGGCAACGTCACGGAGCTGGCGCTTCCTGATAACAACTTGAGCGGACCCCTGCCGGCCGAGTTGGGCAGCCTCACCAGCCTAACAACGCTGGACCTCAGCGATAACCAGTTGAGCGGGACGATCCCGGACCTGAGCAGCCTCACCAGCCTGACGACCCTGAATTTCGGCGATAACCAGTTGAGCGGGACGATCCCGGACTTGACCGCGCTCACCCAGCTACAGACCCTGAATCTCCGCGACAACCGGTTGACGGGGCCGATCCCGGAGGAGTTGGGCGACTTCACCCAGCTGGAGCTCCTGTACCTGGACAACAACCAGCTAAGCGGGCCGATTCCGGCTGCGCTCGGCGACCTCAACCAGTTGGATGTCGCACGCTTTGCGGGCAACAGCTTGACCGGATGCGTGCCCAACGGGTTGCGCTATCTCGTGACCGCCTCGGACTTTAACAGCCTCCCTGCCCATGACTTCATCACGGTGGACGTGAACGGCAACGGCGACACCGCTGACGATGGCGACACCCCCGGTCTGGGGCTGCCGTTCTGCACACTCGAGTTGCTGACGCTCAGTGACATGACACTCGACCCAGCCTTCGCCAGTGATGTCGTGGTCTATGCCGCCGCCGCGGACCACAACGTGACGTCCACAACGGTGACGGCGACGTTGCACAGCAACAATGACACCTACACGAGCGGAGACCCGGTGCCGCTCGACGTGGGGCCAAACGTGATCACCATCGAGATCACCCCTAACGACGGCACCCCTATGCACACCTACACCGTGACGGTGACACGCGCGCCCAACACACCCCCGACCTTTGACGAGGGCGCTGCCGCGACGCGCGGCGTGGACGAGAACACCACCGCGGGCCAGAACATCGGCGAACTCATCGCGGCCACCGACGACGACAACGACACCCTGACCTACTCCCTGGACGACACCAGCGCAGAGTCCTTCGACATTGTCGAGTTCTTAGGCCAGTTACGGACCAAGGCCGCCCTGGACTTCGAGGACAAGTCCAGTTACACCGTCACCGTGTCAGTCCGCGACAGCATGGACGCCAACGGCGACGCTGACGAGATGACGGACGACACGATAAGGGTGACGGTTCAGGTCACCAACCTGAACGAAGCCCCCGTGTTCACGCCCATCGAGCCCGACCTCCACAACGTGGACGAGAACACGCCGGCGGGCAGGAATATCGGCGCTCCCGTCGCGGCCACCGACGACGATAACCACAACCTGACCTACTCCCTGGACGCCGTCGACGCGGCGTCCTTCAACATTGATGCGTCCTCCGGCCAGTTGCGGACCAAGAGCCGCGCTGGACTACGAAACGGGGCCCAACAGCTACATCGTGGACGTCACCGCCGCAGACCCGTCCGGCCTGAACGACACTATCGAGGTCACCATCACGGTCAACAACGTCGATGAAGAGGGGACGGTCACGCTGTCGTCGACGCAGCCCATCGAGGGAACCCTGCTCACCGCTACGCTGGACGATCCCGACGACGTGAGTGGCAGCGTGACCTGGTCGTGGCGGCGTTCTCAGAACAGAACCTCCTCTGGGACCCTCATCAGTGGGGCAACCTCAGCCACCTACACGCCGGTTGCCGCCGATGTGAACCGCTTCCTGCGGGCCACTGCCTCCTACACCGATGGAGAAGCGTCGGGCAAGAGCGCACTGGCGGTCTCGGGCAATAGGGTGCAGGCAGCGCCGGTGCAGCCGAATTCGCCGCCCGAGTTCCCGTCCAACACCGCTGAGCGCACCGTGGACGAGAACACGCCCGCGGATACGAACTTCGGCGCACCCGTCGCGGCCACCGACGACGACAACGACACCCTGACCTACTCCCTGGACCTGACCAGCCGGGCCACCTTCGACATTGTCGCCACTACGGGCCAGTTGCGGACTAGCGCCGCCCTGAACTTCGAGGGCAAGTCCAGCTACAACGTGACCGTAACCGCCACGGACCCCTCCGACGCGGACGACACCATCACCGTCACCATCACCGTCGGCAACGTCGAGGAAGCGGGCACGGTCACGCTGTCGTCGACGCAGCCCATCGTGGGAACCTCGCTCACCGCTACGCTGGAAGATCCCGACGACGTGCGTGGCAGCGCGACTTGGTTGTGGGCGGGTTCTCCGAACGGCAGCTCCTCCTGGACCCCCATCAGTGGGGAAACCTCAGCCACCTATACGCCGGTTACCGCCGATGTGAACCACTACCTCCGGGCCACTGCCTCCTACGACGATGGAGAAGGATCGGGCAGGAGCGCCGAAGGGGTCTCCGCCAACGTGGTGCAGGCAGCGCCGGTGGCGCAGAATGACCCGCCGATCTTCGACGAGAGCCCGTCCACGTCGCGCGACGTGAACGAGAACACGTCACCGGGCGAGGACATCGGCGAGCCCGTCGCGGCAACCGACCCCGAGAGCGATACCCTGACCTACTCCCTGGACGTCGACGGCGCGGAGTCCTTCGACATCAATAAAGACACCGGCCAGTTGCAGACCAAGGCCGATTTGGACTTTGAAACGACCGCTACTTACTCCGTAACCGTAACCGCCACCGACACGGCAGGCGGCACCGACACCATCACCGTCACCATCACCGTCAACAACCTCGACGAAGCCGGGACGGTAACGCTGTCGTCGCTGCAGCCTCAGGTCAGATTCCAGCTGACCGCCACGCTGGACGATCCCGACGACGTGGTGAGTGGCAGCGTGACCTGGTCGTGGGCGCGTTCTCAGAGCCGGAATACCCCTGGGACCCCCATCAGTGGGGCAACTTCAGCCGCCTACACGCCGGTTGCCGCCGATGCGGGCCGCTTCCTGCAGGCCACTGCCTCCTACACCGATGGAGAAGGGCCGGGCAAGAGCGCACAGGCCGTCTCGACCGATAGGGTGCAGGCAGCGCCGGTGGAGCCGAATGACCCGCCCGAGTTCCCGCTCACCGAGACCCGTGCACGCGACGTGGACGAGAACACGCCGGCGGGCGAGGACATCGGCGAGCCCGTCGCGGCCACCGACCCCGACGACGACACCCTGACCTACTCCCTGGACGCCACCAGCCGGGCCTCCTTCGATATTGTCGACACCACCGGCCAGTTGCGGACCAAGGCCAACTTGGACCATGAAACGACCTCTTTTCACTTCGTAACCGTAACCGCCGCCGACCCAGCCGGCCTGGACGACACCATCACGGTCACCATCACCGTCAACAACCTCGACGAAGCCGGCACGGTAACGCTGTCTTCGCCGCAGCCCCTCGTCGCTAAACCGCTCACCGCTACGCTGGATGAACTCGACACCGTCAATAGGAGCAGCGTGACCTGGTCGTGGGCGCGTTCTCCGAACGGCGCTTCCGATTGGACCTCCATCAGCGGAGAAACTTCAGCCACCTATACGCCGGTTTTGGACGATGTGGGCGACTACCTGCGGGCCACTGCCTCCTACACCGATGGAGCAGGGCCGGGCAAGAGCGCCCAGGCCATCTCCGACACCGCCGTGGAGGTGGCGCCGGGAAGGAACGCGCCGGTGTTCAAGGAGTACCCGACCGCGACGCGCAGCGTCGCAAGGAACACGCCCGCGGGCAGGAACATCGGCGCACCCTTCACGGCCACCGACGCCGACAACGACGCCCTGACCTACAGCCTGGGCGGCCGCGACAGGGATAGCTTCGACCTTGACACGTCCTCCGGCCAGTTGTCGACCGAGGTTCTTGCGGATCTCGTGTTCGACGACAAGTACGAAGTCTTCGTGTCGGTCAGCGACAGCAAGGATGACTCCGGCAACCCAGAAACTGACCCGGTGATCGACACCTCGACCCGGGTGACGATCAACGTCACCACCACCACCACCACCACATCGGGCGGCGGTGGCGGTAGCAGCGGAGGCGGCGGAGGAGGTGGCAGCAGCAGCTCTGCCCAAACGCCAACCCCAACGCCAACACCGAGCCCAACACCTACGGCGACCCCAACGCCAACCGGACCGCAGTTCTCCGGCTTGATTGCCGCGGAGCCCAGCGTGACCGCAACGGTGGTTCCTGAGGGCACTACCCTGGGCCTCAACGGCGGCGCAGACCTGCCAGGCGGCGTCTACGTGAACTTCCCGCCCACCGCAGTGGCCTTGCCAGTGCACGTGAGCGTCTCGGTGAGCAACGAAGCACCGAGCGACGTGACTGCGCCCAGCGGCACTACCCTGCTGCCCTTGACCATCGACATCACTCCAGAAACTCCCGCTCACCCTGGGCGAGCCGCTGACCATTGAGATAAACCCCACGCCGGAACAGCTGGCGGCCGCAGGCGGTGACCTGAACAACCTCGCCGTGGGCGTGGTGACTCCCAATGGCATCCAGGTGCTGCCCGCGCAGGTGCTGCACGGCAGGCTGGTGGTGACCATCGACCACCTCTCCACCTTCGTCCTGTTGGCCATCACCGACCCCGGCCCGATCCTGACCCAGCCGCCTATGGGCGATGCCTCGTCCATGGGCCCGCTGCTGCAGTGGACGCAACCGCCGCGCACTACCTGGTTCCAAGTGCAGGTGATCCCCTTCAATGAGGACGGCCCCGGCATCAACCTGGTTATCGGCGACGGCGCGCTGGTGCGGGCCGCGCAGTACCAGGTCCTGGGCCCCAACTTCGGCAGCGCTGACCCCAACTACGTGATGCTGCCCGGGATGACCTACCTCTGGCGGGTGCGCACTGCCACGGTGCTGACGAACCCCACGGAGGACGACTGGAGCGCCTGGGCGGTGAGCAGCTTCAAGACGCCGCCGGCCAGCAGCAGCACCATCACCCCGGTAGCGCCGCCGGCCTTCGGGGAGGTGAGCACGCTCACCCCGACGTTGACCTGGGCGAACTCCAACACCGCCGTGTTCTATTACGAGGTGCAGGTAAGCAAGGACTACGAGTTCGGGCCGAACGCCTTCCTCTACAGCGAGTACGTCCATGGCGGAGCCAGCACCCCGCCCAACAGCTACGTGGTGCCGGCAGCCTTCCCGCTAGAAGCAGGCGAGATCTACTACTGGCGGGTGCGGCCGCGGATTCAGGGCGACGGCGACCCGCTGCCGTGGAGCGCCACCTACGTGTTCTTGGCGCCGGGATAGGGGCGCAGGTGAGCAGGCAAGCACTGAGTGTTGTCGCGGCGCGCGGACACGATGATGCACTACCCCCGGCGCGACATTGCCCAGACCAGCAACTAAACAGAGGAGTGTAACCTAATGCGTAAACGCATCTTTACCAGCACGATTGCCGCACTGGCCCTCTTTGCCGTTGTTGGCCTAATTGCCGCCCTCGCGCCCTCTCTTGCATCGCTAAACCTGGCCCGCGCCCACTCGCCGGGCGGCGCATCCCTCACCGCGCTGACGGTGACCTCGGGGGTGACGCCGACTGGCGCTGACGCTCACGCCCACGTTCGACAGCGCGGTGCATTACTACACGATCCCCGTGGCCGATACCGTGACCCAGATCACCATTGAGGCCACGCCGGAAGACGACGGCACCGTGGCCTATAAGAACATGGACGGGACGACGCTTACGGACGCCGACGCGTGACCGCCGGCCATGCAGGTGAACCATCCCCACGGCCGGCAAGCGCATCAACGTGGTGGTAACCCATACCGACGCCGGATGTGCTGGAAGAGACCTACGGCGTGTTGGTGATCCGCGAGGGGCCGGCGGTACATGATCTGCTCGTGTTGATGGAGCTGTACAACAGCACCGACGGCGCCAACTGGAAAGGTAACCCTAACTGGGGAAGCACTGAGCCCTTCGAGGAGTGGGATGCCCTCACTACGGTGAATGGCGACAACGAGCGCATCCAGCTGCTGGCCCTTGATGTCAGAACTTGGTCGGGACCATACCAGCCTCGTTAGGCAACCTCGACAAGATGAAGGTATCTGGACCTTAGCTTCAACCAGTTGACCGGGCCGATCCCGGACCTGAGCAAAATCACCAACCTGACGGACCTGGCCCTGCATGAGAACCAGTTGACCGGGCCGATCCCGGCCTCGCTGGGCGCCCTCACCAACCTGCAGCTCCTGTGGTTGGCCAATAACGCGTTGACCGGGCCGATCCCGGAGGAGCTGGGCAACCTCATCGAGCTGGAGCAACTGCAGCTATACGGTAACGACTTGACCGGGCCGATCCCGGACCTGAGCAAACTCACCGACCTGTACTCCCTGAGGCTCGCCGAGAACCAGTTGACCGGGCCGATCACGGGCCTGAGCAGCCTCACCAAACTGGAGTACCTGACTCTCCCCAATAACCAGCTGAGCGGTGAGATCACGGGCCTGAGCAGCCTCACCCGCCTGGTGGAACTGAAGCTCTTCAATAACCAGTTTACGGGGGAAATCCCGGACTCGCTGAGCCGCCTCACCAGCCTGACGTGGCTGTCTCTGGCGGGCAACCAGTTTACGGGGGAAATCCCGGAGGAGCTGGGCAGCCACAGGCCCCTGAGGCACCTGTTCCTGGACCGCAACCAGTTGGACGGGACGATCCCGGAGGAGCTGGGCAACCTCTGGAACCTGGTCACGCTGAATCTCGGCGACAACCAGTTGACCGGGACGATCCCGGAGGAGCTGGGCAACCTCAGGAACCTGGATTTCCTGTACCTGGACAACAACCAGCTAAGCGGGCCGATCCCGGCCGAGTTGGGCACACTCACCGGATTGAGGGTCACACGCTTTGCGGGCAACGCGTTGACCGGGTGCGTGCCTAACGGGTTGCGCTATCTCATGAACGCCCCGGCTGTCACGATGCTAGACCCCGAAGCCACCGATGAAGAAATGCTGACACTCGAGGCCCAGGACTTCAGCGCGCTGGGGCTGCCGTTCTGCACACTCAGCTCGCTCACGCTCAGCGGCGTGACCCTCCAGCAAGCCTTCGCCAGTGACACCGTGGTCTATACCGCCTCCGTGACCCACGACGTGGAGTCCACGACGGTGGCGGCGACGTTGCACAACAGCAACGACCCCATCTCCATCATGAAGGGCGCGGCTACCTATATGAACCGCGACTCGGTGCCGCTCGACGTGGGGCAGAACGTGATCACCATCGAGATCTCCCCTCCTAATGGCACCCCTACCCACACCTACACCGTGACGATATTCCGCGCGGAGGGGGACCGGGCCACGCTGACCGCGCTGTACAACAGTGCGGGCGGCGCATCCTGGACGGACAAGACCAACTGGGGGAGCCCTACTGAGCCCCTCAACACCTGGTTCGGCGTCGAGGCGGACAGCAACGGCAACGTCACGGTGCTGGAGCTTCCTGGTAACAACTTGAGCGGGACCCTGCCGGCCGCGTTGGGCAGCCTCACCAGCCTAACAACGCTGGACCTCAGCGATAACCAGTTGAGCGGGACGATCCCGGACTTGACCACGCTCACCCAGCTACAGACCCTGAATCTCAGCGATAACCAGTTGAGCGGGACGATCCCGGACTTGGCCGCGCTCACCCAGCTACAGACCCTGAATCTCAGCGCCAACCAGTTGAGCAGGCCGATCCCGGACTTGGCCGCGCTCACCCAGCTACAGACCCTGAATCTCAGCGCCAACCAGTTGAGCAGGCCGATCCCGGACTTGAGCACCCTCACCCAGCTACAGACCCTGAATCTCAGCGACAACCGGTTGACCGGGACGATCCCGGACTTGACCGCGCTCACCCAGGTACAGACCCTGAATCTCGGCGACAACCGGTTGACCGGGCCGATCCCGGCCGAGTTGGGCAGCCTCACCAGCTTGCGGCAACTGTACCTTAACAAGAACCAGTTGAGCGGGTGCGTGCCCGACGGGTTGCGCACTCGCTTGACCAACCATGACTTCATCGCGGTGGACGCGAACGGCGACGGCGACACCGCTGACGTGGGCGATACCCCAGGCTTGCCGTTCTGCACGCTCAGCTCGCTGACATTCAGCGGCGACGTGACCCTCAACCCGGTATTCACGAGTAGCACCACAACCTATACCGCCACCGCGGCCCACGACGTACAAATCACGACGGTGACAGCGCACTTGAACAACTCCAGCAACACCGTGTCCATCACGAAGGGCGCGGACACCTATACGAGCGGAGACCAGGTGCCGCTCGACGTGGGGTCGGACGTGATTACTCTCGAGGTCACTAGGGCGGACGACCCTCTCACGACCCACACCTACACCGTCACGGTGACGCGCGCGCCCAACACCCAACCGACCTTTGACGAGGGCGCTGCCGCGACGCGCGGCGTGGACGAGAACACCTTCGCGGGCCGGGACATCGGCGATCCGGTGGAGGCCACCGACACCGAGAACGACACCTTGACCTACTCCCTGGACGCCACCAGCGCAGCGTCCTTCGACATTGACGAGTTCTCCGGCCAGTTGCAGACCAAGGCCGACTTGGACCACGAGGACAAGTCCAGGTACACCGTCACCGTGTCGGTCAGCGACAGCAAGGACGCCAACGGCGACGCTGATGATGCGACGGACGACACGATCAGGGTGACGATTCAGGTCGCCAACCTGAACGAAGACCCGGAGTTCCCGAGCAGCGAGACAGGGATGCGCAGCACGGACGAGAACACGGGGGCGGGCATGAACATCGGCACGCCCGTCGCGGCCACCGACCCCGAGAACGACAACCTGACCTACTCCCTGGACGCCGTCGACGCGGCGTCCTTCAACATTGATGCGTCCTCCGGCCAGTTGCGGACCAAGGCCGCGCTGGACTACGAAACTGGGACCATCAGCTACAGCGTGGACGTCACCGCCGCGGACCCGTCCGGCGCGGACGACCGCATCACGGTCACCATCACGGTCAACAACGTCGATGAAGAGGGGACGGTCACGCTGTCAACAACGCAGCCCATCGAGGGAACCCTGCTCGACGCTACGCTAGACGATCCCGACGAAGTGAGTGGCAGCGTGACCTGGTCGTGGCGGCGTTCTCAGAACAGAACCTCCTCTGGGACCCTCATCAGTGGGGCAACCTCAGCCGCCTACACGCCGGTTGCCGCCGATGTGAACCGCTTCCTGCGGGCCACTGCCTCCTACACCGATGGAGAAGATTCGGGCAAGAGCGCACAGGCCGTCTCGACCAATAAGGTGCTGCCAGTGCCGGTGGCGCCGAATGAGCCTCCGGTCTTCGTCGAGGGCCCGTCCACGTCGCGCAACGTGGCCGAGAACACGTCACCGGGCGAGAACATCGGCGAGCCCGTCACGGCCACCGACGACGAGGACGACACCCTGACCTACTCCCTGGACCTCACCAGCCGGGCCACCTTCGACATTGTCGCCACTACGGGCCAGTTGCGGACTAGCGCCGCCCTGAACTTCGAGGGCAAGTCCAGCTACACCGTGACCGTAACCGCCACGGACCCCTCCGGCGCAGACGACACCATCACCGTCACCATCACCGTCGGCAACGTCGATGAAGATGGCACGGTCACGCTGTCGTCGACGCAGCCCATCGTGGGAACCTCGCTCACCGCTTCTCTGGACGATCCCGACGAAGTGCGTGGCAGCGTGACCTGGTCGTGGGAGAGTTCTCAGAACGGGAACTCCTGGACCCTCATCAGTGGGGAAACCTCAGCCACCTACAGCCCGGATGCCGTCGCTGAGGGCCACTTCCTCCGGGCCATCGCCTCCTACACCGATGGAGAAGGGTCGGGCAAGAGCGCACAGGCCGTCTCGACCAATAGGTGCTGCCAGTGCCGGTGGCGCCGAATACGCAGCCCCAGTTCCCGTCCAACACCGCTGCGCGCAACGTGGACGAGAACACGTCACCGGGCGAGGACATCGGCGAGCCCGTCGCGGCCACCGACAACGACAACGACACCCTGACCTACTCCCTGGACGACAGCATCGACGCGGACTCTTTCAGCATTGATGCGTCCTCCGGCCAGTTGCGGACTAGAGCCGCGCTGGACTACGAAACGGAGCCCAACAGCTACATCGTGACCGTCGACGCCACGGACCCGGCCGGCCTGTACGACACCGTTACGGTCACCATCACCGTCAACAACGTCGATGAACCCGGCACGGTCACGCTGTCGTCGACGCAGCCCCAGGTCGCTATCGAGCTCACCGCTGCGCTGGACGATCCCGACGGCGTGCGTGGCAGCGCGACTTGGTCGTGGGCGGGTTCCCCGAACGGCAGCTCCTCCTGGACCCCCATCAGTGGGGAAACCTCAGCCACCTACACGCCGGTTACCGCCGATGTAACCCGCTTCCTGCGGGCCACCGCCTCCTACACCGATGGAGAAGCGTCGGGCAAGGACGCCCAGGCGGTCTCCGCCAACGCGGTGCAGGCAGCGCCGGCGCCGCAGAATGAGCCGCCCGTGTTCTCGTCCAACACCGCTGCGCGCGACGTGGACGAGCACACGCCCGCGGATACGAACATCGGCGCTCCCGTCACGGCCACCGACCCCAACAACGACATCCTGACCTACTCCCTGGACCTCACCAGCCGGGCCACCTTCAACATTGTCGCCACTACGGGCCGGTTGCAGACCAAAGCCGCTCTGGACTACGAAACTGGGACCCTCACCTACACCGTGACCGTCACCGCCACGGACCCGGCCGGCGAGACCGACACCGTTACGGTCACCATCACCGTCAACAACGTCGATGAACCCGGCACGGTCACGCTGTCGTCGCTGCAGCCCATCGAGGGAACCCCGCTGACCGCTACGCTGGACGATCCCGACGAAGTGAGTGGCAGCGTCACCTGGTCGTGGCGGCGTTCTCCGAACAGGAACTCCACTGGGACCCTCATCAGTGGGGAAACCTCAGCCGCCTACACGCCGGTTGCCGCCGATGTGGGCGACTACCTGCGGGCCACCGCCTCCTACACCGATGGAGAAGATTCGGGCAAGAGCGCACGGGCGGTCTCGACCAATAGGGTGGAGGCAGCGCCGGTGGCGCCGAATGGGCCGCCCCTGTTCCCGTCCAACACCGCTGCGCGCGCCGTGGACGAGAACACAGTGGCGGGTAGGAACATCGGCGAGCTCGTCACGGCCACCGACCCCGAGAGCGATACCCTGACCTACTCCCTGGACACCGCCGGCGCGGCGTCCTTCGACATCAATAAAGACACCGGTCAGTTGCAGACCAAGGCCGACTTGGACCATGAAGCGACCGCTACTTACTCCGTCACCATCACCGCCACCGACACGGCAGGCGCCACTGGCACCATTACCGTCACCATCACCGTCACCAACCTCGACGAAGCCGGCACGGTAACGCTGTCGTCGCTGCAGCCTCAGGTCAGATTCCAGCTGACCGCCACGCTGGACGATCCCGACGACGTGGTGAGTGGCAGCGTGACTTGGTTGTGGGCGGGTTCCCCGAGCGGCAACTCCTCCTCCTGGAGCCCCATCAGTGGGGCAACCTCAGCCACCTACACGCCGGTTACCGCCGATGTAACCCGCTTCCTGCAGGCCACCGCCTCCTACACCGATGGAGAAGGGTCGGGCAAGAGCGCCGAAGGGGTCTCCGCCAACGTGGTGCAGCCAGCGCCGGTGGCGCCGAATGACCCGCCGATCTTCGTCGAGAGCCCGCCCGCGACGCGCGACGTGGACGAGAACACGCCGGCGGGCGAGGACATCGGCTCGCCCGTCACAGCCACGGACCCCAACAACGACACCCTGACCTACTCCCTGGACGCCGACGGCGCGGCGTCCTTCGACATCAATAAAGACACCGGCCAGTTGCGGACCAAGGCCGCCCTGGACTTTGAAACGACCCCTTCTTACTCCTTAACCGTAACCGCCACCGACACGGCAGGCGCCACCGGCACCATCAGCGTCACCATCGACGTCAACAACCGCGACGAACCCGGCACGGTAACGCTGTCGTCACAGCAGCCCCTCGTCGCTATCCCGCTCACCGCTACGCTGGATGATCTCGACAACGTCAGTGGCAGCGAGACCTGGCTGTGGGAGCGTTCTCCGAACGGCGCCTCCGATTGGACCACCATCAATGGGGAAACTTCAGACACCTATACGCCGGTTGCCGGCGATGTGGGCGACTACCTGCGAGCCACTGCCTCCTACGACGACGGCCACGGGCCGGACAAGAGCGCCCTGGCGATCTCCGCCAGCGCGGTGGAGCTGGCGCCGGGAAGGAACGCGCCGGTCTTTACGGATGGTCCGACCACGACGCGCAGCATCCCGAGGAACACGCCCGCGGGCAGGAACATCGGCAGACCCGTCTCGGCCACCGACGCTGACAATGACGCCCTGACCTACAGCCTGGACGGCCCCGACGCGGCCTCCTTCGCCCTTAACAGGTCCTCCGGCCAGTTGCTGACTCTGGCCGTGCTGACCGGCATCGACAGGACCAGCTACGAAGTCTCCGTGTCGGTCAGCGACAGCAAGGATGACTTCGGCAACCCCGACACGGCGATCGACACCATGACCACGGTGACGATCACCATCACCACCACCACAACCACAACCTCATCGGGTAGCAGCGGTGGCGGTGGCGGAGGAGGTGGCAGCAGCCGCCCTGCCCAAACGCCAACCCCAACGCCCACACCGAGCCCAACGCCTACGGCGACACCAACGCCTACCGGACCGCAGTTCTCCGGCGTGATTGCCGCGGAGCCCAGCGTGACTGCAACGGTGGTTCCTGAGGGCACTACCCTGGGCCTCAACGGCGGCGCAGACCAGCCAGGCGGCGTCTACGTGAACTTCCCACCCACCGCAGTGGCCTTGCCGGTGCACGTGAGCGTCTCGGTGAGCAACGAAGCACCGAGCGACGTAGTAGCGCCCAGCGGCACTACCCTGCTGCCGCTCACCATCGACATCACTCCAGAAACCCCGCTCACCCTGGGCGAGCCGCTGACCATTGAGATAAACCCCACACCAGAACAGCTGGCGGCCGCAGGCGGTGACCTGAACAACCTCGCCGTGGGCGTGGTAACTCCCAACGGCATCCAGGTGCTGCCCGCGCAGGTGCTGCACGGCAGGCTGGTGGTGACTATCGACCACCTCTCCACCTTCGTCCTGTTGGCCATCACCGACCCCGGCCCGATCCTGACCCAGCCGCCTATGGGCGATGCCTCGTCCATGGGGCCGCTGCTGCAGTGGACGCAACCGCCTAGCACGACCTGGTTCCAAGTGCAGGTGATCCCCTTCAATGAGGATGGCCCCGGCATCAACCTGGTTATCGGCGACGGCGCTCAAGTGCGGGCCGCACAGTACCAGGTCCTGGGCCCCAACTTCGGCAGCGCTGACCCCAACTACGTGATGCTGCCCGGGATGACCTACCTCTGGCGGGTGCGCACTGCCACAGTACTGACGAACCCCACGGAAGACGACTGGAGCGCGTGGGCAGTGAGCAGCTTCAAGACACCGCCAGCCAGCAGCAGCACCATCACCCCGGTGGCGCCGCCGGCCTTTGCGGAGGTGAGCACGCTCACCCCAACGTTAACCTGGGCGAACTCCAACACCGCCGTGTTCTATTACGAGGTGCAGGTTAGCAGGGACTACGAGTTCGGGCCGAACGCCTTCCTCTACAGCGAGTACGTCCATGGCGGAGCCAGCACCCCGCCCAACAGCTACGTGGTGCCGGAAGCCTTCCCCCTAGAAGCAGGCGAGATCTACTACTGGCGCGTCCGGCCGCGGATTCAGGGCGACGGCGACCCGCTGCCGTGGAGCGCCACCTACGTGTTCCTAGCGCCGGGGTAGGGGCGCAGGCTAGTGGGCGCGCGCTGCGTGTTGTCACGGCGCGCGCCCACGGTGATGCAGACCCCCGGCTAGACGTTGCCCAGACCACCATCCAAACATAGGAGTGTAACCTTTTGCGTAAAAGAGTCTTCACCAGCACGATTGCCGCACTGGCCCTCTTTGCCGTTGTTGGCCTTGTTGCCGCCCTCGCGCCCTCTCTTGCATCGCTAAACCTGGCCTGTCCTAGCCAGAGATTACCCGCCGCCTAGGGACCCTGCATCCCGACACTGCAATAACAGACCCCCGGCTCAACGTTGCCCAGACCACATTCCAAACACAGGAGCTTAACGTTCTACTATGCGTAAAAGAATCTTCACCAGCACGATTGCCGCACTGGCCCTCTTTGCCGCTGTTGGCCTTGTTGCCGCCCTCGCGCCCTCTATTGCATCGCTAAACTTGGCCCGCGCCCAATCGCTGGGCGGCCCCATGCTCTACGATCTGACGGTGACCGCGGGGGGGACGGCGCAGACGCTCGTCCCAGCGTTCTATAGCACGGATTATTTCTACGAGGTCCACGTTGATAACAGCGTGAGCCAGGTTACCGTCACGGGCACGCCAGGCGGTGACGCCACCGTGACCGCCGCTCAGTTGGTGAACCTGCCTGCGGTGGGCGCAACGCGCGTCAACGTGGTGGTGAGCCTTACGGCCCACGGAACGACGACGATGCGGACCTACACCGTGCTGGTGGTCCGTAAGGGAACGACGGCAACGGACAAGGCCGCGCTGATGGCGCTGTACAGCAGCGCGGGCGGCGACAACTGGACGGACAACACCAACTGGGGGAGCGCTGAGCCCCTCGACAGTTGGTATGGCATCTTCGCCCCGGCCCACATCGGCCGCGTCATGGAGCTGAAGCTTGAGGGAAACAACTTGGTTGGGACCCTGCCGGACGCGTTGGGCAACCTCGACCGGATGGAGTGGCTGCTTCTGAGCCGCAACCAGTTGAGCGGGTCGATCCCGGCCTCGCTGGGCGACCTCGCCAACCTGCGGGAACTGTACCTTTACAATAACGAGTTGACCGGGTCGATCCCGGACCTGGGCAGCCTCACCATCCTGGCGGAACTGTACCTGGGCGATAACGAGTTGACCGGGTCGATCCCGGACCTGGGCAGACAAACCCGCCTGACGGAGCTGGCCCTGTGGGACAATCAGTTGACGGGGGAGATCCCAGGCTCGCTAAACACCCTCACCAAGCTGGTTTACCTGTACCTGGGCGGTAACACGTTGAGCGGGACGATCCCGGACCTGAGCAGCCTCACCAAGTTGCAGGCACTGTCGCTGTGGGGCAATGATTTGAGCGGGTCGCTTCCAACCTCGCTGGGCAGCCTCACCAGCCTAACGACCCTGGACATCAGCAGAAATAACTTGGACGGGCCGATTCCAGACCTGAGCAGCCTCACTAGCCTGCAGCGGGTGTATCTCTGGGACAACCAGTTGAGCGGTGAGATCCCGGACCTGAGCAGCCTCACAAACCTGGAGCAACTGTGGCTGAACCGTAACGCGTTGAGCGGGACGATTCCAGACCTGAGCCGCCTCACCAGCTTGACGCACCTGTACCTGAACCACAATCAGTTGAGCGGGGCAATCCCGGCCACGCTGAACAGCCTCACCAGCCTGGAACAACTGGCTCTTAGTTTCAACCAGTTGGACGGGACGATCCCAACCCTGAGCAGCCTCACCAGCCTGAGGGCACTCAGTCTCAGTAACAACCAGTTGGACGGGACGATCCCAACCCTGAGCAGCCTCACCAGCCTGACGCACCTGTACCTGAACCACAACGACTTGACGGGAGGGATCCCGAGTTGGCTGGACAGCCTCACCAGCCTGGTAGAACTCCGTCTCAGTTACAACGAGTTGAGCGGGACGATCCCGGACCTGCGCAGCCTCACCAGCCTGACGCAACTGTTCCTGCGGAACAATGAGCTAACGGGAGAGATCCCGGCCTGGCTGGGGCAACTCACCAACATGACGCACTTGTACCTGAGTGTCAACCAGTTGAGCGGGGACTTCCCGGCCGCGCTGGGCAACCTTGACGATTTGAGGGTCACACGCTTCGCGAGCAACCCGTCGTTGACCGGGTGCGTGCCCCTCGGGTTGCGCTATCTCTTGACTGCCGAGGACTTCGAGTCCGAGGAGTTTGACCCCGACCGCCGCCCGCTGAACCTCCCGGCCCAGGACTTCATCCCGGACGACCCGAACGGGGACGGCGACACCGATGACAGGGAGGATACCCCCGGCCTGCACCTGCCGTTCTGCATGGTCAGCGCGCTGACGTTCAGCGACGTGAGCCTCACGCCGGCCTTCGCCAGCGGCACGGCGGCCTACACCGCCTCCGTGGCCAGCACCGTGGCAGCCACGACGGTGACGGCGACGTTGGACGCCAACGCCAACTCCAGCGACCGCTTATCCATCAGGAAGGGCACGGCCTCGTACACGAGCGGCGCAGCGGTGCCCGTCGCCGCGGGGCCGAACGAGATCACCATCACGGTCACCCCTACCGACGGCACCCCCACGCTGACCTACACCGTGACGATATTCCGCGCGGGGGTGGACCAAGAAACGCTGATGGCGCTGTATAACCGTGTGGGCGGCGCTTCCTGGACGGACAAGACCAACTGGGGGAGCACTACTGAGCCCCTTGACGAATGGTTCGGCGTCGAGGCGGACAGCAACGGCAGCGTCACGGAGCTGGAGCTTCCTGGTAACAACTTGAGCGGGACCCTGCCGGCCGCGTTGGGCACCCTCACCAGCCTGACAACACTGGACCTCAGCGGTAACCGCTTGAGCGGGACGATCCCGGACTTGGGCGCCCTCTCCAGTCTGACGACCCTGAATCTTGGCGACAACCAGTTGAGCGAGACGATCCCGGACTGGCTGGGCAGCCTCACCGGGCTGCAAGACCTGTCTCTGCGGGACAACCGGTTGACGGGGGCGATCCCGGAGGCGTTGGGCACGCTCAACCAGCTGGATGTCCTGTACCTTGACGACAACCAGCTAAGCGGGCCGATTCCGGACGCACTGAGCGACCTCAACCAGTTGGATGTCACTCGGTTCGCGGGCAACGCCTTGACCGGGTGCGTGCCCAACGGGTTGCGCTATCTCGTGACCGCCCCTGAGTTTGAGAGCCTCCCGGCCCATGACTTCATCGCGGTGGACGCGAACACCGACGGCGACACCGCTGACGACGGCGACACCCCCGGCCTGGGGCTGCCGTTCTGCACGCTCGAGTCGCTGACGCTCAGTGGCGTGACCCTCGAGCCTGCCTTCGCCAGTGACACCGTGGTCTATACCGCCTCCGCGGACCACGACGTGACGTCCACAACGGTGACGGCGGGGTTGTACAACAACAGCGACACCGTGTCCATCACGAAGGGCGCGGATACCTACACGAACGGAGACTCGGTGCTGCTCGAGGTGGGGACGAACGTGATCACCATCACGGTCACCCCTGAGGACGGCACCCCTACCCACACCTACACCGTGACGGTGACACGCGCGCCCAACACACTGCCGACCTTCGACGAGGGCCTGACCACGACGCGCGGCGTGGACGAGAACACCACCGCGGGCCAGGACATCGGCGACCCGGTGCGGGCCACCGACACCGAGAACGACACCCTGACCTACTCCCTGGATGCTACCAGCGCAGCGTCCCTCGACATTGACGAATCCTCCGGCCAGTTGCTGACCAAGGCCGCCCTGGACTTTGAGGACAAGTCCAGTTACACGGTCACCGTGTCAGTCCGCGACAGCAAGGACGCCAACGGCGACGTTGATGAGGTGACGGACGACATGATCACGGTGACGATTCTGGTCGCCGACCTGAACGAAGCCCCGGAGTTCCCGATCAGCGAGACCGGAATGCGCAGCGTGGATGAAAACACCGTGGCGGGTGTGAACATCGGCGCTCCCGTCGCGGCCACCGACGACGATGACGATCCCCTGACCTACTCCCTGGACGTCCCCAGCCGGGCCACCTTCGACATTGTCGCCACTACGGGCCGGTTGCAGACCAAGGCCGCTCTGGACTACGAAACTGGGACCCACAGCTACACCGTCATCGTCACCGCAGCAGACCCGTCCGGCCTGAACGACACTATCGAGGTCACCATCACCGTTGGCAACGTCGATGAAAAGGGGACGGTAACGCTGTCGACGGTGCAGCCCATCGCGGGAATCCCGCTGACTGCCACTCTGGACGATCGCGACGACGTCGACGTCAGTGGTGGCAGCGTGACCTGGTCGTGGCGGCGTGCTCAGAGCCGGAATGCCCCTGGGACCCTTATCAGCGGGGCAACCGCAGCCACCTACACGCCGGTTGCCGCCGATGTGGGCCTCTTCGTGCGGGCCACTGCCTCCTACACCGATGGAGAAGGGCCGGACAAGAGCGCACGGTCGGGCACGGGCAATAGGGTGGCGCCAGCGCGGGTGGGGCCGAATGAGCCGCCCCAGTTCCCGTCCAACACCGCTGCGCGCGACGTGAACGAGAACACAGTGGCGGGCGTGAACATCGGCGAACCCGTCGCGGCCACCGACCCCGAGAACGATCCCCTGACCTACTCCCTGGACGTCGACGGCGCGGCCTCCTTCGACATTGGCGCCACCACCGGCCAGTTGCGGACCAAGGCCGCCTTGGACCATGAAACGACCGCTACTTACTCCGTAACCGTAACCGCCACCGACACGGCCGGCGCCACCGACACTATCAGGGTCACCATCACCGTCAATAACGTCGATGAGCCCGCCACGGTCACGCTGTCGTCGCTGCAGCCCCTGGTTGTGATCCCACTCACCGCCACGCTAACGGAGCCCGACCAAATCCGTGGCAGCGTCATCTGGTCGTGGGAGCGTTCTCCGAACGGCACCCCCGATTGGAACCCCATCAGTGGGGCAACTTCAGACATCTACACGCCGGTTGCCGACGATGTGGGCAACTACCTGCGGGCCACTGCCTCCTACTTCGATGAAGAAGCACGGGGGCAGAGCGCCCAGGCGATCTCCGCCAACGCGGTGGAGATGGTGCCGGGAAGGAACAAGCCGGTGTTCAGGGAGGCCCCGACCGCGACGCGCAGCGTCCCAAGGAACACGCCCGCGGGCAGGAACATCGGCGCACCCGTCTCGGCCACCGACGCCGACAACGACGCCCTGACCTACAGCCTGGGCGGCCCCGACGGGGCCGGCTTCGACCTTGACACGTCCTCCGGCCAGTTGCTGACCAGGGCCCTGCTGACCGGCATCCAGAGAACCATCTACAAAGTCTTCGTGTCGGTCAGCGACAGCAAGGATGACCTCGGCAACCCCGACACGGCGATCGACACCACGACCGAGGTGACGATCAACGTCACCATCACCACCACCACCACCACCTCATCGGGCGGCAGCAGCAGCAGTGGAGGAGGCGGAGGAGGCAGCAGCCGCCCTGCCCAAACGCCAACCCCAACGCCCACACCGAGCCCAACGCCTACGGCGACACCGACGCCAACCGGACCGCAGTTCTCCGGCTTGATTGCCGCTGAGCCCAGTGTGACCGCAACGGTGGTTCCGGAGGGCACTACCCTGGGCCTTAACGGCGGCGCAGACCAGCCAGGCGGCATCTACGTGAACTTCCCACCCACCG